>NZ_FNQO01000009.1 GCF_900107725.1 Microbulbifer marinus | reverse complement strand
CCAGTACCTGACCACGCTCTACTTCGTCACGCTTGGTGCCGCGCAGCAGGGCGCCGATGTTCTCACCAGCACGACCTTCGTCGAGCAGTTTGCGGAACATTTCCACACCAGTACAGGTGGTAGTGGTGGTGTCCTTGATACCAACGATTTCGATCTCGTCGCCGGTACGGATAATGCCACGCTCTACACGACCGGTTACTACGGTACCGCGACCGGAAATGGAGAATACGTCTTCGATCGGCATCAGGAACGGCTGGTCTACCGCACGCTCCGGCTCCGGGATGTACTCGTCCAGGGTTTCAACCAGCTTCTTAACAGCGGTAGTACCCATTTCGTTGTCGTCTTCGCCGTTCAGGGCCATCAGGGCGGAACCAACGATGATCGGGGTGTCGTCACCCGGGAACTCGTACTGGTCCAGAAGTTCGCGAACTTCCATTTCTACCAGCTCGAGCAGCTCTTCGTCGTCGACCATGTCGGCTTTGTTCAGGAATACCACGATGTACGGTACGCCTACCTGACGGGACAGCAGGATGTGCTCGCGGGTCTGCGGCATGGGGCCGTCAGCTGCAGAACAAACCAGGATAGCGCCGTCCATCTGGGCAGCACCGGTGATCATGTTCTTAACGTAGTCGGCGTGTCCCGGGCAGTCTACGTGCGCGTAGTGACGGTTCGGGGACTCGTACTCTACGTGCGAGGTAGCAATGGTAATACCGCGCTCACGCTCTTCCGGAGCATTGTCGATACCGTCAAAAGCAACGGCTGCGCCGCCCCAAACTTCGGAGCAAACGCGAGTCAGCGCTGCAGTCAGGGTGGTTTTACCGTGGTCAACGTGACCGATGGTGCCCACGTTTACGTGGGGCTTGGAACGTTCAAACTTTTCTTTTGCCATTGCAGCCTCCTAATATAGGCACGCACTATCCGCGCAACCTACGTCCAGAACAGGCGCATCCGACCCCGGAAAAAAACCCAGACCCCGGATACAAATAGCCGCAGAGGCACCTGCCCCCGCGGCCATAAAATGGAGCTCATGGGCGGATTTGAACCGCCGACCTCACCCTTACCAAGGGTGTGCTCTACCCCTGAGCTACATGAGCATATTACTGCCAACATCCGGCACCCCAAAGGGCCACCGTATCGATAAGCGGCCAACCTCGACCACTCACCTCGCCACCATCCCGGCGACTTATCCCCACCTTAACCCCACACTAAGTATGGAGCGGGCAGCGGGAATCGAACCCGCATCATCAGCTTGGAAGGCTGAGGTTCTACCATTGAACTATGCCCGCATGCGGGAACCTCCAAGCAAAAGGCTCCAACCTTCCGCTGGCGACACCTTACGGCATCTAGAAATGGTGCAGGGGGGTGGATTCGAACCACCGAAGCTTTCGCGTCAGATTTACAGTCTGATCCCTTTGGCCACTCGGGAACCCCTGCTGGAAGCGGCGTGTATTCTCTACACCGACCGCTGCGCTGTCAACAATTTTTCCTTCAAATTCACACACTTATCTGCGGAACTTAAAGTGCAACAACGCGCGGGACAAAAATGGAGCTGGCGAGAGGAGTCGAACCCCCGACCGGCTGATTACAAGTCAGCTGCTCTACCAACTGAGCTACGCCAGCTTCGTCCCTCACCCAAGAAATCATTTTCGACCCCTTAAGTGGAGGCGGGATTCTATGGGATGTTCTGCTGACACGCAACAGTCTTTTCAAGACTGATGATTCGCAAAGCCGAAAGCGGTTTGACCGTGAAATCCGTCGGCCATTGCGATGGGGCATCCGGTACAGGCGCGCGTAGCGCCCAATTGCGGCATACCATCGACAGGATGCTAGTCACCGACTACTTCGGCACAAAGGTTCTGGCGACGGTCCAGCTGCGGGTATTCCGCCTGCAGCTGCTGCCAGAAATCTTCCGCCAGTTTTTCCGCGGCTCCCGGCGCCAGCACGACCCAGCGCTCGAGATAAGTCTGCGGCTCTTCACGGGACTGCGCATCGACCCCCTGGTCGCGCAGCTCCGCCAGCAGGGACTCCGCCCGATCGGCTTCGGTAAAGATGCCGAAGGATATGCCATTGGCAAGGGAACCCTTCGGAATCACATAACTGTCCACCCCCGCTGCCTGCAGCTCGCGCAGCTTGCGGAAGGCCTCGCGACGGGAGTTCAGCGGCGCCAGGAAAACCCAGTAGCGCATCTCTCCCTCCATTTCGATCTCGCGCAGACTGCCGTCCACCTGTAACGCCTGCAGCCGCTCAACGATATCTTGCCCCTGATACTCCTCCGCAAAGGGGCCCAGCAGAGTGCAGAGCTGCTCTGCCGCCGGTTCAGGCTTTGGCTTTGTCGGCTGGGACTGGGGCGGCTGCCTGGCCATCAACTGCTGCCGCGACACCTCGCTGACCAGTGCGAGGCGCGCCCCCTCTTCGACCATCGATGTCCCGCCAGCCGGCACAGGGGATACGGCCGGCCGGCCCGCGGTCTGAAACCAGGCGAACAGCACGAGATTGACAAACAACAGTGCGAAAACTATCCAGCGCATAAATTTATAAGAATGATTAAGGGTTACTGAGCGCCAGCCCATCCAGTACCAGCTCCGGCACCAGCTGATGCGGCCACTGGCACAGGGCGGATAACAGGGGGCCGTCGCCACCGGTCAACCATAACTGCGGCAGCTCCACTTCTGGGGAGCCAAGTTCTGCCATGGCTCGATCTATCGCCCCCAGCACCATGACCACCAGGCCGCGATTAACGGCCTCATCCGTGTCGCGCCCTGGCGCGAGCGACATATCCGGCGCGAAAGCCGGCGGCACCTTGACCGCATCCGTATCCTGATACAGGGCCCGGCGCATCAAATTGAGCCCCGGGACGATATAGCCCCCCAGGTGACAGCCGCCATTATCCAGTAAGTCGAGAGTGACGGCACTGCCGCAGTCGACAATCAGGGCCGCGCGGGGATCCTTGTGATGGGCCGCCAGTACGGCCAACCAGCGATCCACCCCCAGGCGCTCCGTGTTTTGATAAGCGCAGGTCACGCCGGCGCACTGCGACGCCACCCGTGCAAATTCCACCGGCAGCGCAAACCGGCGGTGCACAGCAGCGGTCAGCGCATCGGCCACCGCCGCACCGGCGACATTCGCCGCCCGCACCCGCTGCGGCCTTAACTCGAGCCAGCTATCCGGTAGCTCGTCATTTTTCAGTGCGGCGATGGAAATACTGCCGCGCGCCCGCACCCCGTCGCCGTCCAGCAGGCGCCATTTGCCGCGGGTGTTGCCGAGGTCCAGTTCGAGTATCACGGCGCCTCCCGCAGGGAAACTTCACCACCGTGAAACACTTGTTGCTCCCCGTCCATATCCAGGATCAGCGCACCGGACATATCGACACCGGCAGCCGTCCCAACCCACGCTCGACTCGCAGACTGCAACCGCACCGGACGCCCCGCAAACTGATCGAGTGCCAACCAGGCCTCGCGGTAAGCGCCAAAACCCCGCTCGGGATAATCGCGCAACAGTGGCAGTAGTCGATTCAGCATCGCCGCCGCCAGCTGGTTGCGATCGATACCGGGGCGCACACTCTGCAGATCTATCCAGGGCTGGTCGATAGCGGCCGCACTGTCGCCGCGCAGCCCCACATTCAGCCCCACCCCCACCACGACCGCACAGCGATCGGTCAGGTCTCCGCTCAGCTCCAGTAACACCCCGGCCAGCTTGCGCTCGCGGCACCAGACGTCATTGGGCCACTTAAGACGCACGTCGGGGACATCGAATTCCGCCAGCGCGCGCGCCAGGGCGACACCGACGGCCAAGCTCAGCCCTTCCAGCAGTTGCACACCGCCGCTGAACTGCCAGCCGATGGACAGGTTGATGCCCCCACTGAAGGGACTGACCCAGGTGCGCCCGCGGCGACCGCGGCCGGCAGTCTGCCGCTCGGCAAACATGGCCACCCCGTGCCCACCTCCCTGCTCCATACGGATCAGCAGCTGGGCGTTGGTCGAATCCACCTCGTCGCACAGGATCAATTGCTGCAGTAGGTCCCGCGCCTCGGGTTGCAGCGCCGCCTCGATCGCCGCGGGCGCCAGCAAGTTCAGCCCCCCGGGCAGGCGATAGCCGCGCCCTTTGACCGACTCCAACCCAAGACCGTAGCGCTCGAGTTTCTGTAACTGTTTCCATACTGCCGCCCGGCTCACTCCCAGGGCAGCACCGAGGGCCTCACCCGAGTGTACCTCGCCGTCGGCAAGCAGGTTGAGCACCGGGCGCAGAGCTTCGAGGGGACTATTCGAATTAGAGCTTTGCAAATTCAGCTTCCCAAATAGCGGCGATAATAGCGGTGGCCGAGGCTCGTCAAAATTTCGTAGCCGATGGTGCCGGCGTATCCCCCCACCTCGTCCACGGTCAACTCATCGTTGAGAACCTCGATGGACTCCAGTGCATCGCGTTCGGCGTCATCGAGTGCGCTGATGTCAAAGGTGGTCGAATCCATCGACACACGGCCGATTATCGGCAGTCGCCTGCCGCAACCCCAACCGCAGCCGCGGCCGCCCTGGGCGCGCAGTATACCGTCGGCATAGCCTCCTCGCGCCACCGCCAGCCAGCTGCCGGCAGCGGCATGCTGGGTCGCGCCGTAGCCAACCGCCTGTTCGCGGCTGACATGGCGCTTTTGCACTATCGGCAGGCTCAACGACACCACCGCTCGCATCGGGTTCTCTGAGCCGGGTCGCGGGTTGATGCCGTAGAGGGCCGAACCCGGCCGCGCGATATCGAAATGGAACTCCTCGCCGAGAAAAATGCCCGACGAGTTGGCAAGGCTCAACAACACATCCGGACACTGCGCGCGCAATCGTTCGCCGGCACGTTTGAAACTCTCAAGCTGCATGCGGTTCTGCGGATGCTGCGGCTCGTCAGCACAGGCCAGGTGGCTGAGCAGCATCCAGATATTGGCCGCATGCAGCAGTTCGCGATTGGCCAGCAGCTGGTCAAACTCCTCCGGCGTCATGCCCAGCCGGGTCATGCCCGAATCCACCTTCACCGCACAGAGGGCATCTATATTCGCCTGTGCGCAGATGTCCACCCAGTTGCGCAACTGCTGCAGGGTGAACAGGGTCGGTATCAGTCCCGCGCGCGCGCAATCCAATTCGGCACCGCGGCGCACACCGGTCAGCACAACTATATTCACATCGTCGCCGAGCGCAGCCCGCAGGCGCTCCCCCTCTGCCTGGGTGGCAACAAAGAAATTCCGGCAGCCGCGTCGATATAAAGCGGGCGCCACCTCTGTCATACCAAGGCCGTAGGCATCCGCTTTGACCACGGCACCACAGTGACTGCCACTGGCCAGGCGGCCGCAGAGCTGCAAATAGTTCTCACCGATCGCCTGCAGATCTATGCTCAAAAGGCCTTCACGGGAATCAGTCATGCCATCTCTACACTCAATTCAGTTCCTAAACGGCCCCGAGCAGACTCTCGCGGCGCAGGGCGCGGGCGCCGACGGCAACAGAAACACCCACCAACATCAGGCATACCAACGATCCCGCCACCACCAGAGGCAGGGACACTGTATCTCCCACCAGCAGCCCCTTGAGCCATTGCTGCTGCCCGACCAGGGGCACCAGTTGCCAGAAGGGCTCACCCAGTTCTACCCGCGACATATCCAGCACCATCAACAATGTGACCGGCGCCAACTGCAAAATACTCAACTGGGTCTGGGCATCCTTGAACGATTGCGAGCGCAATGCGAGAAGAATCTGCACCACGGCCACCAGTAGTGCCAATGGCAACAATAACAGACCCATGGTGATCACGCCGGAGACCGTAGTAGCCTGCTGAATACCCAGCTCGGCCAGAGGCATCAGCGGCATCAGAGTCACCAGGGCGGCTATCGCCAACAGCGCACCCAGCCAGCCCATACTGGCCACGGCGAGGGTCTTGGCGACAATCAATTGCCAACCGGGCAGCGGCTGCAACAACAGAGTTTCCAGGCTGAGGCGCTCGCGCTCTCCGGCCGAGGTATCCACGGAAGTGGCGAGGCTCGCCACAAACAGCGTCAGGATCAGCAGCCCCGGCACCATGGCGAGAATCAGGGCGCCGCGACTCGACGGCGTGCTGATATCGCGCACCTGCAGCTGCCAGGGCGCCAGCAGTTGTGGCGCAACGCCGCGGGCGGTGAGGCGCTGACTCACGATTAGCTGTTGCAGGCTGCCGAGACGTTCCTGTAGATGGCGTTCGGCGCGCCCGGAGGAAGTGGAGGAGCTGTCGACATAAAGATACAACTTCGGCGCACGGAAGTTGCGATAGCCTTCGACAAAATCCTCGCCCACCTGCAGCACCAGGTCGTAACCATCGGCGAGCAGCGCACGCGGTTCACCTTGCGCAACGACATCGACCTCCAGACTGGCACCGCGCAGCTGCTGCTCCAGCACCGGCACACTGTCGCCGCCCAGCAGCGCCAGTCGCGTAGTTTCTTCGGTGTGTTTCTTGACAAAGAAGATCGTGGAGCCGGCCAGAAGCACCGGGAACAGCAGCGAAAAACAGATCGCCATCCACAGGGCGCGCCGATCGCGCCAGGCTTCCAGAAATTCCTTGCGCAACAGGGCAGCCATTTGCCCCGAAAAGATATTCGCCACTGCCATTACGCCGGCTCCTCCTGTGTGCGCCGATCCGTTGCCGCACCATAGGCAAGCGCGACAAAACTGTCTTCCAGATTGTCACAGCCACTCTTTTGAATCAGTTCGTCCGGCGAACCGCCGCCGACGATGCGGCCACCCGCCATGACCAGTACCCGATCCGAGAGTTCGGAGACTTCTGACATCACGTGACTGGAAAACAGGATAGTTGTGCCCTGAGCCCGCAGTCGCAGCAGCGTCCTGCGCAGCAGCCGCGCAGCCAACACATCCAGCCCCCGGGTCGGCTCATCGAGGATCAGGTGCTGTGGTCGGTGCACCAGTGCGCGCGCCAGTGAGACTTTCATGCGCTCCCCCTGGGAAAAACCGCGGGTGCGGCGCAGCCACAGATCGTCCAGCTCAAGCTCCTCGCGCACTGCCTGCAAGGCCCGCTTGAGATCCACCCCGGCGAGCCCCTGTATTCTGGCGAAGAGCGACAGATACTCGGCGACGGTCAGACGTTCATACAGCCCCTCGCGATCACCGACCACACCCAGCTGCCGACGCGCGACCATCGGCTGCCGGGCAACATCGACACCGCCGAGCAGAACGCGCCCGGCATCCGCGCGCAGCAGTCCGGTCATAATGCGCAGACAAGTGGTTTTGCCGGCACCGTTGGCACCGAGCAATGCGGTAATCTTGCCATCCGGCACCGTGAAGCTGCAGGCGTTCAGCACCTGCCGGCCGGCAAACTGTTTATCTACCGATTCCACACTGATCACCGCTGACCTCCTTGCCGTTCGACGCCGACACCTTTGCCCAACGCCGGACCGAAGGCGTCAACCATAAAGGGCGGCCGCCGGATTTCCGCTACGCAACCTTGGTCCAGCGAATCCTGCGGTGCATTGAGGAAACGCGCTATCAGATCCGGTATGCAGCCGCGGCCTGAATTGATATGGCCCCCGCCCGGCACGATCAGGTGCTGCTTGTTGGAAAGATATACCAGCTGCCGCTCGGCATAGTCGGGGGGCGTAATCGGATCCGCCTCACCGGAGATCAGCAGCACGGGGTGTGCGCGCTCTTCGGGGGCACTGTACGGCTTCGCGCTGACCGGCCAGGCCTGGCAGCCGCTGTAAAACAGGTCGAAGAAAGCGGAGCCGAGAAAGGATCCGGTACTATCCGCGGCCACTTCATCGGCGGTGATGCGATTCAATTCCTCGGCGCAGGCCACGGAAAAGGTTAAGCCCATGGCCATACTATCGGTGGTGTTCAGGAACAAGCCACTAATACCCGACAGCGGCAGATAGTTGCCGCGGCTCGCCTGGTGAACAGCATAGGGCAACTGTGCCGCGGCAGCCGGATCGTAAAGGGCGGTGCGAATCGAGTTCGCCAATACCCAGCGCGGCACCGGCTGGGCCCCGCGCACGCCGGTAACCGGGTCGGGAAACTGCGCGGCCCGTTCGCCGCTCCAGTTCGCCAGCAACTGATCGAGCTCGCTCCGCCAGTCGCCGAAGCCTGCACAAATGGCATCGCGCGCACAGTCCCGTTCCAGCCGCTGCATTGCGCGCTCGGCGGCCGTCGCGGTTAAAAATACCTTGGTATCTATAGGTGCGACGGCATCCAGCACCAGCGCACTCAGTGCTTCCGGGTACCACTGCTGATAGAGCAGTGCCGTGCGGGTACCCCAGGAGCCACCCCAGAGGGCTATGCGATGGTGGCCGAGGGTTTTGCGCACCCGCTCCAAATCCTCAACAGCCTGACGGCTGCTGAGCGCCTCAGCAAACTGTGGACGGCGTAGATAGCATTGGGCCAGCTGGCGGGAAAACGACTGCAGATCCGCGGGCATTTCCCTTTCGAATCCACAGCGAAACGCTGCCGACAGCCCGGCACCGCGGCGATCCACCATCACGATATCGCGCTCCCGGTTGATCCGCCGGAATGCATTCAGCAGGGGCGCGAGATCGCTGGCAGCCTGCCCCGGCCCACCGGCGAGAAGGTATAGCGGCTCACGGCCAGCATCGTTGACCGCCGGCGCCACAGTCACAGAAAGCTCGATTGCGTTCGCGTCCGCACCCACCGATATCCGGTAGCAAAGCAACGAGTCGCCCCAGCCGTCCAAATAGCAGGTGCTGGATACCGGCTCATCCTGGCCAACTACCGATCCCGGCACACCCAATCCGCAAGAAAGAACTGCAACAAACAGCAGCCGTCGCATCCATACCACGACCATTTCTCCCGTTAACAATCAATGGAAAGAGGGTCAGTCTATCGAACTTTTGCTCTTTCTGCCGTCACCCCTGACACCGCCGCCCCGATAGCATTAGCGTGGCTGGGTCCACAGTGGTAAGGTTTCGCTTTGCTTACGCCTTTGCTTGCACTCATGAGCTTTTCAGATCGAGAAAAACAACTAATTCGGGCGGCGTTTGCCTGGGGGCAGATCACGCAGAAGGAAGGCTATACGCTTTCTGACCTGGAGATAGATAAGTCGGTACTGTTTCGCCGCCTGCTGGCCGGACGCCCACCGCTTGCCTTCCCACCGCCCCTGCGCCATGGATTCCCCTGGTACGAGGTCATTGAGGGGCGGGGTGAACACGTGGTCAATGCCTCGGAGCCGTCACCGGAGTGCAGCATCATCGCCCCAGGCAGCAAGCCCGGTGATACCTGCATCCTTATCGATGGCGCTTTCTGGCGGGTGGCAAAGACGGTACGTGACGGCGAGGAATATATCGTCGAGTGGGGCCAATACCCTATTCAGTGGCGGCTGAAGAAACGCTGGGAAGTCAATTACGAGATGACCCAGCAGCTACACAACTTCCGCAGGGAAAACCCCGGCGCTGAAATCAATATTGACCGCCGTGCAGGTCAGCGCGAATACAGCGAGTTTCGTCTCGATGACGACCAGACCGTTTGGCTCAGCGAATGGCAGTTGAGCCGTATGGGGCTGTCCGGCTGGATTTGGGTCGGCACACCCATAGAGCCGGACTCTCGTATTAAATTAAGCGCGCTCTTCAAGGATCAGGAAGGACCGGTGGTTATCGGCGAAGCGGACAAAAAGCGGGGATCCGGCTGGCTGCGTATCGAGCAGGCGGAAGGTGAATACCGCTTTATCAAGCTGGGGGACCACCTCGAGTACCAGTCATTGATCGCCGCCGCAGCGACGGAATTCGAAGCGTTACTGCACGACATAGCTGGGGACGAGCTGTACGTGATGGACTGGCGTAACGACCAACCCTTGCGCCAACTCTCCGTCCCGGCTCAATTGGCACCGCTGGAGCAGTTCGATAGGGGCCAACAGAATTACGACTTGATGCCAGACAACGCCTTCGACAGTTAATCCATATCCCTGCCGCGGGCGGCACGCAACAAACGAAACCAGGCCTCCCGCGGCATAGTCTTTTCCACTGCCTCAATACCACTGCGTAACCTGGCAATCTTGCCACTCCCCAGAACCGGCACCACCCCGGAAGGATGCTTCAGCAACCACGCCAAGGCCAGCTGCTGGGGCTCCATCTCAAGCTCTTGAGATAACTGCTCCAGGCAGGCCTGCACCCGCAGAGCCGCCTCTCCCGCTCCGCTAAACAGCGCCCCGCCGGCAAGTGGTGACCACGCCATGGGTATCACCCTCTCACGCTGACAATAATCCAGTTGGCCGTCAAACAGGGGTTCGCTGTGCAGCAGAGAGACCTCGATCTGGTTCACCATCACAGGCACCGACATGCGGGACCGCAACAGCTCAAGCTGATGTGGCAGGAAATTGGAAACACCCAACGCTCGAACCTTGCCATCATTCACCAGCCTGTCCAGCGCTCCCGCCAGCTCATCGGCATCCATCAGCGGGTCGGGTCTATGGATCAGTAATAGATCCATCTGCTCGATTGCCATTTTGCGCAGACTGGATTCAACTGACGCGGTGACGTGCTCAGCGCTGGTATCGTAATGGTTGAGCGCATACCTGTTTCCACTGCCCACCAACTTGATGCCGCACTTGGAAACGATCTCCATTCTTTCGCGCAATTCCGGCTTCACTTTAAGCGCCTCACCGAACAGCTGCTCGCAGCGGTAATCACCGTAGATATCTGCCAGGTCGAATGTCGTCACACCCTGCTCGAGCAACTGCTCGACTAATTCCACAGTTTGCCGGGCCGAAAATTGCCAATCGGCTAAACGCCAGAGGCCCATTGCGATACGGGAGAGGGAAAATGTTTTGTCGAGGGAGGACTGAATACGTTGCATTGAAAGGGACTACTTCTTAATAGGTTGGCTTTGGCTTTCGGCCGCAAACAGCGCACATATTTTAAATGATTTTAACGTTACCAACAGAATGCATGGATAGAGCTGTGAATAACTATGGGACAGTCACGCGAAGCCCTGATTTACCTTAGTGGCACCGCGGCCGCGCAAAAAAACACCGCTTAGAATCCGCACAGCTACTGATGAAATGAGATCTTGGTTACTAACAGAAAGCATGGATAGAGCTGTGTATAACAGTGGGATAGTAAGCGCGAGCGCCGGTCTGATGCCGGCCCACGACTGGCGCGCAAAAAAACATCGGTGGAAAGTGGGGCTTGTTGATCTGGATCGAAATTGAGTCGCGCCGCATCGACGCCCGCCAAGATATTTTGCATTCCGCTGCTGGTCGCGGCTTGCTGCGCTCATGGATCCAGGCGCTTACTCCGCGGAGCGGATTGCCAGCGACACCGCCGGTCCACGGATGTGTTTGTCAGTCGCCGCGAGTGTACTTTGCAAGTAAAAAGGTCTCGGTTTGGGTGGCCCCTTCTTTTAATTGGAAGCCTTTATGCAGGAGCGATTGGCTGTGGTGTCGCCGCCCCTGGCGCAGCTTCAGTGTGCTCGATCGGGCCCCGGCCCAGCCATCCCTGGCCGGTCGCCAAGCCAAGCACGAAGCGTTGCTTCGTCAACGCATGGCTTGGCCCTGCTCACATGATGTTCGGCATTAGCTCTTTGTGATGGCCGTAAATAAAAAAAGGGCCACCCGTTTGGGTAGCCCTTTCTTTTAGTTAGAAGCCTGTATGCAGGGGCGATTGGCTGTGGTGTCGCCGTCCTTGGCGCAGCTTCAGTGTGTTCGATCAGGCCCCGGCCTCGCCATCCTCGGCGAGGCGTTCGTCGCTCGCAAAGCAGTGCTTTGCGTCCCCTGCGGCGACCACTCCTCACCCTACTCCCACGATGTTCGGCACTATGTCTGTGCTAGATGTATAAATAAAAAAAGGGCCACCCGTTTGGGTAGCCCTTTCTTTTATTTAGAAGCCTGACGATGACCTACTCTCACATGGGGAAACCCCACACTACCATCGGCGATGTTGCGTTTCACTTCTGAGTTCGGCAAGGGATCAGGTGGTTCCACAACTCTATTGTCGTCAGGCAAACTGGCTTGGGTTGGCTTGGTCTTATGAGCTCTTGCTCTGCGCTGCCGTGTTACTGCTGTTTGCCTCGATCTTTCGATCGGCAGTAACCCCAAATAAGGCAGAAAATTGCTCCATGCATTTTCTGCATTCCCGCCATCCATGGCGGGCTTCGGTAAAACAATCTGTAGTAATACACCGCAAGTCTTGCGCGTCTCTCGGTTGTGCAATTCACAATCCGAATCGTTAGTAACCATCTCTGTTGTATGGTCAAGCCGCACGGGCAATTAGTACTG
>NZ_FNQO01000002.1 GCF_900107725.1 Microbulbifer marinus | reverse complement strand
TGCTGAAGTCGAGCCCACGAATGCTCGCCTCGCCGTCGGTACCGTTCAGGGTGGCGTCGGCAAGGGAGATCAGAGCAATCGTATCGCTGCCCCCGGCAGCATCAACACCGGTGAGTGACCGGAAGATGAGACCACCGACAACCACATCACCGTCGTTTTCCAGCGTGTAACTCTCGTCGCTGGCGGTGCCCACCAGGCCTGCGGCATCGGCAACAAATGTTTCGACGTTGGCAAAAGTGATGCCGTTGTTGACGGCTCCACCACTGCCATTGAGTGACCAATCCTCACCATTGAGACCGGTCGCCGTATCGTCGCCGCTGCCGGCGGTGACACTGCTGATACCGGCGAAAGCAATAGCGTTGGCTACGATGCTGTCAGCACCGGTGACCAGGTAGCGATCGCCGGCATCCGAGCCCACGAGGGTGGCACTGGTGACTGACTCGATATTGCTGAAGTCGAGCCCGCGAATGCTCGCCTCGCCGTCAGTACCGTTCAGGGTGGCGTTGGTATTGGAGGCTAGAGAAATCGTATCGCTGCCGCCTCCCGCATCAACAGCGGTGAGTGATTGGAAGGTTAACGAGCTGACGACCACATCACCGTTGTCTTCTAGTGTGTAATTCTCATCACTTGCCGAGCCAATGAGGCCGGCAAGGTCTGCAATCAGGGTTTCTACGCCGGTAAAGGTGATACCACTATTTTCCGCCTCGTCAATACCAGCAGTCAGCACCCAGTCGATGCCACTGGCGCCGGTGACACTGTCACTACCAAGCTTTGTATCAATGCTACTGATACCGCTGAATGCGATATCGTAAGCTGTTACAGCATTAGGGCCAGTAATAACAAACGTATCGTTATTATCAGAACCGATGAGACTTCCAGCTGTTACGGTATCGATACCACTGAAATCGATCGCCGCGGTACTGGCTTCACCGCTGTTACCCGTCAACGTAACGGGCCCCGATGCTATGACGTCATCGCTACCCAAATCCGCATTGACAGTGTTTAGGCCAGAAACTCTGATACCCGCGATATCAACTGTATTATCCGCGACAATGCTGAACAAATCGGCACCGCTGCTACCGGTAAGTAACGAAGCCACCCCATTCTCAATATCGCTGAACAACAACGTGTCGGCACTTATCTCTTTATTTGTACCCGTTAGAGTCAGGCCGGCCACAAAGTTGCTGGCATCGACCGTATCGTTACCAGTTGATCCATTTACATCGGATAGGTTTTTAAAAGTCAGCCCGTCTACCACAACGTCGCCAATCGCGGTCAGCACGAAGCTGTCATCGCCCGCTGTTCCCGTTAAGCCCGCACTGGCTGCGAACAGTTCATCTGCGCCGATGAAAGTAATGCCGCTACTCTCGGCCTGACCCGCTCCTTTCAAGGCCCAACCGGCCCCATCGGCGCCGGTAACAATGTCTGTGCCACTACCTGTATCCAGCATCTCTACGGCGCTAAAAACAATATTCGCGCCTAGGGTAAACTGCAGGTCGCCGTCGACGACCACCGAATCATCAGCAGAGCTAAGCGTGAAGACATCGAGGCCCGTGCCGCCGGTAACAGTGCCACTTGTCGCAGTCACACTTCCCAGGGAATTGGTGCTGTCCGCACCGTTGCCGCCGACATTTAACGAGAAGCTATTGACAGAGACACTGCCTTCACTGGTAAAGCTACCTCCCGCAATCACCACGAGGTCGGCATCGGAAGCTGTAATCACTACACCGTTGCCGATCTCCACATCGCTAAACGAATCCAGTGTGAGTGCATTTGTTGTATTCCAATCCAAGTTGTCGGATACGCGAATGCCGTCGGCGTAGTCGGTGGCAGGGTCACCGTCATCTACAACTGCAAGTCCCGATGCCGTATCGGCGTCCGTTACGGTGATAGTGACATTGTTCGAACTGAGAGCGCCTTCGAGTGCGGCCGTGGAGATACAGTTTGTGGAACAGCTATCCGCAATATCCAGCCAGCCCGGGTCCAGCAGCCACTCACCGGTTTCGCCACGGCCGTGGCTAAGGGTGGACACAAACATGCTGTCTTCGCCAAGGTACAAATTCACCTTACCGGAAGTCTCGACAAAACCGCCGTCACCTCCCAGTTCGCCCGACTCTGCACGCACGACGCCGGCAAAGTGGGTACCACCATCAGCCCAGACAATGACTTTACCCCCATCGCCGTTGCCGATACCGCTGGCGTCGATTACAGCGTCTGCGGCGACGGTCGTTTTGTTCGCGTTGCGTATCTCTGCATTTTTACCCTGGTAGTCACCACCAACCAATATCTCACCACCGCCACCGATGCCTCGGGCATCGATAGCGCCGCTGACGACGACCTCATCGCCCAAAACCCGAACGCTACCGCCCGCGCCGGCGTCGCCGCGTACGCTGACAACGCCACGGTGCTCTACGCTATCACCCTCTATTTCAACTTCTCCACCGTAGGTACCGGATGCGTCCAACGCGCCGCTGTTGACAACTTCAGCGCCACCTCCGAACAGCCGGATTTTTCCACCACTGGTATCGATGCCGCGTGCGCGAACAGTGCCTTTATTGTTGACGGCCGAGCTAAAGAGGTCCCCGGATACCTTCGCCTCCATCAAAACCTGTGCACCGTCGATCGCGCCCTCATTCAGCACAGCACTGTCGACACCCAACTGGTTTTCCATCACCTCTTTGGTGATCTTGACCCCGATCATTCCGTCAGCATCGAAGGTCAGTACCGCTTCGTCGGCGGCGGCGAGGCTGACAATCTCGGCACTGATCAGGCCGCTGGCTGCATTGGTGACCTGTTTGCCGACCAGCACCGCGCTGGAAGCGTTGATTACACCGCGGTTGACCACCACGCCGGCACTACCGTTTTCACCCTGGAAGGAGAAGTTGCCGCTCATAAATTCGGACGAATCCATGTCAAGTCCGGCTGCGGTGATGGCCCCCACGTTGACGGTTGCGGTTTCGGTAAACAATACACCGCGCGGATTCGCGAGGATGACATGGCCATTGGATTCGATGGCTCCGCGAATGGTGCTCGGGTTCTGATCCAGAATCCGGTTCAGGACTATCGATGAGGAGTCCGGCTGCAGGAACCTCACCAGTTCCTCTTCGGTCAGGTTGAAGGAGTCCCAGTCAATCGCCAGGAGATCCGTCTTCTGGTCGATAATCGTGGTCAAGTCCTGGGCAGTGATCGAACCGTCACCACCGACAACGACACCGCCCTCGGGCGCCGCCTGAGCGCTTTGACTGACAACCTGCCCAACTAATAGGCCAGCATAAGCGAGGTGGGATGCCTTGATGGCAGATGTCAGTTTTTTCAGGCCGTAGGAAATTTTTTTAACTTGCATGCCGATACCTTTGGAGAGCTTCCTGCTCTATTGCAGCGGTCGATATTTGCGATTAAATCAGTGAAAGAAGAAGGAGAAGTCGGCGTAGATCGCGGGATCATCCGCATCATCACCAGTACCTTCGATGGAGGATTTAGACATCGTTGGCCAGGCAACAGAGATTTGGCTGGCGAAGGCTTCCTGCCAGCTGAACTTGAACAGCATTCCAGCACCGGAAAATGCGCTCCAGTCGTTGCTCAGGTCTTCTTCGTAGTTGTTTACCACGCCGTAACCTGCATCGGCGATCACCGCCACCTGCAGAATATCGTTCAGGCGGTAACCAAAAAGGCTGGGGTTAAGAATTTGCGGAAAATCGACATACCACTCAGCGGATAACAGCCCCGCCTGGTCGGCGGAGAAATCCCGCACATCAAAGGCCCGCACAGCGCTGGCGCCGCCGAGGGAAAACTGTTCGAAAGCGGGCAGGTTACTATCGCTGTATTGCCAGCGGCTCTTCAGGATCAG
The DNA here is from genome assembly GCF_900107725.1 of Microbulbifer marinus. Lineage (GTDB taxonomy): Bacteria > Pseudomonadota > Gammaproteobacteria > Pseudomonadales > Cellvibrionaceae > Microbulbifer > Microbulbifer marinus. The sequence goes on along the minus strand of NZ_FNQO01000002.1, from coordinate 937,141 downwards.
GCGCGACTTCGCATCGGTGAAGGGCATCGGCACAAAAATAAGTGAACTGCTATCGGCAGCGAACTTGGTGAAATCGTCCCCGCGGAGCGGATCGACCAGGTTCTGATGCTCGCCGTATTGGACTTTCGCATTGAGGATGTTGAGCATCGGCACGGCGCCGTTAAGCAGGCTGTCCATATACAGTCCAAACTCGCCGCCGTAAACGTGGTCGCCCGAATCCGGCAGCACGATGATCGCATCCAGTTCGGACTCCTTGTCGGTAATACTGAACGAGCCGGTCAGATTGAAATCCCGCGAGCGGCGGAACTTGTGATCGACACTGACTGCGTAACTCTCGTTCACCCCCTGAATATCCAGCAGGTTGATCACGTTGTTCTCATCATCGACATCCCGCAGGGAAAACTCGTTGTAGTCTGCGGAGAACTGCAGGCGCGTGCGAGGACCGAACAGCGGCAGGCTGTAGCGGAATTGCCCCAAGTCGGAACCGAAATCCGAGCTGTCACTCCCCGCATTGGTGGACTTCAAATAGCCGATAGTCAGGGCGTCACCGATACCCAGCGGATTCAGCCAGTCAACGGACGTGAATGCACGTTGATCACCGGTAAAGGTGGAGCCGTGGTTGTCCAGACGCGTGACCGCCCTCCACGAACGTTCATCACGCACCTTCAGGTTCAGCTTGGTTTCACCCGCATTGTCACCGGCACTGAAATAGCCGGTGATATTCAGGCTCGGCAGGTCATTAAGCAGATAGAGGCCTTCCTCCACATTTTCGTGGCTGACCAGTTTGCCACGCTGGTCTTCGAACGGAGCCGCTAGCTGCTCAAGGGAATATCTCTGGTTGTTCTCTGCGACGACCTGCCCCAGCAGACCTTCCTGTACTGTCAGGGTTACTATGCCGTTCTCGACCTCTTGTGCCGGGATCTGTACCTGGGCGAGGAACAGGCCCTGCCGGCGGTAGAAACTAGTCAATTCCGCGGCTATTTCTTCCAGATCGCCGTAGGTCAGCCCCCGTTGCGCATTCTGTTTTTCAATGACATTGACGAGCTGCCGCAGCTGGGCCGGGCCCAGCTCCTCGGGGTTGAAGCGCGCATTCATGCTGTCCAGCAGCGTGGCCAGCTCCTCAAGGTTCTCTTTGGTGTAGCCGCTGGCGAGGATCTTGTCCTCTTGCATAAATTTGACCCGCAGGTCCTCGGCCAGCTGCTCGACCGTTTCGCGATCGATACCGTATTCAGGATATGCTTCGAGCCGATGAAACCGGAGCTTTTTGACAGTGATTCGCGGGCCCTCATCACGCTGGGATATCTCCGGAATATCAGCATTCAGGTTCGGATCCCGCGCTTCTAGCGTGCGCTGCAGAAACTCCTGGGAGACATCCGGCTCGCTGATGGTCGGCACATTCTGATCGAAGGCTTGCCGAACCCGGCTGCGAAAACTGGATTCACTCTCCTGTGTGTAGCCGGTCGCCGGCAGGAGGAGCAGCCCGGTACCGAGGGCTGCCATTTGAGCTTTATAGCGCGCGAGCATATCCACCCCTTACAAATCCTTGTAATTATCCTTGTGAAGCCGATACCTGTTATTTTTATTCAGGCAGGCACGGCAATATGGCCAGCAGCTGGAGTGCCGGTCATTCCTTGTTCTTCAGTTGAGATCCCGCACGATGCGGAAGCCGGTCACCGCATCGGCATTGCCATCGTGGAAGCGCTTGGTGGTGGCAAGGCAACGACTCATCGGATCTTCCCGACTGCCGCCGGCGGCCATCAGCTGCCCGTCAGTGCCGCGCACCCATTCCTGCACGTTACCAACCGGGTTGACCAGCCCGAAACTGTTACCAGTACCAGCCGTCACTGCCACCAGTTCGACGCCCTTCTCGATGCCGCCATATTTCAAGTGGCAATTGCGATCGGCGACCTCCGGCTGGCCGCCGGCACTCGCGGCCGCAAACCATTCCCGCTCAGTCGGCAATCGATACCTATAACCGGTCTGGGCGCCAAGCCAGTCAATATAGGAATCAGCCAAGGCAATATTGATGTTTTGCACCGGAAATTCATCAGCCCCCAGGTTCAGGCCCTCACACTTCCCGGTTGCAAGGCAATACCTTCTGAAATCACCATTGCTGATCTCGTACTTGCCGACCACCAGTGGTTTCCGCGCACCGCCTTTGACCACCACCATCGTGGGCGCTTCGCTGCCGTCGGCTAGGCGGTCTGCACAGGTATAACGGTCCCCGCGGCCGCCACTACCGGGGCGAAGGTGTTCGCAGAAATCCAGTTTGAAGTTCTGCAGAACCTGCTGGTTCGGCAATACTGCCCGGGCGTCGGCCAACAGAGGCTCGGTGCGCAGCGGGTTTTCGCTCGCCAGTTTTCTTAAACAGCCACTCAATTCGGTCGCCAATACCGGTCGAACTTTCGCAGCCTTGACAGTATCCAGTGCAGCGAGCTGATTAAGCTCTCTCGCCACGCCGCCGCTGATATCCATGCCAAAACTACAGCGCAGTGACTGCTCCATATTGCCCAGAACTGCGTCGATTTCCCGCTGCTTCTTCAACGCTGCGAGCCGGCGCTCCTCACGTAATTCCTGCTGGCGCAGTCGCTCTGCCTCGCGCTCTGCCGCCAACCGCTCCTCTTCCAGACGGGCTCTCAATTCGGTGCGCTCGCCAGCCAGCTGAGACTTGATTTGTTCTGCCTGATCCGACTCCCCGTACCAGCTGGCAGCCCGCCCCAACATTGTGTCAGCCTGGTCGAGGTTGCCAAGATTCAACTGGCCGGTAGCAGCGGCCACGAACAGCTCGGAAACCCGTCGCCGCGATGTATCCAGATAGGCTTCGTCCGATGGATTGAGATCCCCGTATTCCGCCAATTCGACTTCGAGGTCTTCCTCCCACGACGGAGTCAGAATACTCAAGCCAATCAGGCGATCGATAGCCTCGCGCTTATCTACGATGCGCCGTTCCAGCAATTCCTTAGCCAGCTTCTCCTCGAGCTCCGCCTTCACCCGCTGCTGCTCGGCCACGTTCTCTTGTTCAAGGTGGGTATAACCCCAAACGGCTCCCACCAGCAGGATGGCAAAAGCGCTGCCTAGGACCCACTTCCAAGTGTTGTTGCCAAAAAACCTCTGTATAAATTTTTCGACAGTCGCGGTACGATCTTCGCGTTTCAGTGCAAGTGCGGATTCTAGTGCCCGCCACTGGCGGCGGCTCAGCGAGCGAATCCGCTTTGGCTTAACCTTTTGCTCCAGGGCCTTGTCAGCGGGAACTTTGCCGTAAGGGTGGCGGCCGCAGAACAGCTCGTAGGCAACACAACCGAGCGCGAACACGTCATCACTCGGTGCAGGTTCTTCGCCCTGCAACATCTCAAGACTTGCATAGGCCGGGGTAAGGGCGCCGAGGGTGCCGGCATCAAAGATGGTCTGCTCACCGACAGAATTCGAAATACCGCCTTCCGAAACCGCGCGGGCAATGCCGAAATCGAATACCTTCGCGCCCTTCTTGTTGGTCACGAAGATATTCCCGGGTTTAAAGTCCGAGTGCACTATGTGGTGGGAATGGGCATAGAGCAGCGCCTGGGAGATGTCGTGCAGTACGGAACAGGCCCTATCAAATTCCAGCCCGACATCAGCGTGATCACGCAACAGCTTGTCCAGTGGAGCACCCTCCAGGTACTCCATTGTCATAAAGACGCGCTCACCCTCCCGATCAAAATCGTAAACCGTTACGATGTTCGGGTGGGCCAGCGTCTGTGATTTACGTGCCTCGCGCTGCAGCGAAATGAACGCATCGGGGTGCTGACGAAAGTCATCGTTCAGCAATTTGATCGCTACGTAGGGTTCGCTGTCACTCGCCTCCAGCTTGCGACGGTCGAGCGCCTTGTACACGGCCCCCATACCACCAACACCGAGCAGTTTATCGAGTTCGAAGCGTCCCTTAATGACTGTTTTTGTTACTGAACCAGAACTTGGCGTCGGAGTTTCAATTTGTACGGCTTTCCGTACCGGCGCCAACTCCTCCCCTTCTGCGAAGGTGCCGGGACCCTTGGGACTAGGTCGATAGACAGTAGCGTCCGCGGTAAATTCTGCTGCTGCGGTGGGGATTAAACCGGGATTGGAACTGATCGGGGGGTGGTCATTCGCACCGGTCTTATCGCGAGCAACAAAAACCGTGGTATCGCCATCGTCATCCACGCCCTGCTGCTCGCCAGTCGGCCTGACTACACGAGTCTTGTCGTTCAAATCCACCTCCCTGGAAGATTTCTTCGGCATATTCCATTGCCGCAACCGCTTTTTGAAGCAGGCTTTCAGCCCAATCGATATTTGGCGAAAGCGAAGGCGCGCAGTATAACTTAGGCATTCAGTCTCAACAATTAAACATCGCTGGCTCAGAGCCAAGAATTGATTTCAAAGCATTACAAGAACGAAAAAGGCGCAAGGCAAATAATGGTAAGCGCGGATAAACGTTCTACCGATACTCCTCCTATTCAGCTTCAGCCCCCTGATCTCACCTAATAAAATATTTTTGAAAAATAATTGGTTCCAGAGTCAATCGTACCAATTACACTGCGCGCAAACAGACAAAGGGTAATCGATCCGATATTTCCAACAGATTTAGCCGTACAGAAAAATGGTGCCAGAGTGAAGCAGGCAAACTTCCTACGCAAAGGAATTTCACAAAATAAATCACGCAATAAAATCGTGCCAGAGTCAATTAAATAACTGAAATTGATGGTTTTTTTTCTAAATTCACTTTGCTTAAATGCCAGCGATTGCCTTAATGGCATGACCTGAGCTACTGCAATCTGCGGTGGTAAAGGATGAACCACCCACGCCACAGTCCATTTATAAATGAGGGATTACCATGGCTATCTACATGAACTTCAATAAAAACGCTCCGAAAGGTAATGTAACCGCGAAAGGTTACGAAGACTGGATTGAAGTGGACAGCTTCAATTTCGGTGTTGGTCGCGGCATCAGCATGGAAGCCGGCGCTATGGCTAACCGCGAAGCTACTCGCCCCAGCATCAGTGAAATCACTGTTACCAAGCGCATCGACGCATCCTCTGGCGGCCTGTTTAAAGCCTCCGTATCTGGTGATGAAGGCGTCGAAGTTGAATTCAATATCGTTCAGACCGGTGCCAATGCGGTTGAGAAGTATGCGACCTATAAACTGTCGGATGTCATCATTTCCTCTTACAGCATCAGCGCATCCGCCGGTGGTGCGCCGATGGAGTCTATTTCTCTGAGCTTCTCCAAAATCGAAGCCGACCTGGCAGATGCTGATAAGACCAATAAGAATCCGAAGAACATGCGTGTGGGTTACGACCTGGCTACCGCTACCGTTTTGTAAAGCACGACTGTTCAAGTCTGTCGAACGGCTCGGCCCGCGCTCACTGACCACGGGCCGCAGTCCATCGGTTTTTTAGCAAAGCGCTCGCACGAGCACTTCGCTAAGAAACCACAACCTTTTTGTGCAAAATTCGCTCACTTTGAGCACCTACAGGGATTTGGGGCTGGGTATGGCTACTCTTAATCAAGATAAACGCATGATTCAGATCGATAGCCCGCTCGGCAAGGACGCGATAATAGCCACATCCATACATGGTGAGGAGCACATCTCCAAGCCCTTTCGATACCAGCTTGAATTATTGTCTGACAATCACGAAATAACCCAAAAAGAGATTGTTGGAAAAGTGCTAACGGTAACCGTCCATCACTCAAAGAAGCCACGCCATATCAACGGATATGTCACCCACTTCTCTATGCATGATGTCAATGCAGAAGGTATGCGCAGTTATACCGCAATTGTCCATCCCGGACTCTGGTTTACCTCTCTCGGTGGAAAGAACCGTGTCTTTGAAAAAAAATCCGCTAAACAAATACTTGAAGAGTTACTCGGGGAGTACAGCAAAGTCATAAAGCTCTCTTTAAAGCTCAAAGCCGAATATATTCCGCGCGAGTACTGTGTACAGTTCGATGAGAGTGATTTCGATTTCATCAACCGCTTGATGGCCGAAGAGGGAATCGCCTATTACTTCAGGCATGAAGATGGCAAACACGAGCTGGTACTTTGCGATGACCCGCAGGATTTTCATGACTGCGAGTCCACCAAGGTGGAATACGATGGTGGCGGCAGCCAACCGACAAAGCATACCGTGAGCAGCTGGAAACGTAACTTCAATTACCATGGTGGCGGTTTTGAATTTAAGGACTACAGCGAGTTCGCTGTATCCAAAGATAACAAGCAGGAAGTCAAGACCACCAGTAAATTGAATGACGTATCGAGCTATGTCCGCAGTTACTATGGGCTGAATCACTTTGAGGTGGACGGAGACCACAAACGTAAATTCAAAGACAGCTATCACAGGGCGCTGGCGGACCGTGCCATGGAGTCCCAGGAAGCTCTGTTCGATATCGGCTATGGGCGCAGTGACTGCCCTGCATTCACTGCCGGAGGCCGCTTCGACTTCGATCACACACTAAATACGGAGAAAGGTAAATACCTACTAACTTCTGTACAGACCACCGTAACAGACAGCAATAGTAGCGAGTCACACTTTCACAATACCTTTAGTTGCGTGCCAGCTGCGGTCATGCCGCGGCCTGACCATAGGGCTCACCTGAAGAAGATTCACTCCCCGCAAGTGGCCCGTGTTATCGAGGTCAAGGCCACGGCCGCGGACAGCTCTAAAGACCCCTATACCCAGCTCAAGGTCAAATTTCCGTGGAATTCGGCACAGAACAGCTGTTGGATTCGTGTGATGCAGTCTTTTGCCGGTAAAAACTGGGGTGCTAACTTTGTGCCTCGCGTAGGTCAGGAAGTAGTCGTGACCTACATCAATGGTGACCCAGACCGCCCACTTATCACTGGTGCCGTGTATAACGGTGACAACCCAGGCCCAAACTACACCGCCACCCAGAGTGGGTGGAAGACCGAATATGAAGGCAGTAAGTTCAATGAACTGCGCTTCGATGATAAGGGCGGTAAGGAAGAAATCTACATGGAGGCGGGAAGAGACCACAATTTCGTCATCCATAACGATCAAACCGGCAAGATCGAGAACAAGCAGACCCTGGAAATCAAAGAGGACCGCAGCATAACAATCACCGACGGCAATGAAACCGTGACAATCGCCAAGGGCAACCAGACGATAGATGTCAAGAAGGGTGACCAAAAAATTACGTTGGGCTCCGGCAACCACTCACTTACAGTGAGTAAAGGCAGCCAGACGACAGACGCGAATGGGGCGATAAAGATCAGCTCAAAGGCTTCCATTGAACTAAAGGTGGGGGGCAGCAGCATCAAGCTGAGTCCAACTGGTATCACCATCAAGGGAGTGACAGTCTCTGTCAGCGGGGATGCCAAGAGCGAGGTGAAAGCCGGTGGTATGCTGACCCTCAAGGGCGGCATCACCATGATCAATTGACGGAGTAATCAATGACAGATCTGGTTAAAGTTCAGGTACTGACTGCTGCGGAGTTACTGAAAAACTTTGAAGTCAGTGAAGAGGCCGAGGAACACCTAGTGCCGGACACAGCTCCCGAAGTCAGTATCGACAGGCTGATGGAAGCAGGCCTCTATCCGGACGCAATTAAACTGCTGGCTCACGGCCTGCCGAAACGCGAAGCCGTCTGGTGGGCGTGTCTTTCGGCGCGCGACATACAGAATCCACAAACAGACGAAGACAACGTAAACGCCCTGATTGCCGCCGAAAGCTGGGTGAAGAAGCCCAGTGAAGAAGCCCGCATGCGCTGCAAAGAATTGGGAGAAAAAACCAAACACAAGACACCGGCCAGCTGGGCCGCGACTGCCGCAAGCTGGTGTCACGGCAGTATGGCACGTCCGGGCGAACCGGTCATTGAACCACCGGAACACCTGTACGCCCACGCGGTAGCCGGCAGTGTGACGCTCGCCGCGGTACTCTCGGATCCGGTCAACCCGAGTAAGCAGTTCAGCCGTTATTTGAAACAGGGACTGGACCTAGCCCGCGGCGGTAATGGAAGAATCGAGGAATAAGCATGGGTAAACCCGCATCGCGAATCTCGGACATGCATGTCTGCCCGATGGTAACAGGCATGGTACCGCACGTTGGAGGGCCAATTCTAAGCCCCGGCGGACCCACTGTTATGATTGGCGGCCTGCCTTCTGCCACCGCTGGTAGTTCCTGTACCTGTGTGGGGCCTCCTGACAGCATCGTGATGGGAAGTACTACAGTACTGATTGAGGGAAAACCCGCGGCACGCATGGGAGATACCACCGCCCATGGAGGCACCATCGTAGCAGGTTGCCCTGCGGTACTGATAGGAGGATAACTGTGAGAAGTACGCGCTATTCTTGCACCAAACACTTCGAGCAAAGGCTGCTGCTTCCCTCCCATTTCCCGATCCCGCAAGACACGGGATTCGCTGTGTCACCACATGGACTCAATTTACTAACAAAGTTGTTTATAAGGGCAATTTTAGTAGCTCTTATATTTTCAAGTATGGAGACATTCGCAATGTCTATTTTCAATGCAGGCAAGGTATGCACTTTCTCAAGTATTTCTGGAGTTATCTTGCGAGATGGAAAACCTTTACAGGATGTTACGATAACGAGAACCACTTCTTATCAGAAGGAAAAATCTGACCAGACAAAGACCGATAGCGATGGCTTCTTCGAGTTACCCGCAATGTTTGAGCGAAATGTTATGAGTCTGCTTCCACAGGAGTTTGTAGTTGGGCAGATTTTAAAGGTTACCGTTGATGGTGAAGAGATAACCATCTGGGATGGTGTAAAGCGCAGTAAAGAAGAGAATTCGGAAGCGCGCGGAAAGCCTATAGCGATCACCTGTGATGTCGGTAGTGAAAACCAGGTTATAGAGGTCGACAATCAACCTTTCATAACAAAGTGCCAATGGGATGTCGTTCCCGACTCAGTAGATAAGGGTTTTTAGGAGATCCAAAAAAGGAAGTTCATGACATGGAGTTAACACCACTACAATCGGTTAGCCTCTCAGAAGACGTGTATAACCTGTCGAAACTGAGCACTATAGATGCCGCAATCACATATTTAAATAGCTCATATAACGGCAAAATTTCCTTCTACGAGGAGAATCTACTTAAAGGTAAGACTGGTGGGCCAGGGGTGATCAAGGTCAGGACAGCATTTGGATTTCTGCTGGTGGGGAAAGGAGAGTACAAAAATTACGCATTTATTCTATTTCGCGGCACCCAGTATCTTGCTGACTGGCTGACCAACCTGAATATCTCACTCTCTAGATCCGCATCGGGACAGGCGGTTCACGATGGCTTTAACAAGGCCTTTCATTCAATGCTCCCACAAATCCAGACTTTTGTCAGCGCCCTGCCCTCTGGGACAGAGATACATTGCCTGGGGCACAGTCTAGGCGGAGCACTAGCAACAATTGCGGCTGAATGGGTTTCCAAAAACACCATACACAAACCAAGACTTTATACTTATGGCAGTCCTAGGGTTGGCCTGATCGGCTTTTCAGAAAATTGCACCAGCCTGTTAAAGGAAGAGAATATTTTTCGAGTCTACCATAGGACTGATATAGTTCCTTGCATACCGATCTGGCCATTTATGCATACTCCAAGCTCCGGGAGAGAATACTTCTTGCCCTCCCCCGGCCTGGTACCCTGGAGTAAGTATCATGATATGCGCCATTACAACGATTCAGTTGGCAAAAAATCATGGAGCCAAATTTACGCTATGCGGCCCCCTAAGCGTACGGATTCCGGAATTGAGACATGGCTAAAATCGAAGTCGATTATTGGACCTACCATTTCCAGCATCGAATGGCTGAATGATGCGATCATCTACGTACTTAAGAAGTGTTTTGAATTTGCGGGAAGATTGATAGATCTTACGGCTTCGACGTATTTCACATTAATGGATCGACTCGCTTACATTTTAAGGAAAGGAATTGAATTATCAGAGAAAGTTTCTGGATGGGTATTGCTCCTGATGCAGAAAATTGCACAATTCCTCGGCATGCGAAAACTTATCGAAACCGCAGATATCACACGTGAATTTATGCGCCAACTGTTATTGAAGCTATCCGCAAGAGTCAATGAAATTAGTAAGCAAGCCCTGAGCCGCACCCTGGCTGACGGAAGAGCCATTTAGCGCTAACGTAGCCTCTGCTATCGTTTTCAGCACCTACACCTGTCCTGGGCCGTCTAATCCAATTATCGTGGTTAGGACGGCCATATTAATACAACGAAAACTCCCGGCGAGAAAGGACGGCGCTGCGAAGAATAGTAGAAGTATTGCATTGAGTGCCAGACAGTTTTCATATGTGGACAAGCAGTGCTATCCGAAGGCCTATTTTTGACTTGCAAATTGTAAGATCAGTAAAGCAACTATTTTCTAGATATCAAATGGCCAATAAAATACTATCAATACTGGCTGCGATTTTTATACTAATTTCTCCACCAGGTAGCGCGATGAGCTTAAGAAGCCCTCTAAAAGCCTGTATATTTTCAGAAATGCAACTAAAACTGACCCTTTATGGAGCGCCTGCGGTTGGAGCAAAAATTACGCGTTCCGTTAACTGGAAGAAAGAAATAACAGATATATTCACTGCCGATGAAAAAGGTTTTGCAAAACTACCTGCTATGTACAGCAGCTCTATAACGCAAGTCTTACCTGTTGAGTTTATTTCTTCTCAGGTTATCATGGTCGAATATCAGGGAAATGACTACAAAATATGGACTTATGCCAAGCGCGACCCTGGAGAAAACTCGGAGCTTGGCGGACAACCATTCAAATTAATATGCGAAATCTCCGACAAGCCCAGAACTGAAAGGGCTTTCAATTCCATCTTAAAAACCTCCTGCCAATGGTAGCGACAGCTAATATCTCCAAAATAACGTATATATTTTCGCTCCGAAGTTTAGCGCCGGTCTTGGCGACAATATCTATCTTGATAAAGCATTCTGTTAGTCATAAATTTAACAAATGATACTGCCATAGTTTTTGCAGTTGGTGTACGCCATGAGCGGCTTGCAGGCTAACGATAAGTATTTTCTCCCGCCAAATTGACCAACAGATCTATAGCGAAAAATCTAAAAGGCCCGCTCTTGGAGCGGGCCTTTTAGTTAAAACCGAGATCGACAACCTTCCTAAACCTTAGCAAAACTGACTAGCTTATCTGGTATGTGAAATCTCCCCCATCTGTCGCTGCTACTCGAATTTTAGTTATTTTTTCGCCCTTGGCCATTCGATCTAGACATTCACTAGCCAATGACGGCAGTAGCGTGCGATTTAGTATCACCTCGATGTTACGCGCTCCGGTATCCGACTCCTGACAACGCGCAACGATATTGATCAATACATCATCGTCGTAACTGAAGACTGCCCCATAGTGCTCTTTGACCCGCTTCTCGATACGGCGCATATTGATCTTGGAGATCTCGATCAGATTCTCATCATCCAACGGGTAGTAGGCGATAACATTCGCACGTCCCAGAAACGCAGGTTTGAACTTTTGCAGCAGATGCGGGCGGATATTGTCCAGCAGGACTTCCGGTTCCGGTCTCTCCTCTACCTGGTTGAAAATAGCCGTGATCGCATCTTCCCCGGCATTGGACGTCATGATGATGACGGTGTTCTTGAAGTCGATATCACGACCTTCGCCGTCTTTGATCGTACCTTTGTCGAACAGGTTGTAGAAGATATCCTGCACCCCCGGGTGCGCTTTCTCCATTTCATCGAGCAGTATCACCGAGTAGGGTTTGCGCCGCGCCGCTTCAGTGAGGACACCGCCCTCACCATAGCCGACATATCCGGGCGGTGAACCCAGCAGCATCGATACTTTGTGCTCCTCTTTGAACTCCGACATATTGATCGTGGTGATGTTCTGTTCACCGCCAAACAGTTCATCAGCCAGCGCAAGCGCGGTTTCCGTTTTGCCGACACCGCTAGTACCGCAGAACATGAATACGCCCACCGGCTTTCTCGGGTCCGTCAGCCCCGCCCGCGAAGTTCGGATCGCCTGGGCAATGGCCTCGGTGGCATGGGGCTGGCCGATCACGCGCCGGTTCAGCCGGTCTGCGAGACTCTGTACGGCGATGATCTCGTCGCTGACCATCTTGCCGACGGGAATACCCGTCCAGTTGGCTATTACTTCAGCAATGGCCTGCTCGTCCACAGCCGGCTGCATCAGCGGAGTTTCGCCCTGCACTTCATCTAGCTGGTTGTGGAGCGACTGGAGCTGCTGCTTCAGGTCGGCCATGATAGCGTCATCGGGCTCTTGGCCGCCGGTCAGCTGGCCCTGGAACAATTCATCAATCTGATTGCGCAGCTTGTGAATCTGCTCAATGAGCTCCATCTCCTGCTTGCGCTGATTTTCCAGAGTCCTCAGGCGTTTTTCGGCTTCTTCCTGCTGTGCAGCCAGAGCGGCTATTTGCTCTTCGTGCACACCGGTCGCGGCGTTCTCGCGTCGGAGTTTGTCTATAGTGCCCTTCGCCCGGGTAATGGTTCGCTGTGCATCCTCGATGGCGCCGGGGGTTGCAGACTGGGCGAGGGCGACACGCGCGCAGGCGGTATCGAGCAGGCTCACGGATTTGTCCGGAAGTTGGCGCCCGGGAATAAAGCGGTGTGAAAGCTTTACGGATGCCACCACCGCCTCATCAAGAATACGCACACGGTGATGGTCTTCCAGTGATGTGGCAATGCCGCGCATCATGTCGATGGCTTTTTCCTCGCCCGGCTCCTCCACTTTGACCACCTGGAAGCGTCGTGTCAGCGCTGGATCACGCTCGAAATACTTCTTATATTCCGCCCAGGTCGTTGCGGCTATGGTGCGCAATTCTCCGCGCGCCAGTGCCGGTTTGAGGAGGTTTGCTGCGTCACCCTGGCCTTCCTTGCCACCTGCGCCGATCATCGTATGCGCCTCGTCGATAAACAGGATGATCGGTGTCGCAGACGCCCGCACCTCTTCGATGACCGACTTGAGGCGATTCTCGAACTCCCCTTTGACGCTGGCGCCGGCCTGCAGCAGGCCCAGATCCAGGGTACGTACTGCCACTCCTCTGAGGGGTTCCGGCACGTCACCACTGACGACGCGCAGGGCAAAGCCCTCGACAACCGCGGTTTTTCCCACGCCGGCTTCACCGGTCAAGATCGGGTTGTTTTGTCGGCGTCGGGTCAGAATATCGATGCACTGGCGAATCTCTTCATCGCGGCCGAGTACGGGGTCTATCTCACCGTTTCGCGCGCGTTCAGTCAGGTTCACCGTGTATTTGTCCAGCGCCGGCGCCTTGCTGGCAGCCGCCGCGACTGCAGACGCCCCATCGCCATCGGCGATGGCTGCCGCCACATGACTGGACTCCCCACTGTGACCAAACATCGCCCGGGCGGTTTCACGAATCGATTCCGGGGCTATTGTCTTGAGCTCCGGACAGCTCTCCAAAAGCTGCCGGCGGGAAGTCTCGTCAAGCAGTAATGCAGCCAGCAAGTGACCAGAGCTGATCGCCCGATGCCCGTAATCGATGGAGGCGAGCATCCAGGCGTTTTTGGCGCCCTCGACGATGGTCGGGGAAAGTGCAGCCGGACGACTGCTACCGGACTTGAACTTGGCAATGCTTCCCGCCAGCTGTTTGGCGAAGTTAGATGGGTTGACATCGTGCTTCTCGAGCAAGTGATAGAGATCCGTATCGGACTGGTCGAGTAATTTCAGCAACCAGTGTTCCAGCTCGACGTTGTACTGAGTCTGCGCAAGACATAGCCCCGCAGCACCCTCAAGGGAGTCCCGCATATGCGGAGTCATGGTATCAACGAGCCGTTTGAGGTCTATGGTGATCATTGTCAAAATTCCCTTTTTGATTTTTCGGTTCAGGCAGCAGGCAAGGCTTCATCTGGCGAAACCCGATCGGCGCTCAGCGTGATCTGCACACATCGATCGTGTTCCTGCTCATTCGCCATGTGGGTATTCCAGCCCAACAGCGGTTGGCTGTCCGGTTCATCGACCAACTGCACCGGCACTACCTGCCCGGTAAATAGCGTTACACATATCTCAAAGTCCATTTCTATACCGGCACTGAACTGGATAAATGACTTGAGTGCTTCTAGCTTATCGCTGCCCGGTGCAATCGTCATGAACTGTTCGTATTCGAGCGGCTCCACGATCACGCGGAATTTGTTCTGGGCCTGGAAGCACTGGGTTCCGAGTACGGTATTCTGGCCGAGACAATTATTCACACCCTGCGGATAACCGGGTCCGGGAAGCCGACACAGCACATCCTCGGGGAGGTCATCCCACTGTCCCTGGAACTGCTCGATGCTCACATTCAGGCCGAAGTACTGGCGGATCATGCTGGCAAGAGCGGCGGCCGAACACTGTTGCCTGCTCAGATGGCCAGCCATGCCGAGCATTGCTTCATCTGGTACCGGCATGCGGTACCGCATCTCGCTGGTGCCAAGACCACACAGTGCTGCGAGGGCATGACTGAACACGTCGGGCTCACGCTCCTGGCGTAGCCGTTGCCGCTCGTAGTTCACCGGCAACTGATATTTATGCCAGGCCTGATAGAACAGCGATACATGCCGGTGGTGGAAAATATCGAGAAAGTCTCGCAGAGCGGTATTCTTTTCCCGCAATTCGCGCAGGACCACTTCGGTCAGGTAATAGGGCATGACACCCTGGCTACCGATCAGGCCGGTAAAGCCGACATCCATATGCCACTGCAGTAGCTCCTCGTCGCTACGCTCGGTATCGGCGCTGTCTCTCTGCTCCAGACGCAATACATCGGCGCCGACAAACGACAGGCTCGATTGCGCACTAAAGCGAACCAGCTCGCGAGAAGGCGGTGCTGATCCGGCAATGGGTTCCCGCGCATCGCTTTTTCCCGACATCATGGTCGCCCGCTCGAGCAACCGCACCGCCTGGAAGAAGTCGAAGCGGTAGGGCTCGCGCCGCAAGCGCTCGATTACAGTAAAGCTTTGTCGCCGGCGCGTGGTGGCCATCGCTTTAGCTCTCCATCTCTGCCGCTCATAGTGGCGATCAAACGGGTAAATGAGTTCAACGAACAGTAGAGCCCGAGAAAGCGCTCTATAACACTGGCGAACAACAGTGGACTGGTACCCGATAACATCATGGAATCGAGCTCAATTTTCACTTCTGTGCCGCGACACAGGACCACGCTGTTATCTATCTGGATGGGTGCCGTAATCGGCCGTGCATCCAGAGTTAGCAACGACTCAATCAGGTTTCTGGTGCTCGCCGAGTCGCGAAAATCATAGAGGCGCAGGATTTCCTTTAACGCGTCGCAGCCGCCGCTTCCCGACAGGGACAGATGATTGAGGTTCAGATGAGAGATCAGTCGCCAGTAGCCACGTTCCCGTCGTGGCGGCCGCAATGTGGCGGTCGGCGCTATCACGCAGCTGATCCTACTCGCAGGCGCATCGCCATCGACCACTTCGAGATATGGTTGCGCGTTACCCGTAGGAAGTTTCTTCGGCAGGTTGCGATTGCAGCAGGTGAGCTTCACATCGAGGGTCTGATCACTGATACGGTGAGGATTGAAATCCAGATCCACCAGGGTGATATCCACCTCGGACGCCTGTTCATTACGGTGTTCGCCCTCGACAATATCCCGGCGCCTGCCGTACCAGAAAGCGGACTGACGCGCCTGATGCTGGCTGTGCTGAATACCGTAGAAAGGGCGGAATGCGGTGGATTCACCACTGCCATCGGTCGCGAACACCTCATCGATCGAATAGATCTCCAGGCCATCGCTGCGCCGGGCGTCGGGTACCACATGGTAGCTGTATTGCGTGTGGTTTAGCGGAATCGGGTCTGCGGTCTGTCGAAACAGATTGACTACAGGCGTGCAGCCCAGTGCAAACATATTCGGAGTAATCTGCTTTTCCAGCTCCTCGTGACTCTCTGACAGATAAAAGTACAGATTCAGTGTTTCGCCGTAGGTATCGTTCAGAGTGTCCTGCAGATGAAGGATATCAATGAAATGGAATTTTTCCGGAAAAGCGAAATACTCGGTCAGCAGGCGATAACCAGTAAAGGCCGTATCCGGATAAGGTAGCAACCCTTGGTCCGGCTCTAGCCCCACCTGCTGTATCTCTTCAGTGTCCAGATAAGTCGGCTTTGGATCGGCTTCTCCATTGGCGACCACGAGTTTGACACATTTGCTCAGCAGCAGATCGTAGAGCGCGTAAATGTGGCTGGGCTGGCCGCGCAGGTAAAATCGCAGTTGCTCCGGCTGAAGTTCAGCAAAGCTCAGATCCGGGCTCAGTGTCTTCAGCGAAAGTTTGAGTACCGCATTTGCCCCTTGTATATCGTTGCATCCCGGAGCGATAAACGGGCGCGGCATCAAACTCGCACTGGCCACCTCAAAAGGGCAGATATCCGTTGGGTAGCGGCTGGTAAACCTGCAGGTCTGCCCCTGGAAACTGTCGCTTTCCAGCAGCGTTCCGGCTTCCACCCGCGTAATCGCATCCAGGTCCGGCTCTGGCTCGAACTGCACGATGGCGCAAGAGGGAATCGGACGCAAGTAATGCGGATACAGGGTTTCCAGCATGGCGTCCGTGAGCTCGGGAAAATCATCGCTCAGTTTCTGCTGCACTCTCGCGTTCATATAGGCGAATCCCGACAGCAAGCGACCTACGAGGGGGTCGTCAACGGTATCGGCATCCAGTTGCAAACGCGAAGCCGCGGCAGGGTGCATCCGTGCAAACTCGGAGGCGGTCTGCTGCACGAATGCCAACTCGCGCTCATAGAGATCTATCAGCTTTTCACTCATCACATAATCTCCGCCACATCGACCGTCTGGGTTACCGGGTTAAGTGTCGAGTCGAATACTATGACCTCTGCAGCTGGATTCACGTGTAAGACCGCCTCAACTCGAAAACGGATACTAGGATCTTCCACATCGACTTTTTCCTGCGTCGTCACTTTTACCGATCTGATACGGGGCTCAAAATGCAGGATGGTCTTCTCGATTTCGCGACAGAAGCGCCTGCGACTGTCCAGAGAGGAAAGGTTGATGGTCGACAGATCTGGCAGCCCGAAATTGATGTTTGACTGTTGCAGGTACGCATGGCTATCCGGTGCAGAAAGACAGCGGTAGCGCGTATTGAAGAGATACTCCAGGTCGCGTCGCACCCCCTCACGCAACTGCTTGAGAACCTGGTGAGGCTGGTGCAGATCCATGTTGCGGGACGATTCCAGCAACCGATCGAGAACCGGTGCCAGTAGGCGCTTCTCTTTTGTCATAATTAGCTCACCGTACCGATGCCAATCTGAGCCAGCGAGGTTGTCAGCTTCAATTCAGATACCAGGTGATCGACGGTGTAGTGGCTCTTCAGGTGAATGGCACTCTGGTAACTGCCAACTTTGCCCGGCTCATCGACCACCTGCACTCGCGCTTCACGCAGCGGGTAACGAGCAAGCATTTCCCAGGCGAGGTCATCGCGCCCGGTTGTGTACTGGTCCAGCCATTTCTGCAACTGACGTTCGCAGTCCTTGGCATTCATATAGACACCCACTTTGTCCCGAATCATGACTTTGATGTAGTGCGCAAATCGGGAAGCGCACAATATCTGCTGTAACATGGCGCTGATACGCGCATTTGCAGTTGCCGCCTTGGTTGTGTACTGCTTAGGTCGTTGCAGCGACGGCACGCTGTTGAAGGCACTGTACGGGGTGTCGTAGCAATGACTGACGCAGGAAAATCCCAGATCGCTCAGATCCCGTTCGACAAAATCCGTTAACAGAATCGACGTCGACATACGTACCATTTGCGGTGTTGAGTCCGTACTGTAGGGAACTACGGGCAACTGTGAAATCAAGCCGCCACCTAAGTGGTCTCGCGCCACGCCCCGAATATGCGAGAACCAGCCTACATCGGCAAATTCGCGTATCAACACCGCACCGAGCGCAAAACAGGCGTTTCCCCAGAGATAATTACGGTTGTGCGATGCGGCCACGTCCTCGGCAAACCGCAGTCCGCCACAGTGGGAGAAGTCGGTGTTGTATGGCTGTCGCATCAGAACCTGCGGCAGGGTGACGGCAATGAAGCGACTGTCTTCCAGGTCGCGCAGGCCATTCCAGCGAATGTACTGTTTCTGGCGGAACACTTCGCCAAAATCGATTGGCTTGGCCAGGTCATCGTAATGGTCAACGCCGAACAATTGCGGCGTCGCCGCACAAACAAACGGCGCAAACGCTGCAGCGGCGGTGTGCGCGATACCCTGTAATGTGAACACATCATCGTAGGGGTGCTCCGCAAACGGACGGTGGGCCACATAGTAGTCTCCCAGTACCAGTCCAAAAGGCTCACCGCCGGGCGTTCCGAATTCCTCGTTGTACAGCAAGTGAAAGAGGCCGGACTGATCGTAATCCGGTGCTCGCTCAATATCCTTGCTCAGATCCCGCCAGCTGACGTCTAGCACCTTGATCTTGATATTGTCCGAGTGCGGTGCATTGTCGATGAGCATCGACAGTCCGCGCCAGCTCGCCTCGAGGCGCTGGAGCCGCGGGTGGTGCAAAATTGCATTGACTTGATCGCTGATCGCCTCGTCAATTTCGGCGATCGTTCTGCTCAACCACTGGCGCACACTGAAATTTTCGCGCTCCTGACACGGGAAGATATCGGTCAGCCAGTACTCCAGCGCGTAGAGTTCATCGGGCTCTTGCAGGAATTTCTGCAAAGTGCCACTTCTGTCATGCATCAGCTGTGCAGACAGCAACCGCTCGCTGTCGCGCGACTGAAATTCTGGTGACGCTGCGGGCACGGAGAGATCTCCCACGGAAATGATTGGCTACGGAGTGAATCCGCCGCTCCTAAGAGGTCGGATATAAATTGGGATAAGCGCAAGGGCCCGCCGCAAGCGGCGGACCCACGGTCGTTATCCGGCAGTGGGAATATTTGCCACCATACGCATAGAAGTTGTCAGCTCTTCCATTTGCAGCCACGGCTTCAGGTAGGCTACTGCGCTGTAGCAACCCGGCTGGCCTGGAATTTCCTTCACTTCAACACGTGCTTCAGCCAACGGATACTTGGCCTTCATTTCCGCGCTCGCATCCGGATTGGAGTTGGTGTACTGGGTGATCCACTTGTTCAACCAGCGCTCACAATCTCCTGCCTCCATAAAGGAGCCAACCTTGTCACGCGCCATCACCTTCAGGTAGTGAGCGATACGCGACGTGGCCATAAGGTATGGCAGGCGAGCAGAAATGGCGGCGTTGGCAGTCGCATCTGGATTATCGAAGGTCTTCGGCTTCTGTGTACTCTGGGAGCCAAAAAAGACCGAGTAGTCGGTATTTTTGTAATGGCACAGTGGCAGGAAGCCCTGGCCGCTGAGTTCTGCCTCACGACGGTCGGTAATACCGATCTCGGTTGGGCACTTCTGGTCCAGATCACCGTCATCACTCTTGAACAGGTGCGTAGGCAAGCCTTCCACTTTGCCGCCACCCTCGGCGCCGCGAATAGCAGTACACCAGGAGTTTTCCGCGAATGCGCGAGTCATGGTGGTGCCCATCACGTAGGCGGCATTCATCCAGCAGTACTGGTCGTGCTCTGCCGGTTTCGATACACCCGAAGCATCCACCTCGAACTCCTCGAAATTGAATGACTCGATCGGCTTGGTGTTGGCACCGTAGGGAGTACGGGCCAGCGTTCGCGGCATTACCAGGGTGACGAAGCGAGAGTCGTCGCTGTCACGGAAGCTGCGCCATTTGATGTATTCACCGGACTCGAAAATACCGCCAAGATCGCGCGGCTTCGACAGCTCGGTAAAGTCATTGAATCCGAACATACCGGCGCCGGCAGCGGAGATGAACGGACAGAAACCGGCCGCCGCTACATTGGACATCTTGCTCAGCAATTCAATATCTTCCGGGTGACTGGTGAATTCAAAATCACCGATCATGCAACCGAAAGGCTCGCCACCGGCAGTACCGAATTCCTCTTCATAGATTTTCTTGAATGTCTGGCTCTGGTCGAATTCCACCGCCTTGTCCAGATCCCGGAACAGCTCCCGTTTGGACAGGTTCAGCATGCGGATCTTCAGTGTCGCGCCGGTTTCACTGTTCATGACCATGTGATGCAGTCCGCGCCAGGAGCCCTCGAGCTTCTGCAACTTTTCCTCATGCAGAATTGCCGCGAGTTGCTTGGACATGGCCGCATCGATCGCCTGAACAGCCTTATTGATGGTCTGAGTCAGGTTGCGGTCCCAAGTGACGGTCCCTTTCAGTACCTGTTGGGTCAGGTTGGCTATCAGGTCCTGGGCCTCTTCCGGCGCTGTCTGCTTGGTCGCTGTAATGGCTTGCTCCAGCAGGCTGACTGACTGCTCTTCCGCTTCGCTTTCCGCTACGTTTTCGACTTCGGTGCTCATTCTGCATCCTCTCCTTGTTCTTCGCCGAGACCCAGCTGTTCAGAGATAGCACCGACGTTTTCGGTGCTCTTTAGAATGTCCTCAAGGACCTTTTCCAGCTCTTCCGAGCGATCTGCCTTACTGAGCAGATCACGCAGCTTGCTGCGTGCTTCCAGCAACTGCTTCAGGGGTTCTACCTGCTCGACGATCTGCTCCGGCGAGAAGTCATCCATATGATTAAAGTCCAGGTCTACCGCCATCTTGCTGCCGTCACCGGCGAGGGTGTTCTCGACCTGCAGGTTCAGTTTCGGATTGACCTTGGCCATGACGTCATTGAAATTATCACGGTCAATCTGCACAAACTTACGCTCTTTTAGCGCCTTGCGATTTTCGGCGTTATCACCGGAGTAGTCGCCCATCACACCGGCGACAAATGGCAGTTCCTTTTTGACTTCGGCACCGTTGGTTTCTACGTCGTAGGTGATATGAACGCGCGGTTTACGCACGCGCTTTAGTTTGTTGTGAATGCTCTCAGACATCTTGGATCTCCTTTCCTCAATTTAGGAATGCAACTATTTAAGTGATTACCAGCCGACGCTGGCTTCTGCCTGTGGTTCTTCAGACCAATCTGTCTGAGTGGAAGCAGCCTCAGGTTCTGTTGCTCCGCCCATAGCGGGTGTTGCCGCGGGCGCAGTGGATACGGCGGGTGGCGCCACATAGCGCTGGGTGTCCGATCCGTCGAGTTTGACACCGGTAAGCTGGGAATAGACTGCCCGAGACTGGTCATCCGGCAGCAATTCTGTCATCAGTTCAGAGACCGTCATGCGGCCCCAGCCAATCAATCGTTCCAGACCGGGCGCGATTGGCGTATGCGGCTCATAGGTGCGGAAGTATTTCGCCGCTTCTTCAAGTAGCTTCAGTGCCGCCTCGCGGGAGGAAACTGCGCCGGCGGGCAGAGTAAGACCACCAGCAATGGTGACGCCGGGGTTCGCCACCGCCTGTTGCGCTTCTTCGGAGGAGCTTGAGGGTTCTGCCGGTGCTGTCGCAGTTGCGGCCAGCGCGTCCAACTGGGACTTGTAGATAAACCGTGTTGTACGCAGCACTTCATCCAGCAGACTGTTGATATTCGTCGATGGCGGTGCATCCTGACCGCAACTTGAGCGCAAAGCTTCGTTGACACTTTTGTAGTGAGCTATCGTCTCTTCAAGCGTTTCTACCAGGTCTAGCGCCCACTCGTTACTGGCACTTTGCACACAGTTTTCTATGTCTGCCAGGCTATAACCCAGAGTCTCGATACGAGCCGCCTTGGCATCGTCATCGGCGATGCGGTCGGCGTCGCGTGCCTGCTGATGCTGGAAGAAAGAGAAAGCACCGTAGTCACCTTCTCGTGTGATGTCGGCGCTGCGGATCGGAAGGAGCAGGGTTCCATCGCCGCCATCACCGTTCAATCCGGTCAGCGGCGCAACCTTGGTTTCGAGCCCGTCTTCATCTGGCTCCGGGTATAGCCCTTCCCAGTGATCTGCCACCAGCCTATCTATTAACGCAAAGCCGTCGCGCAACCCGGTAAATCCGTGCAGACGAATCAATGCCTCAGTGTACCAGGCTGCAACTTCCAGATCTTTGCTTTGCTTCGAGAGAATCTTCTCTGCCGACTTCGCAACGTCCCGCCACGGTGCAAGCAGGTCCGCATCACTGTCATCGAACAGTGCGGAACGCTCGGCGGCCCGCGCACTGTTGCGGGCATCCTTGATCGTGTAGTAGTCGGAAGTTGGCGACCGGTCTTCGCGAATATCAATGCCGGTTGGCTGCCCATCGGAGATAGGCGCCACCAAATCGTCGATATCGATTACGCTTGGAAATGCCATGCCGTGTCCTTTCGTGTTATTAGTTCCTTTAATACGCTTCTCGAGCGCGTTTGTTACTTCCGCTGCCGTTCAGCCCCTTTCTGGCTCTTCAAGACTCTCCTGCTTCAGCTGTGGGGCGCCATATGGATCCGTCTAACGACCTGCTCAAACAGGTCCGCAGAATTTCGGAAATCCTGGCTCTCACACCACAAGTAAGTGGTGTAGTACCACTGCTGCCACTGGAGGCAGCCAATGAAATAGCGGATCGACACGCCTCCCAGCTCCGCATGTAGCTGCGCCACAAGAGTTGGGTAAGCTGCTCCCTCAAGTGGTACAGGATCACTGAGAATGTCTCCACCACGGACTCTCGTGCAGCACTGGTGCAGCTGTGCCGCACTGTAATCTGCCAGGCTCAGGCCCTCGGGTAACTCCTGTCGATCCTGCCGCAATACAACGACATATTGCCGCGATCCATGGTCGCCAGCCTGTAGAATCGCATGCGGGTTCAGACCACCACATACTTGCCAGGACGCCGGTAACTGGAGGGAAATACTGGAATCAGCGCTGATCGCTGTGATCATCCCTGCTGCAGCATTCGGCTCTCCCTGGCCGTGCAATTGATTAGTACGCAATAGGATGGAATCGCCCTGGCGCAACTCCGAATGCCACCCGCCACCCCATAGCGCCTTGACAATTCTGTCTGCCTGATGGCGCTCTCGGACCCGCTTTACTACCGGACAAGCTCCCGACAGCAGATATTTGATCTGCCGGAAATCTAGGGAAAACAGTCTGGCCAGGGCCTCAATACCTCTGCGCCGCGCGACCCCTGTGCGCAGTTCTCCGGTAAATACAACATCAAAATACATTCTTATGACCTGCGATCCCTGCATGCATATGAATATGGGGCGTAAGCGCTTGTCGACTTCAAAGCCGCACAAAAGAACCGGATATCCACTGGTTCATGAGATGCCAGGAGTAATACCCAGCCCGGCAATCCACCCGCCTATCGGTGCAATTAGCAATTCAGGCCAAAAAAGAACGACTTTAATAGACCGCTATTCAAAAAAACTCAACTAAAAACAGCTTCTATTCTCTAGAGCCCCTGCAATTGTACCGAATCTTCGCCTCGATGTGGCCACCGGTCAACGGCTATAAGCGTTGTCCCAAGTGGCTGCACTGATAAATATTTTATTAGCGCCACTTAGTTGAAACGACAGTACCTAGTTGAATCGACCAACCCCATTTAATAATTTATTTTTTTCGGCTTTTTCTTTCCCACCGCTAAATCTATTCGAAAATAATGTCAGAAAACCTAGAGGCGATCGATCACAGCAAATTACAGATCGATGCCAACAGGATTCACGTTTCTACCAAATGGCCCATTTGTAGCTAAGGTGACGATAGTCGCTGATCTCCTGGTCAGACGAACCATGCGCACACTGGGTCTCGGAAAAATCCCTGTTACCAGTTCTGCTGTGGCGCCCCCAACATAGAGCAATAGAGTGTCGGCTCAGGTAGAGCCGGACTTACCAGTGTTGTTGGAGGCAGATGCTCCGATCCCGCGCACCACCAGATGCTGAAACTCGGAAACTGATCCCGGTAAAGGTGATTGAGTAAGCCCGGATAGCTGCTGGCGATATTGCCTCCATCACTGATTGCAATGTGACTGCCTGATACGCTCGACACCTGACTTGCCAGTGACCCATGTACAAATTCCGGAAAGCGCTCCAACAACTGATCGGCCTGCAGTCCAGCTTGTAGTGCTTCGATGGCCAACTCAGATAATTCCTGATACCAGTTTTCGGCTGCCAATTGTAAGGCAAACGGATTGGCATTGGGCGTAATGGGGACAGCCATAGTCAGTGGAAAGTAACGGCCGACGCTATCGACACTCGGAACCAGGATCCCCCCCCACGCCCGGTCATTGAGCACACCGGGCGATAAAGCAAAACGCCAGATAGGGCTGGTGAGGTAGTAGTCCAGCCATGACTCCCCCACTAACTCCCGAGAGCCGTGTACGGCGCGTTGCAGCCATTCATCCCAAACCTGTACAAAGCTGGCCGGCAACTCACGCTGTATGAAGTCCCCGTGTGCCGGCAGCTTCCCATACAATCCATTATTATTGGTCACTATCAGCTCTCCCGGTTATAGCGTTTCCGGGCAGCGATAGCCCCGCAACAGGCTTCTGTCGAACGGATTATTAGCCGCCGAAGCCAACAAACGGAATTGTGCTTTTCGCCCCTCTTCTTTAAAGGTCACCAAATATTCTGTGCTACTACGGCCGCGCTCCAGTTCAGAGCTCGCCAACAGGCGATACCATGCCCAGTCGCCCTCGTAGTGTTTCCGGTGTACGGTTTCATTGAGATCTTCGAAAATGACGCGCACGCGGTTGGTTTCACCACCGCGCCAGGTCAACTTTTTCGTAGTCCGCGGACCGTGGGAGTAAGGAACGCGCTGGCCTCCCATTTCTAGCTCGAAAAGCCTCACGCCAGAATCGAGCTTGGTTGGTTCGATTCGAAATGAATAACTGGCCTGCTCACCGCTGCCAAAGAATGTATTGCGAATACGTTCAGCGCGCCGCATTTGCGCAAGCGCCCCCTGGGACAGGCCCAGGCTTTGCCCTTCGAGAGATTTCACTGCCCAGCTTCGCGTATCAACGAATGGTCTCAGGTATTCATCGATAAATTGCTGTTCTATGCCTCCCGGCTTGAAAAACTTGTTGAATTCCAGCACCGGCACTTCCTGCTCGCCATTACCGCCGAGAGGGTAACGACCAGCAAGACTGCGGCTGTAGCTGTCGTAGACCTGCTCGCGCCAGATACGGTCCGCGTGCAGCTTGGCTTTGGCCATTACCAGTGCCCAGGTGCTGTCGGCGATCTCATTTAGCCACTGATCAAAAGGCGCGGGGGCGTTGGCGGCCTTGATACGCAACTGCTTGATAGCGTCACCGCCGCCGCCGGCAAAACGGACCTTGGCACTGTTGAATGCGGCCTCATTCGCATCCGGCGCACTGTCGATCTCGGTCAGGTATTCCTGCACTTTCGTAACAGCGGAAAGATATTCCTGAACCCGCGACGGACGCCCCTTTTCGCTCTGCGTAATCCGGTGCAACTCTTCAAAGCGCAAATCGACAATTGTAGGCTGGAACTTATCCTGCAGGGCCTTAGCGGCACCACCGGCAGCCACCCCACCGAGCTTGCGGGTGTTGCTGGACACTGGCAGCGGCACGCCCGATGCGTCGACTGACAATTCTGGCCGAGTCGTCAGGCGCGTGTTATCGGCCGTGATTTCCGCTACAGCGAGCAACGGCGAATATACCGGATCCGCCAGTTTCGATAGCGAATCCAACGCCTGACTGGTAGTGCGGAAATCCTGGATCTGGAAACCGCCGATAAAGTTCTGCCAGCGCTTGTAGTACTCTCCAAGATAGATACGCTTGACTTCTTCGCCGAGTCTTTCACGGTCTGCGTCACTAAAATCCTCACCGCTGAGCTCACCACCGTAGATCCAGCGCTCCTCCGCGAGCTGGCTCATCAGGGGCGAGTCCGGCCCGAATTCCATCTCTTTATAGCCAGCCTTCGTGTAGAGATAGGGAATGGTAAAGCGTGTATCCGTCGCGGCGACGCCAAAAAGCTGCTCGGTGTCACCACCGATTTCGCCGTACAGATCAACCGGCGTCACGCCCAGTTCGCTGCGCTGGAGTTGCGCATAGAGACGCTGCGGCACCGGGACACGGCGCAACTGCTGTCGTGCACGTGCGATCACCCGCTCATTCGGCACCAGCTCCTCCGGTACCGACTCGGAAAACAGCCGCTGCAGGTGCTGAACCAGGTTTGCCTGCTTCTGAGCCTCCCCTGGCAGCTGGCGCTCCCAACGCGCCGTGTAATAGGCCTGCAAAGCTGCCGTGTCTCGCTTGTCGGCTGTGAAGAACATCAGGTAGGTCTTCAGTGTCGGCGCCAGAGCGGGGTCGTCACTTCCCAGGCGATTCAGGTCTCTCTCGATGTCGCGTATCAGGGCGGGCAGAAACACGCTGTAGAGCTGGTCCCGATAGAGCTCATCCGCAGCGGCATCGACACGGTCGTCATAAAGGCCGAGGTTGTTTAACCAGGGATGCTCGTCCTTTTCGTAAACTGAAGCGGCACTGTGCAACGGCTGTAGTAGCGCCAGGCTATCAATTGCGGTTAGCTTTCCGCCGCCGAGTTCCTGTTTGCGCTGCCGATACTCGGCAATGCTCGCGCTGACCTCATTCATATACATCTTGTTTTGCGCGATACTACCGGTCCACAGAAACAGGGCGCCGACAAATATTGCAGTAGACGCTGCGTAGACGCCCCTACGCAACCACTGCGTCGCCGTCTCTATCTTGCGATTCACCCCGACCAGCTCGGCTTCCGGGAAGACAACATCCTTTAGTAGGCGTTGCAGGAAGTAACTCTTGCCGCCGCCCTGGAATTTTTGACTCATATCGCGTTCGAGACCGAAATCGGCACTGACAGATGCCATCATGCGATCTATCGGACTACCTTCCTGGGTGCCACTGGTAAAGTAGACACCGCGAACCATTGGTACTGTGTCATAGCGGTTGGGACTAAACGTTTGCTTCACAAAATCGGTCAGGATGTCGCGCAGGCTCTCCATGCGCGCGGGAAACCCCTGTAACAAAGCCCGCTTCTCGACATTGCGTTCCTGATGTACCCGCCACAATACACGCTGGTTAAGGCGCTCGATCAATTGCTCAAATTCAGAGGCGAAGCTGTCGAGTTGGGCACCCGCCGCGGGGCTTACCTCTGCCGGGAAGCTCACTCCCCATACCTGTTCCCGCTCGGCTTGGGAAAGGTTGTCGAAAAACTCGCTGAAACCGGCCACCAGATCGCATTTGGTGAAGGTCAGGTATATCGGAAAGCGGATCCCGAGTTGCTGCTGCAGTTCATTAATCCGCTGGCGAATGGTCTTGGCCTGGTGCAGGCGCTGCTCGGTGGTCTGCACCATCAGATCCTGCAGGCTGATTGCCACCAGCGCACCGTTGATTGGCCGACGACGGCGGTAGCGTTTTAGCAGCGCCAGAAAAGCCTGCCAAGCGCTGTTGTCGTAGACGCGGTGACTATCCTGAGTGGTGTAGCGGCCAGCGGTATCAATTAACACCGCATCGTTGGTAAACCACCAGTCGCAGTTACGCGTGCCGCCCACCCCGCCGAGTGCTTCCTTGCCGTGAGTCTGCGCCAGCGGAAACTCAAGGCCGGAGTTGACCAGAGCCGTGGTTTTGCCGGAACCGGGCGGGCCGATAATGATGTACCAGGGCAGCTGGTACAGGGACACGCTGCCGCGATCCGACTTGAAACGAGCCTTACGCAGAACCTCCATGGCTTCTCGGAAGCGCGAGGACAGTGTGCTCAGCTCCTCGCGACTCCGCTCTTCATCGGGATCGACGTCATTCTGCTGTGACTCTTCAATCTCGTTGATCAGAGCGCGGTTCTGACGCCGCTCTACCAGCCACTGGCTGAGATTCCACACCAGCCAGATAGCGAACAGGAACACGATTAGCGTGGCACGCACACCGTATGACAGCGTGGTGTTATCACTGCCGAACTTGATGTAGCTCGCACCAAACCAGATCAGCATTGACAGGGCCACGAGGCCGATGAACCCCAGAGTCCATTTATTGGTAAAGAAATTACGCAGGCGTTTCATGCAAAGCTCCAGATCCCGCTCCCTCAGGGACCGGGTAAAAAACCGTTCGAGGTTTACCGGTTGGGCATTTCTTCTTGTTTGTCACCAGCCATCGCGGCAATACTTTCCGCCACCGGTGTTGCGCTCTGGTACAGCCACCAGCGATAACCGCTATAGGTAACCGCCAGCAAGCCAAATACGACGCTGGCTATCACCCACAGCGGGATATAGTGAATCATTCGTGTCTTGCGCTCGACACAGCCCTGCCAGTGCGGCGACAGATCACGCTCCATGGCTGGCCGGTGACTCTCAATTGTCTGGTAGAGATTGTCCCGGATCTGTTCAAGCTGCTCGTGGCCACGCTGCACCAGACGATACTTGCCCTGAAACCCCAGGCTCAGACACAGATAGAAGAGCTCCAGCAGCTCCAGGTGAGATCCCGGAGTCTCCAGCATACGCTGCAGAATCAGGAAGGACTTCTCGCCGCCAAAAGTCTCCTTGTGGAACAGGCTTAGTAGCGAGTGCTGGCTCCAGCCACTGGCCGTGCCCCAGGGAGTCGTCAGGACCACCTCATCCACGACCGTGCACAGCAGGTAGCGTGCGGTGAGTACCGTTTCCGGTGCAAGTGAGAGCTGCTTAGCCTCGCGCTCGAAGTTCTGAATTTCCCGTGTGAGCCGCTTGTGCAGGTCCGGCACATTGTCATGCTTCATCGTTGTCCGCAGCTTGATGATTACACCGAGCAACTTGGATGCGGCGGCAACCAGAGGGTTCAGGCTGTTGCGAATGCTGATATCACGCTGCACATCGGCGCCGGCAAATGCGTTAGGCTGTGCATTGCCGGGCGGACGGCTGGCGGCGGCTGCGCCGGGTGTAGGCACAATCACTGTACGATCGCCGGCAGTGGGCGCACGCGGCGGGGTGAAGCTGTCATTACTCATGATCAGTTATTCCTTATTGCCCAGAGCTCCATGCTCAAACCGGGGAATTCCGCACCGAGATGCACGGCAAAACCGCCGGATCTCTGCATGGCCTGCCATAGTTCGCCGGTGCGCTCCACTTCGAAGTAAGTAAAGCCGGCGTGATAAGGAATTTGCCGTGGCGCCACCGGCAGAGCACGCAGCGACAGGCCCGGTAGCTGCGCTGAAATCAGCTCGCGAATCGCCTCGACCGGTGCCACCTTAGCCTGCCCCGGGAAGCGGCTGCGCAACAGGTCCCCCGGCATATCCGCTTTTGCTGCCATGATGAAGCTGGCAGTCTTAACCAGGGAGGGATCGGTTACCGGCGCCACATAGATACCGTACTTGCGCTGTACCAGCTCCATGGCGATGGCTGTCTGCTCGAGCACCGTGGAGAGACACTGGCGCAGTGCGGCAAACAGGCCGGCGTAACTCTGCTGCAGATGCTCGTGCGCGTAATGGGGGATCTCCGGAGGGCGCTTGTCGGGAGCGGTAAAGGTAGACAGCTCACCGGCTAACTGCAGCAATTCCAGATAAAGATTGTGGGGATGCAGCCGCGGCTGTGCCGTAAGCTGGATCAACAGGGGTTCAAAGCGGTTAATCACCTGTAGCAGCAGGTAATCGGCGATCTCCGCAGAGCCACTGCGCCCGCTGTCGCTCAGTCGATGCCCCAGAGCGGAGCCACGGTGATTCAAAAGACCTTTAATCTCTTCGATATAGGCCTTAATCACCGAGGAGGTTTCGGCATTCAGCAATGGCGGAATATAGTCGGCGTCGAGCTCCACCGGCTTTTCGGGCTGGCGCTCACGGATTCTGGCAATACCGATGGCGGCATAGCCACTCAGGTCGTCACTGCCCAGTTTCAAGCATGCGCGCAGCTTGCCCACCTGGATCCGTGCCGGCTCACCAGAAACAGAGGCACTGTTGCGCGCGTCGAAATTACTGGTCTGGTAACGCGCCTGTGGAAAGTCTTCCTGATCCCGTACCGATTCCTGGCTGCCCGGGCGTTTCATTGGGATACACAGGTAAACCACTTCATCGCGCGTGTTAACCGGCACTTCGAGCACATCTGGGAGGTGCTCATTTTCCGGCGCAAGCATGGGTGTACCATCGGGAAATATGGCATTCACGCGGGACACGGAGATTTTTCCCATGGCCAGTGGCTCGCTGTCGATGGCGAGCTCGACAGCGCCCCAGGTGTAAGGTCCAAGCGCGCCAGTGCGGGCCTCGAGCAAGTTTTCCAGGTAGCGGTCCTGCTGCTGGAAGTGCTGCGGACGAAGGAACATGCCCTCGCTCCAGATCACCTTATTATTTGCCGACATATCTTTTCCTTGTAAAAGCCGGACCTGGGGTCGGGACTTAAATTGGGGTTGTCAGACTGCTGCTGACTTACTTGCCCTTCTCTGCCTGCTGCAATTGCTTGCGCATACGTTCGTATTCGGCACTGGAAATAGTCACCGTCCCGTTACCCCCTGTTTTCTCCGCGCGGCTGGCGGTGGAGGAACGGCGCATGGCCAGCGCTTCGGTGGAGCCGATCTGTGTACCAGTCAGTGTCACTTCGTACTCATTTTCCTTGTGTTCCGTGATCGGCAGCAGCATTAATGCATCCGCCTTCTGGTACTGCACGAATTCGGCCAGCAGGCCTATGTATCTGACTTCCGGCGTCAGCTGCAGCTTTTCGATTCGCCGCTCACCCGGCGCAAATTCCTTCAGGATTACCGTATCGATGAGGTCTTTGCCGAGGCGCGATTCCGCGTTTTCATAAAGGTTCAGGAAGTCCTCCCGAGAAAACTGACGATCGTCAGCCAGCATGAAAACCCGTACCACGATCGGGGATGCACGCCCGTCGTTATCCGGATTTACGTCATTTTCTATATCCAGCGCCAGCTCCACACTCGTTTCAAAATTCAATGTGCGCCGAGTTGTCTGACAGGCAGCGACAGTCACTACCAGAGTTATGATTAAAAGCAGTTGGTAAATTTTCTTGAATGTCACCTTTGGCTCCCGGTATGCCCTTCTGGTTAGTTTTTCAGGGTTCTGGCGTTTTTCAGCTCGGACAGTTGGTTTTCATAAGTGGTTGCGAACTCCTCGCCGAACAGCCGCCGGTAGCAGGCTTCCGGGTCCTTCAGTAACTCACGGTACATTTCGGCGAATCCCTCCCAGTTTTTGGCATTTTTGCTGGCAAAGACGCCGCCCTGATTACCGACACGCCGCTCGATATTTTCGGGATTGAAGAATTTCAGCATCGCGTCGTAGCCGGCGCGCATGCCGGCGAGCACCGCAACCTGATGATCGGAAAGATCATCGAAGCTGTCCTGCACCGCCTGTTGCGGGGCCATGAAGGCCCCGTTGCCGGCAAACATTGCAGACAGCGCGTCCGCAGCCGTGGCGCTGAACTTCAGCGGGTTGTTGGCTTCCGTCTGAATCATGGTGCGCTGCACACGCAGTTCATTTTTGATGCTTGTGCGCGCGCGCAGCAGGTCGATCAATCGTGTGACGGTTTCCTGTACGATGGCGGCCGTCTGCTGATCAACCTGCTGTAGCTGTGCCGGCGAGAGGTTTAACCCAAGCCCTGCGGCCAGCGCATTTTGGCCGACCGAGGCCGCCTCGGATGCGGTAGTTGCCGGGACGTCACTCTGCAGGGCTTTCTGCGTGGCCGCACGCTGTACCGGCCTCTGCTGCTCACCAGAAGGCGGCTGCTGGGGCGACACCTGCGAAAACGACTGTGATGCAGCGGAGAATGGATTGCCTGCCTGGGTGCCCACGTCAAAACCCGGGGCGCCCTCTACTTGCTGTCCCTGCATGGCAGCGAAGGAATCTGCAAACGGGTTATCTGCGGGTGGCGGTTTCTGCGCCACCGCTGGCGGCGGCATTGCGGGCTGCGGCGCAGGAGCTGCCGGGCGTGACGGCTCCGGCGCCGTCGCAATATCGGCAGACGAAGCCTGCTGCGCAGCGAAATGCATCGCGTGTCGATCCGCCGGCGCATGATCCTGCTCACTGCCGTCTTTCCACCAGTCATCGTCGCTCCATTGGCTACCCGACGCTGTGGGCGCAGCCGCGGAGGTGCCGGTGAAAGCAGCCAGCGGATCCTGCCCCACGCCAAAGCCGGAGCTGGCGGAACTCCCGAATGCAGCCATCGGGTCCGCAGACGCGGGATCAGGTGAAAGAAGACTTTCGTCACTGCCCACAGCCTGATTCGCGCCACCGACGTAACCCCATTCACCCGTATTGCTACTGGAACCTGTGCTGCCCGGCTCCAGCCAGCTATCCAGTTGCTGTGCCTCTGCCTGATTCTGCATCTTGGCTGCCGCGGCGGCGCTGAATGTGGTGCGGTCAGAGTTGTCGAGGAAGTCAGCGTCGCCGAGCCCCGCGGGCACACCACTTTCAGCCTGGGCCCGGCGAATACTGACCTTCAGCTGATAGTCGCCGATACCGATAATGTCGCCATCTTGCAGCGGTACCTGGTTACCCTTGCCCAGAGGATTATCGCCCTGGTTATGGTAAGTGCCATTGGTACTCTGGTCGGTAAGGAAATACTGGCTGTTGTTGAAAGTGATCAGTGCGTGTTTCGAAGAGACCACACGTTCTGGATCCGGCAGTACCCAATCGTTGCTGTCCGCGCGCCCTACACTGCCACCGGCGGGCGTGAACAGTTTCGTATGCTTGAGCATATTGGCACCCTGAGGGTCGGCCACCACCGAGAGAACTAAGTCCATTTCACTCTGACTCGCGCTGTTGATATTTCAGGGATTTCAAACAATGAAGCCCCGCTTATTGGAAGTGTATCGCCGGCCCCGTCAGCTCCAGGGACC
Source organism: Microbulbifer marinus (assembly GCF_900107725.1). Classification (GTDB taxonomy): domain Bacteria; phylum Pseudomonadota; class Gammaproteobacteria; order Pseudomonadales; family Cellvibrionaceae; genus Microbulbifer; species Microbulbifer marinus. The sequence goes on along the minus strand of NZ_FNQO01000002.1, from coordinate 904,539 downwards.
TCTGAGATCTGTGCCGGCAAGCGACTGCAATCGCGGCAGCAAAATCTGGTCTTTCCCTCGTACTGAACGCAGCGTGCTGATACCGGCACTGGCAAAACGGGCGGCAGCCCGATCGGTCAATTGCGCTTCTGCGCAGGGCGTCATCCAGTCTCCCTGGGGCATTTTTCGCAGATGCAACGGCAGGTCTTCGAAACTTGCCGACACCACCGGTGCGAATCCTCCGGTGCGGGCAAACTGCTGACAGATCGACAGCACCAATAGGTAGGCACTGTTACCCCACAGGTAATATCTGTGGCCGTGTTCCGGCGTCAGCTCTTCGAAATCAAAGCAGTCGGTGCGCGCCGAATCCGCACCGAACGGCATCCGCAGCATGAATCTGGGGCCTGCCAGCGCAACATGCTCACAGCCGGAGTATTCCCGCACTGCCTGCCAGCTTTCGTTAAAGACTTGCGACAACGGATAGTGCCAGTCATCCACGTCCAGTGAGCCGGCCAGACTCGCACAACCGGCCAGCCTGCAATCTCCACCCAGTATTACGGCGCTGCCAGCTGCCTCAGCAATGGTCGCGAGATCGATCAACAGGTGCAGATCCCGCTCTTCATCGGCAATAAAAAAATCACCCAGAATCAGGTTATAGGGACGGTCACCTGAGACCATCTCCCGCTCTACCAGACACTTGAAGAGCTGTGACTCCTCGAGATCGCTCTCGGCCTGAGCGAAATCCGCCAGAAGTTCCTCCTTGCTGACATCGACAAGATGGATCTGCAGGTTTGGATGCTCTTCCAGACGCCGCAATAGCATATGCAGGCTGCGCCAGCCGCTCTCGAGCTGCTGGAAATCACTGTCATGCATGATTTTGCGCATAGCCTCGGAAGCCGCCTGCTGGACCGCCCGCAGGTAGACGTCCTGGTTACTATCGGGTCTCTCCTGGACATAGGGTGCGACAATGTCCTTGATCAGCCTGTCGATCTGAGCATCAGCACTCGTATCATATATATCGCTAAATCCCTTGCTGGAAAGAATACGGTCGAGCAGCGATTCATGCTGGTCGTGCTCCTCGTGAAGCTGCTGCGATGGCAGCAGTTCCGGACGCCACCGGTGAATTTCTTCCACTGCTCCGGCAAACTTTTCCGGCTGCTGCAGCCTCTTTTCCAGCTCGATAAACTTTCTGAACAAAGGCACACGACGATAGAGATAGTCCGGGTGCAGGTCGTCGAATTCCAATAGAGCAAGGGGCTCGTCCATCACTGGAAGCTGAAGGCGCACACCAAGCTGCTCGAATACCTTGTCGAAATTGTCTTTATTCAAGCGGATCGCCGGCCGGCGGGAGAGATTATCCGGTTCGCAGATTCGGCGGCTGGATCGACCACTGAAGTCTCCCAGGATTGCCACTTTCAACACATCCGGCCCGGACTTCTTTGCTTTTCCCTGATCGCCGCCTTCAAACGGCACACGAGTTCCAATCTCTGCTCGGCTCACTGTCAGTTCTCCATTACTGCGACATCGACATCTTCCAGTTGTCGAGGCGCGGCCTGAGTCGCCTGGTCGATTTTTTTTGATGAGGCCTGATCGATGCCTGTCAATTTGGACTTGATTTTCGTCTTAGGCGGCCGGCCACGCTTCAGCGGCCGCACGCGTTGATTGGCAATCTGTTCGATCTTGTCCTTGAAGGCGTCCCCACCTAATACATGGCCAACCTTGATGGTCTCGGCAATATACTCCAGCAACCTTCGGTCGAAACTGTATCGAAACAGCTTTCGATAGGCCTCCGCACGCTGCCGCGCGGTTTCGCCCAGGGCCATATAGAGCCGATGATCGGTAATTACTGCATTCTCTTCATTGCTAGCGTGATAGTTAAAGCTGGACCAGGGATAGTCGCCCAGGGAATCCGCCAGGCCGAGGTAGAGTGGCCGAAGCTCCACATAACGGTAACAGGTCAACAGGTAGGAATCGGAATCGATAAGGCTGGACTTATAGCGCCCGCCCCAAAGTGTTCCTGAACGTTTGTACCGATGATTTACAAACTGCACATAGCGCCGCCCTAAAGACTGCATCATTGAGGGCACGCCGTCGGGTACTCTTGGCGTTGCAATGATCTGTACCATGTTCGGCAGCAGGACGTACGCGTGCACATCGACACGGTACTGATCTGCGGCATTGCGCAGGCTGATCAGGTAAAACTGATAATCCTCTTCATCGAAGAAACACGGCAGGTTGTTATGGCCTACCTGAACAATATGCTGCGGGATATCTATCAGATTCAGTCGCGGGAGACGGGGCATCTTGCCGAAAATTCCTTTTCTTGCACAGGCGTACCGCCTAGCATCCATTCCTTAGAGAGACGACATTATCACAAAAGCATTAAAAACATTTCAAACGAATCCTACTACCAAGTTAACATTGTCGCTCTAGGCCGATGATTTTCGGGTCACGTCGGCGAGGAATTGCTGAGGTATTACAGCAAATTACAAAACAGGGAGTTGTGACTGACATGGAGCCCATCAGGCTGGCAGTCAATGGCCGCACCGATATCGGCCAGGTGCGCGAGGAAAATGAAGACAGTATTCGCTGGTATAGCGATCAGGAACAACCGTTTGCCTACGTTATTGTGGCGGACGGTATGGGTGGTTACAGCGGCGGTGCTACGGCCAGCCAGATCGCCGCGGATACGTTGCAGCATTATTTGAATGGCCTGCTCGGCGATATTTTTTTATCTTGCTCACCACAGCAGCAGCAGCTGATGTTACGAGCCGCGCTGATCGAATCCATCAATAGCGCAAATCAGCGTATTCTCGATACAAAGGATACGCGTCCACAGTTTTCCCAGATGGGCACCACCCTGGTGGTGGCAGCAGTCTGGCAGGACTTCCTTATCGTCGCCCATATCGGTGACTCTCGCGCCTATTTGTGGAATAACTACGGCCTGCAACGACTCACTCGCGACCACAGTGTGGTGCAGGAAATGATTGATAGCGGCCAACTCACACCCGAACAGGCACAAGAGTCCCAGGTCCGCAACCATATCACCCGAGCGCTTGGTGTTTCGAAACAAGTTGAGCCGGCCATCAATAGCTGGACTTTAACCGAAGATGCACTGCTGTTGCTGTGCAGTGATGGCTTGACCGAATACCTGGACGACCACACCATCGAGCGCGTGCTGGCCACCCACAGACCGGCATTGGAGAGTGTTTACCTCTTTATCGAGGATGCCAATCGTCTTGGCGGCCGAGATAATATCAGTGCGGGCATCCTAGAATTTTCCAGCAGATCGGAAGCGATCATGACGCCTGCAGAGGATGCCATTACGCTGAAGCCGAAAAAGGACGATGTGACCGTACGAAAATCTTAGCGATAGATTCCACCTTTGAGAGCGCCAATATGACACCGGATTGTCTGGCCGATTTAATTCCAATAAATCTTGCGAAGCTTTCGCCACCAAAAATCGAGAGCTCTTCTGGCAACCCCATCTCCCTGTGTAATTGGCTAAATAATTTCACGGCTGATACCCGGCAAGCTGACGGCGATTTTCCGCTTGGGTCGCTCTGGCCACAGCCGCCGCGTATAAACGCCAATCACTACACGCTGTCGCAGGCTCCCGTGCTGCCTATTCTGTACACCAGTGATTGCGGCCCCGTACAGTTTTGCAATCTCCCTGGCGTCAACCCGACGGGAGATACCGTACCGACACTCGCACAGTGTGAACGGATATGCGATCACGTAATCGCACACAATGGTGAAGTCGCCTTCACGCGTATAGATTTCACGTTGCCTGGCCCAATTCTGTTTAAGTGGCAACGTTACTATCGGCACGGATCCAGCGAAGACTCCGGCTTGGGCGATGGTTGGCGCCACAATTTCAGCGAACGGCTACATATCGCCGAGGTAACAACGGATGCCTCCGGCGCTAAAAAAACTATTGCGGAACTGTATACGGCAGAGGGTAGACGAGTCTCTTTCACAGTACCAGCCATTGGACACAGCACTTACAACCGTTTTGAACGGCTGCTGTTGCACCGCCAGAGCCTGCACAGTTATCGACTATGTGGCTTTGATCAGCCCGACAGGATATTCCGTGCGGACGGTACCAGCGACGCACTGCCACTGGTTGAAGTACGGGACAGGTTTGGCAGCTCTCTAACCGTCGATTACGCAGATGGCCTGCTGCGAAAAGTTGTCAGCTCCTGGGGGCGTGTGCTGGAATTCCATTACCGGGACCAGCATATCGAAAAAATTCTGCAGCGCGACGGACCGACTGAAGACCAGGTGTTGTGCTCCTACGACTATGACGTGCCACATAAACGTCTGTCTGCCGCTTACCAAGGTGTGGCCTGTGAGCAATACCAATACGACGAGCAGAGAATTGTCGCAATTGATAATAGTCAGTCCGGTCAGATCGAGTTTTTCTATGACCAACGCCAGTGCTGCCAAACCATTCGGCGCAATAATCTGACTTTCACCCTGAGCTGGCGACAGTCGCAGAGATGCTGCACGCTCAAAATGCCGGATCGTCTTCCGATTCGCTTGAAATTCGATCGGTTTGGGCAATTACTTCTAGAACAGCAGGGTGATCGATCGACCAGCTACTTTTACGATCACTACGGCAACCTTTGCCATAAGAATTCCAATGGCACGCGCAATATCTATCGCCATGACGAGTTCGGCCGCCTCGTGCGCCGTACTCGCGGCGGCACCAGCGACCGCTATGTCTATGATGACTGTGGCCGACTGAGGGCCGCCCAGCTCTACGGAGAACAGAGCTGGAAATACCGTTATGGTGCGGCGGCTTTACCAGAACAAGTGTTCGATCCTGAGGGGCATTGCTGGCAGTTGCGCTATAACGAGCGCGGCCAGTTGAGCCGGTTGACCGATCCGGAAGGTGGCACAGCGGAATTTCACTGGGATGATCAGGCACAACTGACCGCCGTTCAGCGCGGAGATCGCCGCTGGGAATTTGCATACGACCACTGGCAGCGATTGACCGCGTGGACTCGCAATGGGCAGCTAGAAAAACAGTGGCATTACGGCAGCGGCGGCGTACTGTTGGCGCATCACCAGGGCCCGTGGAAACTGCAGTTCGAGAGGGATTCTGTCGGGCGCCCCTGTGGAATTAGCCAGGATGGCCAAGCAAAGCTTTCCTGGCAACTCGATGTGGCCGGCAATATCCGTCAGCTACATCTGCCGGGTGGAGCGGAGTTTACAATCCATTGGAACGCACACGACCGGATCATACAGGCCACAAGCGCAGACAACACATTTGAGTGGCACTACGACGGGTTCGGCCAGCTCAGTAGATATACCGACGCATACGGTGATCGAATCCAGTGGCAGTATGACAACAGCGGTCGCGTGTGTGAATTCCGTGACAACGACAGCCATTGGTTTTTCCTCCACAGCCAGAGCGGTGTCTTGCGGCAGATTCGCAACAACAGCGGCCAGCAGTGTGAGTTCCACTTTGATTCCTCTGCCCGCCTTGTGCAGGCCGCAAATAGCCATAGCCGCGTTCGGTTTCAGTACGATAGGCGCAATCTGCTCACAGCGGAGCACCATGACAGCGGCGACAGCGAAAGTCTTAGTGTCAGTCACCGGTATGACGGTCGCGGCTGGCTAAAAAGATCCACCTCCGAGAAGCTCGACCTGTGCTACCTGCTGTCGCCGGATGCCTGCCTTTATGGTATCGATGCCAACGGCGAGGCCGCACTGCGCTGTGAATATGCGGGCGCGGAGGAAATATGGACACAGGGACGCACCCGGAGCGGCCTGCTGTATGCCCATGGGCAGCTTACCGACATTGAGACAGCACAGAAGCAACGCTGGCGGTTCGCCCCTTGTGCGCCGCTATCGGAATTCGTGCCAGCTCCCGCTCCAGTCCTCGGCTCCGGTCATACCGAGCGCGACATGCGCGGCAATATTGTCCGCGAGCGGCGCCAGGACCAAGCGGGTGATGAATTTCTGTATCAGTACGATGGCTGGGGCCTGCTGAGTAGTGCCGAGTGCGGCGATTTCAAGACCTTTTTCCGCTATGACCCTTTCGGTCGGCGCCTGAGCAAGCTCAGTAGCCACCGCAAGTCCGCACACCAGTGCCGCATGGACTATCTCTGGTGCAGCACCGGGCTCTGGTGTGAGCACAGTCTCGCGGTTGACGAGGAGCGGCCAGCGGTTCATTACCTGTATCACCCGCTGCGCGGCACACTGCTGGGGCGCTGGCAGTCTGACAGGCTGGCGCACTACCTGCTAGATCCGGCGGGTGCACCACTGCTCCTGTTCGACGAACTGGGGGAAATCTTGTGGGCGAAGGAGGCAACACAGCCGCAGGCCACCACCAACGGGCCGCACCGTAGCGGCGGCGACACCTGGCATAGTAGCGGACAGATGGCCGACTGTGAAACGGGGCTCCACTACAGCTGGCGCGGCTACTGGCAGCCGCAACTCAATTGCTGGCTGCACAAGGAAGAGCCATTCAGCAGCGACCGTCATCGAGCCCTCTCCGGCGCCGAACACTCGCAACTGCACGAGACGGCGGAACCCGCCTGACACGAATAGCGTCGATAGGGAGTCCGTGTAAAACGGGAAAGCGCTACAATGCTAACGCGTTTTGCACTGGCGACTGACACATGGCTGAAAACTTCAAGATCGGTGGCGTATCGATCTCGCGCGGCGAAACCAGGCGTATTGATCTGCCGGTCGTGCGCCTGTACACCGATACGGAAATGGCGATTCCCGTCTACGTTCAGCGGGGCAAAAAAAGCGGTCCGACCATGTTCGTGAGCGCCGCTCTGCATGGCGATGAGCTGAACGGTATCGAAATCATCAGCCGCCTGATCGGTAGCCGCGCCCTCAAGTCACTGCGGGGCACGCTGATCGCGGTACCCGTGGTCAATGTGTACGGCGTACTGCAGCACTCCCGCTACCTGCCGGACCGGCGCGACCTGAACCGTTCCTTCCCCGGTTCCGCCAAAGGCTCACTGGCAGCGCGGATGGCGCATGTTTTTCTCGACGAAATAGTGTCCAAGTGTGATTACGGCATAGACCTGCACACCGGCGCCATCCACCGCAGCAACCTGCCACAGATACGCGCGAACCTGGACGACGAGGAAACCCGTGCAATGGCCGACGCCTTCGGCGTACCGGTGCTGCTGAACGCGACACTGCGTGACGGTTCGCTGCGCCAGGCTGCCACCGATCTGGGCGTGCGCATTCTTCTCTACGAGGCCGGCGAGGCGCTGCGCTTTGACGAACTGTGTATCCGCGCAGGCGTGAAAGGTATCGTCAACGTATTGCGGCATTTGCAGATGTTGCCGAAGTCACGGCGGCAGCGCACTATCGAACCCTTCGTCGCCAGGCGCAGTGGCTGGCTGCGCGCCAGCGACAGCGGCATCGTCAATCATAAGAAAGGCCTGGGCGACCACGTGCTCAAGGGGGAAGTGCTGGCGACGATCGCCGATCCCTATGGTCACCAGCTGGATCGGGTAATCTGTAACGCCGACGGTATTATTATCGGCAAGCAGAATATCCCACTGGTACAGGAGGGCGAGGCCATGTATCACATCGCCTACTTCCACGAGCCGCAGGAGGTCGCGGAAAACCTGGAGTTGCTGCAGGACAGCCTGCTGCCGGATGAGAATTTCTGAAAAGGATCGATTCCAGGCGAGCCCGCGGCTCGCCTTTGACCTTGCAGCAGGTTACTGCGACTTGAGCAACTGCAGGACTTCCTTGCTCGGATAACCCTGGACTTCGACACCGGCGCTCTTTTCGAATGCCCTGATCGCCTTGCGCGTACCCGAGCCGGCCTTGCCATCTATTTCGCCCTTATAGAACCCCTTTTCTTGCAGCAGTTTTTGCAGCTCTTCGACCTGCGTGCTGTCCAGCGGTGTAAACGGGCGGTTCCAGTCTTTCACCAGACCCGGCGCACCACCTATCTGATCGGCCAGCAGGCCTACCGCGGTCGCGTAGCGGTCGGAGTTGTTGTAGCGCTTGATGACGAAGAAGTTTTTCAACATCAGGAACGCGGGGCCATCACGGCCGTCCGGTAACTTGAGTTCGGCCTTGTCATTCTTGCGCGGGAAGGGCTCTCCATTGGCACGCTTCACACCGAGCTTTTCCCACTCGCCGATTGTCAGCTTGCCCGCCGGCAGCTTGCGCTCGGGGATCGTGACCTCGTAACCCCAGGTCTCCCCTTGGCGCCAGCCATTGCTCGACAGCAGACTGGCGGCGGTGGCCAGTGCATCCGGCACCGAGTTCCAGATATCGCGCTTGCCATCACCGTCGATATCCACGGCGTAGGCCTGGTAACTGGTCGGAATAAACTGTGTGTGCCCCATGGCGCCGGCCCAGGAACCGGTCAGGTGACTCTCGTCGATGTCGCCGCTCTGCAGGATTTTCAGCGCCGCCAGCAGTTGCTGGCGGCCGAATTTTTTGCGCTGCGGATCGGCGTAGGCGAGCGTCGCCAGTGAGCGGATCACGTTGCGCATTACCTTGTCGTTATCGAGGATAGCGCCGTAACTGGACTCGATGGACCAGATCGCCAGCAGGATATTCGGATTGACGCCGAAACGCTGCTCGATCTTGTCCAGCCAGGACTGCAGCTTTTGCTTTTTCTTCTTGCCGCGCTCGATCGCGCGCTTCTGTACCCGATTGTCGAAATATTGCCAAACCGGCGCCTTGAATTCCGGCTGGTAGCTGGCTTTATCCAGCACCCATTGATCCGGGGATGTGATGCCTTTGAATGCGCGGTCATAGACCTCGCCGGAGATACCATTCTTGATCGCGGTCTTGCGGAAATCCTCAATCCATTTCTGGAAGCCGGGATCGGCGGAGTCCTGAGCGGCCAGTGGCAGTGCCAGCAGCAGGCAGGTAAACAGGACAACAACCGGTGACAGTTGGAATAACTGGCGGGAGCGGGACATAGCGGTTCCTTCAGCGCGCAACAAATTGCTCGCTCAAGGGTAGAACGGGAAAGCGCTTTCCGAAAGGCGGATTGTTCAACCCGTGACGGTGTTCAAGCCGGCTCAGGGAATTACGTAGAAAAGCACGGCAAAGAAATGCAGCATGCCGCCGGCCAACACAAACAGGTGCCAGATGGCGTGATGGAAACGGAGGCTGCGCCACAGGTAGAAAGCGATACCGCCGGTATAACAGAGACCGCCCAGTACCAGCAGCCACAGGCCACCGGTCTCGAGGCTGTTCATCAACGGCTTGATCGCGGCGATGACCACCCAGCCCATCAGGGCGCTCAGGGTAATCGACAGGGCGCGGATCTTCTTCAGCGGCGTGAACTGGATAACGAGGCCGGCAAGCGCCAGCCCCCAGATGATGCCGAACAGCCACCAGCCCCAGGGGCCCCGCAGTGTCACCAGCGTGAACGGTGTGTAAGTACCCGCTATCAGCAGGAATATCGCCGAGTGATCGAGGGTGCGCAGTATTTCCTTGGCACGGATATGGCTGATGCTGTGATACAGGGTGGAGGCGCCGAAACACAGAATCAGGGTGGCCGCGTAGACGCTGGAGCTGACAATATGCCAGGCGTCGCCCCGCAGGGCGGCGAAACCACAGAGTACGCCGAGACCGGCGATGGCGAGCAGCGCGCCGACACCGTGGATAATGCTGTTGGCGACTTCTTCCGCGAAGCTGTAGCGGTGAGCGATGGAGGAAGACATGAAAAACCCCGGTCTGATAATTGGCCGTTCAGTCTGGCACAAACTTGTGACCAGATACTTAAAACTGGTCCAATCATCGACAGCCTAGCCGCGGAAAGCAAGCCCTGTTCGGGACCGGGGATTCACAAAGCGGCCGGAGCGAATCCGGCCGCCTGCTTGTTACAGACTCGGGTTGTGGATACCCATTTCACACAGGGCCGAGGATTCGCGCACGATGGTCTCGTTGCGGTCGGGGCCGGTAGAGATAATGTCGATCGGCGCGCCCACCAGTTCTTCGATGCGGGCGATATAGTCGCGCGCGGCAGTCGGCAGCTCTGCCTCGCGGCGCACGCCAAAAGTGGTATCTTGCCAGCCGGGCATGGTCTCGTATACCGGTTCCACACCCTCCCAGCCGGCGGCATCGAAGGGCACCGGCACATCCTGGCCTTCGCTGTTGCGGTAGCCGACGCAGATCTTCACTTCCGCCAGGCCGTCGAGCACATCGAGCTTGGTCAGGCACAGGCCGGAAATGCTGTTGATACGGATCGCATGGCGTACGGCGACGGCATCAAACCAGCCGGTGCGGCGCTGGCGGCCGGTGGTGGCGCCGAATTCGTGGCCCTTCTCGCCGAGGTGACGGCCCACGTCGCAACCCAGCTCGGTTGGGAAGGGACCGCCGCCGACGCGGGTGGTATAGGCCTTGGTGATACCCAGCACGTAATCGAGGTACAAGGGGCCGAAACCGGAACCGGTGGCCGTGCCGCCGGCAGTGGTGTTGGACGAGGTCACGAACGGATAGGTGCCGTGGTCGATATCCAGCAGCGAGCCCTGGGCGCCTTCGAACAGGATGTGGTCACCGCGCTCGCGCGCACAATGCAGCTGGTCGGCGACGTCGGTGATCATCGGTACCAGCTGGTCGCGCCAGACTTTCGCCTCTTCGAGCGTCTCTTCGTAGCCGACCGGGTCCACCTTGTAGTACTCGGTCAGGGCGAAATTGTGGTATTCCAGCAGCTCTTTCAGCTGCGCGCAGAAGTTGTCCCAGTTGCACAGGTCGCCGAGACGCAGGCCGCGACGCGCCACCTTGTCTTCGTAGGCCGGGCCGATACCACGACCGGTGGTACCGATCGCCTTGGCACCGCGGGCCTTCTCGCGCGCCTGATCCAGGGCCACGTGGACCGGCAGGATCAGCGGACAGGCCGGGGACAGGCGCAGGCGCTCGCGCACCGGTACGCTCTTCGCTTCCAGCTCCGCCATCTCCTTCAGCAGTGCTTCCGGCGACAATACGACGCCGTTGCCGATCAGGCAGGTTACGCTCGGGCGCAGGATACCGGACGGGATCAGGTGCAGCACGGTCTTTTCACCGTCGATCACCAGTGTATGGCCGGCGTTGTGACCGCCCTGGAAGCGCACCACCAGGGATACCTTTTCCGTCAGCAGGTCGACGATCTTGCCTTTGCCTTCATCGCCCCACTGGGTGCCCAGCACTACTACGTTTTTACCCATTTGCGTAAATCTCTGACTCAAGGTTTTCTGACGAGGCGGACGGACCGCCCCGGCAAGCAAATTAATCTTAGTTCGGATCAGCCGCGCGGCTTAACCACCCAGTCACCGTTCTCGATGACCAGTTCGCGATCGCAGCGCGACTGCACTTCACCTTCGGCGCCGTCCGGCAGTGCGGCGATCACCACTTCCCCATTGCGGCGCAACTCTTCCACCCGACGCCACAGGGATTCGCCCTCGGCATCGTCGGTCACCGGCGCGAGGATGGCGACATCCATTGGCGGCGCAGTGCGCCCCAGGGTATTGAGGGATACCAGATCACTACTGAAGCCGGTGGCTGGGCGATCGCGGCCGAACACGGCGCCGATCCCGTTGTAGCGGCCGCCGTTGGCGAGCGCCTGGCCGTGCCCCGGTGTATAGGCGGCGAACACCAGACCGGTTTCGTAGTCGTAGCCCCGCACTTCGCTCAGGTCGAAGAACAGCTCTACCGCCGGATAGCGCTGCGCCAGCGCCGCGGCCACCTGCTGCAGGTCAGCCAGTGCCGCCTCCAGCTCCGCCGGCGCGCCGCTCAGCAGCTCGCGCGCACGCGCCAGGCATTCGCTGCCGCCGGCAAGGCCCGGCAAGGCCCGCAGCCAGGCAGCCACCTGCGGATCGGTCACATTGTCCTGAACCCAGCGCTGTACATCGGCACTGGCTTTGCTTTGTAGCAGCGCAAACAGTTCGCGGCGCTGCTCTTCGTCCAGCCCCGCCACTTCGGCGAGGCTGCGGTAAATGGCGACGTGGCCGAGATCCAGGTGAATCTGCGCTATCCCGGCGATCTGCAGGCTCTCGAGCATCAGCGAGATGACCTCGATATCCGCCTGCAGACTCTCGACCCCATACAGCTCGGCGCCCACCTGGATCGGCGCGCGGGAGCCCATCGCCGTGCGCGGGCGCGTATGCAGCACCTGCCCGGCGTAACACAGGCGGTTGGCGCCTGCACGGGGGAAACTGTGCGCATCGATCCGCGCGGCCTGGGGGGTGATATCGGCGCGAATGCCGAGGGTGCGGCCGGACAGCTGGTCGGTGACCTTGAAGGTCCTGAGATCGATATCCCGGCCCATGCCGATCAGCAGGGATTCGGTGAATTCCAGCATCGGTGGTATTACCAGCTCGTAGCCCCAGCTGTGATAGAGGTCCAGCAGGCGGCGGCGCAGGGTTTCGATCTGCACGGCATCAGCGGGAAGGATTTCCGCGATGCCATCCGGCAGCATCCAGCGATCGGCTTGAGTCATGGTGAAATAGATGTTGTCAGCGGTGTAACAGGTGCGGGAGCGCCCTTCACAAAAAAACCGGGCTCGGCCCGGTTTGCGTGATTTTACCACCAACTGTTCGCGGGAAGGTAGGGCTTTGACCCTGCATTTGCCCAGAAAAACGGGCGAGCCTACGGCTCGCCCGGGCAGATCCCGCCGAACGGCTTACTGCGACTTGCCTTCCGGGTCCTTCAGGTAGCGGAAGAACTCGCTGTCCGGGTCCACCAGCAGCATGTCGGCCTTGTTCTGGAAGGTCTCCTTGTAGGCCTTGAGGCTGCGGGTAAAGCGGTAGAACTCGGGGTCCTTGTTGTAGGCAGAAGCATAGATTGAGGCCGCTTCCGCATCGCCGGCACCGCGTAACTCTTCCGACTGACGGTAGGCCTCCGCCTCGATCACCACCTTCTGGCGGTCGGCGTTGGCGCGGATGCGCTCACTGGCCTCCTGACCCTTGGCGCGGTGGTCGCGGGCTTCCAGTTCACGTCCGGCGCGCATACGCTGGAACACGGACTCGGAGACCTCAGGCGGCAGATCGATACGCTTCACGCGCACGTCGATCAGCTCCACCCCCAGGCTTGTCTGCGCAGCCTGGTTCAGGTTCGTGGTGATCTCCGCCATCAGCTCGTCGCGCTGACCGCTGACCACTTCGTGCAGGTCGCGCACACCGAACTGGTTGCGCAGCCGGTCGTTGATCTGTTCCGACAGCAGGCGCACCGCGTTGCGCTCGTCACCGCGGGTGGCGACGTAGAAGCGGCTCACGTCGAAGATGCGGTACTTCGCGTAGGAGTCCACCATCATGAACTTGTTTTCGCTGTTCAGCATACGCACCGGGCTGGAATCCACTGTCTGGATACGCGCATCGAACTTGCGCAGCTCGTGCACCAGCGGAATCTTGAAGTACAGGCCCGGCTCGTAGTCGGTGCGGATCAGGCGGCCGAACTTCAGCAGCACCGCTTTTTCCGTCTCCTTGACCACGAAGGCGCTGGAGGAAATGGCCAGCACCGCGAGCAGCAGGGCGGCGATGATTACCAGTGTTCTGTTATTCATTGCGTCACCCCCTTAGCGAACATTCTGGTTGCGACGGCTGTTGGCAGCCTCGGTGCGCAGGCGCTCGACGATGCGCTGGTAGACCTCGTCCACCACCATCGGCGACACATCCTTGCGCTGTACCGCCTGGCTGCCGCTTTCCTGCGCCAGCTTGTCCAGCGGCAGGTACATCATGTTGTTGCCGCCTTCGACGTCCACCATGATTTTCGACGCGTTGGCCATCACCTGCTGCACCGCATCCAGGTAGAGGCGCTCGCGGGTCACCTGCGGCGCGCGCTCGTATTCGGCCAGTAGCTTCTCGAAGCGCACCGCTTCACCGCGGGCGCTCTCGACGACGCGGGACTTGTAGGCTTCCGCCTCTTCAATGATGCGCTGTGCCTGACCACGCGCCACCGGGATCACCTGGTTGGCGTAGGCCTGGGCTTCGTTTTGCAGGCGCACCTCGTCCTCGCGGGCCTTGGTGACGTCATCGAAGGCATCCTGCACTTCGCGCGGCGCCTTGGCATCGGTCAGGTTGACCACATCGACGCGGATACCGGTCTGGTAGAGATCCAGGTACTGCTGCAGGCGCTGCTGGGTATCGGCGGACACCTGGGTCCGGTTCTGTGAGATGACACCGTTCAGCGTCAGGGAGCCAACCACATGACGCAGGGCGCTGTCGGTGGCTTCCTGCAGACTCTTCAGCGGGTCGCGCACGCGCAGCACATAGGATTCCGCGTCGTTGATATGCCACTGCACCGTCAGCACCACTTCGACGATGTTGGCATCTTCGGTGAGCATCTGGCCGGTGGTGCGCTCGGTACGCACCTCGGTCATATTGACCTTGGAAACCGTATCGATCAGCGGAGGATTCCAGTGCAGGCCGGAAGTCTCGGTGGAGTGGTATTTGCCCAGGCGCAGCACTACGGCCGCCTCGTTGGCATTAACCTGATAGAAACCCAGCAGCCCATACAGCACTGCCAGCACAATCAACACTAGCGACCATGGAAAACTACCGGAGCCACCACCGGTACCGGAGCCCGCGCCGCCGCCAAACAGGCCGTTCAATTTCTGCTGCAACTTGCGCAGCAGTTCATCGAGATCAGGGGGACCGTCGTTGCGGTTGCCTCCGCCGCCACCCCAGGGATCTTTGTTGTTACCACCCGGCTCGTTCCAGGCCATCTAAATACTCCAACTCTAATCGTTTAGCTTTATGTATTGGCGGATTCTAGCATTCTTCGCCGGCGAAATATTGCCGCTTATCGCTGTTCCGCCTCGTCCAGTGGCTGCCATTCCGGCGCATTCCCGCTATTGGTGAACGGCGCCAGCAGGCGCTGAAAATCGCTGCGCGGCAGCAGCAGCTGTAGCTCGCAATCGCCGTTGTCGCGAAAATTTTCGCTCTGCACGGCATTTATTTCGTAGAGCTGCGCGCGCAGGCGCGACTGCTGTGGCGTCGTCACCAGCAGGCCGCGCACCATCTGTTCGCCGAGGCGCTCGGCTATCGCCTCGATCAGCAGTTCGCAGCCGGCTCCGGTGACGGCTGACACCCATACCGCGCGCGGCACGCCCTGATCGTCCCGATCGATACGCGGCTCGCTGTCCTGCAACAGGTCGATCTTGTTGTAGACGACCAACTGCGGCAGCTCCGCCGCATCGATTTCCTCCAATACGGCCTGCACCTCTTCCATCAGGTGCAGGCGGTCTTCTGCCGCGGCGTCGACCACATGGAGCAACAGCGTGGCCCGGGCCGCCTCTTCCAGGGTGGCGCGAAATGCCTCCACGAGCTTGTGCGGCAAATGGGACACAAAGCCCACCGTATCCGCCAGCACCATGGCGCCGACATTGGGCAGATCGACCCGGCGCATGGTTGGATCCAGTGTCGCAAACAACTGGTCACGCACGTACACATCGGCATCGGTCAGGCGGTTGAACAGGGTGGATTTGCCCGCATTGGTGTAACCCACCAGCGAAACGGTGGCGACTTCGGCGCGGGAACGCGCGCGGCGGCCCTGCTCGCGCTGACGGCGCACTTTCTCCAGCTTCTTTTCGATGGAGTCGATGCGCGCACGCAGCAGGCGGCGGTCGGTCTCCAACTGCGTCTCGCCGGGGCCGCGCAGGCCAATACCACCCTTCTGCCGCTCCAGGTGGGTCCAGCCGCGTACCAGACGCGTGGCCATATGGCGCAACTGCGCCAGCTCTACCTGCAACTTGCCCTCGTGGGTACGTGCGCGCTGGGCGAAGATATCCAGGATCAAGCCGGTCCGGTCGAGCACGCGACACTTCAGTTCGCGCTCGATGTTGCGCTCCTGACTCGGCGACAGGGTGTGATCAAATATCACCAGCTCGGCGCCATTCTCATTTACCGCCTGCTGAATCTCCTCCAGCTTACCGCGGCCGACGAAGGTCTTCGGGTCGGGAGTGGCACGCTGGCCAAAGATAAAAGTCACCGGATCTGCACCGGCGGACAGCGCCAGCTCTTCAAATTCACGCGGGTCGTCTGGGCTGTCTATCGCAGACAGCTCCAAGTGCACCAGCACGGCTAGTTCACCGGATTCCGGTCGTTCGAAAAACAATGGGAAATCTCTGTTGCGGGACCGGGCAATAGCCCGGGACCCTGATTGAAGCCGCAATATACGACAGAAAATTTCAGGGCGTTAAATTGCGGGCGCCCCGGCAAGCCGAGGCGCAGATTAAACCTTGAAGCTCGGACGGTTTAACCGAAGGTCTGCTCACCACCTTCACCAGCGCCCTCGCCAGCACCACCCTGGGCCGCCGGGTTCAGCAGCGGTACACGCACCGCGCGGGACGGGACAACGGTGGATATGGCGTGTTTGTACACCATTTGGCTGACGGTATTTTTCAGCAATACCACAAACTGATCGAATGATTCTATTTGCCCCTGGAGCTTGATGCCATTAACCAGATAGATAGAAACCGGGATACGCTCTTTGCGCAATACGTTGAGGTAAGGGTCTTGTAAGCTGTGCCCTTTTGACATCTTTTTTCTCCTTGTCAAAAGCTGGAAGCGAATGCAGGCCGCAATCGCGCCCACGAAACCCGTGGACTAAGAAACGACTGAGGTTGAATACGCGTATAAAAAGAGCCGGAAATCGCCGGACTCTGTGAAAAAACTGACTGAGTGGGCTTGTCGTATATTGGCCCACCTCCGTTATGGATGCTCAGGCGAGAAATTTCAAGGCTTCCGCCAATATTTCGTCATTTTTGCGCACTCTGCCATCGACATCCTGTGCGTAAATACCCGCCAAATCCGGCCAGCGTCGCAGCCAGGTCAGCTGGCGCTTGGCCAGCTGGCGCGTAGCGGCAATGCCCGCATCGACCATTTCATCATAGGTCAGGCGGCCATCCAGGTACTGCCAAACCTGGCGGTAGCCGACCGCGCGAATGGCGGGCAGGTCCTCGTGCAGGTCGCCGCGGTCGCGCAGCGCCTGCACCTCCTCTATAAAGCCCTGCTCCAGCATGCGCCGGAAGCGCGTTGCTATACGCTGGTGCAATAGTGCCCGGTCGCGCGGTAACAGCGCCAGCTGGCGCAGATCGTAGTGTTCGCTGACCGAATCCCGCGCCTGCTCGCGGCGCAACTGAGACAGCGGCACTCCGGTGAGCCGGTACACCTCGAGTCCGCGCTCGATACGCACAGAGTGATTGGGGTGTAAATCGGCGGCCAATTCCGGATCCACCTCGGCCAGCTCCGCGTGCAGTGCGGGCCAACCCTCCCGCTCGGCGCGGGCCTCGATCTCCGCGCGGATGGCCGGATCCGCCTCCGGCAACTGGGCCATACCTTCCAGTAGAGCGCGAAAGTACAACATGGTTCCGCCGACCAGCAGCGGCACCCTCCCCGCCGCAGCAATCTCGTCCATGGCGGCGAGAGCATCCCGGCGAAAACGGCCGGCGGAGTAGGATTCGCTGGGGTCGCAGATATCGATCAGGCGGTGGGGATAGCGTGCCAGTTCCTCCGGTGACGGCTTGGCAGAGCCGATATCCAGACCTCGGTAGACCAGCGCCGAATCGACACTGATCAGCTCCACCGGCAGCCGGTCGGCCAGCGCCATCGCCAGATCCGTCTTGCCGGAGGCGGTCGGTCCCATCAGAAATATCGCACGGGGCTTGCCGCCCCGAAGGTGGTCGCTCAAAACACGTCCTTTTCGCGCCCGGTTACTGGCCGCGCATAAACCACTTGTCCATGTCGGCCAGTTTAACCTGGGTCCAGGTCGGGCGGCCGTGGTTACACTGGCCGCTGCGCTCGGTGTGCTCCATATCCCGCAGCAGCGCATTCATCTCCGGTACCGTCAGGCGGCGGTTGGCGCGCACGGAGCCGTGGCAGGCCATGGTGGAGAGGATTTCATTGATGCGCTCGCCGATGCGGTCGCTGCCGCCTTCGGCGAGCAGATCCGACAGTACATCGCGCACTAGTTGCTCCACTTCGGCACCGTGCAGCATGGTCGGCACCTGCCGCACCAGCAGGGTTTCCGGCCCGGCGCGCTGCAGTACAAATCCCAGCGACGTAAACACCTCACTGCGCTCTTCGAAACAGTCCGCCTCACGCTGGCTGACGGCCAGGCTGACCGGCACCAGCAACGGCTGCGCCTGAATGCCACCGGCGGCATGCGCCGCCTTCATCTGTTCGTAGACAATGCGCTCATGGGCGGCGTGCATGTCCACCACGATCATTCCCTGTGCGCTCTGCGCCAGGATGTAGATACCGTGCAGCTGTGCCAGTGCGTATCCTAAGGGCGGCGCCTCCTCGCTTTCGGCAGCAGCCGGCATCGCAGCATTCCAGCCGGAAACGCGCGGTGCAGACCCTGTGTCGGGTTCGGACACGGCCGGCACAGCAACTGGTGCGCCCTCGGCAACACCGGGCTGCGGCTGATAGGGCTGGTGCAGGGCGCCGTAAGTATTCATCTGCTGCTGCAAGCTATCCGGTGACGGGCGGGCGGACAGCGGCATCTTGTGTTGACCGGCAAATTCACCGGCGCTGATACCACCGACCTTCTCCTCTTGCGGCTGCGCGGCCTCTTCCCGCTGTCCTGGCCGCACATCCGCCAAGGCCCTGTGGAGGCTGCCGAACAGGAAGTCGTGCACCAGGCGGCTGTCGCGGAACCGCACCTCGTGCTTGGTCGGGTGCACATTCACATCCACCGACGCCGGATCCAGCTCCAGATAGAGCACGAAGGCCGGGTGGCGACCGTGGTAGAGCACGTCGGCGAAGGCGCGGCGCACCGCGTGGCTGACCACCTTGTCGCGGATGGCGCGCCCGTTGACGTAGAAAAACTGCAGGTCCGCCTGGGAGCGGGAGAAGGCCGGCTCCGCGACCCAGCCCCACATACGCAGGCCGCTGCGCTCCACATCGATATGCAGCGCATTCTGCATAAAGGCCGGACCACACACCTGGGCCACACGCCGCTCCATCTCGACGCGACCATCGCCGGCGCGCAGGTTGTGCACACCCTTACCGTTGTGACGCAGGCTGATGGACACGTCGAAACGCGATAGTGCCAGGCGTTTGATGGTGTCGTCGACGCGGTTGAATTCGGTTTTTTCAGTGCGCAGGAACTTGCGCCGAGCCGGGGTGTTGAAGAACAGATCGCGCACGTCCACCGTGGTGCCGCGCGGATGGGCCGCCGGGCTCAGTTGCGCCTGCATGTCGCGCCCCTCGGCGCTGACCTGCCAGCCCTTGCCGCTGTCGTCGCGGCTACTGGTCAGCGCCAGACGCGCCACCGAGGAAATACTGGCCAGCGCCTCGCCGCGAAAGCCCAGCGTAGCCACCGCCTCCAGGTCCTCCAGAGCGTGGATCTTCGAGGTGGCGTGGCGCGCCAGCGCCAGCGGCAGGTCCTCTTTGGCAATGCCCTTGCCGTTATCCCGCACCTTGATGCGCTTGATACCGCCGTTGTCGATCTCCACGTCGAGGCGCGTGGCACCGGCATCAAGGCTGTTTTCCAGCAGCTCCTTGATCACCGAGGCGGGACGCTCCACCACCTCACCGGCGGCGATCTGGTTGGCGAGGCGGGGGGATAACTGCTGAATTCTGTCCGGCATATAAAATTACAAATCGTGATTCGAAGTTCAGAAGCCTCGGCGCGGAGCCGGGCGGGGCTGTTCTTTCCGGCGCGCCCACTCCCATACCCGGTCCCGGGGTCACAACTCAGCCCGAAGGTATGGTCAGCGTCTGCCCGACGCGGATCACCGAGGTGTCGATACCGTTCATTCTTTTCAGTTCGTTGAGCGACACATTGTACCGCGCGGCAATACCCGACAGGGTATCGCCGCGGGCGATGGTGTGGCGGCGCTCCACCCGACTGCGGTTGGCGGCCAACCAGCTGCCCGCCGGTGGCCGGGTGGTGAAGTGCGCCACTATACCGTCGCTGAGTTTTTGTGCCAGTTTGCGCTGGAAGGCCGGGTCGCGCAGGCGCTTGGCCTCGTAGGGATTGGTGATAAAGCCAGTTTCCACCAGGATCGACGGCACGTCCGGGTTGCGCAGCACGGCGAAATTGGCCTGCTCGACACGCTTTTTATGCAGGTGCGTGACGGCACCCAGCTGCGACAGCACGCTGGCACCGATATCCAGGCTCGCATTCATGGTCGCGGTCATCGACAGATCCAGCAGTACGCCGGCGAGCGTATCGTCCTTGTCGCCGAGGTTCAGGCTGCCCGCACCGCCGATCAGGTCGGACTCGTTCTCCCGCTGCGCCAGAAAACGCGCCGTCTCACTGGTAGCCCCGCGCGAGGACACCGCGTAGACACCGGCACCGCGGGCATCCTTGCGGGTAAAGGCATCAGCATGAATGGACACAAACAGGTCGGCGCGCATCTGGCGGCCCTTGTTCACCCGCTCGCGGTGCGGGATATAGTAGTCTCCGCTGCGCACCAGTTTGGCGGAAAAACCGCGCTTGCCATCGATGGCCTTGTGCAATTGACGGGCTATCGCCAAGACCACATCTTTTTCCCGTAGACCGCCGGGGCCGAGCGCGCCAGGATCTTCTCCGCCATGGCCGGCATCGATGGCAATGACGATATCCCGCTCGCGACTGACCTGCAGCAGGGTTTTCTCTTCGTTTTCCACCCGGTCGTACAGATCGATAACCAGGCGATCCGGCAGCTGTTCGTGGCGGCGCAGGGCGAAGCTGCGCGGCTTGGTCTGCTGCTTCAGATCCAGCACTACGCGCAGATCTTTCTTGTTGTGGCGACCGTGGCGCACGCGCTCGATCGGGGTGTTGTCCAGTTCGAGGCTGTCCAGCTCCGCGACCAGGTTGGTATCGGCAACATCAACCACGACCCGGTGGGGGCCGCTGAGTGTAAACAGCTTGTGCTCGGCGGGCCCGCTGAGATCGAACACCAGGCGCGTGTGATCGGGGGCGCGCCACACACGCACGCCTTCCACCTCCACCGCCTGGGCCGGCAGAGCCAGCACTACCACGGTTATTGCGCCCAGTATGCGTTGCCAGACTGATTTCATTGCTGTTCTACCCTGTCGTTTATTCTTCGCCGCTCGTCCCTGCACCCAGAATCTAGACAATATTTTTTACGTTAGTTTTCGCAACGCATTCAGCACTGCATCGCCCTGCGGCGAATGTGCGATCAGCTGCAACTGCCGACCGCGATCCAGTACCTCCAGCTCCAGCTCCAGGTCCGGCTCGGGCAACACACCGGCGCCGCGCTCCGGCCACTCCACCAGGCTCAGGCTGTGCGGGGCGAAATAATCCCGCACCCCCATAAATTCCAGCTCTTCGGCATCGCCCAGTCGATAGAGATCGAAATGGTAGACGCGCTGCGCACCCAGCTCGTAGGGCTCCACCAGGGTGTAGGTCGGGCTCTTGACCGCCCCCGCATGGCCGAAAGCGCGCAGCACCCCGCGGCAGAAGGTCGTCTTGCCGGCCCCCAGCTGGCCGTGCAGAAACAGCGTCAAACCGCTTTGCATGCCCGAGACCAGGCAGGCCCGCCCCAGGGATTCCCCGGCGGTAACGGTGGCCTGCTCATCGGCCAGCCGCAACGTCAATGCACTTTCCATCAATCTACCAGTCGCCGTATCCACGGCAGCATGTCGGTGGCCAGCAGGCCGCGCTGCCCGTCTTCCGCGGCGCGGTTACCCGCCTCACCGTGCAACCAGACCGCCAGGCGCGCCGCCTCCAGCGGTGTCATATGCTGACCGATCAGCGCGGCGATGATCCCGGTGAGCAGATCGCCCATACCGCCGGAAGCCATGCCCGGATTGCCGCTGTTTATCAGGTCTACGCCGCGGTCGTGCGCTATCAGTGTGCCTGCGCCCTTTAATATCACCACACCACTGAATTTCTGCTGAACCGCAACAGCCGCCGCGCGCGGATCGGCGAGCACCTCGGCAGTATCGCAATCGAGCAGCCGCGCCGCTTCGCCGACGTGGGGCGTCAGCACCCAGTCATCCCGCTCAATACCGGCCAGCACACGGCCACCGGCGAGAATATTCAGCGCGTCCGCATCCAGCACCAGCGGCACATCGGCGCGACCCGCGCGGGCCAGCAGCTGTTCACCCCAGGGCGCGCGGCCGAGCCCCGGGCCCACTGCAATTACATCGGGCCCCTCCAGCAAGGGTTCCAGTTCCTGCCCGGAGATCACCGGGCGCGCCATCACTTCCGGACAGCGGGTCAGTGCCGCCGGCAGATGCTCCGGCCTCGTCGCCAGCGAAATCAATCCGGCACCGGCGCGCGCGGCAGATTGCGCGGCCATCACCGCCGCACCGCCGAAACCGCTGTCGCCGCCGATGATCAGCACATGTCCGAACTGGTTCTTGTAGCTGTCCGCCGCGCGCGCCGGCAGGCGTTTTACACTGGCGGCATCGAAGCGCTGCGCCAGCGGCTCCACTTTCGCGTAGACCTGCTGCGGCGCACCGAGGCTGTCGAATACCACATCACCGCAAAGGGCCACACCGCGACCGCAGAAAAGCCCCAGTTTGCGGCCAATAAATGTCACCGTGACATCCGCATGCACGGCGTGGCCGGCGCTGCCGCTATCGGCACTCAGTCCGGACGGAATATCCACCGCCAGCACCGGGCCGGCACTCTTGTTGATGCGCTCAACCGCATGGGCGACCGGCTCGCGCAGCTCGCCGGCAAAACCGGTACCGAGCAGCGCGTCGACCACGACGGTATCGCCATCGCCTCTGTCCAGCTCGGTCAGCGAAGTGACGATATGGACGCCTTCGCGACGCGCGTATTCGCAGGCTTCCAGCGCGTCCCCCTTGAGCTGGGACGGATCGATACAGGCATAGACGGTAACCGGTATCTGTTTCTCCGCCGCTAACGCGGCAATCACATAACCGTCGCCCCCGTTATTGCCGCCACCGCAGAACACCTGGATGCGTCTCGCTTCGGGCCAGCGCTTCTGCAACTGCACAAATGCGGCGCGACCGGCGCGTTTCATCAGCGCAATGGAGGGGATTTTCAGCGCGGCCGTTGTGTGCCGGTCGAGTTCGCGCACCGACGCGGCGCTGTACAGGGGTTGAGGCGTGTCCATTCGGCTCCCGCGATAAGCTCAAGGATTAGTGGTCAAAATTTAATCTGTGGCAGAATAGGCGATTAAGCCGTTGTCGCGCACCAGTGACAGCAAAGTATACCGCCCCCTGCGCTCAAATTGTTTGCGCCGGGTATCGAGCCGACCGCATCCATGACCGAAACACTGCTCACCGAGCTGGCGACCCAGATCAAGATCTGGGGGCGCGAACTGGGCTTCCAACAGATCGGTATCACCGACTGCCAGCTGGAGCAGCACGGTGAGCGCCTGCGCGCGTGGCTGGATGCCGGCCATAACGGCGACATGGACTGGATGGGCGCCCACGGGGAGAAACGCTGGCGGCCGGATTTGCTGCAGCCGGGCACGCTGCGCGTGATCAGCGCGCGCCTCGACTACCTGCCGCCGGATACGCAGCCGGTACGGGTACTCAAGGACGCCGACAAAGCCTATGTATCCCGCTACGCCAACGGCCGCGACTACCACAAGCTGATCCGCAAGCGACTGGCCCAGCTGGCGCAGAGAATTGACGACTTCTGCAACGCCAACGGCATGGACTCCAGCGGCCGCGCTTTTACCGACAGCGCCCCGGTGATGGAACGGGCGCTGGCGGAGAAGGCCGGCCTCGGCTGGATCGGCAAGAATTGCATGGTGATCAATTCCGGCGCCGGCTCCTGGTTCTTCCTCGGCGAGATCTACACCAACCTGGCCCTGCCGGTGGACAACAGCGACGAAACCAACCAGTGCGGGGACTGCACTGCGTGCCTGAAAGTCTGCCCGACCGACGCCTTCGTCGGTCCTTACCAGCTGGATGCACGCCGCTGTATTTCCTATCTGACCATCGAGAACAAGGGGCCCATTCCGGAGGAGTTCCGCGAGCCGATGGGCAACCGGGTATTTGGCTGTGATGACTGTCAGATCATCTGCCCGTGGAATAAGTTCGCCAAGCCGACAGCGGAGCGGGACTTTCACCCGCGCCACGGCCTCGACGACGGCGACCTGCTGACACTTTTCGGCTGGAGCGAGGAGGAATTCCTGCGCAAGACGGAGGGCTCCGCCATCCGGCGCATCGGCTTCGAACGCTGGCAGCGCAATCTGGCGGTCGCGCTGGGCAACGGGCGGCCGGGTGCGGACGTCATTGCCGCGCTGGAGCGCGCACTGCCGGAGGCCACACCGCTGGTGAGGGAACATATCGAATGGGCGCTGGCGCGTCTGCACAGCGGGCGCCGCCGCAAGCGCAAGATCAGGCGCCCGGCAACGGGCTCAACGCTCTAACACGGTAAAGCCCGGCATCTCGTTATACGCGGAAGAAATGCTCGCGGTAGTGTTTCAGCTCCTCGATCGAATCGCGGATATCATCGAGCGCCAGATGATTACTCTGCTTCTTCACGCCCTCGAGCACATCCGGGCGCCAGCGGCGCGCCAGCTCCTTGACGGAACTGACGTCCAGGTTGCGGTAGTGGAAGTAGGCTTCCAGCTGCGGCATATATCTGACCAGGAAGCGGCGATCCTGACCGATCGAGTTGCCACACATCGGCGAAGCGCCCTCCGGCACCCAGTGGCGCAGGAACTCGATGGTTTCACGCTCGGCCTCGCGCTCGGAAATAGTGGATTCCCGCACCCGCGCCACCAGCCCGGAACCGCCGTGCTGCTCGGTATTCCAGTCGTCCATCGCATTCAGCAGCGCATCGCTCTGGTGCACGGCCATGACCGGACCCTCGGCGAGAATATTCAGTTTTGAATCGGTCACGATGGTGGCGATTTCGATGATGCGCTCTTTTTCCGGATCCAGACCGGTCATTTCCAGATCGATCCAGATCAAATTGTTCTGATCCACAGGGCCTCCTTAGTCAGTTCCAGCAAGTTACCGCATTGGACCGGCGTTGCAAGCGGCGATTTACCCTATCAGCCGCCCCGGGCCCATGGTCTCAATCCGGTTTGTCGCCAGCATCGGCACATGCCGGTGCGGCTTTCTGCGGCTACCATCAACAAAAGCTCTATAATCCCCGCCCCATGAGCAAACGCAAACTGAACCGGCGCCAGCGATGGCGTATCGAGAAGATCCAGCAAGAGCGCGAAGAGCGCGCGCGCAAGCGTGCAGAGTCCGCAGAACAGGCGCTGGAAGAGGGTCATCTGGGGCCGGAACAGACCGGCTTGGTGATTGCCAACTACGGGACCCAGGTACTGGTTGAAGGCGAAAGCGATCCGACAGTACGCCAACGCTGTCACCTGCGGGCCAATATCGACACGCTGGTGACCGGCGACCGGGTGGCTTGGAGCCCGCCGGTGGGCGAAAGCGGGGGCGGTTACGGCGTGGTCGGCGCGCGCCTGGCGAGGCATTCAGAACTGCAGCGGCCGGATCGCTACGGCGATCTCAAGACCGTGGCCGCCAATATCGACCGGATCGTGATCGTGATCGCTCCGTACCCGGAACCCTTTGCCAATGCCATCGACCGCTATCTGGTGGCCGCAGAGAGCACCGGCATCCCGCCGGTACTGCTGCTGAACAAGATAGACCTGATCGACGACAGCAACCGCGACGCGCTGGAAGACCTGCTCGCTCCCTACCCCGAACTCGGCTATCCGGTTTTGCGGCTGTCGACCAAAACCGGCGAAGGGCTACCCGAACTGCTCGATACCCTGGCCCAAGGTACCAGCGTCTTTGTCGGCCAGTCCGGTGTCGGCAAGTCGTCCCTGATCAACGCCCTGCTGCCCGGTGCTGGCGCACGCATCGGTGCCCTGTCCGCAGCCACCCAAAAAGGCACCCATACCACCACTGCGGCGGAACTGTTCCACCTGCCGAGCGGCGGCAATCTGATAGACTCCCCCGGCATCCGCGAATTCGGTCTCTGGCACATGGACGAGCAATCGCTGCTGGAGGGATTCGTGGAGTTCCGACCGTTTATTGGCCACTGCCGCTTCCGCGACTGCCGTCACCAGGGCGAACCCGGCTGCGCCATCAACGAGGCGCTGGCGCGCGGCGATATTAGCGACAGGCGCATGAACAGCTTCTTGCATCTGCGCAACAGCCTCGAATCGGAGAATTGAACTTGGACTTGATTATCGAAGCGGAACAACTGGCCGCGCAGCTCGAGCGCGAGGATTTGCTGATCGTCGACCTGAGCTCCCCGCAGAACTATCTAGACGGACACATCCCCGGCGCCGTGCACCTTCCTTTTCAGGCGCTGATGGCGGGTACACCACCGGCCCCGGGCAAGCTACCCAGCCAGGAGCGACTGACGGAGGTCTTCCGGGCCATCGGCTTGCGCCCGGAACACCATGTGGTTGCCTGTGACGACGAGGGCGGCGGCTGGGCCGGGCGCTTCCTGTGGACCCTGGAAGTCATCGGCCATAAAAACTACAGCTACCTGAACGGCGGCATGCACGCCTGGCGTGGCGCCGGCCTGCCACTCACCTCCGAGCCGGCCGAGACTGCACCCAGTGACCTAGAAATCGATATCGACACCTCGCCGCTGATGGACGCAGAACAGATCCAGCAGCACCTGCATGAGCCCGATTTTCGCGTGTGGGACGCCCGTTCACCGCAGGAATACAGCGGCGAAAAGGTGCTCGCGTTGAAAGGTGGCCATATTCCGGGCGCCATCAACTGCGAATGGACGCAGTTGATGGACCCACAGCGCGACCTGCGTATTCGCAGTGACGCGCGCGAGTTTCTCGCCAGGCTCGGCATCGACAGCAGCAAGAAAATCGTCACCCACTGTCAGAGCCATCATCGCTCCGGCTTTACCTGGCTGGTGGGGAAATCGCTCGGATTCGATATCCGCGCCTATCCAGGCTCCTGGAGCGAGTGGGGGAACCTGCCCGACGCGCCGGTTGAGCAATAAATAAAAACCGAAAGGAATTGATGCAACCCTATGCACCCAAAACTCTTTACCACACTGCAATACCTGACTCCACAGCGGGCCCTGTCCCGTGCCGCCGGCGCCCTGGCCGAGACCCGTATCAAAGCGATCAAGGATCCGTTTACCCGCTGGTTCGTCGACAAGTACGATGTGGACATGAACGAGGCGGAACAGAGCGACTGCACTGCATTCGCCAGCTTCAATGACTTCTTCACCCGCGCGCTCAAGGACGGCGCGCGCCCGATCGCTGAGGGTGACGATGCCATCGCCTGCCCGGCGGATGGCGCCGTCAGCCAGCTCGGCGAAATCCACAACGGCCGGATTTTCCAGGCCAAGGGCCACGATTTCAGCCTGCTGGAGCTGGTTGGCGGCGATCCGCAGGTTGCCGCACAGTTTACCGGGGGCAAGTTCGCCACCGTTTACCTGTCGCCGAAAGATTACCACCGCGTGCATATGCCGATCGCCGGCACACTGAAGAGTATGACCTATGTGCCGGGACAGCTGTTTTCGGTAAACACGGTTACCGCCGAGACGGTGCCGCGGCTGTTTTCCCGCAACGAACGCGTGGTCTGCATCTTTGATACCGCCGCCGGCCCCATGGCCATGATCCTGGTGGGCGCAATGATCGTGGCCAGTATCGAAACGGTGTGGGCAGGCCTGGTAACCCCGCACAAGCGCCGTGTGCGCACCACCCAATATGGCGAAACCGCACCGATCCATTTGGAAAAAGGTGCCGAAATGGGGCGCTTCAAGCTTGGCTCCACGGTGATCATGCTGTTCGGCGCCGACCAGGTGCGCTGGCTGGAATCACTGGGCGCAGAGAGCGAAGTCAAGATGGGACAGCACTTCGGGGATATCCTGGCGGCGGAGAAATAGCACTGATTTCAGGGCGGTCGCGGGGCCGCCCTCGCAGGTACTATAAAGAAAGGGAACTAACGCTTTAGCAGGCGGGACAGGATTCCCGGCAGCCGTTGCTGACTGAACAGATAGCTGTCGCAAACCGCGGCCACGTCAACCTCCGGGTAGCGGCCGGGCTCCACATCCTTTGCGACCGTTACCTTGGCCTGCGGGCTCAGCTTGCCATGCTCAATCAGCTTCTGTTTGCGGTCTTCGTCCGCAGCCAGATCGAATAACCGCGTCTCCGCCAGCGGACGCTTGTCGCTGTCCAGAATCACCATCACCCTAGGCTTCAGGCGCCGCTCGTAGGTCTGCTCGACCACAACGCCCACCTCACCGGTGGAAAGCTCCACCTGGGTGCCGGTGGGATAGAGGCCGATAGCCTGAATAAACTCCACAACCAGCTGCTCCTGAAACGCGATGTCGCGCAGGCCGTAGAGTTTTGCCACCGCCCGCGACGGGGCCACCGGTTGGTTGGCGCCGCGGGGATTGGTGGTCTCGTCGTAGAAGGTCACCATGCCGCAAATGCGGGCGAGCACCGGAATCTTGTCGCCGCGAAGGCCCATCGGGTAACCACTGCCATCATGGCGTTCGCGATGGCTGCGGACGATATTGATCACCTGTGGATCCATCTGCGGATCCTCCGACAACAATCGGACGCTGTGTTCGACGAACTTGCGGTATTCCAGCTCGCTGCGGGGATCGCGGTTGGCCATCTGCAGCACCTGGCCGTCAATCATCACCTTGCCGACGTCCTTGAGCAGGGTCGCGACCCCCATCTGTACCAGTTCGTGTCGGCGCAGGCCGATATAACGGCCAAACACCACCGCCCAGATACTGGCGCGGATGGCATGACCGTAGGTGTGTTCGTCTTTATCCCGCACCCTCGCCAGCCAGGTAAAGGCATCGGGGCTGCGCAGTATGCTCTCCACCAGTTCTTCGACCATACGACTGATCTGTCGCATGGCCAGCGGGCGCCCGCTCTGAACCTGCACCAGCACTTCGTTCATGCCCTGCAGCAGCCGGCGGTGGAGTTTGCGCGCCTTGTCCGCTTCGCGGCGCGCGGGAATGGGCGGCGGATAGGCTTTGTGGGAAATCTGTACCGGCCGACAGGGAATAGCCACGGGTACAGCCGCGCCATGCTGTCTCTTGGATTGTAAAGAGAGAGAGGTCGGCGACGAGGCACGGGACAGGGCGCGCAGCTTGACGCCGGCATCGCCGACGCTTTTAACAACATCGACGTAAACATAGCGGCAGTATTTCTGCAGCTGGCGAATTTCTTCCAGATCGCGGATATAGAAACCCTGCAGCGCAAATGGCGTACGCGTCCAGGGCCGGTCGAGCCTGGACACAAACATGCCGCGCTGTAGGTCTTCTACAAAGACTTTTGCCTGTTCGATCGCCAAGGGAAGTGTAGCCGTCGATATTTTGTATTATTTGAACCGCCCGCAAGGCCGCAGCAATTATAAGCTATAGCAAGCGCCACGCGGACCAGCCCTCATTTATAACATGGCGGATCCTGTATAGCACCCACCCAAAACGTGACGCAGGTCGCGGAAGCAATACTAAAGCACTCCAACCACGCAATATCGCGAAGCTCAGACGTGATATTTTGGCGACAGTTCTAATACCGCCTCGATCATCGCGCGCGCATGCTCCGGGTCAACTCTGGGCGTGATACCGTGGCCGAGATTGAACACGTGCCCGGATCCCGTGCCAAAGGATTCCAGTATCGCCGCGACTTCAGCGCGTATGCGCTCCGGGCTGGCGTAGAGCACCGCTGGATCCAGGTTGCCCTGCAGAGCGACTTTGCCGCCGACGCGCGCGCGGGCGCTGCCGATATCCGTGGTCCAGTCCAGGCCGAGCGCAGAGGCGCCACTGTCCGCCATGGCCTCCAACCACTGACCACCGCCCTTGGTAAACAGTATCGCCGGTACCGGGCGCCCGTCCGCCTCCTTGATCAGCCCTTGCAGGATGCGCGCCATGTATTGCAGCGAGAATTCACGGTAGGCAGCGTGACTCAGCGCCCCGCCCCAGGTATCGAAGATCTGCACTGCCTGGGCCCCGGCGCGGATCTGCGCGTTCAGGTAGTCGGTTACCGAATCGGCGAGCACCGTCAGCAACTGATGCATCAGCTCCGGGCGGTTGTAGAGCATCTCCTTGCAGCGGGCGAAGTCGCGGCTGGAGCCGCCCTCGACCATATAGGTCGCCAGTGTCCAGGGACTGCCCGAGAAGCCGATCAGCGGCACACGCCCATTCAATTCACGGCGGATGGTGCTGACCGCATTCATCACATAGTCGAGGTCCCGCTCGCTGTTCACCACCTGCAGGGCCTCGATTTCCGCGGCACTGCGCAGTGGCTTGCGGAATTTGGGCCCCTCGCCCTCTTCAAAATAAAGCCCCAGGCCCATCGCATCGGGAATCGTCAGGATATCGGAGAACAGAATGGCCGCATCCAGCGGATAGCGCTCCAGCGGCTGCAGTGTCACCTCGCAGGCCAGTTCGGTGTTGCGACACAGGTCCATAAAGCTGCCCGCCTCGGCGCGGCTGGCGCGGTATTCGGGCAGGTAGCGACCGGCCTGGCGCATCATCCATACCGGCGTGCGGTCCACGGGCTGGCGCAGCAGGGCGCGCAGGAAGCGGTCGTTTTTCAGTTCGGAGGGCTTGGCTTCGGACATGATCTGTAAAACTGGCTGGCTAAAAAGGCGGCTATTGTACAGAGAGCGGGGAAGCTAAGACAGGGGAGCGGCGTCTAGATCAGAATAAAGAAACAAGCGCGAAGGCGCTGCTGTCGGGATTCGCTTGCGGGACTGTCGGCGAGAGGGACCTCGCCGACAAGCCTACAGGGATGTATTTACGGCGTGTCCCGCAAGCAAAAGCCGGCGGCAGGGCCGCCACTGTGCCAACTACCTACACCGCGGAGCTGGAGCTCCGCGGTCTCAGGATCAAACATCAAGGTAGTCGAGGATACCCTCCGCGGCCTGGCGCCCCTCCCAGATGGCGGTGACCACCAGATCGGAACCGCGCACCATATCGCCGCCGGCGAACACCTTGGCATTGCTGGTCTGGAACTTGAATTGCTGCCTTTCCGGCGCGACGACACCGCCCCAGTCAGCCACCTCGATATCGTGCTCGCCGAACCACTCCGCCGGGCTGGGGCGGAAGCCGAAGGCCACCAGCACGATATCCGCCGGGATGATCTCCTCCGAGCCCGGCACCACCTGCGGGCGGCGGCGGCCGTTTTCGTCCGGCTCGCCGAGCTGGGTGGTGACCACCTTCACGCCACTCACCTTCCCGTCGCCGACGATCTCCACCGGCTGGCGGTTGAACAGGAACCTGACGCCCTCTTCCTTCGCATTGGCCACCTCACGGCGGGAGCCCGGCATATTTTCCTCGTCGCGGCGGTAGGCGCAGGTGACACTCTTGGCACCGAGACGGATCGAACTGCGGTTGCAGTCCATCGCGGTATCACCGCCGCCGAGTACCACTACGCGCTTGCCTTCGACGGAAATGAACTCTTCCGGGTTCTTTTCCCAGCCCATATTGCGGTTCACGTTTGCCACCAGGAACGGCAGTGCATCGTGAACGCCGGGGAGCTCTTCACCAGGGAAGCCGCCTTTCATATAGTTGTAGGTGCCCATGCCCATAAACACCGCATCGTATTCTTCAAGCAGCTGCTCGAAACTGATGTCCCTGCCGATCTCGGTATTCAGGCAGAACTCCACCCCCATGTCGGTAAAGATCTCGCGACGCTTCTGCATCACTGACTTTTCCAGCTTGAACTCCGGGATACCGAACGTGATCAGGCCGCCTATCTCCGGGTACTTGTCGAACACCACCGGCTGCACGCCGTTGCGCACCAGCACGTCGGCACAGCCGAGACCGGCGGGGCCCGCGCCGATCACTGCCACGCGCTTGTCAGTCTTCTCCACATGGCTC
Source organism: Microbulbifer marinus (assembly GCF_900107725.1). Classification (GTDB taxonomy): domain Bacteria; phylum Pseudomonadota; class Gammaproteobacteria; order Pseudomonadales; family Cellvibrionaceae; genus Microbulbifer; species Microbulbifer marinus. The sequence continues at coordinate 872,898 of NZ_FNQO01000002.1, read as the reverse complement.
AGATCCGGGCGCCAGCCGAGGGCGAAGGCGGTGTCGGTGATATATTTTTCCGCGCTGCCGATGGTCACGGCACCGAAGCCGTCGTTCAGCGTGCAGGCCCCCTCGCACAGCCGATCCTGCGGGCAGACGCGGCCGCAGACTTCCGGCAGCGTATTGGTCTGGTGACAGAGCTCCGCCGCCTCCATGATGTTGCCGTCGGTCACCAGCTTCAGCCAGTTGGGGATATAGTTGTGCACCGGGCAGCCGGTCTCGCAGTAGGGGTTGCCGCAGTCCAGGCAGCGGTGCGCCTGGCTCGCCACCTGGCGCTCACTGAACGGCTGGTAGATCTCCACGAACTCGTTGGTGCGGGTGATGATGTCTTTTTTCGGCGGGTCCATACGGCCCACATCGATAAACTGGAAGTCGTTGCTCAGTCTCTCTTTCATAAACTTCTCTCCACCCTTCCCTTACTCGCCGCGCTTGCGCACATCGGACAGCAGGCCGGCGAGGCTCGCCGCCTTGGGTTTGACCAGCCAGAACTTGCTCAGGTAGTCATCGAAGTTGTCCAGCAACTCCGCCCCCCATTCACTGCCGGTTTCCGCGGCATACTCTTCGATCACCTCGCGCAGGTGGCTCTGGTAAGGCTCCAGGGTTTCACTGCTGATGCGGCGCAGCTCGATCAACTCGTGATTGCACTTGTCAAAGAAATTGCGCTTCAGGTCCAGCACGTAGGCGAAGCCACCGGTCATGCCGGCACCGAAGTTGTAGCCGGTGTTGCCGAGCACCGCGACCATGCCGCCGGTCATATATTCGCAGCAGTGATCACCGGCCCCTTCCACCACCGCGAAGGCACCGGAGTTGCGCACGCCGAAGCGTTCACCGGCACGGCCCGCCGCAAACAGCTTGCCGCCAGTGGCGCCGTACAGGCAGGTGTTGCCGATAATGCTGGTCTCCTGCGACGCAAAGGCGCTGTTCTGCGGCGGGCGTATCACCAACTTGCCGCCGGCCATGCCCTTGCCGACATAGTCGTTGGCATCGCCTTCCAGATACATTTCCAGGCCGCCGGCATTCCAGACACCGAAGGACTGCCCGGCCACACCTTGCAGGTGCAGCTTCACCGGCGCGTCGACCATGCCCTGGTTGCCGTGGCGTTTTGCGATCTCGCCAGACAGGCGCGCGCCGATGGATCGATCGCAGTTGGTCACGCGGTAGCTGTAATCGCCGCCGGACAGGCTTTCGATTGCCGGCAGTATTTCCACCACCATGCGCTCCGCCAGTTCACCCTTGTCCCAGGGCTCGTTCTTCGGCAGCTGGCAGGTCTGCGGCTTGCTGTCCAGCAGCGCATCGGTGTGCAGCAGCGGTGACAGATCCAGCTTCTGCTGTTTGTCGGTCTCGCCGCCGAGTACCTGTAGCAGGTCCACGCGGCCCACCAGCTCCTCGATGGAAGCCACCCCGAGACGCGCCATCCACTCGCGGGTCTCCTCGGCGACGAAGCGGAAGAAGTTCATCGCCATCTCCGCGGTACCGATGTAGTGCTCGTCACGCAGATCCTTGTTCTGGGTGGCGACGCCGGTGGCGCAGTTGTTCAGGTGGCAGATGCGCAGGTACTTGCAGCCGAGTGCCACCATCGGCGCGGTGCCGAAGCCGAAGCTCTCGGCGCCGAGAATCGCCGCTTTGACCACATCCAGACCGGTCTTGAGTCCGCCGTCGGTCTGCACCCGCACCTTGCCGCGCAGGTCGTTGGCGCGCAGCGTCTGGTGGGTTTCCGCCAGGCCCAGCTCCCACGGCGAACCGGCATAGCGGATCGAGGTGATCGGGCTGGCCGCAGTGCCGCCGTCATAGCCGGAGATGGTAATCAGATCCGCATAGGCCTTGGCCACACCGGCGGCGATAGTGCCGACGCCGGGGCGCGAAACCAGTTTCACCGACACCAGCGCGTCCGGATTCACCTGCTTGAGATCGTAGATCAGCTGCGCCAGGTCCTCGATCGAGTAGATGTCGTGGTGCGGCGGCGGCGAGATCAGGGTCACGCCGGGCACCGAGTAGCGCAGGCGCGCGATCAGGTCGTTGACCTTGCCACCCGGCAGCTGACCGCCCTCGCCCGGCTTGGCGCCCTGGGCGATCTTGATCTGCAGTACCTCGGCGTTGACCAGATAGTGCGGCGTCACGCCGAAACGGCCCGATGCCACCTGTTTGATCTTGGATACCTTGTCGGTGCCGAAACGCGCCGGGTCCTCACCACCCTCGCCGCTGTTGGAGCGGCCGCCGAGGCGGTTCATCGCCTGGGCCAGGGATTCGTGGGCCTCCGGCGACAGGGCGCCGAGGGACATGGCGGCGGAGTCGAAGCGCCGCAGGATGCTCTCGGTCGGCTCCACTTGCTCCAGCGGAATCGGCGCGACGCCGTCTTTGAAATCCAGCAGGTCGCGCAGAGTTGCCACGGGGCGGCGGTTCACCAGTTCGGAGTAGTCGCGCCAGGCCGAATAGTCGCCGGTGCGCGCGGCGCGGCGCAGTGTATCCACTACCTCCGGGTTAAAGGTGTGGTACTCCTGCCCGTAGACAAACTTGTGCAGCCCACCCGGGGAGACCGGCTTGCGCGGCTTCCACGCGAGACCCGCGCGCACCGCCATATCCTGCTGCAATTCGGCAAAACCGGCGCCCTGAATGCGACTGGGCGCGCCGGGGAAACAGAGATCCACGACTTCCTGCGCCAAGCCCACCAGCTCAAACAGCAGCGCCCCGCGGTAGGAGGCAACGGTGGAAATACCCATCTTGGACAGGATTTTCAGCAGCCCCTTGATGATGCCGTTGCGGTAGTTCTTCTGTGCCTCGGCAGCATCGAGCAGCAGCTCGCCGGTGTCGATCAGGTGGTTAATGATGCTGTAGGAGAAATAGGGGTGCACCGCCGTCGCCCCCACGCCCACCAGGCAGGCCAGCTGGTGTGCGTCGCGGGCGCTGGCGGTATCGACCACGACGTTGGAATCACAGCGCAGGCCGGCGTGTACCAGGTGGTGATGCACCGCGCCAGTGGCCAGCAGCGCATCGATCGGCAGTCGCTCCTCGCGGATATTGCGGTCGGACAGCACCACGATCACAGTGCCGGCGCGCACCGAGGCTTCGACATCGGCACAGAGCTTTTCCAACGCGCCTTTGAGGTCCAGCTGCGCCGGGTCATAGTTGAGATCAAAAATCTTAGCTTCAAAGCCGGGTCGATCCAGCTCGAGCAGCGCCGTGTACTTCATGTGCGACAGCACCGGCGACGACAGGATCACGCGGTCGGCGTGTTCCGGTGTCTCTTCGAACACGGACTTCTCGCGGCCGAGGCAGGTTTCCAGCGACATCACCACTGTCTCCCGCAGCGGGTCGATCGGCGGGTTGGTCACCTGGGCAAACTGCTGGCGGAAGTAGTCGTACAGGGAGCGATTTTGTCGCGACAGTACCGCCATCGGCGTGTCGTCGCCCATCGAGCCCACCGCTTCCTGGCCGGCCTCAGCCATCGGCCGCACGACTTTGTCGCGCTCTTCGAGCGAGGAGCTGAACAGCTTCTGGTAGACCTTGAACTGCTCGTAGGAGAAATTGTTGTCCACCGGTGCGGTAACCAGTGTGGAGCGGATGCGACGCGCCTTTTCTTTCAGCCAACGCTTGTAGGGCTGGGAGCGCTTCAGCATGTTGTCGATTTCGGCGGTGTGATGCAGCTTGCCGTCGCGGGTATCCACGGACAGCATCTGCCCCGGCCCCAGGCGGCCCTTGGCCACCACATCTTCCGGCGCATAGTCGTAAACGCCAACCTCCGAGGCGACGGTGATCACGTCATCTTTGGTAATGACCCAGCGCGACGGACGCAGACCGTTGCGGTCGAGCGTACATACGGCGTAGCGGCCATCGGTCATTACCAGACCGGCGGGACCGTCCCACGGCTCCATATGCATGGAAATGTATTCATAGAAGGCGCGCAGGTCCGCATCCATATCCTCGACATTCTGCCAGGCCGGCGGCACCAGCATGCGCACCGCACGGTGCAGCTCCATACCGCCAGCTGTCAGCATTTCCAGCATGTTGTCGAGGCTGGATGAGTCTGATCCCTCGCGATTCACCAGCGGCGCCAGTTCGGCCAGCTCCGGGATCAGCTCGGTAGAGAATTTGCCCGTGCGCGCCACCGACCAGTTGCGGTTGCCGGTAATCGTATTGATCTCACCGTTGTGCGCCAGCAGGCGAAACGGTTGCGCCAGCGGCCAGCGCGGCATGGTATTGGTGGAAAAGCGCTGGTGGAATACACAGATGGCAGTCTCCAGGCGCGGATCCGCCAGGTCCGGGAAGAATTTCGGCAGATCGGCGGGGATCATCAGCCCCTTGTAGGACAGCACGCTGGTGGACAGGCTGGCGATGTAGACATCACCTGTCAGCTGTTGCTCCGCCTTGCGGCGGGCGACATAAAGGCGCGCGTTGAACTTGGCTTCACCCAGCGGCTGCTCTGAGTCGTTGATCAGCAGGTGCTCGAAGCGCGGCAGGGATTCCCGCGCGATGGGGCCAAGACAATCCGGGTTGTTTGGTACCGGGCGCCAGCCTGCCACCCGCAGGCCCTGCGCTTCGAGTTCGCGCGTAAGGATGTCCCGGGCGGCCTGCGCCGCCGCGTCGTCCAGCGGCAGCATGATCGCACCCACGGCGTAGGCATCTGTCAGCTCGACACCGAGCAGGTCGCGGGCTTCGGCGCGCAGGAAGGTGTCCGGTTTCTGCAGCAACAGACCGCAGCCGTCACCGGTCTTGCCGTCGGCAGCGATGCCGCCCCGGTGTGTCATGCAGGTCAGGGACTCGATGGCCGTCTGTACCAGCTTGTGACTGGTCGCGCCTTTCAGGTGCGCAATCAGGCCAAATCCGCAGTTGTCCTTGAACTCATCCAACCGATACAGACCGCTACCCATAGAATTCCTCATCGTTATCGTTGGGGGGACACGGCACGAGCCTTTCGCTGCGCCCTGGATTGGGGCGGGCGTCGTCGCGATGGGTCGCGCCTACCCGTACCCCAGACAAAAAAAGCCCGCATGCGGGGCTTTTTTTGTTTTTCTTGGCTTTGTGACCCCGTCGGTTTTTCCGAGGGGGCGCGCAATATTACTTGTGCCCCCCTGTAATTGCAAGATTTGACAGATAGATCGTCTGCCAAAACGCGCCAAAACCGACTTATCTTCTTTCGACGATCAGAACCGTTATTTCGTCCTCAGGTTTAGCGGATCCAAGTGTGATCCATCACGTCGCACCGCAAGTCTGCAGCGCCTGCTCAATCAGCTCCCGGGGCGTGTCATCGATGATCTGCGCATCGCCCAGCGCCCGCAACAGGACCAGGCGCAGGCGACCATCCATCACCTTCTTGTCGACCGCCATTGCATCGAGAAATGCCTCTGTGGTCATGCCCTGCGGCGCCGCCGTTGGCAGGCGCGCGGCTTCCAGCAGAGCCCGGACGCGTTCGACCAGCCCCGCCTCGATGCTCCCGCGCAAGTGTGACAACTCTGCCGCCATCACCATGCCGGCGGCCACCGCCTCGCCGTGCAGCCAGTTGCCGTATCCCTGCACCGCTTCGATCGCGTGGCCGAACGTATGACCGAAGTTGAGGATGGCCCGGCGACCGGACTCGCGCTCGTCTTCGGCCACCACGGCGGCCTTGTCGCGACAACTGCGGTCGACGGCATAAGCCAGTGCCTGCGGATCCCGCGCCATCAGGCGGGAGATGTTGTCCTCCAGCCAGCAAAAAAATGGCTCGTCACAGATCAGGCCGTACTTGATTACCTCGGCGATGCCGGCAGAGAACTCCCGCTCGGGGAGAGTGGCCAGCGTATCCATGTCGGCGATGACAACCCGCGGCTGATAGAAGGCGCCGATCATGTTCTTGCCGAGCGGGTGATTGACGCCGGTCTTGCCACCAACGGAGGAATCCACCTGCGCGAGCAGTGTGGTGGGAATCTGGACGAAATCGACACCGCGCTGATAGCAGGCCGCCGCAAAACCGGTCATGTCACCGACTACTCCGCCACCGAGTGCGATCAGCGTGGTGCTGCGATTGTGCCGCCGCTCGAGCAGCAGATCGAAAATACGATTGACGGTATCGAGCGTCTTGAAGGCCTCGCCATCGGGCAGCTCGATGGTGTCGACCTTGTCAAATTCCGACAAGGCTTCGAGCACGCGTGACAAATACAGCGGCGCGACCGTTTCGTTGGTCACCACACAGACCTGCTTGCCGCGGATATAGGGCAGCAGGTGTTGCGCGTCGCCCAGGAGCTGGGAACCGATGATGATGGGATAGCTGCGCTCTCCCAATTCCACATTAAGGCAGTGCACGAGATCCTCCATGCTGGCCAGTGATATGCGATGCGCGCGCGACCCAGCAGGTGCTGCGCGAACCGAAGCGCACTTTAGCACACAGTCGCGGCGCGATTATTGGGAGGTGGCGTCCTGGGACAGGCGCTCGGCGACCATCAGGGCAGCCTGCTTGGGAGTGCAGTGATCGGTATCGCAGATAATATCGGCAACTTCGCGGTACAGCGGATCGCGCTGCTGCACCAGTTCAATAATGCGCGCACGCGGATCGGCGACATTCAGCAGCGGGCGGTTAGCGTTTTTTGACGTGCGCTCGAGCAATTGTTCGGTGCTTGCCTGCAGATAAACCACCAGCCCGTAAGTCCTCAACAGCTGGCGATTCTCCTCCATCAGCACGATGCCGCCACCGGTAGCGATTACCTGGGTCGGCCCGTGGCAGAGATCCCGCAACACCTCGCTCTCACGCCGGCGGAAGCCGGCCTCCCCCTCGACATCAAAAATCCAGGGAATATCGGCACCGGTGCGCTCTTCGAGTACCTTGTCGGAATCGGCAAATGGCAGCTGCAACTGCGCTGCCAGCAACTTGCCGATAGTGGACTTGCCGGCCCCCATCGGGCCGACAAGGAAGATGGAACGACTGATCACTTACCGTAGTAGATCTCTTCGTCCATGATGCGCGGTGTAATGAACATCAACAGCTCGCGCTTGTCGTCATTGCGGACGGTATTCTTGAACAGATTGCCGATATAGGGGATATCGCCTAGCAGCGGAATCTTCGTCTCCCCTTCGATCACCTGGCTCTCAAAAATGCCGCCCAGCACGATCGTCTCACCGTTGCGTACCAGTACCTTGGTCTGTAGAGCGTTAATGTTGATCGCAGGTATCTGGCTACCGGTGGCCAGGTCGGTAAACAGCTCACCGACACTGTTCTGCTCGATATTCAGCGCCATAATAATGTTGTTATCCGGCGTGATCTGCGGGATCACATTCAGCTCGAGCACGGCTTCGCGGAAGGTCACGGACGCAGCACCGGAGGAGGTGGCCTCCAGATAGGGAATCTCCACGCCGGACTGGATGGTTGCCTCCTGCTTGTCGCCGGTCACCACCTTCGGCTGGGAGACGATTTCCGCCTTGCCCACGTCCTCCAGGGCGGACAGTTCCAGCCCGAGGTACAGGTTATCTTTCAGGATCGCGTAGGCAATACTGCCCGCCGGATTGGCCACGCCCAGATCCACCAGCAGCGGATCGTGGATACTTACCGGGGAGGACACGCTAGGCCCGGTGGCGCCGTCGCCGATGACAGATGAACTGTCCTGCATACCAGAGCCGATGCCGATCTTGTCATCATCGACCTGATGGCTCTCGGTGTAGTTCCAGCGAACCCCCAGCTCCCGCGCGAAGTCGGTATTGGCATTGACGATACGCGCCTCGATCATCACCTGGCGGATCGGGATATCGATAGCCTCGATCAGCTCGCGGAACTGGGCAATCTTTTCCTCGGTATCTGTCAGGATAATCGTGTTGGTGCGTTCGTCGACGATAGCGCTGCCACGTGCGGACAAAATACTGCGCTCGTTCTGATCCTGGCGGCCGCCGGCAAAACTACCCTGGCCGGCACCGCCGCCACCCTGCTGACCGGAAAACAGGCTGAACAGCTCGCGGGCGTCGGCATAGCGCACGTGAATGTATTCGGTGCGCAGTGGCGCCAGCTCTTCCAGTTGCTTGCGGGTTTCCAGCTCCTGGCGTTCGCGCTCGGCGATCTCCGCTGCCGGCGCCACCATGATCACATTGCCCTCCTGGCGTTTATCCAGGCCCTTGGCCTTCAGGATCAGCTCCAGGGCCTGGTCCCAGGGCACGCCATCGAGGCGCAGGGTAATGCGACCCTGTACGGTGTCGCTGGCGACCAGGTTCAGGTCGGTAAAGTCGGCGATCAGCTGCAGCACCGAGCGCACTTCAATGTCCTGGAAATTCAACGACAGCTTTTCACCGGAGAACTGGAATTCTTTCTGCTTTTCGCGTACTTGCGCAACGGACATGGGCTTCACGCTCAACACGTATTCATTGTCCGCCTGGTAGGCCAGATAGTCGTAGTCGGTGCCGGCAGGGTCGACCGCTATGACCGTATTGCGCCCATCGTAATCGACGGTGATGGACTTAACCGGAGTGGCGAAGTCGGTAACATCCAGGCGCTGGCGCAGGGATTCGGGCAGCTCGGCACCGAGGAAGGTCAGGTAAATCTTGCCCTTGGTGCGCTCAACGTCGATATTTACAGCCGGGTCGGTCAGTCTGACAATCACCTTGCCTTCGCCGCCATCGCCGCGGCGAAAATCTACGTTACTGATCCCCACGCTGCCGGCCGCGCGGAACTGCTTTTGCCCGCCCAGATTCAAACCCTTTTCGTGAGAAGTTTTCGCGGGGGCGGCGGCAACGGAAGCGGTGGTTGCTGAATCGGCGCCGATTTCCAGCACTACCTGGTTGCCCTTGCGCTCACTGGTATAAACCGGCAGCTGATCGAGGTTGACGATCAGGCGGGTGCGATCCTCGCTGGACACTACCACCGCACTGCGGGCGCCACCAATGCCAAGGGAGTATTTCTTCTGCGGCAGCGCGCTCTCGACGCCGGCAAAGTCCATTACGATCCGGGCCGGCTGCTCGATCGTATAGCCGGTCGGCTCCGGCGGGACGTCACTGAAAGTGAGCCGCAACTGTACGCGGCTGCCCGGCAGCTCGGAAAACTGGATGTCATTCAGCTGATTGGCCTGTGCCTGCAATACCCCGGGCATCAATGCCAGACCCAGCAACAAAACCCAAATGGGAGCCATTACTTTGGCGAGTTGCTTGTTGATCATTATTGGTTGTCCTTCTCTTCCAAAGTCAGCGCCCGCGGCCGCTCAATCCAGCCACCGGTGCCATCCGGTACGATTTCCAAAACGTCTAGCTGCGCGGAGTTGGCGTTGACCACCCGCCCGTGATTCTTGCCCACATAGTTGCCGATGGTAATCCGGTGAATGCCGCCATCGCCGTCGTCAATCAGCGCCCACAGCTGACCGCCACGTGAGAGGGTGCCGACCATGGACAGCGCATCGAAATTGTACCCTTCCAGCAGCTCGCGCTGGCGGTTCAGGTCGGGCGCCACGTCCAGCCGTCGCCCTACCAGACGCTGGTCGGATTCGAGTACCGGACGGCTAAACGGACTGCGCAAAGCCGCGGCGCTGTAGACATAGGGGCTATAAGGAGTGAACGTGGGAATCGGCTCTATCTGCCCTTTGGGCTTGTGCTTAACCGCGGCCATCTTCTGGCGCAGGTCACTGTGACCGCCATCGAGACTGCAGCCGCCGAGGGCCAGTAGAGCGGATACTAGGGCTATATATCGGATCATCCCTCTTCCCCCTGCTCCTTGTAGCGGTACGTCTTCGCATTGATCACCATATTGAGCAGTGCACCGCCGTCTTTGCTGTTTTCGATATTGAAGTCGTGAAGCGTGACGATTCTCGGCATGCCAGCAATACCACTCACAAATGCGCCAAATTCGTGATAGCCGCCCTGCACCTCAATACGAATGGGCAGCTCCACATAGAACTCGCCAACCTGCTCTGCTTCCAATGCGACCTTCTGAATCGTCAGTCCGCTGCCGCGACCAAATTCATCAATATCCTCAAGCAGGCCGGGCACTTCGGTGTCTTTGGGTAACTGCTTCAGTAGCGTGCCGAAGGTCTCTTCCATTTCCGCGAGCTGTTCGCGGTAAGCATCGAGGTTAGCCGCCTCAAACGATTTTTTCTCGAACTGTGTAAACAGCTCTTTTTCCTTATTGGCGGCAAATTCCAGCTGCTGATAGCGGTCGCTGATCAGAAAGTAATAACCACCACCGATCAAAGCGGCAGCGATCACAATCAGCAAAACGATACGGCCGGCAAGCGGCCAAACCCCAACACGGGAGAAATCGATATCGTTAATATCGAGTTCATTCAGTTTCTTGAGCGTATCCTCCAGAGCCATGGTCAGGATCCTTTATTAGCCGCGGCAACGCCCGCATCTTCTTGCTCTTCTTTCTTGCGCCCGCTGACATTAACTGTCATCTGGAAGGCACTGGCCTGCTCGCCAAACTCCGGCTTCGCAGTCACGCCGGTGAGATTCGGAGATTCGTACCATTCGGATTGGTCCAGGTTGCGCATGAAAGAAGAAACGCGATTATTGGACTCCGCCACACCCGCGATTTCCATGCTTTTGCCGCTGCGCTTCAGATTAGTCAGCCACAGCCCCTCAGGGGCCGAGCGCACCATTTCGTCGAAATAGCGCACCGCCAGCGGGCGGTTACCCTGCAGCTCCTGGATAACGCGCATGCGGTCAATCAGCTCCTGGCGACGCTTCTTCAGATCTTTGATTTCCCGCACCTGTTTATCGAGCGCTGCGATCTCCGTCTGCAGAATTTGATTGCGCTCGTTCTGATTGGCGATCTGGCCGTCAACCGTCTTCATCCACAAAAAGGTGGAAAAAGCGGCGGCGATCACCACCAGCACCGCAACCTGTTGAAACTCTTTTTGCTTCTGCGCACGGTACTCCTGGCGCCATGGCAAGAGGTTAATCTTGGCCATATCAGTACTCCTTCTCGCGCATCGCCAGACCCGCGGCAATCATCAGGGACGGCGCCTCGCTGGCCAGCGCCTGGCGGTTGACCCGCGAAGCTACCGCCATATCCAGGAACGGATTGGCAACGACCGTGGGCTTGTTGAGTTTCTGACTGACCAGGTCCGCCAGTCCGTCCATCGCCGCGACACCACCGCCAAGCAGTATGTAATCGACGTCGCTGTATGAGGTGGATGAGTAGAAGAATTGCAGCGAGCGAGTCACCTGCTGGACTACTGCGTCACGGAAGGGCTCCAGGACCTCCGGGTAGTAATCATCCGGCAGTCCACTACCACCCTGGCGCTTGGCCAGCCCGGCCTCTTCGGCAGACAGGCCGTAGCGACGCTGAATCTCATCAGTCAGCTGGCGGCCACCGAACAACTGCTCACGGGTGTACACGGTCTTGCCGTCCACCAGCACCGACAGCGCGCTCATGGTGGCACCGATATCGATGACCGCCACGACCAACTGCTCCTGGGGCGGAAACTGACGCTCCAGCAGAGTGTAAGCGCGCTCTATGGCGTAGGCCTCCACATCCACAATGGTGGCTTGCAGGTCGGCGTCACCGAGTGCGGACACTCGCTGTTCAATATTCTCGCTACGACAAGCTGCCAGCAGCACTTCCACCTGGCCCTCCCCCTTCTCCGACGGGCCCTGGACCTCGAAATCCAGGTTCACTTCGTCCAGCGGGTAGGGAATGTACTGATCGGCTTCCAGCGCTATCTGCGCTTCCAGAGCGTCTTCGGAGAGATCGGCGGGCATTTCCAGGGTCTTAGTAATCACCGCCGACCCGGACACGGCGACCGCGGCCTGCCGCAGGCGCGTCTTGGAGCGGCGCACCACCTTGCGAATGGCCTCGGCGGTAGCACCCACATCATTGATATTCTTGTCCACAACCGCATTCGGAGGCAGGGGCTCCACGGCGTAACATTCGACCCGGTATTTGTCGCCATTGCGACTTAGCTCCAGCAACTTTACGGCCGTAGAGCTAATATCGAGTCCCAGCATGGCCTTAGGGCCTTTGTTGAGAAAAGGGAGCATCCCCATTTTTCTTATCTTTTCCGTGGGTTATGAGGTTTTGATGTTATAGCACTTTAAATTACAGCTGCAACCGCCAATTGCATAGGTATCAGCGCACAATATTCGTATAATTATTCACCTGACCTTATAAAGACGTACACAGAAGCATTTCCATGACCGAAAAAGCCCGCAATCGCCTGCTTTCCCTGCTCTGGCTCGGCCTCGCTGGAGCCGCAGCCGCAGCCATGGCCTTTGCCAGCATATACCTTTATCTGAAGCCAGGCCTGCCATCGGTGGAAAGCCTGCGCGATATACGCCTACAAACGCCGCTGCGGGTCTATTCGCGGGACATGAAGCTGATCGGGGAGTTTGGCGAAAAGAGACGTAACCCCATCACCATTGAACAGACGCCGGAGCAGTTTATCAAGGCCGTACTCGCCGCCGAAGACGCCGGATTCTACTCCCACAACGGGGTTTCCATTAAAGGGTTAATGAGAGCCGCTTCACAATTGGCGCAAACCGGCTCTATCCAGTCCGGTGGCAGCACCCTGACGATGCAGGTGGCGCGCAACTTCTTTCTCAGTCGCGAGCAGCGTTTTGTTCGCAAATTCAATGAGATACTGCTGTCACTGCAGATTGAACAGGAACTGTCCAAGAACGATATCCTCGAGTTGTATCTCAACAAAATCTTCCTCGGCAACCGCGCCTACGGGTTTCAGGCTGCCGCCCACGTGTACTACGGGCGCGATATCAACGAGCTGAACCTGGCCCAGTGGGCGATGATGGCAGGGCTGCCGAAGGCGCCGTCCACCTACAATCCGATCGCCAACCCCACCCGTGCGCTGGTCCGCCGCAACTGGATCCTGAAGCGCATGTTGGACCTGGGCTATATCGACCAGGATGAATACAAGAACTCTATTACGGCCCCGGTCACCGCCAGCTACCACGGTCGCGACCTCGACCTGGATGCCCCCTATATAGCAGAGATGGCGCGCAAGGAGGCCGTAGACCTGTTCGGGGATAGCGCCTATACCGATGGCTACCAGATCATCACCACAGTCGACAGCAAACTGCAGGACGCTGCGCGCAAGGCGCTGCAGCACGGTCTGGAAACTTACGATGCCCGGCACGGCTATCGGGGCCCGGAGCAACGACTTGATCCGCAGCTGCTGCAAGACAGCGACCAGCTGGTCGATCTACTCAACGAAATCCCCGTGCTCGGCGGGCTGGAACCGGCGGTGGTGACCACCGTGGAGCCGAAGAGCCTGCAGGTGCAGCTGCGGGATAGGCGCGTGGTGGAAATCCCTTGGGAGAACGGCCTGGAATCCATCCGCCCCTATCTATCCGAAAACGCCCGCGGACCGCGGCTGCAGTCCGCCGAGGAAATGTTTGCGCCCGGCGACGTGGTGCGCTTGCGCCGCATGGAAATTACAGCCGCCGAGACGGCAGACGCCGCGGCAGGGGCTGTCGGTGACGGCGAGGTACCGGCGCCCGACCCGTTTGCGGATCCGGGCGAAGTGAGCGCCGGGCTCGAAGAGCCTCAGGTGCGTGAAGAGTGGCATCTGGCGCAGGTACCCGCCGCCCAGGGCGCCCTTGTGTCGCTGGCGCCCGAAGACGGCGCCATCCGCGCGCTGGTGGGCGGCTACGACTTCCGCCAGAGTCACTTCAACCGCGTCACCCAGGCGGCGCGCCAGCCCGGCTCCAACTTCAAGCCCTTTATTTACGCCTCAGCGATCGAAAGGGGCTACACCGCGGCCAGCATGATCAATGACGCACCGATCATCTTCGAAGAAACCAACCTGCAGGATGTCTGGCGGCCCGAGAACGACGGTGGCACCTTCCTCGGCCCGACTCGACTGCGGACCGCTCTGTACAAGTCCCGGAACATGGTGTCTATCCGCCTACTGCAGGCCCTGGGCATCGACTATGCGCTTGGCTTTGCCGAGCGCTTCGGCTTCGAGCGCAGCAAACTCGCACGCAACCTGACGATCGCCTTGGGAAGCTCGGCGCTGACGCCACTCGAGATGGTGCGTGGATACGCGGCTTTCGCCAATGGCGGCTATCGCGTCGAGCCCTACCTGGTCGACAAGGTCCTGGACGTAAATGGCGAGGTCGTCTATCAGGCGCTGCCGTTGACCGTTTGCCACGATTGTCCCGAACCCGGCAGCGAATCGGTGGCGCGGGAGCCGCTGGACCTGGAGGACCTGCAGATGGAGGCTAGCGCCATGGAACCCGGCGACGAGCCGGTGGAGCTGCGCACGCTCGCCGTGGGCCCGCTGGATGAAGCCGGGGAGCAGGCACGTCCGCGCGCTCCGCGGGCTATGTCTGCCCAGACCACCTACATCATGGATTCCATTCTGAAGGACGTCATTAAGAAGGGCACCGGCCGCAAGGCGCTGGTTATGAAGCGTGGCGATATCGCTGGCAAAACCGGGACCACCAACGGGCCGCGCGACGCCTGGTTCTCGGGCTACAGCCCGCATCTCGCCACGAGTGCCTGGGTAGGTTTCGACAGCAATGGCGAGCTGGGCAAGAATGAATACGGCGGCTCGGCGGCGCTGCCCATCTGGATCGACTTTATGAGCACCGCGCTGGAGGGACTGCCCGAACGCCACCTGCCGCAACCCGACGATATAGTGACCGTGCGCATCAACCCGCGGACCGGCCTGCGGACTTCTCGCGGCGGCATGTTCGAGATTTTCCGTGCCGACCATGTGCCCGGCCGCGGCACCTACAGCTCTTATCAGCCGGCCTACTCCGACGACAGTGGCGATTCGCCAGCGGAGGAACAGAGCGAATCACTGCCGGAAGAACTGTTCTGATCCTCTTCCGACGCAGATAAAAAAACGGGGCCTACTGGCCCCGTTTTTTTATCTCACTACTGTTGCATGTTGCCGCCGGAGAATTACCGGCGGCTACGGTACTCGAGACAGGCGCGCTCGAGTTCGGACAAATCGGGAATCACCGCTTCCTCACCGGACAGGGCTACATGCATCAGCTCGCCCTGCTGACACTCCTGGTGACGTCCGCTCAGCTCGTCCGGAGTGACCCTCACCAGGCGCGGAGTACCCTGCAACACGAGCGCGAAAAATGGCAGGTCGCCCTCCGGGTTGCCACTGCTGAGAACCGCGATACGGCCAGCTTCACTGGCGGCCGCTAATGGTTGGCCGCGCATGACCTCAAACGACAGCAGCGGCAAACGCTGCTCGCGCCAGTTCAGCTCACCCAGATACCAGGCCGGCGCATCGTAGGCGGCCACCGGTGTCTGCATGGCGATCACTTCCGACAGGGTATCCACCGGAACCAGCAACTGGCCATCCGCCAGCGGCAGTAACAAGCTGCTCACTTCCTGCGGCACATCCACCGGCAGCGCTTCGACTCCACTCATTGCCAATCTCTTTTGCGTTGATTATCCGCTAATAGGTTTCCGGACAAAATTACCGATTGCTAACCACTTACCGCCGATTCGCCGGTGTATTCGTGAATCGCCGCCAACAGCACCTCTTCCTGGTAGGGCTTGCCCAGGTAGTGATTCACGCCGAGCGACATCGCGTGATCGCGGTGTTTTTTACCGGTACGCGAAGTGATCATCACGATCGGTATATCCCGCAGACGACTGCTGGAGCGGATATGGCGCGCCACCTCGAAGCCATCCATGCGCGGCATCTCGATATCGAGCAGAATCAGATCGGGAATGTGATCCTGCAGCTGAATCACCGCGTCCTGCCCATCCTTGGCGGTAGTCACCAGATACCCCTCCCGCTCGAGGAAGCGCGTGGTTACCTTACGTACGGTTACCGAGTCGTCCACCACCATTACCGACAGCTGACGCTCTGCCGGCTCCGGCTGTGCCGCCGGTACAGGCTCCAGTTGCAGCTGCGGTACCTCCGGGCGCGCCAGCTGTGCAGCCTGACGGCGCAACAATGCGTGGGCATCGAGAATCACCACCACCGTGCCGTCACCGGTAACCGTCGCGCCGGAAACGCCCTGCACCGCGGCAAACTGCGGCCCCAGGCTTTTCACGACGATTTCGCGGCTGCCCATGATCGCATCCACCTGTAGTGCCATCGCATGGCCCTCGGAACGTACCAGCAGTACCGGTAGCTGCATGTCCTCGACGCTCAGCTTCGGCCGCGCCTCTGACTGCAGCAGCGTGCCGAAGTAGCTGACCTGGTAGGGTTCGCCGGCGTACTCGAAGCGAGCATCACTGGAGCGGTAATAGTGTTCCAGCTCAAAAGGACTCAGCCGCACGATACCCTCGATAGTGTTGAGGGGCAGAGCGAACAGATCCTCCCCGATCTTCACCATCAGTGCACGGTTGACCGAAACGGTGAACGGCAGGCGCACGACGAATTCAGTACCCCGACCCGCCTGGGAATTGATATGCACGGTACCGCCGATCTGCTTGATTTCGGCGGACACCACGTCCATGCCGACGCCGCGGCCAGAAATCTGCGTCACCGCATCGGCCGTACTGAAACCGGCCTCCAGGATGAACTGCATAATTTCATTGTTGGACAGCTCGGCATCCGGACGCATCAGACCGTTTTCCACGGCCTTCTGACGCACTTTCATCAAATTGATACCGGCGCCGTCATCGCTGATATTGAGGACAACCTCACTGCCCTCACGCGCCAGCGCCACATTGATGCGGCCGCGCTCGGGCTTGCCAGCGGCAACACGCTCCTCGGGCATTTCGATACCATGGTCGACGGCGTTGCGGAGCATATGTTCGAGCGGTGCCACCATGCGCTCGAGCATGGATCGGTCCAGCTCACCCTCCACGTTGGAGAACACCAGATCCACCTGCTTGCCCAGCTCGGCGCTGACCTGCCGCACGATACGGCGCAGGCGCGGTACCAGGCGCGAGAAGGGCACCATGCGGCTACGCATCAGACCTTCCTGAAGCTCGGTATTCACCCGCGACTGCTGCAGCAGCAGAGTTTCCGTATCCCGAGCCTTGTTACCCAGGGTGTTGCGCAGCTCGAGCAGGTCGGACGTGGATTCCAGCAGCGAGCGCGACAGCTGCTGGATGGACGAATAGCGGTCCATTTCGAGCGGGTCAAAGTTGTCATCCTGCTCGGCCAGCTGCTCCTGGCGGAACAGGATCTGGGCCTCGGTCTCCATATCCAGACGACGCAGCTGTTCGTTCAGGCGCGTTAGGGTGGCGTCCATCTCGTCCAGCGCCAGGCCAAACTCACTCACCTGCTCTTCCAGGCGGCCACGGGAGATCGATGTCTCACCGGCGAGGTTTACCAGCTCCTCCAGCAGCTCGGCAGCGACACGCACCATCTCCTGCGGTTGACCGCGCGATGGCGCACCGGACTCGCGCTGGCCAACGCCATTTTTCTTGCGGATGAACGGCAGGACGTTGTTACCGCCTTCCGCTGCGGGCGTCGCCGGCGCGGGTTGCGGCAACTGCGCCGCCGGTGCTTCGACGGCCTCACCGGCTTCCCCAGCCGGCTCGTCTGCGGGCAATTCCGCCTCGAGTTCGGTTAGGGACGCGCTCTGCACAGCCTCCGGCGGCGGCAGGTCGCGGGAGTCGATACCATAGTCCACCGGGCTGGCATCCTCTGCCAGCTGTTCGTCCGCCCAATGGCTGCTGAGCAGTTCGGCAAAGGCATCCAGCTGATCACCGCTCATCCAAGCGCGCACCGTTTCCACACCGCCGGCAATGCGATCGTAAATCGCATGCGCATCGGCAAAAAACTCTGCCGACGGCTGGGCGCTGCCCTGCATACCTTCGATGACTGTCTCAAATCGGTGTGCCACTTCGCCCAGCCCCATCAGGCCAGCCATGCGCGCACCGCCCTTGAAGGTGTGCAGCACGCGCTTCAGGGCTTCCGCTTGACTGCGGTCGTCCGGTGCCTGCTCCCACGCCTGGATCGACTCTTCCAGTTCGTCGGTCAGATCACCGGCTTCCTCCATAAATACTTCGACAACATCCGGATCAATTTCCGCCAGCAGCTTCTGTAGCTCTTTATCAGCCGGAGCAGCTGCTGCGGTCTCTAGATTCTCTGCTGTTGGGGCCCCAACTGAAGCCTCCAGGGTGACCGGCTCTTCGAAGAGCTCAGTGTCAATTCCGGGCGATTGTTCTTCGTGCGCTTCGACCTCAGTGGGTTCGGCGGTGAAGGATTCGAGATCGTCTCGCTGTTCGGTTTTTACCAGGTCATCGAAGCTCAGCTCGCCAAAGTCAGAGTCAGAGTCATTGCTACCAGCGTCTTCCACCGAAGTCTCGTCAGTGGTCGGCAGATCGATGCTATCGATACCCAGCTCAGACCAGTCGTAGTCATCATCGTCGGTCGAGGTACCTTCACCCTGCGCCAGATAGCGCAACGCCTCACCCACCGCCTCACTGACTTCCGGCAGGTCCTGCGTCGCGGCCACCGCATCGATCAGGTCGAGCAACTCGTTGTGCCCCTGCTCCAGCGCGGCCCACAGTGCGGGCTCTTCCTCAAGTTGGCCATCAATAACCTTGCGGTAAACATCGAGGAGCAACTGGGACAGCTCGGTCAGCGTCGGCAGCTGTGCACGGCTCGCCGCCTCCTGCAGTACATCGAGTTCCTCGGCAACCGGAGTCAGCAATGATTTATCACCGGGCCGCGAGCGCCATTGGTTCAGCATCTGATCCGCATCCAGCAGCACCTTCATACCATCGGCCATGATGACCGCGAGCAACTGTGGATCTACCGCCTTGGGCTCATTTGCCTCGCGTTCGCGGATCAGGTGGCCGACAGCGCGCTCCTGTAGCTCAGCCACACGGGCGAGGAACTGTTCCGATTTTTCGATCACCAGCTCCCGGCCGGTGCGGATCTGATGCAGGACTTCGCGCACGTAATCGGCAGCGTCGCTGATCAGCTCATAGATATCGGCATCGATCGGCACCTGATAGGTGCGCAGTTCCTTGGCAAAACGCTCCAAGGGTGCCACCAACTGCGCCACCACGGTAACTTCCGCCATGTGCGCGGAGCCCTTCAGAGTGTGCAACGCCCGGTGCAGCGGATCGGAAGGTACGCCGTATAGTGGCGCAGCTGCGCGCATATCGGCGAGGAACTCTTCAACCGTGTCGAGATGAGTCTCTGCTTCCTGCGCGAAAATTTCCCATAACTGATCGTTGTCGTCAGCTTCGGAGATGGGGTCCGACTCTGCCGCTGACGCTGAATCCGTCGCGGACAGGCTCTGCATATCTGCGGGCACTTCACCGCGGGACAGCTGCTGGGCCCAGCCCTCCAGCTGTGCCGTGCGCTCCGGCTCGGGATCGCCACTGCCAAGGCGGAAGCCCTCAATCATCGACGGCAACTTCTGCCGCACTTG
This sequence comes from Microbulbifer marinus, assembly GCF_900107725.1. GTDB lineage: Bacteria > Pseudomonadota > Gammaproteobacteria > Pseudomonadales > Cellvibrionaceae > Microbulbifer > Microbulbifer marinus. The sequence continues at coordinate 853,659 of NZ_FNQO01000002.1, read as the reverse complement.
TTCAATCAGTTCCGCGTGCGCGCGCTGTGGCTTGACGGTCTCGTCGATCACGCGGTTGAGCATATTTTCCACGGCCCAGGCCAGCTCGCCGATTTCGAGCGCCTCAACCATGCGGCCAGAACCCTTGAGGGTGTGGAAACCGCGGCGAAATTCTATCAACGCCTCCTGGTTGGCAAAGTTGGCGGCCCATTCGGGGAAATAGTGGCCGATGGTTTCGAGAACCTCGGCGGCTTCTTCGAGGAATATCTCGATGATCTCGTCATCGATCAGGTTGTCATCGTCCTCGGCTACCGCAGCTGCAGGCGCCTCATCAGGGGCGGCTACAGAGGGCGCAGGCTCGACTTCTGCATACGCGCGAACCTCTTCCGCCGCCGGCTCTGCACTCTCTGTGACGGCAAACCAGCGGTCTTCTTCCGTGTCGGCTTCGCTTGGGGACGCCGGTGCCTGTTGTTCCAGCTCAGTGAAATCGCCGTCCAGTGCCGCGGCTTCGTCCGCAGCGCCGGAGTCTTGTTGATGGTCGGCCGGAGCCTCACTGTTGGTCGCCGCGGCTACCAGCGTCTCATCGGTGACTGCGAAGCCCAGGGTCGCGACACTGTCCTCGGCCAGGGCGAGCAGCATGTCCGCATCTTCGATGCCGTCGGCGCGACGCTCGAGATAGTACTCGACGCTGGTGATTGCATCCGCCAGCGTGTCCAGCAGTTTCCATTCCGGCTGCTCGGCAGCATCGATCAGCTGTTCACCGATGTAACGTTTGCAGGCGCCAACGATTTCGCCGGCGCGGCTATAGCCGACCATGTCCAGACCGCCGCAAACTTCCTGCAGCCTCTCCGGCACCCGATTCAGGTAGCTGATATCCCAGTGGCTGGCGATGTATTCGACCACCGCCTCTTTGACCGCCTCCAGGCCCAAGCGCGCCTCACGCAAAACGGTATCGGTTGCGTCGCCCATCAGCGGCTGATCGCTGTCATCCTTTTTGTTGCGCACCATCGTCGACGCCAGCACGGAATCCAGCTGCACCAGATCACCGGCGGCCTGCATCAGGAGATCATCGACGTCGCCGCCGCGAGCAGCATCGCGCAGGCACTCGTAGATAGCGCGGGCGCGGCCGCGTTGATTCTCCAAGCCCAGCACGCCCAGGGTATCGGCCATCCGCTTGGCAATGGCGGCGGTGTCAGACAGCGGCGGCCGTTCACTGCCGGCGGCGCTCGGCTCCAGCGCCTCACGTACCAGCTGCAGCTCCTCGCGCAATGCCGCGACCGCCATGCCCAGTGCTTCGGGCCCCATGGCTAGGGCATCCTCGGTATCGGGGCGGGGGGTGCCGGGCACTGCCTGGTCAAGCGCAAACTGATGGTATAGGGACTTGCAGCGCGGGCCATTGGGACCGGCCAGATATACGTAGAAAAGTAAGTTGCGCACCAGGTCGCGGTCCAATCCCGCATCCAGCACTTTGGCGCCGCGGCCCTGCAGCAGGCGGAATTCCACATCGATCCGGCGCAATAGCTGGCGCAACGCCGGCAGGACACTGATGCGGTGCTCGCCGATAGCCTCGAAGATACCGAGCAGTATCTGCCACAGCGGCTGTCGCGGGCTGCCGCTGTACAGCAGCGTCATTTTTTCGGTCACCTTAACCAGGTACGCGAGACTCTCACCACTGTTAACGTCGCGAATCAGGCCCGCGCCGGCAACGTGATACATCTTGCGCAGCTTGCCCACCAGATCCTGCAGTTTGGCGTTATCGGCGGTCAGCGGCTGACGTTTGCCACTGGCAACCTCCAGCGCAGACAGGTCCGGCGAAAAGAGCGCACCTTCGGTGATCAGGCGCTCGCGGCGCACCGCACGGAGATCATTCAGCAGAGGGAGAAGCAGCACCGCATTGTCGCGGCGCTGGAAGGAAACTTTTTCCAGATACAGCGGCAGCTCCAGCAGAGCGCGCATCAGGAACTCGCGGGTTTCGTCACTATTCTCGACTTCCCCGCCGGCCAGAGCCTGCACCAGCTGCTCCATTTCTTCCGCGAGCATCGCGGCGCCGGTCAGTTCGGCCATGTGCAGACTGCCGTGGACCTGGTGGATCAGCTCCAGACAGGATTGCAGCGGCGCCATGTCCGCAGCGGAATCCGCGGCGAAGGTTTCCAGCAGCTGGCGCGCCTGCGCCAGCGCCTCATTGATTTCGCCCGTTAGCCAGTCCAGGGCCAGGAAGTTCGGATTGTCGTGACTCACGCCAAGTCCTCAGTAATTCAGTCTGTACGCGGGCGCAATGCTCCCGGCGCGAATTGCGGTCCACCGGCACCGGGAGATATTTCGTGCGCCGCCACCTGTCCGGTGCCACGCTGGTCGCACCGGACATCGAATGCTGTTGCGGAGATCAGGCCAGGGCCCGGTCGTCGCGTGCTTCGCGGGTATCGCTTTCTTCACCGTCCAGTAGCGGGAAATCTTCTTCACCCACTTCCGGCAATTCGACATCGTACAGATCGCCACTGTCCTCGACGGTCTCCTCTTCCGGGAGTTTGAAGCCGGCAACGGATTCGCGCAGGGCGTTGGCGGTTTTGGCAAGATTACCAATGGACTGGGCGGTAGCCTGAGTACCAGCGGAAGTCTGCGAGGTAATCTCCTGAATCACGTTCATCGTGTTGGAGATATGGCCCGCGGAAGACGCCTGCTGGCGGGCCGCGTTGGAGATGTTCTGAATCAACGATGCGAGGTTGGTGGATACTGTTTCGATCTCTTCCAGCGCAACACCGGCGTCCTGTGCCAGGCGGGCACCGCGCACCACCTCGGTGGTGGTCTGCTCCATCGAGACAACCGCTTCATTGGTATCCGACTGAATCGCTTTTACCAGGCCCTCAATCTGCTTGGTCGCTGCGGCGGAACGTTCCGCGAGGCGCTGTACCTCGTCCGCAACCACCGCGAAGCCGCGGCCCGCGTCGCCAGCCATGCTCGCCTGAATGGCAGCGTTAAGTGCCAGAATGTTGGTCTGGTCGGCAATGTCGTTAATCAGGCTTACGATGTCACCAATCTCCTGGGAGGATTCACCCAGTCGCTTGATTCGCTTGGAAGTGTCCTGAATCTGCTCGCGGATGGTATCCATGCCCTTGATGGTGTTCTGTACCACCTTGGCACCGTTACTCGCGATCTGTACCGAGCGTTCCGCTACCTGGGCCGATTCAGCGGCGTTGGCGGATACCTGGTCAATGGTCACGGCCATTTCGTTCACGGCCGCGGATGCTCCGGCAATTTCCTGGGCCTGGTGCTCGGATGCCTCGGCCAAATGCAGGGCGGTCTGCTGGGTTTCCTGGGACAGCCCGGATACTTCCTGGGCCGCGCCGTTAATCCGCGATACCAGCACCCGCAGCTGGTCGATGGTGTAGTTGATAGAGTCGGCGATCGCACCGGTGAAGGCCTCGGTTACCGTCGCGGAAGTGGTCAAGTCACCGTCGGCCAGGTCAGCCAGCTCATCCAGCAGCTGCATAATGGCCTGCTGGTTGCGTTCATTGGTATCGGACTCTTCACGCAGGCTGCGGCGAGTACCGGAGAAGGCCGCAATCATCATGCCGAAGATCAACAGTACGAACACACCGGCGATGATGGCAATGGTCTGGTTGTTCGGCTGGCGTTCGCCGGACAGGCTTACGATGCGGTCGTTCAGGGTACTCAAAGATTCCAGAAGCTGTGGCGAGGAAGCGATGATGCCGTCCGCTGCCTGGCGGGTGGCAAACAGTGCCGGAGTAGCTTCGAAGATCTCCCGCACCGAGGAGCTTACAAACTCGAACAGTTCGGTAATTTCGTCCAGGGACTGGCGGGCCTCTTCATCGGTTACGCGGGAGATTCCCATCACCACGTCACCGCTCTTCATGCCCTCTACGACTTTACCGAACAGGCTGGCGTCGGTATTAAACTGGTCGGCAGAAGATTCGGCGTCATCACCGCCCTGCAGCATCTTGTCGATATTCCGGCCGATACGCTCCGCGCGCCACACCTGCAACTGGGCCTGCTCTACCTGGTTGGCCGGGGCGTTGTTGGCCAGCAGGATTTCCACGATGTTGTTGTGCTCGGCCTGCAGCTCCGGCAGCGAATCGTTCAGGGTGCTGGCCACATCGTTCAGGAAGATGATGGAGTCCTTGTTGCCGATAATCGTGTCGGCCTGTTCACGCACCTGCCGCCAGATCTGGCCGTAGGCAGCCAGCTCGGATTCCAATGCCCGGCGGGTGTCCGCATCCGCGCCCTGCAGCTTGTTCCAGGTGCTGGACATCTGGCCGATAACTTTTTCCAGCTCGGCGAATGCCTCTTCGTCACCTGCGGTAGCCGCCGGTGCGTATGACACGACCTGGTAGGATAACGCGCGCAATTCGGCGACCTGCTGCAGGTACTCTTTATCGCGGTCGCCCTGGGTCTGGACCAGGTAGATACTGACAATCAGCCCCGCCAGTGTGGCGAGTACCAGCAGACCCATAAACAACGCTGCAGGGTTACTGCGCAGCGCGGAAAAGGAACTCTGGGAGCCTGTTTTCATAGTTTACTCCTGGCGGACCTGTGCATCAGGCCAATTCTTTTTATTACCACTTAAATTAACGCTTAGCCCGAGCCGGCCCTCACCACCAATGTGCGACTAAGCACACTGTCTGCGGACGACCCGGAGTTTTTCCCCGGGGAAAACCAGAATGCCGCACCCCATCAATGGGCCGCGGCATCCATAAACTGAAAATCGCTGATCAACGCCTGTATATCGAACACCAGCCAGCGATCCTGCTGTAATGCAAACTGGCCGCTCACCATCGGCGCAAAGGGCTCCGACAGATCGCCGGGCGCCTCCCTGGCAAACTCGAGCGCCAAATGCTGCATGCCGTGCAGCTCGTCAACAATCAAACCGGCATAGATTTTCTCATGTTCGACCACCAGCACTCGTCGACGCTGGCGTGGGCCGCTGAGCTGACCTCCAAAGAAAACGGCCAGATCGAACAGCGGCAGCAGGCGGCCACGCACATTGGCCACGCCGCGCACCCAAGGCTGAGCGCCGGGAATGAACGTATACTGGGGTACCTCAAGCAGTTCCACCACGTCGTCCATCGAGGCGACAAAGCGGTGGCCCAACAGGGAAAAACCGATTCCAGTCCAGTAAGGCTTTACCTCCTGACGACCGGGCAGGCCTGCGGCCTGCGCCTTGGCACGCCTGGCAATATCAACCAGTGCGAGATAGGGGCTCTGTGACTGCACTCGTCTGCGTTGGCCGCTAGGCCAACACCTCCTCGATGGCGCTCAGCAACTTACCTTCCTCTACCGGCTTGGTCAGATAGGCACGAGCGCCCTGGCGCATACCCCAGACGCGATCGGTATCCTGGTCCTTGGTGGTGACCATGATGATCGGGATTCCGGCGGTATTGCCATCCTTGCTCAGCTGGCGGGTAGCCTGGAAGCCATTCAGCCCCGGCATCACGATATCCATCAGGATCACGTCGGGGCGCTGTTCGCGCGCGACATCCACTCCATTCTCACCATTGGTAGCCGAGATAACGGCGTGACCATTTTTCTCCAGAATCGTGGTCAACTTGTGTGTTTCCGTTGGAGAGTCGTCGACGATTAATACTCTTGCCATTTGTCCCCCGCGACATTTTCTCGTTCGCTACAGCTCCGGCAATAACAGCGCTGTAGCGGTTTGTTGTCGTTTCTAGCGAGCGGCAATCACTCACTTACTCTTAGTTGCTTCTCCCGCCAGCCGACCCCAGAGGGTAAGTGGACGGGACTTCTGTTTTTTGTCACCGCGACCGGTGACTAAGGCCAGACTATGCCCGTGCAGCCCCAGCAGAAACTCTGCTTACCACTCAAGCCGCATGATGGGGCTTGGCATGCGCAGAAATTGCGCCCAACAATTCGCTCTTGCTAAAAGGCTTGGTCAAATATTGATCACAACCAACGACGCGCCCCTTCGCCTTATCGAAGAGACCATCCTTGCTCGACAACATAACGACCGGCGTCGAGCGGAATTCACTGTTGTTTTTGATCAGCGCACAGGTCTGGTAACCGTCCAGGCGCGGCATCATGATGTCGACAAAAATAATGTCCGGACGAGAGTCGGCAATTTTTGCCAGCGCATCGAAACCGTCAGTCGCGGTGACAACCGTGCAACCTGCCTTTTGCAGCAGCGTCTCGGCGGTGCGACGAATCGTCTTGCTATCGTCGATCACCATCACCGTCAGGCTTTCCCAGTTGAGCTCCATAGTGATATTGAATCCCCTGATTACTTATTTTCGGGCACACCTGAAAGTGCTGTCATTAGTGCCCTTTGTTCAACCACTTGCAGGGTCTGGACGCCTCGGCTGGCCAAGGTCGCACATAGGAAGGAACTTTTATCACAGAACCCACAGTGAATCTACCAAAGGCGGTGGGAATACGGCGACACAGTACATTTTATCACCAGTTCTTTTCGAGGCTGGCAACAGGTGCCGTTAGACAGTTGCACCGGCGGCGGGCTGCTCTTACCTTATCTACCGCGATCTGCTCGATAAACCACCGCACGCCCGACAAGTCGCAGCACGTGATCGCGAATTTCCAACCAGTACGGATACCTTTATGAGTTACTCCCTCGGTGTGGTGATGGACCCCATCGCCAACATTCAATTTAAAAAGGATACAACGCTGGCGATGCTGCAAGCCGCGCAACGCAGTGGTTTTCAGCTGTTCTACTTTGAACAGGGCGACCTGTATCTGGACAGCGGCCGCGCCATGGGACGTGGCCGCCCGCTGCAGGTTTTTGACAACCCGGAGCGCTGGTTCGAGGTGGGAGAGGTGGCAGAATTGCCACTCGGCGAACTCGACACCATCCTAATGCGGGTGGACCCGCCGTTCGACAACGAGTACGTCTACTCGACCTATATACTCGAGGCCGCAGAGCGCGAAGGCGCGCTGGTGGTGAACAAGCCGCAAGCACTGCGCGACTGCAACGAGAAAATCTTTGCCACCGCCTTCCCGCAGTGCTGCCCACCGCTGATCGTCAGCCGCGACATGCAGAAGCTGCGCGAGTTTCACTTCCAGCACCGGGATGTCATTTTCAAACCGCTCGACGGCATGGGTGGCAGCGGCGTGTTCCACTGCAAACCGGACGGCGCCAACCTGGGCGCGATCCTGGAGATGCTCACCGAGCACGGCCGCAAGCAGATCATGGGGCAGCGCTATATTCCGGAGATCAAGAACGGCGACAAGCGCATTCTCGTGGTAGATGGGGAAGCGGTACCCTATTGTCTCGCACGCATCCCCGAGGCCGGCGAGACCCGCGGCAACCTGGCCGCCGGTGGCCGGGGAGAGGCGCGCCCGCTGACCGACCGCGACCGCTGGATTGTCGAACAGGTTGCACCGGCACTGAAAGAGCGGGGCCTCCTGTTCGTCGGCCTGGACGTCATCGGTGAATATCTGACCGAAATTAACGTCACCAGCCCCACCTGTGTACGCGAGATCGACGCCGCATTCGGCACCGATATTGGCGGCCAACTGATGAGCGCCATCACAGACCGACTGGCGCAAAAAGGGTAAACTGGGCGGCCGCAGTCAGCGGGCTGAGCGGAACATAAGCAGTAGTCACAAATAACGAACAATGAATTCCACCGCCAACACCACGCAGCTCCAGGCCGCCCAGCACGATCGCTTCGTGTTCGCCCTGTTTCTCGCCTGCGCCTTCCACGCGCTGGTGATTTTCGGTGTCGCCTTTGCGGCCCCCGAAGGGCGACAGGCGCCGCCGACACTGGAGGTGACACTGGCGCAACACCACACCGCCCAGGCCCCCGAAGACGCCGACTACCTGGCCCAGCACAACCAGCAGGCCAGCGGCACCGCCGAAACCCCGAAAGAACTGTCCAGTAATCGCCGTGCGGAAATTGCCGATACGGTGATCCGCGACGTGAATCCGCTGCCACAACAGCAGACAGCGCGCCCGGCGGAGCAACGGCGCCAGCTGGTGACGACCATTGGCGACAGCCCGCAGCGGGCTCCGGAATTGCCCGCCGAGGACAAGCCGTCGGAGGAAAAGCGCGGCGACGCCCCCAACGATCTACCGATGACCAATCCGGAAATTGCCAGCCTGCAGGCGCGGCTGGACAAGATCCGCCAGACGATCGCCCAGCGCCCGCGCGTGCGGCGGCTGACTTCGGTGGCAACCAAGGCCTCCGCCGATGCCGCCTACCTGCACGACTGGCGCCAGAAGGTCGAGGCGGTGGGCAACGAAAACTTTCCCGAAGAGGCTCTGCAGCGCCAAATCACCGGCAGTCTGCGCATGATGGTGCGGCTGCTGCCCACCGGCGCGGTGGAAGAAGTGGTCATCCTGGAATCCTCCGGCGAGCGCGTCCTCGATGACGCCGCACAGCAAATCGTGCGCCTGGCCGCGCCCTTCGCCCCCTTCCCGGCGGAAATCCGCAAGGAAGCCGATCGACTGGAAATCATCCGCACCTGGCGCTTCGAGATGACCGGCTTTTCCACCGCCGCCGGAGAGACGCCCAAGCGCGGCTAAACTTTCCATTCTGCGCCCGCAACCCGATTACACTGACCCTATGCACAACAGTAACATCGACAGCGACCTGACCCACGGCAGCCTGCGCGGCCAGTTTCTGCTGGCCATGCCCGGCATGGGGGATCCGCGCTTCAAGCAGACCATCGCCTTCATGGTCGAGCATACCGGGGAAGGCGCCATGGGCATTGTCATCAATACGCCGAGCAAGGTGCACTGGAAGGAAGTGTTCGAACAGCTATCGCTGGATGACGCCAGCCTGCGCGGCGACGAGACGGTACTGCTGGGCGGGCCCATGTCGCCGGAACAGGGGTTCGTCCTGCACGGTGCCGGCGTACAGTTTGACTCGACGGTGGAGGTGAATACCGATATCAGCCTCACCGCCTCGAAAGACATTCTCGAATCGCTGGCCGCCGGTCGCGGCCCCGACGACGTACTGCTGGCACTCGGCTACGCCGGCTGGGGGCCGGGACAGCTGGAGCAGGAACTGGTAGAAAACGCCTGGCTAACCCTGCCGGCGGAGCCTGAAATTCTGTTCGCCACCCCCTGGCAAAAGCGCTGGCACACGGCCGCGGCGCGGCACGGTATCGACCTGGCCGGTATCGGCTCCCAGTCCGGCCACGCCTGAGCTCGCCATGGACAAGCCCGTCACCGCCCTCGCTTTCGACTTCGGCACCCGCTCCATCGGCGTCGCTTTCGGCCAGAGCCTGACCGGCACTGCGCGGGAGCTGCCACCGCTGCCCGCCAGAGACGGTAAGCCTGACTGGGACCAGCTGCAGCGCCTGATCGACGAATGGCAGCCGCAATTTCTGCTGGTCGGCCTGCCCCTGAATATGGACGGCAGCGACAGCGAGTTCGGCGCCCGCGCGCGCAAGTTCGGCCAGCGCCTGCACGGCCGCACCGGCCTGCCGGTCGAATATGTGGATGAGCGGCTCAGCACCCGCGCCGCCAAGGAGGAGGCCCTCGAACGCGGCCACAAGGGCAACTATGCCCGCGATCCGGTCGATTCCATCGCGGCACGCATCATTCTCGAGGACTGGCTGCGTTCACGTTAGGGGCTACATCCGTCACGCGCACGCGCCGGTCTGATAGAATTGCTCACCCATTTGCCAACCGATCTAGCTGTATGCCCATTACACGCATCCGCATCGCCACCCGCGAGAGTGCCCTGGCGCTCTGGCAGGCCAACTACGTCAAGGACCGCCTGCAGCAGGAACACCCGGAACTGAAGGTGGAACTGCTGCCGCTGACCAGCCGCGGCGACCAGCTGCTCAATATCCCGCTGGCCAAGGTCGGCGGCAAGGGCCTGTTCGTCAAGGAACTGGAGGTGGCCATGCTCGAGGAGCGCGCGGATATCGCCGTGCACTCGATGAAAGATGTGCCGATGGAATTCCCGGACGGCCTGCACCTGTCGGTGATCTGTGAACGGGAAGACCCGCGCGACGCCTTTGTGAGCAATCACTACGCCAGCATCGACGAACTGCCGCAGGGCGCGGTGGTCGGCACCTCCAGCCTGCGGCGCCAGTGCCAGATTCTCGCGCGCCGGCCGGACCTGGAAGTGAAATTCCTGCGTGGCAATGTCAACACGCGGCTGGCCAAGCTCGACGCCGGCGAGTTCGACGCGATCATCCTCGCCGCGGCCGGACTGCTGCGCCTGGAAATGCGCGAACGCATCCGCGACTTCCTGCCACCGGAAATCCTGCTGCCCGCCGGCGGCCAGGGTGCGGTGGGGATCGAGTGTCGCCGCGACGGCGAACTGGAAGCCCTGCTGCAACCGCTGCACTGTGCTGACACCGCCGCCCGCCTGGTGGCGGAGCGCGCGGTAGTCAAACGCCTGAACGGCAGCTGCCAGGTACCGATCGGCTGCTACGCCGAACTGAACCAAGGCGAGCTGTGGCTGCGCGGACTGGTGGGCAGCCCCGACGGCGAGACGCTGGTGCGCGCAGAAAGCCGTGGCGCAGCCGCGGACGGCGAAGCGCTGGGCACCGCACTCGCAGAGGAGCTGCTGTCCGCCGGCGCCGACAAGATCCTCGCCGCACTCTGAGCCCCGGCTATCCATGGAAGGCTCTTTGCGCGGCAAGCAGATACTGGTTACCAGACCGGCGCATCAATGCGACAGCTGGTGCCAACTGCTGCAGGCCGCCGGCGCCCGGGCGGATATTGTCCCGATGCTGGCGATAGAGCCGATCGACAGCGGCGCGCAATTGCAGACGATCAAAAACCAGATCCTCGATTTCGATCAGTTCGATCACGCGATCTTCGTATCGCAGAACGCGGTGCGCATCGGCTGCGACTGGCTGGAGGACTACTGGCCGCAGCTACCGCAGGGCCCGCGCTACTATGCCATCGGCGCCGCTACCGCGCGCGCCTTGCGCGAACGCGGCATCGAGTGCGCGAGTGATGGCGACAGCATGGATTCCGAAGCCCTGCTGGCACTGCCGCCACTGCAACAGGTGGCCGGCCAGCGCATTGTGATTTTTCGCGGCAGTGGCGGGCGCACGCTGATTGGCGACACCCTGCGCGAGCGCGGCGGCCGGGTCGAATACTGCGAACTTTACCGCCGCGCCCTGCCTGCCGATGCCGTCGACAGTCTCGCCGGCTACGGCGCCCAGCCGGATGCGATTACCGTGCACAGCGGCGAGACGCTCGCCAACCTGGCCAGCTGTATTCGCGCCAGCGCCAGCGAGCGACTGTTCAGCGCACTGATCATCTGTCCCAGTCAGCGCGTCGCCGAGCAGGCCCGCGTCCTCGGCTTCCGCCGCTGCCATGTCGCCCGCAACGCCGGTGACGCCGCCATGCTGGAGGCGCTGCAGGCGTCCCTCGGCTAGGCTGGGAAGCAGTTTATTCGCCCGAAAAGAGCAAAAAATTTTAAAAGAGCGCCACACGTCGTATAAAGCGTGCCGTCTCTCGCTATAATTTGACGACAATTTCTACCTCTGCGCCGCCATACCCATGACTGACGATAAATCCAAAGACGCCGCAAAATCCCAGCAACCAGCCAAGGCCACCGACAAGGCGGAAAGCAAAAGCAATTTCGCCAAGGCGGCACAGGACAAGAAGAGCGGCGGCAAAGGCGGGAAAGACGACGCGACGCAGGCCAAGGGCGGCAAGGGCTGGCTGTGGCTGCTGCTGGCTGCCGCGGTATTGGGCGGCCTCGGCAGCTGGGCCTGGTTTAACTGGCCGCAGCTGCAGGCCAAACTGGATGGCAAGCTGGACTTTCTCACTTCCCGCGATGGCGCCGACGCAAAGCCGGCATCCGCAGAGACTGAGCAGGCACCGGAAGCAGTCGTGATTGAAGCGGTACCCGAGCCGCAGCAGGCCACCCCGCCAGTGCCGCAACCCGGCCTGCCCGATGCCGAATCGGCGACAACGATCGCTGCGCTGCAACAGGCCAATGAGGTCCTGCGCACCCAGGTACAGCAATTGGGACAGGGCCTTGCACAGGTGCAGCAACAGCTCGCCACGCTGCAGCGCAATGTCACCGCCCAGGGCAGCCGCCTCAGCGCACTCGGCAATGTCAGCCGTGACGACTGGCAGCTGGCCGAGGCCGATTACCTGCTGCGCCTCGCCAACCAGCGCCTGATGCTGGAGGGCGACAGTCGCGCCGCACTCGGCCTGCTGGAAGAAGTCGACAGCATCCTGCGCCGGGTGGATATGCCCGACCTCTACGGCGTACGCCAGCAACTGGCCCGCGATATCACTGCGCTGAAGCTGGTGGAGAATATCGATCGCGAGGGCCTGTACCTGCGCCTCGGCGCACTGGAAGAGCAATTGATCCGGGTCAGCATCCAACCGCAGTTCGATCTTGCCACCCGCGACCCTGCCGCAGTCCAGGCCGAGCCGGAGCCCGCTGACGAACCGGCATGGGAACGCAGCTGGCACAACTTCACGCAATTTATGCGCGACTCGGTACGCATCCGCGATGGCGACATCGACCCGGTACTGCTGTCACCGCAGAGTGAAGCGCGGTTCCGTCAGAACCTGCGCCTGAATATGGAACAGGCACAGCTGGCGCTGCTGCGCGGTGACAGCACCGTCTACAAAGATGCATTGAACAATGCGCGCCAGCTGTTGCTGGATTACGGTATCGCCAGTCACCAGCGTGACGTACTGCTGCGCGAACTGGAGGAACTGAGCAAAGAGCCCATCAAGGCGGACCTGCCGAGCCTGGCCGCGTCGCAGAGCGCGCTACACGACTATATCGAACAACTGCATAAAACCTCCGGACCGGGCGCCGATGCGTCGGGCGCCGACGCGCCGGGAGGCGACAGCCAGTGAAGCGTTTCCTGTTTAGTGCCCTGGCACTGCTGCTGTTCGGCGCCTTCCTGGTCGAAGCGATCCGCAGCTATCCCGGTTACATGATGGTGATGATCGGTGGCGACGTCGACAAGCGCATCGAGCTGAACCTGTGGGTGGCGGTAATCGCACTGGTACTGGGTGTCCTCGCACTGTTTTTCGCCCTGTATCTGCTGCGCAGCTTCCTGCGCGGAATCGGTGGCAGTGTCAGCCGTATCCGCTTTGGCCGCCAGCGGGTCGCGCGCCGACGACTGACCAACGGGTTGGTAGAATTTATGGAGGGGAACTGGGCGCGCGCGCGGCGCCAGCTGCTGAAGAGTGCGCCCCGTTCCGAGGCGCCGCTGATCAATTACCTTGCCGCCGCGCGCAGCGCCTTCGAACTCGGCTATCGCGACGAGGCCAATGAACTCCTCGCCAAGGCGGAGGCCTGCGGCGACGACACCCGGCTCGCCGTCGCGCTCAGCCAGGCGCGCATGCAGCTTCTGGACAAGCACTACGAGCAGTGTATTGCCAGCCTCGAACGCGCCAAACAGGTGGAGCCGAAGCACCCGGCACTGCTGCAGCTGCTGAGGCAGGCCTACTATCGCCTCGGCGACTGGAACGGCCTGCGCGAGTTGCTGCCGGAGTTGGAGAAGCACGCCAATATGCGTGAAGAGGAGCTGCAGCAGCTGGAGCTGGAGGTCTACCAACACCAGCTGATAGACGCCACCAATCGCCGCGACAAAGAAAAACTGCGCGAGACCTGGCAGGGGCTCAGCGGCCGCTGGCAGCGCAATATGGAGCTGCGCGGTCTCTATGCACAGCAACTGCACCTGATCGGCGATGACGTCGAGGCAGAAAAACACCTGCGCTGGCTGCTCAACCGTGAATGGCGTGCAGACTTCGCCCGACTGTACGGCTGCCTGACCGGCGCCGATGCCGCGACACAACTCACCGTCGCCGAAGGCTGGCTCAAGGAATACGGTGAGAACGCCGACCTGCTGACCTGTCTCGGCCGCCTGTGCATGCGCAACGAACTCTGGGGCAAGGCCCAGCAGTATTTCGAAAAGAGCCTGCTGTTGCGCTCAGATCCGGCCACCTCCGCCGAACTGGCGCGGCTGCTGCACGCGCTCGGGGAAACCGAAGAGGCCGCGAAACTGTACAAGGAAGGTTTGATACAGGCCGTAGCCGACCTGCCGCAGTTGCCAGTGCCCGGCCAGGAAGCGCCGCTAATCGGCATGCCGGCGTCCGGCGAGCGAACCAAGTCCGGTGGGATTTTTTAACCGCTGCAGACCGGTTGCCGAGACAACTTAAAAGCCGGCCGCGATGCACCGCTCTCTTTTGACGGCGCGCCCCTCCTGGCCACGGGCATCTCCTGTCACAGTTACACGAGCGAGGTGACCATGCACGCAATATGCCGACTGCTCACAGTCAGTGCCCTGCTGGTTAGCATTTCCATTGCGGCTGGCGCCACAGCAGCCGTCCAGCCGCTGGATGCAAAATTGAGCGGCTACGCATATCCCTATCCCGTCACTATGTTTCCGCTGCAAGCCCAACAGCAACAGCTCACGATGGCCTACATGGATGTAGCAGCGAACGCAGATTCCACCCCGCGCGGTACCGTACTGCTGCTGCACGGCAAAAATTTTTCCGGCGCCTACTGGCGCGACACCATCGCCACACTGACGGAGCAGGGCTATCGCGTCATAGCGCCGGACCAGATTGGCTTCGGCAAATCCAGCAAGCCATTGCGCTTTCAATACAGCCTGCATGCGCTGGCCAGTCACACCCACGCATTGCTGGAAAATCTCGATGTCGACAAGGTAGCAGTCGTCGGCCACTCGATGGGCGGCATGCTCGCCACCCGCTATGCGCTGATGTACCCGCAACAGGTGCAGAAGCTGGTACTCGTCAATCCAATCGGGCTGGAGGACTGGAAGCGCCACGTGCCCTACCTGCCACTGGAACAGGCCATCGCCAATGAAAACGCGCAGACATCGGAGAAGATCAAGCGCTACATGACCAAGGCCTATTTCGATGGCGAGTGGCAGGAAAAATACGATCCGCTGCTGGATATCCAGGCGGGTTGGACCCTCGGCCCGGATGCACAGCATATGGCGGTAATCGACGCGCTGACTGCGGACATGATTTTCACCCAGCCGGTGGTCTATGAGTTTGCGGATGTGGCTGTACCGACCCTGCTGATCATCGGCATCCGCGATCGCACCGCCATCGGTCGCGACCGCGCGCCCGCCGCGATCAGGGAAAAGCTGGGCCGCTATGATCAGCTGGGCAGGCAGGCGGCAGCGGCAATTCCCGATGCCAAGCTGGTGGAGCTGGAAGGCATAGGCCACGTGCCGCAGTTCGAAGCCTTCGATCTCTATAGTTCCGCACTGATCAGATTCCTGCAGAACTAGTTGTCCTAAAGCGCACCCCGAAAAATGGGGCGCCCGCAGCGGTCGTTAATATCGACCGTTTGCTATGCCCACAGCCGCATGCCGATTACGCCGTGGCCGAGCAGGTACAGCGCCACCAACAGATTGAGCACGATCAGCAGTGTCGCGTGGTATTTCACCAGGCGGTTCATGCCATGGTTTCTATGGCGGAACCAGACGCGCAGACTCCACAGGGCACTGAGAAGAAATGCCAGCGTGCCGACAAATACCATCAGGGAGGGAATACTGACGCGCCCCGCCAGCACAAACGGTATCGGACCGCCGGCGGCGAGTTTCGCCCCCAACAGCGCAACGAGCATCGCGACCACTGTCAGTAATGGCCAGACGCGCAGCGTCAGCTGCGCACCCCGCTCGATCCTGCCGAACAGGTAGCGCGGCAACCAGACCAGCATAAATAACAACGCGATCGCCGCGCTGACCGCCCAGAGCAGAGTGACCAGCAGCGGTGCGTAGGCGCTGAACGCGCCGGTGCGCTTCAATGTCTGCGGGCCGTAGTGCAGCACCTCGCCATCCAGCGGACCCTCGACTTTGACCAGCGCGATTTTCCCGGTGGTGTTCTGCTTGAAAGTTATCCCGGCACCGCCGAGCAACTGGCGCGGCGGCGCGCCCACCAGCGGCCGGATGGTCGCGCGCTGCGAATTGACGCTCAGCTGCCAGGGCACGAGATCGGTCAGAAATGCCGTCGCCTCGCTCACGGGACTGGCGACCCGGTAGTAACCGCTGAGGGACTGATCTGCCTCGGTAAAAGCGCGTTCGGAGTTCACGCTCGGGGGTGCCGTATCCCGGGTAACGTAGTCGGCAATCAACCGGTGGATTTCTGTTACCGCCGGACCATTGCTGTTGGCCATCACCACATGGGCGACACCGAGCTCGGGCTGATAGGCGAGAATGGCGCTGGCCCCGGGCAGACTGCCCTCGTGACCGTGGAATACAACTCCATTGTGGTGGAACACATTGTTACCCAGCCCCCAGGAGAGCTGCAGCCCCGCCTGCGCTGCCAGTGTGTGCTGCGGGCGTTCGGTCGCCGCAATAGCGCTCGCAGAAAGCACGCGGCGATCCCCGAGGGCGCCGCGTTGCAGCAGCATCCGCGCCAGACTGTTCATGTCCCGCAGGCTGCTGTGCAGTCCGCCGGCAGCGCGGTTGTTCAGGTGCCAATAGGGCAGCGCCTGTGCGCCGCGGTACAGTGTCGCCGCGTGACTGCGGTAGTCGTCTGAATAGAAATAGCCGCTGTCGCCCATCTGCAGCGGATCAAAGAAATTTCGCTGGATGTATTCCTCGTACGGCAGGCCGGCAACCTTCTCGACGACATAGGCGGCCACCAGCGGCCCCGTATTGTTGTATGCGGTACGGGTACCCGGTGCCCAGCGCGAAGTGCGCGAGTGGGGATGTATCGCCAGAGCCTCGCGGATACTGATTGGCTTGCCGGGCCGCCCCACCTGTTCAACAAAGTGCGGGGCATCCCAGCCGGAGCTGTGGTTCAACAGGTGAACCAGGCGCAGCGGATAGGTTTCCTCCCACGGGTTGTCGTACTCAATTTCCGGAGCCAGATCACTCAGCTTGTCATTCAGGCTGAGCCTGCCGTCCTCCTGCAGTTTCATCACGGCCAGGCCAACCAGCAGCTTGGAGATGGATCCGACGCGGAAGCGGGTCTGATCAATGACCGGCTTGTTCGCCGCAATGTCAGCCTTGCCACTGGTGTGTGTCCACGCTTCACCGCTTGGCAGTAACAGTGCTACCGCCACGCCCGGTACACGCGTCGTTGCGCGCACCTGGTCGATGGCTTCACCGAGCTGCTGCAGGTCTTCGATTGGTGGTGATGGCGGATTCTGGGCCGCGTGTACAGCCGCGTTCACCAGTAGTAGAAAACTAAAAAACGAAATGATCCGGCGCATCTGTCCATTCCCCTTGTTGTGGTTTAATGGCCAAGGAATATCCCGTCGATCAGATGGCGACAAAGAAAGGTTTATGACTTCTTGTGAACGGCAACCTGTTGTGCCCGTTCACATAGGGTCACAAGATGTAACAGATTGATTTGAAAGAAAAAAATAAGAATCCAGAAATTAGCTACGACCGCTTCCGAATAGGCGATTACCTGTTCGACTGCCGCAGCGGAAGGCTGACAGGGACAGCAACCGACCTTCGACTGGAGCCCCAGGTCGGTGAATTTCTGCACCTGCTGGTGCGCCATGCCGGGGAGGTCGTCAGCCGTGACATTATCGCTGGCGAAATCTGGTCGAACCGCGTTGTCAGCGACGATGCGCTGCGCGCGATGGTGAAAAAGTTGCGCGAAGCCCTCGGCGATGACGCGCGCAATCCCCGCTATATCAAAACACTGCCGCTGAAAGGCTATGCGCTTATTGCCCCCACAAAGCCGCTACGGCCCGCGCATAATGGCCGCGCCGGCTCGCTGTTGTTGGCGGGCAGCGCCCTGCTGGCGCTGTTGCTCGGGATCGGCGCCTATGTCGCGCTGAACTCGCCCGGCGAGCAGTCCGATATCGCCAGTGTCGAGCAATTGACCAGCTTGCCCGGCTCGGAATTGAGCCCGGATTACTCAGCGGCAACCGATCGCCTCCTGTTTTCGCACCGGGCCAACAAGGATGACCACCTGCAGCTCTATGTAAAGAGCCCCACCACGCAGAGGGTGCAGCGACTGACCTGGGACGAGGCCAACTACGCAAATGCTTTCTGGTCGCCCGACGGCAACCGGCTCGTCTATACGCGCAGCACCAGAGACGACATGCAGCATTTCCGTGCCGAGTTCGATCCGGAGCAAGGCATCTTGAACCCGCAGCCACTAGCGGCGGAAGCCGCGCACGACAAGTTCCTGCTTGGCTGGTCGGCGGACGGCCGCTCCGTCTATCTGAAAGACGCCTTTCAGCCCGCTCGCCCGCAGGGTATCTGGCGGTTCCAGTTCGATGGTTCCACCCTCGAGCAGATTACCGCACCCAGCGTGCAAGGCATCGGCGATTATTTCGCGCGGGAATCCCGTGACGGCAGAATGCTGGCATTGCTGCGCAGTATTGAAGAGGGCAAGCGCGAACTCCTGATCGTCGACATTCCCACCGGCAGCCTGCTGCACACCCGGATACTGCCGGAACCTGCAGACCGACTGACCTGGCGCGGCGACGGCAGCAGCCTGACGCTGTCCAGTTTCGACGGCGCCTTGCTGCAATACCGGCTTGCCGACGACCGCTTCGTATCGCTGAACAATCCGAGCAGTTACATCAACGACGTCTTCTTCCAGTGCGGAGATCGCTGCTATTTTATGCGCCGCCACAATGGCAATTTTCTCGACCTGCAGGAAGAGCCGACGCCATTTGCCAACCAGTCGATGATGTCGAGCGATAGCTTCAACCTGCCCGGCGCCGAAGATTTTCCGCTCTACGCACCCTCCGGCAACTCGCTGTATTTTGTCGCCCGCAGAGACGGAGCCCTGTTGTTGCAGCGCCAGGGCAGGCTGTCTGGCGCCGAAACTCTTGCCACCCTGCCCGCTGATACCCAAGTCAAGGCACTTACCATCGACGCCAGCGGCCACTATCTAGCGGGCGTTATCGACAAGCGAATTTTTATCTTCGATCTCGAGGCTCGGGAGCTGCGCTATCTGACAAGAGATATCGATCTGGCCGGCCCACCGACATGGGCACCGGATGGCGCGGTCATCCTTTACTCGAAGAGTGAAAAAGGCCAGCCGTCACTGTACAAGCACAAGATCGGCAGCGGGAAACCGCAGCTTGTGGACACCGGTTATATCGCGGCAAGGCAACTGGATGAATCGCGGATGCTAGCTGTCGACACGCAACAGCGGGCCTGGCTTATTGAAGAGGGAGAGGTTCTGCGGCAAGTTGCGGCGCTGCCGTCGGTGATCCCTAACCGCTGGCAGGTGAGTGAGCAGTGGCTCTACTACACCGAACATGTCGGCAACAACGCGTATATCAACCGCATAAATCTGACCAGTGGCGAAACGGAGCGGAAACTGCTGGCGAAAAACCGTTTCAGGCTGAATTTCGACATGCACCCGCAATCCGCGCGCATGCTGACGGTCAAATCATTGCTGGCGGAAAGCGACCTGGTCAGGCTGTCCCTGGCACGGTGAAGCCAGGGTTACACGGCAGCGAAAACACCAGCGAAAAGCATCATCGCCACGATCATGATCAGACCCTGCAGCAGGGCGATGATGATGCCTTTCAGGAAGCCGGTTCCGAGCACCAGCATATAGGCCAGAGCGGCAAGCGGAATAGTCAGTAGTATGCCGAGGTTCTCGCTGACGCCTGGGATCATGCCGCCGACAATTCGCTGCACAATCACCGCCAGCAGCAGCGCAAACAGGCAGTGAAATACACCCGTATTTCTGGCGCCCATCATCGCCGCGGCCATCTTCAGCGGCAAAACCAGCACGGCAACAATGATGATTACGAATATGATCAATTCCATTTTCAACTTCCCTACTCGCGAATTCAGTCACGCACACCGATTAAAGCGTATAAAGCCGCCTGAAACCAGTGGTCAAGCTGAGGCAGTAGCAAGCCAAAAATCACTGGATGGCGTCCAGAATCACGGACAGAGCAGCCAGTAATCGAGGAGCAGGCCCGCGATCGACAGCCAAAGCGTAACGCCGACAGGTGCGAAACTTATGACCTTGTTGAGTCTTTTTTAAACCTTCTAATATCTCGAACCAGGTATGATTTACCCTGACCACGCTTTAACTCAAATAGATCAATTGCTCGAAACAGGCTGCTTAGATTTTTGAATCCATAGTTTCTACAGTCAAATGATGTCCTATTTGATATATTGGAACCGATCGCTCCAAGGTCAGCCCAACCATCATCGTCTTCCGTTGCCTCAATTGCATGTCGCAAAAGATCAATCAACTTCGTATCTGATTTTATATTTTTTGGCTTTTCGCCATTTTTAGCTTTTACAGTTTCACGCTGATCTAAGAAGAGAAACTTGGAACAAGCATTTACGAAAGGTGGAGGGGTCTTGCGCTCACCGAAACCTAATACCACCTTACCTTCGGCCAGGGCTCTTGTAACCATTGGTGTAAAATCGCAATCCGATGAAATGAAGCACATGACGTCAATGTCTTTTGTATACATTACATCCATTGCATCGATAACCAAGGCGATGTCGGAAGCATTTTTTCCCTTGGTCAAATCGTATTGTTGCACTGGCTGAATTGCGTGCTCATGAAGCAATTCTTCCCAAGCCCTAAGCGTTGGAGACTTCCAGTTGCCATAAGCTTTGCGAATTGTAACTACGCCGTATTTCGCCACCTCACTCAGGACATCTTCAAATTTACTGGCAGGCGCATTATCTGCATCAATGAATAGCGCTATTTTTTGCTTTATCTCGTCCATTTTGTATCCATGGCTGTCCTGGTCAGACTTAACGCCGCAATCAGTGGCGGCTTACTTTGGGTATTTTTTGCACGAAAATGGGAGAGCAGCGACCGTGCAAAAGTGCACAAAGTAAGACGTCGCCTGCATTGCATTGTTAGGCAGCGGGACCTTCCGCCACCACCTCTATTTTCTCGTAGCAAGAATCTCCGATGCTCTTATAGTTGAGAATGTTCTCACAGAAAGCTTTGTTTTCATTGTTACAAAATAAATCTAAGGGCTCTAGCTGAATGAAATGTCCAAATGACTCTCCATTTTCAGTAATGCGCATTCCCATATATGGCGGCAGATCTGTAATTTCACTGTGATACCAAGATGCAGTTATGGAAATTTTATAATTATTAGTCTTTGGGAAAAATTGACCATAGCAATCAGGTACTACGAGCCGCTTCCCAGCGATAGAAAATAAATGTCTCTCTAAATCGAAGATTGCGGGCTGATACTTTTCTGGCAACCCGACAAGCTGAACCCCTCGCAACTTAATGAGTGCATCTTGATGCGCCCAAGAAGAACTATAAGCAGACATTAATATAAGTACGTAAAGTAGTTTTTTCACTCTCACTGCCTAACGCCCGCGTAAGGCGCACCAAGCGGCGCGCCGCTTTCGCGTTAAAATTGTGAGCGCAGCGAACAACACAAAATCGAAGCAGAGCTTAAGGTGTCGCCCTTCACGCGCTTGTTAGCCTTGAATGCGAACCAAGTGCCAGACCTTACCATCTACTTCAGTTTTTCCACCAAATGGATTACTACCCACAAACTGGTAGGATTGACATGGAAGCTTAACGTTTTTGAATTCATGCCCACTTTGAGTTTTCACATAAAATCCTGTTGAATATTGAAGGGTGCGAAGAATCTGAACAGAGCCTAGAGAAATAGACACTTTTGCACCGCCTTGCTCCACTTCAATCATCCCGCCTAAGTCCCTTCCATCACATACAATGGATACATTCGAAAGCTCATAAACTTTCTTTTCTTCAAGCGTTGTGATCTTCATGTCCACAGCAGAGGCTGACATCGATAGTCCAACTGAAAGGATAAGTGCAAGGCTTCTTTTCATAGGTTTATTTCCAATTTCTAATTAAAGGCTAACGCCGCGAGCAGGGGAAGATTACCTTGTGCGCGTTTTGCGCAAAAATGGGAGCGTAGCGACCGGCGCAAAAGGTGCACAAGGTAAGCTGTCCCGCGGAGGGCCGAAGGCCCGGAGCTTTACTGCCTGGCTTTGTTATAGCTTTGCCTGGCTTTGGTACTTTGATATTTCTTGCTTTACAAACTCTTGGGCATACTCAGATAATTCTATGACTGCCGGAGTTTCTTCTATTGGAGCAAGGCTAATACTAACAACTCTTACATATATTTCCTTCTCATCACCGCCAATGCTTTTATTCTCTCCCCAGTTAATGCGGCAACCAATTTTATTGAGATCATATTTCCCGGGATTTTCTTGAATGTGCTTCTTTAGGTTTGCTAAAGCTGCCGTCCCTATAGCCTCTGCAGTATCAAAGGAAAGATTGCCTATTTGATACTCTGAAAGTTGTATGATCTCCGTCTTTGTGTATGTTTTTTGTTCAGCGCCTACTCCACAAGCAGCCAATACAGACACCAACAATAAGACCAAACCTTTCTTCATTTTTATTACCTAATGTTTTTCTTTGAATGGCTATAACGCCGCGCTCAGGGGAGGTTTTCTTTGTGTGCTTTATGCGCGACGATTGCGCTTAAAGCGCACAAAGTAAACCGTCCCTTTGCAGCGCCTTGTTATGAATCATTGCCTATAAGCTTTGGCGACCTCTCCTTTAGGAGTTCGATATACAAGCACCTTATCGTCCACAGACAAAACTTCGTCGCACCATCTATCGCCTACTGGCAACAGCATCGGGATGCTTGATTTTTCAATGGTGATACAGCATTTATTCCCTTCAATTGTGTAATTTCCTTCTGCTTCAAACTCTTCTCCAGTATATGGAATGGTGCCCCAGGAGTGAGTTTTCCCATTTTCTTTATATTGGTCGTAACCAATAACTTCTCCCTTTTCCCCATAATTTACCCAAACACCGACTAAGCTGGATTTCTCAATCTCTCCACATCCGGAGAGCATTCCTAGTAAGAAAAATATAGCGACTATTTTATTCAATGTTCTCATCCTTGATAATTCATAACGCCCACAGCAGGGGCAGCTTACCTAGTGCGCGTTTTGCGCGAAAATGGGAGCGTAGCGACCCGCGCAAAACGTGCACAAGGTAAGCTGTCCCGCGGAGGCCCGAAGGGCTGGAGCAACCTGCCTGTGATTGTTAGGGCTTGATATCACTGACGCGCTCGTTGTTACTATTATGTTGAGATACCCTGCTATTTAGTGAGCGACAGCTCAAAGCTGAAGCCATTTTATAATTTCCCTCTTTCGCGCTCACCTCAGCGAGAACCAGCTTTTGGCCTGTATCGTCAATAATTTTTGGACTGAAATACGTGTATCCAAGTTCAACGATGCCTTGCGTACAGCTGTGGTAAGCCGATTCATACTTACCATTACCAATTGCCGCATACCCTTGTTCCAGCAATGACTTAATTCGATCTATATCTACAGAAAAAGCAGAATGCGAAATGAGTAATACCGATGCTAGCAAGTATCTCTTCATGGCCAGGAGCCCTAACGCTGAGTGCAGCGGCAGTTTGTGGGGTGGCTTTTTGTGCAAGCTTAGCGAAAAGTTTAAAAAAACCACGGAATAAACTGTCCTGCTGGCACGACTTGTTAGGCGACAATGACGGCACTATAACCACCTAGTTTCTCAGCTCCCCAAGTTCGTAAAGATGCCCACTGCAAGCTCTGCCCAAACGATGGCGAACACTACAGCGACTAAAGCACCGATGGCAGCCCGGTACTTACGAGGCACTTTCCGTGATAGGAGCACGAACGTACCGCCGGCGCAAAAAATAAGCAGCCCCATTACGGCAAAGTCTGCCCTATCCCAATTCACCTCTTTGGTGAACTGCATGGCGATCAATGGGATAAGCAGCATGATACCTGTGGTCAGTGCGACCCAGGCAAACGCGCTGCGGCGCATAATGATGTCTTCGGGTACCTTGCTCATAAACTAACTCTCTTAACGCCTAACGCCCACAGCAGGGGCGGCTTACCTTTTGCGCCTTTTGCGCGAAAATGGGAGCGAAGCGACCCGCGCAAAAAGTGCACAAGGTAAGACGTCCCGCGGAGGCCCGAAGGGCCGTAGCATACTGCCTGTGATTGTTAGACATAGCCGTCGCCATAGGCACCGTAAAGAACGTAAATCCCTGCTTCGCTAAGGATAAAGTATTCAAAATTCCACCCCCCAGGGTAGACGCGAAATTCACCCTTCGGGACTTTTTCCATATAATAGCCAGATGCAGGGGGATCACCTTCTGCCCAAAAATAGCTAACTTTGAGCCGGTAAATCTTTAAGGCATTAGAGAAAAAATCTGTTATTAGCTTCCGAACATCGGACTCACTGAAACTCTCAGAGTTATCTACATATGAATAACCTAGGCGAGAGGACTCACCTGAAACTTCATATTTTAGATACGAAATGACATCCTCAATCATTTCATCAAGTGACTTTTCATCGCATTGGTCCGGCACGAACTCGGGGCCAAATGTTACCTTAAGAGCTTCTGAAATTGTGGCTCCTTTTGGCCACAACCCCCTCATCACTCTGATCTCGCAGCAATTGCAGTGTCTAAGTAATTTCTCAGTCGTTGCAGAAATCTGGCGGTTAAATGCTTCGATATCCATAAATGTCTAACGCCCACAGCAGGGGCGACCAATGCTATGCACATATTGTGCGAAAGTGGGAGCGAAGCGACCCGCACAATATGTGCATGGCGTTGGGCGTCCCGCGGAGGCCCAACGGGCCGGAGCTTTACTGCCTGTGATTGTTAGCAACTTGGTGGCACTCACTCTGCGGCACCTCCCGCTCCATATGGCGATTTAGGGAGTTTAGTGCCACACCAAGGGCAGTACGAGATGAGATTCCCTCCGCCAATCACTCTTTCGGGAACCTCAATGTACCAGACTGAGTCTCCCTGGAATGAACTGGTGAATTTAACAATAACTTCATCACTACCCTCAGCTTCTTCGACAGAAGAAAATAGGCCAATACAGCAGTAACTTTTTATTTTCTCAACTCTGTCCATATTTCTCAGCGCAAAGAAACTTCGGCTCACTCGTATTGCTAACGCCCGCAGCAGGGGCGACCAATGCTATGCACATTTTGTGCGAAACAGGGAGCGTAGCGACCCGCACAAAATGTGCATAGCGTTGGGCGTCCCGCGGAGGCCCGAAGGGCCGGAGCAAACTGCCTGCGTTTGTTAAGCATTGAAGGCCCTGCGCTCCCCCTGAAAACCTCTCGCTTTGCCTTTATGGCTACAACCTGGAAATACCCAGCCACGAGAAAATGTATTTTTATACCAATTTTCCTGCTGTTTTGAGATGCCGCTGGATTTGGCACTCACATTGGTTGGATAGCCTCCACCTACAGCCACATCAAAATTGAACTCAATTTTGCAATTGAGGCAATTTAACTCAAGCGGAGTAGAAACAGCTATTGGAAGCAACTGCCCACGGCCATCTCTTTGTTCCAAACCACATTCTCTTACTTGGACAACTTCCTTATCTAAAGGGATCGTACTAGCTAGTATCAGGCCAGGAAAAATTCCAATTATGATTGGTAAGAATTTCATTACTTGTGATGCTTAACAGTTTTATTCAAAGGCATGGTCACATCTGGGCATATGGGTATATCTGACCATGCATTGTCAGATATGACCATAAATGGTCGGATGCAACCATGCTAAAGTTCAATACTGGCGTCTATATCCCTGCAGCTTTCAATCAGGTTTTCGACGATCCGGTGACGGAGCCCAAGCGTGACGGCCGTTTCTCGCAGTAATACCCACGCCTTTCCGGTCCTGCTCCAGCGGCCGCCGGCCTGCTTGATCAATTGTTGCATCGCCGTTTCTTCACGGCCGACCGAGAGGGCAACGGCTTCAGCGTTGCGATTGGCATGGAGCGCAGTATGGGAGACGCCGGGTGCCGGCTTGGTACGCTCGTCGATGATCAATTCCACCGTGGTCAGGATCTTCTTGCCGCAGGGGGATTCGCGGTAGCGCACGGCACAGAGACGCCTGCCAAAGCGCCGCTCGAAGCGCCGAGCACCGGGCTGGCCCGGCCGCATCGTTTTGATTACCTGCATTTTCCCCTCCCTGGGAATGCTCCCTATGGTATTAAAGGCCTTGCTTGGCCATGTCTCGTCGATTTTTAATGACTGTCTCGCCATGCCAGATCGGCCTGTCGCACTTCCCTGTGATCGTGCCCTGTGACCCACTAATCACACCGAATCCAGTCTAACAGCCGATCCCGATTGACTGAATCAACCTCACCCCCAATAACGGCGCCGCAGGTTGCAGGTAGCTGACTTACCTGACATTTCACTGGCGAAATTGCATATCTTCGCCCGTTCCCTTCATCTCTACACAGTACGGTTGCGCACGACGGGGGATTGCAGTAAAAACTTCAGCAAAGCCACGTTCAGAAGTACAACATGTCCTACCGCACAGTCCCACTGGGTGATCCGCTCCGACAGCGCTCCAGTGATTATCACCTCAGCGAGTGGTTCGATAATTGAGTTCCCGCTACCGGGCCAGGTAGCGGGCTGCCCCTGAGTTTTCTCTCCAGCCTGCCCAGATCTGCCACAGATCGTCGTTAACAAGGCAGGTTCCAGCGGCACAGACCCTGCCCCTTTTACCACTGTTAGATTTTTACCGGACGGCGCGTAACCGCGGAAGTATGTTCGCTACGGACTGCGAGCGTGACACCAGCCGCAGTGCCAAACGGTCACAGGCGGACGATCCCGAAGCCGCTTTCTGACAGGCAGTCACAAACACGATAACTAAAGCAACGAGAAGTCAAAGGTATCCTTATGACCAAGTACAACAAGAAGCTCATCGCACTGGCGATCGCGGCCTCCAACGCTGCGCCACTGGCCGTGCAGGCGCAGGAAAGCGGGCAAACTGCCCAGGCCCTGGAAGAAGTCACGGTAACGGCGAGTCGCCGCGCCGAATCCATCCAGGAAATTCCCTACAACATCACCGCCGTGACCGGTGAAGCAATCAAGGACATCGGTGCCGACGACCTGAGCAAGATGTCGCAGTTCATTCCGGGGATGCAGATGATCGACGCGGGGGCACGCAGTACCGGGCTGGTCACTTTGCGCGGCATGAACGTCGGCGGGCTACAGGCCGCGGAGAACCAGGGCGGCAGCGACATCATCTCCCGCTACGTCAATGACACACCATTGCTGATTGACTTCAAGCTGGTGGATATCGAGCGCGTCGAAGTATTGCGCGGGCCGCAGGGCACCCTTTATGGCCGCGGCGCCATGGGCGGCACCCTGCGCTACATCCTCAACCAACCGACCACCGATGCGGTTGAGGGCTCGGTGTCCACAGAGCTCTACCAGAACAGCGAAAGCGACAGCCTGTCCAGCGACGTGACCGGCATCCTCAACCTGCCGCTTTCCGATACCCTGGCACTGCGGATCTCCGCCAACCGTGTCGACGATGCGGGCTTTATCGATTACGTGAACGTGTTGACCGAACCGGGCATCAGCAACAACAACCGCGTGGAGAAAGACGCGAACTCCGAAGAGACCACCTCCGTGCGCGCGGCACTGCGCTGGGAACCCTCCGACGACTTCCATGCACAGCTCAGCTATTACCTGCAGGATCAGCAGGCCGGCGGTCGCCAGGCGGTGAACCTCGCCTATACCGGCGACAAGTACAGCTCGCCGCTGCGCTATCGGGAAGTGCGCGACAACCGCGACGACCTGTTCAACGTCGAATTCGGCTGGAACACCGACGCAGTGGAAATCTTCTCCACCACCTCACTGGCCAAGTACGAGGGCGAGGGTAACCGCGATCAGACCGACCTGCTGTGTGTCGATATCTGGCCGGGTTACTGTGACTTCCCCGAGTTTTCTGCTTTCACACTGGAGCAGGATGAAGAAGAAGCGTTCGTGCACGAGACCCGTTTCCTGTCCACCGAAGCGAACTCACCCGATTGGCTGGACTGGATCGCCGGAATCTATTACGAGGAGAACGAGGGCACCGGCGACTCGCGCGAGTTCACCCCGGGCTACCAGGACTGGGCCGGCATCGATACCGGTTACGGCGAGCTGGAATACTGGGCCTATAGCGGCAGTACCTTCGAGGAGCGCGCCGTATTCGGTGAGGCGACATTCCACCCGAGCGAACAGCTGCAGGTGACGGTGGGTGCCCGTTATTTCGAGCAGAGCGAGGACATTGCTTACGACTGCACGCTGCTACCGGTGTACTGGTACTGGACCCGCGACGCCGTCGCCCCCGAGTGTGACTCCGGCAAATCCGAGATCGACGACACCGTGTTCAAGCTGAATGCTGCCTACAACTTCTCCGACGATGTCATGTTCTATGCCACTGCGGCGGAGGGCTTCCGCCGCGGCGGTACCAATATCGGTCCGCAGCTGCTCGACAGCGAAAAGGCATTTACCTCCGACTCGGCCGTGAACTATGAGCTTGGCTGGCACACTACCCTTGCCGACGGCCGCGTGATCTTCAACGGCGCCATCTTCCGGGTGGACTGGAAAGACCTGCAGGTACCGGCCAAGTCCGAGCTGCAGGCCATCAACATCACCGGCAATGCACGCAAGGGCCAGATCGACGGTATCGAATTGGCCGGTCAGGCCGCGCTCACCGACAATCTCGGCATCAATGCCTGGGTCACCTATTACGATCACGGCCTGAAAGGCGATGCCCCGGAAATCGGCGGCTTCGACGGCGATGCCTTCCCGGGCGTCCCCAACCTGCAGGCCAACCTGGCCGTGGATTATGCTATCGAGGTGCCCACCGGCGAGCTGACCCTGCGCGGCAATGCCTATTACAAGGATGAGATACAGACGCGCCTGAACAGCTTCGGCAGCTTCAACGACAACGAACAGATTGACAGCTATACCCTGTTCAACCTGTCCGCGGATTACCGCCTCGATCAGTGGCGCGCATCCCTGTTTGCCGACAACGTCACCAACGAGTACTACTACAGCGGCGGCCGCAGCGCCCGTCGTTACGGTGAGCGCGGCCAGTTCCACTACGTGGGCCAGCCGCGCACTCTGGGCGTGAACGTGTCTTACGAGTTCTGATCAGAATTGCTCACAGGAAATTGAGGCGGGGTCGGACCCCGCCTTTTTTATATCCGGCTACTTATAATGGGTGCGAACCCGACCACGGTTTGCACCTGTAACCGACCAGCTTATGTACCCGCTATGCCCACAAGCACCATTGACCAGAAACTTGCCCTTGTCCGGCAGGCAGTAAGCCGGCGCGACTGGCGCAGCGCGACGTCCCTGTGTATCGAGATTCTTCAGCGCGACCGGCAGCAACCGGATGCGCACCTGGTGCTCGGCCTCGCCGCGGCGGAGGGCGGCAAGATCGATATGGCGCTGCGCGCCTTCGATACCGTGCTGAAGATCGACCCGCAACGCTTCGATGCGCGCATTCAGAAGGCCCGCTGCCTGGTGCAGGCCGGGCGGCACGCCGATGCGGAGCGTGAGGCGGCGCAATGTATCGGGCCATCGCAGGACAATGCGAAGCTGCTGGATCTGCTCGCGACCATTTACAGTCATATCGGCAGACAGGAGCAGGCCGCGCGGCTGATCGATCGCGCCGCGACACTGGCTCCGAACGACATCGCGATACTCTCCAATGCCGCAGCGATCCAGCTGTTTGTCGGCCAGCCCGACGACGCCGCCCACAACCTCGAGCGCGCGCTGCAGCTCAATCCGGCACACGCGCGCAGCCACTGGCAGCTTGCCAAGGCGCGCCGCGTAGAAGATGACGGTCACTGCCGGGCGATGGAGCAGTTACTGGCACAGACCGAAGGCGAGCCGGAGTCATCCACCTATCTGCACTACGCATTGGGCAAGGAGTACGAAGACCTGCGGGACTGGCAAAGTGCGTGGAAGCACTACCGCGAGGGTGCCGAGCAGCAACGCCGGCGCATCCACTACGATGCCGACGACGATCGCGCGCTGTTCCAAGCGCTGTCGGAAAGTTTCGACCGGCGCTGGTTTGACACCACGGCGTCGGCGCGCGCCACGGAGTCCGGCCCGGAACCGCTGTTTATTGTCGGCCTGCCCCGCTCCGGCAGCACCCTGGTAGAGCGTATCCTGGCCAGCCACTCCGGGGTTCAGTCACTGGGAGAACTGGCGCAGTGGCCCCTGGCCGTCAAGCGCCTGAGCCGGGTGAGCGAGCCCGGGCTATTCCGCGTAGACGTGGCCGAACGAGCCGCGGCCATGGACCCGCAACAGTTGGCAGACCGCTACCGACAAGATACCGCCCACCTGCAGGACGGCAGCCCGCACTTTACCGACAAACTGCCAAGCAATTTCCTCTATCTGCCTTTGCTGACCAAGGCCTTCCCCCGCGGGCGCTTCGTGCACGTCTACCGCAACCCGATGGACAGCTGCTTCGCCATCTACAAACAGCTGTTCGCGGACGCCTACCCCTTCTCCTATTCACTGGAGGAACTGGCGGACTACTACATCGGTTATCACCGCTTGCTGGACCACTGGCGCGACCTGCTCGGCGATCGGCTTATCGAGATCAACTACGATGAGCTGGTGCAG
This sequence comes from Microbulbifer marinus, assembly GCF_900107725.1. Classification (GTDB taxonomy): domain Bacteria; phylum Pseudomonadota; class Gammaproteobacteria; order Pseudomonadales; family Cellvibrionaceae; genus Microbulbifer; species Microbulbifer marinus. The sequence goes on along the minus strand of NZ_FNQO01000002.1, from coordinate 823,364 downwards.
AACCAGGAACAACAGACCCGGGCGCTGCTGACCCAACTCGGATTGCCGTTCGAGCCCGCTTGCCTGGAGTTTCACCGCACCGCTGGCGCCGCCGCCACGGCCAGCGCGAGCCAGGTGCGCCAGCCGATGCACAGCAAATCCATCGGTCGCTGGCGCGAATTCGCCGAGCACCTGCGCCCGCTGCGACAGCGCCTCGAAGCGGCGGGTGTGCCGCTGGATTAGAGCGGCACCTCTCGCCGGTTCCATTCTCCCGCGTACTCCGCAGACTTTGGACTGTGTTGCGCTGTTGCAGACGGCGCCTGCCGTGATCCATCGCAGCGCCGATTGCGTAGACCGATCTGAGTCCCCCTGTCACGGAGCCTTCTATCCATGTCCCCGTCGATCGTCAGGCGCCTGATGCTGCCGGCACTCTCCTTGCTACTGATAGCCTGCGGCTCTGCCGGCATCGAGCACTACCGCGACAAACAACCGCAACTGGTTCCCGAGGCGTTCTTTCGCGGGCCGCTGACCGCCCACGGCATCCTGAAGGATCGCAGTGGTAGCGTGACGCGGCGATTCAACGCGGAACTCAGCGGAAGCTGGGACGGCGGTATCGGCCTGCTGGAGGAGCGCTTTGTGTTCGACGACGGTGAAGTACAGTTGCGCAACTGGCAACTGATCCCGATCGGGACCGACAGCGGCGCCGGGGTGCGTGGCTTTATTGGCCGCGCCGAGGATGTGGTCGGCGATGCCGAGGTGCGGGTCAGCGGTAACGCGATGTTTATCCGTTATGTGCTGGAGGTGGCCTACGGTGGCGACACCATCGAGGTGAACGTGGATGACCGCATGTACCTGGTGTCCGATCGGGTGATCATCAATGAATCCAGGCTCAGCAAGTTCGGCATTCCCGTCGGCGAGATCGTGCTTACCATCATCCGCCCTCCCGCAAGCCCGCACCATTCAGCGGCCAACTGAGCGGCAGCGGTTCACCGGACCCCGCTCATCCCCCGCCCAGCGAGTGGAGCAACAGCGCCACGGCCAGGCCGATGGCAGCAGCGAGCCCGGCCCAGTAGTCGTCCTTGCGGAAGGCCTTCGGGAACACCTCGATTGCCAGCGATGCCACGACCGCGCCGGCGGCGAAACAGCGGATGTAGGCCAGCACCGCCTGGTCCACACCGGCCAAAAGCCAGTGACCAGCCAGCGCCGCCAGCGACAGCAACAAGGCGGCGCCCGTCCACAACAGCAGGATACTGCGCCTGCTCTGCCCGCCTTCCCGCATTTCTTTGGCACCTCCGGCCGCTTCCGGCAGGTTGGAGAGGAAGATCGAGCAGGACAGCGCCGCCACGGTCATCGGTGCAGTTCCTATCAGTGACACGCCGAGCGCGAGGTTTTCCGGAATGCCGTCCAGGGTGATCGCAATCAGCAGGCCGACTCCCTGCCCTGCACCCCATTGTTCCTTAACCAGGTAATCCAGTGCCGTGAAACTCAGGGCACCGGCAACAATTGACAGCAGTGCCCAGCCAATCGGCACTTTTTCGATCGACGGATTGATCAACTCCAGCACGGCGGCGATAAGCAGCGCTCCGCCCGCCAGCGCGATCAGGAATCCCTCGGCAGACGCCGGGATCCTGCCCCACAGGCCCCACAGTGCACCGATCAGCAGGGCGCCGGTGACGACGAGAATAACGACGATGGTCACTACAGTTCCTCTCGGGTGAACACCAGAAAGGATAGGCAACGATGGCAGCGCCATCTCTTATCGGATCTGATCGTGACGCATACTTCCATTGCACCATCGACATGGATGCAATCCTCTATCAGTCCCGCCGCTGTTCGCTATGCCAAGCCAGACGCTTGTACGCTGTCGACGAGCTACAGGCCCAGTTTTTCCCACATATCGTCGATCTTTTTTACCACGTCCGGATCGCGCTCGATCGGCCGCCCCCACTCGCGATCGGTTTCCCCCGGCCATTTGTTGGTGGCGTCGAAGCCGATCTTAGAGCCGAGGCCGGAGACCGGCGAGGCGAAGTCCAGGTAGTCGATCGGGGTATTCTCCACCATGGTCGTATCGCGGGCAGGATCCATGCGCGTGGTCATGGCCCAGATCACATCGTTCCAGTCGCGGGTGTTGACGTCGTCGTCGGTGACGATCACGAACTTGGTGTACATGAACTGACGCAGGAAGGACCAGACCCCCATCATCACGCGCTTGGCATGGCCCGGGTACTGCTTCTTCATGCTGACCACGGCCAGGCGATAGGAACAGCCCTCCGGTGGCAGGTAGAAATCGACAATTTCCGGGAACTGCTTCTTCAGGATCGGCACGAATACCTCGTTCAGTGCCTCGCCCAGCACTGCGGGCTCATCCGGCGGGCGGCCGGTGTAGGTGCTGTGGTAGATGGGATCCCTGCGGTGGGTGATCTTCTCGACGGTGAAGACCGGGAAGCTATCCACCTCGTTGTAGTAGCCGGTGTGGTCGCCGTAGGGGCCTTCATCGGCCATGTCGTCCGGGTGGATAAAGCCCTCCAGCACATACTCGGCGCTGGCCGGCACCTGCAGATCGCTGAGTGTTGCGTTGGCCACCTCGGTCTTGTCGCCGCGCAGCAGGCCGGCGAAGGCGTATTCCGACAGCGTGTCGGGAACCGGTGTCACCGCACCGAGAATCGTGGCCGGATCCGCGCCCAGGGCGACGGCTACCGGATAGGGTTGGCCGGGATGTTTCTTACACCAGTCGCGGAAATCCAGTGCGCCGCCGCGGTGGGACAGCCAGCGCATGATCAGGCGGTTCTTGCCGATCAGCTGCATGCGGTAGATGCCCAGATTCTGTCGCTTCTTCTCCGGCCCGCGGGTAATGACCAGCGGCCAGGTCACCAGCGGCGCGGCATCGCCGGGCCAGCAGGTCTGGATCGGCAGCTGGTACAGATCGACTGCGTCGCCGCTCAGCTCGACCTGCTGACACGGGGCGCCGCGTACCACTTTCGGGCCCATGTTGAGGACCTGTTTGAACACCGGCAGCTTTTCCCAGGCATCGCGCAGATTTTCCGGCGGTTGCGGCTCCTTCAGGAACGCGAGCAGCTCACCGACCTCGCGCAACTCGCTGACACTGTCGCGGCCCATGCCCAGGGCGACCCGCTCCGGCGTGCCGAACAGGTTGGCCAGCACCGGCGTATCGAAGCCGACAGGATTTTCAAACAACAGCGCGGGACCACCGGCGCGTAGTACGCGATCGGCAATTTCTGTCATCTCCAGGTTCGGGTCGACGGGGTGTTGAATGCGTTTGAGCAGGCCGCGCTTTTCCAGCAGCTTGATAAAATCGCGCAGGTCTTTGTATTTCATGCTTTACCGGGCAGTGAGACTGGGAATCAATGCGCAGTGTAAAACAGTGGGGACAAAATGGGGAATGGCGCCCTCAGAGGAAGGGTGCAGAGAGGAAGGTGTTTTGTAGAAACGGCCCGCGGCAAGCACCGCGGACCGTTAAATTCTTTAAGCTGGGGACAGCTTAGAAGCGGGGACGACGCGGACGATCACCACGATCTTCGCGCGGCTTGGCTTCGTTAACACGGATGTTACGGCCAGACAGCGGCTTGTCGTTCATCTCTTCGATCGCTTTACGCGCTTCGTCGTCGTTCGGCATTTCTACGAAACCGAAGCCTTTAGAACGGCCAGTCTCACGGTCGGTAATTACGGTAGCCCGAGAGATTTCTCCGAATGCACCAAATGCTTCGTGCAGTTCATCAGAGGTAACGCCGTAGGCCAGATTTCCAATATAGATATTCACAAAAAGTTCTCACTAGATATGTGGGCTGTCGTGCAGTCACAAATGGATAACCAGCTCCACCAGATCATCCATCTGAGATTGGCCTCTCGTCAGCAGGTAATACTTGCTGGGCCAATTCGGTCGGGCGTCAATTCGTACAGTACATAACCAGCGCCACAATGTGGCTCTTTATATGCCTATCGGCACGCCTTTTCAACTGAATTCGGCGCAATTAACCGCCTTATTCAATTTCCAATACAAATCCGGCGCCACTCTGTGACGCCGGATATACATGATAATTATTTCCGCTTCATGGACAGGAAGAACTCGTCGTTGGTCTTGAAGTCCTTCAGCTTGTCGATCAGGAATTCGGTAGCCGCCAGGTCTTCCATATCGTGCAGCAGCTTGCGCAGGATCCAGACCCGCTGCAGCTCGCCCTCGGGCATCAGCAGCTCTTCGCGGCGAGTACCGGAGCGGCGCACGTTGATGGCCGGGTAGACGCGCTTCTCGGCGATCTTGCGATCCAGCTGCAGCTCCATGTTGCCGGTACCCTTGAACTCCTCGAAGATCACTTCGTCCATCTTGGAGCCGGTATCGACCAGCGCGGTAGCGATGATGGACAGGCTGCCGCCCTCTTCAATGTTACGCGCGGCACCGAAGAAACGCTTCGGGCGCTCCAGCGCGTGGGCATCCACACCACCGGTCAACACCTTACCGGAACTCGGCACGGTGGTGTTGTAGGCGCGCGCCAGACGGGTGATGGAGTCCAGCAGGATCACCACATCTTTCTTGTGCTCTACCAGGCGCTTGGCCTTCTCGATCACCATCTCGGCCACCTGCACGTGCCGCGCCGGCGGCTCGTCGAAGGTGGACGCCACCACTTCACCGCGCACGGAACGCTGCATCTCGGTCACTTCTTCCGGCCGCTCGTCGATCAGCAGCACAATCAGGTGACACTCCGGGCTGTTGCGGGTAATGGCCTGGGCCATGTTCTGCAACATGATGGTCTTACCGGCTTTCGGCGGCGCCACGATCAGTCCGCGCTGGCCCTTGCCGATCGGCGCAACCAGATCGATGATGCGGCCAATCAGGTCCTCGGAGGAGCCGTTGCCACACTCGAGTGTCAGGCGATCGTTGGGGAAGAGAGGGGTGAGGTTTTCGAACAGAATCTTGTTGCGGGCGTTTTCCGGCTTATCGAAATTGATTTCGCTAACCTTCAGCAGCGCGAAGTAGCGTTCGCCCTCTTTCGGCGGGCGGATCTTGCCGGCAATGGAGTCGCCGGTGCGCAGGTTAAAGCGGCGAATCTGGCTCGGCGAAACGTAGATATCGTCCGGTCCCGCCAGGTAGGAAGAATCGGCAGAACGCAAAAACCCGAAACCATCCTGAAGAATTTCCAGTACGCCATCGCCGTAAATGTCTTCACCGCTTTTGGCGTGGCGCTTGAGGATATTGAAAATAATGTCCTGTTTGCGCGAGCGAGCCAGGTTTTCCAGGCCCATGCCCTTGGCTATTTCAATCAGTTCTTCAATGGGTTTGGTTTTTAATTCGGAAAGATTCATACCAATTGCTTTATTAAGGTTTCTGTTGTCAATTGGCGCGGACGCGCCTGGAATGTTGAGGAGGGGTTAGGAATTTGAGAATTTGCTCGTTTCTGCCCACAAACAGTGCAGTGCCATATCCAGCCGATCGCGCGAAGCTCAGGGGAACTCATAATCTGCTCTGTATTGAAAACAGGTCGAGCAGCGTCTGTTACGGATAAGTTCAACTCGAGGAGTTTGCGCGCCGGGGAAGGTCAGAGACCGTGCGGAGGGGCGTCTTTGTCAGCTCGTCGTCAGTGTTCTGGTTCCGACTCGTCTGAGTACATTCAAGATTACCAAGCAGTATAACGGCAGTTTCCCATACTGCAAAGGGAATTTACGCCTACTGCGCAGTATTGCGCCCGGCCACGAAGGCCGGGCCGGCGGCAGCGCCGGGGACGGCGGCCTGCCGCCCTTTGGCTCGCAACTGCGCGCCATGTGTTACAACCGTTTACAGCTGGCTGTCGATAAACTCGGTCAGCTGGGCGCGGGACAGGGCACCGACCTTGGTACCTTCCACATTGCCGCCCTTGAACAGCAGCAGGGTCGGGATACCGCGCACGTTGTACTTGGCCGGAGTCTCCTTGTTGGCATCCACGTCGACTTTGACGATCTTCAGCTTGTCACCGTAGTGGCCGGCGAGGTCGTCCAGCACCGGAGCAATCATCTTGCAGGGACCGCACCACTGCGCCCAGAAATCCACCAGTACCGGGCCCTCGGCCTTGAGTACCTCGGCTTCGAATTCGGCGTCAGTTACATTGACGATTGAATGCTCGCTCATATTGCTTTCCTGTTCTCTAGTCTCTTCTTGGGTTAGCCGGTGCGGCCTCGACCGCAGGCGCATCGCGCCATGATAAGGACTGCGGGGGCGCAGCCGCAAGGCGCCGGTTCCCGGGTAGATGGGGACGCCACCGGCGGCTTTCAAGGCCGGGGAGGACCGGCCCTCAGGGCTGCTCCAGAAAACGCTGCAGAATCTCATCAAGATAGTCGAAGCCGAACCCGCTGGCGGCGATGCGCCGCTCCAGTGGCTGTACCAGCTCCATCGCCTGTAGCGCCGGCCACTGGCGCTCGAGTACCGCCAACGGCAGGCCGGTGTAGCGGCTGAAGGTATCCACCGGAACCCCGGCCACCAGCCGCAATGCATTCATCAGGAATTCCAGCGGCAGGTCCTCGCGCTCGATCTCGTCGCAGTGCGGCGGCGCCAGTTCGCTGTGTACAAGTTTGCCACCCCCCTCTTCAGCCACTGGCGCTGGCAGATAGTGGCGGGGCGCCCGGGTGCGGCGACTGCGCAGTATCCGCCCCTGCTCCGGCAGCGTGACCTTGCCGTGGGCACCGGCACCAATACCCAGGTAGTCGCCGAAGGCCCAGTAGTTCAGGTTGTGGCGCGATTCCAGCCCGGCGCCGCTGTAGGCAGACACCTCGTAACGCGCATAGCCCGCGGAGGCCAGGTAGTCGCGGCCACTGCCCTGCATGCTGGCGATCAGCGCCGAGCCGGGGGTGACCGGGGGCGCGCTGTAGAAAGCGGTATTGGGCTCGATGGTCAGCTGATACCAGGAGATATGCTCCGGCTCGAGGGACACGGCGCGCCGCAAGTCTTGCAGCGCGTCTTCTTCCGTCTGTTCCGGCAAACCGTGCATCAGATCCAGATTGATGTTGTCGAAACCGGCGCGCCGCGCCATGCCCAGCGCACCGACGGCCTCGTCACCACTGTGGATGCGGCCGAGGTTCGCCAGCTGCCGCGAAGCGAAACTCTGCACACCGATGGACAGCCGATTCACCCCCGCGGCCCGGTAACCGGCAAACTTTTCCTGTTCGAAGGTACCGGGATTGGCCTCCAGAGTTATCTCGATATCCGCCTCGAAGCCCACGGCCTGTTCCGCCGCCTCGAGGATCGCGCCGATCGCCGCCGGCGAAAAAAGACTCGGCGTGCCGCCACCGAAGAAAATCGAGCGCAGTTTGCGCCCCTGCACCCAGGGCAACTGGCTGTGCAGATCCCGCCGCAGTTGGGCGACGTATTCCACCTCCGGCAGACCATAGCCGGAGGAATGGGGGCCGGCGGCCTCATGGGAACTCGCGCCGGCAGTCGCATGAGCGCCTGCGGCCACCTGATGGGAATTAAAATCGCAATAGGGGCATTTGCGCACACACCAGGGGATGTGCACATAGAGGCTCAACGGCGGCAGCTGCAGCTGCGCGACGCGGTCAGACAAGACTGGCACCGCCCTGCATGCGCTCACGCCACAGGGCGGCGAACTGTTGCACTGCCTGGGCCCGGTGGCTAAGCCTGTTCTTCACGCCCCGTGCGAGCTGGGCGGAGGTCATACCCTCGGACTCGACAAAAAACAGCGGGTCGTAACCAAAGCCCTGCTCGCCGGCGGGTTCGCGCAGAATGCGCCCCGTCCACTGGGCACTGCACACCAGCGGCACCGGGTCATCGTGCCGGCGCACGAACGCCAGGGCGCAGTGAAAACTAGCAGCACGGCGCTCGTCCGGCACATCTTGCAAGGCCTCGAGCAGCTTGCTGTTATTCTCGCTATCGGTGGCGCCGGGACCGGCGTAGCGTGCGGAATAGATGCCGGGCGCACCGCCCAGTGCATCTACCGCCAGGCCGGAGTCGTCGGCCAGCGCCGGCAGGCCGCTGACGCGGCTGGCATGGCGCGCCTTGATCAGCGCATTCTCGATAAAGCTGAGACCGGATTCCTCGACCTCCGGCACGTCAAATTCCGACTGCGGAACCACCTGAATATCCCAGCTGGCGAACAGTTGTGAAAACTCTTTCAGCTTGCCGGCGTTGCCACTGGCCAATACGATTTTTTTTGACATTTCACATCAACGAAAAAGCGGGCGCTAGGCCCGCGAATAATGATTCACTTCAGCTGCGCTGCGCAAACCCGACACTGGCACTGCTCACTCGGCCCGGTGCCCGCTTTGAGCGCCTGTTACGCGGCTCAGTCTCTTTCCAGCTTGCGGCGGAAGCTGATGGTCTCGGTGCGGCCGTTTGGCAGTTTCACCTCGACATTGAAGGTGAGCGTTTCCTCGTCTTCAAAACGCAGCGGCGCCAGGTAATAAACCGCATCACCCTCGCGAATTTCCATGAATTTCAGCGGCCGGGACTGCTGGATCAGGTTGGTGGCGGTGCCGCTCATCTCCGAGCTGAGGCCGCGCTTACCGCCCTCTTTCTCCACCACCGACACATTGACGAAGGCTCGGTCTTTCGCCCGTACCAACTGATAGTTCTGCGCGATTTCCGGCTTGATAAATTCGCTGTTGAACACTGAGTAAATGACGCGGTAATCACCGAAGTCCTGGTGACTCTTGATGACCTTGGCCTCCTGCGCGGCCGCGCTCACGGCCCAGAACAGCAGTGCCACCGCGGCGGCTGCGGCTAGAATGCGTTTCACACTTCACCTCCTGTCATTATCAATAGTGGCCTGGGCGGAACCGGAGCAGCACACGGATGTGCCGCCCGCTGGCTGCAAGCCAGCGCGAGCCGAGAAGCGCCAGCAGAACCACGCTTCTGCGCCAGCGATTCGCAGGCGACGCATGCATTTTTCATGGATGAAAAGTGCATGCCCTAGGTAAAAAGTTTAGCGAGTCAGGTGGTAAATCGCCGTCTCGCCGAACAGATTGGGCAGAAAATCCTTGAACGCCCGGCTTACCGTGGACTCCGATACTACTTGGCGATGGAGAATAGTCCAATTGTTGTCACGGCAGAGCACTTCGAAGTCGCGAAAAGTACAAAAGTGAATATTGGGCGTGTCGTACCATTCATAAGGTAATAAATCCGACACCGGCATCCTGCCGGAAAATGTCAGGTGCCAACGCGCCTTCCACTGGCCGAAGTTCGGGAAGGTGATAATGCATTCGCGTCCCACCCGCAGCATTTCCCGCACCACCAGATGTGGCTGGCGCAGAGTCTGCAGTGCCTGGGTCATGACCACCGTGTCGAAGCTGTCGTCGGCGAAGTTGCCGAGACCGGCATCCAGGTTCTGCTCCACGACATTGACGCCGCGCTGCAGGCAGCGTTCGATTTGCTGCGGATCTATCTCCAGGCCGTAACCACTGACCTGTTTGTTCTTGCCCAGCTGCTCCAGCAGGGTGCCGTCGCCGCAGCCCAGGTCGAGTACGCGGCTCTGCGGCGGTATCCAGTTCTGAATGATGTCCAGATCAACACGCATCACTTTACCTCCCCGGCTGTCTCGGCGGCCACGCCATTCATGTAGGCGCCAAACACCCGCTGGTAGCGCTCGTTCGGCAACAGGAAGGCGTCGTGGCCCATGGCGGATTCAATCTCCGCGTAACTGACCGGCAGATTGGCGTGCATCAGCGCATCGACGATTTCCCGCGAGCGGTCCGGAGCGAAGCGCCAGTCGGACGTAAAAGAGACCAGCAGGAATTTACAGCGCGCGTGGGTGAAGGCCGCCACCGGGTCGTCGCCGTATTCCCGCGCCAGGTCGAAGTAGTCCAGCGCGCGGGTCATCAGGATATAGGTGTTCGGATCGAAGCTGGTGGAAAAGCTATCCCCCTGGTAGCGCAGGTAACTCTGCACCTGGAACTCCACCTGCTCCTCGACACCGCGCTCGAAGGTGCCGGAGCGCAGCTCGCGGCCGAATTTCTTGCCCAGGCCGTCGTCGGACAGATAGGTGATATGGCCGATCATGCGCGCCACCGCCAGCCCGCGCCGCGGCAGTTTGCCCTGCTCCAGATAGCGGCCACCGCAGAAATCCGGATCCGAGGTGATGGCCTGGCGTGCGGTCTCGTTGAAGGCGATGTTCTGCGCCGACAGCTTCATCGCCGATGCTATCACCACGCAGTGGCGCAGCCGCTCGGGATATTCCAATGACCAGCGCATCGCCTGCATGCCGCCGAGGCTGCCGCCGACCACCGCGGCCCACTGGTCGATGCCCAGCAGGTCGGCCAGGCGCGCCTGGCTGTGCACCCAGTCCCGCGCGCGCAGCGGCGGAAAATCCGGCCCCCACGGCTTACCGGTCTCGGGATTGACCGAGGCCGGGCCGGTGGAGCCGTGACAGCCACCGAGATTGTTCAGCGACACGACGAAAAACTTGTTCGTATCGATCGGCTTGCCAGGGCCTATGTAGTGATCCCACCAGCCGGGGCGCTTGTCCTCCGGCCGGTGGCGGCCGGCGGCGTGGTGGTGGCCGGACAGCGCGTGGCAGATCAGCACCGCGTTGCTTTTGTCCGCATTCAGCTCGCCGTAGGTCTCATACACCAGCGTGTAATCCCGCAGCGTGCGCCCGCAGGCAAGTTCCAGCGGCTCGCTAAACGTGTGGCTCTGCGGCGCCACAATTCCTACCGAACCGGGCTCGGCGGTGCCGCGTGCGGAGGAAGACGATGAGAGTTTTTCCGTGGACAAGGCAGTAACGTCTGTTGAACTTATCGGGAATTGGCGATTGGGAGACAGGGAAGTGTACGGGAGCGCCGCCGCCGAACACAAATGCGCGCACCGGCACGAACAAAAAGCCCGCTGCGAGAGCGGGCTCCAGATGGCGCGATCAGCTGCCGGCCGTCGCCTTCAGCGGCATCACATTGTCCGCCTGCGGTGCCGGCGCCACCGGCTGCGGCGCCGAGCCGCTCTGGCGCAGCAGCTCCTCGAGGGTCGACAGCGCGTTGTCGTTGCGCAGTACTTCTTCCTCCAGCGCACGCAAGTCGGTGCGCTTGCTCTGAGTCTTCTGCTTCAGCTCGGTGAGCTTGATCAGATGGCGGTTCAGCAGATGCTTCTGGTACTGCACGTGCTGTTTCAGCGGCTCGAGCGCTTGCTCCAGCCAGCCATCAACGGCCGAGATCATCTGGCTGTACAGGCGGCCCACCTCACTGGCGAGTGTGGCGAGGAAGCGCTCGGTCAGGCGGTTGCGGCGCGCCAGCAGCAGTTGCGGCGAGCGCCGCAACTGGGCCGCCTGGCGATGTAGGCCGCGCAGGGCAACGCGGAAACTGTGAATATTGAGATGCTGCTCGTACGCATTGAGGTTCTTCAGCTTAGAGCGCTCAAAGACGGCATCCACCAGGCGGTTGGCCTGGACCACTTCCCGCTGCAGGTTTTCCACCTGGTGATCGACGCCCTCCATAAAGCCATCGATGGCCTTTGCCAGGCCCAGCGGAGTCCAGCGCTCGTGTAGCGCGCGACTGGTATCGTCGATCAGCGCCTGCAGCTGCTGGCTCGAGATCGGCGCCAGCAGCGAGGCGCGCTGACGACCCAGCATGCGCTGACTGGATTTGAGGGTCAGCAGCTCCTGGTGGCAGAGTTTGTGCTGATCGCGCACCGTCTGCTGCAGTTGCGCCAGTTCGCTCAGCTGCTCGACGCTGGTCGTGGAGTTGCGCTGCAGATGAGTGAGCGCTGAGCGGCCGCTGTTCAGGCGGCGCTTGAGCAGATCGCGCGTATCCGCCATCAGCGTCAGCGCCTGGTGCAGCGAGCGGTGTTCCGCGACCTTCTGGCGATGCTCCATCAGGCGCTGCACCAGCAGCTTTTCGAATTCGGCAAAGCGGCTCTGCTGCAGCAGTTCCGGATCCTGCTGCTGGCGTGCCAGCAGCGCCTTCTTCGCCGACACCCCCACCACGCTGTCCTGCGGCAGCTCCAGTAACTTGCTGACTTGCGCGCGCATCTGTCGCAGCAGCAGCTCGGCATCCTCGTCCGGATCGTCCCACATGGTATCGATCTTGTTCAGCAGCGCCATGACCGCGGTACCGCGGTGTTCTCGCAGCGGTACCAGGTGGGTCTCCCACATATTGAGGTCGGTGCCGCTGACGCCGGCGTCGGCGGACAACAGGAAAGCCACCGCCTGGGCACTGGGCAGCGTGCTCAGCGTCAGCTCCGGCTCGTTGCCAAGGGCGTTCAACCCCGGCGTATCGATAATACGCAGGCCCTGTGCAAGCAGCGGGTGCGGCAGGCAGATCAGCGCGTAGCGCCACGCCGGGATCTCCACCAGCTTGCCCTTGCCATCCAGGTGGCGGCGGTCGAAACCGTAGCGGGCCGCTTCTTCCGGCGTCACCGATTTGCTCGCGGCCACCTTCATCAGCGCCTCGCGGGTGGCGTCGGCGTCACTGGCATCAAATTCGTGGGTAACCCACTTCTGCGGTATGCGGCGGAAACTCTCGAGGCTGGTATTGGTGGCCAGTGTCTCGATCGGCAACAGGCGCAGGCTGGCCTGTTCGCCGCCGTCACTGAAGATCTCGGTGGGGCACATGGTGGTGCGCCCGGGCTTGGACGGCAGTAGGCGCTTGCCGTAGGTGTGCGACAGCAGCGCGTTGATCAGTTCGGTCTTGCCGCGGGAGAACTCGCCGACCAGCGCCAGCGTGAACTGGTCCTCGGCGAGCAGCGCGCGCGCCTGCTGTACAACCTGGCGCGCACCGGCAGAATTGGGGAAATGTTCCTGGAGCCAGGTGTTGAAGCTCGCAAACTGGCGATCCAGGGCTTTCTTCCAGCGGTCATAGTCGGCGATATGCTGGCGCAAGATGGCGTCTTCCATGTAACGGTGTTCTTCTTTTTTTTACTGCACAGCGAATTTCGAGCCGACTATTGTCGGTCAAGCGCGGGCATTATAGAAGCGCCGGGCCGCAATTGTTGCGACCCAGTGCGCGGGAAAGGGGTGGCGGGGACGACGGGGTCCCCCTAGAAACCGGGGATATGCCAGAACAGGCTGTAAACAAAAGCGGGCATATTGGCCATTTGCGCGAAACCGAACAGCAGCTTGTCCGCCACCGTCAGCAGGATAAACACGAAGATCGGACTGATGTCGATCATGCCCAGCGGCGGAATCAGCTTACGCACCGGTGCGCAGAAAGGCTCCAGCACCTGGCGCAGCAGCATCAGTGCCGGGTGGCTGCTGTGGGGCGCGATCCAGCTGAAGATAATCGAGATCAGCATGCCGACAAACACGATCGCGATCACTGTCATGGTGCAGCCGATCAGCGACCACAGCAGTGCGGCGAGCGGGTTGAACAGGCCGGCGCCGGCGAGCAGGCCGCAGCCGATAATCATCACCAGACCGACCAGCAGCGCCAGCACCAGCGATGCCATATCGATGCCTAACAGGCCCGGTATCACCTTGCGCAGCGGCAGCAGCAGCGGATTGGTTACCTTGACGATACCCTGAGAAATCGGGTTGTAGAAATCCGCCCGCGCCAGCTGCAGCAGGAAGCGCATCAGCACCGCAAACAGATACAGGATGCCCAGGGTGGCCAACAGGAAGACGCCGATATTGCTGAAGGTGTTTACCATTGAAAATCCCTTTGGGGTGGCAACAAAGCGGCGCTAACTGCGCCGCGTATATTATTGAAATCGTTTACTGGTCCAGCTCGCGCGCCATTTCCGCCGCGCGCTCGGCACAGTCGCGCATCGCCTGCTCCACCAGTTCCGGCAGACCGCCGCTCTGGAAGCGTTTGATCGCGCGCTCGGTGGTGCCGTTCGGGGACATCACGTTGCGTTTCAGCTGCGCGACATCCACATCGCTGGCCACCGCCAGTTTCGCCGCCCCCAGGGCGGTTTGCAAGGTGAGCCGCTCGGCGTCGGCGCGTGGCATGCCGGCCTTTTCCGCGGCGTCGATCATCGACTCCATAAACTGGAAATAATAGGCCGGGCCGGAGCCGGACACGGCGATCACCTGATCGATACCGGATTCCTCTTCCACCCACAGCGCAATACCCACGGCTTCCGCCATCTGCTCGGCGATCCGTTTCTGCCCTGCGCTGACACCGTCACCCGCGAACAGGCCGGTGACTCCGGTGCCGACCAGCGCCGGGGTATTCGGCATCGCGCGCACTATCGGCACCCCGGCCCCAAGCCAGCGCTGATAGGCGGCCAGCGGTATGCCCGCCGCCAGCGTGATCACCAGGGGTTTGCGATCGCTCACTATCGCCGCCAGCGATTCGCACAACGCCTTCATGACCTGCGGCTTGACCGACAGCACCAGCACATCGGCCTCAGCCACGGCAGCGGTGTTGTCAGTGGACACCTGCACGCCGGTGCGCTCGGCGAAGTGGGCGAGTTTCTGCTCATTGCGGCCGGTGGCAACGATGCTGTCTGCCGGATAGCCGCTGGCCACCAGTCCGCCGATCACCGCCCCGGCCATATTGCCGGCGCCGCCGATAAATACCATCTTTTCTGTCGCCACTGTGTGCCTCCTGATTGATCGTTAGTCGCGCGCGCCGAAGATATCGGTGCCAATGCGCACGATGGTCGCACCGCACTCGATGGCCGCCTCCATATCGCCGGACATGCCCATCGACAGGGTATCCAAAGGGTGCTCCGGCAGCTGTGCGCGCAATTGTTGCAGCAGTTCCGCCAGCCGGGCAAAGGGCTGGCGCTGCGCCGCAGCATCCTGCCGCGCAGCCGGAATCGCCATCAGGCCGCGCAACTTCAGGTTGGGCAACTGTGCGACAGCCGCCGCCAACTCCGCCACCCGGTCCGGCGCCACCCCGGACTTGCTCTCCTCGCAGTCGATATTCACCTGCAGGCAGATATTCAGCGGCGGCATCCGCGCCGGCCGCTGCGCGGACAGACGCTGAGCAATTTTTAACCGATCGACACTGTGTATCCAGTGAAACGCTTCCGCCGCGGCGCGGGTCTTGTTCGATTGCAGCGGCCCGATGAAGTGCCAGCAGATATCGAGATCCGCCAGCTCGCCCAGCTTCTCCAGCGCCTCTTGCAGGTAGTTCTCACCAAAATGACGCTGACCGGCGTCGTAGGCCGCGCGCAGGTCCACCGCCGGGCGTGTTTTGGATACCGCCAACAGCATCACCGACGCGGGATCACGGCCGCTGGCGCGGCAACATGTGACAATCCGCTCACGTACCGCATTCAGATTTTCGACGATCGTCCCTTTGCGCATATACTGATGCTCTTACCGAACAGAGGGGCGATTCTACCCGACCTCCCCCTAGAACCATAAAAGGTAGAGAGAACAATAAGGTAGCAGTATGGACATCACAGAACTCCTCGCCTTCAGCGCCAAGCAGAACGCCTCGGATCTGCACCTATCCGCCGGCCTGCCGCCGATGATCCGGGTAGATGGCGACGTGCGCCGCATCAACCTGCCGCCGATGGAGCACAAGCAGGTACACGGCCTGATCTACGAGATCATGAATGACAAGCAGCGCAAGGACTTCGAGGAGTTCCTGGAAACCGACTTCTCCTTCGAGGTGCCCGGCGTGGCGCGCTTCCGGGTCAACGCGTTCAATCACAACCGCGGTGCCGGCGCCGTGTTCCGGACCATTCCGTCCAAGGTGCTGACCATGGAAGACCTGGGCATGGGCCAGGTGTTCAAGCAGATCTCCGATACCCCGCGCGGCCTGGTGCTGGTGACCGGCCCCACCGGTTCCGGTAAGTCCACCTCGCTGGCGGCGATGATCGACTACATTAACGACAACAAATACGAACATATCCTCACCATTGAGGACCCGATCGAATTCGTGCACGAGTCAAAGAAGTGCCTGGTGAACCAGCGGGAAGTACACCGCGATACCCACGGCTTCGCTGAGGCCCTGCGCTCGGCACTGCGTGAAGACCCGGACATCATCCTCGTCGGTGAGATGCGGGACCTTGAGACCATCCGCCTGGCACTGACCGCGGCCGAGACCGGTCACCTGGTATTCGGCACGCTGCACACCACCTCCGCGGCCAAGACCATCGACCGGGTGGTGGACGTATTCCCGGCCCAGGAAAAGGCCATGGTGCGCTCGATGCTGTCGGAATCCCTGCAGGCGGTCATCTCGCAGACGCTGCTGAAACGCAACGGCGGCGGCCGCGTGGCGGCCCACGAAATCATGCGCGGCACACCGGCGATCCGAAATCTGATCCGCGAGGACAAGATCGCGCAGATGTACTCCGCCATCCAGACCGGCGCCAACGTCGGCATGCAGACGATGGACCAGTGCCTGCAGGACCTGGTGGAAAAGCGCATCATTTCCCGCGAAGTAGCGCGTGAGAAAGCCAAGATGCCGGAACACTTTTAACGCCGGCGCAACTTCCGGCACGCGGGTCTGAGGCCCATCCAATTCAGAATAAAAAGCGGTAACGACAATGGAAATCGAAAGACTGTTGCAACTCGTCGTCGAGAAAGGCGCGTCCGACCTGTTTATCACCGCCGGCGTGCCGCCGTCGATCAAGGTACACGGCAAGGTGGTCCCCGCCAGCAGCACCGCGCTGACGCCGGAGAAGGCGCGTGAGCTGGTGGTCGGCATCATGAACGAAAAGCAGCGCCGCGAGTTCGCAGACAAGAAAGAGCTGAACTTCGCCATCGCCGTGCGCAATACCGGCCGCTTCCGGGTATCGGCATTCTTCCAGCGCAATCTGGTCGGTATGGTGCTGCGGCGCATTGAAACCAAGATCCCCACCGTCGACGGCCTCGGCCTGCCGGACGTACTCAAGGATCTGGCGATGACCAAACGCGGGCTGATCATTTTCGTCGGCGCTACCGGTACCGGTAAGTCCACCTCGCTGGCATCGATCATCGGTCATCGCAACGAAAACTCGAAAGGTCACATCATCACCATCGAGGATCCGATCGAATTCGTGCACCAGCACCGCGGCTGTATCGTCACCCAGCGCGAAGTGGGGCTGGATACCGAATCCTTCGAAGTCGCCCTGAAAAACACTTTGCGTCAGGCACCAGACGTGATCTTGATTGGTGAGGTGCGTTCGCGCGAGACGATGGACCACGCAATCGCATTCGCCGAAACCGGCCACCTGTGCCTGTGCACCCTGCACGCCAACAACGCCAACCAGGCGCTGGACCGCATCATTCACTTCTTCCCGGCAGATCGCCACGAACAGCTGTACATGGACCTGTCCCTGAACCTGAAGGCGATGGTCGCCCAGCAGCTGGTGCCGACGCCGGACGGCGACGGCCGCCGCGCCTGTCTCGAGATCATGATCAACACCCCGCTGATGTCGGACCTGATCCGCAAGGGCGAGGTGCACAAGATGAAGGAGCTGATGAAGCGCTCCAACGAGCAGGGCATGCAGACGTTCGACCAGGCACTGTATGAGCTCTACGACCGCGGCGAGATCACCTATGAAGATGCCCTCGCCCATGCCGACTCCGCTAACGACCTGCGCCTGATGATCAAGCTCAAGTCCGAGTCCGATGCGGAGTACCTGAATAACGCCGCCGGCGAGTTGAGCCTGCAGAATGAGACCGAGTTCGGCGACGGCGGACCGCAACTGTATTGATCCTCATCCCGCCCATCGCCGCCGCGATGGGCAGGGATACCCCCTGCCTGAATCGGACAAGTGAAAGTCCGCCCGCACAGAACGTTTTCACCGGTAAGGAGTCGTGGTGAAAAGAACCATTTTTCTGCTTGGATTATTGCTGCCACTTTTCTGCAGCGCAGCACCGCAAAAAGTCACTGTAGGCGAATTCCAGCTGGAGTATGAACTCGCCGGTGCAGGCCCCGGCCTGATACTGCTGGAGGGCGGTGGTGGGGCAGGCCTTGAAGACTGGGATCCGGTATTCGAACAGCTCAGTGCCTTTGCCCGGGTGATCCGCTACGCGCGGGTTGGCAACGGCAACTCTACACAGATCCGCCGCCACTTTAGCTCCGATGACTACGCAGCCCATGCCAGTGCCCTGCTCAAGGCGCTGCAAGTGGACGAACCGGTTATCTACATTGCCCACTCCTACGGGGCTTCGGTGGCGAGATGTTTTGCCGCTCACTACCCGCAACAGATAAGTGCACTGATGCTGGTAGAGCCCGCCTCGGAACACGACGTGGATATCATGCGGGCGCTCGACCTGGAGCGGGCCGAGCGGGAAATTGCCCAGGTCAAAAAAGATGATATGGCCAACGGCATGTCAAACCAGTACCTGGATTTCTGGAGCAAGCGGCCGCTGCCGAACTACGCCGAAATCGGCGATATTCCGGTCACCGTGATCGCCTCCACAAAGAAATACGATCAGCCTGCCAACCTGTTTTTCACCGACGAGGCCAGGGAGGCCTGGGGCAAGCTGCACCGCAATTGGGTGGAAACTTTCCCCCGCGGCCGCTTCGTGGCGACGAGCAAGAGCTACCACTTTGTACAGTTCGACGAGCCGGAACTTGTGATTGCTGAAGTGCGCGGCTTACTGGAGCGCGCCATTAAAAATTGACTGGCGGCCCGCGTAGCCCGCAGCGACGGGCGCTACATGCAGGCTCTTCTGGCAAGCGGCACACCTTCAAATCGCGTCGCGGGATAATCAGGGAGCCCTCCTGCGAGGATACCGCCGTCACCGACTTTACCTGGGAGCAATATGTCGAATCCCATTGTTTTGATCACCGGCGGCAGCCGCGGTATCGGCGCCGCGACTGCGCGCCTGCTCGCGCGGCGCGGCTACGACATCTGCATCAGCTACCGGCAGCGCGCAATGACTGCTGAAGCCCTGCTCGATGAGTTGCGCGCATTCGATGTGAAAGCCATTGCAGTGCGCGCTGACATTGCCAGTGAAGCCGACGTGGAAGCCCTGTTTGCAACAGTGGACAGCCACTTCGGCAAGCTCGACGCCCTGGTAAACAACGCGGGCATGCTGCTGCCACAGACGCGGGCGGAAAACATGACCGCCGAGCGGATCGACCGGCTGCTGCGCACCAATGTCACCGGCACCCTGCTCTGCTGCCGCGAGGCAATCAGGCGCATGTCGCGCAGGCATGGCGGCAGCGGCGGCGCCATCGTCAATGTCTCCTCGATGGCCGCACGCACCGGCTCCCCGGACGAATATATCGACTACGCCGCCAGTAAGGGCGCCGTCGATTCGATGACGGTAGGACTCGCCAAAGAACTGGCCCAGGAGGGCATTCGGGTAAACGGTGTCAGGCCCGGCCCGATTCATACCGATATGCACGCCGATGGCGGCGAGCCGGACAGAATAGAACGGGTCAAGGCGAAGATTCCGCTGGGGCGCGGTGGCGAGCCGGAAGAAGTAGCCGCAGCCATCGGCTGGCTGTTGAGCGATGAGTCCTCCTTTGTCACCGGTTCCTTTATCGATGTGGCCGGCGGTGGCTGACGGGAGCTTGCCGACGCAGGAATAGTTGTCGCATCAGGCTTCCGGTTCGCCCAGCAGCTCCCGCTCCAGCATTGACTTGACGCTGCTCAACATGCGCCGGCTCACCTGCGGCTCCACCGCGACGCCATCGAGCTGCAACTGGTATTGCCCAGTCGAGCTGCGGCGCAGGCCGCGCACATATTCCACCGCCACCAGTGCATTGCGGTGCACGCGCACGAAACGCTCACCGAATTCGCCCTCCAGCTCCTTCAGTGACTCGTCGAGGATTGTCTCGCCACCGTCGTGGTGGGCGACCACATATTTGCTGTCGGCGACAAAACAGCGAATGGCACCGACATCCAACAGCTCAATGCCGCGGCGGCTGACCGCCTTGATGCGGCTGCGGCCGGATTGGGGCTGTTCTTCACGCTGGACCAGGCGGCGCTGTGGCTTGCTGAGACGCTGCACCCTGGCAATCGTCGCCGTCAACTGCTCGGCACTCACCGGCTTCAGCAGATAACCCACTGCGGCGGTAGCGAAGGCCGGCAGCGCGAATTCGTCGTGGGCGGTGCAGAAAATCAGTGCCGGCGGGTACTCCAGTTCGGACAGGCGGTGCGCCAGCGCCAGGCCGTTATCGCCGGGCATCTCGATATCCAGCAGCACCAGGTCCGGATCCAGCCGGTCTACCTGTTCCAGCGCGACCTCAGCATCACCGGCTTCACCGACAAGCTCGCAGTTTTCCAGCGCCTGCACCTGGCGCGCCAGCCGTGCGCGGGCCAGGGGTTCGTCGTCGACAATCAGCACTTGCAGCGCGCTCATACCAGTCCCTCCGCATTCGGTTGTTTGCGCGCGGCAGCCTGGGTCAGCGGCAGCTGCAGCTGTACCCTATAGCGATCGCCGTCGCAGCCGGCGGCAAAGGCGTAGCGATCGCCGTAATGGGCGGCGAGACGCTGACGGATATTGTCGGTCGCTATGCCGTTATTGTCGGAAGTATCTCTCGATGCCGCTGCCGCGGGTACCGGGTTGTCGATCGTCAGCAGCAGGCGGCCTCTGTCATGGCCAATACGCACCGCTATCTCGCCGCCCTCCCGCAGCCGCGCCACGCCGTGCAGCACGGCATTTTCCAGCAAGGGCTGCAGTAGCATACTCGGTACCTGCATCTGCCCCAGGCCGTCGTCGATATTCCAGCGCTGTTGCAAGCGCTCGCCGAGGCGCAGGCTCTCGATGTCCAGGTAGCGCTTCGCCAGCGCCAACTCCTGTTGCAGAGGCACGAGGCGGGAGTCGGCAAGGCTGGCGCGGAACAGCGCGGACAGATCCTCCACCAGCCGCTCGGCTCGCTCCGGGTCGATCGCGATCAGGCTGGCGAGACTGTTCATGCTGTTGAACAGGAAATGCGGGCGAATGCGCGATTGCAGCGCGTCGATCCGCGCTCCCAGCTCCGCCTGTTGCTGGTTGTGCAGCTGCTGCTGGACATAGGCGTAGCGCAGCACCACCCCGGCACAGATAGAACCCAGCAGGCAGTCACGCAGAAAGCGCCAGTAATCGAACGGAGCGTGTGACAGGGACGCCTGCCACCATTGCTGGGCGCCCATCACCAGTAGCAGTACGGTCAGGACCGCGACAAAGCTGAGGCCGCCGGCCAGTTTGTGCGACAGGCGCGCCAGCCGCGGGCGCAGCCGGCACAGCACCGCCGCCGATGGCAGAATCACCCACTGCACCACCAGCGACACCAGGCCGAGACGCTCCCAGCTGAACGCGCGCAGGCCGTCCACCGCCAGCACCAGTACCAGCGCCAGCAGTTCGCCCATCAGTACCAGCGCCGCCAGCGCGGAGACGCTGCACAGGTCGGGTAGGAACGGGGCTTGTTCAGGGCGTGCAGAATCTTTGCCTTTTGCGGCAATTTCGCGAATTTCCTGCGCTATAATGCCCGCCGCTTGCGCGGGCCGGGGAGATGTCATACCACTGTTTATTCTTTCTTGGATTCGCCGCGGAATCTGAAGAAGATACCGCCAACCCGGGCCCACTTCCACCACCTCCAACCAGGGATCACGCCAGAGGCCGCATGAGTAACGATAAGACTTCCGCCAACAACCCCGCCGCCAAACTGTGGGGAGGCCGCTTCAGCGAAGCCACCGATGCTTTTGTTGAGCGCTTCACCGCCTCGGTGATGTTTGACCAGCGCATGGCACTGGAGGATATCCAGGGCTCCCTGGCCCACGCGCAGATGCTGTCGGAAGTGGGCGTACTCACCGAAGACGAGTTCCGCCAGATCAAGGGCGGCCTGAAGGATATCGCCGCGGAGATCGAGGCCGGCGAATTCCCCTGGGAGGTTGCACTCGAAGACGTGCATATGAATATCGAGGCGCGTCTGACGGACCGCATCGGCGCCACCGGCAAGAAACTGCACACCGGCCGCTCGCGCAATGACCAGGTGGCTACTGACATACGCCTGTGGCTGCGCGGCCGCATCGACCTGATCGCCGCCGAGCTGACCCGCCTGCAGACCGGCCTGGTGGAACTGGCCGAGCGCGAGGCGGACACCATCATGCCCGGCTTCACCCACCTGCAGTCGGCACAGCCGGTGACCTTCGGCCACCACCTCTTGGCCTGGAACGAGATGCTCGCCCGCGACTACGGCCGGTTGATGGACTGCCGCAAGCGCGTCAACCGCTCACCACTGGGCGCCGCCGCGCTGGCCGGCACCAGCTACCCGATCAACCGCGCGCGCACCGCCGAGCTGCTCGGCTTCGACGCACCCACCGAGAACTCGCTGGACTCGGTCAGTGACCGCGACTTCGCCATCGAATTCTGCGCCTTCAGCGCGCTGCTGCTGACGCACCTGTCCCGCGCCAGCGAAGAGCTGGTGCTGTGGACCTCGAGCCAGTTCGACTTTATCGACCTGCCGGATCGTTTCTGCACCGGCTCGTCGATCATGCCGCAAAAGAAAAACCCGGACGTGCCGGAGCTGGTGCGCGGCAAGACCGGCCGCGTCAATGGCCACCTGATCGCACTGCTGACGCTGATGAAGAGTCAGCCGCTGGCCTACAACAAGGACAACCAGGAAGACAAAGAGCCCTTGTTCGACGCCGCCGACACCGCCCTGGACTGCCTGCGCGCCTTCGCCGACATGGTGCCGGCACTGAGAGCGAAGAAGGAAAACATGCTCGCCGCCGCGGCCAAGGGCTTCTCCACCGCCACCGACCTGGCTGACTACCTGGTGCGCAAGGGCGTGGCGTTCCGCGATGCCCACGAGATCGTCGGCCAGTCGGTTTCCTTCGCCATCGAGCAGGACAAGGACCTGGCGGAACTCAGCCTGTCCCAGCTGCAGCAGTTCTCCGATCAGATTGGCGAGGATGTGTTCGAGGTGCTGACACTGGAGGGGTCCGTGGCGGCGCGGGATCATATCGGTGGTACGGCACCGAAGCAGGTGCGCGCCGCCTGTGCGCGGGCGAAGGAACTGATCGCCACGCGCTGAGGAAAGAAGCCCGGCGTGAGCGGCCCGCGCCGCTCACACGGGCGATATTAGATGTCGAGGTTCAGGGAAACCGGCTCGCCCTGCTGTTCGCTCAACACGCGGTCGAGCAGCGTCGGCAGGTCCTCGCCGGTAGTGGAGCACTTCCAGGCCGGCTTGTTCGCGGAATCATCGAAGCTCAGGTGATAGCCGCCGGACCTGGCCGCCACCCACAGTTCCTGCACCGCGCTCTGGCGCGACAGGATCACCTGGCTGCCATTATCTTCCAGGGTCAGGGTCAGCACCGCGTCGGCGCGCTCGTAATCGATATCCCAGTCGCAATTATCGAGGGCATCCTCAATGGCGATCAGGGTCGCTTCTATCGCTTCGTTGTAGGCCGCCTGGCTCATAAATCGGTTACTTCTGTTACTGTGTTGCTGGGAGATTTGGCTCGCTATACTAGCAGGCTTTTCTCAATCTCACGCCGCAGGACGCTGTCGATGCCGAAAAAGTTATTCCTTCCCCTCGCCGTGCTGCTGGGCGCGTCCGCACTGATCAGCGGATGCGGACAAAAGGGTCCGCTGTACCTGCCGCAGGGCCCCGCCGCGCCGGCGCAGCCCCAGCCCGCCGCCACGCCGGTCGGCACTGCGCCCGCGACCGCGGAGCCGGTGTACACAGAACCAACGCAAGCGCCGGTGCAGACAGATGAACAGCAGCGCCGCGAACCGGCGACGGAACAGAGCGAAGTGCCCGAGGAGCCGGTAATCGAGAAATGAGTGATTTCAACTATCGCGACGGCAGCCTTCACGCGGAAGAAGTGGCGCTGGAGAAAATTGCCGAACAGTTCGGCACCCCCACTTACGTCTACAGCCGCGCGCACTTCGAGAATCAGTACCTGGCCTATGCCGATGCACTCGGCGATCACCCCGGCCTGATCTGCTATGCGGTCAAGGCCAACAGCAACCTGGGCATCCTGTCACTGCTGGCCCAGCTCGGCGCCGGCTTCGACATCGTCTCCGCCGGCGAACTCGAACGGGTGCTGCTGGCCGGCGGCGATCCGTCACGCATCGTATTCTCCGGCGTCGGCAAGACCGCCGCTGAGATGCGCCGCGCGCTGGAAGTGGGCGTACACTGCTTCAATGTGGAATCCGAGGCGGAAATGGCGCGGCTGGAACTGGTGGCCGCCGAGTGCGAAACCACCGCGCCGGTTTCCCTGCGGGTCAACCCGGATGTCGATGCGAATACGCACCCGTATATCTCCACCGGGCTGAAGGAAAACAAATTCGGTATCGCCATCGATACCGCCCTCGACGTTTACCGCCACGCGGCGCAGTCGCCGCATTTGCAGGTCGTCGGCGTGGACTGCCATATCGGCTCCCAGCTGACCGAGATAGCGCCCTTCCTGGACGCGCTCGACCGCCTGCTGATCCTGATCGACCAGCTGACGGCCGAGGGTATTCAGCTGGAACACCTGGATCTGGGCGGCGGGCTCGGCGTGCGCTACCGCGGCGAGGAGCCGCCGCCGGTGAGCGACTACATCGGCGCGATCAAGGAACGCCTCGGCGATCGCCAGCTCGGCCTGGTGTTGGAACCCGGCCGCTCCATCGCCGCCAATGGTGGCCTGCTGTTGACGCGGGTCGAATACCTGAAGCGCGCCGAGGAGCACAATTTCGCCATCGTCGACGCGGCGATGAATGACAACCTTCGCCCGGCCCTGTACCAGGCGTGGCAGGACATAGTGCCGGTGACGCCGAACAACGCCGCCAACGAGATCTGGGATATAGTGGGCCCGGTGTGCGAGACCGGCGACTTTATCGGCAAGAACCGCTCGCTGGCACTGCAGCAGGGTCAGCTGCTGGCGATGCTGTCGGCCGGCGCCTACGGCTTCAGCATGAGCTCAAACTACAATAGCCGTCCGCGCGCCGCCGAAGTGCTGGTGGACGGCGACAAGACCTATCTGGTGCGCGCGCGGGAAACCCAGGCGGATCTGGTGCGCGGCGAGAGCCCTGTACCCGAAAAGCGCGGATCAAAATAAGGATATGGAGGGGCTGGCCGGCGGCCGCCCGCCACGGAATGAATCACTGAGAAACGGAATGCGCGTTAAATTCAGCAAAATGCACGGCCTCGGCAATGACTTCGTGATGCTCGACGGCATCACCCAGCGTATCAAGCTGTCGCCGGAAAAAATTCGTCGCCTGGCCGATCGCCACCTGGGCGTCGGCTGCGATCAGGTGCTGCTGGTGGAATCGCCGCGCAATCCCGATGCCGATTTCCGCTACCGCATCTTCAACGCCGACGGTGGCGAAGTGGAGAACTGCGGTAACGGCGCGCGCTGTTTTGCCAGGTTTGTCCGCGAACGCCGCCTGACCGGCAAGAAACAGCTGCTGGTGGAGACCGCCGCCGGCATGCTGGAGCTGAATATGCTCGACAACGATCAGGTCAGCGTCGACATGGGCGCGCCGATTCTCGAGCCGGAACAGATTCCGTTCGCCGCCGACCGCCGCGCCGAAACCTATCCCCTCGACGTGGACGGCGAAGTCTTCACCATCGGCGCCGTGTCGATGGGCAACCCCCACGCGGTGCTGCTGGTGGACGACGTCGACAGCGCGCCGGTCCACACCATCGGCCCGAAAATCGAAAGCCACGAGCGCTTCCCGCAGCGGGTCAATGTCGGCTTTCTGCAGATCGAATCCCGCGACCGCGCACGCCTGCGCGTGTTCGAGCGCGGCGTCGGCGAGACCCGCGCCTGCGGCACCGGCGCCTGCGCCGCGATGGTATCCGCGCGCCTGCGCGACCTGGTGGATGACAGCGTGGAAATCGAACTGCCCGGTGGCACCCTGACAATCCACTGGAGCGGACCGGGGCAGCCGGTTACCATGACTGGGCCCGCGACCACCGTTTATCACGGGCAGATCATTCTCTAACCAGCGACCAGACGAATAATGACGGAACACAGCGACGCCACCCGGGCCCCAGAAGACGTCACCGCCGATGGCGACATGGAAGCACAGCGCAACAAGAAACTGCTGGCGCGCCAGGTCGCCCGCTACCTGATCCAGAACCCGGACTTTTTCGCCGATCACCTGGAACTGCTGGAGACCATCAAGCTGCCGCGGGAAAACGGCAAGACGGTGTCGCTGATGACGCACCAGACCAACCTGCTGCGCGAGCGCAATATCGAGATGCGCCAGCGTCTCGACCAGCTGCTGCACAATGCCCGCGACAACGATCAGCTGTTCCTGCACAGCCGCCGCCTGATCCTGGCACTGCTGGAGGCGGAGAACGTCGGCGAGGCGACCGAAGCCCTGTATTCGAGCTTCGCCGACGACTTCGGTGTCGAGTTCACCAGCCTGACCCTGTTCGGTCCGCTGCCGCCCGGCCGCGGCGCGCTGGGCCAGGTACACAGCAGCTCCCGCAACGCAGCGGAGAGCGCCATCGGTTCAATACTGCGCAACGGCCGCACCGTCTGTGGCGTGCTGCGCCCGGCGGAGAAGGAATACCTGTTTGGCGACGACGCGGACAAGATCGGTTCCGCCGCCGTGGTG
Organism: Microbulbifer marinus; assembly: GCF_900107725.1. Classification (GTDB taxonomy): domain Bacteria; phylum Pseudomonadota; class Gammaproteobacteria; order Pseudomonadales; family Cellvibrionaceae; genus Microbulbifer; species Microbulbifer marinus. The sequence goes on along the minus strand of NZ_FNQO01000002.1, from coordinate 797,085 downwards.
CCGCTGGCCAACCAGCTGGGTGTGCTCGCCGTCGGCGCCGCCGATCCGCAGCACTACCGCTCCAGCCTCGGCACCCTGTTCCTGTCCTATATCGGCGAGGTGCTCGAGCGCCTGCTGCCACGCCTGCTAGAACCCTGAGCCGCCCGAGCGCCGTGGAACTGGCCGCCGCCATCAGCTACTTCCTGCGGCAGCTGCAAACCGAAAAGCAGCTGTCTCCCCACACCCTCGATGCCTACCGCCGCGATCTCGCCAAGCTGCAGCAGTTGGCGGAGGCGGAGGGTGTCGGGCGGCTCGACGAACTGCGCGAAATGCTGATGCGCGGCTGGCTGGCCCAGCTGCACCGCAATGGCCTGGGCGCCAAGAGCCTGCAGCGCTGGCTGTCTGCGGTGCGCGGCCTGTGCAACTGCGGCCTGCGCGAGGGCTGGCTGAAAGCCAACCCGGCCGAGGGCCTGCGCGCACCGAAGGGAGAAAAGCGGCTGCCGAAACTGCTGGATGTGGATGCCGCCGCCGACTTTGTCTCCAGCCCCGAAGGGGCGGATGGCGGCGACGATACCCTGGCCCTGCGCGACAGGGCAATGCTGGAACTGTTCTACAGCAGCGGCCTGCGCCTGTCGGAACTGACATCACTGAACTGGCAGAACCTGGATCTGCGCGGCGGTGAAGTGCGGGTGACCGGCAAGGGCGGCAAGAGCCGCCAGCTGCCGGTGGGGAGCAAGGCGATTGACGCACTGCTGGCCTGGCGCAAGGCCGCGCCGGCCGCCGAAGACGACGCCGTGTTTACCACGATCAAGGGGCGCCGCCTCAGCAACCGCGCCGTGCAGGCGCGCCTGGCCCACTGGGCCCGCGCCAGCGGCGCCGAGCAGCGGGTGCACCCGCACATGCTGCGCCACTCCTTCGCCAGCCATATGCTCGAGTCAAGTAGCGACCTGCGCGCGGTGCAGGAGCTGCTCGGCCACGCGGATATCAGCACGACGCAGATCTACACCCACCTGGACTTCCAGCACCTGGCGCGTGTTTACGACAGTGCGCATCCACGGGCGAAGGACAAGAAATAGTTTCTGATCGGGGTGGCGGCGTTTGGCCAGGACGAACACACAGCCCGCCCGGAGCGCTAGCCCTAAATAGGTCGGCTGCCGTATTTGGGTTGCGGCTTGCGGGGGGGGTCGGCGGTGACCTCAGGATCGATTTCGCTGATGGCGCCGCCGCGGGAGAGGAACTCCTCGACATCGGCGCTCAACTGACTCCTGGCCCGCTGGCGGGAGGTGATACTGCGTTCCTCGGCAAAATCCTCGGTGTCCTTGCTGCGAGAAGTATTGCCCTGCTCTTCGTAACCATCTTTCATAGTTGAAACCCTGTAACTGCTACTCCTGTTACAGAGGAAGTACCCCTGTGCCGCCCCTTTCCCACGGCGCTAACAAGATCGAAAACGATTCGCCTTTGGCGACTGTCTACCGTTAGCTCCTCAGTAAGCCGCGGCGATTAATATATAGGCACTTTACACAGGGGCCGCCAGCAACTGGCGGCATGGAACGTAGAGTTTTTTGTTGCGGAATTAAGGGCGGGATATTGCCGTTTGTTATGGAAATTCAGACGCCATTCTAAGCGCACAAAACTGTGCCAATTTTCCCGCCACAGAGCGAGACAAGTGACTAATTTTTCGGCAGATAGAAACAAAAAAGCCCCAAAAGGGGCCTTTTTAAAGGGTGGCGGATTTTTCATCCGCCGATCTGTCAGACGCCAGTCGACTCGACTTACACCGCTTCGCTACCGGTCTCGCCGGTGCGGATACGGATTACTTCTTCCAGCGCGGTAATGAAAATTTTGCCGTCGCCGATCTTGCCGGTCTGCGCCGCCTTGGTGATCGCCTCGACGGCGCTGTCTACCATGCTGTCATCGACAGCCAGTTCCAGTTTCACCTTAGGCAGGAAATCCACCACATATTCGGCGCCGCGATAGAGTTCTGTGTGGCCCTTCTGGCGGCCGAAGCCTTTCACTTCGGTCACTGTCATGCCCTGCACGCCCACTTCGGAGAGGGCGGTACGGACGTCGTCCAGTTTGAAGGGCTTAACCACAGCCGTAATTAATTTCATCTTTTGTCTTTCCCCTGGTTTGTCATTTCTGCGGGAGTCTCGCCCGGCCCACCGGCCAACGATAGGGCCGGTGGCGCCTCAGAGCAATTACTTGCTCATGAATTCCGGATAAGCTTCCATTCCGCATTCGACCAAGTCAACACCTTCTTGCTCTTCGTCTGCGCTGACGCGAATACCGGTGATGACCTTGAGAAGGAACCACACGGCGAAGGAAGCGGCGAAGACCCAGGCGAAGATGGTAGCGGCACCGATCAGCTGGCCGGTGAAGCTGGAACCGTCATTGGTAACCGGCACCAGCAGCAGACCCAGCAGGCCGACTACACCGTGCACGGAAATGGCACCAACCGGGTCGTCGATCTTCAGCTTGTCCAGGGTCACGATGGAGAAGACCACCAGCACACCGCCCAGGGCACCAAACAGGGTAGCCTGCAGCGCAGTCGGCGTGGACGGTTCGGCGGTAATTGCCACCAGGCCGGCCAGCGCGCCATTCAGCAGCATGGTCAGGTCGGCCTTGCCGAACAGGATGCGCGCGGTGATCAGCGCGGCAACGGCGCCACCGGCAGCAGCGGTGTTGGTGTTCAGGAAGACCATGGCCACGGAGTGCGCATTGGCGGCGTCGCCCAGCTTCAGTACGGAACCGCCGTTGAAGCCGAACCAGCCCATCCACAGGATGAACGTACCCAGAGTCGCCAGCGGCAGGTTGGCACCCGGAATGGCGTAGACTTCGCCGTTCGGGCCGTATTTGCCTTTACGTGCGCCCAGCAGCAGAACGCCGGCTAGAGCAGCGGCGGCACCCGCCATGTGTACGATGCCGGAACCGGCAAAGTCGGAGAAGCCCAGGTCGCCCAGGTTGTACAGGCCGAAGACTTCCTTACCGCCCCAGGTCCAGGAACCTTCCAGCGGGTAGATGAAGCCGGTCATCACCACGGCGAACACCAGGAAGCTCCACAGCTTCATGCGCTCAGCCACCGCACCGGAAACGATGGACATGGCAGTCGCCACGAATACCACCTGGAAGAAGAAGTCGGAGGCACCGGAGTAGACGGAGTCACCGTCGAAGCCGTTTTCCGCCGAGCTGGCCAGCACGCCGTCCAGATCGAAGGCTTCAATGCCGGTCAGCAACCAGCTGCCATCGTACATAATCGCGTAGCCGGTCAGCAGATACATGATGCACGCAATCGCAAACAGCGCCACGTTCTTGGTAAGAATTTCCGTGGTGTTTTTGGAGCGCACCAGGCCGGCTTCCAGCATCGCAAAGCCGGCGGCCATCCACATGACGAGTGCGCCGCACACGAGGAAATAAAACGTATCAATTGCATACTGCAATTGAAAAATTTGGTTTTCCATCTTTCGCTCCGTTCAATCCCGAGAGTTTTGAAAAAAATTAATTGTTATTTGCTGCGTTAAATCGCGTCCGCGCCGGTCTCGCCGGTGCGAATCCGTACAACTTGCTCCAGCTCGGCGACGAAAATTTTGCCGTCGCCAATCTTGCCGCTGTGCGCGCCGCTGCCGATGGCTTCCAGAACGGCGTCCAGCTGGGTGTCTTCCACTGCGATCTGCAGCATGGTTTTCGGCAAAAAATCCACGACATATTCAGCGCCGCGGTAGAGTTCCGTGTGGCCCTTCTGCCGACCGAAGCCCTTTACTTCACTCACGGTAATACCGTTGACGCCGGCTTCCGCCAGTGCATCGCGGACCGCGTCGAGCTTGAAGGGTTTAATAATTGCGGTGACCAGTTTCATCTGTGCTCCCCATAGTAATGTGGCCCTGCTGCGCGAAGCAGGGCACGCCGTTTACCAGGTATAAGTGGCTCCGGCGATGACCGAAGGCTCACACCAGTCCAGGCCGAAACACTCTTCGTCGCTGATATCGGTGCCGACCAGAGAGGCACTCAGGCTCAGACCACCGAAATCCTTGCCAACACTGACGGAGTAGTCGATGTAGGAATCAGACTCGAACAAAAAGCCCTCTTCGTCGAACATGTTCGCGCCCACATGGAAGTCCAGGCTCACGTCTGCCGGCAGCGCGAAGCTGTATTCTGCGTAGGGGTAATAGAAGGCACCGGTCGCGGCCCAGTAGTCATCGGAGAAGGCCAGGCCCAGGGTCAGGTCGCTGATGCTGACGCTGCCGTAGACTTCCTGGTAATCCTCGTCCCAGTCACTGCCGTGATAGGCGTAATAGATGTAGCCGACGTCGTAGCTGACGGTCTCGCTGATCTCGCCACTGTAGCCGCCGTAGAAATCCTGCTCGAACTTGGTTTCGTCGTCGCCGTAGGCGAAGTCCACCTGGGACGCCCAGGTACCAAGATAAAAGCCGTTACCGAAATCCAGATCCAGACCGCCCTGCACTGCCGGGCTGCCGTCGGTCTGGGAAATGCCGCGGAACTTGTAGTCGCTGACTACACCGACATTGCCGCTGAAGCTCGGGCCCGCCTCTTGTGCTTGGGCAGCGGTGGCAACACCCAGGGCCAGGGCCCCACCGGTCAGAACGGCAGCGATTTTATTCATTGTAATTCCCACCTTAATTCTCCTTGATCTCTGTGAATATCCTGTCTCGTCGACAGATTTTTTAATCGTTGCAGCCTGCGATCAGCCTTGGGGCGCCGCTGCCGGTGTGGTCGCGGCTATTTTGTTATTGGCCTCGTGAGCTTATTGATCCCGTGGCGTTGAATGATCCGCAGTGGAACATCTGCACTGGTTTAAGTGCAGGCTTGATGCCAACTTCGCATTTCAAATAGAAATCAAGGACTTAGGTAACAATTTGGCCGACACGAGCGGTGCTTTGCCGGCATGATGCAAATGACGCGCGCACCAAAATGGCACTGCGCAGGCATTCGCGCACAGATGTGGGGAGTGAACAGCTGCCACTGAACCAAGCTGGAGCAGCGCGAGCTCGCTTTTGCGCTCCAAGGTGGTGAGTTACAATCCTCTGCCAGTAAATTTGGTTTTTTTAGCGATCCAACCTTGGGAGAGGGCCAGTGGCAGCGGATAAATTGCAGCAGTTGCTCAAGGAACTGCAACAACAGGGCGCAGTGGTCACCAGTGACCTGCGCGACGCCCTCGCCGTGGCCATGGGCAACCTGCCACTGGTCTCGCAGCACGAGTTCGACACCCAGGTGGAAATACTGCGGCGCACCCGGGAAAAGGTCGCGCGCCTTGAGGCCCAGGTAGAAATTCTGGAACAGACGCTGGCGGAGCAGGATAAAACCATTCCCCAAAACAAGCCGCCGAGCGAATAGGAAACCACGCGAAAATTTCAAGGATGAAATTTTGAGTCTCTCTGTCACCTACGCCCGCGCCCAGCTGGGCGTCTCCGCACCGCTGGTTACCGTCGAGACCCATCTCGCCAACGGACTGCCGGCCTTTCATATTGTCGGCCTGCCGGAAGCCGCCGTGCGCGAGAGCCGCGACCGCGTGCGCAGCGCGCTGATCAACAGCCATTTCGAATTTCCCCAGCGGCGCATCACCGTCAATCTCGCGCCCGCGGACCTGCCCAAGGAGGGTGGGCGCTACGATCTGGCGATTGCGGTCGGCATCCTCGCCGCCTCGGGTCAGGTCCCCACCGAACCGCTGCCGGGCTATGAATTTATCGGCGAACTGGCGCTCACCGGTGCGCTGCGCGAAGTCAGCGGCAGCCTGCCGGCCGCCATCGCCTGCGGCGCGGCGGAGCGCAAACTGGTGGTGCCGCAGGAGTCCGCTAGTGAGGCGGCGCTGGCCGGCACTGAAGTCAAAACTGCGCGGTCGCTACTACAGGTGTGCGCCGAGCTGCACGGCCGCGAACAGTTGCCCACAGCAACACGGGAAGTAGAACAGACCGTACCAGTGTGCGCGGATCTGGCCGATGTGCGGGGTCAGCTGAAGGCGAGACGCGCACTGGAGGTGGCCGCCGCCGGCGGCCACAACCTGCTTTTCTATGGACCGCCGGGCACAGGCAAGACCATGCTCGCCAGCCGCCTGCCCGGGATACTGCCGCCGCTCGACGCGGGGGAATTGATCGAAGTGGCCGCCGTCTATTCCAGCGCAGGGCTGCCGCACCTGCAGCAGCGCCCCTTCCGCGCGCCGCATCACAGCGCCTCACCCACCGCGCTGGTCGGCGGTGGCAGCAATCCGAAACCGGGTGAAATTTCCCTCGCCCATCGCGGCGTGCTGTTCCTGGATGAGATGCCCGAGTTCCCGCGCCACGCGCTGGAAATTCTCCGGGAACCGCTGGAGAACGGCGAGGTACGTATCTCCCGTGCCCGCGCCCAGGTCACTTACCCGGCCGATTTCCAGTTGGTCGGCGCGATGAATCCCTGCCCCTGCGGCTATCTGGGCGAACCCCGCTGCCGCTGCACGCCGGACCAGATAGACCGCTACCGCAACAAGCTGTCCGGCCCGCTGCTCGATCGCATCGATATGCAGGTGGAGGTGGCGGGCATGTCTGCCGGGCAATTGCAGGATGCACCGCTCGGGGAGTCGTCTGCGACGGTGCGCGAGCGCGTACTGCAGGCGAGGGAAAGGCAGCTACAGCGGCAGGGCAAAATCAATGCGCAACTGAGCGGCGCCGAAATAGATCGCACCTGTTCTCTCGGTAAAAGCGAGCAGGCCATGCTGCGACAATCGGTGGAACAGCTGGGGCTGTCCGCGCGCAGTTATCACCGGGTACTGAAAGTGGCCCGCACTCTGGCAGACTTATCCGGTCAGGAAAATATCGGCACCTCGCAGATCGCCGAGGCATTGGCCTATCGCAACCTGGATCGCAAAGCCAGCGTGCCAGCGTAAGCCCAAACGCACTAGAAACCGCACCGAGTGTCCCTACACTATCGGTATTGAACACGAATCCAGTCTGGAGGAGAGCTTGCGAGAAGAGACGGGCGTTTCAGAATTCCGCCACCTAGGGTTCAGGCGATTTTTCCCCGCCGCTATGCTCGCGCACCGCGTAGAGTGTTACTGGTCGACGGGAAACCGCCTCCTTCCCGCAATCAACTCTGCGGAAACCCTCTACCCTGATGGAGGTACCAGTCTGGTGATTGATCTCGATTGCCCGCTACAGAGTGCCAGCTTTCAGTTCAATTCTTTTCGCGATCGCTGGACATTCACCTCGGCCACTCCCACTGTGAGCGTGCGTTTCCGTCCCGGTGCGCTCTATCGTCTTTTCGGTACATCCCCTTGCGAATGTCGCGACCTTAGTGTCTCCGCGGCCGACCTCCTGGCACCCGCTCAATACACGCTTTTGCTTTCCACTTTGGCAAAATTGGATCCGACAAATGCGGTTAGCTCATTGGCGCTGATTGAACAGTGGTTGTTGGCACAGGAGAAGGCTGCCGCAAGTGGCAGTGATCGCGTGCGCAGTGTGATTTCGACGCTTTCCGTCACCGCAAATGTCGGGCAGATGGCAGACGTGGCTGGTATTAGCACGAGGACCCTGGAGCGTCAGTTCCGTCAGGAGGTTGGGCTGCGGCCTTCAGAGTTCCTGAGCCATCAGAGAATCAAACTGGCCCGGGCTCGGCTTGCACAATCTACACACTCGCTTGCGGATATCGCGCTCAGTTGCGGCTTTTACGATCAGGCCCACTTCACCAAATCCTTCGTACGGTTGGTGGGTGAACCCCCCAGCAGATACCGTTCGCGCAAGCTGTCGGGAATTTACAAGCCGTAGCCACTGTCAGCCAACACAATGGCGTGCCAACATTGAGGAGCACGCCTTATATGACTGAAAGATTATCCGCACCCCACCTCTATCGCCTCTGCCCGCAAATCCCCGAGGCACTGACGCTTTTGGGGGACAAAGGCCGACAAACCGGATCCATCGAAAATGCACTGGCCCATCTGGTGCGGCTACGTGTGTCACAGATGAATCACTGCTGTTATTGCCAGCGAATGCACGCCGAGGAAGCACGTCAGGATGGTGAACAACAGGCACGCCTGGACGTACTGCCCGCATGGCGGGAAGCCACTTGCTTCAGCAACCGGGAACGCACCGCGTTGACGTGGGCAGAGAGTCTTACCCGTATCTCAGACGGCGGCGTTCCGGATGCCATCTATGAGGCTTCGATCACAGAGTTTGACGCATCGGGGCTGCTGGAACTGACAGCAATCATCCTGGAAATCAACAGCTGGAATCGGGTTTCGGCATCTTTCGGATTTCAACCGGATCTTTAATCCCGTCTCACCACATCCGTTAATCTACATGTAGTAAACAGGAGGCCGTTAATGATCAAGCGTAGAATCAATCTGTTACTGATGATCATTGCCAGTCTGTTTTTCCTTATCGGCAGTATCCTTTTTCTGCCACAATTTTCAGACTATTCCCTCATCGGTGTCTGGAGCTTCGCGATTGGCTCCTTCACGATGCTGGCGATCTCGGTTGTCGACCTGTTCGAGGAATTGTCTACCGTATCCCGGTAGTGACGCCAGCCTTCACGCAGCGGGACCGCACCAGCGGTCCCGATCTAGTTGGTACAGACAGTGCTTCCGCAACGGGCTCGCCACCGGTACCAGTGGGTGCTCAAAGGTTTCCGGGGCGCGGCGCATGCCGAGGCGTTCCATCACCGCCTGGGAACGCAGGTTGGTGAGCGGGGTAAAGGACACCACTTCCGGTAGCTCGAGCTGCTCGAACGCGACCCGCAGTGACGCGCGGGCGGCCTCGGTGGCATAGCCCTGGCCCCAGTACTCCGTCCCCAGGCGCCAGCCAATTTCCACCGCCGGTGCAAACGGCATATCGTCGGTAACATGCTTGATGCCGACAAAGCCGATAAATTTTTCGTCCTCCAGCCGCTCTACCGCCCAGAATCCCCAGCCGTATTTTTCGATATGCGCCAGCTGACGGTCGACACCCGCGTCGCTCTCGGCCCGACTCAGCAGCGCCGGGAAATGTTCCATCACCCGCGGATCTGCATTCATTTCGGCGAAAGGGCCGCGGTCGCTATCGCGCCAGTTGCGCAGTTGCAGGCGTTCGGTCTTTGGTTCAATCAACATTTAAATAACCATTACATCGCTGGCCAATTCAAGCAGGCCTTTATGCAACCTTCTCTAGAGCTCACCTGAACCCGCCATTCTACCTAGAAGCCGATGCAGAGCTGCGGGTCCGGAGCGTGCAATATTACTGTCAGTTTTTCAGCGCCAGCTTTTGTTTGGCGATTTGCTTGTCAAAGCGTTGTTCTGCGCTGTCGGCGTAGGCGCGACAGTCGATCGCTTTTTCCGGTACCGCCTGCTCTTCATAGGACCAGCCGCTGCCAGCCGGGTGCGGCGTCAGCAGCAGGTCGCAAGGCAGTGCGCGTACGCTTGCGAAGGTGTTGCGGTAGTCGTCGACGATCCGCGGATAGCGGGGGTTACCCAGTAACTGGTAACCGGGTGCGCTAAGGCTGTCGACGTAGGCGATCGTCAGCCGTTTGCCATTGCGGCTATCGCGCCAGGTCCAGGCCATGCTGCCGGGCGTATGGCCGGGAACGAAATGCACCTGCAGATCCAGCTTACCCAATGACACCACTTCGCCGTCCTGCAGGATGCGGTCGGCAGTTACTGGCGGAAACAGCAGGTCGCCGAAGTGAATATCGTCCGCACCGCCGCGCGCGAGCAGGACGGCAGACTGGGCATTGCTGATCAGCTGTGCACCGGTGGCGCGCTTGACGGCCGCCAGCGGCCCCGCATGATCGGCGTGGGCGTGGCTGTGCAGGATCAGTTTCAGGTCCGCCGGCGCCACACCGAGTTTCTGCATATTGGCCAGCAGGTGGTCCGCCACTTGCGGCATGCCGCCATCAATCAGAATCGCCCCATCGCTGGTTTTTATCAGCAATGCGCTGAGCCCCCGGGTGCCGATCTGCCAGGTGTGCTCGGCTATCTGCAGCGGTTCTACCGGGGTGCGCCAGCCGGCAGGCACCTCGTAAGCGTTTAATTGCGGCAGTGGTTGGGGATCGTGCTCTGCTGCCACGGACATGCCGCTAAACGCGACGAACAGTGCTGCACTGAGGCAGAATTTTTGAATCAATTTGAAATCCCTTCTTCGTTAATTATTTTCGCTGGCGCGACCATATAGTGACAGTCCGCCAGCCAGTCCGGCGACTCGGGGTAGTCGCACAATGCAAACCCGAGTCTTTCGTAGAGCGCACGGGGCGCATGATTGTTCCGCAACACAAACAGTGAACAGCGATCCAGACGCAGCGCATTACATCCTCGCTCGACCAGTAAGCGAATCAGTTGCCGCCCCAAGCCGCGTCCGCGCATTTGCGGGGAGACGATCAGCCGTCCAAGATGGCAGTGATCAAGGCGGTTGTAGTACTGGCCGAACGCACAGGGCGTGCCGCTAGCGTCTACCAGTGCGTAACTAGGAAGTTCCTGCCAGCGGCAGTCGTCGAGAAAGGCTTCTACCGTGAACGGATAGCGGAAAGTGGGGCCACCCCACTGCTTGCAGGCGCGGGCATCCGGCAGCCATTCCATCACGGAGCGGAGATGTGCTTCTGTCGCTGGTACCAGTTCCATGGCTCACATTGCGGGTCTGGTTAGTTTTTAAATTGCTGCTTTTTTTTGGCCAGCCACTTGTCGAGCTGGTCGGCGAAGGCCTTGCGCTCCTGCTGCCCCAGCGGCGGCGGCCCGCCGGTATGCATGCCGCTGGCGCGCATGGTGTCCATAAAGTCGCGCATGTTCAGGCGCGCGCGGATATTCGCCGCCGTGTGGCGTTCGCCGCGCGGGCTCAGCGCCGTGGCCCCTTTCTCGATCACCTCGGCGGCCAGTGGGATATCGCTGGTGATCACCAGGTCGCCGGCATCGCAGCGGCGCACGATCTCGTTGTCGGCCACGTCGAAGCCGGAGGTGACCTGCATGGACTTGATAAAGCGCGACGGTGGCACCCGCACCGGTTGATTGGCGATCAGGGTCATTTCCGTGTGCGTGCGCTCGGCAGCGCGGAACAGGATTTCCTTGATGACCACCGGGCAGGCGTCGGCATCGACCCAGATTTTTGTCACGGCGTTGTTACCTCTTCGCTACTGTTCTGTTCATCGAGCCCTTCATTGCGGTCTCGCGGTGCACCCTGGTCGCATTTCTTGCAGTTCAGCCGATGGCCGAGCATTCCGTTGCGGCCGCTGTCGGTCATCACCCAGGGACGGTTTTGCCAGGGCGGATCGTGGCGCACATGCTGGTTGTGGCCACAAGCTAGCTCGGCCACCCAGTGATCTTCCTCGTCGCGGTGGTAACCGGTGATGGGTTGCTGCATGGTAATGGGGCTAGCCGGGAAACTGTGCCCGCAGTTATAGCCAATCGTCACGCCGATGTATACGCGCCAGCGGCAGAATGACCGCCGGGCCGCACTGCGCTCACCGGTCGACCTCTCAGAGACCCGCCAAGACTGGTAGAATCGCCGCCTCAACGAATCAAGATGTAAGCTCCGAATGACTCAGCTGAATCCCCGCCAGGCGGAAGCGGTGAAATATGTCGACGGCCCCTGCCTGGTACTGGCCGGCGCCGGCTCCGGCAAGACCAGCGTGATTACGCGCAAGATCGCCTACCTGATCGAGGAGTGCGGCTATGCCGCGCGCAACATCGCCGCGCTGACGTTCACCAACAAGGCCGCCCGCGAGATGAAGGAGCGGGTCGGCAAGCTGCTGGCTGGCGCGGACGGCAAGCGTTCCAAGGCCAGCCACGGCCTGACCGTGTCCACCTTCCACAACCTGGGCCTGAACATCCTGCGCAAGGAATACCGCGCGGCCGGCTTCAAGCCGGGCTTCTCCATCTTCGACGCCGAGGACGCCCGCGGCCTGATCAAGGAGCTGATGCTGCGCGACGGCGATCTGGACACCGACCTGCTGGACCGGGTGCAGAACCAGATCTCCAACTGGAAAAACGACATGCTGACGCCGCGCAAGGCGCTGGAAATGGCCCAGAGCGCCGGCGAGCAGGCCATCGCCGTCGCCTACGGACGCTACTGCGACGCCCTGAAGGCCTACAACGCGGTCGACTTCGACGACCTTATCCTGCTGCCGGTGCAGCTGTTCGACTCCGACCCCGAGCTGCTGCAGCGCTGGCGCAAGAAGATCCGCTACCTGCTGGTGGACGAATACCAGGACACCAACAACTCCCAGTACCTGCTGGTGAAACTGCTGGTTGGCGGGCGCGGCGGCCTGACCGTGGTGGGCGACGACGACCAGTCGATCTACGCCTGGCGCGGTGCGCGCCCGGAGAACATGAGCGCGCTGAAGACGGACTTCCCTAACCTGCGCCTGATCAAGCTGGAGCAGAACTACCGCTCCACCAGCCGCATCCTCAAGGTGGCCAACCACCTGATCGCCCACAACCCGCACGAGTTCGACAAGGCGCTGTGGTCCGACCGCGGCCTCGGTGAGGAGATCCGTGTGCTCAAGGTGGCCAACGAAAACGAGGAAGCCGAACGGGTCGCCAACGAGATCTTCCTGCAGAAGTCCCGCCGCGGCTGCAAGTTCATGGACTTCGCCGTGCTCTACCGCGGCAACCACCAGGCGCGCCTGATCGAGATGAAGCTGCAGGAGCACCAAATTCCCTACCAGATGTCCGGCGGCACCTCGTTCTTTGCCCGCGCGGAGATCAAGGACGTGATGGCCTACCTGCGCCTGCTGGTAAACCCGGACGACGACAACGCCTTCCTGCGTATCATCAACACCCCGCGCCGGCAGATCGGTACCAGCACACTGGAGGCACTGGGCAACTATGCCAAGGGCCGCGAGATCTCGATGTTCAGCGCCTGCAGCGAGATCGGCTTCAAGGAGCACATCAACGAGCAGGGCTACGAGCGCCTCAACCGCTTCGCACTGTGGCTCGAGGGCGTGCAGCGCAACTGCCGCGAGAAGACCGCCGACGCCGCATTAAGGGAAATGCTCGACGATATCGACTACGCCGGCTGGCTCAGCCAGAACGCCAGCAGCGAGAAGGTCGCCGAGAAGCGCATGGAGAACGTCTACTGGCTGCTGGAAAGCCTGAACAAGATCATGGAGGGCACCGACGACGAGCTGGAGCAGGATATCCGCCTGGAACAGGCCATCTCCAAGCTGATCCTGCGCGACATGCTCGAGCGCCAAGAGGAGGAAGAGGCCACCGACAAGGTCAGCCTGATGACCCTGCACGCGTCCAAGGGCCTCGAGTATCCCCACGTGTTCATGATCGGCATGGAGGAAAACCTGCTGCCGCACCGCAACAGCATCGAGGACGACAATATCGAGGAGGAGCGCCGCCTGACCTACGTCGGCATCACCCGCGCGCAGAAGACCCTGACGATGACGCTGGCCGGCAAGCGCAAGCAGTTCGGCGAAACCCAGGACACCACCCCCAGCCGCTTCCTCGACGAGCTGCCGGAGGAGGATGTGGAACTGGAAGGCTTTGGCAAGGCGACGCCGGAGCAGAACCAGGCCAAGGGTGAGGAGACGCTGGGTTCGCTGTTGAGCATGTTTGATTGAGGCGCCTTTAAGGAAAGGCGCCTGGGCAATTACCTGGACACCGTGATGCGGTCACCACTTTCCGGCTCGACCGCCATGAGGCTGTCGTAATGGCCGTTTGCCGCATAGAGAAGACCCCGCACCTCATCAAGGGCCAGCCCCTCAATATTGAAGAGGTCGAGCCCGTCACCAATCGATAAGTCGCCGGACTTCATCAGCCATTCGCCAGTCGAGGTATTGATACTGTAAATCCTCCTGCCAAAAGAGGCATAAATTGTTCCGTCCGAAGAGACTCCCGAGAGGTGATTAAACCAGCCAGAATAACCTACCAGCATATTGTTTGAGTCCACAATGACAGTTCTATCTCCGGTCGCGATATCAATAGCCACAAGGGAGTTTAGGTCAGAGGATGAGTCATTTGCGGCGAACATTTTCTCCCTGTCCGGTGCAAGGGATATCGCACGAACTGACTCCATCAGGCTGCCCTCCCCTCTGGTACTGCTGCTGACCACCGCGATTTCCTTCGTATTCAGGTCAACCTTGTAAATTGCCCCATCATTGAATCGGGAGTAGTAGAGGACTTCGGCCGTACTATCGATCTGCATCGACGAGATATTTGCAACTCTAGGGTCGCTCGCTCCGGAAAGGAACTCTGTGCCCACAGACGTCTCAGGATCAATTTGTACAATATTCCCACCATCGACAGACCATACATACAGCTTTTTCGTCAGCTTGTCGTAAGCCAGCCTGCTGGGATTGTTTAATGCCGACCCGGTGCCTACACCACTGCCGTAAACAAATGTTCTATCACCATTGTCCATATTAATCGCCAATACACCGTCAGCACGGTAATCCGCTGCATAGGCAATTCGATTATCAAAATCCAAGGCCAGGCCCATCAGATCCCGAGGGATGCTGCCGATCCCGACTTCATCCCTGAAGACCTGTGTTCGAGCACCCGTATCCGGAACGACCTGAAATACCGCATTCCAGGCATCATAGGAATCACTGTCCGTCAGCGTATAATCGCTGTCCCCAGCTACTCGGAAAATATCGATTGGAGAAAGTAATTGGACGTCTCCAGACACAATGGGCAGTGCCCGCTTGTCCCCAGTTTCGACATCCACTTCCACAATGACATAATCGGTCTCACCAATGACGAGACCGGTGATTAACAGCTTGCCATTGCTTTTATCAAGCCACATTGCCTTGGCTAGATTCATTGTTGGGCCGACAGAATTGGGCATTACGACCCTGTCCCCAGTCTCCAGGTCCACGCGGTAAATATAGTCTGGGGATCTGTCGTCGTAGACATATGCTTTACCGTTAGCGAAGTCCGTGACCGAGAGATAGGCATTCTCAAAACCGGTGCCCGCACCAACGGTGCCGCCCTGCGAAAGCACACTTCTGCTACCGTCAGCGACATTGACCTCGATCAGCGCTTGCAACCCGCTATCGAAAACATGCAGCACACTGGAATCCGGAGCCACTTCAATATTGCTATTAACAAGCTGTGAGAAGCCCGGTCCACTGCCGGTGCCGTCGCCACTGACGGTAGTGAGAGTCCCCGAATCCAGGTCGATCGAAAAGATGGTATTGAAAGCCACTTCTATGAAATAGGCAGTGTTGGTGACCGGGTCATAGGAGACACTACCCAATTGGCTGGTGATATTACCGATTTCGTACAGGACGCCCAGCTCTCCTGTGACAGCATTTACCTCCAGCAGCCTCAGACCCTCTGTGGTTCCACCACTGAGCGCCAGCAGCTTCCCGTCTTTATATTCGGCAGTACGAAAATCATGAAGCAGCGGATGGTAGTCAACTGACGTATCGGCACCGTAGACCCTGCCATCCTCCGGGTCAGCAGAGCTCACTTCCACTCGCAGCGGATATTCGCCGGCGCTTTTTCCGGCGAACGGGATGGCTGCGCTCCAGGTACCATCCGCAGTGATAGTCCCGTTAATGTAAGTGCCATCGAAGACGACAACCAGGCTGCGCTGCTCCAGGGATGGGGCCTGCACACGTCCTTTCAGGTCTAGGGTTTCGCCATAAAAAACGGTTTGATCGGTGGGGGGGAAATCCAGATTAACAGCGACATGTACAGCGGTATAGGTAACCGAGTCTGTGGCGGTATTGCCTGCCGAGTCCGTCACCGTTAATTCCATCGTGACGCTAGTGTCGAAATCGGGCGCCGTAAAATAGGCAACACTTTGATCGCCATGTTCAATTGTCACGTCAGGTCCGCTGACCTGCTTCCATGAGTAGCTGCTGATATCGCCGTTCAGGTCGCTGGAACCGCTACCATCCAGGTCAACACGCTCGGCAATAGCGATCTCGCGATCACGGCCTGCAGAGGCCACCGGCGCTACCGCCACTGGTAGCAGTGTTACGGTCACGGTATCGGTATCGGATGCCCCGTCATCGTCGGTTACTTCGATCTGAAAGACGTACTCCTGCTCGCCAACATAGAAGGGCTCTGCGGTAGCTTTTGCCACGCCACTGGCAGCAGTTTCAATTTTGAGTTGCTGGACGCCGGAGAGCTGCTTCCACACATACCGGGTGATTTTGCCATCACCATCCGATGATCCGCTGCCGTCCAGCTCTATCGGTCCGGACGCCACAATTGAATAATCGGAGCCGGCATCTGCCGTGGGAGCCAAGTTGGTTGCGCCGCCAGAAGCGCCGCCTCCAGAATCACTACTACCACCGCCGCCCCCACCACCACAGGCAACCAGTAAAAGCGTGCAGCCCCCTATTAGAATTTTCTTACTAAAGCCCATCCTGTCCTTCCCTTCTATTAGAATTTTTTTCTAGGTTGATATCGGCGTAGATGGTACAGCTTCGCTGCAAAGTTGGAAGCGCCCCGTAATTACATCGAATTTCACATCAGCACGATCAATATTTGCACAACTTGAAAAGCAACAACGACACGTCCAGGCGGACTCTTGGCGACCAGCCCGCCCCCAGGAGGTAGATATACGCAGGGAGACCAAGCCGGAGAGGAGCGGAACCGGGGCACTGATGTGGAAATCTCAGTCCACGCCTCCACAGCGGCAAAAAGGGGAGGCCAGGGTTCAGGAAAAACAAAAAAGGCCGCTCAGTGAGCGGCCTTTTGGGAAGCTGAGTAAGCGGTCGCTTACTTGCTGCCTTCCACCATGTAGTCCACGGCGGCTTTGACTTCGTCTTCGCTGCAGTCCATGCACAGGCCCTTGGCCGGCATGGCGTTGAAGCCGTTGATCGCGTGGGTGTAGAGCGTATCCATACCCTTGTCGATACGCGGGCCCCAGGCGCCGGCATCGCCGAGCTTGGGCGCGCCCGCGGCACCGGTGCCGTGGCAGGTCGCGCAGCTCGCGTTGTAAACGGCTTCACCGCTGCGGGCCGCACCGCCGGCTGCTGCCGGAGCCGCCGCAACCGCTGCGGCGCACTCGTCGCCCTTCATGCAGATCTCGCCTGCCGGCGCGATGCGGTCGGCGATTTCTTGATCTACCGACTGCGCCATTGCAGCGGCTGCACCCGCAACTACGGCCAGCGCCGCCACAATATTCAAAATCTTCTTCATCCTATCCCCCTAGAGGCCATGATCGCGGCCCGTAGACTACCGGCACACTGCCGCATACTGCTACCAGCCGCGCATTATAAGCATTGTGCCGCCCGCTGCGAAGGGCGCCAGCCCATAATCCGCCGATCCGTCCCCAATCCGCTTTGCCCCACCCCACCCCTTCTGTATAATCCGCGTCCGCACTGGCAATAGCCCAGACCGCGTACCGCCCCTAGCTCAGCTGGATAGAGCGTCGCCCTCCGGAGGCGAAGGTCAGAGGTTCGAATCCTCTGGGGCGGGCCATATACAAAGAAGGCCACCCAAAGGGTGGCCTTCTTTGTATATGGCCCGCCCCAGCGATTAGATTCGAACCTCCGTTCGAGCCGGAGGTGCGCAGCACCGGAGACCAGCGAGCCCGAAGGGCGAAGCTAATCCTCCACACTCTGCACCATCAATGCCCAACCGGTGGCCTTTCTTGTATATGGTGCGTCCGAGGGTCCAGATCAGAACCTCCCGGTTCGACTCGCAGACGCGCAGCACCGGAGACCAGCGAGCCCAACGGGCGAAGCCAATCCTCCACACACACCACACTATCAAAACCCAACGGGCCGCCTACTTTGTAGATGGCCCGCCCGAAGGTCCAGATTAGAACACCCCGGCGCCCATCAGGGCCCCGGGGTGTGCGTCAGTCGCTACGAAGTTCGCGGCAGCCTGAATCAGGCCGGCTGTGTGTGGGCCATGGCCATGGTGAGGAACTTCTCGGTCTGCCCGGCGCCGGAGGCGAGTTCCGCCTGGCCACTCTGGTCGCAGATTTTGTCCCAGTTTTCGATCACGGCCTCCGGGGTCTGCTCGTCGGCCGGAATAAAGGTGCCGGCCGTTTCAAACAGGCGGGTGCTGGCATAGCCGCCGGCACCGGCGCAGAGGATGAAGCGGTTCGGCGCATCCTTGTGACACAGGGTCAGGGCGCCTGCGGTCACCGCTTCCGGCGTGAGCATCTCCAGGATTTCCGGCGGCATCAGGTCTTCGGTCATGCGGGTGCCGGCGGTTGGTGACAGCGCGTTGACACGGATATCGTACTTGGCCCCTTCCAATACCAGGGTGTTCATAAAGCCCAGCACCGCCATTTTCGCTGCGCCGTAGTTGGACTGGCCGAAGTTGCCGTACATACCGCTCGACGAGGTGGTCATGACGATGCGGCCGTAGTTCTGCGCGCGCATGATTTCCCACACCGCCTTGGTGCAGTTCACGGAGCCCATCACATGCACGTCCATGACCAGCTGGAAATCGGCCAGCTCCATCTTGGCGAAGGTCTTGTCGCGCAGGATGCCGGCGTTATTGATCAGGATGTCGACGCGGCCCCACTTGTCCATGGCCTGCTGCACCATGTCCTGAACTTCGTCGTACTTGGCTACGTTGGCGCCGTGTGCAATCGCCTCGCCACCATTGGCCTCGATTTCACGCACCACTTCCTGTGCGGCTTCGGAGGAGGCGCCGCTGCCGTCGCGGGCGCCGCCGAGGTCGTTGACCACGACTTTTGCACCGCGCGCGGCCAGTGCCAGCGCATGAGATTTTCCGAGACCGTTGCCGGCGCCGGTTACGATGGCCACCTGGCCGTCAAAGCGTACACTCATAATCTTCTCTCCATCGTTCTTTCGTTACGGATTAGCCGCACGGGGGCGGCTCGTCGGAATCAGCCGGCCACCTGCATGGTGAGCCACTCGGCCAGCAGCGCGGGCTTTGTCTCGCCCTCGATCTCGACGGTGACTTCAGTTTTCAACATAAACTGGCCGGGATTTTTTTCGGTGACATCGAGCAGCCGCGCGTGTGCGCGGATACGGCTGTCGACCTTTACCGGGGCGATAAAGCGCACCTTGTCAAAACCGTAATTGACGGCCATCTGCAGATCTTCCACCAGCAGGATGAAAGACTCGGCGAAATGCGACAGCAGCGACAGGGTGAGGAAGCCGTGGGCAATGGTGGAGCCGAACGGTGTCTGCGCCGCACGCTGCGGATCGACGTGGATGAACTGGTGGTCGTGGGTAACCTCGGCGAACAGGTTGATCTGTTCCTGGTTCACGGTGTACCAGTCGCTGGTTTGCAGGGTTTTGCCAACGCTTTCCAGCAGTTCTTGCTTACTGACCGTCTTCATGGTCTCTCCTGTCGTTCTCATGTTCTGTTATGCACTGGGCGCACTGCGCCCTGTCATCCCGGTGCCGCCTCAGAACCACTCGGGCTGCATGTCGAAGCTGGTGCTGTCGATTTCCTTGACCAGTTTTGACCAGTGGTAGATTTTCGGCAGCTCCGAGCGGAAGAAGTACTGCATCGCCTGCAGCTTGCCGCGATAGAAGTGCTCGTCTTCCGGATGCGGATTGCGCTGCAGGCCGGCATCGGCGGCGAGGCCCTGGCGCAGCCAGATCCAGGCGATGACGACATGGCCGAACATTTCCAGGTAGCTGACCGAGTTCGAGAATACCAGATCGGGGTTTTTCTCCGCGGTGGCACCGAGCACGGCACTGGTGGCCTGCTGCAGCTCCTCCAGCGCGGCCTGCAGGTCGGCGGCGAACAGGCTCAGTTCGCTGTCGCGCGCCTGTTCGATGGTCTGCTGCATTTCCGCGAGTACGGCGCGGTAGCCGGCAAACTTGTTCATCGGCACCTTGCGTCCGAGCAGGTCCAGGGACTGGATGCCGGTGGTGCCCTCGTGAATCGGGTTCAGGCGGTTGTCGCGGTAGAACATTTCCACCGGGTGCTCGTTGATATAGCCGTGCCCGCCCATGACCTGGATGGCGAGGCTGTTCGCCTGCGGGCCGTATTCCGACGGCCAGCTCTTGATGATCGGGGTGAGGAAGTCGAGCAGCGTGTGCGCGTGGGCCCGCTCTGCCTCGGTCTCGGCGGTCTTCTCGTCATCGGCCAGCTGGCTGCCGTACAGGCACAGCGCGTAGGCGCCCTCGGCGTAGGCCTTCTGGGTCAGCAGCATGCGGCGCACGTCCGGATGCTCGATGATATTGATCGGTGAAGACTCCGGATCCTTGTTGGCGAGCAGGCGGCCCTGGGGGCGCTCGCGGGCGTAGTCGAGGGAATACTGGTAACCGGTCAGGGCGGTAATTGCCGCGCCGGTGCCGACCATGATGCGCGCCTCGTTCATCATGTGGAACATGTACATCAGGCCGCGGTTTTCCTCGCCGACCAGGTAGCCCACGGCACCGCCTTTCTCGCCGAAGCTGAGAGCGGTGGAGGTGTGTCCGCGCCCGCCCATCTTGTGGAACAGGCCGGCCAGCGCCACGTCGTTGCGCTCGCCGTTACTGCCGTCTTCGTTGACCAGGAACTTGGGCACGATAAACAGCGAGATCCCCTTCACGCCCTTGGGTGCACCCTTCACGCGGGCGAGCACCAGGTGCACGATGTTCTCACTGAGCTCGTGGTCACCGCCGGAGATGAAGATCTTGTTGCCGGTGATGCGGTAGCCGCCGTCTTCATCGCGGGTGGCGGTAGTGGTGAGGTCGGCGAGGCCGGAGCCCGCACCGGGTTCGGTCATCGCCATGGTGCCCATGAAGCGACCCTCGCGCATCGGCTTGACCCACTTCTCCACCTGCTCCGGCGAGCCGTGCGCCTCGATCAGGTTGGCGTTGGCGTTGGTCAGGGAAATGTAGCCGAACGTGGTGCTGGCCGCCGCCCACAGATGAGCCTGCACGGCATTGGTGACGATCAGCGGCAGCTGCATGCCACCGTCTTCAAAATCTGTTTCCGGCGCGGCGAGGCCGGCCTCGATGATCGCGTCCAGTGCCGGCTTGATTTCCGGCAGCAGGTGCACGCGCTCACCGTCGAAGGTGGGTTCGTTGATGTCCACTTGCTGCCGGATGGGCAGGAAATGCTTCAGTGCTACCGTCTTGCCGGTTTCGATGGCCGCGTCGAAGGTGTCGCGGCTGTGGTCGGCATAGCGCGGGCGCTTGGTGAGGGATTCTGCATCGAACAGCTCGTAGAGCATGAATGCCAGGTCGCGTTCGCTGAGCGCTTGTGCTGCCATGGGTCACCTTGTTCCTGTTACTGACGGGAAGAATGGGCCGCTTAGGGGCCGGTTGGGTATTGTGTTGGGAGTTGCTAGACTCGGCCATGACCTCAGAGGTCAAGTTCGGCCGGCACCGGCACGGCGAATCCGGCTAGCCGTTTGAGGCAGGGAAATGAGTGAAACAGCCTACAATGCGTTCGGCCACCTGTTGCGCTTCTGGCGGCGGGTACGCGGCCTCAGCCAGGAAACGCTGGCACTCAGCCTTGAGTCCTCCACCCGCCATATCAGCTTCCTTGAAAACGGCAAGGCCAGGCCCAGCGAGGCGCTGGTGGGCGCTATCAGCCGTGCACTGGACCTGGGTGAGCGCGACAGCAGCTACCTGCGCCTCGCCGCCGGCTACCTGGCCGAGAGCCGCGAAGTCGACTTCCAGGCACCGGAATTCAAGTGGCTGCGCAAGGCCACCCTGCTGTCGCTACGCGCGATGGATCCCTACCCGGCGGTGCTGACCGACCGCTACTGTCGCCTGCTGATGGTCAATCGCAGCTGGGTCGCCTTCTACCGTGAGTCGGTCACCGCTGAAGAGCTGGCGAAGGTGGAAAACCATTTCAATTTTATGTTTCGCCGCCCACCGGAAGGGGTCGCGCTGGATTCGTGGCAGCACACACTGGCGATGATCCTGATGTATACCCAGCAGGAGGCGCTGCTGACCAACGACCCGATATACCACGCGATGGTGCGCGAGCTGGCCGCGCATCCGGGCGTACCGAAAGACTGGGCGCAGATTGCCTCAAGGCTCGAACCGATGGCCAGTTTTCGGGTGGAACAGGAATACCGGGGCGAGCTGATGCGCTTTTTCAGCGTCAACCTGACGGTCGGTGCCATGGGCCCCGCCTCCTATGTGTCGGAGCCGCGGCTGGTGATCAACACGCTCTATCCCGAGGCCGATGAGCTCGACCTGTCCGAGGCGCTGGGCGGCGATCTGTCCCACCCGCTCCTCTACTACTGAACGGCCGTATCCCCGCCGCGCGCCTTGACAGGCCTGCCGCTGCCCGGTGTGAACGCCGTTATTTCGCGAACAGCTCGCTGTGGATATCGCGGAAACCCTTGAATTCCAGCGCATTGCCGCTCGGATCGAGGAAAAACATCGTGCCCTGCTCGCCGGGCTGGCCGGCGAAGCGGATATAGGGCTCGATGACGAACTCGTCGACGAAGCTTCTGGCCCGCTCGGCAAACGCCCGCCACTGTTCGAACTCCAGCACCACGCCGAAGTGCGGCACCGGCACGCCGTGGCCGTCGACGTGATTGGCGATGGCCGCCACCTTGCCGTCCCTGCCGATGGCCGGATTCAGGTGGGTAACGACCTGGTGGCCGAAGAAGTCCCAGTCTACCCAGTGCTCGGCGCTGCGGCCCTCGGCGAGGCCCATCTTGCTGCCGTAGAAATCGCGCGCCTCGTCGATATCGCGGACCTGGATCGCGAGGTGGAAAGGGGTCAGGGCCATAGGGGATTCCCGCTATAAAAATGCTTCGCCGGCAGTATGCCGGCGCCTGTAGCGATTCTCAATCGAGCCGCCGGCGCGCCCGGGCCGGAGAGCACACGCGCACCGTTGCGCTTGCGCCCGCCTTGCATCCTTTTTGCCGACCGGACAGTTTCTCACTACTACTGATGCTGACATTGAAACCCAGGGTGAAAACGTGAACCAAAGCCTTATCACGTTACTGCTAGCCATCGCTGTCACCATCGCCGCCCAGGCCGGTGCGGCCGCCCCGGACTGCACCAGGGCCGGCAAATGCAAGGCCCTCGATCTGCACAACCAGGTCAGGAAAAAACTGAACGCCGGCCGCCTGCCGAACAGCCCCAAACCGAACCCGCCGGTGGCGATGCTGAAGTACGACAAGGCGCTGGCCCGCACTGCCTACAACTGGTCCGCAGCGCAGTGCAATTCCCGCCCGGGCCACAACGGCAAACGCCGCGAGCATTTCATTGCCAATGGCGGCAACCCGGCGTATCCGTCGATCGGGGAAAATATCTTTTACTCCTCCGCCCACCTTGCGGAGACGGACGCACTGTCGCAGGCAGTGGCGGGCTGGGCCGGGGAAGCCGCGCAGTATCGCTACCGCCCGTTCAAGGATCTGAAAACCGGCCACTACAGCCAGCTGATCTGGGACAGCATGAATGCGTTCGATGCAAAGGGCAGGAAACTGCCGCGCGCGGTCGGCTGCGGGGTTTATCACTGCCCGCGCGGCAACTTCCGCACCATCGTGACCTGTAACTATGCCCCGGCCGGGAATATCTACAAGCACCTGCCCTATCGCACCGATTAGACACCTCCCCTGAGGGCCCGGGCTTTTAGTTTTTCACGCTGCATTGCCGAATAATGAGCACAATATTTTAGTCGGGGAGCCGATATGACCTTCTAGGTTTAAGAACAAATCTGCTTCGAGGTTATCTCTCCTGTTCGCTCAGACATCGCTGGCCGCCAGCCAAATCTTTTGAGCGCAGCAGACCTCATTTTGTTAGTCTGACTTTAATAATCAAAACGATGGCATTGCGAATGAAACCCGCCTCTTTTACCCGCTTGCTCACGCTCCCGGCACTGCTGTTGATGCTCGCCGGCTGCGAGCCGGTGCATTCTGCCGAGAACACCACCCTGCCGGACGGTTCGGTATACGCCGGGAGTCTGCAGAACGGGCTGTTTCACGGTAAGGGCGAATTGAGCTGGCCGGACGGGCGCCACTACGAAGGCGAATTCGTGCAGGGCCGCATCAGCGGGCGCGGGCGCTTCGATTACGGTGATGGCTGCTTCTACGAAGGCGAGTTTCTCGATGGCGAGCTCAGCGGCCACGGCCGCTATGAATGTGCGGAGGGCGTCTGGGAAGGAGAATTCCAGCAGGGGGAATTATTGAAAGGCTCCGTTGCGTGGACGGACGCCGGATCCTATGAAGGGGAATTCCTGAACCTGATGCCCCACGGCCAGGGCCACCAGATCACCGCGGAAGGCGCCCACTATGAAGGCACCTTCGCGGACGGCTACCTGGTGCAGGGCAGCTACCGCGACGAACAGGGCTATCGCTACCAGGGCGGCTTCGAATATTCCTTCTACGCCGGCGAAGGGGAACTTACCCAGCCGGACGGCACCATTATCCGGGCCAACTTCGAGTACGGGGAAGCCAACGGCGAAGGTGTGCTGATCCACAAAGATGAGCGCGGCAAAGCGGTGGAAGAAACCGGCTTCTTTGTCGCCGGCCAATATTACCCCAGCAAACAGGCCTGGCGTGGCAACGAAAAACAGCAAAGGGCCGCGGTGGAAGCGCGCCTGTACAGTGAAGCCGAGCGCCTGCGGTCTGCGCTCGCCGCACTGGCACCGCAGCGACCGGGGGTGCGCGATGTGTACCTGCTGGTGGTGGGCGGTGACGGTACCTCGCCGGTGTTTGCCAAAGAGGTGGACTGGGTATCGGCAAGGCTCGGCTCGGTATTCGATATCGAGCAGCGGCAAATCCGCCTCAGTAACGGCGGCGGGGACAAACTGCCACTGGCGACGCGCACCAGCGTGCGGCAAAGCCTAAAAGCCTTGGATGCGCAGATGGATCCGGAAGAAGACCTGCTGCTGGTGCACCTGGTCAGCCACGGCGACGAGAACGGCGACCTGGTTCTCAAAGAAAACAAGCTGCCGCTGAACGATATTTCCGTAGAAGACGGCAAGCAGTGGCTGGACGGCCTACGCGCGCAGCACCAGTGGCTCATCGTATCCGCCTGCTATTCCGGCCTTTGGAAAGAGGCTCTGGCCAGCCCTAATCGCGTGGTATTCACCTCCGCCGCCCCGGACCGCACCTCCTTCGGCTGCGGCGATGACTCCGAACACACCTGGTTCAGCGCGGCGCTGTACGGCGAGGCACTGAATAAAGGCCTTAATGATCCCGCCGCCTGGTTCGCCGCCGCCAACCGGCGCGTGACCGAAATGGAACAGGAGCAGGGCATCGAGGAAGATGCACACTCGCTGCCGCAGCATGCCGTGGGGCAGGAATTTATTGACTGGTGGACCCGATAAAGTCGACGGCACAAGTCCGACTCGGAAAGGCCAACTAAAAAGGAATCGAATAGGGGCGCTGTACTCAACATCTGAACGGTAACCGCATTCGTATACTGTTTATTCAGTTGCAAAAGGACACGCGGTATCGATGAAAACGTTAAGCACGGCCCTGCTACTCGCCTTACTGTTCAGTTTCTCCAGCGCGGTCGCCGAAGAAATCAGCGTCCGCGTACATAACCTGCCAGCCGAGGGCTCCCTGGTGCTGCAGGTTTATAACAACGCGGATACCTTCGGGGATTTCCGCAATCCGGTGCGAGAAGTCCGCTATACCATCCAGCCCGACGATACCTACGTGATTGCCGATGTGCCGGCAGGCACGGTCGCCGTGCTGGCCTACCTGGACAAAAACGACAACCGCACGCTCGACAAGAATTTTATCGGCATCCCGCTGGAACCCCTGGGGCTGTCCAACGACTATCAGCCCAAGGGCCCGCCCAGCTTCCAGCGCGCCGCCATCACCGTGCAGCCCGGCCAGGCAACCAACGTGGACATCCGCCTCTACGACGTGCTCGGCGAATCCGGCCAGTGGGGTGTCGGCCTCGGCGTCATCGGCCGCAGCAGCCCCTATGTGGGCTCGGATACCACCGTGATCCAGGTGATACCCGCCATCACCTACTTCGGCGAGCGCTTGCAGTGGGTTGGCCCGCAGCTGCGCTACGGCCTGCTCGGCAGCGGCAAGCTGCGCCTGGCACTGTCCGCCTCCTATCGCCTCGGCGCCTATGAAGAGGACGACGCCGACATACTCGAGGGGCTCGGCGACCGCGATGCGACGCTGATGGGCGGACTCGGCCTGGTCTACGAGGGGCCGGCCGGCACGGAGTTCGAGGTGCTGTACGAACACGATGTGCTCGACCGTATCGGCGGCGGCGCCGCGGCGATCAGTGTGTTTCGCGGTTTCCAGTTCGGCAATTTGCGCCTGGTACCGGAACTCGGCATCAACTGGCTGAGCAGCGACCTGGCGGATTACGACTACGGCGTGCCGGAATCCGCGGCAATCCCGGGCCGGCCGGCCTATGCCGTCGGCAGCAGCTATACCATCGAGATCGGCGTCGGCGGCCTACTGGAGCTGTCGGAAAACTGGCGCGCGGCGCTGAGCGTGGCGGTGGAACAGCTGGACAGCGAGATCCGCGACAGCCCGATCGTCGGCGACGACCGCGTCGTCAGCGGGTTCGCGGCGATCACCTATACGTTCTGAGCGGGCGGGGCAAATAAATAACTACCCGAATTCGTCATGCCGGCGCAGGCCGGCATCCAGCCCCCCAAGGCTTTCCGACATCGCAGTACTGGATCCCGGCCTGCGCCGGGATGACGACAATTAGATACGGGAGCCTGCAGTCGGACCAAGTGCCAATCAGCCCAGGCGATGCACCACACTGTGGCTGCCGGCCACGCCGAACTCGGCACTGTCGATGTTATCGACGAACTGCCACTCCGCTTTTACCTCTTCGCGGCTGAACGTCAGCGCCATATAGCCGCGCTGGTGCAGGTTGCAGTACTGCAGGCCGTCGATCAGCACCGGCATGCCCTTGGCCAGCTGCTGCGCCGATTGCTCGTCCAGCTGCAGATAGCTCTCCATCCCCGGTGACGTGACACTCGGCGCGGCGAATTCCAGCCCGATCAGGCGACCGCTGTCGTCCTTCAGGTGATTGCACCAGGCGTTGTGGGTATCGCCGGCCACCACCACCAGGTTCTTGCCCAGCTCGGCCACGTGGCGGTACAGCGCCTCGCGCTCCACCGCGTAGCCATCCCAGGCATCGAGGTTATAGGGCACTGTCTGTTCCAGCCGCGCGCGCTGGGTAGCGCTGAGCGTTTCGCCCTTCAGGCTGGCCATTTTCAGTTGCACCAGCTCCGGCGTGGGGTCGGCTTTCTCGCCGCGGCTGTAGTAACCCATGATGATTTCCGCCGGCAGGTGCATCTTGCCCATCAGTACCTGCTGGCCGAGCAGCTGCCAGTGGCCGCCGGACTCTTGTAGGGTCTGCGCCAGCCAGTTGCGCTGGGTCGGGCCGAGCAGGGTGCGGTCCGGGTTCGCCAGTGCGGCGCCGAAGGCGCGGCCGTCGAAGCTGCCGTCCTCGCCGAGATAACGGGAAAAATGCAGCTGCTCATCGCGGCCGATCACGCGGGTGTCGAGCATATGCAGATCCAGCAGGTCGCCGAACTGGAAGCTTCGGTAGATCTGCGGCTTGGTCTCGCCCAGTGGCGGGCGGATCGGCAGCCATTCGTAGTAGGCCTGGATCGCCGCCGCGCGGCGGGTGTAGAAGTCGCCTTCCTCCGGGCTGTGGTTTTCCGCCCCGTCCTTCCAGGTATCGTTGGCGATCTCGTGGTCGTCCCACACCGCGATAAACGGCGCCGCCGCGTGCAGTGCCTGCAGGCCGGCATCGGTGCGGTAGAGGGCGTAGCGCTTGCGGTAATCTGCCAGCGACAGCAGCTCGCCGGCGTTGTCTTCCGGCAGTGCGCGGCCGATCTGCGCCGCACGCTCGGTGGCGTAACCGCCGGCCGGATATTCGTAGATGTAATCGCCCAGGTGCAGCACGGCATCCCAGTCGCCGCGCTCGGCCGCCAGCGCATAGGCGTTGAAATAGCCGGCCGGGTAGTTGGAGCAGGAGAACACCGCCAGCCTCACCTGGTCCACCCCGCCAGCCGGTAGTGTCTTGGTGCGGCCCACCGGGCTCTGCTCGCTGGCGCCGACGAAACGGTAGTAGTAGGTGGTATCCGGCTCCAGCCCCTGCACATCGATCTTTATGGTGTAATCGCGGCCCGCGGTGGTCTCGGCGCTGCCGCGGCGCAGTACGCCGGTAAACTGGTCGTCGCGGGCCAGCTCCCAGGTGACCCTGAGCGGCTTGCCGCCCGGCGCCGAGGCACCCGGCGTGGCGCGGGTCCACAGGATCACCGCGTCCTGCAGCGGATCGCCGCTGGCGACGCCGTGGGGAAAACTGACTTCGGAGGGCAGCTCCGGCCGGGACATGGCCTGCAGCGGGGTGGAGACCAGCACACCGCCGGTGGCGGCGAGCGCGGCCTTGAGGAAATTGCGCCGGGTAAATCGGTTCACGGTTGTCACGCCTGTGTTGTTCTGTTTATCGGAGGTGACCCAGAGCCTAGGGGCTCAGTGTGACAACTCTACTAAAGAACCGTGAAGCCGGCCAAAATGGCGCCATCGGCCGGGGCCGTTGGCACCAGCCGGTCAGTCCGTATTTGGAACCTCCGGTGCCGGCCGGCGTCTCAATGAGGATATCGCGACTAGCAACGATGAAGTTTATGTTGTCCCGCCCCCTGAAACGCGCCGCCAGACTCGGCTTCTGGCTCGGCGCGACCTTCTGCGTCAGCACCGCGCTGCTGGTGCTGGCCCTGCGCTGGATAGATCCGCCCTCTTCCGCGGTGATCTTCGCGTGGGAGTTGCAGAGCGGCCGAGAAGCACACCATCAATGGCGCCCGCTGGAGCGGATCTCCCCGAACCTGCAGATGGCCGTCGTCGCCGCGGAAGACCAGAAATTCCCCCAGCATTTCGGCTTCGATTTTGCGTCAATGCAGAAAGCCCTCAGCGAGGACCGCCGCCGCGTGCGCGGCGCCAGCACCATCACCCAGCAGACCGCCAAGAACCTGTTCCTGTGGCACGGCCGCAGTTATGTCCGCAAGGGGCTGGAGGCCTGGTTTACCCTGCTGATGGAAGTGCTGTGGCCCAAGGAGCGGATTCTGGAGGTGTACCTGAATATCGCCGAATTCGGCGAGGGTATTTACGGTGCCCAGGCGGCATCGAAGAATTTCTACGGCACCTCGGCGCAGTACCTGAATCGCTGGCAAGCCGGGCGCATGGCCGCGGTATTGCCGAACCCGAAACGGATGTCGGCCAAATATCCGTCGAGCTATGTGCGCAGCCGCGCAGCAACGATCAACCGGCAGGTGCGGCAACTCGGGGGTTACGGCTATCTGAGCTGGCTCTGAAGCGCGGCAGGGATTCCGTAGCAAGCCGCGCATTGCCCGACTTCTCCTCTCAGTCATTGCCCACACAAAAAAAGCCCGCCATTCGGCGGGCTTTTTTTGTGTGGGCGCAATGCCGTTAGCTCTGAACGTACTTGGCGGCGCGCGCCGCATGCAGTTTCTTATAACTGTCGATCAGGCGCAGGTGTTTATCCAGGCCCTCCAGCTGCATATTGGTCGGCGTCAAGCCGTGGAAGCGCACGCTGCCGTTTACCGAGCCGACCACCGCAGCCATTACTTCCTCGCCGAACATGCGCTGCAGGTTCGCCAGATAGTCTTCCAGCTCGAGTTCGTCATCGAGGGCGATTTCCAGTACCGCATTCACCGCCTGGTAGAAGAGCCCACGCTCGACCGTGTTGTCGTTGTACTGCAGGAAGGTTTCCACCAGTTCCAGCGCTTCCTCGTGGCGCTGCAGCGCCAGGTAGATCAGCAGCTTCAGTTCCAGGATGGTCAGCTGGCCCCACACGGTGTTCTCATCAAACTCGACACCGATCAGGTTGATGATCGTCTCGTAGTTATCGAGCTGGCTCTCTTCCAGGCGATCCACCAACGCTTCCAGTGCGTCGTCACTGAGGGAGTGCAGGTTGAGGATATCCTCGCGGTAATCCAGTGCCTTGTTGGTGTTGTCCCAGATCAGGTCCTCCACCGGGTACACCTCGGAATAACCCGGCACCAGGATTCGGCAGGCCGGCGCGCCCAGGTCTTCGTACACGGCGATGTACACCTCTTTGCCCATCTCCTCGAGAATATCGAACAGGTGCGTGGCCTCGGTGGCGTTGGTGTCTTGGTGCTCGCCGGAGAAATCCCACTCGACGAAGTCGTAATCCGGCTTGGCGCTGAAGAAGCGCCAGGAAACCACGCCGGTGGAATCGATAAAGTGTTCGACAAAATTCTGCGGCTCGGTCACCGCCAGGCTGTTGAACGTCGGCGGCGGTACATCATTCAGGCCCTCGAAACTGCGGCCCTGCATCAGTTCGGTCAGGCTGCGCTCCAGCGCCACGTGGAAGCTTGGGTGCGCGCCGAAAGAGGCGAAGACACCGCCGGTGCGCGGGTTCATCAGCGTCACGCACATCACCGGGAACTGGCCACCCAGGGACGCGTCCTTGACCAGGATCGGGAAGCCCTGTTTTTCCAGCTCGGCGATGGCCTCACAGATATCGGGATACTGTTCCAGTACCGTGCGCGGCACATCCGGCAGCGCGATTTCCTGTTCGATGATCTGCTTCTTCACCGCGCGCTCGAAGATTTCCGACAGGCACTGCACCTGCGCCTCGGGCAGCGTGTTGCCGGCACTCATGCCGTTGCTGAGGTACAGGTTCTCGATCAGGTTCGAGGGGAAATACACCACCTCGCCGTCGGACTTGCGCACAAACGGCAGCGAGCAGATACCGCGATCCGCGCGGCCGGAATTGGTATCGATCAGGTTGGAGCCGGCCAGTTCGCCGTCCGGGTTGTAGATCGCCAGGCAGTAGTCGTCGAGGATGCCGTCCGGCAGTGCGTCGTCCGGCCCCGGCACAAACCACTTTTCATTCGGGTAATGCACGAACTCGCTGTTGGCGATTTCCTCACCGAAAAACTGGTCGTTGTAGAAGAAGTTGCAGTTCAGGCGCTCGATAAATTCGCCCAGCGCCGAACACAGCGCGGCCTCCTTGGTAGCGCCCTTGCCGTTGGTAAAGCACATCGGCGAGGCGGCGTCGCGGATGTGCAGCGACCACACGTGCGGCACGATATTGCGCCAGGAGGCGATCTCGATCTTCATGCCGAGATCCGCGAGGATCTTCGTCATATTGGCGATGGTCTGCTCCAGCGGCAGATCCTTGCCCTCGATAAAGGTGCGGTGCTCGGCGTCCGGCTGCACCATCAGCAGCGCCTGGGCGTCCTCGGCGAGGTTTTCCACCGTCTCGATCTGGAACTCGGGGCCGGTCTGCACCACCTTCTTGACCGTGCATCGGTCGATCGAGCGCAGAATGCCCTGGCGGTCCTTCTCGGAGATATCCTCCGGCAGCTCCACCTGGATCTTGAAGATCTGGTTATAGCGGTTTTCCGGATCGACAATATTGTTCTGCGACAGGCGGATATTGTGGGTCGGAATATCCCGCGACAGGCAGTAAACGCGAACAAAGTAGGCCGCACACAGCGCAGAGGACGCCAGGAAGTAGTCGAAAGGGCTCGGCGCCGAACCATCGCCCTTGTAGCGGATCGGCTGGTCGGTGATGACGGTGAAGTCATCAAACTTGGCTTCGAGCCGGAGGTTATCGAGAAAGTTGACGTTAATTTCCATTGCGGGACTACCGGATGTGCGGTTCAGAGGTAACTGGGGCGCGCCATTATGCAGATTTCGGGGCGATGCGTCTTTGCTATCAGGGACTGAGTAGGCACGTATGGCGACAAGGCGCGGTAACAAGGATCTGACCGTCACTGCAGTGTCAGACCGTGGAGCGTCACCATCATCGCTTACAGTTTCTTCATTACCTCGTTAATAACCGTAGTCACCCTGTTCGGCACCGTCCGCCGCCGGCGGCTGACCAGGTACAGCGTTTCACTGACCGGCTTCGGCAGGCGGTGCACGCGGACCAGCTTTGGCTTCAGAAAGGCCTCGACTGCATAGGCGGGCAATACGGTGAATCCCAGCCCCATGCTCACCGGTTCCAGGATCAGGCCGATCTGGTTGGAGAAGCCCTGCTTCCGGAACATGCTGGTGCCCTCGAACTCCGGGTAATTCGCCCCGAGCAGCAGGCCGGCGTGGTGGGAGCCATCCGGGTGATCGATAAAGCCCAGGTCCAGCAACTGCTGCCAGCCCGGTTTGGCCACCTTGGCGGGCGTGACCAGTAATAACTCTTCCTCCGCCACCAGCTGGCTGCTGACCTCCTCGCGTGTCGACACCCGCGACATCAGGCCGATATCGATTTCATCACTGGCGATCGCATTTTCTACGTCCCGGTTGGGGGCAAAGCGATAGTCGATGACAAGGGCCGGATGCTGTTGCTGCAGTGCCAACAACTGCGGATACAACCGCAGGCCGACACTGCCCGGCGACATGACCCGCACCTGACCTTCATAGGCGGGATCCTCGCCCACGCTCTGCTCGAGATCCTGCAACGCCAGAAGAATTTTGCGCCCCTCTTCATAAAGGCGCTCGCCGGCATCCGTGAGCGTGAACTGCTTGCCTTCGCGGGCGAGCAGCGCGTGACCAAGCTGGCTCTCCAGCTTCTGCAGGTGTTGGCTCACGCCGGACTGGGTCATATGCAGGCGCTCGGCGGTACGCGTGAAATGGCCCACCTCAGCGAGGGTGCAGAAAGTGCGGAGCCAGGTCGTATTAATCATTACGCTTTGTGTTCATTTGCATTTCAAATGATTATTTCACGTTATTAACTATAGTTTGTAACCTGCGCGCAACTTCAACGCAGGAGTACCGCAAATGAGCAACGTCTACCCGAGAACCTTTTCCCACATCGGCATTTCCGTCCCCGACCTGGAAAAGGCGGTTGAATTCTATACCCAGGTATTGGGCTGGTACCTGATCATGGAGCCCACGCTGATCGAGGAGGACGACAGCGCCATTGGACAGATGTGTACCGACGTGTTCGGCGCCGGCTGGGGCAGCTTCCGCATTGCCCACCTGTCCACCGGCGACCGTATCGGTGTGGAGATCTTCCAATTCAACAACCAGGAGAACCCGGAAGACAACTTCGAATACTGGAAGACCGGCATTTTCCATTTCTGCGTGCAGGATCCAAACCTGGAGGAGCTAGCCGAGCGCATCGTCGCCGCCGGTGGCAAGAAGCGCATGGAAAAACCCCGTTACTACTACCCGGGTGAGAAGCCGTATCGGATGATTTATATGGAAGATCCGTTTGGCAATATCCTGGAGCTGTATAGCCACAGCTACGAATTGATTTACAGTGCCGGCGCTTACTAACAGCATGTCCTAAGTCGGAGGCGGCTCGCGCAACAGCCGCTTCCGATTCCGTTTTGTCACTGGCGCCAGATGATCGTTAATTTGCTGCCGACCGGTTACGCACCAAAGCCCTGTTGCTGCAGTTCGATCATCTTTTCAAACGGCTTTAGCAAGCGCTCGCAATGCGCTTCCGGCTCAAGTTGCTGCATCGCCGCCACGATGCTTTCCAGTGTCGACAGGCTGTTGGCCAGCGAGGAATGGCGGATCTGGTAATTGGAGCTTAGCTCCCCCTCAAAGCTGACCCGCGACAGTTGCTGCAGTGCCGGGTGCAGGTGCAGTATTTTCTTGGATTTGCGCCAGGTAGCGTCGATCACCACCAGCTGCTCCAGATTCCGGGCTTGCGGAGTGCCGGTCTCTACCTGTACCACGGCCGGCAGCCAGTCCAGCGACGGATAGAGCAACGCCGAACGCGGCGCCAATAGCTCAGCCAACTCCGCCTCCGACAAGCTTTCCGCCACCACCAATTCACTG
The DNA here is from genome assembly GCF_900107725.1 of Microbulbifer marinus. GTDB lineage: Bacteria > Pseudomonadota > Gammaproteobacteria > Pseudomonadales > Cellvibrionaceae > Microbulbifer > Microbulbifer marinus. The sequence continues at coordinate 763,588 of NZ_FNQO01000002.1, read as the reverse complement.
TTGCCCAGGCACAGGTGCGCCATGCGCCCGGTGTTGAACGGGTGCTTCTGTTCGAGGGGGTGCTGTATGATCAGCACCTTGATGCGATTGGCAATATGGACCAGTGCGCTGCAGTAACAGACGTTCAGTGGGCGTTGGCAGGTTGGGCAGATTTGGCGCGGCATAGATGAGTGACAATCAGAAGTTTTCGGCGCACTGGCTCTCTGAAGCAGAGATACCAATGGCCAATAAATTTTACCGCACGCACAAATTCCGCGGCAAAGCGCGGCGTCATGACCCCTGCATGGTAATCAGAGACCGAGACAACCAAATCATTGCCTGCGGCTGCCTGAGGCAGTTAACGGAGTGTCAATTACTCGCGGGGGTGGCCGTGGTGGAAGATTACCGCGGCCAGGGCGTCGCCCGGCTGCTGCTAAACAGCATGGCAGAATCTTTTAGCAATCGAACCTTCACGTTCCCCTACCGACACTTGATGCCATTTTACCAGTCGCTGGGATTTGCTGAGGCAGATAAGCATGGGCAGCCGTCGGCAATCCTCGATCGATTCAGCACCTACCAGAAACAAGGGCGCGATATCGTGTTGATGCGCTATCAAGTGCAATAGTAGCCAAATACCAGATAGAATTTGCCACTACACTTAGGGTTTCGACTTAGTCACCCTTTAACGAGCTAGCCGCTCAATAGCGCCTAACGTCCTATTACTTAATTGTAAGAAGAATCGTGTCAGGATAAGTTTAAGCCCGACACTCTTCTCCGCATATATACCAAGAATTTCGCCTAACTCTAGTTGTTCAGTGGATAGCGATCTCTGCCTAAACTATCCCAGCTTCTCAATTATGTCTGTCACCGCTTTGGAAAGATCTGGTCTCTCTTCGGTTATTAGCAATTGGCCAGGAAAGTTTGCGTCATACCAACGCTGCTTCTCTTCCCAGTGCTCTTTGTAGCTCGAATTTGAAAGCATTCCCAAGTGCTCCCAGAAATACGTTTCACCTCCAAACTGAATTGTAAAATCCGGTAAATACATCGTTCCATCTGGAGCAACCAAAGGCTTCTCATACCAAAATGGTATCTTCCTCTCATGCAGTATATTCGCAATAATTACCTCAGATTTACTGCGAACCATATCTCCAGTTAGGGACTCATGAAGTTTTCCCGCTTCGTACCAGTGTGGCTTGTTAGCCAAAAGATCATTGACTGGCTGAAACTCAAACAAAGACGAATTAATCATTTTTAGCGCAGACATCTCTGGCCTGGAATTATTGATCAGCGAATCAACACCCCCCTGCACAAATAATGTACAGTGATACTTAGCCCTCGTCAGTGCCGTATAAATCAGTTCCATACAAGCTGAATGGCTAGATTCCGGTAGGACAAAATACACGCGGTCGAATTCACTTCCCTGAGCTTTATGAACGGAGATCGCGTAAGCAAGTTCCAGATTACCTTCTGGTTTACTATTAGAGTTCGTACAGTAGTTTACGCTCAGGTTATCCTTCCCAGAGAATTTCACCGAAAAATTCTTAAGTCTAAACCCGGACCACTTACTGTCTTTAAAAAACTGCGTCCAATTTCCCGTTGGCACTACCCTGCCAATCTCACCATTAAAGACCTGAATATTATCCACCTTTCGTGTCTCAAAATTGAAAGCCTTTAACGGATTACTTTTTTGTATATTCCTTGTTTGAATCACCTTATCGAACATTGCGATATTGTCAATAAGACCGCGGCTTATCCAGTATTCACTTTTAAAACTCTGAAAGCGCGTATTTATGTGCTGAGTACCATATAATTCACCACGCACAGGTGACAAGATCTGTAATGCGTTGATATTGTTGTTAAGTAGATCACCAAGACGTTTTGCCTCAGACTTGTCGAGATTATCATCGCAGGTCACATCCTGAACTATCTGCTTTATAAGAACCTCTGATAAAGATTCTTCATCTTGCCAATATACTACTCGCAAGTCCTTATCGACTGACCCTCCTTCGTGAACTTTCTGAATTAATTTTTCTCGATCAGAATCACTTTTTTCATCTATAGAACCTAGTGGACGAACGTATGGATTAATAAAGAGATTCGCTAGCTCCAATATACCGCAACCTTGACCCCCTACCCGATTCTCCAACTGACGAAGATTTTCCGTTAACTCAACTAAATGATCTTCATATTTATCCCTAAGATAGCTAACGATATCCGCATAAACTTTACCAATACCTATTGGTGGAAGTTGAGCAGCATCACCAACTAAAATCAGGCGAGAAACAGTATTCCAATCGATAGCTCGGAAAAGAGTCGCCATTAGAGACAAGTCAATCATAGATGACTCGTCAATAATTAAAGTACTGTATAGATCTATCCGTTTGCCACCTTCACGCTTAAAAGCCATATTGTCGTGAAGCCAGCCATGGCTTGCCAGAAGTGAATGAATTGTTAACGTCTTTACGCCATCCACCCCAGACTCATGCAATGCTGAGCGAAGGCGGTCTGTAGCCTTACCCGTGGGCGCCAGAACGGCGACATTAGCGCCTTCACCATGTGCCTTTCTAACTGCTCTAATCAAAGCGGCGACAACGGTACTTTTACCCGTACCAGCACCACCCGTAATTGCACATAAGCGCTTTGAAATTACAGCTTCACATGCCACTCTTTGAGTGTCGACAGCAGCCTTATACTCTTCCGGAGCACTTCTTGCTAGATTACTCTGCTCTCGGTACAGGCAAGACGTCCAAAACGAATCACCCAGAGGACGCTTTAAGGAAATATCTGGGGCATTCAGGAGCTTACTTAGACTTTCTCTGATGAGGCATTCATCTTCCCAGACATTAGCGTCGTAAAGATAATTAACGCCACCTTCATTTTTTTGGACTATTGCCCCATCGTAGAAGGGTTTATCAACCTCCAGGTATCTCTCTGTAACGAGATTCTGCTTCCACTCAGGTTGAACCAGGATTCTTTTGTTGACCCTTTCAATCAACGTAGAGTCAGAAATAAAGGTTTGTTGATGAAATCCACGAATCGTTTCTAATAGTAAAGCTCGCAAACGCTCTTTTGAATTCTTTTTAAATAATGGATCGGCGGACAAGTTTGGTAAAGGCAGCATACCCCTATCTACTTTACTCCACCTGATTACGTCATGCTGGTCAATTCCTCTATATTGCTCAGAAATAAGATAGGGATTTTCAGCAATTTCATTCAGAGAAACTCGAAGGCCATTATTAGATCGGCCTTCACTTAGGATTGCCAACATTTGCTCGGATGTGAGCTCAATCCTAGCCAGCTTACTAATTAGAATATCTAGCTTGCCAGCTACTTCGATATCGATATATCTACGGATTTCTTCAAGCTCTTCAGTAAACGGGACAAAACCAACTATATGATCTTGCTCTCCTCGACAGAATGCGATTATCTCTTTGACTGCTTCTGCTTCTCTACCCGCTTCTACTTCTTGCTTAAATTCAGAAATAGCCTCCTCCAACCCTAATAGGTTGAGAGCCGCTGGCATTCCCGGGTACGCTCCCCTACTCCGCCAAAGCTCAGCAATAAGACTTTCGAGCCAATGAATACGTTGATCCCAATTTTCGCTATCATCATGCAGGTCATCGCGAACGATCCGGACCGACTCTAGGAGTTGCTCTAACAGCCCAAGCGCCTCGTCATCGCTTACCTGTTTGGTAGCGTACTTACATAAGCTACTGTTTTCAGGATATGCTGCAAACTGTTGTAAGACAGACGGTTTATCCAGATATCGATGATATGGCAAGCGTACTCCTTGCTCTGGATAATAAGAGCTGATGCCTCTTTGCCAGATAAAGCCTTTATATCTTTCTAGTACACGCTCAGAACAGCCTTCATAATAAATCGTTGGCATAACGTTTTTTATTCGTGCCACACCTACTAGCAAATAACGCTGCTCTTCATCATCACTCAGTGGATTCGAGTAGTTAGCGTAATAAAAAACTAGGCTTTTATTTGCTTCGACAGACTCAAAATGCTCTTCTGCATAAGCTAAGCGTTTATCATAATCGTACCGATTGCCAACCTTAACATCATCGCGGTTGTACATCGCTTCGTAAGGCCAGGTACAAGCCGTCGCAGGTGGGTTCTCCCAATACTTCGTTTTTGTATCATCGTTAAAAAAATCAGGCGGATCAGCCTTGATCTGATTAGCCTCTTCCGAAAAGGCAGAGCCGCTATACATGCACGCAGGAGGTTGTTCTAATTCGCTAAATTTTTTACCGGCGTGCTTTTTCTCCCATTTTAGATCCCGCTGCTCACGCACCAACTCGCCAGGATATGAGGAGCAGCCCACGCAGTAAGTATTTTTTGCCGGATTTTGGCAGATTCGTCCGTTCCATCCATCGTTATGCCAAGCCAACCGAAGTGTCAAATGGTTCGCCATAATACCTACTTCCTTTATTTTTCTAAGTTCTTATAAGGCTTATCGTAAGCAGCCCCCTGTCACACCGGAAATTCAGAGCTGCTCGCAGTCAATCTAACATCAATTTTCTAATTAACCCATGGGAGTTTCTATCGAAACTGATACATTCACTTCACAGCGATTCAAGCTATCCAAATTCACCCAAACCGTTTACGCAGACAATCCAGGTAATTACCACAAGAAATTTAGAACCATTCACTTCTTTCGCCATAAGAAAATAGATAAGCGAGCTTCCTCGCCCGCGTAAGACTCACATAGACCAAAGCACGCTCTTCTGCTTCCTTTTGTCTCAGCATAACCGGATCTCCAGCACTTTGGACAACAGAAGACAGTGGCACCAAACCTGAATTAGCGGAAGCGACGAATACTGCATCAAACTCGAGCCCTTTTACACGGTGCATTGTCGCCACATTTAAGCGACCTGATACTAGAGCCGCTGAACTACCGTCCAATTTGTGACACATAAGACCCAGCCGTTCAATGCAGCTACGTAAACGTTCAACTTCATTATTAGTTCGAGCGACTACACAACAAGCACTCGGATCAGAAGTTCCACTCCGTATGATTTCGATAATGGCCTGACATTGCTCATCCAATGTGGCAAAGCTCTGCTCAAGTGGTTCAGGCCCGTGCATCAACGAGTGATAGTACTGATGGCTGTCTGTACCACCATCCAGATCATCCACTTCCACCCCATGAAGTAGACTGACAGCCTTTTTCCTTGTTTCATCGGTGGTACGATAATTCAGTTTAAGACGTGAGCTACGACCACGGATATTGATTCCGCACTGGCCTAAAACAACTCTGTTCTTACCGTAGATACGCTGATGTCCATCGCCCACAATAAAGATGTCGTTAGCCCCTTCTGGAATCATTGCGCGCAATAGCTTAAATGCCTGCGACCCCATATCTTGGGCCTCATCAACGACTAAACCGCAGAAGCTTGGTCGCTTAGATGGATCCGCCTCCATAAGTAGGCGGGCGTCCCGATAAGCATCATCCGTTTCTCTATACTGTCGCTGGGTCAGTAATCGACGATACTCTGCGAAAACTGGCCAGATTGCGATTCTTTGAGCGCGACTCAAACGGGTACCGCGACCTATTCTGGATGCCCGCTTGTACTCTTCTACTGACGTAATCGACTGTGGCTGAATAACGTGTGACCACTCTTCCTTAAAGAATGCGAGGGATAGATCTTCATTTGCGGGCTTCTCTGAGTATGCTTGCTCCCAAAGCTCCCTCTCAAGATTACTGCTAGTTAGAAGACGGAAGTCATAACCTTGCGTCTTAAGAAAATTAATTACCCAAGCATCCAAATTGGTTACTTCAATCTTAGCGAAACTTTCATTTGAGCAAATTTTACTTAGATTTTCTCTTATATCGGCTGCTAGATTCTTGGTAAAAGTTGTGAATAGTACTTTGCTTTCTTCAGTCGCTACGTTGTTGGCCAGCCATTTTGCACGATGCATCGCAGCCACAGTTTTCCCGGTTCCCGCACCACCTAGAACACGCACGGGCCCATTTTTTCTACCATTGGCCAAGCGTCGCTGTTTCGGGTGCAGGAATACCCGCCACTTTTCCAGAGATTGTTCCAGAACTTCTAGAAGCTCAACCTCATTATCAGCAACTGTAAAATGAGCTTTAGACTCTGGCCGGCTTAGCGCACCAGCAAAGTCACTGGTATCAAATTCATCAGATCCTGGTTCAGGGACAACTTCATTGTAGGCTTCCTCGAATGTAGCGCCGGCCATGAGCATGAATAGTCCTTCATAGGCATCCTTGGGGATTTGGTCTCGGTCTAGGGCATTCTCCAAATCCGCCTCGATGGCCATTCCCCTGACTACCGGTATACTAGCTTCCGGCACACCAAGCTTTAGAAGCTGCCTGTCTTTAATCTGATCAAAAAGACCAGGACCGTTACTCTCAGTTTGGGTGACTACCTGCGGGAGCTGTTCGTGCTCCGCTACGGCGAAGACCTGGAGACACCCGGTACTTGGGTTGATTTCAATCTTGCGCTTGGCCGCCCAATCATAGGCATCGTCGTGATGTGCAATATAGAGCACCATATAGAGAGCATCCTGCTCAGCCACAGCCAAGATAATGCGTACATCCTGGTTGACCCGGATCGAGCGTAATTTTTCATCTTTGAATGCAGTCAGTTTTTCATAGTGGAGCCCACCATGTTGGGGGTTTTGTTGAAACTGCAAAAGCGCTTTATTCGCTTGACTTTGCTCCTTTGGCTCGAGTTGACTCAGGGCTGAAAAATACTTTTCTGAAAAAGCGATACTAACCATGTGATCCCCCAATAATTATTTAGCGCCTAAAGCGTGCTTGAGTTCGTCGGCTCCACTTACGACCGTCCACCCCAGCCTCTCGAAGGCCTCTCTTGAGTCCATTTGGGCATCTAGTAACAATGCGACTCTGCTAACTTCGAATGCAAGTTCGGCTTCACCGACAATCTCCCCGCTGTCAGCGAGCAGCTCATAGCCAACCTCAGGAACCTCTGGCCAATAGTCAATTTTGGCCATCAATTCCTCTGCTAATTCTGGATCAATTTCCGAAAGCCAAGCGCTAGCCCCACTTGTGGGCGAACTGTCGGGTACGGTTGCACTAGTTTTTACTGGCCAATGTAGCCCAGCCGCGGCTCCATCGGCCAGTGATGAGATGGTGTAAGCGTAGAAGCTTGAAAGGAACTGCAGAATGTTCACCAAGGTCCAGAAGCACTGCCATTGCGGTCGCGCTTCCCGCAACTTTGAACGCTCCATTTGATACGAGATAGCCAGTGCGGCATTTCCCAAATCAGTACCGTCCAGCGAGTTTGGTCCTGCAAGCATAGCCGACCCAATACACGCCATCGAAGCGGGATCCTGCCATTCGTAATTCGCTGCAGCGACTACATCTGCCGGCTGCCGGTCAATAAATTCCGCGGGGTACTTTTCCCATAAGGCCTTTACCGCCGTTCTCAAAGAGGAATCAGGAAATTGACGTGCGGGAAAGGTGGACAATGCAAATAGCCAGGATTGGGAACTGGAGAGTGAATAGTCTTGCTTATCCAAAAATGAGAGCAGATATTCAAAGTTAGTTTGAGCTGCCCACTCTTCTACAGGCTTAGCTCCTAACTGAGCTGTCAGTGCTTTCACGGCGACCGAAGAATGCTCGGAATGGATAAATCGGGAGAGCAATGGGACTTCCGATGCGCTGCCGCCCATGACCTGATTGATGTCATACCAATTCAAGGACCATACAACATAACCGGCATGCATTAATGCCTGCCTTTTCAATAGGTCATCCTGCACGATGTCGGCATGATATTCATAGCCATCAAGGAAGATCGCTACGGGCTTTTCCTCGGTACTCGATGGCCATAGGACAAAGTCAGCCTCAGATTTGAATTGGACACCCTGCGCAGGGCCGAGCAGAACATGAGGTTCTGCCTCATATTCACGAGTGCCAATAATCAAGCGAAATCCATTTTTGCGACGAACGACGTCGCGGAACACACGGACACGCTTGCCTTCGACAACCGGACGACCAGAGAACTTCTCAAGTGCTTCCGGAAAGCGAGCTTCGAGCTCACTGTCTACCCAGGAAGTGGATTTCATCCGGCTTAGATATTGGTCGGCTTTCTTCCAAGTTCGATCAGAATCAACGATCTCGGCTAGCAGCTCTAACGCCACCGACTTCCGAGTGTCTTCCATACCGTAGGAATTACGGTACTCAAGCAGGCAACGGTAACAACCATCCATGGTGCCACCGTAGCAATCGCATTCATTCATGACTTGAAACGCTTCGCGGAACACTGACTGCATGTTGAGCGCATCGCTTAGCAGGTCATGGAGATAGCCAGTTCCACCGGGAACGGAGTCATAGAGCACCAGAAAGTGCCTTTTCTCGTCCGTCTGGCCCACCGGTTCACTCTGGTAAGCGACGCGGAGATGATCGACCTTACCGCCAAAACGGCGCTTTAATCCAAGTTGCAATGCAGCAATAAATGACTGGAGCTGAGTTTCTGTGCCGCCACTTGATAGCCTTGGGACTAGAATGCGCAGCGCCTCTGATGTGAACTGTCGATAGAGGTAGAGGCAATTGACAATCCCTGGCTGCTGCCCTTGCTGACTGCCCGCATCCCGGCCGTTGTAAGTACAGGACTTTAGGTGAACTGCCGCACCACGGCGAGGCTGAACGGAGCCACAGTCCTCACATATTGGGAATCCTGCCCTGTTGAGGTTCTGTCCTGCCACTTCAAACTGAAGGGAATCCTGGTCTCTACGCCCAAAATTTACCTCTAAGAAGCGCGCTTTTCGAACAAACTCAAACCCAAAGGGACGCTGATCGTCGTCCAGGATCCATGTTATCTCCACATCTTCCGGGGCGAAGTCGATTAGCATCTGCTTGTTGAAGAATGCGGGCTCTCGATCATCTGAGCGGTCATCGAGCATGGCGTCCTTCGCGTTCGTAAACGCATAGACCTGTGTCATCTTGAGCATCCGCGTCCGAGCTGATTGATCCGCCCACATTGGTGATGCACAGCGAGGACATGCGGCCGCCTGGAAGCCGCCGTTGGGATCTTCTTGCGGAGTCGAATAATGACACCGGGGACAGAAACGCCATTGCTGTATATTGCGTCCCTTGGACGTCTCGACACGGCTGATCTTCACCCGACGGTTACCGGCATAAAATACCGACTCAGGAGCTAGCTCCGTCAACGCGGCCTGGGCAGGTCGCTGGTATTCGTACTCTCTCTTCACCAGTTCCCGCTCACCTTCCTTTTTCTCAGTACGGAAAATGATCGAGTGCAGCGTGGCGCCCTCCTCAGGAAAGGCGTAGTTTGGTAGCAATCCCTCATCAGTGAAGAAATTCAAGGTTTCGCGTTGGTTTAGTCGCCAGCGCAGCCGCTTGTAGCCAGTCAGCTCTTGGTCTATCTCTTCAATTTGGGCTTTTCTATGCTCATCATCCGGCTGCTTTTCAAGCAGCTTAAGCTGTTTCTGTAGTGACGCGATGTTATTAGCAATGCTGCTCCGCTCTTCTACCACCTGCTGTAAACGCCCATTTACATACAACTGCAGGTGATCGTCTTGGTGCTGCGGGCCGCCAAATAGGTACTGGCCCAGCAGTTCACGATTATCCTCGTCCAGCCCGGAAGCGACAAATTCACAGAAGTCTTCCCAAATCTGCTGCATATTGTTGCGGATATAGTCCAGCAACGTATAAGGAAAGGCCCCTCCCCGATTCGACTCAACCGCATCCAGTACGGGCTGCATACGCGTAGGAATCTGGTTGTCACCACGACTATCCCGTGTCCAGCAATCCATCGCATAGGCCAGTAACTGCCGTCTCAGAACGTGGCGGGCTTTCAAGAAAATTGCTGGGGGTTCTATCGGCGCTTCCAGCATCCGCTTCGGGTCGGCATAAAAGACCAGGTCATGGGGGCGGCCATTCGCCAACGTCAAGACAAAGCTGTTGCCATCACGGCGTCCGCCACGGCCAACCCTTTGCAGGTAATTGGCTTGCGCCGGAGGGACCGAACAGAGCAGCACACTGGACAGGTCACCAATATCAATACCCATCTCAAGAGTCGGGGTTGCGGAAAGCAGGTTGTATTCCCACGGACCGTCCCCGGCGATGAAACTACGTTCAACCTCTTCCCGGTCTTCCCGTGCCAGTAGACCAGTATGTTCATGAGCAATTACCCGATGCACATCGCCGTGTCGATATAATGACTGGTACAGCGACGCGCGAACAGGACCTGATTCCGTATAAACAACATGGTGGCCTAGCGCCTCAATAAGCGGCGCGCCGATCCACTCTCCCGCACGGTCCTTTGCAATATGCAGCGGACGATGGTTGTCGGAGGTCAGTGCGATCACATCGGTTGCCAGCGCCAGACGTTCAGGCTCGATACCCCAATAACGCGTACCTTTCTTAGAGACTCCATCGCGCAACAAACCGGCCGCGACAAGCGCATCCAGTGCGGACTCCAGAATTTTGTCACGATGCAGTGGATCCAGGAGCTGGTCTGGAACGACTGATGCGAACCACCGCTGATACCAAGTCTGAGATTTGGCCGAAAGCGGATCAAAGCCCGCCTCGGCTTTCAAAGCAGGGAAATGTGGGCGGGGGCTGCTGGGCCCCAAGCTGGGAGTAAAGCTCAACTTGTTGAGTAAATACGCCAGGGATCCCTCATACAGATACGTATCAAATTCTCGCAGCCAAACGGCGCCCCGTTGCACCATATGCTGCATCAGGCCGTTCAGAAGAGTAGCCGCTTGTGAAGTGGAAATTTCGAAGCCTAAAGCGTTGTATACCTCTGATGCCCACGATTCCGAATGGTTAGAAACAAGATCGGGATCCCAAGTTACTGCCGCAATACCCACCCGGTTCAGCGAGCGCCCTACTTGGCTACGCCAGGTCAGATCTTCGAGCGCCTCCCACAATATGCGTTCCCGGATCAACCCGAGCAGAGGTGCAGGATCCACTACCTTCCCGGTCCGCTCGAACTCCTCGAAGTCACCACGATAGCGTGCATCAGGCGGCATAAACTCTCGCAGATACCGTTCAAGCGGTAGCTGCCCCCCTTCGGACTCAAGCCACACTTTCTCGAAACGCTGTTGAACCCCCAGCAGAGAAAGAGGACCGCTACAGCCATCCAGCACATGGGTGAGAGCCATGCGGATGTTGTTGTGCCAGGTACGTGCGCTGAAGAAGCCTGCACGGTGTGTGGCATCCTGCACCGAGTCGCTAAAGGCAATCAATTTCTTATCGTCATTGTCCCGACTGCTGAACAACTGATGGACAGCGACGGCACTCAGGCTCGCAGCGCGCGCACCGAAAATAATGAGTCCTCCGCTGGCACGGCAGTAAGGGCAGTGATTCTCGTGCACCACCCGATTGACACCACCATTTCGCACCGACTTCTGCATGCGAGGTCGCAGTACTTTTATCAGGTCGGCCTTATCGGCCTGGCAGCCCGGACAGTCTCCGTCGTCAGTGGCGGAGGTAAGCGTGCCGCAATAGCGGCATACACGGTAGTCACTGCCTTCCTCAGCACCCAGTTTGTCAGCGCCTCCCGGAAGTAATACAGCGGTTTCTGCGTGGTTGCCAAAGAAACCTGAGTAAATGCTGGAAAGATCCGATACCACCTTTTGGCCAATGATCTGCCCACTTTCAATACGCGTTAGCCAAGCAGTTCCGTGGCATTCCCGACACTGAACAAGCGGCAACCTAAGTAAGCTGCGCTCCTCGTTCAGCTTATCGTCGGCAAATGACAGCAGTGGCTCTTCGTCCGCGGGAACCGCACTGCCTTCCAAACGCGCAACAATACGTCGAAGCTCCCTAGCCCACAGCTGTACCCGCAACTGCACCAACGGCTGACCATGCTCGTTTCGGGCCTGCGCCAGAAGCGCCAACAGAGCCAACACCACGTACTCGGGATTTTGCGCAAAAGACTTCGGAACCCGGCTCAACATCATTTTCCTAAGCTCGCCAAGTGCCGCGGTACTGCTACCCAATTGGCGCAATAGGTTCGAGAGCTGCCCATGGGTGCGCAGCTGCCAACCCAGCTCGATGCGCCCTTCTTGGGTCAAAAGTGATTCCGTGGGGGGCTCACAGAAATACAGCTCATAGGCCGCATTCAGATAGGCTTCCAAGTCCTGCGACAGCGCGCCACTCAACCGCTCCGGTGCAAGGTCCGCATTGAGGTTGAGGTACTCCAGCACGCCGATGAACTCGGCCTCGGTCTGTCGCTGCTCCGCGACCACGGCGTTGCCCGTAAAGGGACTGGAAAACACATCCTCCGCGTATCGCAGTAGACCGGTTGCCTGCTCTGGCGAGCCGAGGGTTGCCGATGTACCTACGTTGATCAATTGCTTTTGCGCGATATTAAAACGCGCTCGAAGCCGCCGGATGAGCAGCGCCAAGTCTGTACCTTGCGCCCCGTCAAACGTATGCAGCTCATCCACCACCAGATAACGGAGCGTGCTAGGGCCATTGTGCGCCCAGAGCGCTTGATCCTTTGGCCGCATCAACAGGTAGTCGAGCATCTTATAGTTGGTGAGCAGAATGTCGGGGGGGCTCTGCCGTAGGGTCTCCTTACAGGCTATGACGCCTTCTTCGGACATTTCCTTTTGTGCACTATGTTCGCCGCCCCCCACAAATAAGCCGACTCGAGTACCTTTGAGCCCCGGCTGTGAATGGATAACCTTGGCAAAGCGTTTAGCCTGGTCCGTTGCCAGAGCATTCATGGGATAGATCACTATCGCCTTAATACCGGGGCCACGATTACGCTTGCAATGATCCAATACCGGATAGAGAAAGCACTCGGTCTTACCGGAGCCCGTACCAGTTGCCACTAAGGTATTGCTAGCACTGCCGTTAGAAGCCAGCCGCTGCCATGCCTGCTCTTGGTGTGCATAGGGTGGAAAGTCGGTCTGAAACCCGGAAAACCAGTCTCGCGTTTCTTTACCACCACGAAATGGCAAGCCGATAGAAATAAACGGCCCCTTAATGAAAGCCTCGCCCTCCAGTTGCTCATCGACCAAGCGGCGGAATTCACCGGCAAACGGGGGCGTCTCCGTCTCGAAACCGGTAACGATAAACTCGCGCAGTGCGCTTGCGACTTCGTTAGCAAGCAGGCCTGGGATCATAATGCGTCCTTAAACTTTTGAGCCGCTACTCTTATTCTTCTACTTCTCGGCCATCTCGCAGACAGCTTAAGCCGTGATTTTCTCAGCTATTCAATCTCTTACGAACCGCCGCGATTGCTTGATCGCCCGTTTTGAATTCATTTAAGAGAAAAACTAACCACTTATTTGCTACCGAATCACTCGATTTCCAGTGATCCGGTGAGTCGCATATTGCTAACTGAGCACCGCGAAAAATCGCCAATGCATCAATCACAATTTCGCCTGTTCCATTAAAAACCGCGCAATCACCGGAAAAGGCTTCCGGGAACTCTTCCTCAAGCGCTGTGAGAATATCTTCACTGTCCTCATGATGTGACTGCCGCTCACGAAGTTCTGCCAGTAGCGCTGCGTCGCCCGCTGTAACTCGCAAATGACCGTGCATTGGTTGCTTCTGATGGCATTCCACACAGAGAACCTGCAAATTTCCGGCGCGATTATCTTTCTTCTGTCCGTTACGGTGATGGACGTGTAATAAGCGCGGGTGCTGGCTGAGGCAAACCTTACATTCGCTGCAAGTCCAACCTGCAGCTTGGCGCATCTGCTGGCTGATTTCGCCCCAACTATCGGGCTCGCCCTTTTTGTCTTCGGGTGTTGGCGTCGGACGAGCTGTATCAATTGGCTGGGGCTCTTTGGCCAAGGGTGATGCTGTTCCTGTCGCCTTTTTTAGTGGTACATGGACAGTCCGTAGCTTGCCTTCTGGTACTGGGGCCTCAGAACCGCCTAATGGAAAGCGTTTGCTATCCGGAGCTCCATACTGGGCATTGAATAGCTGGTCTCTTCCCAACTCACCACCCAGGTACTTCTCAAAGTGGAAACTCGCCGCTAGCTTTCTTTTATTGAAGTCCCACCGACCAATAAGGTTCAGTTCAGTAAGGCAGATGAGGCAAACTCGACGACGGGCAGGCTGCTCCTCGGAAGTTACACCGTACCCAGCCGCATAGACTGGAAAGTAGCCATCGTCGCGAATCAATACGCTGTAGCGATCACCCCTGCCATCTTCCGCCATGGATTTTATGGTGCTACAACGGCGGAGGTGCACCATTTTGCCTTTTTCGAGTTGGCCGCCAAGTACTTCGGGTAAATACCCTCCCTGGTCCTTAATAAACAACAGCACAGGACGGTCGGCAAAAGTCGCACGGCCCTGCGGGTCATGTTCAATGTGCCCCGCCTCAATTTCTATCTGGCCTTTTTTTAGGCGTGGGTCTATTTCTAAGCGACCCAAGGGAACAGAATTTAAATCAAGTGGGCTATGACCATAGGCGAGAGGCTTCAATGCCGCAGCGAGGGCCGACAGATTGAAATCTATGCGCATGCCACTCACTGCCAGCCCCTCAGAATACTAGCAATACGCTCCTCAGCCTTAGTCTTGATACGGAACTCCACTCGCCGTGAGCGCTCGTAGTCAACCTGCCCCTCATCGTTCTCCTGAAGCTGAGCTGATGACATACCCACCGAGCGGGTAAGGCTATGCAGCCAGCCGTACTGGCGCGACTCATCTTGGCGGAAGCAATACTCCATTACTGCACGAGTGCGACTCTGAGACAGGCGCATATTGTTGAAGAATGCATCGGTACTACTGGTATCTTCATTCCACTCCGGACTGGTGTGCCCTTCGATACGGACCTCGTCCAAGTCACCGATATAGTTATCCAATATCGCGAAATACTTGGGGCAGAATTGATCCAGTATCCCCTTAAATGCCGGCTTAAGAGCGGATTTTCCCTGCTCGAACAAGGTTTCCGGGTCATTGAAACGAATAGTGAGACGCTCCCTATCGAACTCTGCATTCCAGTCTTCCAGGTTGCGCTCAAACTGCTGGGATAGCTGTCGAATAATATCGGTTTCAGTCTCCTGCCATGCCACAACTACTTTTTGCACCCGCATCATAAAAGCGATGGCAATAAACAGAAAAATCACCATCAACGCCGCCATCAGGTCCGATACCGTCAGCCAATATTCGCCCGAGGTTTTTCCACTGCGAACAAAGCGATTCCAAGACTGCATAACCGCTCCTTAGGTATCAGGCTGTAGCGTTTGCTGGACCTGAGACATGGTGCCATTAATTTGACTGAGCATAGACTTGTAGTCATGCACAAAGGCACCGCTAACAGCACCAAGTTCATTGGCAAGCGCCTGGATGACACGGCTGACTTCCTGCTGCATGGCGGTATCCCAAGAGTCCCATTGGCCTTGCAG
The DNA here is from genome assembly GCF_900107725.1 of Microbulbifer marinus. GTDB lineage: Bacteria > Pseudomonadota > Gammaproteobacteria > Pseudomonadales > Cellvibrionaceae > Microbulbifer > Microbulbifer marinus. The sequence continues at coordinate 748,273 of NZ_FNQO01000002.1, read as the reverse complement.
TAAATCTTTTAGCTTGAATTCTGTACGTTCGAACTGAGTGAAGATCTGCTGAACTTGTTCGTTTACCGACCGCTTCAAGTTCTCACCTGTGGACTGCATATCCAGCTTCATATCGTTAGTGACTTCACGGACACCTTTAACTAGTGAGTCACTACTACTGCGTACATCATCGGCGACATCGCCTAGGGATTTACTGATCGCCTGACTACCCTCGCGGGTCGCTTCCTTGAATTCTCCGGCGAACTTCTTACTGGTGGAAGAAAAGTCGTCCAGCATGGTGCGAGAATCCGTAAGCAGATTCTGGTAATGGCCGCTGGCGCGCTCTACCGCCTGCTCGACCGTCTTGATGGCGGACGCGATATGCTCATCGATTACCGGCAGAGCTTCTTCGGCCTTCTCACGCAGTTTGGCAAAGGACCCGAGATTAGCCGTTAATGCCTCCAACTGATCCGCATTGGCTTTCAGAATCGCATCCATCTGGCTCATATGATCAGGAATAGCTCGGGTAGACTGCTCTACTTCTGTCAGAGCCTGAGCCGTTCGCCCTTGTTGCTCAGCCGCTGATTCAAACGCTTCCGTTTGCTTCTCTATCTGTTGTTTGTATTGCTGCTGCCACTCCAGCAAGGCTTTTACCGACTCATCCAAACGCTTGAAGTTCTCTCCAAATTGCTCTGCCAGATTTTCGTTGAAATCGCGGATTACCTGCTCCAGCTGTTCGATAATCGCCTTGGTGCTCTGCTCGGCCAGCTCTTTGATGAAGTTGGCCATATCTTCACGACTTTCATTGTGGTGAAGCTGGCGCTGGGCCAGTAGCTTTTGGCTCTGGTCAGCCAGATCATTGCGGACCTTGGCAAGAATGCTGGAAATAGAGTCTTCCTTATTGCTATTCAGGTTTTCTGCCACCACTTTCATGGTTTGCGTCAGTTCCGCCTGACTATCCAGATGCCCCTGGAACATCTGCTGGAAACGCTCAGGGGTGAATTCTTCTACTGGCGAGCTGGCCAACAATTTCAGCTTTTTGTGTTTAATCCCCAACCCAAGCAAGATGCCGAAAATACTGGTCAGGAATGCGGTCTTCAGCCCTTCCAGTAGAGGGGGGATACTCCCCTGAATATCCTTTACATCGAAATTCGCCAAGCCGAGTGAAATACCTATAAAGGTACCTACAACACCGATGGTCGTCAGAGTGGTAGGGCCATGCTCCAGGGCCTGCTCGTCATTTGCCTGCCAATACCTGATAAATTGCCAGACAAGCAAACCATTAATTAGCCAAAACACCCACTCCGGCTTCAGCTCGGATAAAAACTGGGATATGGACTCCATCAGATTCCCCTCAAAAAAACATCTTTATCGATTGTTGTAATAATTGTTGGGAGCGTATTACGCCCCGCTATTAGGTTTATTGTTTTTCCACTTCCAGACTTTCAGCATTAGCCGTCGATTGATTAGCTTGGCGCTCGCTGAACACCTCCCAGGCGATCCGGTAATCCTCCTCACGGTTGGGTAGATACCAGGGTGACTCATAGGTAATCGTTTTCTCCCGCGGACCGCCGGGCAGAGTGTCATCCATTACAGTTCGATGGATACGGGTGCCGTTGGGCAAGTGCTTAGCGTCCTCCCACCCCAGAGGGCGGACTTCGGTGTGACCATCCAAAAACTCAATGGAGACAGGCGAGTCATTTTTGGCGACTTTGCGCGGCAGGCCCACTCCCAGCAAGCCTTTGCTGGGGGTAAAGACGATGCGGCCATTTTGGTCATAGTAGGTCTCGCGCTCGTACTGGCGCATGACCGGAAACTGGACACGATAAATGGTGAGCAGTTCATCTAGAGTCATACGTAAAGCCATGGCTACCAGCACATCGATTTCTAGAAGCGCTTGGCGGCGCTCGAAGTCACCGCGTAATGCTGAATCACGACTCCATTCTGCGGAAAGATCAGCAAAGAAACTTGAATTAAGCATTGGACTTGAAGTAGTCCAGGAATCTTCACCAGAGACCAAACTAAAACACTGCGACCAAAAATCTTCGAAATGATTTGTAAGAGCCGTCAAACATAGAGCCCTCAAAGAGGCCTCTTTAATCCGCAAAACAGGAAGCGTCTTCAATGTTGATGCGTACAAGTCCGACCTACCTGTTGACTTCAAATAGAAGTCATAAGGTATAGCCAATGTCGGAGTATAAACGCTCAGAAGATCGTAATTGTTATTTGCCACAGTGTTTACTGCAGCGTTGATAGTTGCCACACCAGGTGGAATTATTGAAGTAATGAGTGATCTTTCTAGGCTAAGGCCGATCATCCGACGATTTACTAATCGATAGCACTCTGAAACCCTGCTTTGATTACTTTTTTGAGATCTATTCCAAGAACTTGGAATTTTTGGTGCAAGCGTTTCGTATTCCTTTATATCGCAGGCGGGAATATAGTTAGTGCGAGGAAGGTAGTCAGAAGGCAAGCTCCTCAGATCTATCACATCATAGTCACTATTTTTTGAACAAATAGCACGAGGCGTTTTGTAGAAGGGCAACCCGACAAAAAAATGTGGGCCTGATAATATCCATTGTTGTGAACTTTCGGCGAATTGGGTCTTGCGCAGGATAGACCCATTTTTTTGCGCTTGCGTCTCGTCGAAGTGCACATCAAAAAAGTAAAGCGCATCGACCAAATCTTTTAAACGTAGCGGCTGATTGGCAAACTTTTCCTGTACGGATATCAGTTCCCGAGAATGAATGGCCGGCAAGCGCGCCCGTAGTGGCGACGCCCCAGTATCGTCGTACATCTTTGTAAATGTAATAAGAGCCCGTTGATCCACATGAACCACGCGATGAGCATGAGCCTCAGTATTCCATTTGTTTTGATCATTCTTGATACCTGGAACTGGCCCCGACCCGTCATGTATAAAACAGGCGTCCAGTGTTGCAACAGAATATAAATTAGCAATAGTTAGGAATTCAGCGTTGCTGCTTTTCTGCGAATCATAGATGTTGATGGAAAATTTCGTGTGGTGATGCACTTCTGCAAAGAGCGAAAGCTCGTTAACAAATTGAAAGTGCGCACTTAATCGCGGATAAAGCTGCTCTCGAAAATCGCCACCTTTCGAATCATCATAAACCCCCTCTGGATGCAAAAAACCACTGTTACCCTGCTTATTACCCCAACGCCAAGCTTGGGGCAGGAAGCACTTATATAGATTTGCCTTCTGTCCGCCCAGCTCAGGATAATTCTGATACGCATTGAGGAAGTTTTGCATCCCCTCTGCCTCTTCAAGCTCCCCGTACCAAGCCTGCTCGAGATGCGAATTGCGATCGAACGCTGCTTGGCGCTCGTTGCGCAACTGAGTGGCGCTGAGTTTGTGTAGCACGAAGCGAGGGTTGTAATCACCGAGTACGCCGCCCTCCTGCCACTCCACCTTAAGCCAGGGAGGGTTCCCTAACATCAGGTCGAAACCGCCTCTGAAAGCGAAGACATCGGCAAACGCCAGCTCCCAATGGAAAAAGCTATAGCGCTGCCCCAAGTCATTGGCAAGCTTGAGAGTCTTAAATACCGATTCTCGAAACAGTTTCTCCAGATTCAGTTCGCCCTGGCGATTAGTGACATTCTGCACGGCTTGGGCTTGCGGACGCAGGGTAGGTTGCGGGTCGTCGCCGAATAGAGAACTTTGCGGCGCCTCCAGTCCTGTCGCGGCGGTATTGCGCCCCCCCGCTGCACTATCAAAATCAAGGCCGCTTTGTTCCGGCGCCAATGCGAAAGTGCCGGAGCTGTTGAGAATGGTATTGAGGTCGAACAACCACTTGTCGCGGTCCGGCAGCTGGTCCACCTGATCCAACGGCCAGAACCAGAGGGCACACCAGTAGTCCATGGCCAGCTTGAGGCGACGGTAAGGAGACGCGAGGCGCGCATTGGTATTGAAGATACCTTCCGCGCGAATGCGGTCTTTAGCGGCAGTAGCCGTGTGGTGCTCCTCGCCCTCCTGACCCCAGATAGAGAACTGATCTTCGGTATTGGCGCGATCGCGGGCGAGCATTTTGGTGTGCTCGGCCCAGAGTCTATCCACTGCAGCACTTAAGGTTTGCAGGGTGGCAATTTCGTCATTGTCCAAGGGCTTGAGGAAGTCCTTCTTCCACGCCTTGATCTTGTCGAACGCCTCCGGCTTGAGCTGCTTGGCAACCTTGTCGTTCACCCCCAGCATGCCGGGGTCCGGCAGCAGGAAGTGGTAAATCTCATCTGCCTGCCGGCCGCCTTCGGCCTGATTGTCGCCCAGGGTCTCTGGCTCCAGGCGGCGCGGCACGCGGTTGTACCAGAGATCGTCTTTCGGCTGTTTGCTTAGACTGTGGGCTGGGTACACCTGGCGGCGGGCACCGACCAGGGAGTTACCGGTAAACAGCTGGTAGCCGAACCAGGGCACCTGATGCTCGCCGTTCAATGCGTTAAGCCAAAGGGAAACCTCGGCCAGCTCCACGGCGATCGGGTTTAGGTCCACGCCGAACACATTGTGGTCGGCGATATGCATTTTTACCCGCTGCAGCACAGCGGCGTATTCCTCGTGGGGAATGCGCTGGCCCAGTTCGCGCTGCTTGCGGGTGAGGTAGGCCTCGGCCAGCTGGTTGACGGCCTCATTCAAGAAGGCCGCGCTGCCCATGGCCGGTTCGCACACGGTGAGATTGAGGATCTCGTCTGCCGGCATGTCTTCGTGCAGGCGTTCCTTGAGGGTGTACTTCACCAGGGTCTTGGTGAGGGCTTCTGGAGTGTAGTAACTGGCACTCTTCTGCCGGTCGCGCCCGGCCAGGCGGTAAATAAATTTGCCTTTGGGGTGCACGCGGAGCTTTTTCTTGCCCTCTATTTTGTCGTGTACCCGCTCTTCCTCGCTGAATTCCTCCAGTTGGGCGCGGGTAACGAAGTAGCCGGTCTCCAGATCGTCCGGGTTGATGTTTTTCTTTTTCTCCGCCACCTCGTAGAGATCTTCGCTGGCGAAAAAGCCACGGTAGCTGAGCAGCGCTTCGTACACGGCACCCAACTGGTTAATACCCAGCTGCGCATAGCTCACACGGCCGCGACGGCGCCTGCCCTTCTGCGGGCGGGTCAGGGACATGGAGCAGATGACTTGCTGCAACGTCTCGTTGGTGAAGGTGACGCGGTTTAACAGCGGCGTACGTGCGGGGTCGAACAGGTGGCTATCAAGCCCTTGGAATTGGAAAGTACCGCGTGCGCCGCTGGCAGCCTGCCCCGGCTCCTCATTGGCTCCGCGTAGCTCTGGCTGCATCTGCGGACCACAACCGCGAAAGATCAAGTCGAACATCCGCTGCAGGCTGTGATGGAAGAAGGTGCCATTGCGGCTGTCGTCGCTGGTGAGGCGCACCAGCTCCAGATCCCGTAGTGAATCGAGGCTGTAGCCGCTGCGCCAGACTTCGTTGTTGGCTGGCACATAGCCCAGCTCCGGGCGCGCCTCGATATAAAACAGGAACAGGATGCGGTACATATACCGCAGGCACTCCATAGAGAGCTGTCCAGCATCCAGAGCCTGCTGGCCGCTGAAGATCCCCTTCTTGTCTTCGCGGGCTTGCTCAATCAGCTGTACGGCGGCCTCGTTGCCCAGTAGCTCGATGGCGCTGCGCAGGGCATACTTCAGATCCTCGGAGACGGAGAAGGCGTGCTTGTGGCTGTTCTCATCCAGCGCATCCAGGCGTGATTCGCCTTCGGCGGGGACCAGGCTCTCGCGATGCAGCAGGACGGCGGTGGCCTTGAGGGTGAGGTCGTCGCGGCGGCCGAGGATCTCTTCCCAGTCGAAGCGCAGCATACGGTTCTGCGCCCACTTGTAGCGGTCGACCAGCAGGCACTGGCGATCGCTCAGCAATAGTACCCAGCGGGGCGGCTCCTCCTGGCGGAAGACCTCCTCGTTCAGCAGGCGATACCAGTCGCGGTTTTTCAGCGCATCGAAATGCGGGCCCTCACCGACAAACTGGTCCGGGTGCAGGGTCAGCGACAGCGGATCCTCGCCTTCGTTTTCCGGATCCAGTGCACCCAGCACCCAGAGCTTGCTCTGAGCGCTGCCGGCCACTTCCGCCAGTAATGGCAGCTCTCGGTTGGGTGCCACGGTGACATTGACCGGCTGCCAGGGGATCTCCAGCGCCTGCAGCAACTTCTGGAAAAAAGCGCGCTGCAGCTTGATGCGCGCGCGGACGCTGCGTTCGCGTTTAAGCTTTTGGCGCAGGGCGAAGTAGTCCTGGTGCAGCGCGCGCAGGGCTTTGTGCGGCGCGGTGTAATCGCTGCTTTCCTCTGCTTGGGCGTCCCAGTCACGCACAATGCCGGCGAGATCACCTTTGAATACTTCCGCCAGGTAGTGAGCGCTATAGAAATCGTTTTCGTTGGTCAGGCCGACAAAGGTGGCGGCGGTTTCCTGTACAGCCATGAGTTAGTGCTCTGCTTCGGTATTGGCGGTAATGGCGGCAATGATCTGCAGGTGCGGCACCGCTTCGATACTGATGGTGTCGCGCACCCAGGATTCGTAATCGGCGAAGGCGTGCTTGATTTCCTTCATGCGCTTCTCGCGGCGGGCATTGATGAATACCTCGTCCTGCTTGGAATTTCCAAGTTGCAGCTCCAACTGTTCGACCTGACGGCCGCGCAGGGTCTCCAGCTCCGCCAGGCGCTGCTGGAGCAGCGGTGCCATTTCTTCGGTGTATTGACGCTGACGCACCTGCATCTCAGCGTGCACCGCCGCAATTGCCGGGCGGCGGAGCGCAGCCAGCGCTTCCAGGTCCAGTGGTTCGGCACGGTTAGGACGCTTTTTGGTGAGGTCCAGCTGCTGGAGCCAGGGCACCGCTGCCTCCACATCGGTTACGGCACCATCGCGACAGTGCACGGCGAACCACTCCCAGATGACTGGATGCGCCTTGCGGTTAGGGATCAAAGCGGAGACCAGGAACACGGTCTCGCCTGGTTGCAGCGCGTCTTCCTGCCCGGCATCGAGTGCCAGCAGCGGCGCGCTGTGGCGGGCCACTTCTGCAAGGATGCGCGACTGCAGCCAGTCCACCGCAGGATGTTGCGGCCAGAGGTAGTGCATCTTGGGCCAGGCATCTTCATCCTGACGGCTGCGACGGATCTCCTCCTCGAATCGCGGCTTGTCGGCGGTGAGCGTCAACAGGCCGTCCTTTGGGCGTACTTCTTGCGGCAGGAAGCGGAATCGGTAGTCCAGGTCGTCCGGCGGTGTCAGCGTCAGGCTGCTACTGCCGCTGTTAGCGGTGAAGTCTACGCGGCTGCGTTCGCGGTTTAGGGCCTCCAGCGCCTGAACACAGAAATCGTAGTCGGAGGCGAACAGGCTGTAGCCGTCGACCGTGTGCTGTGGTGCTTCCTCTACGGGAGCGGCCGCACTCTCCGGATTCAGGAATGCCGCTAACAGGTCGTCGCCCTCGTTGCCCTCGGGCTCGGGCTGATAGGCCTGGTCGAAGTCGCCAGCGTCCATACCCTTGGCCATGGCTTCGGCAGTCAGGCGGGTCTCTTCATCGGTGTCGTGCACTTTCATAAAAGTGGCCGGGTCGCCGATGTTTTCGTAGGCCTGCTGGTCCTTTTCTTTGAGGATCTCCAGGATGCGGGTATCGCCGCGCACCTTTTGATTCTGGCTTTCGGTAATGAGGTAGGTAATGAGCGGCGTGTGCTGCTGGCCGTAACGGTCCACCCGACCGTTGCGCTGCTGGAACACCATCAGTGACCAGGGCAGATCGAAGTGAATCAGCCTATGAGACAGGTAGTGGAGGTTGATACCTTCGGAAGCCACATCGGAACAGAGGAGAACCCGCAGGGGCGTCTCGGGTTGGCCGAAAGCCTCCACGATTGATTGCTGTTCGATATCACTCATGCCCCCGTGGAGTTGAGTAATGGCGGCAGGCTTCAGCTTGAGATCCTTTATTAGCTGTTCTTCCAGCCAGCTAAGGGTCTCGATGCGCTCACTAAAGATTACCAGGCGGTCCTCGGCGCTGCGGGGAGACCAACCGTAGTTCTTGTCACGCAGCTGCTGGAGTAGACGCTGGTATTTACCAAAAGCTGCCGGTGTGACGTTGTTTAGCGCTGAGCGCAGGGCTTCAAGTGCACCGATCTCCTCTAGCTCGTCCGCGGTCGGCGGCTCTCTGCGGTTTAACTTACGCAGTCGCTCATCCGTAGACTTGATCGCAGCCGCGGGTGAACTAAACAAGGCTTTCTGCAGGCCGATGCGTACCAGCTGCCCACGCAATTCGCCGCTGTATTCCCCTTTGTGGGTAAAAGGTACCGCCAGAAGGGCATCGTAGGCGCCCTCCTCTTCGGGGCCGGCCTGTACATAGTGATCAAAAACTCGGCGCTCTTTGAATTCCTGCGCCACCTGATCGCGGATATCTTTCTTGAAGCGGCGGATCACCAGACCTTTATCGCGGAAGTCTTCCTTTGCGTAGTCGTCCGGGTCTGAGATTGCTGTCGGATCCAGCATATTCATCAGGCTGGCAAAGGAGCGCGCCTTGCCGTCGTGAGGCGTGGCGGACAGCATGATCAGGGTATCTGAGCGATGAGCCAGCAGCTGTGCCAGCTTCGCGCGCTGGGAGCTGGTCCCGCGCTCGGCCACGTTGTGGGCCTCATCAATCACGATGATGTCCCAGTAGGCTTGTTCCAGATGGCGACGGAACTCGTTGTCCTGCTTGAGGGTGTCGATGGAGATAATCGACTTGTCGTAGTAGTAGAACGGGTTGTGGTTGCCGGGGATGTTATTACGCACCCGCTGTAAGCCTGCGGAGTCCAGCCGGGTGAGCGGGATGGTAAAGCGGTTCCAGAACTCTTTCTGGAACTGAGTCATCATGCTCTTGAGGGTGAGCACCAGGATGCGCTTGCCGCGGCCGCGGCGCATCAGCTCTGTGACCAGGATACCCGCTTCCAGTGTCTTACCCAGGCCAACGGCGTCTGCGATCAAGATGCGTTGTCTCGGCTGCGCTAGTGCCTGCATAGCTGGCTGCAGCTGAAAGGGTACCGGGTCCATAGCGGCCTTGTGGCCGAGGTGGATATGGCCATCGGCAGGAGTGATTTGTCGCAGCTGGGTTTCGATGAACAGCCGGCTTCTTTCGAAGCCGGGGCTCAGATCCTGCTCTAGTTTGGTCTCGGCAGGGTCGAGCAATCGGATATTGTCTCGCTCGAGACTGGTCAAAAACTGAGCTGACTTGCCATTTACTAGCTCTGACAGCCCGTCAACGGTCAAAATATAGCCACCGTCTTCCGCTTGATCAGCCCGACGAACGATCCATTCACAATCGCGGATTTCCACCCTGGCGCCGGGTGCGTAGCGGAGTTCGGATACCATGACCTTACGCTTCCTGAGACTTAGTCAACAAATTTAACCTAGACTATTCGACGCCCCATGATGGGGCAAGAATCTGCTTTCACTTTCGTGCTAATAACGCCCGCCGCACAATTTTTGATCGCTTTCTCCTTTCGTCGACCCGGCACTGTCCGCACCAAGCTAATTGGCCCTAAACCCGCCACAACGGATTTCGAAGACCACGTGGTGTTAACCCTAACCAGATACTCGATTTTAAAATTAGCCAGCGCAGCCGTATGTAAACAAGCCGGCATCCATTTGCGAAAATTTAGCAATCGCTTACCGCCAATCTTTTGATGACAATTCGCTTTAAATAAAGGGGAGCGAAAACTGGAACGTGTTGGCTGTGCCACTTAACTTAAGTGGTCAAATAAGGCTGAAAAAAATTATCTCTTCGTTGGAGTGAAAGCTTTTCCCTTTAATAGACGTTTACGCTCCAAATCAAAAAATCAGCGAGTTTCATCTCGGCGAATTTTTACATTCTTCAGAATTAGGAGTATTTCTAGGACAAAGGAAATCGGCGACGGATAATTACCCCCAACCGCCATTAACAAAGTGAAAAGTATCCGAAATAAAAAATATTGCGAACTGGCGATCAATACCTAAGGGCCAACCAAATGAAGATAATTTGACAGCCCTTGGGAAATGAATTTCCTTTCTATATTGAATATTTAACTTCTCTATGCGACCGTTTCTTGAGCACCTAGCTTAAAAGCGACTTTAACATTCCGAACTTTTCAGAATCTAAAAAAACCCCCTCTTTCAATGCTTCAGAGAATAGCCGGCCCCAACCAGGAGCATCTATATCCGCCGGACGCATAGTTTGCCGTCCATTTTTCCACCACGCCATTCGGATCTCTTCGCAGCCACCTTTTGTAAAAATTCGCTCCAGGCAAATGGAGTTAAACGGCTCTGCCTCCCAAGCCTGAGCAATAACATAGCAATAATCAGTCTCTTTTATTGCTATGGATTTAGCTTCTTCTTCCGTTATCATTTTGATCCTTTAGGTAAATTATTCGCGGCGCCGCGCGTTCGTATCGCAGTAGAATTAAAATCGATAGCCTTACGATTTTTTTGCTTCGGCAACGAACCGCTCCATCTGCTCCTCGAGCATCTCCATCGGCAACGCCCCATTCGCCAACACCGCATCGTGGAACGCACGCAGATCAAACTTATCCCCAAGCTCCTTCTCGGCTTTGGCTCGCAATTCGCGAATCTTGATCTCCCCCATCTTGTAAGACAGCGCCTGCCCCGGCCAGGAGATATAGCGGTCCACTTCGGCGCGCACGTTGGCGTCTGACAGGGAGGTGTTGTTGGAGAGGAAGTCCAGCGCCTGCTGGCGGGTCCAGCCCTGGGAGTGGATGCCGGTGTCGATCACCAGGCGGGCGGCGCGCCACATTTCGTAGCTGAGGCGGCCGAAATTTTCGTAGGGGGTGGTGTAGATATCGTCCATCTCCTTGCCGAGGCGCTCGGAATAGAGCGCCCAGCCCTCGCCGAAGGCGCTGAGGTAGAGGTTGCGGCGGAAGTCGGGGACGTTTTCCAGTTCCTGGCTCAGCGCGCCCTGCAGGTGGTGGCCGGGCACGGCTTCGTGCAGGGTCAGGGCCGGCAGTTCGTACAGCGGGCGCTGGTCCAGTGCGTAGGTGTTCACCCAGTAGGCGCCGCCGCGGGTGCCGCCGATGGCGGCCGGGTTATAGGAGGCGGTGGTGTAGTTGGGGGCTATCTCGTCCGGCACCGGCACCACGCCGTAGGGCAGGCGCGGCAGCTTGCCGAAGAATGCCGGCAGCTGGTAATCGATCTTCTTGGCGATATAGGAGGCTTCCTTGAGCAGGTCCTTCGGCGTTTTGGCGTAGAACTGGGGGTCGGTACGCAGGAACTCGGTGAATTCCTCGAAATTGCCGTCGAAGCCGCTGTCCTCGATCAGTTGGTCCATTTCCGCGCGGATGCGCTTCACTTCACTGAGGCCGATCTTGTGGATCTCGGCCGGGTCCATATCCAGTGTCACGTAGGTCTTGATCGCGTGGCGGTAGTAGTCCTTGCCACCGGGCAGGTCCTCTACGGCGATGGAATCGGGAGCGGCCTGCATATAGTCGCCCTCGAGGAAGTCGGCCACACGGGCGAAGGCGGGGATGGCGCTGGCCTTAATCGCGCGCTGGCCCCGGGCGCGCAGGCGCTGCTGCTCCTTCTCCGAAATGGACTCGGGCATATTCTCGAACGGCTGATAGAGCTTGCTCTGCTTCGGATCCTCCTTCACCTGCGCGCGCACGGTCGGCGCGACACCCTCGACCACGATCTTCGGCTGCACGAAACCATCCTGGATGCCCTTGCGCATATTGGCGATGTTCTCGTCGAAGTAGCGGCCGAAATCCTTGATGCGCGCGATGTAGTCCTCGTAGTCCTGTGCCTTCGTCATCGCCAGGCCGTCGTTGGCCTCCAGCGCATTGGCCCAGAAGCTGTAGAAGGTGTTGAACGGCATGCGGTCGATGAAGAGCTGGTTGCCCTCGACGGAGTTCTGCAGCACCCAGGTGAGCAGCTCGTGGTTGACCCGGTCGGCTTCGCTCAGCTGGTTGGCGTCGATCTGCTCGAGGCGCGCGAGGAATTCCTTCTCGGCGGTCAGGCGCCGCGCGTGGTCTTCCCGGGAGACACCCGGCAGGCGGTCGTTGTAATCCGGCACGCCCATGCGGCCGGCCATGATCGGGTCTTCTTTGAGGCTGTACTGCCAGTGATCGTCGATGACGCTCTGTAGCTGCTCGGTGGCGGTGGCGGCCCAGACCAGCGGGGTCAGCAGCCACAGGAGTGCGATAACGGGGAGTGCAACAGAGCGAAGCGCGATAGGGAACAGAAACGGGTGGGGCCTCGACGCCATCTTGTGTCTCCATGGTCATGGTTTTTATAACCGTCAACCATACCATGGCGGCGCACATTTGCGGCCCTCATCCCGTCGCACGGCGGCTGCGCTTTGTGGGCATAAAAAACGCGGGCCGGGGCCCGCGTTTTTCGATCAACAGAGTGGCTGCTATCCGTCAGGCGGGTTCCGCTGCGGGCACCGGCTGATCGCGCAGCTCGCGCCGCAGGATCTTGCCGACGGTCGATTTCGGCAGTTCCTTGTGCACGATCACATGCTTCGGCACCTTGTAGCCGGTCAGCTCCTGGCGGCAGTACTCGACGATCTCCTGCTCGCTGATGTCGCCCGCCAGCACCAGGTGCGCGACCACGGCTTCGCCGGTTTTGTCGTCCTCGGTGCCGGTGACGGCGGCCTCGATAATCTGCGGGTGGCGGGTCAGCACGTCCTCGACTTCGTTCGGGTACACATTGAAGCCGGACACGATGATCATGTCTTTCAGGCGATCGACGATCTTGATATTGCCGTTGGCCTGCACCATGCCCATGTCGCCGGTGCGGAAGAAGCCGTTGTGCATCACCTTGGCGGTCTCGTCCGGGCGCTGCCAGTAACCCAGCATGACCTGCGGGCCGCTGATTACCAGCTCACCCACTTCGTCCACCGGCAGCGTGTTGCCGTCCTCGTCCCAGGCTTCCACCTTGGTCTGCAGCAGCGGCGAGCCCACGGTGCCGATCTCCTCGGCGTCGAAGGTGTTCAGCGTGGCGACCGGTGAGGTTTCCGAGAGGCCGTAGCCCTCGGTCACCGGGCAGCGGGTGACGGACTGCCACAGCTCGGCCGCGGCGCTGGTCAGCGCGCTGCCGCCGGAGAAGGTCACCTTCAGGCTGGAGAAATCCAGCGCCTGGAAGCCCGGGTGGCGGCACAGGCCGACAAACAGCGTGTTGATGCCGGCGAGGCCGGTGAACTGGAACGGCTCGATGGTTTTGACAAAGCCGTCCAGGTCGCGCGGGTTCGGAATCAGGATATTCATCGCGCCCAGGCTGAACAGCGCCAGCATGTTCACGGTAAACGCGTAGATGTGATACAGCGGCAGCGGGCAGACAAAAATCTCCTCGCCTTCCGCGCAGCGCTGGCTGATGCGGTCGAGCATCTGTGCGGCGTTGGCGAGAATATTTTCGTGGGTCAGCGCTGCGCCCTTGGCGACGCCGGTGGTGCCGCCGGTGTACTGCAGCACGGCGATATCTTCACGGGTGGCGGTCAGCGGCTGCAGTTTCGGCAGCGCGGCGCCCTGCTCCAGCGCGGCGACAAAATCGTGATAGCCGTGGGTTTTTTCTTTGGGCGGCGCGATCAGGTCGGCGGCGCCGGTCACCAGCACGTTTTCGATACCGGTATCGGCTTTGATCTGTTCGAACTTCGGCAGCATGTCAGACAGGATCACCAGCGCGCGGGCACCGGAGTCGCTGAACTGGTGCTGCATTTCCCGCGGCGTGTACAGCGGGTTGGTGTTGACCACCACCAGGCCGGCGCGCAGCGCGGCGTAGGCGGCAATCGGGTATTGGGTGATGTTCGGCAGCTGGATGGCGATGCGATCGCCGGCTTGCAGGCCGCACTCGTACTGCAGCCACTTGGCCAGGCTGCGGGACTTTTCTTCCAGCTCGGCGAAAGTCAGCGTCTGCCCGAGGCAGTGGTAGGCCGGCTTGTCGGAAAACTTGTTGCAGTGGAACTCGATAAACTCCGCGGCGTTGCGGAACTGCGGATATAACTTCTGTTCACTCATTATTATTTTCTTACCTCTCTCACCAAGCGTTGTAGGCGCCGGAAGCGCCGGGGTCATTAGTGCCCGCCACCGGGCACTATTGGCTTTTTGCGTCACGCCTGTATCCGCTTACGGGGAGTACAGAGCGGGCAGTGTCCATTGTGCCGGCAGCTTCATCGAGCAAACTGTCAAATTGTTTACTTTCTTGCACCCTAAAGCTGACCGGTTTACACGAACCGGTCCGTGCATGCCGGAGGCGACAGCTAAACTGAATCTGTACTTCTCCCACGGAATCGGGAGCGACGACGCAGAGGAGGCGCGGAGTGACTGTAAAAGTTTCCCTATCCCGGCCGGCAGGTGCCGGTACTTGCGCGGCTGCAATGGCCGCAGCACTGACCCTGCTGCCGGCGTCGATGCCGGCCAACGCCACCGAGGGCGGCATCGGCTACTACGTGCCGGGCACCATGGCTACGCTGATCGACCGGGCGCCGGTGCAGGCCGGCTGGGTGATCAAACCGCAATACCTGCATTACAGCGGCGATTTCGGTGCCAGCGCCGATACGCCCATTGCCGGCGTGGTGGCGCTGGGGCTGGATGTCGACCTCGATGCCTTTGCGCCCGGTGTCATCTATACGTTCGAACAACCGGTGCTGGGCGCCAAATACAGCCTCGGTGCCTTTCCGTCTTGGGTCGATGTGACGGTTTCCGGTGCGGTCGAGACCAGCCTCGGCAACGTGCGCCGGCGGGATTCCGTCTCGGGGCTGGGGGATACCACGCTGATCCCGGCGCTGATGGCCTGGGTGGACGATTGCTGGCAATACAACTTGCTGGTTGCCGCGCACGCGCCCACTGGCGACTATAAAGTTGGCCGGCTGGCCAACGAGGGGCTCAACTACTGGGCCCTGGACCTGGTCGGCGGCGCGGCCTATTCGAACCTGGCCGCGGGTTTTAATTTCTCGGCCTTTGCCGGTGTCATGTTCAACGAGGAGAATTCGGACACCGACTACCGCAGCGGCCGGCTGTTTCACCTGGATGCCAGCATCCAGCAGATGATCAAGGCCGGCAGCGGTTTCATTACCCTGGGCCTGAACGGCTTCTGGGCGGAGCAGCTGAGCGCGGACCGCAAGCCGGGAATAATCATACCGGGTGACTTCAAGCAGCGCTCGGCGGGAATCGGGCCGGTGGCAGGCTATTTACTGCCGATGGGCAGTGACAACTTCCTGGTGGAACTGAGCTGGTTGCCGGAACTGGATACCGAGAATACGCCCGAGGGTGATTACGTCTGGCTCAAGCTGGTGTACCAGTTCCAACCGGGCAAGTAGCCGCGGTTCGCAGCGGCCCTGTCGCTGCGGAATTATCTGGGGCGGCCAGCGGCGAATGAAAAAAGGGCGATTAAAAATGGGGGAGGAATGAAAAATATCTGTGTCTACTGTGGAGCCAACGCCGGGCGACGTGCTGAATACACGGCAGCGGCCGAGGCACTGGCGGCGGAGCTGGTAGCGCGGGATATCGGCCTGGTCTACGGCGGGGCCAGTATCGGCATTATGGGCGCGGTGGCCGACGCGGTGCTGGCGCGGGGCGGCCGCGCGACGGGAATTATTCCGGAGGCGTTGGCAGTCAAAGAGGTGCCGCACCCGGGCCTGACGAAAATGCACGTGGTGGGCTCGATGCACGAGCGCAAGGCACTGATGGCGGATCTGTCCGATGGTTTTATTGCGCTGCCTGGCGGACTCGGCACCATCGAGGAACTGTTCGAAATTCTCACCTGGTCGCAGCTGGGCTTCCACACCAAACCCTGCGGGCTGTTGAACGTGGAAGGCTATTACCGGCACCTGATCGCCTTTCTCGATCACAGCGTGGCCGAGGAACTGCTGCGCCCGCAGTACCGACACATGTTGCTGGAAGCGGACGATCCGGCGCACCTGCTGCAGCAGATGCAGGACTACCGCGCGCCGGCGATGGACCAGCGTCTCAACCGCGAACAACTCTAGCGGTTGGCCACGCTCAGTGTGACGCTGCGGTTACTCACACATTACCTGGATAGATCTGTGAATAACATCGGAGTATCGGACGCGAGCCGCGTAACTACTGGCCCTGGCGGCGGCGGGTGAAAATGCAACAATAGCCGCATGGCCTGTGCGGGCGGCAGACGGGAATACCGAACAGGGTGCGAAGGAAACAATAAAAAAGGCCACCTACTGGTGGCCTTTTTTGTTCGCGCTGGCGGCGTTACGCCTGCTCCACCGTCTGCTCGATGCGGCCGAAAATGGACTGGCCGTTTTCGTCCGCCATCTCGATGGCGATGTTGTCACCGAACTGCATAAACGGCGTGCTCGGCTGGCCGTTCTGGATCGTCTCGATCATGCGGATCTCGGCGATACAGCTGTAGCCAACGCCGCCCTCGGCCACCGGCTTGCCCGGGCCGCCGTCCAGCTTGTTGGACACGGTACCGGAACCGATGATGGTGCCGGCACCCAGCGGGCGGGTCTTGGCCGCGTGGGCGATCAGCTGGCCGAAGTGGAAGGTCATGTCCACGCCGGCATTCGGCTCGCCGAACTTGCTGCCGTTCAGCTGCGATACCAGCGGCAGGTGCAGCTTGCCTTCCTTCCAGTTGTCACCCAGCTGCGCCGGCGTCACGCACACTGGCGAGAAGGCGCTGGAGGGTTTGGACTGGTAGAAGCCGAAGCCCTTGGCCAGCTCGTTCGGGATCAGGCCGCGCAGGGAAACGTCGTTCACCAGCATCACCAGTTTGATGTGCTTGAGCGCGTCTTCCGCGGTCACCCCCATTGGCACGTCATCGGTGATCACGGCGATTTCTGCTTCGAAGTCGATACCGAAGCCTTCACTCTGCGGCATTTTTACCGGCTCGCGCGGCGCGAGGAAGGTATCGGAACCGCCCTGGTACATCAGCGGGTCGGTCCAGAAGCTCTCCGGCATTTCCGCGTTACGCGCCTTGCGCACCAGCTCAACATGGTTGACGTAGGCACTGCCGTCGGCCCAGTGGTAGGCGCGCGGCAGGGGCGAGTGGCACTTGGCCTGGTCGAAGGCTTCGCCCTGGATCTCGCCGCTCTCGAGTTTCGCGTGCAGCGCTTCCAGGTCCGCCGACGCGGCCGCCCAGTTGTCCAGCGCGGCCTGAAGGGTCGGGGCGATGTCGCTGGCCACTGCCATGCGGGTCAGGTCGTTGCTGACGACGACCAGCTGGCCGTCGCGGCCGGATTTAAGACTGGCTAACTTCACTGTGCCTCCACTTCAACAGTCGGTTTGAACTCTTCTTCGCCGTGCATCCACGCGGCGTGGCGCGGTGCCTTCTTGGTGCGCGACCACTCGTCGAGCATCTCTTCCGCCACGCGCTTCAGCTCGGAGTGCATACCGGGCTTGGCGGTGTTGGCGGCCAGCTCGATGCGGTGGCCGTTCGGGTCGAAGAAATAGATGGACTGGAAAATGGTGTGATCGGTCGGGCCGAGCACGTCCACGCCGGCGGCTTCCAGTTTGGCCTTGGTCGCCAGCAGTTCGTCCATATCCTCCACTTCGAAGGCGATGTGCTGCACCCACTTGGGCGTGTTCTCATCGCGCCCCATGTCCGGGGAGTTGGGGATTTCGAAAAAGGCCAGCACGTTGCCCATGCCCGCGTCGAGAAACACGTGCATGTACGGGTCCGGCTCCTTGGTGGAGGGCACTTCGTTTTCCGCGATGGCCAGCTGGAAGTCCATGCCGAGGAGATCGCGGTAAAACTCCACGGTCTCCTTGGCATCCCTGCAGCGGTAGGCCACGTGGTGAATGCGTTTGATGCCCATCAGCCTCAGGCCTCTTTCTTGTCGCCGATCACGCCGCGCTGCAGCTGATCGCGCTCGATGGATTCGAACAGCGCCTTGAAGTTGCCCTCGCCGAAGCCTTCGTCTTCCTTGCGCTGGATGAACTCGAAGAACACCGGGCCGAGCATGTTGGCGGAGAAGATCTGCAGCAGCAGGCGCGGCTGGCCGCCTTCGGTGGTGCCGTCCAGCAGGATGCCGCGGGACTTCAGTTCACCGGTGGGCTCACCGTGGCCCGGCAGGCGCTCTTCCAGCATGTCGTAGTAGGTGTCCGGCGGCGGGGTCATGAATTCCATGCCGCGCTCTTTCAGGCGGTCCCAGCACTGGATCAGGTCGTCACAGGCAAAGGCGATGTGCTGGATGCCCTCGCCGTTGTACTTCATCAGGAACTCTTCGATCTGGCCGCCGCCACCGGCTGCCTCTTCGTTCAGCGGGATGCGGATCTTGCCGTCCGGCGCGGTCATCGCCTTGGACAGCAGGCCGGTGTACTCGCCCTTGATGTCGAAGTAGCGGATCTCGCGGAAGTTGAACAGGTCTTCGTAGTACTTGGCCCAGTACTCCATGCGGCCGCGATAGACGTTGTGGGTCAGGTGATCCAGGGTGTGGAAGCCACAGCCTTTCGGATGGTGGTCGACGCCTTCCAGCCACTCGAAGTCGATGTCGTAGATGGTCTCGCCTTCCTTGTAGCGGTCGATCAGGTACAGGGTGGCACCGCCGATACCCTTGATCGCCGGCAGGCGCAGCTCCATCGGGCCGGTGTGCATTTCGCGCGGCTGCGCGCCTTTCTCCAGTGCCCGCTCGTAGGCGGCCTTGGCGTCCTTCACACGGAAGGCCATGCCACAGGCAGACGGGCCGTGCTCCTGGGCGTAGTAGTGGGCGTGGCTGCCCGGCTCGTAGTTGGTGACGAAGTTGATATCACCCTGACGCCACAGTTCGACGTCCTTGGAGCGGTGGCGGGCTACCTTTTCGAAGCCCATGGCCGCGAATACGTGCTCGAGGATGCCTTTTTCCGGCGCGGTGAATTCGACAAACTCAAAGCCATCGAGACCCATCGGGTTTTCAAACAAATCGGCCATGTGGTCCTCCGTTTTTTCTCTCGTTGGGCTGCCATCCGTGCGGCAGCATACTCATTAGTTTCAGGTGCAACGAAGTTAGTTACACGTGCAACTAATGTCAAGGGGTGCGGGCACAATCTGTGGTCTCCGATGCGGATTCCGGTCATCCAATTGGCGCGAAGTCCGCTATATGGCGGCCAGATGGCGCCAAAATTCAGCAAAACCAGCCTAGTCCGCCAGTTTCTGGTCCAATCCAGCTAGTGGCTTGCACTATTTCTAACGTGCACAGAACCCAAACCGCAGCGCCGGGAGCTGACACCAACCGGCAGCTTTACGGCTCAAACGAACCAGTAACGGTCATCTACGCCCGATACAATCCGTCGGCAGAACCTTTCTACGCCCCGACGGAACAACAATGAAAAAAACCATCACGCTACTGCTGGGCAGCGCGGCCGCACTGCTGCTGGCCCTGGCACTGCTGGCGCCGAGCCTGCTCGGCTTTTCCATCACCCAGCTCGGCAGCGCCGTGCGCGTCGCCACCGGCATGGGCGCCAAGCTGGCCTGCTCGGCCCGTTTCGTGTCCGGCTTCGACGAGGCGCGCATCGTCGACGACCTGGCCTCCTACTCCCCGGCCAACCGCCTGCTGGATCTGCACTACGCCGACAAGCGCGTCAGCGCGGCGCTGCTCGGCATGGGCCGCACCAGCGCCAGCTACCGCGACGGCCTCGGCTGCACACTGGATATCGGCGATACCAGCACGCTGGATCAGGTGCAGGTGCAGCCGGTGCTAACGAACGGCGACGAGTGGCCGCTCGGCAGCAGCGTTTCGTCCATCGACGCCAATCTGCAGCAGCGTGTTGAGGCGATCGTCGCCCGGGACAACGCCGCCGGCCTGCAGACCCGCGCTTTAGTCGTGGTGCAGGACGGCAAACTGCTTGCAGAGGCCTACGGCCCGGGTATCGATGCCGAGACACCGCTGCTCGGCTGGTCGATGGGCAAGAGCCTGACGGCGATGATGCTGGGGCGCATGGAAGCCCTGGGACTGGCGAACAGCCAGAGCAAGCCGGTGTTCGCCGCATGGGCCAGGGACGCGCGCGCGCAGATCGCGCTCGAGGATCTGCTGCGGATGTCGTCGGGCCTCGACTTCGACGAGACCTATGCGCCGGGCAGCGACGCGACAAAGATGCTGTTCAACGCGCACAGCGCGTCGGACGTGGCCATGGTGAGCCCGGCCATGTATGAGCCGGGACAACACTTTTCCTATTCCTCCGGCACCACCAACCTGCTCGCGCGCTGGATGCACGAGCAGCTCGGCGGCGACGTGCAGGCGAGCCTGGATTTCTTCAGCCGCGAGATACTGCAGCCGCTGGGCATGGCGCATACGGTGTTCGAGGTGGATCCGAGCGGGGTGTTCGTCGGCAGTTCCTATATCTATGCCTCCGGCCGCGACTGGGCGCGGCTGGGACAGCTGATGCTGAACCGCGGCGAGTGGCGCGGCGAGCAGCTGCTGGGCGCCGACTGGGTCGCGCGCGCGGCGGCGCC
Organism: Microbulbifer marinus; assembly: GCF_900107725.1. Taxonomy (GTDB): domain Bacteria; phylum Pseudomonadota; class Gammaproteobacteria; order Pseudomonadales; family Cellvibrionaceae; genus Microbulbifer; species Microbulbifer marinus. The sequence goes on along the minus strand of NZ_FNQO01000002.1, from coordinate 727,947 downwards.
GAACCCCAGCGCCAACGAACCGCGCTACGGCTACCAGTTCTGGCTGAACGGCGGCGGCGATGCGCTGCGCTACCCGCAGTTGCCGGCGGATGCCTATTTCATGAGTGGCAACCGCAAGCAGGTAGTGATGATCTCGCCCTCGACCAACACCGTGGTGGTGCATTTGGGCTGGTCTGCCGGCGGCTATCCGACCGGGGAGAACTTCGCCGAGTTGCTGCCCGGCGCCTGATTACTTTTCGTCGTTCCGGCGCAGGAACGTCATGCCGGGCTCGATCCGGTACCGGAAACCAGCGACTCCGATAGTTGTTCTGGATACCGGCCTGCGCCGTTGTGACGATTTGGAAACAGAAGATTACTTACGACAAGGGCGAACCAGTTGGTTCGCCCTTGTTCGTTGCCACTATTGCGCGCTCAGGCCGCGTGGGGTACCTGCGCCTCGATCAGGTGCGCGGCCTCCTCGGAGATACCGAGCTTCGCCGCCAGCTGATCCATGTAGGCGTGTTCGCGCGGGTTGTCCTCGTTGATCGTCATCGCCGATACCAGGTAGACGTCGAATGCGGTAGCCGGGTCCTGCACTCGGTCCACGACCTGGTCGATGTCCACCGGCGTGGTGAGGAGTCGTTGCAGCTCGCGCAATTCCGCTCTGTCCAGCTGGCCCTCCAGCGCGCCGAGGATATTGCGCTGCTCCTGCTCGTCGATGCGGCCATCCGCCTGGGCGGCGGCGACCATCGCGTGCAGCATCAGCTCGGCCTGCTCCTGGCCGTGGGGACTGCTGTCATTGGCGGCAAAACCCAACATGCCGCTTTGGCCCGCCTTGCGCCAGGCACTGGCATCTGTGCCCTGCCCCAGCGGGCCCTGCTGGCCGAATTTGCCGTTCAGGCGGCCGAAGATCTGGCCGAGGATATCGTTCAGGTCGCCGGTGCCGGCAGGCGTGCCCGCCGATGCGCCGGTCGTGCCGCGCTGCTGCATCTGCTGGAAGATGCGGCGGGCGATATCCATCAGTACCGCGGCTCCACCAACCGTGGGAACGGCGCCAGGCTGTGCCCGACCGCCGAAGACATTGTCCAGCCCGCTGTCCTGCGGCGCACGGGTGGAGGTCGGCGGCGGCACTCGGGAGAAATCGGGAGGGGGGATATGCGGCGTCTCGGTCGGTGGTGCCTGACGGCGCTTCTTGTTCAACATGGATATGCCGGCGCCGATCAGGGCGCCCAACAACAGTTTCTTGTTCATGCCAAGGGCCCTTACACAGTTGCTCGGGTACCCCTTCACTGTAATGCGCCGACGCCACAGGCCCCACTGACCGGCCGGACTGCCCCCGGCTGGACTGCCCCAAACGGCAGCGCGCGAAACCCCATTAGGGTTTCAGCAGCTGGCATCACCAGCACAGACTGAGCCGACCGTGCGACAGCCCGCACGGCCGGCTCGGCTGGCTGGTTGTACGGAGAGGAGCGCGGCTATTGCGGCTGTTGGACGCCGCAGGTGCCATCGTCTTGGCAGGCACCGCCCTCGTGGAAGGTGCCGTTCAGCCCCTCGCACTGTTCCCGGGTCACCGGACTGGCACAGGAATTGTCCGCCTTCTGGCAACAGCCCGCGGCCGGCGCCATTTCCTTTTCCTCGCGAACTTCCTCGCGTTTTTCGCGTTCACCGCAGGCGGTGCACAGCACCGTCAGGGCGAGCACCGCCAATACACCGTTCACTGCCTTCAACGCCATCTCGAATACCTCATGTGTGGGTTAAGGTCGAAGAATCCGGGCCGGTCTGCAGTCGCCGGCGCATCGCATCGCGCCAGACAGAACCCTACAGAGTTACCCGCGTATGCATTCACTCTAGATCAGTATTTGCGCTAAAGCCTGCTGACCGGCCGGACTACCGCGGCAATTTGTACGATGTGGGAATGCTATTTCGCCGGCGCCCTTCCTGAATCTGACGGAGCCGGTACAATCGGCCCCCCGTTTGCCGGGCGATTGCCCTAATCTCTACCGTGACTGTATCGACATAGGACGCCATATGATTCTCGCCGCCCTCGCCATCATCGCCGGATTCGCGCTACTGGTCTGGAGCGCCGACCGCTTCGTCGAGGGCGCGGCGGCGACCGCCAAGCACGCCGGCATGCCGACCCTGCTGATCGGTATGGTGATCGTCGGCTTCGGCACTTCCGCACCGGAAATGGTGGTGTCTGCGATGGCGGCGCTGGACGGCAGCCCGGGCCTGGCGCTGGGCAACGCCTACGGCTCCAACATTGCCAATACCGGCCTGATCCTCGGCGTTACCGCGCTGGTGATTCCATTGGCCGTGCACTCGAAAATCGTGCGCAAGGAGCTGCCACTACTACTGGCCATCAGCTGCCTGACCGGCGCCTTCCTGTGGAACGACAGCCTGGAGCGCTGGGAAGCGATGGTGCTGCTGGCGGGCTTCTTCGGCCTGATCGGCTGGACCATCTACTCGGCCATGACCGGCAAGGGCGATGTGATGGAGAGCAGTATCGAGGGCGAGCTGGAAATCCACGCGATGACCCTGGGGCGCGCCATCTTCTGGGTGATCGCCGGCCTGGCGCTGCTGATCGTCAGCTCGCGCATCCTGGTGTGGGGCGCGGTGACCATCGCCGAATCACTCGGCGTCAGCGACCTGATCATCGGCCTCACCATTGTCGCGCTGGGCACGTCATTGCCGGAACTGGCGGCCACCGTCGTCGCCGCCCGCAAGGGCGAACACGATATCGCCATCGGCAATGTGGTGGGCTCGAATATGTTCAACCTGCTGGCGGTGGTGGGTATTGCCGGCGCCATTGCACCCATGTCGAGCGTACCGCCGGAACTGCTGTCGCGGGACTGGCCGATGGTGGTGGGCCTGACGATCGCGCTGTTTATCTTCGGCTACGGCTTCCGTGGCCAGGGCCGCATCAACCGCTTCGAGGGTGCGGCGCTGCTGCTGGCCTATATCGCCTACAACACCTATCTGGTGATGACGATTACCCGGGTGGCGACCAGCTGACCGGCCCTGCGGACAAACCTAATCCTCCCGACTTTCCAGGCGCGCCAGCCGCGCCTGCAACCGCTCGATTTCCTCGAGCAGGTCCAGCGCCAGCGCCGCACCGGCCAGATTGACGCCGAGATCCCGCTCCAGCGTGTAAACCTTGCGCACCCGGCGCACGCAGATACCACTGAAGCGCCAGCGCGTGCGGTGGCCGCGCGGCTCGATGACGCCTTCCTCCACCAGCGCGATGATCCGCTCCGCCGGCATGCCGCAGGCGCGACACAGCTCGCTGAGGCTCAGTTCGCTCTCTTCATCGAGAATGGCGCCGGTGATCTCGTCGTGATGTCTGATCGCCATTGCTAGCCTCCCATGCCGGTGCGCGGATCGAATTCAAATGCCTGGCTGAACTGGCGATAGGCATCCTTTTCCGCCTCGGTATTGGCCGGCGGTGCCACCACATTCAGCACGACGTACAGGTCGCCGGGCTCCTTGGCCGGAATACCGCGCCCCTTCAGGCGCAGCTTGCTGCCGTCCTTGCTGTTCGCGGGTATCGTCAGGTGTACCGGGCCATCCGGCGTCGGTGCCTGCACCTTGGCACCGAGGGCCGCCTCCCAGGGGGTCAGCGGCAGGTCCAGGTATACCGTCTTGCCCTCGGCATGATACAGCCGGTGCGGATTGAAGGTGATTTCCAGGTAGAGATCGCCGGGCTTGCCCTCGCCGACGCCGGGCTCGCCCTGGCCGGTCAGACGGATCTGCTGGCCCTCAGTGATACCCTTCGGAATCTTCACGTTGAGCTTGCGCTCCTTGATCTGGGGGCGGCCGTCGGGCCCGAGTACCGAGTGCTTCAGCGTGATCTGACGGGTACCGCCGCGATAGCTGTCCTCCAGGTCGATGGCGATCTTGGCGTAGGTGTTCTCGCCCTCGGCGTGGAACTGCCGCCGCTGGGCGCCGCCGAAACCGCCGCCAAAGCCGCCGGCGCGGCCGAACAGGCTCTCGAAGAAATCGCTGAACGCCTCCGGATCGGCCTCGGTGTAGCCGCCGCCGTGGAACTCGAAGCCCGCGTCCCAGCCGGGCGGTGGGCGGAACTCCTCGCCGGAGTGATAGCCGGCACCGACCTGGTCGTAGGCGGCGCGCTTCTCCGGATCCTTGAGCACCTCATAGGCCTCGCTCACTTCCTTGAAGCGGTCCTCGGCCTGCTCCTCCTTGCTCACATCCGGGTGGTATTTGCGCGCCAGCTTGCGGTAGGCGCGCTTGATTTCGGCCTGATCGGCACCGCGCTCGAGGCCGAGAATGCTGTAGTAGTCCTTGTATTCCATCGTTCTATAAAAGCCGAAAAGTCAGCGGCTCGCCACACTGGTTTAAACACAAAAAAGCCGCCCTAAGGGCGGCTTATCATGCTGGTAAATCAGGCTTCGGTTTCCGGGATCTTGGTGAAGTCGCCGACACCGGCCTCCTTCAGCAGGGAATCGACCAGCGGCGCCATGGCGCGATGCTTCAGTGCGCTGCCGACCAGGGCTTCCGGCAGGCTCTGGCCCTTGACCTCGCCATCGCTGTCGAGGATGCCGCCGCTGGCGCGGCCGTCGATGCCGTTCAGGCCCTCGACGGAAATGATCTTCATGCCCTCGATGCTCTCCAGCGGCTTGACGCTCTCGCGGATGATATGCGGCAGGTTCTCGTGCAGGCTGAGCACCTGCTTCAGGGCGATCTGCGCGTCACTGAGGCTGTTCAGGGCCTCATTCATCAGGCGCTGACCCTCGGCGTCCACCGCGTACTTCTCGCGATCCGCTTCCACTTTGATGCGCACGGCTTCAGCCTCGGCGGCAGCCTGCAGACGCAGCGCTTCGGCCTTGTCTTCCGCCGCGGATTTTTCCGCTTCGGCGGCCACCTTGATCGCGGTGGCCTGGCGCTCGGCTTCCTTCTGCGCCTCGATGATTTCGATGCGCTTGTCGCGCTCGGCGACTTCCACGTCCTTGGCGGTGCGCACCTGCTCTTCGGCTCTCACCGCTTCCGCCAGCGCCACGTTGGCCTGCTGGTCGGCGACGGACTGCTCCTTGGATTTTTCCGCGACGGCGATCGCGCGTTCCTGCTCGGCAATCTCGACGGATTTCTGCTTGGAGATACGCTGTTCATCGAGAATGCGCTCGCGCTCGATCTCCTGCTCTTGCAGGCGTTTTTCCTTTTCGATTTCCAGCAGGCGCGTGGCCTGTTCGGCGCTGATGCGCGACTGGTCCACTTCGCGCTGCGCCTCGATTTCCGCCTGGCGCGCGGCGCGTTCCTGGGCCGCGAGTTCCTTGGCCATGTCCGCCTTCTGCGCCGCTTCGCGGTTTTCGATTTCGCGCTGCTGTTCCAGATACGCGTAGCGTTTTTCCTTGTCGATCTCCAGCTTCTGGCGCTCGGCTTCGAGATTTTTCAGCTCGATCTGCACCATGGTTTCCTGTTCGACGTCGTTCACTTCCTTGCGCCGCGCCTCGATCGAGCGGGTCATGCTGGCGAGACCCTCGGCGTCGAACACGTTGTCCTGGTTGAAGAATTCCTTGTGGGTCTGGTCGAGACCGGTCAGGGAAACGGATTCGAGTTCCAGACCGTTTTTCAGCAGGTCCTCGGATACCACCTGCTGCACTTTCTGCACAAACTGGCTGCGCTGCTCGTGCAGCTCCGCCATTTCCATTTCGGCGGCAACGGAACGCAGCGCGTCGACGAACTTGCCCTCAATCATCTCTTTCAGCGCTTCCGGATCCAGCGTGCGGATACCCAGGGTCTGCGCGGCGTTGGCGATCGCATCGGTATCCGGCTTCACGCGCAGGTAGAATTCGGCCAGCACGTCGACGCGCATGCGGTCCTTGGTGATCAGCGCCTGGTGTTCCTTGCGCGATACGGCGAGGCGCAGGGTATTCATGTTGACCGGGATGATTTCGTGCAGCACCGGCAGCACCAGCGCGCCGCCGTTCATGATCACCTTCTGCCCGCCCATACCGGTGCGCACGAAGGAGCGCTCCTTGGACGCGCGGGTATAGAGGCGCGCGAAGATGGTGCCGATCACGATCAGGCCAACCAGTACCGCGCCGGCCATAAATAGAATCGTGGAAAAATTATCGATCATGTTCATATTTGTTTTTCCTTTTAGTTATTTACCAGGTGCTGGTTGGTCGGGCGAATCACGCGGAAATTCGCTCCGCGCTCCTCCACCAGCAGCACCTGCTCTCCCTGACTGAAAGTGTCATCGGCATCAGGCTCCACCATCACATAGTGGGTGGTGCCGAACTCATCGCTGAAGCGCGCCTCTGCGGGCGAGCCGGCGGCGGCCTCGCCGATGGTGATGGTCGCCACGCGGCCGATAAAGGAATTGCGCCCGACCGCTTCGGTTTCGTCGCCAACGGCGAAACGTCGCAGCAGGTTGCCGACAAAGCGCACCTGCGGCAGCGCCAGCAGCAATACCGGAATCGCCAGCAACCAGCCGGGCAGCAGGAAACCGACCATTGAATCCACGAACATCTGGATCAGCAGGCCGCTGATACCGAAGGCGACCAGAAACGCGACCAGCAGTATCAGCGCCGGCACTTCACCGAAGCGCAGCCAGCCGAGAAACTTGGTCAGCACGCCGCCGACTTCGGTGTCCGGCGCATCCAGGTCGACGTCGACATCCGGCAGCAGGTTGTCGAGCAGATCGGAGATGCCGACACCGATCAGCGTCATGACGCCTTCCAGCACCGCGATCATCAGCATCAATACCAGCGCACCGGTAAACAGCAGATTGCCGTCTTGAAGCAGGAACGCCATTAGGCCTCCGATTTAATTTTTGCCAGCCGCTCCTTGATGCGGTTGTTGCGCGCGAGCTCTTCCAGCTCGGCCAGCTTGCTCGCATCGGCACTGGACTGTGCGGTGGGCACACCGGCATTTTCCAGCACGCGGTTGAAGGCGCCCTCGGCCTGATCCACCCTGTCGGCGGTGTTGCGGCTGCTGCCGCGCTGTTCGCCACCGGCGCCATCGCTGACATGCTCGCTGGCCTTGGCGAATTCGCGCAGCTGTTCGCGCATATCGCGCTTCTTGCCCTGGAGCGCGCTGATATAGGAATTCAGCTCACTGATTTCGGCATCGGCATCGTTTATGGCCTTCTCCAGAACCGGCAGCTGCGCCTCGATATCCATCTGCTTGGCAATGGCGGCCTCGGCCAGATCATCGCGGTTCTCTTTCACCGCAATGTCGATCTGCTCCGCCAGCGCACTGTGACGATTGTTTTCATCGTTGAGGGTTTTGCTGCTGAGGTATTTGGCCGCTTCGGCCTTGCCCAGCTGATCGCGCACCTCGGCAATGGCATCGTCGATTTCGCGGATCGCCTGTTCCATTACCAGCTGCGGGGTGGCGTTTTCCACCGAATCCACCACGGCGTTGGCGGAGGCGGATATCAAGCGGGAAATGCGTTTTACCAGTCCTTCTTTCATTGTTTTCTCCTTCCGTTTGGTTCATTTAACTATTTGTTCAGCAGGCTATCGAGCTGTTTTTTTATTCTTGCGGCAGATTCGGGATCGGCGGTGCGGGGGCTGTCCTGCAGCGCGAGTAACAGAATTTTTTCCAGGAAAGCCTCGATGGCGGGCAGTGACTTTCGCTCCAGTTGCGGCGCCAGCGGCTGCTCATCGGCACAGCTCTGCACCGCCGCGGCGCCCTCGGCGAGCAGTTCCAGCAGCGCCTCCACCAGCAGGCTGCGGTTATCTTCCTCTGCATAGCGGGCCTTGATCGGCAGCACGGCTTCGGCGGAGGCGATGTAGGCACGCGCAAAGCTGTGCATGCCGACGGATTCGCGCGCCATCGCGATCAGCTCGCGCACTTTTTCGCTCTGGGTGACCGCGCCGTTGCGGTCGATGGACATCAGGTAGGCGTAGTCGTCCGCTGACAGGCGCGCCGATATGGATTGGCTTTTATTGAGCATGATATTCCCTTCTCTGCGATGTATACAAAAGTACACACGCGTTTAGAACCGGTCAACGCTTATCGAATGAAATATTTTCCCAAAACGAATGACGCGCCAGACAGGCAGCCTGCGGCGCTTGTGCTTTGCTTTCTAAGGGAGCAATAGCCAAAGGGGGCACGCACTTACCCGAATGTCCGCGCATAACCTGATTCTCAACGTCGACAGCTACAAGGCGAGCCACTACCTGCAGTATCCGCCGGGCGCCGAGTATGTGAGCAGTTACATCGAGTGCCGCGGCGGCGAGTTTCCGGAGGCAGTATTTTTTGGCCTGCAGGCGTTTATCAAGCAGTACCTGCAGACGCCGATCAGCGCCGCGGATATCGACGAGGCGGAGGCGATGCTGCACGCCCACGGGCTGCCGTTTCACCGCGCCGGCTGGGAACACATACTGCAAGAACACGGCGGCCTGCTGCCGCTGGAGATCTCCGCGGTGCCGGAGGGCACGGTGGTGCCGCTGCACAATGTCATGCTGCAGATAGTGAATACCTGCCCCGGCTGCTTCTGGCTGACCAGCTATATCGAAACGGCGCTGGTGCGCGCGACCTGGTATCCGATGACAGTGGCGACGCAGAGCCGCGAGATCAAGAAAATCATCGCCGGCTACCTGCGGGACACCGCCGACTCGCTCGACAACCTGCCGTTCAAGCTGCACGACTTCGGCGGTCGCGGCGCCAGCAGCCTGGAGACGGCGATGCTGGGGGGCATGGCGCACCTGGTGAATTTTCAGGGCACCGACACGGTCTCCGGCCTGGTGGCGGCACGGCAGTTCTACGGCGCCGACATGGCCGGCTACTCGATCCCCGCCGCCGAGCACAGCACCATGACCGCCTGGGGCAAGGCGCGCGAGGCGGACGCCTACGCCAACATGCTCGACCAGTTTGCCGGGCCGGGCAAACTGGTGGCGGTGGTCAGCGACAGCTACGACATCTGGCACGCGATCGAGAATATCTGGGGCGGGGTGCTGAAGGAGCGGGTCATCAACAACGGCGGCACGCTGGTGATCAGGCCCGACTCCGGCGATCCGGTCAAAATCGTCACCGAGAGCCTCGAGCGGCTGATGCGGATTTTCGGCTGCTCCACCAACCGCAAGGGCTACCGGCTGCTGCCGGATTTCGTGCGCGTGATTCAGGGCGACGGCATCTCGCGGCACTCGATACCGAAGATTCTGCAGGCGATGAAAGAGCGCAAGCAGAGCGCCGACAATGTCACTTTCGGCATGGGCGGCGAGCTGCTGCAGAAGCTGGACCGGGATATTCTCAGCTTCGCGATGAAGGCCAGCGCCATCCGTATCGACGGCCACTGGCACGACGTCTACAAGAACCCGGTGACCGGTCCGGAGAAAAAGTCCATGCGCGGCCGCCTGGCGCTGATCGAGAACGCCGCCGGCGACATGGAGACGATCCGCCTGGAAGAGCTAGGCGATAGGCAGAGCCTGCTGCAGCCGGTCTACCGCGACGGCCAGCTGCTGACAGAGACCAGCTTCGACGAAGTGCGGGCGCGCGCGGCGCTATAAAGAGTTGGTTCGTCATGCCGGCGCAGGAACGACGAGGGGCGCTTCCCGATCACCAAGATGCCCCCTCGCGTTGAATGCGCCGCCACTGCCCGGGCCAACCATTCAGCTTCACCAGCCCTCAACTCAACGTCCCGCCGCTTTACAAACGCCGGCCGACAGGATTAGCTGTTCCTTTCGACCGCTGGTGGCTGCGCCGACCGATGTACGGCGTGGAGCCCACGGGCTGCCCCGCGCAGCGGACAATAACAATAACCAATCTCCCGACTACGCCCTCGGCGACCCTCGCGGTCGGGAGCTCGGGGAGGACAATGGACAGAAGAAAATTCCTCAAACTCGCCGGTGTCGGAGCCGGCGGCATCATGCTGCCTGTCTACGGCGTACCGGTATCCGCGGCACAGCTGGCCAGCAACGGCATGGACGTGGGCCAGAAGAAAGTCCTCGCCGACGTGGTCCTGAATACCGCCCGCAAGGCCGGTGCCAGCTACACCGATGTGCGCATCGGCCGCTACCTGAACCAGTTCGTGATGACCCGCGAAACCAACGTCGAGAATATCGTCAACACCGAATCCTTCGGTGCCGGTATACGCGTGATCGCCAACGGCACCTGGGGCTTCGCCGCCACCAACGACCTGACCCCCGACGGTGTCGCCAGGGCCGCGCGCCAGGCCGTCGCCGTGGCCAGGGCCAATGCCAAATACCAGAGCGAGCCGGTGCAGCTGGCGCCGGTCAAGGGTGTCGGTGAGGTGTCCTGGCAGACGCCGATTCAGAAGAACGCCATTCAGGTGCCGATCAGCGAGAAGGTCGACTACCTGATGGAGGTGAACAACAGCGCGCTCAATGCCGGAGCCAGCTTTATCAATTCGGCGCTGTACCTGGTCAACGAGCAGAAGTACTTCGCCTCTAGCGACGGCTCCTATATCGATCAGGACGTGCACCGCCTGTGGGCACCGATGCAGGTGACCGCGGTGGACAAGAAGAGCGGTGTCTTCAAGACCCGCGACGGCCTGAGCACCCCGGTGGGCCTCGGCTACGAGTACCTGGATGGCCGCGAGGAGGACAAGATCCACGGCCAGACCACGCTGTACAAAGATTCCTACGATATGGTCGAGGACGCACAGCTCGCCGCCGAACAGGCGAAGGCAAAGCTGTCAGCCAAGTCGATCGAACCGGGCAAATACGACCTGGTGCTGGAACCCCTGCACCTGCGCCTCACGATCCACGAATCCGTCGGCCACCCGCTGGAGCTCGACCGCGTACTCGGCTACGAGGCCAACTATGCCGGCACTTCGTTTGCGACGCTGGATAAGTGGCGCAGCGGCAAGTTCAAGTACGGTAGCGACAAGGTCAATTTCTTTGCCGACCGCACCCAGCCCGGCTCCCTCGGCGCCGTGGGCTATGACGATGAGGGCGTGCAAGCGAAGCGCTGGGACCTGGTCAAAGACGGCATCCTGGTGAACTACCAGGCCACCCGCGATCAGGTACACATGATTGACCAGAATGAATCCCACGGCTGTTCCTATGCCGACAGCTGGTCCAGCGTGCAGTTCCAGCGTATGCCGAACGTGTCACTGGCACCCGGCAAGGAAAAGTACTCGGTCAAGGACATGATCCGCGATGTGGAGAAAGGTATCTACATTCTCGGCCGCGGTTCCTACTCCATCGACCAGCAGCGTTACAACTTCCAGTTCGGCGGGCAGCTGTTCTACGAGATCAAGAACGGCGAGATCGTCGGCCAGGTGGAAGACGTCGCTTACCAGTCGAACACGCAGGAGTTCTGGAATTCCTGTAGCGCCATCTGCGACGAGAGCGATTACCGCCTCGGCGGTACCTTCTTCGATGGCAAGGGCCAGCCGAGCCAGGTGAGCGCCGTTTCGCACGGCTGTGCCACCTCCCGGTTCGACCAGATCAATGTAATAAACACCAAACGGAAAATTTCGTAGGGAATCTTTAAATAGTTTTTTCGTCACCCCGGCGCAGGCCGGGGTCCAGGCGGTTCGAGAGTTTCTGGATTCCGGCATTCGCCGGAATGACGAATTTCGGAGATTCCCAAGACGAACGAACAACAATAAATTTTTGGAGCAAAAAACATGGCAATTTTATCCAGAAGTGAAGCGAAGCGTATTCTCGACAAGGTGCTGAAATACAGCAAAGCCGAAGCGGCCAGTGCGCAGCTGACCGGCGCCGAGACCGGCAATATCCGCTACGCGCGCAACAGCGTGTCCACCAGCGGTGTCGTCAACGATATCGAGCTGGCGGTGGAAGCGCGATTCGGCAAGAAATCCGGCATCGCCACCATTAACGAATTCAGCGATGCGTCGCTGGAGAAAGTCATGCGCCGCGCCGAGGAGCTGGCCAAGCTGTCGCCGGACAATCCGGAAGCCATGCCGCTGCTGGGCAAGCAGAAATACATGAGCGTAGACGGCTTTGCCAAATCCACCGCAGACATGACACCGGATCAGCGCGCCAAGGCGGCCGCCGATTCGATCATCGCGGCCAAAGAGAAAAAAGTCGTCGCGGCCGGTTACCTGGAGGACGCGCGCTCCTTTGCCGCGGTCGCCAACACCAATGGCCTGTTCGGCTACCACGCCGCGACTTCCGCCAACTTCACCGTGACCATGCGCACCGAAAACGGCCTCGGCTCCGGCTGGGCGCAGAGCGACGTATCCGATTTCGCCGCGATGGACACCGGCAGCGTGTCCGGTGTCGCCATCGACAAGGCGGTCATGTCCCAGGAGGCGCGCGCACTGGAGCCGGGCAAATACACCGTGATCCTGGAGCCGAGTGCGGTATCCGGACTGGTCGGCTTTATGATGTGGAACTACGACGCGCGCAGCGCCGATGAGGGCCGCAGCTTTATGAGCAAGAAAGGCGGTGGTAACCGCATCGGCGAGAAGATGTTCGACAAGCGCGTACACATCTACTCCGACCCCGCCGACCTGAATGTGCCGGCCATGCCCTGGGCGGAAGACGATCATATGGCGCTGGAGCGCGTCGACTGGATCAAGGACGGCGTGGTGCAGAACCTGCCGCGCAGCCGCTACTGGGCCAGCCAGTCGGAGGAAAAGGCGATACCGCAGGGGAACAACCTGATTATGGTTGGCGGCGACAAGTCGACCGCGGAACTGATCAAGAACACCCGTCGCGGCGTGCTGGTGACCCGCACCTGGTATATCCGCATGGTGGATCCGCAGTCCCTGCTGCTGACCGGCCTGACGCGCGACGGCACCTTCTATATCGAAAACGGCAAGATCAAATACCCGATCAAGAATTTCCGTTTCAATGAAAGCCCGGTGATTATGCTGAACAACATCGAGGAGATGGGCCGTGCCGAGCGCGTCGGCATGTGGGGTTATTCGGCGATGATTCCCGCACTGAAAGTGCGCGACTTCACCTTCAGCAGCCTTTCCGACGCCGTATAACGGCCACAGCTAAACGAGGATTCCGAAATGGATAGAAGAAAGTTTCTCCAGCTGAGTGGCGCCGGTCTTGGTTTTTCCATGCTGCCGCTGTCCGGCATCGCAGTTGCGGAAAGTAAACTGACCCAGAGCGGTATGGATGTCGCGGTCAAAAAAGAACTGGCGGACGCGGCCCTGAATACGGCGACCAGACTCGGCGCCAGCTACGCCGACGTGCGCATCGGCCGCTACCTAAATCAATACGTGGTAACCCGCGAGATGAAAGTGCAAAACGTGGTCAATACCGAGTCCATCGGTATGGGCGTACGCGTGATTGCCAACGGCACCTGGGGCTTCGCCGCCACCAACGACATGAGCAGCGACGGCATCTCCCGCGCCACCGCACAGGCCGTGGCCACCGCCAAGGCCAACTCCAAGTACCAGAAGGAGCCGGTAGAACTGGCACCGGTCAAAGGTCACGGTGAAGTCAGCTGGCAAACGCCGATCCAGAAAAACGCCATGCAGATTCCGCTGGCGGAAAAAGTCGACCTGCTGATGGAAGTGAACAAGTCTGCACTGGATGCCGGTGCCAGCTTTATCAATTCCATGCTGTACCTGGTCAACGAGCAGAAGTATTTCGCTTCCACCGACGGCTCCTATATCGATCAGGACGTGCACCGCCTGTGGGCGCCGTTCAGCGTGACCGCGGTAGACAAGAAAGACGGCGGCTTCCGTACCCGTGAAGGCCTGAGCCAGCCGGTAGGGCGCGGTTTCGAATACCTGGACGGCCGCGCCGAGGACAAGATCCAGTCGCAGACGGTGCTGTACCGCGACTCCTACGACATGGTCGAGGACGCCCGCCTGGCCGCCGAGCAGGCGCAGGAAAAACTCACCGCTAAATCCGTCACACCCGGCAAGTACGACCTGGTGCTGGATCCGAGCCACCTGTGGCTCACCATCCACGAGTCCGTCGGCCACCCGCTGGAGCTGGACCGTGTGCTCGGCTACGAGGCCAACTACGCCGGCACTTCGTTCGCGACGATCGACAAGTGGCGCAGCGGCAAATTCAAGTACGGCAGCGACAAGGTCAACCTGTTCGCCGACAAGGTACAGCCCGGCTCACTGGGCGCGGTCGGCTACGACGACGAGGGCGTGAAGACCGGCAACTGGGATCTGGTGAAGGACGGCGTGCTGGTGAACTACCAGGCGATCCGCGACCAGGTACATATGCTCGACCAGAAGGAATCCCACGGCTGCTGCTACGCGGACAGCTGGTCCAGTGTGCAGTTCCAGCGCATGGCCAACGTGTCGCTGCTACCGGGCAAGGAGGAGCTCAGCGTCGACGACATGATCAAGGATGTCGAGAAGGGTATCTACATCGTCGGCGACGGCTCCTTCTCCATCGACCAGCAGCGCTACAACTTCCAGTTCGGCGGCCAGCTGTTTTACGAGATCAAGGAAGGCAAGATCGTCGGTATGCTCGAGGACGTCGCCTATCAGTCGAACACGCAGGAATTCTGGAATGCCTGTTCGCAGATCTGTGACAAGCGCGATTACCGCCTGGGCGGCTCCTTCTTCGATGGCAAGGGCCAGCCGGGTCAGGTCAGTGCCGTGTCCCACGGCAGTTCCACCGCGCGCTTCGACAGCGTGAACGTGATCAACACCAAGCGTAAGCTCGGTTAATTAATAGTTTCGTTGCTCCGGCGCAGGCCGGAGCCCAGTTACCAGAAAGCTGGATGCCGGCCTGCGCCGGCATAACGAATCTGTTTTTTGCCGGACCACCATAGAAGTTTCAGTGCAGTAACCATGTCCCTCACCCGCAAACAATTTCTGCAGAGCCTGTTGCTGGGCAGTTGTGCCGCGGCACTGCCGCTGGGCCTGCGCGCGCAGAGTGCGGCACGGGAGCATTACGACTTTTACTTTACCCGGCTGATGTACGAATCCGGCGACTGGGACGTGGATCAGCGCATGCCTTCCAATGTGCTGAACTCGCTGGTGGAATACACCAACCTGAAGGTGGATCCGCGCGAGCGCATCGTGCCGCTGGCGGACCCGGAAATGCTGCTGGCGCCCTTCTGTTATCTGGCCGGGCACAAGCTGGTGGAATTCACCGAGGCCGAGGCGCGCAACTTCCGCGATTACGTCAATCGCGGTGGTTTCATCTTCGTCGATGACTGCAACCACGATATCGACGGCCTGTTCGCCAAATCATTCGAAGCGCAGATGGTGAAACTGTTCGGCGAGGACTGCCTGCAAAAACTGCCGGACAACCACGATCTGTATACCTGTTTTTTCCAGTTCGACGAACTGCCGGTGACCAGTTTCGAGCTGAACGGCTGGGGCGACGACCTGGTGCACGATTACCTGAAGGCGATCGTCGTCGACGGGCGCATTGCCGTGCTCTACAGCAACAAGGATTTCGGTTGCGAGTGGGATTACGACTACCGCAACAAACGCTGGCTGGCGATCGACAATACAAAATTCGCCGTGAACATTGTTATCTACGCACTGACAAGCTGAACCGCCATGTCCAACACCATTGACAGCACCATTGAAGACACCATCGAGCAGCGCCTAAATGGCCTGGAAACCCTGAGACAGGAGATCGGCAAGGTCATCGTCGGCCAGCGGGAGGTGGTGGACCAGATGCTGATCTGTCTGCTGGCCCGCGGTCACGCGCTGCTCGAGGGCGTTCCCGGTCTCGGCAAGACGCTGCTGGTAAAAACCCTGGCCGACTGCACCGAGCTGGCGTTCAAGCGCGTGCAGTTCACCCCGGACCTGATGCCGGGCGACATCCTCGGCAGCGAGATTCTCGAAGAGGATCACTCCACCGGTAAACGGTTTTTCAAATTCCAGCGCGGGCCGATTTTCACCAACGTTCTGCTGGCGGACGAAATCAACCGCACACCGCCGAAGACCCAGTCGGCGCTATTGGAGTCGATGCAGGAATACTCCGTGACCGTCGGCGGCGAGACCATGGCACTGCCGGAGCCTTACTTCGTACTGGCGACGCAGAACCCGATCGAACAGGCCGGCACCTACCCGCTGCCGGAAGCGCAGCTGGACCGCTTCCTGCTGAATATTCATATCGACTATCCCAGCGAGCAGGACGAAGTCGAAATACTGCGCGCGACCACCGGCGCCAGTGCGGCCAAACCGCAGCCGTGCCTCGATGCCGCCGGGCTAGTTGAAATGCAGCGACTGGTGCGCGAAATCCATATCAGCGACGATCTCTATCACTATGTCGCGCGCCTGGTGCGCGCCACTCGCACCGGTGAAGGTGGCGACACCCAACTGCAGCAGTGGATCAAGTGGGGCGCAGGCCCACGCGCCGGCCAGGCACTGATCCTGGCGGCCAAGGCACGCGCGTTTCTGCAACAGCGTTTGTCCGTGACCCGCGCTGATATTCAGGCGCTGCTGCTGCCGGTACTGCGGCACCGCATACTGCTGAGTTTCCACGCCCAGGCGGACGGCGTCACAGTTGAGCAGGTACTGCGCGAACTGCTCGCCGCCGTGCCGGAGCCGGGACGGGACTGACACCGTGGAGTTGGCCCTGTGAAACTGATCGACCCGCTGACGCTCGCCAGCACCCGCGATCTCGCCTGGCTGTCGCGCCATATCGCCGAGGGCATGCTGCTGGGTATGCAGCACAGCCAGCGCCGCGGTGCGGGTATTGAGTTCCAGCAGTACCGCAGTTACGAGCCGGGTGATTCCATTCGCCATATCGACTGGAAGCTGTATGCGCGCTCGGACCGCTACTATGTGCGCGAGGCGGAACAGGAAAGCCAGATGCACGTGTGCATCGTGCTCGATACCAGCGCATCGATGGCGCAGCCGAGTTTCGCCTATCCCGAACTGAGCAAACTGCAGTACGCCAAGTGCTGGATCGCGAGCCTGTGCTGGCTGCTGCACAACCAGGGCGATCGCTTTTCGCTGCTGGCGCTGAACGACAGCGGCAGCCACTACCTGCCCGAAGGCCAGGGCGAAGGACACCACCGCCGCCTCGCACTGGAACTGCAGCGCCTGCAGGCGGCTGGTCACTGGCCGGATAAAAGCCAGCTCGCCAGTGTCTGGCAATATTTCGAGCAGCCCTGCCAGGTGGTGCTGGTCAGCGATTTCTTCGAGCGCGCGCAGGAGATCAGCGCATTCGCCGCCCGCCTGCACGGGGCCGGGCGGCCCTGCCTGCCGCTGCAGCTGCTGGTCGAGGCCGAGGAGTCCTTTCCGTTCGACGGCGAACTGAAAATCCGCAATCCGGAGGCCGCCGGCATTCTCGAAGTCGGCGCGCGCCAGCAGCGCGACGATTACCTGCGCGCTTTTGCCGCGGCGCAAAAGCAACTGGCCGCTCGCTTCGCCGGCCAGGAATGTCCGTTGACCAGCGTCACCATAGAGCAGCCGCTGGAGCAATCTCTGCGGCGCTTTATCGGTGCCCATTCGAGGGTGGGCTGACATGCAGTGGTTGTCGGCTACTCTGCAATCGCCGCTGTGGCTGTGGCTGCTCGGTGCTCTCGCCATCCCGCTGCTGATTCACCTGCTGCGGCGCAGCAACCCGCGCGAAATCACCTTCGCCGCCGCACATTGGTTGCAGCAGAAGCCACAACAGAACTGGAAGCGCCTGTTCCTGCGCGACAAATTACTGCTGTTGTTGCGGGTGCTGTTAATTGCCCTGCTGGCACTGCTGCTGGCACAGCCGTTACTGCCGCGCGGCGCGCAGTCGGGCAAATCTATTCTGCTGGTAGACCCGCGTGTGGGGCGCACAGAGCTGCGCGCGTTCCTCGACAGCAAATTCCCCGGTGACGGCGCAGCCTTTACCGACATGCTCTGGTTGCAGGCGCGTCCGTTGCCGATCGACGAGCAGCGGCCGCCGGCACCGGACCTGTGGCATGCACTGTCCGCTCTTGCCGACCAGGCCGCCTTCCGTCGCGCGCATATCCTGCTGCGCAGTGGCAAAAATCCCGCCGGCCACGGCCTGCTTAGATTCAGTCCGCACTGGCAGTGGCATGCATTGCAGCAGTCGGGTAACAGCGACGACGCCATCGCGCCGCGTATCGCGCTGCTCGGCGACGGCCCCGCGTGGCTGGAGCCCGCGCTGCGGCATTTGCGCAACTCAACACTGCCGCAGTTGGCGCTGCAGCAGGCGGCTTCGGCAGATGCTCTGAGTGCAGAAACGGTGGACTGGCTGATCTACGATTCACCCGGCGCGTTGCCCGAGATACTGCACGGTTTCATACGCGACGGCGGCCTGCTGATCACCGATCAGCGGGTACAGCCAAGCGCGGAACTGATATTCACCGAACTGGATACTGTGCAGGGTGAGCCGCTGGAGGCGGCGGCCATCGGCCGCGGCAGCTGGTTGCGCTACCGGCGCGACTGGCACAGCGAGCAATTTTTCCGCCGCGCCGACCTGCCGCAGCGCCTGTGGCGACAGTGGGCGGCAC
The DNA here is from genome assembly GCF_900107725.1 of Microbulbifer marinus. GTDB lineage: Bacteria > Pseudomonadota > Gammaproteobacteria > Pseudomonadales > Cellvibrionaceae > Microbulbifer > Microbulbifer marinus. The sequence goes on along the minus strand of NZ_FNQO01000002.1, from coordinate 709,665 downwards.
AGGACTGGGCGCTGCAATCCCGCAGCCGCGCCAGCTGGTCCATCGACGCACCGCCCGGTATCGCCGTGCCGGACACCGCAGTACGGCCGGCAGCGCGCGCAAGCTTCGCGCGACCATTGCTAGTCGCACTGCTGTTGCTGCTCGCCCTGGAACGCTTGCTCGCTTTGAGCGGCGCCTTGCGGCAGCAAGTGCAGAGAGAAGGTGAGCGCCATGTCTGAGCGAGCACACCAGACTCTGCAACGGGCGCAGAATCGCTGGCGGCGCGGCAGCCTGCCACCTTACCTGTGGCTGGTCCTGCTGACCGGGGTTGCGGTCGCCGCGGGCAGTGTCTATTTGCAGTGGCCTGGCTGGCTGGCAATCGCCTGTGTGGCGGCAATCGCGGTGGCACTGTTGCTGGACCGCAACTGGCGCCTGCCCGCCGCCGAATTGTGTCGACAGCTGGACCGGCGCTACCCTGAATTGCAGGACAGCAGTCAGCTGTTGCGGCGACCACCGGAGACACTGGCACCGCTGGCGCAACTTCAGCGGCAGCGCGTCGCCACCGCCCTGCAGGGAATTTCGCAGCGCGGTGAACTGAGAAACTTTCGACCGAGCTGGCACCGCAGCCCGCTGGCGAATGCCGCCGGTGCCTGTTTCGGCCTGATGTTGTTTGTCACTATCGACAGTCTGCCGCAAAGGCAGGCCGCCGAGACAACATCCACAAACGAGAAATTAGTTGCGTCGCAATCGATCGCCATTGTCGAGGCCGTTACCGAGATTCAACCACCTGCCTACACCGGCCTGCCGCAACAGACGCAATCGCTGCAGGTAAGTGCGCTCGAAGGTGCCCGCGTCACCTGGAATATCGAACTCAACGATACTGCAGACGGGCTGACGATGCTGGCAGCGGAAAAGGAGTTTCAATTTGAGCCGGCAGGCACCTTACCGAGCCGCCGCTGGCTATTGACACGCACCGTAGCCGCGCCAGATTTTTACCAGCTATCGGTACACAGCAGTGGCGAGCAAAAACTGTTGCCGGAAATTCACAATATCGAAATCCAGCCGGATCGCGCTCCGGATTTTTCGTTCGATTATCCGCGGGACAATGTAACCGTCGTCAGCGCCGGTGCCGATTCATCCGTACTGCTGCAGGTCAGTGTCGAAGTGGCAGACGACTTCCAGGTAATCGACACGGAACTGCTGGTTACGCTGGCCAGTGGCAGCGGGGAAAATGTCCGCTTCCGCAACGAAACCATTCGGCTGCAACCCTCTGAGGACGCTAGTAAGACAAAACACTATCGCTTCAGCATACCGGTAACACGCTACGACATAGAACCGGGTGACGAGCTCTACTGGTTCCTGCGGGCGCGCGATAACCGCGCGCCGCAGGCCAACGTGGTGAAAAGCCAGCATTTCATCGTCCGCTGGCCGCAGGAGGAGATTTTCGGTCTCAGCGATGCAGAGGGCATGGCGATCAAGGTATTGCCGGAGTATTTCCGCAGCCAGCGGCAGCTGATCATCGATACCGAGGCGCTGCTCGCAGAACAGGAGCAACTGACCCCAGCGAAATTCCGCGCGCGCGCTGCATCCCTGGCCTACGAACAGAACCTGCTGCGCATGCGCTACGGTCGCTTCCTCGGCGAGGAGGACTCGGCGCTGGAACACGCCGGCGATGCCCATGGCGACGAAGCGCCGGGCGAACACAGCGGCGACCACGCCGAAGCACATTCGGCAGAGCATAATCCCGGACAGAATGAGGAACACGGCGCGCCGCCGGTACAGTTCGGCGACGATGCCGGCGTCGTTGCGGCCGCCGGCCACCAGCACGACGACTCGGAGCACGCGACACTGTTCGATCCGCAGACGAAGGAATTGTTGCGCAGTGCATTGAATGCCATGTGGAGTTCCTGGCGCGAACTGTCCGTCATCGAACCGCGCGCTTCCCTGCCCTACCAGCATACGGCGCTGCGTTATATCAAGGAGGTGCAACAAGCCTCGCGCATCTATCTGCAGCGCGTCGGTTTCGAGCCGCCACCCTTGGACCAGAACCGCCGGCTGAGTGGCGAGCTGGACGACGTGGCGCCACCAGCCGTTACCGCCGCAGCCAGCAGCGGCGAGCGCGTGGAAATTCTCACGCTGCTGGCGCAGGTGCGGGGCAGCGAGGCGTTGAGCGAGGACATTGCGGCGGAACTGCAGCAGTGGCCGTCGCTGCAAACGCAGCCGCAATTGCAGATGGAGCTGGCAAAATCCCTGCGCCTGTACCGGCAACAACGCGACTGTAACGAGTGTCGGCAGCAGCTTGCGGCGCTGCTGTATCGGCTGCTGCCGGAGCCCCAGGCGCAGCCATCGCTGCCGCGACTGCGCGACGCGGCAGGCGAGTTCGATCAGTGGTTGCAGGCACAGCGGGATAGCAACGACGACGCGGAGGTGCGCCGATGATTCAGTGGCTCACTCTGCTCGTTACCACCGCGCTGTCGATATCGCTGTTGCTGATGCTGCGCCGTCGTGCAAGCGTACCGCAGCGGATCGGTGCCGCCCTGACACAGGTACTGATCTGGGCGGCTGCCTGGATGCTGTTGCAGCCGCCGGCCTTGCTGCCGCCAACAGCAACCGCAAGCCTGCAGACCGACGGCGCGGCAATCCTGGATCCCGAACTCGCACCCGCGGAAATCGCCGGTCTGCAGAAGCTGAATGTTAGAGGCGATGGACTGCGGCGCGATGCGCTGCGCGATCTGCCGCCGGTGCGGCTGGCAACTGCCGCGCATACCTCCGCGCCGAGCTGGCACGTCGACTGGCCGCGGGAATTGTTATTGGGTGATTCGCTGCGCCTGCAGATCTCCGCTGACACCGCATTGGACAGCGCGACTGAACTGACGCTTGAAGATCCGTTCGGTGGTGCGATCGACAGTGCGACCATCGCCGCAGGCACGAAAATGGAAGTGTCGTTGACTGCCGTGCCCAAGCTCGAAGGTCCACAGCTCTACCAGCTGCGCATCGAAACGTTTGCCGAGAATAAAAGCGAAGTTCGTCGCGAGCCTGTGCCCGTGGTAGTGCACAGTGCCGAACAGCCGGCAGCGCTGTTGTGGCTGGCACGGCCGTCGTTCGAGACGGCGGCCCTGGTCCGCTGGCTGCGGCAGTCCGGCGTGCCGACGCAGGTCATCACCCAATTGGCACCGGCGGTAGTGCGGCGCGAGAATTTCAACGGTCTGGAAAATAGCGCCTCACAGCCGCTGGATGCGGCCGCCCCCTTCGACCTGGTGATACTCGACAGCCGTCTGTGGCCACAGCTGACGGCGGCGCAGCGCCGCGCATTGCCGGACATCGCCGCGCAACAGTCGCTGCTGTGGCTGGTTGGCGATGACAGTCCACGCGGCTTTATCGACTATGCCAGCGCGCAACAAATGCCACTGCAAATAGCCGACACCCGGGCTGCGAAAAACCCGTTCGCTATCGATGATGCCCTGCCGCCACTGCGGTTGCACGCCTATCAGCCGCAGCGGCCACAGACGGGCGATCTGCAGCTGCGCGGAGACAAGGGTGTGCTTTACTGGGGCCGCAATAATCAGGACGGTGCGCTGGGTTTTGCACTGTTCGGCGACAGTCACCGCTGGCCGACCGCCGGCTACGCGACCGAATACGCGCGGCTGTGGAAAGCGGTATTCGATCACCAGCTCGCTCGCCGCGGCAGCCGCGCACCGATCTCGCTGTCGACGGAATTGCCCTTGGCGGGCCGTCGGCTCACGCTGTGCAGCAGCGTATTTACCGATGGCGCACCGCAATTGGTGCGCACCGCTGCTGAAGAGAAAAGTTCGGCCACGCCGCTTGTGGGAAGCGCCGCGGCAAGAACTGACAGCGGCTACTGCTATTCCTACTGGCCGGCGCAGGCAGGCTGGTATCTAAGTGACAACGACAGTAATCCGTTTGCACTGTATGTATTCCCCACCGGGGTCTGGGCAGAATGGGACAGGGCCCTGAAACGCACACAGACGCGGCAGATGGCCAGTGCGCGTCTCGGCCCGGCGACGCAGGCACAAGCTCCGCAACAGCCATTGCCACTACATTGGCCGGCGCTGGCGCTGCTGTTGCTGCTGAGTTTTACCTGGTGGCGCGAGCGCGGTTCACTGCGCTGACCGTTGATCTACTGTGTCGCCGGCGCTGCGGCCTGGTCGACAAAAATCAGCCGCCCGGTCTGATAACCCAGCGCGGCAGCACGCTGGACTAATTCGTTCACCGTGCTCTGCGGCAGGCTTGGCGTGCGCGACAGTATCCACAGATAGGATTTGCTGTAGCCACTGACCAACGCATACTGATAGTCCTTGTCCAGTTCGACGATGACATAGGATGCGTAGAAAGGGCCGAAGAAAGAAACCTTCAGGTGACCGACATCTTCGCTGTCGACAAAAGTCGCCCGCCCCTCGACCTGCTTCCATTTGTCTTGCTCGCGGGAGTAGCCGCGGTTGACGACGCGCACCGAACCGTCCGGGTTCAGGCTGTATTCTGCGGTGACCCGCGACAGCCCGCGCTCGAAGGAGTGATCGAGGCGCGCTATCTCGTACCACTTACCCAGATATCGGTTCAGCTGGAAATTCTGCACCGGCTCGACATTCTCCGGCACCCCGGTGCAGCCGGCCACGCCGAGCAGCACCAGGCACAGCAAGAGTTTGGAAAGCTTTGTCACCGATTTACTCCCGAAAATAGCCGTCACAACTGTTGCTCGGCGTTAGTCGCCTGGCGTTGTACGTCCTGCCTAGAGAATAGGATCAGTGCAGCGGGTTTTCACCCATAAAAAAACCACCCGTCCGGGTGGTTTGTAAAAACAGGCAGAAGACAACTGATTACCTGTGGCTTCACTGGAAACGGGAGTGCCGCGATTCGCGACAGCACACCAGAGTCGACACTCCGAAAACGTTTAACATCCGGGTCTGTCCCTGCGCGCATTCCGTCGCGCAGACACTGTCGAAGTACCGACTCCGCTATGCTGTCACTGCAGACAAAAAGAAAGCAGAGCGCGGCGATAGCGGTCGCCGCGCCCCACTGCAGGGATTATTTCTCGACGAAGGCGCGCTCGATCACGTATTCGTGCGGAACACCGGCGCGGGTCTCGCGGAAACCCCAGTCGTCGAGAATGCCGGTCAGATCCTTCAGCATCGCCGGGCTGCCGCACAACATAAAGCGGTCCTCTTCGACATTCGGCTGCGGCACGCCCAGGTCCTGGAAGATTTTGCCGGACAGCATCAGGTCGGTCAGACGGCCGTTGTTGCGGTAGGGCTCGCGGGTCACCGTCGGATAGTAGAGCAGCTGTTCGCGGACCATCTCGCCGAAGTACTCGTGGTTCGGCAGCTCGTTTTCGATGTAGTCCTGGTAGGCCAGCTCGGAAACGTGGCGCACACCGTGGGTCAGGATCACCTGGTCGAAGCGCTCGTAGACATCCGGATCCTTGATGATGCTCATGAACGGCGCCAGCCCGGTACCGGTGGACAGCAGCCACAGCCGCTTGCCGGGCAGCAGATGGTCGGCCACCAGCGTACCGGTGGGCTTGCGGCTGACATAGATCTCGTCGCCGGGTTTGATATTTTGCAGCTGCGAGGTCAGCGGGCCGTTCGGCACCTTGATGCTGAAGAACTCCAGTTCGTCCTCGTAGTTGGCGCTGGCAATAGAGTAGGCGCGCAGCAGTGGGCGGCCGTTATCCTGCTGCAGGCCGATCATCGTAAAATGACCGTTCTCGAAGCGGAAACCGGGATCGCGGCTGGTCTTGAAGCTGAACAGCGTGTCGTTCCAGTGGTGGACTTCCAGGACCTTCTCTATATTCAAATTAGACATAAGCTTAAAACTACTTATTCCTGACCTCTCTTAATGGTTGAATTCTAGCTCTGGAATATCTATTGGCAAAATGGGATATTTGGATATTCCTTATCGATTTTGCCAATTACATCCGGAGCTAATCGTGCGCTACTCACTGCGACAGCTGGAGGTGTTTCTCGCCTGCGCCCACTACGAGAACGTGAGCCGCGCGGCGGAAAGCCTGAACATGTCCCAGTCCGCCGCCTCCACCGCGCTGAAAGAGTTTGAACAGCAGTTCGACCTGCGCCTGTTCGAGCGCACCGGCAAGCGCCTGCGCCTGAACGAGCTGGGGCGCCAGCTGTGGCCGCGGGCGGAGGAACTGCTGGAGCGGGCGCGTGAGCTGGAACAGACCCTGGCCACCCACCGCGACCTGGGGCGGCTAAAAATCGGCGCCACCCTGACCATCGGCAACTACCTGGCCGCCGGCGTCATGGCGCGCTATATGGAGGAACAGCCGGGCACGCGGGTGGAACTGGAAGTGGCCAACACCGCCGCCATCGCCGAGCGAGTACTGAACTTTGAGTTAGATCTGGGGTTGATCGAGGGGGAACTCAACCACCCGGACCTGGAAATGATTCCCTGGCGCGACGACGAACTGGTGGTGTTCTGTGCGCCGCAGCACCCGCTGGCCGGGCGCAAGCGACTCTCCGACAAGGACCTGACCGCAGCCACCTGGATTACCCGCGAACCCGGCTCCGGCACCCGCCAGACTTTCGAGCGCGCCATGGCCGGCCTGCTGCCGCAGATGCACATCTTATTGGAGCTGCAGCACACCGAGGCGATCAAACGCGCGGTGGAGGCAGGGCTGGGAATCAGCTGTCTGTCGCGGGTGTCGCTGGCGGACGCCATGAAACGCGGCTCACTGGTGGAGCTGCCGGTACCGCAGCGGGATTTCCGCCGCGAATTTTATTTTGCCCTGCACCGGCAGAAATACCGCAGCTCCGGCATCGAGCGCTGGCTGGAACTGTGCCGGCAGGTGCAGATATAAAAAAACCACCCGTGAGTGGGTGGTTTTTTTGTTGCAACGTGTCAGCTATCGAATCACTGAACGCGCACCAGCTGCGACTTAACGTCTTCCGACACCTGATCGATGGAAGCAATGGTCAGACCACCCATCGGTGCAGAGGCGGTCGCCGGCTGCAGGGTTACATTCGCTGATTCCGGCAGTTTCCACATTGCGCCGGTCGCCGGGTCCACGATCAGCATGCCGATCAGGCCGCCGAACAGAATGTTGCCGATATACCAGCCGTCCATACCGGCAGTCAGCTGAAAGCTCTGCTCGTTGTAGCCAGCCATCTGGTATTTCACGGTGTAGCTCGCGGAGGAGAAGAAACCGTCGGAGGCGGCCAGGGTAATGGTGTCCGGAGTCACGCCAGTGTGAACGTCCAGACCCGCTTCATTTACTACGCTGAAGTTCGCACCGGACGGGGTGCTATTGATGGTCACCGGATAGCTGCTGTCACTCAGAATGCTCGCACAGCCCGTCGCCAATACCATGCCGGCAGCGGCAACCCCCATAGTCAACTTCTTAAACATATGATTTCCTAACTTTTTTTAGTTTTATAGCGCCAACATCCTATATGTAGGCGGCGCGCAGGTTACCATATTTTTTGTCAGTCAGTGACAGGGCGTTGCACGGTCAGTTTTCGTGACGGGTGCGGCGCGCGTCCAGCCTGCGGGCAAACTCCTCGAGTATCAGTCGGTAGAGTTCGCGACCGAGATATTTATCTTCCACGCCGCTGTCGATCGACGGGTTGTCGTTCACCTCGATCACGTAGCCTTTGCCGGCGGACTCCTTCACATCCACACCGTAGAAACCGTTGCCGATGGGCTTGGTCGCTTTCAGCGCTGCCTGCAGCACCGCTTTCGGCACTTCAAAGGTCGGCAGTGTGGTAAAGCCACCGCTGGTAGTTTTCTTGTTGCCGTGGTTGTAAATCTGCCAGTGATTTTTCGCCATGTAGTAGCGGCACGCATACAACGGTTTGTTGTTCAGCACGCCGATACGCCAGTCGAACTCCGTGTACAGAAATTCCTGCGCGAGCAGCAGACTCGATTCGGCAAACAGCTCGCCCAATTTGTCCCGCAGCTCCTCTTCGGTCTTTACCTTTACCACGCCGCGGGAGAAGGAACCGTCGGGAATCTTTACCACCATCGGCAGACCAAGTTCCGCGAGCGCCTTCTGCAGGCCTTGCTCATCGCCGCGCCGCAGAATACAGGTCCTCGGCGCCGGCACCTTGTGGGTCGCAAACAGGTCGGCCAGATAAATCTTATTGGTGCAGCGCAGGATACTGGTCGGGTCATCCAGCACCACCAGCCCTTCGGCCTCGGCTTTTTTGGCGAAGCGGTAGGTGTGGTGGTCGATGGCGGTGGTCTCGCGAATAAACAGCGCATCGAACTCGGGCAGGCGCATATAGTCCGCTGGCGTGATCATTTCCACCGAGAAGCCCAGCTCGCGGCCGGCGCTGGCAAACTTTTTCAGCGCGCTCTGGTCCGACGGCGGCAGCGCCTCTTCCGGGTTGACCAGTATCGCCAGGTCGTAGCGGCTGTTGGCGCTCTTCTTGAGTGGGCGCCACACCTGCTTGCTGAAACTGTCCAGCGCTTCTGCGAACTGCGTTTCCTCCGCATCGGTCAGCTCGCGGTGCGAGCAGATACGCAGGTCGGCGATCTCCCAGTTCTTGTCGCAGGCCAGGTGGATTTCCAGTACCGGGCAGGCGAAACGGTCGAACAGCAATCGCGCCAGCGGCTGCAGGGCCGGCTCGGCACACTGACCAAAATAGGACTTCACCACTAGGTGGCTGCCCGGCTCCCGCGGTGCCTGCAGTTTGTTCAGCGCCGGCACCAGTGGCGCCAGCTGCAGCTTGTACAGCTGCGGCACCGACAGGTCATTGAGCGTGCGCACGCTGGGCAACACGTGGTGGCTGCGCGCCTCGGCCAGCAGTGAGCAGTAGTAGCCCTCCGACCGGTAGTCGTAGTCGGCACAGAGGTTGATGACCCGCACCCGCTGTTGGCGGGCCGGGAGCTGCAGATAATCCGCAAAGGTGATCACGCGCTCACTGGGGTAGTAAGGCGCCCAGTCGCTGGGCTGGTCGATCACAATAAGCACCTGGGACATGGAGGAAAGGCGCCTCTAAATAGGTAGGTCGGTTGCGCGAAAGATAGAAGAAAAGCTGTCGGCCTCCTATCTTTTTTTGATGCTTTTTTTGCAGTTTTTGCTAATGTTGCCAGGCCGCAACATCGCGGTGTCCTGAGCCGCCAGCAGGCGGGCCGTAAAATGTCGTCCCAAGCTTTCCCCACCTTTGTGGTTCGCCCCGCCAGCCCGGGGGATGTGCCGGCGTTGCACGCGCTGGAACAGGCCTGTTTTGCCAGCGACCGCCTGAGCCGGCGGCGACTGCGCCACTGGGTGGCGGCGGACAACCGCGTGTTTCTGGTTGCCGAGCGGGCCGGACAAATCCTCGGTTACGTACTGGTGCTGCTGCGCCGCGGCACGCGCCTGGCGCGCCTCTATTCCCTCGCCGTTGGCCCGGCCGGCCGCGGCCAGGGTCTCGGCAAGGCACTGCTGTCGGCGGCCGAAGAAGCCAGCAGTCACAGCGGCCGGCTGTTCATGCGCCTGGAGGTGGCAGAGGACAATCACGCCGCCATCGCCCTCTACCAGCAGCTGGGTTACCGTACCTTCGGCAGTTATGCCGATTACTACGAGGACCACGGCAACGCGCTGCGCATGCAGAAGCGCATTCGCTATCGCCCGGAGAACCTGCACAGCCTGGCGGTACCCTGGTACGGCCAGACGACCGAATTCACCTGCGGGCCGGCCGCGGCGATGATGGCCATGGCGGCGCTGCGCTCCGACTATCAACCCTCGGTCAGTGAGGAGCTGGCGCTGTGGCGCGAAGCCACCACCATTTTCATGACGTCCGGCCATGGCGGCTGCCACCCGATCGGCCTGGCGCTGGCACTGCAGCGGCGCGGTTTCGACAGTGAGGTTTACCTAAACCAGGCATCGCCGCTGTTCGCCGACGGCGTGCGCTCGAGCGCGAAAAAGGCGGTGATCCAGCAGGTGGATACGGACTTCCGCGCCGCCGCCCGCGACAGGGGCATTGCCGTCATCGAGCAGGAATTTACCCAGGAACAGCTGCAGCAGTGGCTGGAGGAAGGCGCGCTGGCGTTATTACTGATCAGTACCTATCGCCTGGACGGCAAGAAGGTGCCCCACTGGGTGACGCTGACCGGTATCGACGGGGAGTGCCTCTATGTGCACGACCCGGACTTCGACGACGAGCAGAACCCGCTCGACAGCCAGTACCTGCCGATCGCCCGCGATGACTTTGCCAGGATGTCGCTGTTCGGAAGGGAGCGGCTGCGCACCGCGGTCGTGGTGCGCAGAGTGAAGCCGGCGGACTGAGCCAGCCGCGCCGGTTTTGTCTGCGGTTTAGTTGTTCCCGAACAGCTCCCCGAAGAAATCCCCCTTGTACCATCGCGGCTTCCTGTCGGCGTCGGCGACTTCGCGGGCAATGGCGTAGTTCACCTCGGTGAACTGCTTGGCGGCAGCGTAGCTGATCTGCGCATCGGCCACATCCGTGGGGCGATGGTAGCGCTCGCGCAGGAATTTGGTCTGCATCGCCGTGCCGTCGATTGCCGGATCCAGCGCTTCGCGACCGGTGATCAGGTAGATGGCCGGCACTCCCTGACGCACGAAGTTGTAGTGATCACTGCGCACGAAAATCACCTGTTCCGGCATCGGGTCGGGACTCAGTTTCAGGCCGGTGCGTGCGGCAGCGCGCTCGGCGGTTTTGCCCAGCGACGAGTGCTCGGCACCGAAGGCGATGATGTCCCGGAACGGGTACAGCAGCATCGGCATATCCAGATTGATATTGGCCACGATCGACTGCGGTGGCACCGGCGGGTGCTGGGCGAAATAATCCGAGCCCAGCAGCCCTTTCTCCTCGGCGGTCACGGCGACAAATAGCAGCGAGCGGCGCGGCGCGCGGCCGGATTCGATAAACAGGCGCGCGGTTTCCAGCATCACCGCGATGCCGGCGGCATTGTCCTGGGCACCGTTATTGATCTGCCCATCCGCATCCACACCGATATGGTCGAGGTGCGCGGAGAAGACGACGTATTCATCTTTCAGCTTGGGATCGCTGCCTGGCAACACGGCCACCACATTGGGGCTGACAATTTTCTTGTGCGTTGCGCCGCTGGTCAGCGCGGCGCGGTAGGGTAGCGCGAAGCCGCGCGGCGCCAGGCCGTTTTCGATCTCGGTATAAACGGTATCCAGGCTGCGCTGCGCGCCCATAAACAGCTGGCGCGCCGCCGGCATATCCAGCATCACGCCGGGGTGCAGGCTGGGTATGGCATCACCGGGCATATCGTCGGCGCCGAGCCAGTCGAAACTGTCTTCGTGTACGTGCTCTACGGAACGCTTGAATGACCGGCGCTTCTCCCGCTGAGGCGTGTTCAGAGTGATGTAACCGACCGCACCGTGATGCGCGGCGGTCTCGCGCTTGGTGCGGCCGGAAGAGTAGTGAGCGCCGACTTCGCTGGGCAGGTTCTTCGGTCGGCCACTCAGCATCACGACTATCTTGCCGCGCACGTCGAGGCCGGCGTAGTCGTCAATACCGTAGGCCGGCGCGTCGATGCCGAAGCCGACAAACACCAGATTGGCCGCTGTCGCGGTGGCTTCACTGACGGTGGGCGGTGCGGCGATAAAGTCCTCACCGAAGTTGAAGGTGATATCGCCGTCGCGCCCCTGCAGCACCAGGGTCGGCTCGCGGCCATTCCAGCTGGCGCGGCGGAACGGCACCTGCTGCAGGTAGCCCTGGCTGCCGGCCGGCTGCAGGCCCAGCTGCTCGAACTGGCGCGCGACATAGTCGGCCGCCTGGCGGTAACCGGCACTGCCGGTCTCGCGCCCGGCCAGCTCATCCGCGGCCAGGTATTCCACATCTCGGCGAATATTTTCGCTGTCGGCGCTGGGGATAGGGGCGGGAAAGTTAGTGGCGCAGGCCACCAGCGCGCCCGCAACCAGGGCGCCGAGCAGGGTTCTGATTTTCATCGAATCATTCTTGTCGTTGGAATTCGTTAGCGGGCCAGCGCTGCGCGGCCGCTGCTAAGTCAGCAAGCTTACCATGATCCACAGCAGCGGAATGGCGGCCAGGTTCAGTTTCAAACCCGCGCGCAGCATCTGCCCCTGGCGAATCATGCCGGTGCCGTAGGCGAGCGCGTTGGGTGGGGTTGCCACCGGCAGCATAAAGGCGCAGGTAGCGGCCAGGCCGACACCGAAGACCAGCGGGTAGGCGATCGCGGGGTCGAACTGCTGCGCCAGTGCGTAGATCACCGGCACCAGAATCGCGGCGCTACCGGTGTTCGATGCCAGCTCGGTGAGGAAAATCATCAGCGCGATACAGGCGGTGATCAGCAGCCAGGCGGGCGCCTGCTCCAGGCCGCCGAGCAGCGACTGTGCCAGCCACAGGGAAGTACCGGTCTGCTGCAGTATCGCCGACAGGCACAGACCACCGCCAAACAACAGCAATATGCCCCAGTTGATCTGCCGCTGCAGGTCCGGCCACGTGATCAGGCCGAACAGCGGTGCCGCGGCGGTAATTCCGAGCCCCACCACCGCATCGAAGCTCCTGCCCAGATCCAGCCAGCGCGCGATCAACCCGGAAAAGCTCCAGCACAGTACCGCGGTCACAAACAGGATCACCGCCCCTATCGCGCCCGCGCTCCATTCCTGTGTCGGTACTTCCACCCGCTGGATTTCCGCCTCTTCCCGGTCCGGCCGCAGCACCAACCACAACACCGCCAGCACCAGCGGGAACATGGCCAGCGTCACCGGCAGGCCGACCTGCAGCCAGGAGACGAAATCCAGCTCGAGCACGCGCGCGGCAATGGCGTTGGGCGGGCTGCCGACTATCGTCGCGAGGCCGCCGATATTGGCCGCGTAGGCGGTGCCGAGAATGGCGAAAGCGCGAGTGCGGGGATGGGTGTCGTCCACCAGCGACAGTGCGATCGGCAGCATCATCGCGGTAGTGGCGGTGTTGCTCATCCACATCGACAGGAACGACACCGTGGCCAGGAAGCCGATCAATGTCGGCCACAGGTGGCCGCGTCCGAACTTGAGTACCCGCGCGGCCAGGCGCCGGTCGATACCGTGATTGTTCAGCACCGCGGCCAGCGTAAAACCGCCCATGAACAGAAAGATGATCGTGCTGGAAAAAGGCGCGAGTGCGTCGGCCGCCGGCATCAGTCCACTGAAATAGGCCGCCGCGGGCACCAGCAATGCGGTGACCGGCAGTGGAATGATTTCACTCATCCACAGTCCGGCGGCGGCGAGCAGGATGAACAGCCCCTGCCGCTCCAGTCCCTGACCCGCGAGCGCAGTGGCGACAATACTGGACAGCAGCAGCCACGCGGCGATGACCACCAGCTTGATCGGCAAGGACAGGTTTTGCACAGGAGGGCTCCGCGTTGTGGTTATCGGTCGCTAAAGATAACAAACAACGGCGCCGGCCATATTCCCTCAATCGGGTCAGGCGGCGAGATCGAGATCCGGGAAAGCCCTGGTCACTGCCGCGACCGCTTGTTCATGGGCACTGTCGGCACAGAAGTCGCCGTGGGCGGCCATAAAATGCAGGAAGGGCAATCGCAGCAGCCGCTGGAAATCCTCTTCCAGCCAGTGCGCCGGATCGCATCCCTCCGGTGTCATGCGCAGCCGCCACGTCGGTGCCACCTGCATGCCGCGGCGGAAGCCAGCCAGGCGCAGCAGGTTTCTGCCGCACCAGCTGCAACCGTGCCACGAGTCCCAGAACTGCAGCGCGTCGCAACTCAACAACAGGCCGCCATTGAGCGGCACCCACATCACCGCCTCCGGAAAACGGCTGTGGGAGAACTCGATAAAGCGGCCATCAGGGACCGGGCAGGCGCCACCTTCGCGCAGCAGTTCGTCGGCGACCGGCGGGTAGAAATCGGAATCGGCCTGACGCCAGAAGGTGACGTTGAAACGGTCGCGATAATAGAGATCGTCACAGCCGTGGTAATAACCGAGGCGCACCGCATGGCGCACATTGCCCAGGTCCTGCAGCTTTTCCTCCTGCTGGGGGCGCAGGCGTACCGGGTTGACCAGGGTCAGGTCGTCACCCCAGCGCACAATGACCATATTGCGGTTGATGATCGTCGCTGGTGCGAGTTTGGACGTGCCGGGCACATAAAAGAAATCCGGCAGTAGCCGGCGGATTTCACCGTGGGGCTGGGGCGGGGGGTATTCGATCCGCATAGCGGTACCGCGCTGCCCGCTAGCGGCTCAACTGTACTGTGCCCGGTTGCAAATCCCTCGCAGCAGCTGCAGCGCTTGCTGAGCTTTTTCCTGTGGCACAAATACGTGATCGTGATGCAGCGCCGCCACCACGTTGGCACTGATGCCCGCGTTGGCGAGTTCGGTGGCGACCGCCGCAGTAAGGCCGACCGCATTGAGACTGGAAAACACCTGCAGGGTAATCTGGCAGAAGCCTTTACTCGCTGTCAGCCCGCGCTGCTCGGCTGCGGATTGTGGCAGTATCGCGCTAAGCCCTTCCCGCTCGTGAAAAACGCACAGACAGTCGTCAAGTAATTCGTGCAGTTCGGCAGGCTGTATTTGGCAAAAAACGTAAACCCCTTCCTGTATCTGTGGATCCAGATTCTGTAGCAGCTTTTCCAGGCAGACTTCTGCATTCATACCGTGTGATCGCCACCATCAAGTCGGGTTTCAGTTGCTTTTTGTCTTGCGCGCGCTGCGCCCGGCGCTGCCGGCAGAAAATTCGGTAAACTCCTCGCCTTCGAATTCCGGCTCGCCCTCTGCCGGAGTGGTATCCACTTCAATTTCGGCGCTGGGTCGCGCGTCCCGTTCCCAGCGATTCAGGGCCAGGTCGATATCCTGTTCCAGATTCAGACTGGGAAAGTCCGGGCAAGGTGCATCCTTTTGCGGATCGTGCCAGGCGGACAGCGGCGCGACAAATACTACCAGAGATTTGTGCAGACGATTGCGGCCGATACTCGCCTCGGTCCAGGTGGTCTGCCAGGCAAACTTTCCCTTTACCGCGTAATCGCTTTCGTAGGATTTTAGCGTCAAGAAATATGGGTACAGTTTCCCGCCGCGGCAGACGATACGGCGCTCGGTTTTAATATTGGTCATCTGCGTGAACGGATCGAAATACCAATGGATATCGTATCCGTAGGCAAAACGCATTTTTCCCTGTCGTTCGAGAAAGGCGTAAGAGCGGCCGGTGCCGTCTGACTTCAGACTCCAGACGTGGCGCGCCTCGCCATCGCGGGAAATCAGCCAGGCGCCGACCCACTGTTCCGCCTCGAAACGCGATTCCGCCTCCCAGCCCGCCGCCTCACTTTCCGAGGCGGTTTCTTCGGCCAGGGCAGCGACACACGCAAACAGCAATGTCAGCGTGAGAATCAAGCGTCGCTGTATCACTGCGTTACTCCAGTTCCGCTTTACTCCTCCGTGAAATTTATTTCCTTCTCGTTCAGTAATTGGCGTTGCCGGGACAGCGCACATTAACTCGTCAGGTCGGGGCAGCTGCCTCCGGCGCGTGGCGTATTCCAGCTGCTCAGGCGGCGCTGAAAGCTCAGCAGACCTCCGCCGTCCTGCAGCCAGTGGCGACCGTCCACTACCGAAAAGTCTAAGGTGATCGGACTCCAACCGGTAAAGCTCACCGCGACGACGCCGCCGTTACAGCGCACCGAGGCGCCGGTGCGGACACGCACGCGATCGCCCTTCAGTTGCCAGCTGATCGCAAAGCCGTGGGACAGACGACCACTCGGATGAAAACCGTACGCAAACCCTGTGCCGTCGGCGTGTAGCTGCCACACCAGTTGATCGTCGCCTTCACTGACGACCAGCCAGTTACCGGCCCACTGACGCTGTGCGGATTCCGCCGCGGCGGCCAGTGGCAGCAGCAGGAACAGCAGCAAAATCACTGCATGGGTTTGTAGGAAGGAAATCAACAGACGGGCGGCCGAGGGATGACGCAACAACTTCATGCGTACCTCTGCTTTGTTCGACCGGAAGCCGGAACTTCGGGTCAGGGTTACTGCGACTGGCGGCGCTGGTCACCGCCGATTTTCCTGTCCGGGGTACAGCGATGGCGCCGCACTCCGGCATGAAAAATCGCTTAGGCGCTATTTTTCACGTCCCTTGCCAAATAAGGCTAGACGCAAAATCCCACCATGGCAGCAGAAGCTTCAAAAATATTCATTCAGACGCCACAGTCAGTGCGCCGTGGCTGTTGGGCTTGCCTGGTTGGCATTTGCCTACCTGGTGCGTGCTTCGGAGAAGTTTTTGTCGGCGCGCCAGACGCGGTATTTCAGCTCGATTCCCGCCGGCACATAGACGACCAGCGGCAGGTCCGCATTGTAGGGCAGCATCAGGCTTTCATCGCGCATGCGGACGAAGCGCCGCTTTTTCTTGTAGCCCGGCGGGCAGGCCTTGAGGGTGGTGGCGCCGGCCACCGGATCGGACAGCACATAGTAGGTGTAGCCCCAACCCTCCACGGTTTTGCGCTCAATCTGCGCGTGGTAACTGCGCCGGTTGCAGTCGACCAGTTCCATACGGCCGGGAACCAGTTCCACCATAAAGCGGTTCTCGTTCGCCACCTGGGGCAAGCGAATGACCTGGCGCTGCTTGCCTTCCACTGTGGCCGGAAAAGCATCCAGGTCGCCCGCGCCCGCCGGGGCAACCAGGCAAAACAGTGTGGCAAGCAATACACAGCGCAGTGCCATGGCGACCTCCTTACTTGCTTCTGGATCGTCCTGCTGGCGTGTAAATCTTCTTACAGTCTAGACAGTTTTCTGCGGCGCAGGCCAAACCAGAGCAACAGACCGAGCGCCACTGCGGCGGCGAACAGGAATGCGGCCCACAGGTAATAGTGCTGCGTAGCTGCGGGGGGCTCCAGGCCGGCGCGGGCCTGACTGAGGGCGCCGCGCAAGCGCTGGAAGGCGGCGATCACCTCCGCATTGGGAGCATCACCGAGAATCGCGCTGCGCAGCGCCTGCCAGTACTCGGACAGCTGCGCTGCCAGCGGCGCGTCGCGTTCGCTGAGCTGCTCGCGCACCGGTGCGTAACCCTGCCGGAAGGCGAGCATCAGCTTGTGGTAGGCACTGGCGCTGTCGCCGGCGCGGTAGGCGGTTTCCGCCAGCTGCAGCAAGCCGTCGGCGCGCGCCAGCGGATGCTCCAGCGCCCGCACCCGCTCCGGGTGACCGCGCGACCACAGCAGGGCCTCGGCGGCGTCCGCCGGCAGTTCGACCGGCCGCGTCGTCGCCATGGCCGGCAGGCCGATCAGTGCCGGGTAGCGCTGGGCCAGATCCGCCGGCGGCGGTGCGTCGCCGGCCACCGCGAAGTTGGCCACGGTCACCGCCAGTGCCCAGCGCTGCCGACTGCTTAGATCGCCATCGATGCGGGCGCCGTGTACTTCGTCGGCAAGCGGGTCGAGCGTGTTGTAGAGGTCGTAGAGGCTGAAACTGGCCATGCGCTGGGGGTCGCGCAGGTCTGGTGTGTCGCCGCCACCCTGGCCGTCCGCGCCGTGACAGCCGGCACAGCGCTCCCGGTAGAGAGGTCGGGCAAAAGCCGCGGACGGCAGCATCTCTGCCGGCGAGCGCTGCAGCTGGTAGAGTGCGGCGAGGCGGTCGGCGGCGGCATTGGCGCGCCGGCGGATCTGTTCGCCATCGCGTTTCTCGGCAATCGCCACATCCAGTTCCAGCACGCTTTTTTCCAGCGCCGCGCGGCCGGGCTTGTCCGGCAGCTGGCGCACCAGCTCCAGTGCCCGCGCCAGGTAACGGCGCTGCTGTTGGTAGAGGGAATTGTCCTGAATTTCCCCGTTCTTGACCGAATCCCCATAATCCACGGCGATATAGGAGAGCAGATTGCTGGCCTGAGCTGCGAGGGGTTCCCGCTGCGGCGCGTCCTGCGCCAGTACCACCGGCGACAGCCACAGGCTAAGGCTCAAGAGCAGGCACAGACGGAAAACTGACCGGTAGCGTCGCATCGGAAATTCTTTTTCTGGATTCGGCAAAATGTTAGCAGCCCGGCGCGCGAAGCGGCGTGTTGGGCGAATACAAAACGCTGCGCGGTTTCGCCGTCGGCAACCGCCGGGCAATAAAAAACCCCGCTCGTGGCGGGGTTTTGCATCGATGAACCGATCAGCCGCGCTCGGCGCGCTCCTTGGCGATCAGGTAGTCCGCAACCTGCAGCATCAGCTCCTGACCGTTGCTCTTGCCTTTGAGGCCCGGCAGCGAGGTGCTGATACGGTACTTGCCGGCGACAACCATTTCGGGTGTGCCAGACAGCTGGTAGGCGCGCTGATTGGCCATGCCCTGCTTGACCTTGCTGTTGATGGAGAAAGAGTTCATCAGCTTGGCGGCCTTGGCACCGTCGGCGCCGTGCTTGTTGAACAGCTCCTCGATCGCCGCCAGGTCCGGGTTCCAGTTGCGGCCGTCGCGGGTGGCAAACATCTTGCGCTGATTATTGATCGCGTTGAAGATCGGTGAGTGCATCTTGTCCAGTACACCCATCGCATCGGCGACGTAGTACATACGGGCATGCACTTCCATAACCGGCTGCCAGATCGCCGGGATCTTCACCAGCTCCACATCCGCCGGCATGTCTTTTTTCCAGCTGTCCAGCGACGGCTCGAAGTGATAACAGTGGCCACAGCCGTACCAGAACAGCTCGGTCACTTCGATCTTGCTGTCGTCTTTCTGCGGTACCGCCTGCGGCAGGACCTGGTAGTGCTGGCCGGCCTTGAACTCACCGCTGTCCTGGGCGCAGGCGACTAGGCTGAACAGCAATGCCAAAACCATGGCGAATCCCTTGGACAGGGGGGCAACGACGGCTCTCATAAGTCTTCTCCAACTTTATTTTCGGGCCCGGGGGCCTCATTAGTACTCAATAGACAGCGCAGATTATTTAAGTTCCCGCCGGCGCACGCAAGGATCCTGAGCAATAAATGCACAATTTGGCAGAAATGCGCCGATCGGAGCCGATTGACAGATATTTCGCACACAAAAAAGGCCGGGACATGACCGGCCTTTGTCTCAGTTGTCGCGTCGCGATCAGTCGGTCAGGCCCGCCACATAGTTGGCCAGTGCCTTGATCTCGGCGTCGGACAGCTGCTTGGCCACGGTGCGCATGACACGGGTGTCGCCATCGTTGGTGCGGGTGCCGGCGCGGAACGCCTTGAGCTGGCTCTCCACATACTGCGCGTACTGGCCCGACAGGCGCGGATAGCCTGCCGGCGCATTGCCGATACCGGTCGGGGAGTGGCAGCCCATGCACGCCGGCACGCCGGTTTCCGGATTGCCGGCGCGGAACAGCTCGCGGCCCAGCATCAGGCCGTCTACGCTTTCGCCACTGTTCAACATCACCGAAATCGCCTCGGAACCGGCCAGCTGCATCGGCTGGGAAGCGAAATAGGCGGCCATGTCCTGCAGGTCCTGCTCGTTGAAATTATCGAGCTGGCCGATCATCTGCGGCACTTCGCGCTCACCGCTCTTGATATCCATCAGCTGCTTGGCCAGGTATTTCTCGCCCAGGCCGGCCAGTTTCGGAAAGGTCGGCGCCGGGCTGTTGCCGTCGGCACCGTGACAGGCGGCGCACTGGGCGGCCTTGGCCTTGCCGGCGGTGGCGTCTCCGGCGGCCATCGCAAAAGGTGCAGCCCCCACGAGCGTCAGACCGAGAGCCAGAGCGGTGTTCTTAATAATGCTGTTCATACGTCGTCCCATAGCGCGCTGAAATATGGCATCTTGCGCCGCCCCCAAATAGTCCTGCGACGCGTAAACCGCGGCATTATATACTTGCGCGCCAAGCGAGTGTACCGAATCAGCAGACTTAACTATGTCAGACACCCAATCAGCACCCCATCCGGAAAAGCTCAACTACCGCACTGTGCAATTTCTAACCAGCGCACCGACCCTGGCCGAGTGCCCGCCAGACAACGGCGCCGAGGTGGCTTTCGCCGGGCGCTCCAACGCCGGCAAGTCCAGTGCGATCAACGCGCTGACCGGCAACAGCAAACTGGCGCGCACGTCGAAAACGCCGGGGCGCACGCAGCTGATCAACTTCTTCAGCGTGTCCGACCAGCAGCGTCTGGTCGACCTGCCGGGCTACGGCTACGCCAAGGTAGCGCGCTCGATGAAAGACGAGTGGCAGCGCCACCTGGCGTTCTACCTAGAGAAGCGGCAGTGCCTGCGCGGCCTGGTGTTGCTGATGGACATCCGCCAGCCGCTGAAGGAGTTCGACCTGCATATGCTGACCTGGGCGGTGGAGTCCGGCCTGCCGGCGCACATACTGCTGACCAAGGCCGACAAGCTGAAAAACGGCCCGGCCAACAACACCCGCTTCGCGGTGGAAAAAGCTCTCAAAGAGCAGGGACTGGATACCGGCGTCACGGTGCAGATCTTTTCCTCCACCAAGAAGACCGGGCTCGACAAGCTGGAGCGCAAACTCAATGCGTGGCTCGCGCTGGAGCAGTGAGATTGCGCCGCGCTAACCGCCGGCGTGCGGGCCGGCACGGGACAGCAACGACTGCAGCAACACGCGCCGCAATTGACGGCGCGCCAGCGGTGTGAGGCCGCGCAGGTCCTCTGCCCTGAGTCGGCGCTGTGCCAGCAGCGCGATCAGCGTCTCCTCGCGTATCTCAATCTGCAGAAATTGCGCTGATTCGGCGGCGTCCACGGGGCGAGAACCGGCTCAGTGCAAGCGCCGGGCGCCGGCACTGTCGCGGGGCCAGAGCTGCGGCGCCGCCGTGTGAGGCTCACCGCCGTAGAGGGTGCGGAGGCAGTCGGCGGTGATCTGACTGATCTGATCGTTGCGCGGGTTGTGCAGCTCCCGCGCCAGCCGTGAGCTGGCACCCACCAGTATGTAGTTGCCCAGGCCCGCGTCGCCGCACTGCCGGTAGGCATCCATCAACTGGCGGGCACTGTCACTGAAGCGCACGGCCGCGACGGCATAGCCGGGCCAGCACTCACCGAGCAGGAAACTGGCCAGATCGAAGGCGCAGCCCAGGTAGGGGATAGCCTCGGCGTAACTGCGTTCCTCGCACAGATGTGTACCCCGCTCAACCCAATCCAGCCACGCCCGCTCCGCGCGATCGGTATCGGCCGTCAGCCACTGGCGGTGATTGGCACAGAGATAACGTAACTTCACGGCGATCTCCTTATTTGATTCTCACACATGCTAATGCGACGCATTATCATTTGCAACAGGAGATCAGGCGCTGACGGCGCCAGCCGCCAAAGCGACAACAAAGGAAATACGAACCGTGGGTAAAGAATAAAAAAAGCCGGCAGATGGGGACTGCCGGCTAGGGGTCAGTGCCCTTGGGGACGGGCACTAAACAGACGCACCCAGGGGGACGGGTACGCCTGTGGGTTCACACCCAACAAACTTTCTGTTTCCAGCCAATTCAACAATAGGTTCGCCGCTGTGGTTTCCCCAGTGAATCTGTGACCGGCAACATCGGTCGGAGCGCAGATACTAGCCCTTCTACGCCGGCTTTCCGCAAATGGATTCCAATCGGTGTCATAGCCGCCGTTTATGCAGGCAAAAAAAAGCCCCGACGTTGGGGAGGTATCGGGGCCGGGGAAGCTGATTGTGTTGGGGTTTGAGGAGCAACAATGATTCGTAGGTTTAGAGGGGCTGCAGCGGTGGTGGTTCCAAGCCATTGGGTAAAGAAGCGTTAACGGTAATCTCCGAGCAGATTCCTGTCGGCATTACTCGCCTTCGCGCTCTATATTGCAGCAGTGGCTGGCCGGCGCTTCGTCGCCGCTGGTCAGCACCGACTGGGTGACCGGGTTGGGCCGAAAGGTCGTACAACCTTTCAGCCCCAACGCAAATGCCTCGCGATACAGGGACTGGAACGCCTCGAACGGGTAATCGGCCGGCACATTGACCGTCTTCGAAATGGCGTTGTCCACGAACGGCTGGAGCGCCGCCTCCATCTGCAAATGCGCCCGCGGCGTCAGGCCGCGCGCGGCGACAAAGACCTCCGGCAGCGCGTCGCCGTTGCCGCCGCGATCGCACCAGAGCCGGTAAGCGGGATCGACGATATCGAACTCGCGGTAGTCACCGCTCGCGGTCAGCACCCGGCGGCGGTGGCGGAAATCGAACACCGGTTCCACGCCGCTGGACACGCAGTTCGCCAGCAGGCTGATGGTGCCGGTGGGGGCGATCGCGATCAGGTGGCTGTTGCGGATACCGCCGGCGGCTATGTCGCGGCGCAGCTCGTCGGGCAGCGAGCGGATATCGGCGCCGCGCAGGTAATCGTCGCGGCGGAAAAACGGGAAGGCACCCTTCTCTTCTGCCAGCGCTATCGAGGTGCGGTAGGCACTGTCGCGCAGCGTCTGCATCACCCGCGCGGCCAGCTGCCGCGCGGCGTCGCTGTCGTAGTGCAGGCCGAGGGTGATCAGCGCGTCGGCAAGGCCGGTGATGCCGATGCCGATGCGGCGGCTGCCGCGCGCCTGCTGTTCCTGGGCCGGTAACGGGTAACGGGACAGGTCGATCACGTTGTCCAGCATCCGCACCCCCAGCTCCGCGCAGTCGCGGATGCCGTCCCAGTCCAGCCGCGCGCGGTCGCCGAAGGGTTCGCGCACGAACTGCAGCAGATTGACCGAGCCGAGGTTGCAGGCACCGTAGGGGGGCAGCGGAATTTCGCCGCAGGGATTGGTAGCGCTGATCTGTTCGCGATAGTGGAGGTTGTTGTGCCGGTTGATCTGATCGACAAACAGCACCCCCGGCTCGGCGCAGTCGTAGGTGGCACGCATGATCTGTTGCCACAACTGGCGCGCCGGAACCCGGCGCAGTACCCGGCACGGCACCGCCTCGCCCTCGCCGCTCCAGCGGCGCGCGATCAGTTCGTCGCCCTGCCCCTCCAGGTGGCGGTCCGGGAATACCAGCGACCAGTCCTCGTCGCCGTCCACCGCCGCCATAAATTCGTCACTGACCAGCACCGACAGGTTGAAGTGGCGCAGTTCGCGCGGGTCGCGCTTGGCCTCGACGAAGCGCTCGATATCCGGGTGATCGCAGCGCAGCGTGGCCATCATGGCGCCGCGGCGGCTGCCGGTGGACAGCAGCGTCGCGCACATCGCATCCCAGATGCGCATGAACGACACCGGCCCCGAGGCGATGGTGCCGGTGTGCTGCGCGCGACTGCCAGCCGGCCGCAGCGTGGAGAAGTCGCAGCCGATGCCGCCGCCCTGCTGCATCGTCAGCGCGCCCTCCTTGAGGCGCTCGAAAATCGCCTCCATCGAGTCCTCGATGGCGCCCATCACGAAACAGTTGAACAGGGTTACGCGGTGGGCGGTGCCGGCGCCGGCGAGAATGCGGCCACCGGGCAGGAAGCGGAAATCCGCCAGGTTGTGGTAGAAGCGCTGCGCCCACAGCTCGTGCTGCAGTGGCTCCATCGCCGCCAGCGCATTGGCCAGCCGGCGCCAGCTGTCTTCCACGGTCTGGTCGAATATGCGCTCGCCGTCTCCCCGGCGGCCGGCGCCCCGGTGGCGGTACTTGGTATCCCAGATAAATGCGGAGATTTCGCTGTCGAATCGCGACATACGGGCCTGTTAACCCCTAGACACTGAGCTGCGCCGCCGGGCCGCTGTCGTGCAGGCGGCGGATCGCCTCGGCGATCAACGGGGCGCAGTCGACCACCTGCAGCTTGCCGGCGCCCTGGGCCTGCGGCAGGGAATTGGTCACCGCGACCGCTTCGAGTTCCAGCTGCTGGATATCAGCCAGCGCGCCGCCACAGAACTGGCCGTGGCTGGCCAGCGCGATGATGCGCTCGGCGCCGCCACTGACCAAGGCGTCGGTGGCGCGGGACAGGGTGCCGCCGCCGGCGATCAGGTCGTCGACGATCACAACACTGGCCCCCTGCACATCGCCGACCAGCACGCCGCCGCTGAGGCGGTCGCCACTGCGGTATTTCTCCACGAAGGCGCGACCTATCTCGCGCTCCAGCCGTTCGCCCAGCGCCGTGCGCAGGGCCTCGGCGCGCTTGACGCCGCCCACGTCCGGCGACGCCACCACCAGCGGCCGCTCGTCGCCAGCCAGCCGTTCGGCGGCGTATTCCACGAACAGCGGCTGCGCCGGCAGGTGCAGGGTACGGCAGCGGAAGGCGTTCTCGAACGCGGCCTGGTTGTGCACATCCAGGGTCACCACCGCGTCGGTCCCGAGCGACTCGAACAGGCTGGCCAGGTAGCGGCTGGAGAGGGGATCGTGCAGCTTGGTGCGCCGATCCTTGCGCGCGTAGCACAGATACGGAACCACCGCGGTGACGCGGGCGGCGCCGGCGTCGCGCAGCGCGCCGAGCAGGAACAGCACCCGCACCAGCCGGTCGTCGACGCTGCCGCGCTCGTCGCCATACAGGGACTGCACCAGGTAGACGTCCGCCCCCTCGACGTCGTCGAGCGGGCGCAACTTGTGCTCGCCGTCGACAAAATCCCGCTCCTCGTGCGCGGCCAGCGGCTCGCCGAGGGCGGCGGCCACGCGGCCGGCGAAGTCGGCACCGGCATCGAGACTGAACAGCTTCAGGCGACTCATGACAGGTGCAGCCGGAACCACTCGATGGCGAGGCGCACCACCTCCTCCAGTGTGCCCGGCTCCTCGAACAGGTGCGTGGCGCCCGGAATGATCTCCAGCTGCGGGCTGTTGACCATGCGCGCCGCCGCCTGCTCGTTCAGTTCGATCACCTGGGTGTCGTCGCCGCCGACGATCAGCAGCGTCGGCGCCTTCACCAGTGGCAGGTCGGCGCCGGCCAGGTCCGGGCGGCCGCCGCGGGACACCACTGCCTTGACCAGCAGCGGGCGTTCGGCGGCGGCGATCAGCGCGGCCGCGGCGCCGGTACTGGAGCCGAACAGGCCGAAATTCAGTTGTTCCGTTGCCGATGCGTGGGCGGCCCAGTCCACCGCCGCCGCCAGCCGCCGCGCCAGCAGGTCGATATCGAAGCGGTACTCGCGGGTGACCTCGTCGACCCGGTGCTCCTCGGCGGTGAGCAGATCGAACAGCAGCGTGCCGATGCCTGCACCGTTCAGTTGCTCGGCGACCATATTGTTGCGCGGGCTGAAACGGCTGCTGCCGCTGCCGTGGGCGAACAGCACCAGTGCACTGGTGCCCTGCGGCAACGTCAGGAAGCCCTCCAGCCGTTCGCCAGCCGCATCGACCAGCACCTCAGTGCGATTCATCGGCCACCCCCCTGCAGGTCTTCCGCCTCGCGCATCATCGCGATCACCTGCTCGTCGTTCAGCTGGGAAAAGTCCCGGTACCAGGCACCGATGGCCCAGAAGGCCTCGGGTGTCATCAGGCATTCGATGCGGTCCACCAGCGCGGAGAAGCGGTGCAGCGAGGATGGCGGTGCCACCGGCACCGCCAGCACGATGGAAGCCGGTTGCTGCTGGCGCACCGCGCGCACCGCCACTTCCATCGTGGCGCCGGTGGCGATGCCGTCGTCGACCAGAATCACACAGCGATCTTTCAGTTTCGGCCACGGCTTGTCGCCGCGGTAGCGCTTGGCGCGGCGCTCCAGTTCCGCCTGCTCGTCGCGCGCGACGGCCTCCAGCGCCTCGTCGGTGATGCCGCAGCCGCGCACCACATCGTCGTTCAGCACCCGCTCACCACTGGCGATGGCGCCCATGGCCAGCTCTTCGTGGCCGGGCACCCCCAGTTTGCGTACCAGCATCAGATCGAGCGGCGCGTGCAGCACGCGCACCAGCTCCAGGCCGAGCGGCACGCCGCCGCGGGGCAGGGCCAGCACGATCACATCTTTGCGGTTCGCGTAGTCGCGGAGAGATTCGGCCAGCATGCGGCCGGCCTCCACACGGTTCTCGAAGGGCGTCATCACAGCAGGAACCTCGATGACTTCGGCGATAGGTAATAAAACTAGACTAGCAAACAGGACCACAGACAAAGCGCGCCATGACTGACCCTGCCGTCAAGCTGCCGGACCTGGAAGAGAAAACCCGCTTTCTGCTCGCGGCCGCGAGCTATCCGGAGGCGACGGCATCGGTGCGCCTGGTGGAAACCCATATGGCGCGGGTGTTTCTGACCGACCACTACGCCTACAAAATGAAGAAACCGGTCCGCTCCAGCTACCTGGATTTCAGCAGCCTCGACAAGCGCTATGCGGTCTGTCGCGAGGAGCTGCGCCTGAATCGGCGCCTGACCGACAACGTCTACCTGGAGGTAGTGGCGCTGCGCATGGACCCACGCGGACGGCTGACCCTGGGCGAAGGCGGGGTGCCGGTGGAGTGGCTGGTGAAGATGCGCCGCCTGCGCGAGGACGCCAGTCTGCCGGCGCTGATCGACACCGCGACCACGTCGATGCTGGCGCCGCTGCTGCAGCGGCTGTGCGACTTCTATCTCGACGCCGAGGTAATTCCACTGACCGGGCCCCAGTATCTGGCGCGGCTGCGGCGCCAGTGCGAGGACTGGCACGAGCGGCTGCTGGCCCCGGAACTGGAACGGGAACTTGCGCTCAACGTCGGCGAAATCAACGCTATTGTCACGGCGTTGCTGGAATACCAGACCAGTGCGGCGGAACTGCTGGGCGGGCGCGCCGAAGCGGGCAGGATCGTCGAGGGTCACGGCGACCTGCGCCCGGAACACTGTTTCCTGACCCAACCGCCGCAGGTGATCGATTGCCTGGAATTCAACCGCACACTGCGCTGCGTGGATCCGGTGGATGAGCTCAGCTACCTGGCGCTGGAGTGCGAGCTACTGGGGCGCAAGGACCTGGGCGAGACGGCGCTGGAGAGCTACTACCGCTGTTGCGGCGACCGCCCGCCGCCGGCGCTGGCACGCTTCTACCGGGCCTACCGCGCGCTGTTGCGCGCGCACCTGGCGGCGGCGCACCTGCAGGACGGCGAGGTGGCGGAGCCACAGAAGTGGCGGCACAAGACGCGCATCTATCTGGAGGCGGCGCGGCGCTATTGCCTAGACGGGAACCTTGGAAAAACCTAGTTTTTCAGGGCGTTCCCCAAAAAAAATGCCCCGGACTTGGGGGAGCTCCGGGGCAAACATCTGACTTCCTTGGGGGATGATGACGCATTCCAACGATCTTGCCTTTTTAGAGCGGCTGTCGCCGGAACGGTTCCGCGGTTTCCGTTAAAAAGTGTAAAAATTTTGATCAATGCACGCATTCTGTCGCCGCTTTCCTTGCCTGTGCGGGCGGCGGCGCCAGGGGGCTAATGCGGACGCCGTCAGGCGCCCGCGCAGTAGCCACCCACACGCTAGTGGGCCTCGTCCCAGTTGATCCCCTTGCCCAGGTCGACGATCAGCGGCACATCCAGCTCGGCGGCGCCCTGCATCAGCTCGACCAGCCCGGCACTGACCTGCTCCACCTCCTGCTCCGGCACCTCCAGCACCAGTTCGTCGTGCACCTGCATGATCAGCTTGCTGGCCAGTCCCTGCTCCGCCAGCCAGGCGTCCACGGCGACCATCGCACGCTTGATGATATCGGCGGCGGTACCCTGCATCGGTGCGTTGATCGCGGTGCGCTCCGCCGCCTGGCGCTGCATGCCGTTGCGGGAGTTGATCTCCGGCAGGTACAGGCGGCGGCCGAACAGGGTTTCCACATAACCCTTCTCCGACGCCTGCTTGCGGGTGTTCTCCATATACCGGAGAACGCCCGGGTAGCGCTCGAAGTAGCGGTCGATATAGGTCTGCGCGTCGCCGCGCGGAATGCCCAGCTGCCTGGCCAGGCCGAAGGCGGACATGCCGTAGATCAGGCCGAAGTTGATTGCCTTGGCACGGCGGCGCTGCTCGTCGCTGACTTCGTCCGGTGTCACCTCGAATACTTCGGCGGCGGTGGCGCGGTGGATGTCGGCGCCATGGGCGAAGGCATCCACCAGCCCCTTGTCGCCGGACAGGTGTGCCATGATGCGCAGCTCGATCTGCGAGTAGTCCGCGGCGATGATCACGCTGCCGCCGTCGATGCGCGGATCGGCGACAAACGCCTGGCGGATGCGGCGCCCCTCCTCGGTGCGGATCGGGATGTTCTGCAGGTTCGGATCGCTGGACGACAGGCGTCCGGTGGCGGCCACCGCCTGGTGATAGGAGGTGTGCACGCGGCCGGTGGCCGGATCGATCATCTGCGGCAGCTTGTCGGTGT
Source organism: Microbulbifer marinus (assembly GCF_900107725.1). Classification (GTDB taxonomy): domain Bacteria; phylum Pseudomonadota; class Gammaproteobacteria; order Pseudomonadales; family Cellvibrionaceae; genus Microbulbifer; species Microbulbifer marinus. The sequence goes on along the minus strand of NZ_FNQO01000002.1, from coordinate 681,712 downwards.
AGGTGTTCTTCAGCTTGGCGAGGCCGCGGTACTGCATGATCAGCGCCGGCAGTTCGTGGCTGTGGGCCAGCTCCTGCAGCACCGGCTCAGCGGTGGACGGTGCACCCTTGGGGGTCTTCTTGATGACCGGGATCTGCAGCTTCTCGAACAGAATCGCACCCAGCTGCTTGGTGGAGCCCAGGTTGAACTCCTCACCGGCGACGGCGAAGGCCTGCTGCTCCAGCTCGCGCATCTTCTGTTCCAGCTCGGCACTCTGTGCCGCCAGCATCTTCGCATCGATATAGGCGCCGTTGCGCTCGATGCGTGCGAGTACCGGCAGCAGCGGCATCTCGATCTCGTCCAGGACTTTTTCCAGCGACGGTTCCTTCGCCAGGCGGCCGGACAGCTCGCGGTGCAGGCGTAGCGTGATGTCGGCGTCCTCTGCGGCATAGGGGCCGGCCTTGTCCAGTTCGATCTGGTTGAAGGTCAGCTGCTTGGCGCCCTTGCCGGCGATATCCTCGAAGTGCACCGTGTGCTCGCCGAGATACTTGAGCGCCAGGCTGTCCATATCATGGCGGCTGGCGGTGCTGTCGAGCACATAGGATTCCAGCATGGTGTCGCGGGCGATTCCCTTCAGCGCGATATCGTAGTTGGCGAGGATATGGCTGTCGTACTTCAGGTTCTGGCCGACCTTCTTCTGCCGCTCATCTTCCAGCAGCGGTTTCAGCTTCTGCAGCACCTCGTCGAACGGCAGCTGCGCCGGCGCGCCCATATAGTCGTGGGCCAGCGGCACATAGGCGGCCTGGTACGGCTCCACCGCGAATGACAGCCCGACCAGTTTCGCCTGCATGTAATTGAGGCTGGTGGTCTCGGTGTCGAAGGCAAAGATCTCCGCATCCTTCAGCTTCTGCAGCCAGCCGTCGAGCTCGGCCATGTCGGTGACGATGACGTAGTCGCGCTCGACCGCCTCGGCCATGGCCTCCTCCGCCTCATCGCCGGACAGTTCCTCCAGCCAGCCGCGGAATTCCAGCTCGCCGAACAGCTCCACCAGCCGGTCTTTGTGCGGCTCGGCATTGTGCAGGTCCCGCGGGTGGTAGGGCAGTTCCACGTCGGTCTTGATGGTCGCGAGCTGGTAGGACAGCTCGGCCGCGTCGCGGTGCTCCGCCATTTTCTTGGCCAGGGTCTTGGAGCCACGGAAGCCCAGCGGCGCTATCGCATCCAGGTCGGCGTAGATGTCCTCGAGGCCGCCGAGGTTCTGCAGCAGCGCCAGCGCGGTCTTCTCGCCGACGCCGGGAACGCCGGGGATGTTGTCGGACTTGTCGCCCATCAGCGCGAGGAAGTCGATGATCAACTCCGGACCTATGCCGAATTTCTGCTTCACGCCTTCGCTGTCCATCTCGGTGTTGGACATGGTGTTGACCAGGGTGATGCCCGGGCGCACCAGCTGGGCCATATCCTTGTCGCCGGTGGAGATGATCACTTCCTGTCCGTCCCGCTGAGCCTCCAGCGCCAGGGTGCCGATGACATCATCGGCCTCGACGCCGTCCACCACCAGCCGCGGCAGCCCCATGGCGTCGATAACATCGTGGATCGGCTGGATCTGCTCACGCAGGTCGTCGGGCATCGGCGGCCGGTGGGATTTGTACTCGGCGAAGAGTTCATCGCGGAAGGTCTTGCCCTTGGCGTCGAACACCACCGCCACGGTGCTGCCCGGGTGCTCCTTCAGGTGGCGGCGCAACATGGCGATGACGCCGCGCACCGCGCCGGTGGGCTTGCCGTTGCTGGTGGTCAGCGGCGGCAGGGCATGGAAGGCGCGGTACAGGTAGGAGGAGCCGTCCACCAGGATCAGCGGGGCGGCGTTGCTGTTCTTGTCGGTCATAAATCTATGAAATCAATTGTTGGAATGTTTGTGCGAGAGGCGGTGTGGAGGCCGATAGCATAACGCCCTTCGCCGGCTTTTTCTTCTCGGCGCAGGCGCCTTTTGCCCCAGAACGGCGGGCAGTTCTGTTCGCCGGCAATCCCCTCTTCAATTTGACGTGCCGACGGCGGCAGTCATCGCAGCGGCGGCCGGAACCGCGCGCGCCTATCTAGGCTTGCTTCACGGAAACGACATTCGTTGTTCACGAAAACATCCGCGAGCCGTTATTTGCCGGCAACAGCCGCGCAGTGTAATGGCCGCCCGGCGACAGAGCGCCGGGTTTCAGCACCGCAGACACCACAGGGAAGGGTTAGACCATGAAGGGCGTGATATTCACCGGTTTCCTTTTCGCAGCAGTCACTGCCGCCGGCTCCGTGCTGGCGGCATCCGGCGAGCATCCACTTGTCGCCGCGAACCAGCAACAGGACGCGACCGAGAAACTGGAAATGAAAGGCGAGCAACGACACGAGGCGCTGCTGCAGGACGCCAAGCGCAGCCAGAACGAGGCGCTGCTGCAGCGGCAGATGTATCAGCTGGAACAGCTGCGCCGCCAGGCCGAGCGCGATGCGGCGCGCGCGGAAAAGCTGCAGCGCTTCAAGGAAAACTCCTAGCCTCTCTTTTGCTCTGGTAGCTGCCGCGGGCGCCCGCGGCAGTCTGAACCAGTCACGGGTCGCCCCGCTAATCCCTCCCACCTCTGTCAGGCCAGCGTGCGCACAACGGCGCCGCGCCACAGGTGTTTTTCCCGTTCACAGCGTTCATACAGCCCGCACGAACGCGCCCTCACACCACCGCTCTGTGGGTGGCAGTCACCGCAGTCCCGCAAGCGAACCCGCTCGCGCCTTCTAGGCTTTTAAAGAGCGAATCCTGCCGTGCGGAACAACCGCCGCTGATAGGGAGTTATCGAGAGGGCTGTAACCATGAGCTATACAATTATCCACCGCCTGCTGCTGACATCGGCAGTGTTTATCGCGCCCGCACTGGCGACGGCGGACGGAATCGGGCGCGACAGCGGCGCGGCAAACCTGCCCGGCGAGATGGAATATATCGAGGTTATTGGTGAGCGGGAGGCCGATGACGCAGCGCGGGAAAGGACCCGGCAGGCGCGCCAGTTCAAACAGCAGCAGCGACAACGCAGCCGGCTGGAACAGGTCCACTCGCTGAGGCTCCGCCAGCAGCAATTGGTGGAACGGTTCCGCGCGGAAAAAGAACGGGCTCTGGCCAGCGAACAGGACAAGCGTCGCAAGGCAGCCCAGGAAGCCGCGCAGGCGGAGGAATTACGCCGGCAACAGCAGCGCATCCGCGCCGAGGAGCTGCGCCGGCAGGAGGAAGAGCGGCTGCGTACGGAGGCACAGGCGCAGCAACAGGAACCCTCCTGACCGCGCAGCGCCGCCGCTAGTTGTCGGCATCGGCCGGAGCAACATCCGGCACCTCCGCAAGGCAGCTGCGCGCCTGCGCTAGCAGCTGTTCAATCAGGTTACGATAATCGGCATCCGCCGGCAGCCGCTCGGCGAGCGGATCCAGCGCCGCGTAGCGCAGGCCGAGGTTATCCGCCGTCTGCCGGTCGCGATCGTTCGCCGGCACTTCACCAAACAGACAGCCGTCGCCGCGCCCCTGCAGTTGCAACAGGGCCCGGGCGCCGTGCCCGCCCTTGCCGCTGTCACTCAGAGAGCGAGTCGCCACGCCGGCGGAGCCAAAGAAATGGCCATAGGCATCATGGGTCACGACGATCGGCACATCGCGATAGGCCCACAGGGCCCGGTCCAGCACTTTCTGCAGGTTGGCCATGGCGCGGGAAAAGTCGCGCGCGCGGCTACGGTACCCTTCCGCCTGTTGCGGCTGCAGCTCGGCCAGCCGTTCGGCGATCTGCGCGGCGATCTGCGCCGCATTGCGCGGACGCAGCCACAGGTGCGGATCCGTAGCCGCGGCACCCTCGTATTCGTAATCGCCCGCGCCGAGCAGTTGCAGCTGCCGCTCGGCGGGTAGCAACGCCACTTGCCTGGCGAGCACGCTTTCCAGCTGCGGCCCCATCCACACGACCAGCCCGGCGCGCTCCAGCGCCGCGCGCTCCGATACGTTGGGCGCATAGTGGTGCGGATCGCCGCTCTGGATCAACACACGCACCGGCATCTCGGTGCCGACAATTTCCCTGGCGATCAGCGCCAGCGGACGGATACTCACCACCAGTTCACCGTTAGCAGTCGATGCGGGTTTGCCACAGGCGGCGAGCAGAATGACGGAAAACAGCAACAACAGGCGCGTAACGGGCAACATGGCAGACATTGGGCGGCAAAAAACTGCGATATAATCACAGCCGGCCTGCGCCCGCCAGTCGCAGGTACGATAGATCTTCATTCTCGCCATTCGCGGAGATTTCACCCTGACGCATTCCGAGCCGCTCATCACTGCCGACAATCTCGGGCTGGAAATCGCCGGCCGGCAACTGCTGCAGAACATTACCCTCGAGCTGCAGCAGGGAGAAATCGTCACCGTTATCGGCCCCAATGGCGCCGGCAAGACCACCCTGCTGCGGCTGCTGCTCGGCCTGACCCGCCCCACCAGCGGCAGTGTGTGGCGCAGGACGGATCTGCGTATCGGCTATATGCCGCAGCGATTGCAGATCGATGCGTCCATGCCGATGTCGATCAAGCGCTTCCTGCTGCTGGGACAGCCAGGGCTCAGTACCGATGCGGCGCAGGCGGCGCTGCAGCGTGTCGGTGCCAGCCAGCTAAGCGACGCCAACCTGGCCGAGCTGTCCGGCGGGGAAATGCAGCGGGTGCTGCTGGCACGTGCCGCGTCACGCAAGCCACAACTACTGGTACTCGACGAACCGACCCAGGGCGTCGATGTCGGCGGCCAGAGCGAGGTGTATCAATTAATCGCCGCGCTGCGAGACGAGCTGGGCTGTGGCGTGCTGCTGGTTTCCCACGATCTGCACCTGGTCATGGCGGCGACCGATAAGGTCCTGTGTATCAACCAGCACATCTGTTGCGAAGGCCACCCGGAACAAGTGAGCCGCGATCCCGCCTACTTGGAGCTATTCGGCGACAAGGTGGCGCCCTATACCCACCAGCACAATCACGCCCACAGCCTGAGTGGCGATGTCGTCGACGAGCACGGCTGTAACCACTCAGGGCATCACTCGCACAATCACAGCAACAACCACCCCGACAAACAAGACGAGCGCAAATAAGTGGTGCAATTCAGCGAGCTGCTGCACAGCCAATTTCTCTGGTACGCCCTGGCCGCCGGCCTGCTGGTCGCACTGGTCAGCGGCCCGCTGGGCTGCTTTGCCGTATGGCGGCGCATGGCCTACTTCGGCGATACCCTGGCCCACTCCGCGCTGCTCGGCGTCACCCTCGGCTTCGTGCTGCAGATAATGCCGACCCTCGCCGTCGGCGCCACCTGCTGTGCCCTGGCGGTACTGCTGGTCTACCTGCAGCGCCGGCAGAAATTGTCCGTGGATACACTGCTCGGCATTCTGTCGCACTCGATGCTGGCGCTTGGTATCGTCACGGTCAGCCTGTTCAAAATTAAAGTCGACCTGCTGTCGCTACTGCTCGGCGATCTGCTCGCGGTCAGCGGTCGCGACCTTGTACTGATGCTGGCCGCGGCCGCGCTGATTGCTGCACTGTTGTATTTCTTATGGGAGAAATTGCTGGCCTTCACCCTGCACGAAGAGCTGGCCGCGGTGGAGGGCGTACCGGTGGAAAAAACCCGCCTGGCACTGATGCTGATGCTGGCGCTGCTGATTGCGATCGCTATGAAGGTGGTCGGCGTGTTGCTGATTACCGCGCTGCTGATTATTCCCGCCGCCGCCGCGCGCAAGCTTGCCAACACCCCCGAGCGCATGGCTGTACTCGCATCGACAATCGGCTGTATCGCGGTACTACTTGGATTGCTGGCGTCCATTCTGTGGGATACGCCGGCGGGGCCGTCGATAGTGCTGGCGGCTGGAATGATTTTTCTCGCGTGTCAGTTTCGCACCGCCTGATACTTTTATTGGCCGTATCCGCCGAGCCCACACTATTCAAATATTTTCGATCTTTGCATTCTGGTACGGCCCTCGCATTTGCGACGCCCTCTACCAGATAATTGAGACCGCCTTCACCAATCCCCTCAATAATTGCTCGTCCCGTCGCCGGCCAATTGTTTCAAAATTCGGCCGTTGCTAGTGTTGCCCGACGACCAGTCAGTTTCGGTCAGTCACCAATAATGACAATAAATGGACGAGCAACGATCATGGAAAAACAAACTTTTCGTCGTAACGCACTGGCTAGCGCCATACTCACCGCGGCCGCTGCGGCCGTACCGCAAACTCTTTTCGCCGCCGAAGAAGGCGCCATCGAGGAAGTCGCGGTAGTCGGCTCGCGCATTCAACGCAATGCCGAGTTCGAGACGGCCACCCCGATCCAGGTGATGGATCGCGAGGCCATCGAAAAATCCGGCTACACCAACCTGCAGCAAATGTTCGAAAAGAACCCCGCTGCCGGTAACGGCACCTTCTCTACCCGCGGCAACAACCAGGACTCCACCGCCAACGGCGCCGCCGCAGTAAGCCTGCGTGGCATGGGTGCCGACGCAACCCTGGTACTGGTCAACGGCAAGCGCGTCGCCATCAGTGCCTTCGCCGAGAGCATCACCACCAACTTCGTCGACATCAACAGCATTCCGTTGGCGGCAGTAGAGCGGGTGGAAATACTGAAGGACGGCGCCTCAGCGATCTACGGATCCGATGCCGTTGCCGGTGTGGTCAACCTGGTGCTGCGCAAGGATTTTGAAGGCACAGAGATTTCCGTCGACTACGGTGGTGCCGACGGCTATGACGAGCAGTCAGTAGCCGCTGTCTGGGGTGTCAACGGCGACGACTCGAACCTGACTCTGATCTTCGATCATCACAGCAACTCGACGCTCGCCAGCGTGGAACGCAGCGGCCTCGACACCGCCGACCAGTCCTCCCGCGGCGGTATGGATTTCCGTTCATCGCGCGGTTACCCGGGCCGCTTTATCGTCGACGGCGAGACCACGATCGACCCGGGTTGTCCGGCCGGCAGCGCCTTCGGCCAGACCTGTGTTTACGACTACGGTCCCTGGACCCTGCTGACACCGGAAGCCGAGCGCACCGGTATGCTGATGTTGGGCCACTCCCAGTTGACTGACAGCGTGGAGTTTTTCAGCGAAATCGCCGTGCAGCACAATACTTCCATCGCCCAGGGTGCCCCCACCCCGTTGGATGAAGATGCCGGCCTGACCGTGCCAATCACCCATCCGAACAACCCGTTTACCGGTGCCAGCAGCATTGATGTGGGCCGCTACCGCACCGTCGATGCCGGCGCGCGCCAGTGGAGTATCGAGACCGACAACCTGCGTGGTGTATTCGGCTTGCGCGGCAGCGTTGCGGACTGGGACTGGGAAGCGTCCGTGCAGCGCTCGCGCAGCGAATCCACTCAGACCGGCAACCGGTCCCAGGGCTGGGTGCGCACCGACCTGCTGCAGCAGGAGATCGATGCGGGCCGCTACAACCCATTCGGCGGCGTGCAGAACCCGCAGTCTGTGATCGACTCCATTACCACCAGCCTCGTGCGTCAGGGTAAATCCGAATTGCGCGGCATGGATTTCACCATCAACGGCAACCTGTTCGATACCGCCAACGGCGCTATCGCCATGGCCGCCGGTGTTGAGCACCGCGAGGAAAAGGCTTCCGATATTCCGGACGACCAGTTCCAGCGCGGCCTGATCTTCGGCACTGAGTCCGTATCCGCCTCCGCCAGCCGTGATATCACCTCGGCGTTCGTGGAATTCGCGATTCCGCTGCCCGCCAATCTGGATCTGACTCTGGCCGGCCGCTACGACGACTACAGTGATTTCGGTACCACTACCAACCCGATGGCCAATCTGCTGTGGACCGCCAGTGACAAGCTGTCTCTGCGCGCTTCCTGGGGTACCGGTTTCCGCGCGCCGTCTCTCGCCCAGATTGGGCTGGGACCGTCGCAGGAATCCATTTTCTTTGCCGATACTTTCGGTTGCGCCGTCAATGACGCCTACTGTGCCAGCACCGATTACACGATCGAGTTCGCCGGCAACCCGGATCTGGAAGCTGAGGAGTCTGAGTCCTTCAACCTGGGTGCGGTGGTCAAGCCCATCGATGGCATGCAGCTGTCCGTGGATTACTGGAGCATCACCCAGGAAGGCAAGATCGACGAGGTGCCCTTCGGCTACCTGTATAGCCAGTTCTGTAACGACCAGAACAGCACTGTGTGCGTCCGTTCCGCGCCTCTGCCCGGCGAATCCCTCGGCTCCCTGCAGTCCATCAACAGCGGCTTTATCAATATCGGTGAACAGACAGTTTCCGGTGTCGACATGAGCCTGGTTTACTCCGGTATGGCTGTGGCCGGTGGCGATCTGGGTCTGCGCCTGGATTACTCTTACCTGGCCGAGTTTGAGCGGGTGGAATTGAATTCCAGCGGCGACGACTTCCTGACCCGTGACCTGGCCGGCGAGTATGAATACCCGCAGCACCGCTGGGCAGCATCCGCGGACTGGGCACGCGATGCCTTCGCGTTCACCGTGGGCCTGAACTATATCGGCGAGTTTGAAGACACGCCCGATATCGATTTCGACGGCACCCTGGACTATGACACCAATGATTCCCGTACGGTGGACTCGTTCATGACCGTGAATCTGCAGGCACGCTATACCGGCTTCGACAATATGGTGCTGAGCCTCGGTGCCGACAACGCCCTGGATGAGGAACCGCCTTTCGCAATCGGTGACGGCGACTCGGACCTGTATGGCTATGTATCCGGCCTGCACGATCCGCGCGGTCGCTTCGTTTACGGCAAGATGACTTACAGCTTCTAAGTCACCGCGCCGTTAGCGTAGCAACCAAACAAGGGGAGAGCCTCGGCTCTCCCCTTTATTTTTTGCGGTATTAGCGCGGTATATTTCGGCGAATGTTGGCTATCTTCGCCCTTCCCGCTTTCTTCCTGGATTGGATTTTTGCACCGGCTCTGAACCGGCGCGGTGGAATTCATAGACGGTCAGCGCAATACCGATCAACAGCATCACGAACACGCCAATCGCGATCGCCAGCAATAGTGATTCGGACATAATCAGCGCACCCGGGCCAGCAGTGCAGAAACCTTAAAATAGATACCGAAGGCGAGGATTGACGGCACCCACAGTGCGGTAAATATGCCTTGATCCTTGTAACCGTTGAACCACAGATAGCCCGATAGCGCGAAGGAAATCGCCACCGCGAGCAGGATGAAAAAATCCGATAGCTTGAACATCGTTCTCTCCTTGTCAGTCAGCGTCGTAGTCCCAGAAACCTATGGCGGCAACCAACAGCCCGAATATTGCGATGGATGCCGGTATTCTCAGGCCTTCAATACCGAAAACCTCCACCATCGACGGCGCCAGCCCCATCCAGCCGAGCGGCAGCCACAGGGCCACAGGCGCCACTAGCAGCAACCCTAACAGGCCAATCAGGCGCCGCGCTCGCCTTGAATGTGAGAACTGGTCGAACAGGTTTTTCACGGAAGGGATCTCTGCGCCAGTGACGTCCATTTACGCCGGGACTTCACTCAGAGACTAGTTCATAGGCGTGAGAGGGAAAAACAACAAACTGCGGCTGCCTGTCAGATGAAGGGACCGGATGGGCACACCCCTAGCCAGCTACTGCGTTCTTTATGGCGGCAATTACCGCCGCCAATTGCGCGCCATTGCGATCCGTAAAAATCCACAGCAACAAACTGCAGTTGATGATCACGGTGATCCAGAAAGCGATTATGAAGCGGCGCTTGCTGCGTTTGTGATTAAACAGTGCCTGTGCAATCAGTGCGCCCGGCCAGCCACCGCCAAGTGCGACAGCATGCAGCGTACTCTCGCGGACACGCCAGCGCCCGTGAACAGCCGCCCACTTATCTTTGGCGTAAAGCACAATCGCCAGGAGGCTGGCTGCGCTGATCAGATAGGCAACTGCTTTCGGGATAGTACCATCGTGAGAGAAATACGCGACCAGAATCAGGAAGCATGCGGCAACGAATAAAGACAACGTTTTATCCGACTTGCGGCTCCTGGATTTCGGCCCCGTATCATTTGTCATGGTTTTTTATCGGCAATACCAATGTTCAGCTCTATATACGCCCATTTCATCGTGGTTTTGGCCGGTAATCAAGACTGCAAATACGATCGGAACACAAGGTAGCAGCAGCATTTTTCTGTGCCTACAGGAATATGGGTATGGTATTCCAGGAGATGCTGCTGTTGCCGCCTAACTCCCCTAGAACCAAGCCCTCTTTTTCCCCTGCCATTGAGATATCTATATTTACGTTGGAGTATTTATTCTTGAGCGCGTCCATGTCTTCGCTGAACGCATTGGCATAATCCACTCGTACCGCGGTAACGGTGGCACCAACAAGATGTGTCGCACTGAAGACAAACGACCCTAGGTAAGAAGTCTTTCCCGGCTCTACGTCGAATTCAATGGAAAACGGTTTGTTTTGCCTAAGGTTTGCCATACCGCTTTTGGTACTCCATGCATAGAACTCGTACTTGCCGACAGGCAATTCCAACACGTGTAGCTTGCCCGTTGAGTATTCAAAATCGCTTTTTTGTCTGGTTGGGAACAGTGCAATTCCCACCCCCGCACCAGCAGTTCCTTTTTTTGCAAAATCTAAACCGCGATAGTGGATATCATAACCGGAGTTCGGCCCATTGTATTTTACCGAAAACACGACCAATCCATTTCCAACAGTATCGCCTGCATTGAAAACTTGCGGTGGTTTCGGCGACTGGCTGGCGCAGCCCATCAGCAGCATGATCAATGACGAGAATAGGATTACAAGCTTTTGCATGATAGCTCTCTGTATTTAAGACTTTAGCCATAGTCAAACAAGGGGCGCGCCCCTGAACCGTCGATCGTGACTGGTAGTCAGCGAAATTTCACCGCCGTGCCGCTGACGCTAACCATCATCATGCCACCCTGCTGGCCGACAACTTCGTAGTCGATGTCGATACCGACGATACCATCGGCACCGAGTTTGCGCGCCTGCTTCTCCATATCTTCAAAGGCAACCCTGCGGGCCCTGCCCATCTCCCGCTCATAAGCACCGGCACGCCCGCCGACCACATCGCGCACGGCGCCAAAGATGTCCTTGAAAATATTTGCGCCGAGGATGGCCTCACCCACTACCACATCGAGGTAGTCCCTGATCTCTCTGCCATCCACGACCGAGGTTGTGGTTTTTAACATCGCAGTTTTTCTCCGATCTTGTTCGTACTGCAAATAGGGTTACTACTCAGTGCCTGCTGGCGCACCCTGCGGCTTAGCACGGGCATAGGCCTCGTTTTCACGCCACACCCGCACCAGATTGCCGCCGAGGATTTTGCCAACATCTTCCTCGCTGTAATCGCGCTCGAGCAGGCCGCGGATCAGATTGGGATACTGGGATACGTCCTTCAACCCGGTCGGCAGGCTATCGCCGACACCGTCGTAATCCGAGCCAATGCCGATATGTTCGACACCGACCAGCTCGCGCACATGATCGAAGTGATCCAGCACATCGTCTAGTTCCGCGTAGACGAACTCTTCCTCCATCAGCCGCTCGGTAAAGTGCTTTACGTCTTCACTGTCCTCGTCCAGCCCCTGCTCGCGCATGTACTGTTCTGTCGCGGTGCGGATTTTTGCGCGAGACTCACGTGACGCCTCGCTGATGAAGGTGGAGCCGAAATTGATCATGATGACACCGCCGTTGTTCGCCAACGCACGGATCATCTCGTCGCTCATATTGCGCTCGAAACCCGGGGTAAAGTGGCGTGCGGAGGAATGTGAAGCGATTACCGGTACCTCGGATATTTCCATGACCTGCCAGAAGGCGTCGTCGGAGATATGCGAAACATCGACCATAACGCCGGCACGGTTCATTTCCTTCACCAATTGTTTACCGAAATCGCTAAGGCCCTGCCACTGCCGCTGCTCGTCGTAGGAAGAGTCTGAGATATGATTGCTCTTCGAATGGGTCAGCGTGATATAGCGTATGCCGCGCTCGGCAAAGTGATGCAGGTTTTGTAGATCGCCGGCAATTGCCGCCCCATTTTCCATCCCGAGTGGCAGTGATATACGTCCGCTGGCCACCTGCCGCTCCATTTCCTTGACAGAATGGGGGATCGCAAACTTGTCTGGGTGCCGCGCCACCAGACCTTCCACTTGATCGATCAGCCGATCGGCGTAGTCCCTGGCGCTGCCATCGCTCTCCATTTCCGCCGGGATATAGATCGACATAAACGGCGCGTTCAGACCGCCGCGATTTGCGCGTGGATAGTCGAAATCACCACCCTGTGTCGCCATTCCGACATCGGCAGGCTTCTCATTCAAGCGGTAAGGCACATCGATATGGGTATCCACCAGTAAATACTGTTGCGCCATGCGCTGGGCCTGCTTATTCAGCTCCGCGTCCTGGCCACAGCCAGTCACGGCCAAGGCAACCGCTAAAGCAATTTTCCTCATTTCACCCACTCCCATTTGATTTTTTCTATTGGCCCGGCGGCGACCTGCGTTTGGATATTGTCGCCACCCACTGGCATTCGGTGCCGGACTAAGCCAAGAAGCTTGATGGACACTACTTGGTTTACAGGGATTTCCTGTCCGGCATATCGGTAGCGCCCTCTTCGGCAATTTCCACGAACGACTCGCCGCCCTTGCGGTAGGTCTCGAATTCCAGACCTTTGTACAGTGTGATGGCGATGATCACTGCGCCGAAAACCGCAAAGAAGGTGCCCGGCGCGGCCTTCTTGATCACCACCCGGTTGTCGCCGAAGCCGGTTTCCAGTTCGCCGGCGTGGCCCCAGATACCCGACATGAACAGGCGGTAGCCCATATAGGCAAATACGCAGCCCACCAGTAACGAGGTGATCTTGTAAGAAATCAGGGAAAATATGATATGAGTGCTCAGTTCCACCTAAGTATCCTTTTGAGGTTTTTCGGATCTTCTATTCGTGCAGGCAGTCAGCCGGCAATTGGATAGGGCAGCAAAAACATGTGTAGCAGGTTGACACCCCAGTGAGCCAGAACGCAGCCCCAGAAATTTTGCCGCAAACACCACAGCAGCGAGTAGCAAAACCCGGCAACCGTCACCAGGGCAAGTGCCGTCGCCGAAGCCGCCCAGCCGGTGTGCAGGAAAGTAAACACGGCAGTCACCAGCGGCACCGCCAGCCAGCGCCAGCGCCCCAGGCCGTTTTCCACGCCCCGCTGCAGAATCCAGCGGAAAAAGCCCTCTTCGCTGACACAGACCACCAGCAGGTTTATCGCTGCGGCCACGACGATTGCCATCGCAAATTTGGCGGAGGTTCCCAATACTGCTGCTGCGCAAACAAGCGGAATCATCACGGCAGCAGCTATGTAGGGCATATCAACCGCCTTCAGGGACTGGCGCAGGCGCAGCATAAAGGCGACCAGGGCAATGGCGATAACGGCCTTGCCCACATTGAAGTTGGCATAGATGCTGTTGCCGGCACCATCCGTATACGGGGGCAGCAACTCGATGCGCGCAGCGCCCGGCAACAGTCCCAGTGCCGTAACCAACATCAGTAACCCTGCGGCCAGATAGCTGAGACCGCGCTTCCAGCCACGCGTCGTTTCGATCGTATACAGGGATAGCCAGATCAACGGTGCGGCCAGCCCGGTCCAACCGAATGGAATGGCGCACAGGGTCAACAATAGCGGTGCGGCCCACAGACCGGCTTTGCGAGTCTGTAGGGCCCGATATGGCCCTTCGGGGTCGAGTGATTCGCTGCGCATGAGTGTCCTTTTACCGGTAGTCATTCGCACTCGTCAGCGGCCCTGATTGCTATCCGCGGGCAAGGCCAGCCGACGAAGTGCCTGATCAACCGTTAAAGGTGGCGCGCATCGAGCGATAGGTCAACTTCATTTTGGCCGGATCCAGGGGCGCCTTGAAAAACGCGTGGTAATGGCCGCGCGGATTGATCAGCACCACCTGCGAACCGTGATCGACGGTGTATTCGCCGTCTTCGAGCGGTACTTTGTTGAAGGGCACGTTCAGCTGGTTGGCAAATCGTTTCAGGTTCAGGAATTCACCGGTGAGCCCGCGAAAATCTTCATTGAAGTAGCGCACATAGTCGTGCAGCTGTTGCGGGCCGTCCCGCTTGGGATCGACGGAAACCAGAAGAATATCGGTGTCAGCGCGCGTCTGCTCGTCGAGAGTCTGATAAAAACTGTTCAGTGTGGCGAGCGTGGTCGGGCAGACATCGGGGCAGTGGGTAAAACCGAAAAAGACCAGTGTCCAGCGCCCACTCAGGCTCTCGGTGCGGAATACCGCACCAGTGTCGTCGAGCAACTCGAAATTATCCAGTATGCGCGGGCGCTCCAGTTTTACCGTGCCATTCAGGCGCAATTCGGAATCGGTAATGACTCGCGGCTGCCCCATCTTGTGCAGGAAACCCAGCACCACGGCAATCATAAACAGCACCAGCACTGCTACTGTCAGCCAGATACCGCGGCGCTGTTCGGGGCTGTTGTGTGTCGTATTTTCTCGGTTTGCTGTATTGGCCATCTCTTACACCGCAATCAGATAGTGATCCAGCAACATAATGCAGAACAGTGCCATCAGATAAACGATGGAATATTTAAACGTCTCCATACCGGCATTCGGGTTCTTATCGCGCAGCATTTCCACGGCCCAGTAGACGAAACCCAGCCCCAGTACGACTGCACCGAGCAGATACAGCCAACCAAGCATCGCGGTGGCGAAGGGCAACAGGCTGACCGCGAGCAACACAAAGGTATACAGCAGAATGTGGAGCTTTGTGTAAGCCACACCGTGAGTCACGGGCAGCATCGGGATATCCGCTTTCGCATAATCCGCGCGGCGGTGCACCGCGAGAGCCCAGAAGTGCGGCGGTGTCCAGGCGAAGATAATCAGCACCAGTAACAGGCCATGGCCATGCAGTTCACCGGTGACTGCCGTCCAGCCGAGCAGCGGTGGCGCCGCACCAGCGATACCGCCGATGACAATATTCTGCGGCGTGGCGCGCTTCAGGAACATGGTGTAAACGACGGCATAGCCGAGCAGTGAGAACAGGGTCAACCAGGCCGTCAGCGCATTGACGAACACCAGCAGGATAGCCATGCCGACACTGCCGAGCAGCAGTGCAAACAGCAGCGCCTTCTGCGGCTCGACGCGACCACGGGCGACCGGTCGGTTGCTGGTGCGCGCCATCTTGATATCGATATGGCGGTCGACGAGGTGATTGACTGCGGCAGCGCTGCCGGCGCAGAGTGCGATGCCCAGGTTGCCGAATAGTAATATATCCACTGGCACCATTCCGGGCACCGCCAGCAGCATGCCGATAACGGAGGTCAGAATCATCAGCATCACCACCCGCGGCTTGGTGAGCTCGTAATAATCGCGCCAGCTGGTTTGGCTCAGTGCGGCGGTTTGTGCGGTCATGGTGTCACCTCATTATTATCTTTATCGTCATCGCGACATGTTGCTCGGCTGATTTCTAAATGCGGTATCGCTATCCTTTTCGTTCCGGTACGGCGTAAGCCATCCCGCGACACTCAATGAAGAGCTGACACATTGCATCTGCGCTTTTTCCGCAGGACTCAACCACAACCCCGTTGCCGCCGAGTCGCTGCACACGGAGTTTCAAGTTGTCGACCAGTGCCTGTCGGCTTGGTTGACGATCGCCGGGTTTTTTCTGGCAATGGGCCGCTTCAACAAAACCCAGCGAAGTTGCCTGGTAACGGGCTATTTCTTCCGCCGTATACTCACGCACGCTGGCGGCTTTCACTTTTGTGTTCGTGTACGCGCCCAAATTCGTATTGAATTGAACGCTGTCGCAGCCGCTGATAACAAAAGTTACGATAACCGCGGCAAGCTGCTTCATAATTCCCCTGCCAGCACCGTTCCATGTAACTCGGAATTTTCTCGTTCGCTGTTCGTGCTGCTTGCCTGGGGCTGCGCTGTCTGAATCCGGTAACAGAAAGTCAGCAATCCGAGCAGCAACAGCGCGGCGCCGGCGTTGTGCGCGACGGCGATCGGCAGCGGCAGGAACATTACGACGTTGGCGATGCCGAGACATACCTGCAGAGCGAGGGCGCCCGCAAGCCCAATCGCCCATCGGCGCGAACCGGCGCGCCAGGCGAGCAGCGCCAGGCTGAGAACCAGTAATGTAACGATCAGCGCCCCAATGCGGTGCGTCAGATGTATTGCGGTACGCGCATCACTCTCCAGCGCGCCGCCGAGGTAATTGGGGCCAATCTGCTGGGCCACATTAAATCCCTGCGCGAAATCGGCCTGCGGCCACCATTCGCCGTGGCAGGTGGGGAAGTCGGGGCAGGCCAGCGCCGCATAATTGGAGCTGGTCCAGCCGCCCAGGACGATCTGCAGCACGACGGTGGCCACGGCAATAAACGCCAGTGGGCGGATTTTTTGCAGCGCGCGGAATTCGTGCGCCGGGATAAAACGCCCTTTGTTGCGCAGACGCTCCACGATCAGCCACAACATGGACAGGGTCGCCAGACCTCCAAGCAGGTGTGCGGTCACCACCTGTGGCCAGAGTTTCAGGGTGACCGTCCACATGCCGAACGCGGCCTGCAGAATAATCAGCCCGAGTAGAAAATGCGTCTGCTTGAAGGTGCGGTGACCGCGTCGGCGCCAGGACAGTACCGTTAAGCCGCCAACCAGTAGCAGCAGGGCACCGGCGAAGTAGCGATGTACCATTTCCGGCCAGGTCTTGTCGGTTTGCACCGGGGCGTGGGGAAAGGCGGCGTTGGCATTCTGTATCTCGTGGTGTTCGTCCGGCCAGGTTAGGTGACCGTAGCAGCCGGGCCAGTCCGGGCAACCGAGGCCGGCATCGGCCAGACGCGTGAAGGCGCCGAGCACCACGACCACCACGGCCAGCGCGCAACCGGCCAGTGCCAGGCGCAGGCGCCACGCAGTGTGCGGCTTGCTGTCGGTGGGGTCCCGTTCGTAATTATCCATCGCATCTCTCCCGGTTACTTCTCGTAGGAGTACTTCAGTAGTCGTTTGATATCTTTCAGCAGCTGGTTGCCGCTGTGGTGATTGTCATAGGCCATCATGGCAAAGCCCTGCTGGTCGACCAGCAGCACCCTCGTATCGGCAATACCTTCGTGCGCGCTCTGCCGCTGCAGTTGCAACAACGACGCCTCCGGTAACTGCACCACGCGCAAGCGCGGATGATCCCGCTGCAGCATTTGCTGGAATTCATCCCCGAGTGGTGCCGTCGTGACCAGCAACCGCTCTACCCGGGTGGCCTTTTCACCGAGGCGGATATGGACCTGGCGGCTGGTGTAGAGCAGCTGCTCGCAGTCCGCCGCGCACTCGTTACCGGACAGAATCAGATAACGCCATTTGGGAGATTCTTCCGCAAGCTGCACCGGCGCCGTACCGCCCTCAATGAACGGCAACTGGCTGATGTCCACTGGCGGCTTTAGCAGCTGGCCCTGATTGATTGTGCCATCGGGCATGCCCACCCCGGAATAAAAAACAATATAAGCGGCCAGTATTGGCAGCAGCACCGAAGCGACAACGGAAACACCTTGGATTGCCCCGATTCCAGACGATTTTGCGCTGGGGGATTCTCTGTCGGCGGCAGGGTTATGGCTAGTATGGGTCACGGCAGTGTTACCTCTTTAGCACTTCAATTTATTGTTTTCGCAGCAGTTGCGGCAACCTGGTCGCAGCGCATAACCACAGTACAATCAGCGCTATCGCCATGGCAAACCATTGTACGGCATATGCGCGGTGGCGCTGCGGTGGGCTGTTGATCAATTGCCAGTCCGTTACCAGCGCCGTGTCCGAATCCGCGCTGAGGCGAATACTCCACTCGGGCCGCTCCAGCTCCAGACTACCAGTAAATACGCTATCGAGCTGCTGAATTCTGGTCCCGGTGATCGGCGCTGCCTCTTCGGCAACGGTCGCAACCGGGTACAGAAACCCCGTGATGACCTTCGCCGCCATCGGCCAGCTGACTTCGGGCAGCTGATTGCGCTGTGCCGGAGCGGCGAGCCAACCGCGATTGACCAGCCAGCGCTGGTTAGCAGCGACGAAGACCTGTAACACCTCGTAACCGACGCGGCCATCGCGGGTGCGGTTGTCGTGCAGATGATATTCGCCGGTGTAGTAGCCGAGTAGACGCACCGGTGTATAGGCCTGCAAATGCTGTAGCTCGGCGGGATTCTGTGGCTGCATCGCCAGGCGTGCATCGAGTGCCGCGGTGAGCATGGCTTTCTCGGCGCCACGCTGTAACTGCCAGACACCCAGCGATATCAGGAGCGGTAGCAACAGGCCACTCAGGATGGTAAGGGGCCAGTTTCGAATCAGTGCTACACTGGCGTTTTTCGCTTGCACTGAAGGGGTGTGTACCGTCATGCCGATTTTCGCCTGCAAGCAGGCTCCTACATCAATTGGCGAATAATAATATGTGGCTGAAAATCGTTATTGTGTTTCTGTTTCTCGCAGTGCTGGCCAGCCTGTCCAGTGCACTGTTTTTCCTGCTGCGTGATATGGGCGCACCGCAATCGAAGAGAACACTCTACGCCCTCGGCATCCGTATCTCTCTTGCCGCGCTACTACTGTTGGCCATCTGGTACGGTTTCGACAGCGGCATTTTATCCAATACGGCGCCCTGGGCAGATAAATACTAATTTTCAGATTGGAAGCCCGCCTGCTGCGGGCCCCCAAACTCAGTCCGCCTATGCGCCCAGCACGTAGACGAAAATAAACAGGCCTACCCATACGACGTCCACGAAGTGCCAGTACCAGCTGGCCGCCTCGAAGCCGAAATGATCATCCGGCGTGAAGTGGTGGGCGATCACAGAACGCAACAGCATGATCAGCAGCATGATGGTACCGAGTGTGACGTGCGCACCGTGGAATCCGGTCAACATAAAGAAAGTAGTGCCGTAGATGCCGGACTCTAGTGTCAGGCCCAGGTGCTTGTACGCCTCGTAGTATTCCTCCGCCTGGAAGAACAGGAACAGCGCCCCGAGTGCAACGGTCAGCGCCAGCCACAGATTGAACGCACTGCGCTTGCCCTGTTTCAGGAACACATGGGCGAAGTGCACGGTGACACTCGAAGACAGCAGAATAACCGTGTTCAGCAGTGGCAGATGCCAGGGGTCAATAATCTCCTTGGGGCCCAATATTTTTGCCGCATCGCCGTGTACGGCCGCATCCGGAGTCACGTAGAGCGGCCAGGTATTCTCGAAGCCCTGCCACAGCATATTCGATGTGCCGCGGTCGCCTTCACCACCCAGCCAGGGCAGGGCGAAATTGCGGATGTAATAGAGGGCGCCGAAGAAAGCGGCGAAGAACATTACCTCGGAAAAAATAAACCAGCCCATGCCCCACACATAAGAGCGTTTCAGCTGCTCGCTGTTGAGGCCGGCCATATTTTCTCGGATTACCTGTGCAAACCAGAACCACAGCACAGTCGCCATGGCCAGGGCACCCGCGAAGAAAATGTACGCGCTGCCACCGTTGATCCAGTTGGCGGCGCCGAAGGCCGTTAGGAACAGGCCGATGGTGGCAAAAATAGGCAGCCTGGACTGCTCGGGCACATAGTAGCTGCTTTCACTGGCCATAATTTTTATCCCTCTCGCTCGGAGTCGGTATTTTTGTTATCAAAATTGCTTGAGACTCTTTCCGTGATATCAAACAGCGTATAGGAAAGGGTAATGGTGTTAACGCTCGGGGGAAGGTCCGGGTCGACGATAAATCGCAGCGGCAACTCGGCAGTTTCCCCGGCTTTCAGTGCCTGCTGATTGAAGCAGAAGCACTCTGTCTTGTGGAAATACTCGGCGGCCTTAAATGGCACCAGGCTCGGAATCGCCTGGGCAACCATATCGCGCTCGGTGGGATTCGTGGCGAGAAAGACGGTATCCATTGCCTCGCCTGGATGTACTTTCACAGACACGACACTCGGCTTGAAGCCCCACGGCATGTTCTCATTGTTGCTGGCCACGAACTGGACGGTGACCAGTCTGTCGCGGTCCACTGCCGCGGGTACCGCTTCGTATTTACCGCCGGTCTTACCGTTCAGCCCGGTGATTTCACAGAAGGCGTCGTATAGCGGCGGCATGACAAAAATCGCAAACACCAGCATGCTGGCGGCAAGCGCCAGCAGCTTGGTGGCTATTTTTGCGTTGTCACTCCAGCGCATCGCTCAATGTCCTGTCAGCGTACGGCCGGAGGCGTGCTGAATGTGTGGTAAGGCGCCGGCGACGGAACCGTCCACTCCAACCCTTCCGGATTGTCCCAGACTTCGGCGGTCGCCTTCTTGCCACCCTGCACAGTGCGGATCACATTGAACAGGAACACCAGCTGCGCTGCGCCAAACAGGAAGGCTCCCATACTGGCTATCTGATTGAAGTCGGCAAACTGCAGCGCGTAGTCGGGGATGCGGCGCGGCATACCGGCCAGCCCAACGAAATGCATTGGGAAGAAGGTGACGTTCAGGCCGACAAATGCCAGCCAGAAATGCACCTTGCCCATGGTCTCGTTGTACATGTTGCCGGTCCACTTCGGCAGCCAGTAGTAGACACCGGCGGTAATCGAGAAGATGGCACCGGGCACCAACACGTAGTGGAAGTGCGCCACCACGAAATAGGTGTCGTGATACTGGAAGTCCGCCGGGGCGATCGCCAGCATCAGTCCGGAGAAGCCGCCGATGGTAAACAGAATCACGAAGGCCACCGCGAACAGCATCGGTGTCTCGAACGTCATCGAGCCGCGGAACATGGTGGTAACCCAGTTGAATACCTTCACCCCGGTGGGCACCGCGATCAGCATGGTGGCGTACATGAAGAACAGCTCACCGGCGATCGGCATACCGACCGTGAACATGTGGTGCGCCCAGACAATAAAGCTGAGGAAAGCAATGGATGCGGTCGCGTACACCATCGAGCTGTAGCCGAACAGCGGCTTGCGCGCAAAGGTGGGAATGATCGCCGACACGATACCGAATGCCGGCAGGATCATGATGTACACCTCGGGGTGACCGAAGAACCAGAAGACATGCTGGAACAGCACCGGGTCACCGCCACCGGCAGCGCTGAAGAAGCTGGTGCCGAAGTGAATATCCATCAGCATCATGGTCACCACGCCGGCCAGTACCGGCATAACCGCGATCAGCAGGTAGGCGGTGATCAGCCAGGTCCATACGAACAGCGGCATCTTCATCAGGGTCATGCCCGGCGCGCGCATATTCAGGATGGTGGCGATGATATTGATCGATCCCATAATCGACGACGCGCCCATGATATGGATCGAGAAGATGAAGAAGGTCACGCTCGGCGGCGCATACTCTGTAGAGAGCGGTGCGTAGAAAGTCCAGCCGAAGTTCGGTGCCCCGCCCTCCATGAACAGCGTGGACGCCAGCATCGCGAAGGCGAACGGCAGTATCCAGAAACTCCAGTTGTTCATGCGCGGCAGCGCCATATCCGGAGCGCCGATCATCATCGGGATCATCCAGTTGGCAAGACCGACGAACGCCGGCATCACCGCCCCGAACACCATGATCAGGCCGTGCATGGTGGTCATCTGGTTGAAGAATTCCGGCTGCACTATCTGCAGACCCGGCTCGAACAGCTCGGCGCGAATTACCAGCGCCATGCAGCCGCCCAGCAGGAACATTGCAAAACTGAACCAGAGGTACATCGAGCCGATGTCTTTGTGGTTGGTGGTGTAGAGCCACCGCTTGAATCCGGGTTGCGGACCGTGTGCCATGACTAACTCCTACTGCTTATTCTTAAAATTGAGAATGTCGATGGGCTGCACGGTGTCGCCCATGTCGTTGCCGAACGCATTGCGCTGATAGGTAATCACCGCAGCCAGGTCAACCTCGGACAGCTGCTCGCCGAATGCCTGCATGGCCGGGTTCTGCTGCGAACCGCTAATCACCATGCTCAGGTGTCCATCGAGTGGGCCCGTGGCGATCTTGGAGCCGGCGATCGCCGGGAAGGCCCCCGGCACACCCTGACCATTCGGCTGGTGGCAGGCGGCACAGTTGCGGTTATAGACCTTTTCGCCTCGCGCCAGGAGTTCATCGAAGGTGAAGGTTTTCTCGGTCAGCTCCCGCATCTTCGCCGCGGCGGCCGCGCGCTCACCGAGCCAGGCGGTATATTCCGCCTCGGGCACCGCCTTGACGACGATCGGCATAAAGCCGTGGTCCTTGCCACACAGCTCGGCGCACTGGCCGCGGTAGATGCCAGGCTCGTCGATACGGGTCCAGGATTCATTGATAAAGCCCGGAATAGCATCTTTCTTCACTGCCAGATCCGGCACCCACCAGGCGTGGATCACGTCGTTGGCGGTGATCAGGAAGCGAATCTTCTTGTTCACCGGCACCACCAGCGGCTCGTCTACCTCAAGCAGGTAGTTTTCGCTTTTCGGCTGCTGGTTGTCGATTTGAGTGCGGGGCGTGGAGAGATTGGAGAAGAAGGAGACATCGGAACCCAGGTAGTTGTACTTCCACTTCCACTGGTAGCCCGTGATCATGATATCCAGATCGGCTTCCTCAGTGTCGTAGATGTCGTACAGGGTCTTGGTGGCGGGAATCGCCATCAGGATCAGGATGATGGTGGGGACGATTGTCCACACAAGCTCCACCGCGGTGCTCTCGTGGAACTGCGCCGCCTGGTAGCCCTTGCTCTTGCGATGGCGCCACATGCTGTAAAACATGACCCCGAACACCACCACGCCAATCGCCACACAGATCCAGAAAATCAGCATGTGCAGGTTGTACGTGGTATGGGCGACTTCCGTCACCCCCTGGGTCATATTGACCCCCCAGCGCTCCGCCCCCTCTTTTTCCGCATACGCGGAGTGGGCCAGCACCGAAGTGGCCAGCAAGGCGAACAGCCGATTGAAGCCTCTCAACATCGCCTACAGATCTCCGTGGTTGCGAGCTTCGATACCGAAACCCGTAATTATTATTCTCGACCGTTGGCCGTCACGGATAACTGGACTCCCCCGATTGCCGGAAACCGGCGCCGGGACAATTCCACACAAAAATTGTGGACATGCTGTAGTAACACAAGACTACATACACTGGGCGGAGAGAAATCCCCGCGATACTGCCGTCAGTGCAACTTGTTATTCTAATTAAAGATTTTTACTTCAGATGTCGTCGTCCGGAAGGTACAACCAACAACCTGTGTATTTATTTGTCGCATCTACTGCATGTACAAAAGGAACACATCGCCAGAAAAAAGTCAATTGATCCGCCACGCCGATACGGCCTTTGTTGTCGCGGTCACAGGGTAATCCAAACCCGCTGCCACCCAAGCGTCTTGCTTGGCGAGCACGCGGCTTTCGTGCGCACTGACGGCGCCGACAACACCTGCGCCCCGGCGGAGAAAAATTGGATCAACCGATTACCGCGGTGGACGACTCGCCCAGGCCCGGTGACCGAGGTTGTAACGACAGTTACTCCGTGAGGCTTGCCGCACTGCCGATATAGACGGCCAGCGGATCCTCATCCGATCCGGGATCGAAGCTGGAAATGGCATTCAGGAACAGTGAGAACAGCTCGTTCTGCGAATTCACATCGAGTTTCTGGTAGATGCGTTTGCGGTGCTTGCGCAGGGTGTCCACCGCGATGCCGAGTTTCTCCGCCGCGTAGCGCGTGCTGTAACCGCGCAGTATCAGGCCGAGAACGGCGCGCTCGCGGTCGGAGAGTATCGAGCGCCCAAACCTGTTGAAGGCCTGGTTGATGCTGCTGCCTATACCGGGGTTGGTTCGGGTGACCGGGTACCATTCCGCCGGCTTTCCCCGCGACGCAATGTCCTGTTGGTTGATGTGCTGCAGCACGAGGTTGCGCACCAGCGGTTCCACCGCGCGCAGTAAGTCCAGCTCACTACAACTGAACGCTTCCGCATCGTGGCTGCGCATCAGGCAGACGTGCAGCGCGGTGTCCGCATTGACCTCCACCATAAATACGATTTCATCGCGGGTGCCCAGCTTGCAGTAGTAGCTGCGGCAGTAAGCGCTCTGCGCGAATTCGCCGGGTTCGATTTCTGTCAGGCAATAAACGCCGGAGGGATTTGGATGGTGGAAAATCGCCCTGTAATAGGGGTCGAGCAGATAAGAGCCGTTGCGGTACAGGTCTATATGAACTTCCTGCTGCTGCGTCTCTATGTCGTAGAACAGGATACGCGGTGGCTGGTCGCGGTGGTAGAGCCACACCTGCGGATTGTCCGCAGCCACCAGTGTGCGGATCGCCGCGACCAGTTCTTGATAGAAACTGGCACGGCCGCAGTGCAGCAGCAGTTCCGCGGCCTTGCGATTCCACGTCGCACAGCGGGAAAGTTCAGCGGTCATGTGAAATACCTGTAGGTATACGTCAGCAACCGGCCGCCTGCATCAGCGCAGATGGCACGGCAGACCGGTGTCTAGCGACTCGCCGCATACAAATCGCCACACTCTCCCGCGCGGGGAGCCCCGTGGATTTACCGGTTAATTCTTAGAAATTCCTGCGGATACCTCTGGTCCTTTGTGCCGAATCTGTGCCGCCGAACTCCCTTCGTACCCCCAATTGGGGCATTGAGCCAGCGTCTCATCCTGCAATTATTACAGCTACTATAACAAGAGGGGACCACCATGACCAACGATCAGAGGCGCCGCAAGCCAGAGGCGCCCGCCATTCAAAAAACCAAACTGTCACTCGCAGTCGCTTCCGCCGTGTTCGCGTCCGCAGTCATCGGCTCCGCCAATGCCCAGGTGCTCACAATCGAAGAGGTCTCGGTCACCGCAACCAAACGGGAGGAATCCGTCCAGGATGTGCCGCTGGCGATCACCGCCCTGTCCGGCGACTTTACCCAGAAGGTCAATATCAACGATGTGAAGGATCTGGTGGCCTTCACCCCCGGTGTGACCGGAAACAGTCAGGACAGCTTTATCGATGCAATCAGCCTGCGCGGCATTCGCACCCAGGACTTCGGCATCGGCGGCGACCCCTCGGCGGCGTTCTTCAAGAACGACCTGTACGAGGGCCGCAACGGTTCAGCGGTCACCAGCGTCTACGATATGGAGCGCTCGGAAATCCTACGCGGTCCCCAGGGTTTCCTGTTCGGGCGCAACTCCATCGGTGGCGCCTTCAGCGTGCACACGCGCAAGGCCGAAATTGGTGATGACACCACTGGCTATATCGAAACCGATGTAGCGCAGCGCGGTCACTTCGCCGTCGAGGGCGCAGTCAACCTGCCGGTGAATGACAATTTCGCGATGCGCCTCGCGGCGTACTCTTCGCAGGAGGACGGCTTTGTCAAAAACTACTACCCGGGCTCCGGCGACCTGATCGAGCACAACAAGAAGGCCGTGCGCTGGTCCACCACCTATGAGTCCGACCAGCTGACCGTCAATACCACGGCGGAGTTCGAGGACCGCAAACAGTCCGGCTCGGTCTATCGGGCCATCGAAGAGGGCGAGATCTGGGAGAACTTCGAGGCGGCGGTCGGCGACGTGAACCTGCGCGGCGGTCGGGGCGATGTGGATTCCGACCAGACGCTGGGCGACAACGACAACGCCAAGGTCGCCACCTTCGGCATACATGTTGAGTACGACTTTGGCGAGCTGGTGCTGACCTCCAACACCGGTTATAAGGACCACGACTACTTCTACACCGAAGACTACGACGGTACGCCGTTGAATGTCCTCGACTACCAGCAGGAACAGACCGGCGATTACTTCCAGCAGGAGTTCCGCCTCGCGTCCAATAGCGATGGTCCGCTGGCCTGGTATACCGGGGTCTCCTACTACAAGGAAGAGATCGACACCGAATACACCTTCGCCAGCAGCGAAGACATCATGTGTCAGTACTACGGCCACTATTACACGGGCATGAACTTCAGTGGCTGTGCCGACCTGTACACCTATTACGGCTCACCGTTCAGCCCCTCTGCCGACGGCCGCCTGATCGAAACCGGCCGGGCCAAGGGCAGCTACTCCGGCTGGGCAACTTATGTGGATCTCGATTATGCGATTACCGACGCCCTCAGTCTCGGCGTGGGCGTGCGCTATACGAAGGACCATAAGGACTTTGCCATTGGCGTGCCGACACCTGAAAGCGACCTCGGTGCCTATTGGGCCTATGGCTTCTCCACCGCCGGCTTCCTCAGCGACAGCGACTCCTGGGGCAAGCTGACCTCACGGGCGATCGCCAAATACCAGTTTGACGACGGCGGCCTGCTGTTCGCCAGCTTTACCGAGGGCTACAAGTCCGGCGGTTTCGGCACCTTCAACCTGAGTAACGATGCCAACGGCAACCCGGCGGTCGGCAACGTGGACATCGCCCAGGGCGATGGCTTCGCGCCGAACAAGTTTGCTCCGGAATTGATCGATTCCTGGGAGATCGGCTACAAAAACTCGCTGTTCGATGGCCGCGCCAATTTCGATGTATCGGCATTTACCTACGAGTACACCGACCTGCAGGTGGTGGTGCCCGATGGCGGCGGCGCGATCATTAAAAACGTCGGCAACGTCAATGCGCACGGGGTCGAGAGTTCGATCACGGCGATGATTTCCGACAACTTCAATGTGCTGTTCAATTTCGGCTGGATGGACAGCGAGGCAACCGGTATCCAGGGTATCTGTGCCAGCGGCGACGATGCCTGCGAGGGCAGCCCCTTGTTCTGGGCGCCTGAGTGGTCCGGAGCCATGGTGCTGGACGCGCACTTCCCATTGGGTGCCGGCATGCTGACCAGCAGTTTGGAAGTCTTCTGGGAAGGCGAGCGCGGCGGCGGCTGGGAAGGCCTCGACACTACCGTGATCGACCCCTACCAGGATTTGACCCTGCGGGTGGGTTACGAGTCCGACAGCAACTGGCGCGTCGATGCCTACGCGGAGAACCTGACCAATGAATTTACCTGGGACGGTCTGAACAATAACGGCGGCGTGCTGACTTCGCACTTCTTCGGGCCCAAGCGTCCGCGCACCCTGGGCCTGCGCTTCGGCATGGACTTCGATTGATCGCACGTTAAGTGCACAGAGACGGGGTTCCGACCCCAGGCGGCGGTCGCACCCGCGGCTGCCGCCCCTTCCCTCCGGGCCGGATAAACCCAGATGTAAATGCAATAAGCGGGGCAGTACCGATGATTCAATCAACCGCACGGCTCGAAAGGCTTCAACATCTCCAGTCATTGTTGCAACGGGGCATGCAGGCCCTGTCCGCAGGCGATATCCAGAGGGCCTCCGACTGCTGTCAGCAGGTCCTGCGCATCCAGCCGGACCTGGTCCAGGGTCACTTCCTGGTCGGCCTTGTCGCGCTCGAATCCCGCAACCGCAAGATCGCGTTCAGCGCCTTCAGCTCGGTAGTGAAACTGCAGCAGGAACACCCGGCGGCCTGGGCACAGCTGGCCAAACTGCATATGGGCGAGGGCCGGGTCAACGCCGCCGACGCCGCACTCGGCGAGGCACTGAAGTACCGCTCCGAGGATCCCCTGGTGCAGGACCTGCTCGGCTCCATCTACTCACTGATGGGTGACTACGGCGTGGCGCGACAGTGTTTCGAAATCGCCAACCGGCTGCAGCCAGACCATCCACCCTACCTGCTCAATTTTGCCAACAACCTCGTTTACAGTGGTGACCTGGACGAGGCGCAGGCGGTATTCGAAAAGATCATTTGCCTGCAACCCGACAGCCCCCAGGCACACTGGCATATGGCCAGCGCGCGCAAGGCGACCGACGAAAAGCACATTCGGCAGATGGAATATCTGGCCGCCAATAACACCTCGCCGCGGGTCAGGGCTTTTTACTACTACGCGATCGGCAAGGAGTGCGAGGACCTGGGGCAATGGCAACGCGCTTTCGACGCGTTCAGCCGCGGCGCGGCGGCGCGGCGCGAGACCGTCGAGTACGACGAGGCGGCGGAGATCGAGATGTTCGATTACCTCGAGCAGCATTTCACCCGCGACTGGTTCGACGCGCTGCCGGAGGGCGATCCGGATCCCGCACCGATTTTTGTGCTCGGCCAGCCGCGCACCGGTACCACGCTGATCGAGCGGATCATTACCAGCCACTCGCAGGCGCACTCCGCCGGCGAACTGCAGCAATTCGGGCTGGCGATCCGGCGGCTGACCAATCACCAGAATCCGAAACGCTTTTCCGCCGATTTTTTCCAACAGGCCGCCGGCGTCGATATGGGCAAGCTCGGCGCACTCTACCTGCAGACCTGCGCCAAGATGCGCGGCGACAAACCCCGCTTTGTCGACAAGCTGCCACAGAACTACCTGATGATCCCGCTGATTCTGAAGGCGCTGCCCAACGCCAAGATAGTGCACCTGACCCGGGATCCGATGGACGCCTGCTTCGCCAGTTTCAAGCAGCTGTTCGCCGATGCCTACCTGCACTCCTACGACCAGCGCGAGATGGCCCGGCACCACGCGCGTTACCGCCGCCTGATGGATACCTGGCGCGAGCGCTTCCCCGGGCGCTTTGTGGATATCGCCTACGAGGAAGCGGTGACCGATCTCGACAGCAGCGCTAAACAGCTGCTCGCACACCTCGAACTGCCCTGGGAGGATGCCTGTCTGCAATTCCATACCCAGAAGCAGGCGGTGTCTACCGCCAGCGCGGCGCAGGTGCGCGAACCGGTACACACCCGCTCCCTGGGACGCTGGAAAAAATACGCCATGCTGCTGGCGCCGATGATTGACGAACTGAACAGGCACGGCATCACCACCGACTCCGCATAAGCGGAGTCACGCCGTAACGACAGCCGGCAATCAAAAAGCGCTCAAACCAGCCTGCCGTTGCGAGCGCTTGCCGGCTCCCCCGTCAGCCTCTACCCTGAGCCCCTCACCGCCACGTGCCGCCGCGCCGCTCGCGGCGTCACCGCGCGCACCAGCCGAATCAAGTGATTGAATGTCGATACGTAATCCCTATAACGCTCTCAGTTTCTGGTTCGAGCGCCTGGATGCTCCACTGGTGCCGCGCGCGGCGCTGACGCGCGACCTGGACGTGGATGTTGCCATCGCCGGCGCCGGCTTTACCGGCCTGTGGACCGCCTACTACCTGAAGCAGCTGGCACCGGAACTGACAATCGCCGTGCTGGAGGCCGAGATCGCCGGCTTCGGCGCCTCCGGCCGCAATGGCGGCTGGCTGATGAGCGCACTCGAAGGCAGCGGCGCCATGCTGCGGCAACTGCCCGAGGCACAGGCGCAACAGGTGCGCGCGCAGATTCTCGGCATCATTCCCGAAGTCGAGCGGGTGCTGCAGGCGGAAAATATCGACTGCGATTTTCACCGCGGCGGTGGCCTGTTTGCGGCGGCGCGCTTTGACGAGCAAGGCGAGCGCGCAAAGGCACTGCTCGACGAGTTGCGCGTACAGGGTTTCGGGGAAGATGACTACTGCTGGCTGGACGCGGCGGCGGCGAGCGCGCTGGTCAACGTGCGCGACTGTCGCGGCGGTATCTACACGCCGCACATCGCCACGATCAACCCAGCCAAACTGGTGCGCGCGCTGGCAAGCACCGTCGAAAAAATGGGCGTACAGATATTCGAACAAACGCCGGTGCGCACCATTGCTCCGGGCCTGCTCGAAACTGCGACGGCAAAAGTTCGGGCGCGCACGGTGGTGGCCGCGCTGGAGGGCTATTCGGCAACCGCGCGCGCGGCGTTACCGCGACACACGATCCCGGTGGCGAGCAAGATCCTGGTGACCGAACCGCTGTCGCCACACCAGTGGCAGCAACTGGGGTTCGCGACGCGGCCAGCGTTTTCCGACATGAGCCGGCTGATTTCCTACGCACAGCGCACCACGGACGGCCGCCTGTTGTTCGGCGCGCGTGGCTCGTACGACTTCGGGGCGCAGATCCGCCGCGACGCCGCCTTGAGCGCGGCGGAAATCGCACAGCAGCGCCGGTATCTGCTGGATTTCTTTCCCGCGCTGCAGGACGCACGCATCACCCACGCCTGGGCCGGCTCCCTCGGCATACCGCGCGCTTACCGGCCCCACGCCTGTTTCGATCGCGACAGCGGCCTCGCGCTGGCCGGCGGCTATGTCGGTGAGGGCGTCGGCGCAGCGAACCTGATGGCGCGCACGCTCGCCGACCTGATCCTGCAGCGCGATTCTGTCCTTGCCACCATGCCCTGGGCCCACAGCGGACCGGTAGCAAACACCCTGCGCCACTGGGAGCCGGAGCCGCTGCGCTGGCTCGCCTACAAGACCATCGACCGGATATTTAGCTGGGAAGAGCGCCTGTGCCTGGATCCGGCCAGTCCGCACTGGAAAAAATCTCTGGCCGGGCGCCTCGCCGATCGGGCGGCAAGTTTCATGCACTGACGGCGCGCCCCCACATGCAACAGACACCGCTCGATACAGCTCCCCCCGGCCGCGTCTGGGGTCTCGCCTGGCCGATGATCCTGAGCAATATCTCGGTACCGCTGCTCGGCGCCGTGGATACCGCCATTCTCGGCCACCTGCCCTCACCCGAATATCTGTCCGGTGTCGCCATTGGCGCGAGCGTGATGTCGATGCTGCTGTGGGCCTTCGGCTTTCTGCGCATGGGCACCACCGGACTGGTAGCGCGCAGCGGCGGCGACGCGAATGGCACTGGCGGCGAGGCCTGGCTGCTGCGCGCCCTGCTGCTGGCACTGGTGCTCGGCGCGGCGCTGTTATTGCTCGCATCGCCACTGCTCGGCACGATCGTGCAGTGGATGAACGCCGGCGAACAATCGGCGCCGCACGCACACGCCTATCTGCAGATTCGCCTGTTGAGCGCGCCGCTGGCATTGGCAAACTTCGCCCTGCTCGGATTTTTTATCGGCCGCCAGGATAGTCGCGCGACGCTGTATCTCCTGCTGGCTGCCAACCTGCTCAACATCGCGCTCGACTTCGCCTTTATTATCGGTCTCGGCCTGGGTGCGAAAGGCGCGGCCCTGGCCACCGTCTGCGCTGATATCTGTGCATTCCTGTTGGGGCTGCGGCTGCTCGCGCGCGTCGATGTCGATATCTGGAACCACATCGTGCGGCAGCTGCGCCGGGTCGATTTCCTTCCCTGGCATTCGCCGGCGCCCTGGATGGAGTTACTACGCATCAACGGCGACCTGTTTGTGCGCACATGCCTGTTACTGCTGACCCTGACGTTCTTCACCGCCCAGGGTGCCGCACAGGGCGACGCCGTGCTCGCCGCCAATGCGATCTTATTACAGCTGTTGATGATGACCTCCTATGCGCTGGACGGCTTCGCGCACGCGACCGAAGCGCTGGTGGGCGAGGCGGTGGCAAAAAAATCTCCGCGGCTTTTTTATTCCACCGTGCACAGCGCCAGTATCTGGGCATTGGGTAGCGCGATTGCGATTACGCTGGTGCTGGTTGTCGGGCGCGAACTGATACTGCCGCTGTTTACCGACCTGGATGCGGTACTACAGCAGGCGCGGCAGGTTTACTGGTGGCTGTGCGCGTTGCCGCTGTTGGCGGTATGGAGCTATCAGCTGGATGGAGTTTTTATCGGCGCGGGAAAAAATCGGCAGATGCGCGACACCATGTTCGTTGCAACGGTGCTGATTTTTTTCCCGGTTTGGTGGCTGACACGCGACTGGGGCAACCATGGCGTCTGGTTTAGCCTGTTTTTGTGGATCAGTGCACGTTCTGCTGGGTTACTGATTTATTTTCGCGTCTACACTTTAGGCAAATCTTGGATGTGACTGGAGCGACGGTACCAAGCCATCTTCTTTTATCGTTAAGCTGTTTTGCCTCGGCGCAACGAAACGAAAAAGCGGGTGCACCGTTGACACTATAAAAGTGGTAGGGATGTCCGACGACTATTTGCTGATGCAGCAATGCATAGATCGCGCCGTTACCCTGGAGCGCCACCGGGGCCACTTCCGCCGCGCCGCAAGACGCGTCCTCCCCAGGCTCCACCGCAGCATCGATCTACCGCAACAGGACGGAGCTCACTACCTTACCTGTTTTGTCATTCGTTATATCCAGTGTGTGCCCGAGTGGATGTGGCAAGTTGAACAGTTGTGTGGCGTAGCCGGTCTGGATTTCAGTCCGGTGCGCGAAGTCATAGGCCACAGTTTCGCCACACCGCCGGAACGGCATCCGGATCAGGTGGGGCTGGCGGCTCTGCTGGACGATGCCTACCTGGCCCATCGCGCACTGGAAGAGGTCAACGATCAACTGCAACCGGCCTGTGGCATGCCGCTGTTACCGATGGATCCGATGGTGGCCAATATGGTCGTGCGGGAGCTGCTCGGCGAACAGTTTGCGCGGGAGCTCGATGACGTCTGTCTCCGCCTGGGTCGCCATTTTGACCGGCTGCGCCTGGCGCCAGACAGTCTGGTGGCGATGATCCTGTGCCGCCAGCGCCTCAATGAGACACCCGGCGCCTGGCCCGACTTTGCCCGGGAATTGAATATCAGCCTGCAGCCGCCGGTGGCAGAATTTGCAACGAGCACTCTGCACTGAATGGCGGCGCATATAACGCCGGCAGTGCGAACGCAATTTACATAATAAAAAGCTCAGGATGGTCCAATTGAGCGGGCAGAACAAATGGATAACAGTGCCCGCTCGTCATTTTTTACCCACCTGGAACAGGCACCTGCTGTCTCTGCACTATCTGGCGCCAACTCGCGTAAAACAATCCTTCACCCTGGAGAATTGCCCGATACAGCTCCTCGACTTCGCGCTGTAACTTTCGGTCGTAGAAAAACAGGCTGCCGCCCCTGACGCTGTAGCCGCGCGGGTTGTCCGCCAGCAACTGGTAGTAGCGCGCCACACGCTGCAGATGCGCATCCACCTGACGCCGGGAAAAATTACCCTGGCGATAATAATCCAGCACTTCCGCATCGATCTGCTGCAATGCCCGCTCACGGCTCTGCGGTGACAGTTCACTGCCATTGATCAGGTTTCTTACATCCGCCCGCAGGTCGTCCAGATAGCGGTCCGCGGCCTCGGCGGAGCTTTTCAGACGGTTGATCACACGTTGGCGCCGCCGCAGTGCATCGCGATCCTTGAAGGTACGACTATCCGACATTTCCCGCGTGGCGAAACTCGCCAGCGGCCGGAAGATCGTCGCGTGCTGTATATTGCTGAGTCTGGTCAGCCGGTCGCAGATAGCGACGCCCTCGCGCCACTCGCTAAACGGTTCTCCCTCCAATAGCTGTTGCGGCAGCTGCGCGACCGTTTCCTCCAGCTTCTGCTGCTGCAGCCGATAGAAGTCCGGCCGCGCACGCCAGTCGTTGGCCTGCAGCCGGAACAGTGTCAGCAAGCCGTGATTGACACAGCTGGCCAGCAGGTGTGCGGTCTGCTCGCGCTGCTGTGTGTGCAAGTCGCGGTAATAATCCAGGCCGAACAGACCGGCGATGGTGCCAGCCAGTACGAGCGCCAGCAGAGTGATTTTTTTCACTGTGTGATTATTTTTTTGGTGGTTGAATAATTTTTATCGGCGTCTCCACCGCCTCTTGCTTGCCGGCCTCATTGACCCGAGTCCCTAATTCCTGTGGCGAAGACTGCAGGCGTATCTCGTCCTTGAAGCCGCAGGCGATACACTCGCGATAATTTTTCTCGCCTTCGCGATAATTCACAATCCGGTCCATAGCACTGCAGCGCGGGCACACGGCACCGGCAATAAATCGCTTCTTCTGCG
This sequence comes from Microbulbifer marinus, assembly GCF_900107725.1. Classification (GTDB taxonomy): domain Bacteria; phylum Pseudomonadota; class Gammaproteobacteria; order Pseudomonadales; family Cellvibrionaceae; genus Microbulbifer; species Microbulbifer marinus. The sequence continues at coordinate 648,180 of NZ_FNQO01000002.1, read as the reverse complement.
GTTTGCCCCGCTTGTCGCTGTCGTTATTCATGATTTTTGGTACTGCCTAATCATTGCAGATAATCGGGACCAGTTAGCCCGGGTTAATATTCAGCTCGAGCTGTTCGATGCCCGAGTGGCGCAACAGCGCATCAATTTCAGGCTCGCGGCCACGAAATTCCGTGAACAGCTCCAGCGCATCGCGACTGCCGCCCTGCTCGAGAATCGCGTGCAGGAATTTTCTGCCGGTATCCGCATCAAAAATACCCTGCTCTTCAAACAGGGAAAAGGCGTCCGCGGAAAGCACTTCGGCCCATTTGTAACTGTAATAGCCGGCCGCATAGCCACCGGCAAAAATATGGCTGAAGCCGTGCTGGAAGCGGTTCTCTTCCGCCACCGGTACCACCGCCACCTGCGCGCGCACCTCGTCCAATAACTGCTGTATCTTTGCCGCGCTGGCGCCCTGTTCGCGACAGTGCAGGCGGAAATCGAACAGCGCAAACTCCAGCTGGCGCACGGCAAACATCGCCGACTGAAAATTTCTTGCCGCGAGCATCTTGTCCAACAGTGCCTGTGGCAGGGGTGCACCGCTCTCGTAGTGGCCGGAGATCAACGCGATCGCCTGCGGCTCCCAGCACCAGTTTTCCAGGAACTGGCTCGGCAGCTCCACCGCATCCCAGGCCACACCATTGATGCCCGAAACCGCGGCCACATCGATCTGCGTCAGCATATGGTGCAGCCCGTGGCCGAACTCGTGGAACAGCGTGGTGACCTCGTAATGGGTCAACAGCGACGGCATGTTGTCGGCAGCGGGCGATGAGAAGTTACACACCAGGTAAGCCACCGGCAGTTGCAGGCCATCGGGCGTCTGACGGCGGACACAGACGCTGTCCATCCAGGCACCGCCGCGCTTCTTTTCACGGGCGAACGGATCCAGGTAAAAGCCGGCGATGCGTTCGCCGTTTCTGGACAGCCAGAAATACTGGACATCCGGGTGCCAGGTGGGGACCGACTCGTCCCGCTGCACCGACACTTCAAAAAGTTTCTCCACCACGGTGAACAGGCCGGCGAGCACTCGGTCGTAGGGAAAATAGGGGCGCAGCTCCTCCTGGCTGATCGCGTAGCGCTCCTGTTTCAGCTTTTCCGCGGCCCAGGCGATATCCCAGGGTTGCAGCTCATCCAGCCCGAGCTCGTCACGGGCGAAATTCTGCAGCTCGGCAAATTCGCGTTCTGCCGCCGGTTTGGCCCGCGCGGCCAGGTCGTTGAGGAATTCCAGTACCTTGTCATTGTCGTGCGCCATCTTGCTGGCCAGAGACAGCTCGGCGTAGTTGGCCATGCCAAGCAACTGCGCCTGCTCCGCACGCAGCGCGAGAATTTCTTCCATCACCGCGGAGTTGTCGTACTCGCCGCCGTTCGGACCGGTATCCGAGGCGCGGCTGACGAATGCGGTATGCACCTGCCGGCGCAGCGCGCGGTTGTCGGCGTGGGTCATCACCGCCAGATAGGCGGGTCCATCCAGCGTGATCAGCCAGCCGTCGCGGCCCTTGGCCTCGGCGGCTGCCCGCGCCGCGGCCAACGCCGTTTGCGGCAGGCCGGCAAGTTCGGCCGCGTCTTCCGTGTGCCAGGTCCATGCATTGGTGGCGTCCAGCACATTGTTCGCGAACTGGCTCGACAGCTCCGCCAGGCGTCGACTGTTGGCAGCGAACTTGTCGCGGGCTTCTCCCTCCAGGCCGACGCCGCTGAGGACAAAGTCCCGCAGCCCCAGCTCCACCGCCTTCCTGCGCGCCTGCGGCCAGCCGGCAAATTCCGGCGACTGCGCCAGCTGCTGGTAGACACCGTACAGATCGCGGTTCTGGCCGAGTTCGGTCCAGTAACCGGTCACCTTGGCCAGGGCCGCCTCATAGGGCTCGCGCCAGGGGCCGCTCAACACGCTGTTCAGGTGGCTGACCGGGGAGAAAGCGCGGTTCAGCTGATCCTGTGCCTGCTCCAGTGGCGCCAGGGTGCTGTCCCAGCCCGGGTTTTTCAGTCCGGTGTCGAGCACCCGATCGCACTGGTCGATCAATGCCGTGATTGCCGGCTCTACCTGCTGCGGCTGCAACTGGTCAAACGGGGGCAACAGCGGCATATCTAATAACGGCGAGGTCAGCGGCGGATTGGACATACAACACCCTGTGCTAGGAATTCGATAAAGCTATGATAGAGGACTCATTGTACAGGAGCTTGTCTATGTCCCCACTGCGCGCCCACGGCGATTCTGAAAGCGAAAAGTGCCCCCAGCTCGGCAACGGTGTCTATGTCGATCCACAGTCCGTCGTCATCGGCGATGTCACGCTGGGTGATGACAGCTCGGTGTGGCCTATGGCGGTGATCCGCGGCGATATGCACCGTATCCGCATCGGCGAGCGCACCAGTGTGCAGGATGGCGCCGTACTACACATCACCCATGCGGGCCCCTTCAATGAAGACGGCTGGCCACTGATCATCGGCGATGACGTCACCATCGGCCACAAGGCCTGCCTGCACGGCTGCACGGTCGGCAGCCGCGTACTGATCGGCATTGGCTCCATTGTCATGGATGGCGCGGTGATCGAGGATGACGTGGTGCTGGCCGCCGGAGCTTTGGTGCCGCCGGGCAAGAAACTCGAGAGTGGCTACCTGTATGTCGGCGCCCCCTGCAAGCAGGCGCGGCCGCTGTCGGACAAGGAAAAGGAATTTTTCCGCTACTCCGCCGCAAACTACGTGAAACTGAAGGACCAGTATCTAACCGAACACGACCAGCCCTGAGCGGGCGGTTTGGTCAGGGCGGCTCACAGCCGCGCTGCTGATTCCTACTTTCCCTGAGCCCGCAGCAGGCCGGAAGCGGCTATTCCGCCGATGGCGCAGGCGAGAATAATCACCAGCGGCGTCAGCGCGCCCAGTGACAATGCGCCGGGACCGTAACCGCGCATCGGCAACAACAACAGCAGCATAATGCCGGCCGGAATCAGCGACAGGAAAAAGCCGCGCGCCAGCCAGGATTTCTGCCACGGCAGCAGGAAAATCAGACCGCAGATACCGCCCCAGACGATGCGCTGATACAGATAGGCGTTGGACAGATAGGGGGCTATGTCTACCCCGAGCCAGCGAGTGAACCCATGATGGCCCATAGCCCATAGGGCCAGTGCGTATGCCACTCCGCCTAGACAACCAGCTGTAAAGTAAGCAGAAAAATTTCCTATAAATTCTCGCATCTATTTACGTCACTTCCGTCTATCGAAATCTTGAAGAGCAATGTTTAAAGATGGAAACCGGTTAAGAAGAAATACTTGAAGAAAAACTAACACTTACTCAGAAAATTGAGACTGGTGTTTTTTTCGTTTTATATTATCAATTAGTTCTTTCTATATGTTTTGAAACTGCTTCTTGCCACTTCGGACTCAAGTCCCCTAGCTCAAAGGTCCCACCTTTTTTATACCGCTCTGCCACTAATTTTATCAGTTCTGGTCGAAGCACCCTTTTCGATGCGCCAAAACTGTTAAGCCTGCTTACTATATGTTCACCAACTAACGCTAACTTTCGGTGATTGAGATTACTTAGATCCCTGTGTCTTGAATTCATTGCAGAATACTTGGAGTTTCCAGGTGTTTCGACTATTGCAATTCCTTTCTCTTGCAACCAGTCCTGTTCTAACCACAATAGATCAATTGCGTCGGGACGATCCATTGTCGTTGCAACAGCGACCACCAACTCCTTACATTCATCCGATTCAAAGTTTGCAGTCGTTGATTTCCAAACGGACAAAGTATTTTTATTCGTTCTTGTACAACCAGTAATCGCATCAGCCGAAAAATCATCCGGCTGTTTATCCAGATTTGATTCCCACTTTGACTTAGAAATTTTTCGAAGCAAAAAGCTCATTTCAGACTTCTCAAATACTCTAAAACACTTTCACGATATTCAGTCAGCCACTCAATTTCAAATTTCCGAATATTTCCAAAGTAATCAATATGTTTTTTTTGCTCCCAAGCCTCCATAGCCCTAATGGCCGCTTCATTAACGAAGGGATCTTTATGAGAACACGCGGCTATAATTAATGCGTCAGCTTCATCGCTCAGCCATTCATAATTAATAGCTGATGAAATATTTACAAAAGTTTTGAAGCTTTCTATATTCGTTCCAAACAATTTTAACCAGGTTTTTTTGTAGGCTTTTCTAAAACGAGTCACATTTTCTGAATACAAGTTTTCAAGATATGTTTCTGTTTTACCAACCTCGCCTTCCACATATTCATCTGACTGAACTAACCTAACAAGATATTCCGAACATTTTTCAGCCTGCACTTCGGATTCATTAACATCATTGCTACTTTTTGAAGTAGCGGAATTTACTTGATAAAGATTACTTGCACCACCTGCGGAAGAATTTGAGCTACTTATAATTATATGTGCCAATTCCTTTGCCAGTTGGTTTTGATACTTATCAAGGGGCGTTTTGCCGGAAAACTCATATTCTCGAATAGAAGTTTGGCTATAATCAAAAACGTCTCTAGATGAAATCATCGGAGCTTAGCCTATTTCATTTATCAAAATATCGCTTGAGCAGTGCATTTGCCTCTTCATTTTGCAAGTGCAAATCTTTAAACACATCTTTCGCATTATCTAGATTAAATCGTAACTTCTTATTTTCATGTATTGTATTAGTATCTATCTCGCTCAGAATGGCATTAAATTCTTTACCTCCGTTTATAAAAGGGGAGGCAACATTACACCTGCGAATTGTACTAATATTATTTATTTCTTCGCCGCAATTTTGCAGTGTTTGACGTTCGGCAATTCTATTATCCCACTCAAAGGGGCGTACCGTTCTGTAAGTGAAAAGTTGGCGGTATAACTCGTCAAACTCTTGTTCTGATCCACTGAATATTTTTGTACTAATTAGTGAAAGACGATTGCCTTCTTTCGTAGGAAATAACTTATATAGTTCTTGTAAAATTGCACAAGCCTTGTTGAAAAACTCGGTCGCTTCACCGCCCTCACCCAAAATCACTATACGGCCAATAGGGAATTCAATTCGGATTTTTTCATCGACGCTCACCATTACGACAAACTGTCTTTTTTCGGCGTTCGAAGCATTTAGTTCATGACCAAAAGTAGGAACCAAGCCAAAGCCACCTAGAACAGATAGCATTGATGAAATTTGCTGAGGTGTCGCCTGGACATCAACATTGCTCGTAAAAAAATGGAGTTGATGCGTTTCGTGTAACTTATCCATGCCAAAATCTTCTATAAATTTTAATCGGTAGCCAAAAAAGGTCATCTACTTTACATGATTCGATCCGTATTATCCGTATCGACTATATATGAGGACAACACAATTGTTTTTAAACTTCAATCCGCCAATTACATTGTTTTTCGGAGAGCATTTTTCACGTTCAACTGTAAAAAATTACCCCAATAATAAATCATAGGATCAATCAAAGGATCTTTTTCGTAGCATTTCTAATACCGGTCCTACATTCGGCCGCACACCCCGCCACAAAAAAAATGACTCGGCCGCCTGCCCCACCAGCATACCCAGGCCATCGGCCACCTGGGCATTCAAACTCCGCGCCCAGCGCATAAACGGCGTCGGCTCGGCGCCGTAGACCATGTCATAGGCGTTGCACTGCGGCCCGACAATTTCAGTCGGCAGCGGCGGCATCTCATCGCTCAGGCTGGCGGAGCTGGCATTGATAATCAGGTCGAAGCTGCCGGGAAAGTCTTCCAGCCCGCCGGCCGTCAGCTGCCCGTGAGCGGAAAACTCCGCAGCCAGCTTCTCCGCCTTGTGCGCGGTGCGATTGGCGATATGAACCTGCTGCGGATTTTCTGCCAGCAGCGGCAGCAGCGCGCCGCGCGCGGCGCCGCCGGCACCGAGCAGCAGGATTTTCTTGTCGCGCAGCGGCCAGCCGAGGTTGTCGCGGATATCCGCCACCAGCCCGGCACCGTCGGTATTGTCGCCGAGGATACTGCCGTCTTGCTGCCTGGCCAGCGTATTGACCGCGCCCGCAGCGCGGGCGCGGTCGGTCAGCGCGTCGGCAAATTCGCAGGCATCCAGCTTGAACGGCACGGTGACGTTCAGGCCGCGGCCGCCGCTGGCAAAAAACTGCCGCGCGAACTCTGCGAAGCCGTCTTTTTCGGCCAGCAGTTTTTCGTAGTGAATATCCTCGCCGGTCTGCGTGGCGAAGGCCGCGTGAATGCGCGGCGACAGCGAGTGCGCTATCGGGTTGCCTACAACCGCGTAACGATCCGTCACTTGACCGCCCTCTTGCGCGCGCGCACGGCACCGCGAATTTTTGCGCTCTCATCGACCAGGATCAGTCCGTCGATTTTCAGGCCGTCTTCGGTATCGGTCACCAGGTAACGGGTCGTGGAACTGTATAGCTCCGCTCTCTTGTCCCCTTCCGGGCACAGCAGGATCCAGTTCAGCGTCGCCAGGCTGCTGTTGTCATTGAGTTCGATCACGTCGGTGACTGTGCCGACTATCTGGCTGACCTGCAGGCGGCGATAGGCGTGCAGCAGTTTATCCACCTGCTGCACAAATTCTTGCCGCGTCACCGACAGTTTGCTGCCGTCCTCGCGGTAATAGTGCAGCGGGAAACGGTAAAAATCCGCGACCTGTTCCGCATCGCCGATTTCAAAGTGACGGCGATATTCCATGAACAGTTTGTTGATGTCTTCCAGGCGTGCCTTATGCACAAAAGCCTCCTACTAAATCCAGTCTCTGTGCGGCAGGAAGTCTGTGTACAGTTTTTCTTCCGCGGAACCCGCTTCCGGATGCCAGTCGTACTGCCAGCGCACCAGTGACGGCAGCGACATCAGGATCGATTCGGTGCGCCCGCCGCTCTGCAGCCCGAACAGCGTGCCGCGATCGTAGACCAGGTTGAACTCCACATAGCGGCCGCGGCGGTACAACTGGAAATTGCGTTCGCGCTCGCCGTACTCCATACCTTTGCGTTTCTGCACGATCGGCAGATAGGCGTCGAGGTAGCTGTCACCGATGGCGCGCATCAGTGCGAACGCATTGTCGAATCCACCCTCGTTATAATCGTCGAAAAACAGTCCGCCGACGCCGCGGGCCTCGTCGCGATGCTTCAGGTAGAAGTAATCGTCACACCATTTCTTGAAGCGCGGATACACTTCGTCCCCGAATGGCGCGCAGGCATTTTTTGCGGTGCGGTGCCAGTGCACCACATCTTCGTGACAACCGTAATACGGCGTCAGATCGTAGCCGCCACCAAACCACCAGACGGGTTCCGCACCCGGCTTCTCGGCGACGAACAGCCGCACGTTGGCGTGGCTGGTCGGCACATAGGGATTACGCGGATGGATGACCAGCGACACGCCCATCGCCTCGAAGGAGCGCCCCGCCAGTTCCGGGCGGTTGGCGGTGGCCGAAGGCGGCAGCCCTTCACCGTATACGTGGGAGAAATTGACACCGCCCTTCTCGATCAGTGCCCCCTCCTCCAGCACCCGCGTGCGGCCGCCGCCGCCGCCGGGCCTGTCCCAGGCATCCTCGCGGAACTCGGCGCCATCCTCGGCGCTGAGGGCATTGCAGATACGGTCCTGCAGATCCAGCAGGTAGTTCTTTACCGCCTTGGTATCGACTTCACTCATGTGGAAATACAACTTTTGATTGATGGGAAATCAGCCGCCGGCGCGCAAGAGCCCTCAGCCATCTGGGCGCAAGAGCCTTCAGCCACCTGGACGCAAAAGCTTGCCGCTGATCAGGTCGCGGATCTCGCTAGGCGCGCTGCGACCGCCGGTGGAGCCGCCGCCGACAAAGTCCAGCGCATCGCCAAAATAGCGCAGCACCTGGTATTTGTGCCGCGCTGGCTGACAGCCCGACGGGTTGGCGGAGGTGGACACGATAGCACCGCCAAAGGCGCGCGTTAATGCCGCGGTGAACGGATGATCGGTGCAGCGCAGGGCGACCGAGTGGTGCGCGCCGCTGATCCACGGGGGAACGAGTTCGAAATGGGGTACCAGCCAGGTAACCGGACCGGGCCAGGTGCTGTGCAGCTGCTGCATCTGGCTACCGGAGAGATTCTGCAGCAGCTCGTTGAAATGGGCCTCGTCGCCGGACACCAGGATCAGGCCTTTTTCCAGTGGGCGGCTCTTCAGGCGCAGCAAACGCTGCACCGCCTGCAGGTTGTTCGGATCGCAGGCCAGCCCCCACACGGATTCGGTGGGGTGCGCGATGACGCCACCCGCGGCCAGAGCCCGGGCGGCCTCCTTCACGGCGAACGGCGAGTACGCCATCGCAGCGCGACGCTTACTTGGCTTTGCGCTGTTGCAGGTCTTTCTGCAGCTGCGCGTCCTTGGCAATGATCGCCTCGGCATTGGCGCGGCGCTCGTCGACCAGCTTCTGGTGCATCTCGGCGTCGGCGGAGCCGATGATCTGCGCGGCCAGGTAAGCGGCGTTCTTGGCACCGGCCTTGCCGATGGCAACGGTGGCCACCGGGATACCGCCCGGCATCTGTACGGTGGACAGCAGCGCGTCCAGGCCGTCCAGGGAAGCATTGATCGGCACACCGATCACCGGCTTCAGGGTGGTGGCGGAGACGGCGCCAGCCAGGTGTGCAGCCATACCGGCGGCACAGATAAAGGCGGCACAGCCGCGCTTGTCGGCGTCGGTTACGTAGTTGTGGGTATTCTCCGGGGTGCGGTGCGCGGAGGTGACTTTCACTTCAAACGGAATGTCGAACTTCTCCAGCACGCCGAACGCGGCTTCCATAACCGGCAGGTCGGAGTCGGAACCCATCAGGATGGCTACAAAGGGCTTGCTCATGTCAGCTCTCTTTTACACGGTCGATTTGGGAAGCGCGGCAATCTAGCGGATTGCGCTGCTGTGTACAAGTTATAGGCGCTAACCGGGCTAATGGCCGGCGCGATGAAAATTCAGCGTGTAACTCTTTGCGCCACTACCGCGCACCAGGACCTGTAGTCTGTCGGCGCTCATCAGGCGGTATTCCAGTCGCCGGGGAAAGTCATGGGACGGATTTTCAAACACCGCCGTACCGACGTCGCAACTGGTTAATTTAAACGCCACCGGCAGCATGTTATGGCTGACTTTGGCCAGGTAAAAAATCTCGCCGGACATCTCGGCGAGGCGCAACATTTCGGTATCCACCGCCGAGCCAGCCGCCGCCCGGCTGAGGCCAACCCCCTCAAATGTCTGCGCGCTCACCTGCCGCCATTGCTCCGTCATCTGTTTGCCGGCATCCGCATGGTGCCAGTTGCCGAGCAGCCAGCGCAGATCGCCTAGCGATGTACAGTTCTGTGCCTGTGCAAATAGCGGGGAGGCGCAGGCCAATGCCAGCATCGCCGACGCCAAGCGGTTCCGTATCAACACCCGGGGTCTCCTCTACTGTGGTTTCCGGCCCGCAACACCTGCGCCACTCCCCTTCAGCCGGGATCTAATTGGGTCACTGGGCCGGGTCCGAAACAGTATTGACGCACTCTGCAGATGGCGCGAGCAGCTTGGCGGCCAACCTCTCGAGCCGACTCGACGGACTGTCAGTGGGCGTGTTGCAGATAGGCCGCGCCCTGTGGGGTCAACTGATAGCCGCCGGGGAGCTGCTCCACGAGTCCGGCCAGCTCCAGCTGCAGTAACAGCGCCAGCAGCTCGCCGGCGCTTTCACCGGTATCCCGCGCCAGCTGCTCGATCGTGCGCGGATCCCCACCGAGGGCATCGATCAGGTGTAGTTGACGCCGCTCCAGTTGCGGGCGATGGGAAGGTGTATCGGCCTGAGGCTCCGCCAGCAGGCCACCGAGCTGCCCGACGATATCCGCGCTGGTCTCCACCAGGGCCGCACCGTCCCTGATCATGCGGTGACAACCGCGCGCCAGCGGGTTGTGAATGGAACCCGGAATCGCGAATACCTCGCGGTTCTGCTCCAGCGCCAGGCGGGCCGTAATCAGCGAACCGGAGCGCAGCGCCGCCTCGACCAGCAGCACGCCGAGGGACAGGCCGCTGATAATGCGGTTACGGCGCGGAAAGTTAGCCGCCTCCGCGGCACTGTTCATCGGCAGCTCGCTAATCAGCGCGCCGCCGCCGGCGACAATCTCCTCTGCCAGCGCCGCGTTGCGACGCGGATAGAGCCTGTCCACACCGCTGCCGAGCACCGCGACAGTAACGCCAGCGGCCTTCAGCGCGCCGCGGTGGGCGGCAGCATCGACGCCGAGTGCCAGCCCGGAGGTAATCGCGAAACCGGCGCCGGCCAGATCCGCGGCAAACGCGTGGGCATTATCGAGGCCGCCGCTACTGGCACGGCGGGCACCGACCACGGCGATCTGCGGCAGTTGCAGTGCTGCGCGCGCGCCGCGGACATAGAGCAGCGGCGGCGGGCGCGAAGTCTCGGCCAACAGGCGCGGGTAATCCTCTTCGCCGCAGTGGATGAGCTCCACGCCGGCATCGGCGCAGCGATCGCGCTCCGCCAATGCCCAGGCGATCAGCGCGCTCTGTTCGCCACAGCGGGAAAATTCACGCCACTGGGTCTGGGCACGCGGCGGCAATTTCAGCAGCAGGGATTCGGGAAGGGATAGCAGCGCCGCAACGGGACTGCCGAAGTGGTCGAGCAATTGCCAGTAGCGGCCGGGGCCCATGCCTTCGAGTCGCAGCAGGGCCAGGGTAGCGGTCAGCGCATCCATGCGATTCACCGTTAGCTTCTGTTTTGTCGGCAGGCAGGCGGGCCAAACAGAAAGACCCGCCGCGAAATTAGCAGATGGCGCTTATGGATTGCGCGCCAGATCCATCACCTCGAGCGGGCGATCCGCTTCCAACACCAGGGCGAGACTCATCTTCTCGAAGGTGCGGAATACCATCATGACACCGGCGCGTTCGTCCGGCAGCTTGACGCTATCGCGCTCAATGCGATCGCGCACTATGGCACCGCGCTTGTAGATGGCTAGTACATGGCCCGGCTGCAGGCCCTCGCGCTCGCCGCGGTTGACTATCACCACATCGTATTTGCCGATCTGGGTTACGCCCTCTTCTACACCGAGGATAACGCCATCCACCGGCATCGGCGGCGCGCCCGGCTGGAACAGCGCGGCGATGGAGCGCTCTTCCACCGGCAGCAGGCGGTCCTCCAGGCGGATTTCACGGGAGGTGCGCGCGACGCCCAGTGTGGCCACCGAGAAGTCTTCGCGCCTGTCCGGATCCAGCTGCAGCAGGTCGACGGTGGCGATATCCAGCGCCTGCTGGCCCAGGGTTTCGCCGGTAACCGGATCGACGTAAACCGGGCCGGGACGGTAGATGCCGTAGGAGGCCAGCGGCACGCGGAAATCACCGCGGGCGTAAATCTTTTCACCGGCGCCCATCAGGATGCGCTGGTCGGCACCAGAAACCACATACGGGGTGCCCCTAAACGCGTCCGGCGCGACAATGCGGGTGCGGGACAGGAAGGCATTGATCGCGTCCAGCGGAATCGCCGGAATCGCCTCGCCCACGGCCTCACGGCGCACCTGCGGGGACAGGCTGGTGCCATCTGCCGCCGGGGTCAGCCTGTAGGCGCGCGGACCGCGCTCCAGTTGCAGCTGCGGCTGGCCATCCACATACACCAGGCGCAGGCGGTCACCGGGGTAAATGAGGTGGGGGTTTTCGATCTGCGGGTTCACCTGCCAGATTTCCGGCCAGAACCAGGGCTGGGTGAGGAATCTACCGGAGATATCCCAGAGGGTGTCGCCCTTCTGCACTACGTAGACATCAGGGTGATTGGGATTTAAGCGCACTTGATCCTGCGCCTGAATTCCAAAAGTCACCACCAGCATTGCGGCAGCGGCCAGGATTATTTTTTTCATGGAAGCATTCCTATGCTCTTTATCGCTATAATTCACAGCGCCGGGCCGCTGCGCCACCGGGAGTACGTCCGGGAGAGTGGCTGGAGCCTGACGCCTAGCGTCAGCGGAATTAATGACTCCATTCGGCAAATATCTAGCGCGATCATTATGTTATCAGCGCAAGTTCCACGATTACTAGAAGTTTGTCACAGGTGTTATGGCCAAACTTGAGATTCTTGAATTCCCCGATCCGCGCCTGCGCGAGGTCGCAAAGCCCGTCTCCGAGGTGACCGACGAGCTGCGCCAGCTGGTCGACGACATGTTCGAAACCATGTACGCAGCCCCCGGTGTAGGCCTCGCCGCGACGCAGGTCAATGTGCACCAGCGCATCGTCGTGATCGACGTTTCCGAAGACCAGAGCGAACCGCTGGTGTTTATCAACCCGGAAATCGAGGTGCTTGACGAGGAAATTCACCAGTACGACGAGGGTTGCCTGTCCGTGCCCGGTTTCTACGAAACGGTGGAACGGCCGCGCAAGGTGCGCATCAAGGCGCTGGATCGCAACGGCGAAACCTTTGCGCTGGAAGCCGAGGGGCTGCTGGCGGTCTGCATCCAGCACGAAGTGGACCACCTGGACGGCAAACTGTTCGTGGACTACATCTCCCCCCTCAAGCGCAACCGCATCCGCTCCAAACTGGAAAAGGCCCAGCGCAAGCGCGCCTGATGGGTCAGCGACAATTCAGAATACCCGCCGCCGCATATGCCGGCGGCTCTTCCACATCGAATCTATGACTCAGCCACTGAACATCATCTTCGCCGGCACGCCGGATTTTGCCGCCGTGCACCTGCAGGCGCTGCTCGACAGCGAGCACAATGTTATCGCCGTCTACACCCAGCCGGACCGCCCCGCCGGGCGCGGCAAGAAACTGCTCGCCAGTCCGGTCAAGCAGCTGGCACTACAGCACGATATTCCCGTATACCAGCCCCCGAGCCTGCGCGATGAACAGGCCCAGGCGGAGCTGGCGGCACAGCATGCGGACATCATGGTCGTGGTCGCCTATGGCCTGATATTGCCGCAGGTGGTGCTGGACACGCCGCGCCTCGGCTGTGTCAACGTGCACGCCTCCCTGCTGCCGCGCTGGCGCGGTGCCGCACCGATCCAGCGCGCCATCGAGGCCGGCGACGCCGAGAGCGGCGTGGCCATCATGCAGATGGAAGCGGGACTGGATACCGGGCCGGTACTGGTGGAGAGCCGCTGCCCTATCACGCCCGCCGATACCGGCGGCAGCCTGCACGACAAACTGGCCGAACTGGGCGGGCCGGCGCTGCTCGAGGCACTGCAGCAACTGGCCGACGGTACCGCCGCGCCGCGGAGCCAAGATGACAGCCACGCCAACTACGCCGGCAAGATCAGCAAGGAAGAAGCGCGGATCGACTGGCAGCGCCCGGCCGACGAGCTGCACAGAAAGATTCGTGCGTTCAATCCGTTTCCGGTCTGCTGGACCACCTATGCCGACAGCAAAGGCGAGCAGCGCCTGCGCATTTACAGCGCGCAGCTGGAGCGCGGCTGCCACAGCGACGCGCCGGGGACGATCATCGGCGCCGACGACGAGGGCATCCTGGTGGCCTGCGGCCGCGAGGCGCTGCGCCTGCAGCTATTGCAGCTGCCGGGCAAGAAGGCGCTGCCGGCGGCGGAAATAATGAAGGGTTACCGGGAGCTGTTCGCCCCCGGTAACCGGCTGGGGCTGTAAGTGAATATCGATGCGCGCGGTGACGTGCGCGCCCTGGCGGCACAGGTGTTGGCATCGCTACTCGAGGGCCGTGGCTCGCTGGCGCGGCTGTTGCCGCGCGCCGAAGAGCGGGTCGAGGAACGCGACCGCGGGCTACTACGCGAACTCTGCTACGGCGGCGCGCGCACCGCGCCACGACTCCAGTTGCTGGCGGCTAAGCTGCTGCGCAAGCCGCCGGCAGACCGGGAAGTAGAGGCACTGATCCTGCTCGGCCTGTATCAGCTCGAATACACCCGCATTCCCGATCACGCCGCGATTTCCGCCACCGTCAACGCCGCGCGTACACTCAAACTCGACCGCGCCACCGGCCTGATCAACGGCGTGCTGCGCAACGCCCAGCGCAGCCGCGAACAATTGCAGCGCAAGTTGTCCGGCAATCCGCAGTTCAGCTCCATGCACCCGGCCTGGTTGCAGCAGCGCATCAAGGCCGCCTGGCCCGACGCGGCCGCCGACATCTTCCGCGCCAACAATGCCAATCCGCCGATGACCCTGCGCGTCAACCGGGCCAGGGTTTCCCGCGACGACTATCTGCAGCAACTGCGTGCCGCGGAAATTGATGCCAGTCAGTGCGCCATTTCGCCGGTAGGCATTACTCTCGGCGAGGCGCGTCCCGTCACCGAGCTGCCCGGCTTCGCCGCGGGACTGGTCAGCGTGCAGGATGAGTCGGCACAGCTGTCGGCACTACTGCTGGAACCCGCAGAGCAACAGAAGGTACTGGACGCCTGTGCGGCGCCCGGCGGCAAGAGCTGCCACCTGCTGGAACAGCAGCCGTCGATCCGCCTCAGCGCACTGGATATCGACGAGGAGCGCCTCGACCGGGTCGCGGAAAACCTGGCGCGGATCGGTGGCGACGCCGAGCTGATCTGCGCCGACGCCACCGCCACCGATGCCTGGTGGGACGGCCAGCCCTTCGACCGCATCCTGCTGGACGCGCCCTGCTCCGCCACCGGCGTGATCCGCCGCAACCCGGATATCAAACTGCTGCGCCGCGAAGACGACATCGCCGAGCTGGCGCAGCTGCAGGGCCGCATCCTGCGCGCCATGTGGCGAATACTGAAGCCCGGCGGCACGCTTTTATACGCCACCTGCTCGATCCTGCCGGCGGAAAACAGCGAGGTAGTGGCCGCCTTCGTTGCGGAGACCGAGGATGCGAGCGACAATACCCCGCAATTACTGCACGGCGAACCCTGGGGCGAACCGCAGACGGCGGGTGTGCAACTGTTTCCCCGGCCCGATGGTGGCGACGGTTTCTACTACGCTCTGCTGAGCAAAGCCGAATAAAAGCGGTTAGAGCCGCGAGCCTTATCTGATATGAAAATTGTCATTCTCGGCGCCGGCCAGGTGGGCGGGTCACTGGCGGAGGCACTGGCCTCCGAGCGCAACGATATTGTGCTGATCGACAGCGACGAGAAAACCCTGCGCGAACTGGGCGACCGCATCGATATCGGCATCGTGGTCGGCCACGCCGCCCACCCGGATAGCCTGCTGGATGCCGGTATCGAGGATGCCGATATCCTGGTGGCGGTCACCAATAACGACGAAACCAATATGGCGGCCTGCCAGATCGCCCATTCGCTGTTTCGCGTACCGACCAAGATTGCGCGCGTACGCGCCGCCTCCTACCTGCAATACCCGCAACTGTTCGACCCCCAGGCAATCCCGATCGACGTACTGATCAGCCCCGAACAGCTGGTGTCGGAATATATCGCGCGACTGATGGAACACCCCGGCGCACTGCAGGTGCTGGATTTCGCCGACGGGCGCGTACAGCTGGTGGCGGTGCGCGCGGTTCAGGGCGGGCCGCTGGTGGGGCACCAGCTGCGCTACCTGCGCGAGCATATGCCCAAGGTAGATACACGCGTGGCCGCCATCTACCGCCGCAACAGTCCGATCATCCCCCAGGGCGACACGGTGATCGAAGCCGGCGACGAGGTCTTCTTCATCGCCGCCCGCGCCGATATTCGCGCGGTGATGAGCGAGCTGCGCCGACTGGAGCACGGTTACAAGCGCGTCGTGATTGCCGGCGGCGGCAATATCGGCCTGCGCCTGGCGCACAAGCTGGAAAACCGCTACGCGGTCAAGATCATCGAACAGAGTCACGAGCGCTGCGTGTTCCTGTCGGAGGAACTCTCCCACAGTATCATCCTGCACGGCAGCGCTTCGGATCAGGATCTGCTGCTGGAAGAAAATATCGAGGACACCGACGTGTTCCTCGCACTGACCAACGACGACGAGGCCAATATCATGTCGTCGCTGCTGGCCAAGCGCCTTGGGGCGCGCAAGGTGATGACGCTGATCAACAACCGCGCCTATGTGGACCTGGTGCAGGGCGGCGAGATCGATATCGCCATCTCGCCGCAGCAGAACACCATCGGCAGCCTGCTGACCCATGTGCGCCGCGGTGACATGGTCAACGTGCACTCGCTGCGCCGCGGCGCCGCCGAGGCCATCGAGGTGATCGCCCACGGTGACAGTCGCACCTCGAGGGTGGTCGGCCGCAAGATTGAGGATATCGACCTGCCGGAGGGCGCCGCCATCGGCGCCATCGTGCGCGAAACCGATGGCGGCAGCGAAGTGCTGATTGCCCACGATGATGTGGTGGTAAAGACCGACGACCATGTAATCGTATTTCTGGTGGACCGACGGCAGACGCGCCACGTGGAGCAGCTGTTCCAGGTGGGCTTCAGTTTCTTCTGATTATTCGAACACGGGAGCTGGAAGTGTCCCGCGATATCGCGCGGCGCATCCACTTATTCATTAGATAACAGGCTGATAAGCGCCGATGCGAATTGCAGTAATTGCGCGAGTTTTCGGAATACTCCTGACGGTGTTCAGCCTGACACTGCTGCCGCCGATCGGCGTATCCCTGTGGTACGACGACGGCACCCACACCGCCTTCAGCGCCGCCTTCGTGATCACGCTGGTAACCGGCCTGTTTATGTGGCTGCCGGTGCACGACTTGCGGCAGGAGTTGCGCACGCGCGACGGCTTTGTGGTGACCTCATTGTTCTGGCTGGTACTGGGCAGTTTCGGTTCCCTGCCACTGATCATCAGCCCGCAGCCGGACCTGGGTATTACCGATTCCATTTTCGAGTCCATTTCCGGGCTCACCACCACCGGCGCCACGGTGATTACCGGCCTCGACAGCCTGCCGCCGGCAATCCTCTACTACCGCCAGCAGTTGCAGTGGTTCGGCGGTATCGGCGTGATCGTGATCGCACTGGCAATTCTGCCGATGCTCGGCATCGGCGGCATGCAGCTGTACAAGGCGGAGATTCCCGGTCCGGTGAAGGACACCAAGCTGACACCGCGCATTGCCGAGACGGCCCGCGCGCTCATCGTGATCTACATCAGCCTGACAGTGCTGTGCGGCCTCGGCTACTGGTGGGCGGGCATGACGATTTTCGATGCGGTGGGGCACGCCTTCTCCACCGTCGCCAACGGTGGCTTTTCCACTCACGACGCCAGCATGGGCTTTTACGCCAACAACCATGCGATCATGGCGATCTGCATCGTGTTCATGTTCACGGCGGCGATCAATTTCGGCCTGCACTTCTTCGCCTTTCGCAACCGCAGGCTGAGCCACTACTGGAAGGATTCCGAATTCCGCTTCTGGTGCATACTGACGATCTGTGCCGCACTGCTGATCAGCCTGTACCTGTGGTTCCTGGGCATTTTCACGCCCAGTGGCAGCTTCCTGCACGGCTTTTTCCAGGTGGTCTCGATCGGCACGACCGCCGGCTTTTCGTCGGAAAATTTCTCCGCCTGGCCGGCTTTCCTACCGTATGTACTGCTGTTGCTGGGGATCCTCGGCGCCTGCGCCGGCTCCACCTGCGGCGGCATCAAGGCGGTGCGCGGTATGCTGATCATGAAGTCGGGACTGCGCGAATTGAATCGCCTGGTGCACGCCAACGCGGTAGTGCCGATCAAGGTCAACGGCAAGATAGTGCCGGAGCGGGTAACCGATGCGGTGTGGGGGTTCTTCGCGGTCTACATCCTGTCATTTTTTGTATTCACCGTGATCGTGATGGCCACCGGTGAAAACTTCGTCACCTCTTTTTCCACCGTCGCCTCCTGCCTCAGCAATATCGGCCCGGCACTCGGCGACGCCGCCGCCCATTACGGATCCGTCAATGAAGTGGCCAAGTGGTTCCTGATCCTGGCAATGCTGATGGGCCGCCTGGAGATCTTTACGCTGCTGGTGCTGCTGACCCCCGCCTTCTGGCGCCACTGAACGCAGGGCTTCGTCGTGTGCCCCTTCGAGCAGCAGAAGTTGCCTTTAACTTTCGGGTTGTACGATCATATATTTCGATAATTCTAGAAATTTCTTGAAAACGGCAAAGGCTTCACCTAAAGTAGCTGCATGACTCTGGAGCAAGCTGCAAAACAACTGGCCGAATTGGGACATCCGACCCGGCTTGGCCTTTATCGAGAACTGGTCAAAGCAGGCAAGTCCGGTTTGCCAGTATCCGATCTACAGTCCCGCCTGGCGGTCCCGGGCTCAACCCTGTCGCACCATATCAACCGACTGGTGCAGGTGGGTCTGGTAAAGCAGGTCCGGGAAGGAAGAGTGCTGCGTTGCTTCGCTCAGTATGAGCAGCTCAACGGCCTGATCGGCTTTCTGAGGGAAGAATGCTGCTCAAAAGAGTGCTGCTGAACCGCCGGCCATATTTTTTTGGCCTGTTATTTCGATAATTTTAGAAATATCGTTACAAGGAGTTCGCTATGTCTGCCAACGCCATCCACTCCGTCGATACCGTACGACAAGCCATTGAAAAGGCCGGACGCGACGCTTCCAGCCACGCGCCCCGCATTTTGATGCTGTACGGCTCGCTGAGACCTGAATCCTACAGTCGCAAACTGACGATGGAGGCGGCTTCTTTGTTACGCAGCTTTGGCGCCGACGTGAAGGTCTATGATCCCCATGGCCTGCCGGTGTTTGATGGCGCTTCCAGACAACACCCAAAAGTGCAGGAACTTGTCGAACTGGCGCAGTGGTCCGAGGGCATGGTCTGGTGCTCCCCCGAGGTCCACGGCAATATCACCGCGGTATTTAAAAACCAGATCGATTGGATTCCCCTGGCTGTTGGCTCGATTCGCCCGACGCAGGGTCGAACACTGGCAGTGATGCAGGTCAGTGGCGGCTCGCAGTCGTTTAACGCCGTCAACAACCTCAGAATCCTGGGGCGCTGGATGCGCATGTTTACCATCCCCAACCAGTCATCGGTTGCCAAAGCCTGGCAGGAATTCAATGCAGATGGCTCTATGAAGCCTTCGTCCTATCGCGACCGTGTCGTCGACGTAATGGAAGAGCTGTTCCGGATGACACTGCTGTTACGCGATCACAAAGACTGGCTAACCTATCGCTACTCGGAAAACAAAGAGGATTATGAGGTTGCGACCGATATACCGCTGATTGCCGCCGTGGCCAACAATGCTGCCGCCAGCTCACCAACTCCCTGCTGCTGAGATTCTGAATAGATGGTTCAGTCCCGCAGCAGCCGCGCTACCAAATTGGTCGCCAGCAGCCTGACCCTCACCCTGGTTTCTGACGCGGTACTGTACTTACTGTTACCGGTCTATTTTGGCGAGTTTTCGCTGAGCCTGGTGTGGGTCGGTATCTTGCTGTCGGCCAACCGCTTCGTCCGGATCCTGCTGAACCCCTGGCTGGGAGGCCAGCATGCCCGTCTCGGCAACCGCAAGGCCACCATAGTGGCGGTACTGTTTGCCAGCCTGGCCAGCGGAATGTTCTTGCTTTTTTCCGGTCCGTGGCTTCTGTTGGCAGCGCGCCTGTTATGGGGTGTTGCCTATGCGTTTATGCGCCTTTCTTGTCTGTATTACGCAACGGAACACCCTGACCACCGGCTGAAAAATATGGGCTGGTACAGCGTAATCCAGGAAATCGGTCCGCTGTTGGTATTGTTGGCCGCTCCCTGGTTCGTGGAATCATTATCAGTCCACTCCGTCATTCTGCTGTCTTTCTGTTTGTGCCTTGGGGCGTTTGTGCCGGCATTCATGCTGCCAAGAGACAGCGCAAGCGCGATAGTCCGGCAAACTTCACTGCTGCCGGAGATTTCCCCTGCCCAGGGTCTTACGTTCCTTTCCTGTCTGCTGCTGGATGGCTTGTGGATGCTCGTGCTGTCGCCTTTATTGGTGCTCGGTGGGCGCAGTGAAGCCGAAGCCATCGCCGTGGCGGCCGCTCTGGTGGTCGGAAAAAGGCTGTTCAATCTTCTGTTAGGCCTGTTAGCAATTCGGCTTGGTCACTTGGCTCACACCAACGTCCTGCTCACGGCTGCAACAGCGCTGATGTTTGTTGCAACGGCGCTGTTGGCGTCCGATTGGCTGCTGACCGCCAGTATTCTCGGCATTGTCGGCCATGGGGTATTTATGATGCTGATGCCGAAGTGGCTCACCGACCAGTCGCCGGACCGACACAGACAACAGCAGGTATTAAACGCGTTTACCTTCTGGCGGGATGCGGCGGCCGCAGCCGGCGCGCTGCTCGGGGGTGGATTGCTCGTTGCCGGAAAGACGAACATCGCCTTTGCCTTCGGCGCAATTCTGCTGTCGTTGCTGTGGCTATACTGGCAACTGTCGAGGATTGAGGGCAAAACTGTAAAGCCAGTGTGTGAAAGCACACAGATTCGATAATCCTGCGCGGTTTACTGGCGAGCGGATTGCAGCACTAAATATTTTGCGCGGTAATGCGCTGCTGGCACCGGCGGCGTATCCGGCGGCGTATAGAGTTGCCGCCGGGTAATCAACACGGTTTCTTGTAGATACGACTCTTCCCTTCCGGCTGCTTGCGGAAGCGCTTGTATTCCCACTGATACTGTTCCGGCGCCTCGGCGATGCAGGCCTCGACGCCGCGGTTCATCGCCGCCAGCGAGACCTTCTGTTCGTCGCTGTAGATCGCCTGCTCGGCGGGCAGGAACACCAGCTCGAAGCCGTCGTCGACGCGCTTGCCGAAGCCAAACACGCAACGGCATTTAGTACGCTGCAGCAGATTGTGGGCCAGAGTCATGGTCAGCGCCGGCTTGCCGAAGAAGGGGGCAAAGTCGCCACCCATATCTGGTTCCTGGTCCGGCAATACCATAACGATATTGCCGGACTTCAGCGCCTTCAGCAGCGAGCGCACGCCGTGCATGTTGGTCGGCACCATTGTTGTGCCGGTGGCCTCACGGCCGCCGCGGATAATCGGATCCAGCGAGGCGATTTTCGGCGGCGCGTAGAGGGCGGTGGATGGTCCCAGCGTCGCCAGATACATGCCGAAGATTTCCCAGTTTCCGGTATGCGGCATCAGCACCAGTACGCCGCGCCCGTCGTCGACGCCGTCACACAACAGCTGCTGGTTGCGCACCCGTACTATCTGATCCTCGCTGTGGCTCCACGGCTGGTGCCAGATGGTCGCCACCTCGAAGCCGGTCATCGCGGTGTGGATGACACTGTCGCGGGCGAGCCTTTCCCGTTCACGCGGGTCCATCGCCGGGTAGCAGAGTGCGAGATTGATGCGGCTGATGCGCAGGCTTTCCCCCCGCGTCAGCACCGCTATCTGGCCCAATAGCCAGCCGAGGCGGCGCGACCAGTGCAGCGGCAGTTTTCCGATGAGCTTGAGTGCGCCGGCGGCCAGGCGCCCCTTGATATCCAATGCAACCACTTCCTATGCAAATTTCGACTTCGGGCAGGCCTGCCCAGGCCCAAGTATGGCCATTCAATTGGGATTGTGCGGCCGCGGCGCCTTTAGTGCGCAACCCGCTACCGCTATAATTGCGTCCCTTTGCCCGAAGCACATACTGATCCGGAGATAGCGGTGTCCAAGCAATACGACCTCAGCACCTTTCAGGGCCTGATTTTTGCCCTGCAGGATTACTGGGCGCGCCAAGGGTGCGTCATTCTACAGCCTCTGGATATGGAAGTGGGCGCCGGTACCTTTCACCCGGCCACCTTCCTGCGCGCAGTGGGTCCCGAGACCTGGAACGCCGCCTATGTGCAGCCCTGCCGCCGCCCCACCGACGGCCGCTACGGCGAGAACCCCAACCGCCTGCAGCACTACTACCAATACCAGGTGGTCATGAAGCCGTCGCCAGATAATATCCAGGAACTGTACCTGGACAGCCTGCGCGCCATGGGCGTGGATCCGGCCGTGCACGATATACGCTTCGTTGAGGACAACTGGGAATCCCCCACCCTCGGCGCCTGGGGACTCGGCTGGGAGGTATGGCTGAACGGTATGGAGGTCACCCAGTTCACCTACTTCCAGCAGGTGGGCGGACTCGAATGCTATCCGGTCACCGGCGAGATCACCTACGGCCTCGAGCGTATCGCCATGTATCTGCAGGGTGTGGAATCCATTTATGACCTGGTGTGGACCCGCAATCCGGACGGTTCCCCGGTCACCTACGGCGACGTCTTCCACCAGAACGAGGTGGAGATGTCGCGCTACAACTTTGAGCAGGCGGACGTGGAGTTCCTGTTCGCCACCTTCGATCACTGCGAGCGCGAGAGCAGCCGCCTGATCGAGCTGGGTCTGCCGCTGCCGGCCTACGAGCAGGTCATGAAGGCGTCTCACGCATTCAACCTGCTGGACGCGCGCCACGCCATTTCGGTCACCGAACGCCAGCGCTACATCCTGCGTGTGCGCACCCTGGCCCGCGCAGTCGCCCAGGCCTACTACAATGCGCGCCGCGCCCTCGGCTTCCCGCTGGCGGCGGAGGAATTGCGCGCTGATATTCTGGCGGAAGAAGTCGAGCAAGAGGAGAAGCAGTAATGGCGCAGGATTTTCTGGTAGAGCTGGGCACCGAAGAACTGCCGCCGAAAGCGCTGCACAAGCTGATGGATGCCTTTGCCGACGGTATCGCCCAGGGGCTGAAAGGCGCCGAGCTCGAGTTCGGCGAGGTCAAGGCCTACGCCGCACCGCGCCGCCTGGCGGTGGCGGTGTCCGGCCTGGCCGACAAACAACAGGACAAGCAGATCGAGAAGCTCGGCCCGGCTGTACAGGCCGCCTTCGACAAAGAGGGCAAGCCGAGTAAGGCCGCGGAGGGCTTCGCGCGCAGCAACGGCGTCACCGTCGAGCAGCTGAGTCGTGTCGACACCGACAAAGGCGAGCGTCTCGCCTTCGTCAGCGAGCAAAAGGGTGCCGCCACCGAAACACTGCTGGCAGGCATCGTCGAGAAGGCGCTGGCACAGCTGCCGATTCCCAAGCGCATGCGCTGGGGTGCGCGCCGCGAGGAATTCGTGCGCCCGGTGCACTGGCTACTGATGCTGTTCGGCAACCAGGTGGTCGACGGCGAAGTGTTGGGCCTGAAGGCCGGCAATACCAGTCGCGGTCACCGCTTCCACTGCAACCGCGAGCTGGAAATCCACTCCGCCCACGACTATGTGCAGCAGCTGCGCGAACCCGGCTATGTGATCGCCGACTTCGCCGAGCGCCGCGAGTCCATCCGCGAACAGGTGATGGCCGAGGCGAACAACGTCAACGGCGAGGCGGTGATCGACGACGACCTGCTCGATGAGGTGACTGCACTGGTGGAGTGGCCGGTGGCGCTGACCGGCCGCTTCGAGGAACGTTTCCTGGCAGTGCCCGCCGAGGCGCTGATCTCGTCGATGAAGGAACACCAGAAGTACTTCCACGTGGTGGACCCCGACGGCCAGCTGCTGCCGTTCTTTATCACCGTATCCAATATCGAGAGCCAGGAGCCGGCCCAGGTGATTCACGGCAACGAGCGCGTCATTCGCCCGCGCCTCGCCGATGCGGCCTTCTTCTTCGACACCGACAAGAAAACCAGCCTGGAAGCGCGCCGGGAAAAACTCAAGCAGGTTGTATTCCAGCAGCACCTCGGCACGGTATACGACAAGACCGAGCGCCTGGCGGTACTGGCGGCAAAGATTGCCGACAAGATAGACGCAAAGCCCGACTGGGCCGCGCGCGCCGGTCGCCTGTGCAAGTCCGATCTGGTCACCGAGATGGTGTTCGAGTTCCCGGATCTGCAGGGTATCGCCGGCTACTACTATGCGGAAAACGACGGCGAGCCACTGGACGTGGCCAAGGCCATGTACGAGCAGTACATGCCCAAGTTTGCCGGTGACGAACTGCCGCGCAGCGAGACCGGCACCGCAATCGCACTGGCGGATCGCCTCGACACGCTGGTGGGCATCTTCGGTATCGGCCAGCCGCCCAGCGGTTCGCGCGACCCCTTCGCGCTGCGCCGCGCCAGCCTCGGTGTTATCCGCATTCTGGTGGAGAAAAAAATCGACCTGGACCTGCGCGAACTGCTGGAACTGTCCCGCGACAATTTCCCGCGCACCGCGCTGGGCGAATACAACAATGTCGTCGAGCAGACTCTGCAGTACATCCTCGAGCGCTTCCGTGCCCGCTACGAGGACCAGGGCATAGCCACCGAAGTGTTTATGTCTGTCGCCGCGCGCAAGCTGTCGCGCCCGCTGGATATCGACAACCGGGTGCACGCCGTACACGCATTCAGCCAGCTGCCGGAAGCCGAGGCCCTGGCCGCGGCCAACAAGCGGGTATCCAACATCCTCGCCAAGCTCGAGGGCGCCGTGCCGCACGCGGTGGACGAGAGCCTGCTGCAGGAAGACGCCGAAAAGGCGCTCTATGCTGCAGTGCAGGTGGCCCGCACCGAGGTGGAGCCGCTGTACCAGGAGGCGATGTTTGCCGAGGGCCTGGCGGGTCTCGCCGGTCTGCGCGATACGGTCGACAGCTTCTTCGATCACGTGATGGTCATGACCGACGACGAGAAGCTGCGGGACAACCGCCTGGCTCTGCTGGCGCAGCTGCGCGCGCTGTTCCTCGAGGTCGCGGATATCTCACTGCTGGTACCGGCAAAATAATTCAGGCGTTCAACGCGCCGCAGCCGGCCCTGTCGGCTGCGGCGATTGTCTGACTGCGGAATACTCTCCATGGCTATCATCGTGCTGGACCGGGACGGCGTCATCAATTACGACTCCGACGGCTACGTCAAATCCGCCGACGAGTGGATCCCGCTGCCCGGCAGCATCGAGGCGATGGCCGACCTGAGCCGCGCCGGCCACCAGCTGGTGATCGCCAGCAACCAGAGCGGCCTCGCCCGCGGCCTCTTCGACCTGGACGACCTCGAGGCGATGCATGCGAAAATGCGCGCGCTGGTCGAGGATGCCGGCGGTGAAATCGCCGCAATCTTTTATTGCCCGCACGGACCCGATGACGACTGCCGCTGCCGCAAACCGAAAGCCGGATTGCTCGATGCAATAGAAGCGGAATTCGATACCAGCCTGCACGGCAGCTACATGGTCGGCGACAAGCTGAAGGACCTGCAGGCGGCACTGGCAAAAGGCTGCAAGCCGGTGTTGGTGAAGACCGGCGCGGGCGAGCAGACGCTGCAACAACTGATCCGGGAACCGGATCCGCAACTGGCCGACACCGCCGTTTTTGACGATCTCGCCGCTTTTACGGATTTCCTGTTGCGGCATTCCTGAGGCCATTTCCCGTCAACTTGGGATCGCCCCGGTGTGTCAGTACTGCGATCTTAGTATTCTCGAATTCGACTATGTCGACCTGCTTCTGGCCTGGTTCCGATTTCATCTGCCGGCCGTTCACCGCGCTCAACAATTTTTGCTGCGAATTCCAGCTATCCCAGCGCGGCGCCTGTCTGAATGCCGATGGTGACCGGCCAACACTTTTTCTAAACGCGCGCGTAAAAGGCTCGGGACTTTCGTAGCCACAGTTCAGTGCGATTTCCGTCACCGGCCTTTCGGTGCGAAAGGCCAGCAAGTGCGCCGCTCGTTTGAATCGGCACCATCGGATATAGGTGTGGGGACTGATTCCAAACAGCTTAGTGAATTGCCGCTGGAAGTGATACTTCAAGAATGCCGCTATACCGCTGAGTTGGTCCAACGTGAGCTTTCGTTCCAAATTTGTATCGATATAGTCGAGCACCCTGTGCAATCTTTCCCGGTATTTATCCGAATCCACCCTATTCAAATTAAGTGTCTCCTAAACCTCCCTAAGCCTAGCGCGTGGAGAGCGGATATACCTGACCGGAATTGCTAAATCTGCCGGTGGACTGTGTGTGATCGATATACAGATCTCGACAATAAATCGGTCCCGGGCCTCTTAACCTGCGCCGCAATCAGTTGCGGCACGAGCACGAATAAAGGCGGCGGCAATATCCATGGACACACTGCCGAAGTCCCAGAAGACCTCGGTCTTGCGATTGATATTCACCGCAACGGCCATTTCGTAGTCCGGCAATACCATCAGCCAGCTCTGACCACCACGGGATACGCCACCGTGGTTTGCGTAGCGCAACAGACCGATCTGCGGAATTTCCTTTTCATGGAAGCGCCAGCCGAGCGCGTAGTGCTGTGGATTGATTTCTCCGCTAGCGAGTTTCTGCGGAGTCCAGAAGGTGGCCCGGGTTTCCGGAGCGAGATAGCTGTCGTCTAAATAGCGGCGACCAAGCCTCACCAGATCAGACGGCGTGGAAATGAAACCGCCGCCCGGCAACCGGTGACTCAGATCCACCGGGCGCCATTCGCGCACCCGGTGTGCGGCACCGTCCTTGCCATTGCTTTTGTAGGGTGTGGCAATTTCGTCCGCATAGTTCCCACTGAGCGGCGCCGGGATGGTGGCCGTCATGCCCGCCGGGTCAAATACTTCCTCCTGCATCAATTGCAGATATTCTTTGTTTGCCGCGCCGGCCATGGTCGCGCCGAGCAGCACGGTGTGGAAGCTGGTGTAATGGAACTGCGTGCCCGGCGTATACAGCAGCGGGCTATCGTCGAATACGTCCAGAGCATCGGACATATTGTCATAGTGGTCGCGCAAAGCCAGGGTGTGATAGAGCCCCAACCAATCCTGGTTTTCCTTGTAGTCCGGCAAGCCCGCCATATGCGAAGCCAGCTGACGCGGTGTGATTTGCGCCCAGGCCGGATTGGGCAGCGTCTGCAGGTAGTGATCGATCGTTGTATCCAGGTCCATGCGGCCGGACTGCACCATACGTGCCAGTCCGGTGCCGGTCAGCGCCTTGGCGGTACTGCCGATGCGGAAGCGGGTCGCCGTGGTTGCCGGTGTTTTCGATTCGATATCCGACCAGCCCGCAGCACCGGCCCAGGCCAGTTTGCCGCAAGCGGCGACCGCGGCAGAGATCGCCGGCGACGCAATCTTTTTTCGGTGGTTTACGATCGCAGCCAATGAAGCATTGCCGGCCTCAGCGTAGGCCGGATCGGCCAGATCCTGTACCGACGGAGCATCCTGCGGCAGTTCCAGCCATCCAAACGGCGGCAGTGGCAGCGAGCCCTTGTTATAGGCGAAGAACTGGTAGGCCGGCCACAACAGCCAGCCGAGCAAAATTGCCACGGTGGCGCTCGCGAGCAAAAATCGGTTTCCTTTTATCATCGTAAGTCCGTGTTGGTTTTTCTGAATCAATGCGCTTGTTCTGTTGGGTGTCCGTCGAGGGGGATATAGCCCCCCACGCCAGCGGCACCTTGTGCTAGTCAATCGTCGCCGACAGCAGGCGGCCGAAGATGCTGTCCGGCCACCAAATCGCCCGGGTATCCGGTTGGTCATTGCCCAGTGTGGCACTGCAACAAACTGTAAAAAGCAATTCCACCAATAGGTATCTCACAGAAAACCTCCCTGATTTCTTTGTCCTAACAGGCTCCCGACTTCTATAGAAATTCATTAGTTTCTGTTAAATCGCTTATGGTTTTCCGCGGCCCGGAATCGCGGCCGCCGTTATCGCGCAGATCGATGAGCACGTTCCTGATTTCGCGTGCCGGCAAGGCCCGTGCGCCAGCAGATAGAATCGAAAGGCGGTAATGACACAGTTAAAAATGTAGCCGCATACTTATCTCTAAGGTTCTGTTATCCATTAAAGTGCTTGCGATAGTCGCTCGGCAGCACGCCCATCTGCCGGCGGAATGCTCTTCGTAATTGTTCCTGCGATTGGAAACCACACTGCACGGCGACCTTTTCCATTGGCAAACTTTGCTCCGACAGCAGCTGTCGAGATTTCTCTACGCGCGCGCGCTCAACAAACTTTGCCGGTGTCATGCCGGTTTCCTGTAAAAAGCAGCGGGCGAAGTTGCGCGGACTCATGGCTGCCATTTCAGCGAGCCTGGTGACGGTGATCGGTGCCGCTAAATTTCGGTAAATCCATTCGATCAGTTGTCCAAACTGGTCGCTCTCCACCTGGCTCGACAGGTGTGCGCTGTATTGGGTCTGCCCGCCTTCCCGCTTCAGGTAGAGTACCAGGCGCCGCGCCACTTTTAACGCCAGCCGGCGCCCGCAATCCTCCTCCACGAGTGCCAATGCCAGGTCGATACCGGAGGTGATGCCGGCGGAGGTGTAAATACGGCCGTCGCGCACATAGATGGCATCCGGGTCCACGTCGATGTCGCCGAGAGCCTGCAGCGCCGGCACATCCATCCAGTGGGTGGTGGCGCGCTTGCCATGGAGCAGGCCGGCACCGGCAAGAATCAGTGCACCGTTGCAGATGGATCCCAATCGCCTGACGCGGGGCGCGCAATAGTGGAGCCA
Organism: Microbulbifer marinus; assembly: GCF_900107725.1. GTDB lineage: Bacteria > Pseudomonadota > Gammaproteobacteria > Pseudomonadales > Cellvibrionaceae > Microbulbifer > Microbulbifer marinus. The sequence goes on along the minus strand of NZ_FNQO01000002.1, from coordinate 620,077 downwards.
GGGAATCAGATCGCCGTTTTCCTGTTGTGCTTTGACACCCTCGTCAGTCCCGCCACACACCAGCAGTGTGTCCATATCACCGGCATCGCAGTAGGGCTTGTCGGCAAACAGTTTGATACCGGAGGACGTGGGCACCGGGCCGGCGGCTTCGGCCAGCAATTCGATTTCGTAGACGTTGTCGATACGGAGACCGTCATCTCGCAACTGGCGGTTAGCCAGCGCAAAGACCTCCAGAGGTCCGGTGACATCCAGGCACTGCGCACCCGGGTAGATCACCATGGAAATCTTCAGCGGACGTGACGATGGGGGATGTTGTTCTGCCATGCGCACAGTGTTTCACAGTGTGGCACTGGCAGAAATGACAATGTTGCAGCAAAAACTGCCAGATTGAGTGGGACGGGGTTAGAAACGGATACTCTTACAGCCGCCAAAGCGATTGCCAATTACAAGGCCATAGACCTAGCCGAATCACACGGACCCTCTAATCAACCAGGCCTGACTAGGGGGCGCTGGTAGATGGATTTGGGTTACTGATGAATACATTTTCATTCAGCTCGGCCGGTAGAATCTGAGTGTTTCTACAGATGATATCGGCCAGGGTCGTACTTTCCAGTTCCTGCAAGATCTCGGCACTAAAAACGGCCTGATACCAGAAACGGTCGCCATCCCTGAGCCGTTCGAATTGATCGCGGATAATAAGATGGAACAGTGGGCCCACCATTGCGTCTGGCAGTTTGTCCTCTGCCAGCCCCCCTATCCACGGATCCACCTCGCTGACATTACCGGGCCCATACACCTGGCGTAACAGGCTGCTCACTTGTGGATCGCTAGTGATATCTTCGTAATCTGCTGCTGGTGCCAGCCCAAGTTCGATGCGCATGGCGTTATAGCCGGGTAAGCCGTGATCCCGTCCACGCTGAATGTTTAGCGCGGCGAGGTCAAATGGCCCCTGATCCGGCGAGCCGAAGAGAAAATTCCTGACGCCGTCCACGATCTTGGTATCTACAGCCTGGGCCACCTGAGAAGCCAGCCCACGCAACAGGGGCTCGATTCCCTTGCCCGACTCCGGGTTGAGTTCAAAGCGGGTAAAAAATGCATCGCGTAGGCTCAGGTTGCCCTCGGGAATTGGTTCACCGTTCGACTTAAGCCGCAAAAGTTCACTGCTCAGCATACTGTGTCCAAACCGGAAGGCGGCTGTAGAAAACGCGTTGGCAATACCGGGGTCCGTCGTCGGTACATAGCCGGCATAGGGAGCAAGGCTATCGGGGCCCAGTACCGCGGGGAGGAATTCCCTGTAGGTAATCACCTGCATCTGCGCACCGACGATGGCCCGTGCCTGATAGTAGATTTCATCTCCAGAGAGGCTTTTGTCCTGGTGATGTAGCGCTGTAGCAAGCCGGTTGTGTTCGCGCACGAACAGCACGTGCAGCGCGGTAAGGCCGACTTGCTCGTTGGCCCGAATATCACCGGCCAGATAAAAATCGCTATCGGGCCCGCCATCGTTTGGAAGGCCACTGGTATTAAAGGGCAGCAGGTCGAAACGACTCGTGTCCAGCTTGCCAGTGCCATCATTCGTGCGCAAAGCGGTGGCACGGATCAAGTCGGAACCGTAGACCTGCGATGCATCGATAAAAGCCGTCACCTGGTTGATCTGTTGCCGCGGCGTCGTCGGCGTACCGGTGTCGAGATGAAACAAGGAGCGGTGAAAACGAATAGACGAGTCGATTGTAAATACCGGGTCATCTGGTGGCACCGGGATCGGCACAGACTCTTCGCCGGTCGTCGTCAGTGACAGATCGTGATCGAGAAATTGCCCCCACTGAAACACCATGCTGGTGTGCCCGCTGCTGTCCAGCTGGGGAGCAATTTGCTGGCAAATGGCATTGCTGATTACCCTGGGATTCGGGCGCAAACTTCCGGCCGGCAAACTGATGCCATCACTGTAAGCCGGCGTGACGCGGCGCAAGAGCGGGCTATTGGTTGAGCCGAGTAATGGCAGCTCCAGGTTATTGCCGGTGCCGTCGATCGAGCGGTACTCGGTGAAGGGTGTCGCATTGGAAATGGCGCCGCTCAGCATTGAGACAGCTGCGAGCAAACTGCACATCCCTGTTTTCATGGGACAAACTCCCTTCCATCTGAAATTTATCGCCGCTTCACGAAGAAAGTGTAGATGTACTTTCCGTCTATCGAGCGCGCCGCTGCCCCATTGGCCCAAACGAAAAGTGGCAGCTATCTGCTGCCACTTTTAAGCTGGAGTTTCTACAGCCACAGTTGACCTATATAAGCTCGGCCCACAGATCGTACTCGTCGGCGTGTGTGACGCGTACGCTGACCTTGTCGCCGGGCGCGAGTGACTGTTCGCCATTCAGGTACACCATGCCATCAATTTCCGGCGCGTCGGCCCAGGAGCGACCGATGGCGCCCTCCTCGTCCACCTCATCGATCAGTACTTCGATCTCGCGACCTATCTTGCGCTGCAGGCGCGCGGCGCTGATTTTCTGCTGGTGGGCCATAAAGCGCTCCCAGCGCTCCTGCTTCACCTCTTCCGGCACTGCACCTTCCAGTTCGTTGGCCGGCGCGCCGTCTACCGGCGAATATTTGAAGCAGCCGACACGGTCAAGCTGCGCCTCGGTCAGCCAGTCGAGCAGGTACTGGAAGTCCTCCTCGGTCTCACCGGGGAAGCCAACGATAAAGGTGGAGCGGATCGTCAGATCCGGGCAGATCTCGCGCCACTTCTTGATCCGCGCCAGTGTCTTGTCTTCGAATGCCGGGCGCTTCATCGCCTTGAGCACTTTCGGGCTGGCGTGCTGGAACGGAATGTCCAGGTACGGCAGCAGCTTGCCCGCAGCCATCAGTGGAATTACATCGTCCACGTTCGGATACGGATACACATAGTGCAGGCGCACCCAGACACCCATCGATGACAGCGCCTCGCATAGTTCCAGCATACGGGTCTTCACCGGGCGGCCGTCCCAGAAATCGAGTTTGTATTTCAGGTCGACACCATAGGCGCTGGTGTCCTGGGATATCACCAGCAGTTCCTGCACGCCGGACTTCACCAGCCTTTCCGCCTCGCTCAGTACGTCGCCGACCGGGCGGCTGGCGAGCTTGCCGCGCATGCTCGGGATGATGCAGAAGCTGCAGCTGTGATTGCAGCCCTCGGAAATTTTCAGATAGGCGTAGTGACGCGGGGTCAGCTTGATGCCCTGCGGCGGTACCAGATCGACGAACGGGTCGTGATCGAGCTGCGGCGGCACCACTTCATGCACGGCGTTGACCACCTGTTCGTACTGCTGCGGACCGGTGACCGCGAGCACACTCGGATGCACTTCGCGGATATGCTGTTCCTCTACCCCCATGCAACCGGTGACGATCACGCGGCCGTTCTCGGCCAGTGCCTCGCCGATGGCATCCAGGGATTCCGCCTTGGCGCTGTCGATAAAGCCGCAGGTGTTCACCACGACCACATCGGCGTCCTCATAGGTAGGCACCAGCTCGTAGCCCTCGGTGCGCAACTGGGTCAGGATGCGCTCCGAATCGACAGTGGCCTTGGGGCAGCCGAGGGATACGAAACCGACTTTTGGAGTGGTGCTGGTCATTGAGTCTCCCGGCGAGCAAACGCAGATTTGTTTAAAAAGCGGGCAATTCTAACGGTGTGGCAGCGGCTTTGAAAGGACGCAGACAATCAGCGGCCAGCCGCCGCGGACGAGCGGCTATAACTTGACCTGGGGCCGGCGACGCGCACAATTGCCGCCCCTGTCCCGATAGCTAAACGGAGAAGCCCCCTTGGCGGAACTGATACTGAACCGCGGCGCCGAACGCCGCCTGAAGCGCGGTCACTTGTGGATCTACAGCAACGAGGTCGATACCAAGCGCTCGCCCCTCAGAGGCATCGACCCCGGCAGCCAGTGCCCGGTGCTGGACAGCCACGGCAAACCGCTCGGCACCGCATTCGTGAATCCCGGTCAGCTGATCTGCGGACGGCTCGTATCCCGCGCCGGCGAACTGGATGCGGCGCTGCTGCATGAACGGCTGGCCGCCGCACTGGCACTGCGCGAGCGGTATTTCGGGCACCCAAGCTACCGGCTGGTATACGGCGATTCCGACCGCCTGCCGGGTCTGGTGGTCGACCGGTTTGGCGACTACCTGGTCGTACAGATCAGCAACTGGGGCATGGAAAAACTGCAGGGCCAGGTGGTGGATTCACTGATCGAACTGGTGCAGCCGAAAGGGATACTGCTGCGCAACGACCACCAGGGCCGCGCCGTCGAGGAGATGCCGCTGGTCAACGAGGTGGTGTTCGGCGATGTGCCGGAGATGACTCCGTTCGAGGAAAACGGCGTGCCGCTGCTGGCGCCGGTGCACACGGGGCAGAAGACCGGCTGGTTCTATGATCACCGCGACAATCGCGCGCGGCTGAACCAATGGGTGAAAGGCCGGAGGGTACTCGACCTATTCTCCTACGCCGGTGGCTGGGGGGTGCAGACGCTGGCCCGCGGCGCGGCCAGCGCCACCTGTGTCGACGCATCGGAGCAGGCACTGGACTGGTGTCGCGCCAACGCCGAACACAACGGCCTCGGCGACAAACTGCAAACGGTGCGCGGCAAGGCGGTGGATGTGCTGAAGGCCATGGTCGCCGACGGCGAAAAGTTTGAGGTCGTGGTGCTGGACCCGCCGGCGTTTATCAAGCGGCGCAAGGACCACAAGGCCGGACTCGCCGCCTATCGTCATATCAACGAGCTGGCGATGCGCCTGCTGGCGTCGGACGGTCTGTTAGTAAGTGCTTCCTGCTCGATGCACCTGGCGGCGGATGAACTGCTGGACTGCGTGCGCGGTGCCGCGCATAAATTGCAGCGCCCGGCCGCTCTCTTGAGTAGCGGCGGCCAGGGGGCCGATCATCCGGTGCACCCGGCCATTCCGGAAACCCGCTACCTGAAAGCGCACTTCGTGCACCTGGGCGGGTGAACAGAGGCGCGATCGCGCACCAGTCCGACGGCCGGTGGTAGTACCGCTGAATAGACCGGGTAGAAAAAGAAAAGGCCGCGGGGGATGCCGCGGCCTTTTTTGTAGGCGGTTACAGCCTTACTTAGAAGACGAACTTCATCCCCAGCGTGGCCGTACGCGGGCGGTTGGCGCGGGCGCCGTCCGGTCCGCGGTTGACGATGGCCTGCTCGTCAAACAGGTTGTCCACCTTCAGGTAACCGCTCAGATCTTCGCTGAAGTCGTAGTGGGCGGCCGCATCCAGCACCCATAGCGACTCGGTGTAGTCGAAGCGATCGGTATTGCCGCGGTTGCACTCGCTGTTGACGCACATCTCGTCCTGGTAGGCAGCGGTCAGGTTAACGCGCCAGGCGGCGCCGCTGTCCAGGCCCGCAGACAGCGCGAAGACATTTTCCGGCAGGTATTCCAGATTGTCACCGGCGAGCAGGTCGCCGTCATCGCTGTCCTTGGTGATCTCCGCGTCGGTGTAGGTGTAGCTGGCACGCAGCGGCAGGGTCCAGCCGTTGGTGAGTACCCACTCATTGCCGAAGGCTGCCTCCAGACCCTTGATCTCGGCTTCGCCCAGCTGGACTGTGCCGCTCTCGAGATCACCGCAGGGCACGGCTACGGAACAGTTCTGGATCGCGTTCTCATAGTCGCTGAAGAAGGCGATGACTTCGGCACTCAGGTTGCCGCTGTAATAGCGCGCACCCCACTCGTAGTTGGTCGACAGCTCCGGACCCTGGCCGTCTTTGGCACCGGCGCCGGGAGGGGCGAAGCCGCGGTGAACACCGGCCAGCAGGCTCCACTGTTCGTTGACGTCGTAGACCAGGCCCAGGCCCGGCAGCCACTCATCCACCTGGTTGGAAGCGGTGATATTGCCGACGGTGCGCTCAGCATCGTCGTAGCGCTTCTGCTCGGTCTCGACGTCCTCGTAGCGCAGAGCCGCGGTCAGGGTCAGCTTCTCCGCCAGCTGGATTTCGTCGTAGGCGAAGAAGGAGGTCGCATCGGCTTCTTCGAAGCGGTTGTTGCTCGAGCTCGGCAGGCTAATGTCCTGGAACACCAGCTCGCCGTTGATTTGGCGGTAATTCTCGGTGGGCTGGTAGCGATCCACTTCGTCCGAGTGGCGGCGCACGCCGAAGCTCAGGTCGTGGGACAGGGCTCCGGTCTGGAACTGCCAATCAGCACTGACCTGCAGGCCGCGTGCTTCGTACTTGCGATTGTTGTGCTTGATACCGAAATCGTAATCCATGTCGCCGTCGAGGACCGCTTGGGCGTCGGCGTCGCCGGCATTGGCCGCGTCGATCAGGCTGCCAAGACCAACCTTGAACCAGTCGCGCTTGAACTTGTTGTAGTAGGCCTGGGTGTTAATGGCGAACGCGTCGCTCAGCTGAATGGTGTGGTTCAGCTGTACAGTACTGTGGCGGTTCTGCATTTCATCCAGGGCGCTGATGCCGTAGCGACGGTTCGGATCCTTGTCGAAGTCCGCGTCGGTCAGGCCCAGGTAGCTCATGCCGGACTCTTCTTCGGAGTACTGCAGCTTGATATCCAGCTGCTGGCGGTAGGTCGCATTGGCATCGGAGCGCAGGCGGCCCTTGAGCAGATAGTCTTCCTTGGCGATATCGGCGCTGTCGGCGCGATCGATGTCGCGGAAACCGTCGGCGTATTGCTGGTGGGTTTCGAGCAGCCAGCCGGTGTTATCGGTGCTGACGCCGTAGTTGCCGTGCAGGCGGGTCTCGCCAAATTGGCCGGCCTCCAGTTGCACCGCGCCGGCGGTCGCTTCGGGAATCGGTGTGCTGAGCATATTGACGGCACCACCAACCGTGAAGGGACCGTATTTCAGTGTACCCGGGCCTTTCAATACTTCGATGCTGTCCAGGCGTCCGGCGGTCGGGAAGTAATAGGCTTCCGGCGCCGAGTAGGGGGCCGGTGCCACCAGGACACCGTCTTCCATCAGAGAGATTTTCTCGGAACGGCCGCCGCTGGCACCGCGGATACCGATGTTGGGGCGCAGTCCGTAGCCGTCTTCTTCTTTGATGTAGACGCCGGGCACGGAGCGGATCATGCGGTTGATATCGACGAATTCAAATTTGGCCAGTTCCTCCGCGTCGACCAGATGCGCGGAGCCGGGCAGCTTGGTAATGGAATCGGCATCACCGATGACCGAAACGGTTTCCAGGCGCGTGTCCCGCTCTTGGGCGAGGGCCGGAGTTACAACGGCGGCAGCGAGGGCAATGGCGAGAGGGGACAGGGAAAAACGCTTCATGGATCCTCCGTGGAATATTGCTTAGCGTTTATATAATTGAATATATGAATGAGAATGATTGTATTTTACCATCAAACTCAATTTCTGCATTAGTTTTGTTAACGTTTTGCTGCCATTTACCACCAGAGGGGTAGTTCTGCGTCGTAATTCCATTTGCCCATGTCCTAGATAGGGGATCGAAACTAGGATCCAGTTTTTCATCGGACTAGGATTGTGCGCGAGTGCTTACTTACGGTGCAGCTATGATTCGATCTGCCAACCGCACAGAATTCGATAGACTCGAGCAGCTTTGGTTACACGCCTCCGCCAGTGCCCACCCGTCCCTGCCCCACGACTACTGGCGTGCGCGCGTCGCAATGTTTCGTCGCGGCTGCCGGCACGCAGACGCATGTCTTGTCTATGTCGAGCGCGATGGACAGCCGGTGGAGGGGTTTGTCACCGTTGTCGACGGCGATCGGTTGGAATGCATCTGTGTCAGCCCGCTGGTCAGCGGCCGCGGGGTCGGCAGCGCGCTGGTCGCTGCCGCCAAGCGGGGGCGTCCACAGCTGCAGGTGGAAGTGCTGCAGGAGAACCTGGGCGCGCGGTATTTCCTGCAGCAACACGGTTTTGTCGAAGTGGAACGGCGCACGGATGCGGGAACCGGGCAGGTACAACTATTGATGTGCTGCCCCGGCGCCAAAGAGTAAGAAGTACCGGGCGACGTATGGGCGTAGGTCAGTATCGATTCATTTGGTGCCTTATAACTGGATCTTATTGATTCACTTCTTTTTATTGTTTCTAAGCCGCGGCGCAACGGAGTAGCATGCTTTTCACCCTAGAGATCGACGACTTTGAGTTTTTATGGGACTTAACGCCACTTCCAATGCCATCCGCTCCTACCCGGCGCGCACCTTTCATCACGGTGCCGACCTTGAGTCGCTTAACCAGCGCTTCCGAGACGCCAAGCCGAGCGAGATCATGCAGTTCACGATGGAGCATGCGGAGAATCCGGTGGTGTTCACCAATTTTCGCCCGCTGGCCGTTGCCTTTCTGCACCTGGTAACCCGCGCCAAGCCAGACATCCCGGTAATCTGGGTAGATCACGGCTATAACACGCCGGAGACCTACCGGCATATCGAGCGAGTGGTGAAGGAGCTCGATCTCAACCTGCGCACCTTCTCGCCGAAGATGTCCGCCGCCCATTACAACGCCGTCTACGGTGGTATTCCGCCGCTGGATACCCCGGAGCACGACTTCTTTTCCCGCACGGTGAAGCTGGAACCATTTAACCGAGCGATGCAGGAATTGAAACCGGACGTGTGGCTGAACGGTATTCGCCACGATCAGAATGCCCACCGCAAGAATCTGGATATCTTCACGACCGGCAACCACGGCACCATCCGGGTAGCGCCGATGTTCCATCTGCGGGAGATAGACGTAGAAGAGTACGTCTATGAGCACGAGTTGCCGGACAACGATATCTATTTCGATCCGACCAAGGGCGAGGAGCACCGTGAGTGCGGGCTGCTGCTGGAGAAATAACTTTTTCTCCTATCGATTCCGATACAAAAACGGCCGCTACATAGCGGCCGTTTTTGTTTTTGCGCGAGGCGGTGAAGAACCTTAGACGTCCAGGTTCTCCACGGCCAGCGCATTGGTTTCGATAAAGTCGCGCCGCGGCTCCACCTGATCGCCCATCAGGGTAGTAAAGATCTGGTCTGCGGCGATCGCATCCTCGACGGTCACTTGCAACATGCGGCGGCTTTCCGGGTTCATCGTTGTTTCCCACAGCTGCTCCGGGTTCATCTCGCCCAGCCCCTTGTAGCGCTGCACGCCGTAGCCACGACGACTCTCGTTCATCAGCCATTCCAGCGCCTCGGGGAAGCTGCCGACCGGCTGCTGTTTTTCACCGCGCTGTATATAGGCGCCCTCTTCCAGCAGCCCTACCATCTTCTCGCCCAGTTTGCAGATGGCGCCGTACTCAGCGGATTCGAAGAATTCATGGCTGACCTGATAATCGCTGCCGACACCGTGGGCAACCACATGGATCTGGGGCAGGTAGAGGCCGCGTTCGGTGTTCTCGTACACGCTCACCTGGTGGCGGCGACCGCCACCGTTGCCTTCCTCCGCGAGCCTCTCCTGCAGCGCAGCACACCAAGACTCAACTTTGTCCCTGGATTGCAGGTCTTCCTGGCTCAGGCTCGGCAGATAGATCATGCTGCGCAGCACTTCTTCAGGGTAGAGGCGCGACAGCCGATCGATCGTGGCCAGTACCGCGCGGTATTCGGCCACCAGGCTTTCCAGGGATTTCCCGGACAGGCCCGGCGCCTCTGGATTCACGAACAGGCTGGCACCCTCGAGTGCGGCATTGGTCAGGAACTGAGTTAGCGCCGCCTCGTCTTTCAGGTATTGCTCCTGCTTTCCCTTGCTGATCTTGTACAGCGGCGGCTGGGCAATATAGATGTGGCCGCGTTCGATCAACTCCGGCATCTGGCGGAAGAAGAAGGTCAGCAGCAGGGTACGGATATGCGCGCCGTCCACATCGGCGTCGGTCATGATAATGATGTGGTGGTAGCGCAGCTTGTCCGGGTCGAACTCGCTTTTGCCGATACCGCAGCCCAGCGCGGTGATCAACGTGCCCACTTCGGCACTGGACAGCATCTTGTCGAAGCGCGCCTTCTCTACGTTCAGGATCTTGCCCTTCAGCGGCAGAATGGCCTGGGTGCGGCGGTCGCGGCCCTGCTTGGCGGAGCCGCCGGCGGAGTCGCCCTCCACCAGGTAGAGTTCTGACAGCGCCGGATCCTTCTGTTGGCAGTCCGCCAGCTTGCCGGGCAGGCCGGCGATATCCAGGGCGCCTTTGCGGCGGGTCATTTCCCGCGCCTTACGGGCCGCTTCACGGGCGCGTGCGGCGTCGATCATCTTGCCGACCACCGCCTTGGCTTCCTGCGGGTTTTCCAGCAGGTAGTCGTTGAAAGAGTGGCCCATCTCCTGCTCCACCGCAGGCTTCACCTCGGAAGACACCAGCTTGTCCTTGGTCTGGGAGGAGAATTTCGGGTCCGGCACCTTGACCGAGATAATCGCCGTCAGTCCCTCGCGGGCATCATCGCCGGTGGTGTTGACCTTGTCCTTTTTGCCGACGCCCTCTTTTTCGATGTAGTTATTCAGGCCGCGGGTCAGCGCGGCGCGGAAACCTGCCAGATGGGTGCCGCCATCGCGCTGGGGGATGTTGTTGGTGTAGCAGTAGATATTTTCCTGGAAGCTGTCATTCCACTGCAGGGCGACTTCTACGGCGATGCCGTCGTCACGCTGGTTCTGGAAGTGCAGTACCTTGTTGATCGGTGTCTTGTTCTGGTTCAGGAACTCGACAAAAGCCTTGAGGCCGCCCTCGTACTCGTAGACCTCCTCCTTACCAGAGCGCTCGTCTTTTAGCACGATACGCACGCCCGAGTTCAGGAAGGACAGCTCGCGCAGACGCTTGGCCAGCTGGTCGAAGTGAAACTCGATATTGGTGAAGGTATCGGCCGACGGCTTGAAGTGCACGGTGGTGCCGGTGCTATCGGTATCGCCGATCGCGGCCAGCGGCGCCTGCGGCACGCCGTGTCGATAGACCTGCTCGTGCACCTTGCCGCCGCGACGAATCGTCAGTTTCAGCTCTTCGGATAGCGCGTTGACCACCGACACACCCACACCGTGCAGGCCGCCGGATACCTTGTAGGTATTGTCGTCGAACTTACCGCCGGCGTGGAGCACGGTCATAATCACTTCGGCGGCGGACACCCCCTCTTCCGAGTGCATCTCGGTCGGAATACCGCGTCCGTTGTCGGACACAGAGACCGATTCGTCGGGGTGAATGGTCACGCGAATCTCGTCGCAATGGCCCGCCAACGCCTCATCGATGGAGTTATCCACCACCTCGAACACCATATGGTGGAGGCCGGTACCGTCATCGGTGTCGCCGATATACATACCGGGGCGCTTGCGCACCGCATCCAGGCCCTTTAGTACCTTGATACTGCTGGAGTCATAGCTTTGCTGCTCTGACATTTATTCGCTCCATTCAACTTATTGTGCGGCCGATGACTCGGCGCTGATACACCCATGTTCCACGTGGAACACTCTCGGGTTATTCCATGGTGAAGACAGCTGCAGCCACGGCCGGCTGGTGGCCTCCACCTCAATTCCAGTCACCAGCACCTGGCTGGCACAGCGGCTGACCCAATGGGCAAACAGCTGCTGGTTTGATTCGTCCAGTTCCGCGGGCAGGTCGTCCACCAGGAAGACCGGTCGCCCACGGTGATTGCAGACCAGTTCCGCCATCGCCGTGCGCAGTGCGCAGACGAGCATCTTCTGCTGCCCGCGGGACAGAATGTTCTGCGCTGCCTCACCGCCGATGGTGAACCTCAAGTCGGCTCGGTGGGGCCCCACTCGTGTATGGCCTTGGGCGATATCGCCGTCACGGGATTCCTGCAGCGCCTCGAGAAGCCCCAGCTCCTTGCGCCACCCTTTGCGGTAGGACAGCTCGACGCGCGCCACCGGCGAGCCAGGCAGCTCCGCCGTCAATGACAGCAGCGCAGACCGAAGGCCCTTAAAGAGTTCACGGCGCAAACTATCTACTCGCACACCGCTCTCGACGAGCCGCTGCTCCCACACAGACAGTAAACCTGCGTCGATTTTACCACGTCGCAACAGCGCATTTCGCTGTCGCAACGCGATTTGATAGTTTTTCCACGCCTGCGCAAAAGAATGTTCCACGTGGAACACTGTCCAGTCCAACAGCCGCCTGCGCACACCGGGACCACCGTCAAGCGCTGAAAAGCTCTCGCTATTGATCACCTGCAGCGGAAGGCAGCTCGCCAGCTGCGAGCTGGACTCGGCCGGTGCCTGATTGATCCGGATACGCCCACCGCCGTCCACCAGGCGCTCGATGCCGAGGCTGTAGCCGCTATCCAGCTGCGCGAACACGGTCAGCCCATCCGCACCCTCCTGAATCACCGACTTATGCTGTCGCGAGCGGAAAGAACGGCCGGTCGCCAGCATATGCACCGACTCGAGCAATGACGTTTTGCCACTGCCATTGGGGCCACAGAACAGGTTGGCACCGGCGCAGAGGGACAGGTCGGCGGCGGTGATATTACGGAAATGACGGAGTGCAAGCCGAGTCACTGCCACGAAAGAGACTCCGTAACGGCATTGGCGCTCAACGACTCGCGCACCCCATATAAAAAGACCGCCATATCCGAAAATATGGCGGTTCTTCTGCAGACGTTAACGATCAGCACAGATGGAGATCACAACCGCATCGGCATAATCACGTAGACGGCATCCCCCTCTTCCGGCTGCTGCAACAGCGCACTGCTGTTCGCATCCGCCAGACCGATACGGATCTGCTCACTGTGAATTGCGCCGGTCACGTCCAGCAGGTAGGAAACGTTAAAGCCGATTTCCAGCGGTTCACCGACATAGTCGACCACCAGCTGCTCTTCCGCCTCTTCCTGCTCCGGGTTGTTGGCGACAATCTGCAGCAGCCCTTCGGACACCTGCAGCCGCACGCCGCGATACTTCTCGTTCGACAGGATCGCCGCGCGGGAAAACGCCTGGCGCAGAGCCTGCCGATCGGCGTAAATCTCATTGCCGGTGGCGCGCGGCAATACGCGCTCATAGTCCGGGAACTTGCCATCCACCAGCTTGGAGGTAAACGTGAACGGGCCGCTATTTACGCGGATATGGTTGTTGCCGAGCACCACTTCCGCCTGAGCATCGGTATCGTCCAGCAGGCGTCCGAGTTCGAGCACGCCCTTGCGCGGCACTATCGCCTGAATCGGCGCCTCGACATTCAGGCCCGGGGCGTCGCGATCGCACAGTGCCAGCCGGTGGCCGTCCGTCGCGACCGCACGCAGCTGCTGCGGGCGACACTCCAGCAACAGGCCGTTCAGGTAGTAGCGCACATCCTGCTGTGCCATCGCAAAGCTGGTGGCTTCGATCAGGCGGCGGATCTCGCGCTGGGAAATGGCAAAACGGGTCTGCGCGCTGGTCTCCTCCTGGTTCGGGAAGTCCGCCGCCGGCAGCGTGGACAACTGGAAACGGCTGCGACCACTGCGCAGTATCAGGCGCTCACCGTCGCGCTCGAATTTCAGTTCGGCACCGTCCGGCAGCGAACGGCAGATATCCAGCAGCTTGCGCGCCGGTACCGTGACCTCACCTTCCATTTCGACGCCGTCGACCGGCAGGCGACCGACGATCTCGACTTCCAGATCCGTACCGGTCAGAGACAGCTCCTGCCCCTGCAACTGCATCAATACATTGGCCAGCACCGGCAGCGTCTGGCGTTTTTCGACCACGCCAGCAACCAGCTGCAGCGGCTTCAGGAGGGCGTCCCGGCTTACATTGAATTTCATCGGTTGTTTCGCCTTGTATTGTCCATTATTCGATTAGGTGGTCAGCGATCGCGTCAACAGCTTCACGTCCTCACGGATATCCGCATCAGACTCCTGCAATTCGCGAATTTTACGACAGGCATGTAGCACGGTGGTGTGATCGCGCCCGCCAAATGCGTCGCCGATTTCCGGCAGACTGTGATTGGTCAGCTCCTTGGCCAGCGACATGGCTACCTGTCGCGGCCGCGCCACCGAGCGGCTGCGGCGCTTGGAGAGCAGGTCCGCAACCTTGATTTTGTAATACTCCGCCACTACCCGCTGGATATTATCCACGCTGACGAGGCGATCCTGCAGCGCCAGCAGGTCTTTCAACGCCTCGCGCACCAGCAGATCGTCGATCGGGCGGCCGGTAAACTGCGCGTTCGCGATAACCCGGCGCAGCGCGCCCTCGAGCTCACGCACATTGGAACGGATACGCTGCGCGATAAAGAAGGCGGAGTCGTGCGGCAACTCGACTCCGACCTGTTCGGCCTTCTTCATTAATATGGCTACGCGCGTCTCCAGCTCCGGCGGCTCCACCGCCACCGTCAGACCCCAGCCGAAACGCGACTTCAGGCGCTCTTCGAGACCGTCGATCTCCTTCGGATAGCGGTCGCAGGTGAGGATGATCTGTTGTCCGCCTTCGAGCAGCGCATTAAAGGTGTGGAAGAACTCCTCCTGGGAGCGCTCTTTGCCGGCGAAAAACTGGATATCGTCGATCAGCAGCGCATCCACCGAGCGGTAGTAGCGCTTGAAGTCACTGATCGCATTCAGCTGCAGTGCCTTGACCATATCGGCGACAAAGCGCTCGGAATGCAAATAAACCACTTTCGCGTTCGGGTTGCGCTCCAGCAGCGCGTTGCCGACCGCGTGCATCAAGTGCGTCTTACCGAGGCCGACACCGCCATATATAAAGAGTGGGTTATAGGCGCCGCCGGGGTTGTCGGCGATCTGCTGTGCCGCGGCAAGCCCCAACTGGTTGGACTTACCCTCGACAAACGACTTAAAGGTGAAATTGCTATTGAGGGAGCTGCCATGCTTTATCGCGCCTTCGACCTCGACGTTGCGCGCCGGCTCCACCGCGGGACGCGGCGACGGCGGCGAGCGCAAGTCGGTCAGCGCCAACTCGCCACTGGTCATCTGCTCGGCCTTCGCCTCTTCGGCCGCCACCGGATGGGCGGCGGCGGCACCACCGAAGCTATTGCGCGCCGCGGGTTGCGGGCTGGCGGCGGGTTGCGTTACCTCGCTCGCTGCACGATTGCGCTGAAAGCGCGCCGGGCGCCGCTCGGTAATGTCGAGCACCACCTGCAGCGGCCGTTCTGCAGCATATTGCTGCACCAGTTCGCGGATGCGGTTGAGAAACTTGTCTCCCACCCAGTCCAGCACAAAGCGGTTCGGCGCCAGTAGACGCAATTCCCCGTCGGCACTCGCCGGACTGACCCGCAGCGGCCGGATCCAGGTGTTGAACTGCTGTGATGGCAGCTCGTCCTGCAAACAGCTGGCACACTGCTTCCAAACGGATTCAGACAAGAAAACCCCCAAAACCCCAATAATTAAAATCCGGAAATGGACGGCGAAATCAGCAGCACAGATGAGTGCTGGTGCCGTCAATAAGATCGGGGAAGTATACCTTTGCGCCGCCGGGTTATCCACAGAAAACAGAGCCATTACTGAAAAAAACCGGGCAAAAACTCCCCAACAATCAAAGGGTTGCACACTTATTAACCAGTGCTGCCGCACTTGCCGCTCACACTTATCCACAGCAGTCTGTGTATATCTTGGTATCAATCGGTGGGCAGTCCCGAATAGCGCTGCTCCCTCAACCACTTGGAAGGACGGCAGCTAAAATTACCCTGAAAAACCTTCACCGCGCGGCAAATTTAACCGCCCGGCTCGTTGATTTCACTGGTGCCTTTCTATACAATCCGCCGCCTTCGCAGTGCATTGCTCCGTCTGCGCCGGACCAGTACCGGTATCGGAGCCCAGGCCGCGGCCGGGCCACCCCGCAAGGGAATAGCCCTCGAATTTCCGAATACATAGTCTCAGGTAGCAAGACAATGAAACGCACATTTCAACCCAGCAACTTGAAGCGCAAGCGCACTCACGGCTTCCGCGCCCGCATGGCAACCAAGAACGGCCGTAAGATCCTGGCCCGTCGCCGCGCCAAAGGTCGCAAAGTCCTGTCTGCATAAGATTGTCCCCTAACCGGGGGTATCTTCTTCTATATGCAACAGGAGCGCAGCGACTTCGGATTTGCCAAGCCGCTGCGTCTGCTTAACGCGGCGCAGTATCGTGCAGTCTTCAATGACAACCAGATACGCGCCGCGCATCCCAACCTCCTGATTCTCGCCCGCCATAACGATCTCGGCCACCCGCGCCTGGGTCTCGTCATCGCCAAGAAACACGTCCGCAACGCCAGCGATCGCAACCGCATCAAGCGTATTGCCCGCGAAACCTTTCGGCTGCGCCAGCACGAACTGCCGGCCGTGGATGCCGTACTGCTCGCACGCCCCGGTGTTGCCGACCTGGACAAGGCGGCGCTGGCGAAACTGATGAACAAGTTGTGGCGCAAACTGGCCAATCGCGCCCAGCAATCAACGCATACGGCGAAACAGACGCGATGAACTGGCTGGCCATCAAACTGATCCACCTGTACCGCTACGTGGCCAGTCCCTGGGTCGGCAACCAGTGCCGTTTCTACCCGACCTGTTCGCATTATGCGGAAGAGGCATTAAAAACCCATGGATTCCTCAAAGGGGGTTATTTAACCGGGCGCCGCCTTATAAAATGCCACCCTTGGCATCCCGGCGGCATGGATCCGGTTCCCCCCGCTCGACAAAAGAACACTCTTTCTAGGTAACAAGATGGATTGGCAACGCTACACGCTGCTTGGTGGAATCGCCGCAGTCGTTCTGGCACTGATTTTTCAGTGGAATGAATTCAAAGAGCAGCACACGCCGGCGGTTGATCGGGAAACCGTGGTGCGCAGTGACAGCCAGGGCGCAGTGACCGCCCCGAAAAAGGAGACCGGCGACAGCGACGTACCGCAACTGCAGCCCCCGGCCGGCGCCAGCACAGATACGGAGCAGACCGGCCAGCGCGAGCTGGTGCGCGTCACCACCGATGCGTTTGAACTGCTGATCGACCCCCGCGGTGGCGACATCGTCAAGGTCGCACTGCGCCAGTACGAAGAAGAGCTGCACACCCCAGACCGCCCGCTGATTCTGCTGAACCAGACCCGCGATCACACCTATATCGCCCAGAGCGGCCTGATTGGTGCAAACGGCACCGATAGCGCCGCCGGCCGCCCGCTGTTCAACGCGGCCAAAACCCAGTACGCCCTCAGCGAAGGCAAAGATGCACTGGTAGTCGACCTGACCCTGAAGCAGCCCGGCGCCAACATCACCAAGCGCTTCACCTTCAACCGCGGCGACTATCTAGTCGAGGTCTCCTACCTGGTCGACAACACAAGCGACAAGCCCTGGTCCGCCGCCCTGTTCGGCCAGATCAAGCGCGATGATCGCGAACCGCCGGCGGACACCGGTATCGGCATGTCACCTTTCCTCGGCGCGGCGCTGCACACCAGCGAGGAAAACTACTTCAAGCAGGACTTTGAAGAGATTGCCGAAAAGCCCACCCGCGAAACCATCGAAGGCGGCTGGGTGGCGATGGTGCAGCACTACTTCCTGAGCGCGTGGATTCCGACGCAGGATGCGCGCAACACCTTCGAGCTGCGCCAGCTGTCCAACGGTCTGTTCCGCATGGGCTTCACATCGCCACAGGTTCAAATCGCCGCCGGCACCCAGGGTGAGTTGAGCGCCGCCTTCTACGCCGGGCCCAAGGATGTGTACCGCCTCGAAGAAATCTCCCCTTACCTGGATCTGACCGTCGATTACGGCTGGCTCTGGTGGATCGCCAAGCCGCTGTTCCGCGTGCTGCATTTCATCCAGGAACACATCATCAGCAACTGGGGTTGGGCCATCATCCTGCTGACCGTGTTCATCAAGGCGCTGCTGTTCCCGCTGTCTGCAGCCGGCACCAAGTCGATGGCGCGCATGCGCAAGTTTGCGCCGCAGATGAAGAAGCTGCAGGAGCAGTACAAGGACAATCGCCAGAAGCTGGCGGAAGAGACAATGAAGCTCTACCGCCGGGAGAAGATCAACCCGATGGGGGGCTGCCTGCCGATTCTGCTGCAGATGCCGGTATTTATCGCCCTCTACTGGATGCTGACCGAGACCGTCGAGCTGCGTCACGCCCCCTGGATCCTGTGGATTCACGATCTGTCGGCCAAGGACCCCTACTTTATCCTGCCGGTACTGATGGGTGCCTCGATGTGGTTCATGCAGAAACTGAACCCGCAGCCGACCGATCCGACCCAGGCGCGCATCATGCAGTTGATGCCGGTCATGATGACGTTCTTCTTCCTGTGGTTCCCGGCCGGCCTGGTGCTGTACTGGATTGCCAACAACCTGATCACCATTGCGCAGACTTGGTATATCAACAAGCAGGTGGAGGCCGGCAAGGTCTGACACCCGCACACAAGTTACACGCATACCGAGGGGCCGCTTTTGCGGCCCCTTTGCATTCTGTCGAGTAAACTCTGCCCATGAGCCAGCAAAGCATCAACCGCGACACCATCGCCGCCGTCGCCACCGCACCCGGTCGCGGTGGCATCGGTGTCATCCGTCTGTCCGGGCCCCGCGCCCTGGAAATTGCCCACGGCATCTGTGGCGCGCGCGAACTAAAACCGCGCTACGCCCACTACCGCAATTTCACCCGCGGCGAGCAGCTGATCGACCAGGGCATCGCGCTGTTCTTCCCCGGCCCCAATTCCTTTACCGGTGAGGATGTGGTGGAACTGCAGGGACACGGCGGCCCGGTGCTTCTCGATCAGCTGTTGCACGCAACGATTGAGCTAGGTGCACGCCAAGCCCGCCCGGGGGAGTTTTCCGAGCGCGCATTCCTGAACGACAAGATCGATCTGGCCCAGGCAGAGGCGATTGCCGACCTGATCGAGGCCGGCAGCACCCAGGCAGCGCGCAACGCGATGCGCTCCCTGCAGGGTGTATTTTCCGAAAAAATCGAAGATTTAGTCGAGAATCTGACGCATTTGCGCATCTACGTCGAAGCATCGATCGACTTTCCTGAAGAAGAAATCGATTTTCTCGCCGACGGCAAGGTTTCGGCGGATCTGGCGGCACTGCAGGCACAGCTGACCGCCGTAGAAACCCAGGCGCGCCAGGGCAGCATCATGCGCGAGGGCATGCGGGTCGCCATCGCCGGTCGCCCGAATGCCGGCAAGTCCAGTTTGTTGAACGCGCTGGCCGGCCGCGATGCGGCCATCGTCACCGATATCGCCGGTACCACCCGGGACATATTGCGCGAATATATCGATATTGACGGCATGCCGCTGCAGTTTGCCGATACCGCCGGATTGCGCGACGCGCCCGACCGTGTGGAACAGATCGGCATCGAACGCGCCTGGGAAGAAATCCGCCACGCGGACCGGGTGCTGCTGGTCGTCGACGCCGAACAGGCACACACCCTAGACCCGGAGGCGGTGTGGCCGGAGTTCACCGCCCAGCTGCCGGATGCGGAAAAACTGACGCTGGTGCTGAACAAGATCGATCTCACTGACTACAGCGCCGGCCTGCAGGCCCATACCGACGGCGTGCCGGTCATCGCCATCAGTGCCAGGACCGGCTCCGGGCTGGAATCTCTGAAAGAGCACCTGAAACAGTGCATGGGGTACAGCGGCGCCGCCGAGGGCAATTTCAGCGCCCGCCGCCGTCACCTGGAAGCCTTGGCGCGCGCGAAGGCCTTTATCGAGCAGGGCGCCAGCCAGCTACATGCCAGCGGCGCCGGCGAATTGCTGGCGGAGGACCTGCGCCTGGCCCAGCACGCTCTGGGGGAGATTACCGGTGCCGTCAGCGCCGACGAGTTACTGGGCAAAATCTTCGGCAGCTTCTGTATCGGCAAGTGACCGCCGAAGTTTCCGCCATACCGCGGATGCTCAGGCTGCCTCGTCCGGCCCAGCCAGTGGCAGGTGCCCGGTCTTCACCAGGATCACGGTTTCGTCCTTCACGAATGGGTGATGGCGACTCAGGTGAGGGCTGCGCAGCCAGCAACCGGGCGGGTATTCACCGTACTCGTCCATAAAGGTCCCGGACAACACCAGGATTTCCTCACCGCCGAAGTGGCTGTGCGGGGTAAACCGCTCCCCCTTCGGCCACTTCACCAGCGCCGTGTGCTCCCCCTCAAAGCTGTGCAGCGGCATCACCTGCAGCCCGCCCTGCCCGGGCAACCACGGCGCCTCATGCGTATTGATGCGCACGGTTTCCGTATCTCCCGGGGAAAACTGGTGCAGTTTCACGAACAGCGTACAGCCCGGCTCGCTATAGGGGGCATGCGAGCTGTCCGGCGGATTGCGGATATAAGTCCCGGCCGGGTAATCACCGGACTCATCGGAAAACACACCGTCCAATACGAAAATCTCTTCACCGCCGGGGTGCCTGTGCGCAGCAAATCGCGCCCCGGCGGCGTAACGCACAATGCTGGTTGCGTGACCGGATTCGGCGTCCTCGCGGGCCAGTGGCTTACGCTCCACGCCCGCCATCGGACTCGGCTGCCAGGGCATACTCGCGGTATCCACCACCACGCGCTCGGCAAAATTCATATTCAGCACGACAACACCTCCAGCGTTCGCGACGCGGCAAGTACCGTTAAAAGCCCGCCTAACTGATTCTGCGATACCGGGGGCGCCATTTGGTTCCCGCCACCTCACCTGCGCATCCCCGCTTCCCACTCCCGCCGGCCACCGGCAAACATCCACAGGGCCGGCGCGCGCCGTACCGAATACCGGCCAAAACACGCTAAAACCACAAAAGTTGCGCACATCTATACACAGACTTATCCAGATTGCACGCTTGTACACAGATAACCCCCAAGCTATTCAGCAGAAAACCGGCCGAGATCGACGAACCGCTACTGGCTGTGGGCAAAGTCGGGGGTAACAGCGACAAACCCTGCCTACCAGGGCGGGCATAACTTCGTCGCCACCGCAAACCGGGCAAAGTTATCCCGTCCGTCCACAGCCGCGTACCGCGCTTACTCCGCCTTCGGCCAAGCGGTTATCAGCAGCCTGGAAGACCACCTAAGCTAATGATTTATAAACATTTTTTCAGGTTATACAAGAAATCGCCGGCCCTAATAAAAACAACTAATACAAAACCCTACCTATACAAGAAATGTATAAGTTAATTAATCATTAAAAGAGAACCGGCAACCCTCTGGTCAATTCTTGATCGGGCGGGAAGGGGCTACTCGCCTTATAGTTCCAGAAGGCAAATACCCAGCGGCACCAATTGCTGTATTGCACCAACTGCCTATAAAATGTGCGCCCTTTTTTACACCCTGTGACTGTGGCTATGGATTTCCCCAAGACATACGACGTGATAGTGATCGGCGGCGGCCATGCCGGCACCGAGGCCTCGCTGGCGGCTGCGCGTATGGGGGCGACCACACTGCTGCTGACGCACAACATCGAGACGCTGGGGCAGATGTCCTGCAATCCGGCCATCGGCGGCATCGGCAAGAGTCACCTGGTCAAGGAAGTGGATGCCCTCGGTGGCGCCATGGCCGAGGCCACCGATCTGGGCGGCATCCAGTTCCGTGTACTGAACGCCCGCAAGGGCCCCGCGGTGCGGGCGACTCGCGTCCAGGCGGACCGCGCCCTGTACCGGGCGGCGATCCGTTCGATTCTTGAGCGCCAGCAAAACCTGGAGATCTTTCAGCAGGCTGCGGACGACCTGATCGTCGAGGGTGAGCGCGTCGTCGGTGTCGTCACCAATGCAGGCGTGCGCTTTCGCGCCAAGACGGTGGTTATCACCGCGGGTACCTTCCTCGGTGGGCGTATCCATATCGGCCTCGACAGCCACTCCGGCGGCCGCGCCGGGGACCCGCCGTCAATTGCACTGGCGGAGCGGCTGCGCGAGCTGCCCTTCCGCGTCGAGCGCCTGAAAACCGGCACGCCGCCGCGTATCGATGCGCGCTCGGTCGACTTCTCCGGTCTCGAGGAGCAGTGGGGCGACAGCCCCACCCCGGTGATGTCCTATCTCGGCAACCGCGACCAGCACCCGCGCCAGGTCTGCTGCTGGATCACCCACACCAATAGCCGCACCCACGACGTTATCCGCGGCGGCCTGGACCGTTCGCCGATGTACTCCGGTGTCATCGAGGGCATTGGTCCGCGCTACTGCCCGTCCATCGAGGACAAGGTGCACCGTTTCGCCGACAAGGACAGCCACCAGATCTTTATCGAGCCCGAGGGCCTGACGACCAACGAGCTCTACCCCAATGGCATCTCCACCAGCCTGCCCTTCGACGTGCAGATTGAGCTGGTGCACTCGATCAAGGGGTTCGAGAAGGCGCACATTACCCGCCCGGGTTACGCCATCGAGTACGACTTTTTCGATCCGCGCGACCTGCTGCCGTCTCTGCAAACCAAGTTTATTCAGGGCCTCTACTTCGCTGGCCAGATCAACGGCACCACCGGCTACGAAGAGGCGGCCGCCCAGGGCCTGCTGGCCGGCGCCAATGCCGCGCTGCAGGCTCAGGGCAAAGAGCACTGGTCGCCGCGCCGCGACGAGGCCTATCTCGGTGTGCTGGTGGACGACCTGATCACCAGCGGCACCAAAGAGCCCTACCGCATGTTCACCAGCCGCGCCGAGTACCGGCTGTTGCTGCGCGAGGACAACGCGGATCTGCGCCTGACCGAAAAGGGCCGAGAGCTCGGCCTGGTCGACGACGCGCGCTGGGCCGCGTTCAGCGACAAGCGCGAAGCCATCGCCCGCGAGGAGCAGCGCTTGCGCGATACCTGGGTGCACCCGCAGACGCCGCAGGCTGCCGCCGTCGAAGTGAAGTTGCCGCAACCGCTGGCACGCGAATACAGCCTGATGGACCTGCTGCGCCGACCGGAGCTGGGTTACGCCGATGTGGCGTCGCTGAAAGGCGAGCCGGTTCAGGACGAGCAGGTGGCTGAACAGGTGGAGATCTCCGCCAAGTACGCCGGCTATATCGATCGCCAGCGCGAAGAGATCGAGCGCCTGCAGGCCTACGAGGACACGCCGATCCCGGCGGACTTCGACTACAGCGAAGTTTCCGGCCTCTCCAGCGAGGTGAAGCAGAAGCTCGGCGATACCCGCCCGGACACGCTGGCGCGCGCATCGCGGATTCCCGGTGTCACCCCGGCCGCCGTGTCACTGCTGCTGATCCAGTTGAAGAAGCGCGGCTTGCTGACCCGCAAGAAAGCCGTGTAACCAGTTTTGATTTTGCCGCCCCACGGGGTCTGATTGGGGAGATCTGACAATTACTTCGCAGATGGAAGAATTCCGCCCGCGCCTGTGTGACGCGGCCGCGCAGATGTCGGTGGCGCTGAGCCCCGAACAGCAGGACAAGCTGCTGGAGTACCTGGCGCTGTTCGCACGCTGGAACGCCGCCTACAACCTGTCGGCGATTCGCGACCCGCAGCAGATGCTCGAGCGGCACATCATCGACAGTCTAAGCGTCGTGAACCTGTGTGGCGAGGGAGCGATCATCGACGTCGGCAGCGGCGGCGGCCTGCCCGGCATCCCGCTGGCGATTGTGCACCCGGACAGGCCGGTGACCCTGCTGGACAGCAACGGCAAGAAGACCCGTTTCCTGTTTCAGGTGGCGAGCACCCTGCCGCTGCCCAATGTGCAGGTGGTCAACGAGCGGGTGGAGGAATTCCAGCCGGCGCAGAAGTTCGCCTGCGTGGTCTCCAGAGCCTTCGCTTCCATTGTCGACATGGTGAATGGAAGTGAGCACTTGCTAGCGCCCGGTGGTAAGTTTTACGCTATGAAGGGCAAGTTACCGGAAGATGAGTTGAGCGCACTTCCAAAAGGGATTAAGGTCGAACGGGTGCACCCCCTGTCGGTACCGGGTTGCGACGCGGATCGCCACCTTATCGTACTCGCCCGCGATGAAAAGCGCGGCAGCCTGGCGTAAATCCCGCAAATCTAGACGCTTAATTTTGCAAGACCTGCGCACTCCCTTTTCAAGGACAAGAGTGCCAATCGATGCCGGCTTTCCGCGGCGAAACTCGAAAAGCATCGGGGAGAGCGCTTTTCGGGAGAACAAAGGATAAGAACCTTGAGCAAGATATTTGCTGTGGCCAACCAGAAAGGTGGTGTGGGCAAGACCACCACCTGTGTGAATCTGGCCGCATCCCTGGTCGCCAACAAGCGCCGCGTGCTGCTGATCGATCTCGATCCGCAGGGCAATGCCACCATGGGCAGCGGCGTTGACAAGAGCGAACTGCAGCTTTCCAGCTACGACGTGCTGGCTTCCGAGCTGCCCGCCCGCAAGGCGATAGTCTCTACCGAGAGTGGTTACGACCTGATGCCGGCCAACGGCGACCTTTCCGCCGCCGAGGTGGAGCTGTTGGACATGGACGGGCGCGAGTCCCGCCTGCGTCGCGCCCTGCGCGACGTCGCCGGCAGCTACGACTACATCGTGATCGACTGCCCGCCGTCCCTGAACATGCTCACGGTCAACGCCCTGTGCGCCGCGCACGGGGTGTTGATCCCGATGCAGTGCGAGTACTACGCCCTCGAGGGCCTGTCCGCGCTGATCGATACCATTACCCAGATTCAGCGCGCCGCCAACCCGGAACTGAAGATTGAGGGCATCCTGCGCACCATGTATGACCCGCGCAACAGCCTCACCAGTGATGTGTCCGAACAGCTGTCGGAATACTTCGGTGAGCGTCTCTACCGCACCTGCATTCCGCGCAACGTACGCCTGGCCGAGGCGCCGAGTTTCGGCAAGCCGGCGCTCGACTACGATCGCCACTCCAAGGGCGCCATCGCCTACCTGGCGCTGGCCGGCGAAATGACCCGCCGCCACGCCGCCAATCAGTCTCCCAATCAAAGCCGCCCTGTGGCGGAAGCGGTTTAACCAGAGGTACTAAGTTATGGCCGCCAAACGCAAGGGGCTGGGCCGGGGCCTGTCGCACCTGATCAGTGAAAATGCCAGCGAAGCCATCGCGGTCGCCACCGGCGACAATGCGGCGGCGGTCGCCGACGGAGAATTGCGCGAACTGCCGATCGAATTCCTGCAGCGCGGCCGTTACCAGCCGCGCCGGGACTTCCCGCAGGAGTCGCTGCAGGAGCTCGCCGACTCCATTCGCGCCCAGGGGATCATGCAGCCGATCGTGGTGCGTCCGGTGGGCGACAGCAAATACGAAATCATTGCTGGCGAGCGCCGCTGGCGCGCGGCACAGCTGGCGGAACTCGATCGGGTACCGGCACTGGTACGCCAGGTGTCGGACGAAGCTGCCATCGCCATGGCGCTGATCGAGAACATCCAGCGCGAAGACCTGAACCCGATCGAGGAGGCCGCGGCGCTGAAGCGACTGCAGGACGAATTCCAGCTGACCCAGCAGGAAGTCGCCGATGCGGTGGGCAAGTCCCGCACCGCGGTCACCAACCTGTTGCGCCTGTTGAGCCTGACGGAAGAGGTACGCACCTTCCTCGAGCGCGGCGACCTGGAGCTGGGCCACGCCAAGGCCCTGCTCGGCCTCGCCGGCGAAACCCAGCGCGCCGCGGCCCGCCAGGTGGTCGACCGTGGTCTCACCGTGCGCCAGACCGAAGCGCTGGTCCGCCGCCTGCAGCAGCAGGCGCAAAATCCCGCCCCGGCCAAACCGAAAGAGGATCCGAATATCCGCCGCCTGAGCGAGCGCCTCGCCGAGAAGATCGGTGTGCCGGTGGCCATCGATCACAACGACAAGGGCGTCGGCCGCCTGGTGCTCAAGTACAGCAGCCTGGATGAACTGGACGGCATCCTCGCCCACCTCGGCTACAGTGAGGACTGATCCCTCCTGGAAAATCGTGCGCCAAAATGGCGCGCGATTCCTTTGTTGGCGAACACTCACTCCGTTGACTATTTGTAGTTACTCCGTCGACAAATGGTGGGTAAAAACCATCGAAATTTAAACAACTTGGCGACATTTGCCGGTTGAACCCGCGATGCGGTTGCTCCTATAATTCGCTCGCCCAAAAATTGGGCGGACAGCGCACTAAAACCTGAGTCCCTGAACTCGAACAAACTGGGCCGGCTTATCCCGCCTATGACAAAACCCCCAGTGTTAGTGATTGCCGCGGTACAGCTGTTGCTGGTATCGGTGGCGGGTGCAGTATTGCACCTGAATGGCAATCCGGTGACTGCCCTGTCCGTATTTATTGGCGGTGCCCTGTGCGCACTGCCGAATGCATATTTTGGCCTGCGCGCCTTTCGCGACAGTGGAGCGCGCGCGGCACACCGGGTGGTAGGGAACTTCTACCGCGCGGAAACCGGCAAATTTGTGATGACCCTGGTGGGGTTCGCGGCGGTGTTCGCCGCGGTCAGGCCGCTGAATGCCGCGGCTCTGTTTATCAGCTACGGCCTCTGTGTGATCGTGCAGTGGGTGTTGGTAGCGCGTCTGGTCCGCTGACCGGCGCAGGAAAGAATTCATATTTTACGATTGTTGAGGAACTATGGCAGGCGAAGCTCAAACCGCAACGGGGTATATCCAACACCACCTGCAGAACATGGCCTACGGCAAACTGCCGGCCGGCTATACCCGTGCAGATGGCACTGTACTCAGTGAACCGACCTGGACTCTGGCGCACTCCTCGCAAGAGGCTGCGGACATGGGCTTCTGGGCCCTCCACCTGGATACGCTCGGCTGGTCCATCGGCCTGGGCCTGCTGTTCTGTTTCCTGTTTGCGAGCGCGGCCAAGAAGGCCACCCCGGGCGTGCCCGGCGGCTTCCAGAGCTTCGTCGAGCTGGTGACCGACTTTATCGACAAGCTGGTCAAGGAAACCTTTCCGCACCGCAACAGCATGGTCGCGCCGATGGCGCTGACCATCTTCGTGTGGGTGTTCCTGATGAACCTGATGGACCTGATTCCGGTGGACTGGCTGCCGATGGTCGCGGCCAAGGCCTCGGGTAACGATCACCTGTTCTTCAAGGTCGTGCCCACCACCGACCCGAATGCCACCCTGGGCATGGCCCTGGCTGTATTCGCGCTGATGATTTTCTTCAGCGTCAGGGAGAAGGGGCTGGTTGGCTTCATCAAGGAGCTGACGCTGCACCCGTTCCACACCGGCAAGTGGTACTTCGATATTCTGCTGATCCCGTTCAACTTCCTGCTGGAAGCGGTATCACTGATTGCCAAACCGATCTCCCTCGGCCTGCGTCTGTTCGGTAACCTCTACGCCGGTGAGATGATCTTTATTCTGATCGCGATCGTATTCGGTGTCGGCGTGCTGGGCTTTATCGGCGCCGGTCTGATGCATATGGGCTGGGCGATTTTCCACGTACTGGTAATCACCCTGCAGGCGTTCGTGTTCATGGTGTTGACCACCGTTTACATGGCGATGGCACACCATCGCGACGAAGAACACGAGCACGATCAATAAGTTTTTGACAGTTAACCCTTTACTTAACCTTTACAACAACTCTTTACCTTTACTTTGGAGAACACAATGGAAGCATTAGGTCTGGTTTACATCGCAAGCGCACTGCTGATCGGTCTGGGTGCACTGGGTACCGCTATCGGTTTCGGCACCCTGGGTGGCAAGCTGCTGGAAGGTTCTGCGCGTCAGCCGGAACAGGCTCCGGCTCTGCAGGGCAAAATGTTCCTGATGGCGGGCCTGCTGGACGCCGTTCCGATGATCGGTGTTGGTATCGCCATGTACCTGATCTTCGCGGTAGCTCCTGGTCTGGCTGGTTAATTCCATCGTTCCAATTGCCCTTAACCCTATTTAAAGAGCAAGAGGTGTCGGTGTGAATATCAACCTGACTCTAATCGGCCAGTCGATTACTTTCCTGTTTTTCGTCTGGTTTTGCTGGAAGTTTGTCTGGCCGCCGCTGCTGGGCGTGATGAAAGAGCGCGAGCAGAAAATCGCGACCGGTCTCGCAGAGGCCGAGCGTGCTGGCAAGGATCTGGAACTGGCTCAGCGCAAGGCTGCCGAGCAGCTGAAGGAAGCCAAAGAGCAGGCTGCAGAGATTATCGATGGTGCCAACAAGCGCGCCAATCAGATTATCGATGAAGCCAAGCAGGCCGCGCTGGCTGAAGGCGACCGCCTGAAGGCGGCAGCCAAGGCTGAGATCGAACAGGAAGTTAACCGCGCCAAAGAGCAGCTGCGGGCACGTGTTGCCGAGCTGTCTGTTGCTGGTGCGGAGAAGATTCTCTCGGTCAATATCGACGCCAAGGCGCACGACGACCTGATCGAAAAACTGGCAGCCGAGCTGTAAGCGAGGAACCCCATGGCGGAACTCAGCACACTGGCCCGGCCCTACGCCAAAGCGGCATTCAGCTACGCGCAGCAAGCCTCCGACCTCGCCGGTTGGAGCGCTGCGCTGGCCACTGCGGCGGCGGTCAGCCAGAGCGAAAAAGTGCGTGAGCTGCTGGAAAATCCACAGCTCACCAGCGAAGAGCGCGCAGGTAAATTCCTGTCGATCTGTTCAGACGATCTCAGCGATTCCGGCAAGAACTTCATCCGGCTGCTGGCGGAAAACAACCGCCTGCCGCTGTTGCCGGAAATTTCCGCGCTGTTTGAAGAGCTGAAGGCGAAGGCGGAAGCCACCCTGGACGTGGAAGTCGTGTCCGCACGCGCTCTGAGCGATGCCCAGACGCAGCAGATCACCCAGGCGCTCAGCAAGAAGTTTGAACGGGAAGTGCACCTGCACAGCTCGGTGGACGAAGGTCTGCTGGGCGGCGCGATTATCCGCGCGGGTGACACAGTAATCGACGGCACTGTGCGCGGCCGACTGGCCAAACTCGCCGAGGCGATGAACTCCTAATTTACCTTCCCGACAGGCCGTGAGGCATGGTCGGGAATTCGAGGAACAGAGCATGCAGCAACTGAATCCCTCCGAGATCAGTGAAATTATCAAGAGCCGCATCGAAAGTCTCGATGTGAGCACCCAGGCCCAGAACGAGGGCACTATCGTTTCCGTTTCCGACGGTATCATCCGCATCCACGGCCTGGCCGATGTGATGTACGGCGAGATGATCGAGTTCGAGGGCGGTATCTACGGTATGGCGCTGAACCTGGAGCGCGACTCCGTTGGTGCCGTAATCCTGGGCGACTACAAATCCCTGGCCGAAGGCCAGAAGTGCCGCTGTACCGGCCGCATTCTGGAGACCCCGGTGGGTCCGGAACTGCTGGGCCGCGTGGTAGACGCACTGGGCAACCCGATCGACGGCAAAGGCCCGCTGAACCACAAGCTGACCGACGCGGTAGAGAAGGTAGCGCCCGGCGTTATCGCCCGTCAGTCTGTTGATCAGCCGGTACAGACCGGTCTGAAGGCGGTTGATACCATGATCCCGATCGGTCGCGGCCAGCGCGAGCTGATCATCGGCGACCGCCAGATCGGTAAAACCGCCGTTGCGATCGATGCGATCATCAACCAGAAAGGCACTGGCATTAAGTGTATCTACGTTGCCGTTGGCCAGAAGCAGTCCTCTATTGCCAACGTGGTGCGCAAGCTGGAAGAGCACGGTGCGATGGATCACACCATCGTGGTTGCCGCCGGCGCTGCCGACCCGGCCGCGATGCAGTTCCTGGCTCCGTATGTCGGCTGCACCATGGGCGAGTACTTCCGCGATCGCGGTGAAGACGCCCTGATCATTTACGATGACCTGACCAAGCAGGCTTGGGCCTACCGTCAGATCTCCCTGCTGCTGAAGCGCCCGCCGGGCCGTGAAGCCTACCCGGGTGACGTTTTCTACCTGCACTCCCGTCTGCTGGAGCGCGCCGCGCGTGTTAACGCCGACTACGTAGAGAAGTTCACCAATGGCGAAGTGAAAGGCAAGACCGGCTCCCTGACCGCCCTGCCGATCATCGAGACCCAGGCCGGTGACGTTTCCGCGTTCGTACCGACCAACGTGATCTCCATTACCGACGGCCAGATCTTCCTCGAGACCGATCTGTTCAACGCCGGTATCCGTCCTGCAATTAACCCGGGTATCTCTGTATCCCGCGTTGGTGGTGCGGCGCAGACCAAGGTGATCAAGAAACTGTCCGGTGGTATCCGTACCGCACTGGCCCAGTACCGCGAACTGGCGGCATTCTCCCAGTTTGCCTCCGATCTGGACGAGGCCACCAAGGCCCAGCTGGATCACGGTGAGCGCGTCACCGAGCTGATGAAGCAGAAGCAGTACTCCCCGATGTCAATCGCGGAAATGGCTGTTTCCGTTTACGCCGCCGACAAGGGTTACCTGAAAGACGTGGAAGTTGCCAAGGTGCTCGACTTCGAATCCGCCCTGCTCGCTTACATGAACAGCGAACACGCAGAGCTGATGGAAAAAGTGAACAGCACCGGCGACTACAACGACGAAATCGACGCCGGCTTCAAGGCCGCCATCGAGAAGTTCGTCGCCACCGGTAGCTGGTAATTCCGCTACCCGCCCTCTCCCTCCGGGAGTGGGCGGGATATAAGGAAGAATCGAGCAAAAAGGTAAATCACTATGGCAGGCGGAAAAGAAGTACGCACAAAAATTGCCAGCATCAAGAGCACGCAGAAAATTACCTCCGCGATGGAAATGGTCGCGGCGAGTAAGATGCGCAAGGCTCAGGATCGCATGGCACTGGGACGTCCTTACGCCCAGCGCATACGCGCGGTGATCGGCCACGTCGCACACGCCTCGGCCGAGTACCAGCATATCTACCTGCAGGAGCGCGAGGTCAAGCGGGTCGGGTTCATTCTGGTATCCACCGATCGCGGCCTCTGTGGCGGTTTGAACATCAACATGTTCAAGGCGGCCATTCGCGAAATGCAGGCCTGGTCCGAGAAAGGCGCCGACGTCGAGATCTGCGCGGTGGGCAACAAGGCGGCCGGTTTCTTCAACGCCATCGGCGGCAAGGTTGTGGCCGCGTTGCGCGATGTGGGTGACCACCCCACGACGAACCAGCTGATCGGTTCGGTGAAAGTGATGATGGACCGCTTCGCGGAGGGTGATATCGATCGCCTGTTCCTGGTATCCAACGAGTTCATCAACACCATGTCGCAGAAGCCGCGGGTCGAGCAATTGCTGCCGCTGCCGAAAGACGACGACGACATGCTCAAGCACGAGTGGGACTACCTCTACGAGCCGGACGCAGTCGAGCTGCTGGACGGACTGCTGGCTCGCTACATCGAGTCCCAGGTGTACCAGGCTGTGGTTGAAAACAAGGCCTGTGAACAGGCCGCGCGCATGATTGCAATGAAGAGCGCCACCGATAACGCCGGTGAGCTGATCGACGCATTGCAGCTTGTGTACAACAAGGCGCGCCAGGCGGCCATTACCCAGGAGCTGTCCGAGATTGTGGGCGGCGCCGCAGCGGTTTAAGGCGGCTGAGAACAGAATTGAAAGTTGAGGATCCGGAAATGAGTAACGGGCAAATTGTGCAAGTGATCGGCGCGGTGATCGACGTGGAATTCCCACGCGATTCCGTACCGAATGTTTACGACGCACTCGTGTGTGAGGAGAAGAACCTCACCATGGAAGTGCAGCAGCAGCTGGGTGACGGCGTAGTACGCGCCATTGCCATGGGTTCATCCGAAGGTGTTCGCCGCGGTCTGGCGGTAACCAACACCGGCGCACCGGTTTCCGTGCCGGTTGGCCACGAGACCCTGGGCCGCATCATGGACGTGCTCGGCAACCCGATCGACGAATGTGGTCCGATCGGCGAGAAAGAGCGCGCCTCCATTCACCGCGCCGCACCGACCTACGAAGAGCAGTCCAGCTCCACCGAACTGCTGGAAACCGGCATCAAGGTAATCGACCTGGTATGTCCGTTCGCCAAGGGTGGTAAGGTTGGTCTGTTCGGTGGTGCCGGTGTAGGTAAAACCGTAAACATGATGGAACTGATCAACAACATCGCCACCGAACACTCCGGTCTGTCCGTGTTCGCTGGTGTTGGTGAGCGTACCCGTGAAGGTAACGACTTCTACCACGAGATGCAGGAAGCCGGCGTTGTAAACGTCGAAGACTTCGGCAAATCCAAGGTAGCGATGGTCTACGGCCAGATGAACGAGCCGCCCGGCAACCGTCTGCGTGTAGCCCTGACTGGCCTGACCATGGCCGAGAAGTTCCGTGATGAAGGCCGTGACGTACTGCTGT
Source organism: Microbulbifer marinus (assembly GCF_900107725.1). GTDB lineage: Bacteria > Pseudomonadota > Gammaproteobacteria > Pseudomonadales > Cellvibrionaceae > Microbulbifer > Microbulbifer marinus. Next base: position 588,267 of record NZ_FNQO01000002.1, on the reverse strand, counting down.
TCGTCGACAACATCTACCGTTACACCCTGGCCGGTACCGAAGTATCCGCCCTGCTCGGCCGTATGCCGTCTGCGGTAGGGTACCAGCCGACTCTGGCGGAAGAGATGGGCGTGTTGCAGGAGCGTATTACCTCCACCAAGACCGGCTCCATTACTTCTATCCAGGCCGTATACGTACCGGCGGACGACCTTACCGACCCGTCTCCGGCCACTACCTTCGCGCACCTGGACTCCACTGTAGTACTGAGCCGCGACATCGCCGCCAAGGGTATCTACCCGGCTGTGGACCCGCTCGACTCTACTTCCCGCCAGCTGGATCCGCTGGTGATCGGTCAGGAGCACTACGAAACTGCGCGCGGTGTGCAGTCTGTTCTGCAGCGCTACAAGGAGCTGAAGGACATTATTGCTATCCTGGGTATGGACGAACTTTCCGAGGAAGACAAGCAGATCGTGGCGCGTGCGCGTAAGATCGAACGCTTCCTGTCCCAGCCGTTCCACGTGGCGGAAGTATTTACCGGTGCGCCGGGCAAATACGTGTCCCTGAAAGACACCATCCGTGGTTTCCAGGGTATCCTGAACGGCGATTACGACCACATGCCTGAGCAGGCCTTCTACATGGTAGGCACCATCGACGAAGCGGTGGAAAAAGCCAACAAGGCGAAGGGCTAAGCGACAGAGGCAGACAATATGGCCATGACAGTACATTGTGACGTTGTCAGCGCCGAGCAGTCTCTCTTCTCCGGACTGGTGGAGATGGTGATAGTGAGCGGCATCGAAGGGGAGCTTGGTATCTCCTACGGTCACGCGCAGCTACTCACCGCTCTGAAACCCGGTCCGGTGCGCATCATCAAGAAAGGTGGTGAAGAGGAAGTGCTGTTCGTCAGCGGCGGTTATGCCGAGGTGCAGCCGAATATGGTGACCATCCTCGCGGATGTGGCCGAGCGCGAAATCGACGAAGAGGCAGCGCAGAAGGCCCGCGAGGAAGCGGCCCACGCTCTGCACAAGGCGCCCTCCGAAATCGACTATGCGCGCATCTCCGCCCAGCTGGCCGAAGCCGAGGCGCGCCTGCGCACCCTGCAGGCAATCCGCAAGGCGGCCGGTAAGTAATCAGTTCTTACGTCTCCGTAAGAGCCTGTTTACAGGCGATCGAAAAAAGCAGCTTCGGCTGCTTTTTTTGTGCCCCCATTTTCAGTTTTTCATTGTAGGTCCCGGCCTTAATCACCTTCGTCCTCGCCGGGCGAGTATGGCGGTGGGATCGCAGGCGGTTCTTGCGCCGGCGGGAACTGACACTAGTATCTGGCCTCGAATGTAACTCGTCGCTTCTCTCGAGCATTAATGTAAACAGGAAAGACAGCACGTGAATTCCAATCCAGCACCTCGCATCGGTATCGCGCTCGGCAGTGGTGCCGCCAAGGGTTTCTCCCATATCGGTGTCCTCAAGCTGCTGGATCAGATGGGCATACGCCCCCATGTGATTGCTGGCACTTCGATGGGGGCCTTCGTCGGTGCGGCCTATGCCGCGGGTAACCTGGCGGAGCTCGAGGAATGGGTTCGTCGCCTGGATAACTGGCAGGTGTTTTCGTTGCTGGATATCAACTGGACGCTGAGTGGCGGTGTGCTCGGCGGCCGGAAGCCGTTCAATGCATTTTTCGATAAAGTCGAATACGAGTGCATTGAGGACCTGCCAATTCCTTTTACGGCGGTGGCCACGGACCTGCACAGTGGCCAGGAGATATGGTTGCAGCGTGGCAATCTGCGCGATGCAGTGAGTGCGTCGTGTGCCATCCCCGGGCTGCTGTCGCCAAAGCGGCTGTCCAATCGCTGGCTGGTGGATGGTGCGGTGGTGAATCCTGTACCGGTGGACGTCTGTCGGGCCATGGGCGCCACCCGGGTGATTGCAGTAGATGTGACGGAAGATGGTGTGCCGCTGCAAGACCGCCAGCAGGGCATGGTGAAAAAAGTCGTCAGTGAAGCGACCCCACCGCCGGAAGTGGAACCGGAACTTGTGAATGAGCTGGTGAACGCGGACGCAACGCGTGAAGCCCTGTCGTTTAACAATCTGGTAGAGCAAGGCAAAGCGCATCTTGCCCAGTTGAGTGTGCGTCTGACAAAGCGAGATCAGCACGCGCCGGGTATGCTCGATACCATGTCCTCCGCGATGGATATACTCGAGCGGCGCCTGAAGCGCACCCGCCTGGCAGGCTCCCCGCCGGATGTGCTGATCATGCCCAAGGTCGGCAGCATTGGCGGCATGGAATATGCGCGGGCGGCGGAGGCGATTGACGCCGGCGCAGCGGAAGCGGAACGGTTGCGCCCCTGGCTAGAGGATATGATTCTGCACCACTAAGCCGGGCTGCGGTTGGCGCGGCTACTGATCGGAGAGAAATTTTCGGGCCTGTTGCAGTGCTTCCCGCTGGCTAGCCTCGGCATCGGCTATTTCCAGCAAGCGGCGATAGTATTTCTCAGTATCCGCTTTTCTGCCCACTGCCTGTGCGGCCAGCGCGGCGCCATATAATCCGTTAAAGCGCGACGGATAAAGTTCGAGACTTTTTTTGTAAGCCTGTAGCGCCCCCTCCGGCTGCTCCGCGGCCAGCAGCATATCGCCAAGCAGTTCCCGCGCTGGCAACAGTGGCCCCGGGGTTACCGGATGCTTTTCCAGGCCGTCTTCCTCTGCGGCCGCCTTGCGCATCAGTGTGATAGCACCTTGGCTGTCGCCGTCACTGAAGCGCGACCAGGCACGCACCGCCTGCCGCTGAGAATCCACCAGCGCCGCCCAGTAATCCTCTTTGGCTTCAACAGTGTGATGGTAAAGTTCGTCGAGTCGATCGGCCGCTGTGTTTGCCGCGCTCACGTCGCCGGATCTGGCCGCACCGATACCGCGGGCAAAATAAACCATCGCCTGAACCCACGGATATTTCTGCCACGGAAAGTTGCCGTGGGAAACGGGTGATAGTGCTGCGGCCTCCTGCCATGCATGCCGCTCCAATGGATAGCGGGAGCGGGCCGCGGCAATACCGAAAGCCGCGGCGAAAGCGTCCTGGGGATTGTTGGCGCTCAGAACCTGTTCGAGTACCGCCTCCGCCTTGGCGTCCCTACCCTGCTGCAGATACGCGTACATCAAATAATCCAGCGCGTGAAAATAATGCAGCGAGGTCGCGTTGCCTGCCGGTTGTTTCCGCGCCGCCGCTGCGGAGCGGATATTCCAGTCGATGGTGTCGGGCCAAAGACCGAGACGCACAAAAATATGGGTTGGCATATGCAGCGCGTGCGGCACTTCGGGCGCTATCTTGTCGTAGCCGCGCGCTATGGTAAGCGCCTCGGCTGCCATGGCGGGATTATCGTGGGCGTGGATCGTATAGTGATTCACACCTGGATGGCTGGGGTTGTCGCGGTACAGCTGCTTCAGCAGTGCGCCGGCCTGCTTTTGCTGCCGATAGGATCTGTCGTCCATCGGTGCAGAGGCCAGTAGTGACAGGGCATAGAAAGCACCGGCATCGACATCGTCCGGATATTGGCGATGGATTTTCGCCTGCGCCGCACTCCACTCATGAAGCCTTTCACGGTGCTTGGCGGGACTCCAGTCGCGGTAAAAAGCGGCAGCCGCATCGATGTAGGATTTCTCCCGTTCCGTACCCGGTTTTAATTGCTGTGCGCGGTGAATGGCGTCGCTACCCCGCGCCAGCTCCTCTTCGGATGGCGGCGCCCACAGTGGGTGAAAAGCGGCCATGGCGATGCCCCACGGCGCCAGCGCACATGTGGGATCCTGCTTCGCGATATCTGCAAATGCTTCGGTCGCCTGCTCGTACATCATGTGATGTAACAGCGCCAGCGCGTGATTGATTTGTACAGTGACGGCTTTATCGCAGGAGTTTTCGAACTCCACTTTACCGATGTTGTCCTGTCGCTGCGCGTGTACGGCGCCACACAACAGGAGTGCTCCGAACAGTGCGGCTATTCTCAACTTTCCTTTTGACCCTGCCATGTGAGATTGCCCTACCTGCACCAGTTGAATTAGTCACGAGTTTAGGTTCTGTGAATAGATTTGCCTGTTAAAGGCGCTGCTAACCAAATCTCGTCGGCTAACAGGCCGTAACAGTTTCCAATACGCGCCAACTGGGCGAATGTCACTGTGTGTTCATTTCCTCGGTGGTAAATTGCCGTAATCGGATCAACGCACTTTTCTCGCGTTAACTGACCGATAAAAACAACCCGGAAAACGGCCGCAAGGAAATGCGGCGCAGGAGAGAATATGAGCAGCGATCTTGTTTTTTATACCAACCCGCAGTCCCGCGGTCGTATCGTGCGCTGGATGCTCGAGGAGCTGTCGGTACCCTATCGCACCGAAGTGCTGGAATATGGCACCTCAATGAAATCTCCCGAATTTTTGGCGATCAACCCCATGGGCAAGGTGCCGGCTATTGTGCACGCTGGCAATGCGGTCACTGAGTGCGCCGCCATCTGTGCATACCTGGCTGAGGCTTTCCCTGAAGCCGGTTTAGCGCCGATCGATAATGCAGAGCGCGCGAACTACTTTCGCTGGCTGTTCTTTACAGCCGGCCCGGTCGAGGCCGCCATAACCAACAAAAGTCTGTTCGGCAGCGATCCTGCACCGGAAAAAGAGCGTATGGCCGGATATGGTAATTACGCCACCACCATCGATGCCCTGTCTTCTGCAGTGAAGAAAAACCCCTATATTGCCGGCAATCGCTTTACCGCCGCGGATGTTTACGTGGGAGCCCAGGTTGGCTGGGGTCTGCAATTCGGCACTATTGAAAAGCGCGATGAATTCATCGCTTACTTTGCGCGAGTCAGTGAACGCGAAGCATTCGGGCGAGCCAACGAAAAGGACGATGCGCTGGCCAAAGAGCCCAGCGAGGCATAACCAGGCGCGCAAAAGAGTGCCAACAAAAAAAGGCCGGCAGATTCATACTGCCGGCCTTTTGTGTTGGTAAGGATGCCGGCGCTATCGGCCGGCAATTTGACCGTCAATGTACCCAGTGGTGGCGTTCCATTTTCTGCTGGATAGCCTCCGCCGTGGGTGCCGGCATGGCGCTGATCGGCAGGCGCTCGTGGAAAAACGCGAGGCGCTCCTCGCTGTCCACTTCATTCATCGTCTCCGCCTCAAAAACGCGGCCGTTAATCACCGTATAGGTGATGTTCTCGGACTGGCGCAGGTTTTCCAGCGGGTTACCATCGACAACGATCAGGTCCGCGAGCTTGCCCGGCTCGATGCTGCCGATGTCGCTGTCCATGCCCAGATAGCGGGCGCCATCGATGGTGCCGGCACGGAAGGCTTCCCAAGGAGTGAAACCGCCCTGCTCCATCATCCACATTTCCCAGTGAGCACCGAGTCCCTCGCGCTGGCCGTGGGCGCCGATATGCACGGTCACGCCTCTGTCGCGCAGCTGCTTCGCGTGCCTGGCCACATTAATGTGGTTGTAGTGGGAATCCGGCGCGGTCGGGCGGCGGATACTGCGTGGATTGACAATAAAGTCGGGGGTGAAGGTAGTCAGGCGCTTGTCCTTCCACACCTCGGTGCGATCGTACCAATAGTATTCTCCGGAGAGACCGCCATAGGCGACGACAAAGGTCGGCGTATAGCCCACTTTCGTCTGACCCCACAGCTGCTCCACATCCGCGTAGACGTTGGCTATCGGCAGCGAGTGCTCTACCCCGGTATGGCCATCCACAATCATATTCATGTTGTGCTGGTACTTACCGCCACCTTCCGGCACCACCATGATGCCCAGTTCGCGGCCGGCCTGCAGAACCTGCTGGCGCTGCTCGCGGCGCGGCTGGTTGTAGCTCTTCACGGAAATCGCGCCCATGTCCTTCAGGCGGCCGACATGGAATTCGGCGTCCTCCAACGAATTGATCTTGGCCTTGTAGCCCGGTCCCTTGGCGCCATACAGGATGGTGCCGGTGGAAAAGATGCGCGGCCCGGTGATGATGCCGGCCTTCTGCATCTCGGCGGCGGAGAAGATCTCGCTGCTGTCGTTGGACGGGTCGTGAATGGTGGTGACACCGAAGGCCAGGCTGGAGAACAGATTCCAGTTCTGCTGTGGAATGATCTCCTCGCGGCCCTGGGCGCCGTGGGCGTGGGCATCGACCAGCCCCGGCAGGACTGTCTTGCCGGTGACGTCGATACGCTTGGCACTGGCGGGAATCTGCACCTGATCCGCAGCGCCCACCGCGACGATGCGATTGCCGCGAAACAGCACTACGCCGTTGTCGATGATTTCGCGAGTCTGCTCGGCATCGCGCATAGTCACCACGGTGCCGCCAGTCAGTGCGACCAGTTTGCCGGAGTTGTCGAATGCCTGGGTGAAGCTCAGATCGATGCCCTGCTCTACCGGACCCGGCAGCTCCGCCGGTGCGCCGGCGACAAAACTGAAGGCGTCCTTGAGCTGGCGCTCGAACAGTTTTGGCCCATGCGCCCAACCCAATGTGCGGCTGTCGGCAGACCAGTGCAGGTTTTCACCAGCTCGCTTGGACACCTGGGTCACTTCGACCGCCTTGCTGTCCGGGCCGATGACTTCGGATTTGCCGGTGTGCATAAACGGCGCCACATAGGCCTTGAAGTCCTGGGTGAAGGCCACCCAGCGGCTGTCCGGCGACACGCGGAAGGAGGTGATTTCCGCCCCGTGCAGATGCTGGCGCTCGTCCTTGCCGTTGCTGTCGACACTCTTCAGCAGGCGCTTGCCGCCATCGGCCGGGTCGAAATCGGAAAAGTAGATGCGGTCGTCGTCGGTACCGAAGTGCGGCTCGAAGCCGGATTCGAAGATACGGCGCTGCCAGTCTCCATCCGCATCGGCCAGGTAGATGCCGGGCTCGAGCGAGTATTCCGGACTCAGCAGATAGCCACCGGTGAAGCGGCGGAAGGCGACGCTATCGCCGCTCGGGGAGAAACTCGGCTCCACATACAGGCCCGGCTGGCGGGTGATATTTTTGCCGCGGCCGCTGCGGGCGGATACCACGCGCACATGGCCGAGCTTTTCGTCGTCCCAGCTCACGTAGGTGATCTGGTTGCCGTCGCGGGACCAGCTCGGGTAGAACTCGAAATGGTCGTCCTGGCGCGTCAGGCGGCGGCGCTCGCCGCTGGCGACGTCCTGGATGTAAATCTTGCCGAGAGCCTGGAAGGCGATCTGTTTGCCGTCCGGGGACTTCTGCGCCCAGCGGATCATCTTCACCTGAAAATCCGCCGGCGCCACATCGACCGGGAAGCGCACGGCGTCCGCGACCCGTTTTTCTATCTTGATATGTGCCGCTATCTCCTGCGCGCCGCTGCCATCTGCGGCGATACGCTGGAACTTGCCACGGGTCCAGACGATCAGGGACTTGCCGTCTGGCATCCAGTCGTACTGCACATAGTTTCCATGGACGCCGAAGGTCTCCTGCAGGTCGCGCTCCAGCTCACTGTAGATCGGTGTTTCCAGGCCGGTCTCCAGATCCTTCAGGAACAGCGTGGTGTTGAAGTCCTGACGGCGGATAAATGCCAGTTGCTTACCGTCTGGTGATGGCACCGGCGCAATGGCGCCGCCGGGGCCGGAGACGAAGGTCTCTTCCTTGCCGTCCTGCAGGTCGTAGCGGTTGATGGCGAAGATCTGCTGGGTGGAATTCTTGTTGTACTCCCACACGGTGCCCGCCGTGGTATCGATGGAGTAATAGACGTAGCGCCCGTCCGGTGAGAAGGCCGGATCGGCGATATTCTTCTGCGCGATGTCGCCGCCCAGGCGCGCCTTAAGCTGGCGCCCTTCGCCGCCGCCGTAGTGATACATCCAGATCTCGCCAGCGGGGATACTGCGGCCGGACATAAAGCCCTTGCGTGCGACCAGGTACTGGCCGTCCGGGCTCCAGTTCGGCGAGTGCACCAGGTTTTCCTTCTCGGTGGTCAGCTGGCGCAGGTTGTCGCCATTGCGGTCCATGACCCAGATATTGTCGGCACCGTCGCGGTCGCTGATAAAGACGATGGACTTGCCATCGGGGCTGAAGCGCGGCTGGGTGTTCCAGGCGATCTCGTTGGTCAGCGCCCGCGCCGCACCGCCGGAGACCGGTACTGTGTAGAGGTCGCCGAGCATGTCGAACAGGATGGTCTTGCCGTCCGGGCTGATATCCAGATTGCTCCAGGTGGTTTCCGTGGTGTCCAGTTGGATCGGTTTGAATTCGTAGGGGGGCTGGTTCACGTTCCAGCTGGGAGCCTGCTGCGGCTGCTCCCCGGCGTCTTCCACAGCCCCTTTCGTGGTGTTGGCCTGCGCCACTGACGCGAGTGGCAGCGCCAGTGTCAGTGCGGTCATGCCCAGCAGCTGCTGGACGATACTTGCCTGTTTGCTTTTATTCATGCGGGAAATACCTCCGCCGCGCCTTTTGAGCGGGGCGGTTATCCGGTGATTAGCGGTTTTCGCTACAACGATTATTTTGCCGACGACAAGCTACCGGCTTTGTGCGCAGCCGGCAAACAAGTTACGGCGAACAGCAGCTAATTGCGCTGAACAGAGCCGTTGTACAGGTATTCTGAACTACGTGCTGGTTTCGGTCACAGGCGCTGCCCGCTCCGGCTCGCCGCCGCCGGCGGGTGCGTGCAACTAATCTTTGGTAAACGGCGTGCTTCCATCGCCGCAGGGCTAACACGGTGGCCGACAACCATGCCCAGTGAATCCGACCGTCCCAAAAGCGACCGCGAAATCCTGAAGGAGCAGATGGATGCGAGTTTGCACGAGTACGAGCGCGGCAACAGTTCGTTGCTGCTGTCCTCGATCGCCGCGGGACTGGAGATAGGGTTCAGTTTCTTCCTGATGGCAGCGCTCTATACCCACTTCCACGCACTGGTGGGAGAGCAGTTGCTGCACTTCATCATCTCCCTGAGTTATCCGATCGGCTTCGTGCTGGTCATCATCGGCCGCACGGATCTGTTTACCGAGCACACGACGCTGGCGATTCTGCCGGTGCTGGATAAAAAACAGCGCTGGTACGATCTGGGGCGTATCTGGTCGGTGATCTACCTGGGCAATATCTGCGGCGCCCTCGCCTTCAGCGTGATCTTCGTGCACTTTGTGCAGATCAGCCAGCATATCGACAGCAGCGCCTTCGCCTATTACGGCGCCAAGATGACCGCGGACAGCAGTTCTGCGCTGTTTATCGGCGCCATCTTCGCCGGCTGGTTGATGGGGTTGCTGGGCTGGGTGGTCACGTCCTCCAGCGACACCATCGGTCGCATCGTCGTCATTATCGCGATCACCTTCGTGATCGGGCTCGGTGGTCTGGCGCACTGTGTCGCCGGGGCGGTAGCCATTTTCAGCGCCTGGCTCGGCACGCACGACGGGATCAGTGTCGGCGACGTGCTCCGTTTCCAGGCCATTGCCACCATTGGCAACACTATCGGCGGGTCGGTATTCGTCGGATTGCTGAAATACGGTTATATCGCCAGTCGGCGCTAGGGATTAGATATAGGAGGCGTCGGTAGTGAAGACGACGTCAAATTCCCGCTCGGCGACAAACTCCTCCATGCGCCCGGTCAGCAGTTCGCGCCACTCGTCCGCCTGCTGCACCGAAACATCGCGGCTCTCCTCCGGTAACAGGATGCGTGCGTGCAGGTAAACGGCGCGGCCAATCTTGGTGATACTGAGGGACCAGTCCTTGCCCGGGATATCGCGCATGGCGTCGCGGAAGGCGCGGCGCATCTGCCGCTGTACCGGCAGCGCCGGTGCCGCCAGCAGCACTTCCATCAGGTTGCGGTACAGGATCCGCACCGGCACCGGTAGCATCACCGCCACCATGGCGATGATTAACAGGGAGTCCACATAGGGCAGCCAGCCGCCCAGCAGCTCGCCGAACTGCCAGGCAAAGGCGAAGGCACACAGCACCAGACCACTGAGAATGGCGTCCATCAGCCAGGCAAAGGCGTCCACCTGCAGCAGGGGCGAGCCAGTCGCCTTGGCGATCCGCCGCAACAGCAGGTAGACGAGCAGGCAACCGGTGCTGGCAATGCTGGCATAGAGGGTGGCGATACCGGTTTGCAGCGAGCGCCCGCCCTCATACAGGGCCGCGATGGCCGATGACAGCGCCATCAGCATGACGCCGAGCATCACCATGCTCTGCAGTACGTTGAATGCCGGCTCGAAACTGGCGTAGCCAAACGGAAAACGGCTGTCGGCGCTGCGTTTGATCAGCCGCGAAACCGCCAGCATCACCAGCGACATGATGAAATTCACCAGCGAGAAAACGCCGTCAAGAAAGATGGCGTCGGAGTGGGTCCAGTGGGCGAAGGAAAAACCCAGCGCCGCCATTGCCAGGCAACCCGCAATCGAAGTCCACAGCCCCCGCGTTTCCATCTGAGCCCATTCCCTGTGCTGCCTGCGCTAGCGGCGATGCCGCTAGCGTCATTCTAGCCGCAAAGCGGCGGCCCTTCCCGCTGCAACTTGTGATGACGGCGCTAAATGGCCACAATTCGCAGCCATTCTAATCTTTACGTCGTTACTCACAGGAATTCCATGGCCATCGATATCGTCATTCTCGCCGCCGGCAAAGGCACCCGCATGCGCTCCGACCTGCCCAAAGTGCTGCACCCGATCGGTGGCGTGCCGATGCTCGGCCGGGTGATCGACGCCGCCAAACAGCTGGGAGAGGTGGAGATTACCGTCGTGATCGGCCACGGCGCCGAACTGGTGCGCGAACGCTTTGCCGATAGCGGCGTAAAGTTTGTCGAGCAGACGGAGCAGCTCGGCACCGGTCACGCGGTGGCCCAGGCGATCCCGAATTTCCGCAGCGGTTCTACCGTGCTGGTGCTGTACGGCGACGTGCCACTGGTGAAGAGCGGTACCCTGCAATCGCTGCTGTCGGCTTCCGACAAGGGACCGGCGCTGCTGTCCGTGGAGATGGCGAATCCGGCCGGCTACGGCCGTATCGTGCGCGATGACGCCGGCCGCGTGTTGGCGATCGTCGAAGAGAAAGACGCCGATGCCGATACGCTCGCCATTCGCGAAGTGAATACCGGCATCCTGGCCGCGCCGTCGGACTTTCTGGCCCGCTGGCTGCCGGAGCTGTCCAACGACAACGCCCAGCGCGAGTATTACCTGACCGATGTGATTGCCCGTTCGGTCAGTGAGGAGATCCCGGTAACCGGCGTGCGTGCCAGCGATCCGCTGGAAGTGGCCGGCGTGAACAGCCGCGCCCAACAGGCGCAGATGGAGCGCGCCCTGCAGCACAGCCGCGCGCTGGCGCTGATGAATGCCGGCGTGACCCTGCTGGATCCGGCGCGTATCGATGTGCGCGGCCGCCTCGAGTGCGACACCGACGTGTCGATCGATATCAACTGCGTGTTTGACGGCGAGGTGGTGCTCGGCAAGGGCGTACAGATAGGTCCCAACTGCCTGCTGAAAAACTGCCGCCTCGCGGACGGCACCCGCGTCGAGGCCAACTCCATCATCGAGGACGCCGAGGTCGGTGAAGCCTGCACCATCGGCCCCTTCGCCCGCCTGCGCCCCGGCACCCGGCTGGCGGACGGCGCTAAGATCGGCAACTTTGTCGAGACCAAGAAGGCGGTGATCGGCCGCGGCAGCAAGGTCAATCACCTATCCTATGTCGGCGATGCGATCGTCGGTGAGGGGGTGAATATCGGTGCCGGTACCATCACCTGTAATTACGACGGCGTGAACAAGTCGACCACCGAGATCGGCGACGGCGCTTTTATCGGCTCCAACACCGCGCTGGTGGCGCCGGTCGTCGTCGGTGCCGGCGCCACCGTCGGCGCCGGCTCGACCATTACCCGCGAGGTCGGCAGCGACGAACTGGCGGTCGCGCGTGGCAAGCAGCGCAATATCTCCAGCTGGCAGCGCCCGACCAAGAAGAGCTGACCGCGCCACGGCGCCGCGGACTTCCCCTGCACCCGGGGGAAATCCGGCGCAGATCCCCTCCTCCAGCCCGGCGGGTCAGCTGCCATCCATTACACTTGCGCATCGGGAACAAAGGAATTGCCCGATGCACAAGCCAAGAATGCACCTGCTCGCCTCCTTCGATATTGCCCGCCTGCAATACCTCGATGAGCAGGCGCGGCCTACCCAGGAGCTGCCGGACTTCGCCACCCCGGACACACTGCAGGCCCTGTACCGGCAGATGGCCCTGGCGCGTCTGGTCGACGATCGCGCGGTCAAGCTGCAGCGTACCGGCCAGCTGGGTACCTACCCGTCCAGTCTCGGCCAGGAGGCGATCGGTGTCGGCGTCGGTGGCGCGCTGGAAAAGGACGATGTGTATTGTCCCTACTACCGCGAAACCGGCGCGCTGCTCGAGCGCGGGGTGGAGATCGAGGAGATTCTCGCCATCTGGGGTGGCGACGAGCGCGGCCAGGACTTCCAGCACGCTCCCCACGATCTGCCCCTGTGCATTCCCATCGCCACGCAGCTGCTGCACGCGGCTGGTGTCGCCTTCGCACTCAAATACAAACGGGAGCAGTTCGACGAGCCGCCGCGGGTGGCGGTGACCTGCGCCGGCGACGGCGCCACCTCCCGCGGCGACTTCTTCGAGGCGATGAATCTCGCCGCTGTCTGGCGGCTGCCGGTGGTGTTCGTGGTCAACAACAACCAGTGGGCCATTTCGGTGCCGCGCGCGGCGCAGACCGCCAGCAAGACCATTGCCCAGAAAGCGATTGCCGCGGGTATGCCCGGATTACAGGTGGACGGCAACGATGTCATCGCGGTGCGGGCCGCGGTCGCCGACGCGGTGGCCCGCGCGCGCAACGGCGAGGGACCGGCGCTGATCGAGGCCACCTGCTACCGTTTGTGCGACCACACCACCGCCGACGACGCCGGCCGCTATCAGCCGAAGGAGGAGGTGCGCGCGGCCTGGCAGTGTGAGCCGCTGGCACGTCTCGGCAACTACCTGCGCGGCGCGGGCCTGTGGAGCGACGAACAGGAAGAAGAGCTGCAGCGCGAACTGGCGGAAGTACTGGAGCTGGCGCTGCAGGGCTTCGCCGAGCGGCCCGCGGACATGAATACGGCCATGTTCGACCATCTCTACGCGCGGCTGCCGGAGGCCCTGCTGGAGCAGTACGATCAGCTGGCGGGACAGTAACCATGGCCGAGATCACCCTGGTCGAAGCCGTCACCCAGGCCCTGGCCCATGAACTGCAGGCGGACCCGACGGTGCTGGTCTACGGCCAGGACATCGGTGTCAACGGTGGGGTCTTCCGCGCCACCGACGGCCTGCAGCAAAGATTCGGCGCCAAGCGGGTGCTGGACACGCCGCTGGCGGAGAACATGATCGGCGGCATCGCCGTGGGGATGGCGGCGATGGGGCTGCGGCCGGTGGCCGAGTTCCAGTTTATGGGCTTTATCTACCCGGGCCTGGATCACATCCTCAGCCACGCCGCACGCTTCAGGAACCGCACCCGCGGGCGGCTGTCCTGCCCGATCGTCTACCGCGCCCCGTACGGCGGCGGCATCCACGCGCCGGAACACCATTCCGAGAGTACCGAAGCGATGTTCGCGCATATTCCCGGCCTGCGCGTGGTGGTGCCCTCGTCGCCGGCGCGCGCCTACGGCCTGTTGCTGGCGGCGATCCGCGATCCCGATCCAGTGGTGTTTCTGGAACCCAAGCGCATCTACCGGGCGGTGCGCCAGGAGGTGCCGGACAGCGGCGAGGCGCTGCCGCTGGATCGCTGCTTCATCTTGCGAGAAGGCACAGATGTGACCCTGATCGCCTGGGGTGCATCGCTGAAGGAAACACTGCAGGCCGCGGACAAGCTCGCGGAAGAAGGCATAGAGGCCGAAGTCATCGATCCGGCCACGCTGAAGCCGCTGGATATTCACGCCATTATCGATTCGCTGGAAAAGACCCACCGCTGCGTCGTCGTGCACGAAGCGGCGCGCTTCTGCGGCCTGGGTGCGGAGGTCGTCGCGCAGATCAACGACTACGCCTTCGACCTGCTCGAAGCACCGGTACAGCGGGTCACCGGCTATGACACCGTCATGCCCTACTACCGGCTGGAGAACAGCTATCTGCCGGGCGTCGGGCAGATAGTGTCCGCGGTGCAGGAAACGCTGGACTACCCGGCCGGGGACCGCCGATGAAAATCTTCAAGCTGCCGGACCTGGGTGAGGGACTGCCGGACGCGGTGGTCCGCGAGTGGCACGTGCAGGAGGGCGACCACATTGCCGCCCACCAGAGCCTGGTCACCGTGGAGACGGCCAAGGCGCTGGTAGAGGTGCCCGCCCCCTGGGGTGGCACGGTGGAGAAGCTGTTCGCCGCCGCGGACGAAACGGTCAATGTCGGCGAGCCGCTGGTCGGCTTCAAGGAAGCGGGTGCGCCGGAACCCGAAGCAGAGGAAGAGGCCGGCGGCCGCGAGCCGGCACCTGCGGTAGAGCGCGCCGACAGCGGTACCGTGGTCGGCAAGATCGAGCAGAGCGGCGCCGTGCTGGGTGCCGAAGTCGCGCCATCGACAACGCCGCGCCGCCTGGCCACCCCCGCGGTGCGCGCACTGGCGCGGCGCCTGGCTGTGGACCTGACCGGCCTGCAGCCCCGGGGCGAGCGCTTCACCGCCGCCGAAGTGCGCGCGGTGGCCCAGCAGGCACCCGCGGCCAAGGCGGCAAAGCCCGCGGACAAAGCCGAGCCGGAAAAGGCGCAGATGTCACCGGCGCGGCGCGCCATGGCCCTGGCGATGAGCCGCGCCCGGGATCAGGTCGCACCGATGACGCTGTGCGATCAGGTAGATATTTCCGCCTGGTGGGGCAAGGAATCCGCCACGCTGCGACTGATCCGCGCGCTGCAGCAGGCCTGTGCCGACGAGCCGAACCTGAATGCGTTGTACCAGGATGAACAGTTGCGCCCGGCGGCGAGCGTCAATATCGGCCTGGCAGTCGACTCCCCCCGCGGCCTGTTCGTGCCGGTGCTGAAAGACGTCGCCGCCCGCACCGACGACGAGATACTGCAGCAGATCGAGGACTACAAGGAGCAGGCCCGTAATCAGGGCATCGCCCAACAGGACCTGCAGGACGGCACGATACTGTTATCCAATTTCGGCGCCATGGCCGGCCGCTATGCGACACCGGTGGTGCTGCCGCCGACCGTGGCCATCGTCGGCGCCGGGCGCACCTTTCAAGGGGTCGTGGCGGTGGATGACAGGCCTGCCGTGCGCCCACTGCTGCCGCTGTCCGTCAGCGCCGACCACCGCGCGGTGACCGGCGGCGAACTGGCGCGCTTCCTGAAGTCGATGCTGCAGGCCCTGTCCCGCTGACCCGCCGTAAAATTCCTGTAGGCAATTTAGTTTCGGTTTGCTATCTTTAAGTTTCAAAGTGAAACTTGTCTGCTCATGTCGAAACGCAATACCCAGCAACGCCGCCACCAGATACTGGCCCTGCTCAATGAAGCCGGCGAAGCCAGCGTGGAACAGTTGGCGCGCCAGTTCGAAACCTCAGAGGTTACGATCCGAAAGGATCTGACCGCGATGGAGAATCACGGACTGCTGCTGCGCCGCCACGGCGGTGCCATACCGGTGCCGCGGGAGCTGGTCGTCGAGGAGGCGCCGTCAGAGGTCAAACGCGCCATCGGCCGCGCCGCCGCGGCGCTGATCCCGGATCACCACCGCATAGTGATCGACTACGGCCGCACCACGGCGGCGATGATCCCGGAGCTGGAGCGCAAGCGCGGCCTGGTGGTGATGACCAATTCGCTGCATGTGGCCAACGCGCTGCGCGAACTGGAGAACGAGCCCACCCTGCTGATGACCGGCGGCACCTGGGATCCGCATTTCGAGGCCTTTCAGGGGCAGGTGGCCGAGCAGGTGCTGCGCGGCTACGACTTCGACCGCGCGTTTATCGGCGCCGACGGTATCGACCTGCAGCGCGGCACCTGCACCTTCAACGAACAGATCGGGTTATCGCGGGTGATGGCGGAAGTGGCGCGGGAAGTGGTGGTGCTGGCGGAATCGAGCAAGGTCGGCCGCCGCATCCCGAACCTGGAGCTGCCGTGGGAGCAGGTAAACACGCTGGTGACCGACAGCGGCCTGGACGGGGGAATTCGCCGGCAGCTGGAAGCGCTGGGCGTGCGGGTGATCTGCGCGGAAGTAAGTACTCACGCCTAGTCCGTGCCACCGATGCGGGGACTGGCGCTATATTTTTTTAGAAATTATCGAGGTTGATGCGATGTGTGGAATTGTCGGCGCGCTGGCCCAGCGCAATGTAAATGAAATTCTGCTCGAGGGGCTGCGCCGCCTGGAGTACCGCGGCTATGACTCCGCAGGTGTCTGTCTGGTGGACGGCGACAGCCAACTGCAGCTGCGCAAGAGCCAGGGCAAGGTGGCGGACCTGGAGGCCAGGCTCGCCGCTGCGCCGGCCGCCGGCCAGCTGGGTATCGCCCACACCCGCTGGGCCACCCACGGCGCGCCGTCGGATCGCAACGCCCACCCGCACGTGTCCGGCCAGATCGCGCTGGTGCACAACGGCATTATCGAGAACCACCAGCCGCTGCGCGCAGAACTGCGGGACAAGGGTTACCAGTTCACCTCGGACACGGATACCGAGGTGGTGGTGCACCTGATCCACTCCCTCGCCGGGGACGGCCGCGATCTGCTGGCCGCAGTCACCGCCGCCACCGACAGGCTCGAGGGTGCCTATGCCCTCGGTGTAATCAGCGCCGACGAGCCGGAGACACTGGTCTGTGCCCGCTCCGGCAGCCCGCTGGTGGTGGGTGTCGGTATCGAGGAGAACTTTATCGCCTCCGACCCGATGGCCCTGCGCCAGGTCACCGACCGCTTTATCTTCCTCGAGGAAGGCGACGTAGCGGAAATCAGCCGCGCCGGTATCACCGTGCGCGACAAGCAGGGCGAGGAAGTCAGCCGCCCGGTGCACAAGCTGGACGGCGGTCACGACGCCGCCGACAAGGGTCGCTACCGCCACTATATGCAGAAGGAGATCTTCGAGCAGCCGGCGGTGGTAGAGGCCACCCTGGCAGGCCGTATCGGCGACAAGTCGGTACTGTCGGAAGCGCTCGGAGCCCGCGCCCACGAGATTCTGCCGGAAGTGCAGCAGGTGCAGATCGTTGCCTGCGGCACCAGTTACCACGCCGGTCTGGTGGCGCGTTACTGGCTGGAGGACTGGGCCGGTATCCCCTGCTCGGTCGAGGTCGCCAGCGAAATCCGCTACCGCAAGACGGCCGTGCGCCCGGGCACTCTGTTCGTGACCATTTCCCAGTCCGGCGAAACCGCCGATACGCTGGCCGCACTGCGCCAGGCCAAGGAGCTCGGCTACCTGGCGTCGATGACCATCTGCAATGTGCCGAACAGCTCGTTGGTGCGGGAGTCCGAGCTGTCGCTGATGACGGAGGCGGGTCCGGAGATCGGTGTCGCCTCCACCAAGGCTTTCACCACCCAGCTGGTGGCGCTGCAGCTGTTCTGCATCGCGCTGGCCAAGGTCAACGGCCTGAGTACTGAGCGCGAGGCGGAACTGGTCAAGGCGCTGCACCAGCTGCCGCAGCTGATGGAGCAGTTCACCGGCCTGGATCAGCTGGTGCAGGACACCAGCGAGGCCTTTGCCGAGAAGCACCACGCGCTGTTCCTCGGCCGCGGTGTCGAGTACCCGATCGCCCTCGAGGGCGCGCTGAAGCTGAAGGAGATCTCCTATATCCACGCCGAGGCCTACCCGGCCGGCGAGCTGAAGCACGGTCCGCTGGCGCTGGTGGATGCGGATATGCCGGTGGTGGTGGTCGCGCCCAACGACGAGCTGCTGGAGAAACTGAAGTCCAATCTGCAGGAGGTGCGCGCCCGCGGCGGCCAGCTGTTTGTGTTCGCCAGTCCCCAGGCCGGTTTCACCAGCGAGCCGGGCGTCACCGTGGTCGAGGTGCCGGACGCGCCGGAGAGCCTGGCGCCGATCCTGTACACGGTACCGCTGCAGCTACTCAGCTACCACGTCGCGCTGCTGAAGGGCACCGACGTGGACCAGCCGCGCAATCTGGCCAAGTCGGTGACCGTCGAGTAATTGTCTGTTGTCGTCCGGAAAAGGCCGCCATTGTGCGGTCTTTTTTATTTCTGCTAGCAGCTTCTGCGGCATTTTTTCTTTGGCGCCTGCTCTCGCTCAAAAGTCGATCAACGTGCTATAAGGAGCCTTCGGCAGTTTTGGCGATTGAGAGGGCCGGTCGATGACCACTGCAGAAAAAACAACAAAAACTGCGGACACCAACGCCGCGGTAATGAATGGCGATATCAACGTACTGCTCGGCGAGCCGGCGCTGCCGCCGGAGCAGGTGCGCGAGGAGCGCAAGAGAAAGCTCACCGCGGCTTTCCGCCTGTTCGGCAAATTCGGCTTTGACGAGGGCGTTGCCGGCCATATCACCGTCCGCGACCCGGAGCTGGAAGATCACTTCTGGGTCAATCCGATGGGTGTGTCCTTCAAGCAGCTGCGCATGTCGCAGCTGTTGCTGGTCAACCACCGGGGCGAAGTGGTCGAGGGTGACGGCTACCTGAACGGCGCCGCGTTTACCATCCACTCCCGTATCCACCGCCTGCGCCCGGATGTCGTCGCCGCCGCTCATGCCCACTCGCTGTACGGCAAGGCCTGGTCGTCCCTCGGCCGCCTGCTGGATCCGATCACCCAGGACGCCTGCGCCTTCTTCGGCGATCACGGCCTGCTGGATAGCTTCTCCGGCGTGGTTCTGGAAATGGACGAAGGAGAGGCGCTGGCACAGGCACTCGGCAACAAGAAAGCGCTGATTCTGCAGAACCACGGCTTGCTCACGGTCGGCAAGTCCGTGGATGAAGCCGCCTGGTGGTACATCACGATGGAGCGCAGCTGTCAGGCGCAGCTGCTGGCAGAGGCCGCCGGCGAGCCGATACTGATCGAGCCGCAAGTGGCCTTACGCACGCGTGCGGTAGTGGGTACCGAACTGGCGGGAATGTTCAGTTTCCAGCCGCTATATGATGTTATCTGTGCCGAACAGCCGGACATGTTCGAGTAATCGCCGGCGATCTTCCCTTAGCGCAGTCGCAGGTTCCGGCTCTCCTATACTCGCTGTAAGTCCGCCGATTTACAGCGAGCGCTCCGTTGCCTTACGCCCATTGCCGCCACACCCGAGCCGGTGCCGTAGAATCCGCCCCGACGCGGACTTAGCGTTCGATGCACTATGTTGCCATCGCCCTGCTGTTGCTCGTCGCCGTCACGTTCAGCGGTATAGTCGCGCGCCTGCTCCCCCTGCCGCTGCCTCTGCTGCAGATCGCTACGGGTGCGCTGCTCGGCGGTATGCTTGGGGTCAGGATTCCGCTGGATCCGGAAATCTTCTTCCTGTTGTTCATTCCGCCACTGCTGTTTCTGGACGGCTGGCGTATTCCCAAGGGCGCCTTCTTTCGCGACCTGCGCCCGATCCTGACGCTCGCCGTGGGCCTGGTGATCTTCACCGTGGTGGGCATGGGGTTCTTTATCCAGTGGCTGATACCGGCGATGCCGCTGACGGTGGCGTTTGCGCTGGCGGCGATACTGGCGCCGACTGATCCGGTGGCACTGGCGGCTGTGCGCGGCAGCACGCCTCTGCCGCCGCGCCTGCGGCATATCTTGCAGGGCGAGGCGCTGCTGAACGACGCCGCCGGGCTCGACTGCTTCCGCTTTGCGGTTGCGGCGGCGGTAACCGGCAGCTTTTCCCTGACGCAGACAGCACTCGGCTTCGTCTGGATGGCGGTGGCCGGTGTCGCGATCGGTGCCGCTACCGCCCTGGCCTGCGGCTACGCGCTGCGCGGACTCGGGCGCCTCGGTGGCGAGGACACCGGCGTGCAGATACTGGTGAGCCTGTTGGTGCCCTTCGCCGCCTACCTGGCAGCGGAACACCTGGGCGGCTCGGGCATCCTGGCCGCCGCGGCAGCGGGCATTACCGCGCACCACGTCGACCTGCACGGCCCTGAACTCGCCGCCACGCGCATGGCGCGGACGGCGGTCTGGAACACCGTCCAGGGGGCCATGAACGGCATCATCTTCGTGTTACTGGGCGAGCAGCTGGTGCGTATCCTCAACGCCGACCTGGGGGAGGCCCGGTACAGTGCCGTGGCTGGTGACGGCACACTACTGCTCTACATCCTGGCGATCACCGCGGCTCTGGCGGGGCTGCGCTTTGTCTGGGTTTGGGCATCGCTGTACCTGACGCGGATCCGCCGCGAAATCGCAACTGCTGGCCAGCGGCTGCTGCTGGTAACGGTCACCGCGCTGGCCGGTGTGCGCGGCGCGGTAACCCTCGCCGGGGTCCTGTCGCTGCCACTGTTGCTCCCCGACGGCAGTGCCTTCCCGGGCCGGGAGCTGGCGGTGGTGATTGCGATGGGCGTGATACTGCTGTCGCTGTTGCTCGCCAGTTTCGCCCTGCCGCCGCTGGTGCGATACCTGCTGGCGACACCGCAGATGGCGGACATCGGCGACGAGCGCAGTGCGCGCACGGTGGCGACACGGGCGGCACTGGAGCGACTGCAGACCCTGCGCGACGGCGTGCAGGAGGGCGACGAGGCAGCGGAAGTCGAGCGCGAGGCGCTCGATTACCTGCTGCAGCTGTACCGCCGGCGCCTGGATGACAGCGACGGCCATCGCGGTGGCCACAGATCGACGCTGGCGCGGGCCGAGCGCGAGTTTCACCTGGCTGCGCTCGCCGCCGAGCGCGAGCGGCTGTTCCGCCTGCGCATCGAGCAGCGGATCGATGACGAGCTGCACCGCAAACTGGTGCTGGAAGTGGATCTGATCGAGGCGAGCCTGCGCTCCGCCGACCAGATGCGCTGACAGACCCCACGCCCTACAGGCCCGGGCGCGACTCCTCCCAGTAGTGATCCAGGTGCAGGTCCTTGTCGCGCCGGTCCTCCCGCAGCGCCTGCAGCAGCTGCTCGCGGTAGACCTTGGTCTGCGCGATATGCTGTGACTCGTCGCGCCAGTAGGGGAACAGGGACTCGAGCATGCGCTGGTCGTGCTGCTTGAATTTGCGCGCCGCGCGCCGCGCCCGCAGCGGGCTCAGGCCGAGTAGCTGCAGCGCGCACTCACCGATGGACAGCGCCGAGTCCACCGTCTCACGGAAAATATACTGGACTCCAGCCTCCATCAGCGCGTACTGGTGCATGCGGTTGCGCGCCCGAGCCAGGATAGTCAGGTGCGGAAAGTGCTTGCGCAGCTGCGCGACAATTTCCAGGCTCGCGGCCTGGTCGCTCAGGGTCAGGATCACCAGGCGCGCATTCTCCGCGCCGGCGGCCCGCAACAGGTCCTCGCGGGAGGCATCGCCGTAATAGGCCTGGATGCCGTAGCGGCGCACCAGGTCCAGCTGCTCCGCGTTGCGCTCCAGCAGCGTGGTGCCGAAGCCGCAGGCGTTCAACAGGCGCCCGGCGATCTGGCCGAAGCGGCCGTAGCCGACGATGATCACCGGCGAGCCGCTGTCCAGCGGCGGCTCCTCTTCGCGCTCGCCGCCGCTTTCCTCGCCGCGCATAAAGCGCGGCTGGATCAGTTGCTGGTAGACCAGCAGCAGGATCGGCGTCAGTGCCATGGACAGCGCGATCAGCGCGATCAGCAGGTTGCCGGCAGTGCTGTCGAGTACGCGATTCTGGGTGGCAAAAGAGACCAGCACGAAACCGAACTCGCCCGCCTGCGCCAGCGACAGCGCAAACAGCCAATCCTCGCCGCGCGACATGCGCAGGGTGCGCGCCAGCGCAAACAACACCGCAAACTTGACCGCCACCAACAGTATCAGCAGACCGAACAGCAGCAGCGGGTATTGGGCGATCAGGTTGAAATTCAGGTTGGCGCCGACGGCGATAAAGAAGATTCCCAGCAGCAGCCCCTTGAAGGGTTCAATGTCCGCCTCGAGCTCGTGGCGGAACTCGCTCTCCGCCAGCAGCACGCCGGCCAGGAAGGTACCGAGTGCCGGCGACAAATTCAGGCCGGTCATGATCGCCGCCGCACCGACTACGATCAGCAGCGAGCTCACCGTGAACATCTCGCGCACCTGGCTGCCGGCCACCAGGCGCAGCAGCGGCCCGAGCAGATAGCGCCCGGCAACGGCGAAGGCGACGATAGTACCGATCACTGCGAGTGCATAGCGCCAGCCACTGAGGCCGGTGGCCTGGGCTTCCGCCGGTGCAACCGCCAGCAGCGGCATCAATGCCAGAATCGGAATCACGGCGATGTCCTGAAACAGCAGCACCGCGAAAGCGCTGCGCCCGCCTTGGGTTTTCAGCAGCCCCTTCTCGCTCAGTGACTGCAATACGATCGCGGTGGAAGACAGCGCCAGTATCAGGCCGATCGCCAGCGCCGCGCGCCAGCTCTCCTCGTACAGTGCCAGCGCCAGCGCCGCCACGGCGGCGGCAGTGAGCAGTACCTGGGCGGAGCCGGTGCCGAGGATCGCGCCGCGCATCTGCCACAGCTTGCGCGGCTGCAGCTCCAGGCCGATCAGGAACAGCATCAATGCCACGCCGAATTCGGCCACGTGCATTTCGTCGCTGGCATCGCCGACCAGGCCCAGCGCGTGCGGCCCTATGGCCACACCGGCGAGCAGGTAGCCGAGCACCGAGCCCAGGCCCAGGCGGGTGGCAATCGGCACGGCGATCACTGCCGCGGCCAAATAGATCACTGCCTGCAGCAGGAAGCTTGTGTGTTCCATGGAATAGGCGTCGTTTGTTGTTGTTCGGAAACAGGCCCTAGGCCGGTTCCACCGCCGTCTCGGGTTCGGCGAACTCGCGGCTGCGGCGGATCAGCGGTGCAATAGTGGAGCCCTGCACCACGATCGAAAAGAGTACCACGCCATAGGTCATCACCACCCACAGGTGGCGCAGATCCTGCCCCTGGATTACCGCATAGCCGGCCGGAATCGACATCGCCAGCGCCAGCGCCAGGCCGCCGCGCAGCCCGCCCCAGATCAGGATGCGCTCGGTGTAGGGGTGGTAGCGGCGGAACCGCTTCAGGATCGTAAACGGTACGGTGACTGCCAGCGTGCGTGCCAGCAGTACGATGACGATGCCGGCCGCCATCAGCAGGTAATCGAAACTGCGCAGGTCGATGGTGATCAGGAACAGGCCCACCAGCAGGAACAGCAGGCCGTTCATGAAGTCCTCGGTGATGCTCCAGAAGTTGTCCAGCTCGTGCTGGCTGACGCGGGAGAAGCCGCGTTCGCGGGTGAAGTTGCCGATAATGATGCCGCTCACCACCATCGCCAGCGCGCCGGACACGCCGAGCAGGTTGGCGAGGGAAAAGCCGGCCGTCGGTATCACCAGGGTCAGCAGCAGTTCGAGGCTGTGGTCGTTGGTGCAGCAGATCAGCCAGTGGAACAGGCCGCCGATCAACAGGCCGAGCACCACGCCGCCGATCGCCTCCACCGCAAACAGGTGGGCCACCGCCGGCAGTGACGGCTCGCCGCCCTCGAACGCCAGCGCGTAGATCACGGCAAACACGACGATACCGAAACCGTCGTTGAACAGGGATTCCCCCTCCACCTGAATCGACACCTGCTCCGGCGCCTTGAGGCTCTTGATGATCGCCAGCACGGCGATCGGGTCGGTCGGGGAAATCAGCGCACCGAACAGTAGGCAGTAGACCAGCGCCACCTGCATGCCGAGCAGCTGCAGGAACCAGTAGAGCAGCGCGCCGACCACGAAGGTGGAGATCAGCGTGCCGAGCACGGCCAGCAGGCCGATCTCCAGCCGCTGGTTGCGCAGCGCCAGCAGGTCGATATGCAGGCTGCCGGCAAACAACAGGAAGCCGAGCATGCCCTTCAGCAGCAGGTCTTCGAGATTCAGCAGCGGCAATAACTGGTCGGCCCAGTCGCGCAGTTCGACAATCCCCAGCTTGCCCAGCCCGGTAACCAGCAGCGACAGCGCCAGGGCGCCGGCGGTGATGGCGATGGTGGTCTGTGCACGCAGCACATACTGGTTCAGGAATCCGAGAAATACCGACACCGCGGCCAGAAAACAAAAGGTGTAATAGACTTCCATATCGCGCGTGCGGACTCACTTCCCGGAATTGGATGGCAGGGGTCCCAGAGCTGTCGCGCCGCCTGGTGCTCAGCTCTGGGGCGGCTAAATAAACGCTTAATCGGTAAGTGTGCCGTTATTGTAGTCGCGCAGCGCCTGCTCGATTTCCTCGCGGCTGTTCATCACGAAGGGGCCATAGTGGGCAACGGGTTCGCGCAGGGGCAGGCCATGTAGGCACAACAGGCCGGCTCCCTCGGTATGCGCGCGCAATTGTAGCGACTCCCCAGCCCCATACAACAGCATATTGCCCCGCCCGATGGTGCCGCGCTCGGTCACCAGCGCTCCGGAGTAGACATACACCAGTACGCTGTGTGTCTCCGGCAGCGGCATTAGCACCTCGGCGCCGGCGCCCAGGCGGATGTCCGCCACCGCCGCCTCGGCGGCTGCGTCGGTCAGCGGCGCGTGTTTTTCTTCACCACCGATGGTCCATTCGCCGGCGATCAGGCGGATCAGTGAGCCCTCACTAGCACCCTCGCCGCCATCCAGGGCCAGCTCCGGAATCTCCGTCGACTGAATATCGCGCCAGCTCGGTTTGTCCATCTTGTTGGCCGCGGCCATGTTGATCCATAACTGGAAGCCGTGCATGCCGCCGGGTGCCTGGCTGGGCATTTCCGAGTGGATGATGCCGCGGCCGGCGCGCATCCACTGGGCGCCACCGGAGGCAACGGCGCCGCGGTTGCCGAGGTGATCCTGATGTTCGAATTCGCCGTTCAGCATATAGGTCAGCGTTTCGATGCCGCGGTGCGGGTGCGGCGGGAAGCCGGCGATATAGTCGTCGGCATTCTCGGAGCGGATCTCGTCGAGCATCAGGAAGGGGCTGAAGTCCGGGCTGTCGAAACCGGCCACACGCTGGATCCTGACGCCGGCACCGTCGGCGGAAGCCTGGCTGCCGACACCGCGCACCAGCGGGCGGGCACCGGGCTGTAGTTCAAACGATTTGTGCATGGACACCTCCAATCGTGCGTTTGTCGGCAGTATAGGCCGATCGTTTCGATTAAAAATGGTAAAAAATTGCTGCTTTTATTCGAATCTATAGGTCGGTTGCGCTATACAGGCTGCATGTCCGTATGCTGCGAGTAGATGCTGGTACGCCCACCTTCACAGTTGCAAGAGGAATGCGAATGGCCAAGGTAACCCTGGAGCAGTGGCGAATGTTCCAGTCGGTCGTCGAACACGGCGGCTTCTCCCAGGCGGCGCAGGCGGTCCACAAAAGTCAGTCCTCCATCAATCACGCGGTGCACAAGCTGCAGGAGAGCCTCGGCGTCGCACTGCTGGAAGTGCGCGGGCGCAAGGCGGAGCTGACCGATGCCGGGCGCATATTGCTGGCCCGCGCCGGCGGTTTGCTGAACGAAGCCGAGGCGCTGGAATCGGTGGCCGCGAGCCTGGCCACTGGCGAGGAGGCCAGCCTGACCCTCGCGGTCGACGTGATCTTCGATTACGAGTGCCTGTTCAATGCGATAGAGCGCTTCGCCGACGAGTTTCCGCACACCCGGCTGGAAGTGCGTGAGACGGTTCTATCCGGTGCCGAGGAACTGTTGGTGCAGCAGCAGGCGGATTTCATCCTCAGCGCCCGGGTGCCGCAGGGCTTCGTCGGTGAGCCGGTGGCACGGGTACGATTCGTGCCGGTGGCCCACCCGCAGCACCCGCTGCATCAGCTCGGGCGGCCGGTGGCGCGCAAGGACCTGAAGGCCTGCCGTCAGGTAGTGCTGCGGGATTCGGCGATCAGGCACCGTCAGGATTCCGGCTGGCTCGGCTCCGATCAGCGCATCACGGTGACCAATGTGCAGACCTCTGTGGAGTTGATCGAGCGCGGCCTCGGTTTTGCCTGGCTGCCGGAGACGCGCATCCGCGAATCCCTGTCCGCCGACCGACTGCTGCCGCTGCCGACCGAGGAACCCTGGGAGCGGGATGTCACCGTCTACCTGGTCTACGCCGATGCGGATCGCTGCGGACCGGCAGCCCGCTCTCTCATCGAGTCGCTGCGCGCCGGATTGGGGCCCGTCGAGTAAAGCCTGAGCGCGAACAAACGAGCAGCTATTTAAAAAATCGAAAGCTATTGGCGAATTTTTGCGGTTTTTTCAGTAAAAAATAGAACTACACTGGGTGCAGTTTCACTATCAATGACTGACTAACTCAAGCGAGGCTTCGGCGATGAACAACCCCATTTTCTGCGATCTCGGCAAACTGCTCGGCCGTGTGCTGATGTCCCTGATGTTTATCACCGCCGGCTGGAACAAAATCGGCGGCTACGAAGGTACCCAGGCCTATATGGAGTCCGCCGGCGTGCCGGGCATACTGCTGCCGCTGGTAATCCTCGTCGAGCTGGGCGGCGGCCTGGCCATCTTGCTCGGCTTCTTCACCCGCTGGTCGGCACTGGCGCTGGCCCTCTTCTGTCTCGCCAGTGCGTTTTTGTTCCACTATGTGCCGGGCGATCAGGGCCAGATGATCAGCTTCATGAAGAATATCACCATTGCCGGTGGCTTCTTCATTCTCGCCTGTGCCGGCGCCGGCAAGCTGAGCCTAGACCACAGGCTGCGCGGCAAATAACGGCCGCATCCTCCGGCGCGGGGCTTCCCGCGTCGCTCTCTAAGCGCTTTCTATTTATCCCGACTGCAGGAGATTGCTATGGGCCTACTGGTGAATGGGCAGTGGCAGGACCGCTGGTACGATACCGACAAGAGTGAAGGCGAGTTCGTGCGCGAGGCGGCGCAGCTGCGCAACTGGATAACCGCCGACGGCAGCCCCGGCCCCAGCGGCGAGGGCGGCTTTGCCGCGGAGAAAGACCGCTACCACCTGTACGTGTCCCTGGCCTGCCCGTGGGCACACCGCACGCTGATTTTCCGCAAACTGAAGGGGCTGGAGGACTACATCGGCGTCTCTGTAGTGAGTCCTTACATGCGTGAACACGGCTGGACCTTCGATACCGATGAGGGCAGCAGCGGCGATCGGCTCTACGGCGCCGACTACCTGTACCAGCTGTACACCCGCAACCGCGCCGATTACTCGGGCCGCGTGACAGTGCCGCTGCTGTGGGACAAGCAGCGCGAGTGCGTGGTCAGCAATGAGTCGTCGGAGATCATCCGCATGTTCAACACCGCGTTTAACGGGCTGACCGGCAACGACGCGGATTTCTATCCACAGGAACTGCGCGGTGATATCGATGCCACCAACGATGTGGTGTATGAACACGTCAACAACGGCGTCTACCGGGCCGGCTTCGCGACTGCTCAGGACGCCTACGAGCATGCCTACGAGCGCCTGTTCAGCACTCTGGAACAGCTGGAACAAAGGCTGGCAGTCAACCGCTACCTGACCGGCGACCGCGTCACCGAGGCGGACTGGCGGCTGTTCACGACGCTGATTCGCTTCGATGCCGTCTACCACGGCCACTTCAAGTGCAACAAGCAGCGGTTGGCGGATTACCCGAATCTGTGGGGCTATGTGCGCGAGCTGTACCAGTGGCCGGGCGTCGCGGATACGGTGGACTTCCACCATATCAAGACCCACTACTACGCCAGCCACGACACCATCAATCCGACCGGCATAGTGCCGAAGGGCCCCGAGCTGGACTACGCGGCGCCGCACAACCGCGGTTAAAAAACCGCAATAACTCCTCTAGGCTGGGCGAAGCGCCTTCGGCGCCTGCCACAGCCATTTGGGGAGATAGCCATATGAAATCCCACCGCCGCGAACTCTGGTTCGACACCCGCGAGCGCACCGAATTCATCAATATCACGCCGCAGGTGGAGGCCGCCCTCGCCGAGAGCGGCATCCGCGACGGCCTCTGCCTCGTCAACGCGATGCACATCTCCGCGTCGGTATTTATCAATGACGATGAGCCCGGCCTGCACCGCGACTTCGCGCGCTTCCTCGACGACCTGGTGCCCTATGGGCCGATCGAGCGATACCGCCACAACGATACCGGTGAAGACAACGCCGACTCCCATATCAAGCGCCAGCTGTTCGGCCGCGAAGTGGTGGTCGCGGTCAGCGATGGCCGGCTGGACTTCGGCCCCTGGGAGCAGATCTTCTACGGCGAATTCGACGGCTGCCGTCGCAAGCGCGTGCTGGTGAAGATTATCGGCGATTAGCGCGGGCCTATACTGCAGGGAGCCGTGCAACTGTCACCGTGAGGATGCCGATGAAACTCTTCTATGCCCCGGGCGCCTGCTCCCTGTCGCCCCATATCGTCGCCTGTGAGGCGGGGATCGACCTGGAGATGTGCAAGGTCGACCTGCAGGAGCACAAGACGGAAAGCGGCGCCGACTACCGCGAGATCAACCCCAAGGGCTGCGTGCCGGCACTGCAGCTGGAAGGCGGCGAGATACTCACCGAGGGCCCGGCCATAGTGCAGTTCATCGCCGAGCAAAAACCCGACGCAAACCTGGCACCGGAATACGGCAGCCTCGCCCACTACCGGCTGCTCGAGTGGCTGAACTACATCGCCGCCGAGGTGCACAAGGCCTTTGTACCGCTGTTCTGGGACGGCAGCGACGAGGAGAAAGCGCAGGCCAAGAAAACCATCGCCAGCCGCTTCGACTTTATCGAGGAGCGGCTGCAGCACGACTACCTGATGGGCGACGACTTCACCGTTGCCGACGCCTACCTGTTCACCATTGCCAGCTGGCTCGACAAGCAGAATATCGACACCTCGGGCTGGCCCAGGCTGCAGGCCTTCCAGCAGCGGATGCAGGAGCGGCCGGCCGTGCAGAAGGCGATGCGCGAAGAGGGGTTGCTGCAGGAGTAGCTGGTGTCCGGTGCGATCAGCGTGGAATGTAGCGCCTGGTGACCGGCACCTCGACTTCGATCGGCTCCAGCGCGCGGGCGATCAATACGGCCGACAACAGCGCCGCCAGCGCGCAGCCGAGCATGGCCGCAGCGATGGGCACCAGCGTCCCGGTGTGCAGTGTATTCACGATGCCGCCGAGCACGCCGCCGGTAATAAAGATGGTGGCACCGTAGAGCGCATTGGCGCTGCCGCTGATTTTCGGGAAAAACTCCAGAAAGCAGGCTGCGGCGTTGGGCCCGGTGATACCGATACAGGCCATCACCAGTACCAGCGGCACCATCCACAGCGCTATCTCTTTCACTCCGGTCAGCGTCCCCAGCAGCAGCAGGCCGCAGCCGAGCAGCTGCAGCAGTATGCCCGCCAGCAGGATATTGCGCGGCTCGAACAGGTTCAGCAGGCGGATATTCACCTGCACCATACAGATCAGCCCCAGCACACAGATGCCGAAGAAGAGCGGAAACTGGGTGGCCGGCACCTCGAAATAGCGCATGAATACGAACGGGGCGGTGGTGATGTAGATAAACATCGAGCCGCTAACACACGCCTGGGCGCCGAGAAAGCCGAGCGCGCGGCGGTTGCCGAGCACCTGGCCGTAGCTCTGCAGCACCGAACGCAGCGGCTTGCGCTGGCGCCGCGCTCGGGAAAACCGCGACACCGTTTCCGGCAGCAGAAAACGCACCAGTACCAGCATGGCCCCGGCGTACAGCAGCAGGAACACGAAAATACTCTGCCAGCCACCGCCGGCCAGCAGCACCGAACCGATTACCGGCGCAATCAGCGGCGCCACCAGCATCATGGTGCTGATCATCGAGATGATCTTGGCCGCGTCGCGCCCGCTGTGCAGGTCGCGCACTATGGCCGCGCAGATCACCGTGGCGAAACCGCCGCCGATGGCCTGGAACAAGCGCAGAATAATCAATTGATCCACGTGGTCCGCGAACAGCACCAGTAGCGACGTGGCGATATAGATACTGAGCCCGATGGTGCCGACCAGGCGCCGGCCCCAGCGGTCCGAGAGGGGCCCGCCGCACAGCTGGCCGATGGCAAAACCGAGCAGAAAGCTCGATACCGAGTGCTGCACCCGCGCCACTTCGGTATCCAGTGCCACGGCCATCGCCGGGATCGCCGGCAGGTAGCTGTCGATGGAAAACGGAGTCAGTGCCACCAGTGCCGCCAGCCACACCGCCAGCCAGCGCGGCGGTTTCTTTTCGGCTGCAATGGCGATGGGCTTCATAAATTCAGCTCAGGTACTGCGTGGCGGAATGGCGGGGGGTGAACTCGGCGGCTGTTGCCGAGCTAAAAGATTAGTCGCCGCGGGCGGGCCATGGTAGCGATGGGCGGCGACATGTGCCAGCGACCGTCCGACACAAGCAGTGCAAAGTTAGTGCGGACGCCGCTGGAATGGATGCGCAAATTGCGGCGCTTCTTTCCTGTGCCGGCCATGGCAAAATCCGGACAGTGGAAACGAAAGATGGGGGAGCAGTCGTGCAAGATCTATGTGTGGCCGCAGTACAGATGATCAGCGGGGAGTCGGTCTCCGCCAATTTGGCGCAGGCACGCCGGCTACTTGAGCAGGCGGCAGCCCGCGGTGCGCAGCTGGTGTTGTTGCCGGAGAACTTTGCACACCTTTCCGACCGGGGCAGTGCCGGTGCGGCGGAACCCTTTGCCGGCACGGTCGAGGCCAGTGCCGAGCGCCACCCGATCCAGCATGCGCTGCGGCAGTGGGCGGCGGAGCTGGGTGTCTGGCTGGTGGCGGGGGCGGTACCGCTGACCGAGCGGGCCGACGGCGCACCGGTGCCGGGCGGGCGCACGCGTTCCGCGAGCCTGGTGTACGACACTGAAGGGGTTCTGCGCGCCCGTTATGACAAGATCCACCTGTTCGATGTCGAGGTCGCCGACGCCGCCGGCAGTTACCGGGAGTCGGCCAGTATCGAGCCCGGCGATGAATTGTTTACCGTGGCGACGCCCTGGGCGGAGCTCGGCCTCAGTATCTGTTTCGATCTGCGCTTCCCCGAGCTCTACCGGCAGCTGGCGCTGGCCGGCGCCGAGGTGCTGCTGGTGCCGGCGGCCTTTACCTATGTGACCGGACAGGCGCACTGGCTGACGCTGCTGCGGGCGCGGGCGGTGGAAAATGGCTGTTTCGTCGTGGCCGCCAATCAGGGCGGCGAGCACTCGCCCAAGCGGCGCACCTGGGGGCATTCGGTGATTATCGATCCCTGGGGGGAGATCCTCGCCGAGGCCGGCGAGGGCGAGGCGGTGCTGGTGACAACCCTCAGCGCCGACAAGCTGGCGACCGTGCGCCGCAACATGCCGCTGCTGGATATGCGCCGGCTCTGATCGGCCGGTAGAGCGGTTAGTGCTTGTCTTCGCGCAGCGTATAGAGGCCCTGTTTCAACTTGAGCAGATGCTCCTGCAGTTGCGGTCCCTTGCGCTGGGCCACGCCAATGGCGAGCACGTCGATCACCACCAGGTGGGCAATGCGCGACGACAGTGGCGTGTAGATCTCTATGTCTTCCTCCACATCCACTTCCAGAGGGATGCTGGCCTGCCGGGCCACCGGTGAGCCGCTCGGAGCCAGGCCGATGACGGTGGCGCCCTGCTCTTTCGCCATGCCCATGGAGCGCAGCAGCGCCTTGGTGCGGCCGCTCTGGGAGATGGCTACCACCACGTCGCCGGGCACCATCGACATGGCGGACATGTTCTGGATGTGGTGATCGGAATGGGCGGCGGCGGCCAGCTGCAGGCGGAAGAACTTGTGCTTGGCGTCGGCGGCCACGGCCCCGGAGGCGCCGAAGCCGAAGAATTCGACCCGCTTGGCGGCGGCGATAGCGCTGACCGCCGCTTCCAGCGCGCGGTTGTCGATCTTGTCGCGCACGTTCAGCAGCGTATCGACGGTGGAGTCGAAAACCTTGCGCTTGTACTCGGCGATGGTATCCGTCTCGGTCACCGCGATCTGGCCGAAACTGGGGCTGGAAGCGAGCTGCTGGGCCAGGTTCAGTTTGAATTCCTGGAATCCGGAGCAGCCCACCGCGCGGCAGAAGCGCACCACCGTCGGTTCGCTGACCTGGGCCTCGGTGGCTAGGTCGACGATGCGCATATGGATGATTTCATCCGGGTTGGCGAGGATATACTCGGCCACCTTGCGCTCCGATTTGCGCATGGATGACAGCTGTTCGCTGATTTTCTGCGTGACTTCCGCCGGTTTCACGGGACTTCCTTCTATAAGCCGGACTGCGCAGTTTAGCCGCTGCTCTCCCGGCTGGCGAGCGACATCGTGACGAGCGCGGTGGTGGCGGGCTTTTGCGGGGCACGCCGTGAATACATCCCTGTAGGCTTGGCGGCCGGATCCCTCCGGCCGACAGCCCCGCAAAAGCCCACCACCACCGTCGCCTTCGCGTCCGGGTTGTGAGTGAAAGCCTGTTTATTTACACAGGTATCCGCCGGCAGCTCTGGTACAATCGCCGCCCATGGACGTATCTCAGATTTTAGACCCCCTCAACGATGCTCAGCGCGAGGCCGTGGCCGCGCCGCCGGGCAATCAGCTGGTGTTGGCCGGTGCCGGCTCCGGTAAGACCCGTGTACTGGTACACCGCATCGCCTGGCTGATGCAGGTGGAGGGGGCCTCGCCCTACTCGATCATGGCGGTGACCTTCACCAACAAGGCGGCCAAGGAGATGCGCGCGCGCATCGAGGAGCTGCTGGGGGTGAACACCTTCGGTATGTGGGTGGGCACCTTCCACGGCCTGGCCCACCGCCTGCTGAAAGCCCACTGGCAGGAAGCGAAGCTGCCGCAGAATTTCCAGATCCTCGACAGTGACGACCAGCTGCGCTTGATCAAGCGCGTGCAGAACGACCTGCAGCTGGACGACAAGAAGTGGCCGCCGCGGGAAACCCAGTGGTGGATAGGTGCCCAGAAAGACGAGGGCCTGCGTCCGCAGTACATCAATGCCGGCGCCGACCCCTGGCTGCAGACGATGGTGCGTATCTATTTCGCCTACGAGGAGGCCTGCCAGCGCGGCGGCCTGGTGGACTTCGGTGAGCTGCTGCTGCGCGCCCACGAGCTGTTGCGGGACAACGATGCGGTGTTGGCCCACTACCGCCGCCGCTTCCCGTTCATCCTGGTAGACGAGTTCCAGGACACCAACACAATCCAGTACGCGTGGCTGCGCCTGCTGGCCGGCGACCAGTGCCGCATCACCGCGGTCGGCGACGACGACCAGTCCATCTACGGCTGGCGCGGCGCCAAGATCGAGAATATCCAGCATTTCGAGCGCGACATGCGCGAGGTGCAGACGGTGCGCCTGGAGCAGAACTACCGCTCCACCGCCACGATCCTGAAGGCGGCCAACGCGGTGATCGAGCACAATGCCGGCCGTCTCGGCAAGGAGCTGTGGACCCAGGGCGAGGAAGGTGAGCCGATCGCCGTCTATGCCGCCTACAACGAACAGGACGAGGCGCGCTTTATCGTCGAGCGCATCGAGGACTGGGTGCGCGACGGCAATCGCCGCGACAGCATCGCCATCCTGTACCGCTCCAACGCGCAGTCGCGGGTGCTGGAAGAGGCGCTGCTGCGCGAACAGGTTCCCTACCGCATCTACGGCGGCCAGCGTTTCTACGAGCGCATGGAGATCAAGAACGCGCTGTCTTATATGCGCCTGATCAGCAATCGTGACGATGACACCGCTTTCGAGCGGGTCGTCAATACGCCGACCCGCGGTATCGGCGCGCGCACCGTCGAGATGGTGCGCAGCTATGCCCGTGAGCAGGGTTGTTCCCTGTGGCGCGCGGCCCAACTGATGCTGCAGCAGCGGGTGCTGGCGGCGCGCGCCGGCAATGCGCTGCAGGGCTTCCTCGACCTGGTCAACCGGCTGGCGGCGAATGCCGAAGACAAGCTGCTCGATGCGATCGCCGAGGATGTGATCGAGACCAGTGGCCTGCTGGAATTCCACGGCAAGGAAAAGGGCGAAAAGGGCCAGACGCGGGTGGAGAACCTGCAGGAACTGGTCAGCGCCTGCCGCGCCTTCGACGGCATCGATGTGCCCCCGAACGAAAGTGGACAAGAGGGCGAGGAAGACGAAGAGGAGCGCCCGCTGCTCGACCAGTTCCTCGACAGTGCCGCGCTGGACGCCGGCGAGGGTCAGGCGGACGAGTTCGAGGACGCGGTACAGCTGATGACCCTGCACTCCGCCAAGGGGCTGGAGTTCCCGCTGGTGTTTATGGCCGGCGTCGAGGAAAACCTGTTCCCGCACAAGATGTCGGCGCAGGAACCCGGCCGCATGGAGGAGGAGCGTCGCCTTTGCTATGTGGGTATCACCCGCGCGATGCAGAAGCTGTACATCACCTACGCAGAAAACCGCCGCCTGTTCGGCAGCGAGACCTACAACAGCCCGTCGCGCTTTATCGGCGAGATTCCGCCGAACCTGGTGCACGAAGTGCGGCTGAAAACTGAGATATCGCGGCCACTGTTCCAGCCCGGCCACGGTAAAGTCGGCCAACTAGGCCAATTTTCCGATCCGGCGCCGGATTTCGACGACCTGCCACCACTGGCACTCGGTGGCCGTGTCGATCACCCGAAATTCGGTGAAGGCACCGTGGTACAGTTCGAGGGCAGCGGCCCGCGCGCACGGGTGCAGGTCAATTTCGACGATGCCGGCAGCAAGTGGCTGGTGGTGGCCATGGCCAAACTGCAGCCGCTTTAAATCCAGAGGTCGTCATGCCGGCGCAGGCCGGCATCCAGTATCGCCATATCGCTGGGCACCGGCCTGCGCCGATTTGACGAAGCAACAATAAGACGAACAATAACAAGCGATGAAAAAAATAAACTGGTATCCGCCCATCATCCTCGGCCTGTTGGCGCTGCTGGTGATCACCTTCGGTGCCCTGGTCGCGTCCCGCGCTTCCCTCGGCCCCACGCAGCATTTCACCGCGAACGGTGATCGGGAAACCTTCGAGTGGAAACTCGTCACCACCTGGCCGAAAAACTTTCCCGGTCTCGGCAGTGCGCCGGAACGATTTGCAGAAAAAGTCGGCGAAATGTCCGGCGGCCGCCTGAAAATCAAAGTCTACGGTGCCGGCGAACTGGTGCCGGCCATGGGCGTGTTCGGCGCGGTATCCGATGGCGCCGCGCAAATGGGCCACGGTGCGGCCTATTACTGGAAGGGCAAGGTGCCGGCCGCGCAGTTCTTTACCGCGGTGCCTTTCGGACTGAATGCCCAGGAGATGAACGGCTGGCTGCACCACGGCGGTGGCCTGGAGCTGTGGGAAGAAGTCTATGCGCCGTTTGACCTGATTCCGATGGCTGGCGGTTCCACCGGCGTGCAGATGGCGGGCTGGTTCAACAAGCAGATCAATTCCGTCGACGACCTGAAGGGACTGAAGATGCGCATCCCGGGGCTCGGCGGCGAAGTGCTGAACCGCGCCGGCGGCACCGCGGTCACCATCCCTGGGGGTGAACTCTACACGGCGCTGCAGACCGGCGTCATCGATGCGACCGAGTGGGTAGGCCCGTACAACGACCTGGCTTTCGGTTTCTACCAGATCGCCGAGTATTACTATTACCCCGGCTGGCACGAGCCGGGATCCATTCTGGAATTTATCGTCAACAAGACCGCCTTCGAAAAACTGCCAGAAGACCTGCAGGCGATAGTGCGCACCGCCGCCCGCGACGCCAACCAGGACATGCTCGACGAGTACACGGCGCGCAACAACCGCGCGCTGAAAGAGCTGGTGGAGCAGCACGGCGTGCAGCTCAAGCGCCTGCCGGCGGACGTGCTCGCGCACCTGAAAAAGATCAATACGGAAATCCTGCAGGAGACCGCGGCCGAAGATCCGCAGTTCGCCCGGATCTATGAGGCGTTCAAGGAATTCCAGCAGCAAGTGATTCCCTATCACCAGATCAGTGAAGAGGCCTACTACCAGGCGCGGGCGCTGGAGGAGAATTAAGTCTTGGGATTATTTTCCCTATGAGCAGGCTTTTCTTGGCACAACTTGCTCTTAATTATCTGACAGACAGGTGAGTCAACTTTCATATCCCCGATAAATACGAATAATCGTAGTTCGGTCACAATTAGGCCGGAACTAGATTAAGAAAAATTTAGGGGATTAAATGAAGACTCTGTTGCGGCTGTCTTTTGCAGCCATCTTCGCCGCGCTCGTCGGCTGTGCCACTCCTCAGGTGCCAGTGCCGCTGGACCAGACCTTTTACACCGCCGACAAAAAGACCGTCGGTCTGATGCTGGAGGCACCGGAGAAGCCCGGACTCGCGCTCGAGGGCAATATCGGCCTGCTCGACTATGCGATCATTGCCGCGGCCACCAACACGCTGACTAGCCATATCGAGGGGCAGGACCTGGGCGAGTTCCTCGCTGTGGCGGAAGAACTAAGCCACAGTCTGGAAAGCGAAGGCTTCCAGGTAGTGCGCCTGGAAGCGCCGGAAAAAGCTCCCAAGCTGGCCAAGTTCAAGGATCCGGACAGCAAGGACACCACCTATTTCGCCGCCAAGGACCACCGCGCGCTGGCTGACCAGTACAAGGTCGATTACCTGCTGAAGCTCACCGCCACCAGCGCCGGCCTGGCCCGCCCCTACTACGGTTTCATTCCCACCGATGCGCCGCGCGCGATCTTCAATGTGCATGGCGAGATGATCGACATGTCGTCCAACCAGCTGCTCTGGTACTCCAATATTTCCCACTCCGCCTACGCCAGCGGCGAATGGGATGAGGGCCCAAGTTATCCTGGCCTGACCAACACCTATTACGTGGTGATGAATAAAGCCAAACAGGATGTGCTCAACGCACTGGCCAAGCGCGACGGTGGTGCCGAGGTCCTGGCTCTCAAGGCCGGCGAGGTCGATGAGGAAACCGAAAGCCCCGAAGCTGAATCACAACAACAATAAGATCAGGGAAGCGCGGCGGCTGCGGCCGCCGCCGACTCAAGCATGAAAGTAATCACATCCCTTGCGCTGGCCTGCGTTCTGCTGGCCGGCTGTGCGCACTCCTCCAAATACCACATCGCCGCCGGCGATACGCAGAAAATCCAAAGCCTCGAACGCATCTACCTGGAAGTCGAACCGCTCGAAAACGGGCCGCTCAGCGTGGAAATTCACCCGGAGCCCTGGCGCTACCAGGCGGCGGCCTCCAATGTTGCGGCCGCACAGTACTCTGCCCCGCCACCACCCCCGGGCACTAGCGCCGGCCAGGCGGCTGCCGCGGGCGTCGCCGGCGGGCTGATCGGCACGCTGATCGTCAGCGAGATGGCAAAGGGCCAGGCGCAGAAGGCGGCGCAGGAGCCCGCGCAGCCGCTGATCGAAGCGCTGATGGGCCGGGCCATAGAACGGGACGTGCGCGAGGCGCTGGTGGACGGGATGCTGACCTCGGAATTTGCCGCAGGCAATGCCGTCGAGTACGGACCACTGCCGGAAAAGGGGGCGCCGCAGCTGGTACTGCTGCCCTCGATCAAACTGACCAACGGCCTCAACGTGCTGAAGTTCAATATCAACGCCGAACTGCGTAACGGCGGCAGGCAGCCGTTGTATCGCAACTCCATCGAGTACTGGTCGGCGGGCACCGGCTCGGGTGACAAGCAGGAAAACCTGGTCTACTGGCGCGCGGCGGACCTGGAGGCTTTCTACGCGGAGCTGCAGCAGGCGATAGCGCACACATCCAGCTACCTGGCGCATTCGCTGGGGGGCACATTGCCCGAGGTGGACACGAAGCAGGCGACCCACAAGATCGCCGGCGGCAGCGGTTGGGTGATGATGCGCGGCAATCTGGTATACAGCACCGACGACTACACGGTACTGAAGGACCTGCGCGGTAATATCAAGATCATCAGCGGATCGCTAGTGCTATAGGTCCGGCGGCGCGGTGCCGCAAACGGAGCGCGGTCGACAGGAAAGCGGGGCGGGGTGGGCCCCGCCCCGGAAAGGGGGCTTGAAAGGAATTAGAAATCGTAGGCGTCCGCCTGCAGATTGTGATTTTTTTCCTCCGCGGGCCTGTCGGCGACCATCACTTCCGTCGTCAGCATCAGGCCGGCGATAGAGGCGGCATTCTGCAGCGCGGTGCGGGTGACCTTGGTGGGGTCGATAATGCCGAATTCGATCATATCGCCGTAGTCGCCGGTCTGGGCGTTGTAGCCGAAGGCGCTGTTCTTGTCGGCGCGCACCTTGTTCAGCACCACGCTGCCTTCGACGCCGGCGTTGGCGACTATCTGGCGGAAGGGCTCCTCCATTGCCCGCAGGGCGATGTTGATACCCAGCCGCTGATCGTCGTTGGCGCCCTTCAGCCCGGACTGGCGCAGCGCGTCGGCGGCGCGCACCAGACTGATACCGCCACCTGGCACTATGCCTTCTGCCACTGCGGCGCGGGTCGCGTGCAGCGCGTCGTCCACTAGATCTTTTTTCTCCTTCATCTCGACCTCGGTGGCGGCGCCGATCTTGATCACCGCCACCCCCCCGGCCAGCTTGGCCAGGCGCTCCTGCAGTTTTTCGCGGTCGTAATCGGAGCTGGACTTATCGATCTCGGCACGGATCTGAGCGACGCGCGCATCGATGTCGGCCTTGCTGCCGGTGCCATCGACCACGGTAGTGCTGTCCTTGCCGATCACCACGCGCTTGGCGCTGCCCAGCTGCTCCAGCTCCACCTTGTCGAGGGTAAGGCCGATTTCCTCGGCGATCACCGTGCCGCCGGTCAGCACTGCGATGTCCTGCAGCATGGCCTTGCGGCGATCGCCGAAACCGGGCGCCTTGACCGCCGCGGCCTTCAATGTGCCGCGCAGGTTGTTGACCACCAGGGTGGCGAGCGCCTCGCCCTCGATGTCCTCGGCAATCAACAGCAGCGGCCGACCGGTCTTGGCCGTGGCCTCAAGCACCGGCAGCAGCTCGCGAATATTGCTGATTTTCTTGTCGACCAGCAGGATATAGGGATTTTCCAGTTCGACCTGCATCTTGTCCTGGTTGGTGATGAAATAGGGCGATAAATAGCCGCGATCGAACTGCATCCCCTCGACAATTTCCAGCTCGTTGTGCAGCGACTTGCCCTCTTCGACAGTGATGACGCCGTCGCGACCGACCTTGTCCATGGCTTCGGCGAGTATCTGGCCGATGTCGGCATTCCAGTTCGCGGACACCGTGCCCACCTGGCCGATGGACTTGCTGTCGCTGCAGGGCTTCGACAGTTTCGTCAGCTCGTCGGTAGCGGCCCGCACTGCGGTGTCGATGCCGCGTTTCAGGTCCATTGGGTTGATACCGGCGGCAATGGCCTTGTGCCCCTCGCGCACTATCGCCTGTGCCAGCACGGTGGCCGTGGTGGTGCCGTCGCCGGCCACGTCGGCAGTTTTGGACGCGACTTCCTTCACCATCTGCGCGCCCATGTTCTCGAACTTGTCTTTCAGTTCGATTTCCTTGGCAACGGAAACCCCGTCCTTGGTGACGCGCGGTGCGCCGAAACTCTTGGCAAGCACCACGTTGCGCCCTTTCGGGCCCAGGGTCGCCTTCACCGCGTTGGCGAGAATATTTACACCGGCCAACATGCGCTCCCGGGCATCGTCGGAAAACTTAATGATCTTTGCACTCATGCCGCTTCCTCCTCTGCCTCAATCTGCTCCATAACGGCCAAGATATCGGACTCTTTGACGATCAGGTAGGTATCGCCAGCGAGCTTGATTTCGGTTCCGGCGTACTGGCCGAACAACACGTGGTCGCCCTCTTTTACCGCCAGCGGGCGCAGCTCGCCATTTTCCAGCTGTGCGCCCTGGCCGACGGCGACAACCTCACCCTGAGTGGGTTTTTCCGCGGCCTTGTCGGGAATCACAATGCCGCCTGCGCTAACAGTTTCCGCGGGTAGCCGTTTTACAACCACCCGATCGTAGAGCGGTCTGATACTCATCGGATTTCCTCCCATAAGCAATCACAAAAATTCCAGATAGAAAAGATCGAAAGTTAACGGGGAAGGCGGGAAAAAAGGCGAAAAATCCCTGCCCTTCCTCGCGGCAAAATAGGAGCGGCTTTGGGTTTTTCAAGATGGGAACCGCAGCAGTTTTTATAATTAATTTTTATATAAATCGACGGAGAAAAAGTAGAAGGCGTATAAATCTGGATTTATATTTTCAGTAGAGTCACGGCAGAGGAGGAATGCGGATGCCGCTAGCGGCTCACCCCGCCTTTGAAAGCACCCTGGCCGAATTTTTTCGCAAGCGGCTGCAGGAGCTGGCGCCCGAACTGCAACCGCAGCCGGCGGACGACACGCTCTGGTATATCGGCAACCTGTTGGCCCGTTTCGGCGATAGCGATCAACTGTTCGGTTACGATCGTGGTGAGGTCAGCATGCGCCCGCTGGCGCTGCTATACAAAGACGCCCGCGAAGCTGCCAGTCAGTGGGAGCGCTGCCAGTTGCTGCGGCAGCTGGGGGACCTGGCGCTGTTTGTCGGCGCACTGTTTCCTGAGAGCTACAGTCGGCGTGGTATCCGCCGAGATTATTTTGTCGGCATGGGTGGCGGCGCCTACGACTACCTGGGGGAAAACGCGCAACAGAACCGTCATGTGTTTGAAGAGCTGGCGCGGCGTTTCGTGCGCATACTCGATTTGGTGGCACGGGTCTGCGCCCGCCAGCAGGCCTTCGATGCGGCCGATGTGCTGGATCTCTATCAGCGCTGGCGGCAGAGCCGCGATCCGCGCCTCGCCGAGCAGTTGCACTCGCTGGGCATCGCCGTGCCGGACACCGATGTGTCGCATTAGGGAGCAGGTCCTATTGGAAGTCGCAGCTGTGCGTAGCCTGGTCGTAACGGCCGCCCGCGTCTACACAGCGATCCACTCGCCAGTATTCCACGTAATGCATGCGCACCAGCAGCAGGGCCCCCAGGGCCATCAGTGTGATGCCGGCCAGGGTCGCCTTGCTGCTCCAGCGCAGCCGGGCCAGGATTAACAGCAGCAGGCCGCCCGGTATCAGCAGTATTCCCGCCAGGACGAGCAGCTGCTCGAGAAGTGATTCGATCATCCCAATCGGTATAGCACCCGACCGGGAGGGAGGGGACTTATTCCGGCAGCGGCCGGGTGCGACCGCGGTCGTCGATGGCCACGAATACAAATTCGCCTTCGGTGACTTTCACCTGCTCGCCGGAATCGACGCGGGTCAGCCAGACTTCCACCATGGTGCGGATGGAAGAGCGGCCCACTTCCAGGGCTTCGGCGTAGCAGCTGACGGTAGAGCCGACCGGCACGGGGCGCAGGAATACCATGCTGCCCACGGCAACAGTGGTGACGCGGCCACGGGCAATGCTCTGCGCCAGAATGGCGCCGGCGAGGTCCATCTGTGACATCAGCCAGCCGGCAAATACATCGCCCTGCGGGTTAGTGTCCCGCGGCATGGTCTGCGTCTGCAGCGTCAGGGTGCCTGTGGGTTGCGGATCTTCATCATGTGGGGACATCGACTGCTCACATCTATTGTTAGAGTTATACGGCCCCGCCGGGGCTGGCGGGGTGGCGCATTCTAGCACAAACTGACCAGCATTTAACCAGTGGCACCGGGCCGAAACCGCTATAACTCTTGGTTCTAGGCTTATATGGACCGCTAGCCTGACAGCGCACTCGGCAGCCAGGTGGCGAGTGCCGGCCACAGCGCCAGCAGGCACAGCAGCAGCAGCTGAATAGCGATAAACGGCATCACCCCGCGGTAGATGGCCCCGGTGGCCACCTCGTCCGGCGCCACCCCGCGCAGGTAGAACAGCGCGAAGCCAAATGGCGGCGTCAGGAAGGAGGTCTGCAGGTTGATAGCGATCATGATGCCGAGCCACACCGGATCGACCCCCATGGCCAGCAGCACCGGGCCGACGATCGGCACCACCACGAAGGTGATCTCGATAAAGTCGAGGATAAAGCCGAGCAGGAAGATAACCACCATCACCAGCAGGGTCGCGCCGACCACGCCGCCGGGCAGGCTGTGGAAGATGCCGGTGACAAGCTCCTCGCCGTCGTAGCCACGGAATACCAGCGAGAACAGCGATGCGCCGATCAGGATCGCGAACACCATCGCCGTGACCTGCAGCGTGCTGCGCCCCACTTCGCCCGCGCGCGCCCAGTCGAGCGCGCCGCGGCTGCGTGCCAGTATGCCAGCGCCCAGCGCCCCGACTGCCGCGGCCTCCGTCGGCGTGGCGGCACCGCTGATGATCGAGCCCAGCACCAGCAGCATCAGCGCAATCGGCGGCAGCAGGCTCCTGACCGTGTGCCACAGATCCACCGATTCGCCCTTCCCGGCCGGTGCCGCGGCCGGCTCGCGCCGCGCCACGAACAGCAGGTAGATGATGTAGGCCGCCACCAGCAGCAGGCCGGGAATGATTGCGCCGATAAAAAGGTCGCCGACACTGACCGGCTGCGGGTTGAAGATGCCGGAGGACAGCTGCGCCTGCTGATAGGCGTTGGACAGGGTATCGCCGAGCAGCACCAGCGCGATGGATGGCGGGATGATCTGCCCGAGGGTGCCGGTGGCACAGATGGTGCCGGTGGCCAGGCGCGGCGAGTAACCGCGTTTCAGCATCGTCGGCAGTGACATCAGGCCCATCGTCACCACGGTGGCGCCGACAATCCCGGTGCT
Organism: Microbulbifer marinus; assembly: GCF_900107725.1. Lineage (GTDB taxonomy): Bacteria > Pseudomonadota > Gammaproteobacteria > Pseudomonadales > Cellvibrionaceae > Microbulbifer > Microbulbifer marinus. Next base: position 545,943 of record NZ_FNQO01000002.1, on the reverse strand, counting down.
CGCCGCCAGCAGCGCTCCCACCACCACCACCGAAATCGCCATACCTGCCGGTACCCGGGAGAACACCTGGGCCAGGTTGACTAATAGCTCCTCGGCGATGCGCGCCCGCTCCAGCATCACTCCCATCAATACGAACAGCGGCACCGCCACCAGGGTGCCGTTTTGCATGATGCCGTACAGGCGATCGGGAAACGCGCGCAGCAGCTCGGCATCGAAGATGCCGGATACGATCCCCAGTCCGGCCGCCAGCAGCGCCGTGCCACCGAGGGTGAAGGCCACCGGGTAGCCGAACATCAGCAGGCCGCAGACTGCGGCGAACATCAGCAGTGGAATCAGCTCGATCATACGCTTGCCTCCTCCGCCTGTGGCTGTGGCGTAGTGACCGGCCTGCCTGCGGGCGCACCGGGTGGTGTCACCTCCATCAGTCGCGCCAGCGCGCGACCGAACTGCGCCACGCCGGCCAGCGCCAGCGTGACCGCGGCCAGCGGAATCAGGCTCTTCAGCAGGAAGACGCCGGGTAGGCCGCCGGCACTGGAGCTGGATTCGAGCACCGCCCAGCTGCTGGCGGCGAACTGCCAGCTGCCGATCAGGATGAAGGCGCACATCGGCAGCAGGAACACCAGCGTGCCCACCGCATTGACCCAGGCCCGGCCCCGCTCACTCATGCGGCGGTAGAAGACATCGACCCGCACGTGGGAGTCGGTGTACAGCGCATAGGCCAGGCCGAGCATAAAGGCGGCGCCGTGCAGGTAAATCACAGAGTCCTGCAGGGCCACGGAGCCGCCGTCGAAGCCGTAGCGCAGCAGTACCACGGCGCTCTGCAGCAGCACCATTGCCAGGGTGAACCAGCTGAGCAGCCGGCCGGCGCCGCTGGCCAGCCGGTCCAGCGCACGCGCCAGGGGGAGTAGAGGGGGCATGGGGGCGTCTCTCATTACATCTTATTGTTCTGTTGTCTGCCGGACAGACTACCGCGCCGACAGTTTCGGTGCCAGATGTGCGATCTGGTGACTTGTAACCTTTTTGTCATCTTTCATTCATAGAATCGTCACCCGTTGTTCCTAGCATCGCTGCGTGAAACAAACACACACACTGGAGTTATCCATGAACAAACGCCCCGTTGCCAAGAAACTCGTGGCCACTTCCCTGGCGGCACTGACCATCGCCGCATCCCAGGCGGCCCTGGCGGCCCGCGATCATATCAGCATCGTCGGCTCCTCCACCGTATACCCGTTTACCACCACCGTGGCCGAGCGTTTCAGCCGCGCGACCCAGTTCAAGACTCCGGTGGTCGAATCCACCGGTACCGGCGGCGGCATGAAGCTGTTCTGCCAGGGTGTGGGCGAGAACACCGCGGACATCACCGGCGCCTCCCGCCGCATCAAGCAGTCTGAACTGGAGATGTGTAACGGCAACGGCGTGGACGTGGTCGAAGTGCAAATCGGCTACGACGGCATTGTGCTGGCCAACTCCAAGGCTGACCAGCCCTTCGAGCTGAGCCGCAAGGACATCTTCCTGGCGCTGGCCAAAGAAGTGCCGAATCCGGATGGTTCCGAAACCCTGGTGCCGAACCCGTACAAGACCTGGAAAGACGTCAACCCGGCCCTGCCGGCGCACAAGATCGAAGTACTGGGCCCGCCGCCGACTTCCGGCACCCGTGACGCCTTCGCCGAGCTGGCGATGGAAGGCGGCTGCAAGAAGTTCGACTGGATCGCAGCCAAGAAAAAAGAAGACAAGAATGCCTACAAGGCCATCTGCCACAACATCCGTGAAGATGGCGCTTACATTGAAGCCGGTGAGAACGACAACCTGATCGTCAACAAGCTGGTGGCCAACCCGAATGCCCTGGGCATCTTCGGCTTCAGCTTCCTCGACCAGAACGCCGACAAGGTTCAGGGTTCCGTGATCGAAGGTAACGAGCCGACTTTCGACTCCATTGCCGATCAGAGCTACCCGGTGTCCCGCCCGCTGTTCATCTACGTGAAGAAGGCGCACGCCGACGTAGTGCCGGGCATCAAGCAGTTCCTGGCCGAGTTCACCAGCGAGCGCGCCTGGGGTGAAGACGGCTACCTGGCCGACAAGGGCATGATTCCGCTGCCCACCGCCCAGCGCCAGCAGGTGGCCACCGACGTGCGCAAGCTGAACGCGCTCGGCAACCTGGCTGCGAAATAACAGTTTCGGGAACAGCTGTAGGTAAATGGAGTTACCAGCCAAGCCCGCGAGGGCTTGGCTTTTTGTTTATGGGTCGCCCCGGTGCGGCCGTGGCAACCTAGTAAAAAGCCCGGATAATGCCGGCAAAGAAATTGATCGCACGGTAAATCGATGCAAACACCCACTCTGTTCGCCCTGTTGCTACTGCTGATACTGGTGGCCTACGGCACCGGCTTCAGTCGCGCAGTGGCGGCCGCACGCACCAGCGGCGGCCTGCGCAAACTGGCCTCGTTGCCCAGTTATTACGGCTTGCACACGGCACTGTGGTGCGGGCTGCCGGCGCTGTTGTTGCTGGGTACCTGGCTCGCATTCGACGACGCGATTATCCGTGCGCTGGTGATGAATGGCATTGCCGACAAGCCCGATACGATTGCCGGACAGAACCTGCTCTATGCGCAGGTCCAGAACCTGGCCGCCGGCCACCTGTTTGGCGAGGCCTCGCCGCAGGTACAGGCCGCCGCCGCGCGCTTTACCGAGTTGCGCAACGGCTCGCGCAATCTGCAGGCGGCACTGAGCCTGATCCTGGCCATCGGCCTCGGTGCCTTCACTGTGCTGCGCTTTTCACCGCAACTGCGCGCACGCGAGAAAGTGGAAAAAGTCCTGCGCGGCGTGCTGATTGCCTGCGCCTGCGCGGCCATCTTCACTACCGTCGGCATTCTGCTGTCGGTGCTGTTTGAATCCCTGCGTTTCTTCCAGGCGGTGCCGATCACCGAGTTCCTGTTCGGCCTTCACTGGAGCCCGCAGATGGCCCTGCGCGCCGACCAGGTCGGCTCCAGCGGCGCCTTCGGGGCGGTGCCACTGTTTACCGGCACGCTGATGGTGTCCGCCATTGCGATGTTTGTGGCGGTGCCGGTGGGACTGATGTCGGCCATCTATCTGGCCGAGTACGCCAGTAAGCGTGTGCGTACCTTTGCCAAACCGGTGATTGAGATTCTGGCCGGTGTGCCGACCGTCGTGTACGGCTTTTTCGCCGCACTGACGGTAGCTCCCTTTATCCGTGACCTTGCCACGTCCATGGGACTGCAGGCATCCAGCGAAAGCGCGCTGGCGGCCGGCCTGGTCATGGGCATCATGATTATTCCGTTCGTGTCGTCGCTGTCCGACGATGTGATCAACGCGGTGCCACAGTCCCTGCGCGACGGCGCCCTCGGGCTCGGCTCGACCAAGTCCGAAACCGTGCGCAAGGTGGTGATCCCCGCCGCCCTGCCCGGCATCGTCGGTGGTGTGCTACTGGCGGTGTCCCGCGCGATTGGCGAGACGATGATCGTGGTGATGGCCGCGGGTCTGGCGGCGAACCTGACTACCAACCCGCTGGAGTCAGTAACCACCGTGACGGTGCAGATTGTCACCCTGCTGGTCGGCGACCAGGAGTTCGATAGCCCGAAAACCCTTGCCGCCTTCGCCCTGGGTCTGATGTTGTTCTTGTCGACCCTGGTGCTGAACTTTATCGCCCTGCACGTAGTGAAAAAATACCGGGAACAGTATGACTGACCTGAGCCAAACAAAATTAACCCAGCAGCAGGTGCGCGAGCGCATCGAGCAGCGCCTGGCCAGCCGTCACCGCAAGGAAAAAATCTTCCGCGGCCTGGGTATTGCCAGTATCGCCTTCGGCATGCTCGCGGTGTTGGTACTGTTCACCGATATTATCAGCAAGGGCAGTGGTGCATTTGTACAGAGCGCAATCGAACTGCGGGTGCACTACGACGAGCAGGTACTCGGTATCGACAAGGTCGACGACGAGAGCCTGGCCTGGGCCAACTTTACCGGTGTGATCCGCGAGGCACTGCGCGAACGCTTCCCCGAGGCGAGCAGTCGCAGCGAGAAGCGCGAACTCTACAGTCTGGTATCCACGGGCGCGCCGTTTACGCTGCGCGACCGCCTGGAGGCGAATCCGGAGCTGCTCGGCCAGACGGAAACCGTATGGCTGACCGCCGACGACGATGTCGATACCTTCGTCAAGAGCCTGTCCGATTCCGCGGAGGGCTTCCGCGGCCGCACGTCTGACCAGAAGGCCGGCTGGATCGAGCAGCTGATGGCCAGCGGCGAACTGAAAAAGCGTTTTAACACCACCTTCTTCACCAACGGCGACTCCCGCGAGCCGGAACAGGCCGGTATCCGCGCCGCGTTGATGGGCTCGCTGTTCACGCTGCTGGTGACATTGGCGCTGTCCTTTCCGATCGGCGTGGCCGCGGCTATCTACCTCGAAGAGTACGCGCCGAAGAACAGGTGGACCGACCTGATCGAGGTCAACATCAACAACCTGGCCGCGGTGCCGTCCATCGTGTTCGGCCTGCTGGGCCTGGCGATCTTTATTAACTTCTTCGAGTTGCCGCGCTCGGCGCCGCTGGTCGGCGGCCTGGTGCTGACGCTGATGACACTGCCGACGATCATCATTTCCAGCCGCGCCGCGCTGAAGGCGGTACCGCCGTCGATCCGCGAGGCAGCCATGGGCATGGGCGCGTCACGCATGCAGGTGGTCTTCCACCACGTGCTGCCGCTGGCGATGCCAGGCATGCTCACTGGCGCGATCATCGGTATGGCACAAGCCCTGGGGGAGACGGCACCGCTGCTGATGATCGGTATGGTGGCGTTTATCGTCGACGTGCCGGGCGGTATCACCGATCCGTCCACGGTGCTGCCGGTGCAGATTTTCCTGTGGGCCGACAGCCCGGAGCGTGCCTTCGTCGAGCGCACCTCTGCCGCGATCATGGTGCTGTTGAGCGTCCTGATCCTAATGAATGCCAGCGCAGTGCTGCTGCGCAAGAAACTCGAGCGCCGCTGGTAAGCCAGCACAGGTGCTAAGATAACGGGATTATTTATGAACACCATGACCCTGGACGCCGCCGGCCAAGCAGAGCCGGTCCAACCCAAAGCGGTGGAACAAGACACAGTGGGAACCCAGACCAAAGTGCGCGAGACTGTTGGCAAGCCGTTTTGCGACAGTGCCAAACTGCGCATGCGCAACGTCAACGTTTTTTACGGCGAGGCCCAGGCGATTCACGATGTGAGCCTGGATATCGGCCGCAACGAAGTGGTGGCGATGATCGGTCCGTCTGGTTGCGGCAAGTCCACCTTCCTGCGCTGCCTGAACCGGATGAATGACACCATCGAGGGCTGTCGCGTCGAGGGTGAGTTGAGCCTGGATGACGAGCCGATCTACGGAGCCAAGGTCGACGTGGTACCGCTGCGCGCCCGGGTCGGCATGGTGTTCCAGAAGCCGAATCCGTTCCCGAAGTCCATCTACGACAACGTAGCCTATGGCCCGAAGATTCACGGCATCGCCAGCCGCCGCGCGGAGTTGGATGAAATTGTCGAGAACAGCCTGCGTCGCGCCGGCCTGTGGAACGAAGTGAAAGACCGCCTCGACAAGCCCGGCACCGGCCTTTCCGGCGGTCAGCAACAGCGCCTGTGTATCGCCCGCGCCATTGCGGTGAGCCCGGAAGTGATCCTGATGGACGAGCCCTGCTCGGCCCTGGACCCGATTGCCACCGCCCGCATCGAAGAGCTGATCGACGAGCTGCGCGAGAACTACACCATCGCCATCGTCACCCACTCGATGCAACAGGCTGCGCGCGTGAGTCAGCGCACCGCCTACTTCCACCTCGGCCACTTGGTGGAAGTGAACGATACCGAAACCGTGTTTACTAATCCGCAGCACGAATTGACCGAGGCCTACATCACCGGCCGCTTCGGCTGATCAGAGGGAGAACATTATGGAAATGCATTTCGATCAACATATCTCCCGCCAATTCAACGAGGACTTGGAAAGCATCAAGACCGAGATGCTGGAAATGGGCGGCATGGTCGCCCGCCAGGTGGCCGATGCGGTGGACGCGCTGGCCAACGCCGACAGCGAGCTGGCGGAGAAGGTCCTGCACATCGAAGAGGAGATCGACAGGCGCGAGATGGCGCTGGACGAGCACGCGACGCTGATCATCGCCAAGCGCCAGCCGGCCGCGTCCGACCTGCGCATGGTGCTGTCGGTGACCCGCATCGCCCGCGACCTGGAGCGAATCGGTGACGAGGCCAGCAAGATTGCCAAGATGGCTATCGCCCTGACCGACGAGGGTACCTCGCCGCGCGGCTACACCGAGATTCGCCATATCGCCAATGCCGTGCGCAAGATGCTCAACGACGCCCTCGATGCCTATACGCGCTTCGATGTGGCCTCGGCGATGGCAACCCTGGCCGAAGACGAGCAGGTCGACATGGACTATCGTACCGCGGTACGCGAGCTGATCACCTATATGATGGAAGATCCGCGCAGCATTTCGCGGGTGATCAATGTGCTCTGGTCACTGCGCTCGCTGGAGCGCATCGGCGACCACGCCAAGAATATCTGCGAGCAGGTGGTTTATCTGGTCGAGGGTGCCGATATTCGCCACGGTCACGAGAAAAACCTGAAAAATTTCTGAGCGGGTACGTACAGCCGCTTAGAATGAAATAGAAAGGCCGCTCTAAGCGGCCTTTTTTGTAGGTGGAAACCGGGCAGAGATCAGTAAGGAGGACATGGCGGTGAAATATATCTTCGAGGTCCGTATCAAGGAGGGCCACACAGCGGAGGAATACGCGGATATCTGGGTGCGTGCGTCGGAATTGATTCAGCAAGCGCCGGGTGCCCGCGGTACCGAACTGCATCGAAAAATCGGTGATCCCAATACGTTGATCGCCATTGCCAGCTGGAGCAGCAAGGCGGAAAGAGATGCGATGGAAGCCGAGCACACCCCAAAGATCGATGAAATCATTCGCAGCGCGGCGCCATTCGTCGAGGTGCGGCCGCTCGGCGAGTTCGAGGAGCCGGCGTGGGTGGTACATCCGCCGGCCGCGTCGACCTGAAATAAAATCAACCTCGGGCGCGTTTTAAAAGAAATTTTTTCCAATTCATTTACCGTTCAGGAAAAATCATTACAATCCGCGGCTCCTAGTGGAACTAAAGTCAAACAAGGATTTTGTAATGAAGTTTAAATTTGCAGCCCTGCCGCTGATGCTGCTCTCCGCGACCGCCGCCGCGGAGCAATACACCTCCATCACCGAAGCTGAATATATTCAGGCCGATACCGGATTTACCGATATCGACCAGTTTCTGATCGGCAGCACCTACTACTTCGCACCCAAGGAAACTCTGGGCCCGCTGAAGGAATTCGAATACATCAACAAGGTCACCAATATTTTCGGTGGCTACAGCTATGCCGACAGCGACTTTGGCGATAGCGACAGCCTGGTTGTCGGCGGCGAGTACTTTGCCGCGAACGGCTTTGTCGTCGGTGGCGCCATGGTGGAGTCCGACGGCGCGGATATGGTGTCCGCTTCCCTGGGCTACCTGTTTACCCCGAACTTCCTGATGTCACTGGAAGCCGTCGACGTTGAAGACGCGGACAACCAACTGTTTGTCAACGCGCGCTACAACCATCAGTTGAACGGCACCGACTATATCGGCTTCGACGTTTCCGTCGACGACGATCTCGACAGCAAGACCGTTTCTTCCAAGTACTTCACCCAGTTTGCCGGTGGCCAGTACCTGGCTGCGGAAGTTTCTGTCAACGACACCGACAACACCGACCTGTTCTGGGCCGGTAACGTCGAGTTCTATTTCAACCAGAACTCCTCTGTCGGCTTCGGTTATGACGACGCCGACAGCTACGAGCTGAATGCGACGCATTTCTTCAACCGCAATGTTGCAGCCAAGGTCGCCTACGGCTCCAACACCGAGTTCGACGATGTGGACGTATTCTCCCTCGGCCTGACCGTGCAGCTGTAAGCCGCCAGCGTCAGCAACAACGAAAAAGGGCCGCTTAGCGGCCCTTTTTTATTGGCGAATCACTCGGGGACAGCTGTTACCCCTTGTTCGTTATTGCCTGCATGCGCGCCTGCGCCTTGCTGCCGATATCCCCGCCGGCGCTGGCGGCGGTCTGGTAGTGACTGTAGGCATTTTTCACATTGCCCTGTTTTTCGTACACCTGCCCGAGGTAGTAGTGGGCGTGCGGCGTTTCCAGGTAGCGCAGCGAACGGTTCAGATCCCGCTCCGCCGCCGTGTAGTTGTTCAGCTGCGCGGCAACCATGCCGCGCTTGAGCCAGTGCGAGAACAGCGACGGATTCTTCTGCACTGCACGGTCGTAGGCAGTGTGGGCACTCTGGTACTGCTTCTGGTGGGCCAGCAGGTCGCCCTCGAGTGCGTAGAATGAGGCCTCTTTCGGCTGCTGTCTTTGCGCCTGGCGCACCAGGGTCAACGCTCGGTCGTACTGCTTGTCGTTGATGGCTGCCATCGCATCGTCGTAGCTCTTGTAGGCGTCGGCGTCGCGCTTCAGCTGCGCTATGGCTTTCTGGTAGGCGGCGCGGTTGGTTGCGCCGCCCTTCGCCAGCTGTTTCGCGTGTTCGATATTCGCATCGACGCGCGCCTGCGATGGTGGGTGGCTGGCGAACAGCGCCTCGAGGCCGCCGGCCTGCTTGCCCTTGGATAGCTCGACGAATTTGCGCTGCAACCGCACGGCGCCCTGCGGATCGTAACCGGCGGCGGCCATGTACTTCATGCCGTACTTGTCCGACTCCAGTTCGTTGCTGCGACCGTAGCGGGCGATATACGCGGTACCGCCCAGCTGGCCGCCGAGTGTCACCAGATCGCCATAGGCGGTTTCCTTGGTAGCGGCACCGAGCACGGCGAGGCCGGCCCCCAGTACCTGCTGCTGCGACATAGCGGCGGCGGAGTGGCGCGCAGCGGCGTGCACGATTTCGTGGCCGAGCACGGCCGCCAGTTCGGCCTCGTCCTCCAGCAGTACCAGCAGGCCCCGGTTGACCGCGATCTTGCCGCCGGGCAGCGCCCAGGCGTTCGGCACCGAGTTGTTCAGCACGACGAATTCATACGGGAGTTGCGGCTGATCGGATACCCTCGCCAGCTTCTGGCCGACGCGGTTTACATAGTCCTGCAGCGCCGGGTCGATCGCGTACTGACCGCCCTGCTGCTGTTGGTTGACCGGGTACTGCTGCTCGCCCAGCGCCAGTTCCTGGCCGGGTGACATCAGTGACAGCTCCTTCTCGCCGGTAACCGGATTGACCGCACAGCCGGCGAGCAGTGCTGCGGCCAAGCCGACTGTGGCGGTAGAGAATTTAAGCGCGCGCGAGATCATCGCCTCCTCCCTGTATAATGCTCAGTTTTTACGATCACCCATTGTACACAACCAATACCCGGTTCAGGGGAGAGCGAGGTTATGACGGCACTCCAGGTTATCGAATTATTTGCCGGTACCAGTCCGGATGGCGAACCGGTGGTGGAGCGGCTGCAGGTGCGTATCAACGAGGACGACAGCTGCCAGCTGGTGCGCTCGCCGGCGTTTATCAAGGGCATCGCCAGCGGCGACACCATCAAGGTGGATAAGGATAACCAGCAGTTCGAGCTGCTGAAGCGCTCCGGCAACCTGGCGATACGGGTCTTCTGCCGCGGCGACAGCGTCGAGCTCTCGGATCGGCTGACACCGCAGCTGGAAAAGCTCGGCGGTGAACTGGATATGGAGACGCCGCGGTTGCTGGTGTACTCGATCCATGTCAGCTGCGGCTTCGACAAGATAGAACAGATTCTCAACAGCGTCTGTGACGGCGCCAACAGTGTCTGGTACTACGGCAATGTCTACGACCCCCAGGACGGCCAGACACCGCTGAACTGGTGGCAGGATATCCTGAAACCGGAATAAGTAACTTCTCTGCCGCCACCCCGGCGAAGCCGGAATAGCGAAGATCCTTTTATCACTGAAAGAAGACGACATGCTGATAGTTATCTCCCCGGCCAAGACCCTCGACTACGACAGTGAAATCCCCGCGCTGGACACCACGCAGCCGGATTTCCTGAAGGAATCCGCGGCGCTGATCAAGGAACTGCGTGAGCTGAGTCCGCAGCAGATCTCCAGCCTGATGAAGATCTCCGACAAGTTGGGCGTGCTGAACTACGACCGCTTCCAGCAGTGGAAGCGGCCCTTCAGCGACAAGAATGCCCGCCCCGCCCTGCTCGCCTTCAAGGGCGACGTCTATACCGGCCTCGAAGCCGAGACCATGGGCAAGCGAGATTTCGCCTTTGCGCAAAAGCACCTGCGCATGCTGTCCGGCCTGTACGGTCTGTTGCGGCCACTGGACCTGATGCAGCCCTATCGACTGGAGATGGGCACCAAGTTTGCGAATGCGCGCGGCAAAAACCTGTACGAATTCTGGGGCGATAAGATCACCCTGGCGCTCAACGAACAGCTACGCAGCCTGAAGAGTCGCGAGCTGGTGAACCTGGCGTCCAATGAATACTTCAAGTCGGTGCAGCCGAAGGCGCTGGAGGCGGACATCATCACCCCGCACTTCAAGGACTTGAAAAACGGTCAGTACAAGATGATCAGTTTCTTTGCTAAGAAGGCGCGCGGCATGATGAGCCGCTGGGCCATCGATCAGCGGGTTAAAAAGGCCGAGGAACTGAAAAACTTCGATGTTGCCGGCTACTGCTACAACGCCGACCTGTCCAAGGGCAACGACTGGGTCTTTACCCGCGACGAGGTGCCGGAGGCATCATGAGCACCCCGGAGCTGCCGGATGCACCGTCCTGCGCGCGCAACCGCGGGCCGATATTCGAGCATCTGCAGCGCCTGTTGAGCGAAAGCCGCAGCGTACTCGAAATCGGCAGCGGCACCGGTCAGCACGCGGTCTACTTTGCGCCGCGACTGCCGCAGCTGATCTGGCAGACGTCCGATCGCGCCGAAAACCTGCCCGGCATCCGCGCCTGGCTCGCCCAGGAGCCGGCGGCAAATCTGCCCGAACCGCTCGAGCTGGATGTCGATGGCGATTGGCCGTCACTTAGCGTCGACACTATTTTTAGCGCTAATACCCTGCACATTATGTCCGCCGAGTCGGTGCGACATTTTTTCGAAAAACTGCCGCTGGTATTGCAGCCCGGTGGGCTGTTGCTGGTGTACGGGCCGATGAAAATTGCCGGTCAGTATATCGGCCCCGGCAATGCGGACTTCGACCTGTGGCTGAAGGAACGCGATCCCGCCAGCGGTATCCGCGACCTGGAGTGGCTGGACCAGTTGGCTGTGGGTGCGGGGCTGGTGCGCGAAGAACTGAATTACCTGCCGGCCAATAATCAACTGGTGGTCTGGCGCAAGAAGATGGAGAGGAGTTGATATGCCAGCATGGTTCGAGACGGCGGTAGTTATGGCATTTGCAATTGCCGCGGTGTTTTTCTTTGCCAAATACCGCGAGACCGCGGCCGCGCTGCACGAGAGCGAGCGCATGAAGAAGCGGCTCTCCAACGACCTGGATCGCTATCGCGACATGCCGCGTCTGCGCGCGCTGCGCGATGCGCTGGTCGGCGCCGATTCGCTGCCGGTGGACGACGACGGTCGCGAACACCTGCTGGTGCGCGACGGCGACTTGCAGCTGCACCACATAACCCTGCGCCGCCAGTGCAACGCGGTCAGCGAAGGCACCAAGGTAACCTACACCAGGAACGGCGAAGAAGTAGTGCTGAACGAGCTGGAGTAATCAGCGCCGCGCTGATTGGGGCTGCAGGCTAGGCTCAGGCGGTGGCGGCAGTGCCGAGCTTGCGCGGTGGGAAATGCAGGGTAAAGGTGCTGCCGTGTCCCGGCGTGCTGTCGACACTCATCTCGGCGCTGTGGCGCAACAGCACATGCTTGACGATGGCCAGGCCGAGACCGGTGCCGCCGCTGTCGCGGGAGCGGCCGGCGTCGACGCGATAGAAGCGCTCGGTCAGTCGCGGGATATGGATCGGATCGATCCCGATACCGCTGTCCTTGACGGCGAAGTGACCGCCGCGCTGATCGACCCACCAGCGCAGCTGTATCGGGCCGCCTGCCGGGCTGTACCGCACCGCATTCAGGACCAGGTTGGCGAAGGCGCTGTGCAACTCCGTGGCGTCGCCGGTGATGGTGGCGTCCTGCGTACAGTCGACACGGATCTCGTGGCGCCCGCCACTGAGGCTGCGCGCCTCCTGCGCGACCCTCGCCATCAGTTCGCCCACCGCAACCTGTTCGCGGCCGCTGTCGCGCTCCGAGGTCTCCAGCCGTGCGAGTAGCAGCAGGTCGTTGACAAGTGTCGTCATGCGCGCGGTCTGCTCGCGCATCTGCGTCAGCGGACGCTGCCAGCCCTGCGGTGCCTGGCCGCTGCCCTCCAGGGTTTCCAGGTAGCCGGCAATCACGGTCAGCGGTGTGCGCAATTCGTGGGACACATTGGCGACGAAGTCGCGGCGCATCTGTTCCAGGTTGTGCAGGCGGGTGATATCGCGAACGATGACCAGTGCTTCGTCCTGGCCGTAGCGGGTCACCTCCAGCTGCAGGATGCGCGCATCGTTGCGCGGTGCCGGTAGAGTCAGCGGCTCGCGTGCGCCCTGATCCCGGCGGTGCATATAACTGACAAAGCCGGGATCGCGCACGAAGTTGATCAGCGGCTGGCCGGCGTCCTCGGGCTGCAGGCCGAGCAGTTCGCCGGCGGCGGGGTTCCACCAGGCCAGATTGCCATCGTCCTCCAGCGCCACTATGCCCTCGCGCAGTGCACTGGTGCTGTCCTGCACCCGGCGCAGCATCGCGTGTAGCTTCTGTTTCTCGCGCCGGTGACGGCGCTGCAGACGGTAGAAGTCGTCGGAGATTTCGCCCCAGATACCGAAGGCGGTGGGCGCCGGGCCGCGGCGGCCGTTGGCCAGCCAGCGGTTGAAGCGGCTCTGCTGCCAGAAAATCCACACCAGGTAGACGGCCAGAGCGAGCAACAGTGCCAGTTGCCAGTTGTCAGTCGCGAAGCCGAAGATGGTGCAGCCGAGGGCGATGACTACAAAGCGCGAGAACTCGCCGATACTGCGATCCAGCATATTGATGCCGTTTTAACCAAATTTGCGCGAAAACTGATTCGCGCCGTCCAGGCGCTCACCCAGAGGCGCCCCGTGGGCGTCCAATTTCGCTCCAGGCGAAATTGTCACACCTTTTCCGCGGTTTGCACAGAAAAGCGGTAGCCGGTGCCGCGGACTGTCTGGATATAGCGATCGTGTCCGTCCACGGCCAGCGCCTTGCGCAGGCGGCGGATATGCACGTCCACGGTGCGCTCCTCCACATAGACGTTACCGCCCCAGACATGGTCCAGCAGCTGGGTGCGAGTGTAGGCGCGCTCCTGGTGGGACAGGAAGAAAGTCAGCAGGCGGAATTCCGTCGGCCCCATCTCCACCGGCTGGCCGTTGATGGTCACCCGGTGGCTGAGCGGATCCAGCACCAGGCCGCCGGCGGTCAGCGGCTCCTCCGGAGTGGACGGGCCGGCGCGGCGCAGCACCGCCTTCAGGCGCGCAACCAGTTCGCGCGGCGAGAACGGCTTGGTGATGTAGTCGTCGGCGCCGGTTTCCAGCCCCTTGATCTTGTGGTCTTCCTCACCCTTGGCGGTGAGCATGATGATCGGCAGCGAGGCGGTCAGTTCGTCGCGCTTCAGGCGGCGCGCCAGCTCGACGCCGGATACATCCGGCAGCATCCAGTCGAGCAGGATCAGGTCTGGCTTCTCGTCGATGACCAGCGCGTGGGCTTCCTGCGCGTTCTCCGCCTCGATGCAGCGGTAGTCCGCCATCTCCAGTGCCACGCGCAGCATGTCGCGCACCGGGGCCTCGTCGTCGACTATCAGGATCGTTTTACTGTGCATCTTCCTGCCGTACCCGCTTAACTTTCCAGTTTCTTCCCTAATATCGGAATAGGATTAAACGGCATTTTCATGACAAATATATGACCAGTGTAAAGTGATCCCCGTCCGGCCCTTAGTTGACCAGATAGTGGGAAAAAATACCGACAAAAACGGCTGCGCCGACCCAGTTGTTATTCAGGAAGGCGCGAAAGCAGGCATTACGTTCCCTTTCCCGTATCAGCCACTGCTGGTAGGCGAACAGGGCCGCGGCGATCGCGAGGCCGCTGTAGAAAAGCGCACCCAGCTCGAAGCGCTGGCCGATCAGCAGCAGGGCAAACAGCACCAGCAGCTGCAGTGTGCCGGTCATCGCCCTGTCCATGTCGCCGAACAGTATCGCGGTGGATTTCACTCCGATTTTCAGGTCGTCATCGCGATCCACCATTGCATAAAAGGTGTCGTAGCACACGGTCCACAGCAGGTTGGCGGTATACAGCAGCCAGGCCTGCGCCGGCACTTCGCCGGTGGCAGCGGCAAAGGCCATCGGAATACCCATACTGAACGCGGCTCCCAGCACCACTTGGGGCATATGGGTGAAGCGCTTGGCGAACGGGTAGCAGAAAGCCAGCGCCGCCGCCGGCAGCGACAGCAGAATCGTCAGCCGGTTGGTGGTCAACACCAGCAGAAAGGCGGCCAGGCACAGCGCGACGAACAGTGCCACGGCGCCGCGCGGGGTGACGCTGCCGGTGGCGAGTGGCCGCGCGGCGGTGCGCTGCACATGACCGTCGATATTGCGGTCGGCGAAGTCGTTGATGGCACAGCCGGCGGCGCGCATCAGCAGCACGCCGAGGGTGAATACCACAAACAGGTGCAGTCCGGGCCAGCCCTCCGCCGCCAGCCAAAGTGCCCACCAGGTGGGCCACAGCAGCAGCAGCGAGCCGATTGGTCTGTCCAGGCGCGCCAGCTGCCAGTAGGGCAGTGCGGCGGGCCAGCGCTGGGATATCTGTTGGCTGATCACGGGGATCCCCCTGTTATTCAATTTCGGCAATGGCTTCGGCGGCCACATGCGGTGCCCGTTCGGGCTGGAAGTCGCCGAGGAAGACCTCGGCCACCAGCAGCGGTTTGTCCCGCAGCCAGAAAGTGGAACGCCGCCCCCAGGCGCTGTCGCCCTCGGCGGCCAGTTCCGGCAGCTCGCTGCAGGGATTGCGGCGCAGCTGGTTCAGCACGATCGGGCCGCGGCGGATATCCGGTTCGCTGAACAGCAGCTCGCCCAGCGGGCGGCTGTCGAGGCTGCGCAGGTAGCGCGACTTGCCCTGCAGGCTGCGCATCGGCAACACGCTGCGGGCGTAGACCCAGGGGCGGCCGCGCCCGAACAGCAACACCTCGCGCACCAGCGCGCGACTGCGATCGCGCAGATGTAGCGCACGGCGCTCTTCCAGTCGCGGTTGCTCCCAGCCCTGGCTCAGTACCTGCACGCGGAAGTCGCCACCGCTCAGCTGCTTGAGTGCGGCCGTCAGCGAGCCCGGGTGCAGCAGCCAGGGCAGCAATGCCGGCGGCGGTTGCCGGTGCAGTGACTCCAGCGGCTGTGCGTGCCAGTCGCCGGCGGGTTCAAATGGAGATTGATACAACGATAACTCCGCAAATTTGCCATGAGGCGCAAAGCGGCATTGTACCGTGGTCGGCGGTGGCTGGTCATGGGTGCCGGCAATGCGGGCGGCTCTGATTTTGCCCCACGCGGCGCCAGTGGCTATAGTGCTCGGCTGCGATGACAACAATGAATCTAAGAGAAGCTGTCCCATGGGCCTCACGACCAAAATCCTGATCGCAATGCTGCTCGGCATTGTCGTCGGTGTGCTGTTCAACTTTCTCAATGCCAGCCAGTTGCTAGGCAGTGGCGTCACCGACGCGATCAACAGTTACCTGACCGAGGGGCTGTTCGATATTGTCGGCCGTATCTTTATCGCGTCGCTGAAACTGATGGTGGTGCCGCTCGTGCTGGTATCGCTGATCTGCGGTGCCTGTGCGCTATCAGAGGGTCACCGCATCGGCCCGCTGGCCGGCAAAACGGTACTGCTGTATCTGCTGACCACTGCCGCGGCGATCACGCTGGCGCTGTGCATGGCGCTGATCATCCAGCCTGGTGTCGGCGTGGATGTGGCTCCGGGCGGGGCTTTCGAACCCAAGGAATCGCCGCCGCTGTCCGACGTGCTGGTCAATATCTTCCCGACCAACCCGATCGCGGCGATGGCCCAGGGCAACATGCTGCAGATCATCGTGTTTGCGCTGCTGATGGGCTATGCGATCTCCCGCTGTGGCGCGCCGGGTCAGCGCGTTGCCGCCTTTTTCAATGACCTCAACGAGGTGATCCTGCGCATGGTCGGGGTGCTGATGGTCTTTGCACCCTATGGCGTGTTTGCGCTGCTGGTGAAAACCTTCGCGACCCTCGGTGTCGAGTTCATCCTGGATCTCGGCAAGTACTTCCTGGTGGTGCTCGGCACGCTGTTGCTGCACGCCCTGGGTGTTTATTCGCTGCTGCTGAAACTGCTGTCCGGGCTCAATCCGATCGAGCTGATCAAGAAGATGCGCCCGGCGATGGTATTCGCGTTCAGTACCGCCTCCTCCGCCGCCACGCTGCCGGTTACCCTGTCCACCGTGGAGAAGCGCCTCGGGGTGGATAACAAGGTGGCCGCATTCACGGTGCCGCTCGGCGCCACCATCAATATGGACGGCACCGCGATCATGCAGGGCGTGGCGACGGCTTTTATCGCGCAGATGTACGGTATCGAGATCGGCCTGATGGGTTATCTGACGGTCGTTCTCACCGCGACCCTCGCGTCGATCGGCACCGCCGGGGTACCCGGTGTCGGGCTGATCATGCTGGCGATGGTGTTGCAGCAGGTGGGGCTGCCCCTCGAAGGCATTGCGATTGTAATGGGCGTCGATCGCCTGCTGGATATGGTGCGCACCGCCGTGAATATTACCGGTGATTCGGTGGTGAGTACGATAGTGGCGAAAAGCGAGGGCGCGCTGTCCGAGGAAACTTTCTACGACCGCAACTACAACAGTGTTGCCGACGGCCGCGGCACCGCAACCGCACAGTGAGGGAATCGGGGGTGCGCGCTGCGCACTCCCGTCAGTTACTGACGATCAACCCGAGAGCAGATCGCGCAACTCGTCGGCTTCCAGATCATCCTCGATCTCGTCGACAATTTCGTCCACCATTTCCGACAGCGCCAGCTTGATGGCTTCTTCGGTGCTGTCTTCCACGGTACTGCCATCCCCGGCAGTCTTCACCCGGTATTTTTCCCGGATCCGCAAATCCGCCAGATCCAGGCTGCGTTCGCTCAGCACGTGGTCGTGAAAGCTTCTGAGTTCGTAGTGAAACTTGCCGGAAACTTCCACGGTGCCGCGCTCGAGATCGAGGCCGTCGACGCTCTGCAGATCGCTGAAGTGTTTTACGACGGTCACCTGCAGCTGGTTGCGCAGGGACAGCAGCCCCTCCCGCTCCACCAGCGGTATCTCCTCATCGGCGAAAAACGCCTGCAGCCGCGCATTCAGCTCGGCTTCCAGGTGGCTGTGGTACTTGCGCAGCGCGGCCTGTTTCATCGAACTCAGGTTGCCGCCGTCGCCCGCCTGGGCCAGCAGTATGGCCAGGCTGGCGCTGTTGACCGGCATGGGCACATCGATGGCGATTTCGGCCGGGCGGATTTTGAGGCTCGGGTTCTCGTCGTCGCCGCCGCCGAAACCGAGAAAGCGGCCCTGAGGTTGGGCGGCGGAGGCAGTTGAAAAAAGCAGTAGACCGGTCAGTAGCAGTCCGTGCTTGGTGAATTTCGTCACCGGACTCTCCCAAGTTTCTTATTGTCGATAAAGGTGAATTGATTTCGCTGTTAAATCACTCTAAGCAACACAAGGCTGCCACTACCGCTGCGAGCAGGCAAAAAATTCCTCGACCCAAAGGTCATTTTTCATCATTTGAGCCGTGCCAAAGAAATTCTGGGCAATGTCGGGCTCGCGGTGGTGAAATCACAGCGCCGCCAGAGCACGCAACTGTTCCGGTTCGAGTTCGTCCTCGATACGATCGAGAACCCGCTCCACCATCTCGACCAGTGCCTCCTCAATAGCCGCGTCGGTGGTGTCGTCGACCTCGCCACCGCCGAGCGGCGTTTTCACCCGGTATTTTTCCTTTACCCGCAGCTCGGCGATATCGATGCGCTGCTCGTGCGCGGTGGTGCCGGCGGCGTTCTGCAGCCGATAGTGAAAATCGCCGGACAGGGTCAGCGTGCCGCGCTCGAGTTCGTATTTGCCAGAATTTTTCAGGTCACTGAGCTGCTTGCTGACCGAGACATCGAAGAAGCTGTACAACGTCAACTGGCCGTTTTGTTGCACCAACGGCACTCCCTCATCGGCGAGGAGTTCTTCCAGCTGGCCGTGCAATTCGCGCTGCAGCTGAATGCTGAATTGCCGGCCGGCTTCTTCCTTCAGTGCGCTGAGGCCGTTGCCGCTACCGGCCTGGGCCAGCAGCAGCGCCAGGTTGTTACCCTGTACCGGTGTTGGCACATCCACCGCGACTTCCGCCGGGGCCAGTGTCACGCTGGGGATTTGTTTGTCGCCGCCTATACCGAGGAAGCCACCTTGCGCCAGGGCGGCGCTGTTCACACATAGAGTCAGCAGGCCGACCTGCATCAGCCTGTTCAGAGGGGGGTAGTGCACGAGACTCTCCCTGAGATCTCTCAGATGATCGCTGTTATTAGAATTATGTCGCCGTTTGCCGACGCTCTTGTCACTGTGAGGTCAGGCTGCCATCAGTGCAGGCATAGCGCAAAAAAATTGGTGACCAGAAATGGTGCGTTGGTACTGAAAACGGACCAGATAGTCAGGCTTCGGCGAAGCGCGGCTTGTTCTGCAGCCAGCGGGCGATCAGCTGACGGCGCAATTCCTCGTCCAGTAGTGGCGAGGCGGCGATCTTCTGTACTTGCGGCAACAGCTGCGCATCCCGCTGCAGGTCGGCGATGCGGTGCTGTATCTCGCCGGTCTGGCGGGTGCCGAGGATCTCGCCGGGGCCGCGCAGGCGCAGGTCCTCCTCGGCAATGGCGAAGCCGTCGCTGTGCTGGCGCAGCGCCTGCAGGCGCGCGCGACCGTTCTGCGACAGCGGCGTGCCGTACAGCAGCACGCAGTGACTGGCGATGGAGCCGCGGCCGACGCGGCCGCGCAACTGGTGCAGCTGCGCGAGGCCGAGACGTTCCGGGTTTTCGATAATCATCAGGCTGGCGTTGGGCACGTCGACGCCGACTTCGATCACCGTGGTGGCCACCAGCAGATCCACCTCGCCGGCCTTGAAGGCAGTCATGACCCGCTCTTTCTCGTCGGGCTTGAGGCGCCCGTGTACCAGCGCGATTCGCACGCCCTGCAACATCTCCGCCAGTTCGTTGGCCGTGGTTTCGGCGGCCTGGGCCTGCAGGCTCTCGGATTCCTCGATCAGGGTGCAGACCCAGTAGGCCTGACGACCCTCGGCCACGGCGCCCTGCACCCGCTCCATTACCTGGTCGCGGCGCTCGTTGGAGATGGCCACGGTGTTGATCGGCTGGCGCCCGGGCGGCAGTTCGTCGATCACCGAGCAGTCCAGGTCGGCAAAGGCGGACATGGCCAGGGTGCGCGGGATCGGCGTCGCGGTCATGATCAGCTGGTGTGGCTGCAGTCTGCCGGCGGTGCCGGTGGCGGCGCCCTTCTCGCGCAGCTCCAGCCGCTGGCGCACGCCGAAGCGGTGCTGCTCGTCGATGATGACCAGGGCAAGGTTGTGAAACGCCACTTCGGGCTGAAACAGTGCGTGAGTGCCCACTATCAGCTGCGCCGCGCCGCTGGCTACGGCCGCCAGCTCACTGCGGCGTTCGGCGGCCTTCAGGCTGCCGGTCAGTTGCGCCACCGAGATACCGAGCGGCTCCAGCCAGGCGCTGAAATTGCGCCGGTGCTGTTCGGCGAGGATTTCCGTCGGTGCCATCACCGCCACCTGGGCGCCGGCGCCGATCCCCTTCAGTGCGGCGAGTGCGGCGACCAGGGTCTTGCCGGCACCGACATCCCCCTGCAACAGCCGCATCATCGGGCGGCTGCGGGCCAGATCCGCAGCGATCTCCGCCGATACCCGCTGTTGTGCGCCGGTCAGGGAGAAAGGCAGTCGGCTGAGGAAGTCGCGCTCCAGCGCCTCGTTGACCGGCAGCGGTGGTGCGGAAATGGCTGAATTGCTGCGCCGCAGCTCCAGCAGGCTCAGGTGATGGGCGAGCAGTTCCTCCAGCGCCAGCCGCTGCTGGGCCGGGTGCACGCCTGTCGCCAGCTGTGCCAGGTCGGCGCCGGCCGGCGGTGAATGCAGATAGCGCAGCGCTTCTTTAAGCGGGTAGCGCAGCGACGCCGGCAGCAGCTCGGTCGGCAGTAACTCGCTGACGCCGCCCTGGTCCAGCAGTGCCAGCGCCTGTTGCGCGAGACCGCGCAGACGCGCCTGGCTGACGCCCTCGGTCAGCGGGTAAACCGGGGTCAGTGTCTCCGGCGTGTCGGGCGCTTCGGCACCGACCAGTTCGGTTTCCGGGTGGTAGAGCTCCAGGCCGGCGGCGCCGCGACGCGCTTCGCCGTAACAACGCAGGCGGCTGCCGCGGGCAAAGCGGTCTTTCTGGGCAGCGGTGAAGTGGAAATAGCGCAGGGAGATGGTGCCGCTGCCGTCCTGCAGTCGCACCATCAGGCTGCGGCGGCGGCCGAACACGACGTCGGCGGCGCGCACTTCGCCCTCGATCACGGCGTCCACGCCGGGCAACAGCGCCGCTATCGGCGTGATGCGGGTGCGGTCCTGGTAGCGCAGCGGCAGGTGGAACAGCAGGTCCTGCACGGTGGCGATATGCAGCTTGGCCAGTACCTGGGCAAACTTGTCGCCGACCCCCTTCAGCGCCGTTACCGGCAGTTCCGCCAGGTTGTTCACGGTTCGCTCGGCTGACACTGGCCCTTTATTCCTCGCTCAGGTGGCACTGGCCGATGGCCTCGCGCAGTATGTCGATGGCGCGGTGGCGCGGAAAGCTTGCACGCCAGGCGAGCGCCACCGTGCGCCGCGGGCTCGGCGGCGTAAACGGCCGGGTTTCCAGCAGGCCGCTGGCGTACTGGGAGGCTGTCGCGGCGGACATCGGCAACACGGTGATACCGAGGCCGGAGGCTACCATATGGCGCAGGGTTTCCAGCGAGCTGCCATCCGCGGCGGTGCGGATGCGGCCGTTACTGGACTCTTTCTCGATCGTCTGCTGCAGCTGTGGGCAGGCCTCGAGTACCTGGTCGCGGAAACAGTGCCCTTCCCCCAACAGCAGCACATTGTCCTGGGACAGTTGCTCGGGTGAGATGCTCTGCTGCTCCGCCAGCGGATGGCCCGCGGGCATCAGCACCACGAACGGCTCGTCGTACAGCGGCTGGGTGACCACATCCGGCTCGGTGAACGGCAGTGCGATGATGATTGCGTCCAGCTCACCCTTGCGCAGACGCTGGCGCAGCGTGGCGGTATAGCCTTCCTCCACATAGAGTGGCATATCCGGCGCCAGCCGCTGCAACTGCGGAATAAAGTGTGGGAACAGGTAGGGTCCGATGGTGAAGATGGCGCCCACCGACAGCGGGCTGGCCAGCTGGTCCTTGCCGGCGCTGGCGATGTCCTTGATTGCGGCGGACTGCTCCAGCACCAGTTGCGCCTGGGCGACGATGCGTTCGCCCAGAGGCGTTGCCTGCACGCGTGTCTTGGAGCGCTCGAACAGCGCCACGCCCAGTTCCTTCTCCAGCTTCTTCACCGCGATGGACAGCGTCGGCTGGCTGACATAGCAGCGCTCGGCGGCGCGGCCGAAATGCTGTTCCTGAGCCAGGGTCACTATGTAGCGCAATTCGTTCAGTGTCATGGTGTAGACAATTAGCTGCTTGCTGGTGATAGCAATTATTCATAAATAATAGCCGCTGGCCAATGGTGCGCGTGACTGTGCGTATCGAACTGCAGAATTAGAAAAATTTGCTATTTGTGGGAAGTGTTCTGCGATTACGGCGCAAAATTTTGCTATATGTGTAGGGACACTTTGAGCGGAGCATCGCCATGGGTATCTTTTCCTGGATTATTCTCGGACTGATCGCCGGAGCGCTGGCCAAATGGATCATGCCGGGGCCGGACCCGGGCGGCTGGATCGTCACGATGGTTATCGGTATCGTCGGTGCCTTTATCGGCGGCTGGCTGGGTTCCCTGGTGGGGATTGGTGGGCCGGTGACTGGCTTTGGTATCGGTGACATCGTTACCGCTACTATAGGGGCAATTATCTTCCTCGCTGTGTTCCGTATGCTGAAACGGCGCAGCAGTTAGTGGATGTTCGGGCCGATGCGGAGTGCCCGCTCCGCATCGGCGCCCATATAATGACAATACCCGCACCTATCGAGCGGGATTATTTCTTTCGGTGAGGTAAGTTGCCTGCGGACCCTGTTGGGGGATGTCCGTCGGGCTAAAGCGGCTTCTCCGGCGGGGTTAACAGAAAAAATAGGGGATTGCGGCGGGGAAGCGCAGCATTGGCTCGCCTCCTGTCCGGACTTTTATGGCAAAAGAAAAACTTTGGATCCTCGGTTGCGGTGACCTGGGTGCGCGCCTGGCGCTGCAGCTGGACCGGCAGGCGTACGACGTCTACGGCATGCGCCGCAATCCGCTGGTGGCCCTGGCGAGCAAGCGCCGCGCGGATGTCGTCAAGTGGCGCCGCGGCGATGCCACCAAGCAGGAGGATATCGAGCGGTTGCTGGCCGATGGCGCCGATGTAGTACTTGCCACCTTTACTCCCGACGAACACACGCAAGGCGGTTATCACCGCGCCTATATCGATACCGCAACCGCGCTCGCCAAAGCGCTGGATAATCTGCCGAAGCCGCCGCGCCTGCTGATCTGGGTTTCGTCCACCCGAGTCTACGGCCAGAGCGGCGACCAGCTGATCGACGAGCAGACCCCGGCTATTCCCAGCGGATTCCAGGGCGATATTCTGCTGGCGGCGGAGGAGATAGTGCGCAGTGCCGTGCCGACGACCTGTGTGGTGCGGTTTGCCGGCATCTACGGCCCCGGCCGCGATCGGCTCTTGTCCCAGGTGCGCGCCGGTCGCTGCGCCCCGCCGCAACCTCCGCAATTCAGTAACCGGATTCACGTAGACGATTGCATCGGCTTTCTGATTCACCTGATCGAGAAGCACAAGCAAGGCTGGTCGCCGGAGCAGTTGTACATCGGCGCCGACTGTATGCCGGTGCCGATGCATGAACTGCAGCAGTGGCTGGTCAAGGCGATGGGCTACAGCAGTGCCCACTTGCGCGAAATCGTGCAGACCAGCGAGCGCCGCTCGAAGAAACTCAGCAACAAGCGCATGCTGGCGAGCGGCTACGAAATGAAGTACCCGGATTACCGCTCCGGCTACAGCGCCTTGCTCGAGAGCGAGGGCTGAATCGCGCTCATAGCGAGCGCGATTCAGCGCCCGGCCATGGGCCGCAGGCGCCGCGGATGCCTGAAGCGGCCGGACTGGCCGGGCCGGAATTAGCTCCATGAAGGGCTGCTTGAGATTAACCAACCCGCGCGGCTGCAATTCCCGCCCCCCGGTATCAGTCCCCGCCGATCGCCACTAACTCATGACAACAACCCACCGCACTGTCTGGCAAACCCCCAGGGCCGGCAATATCTCCAGGCTGGCCCAACAAACAGAACAACTCGGTCCCCTGCCCCCGGATCAGATTCGCGTCGGCGTAAGCGCCGTGGGCCTCAATTTCGCCGATATTTTCGCCCTGACCGGACTCTATTCGGCCACGCCTGCTGGAGCTTTTATTCCAGGCCTGGAGTTTGCCGGCACGGTACTGGAAGTCGGCGCTGACGCCAGCGGCTTTGCGCCCGGTGATCGGGTCATGGGGGTAACCCGCTTCGGCGGCTATGCCTCGATTGTCGACAGTGAGCCGGATTACCTGATACCGCTGCCGGACGACTGGGATTTTGCCCAGGGCGCGGCCTGGCCCGCGCAGACACTGACAGCCTGGTATGCGCTGACGCGACTCGGTGCCCTGGAGAAAGGTCTGCAGGTACTGATTCACAGCGCGGCCGGCGGCGTGGGGCTGCAGGCGATGAAATTGACCCGGGCGCTGGGCGGCATTCCGGTCGGTACCGTGAGCAGTGTGGAAAAGGCGGCCTGGCTCCGAGAGCAGGGTTTCGACAAGGTGCTGGTGCGGGAGCGGGACTTCGCGCGGCAGTTAACGCGCGAGGACCTGCATTTCGATCTGGTGCTCGATGCCATCGGTGGTAAGGTGCAACAGGCCAGTTTTGCAGCGCTAAAACCGATGGGGCGGCTGGTGGTGTTCGGTGCGGCCGAATTTACGCCGACGGGAAAGCGGCCGAATTACCTGAAGGCGGCCTGGCGCTATCTGCGCCGCCCGCGCTATGACGTGATGGACATGATCAGCAGCAACCGCTCGGTGCTGGCTTTTAATCTGATCTGGCTGTGGGAACAGAAGGCGCAGATGCGGGCATTGCTGGCGGAACTGGGCCGGGTGTCGTTACCACCACCACATGTGGGTCACCGGTTCCCGTTCGACGACGTGCATGCCGCGCTGGATTTGCTGCGTTCGGGTCGGTCGGTCGGCAAGGTGGTGCTGGAGCCGGATGCGCACCGCTAGGCGGTGCCGGGATTTCCGCGCTCGCTATAACCGCCCTGCCGATACTCGAGTCAGATCACCATGACCCCTTCCGCCTCAAACAGCGAGCCCTTCGGCAGCTCTTTCACGCCCACCGCCGCACGGGCCGGATAGGGCTCCTCAAAGAACTCCGCCATTACCTCATTGACGGTAGCGAAATTGCTGAGGTCGGTCAGGTACAGGTTCAGCTTGACGATATGCTGCAGGGAGCCGTTGGCCGCCTCGCACACCGCGCTCAGATTGCGAAATACCTGACGCGCCTGGGCAGCGAAATCGCCGGACACGATTTCCATAGTCTGCGGATCCAGCGGAATCTGCCCGGACAGGTAAACGGTGTTGTCGACCTTGACCGCCTGGGAATAGCTGCCGATAGCGGCCGGAGCCTTGTCGGTCTTGATCACGGCGCGGTTGGGCATGGGGTACTCCGTTACTTTCTGAAAACGAGTTTGCTGAAAAAGAAAGCGGGAGAATATAGCGCGCTTTTCGCGGGAATGGGAGAGAGCGCGCGTGACAGCAGTGTGATTTGCGTACCCTGTCCACTCTAGGGGCGATTGTCGAGATCATCCCTCTACCCTCACGCCGGCTACAGCAATCGCATCCGCGTGCAGCGTGCGAGGTTGTGAGTCCCGCACACAGGACCGGCGGCATTGCGTCGACAAACGATTACCGATCAGGTTGTTTGTCGATGCAATGCCGCCGGTCCGGACTGTGGAATTCTTACTGCTCCGGCGCAGCCGGATGTTCGCGGAAAATCAGCGTGTGAATTGTTAAGGGCGTGCGATCCGAATGACCGACGGCAGGTTGCGCAGTCGCTTCATGACCCGCGCCAGGTGCACGCGGTTGCTGACTTCGAGGGTCAGCGAGATCACGCTGTTATGTGCGTCCTTCTCGTCCACGTGGATCTGCTCGATGCTGGCGCCCTCTTCGGTAATGCGGGTCGCCAGTCGCGCGATGATGCCGCGCTCGGACTCCACTTCCACCCGCACATCGCCGAGAAACTCCCCTTTCACGTCCGGCGACCAGTTCACCAGCATGATATTTTCCGGGTGCTCGCGGAACTCGTTGGTATTGCGGCAGGTATCCCGGTGCACCACCACGCCCTTACCGGAACTGATATGGCCGATAATCGTATCGCCGGGAATCGGACGGCAGCAGCGCGCGAAGCTGATCATCATGCCCTCCTGGGCGTCGATGGTCAGTGGCGAGGAGATATTACTGGCCTCGGCCTCCTCGCTGCCCGCCGGCGCCAGCAGTTTGGCCGCGGAGAAGGCCACCTTGTTGCCGAGGCCGATCTCTTCCAGCAGTTTCTCCAGGGTTGCGCACTTGGCTTCGCGCAGGCCCTTCTGCAGCTGTTCCTCGCCCAGCTCTTCGAGGCTTGTATTGAACTTGCCCAGGGCCTTTTCCAGCAGGCGCCGACCGAGGGCGACGGAGTCGTGATGGCGCTGGTGCTTGAGGAAATGGCGAATCGCACTGCGGGCCTTGGCAGTGACGACGAAATTGAGCCAGGTCGGATTCGGCTGTGCGTTCCGCCGCGTGAGAATTTCCACTTTTTGCCCGCTCTCCAGCGGCTGCGACAGCGGCGCGAGGCGCTGGTTGATACGCACGGCAACACAGGAGTTGCCGATATCGGTGTGCACCGAGTAGGCGAAATCCACCGCGGTGGCGCCGGCCGGCAGATCGACGATCTCGCCTTTCGGCGTGAACACGTAGACCTCGTCCGGGAACAGATCGATTTTTACGTTTTCGATAAATTCCAGCGAGTCGCCGGCGCGCTGCTGCATCTCCAGCAGCCCCTGCACCCAGCGCCGCGCGCGCACCTGGCTGGTGCCGCCGGTGTTGATCACCTCATCGCCGGACGCCTTATATAGCCAGTGGGCGGCGATGCCGCTGTTGGCCATCTCATCCATTTCCTTGGTGCGCACCTGCACCTCGATCGGCACCCCGTGCATGCCCAGCAGTACCGTGTGCAGTGACTGGTAGCCGTTGGACTTGGGGATCGCGATATAGTCCTTGAACTCGGAAATCACCGGCTTGTACAGGTTATGCATCACGCCCAGCACCCGGTAGCAGGCGTCCACGCTGTCGACGATGATGCGGAAGGCGTAGACGTCCATGATTTCCTTGAACGACTTCTTCTTCGCGCGCATCTTCTGGTAGATGCTGTACAGGTGCTTCTCGCGGCCGATCACCAGCGCGTCGATACTTTCGCGCTGCAGCCGCACCTCGATGGCATTCTGAATCTTTTCCAGCAGCTCCTTGCGGTTGCCCCGCGCCGCCACCAGTGCCGCACGCAAGCGGCTCGCGCGCAGCGGGTAGATGGCGAAGAAGGCGCGGTCCTCGAACTCGATACGCACGTCGTTCATGCCCAGGCGGTGGGCGATGGGGGCGTAGATCTCCAGCGTCTCGCGGGCGATGCGCGCGCGCTTCTGCGGTTTCAGCGCGCCCAGGGTGCGCATGTTGTGCAGGCGGTCGGCGAGCTTGACCAGTATCACGCGGATATCCCGCGCCATGGCCAGGGCCATCTTCTGGAAGTTTTCCGCCTGCTTCTCCGCGGGGCTGTCGGTCTCGAACTGGGTCAGCTTGGAGACGCCGTCCACCAGGTCCGCCACCTCGTCGCCAAACTGTTCGGCCAGGGCGGCCCTGGGGATGCCGGTGTCCTCGATCACGTCGTGGAGCATGGCCGCGGCCAGGCTCTGGTGATCCATATGCATGCCGGCCAGTATCGTGGCGACGGCGAGCGGATGGGTGACGTAAGGTTCGCCGGAGCGGCGCTGCTGGCCATCGTGGGCCTGCTCCGCGTAGAAATAGGCGCGACGGACTATCTGAATCTGGTCGGGGGGCAGGTACGACGAGAGGCGGTGGGCCAGACTATCGATGGTGTGCAAAGCCGCGCGCGCCTCTCAATGGATTCCAGTCAGGGATGGATCAGATTTCCTGATCGGACAGGTAGGCCGGGGCGGCCATGGACGGCGCCGGCGTCTCTTCCTCTTCCGGCTCGTCGAGGATGCTGGCGTCCACCAGGCCTTCCTCGATCTCGCGTAGGGCGATTACCGTCGGCTTGTCGTTCTCTTCCGGAACCTTGGGGTCCTTGCCGCCAGTGGCGATCTGGCGGGCGCGCTTGCTGCCCACGATAACGAGTTCGAAGCGGTTGTCGACATGATCCAGGCAATCTTCAACGGTAATACGTGCCATAAACTTTCGATTCCATCTAATTTGACGCGCCGCACGCGGCGCTGTGGGTGCCCGGGGGGGCGAATTCGGTACGGGGAACCGGCTATTTTACCGGACCGCGGAGTGTACGCAATTCGATCAATCGGCTCAATGGCGCAACAGTGCCTGTAGCAGCTCGCCGTGGCGCTGCTGTTGCCGTTCCAGCCGCTGGCGCTGGGCGGTGACGATCGCGCGCAGTTCGTGCAGCGCCTCGTCGAAATTATCGTTGATCACCAGGTAGTCGGCCTCCACGTAGTGGGTCATCTCGTCGATCGCCTGGTTCATGCGGCGCTCGATCACGCTCTGCTCATCCTGGCCGCGGCCGGTCAGGCGCTCGCGCAGTGCCTGCTGGGACGGCGGCAGTATGAAGATGCCGACGGTGTCCGGCAGCAGCCGGCGGACCTGCGCGGCGCCCTGCCAGTCGATCTCCAGAATGACATCGCGGCCGCTGGCCAGGGTCTCCTGCACCCAGTGTTTGGAGGTGCCGTAAAAGTTGTCGAATACCTGCGCGTGCTCGAGAAAGGCGTCCCGATCGAGCATTGCCAGGAACTCGTCGCGCTCGACAAAATGATAATTGATACCGTGCTGCTCGCCCGGACGCATGGGTCTGGTGGTGTGGGACACCGACACCGTTACCTGACTGTCAGTGTCCACCAGTGCTTTTACCAGGCTGGTTTTTCCCGCACCGGAGGGCGCGGACACGGTATAGAGAGTTCCTGTATGCACAACTGATCCTGTTTCCGGGCAAATGCGCCGGTCATTATACCCGAGGGAAGCGCAACTGATGGCGTCGAGCGGGCGATGCAGGAGTGAAGTTTGCCGGAATGCGGGTAAAAGGCTAAACCCCGGCCGGGATTGGGGGGGGGGAAGTGTTGGGAATTTCAGGAACACGATACTGCATGTGTCCCTGAGCCCGGCCGGGATCGCCCAGCGGAAGCTCGTTCAGTCGCCACCTACCCCCTGCGACCGAGTGTTGCTCCCTGTTGCTAATCGCTAACGAGAGCGACTGTATCTTCTTTGTCCGTAAAAGCCAACCACCACCAGCCGAGTGCGCTGATCGCGATATAGCCGACAAGCGCGATGGACAGCATCGCCGGCAGCAGCGGCACCACGGGAAGAAGCAGTGCCAGGCGCACCAACTCCGCCGTCCTCGCCCAGCGGTGGCCGTTGAGGATACGGCCGTTGACGATCAGTCCAAGCGCAAGCAGTGCTACCGCCACCAGTTGCTGTGAAAACTCCAGCTGTTGCGCATACCAGAGCAGTGCCAGGGTCGCAGCGGAATAGAACAGGTGCTGCAGCAGGGCGTAGGCGCGGCGGCCGCGGCCGATCTGTGGGTCGAAGCGCTGGAAGTGTTCCAGATCGCTGGACGGCACCGGCATCGCCGCCTCCGCATCTGCCGGTCGGTAGCCGGTGCGGCGGAACCAGAGGGTGAACTTGTCCCACCAACTTTTCGTATACCAGGCATCCAGGGCCATGCGCTTGTAGTGCTGCAGGTTGGCCGCCAGCGGGTCGAAACTGTTTAGCGGTTTGCGCACCCCGTAGATACAGGGCTCCTGTTCCAGCTCCTCCTGGTAAGTGCCGAACAGCCGGTCCCAGATAATGAAAACGCCGCCGTAGTTCTTGTCCACATAGACCTTGTTCTGCGCGTGGTGCACCCGGTGATTGGACGGGGTGACGAAAATCCACTCCATCCAGCGCACTTTCGGGAATTTCTGTGTGTGCACCCAGAACTGGTAGATCAAATCGATGGCGCCGGCGGTGATCATCAGCTCCGCCGGCAGGCCGATCAGCAGCAGCGGCAGATAGAAGATCCAGCCGATCGGCAGACCGCCGCAGGGCTGGCGCAGTGCCGTGGTCAGGTTGTAGTCCTCACTCTGGTGATGCACCAGGTGATCGGCCCAGAAGATATTGATTTCGTGGGCGAAGCGGTGCTTCCAGTAGTAGCAGAAGTCGTAGGCGGTCACTGCCAGCAACAGGTGCCAGAGATTAGCTGCCGACCAGCTGAAGCCGACGGCTTCGTAGTAAGGTGTCAGCAATTGATAAAGCGGGATGTAGATCAGCAGTCCCACGCCCTTGCGCACCAGGCCGGTGATGCGGCTCAGGATACCGGCACTCAGGCTGCCGATGGCATCGTTGAGGCGATACAGACCCCAGCCGCGCCAGCGGTCCAGTGCCAGTTCCACCAGCACCGCGATCAGGAAAAAGGGGATGGCCAGGGTGACGAGACTCACGAAAACCTCTTTGAATTCTTATATCGGTTGGATAGTAATCACTCTGCCACAGCGTCCCGGCGGCGCCTAGGCGATCGAGGACGTAATTTTGAAATCCGTTAGGGTTTGGCCGCGCGGGTACGGCGCACTGCGCCGTGCGCGGCCAAACGCGCCGCCATGGATGGCGGGGCTGGCGCCCGAGCAGGCGCTCTGTTGTCACGACAGGGAAGTCAGCGGAGGTTCTCCCCTCCGGAGCTAATGAAAAAGCGCGGCCAAACGCCCCGCCATGGATGGCGGAACCGGCGCCTGAGCAGAACTCATTTGTGACCACAGAGAAGCTGGCGCCGCCCGTGCGGGAAATAAATAGGGCGGCCAGCGGCCGCCCTATTCGGATACTTCCGGTTGTTACGGACTAGCTTGCGCGTCCAGGGAAACTCCGGAGTAGGCTGAATAGCCGCGGATACTGATGTACCAGGTGCCCGCCGCCGGATTGCTGATGCTGCAGCTCTCGTCATTGCCCCACTTGTAGGGACGGCAGTCGTAGCTGCTGGTGGTCGGCTGGGCGCCATAGCGGACATAGAGGTCGCCGTCACCGCTGCCGCCGGACATCTGCACATTCAGCGTCGCCATGCCGGAATTGACGTTCAGCGTGAAGTGCTGCCAGGCATTCTGGCTGCCGGACAGATTGGTTTCGGTCCAGCCGCTGGCACCACCGCCGCTGCCGCCTTCATCGAAACTGCCCACCAGGCTGACACCGGAGAAGCTGCTGTAGGCGCGCACCATCACGTGATAGGTGCCAGTCTGCACATTGGAGATGCTGCAAGTCTCGTTGTTGCCGTTCAGATACGGACGGCAGTCGTAGCTGCTGGTGGTCGGCGCCGAGCCGAATTTCACGTACAGATCGGCATCGCCGCTGCCGCCGGAAATCTGGAACTGCAGGTTGGAGGCGCCGGCCGGCACTTCCAGGGTGAAGTGCAGTTCCTGGCCGCTGCTGGCGGACAGGTTGGCTTCGGCCACGCCGTTTTGCAGTACGCCATCGCCCGGACCGGGATCGCCACCGCCGGCGGCAGCAGCCACGGCAGCGGTCGCGTCAACGATGCCGGCGCCGCACTGGCTGCAGGAAGCCGGGAAGCTGCGCGCGGTACTGGTCAGGATGGATTCCACATCGGTCGGGGTCAGGGTCGGATCCACCGCATAGAGCAGTGCGGCGGCGCCGGCTACGTGCGGGGTGGCCATGCTGGTGCCCTGGTAGAAGGCGTAGTTGTCACTGCCGGGACCCTGGGTGCCGCTGTTCAGCGTAGAGAGAATGCCGTTGCTGGATACCGATGTGTCACCGCCGGGTGCCGCCACATCGACCACGCTGCCGTAGTTGGAGTACCAGGCGCGGCCGCCGGACCTGTCTACCGAGGCGACGGTTACGACGCCGGAGCAGTTGGCCGGGGTCGAGTTGCTGGCGTTCGTGTTTTCATTGCCCGCGGCCACTACCACGGTGGTGCCGAGGCTGCGCGCGGTGTTGATCGCATTCTGCGTGGTGCTGCCGCAGCTGCCGCCGCCGCCGAGACTGAGGTTCAGTACCTGGGCCGGGTTGGCGTTGGCGGGCACTCCGCTGACGGAGCCGCCGGCGCCCCAGATAATGGCATCGGCAATATCCGAGGTGTAGCCGCCACAGCGGCCCAGTACGCGAATCGGCACTACCTTGGCCTTGTAGGCGACACCGGCGACGCCGATACCATTGTTAGTCGCCGCCGCCACGGTACCGGCCACGTGAGTACCATGCCAGCTGCTGTTGCTGGCCGGCGAGCCGGAGTAACAGGCGCCGGCTGGGGCCCAGTCGCCTTCGTCGCTGGCGTCGCTGTCGCGGCCGTCGCCGTCCTGCGCCACGGTGGCATCGGAAATCATGTCGTAACCCGGCAGCAGGTTGTCGACCAGATCCGCGTGGGGGCGGTAGCCGGTATCGATCACCGCCACCACGACGCCCTCGCCCTGGGTGGTGTCCCAGGCAGTCGGCAGGTTCAGGCCGCCGGTGGCTTCAAAGTAGTGCCACTGCTGGTTGTAACTGGGGTCGGTGGGGGTGGCCATCGGCTGCATCAGCAGGTCGGGCTCCGCGTATTCGACGTTCGGATCCTGCTGCAGGCGGCTGATGATTTCCGCCATTTCGGCATCGCCCTTGCGGCCATTCAGCCGCATCAGTTGGGCACCGGTGGCCAGACGACGCATATGGCGCAGCTCGGTACCGGCCAGACGCGAGGCGTGCTCCAGCGCCGTCTGGGACATGCTGGAGGCCACGCCCATTTGGGTGGAGTTTTTGTATTTGACGATGATGCGGTCGGTCATCGGCTGCGCGCTGATGGGTGCGGCTGCCGGCGAGCGGGTTTCGACCGCGTGCGTCGCGAGTGGTAGCGCACACACGAGCGAGGCTGCGGTCAGCAGGGCTGATTTTTGCAGCAGGTTTTTTAGCGTTGGTTTCATTGTTGCTAGGATCTCCATAATTATTTTTATCGGGCGCGCCCGGGTGCTGCATAGGCGCGCCTGGTTAGCTGTGATAATTCGCTAACGCTGATTTCCTCCCTGACTGCTAGAAAAATGCTTTCCACTAGAGAGGCCGGTGTTGCGCCGACCTGTCGCAAGACTCACGGCACTGATTTGCCGTCGAGGAAGCGCGGCAAAGGCGCAAATACCTTTGTGCGCAAAAGGATAAATATCCTAATGCCTGCTTTTAACGGAGATGTCTTACTAAACCTCAGACGTTTTTCAGGACAATATTTGGAATAAGGCGCCAAATGATAACTTTTTGCGGTGCGTCCGTACCGGTCAGAAAATAAGTGAGAAGTGGGTCGCGGCGGATATGCGAAGCCCGGGTGCAGTGCACCTTTGCGGTGCGGATAGGTTGCGGAAGGGTGGAGAATGAAAACAGTTCGCGAAGGAGCTGTTTTTCACCGCCGCACTGGCGCAGGGGGTGGGGTCAGGGGCTGCGTCTTGATCAAATCGATTCGATTACCGCTCGATGTTCTGCACCTAAACATCTTCATCTAAACAAGAGCTAGCTGGGTTAAAGCCGTAGTGGGCGGCGTATTTAGTGGGCGGTGTATTTTTGCGTGATTGCTATCTGTTTGGTTCATCAGGTGGTACAGGGTGAAGCTTGGCTGGAACACCTACCTCGCCATCCTCAGGCCCGCGGCCGCCTGCATTTCGCCGGCGCCACCACCGCTCCGCTAGATAATCGCGCCTTCAATCTGCTGGTGGATAACATCCACATCACAGTCTAGGTGTCTGTCATTTTGTTTTTGGTTTCAATCCAGCGGCTCATGAATTCCTCGGCCCGGTGCTCGGTGCGCCTGAGGATGCGCCCCCAGATCTGGCGATTGCGATGTGCATCCAGGTCCGCGGCGATGGTCTCCAGCCGCTCGATGAATGCCGCGGCGTGGGGCGCGTAGGAAAATTCGGTTTCCAGTGCGTGGGTGCCAGCGTCGCGGGCGCTGCGCCAGGCCGTTTGATCTCGATAGAGATGCGCAGTGGTTGCGGCAAACTGCTCGGGGGCATCGCTCAGCGGGTAACCCCAGGCATCCTCAGGTGCCATGGATTCGGCGCCGATGGGTGTGGTGACCGTGGGCGTGCCACTGAGCCAGCCGTCCAATATCTTGCCTTTTTGCCCGGCGCCGAAGCGCAGCGGTGCCAGGTTCAGCCGGTAGCGCGCCAGCGTTGCCAGCGCATCCTCGGTGCGCCCATACACTCGAAGTCCCGTCGCCGGATCACTGAGGCGATGCATCGCGTGATCAGAGTATGCGCCGTACACATGGCACTCCACCCCGGGCAGTAGTGAACGCAGCTGCGGCCAGACTTCCTGCGCAAACCAGGTGGTGGCATCGCGGTTGGGTGCGTGTTTGAACCCGCCGATCATTACCAGGTGTTGGCGCTCGTCGAAGTCTGGCAGTGTATTTAGGTCGGGCAATTCCCGCACCATAAATGGAAGGTAGTGCAGCTGCCAGTCGGGCAGGCAAAAGTGCTGCTTCAGCAGTTCCACCTCGACCTTGGAAATCATCACCGTGAGATCGCAGCGCGCCATGGCCGCGACTTCGCGCTCAGCGATGGGGTGGAACAGGTTTAGCGGCTGGCCGCTTTTGAGCGCCTGGTGGCGTGCCTCGCGCAGGCTGTGGAAATCGCTGGTGTCGAGCAGCGTCAGCGCGTCTGGGCACTGCTCGCGCACCCGCCAGCCAAATTGTTCCTCCATCATGAAGCGGTCGTAGATCACCAGAGCGGGGTTCAACGCGCGCACCCAGCGATCAAAGCTGGATTCATTGACTTCGATGGGGTGCTCGCCGTAACCGGTCTTGGCCTGAAAGGGTGTGGGTTGGGCGGGACTCGCAATCTCCACACGATAGCCCGCGTCGGCGAGCAGATCGAGAATATCCAGTGTGCGTCGACCAGCGGCGGTAGAGGCGGGCTCCGGCCAATGCTTGGCGATTAGCAGCGCGCGTTTGGCGGGCGCGCTCATGGCCTGGCCGCGAGGCTTGGTGTTGCGGCTTGCGGAGGCAAAAGGGGCATTGCCGGGATACATCTGGGGACCATAAAGCGCGAAGAATTGCTAATTAATGCGGAGCGGTACGTCTGCAGATTACTCGATATTCTGCACCTAAACACGCATATCGGCGTTCGGAGTACGGTTTGACGGGGGCTGGCTATTTTCGCCATTACTAGTTGGTACAAGGCTTGGTACAACATTATCTAGGCTGGGATTCGCTTGGCGGCATATCAGGCGTGTTACTCCCAGTTTAACACGCACACCTACCCTGAACCCTTGATAGTACTTGGCCTCTGCGCACCACGGTCAAGGCAAAAGTTATCGGTGGTAATCGCGCTGGTAGATCGGGTCACCGCGCAGGGGCGAAAGGCTGTAAGGGCTTTGAGTGATTGCTAGTGAGTGATACGGTGCCAGGTTAACTTGACCAGGTCGTCATGGTTTTGTTAACTGGTTCATAGTGCGTGGCGCGGGCGCTGATAATAGGGGTCAGAGCTGTCTGCGGATCAAGAAAAGAAGAAAACAGGGGGCCGGAGAAATGACAAAGCTTCTTGTGGGAGCCGCTCTCCTCGCTCTGGCGTCAGCAGGGTCAGCGGAAGAACGGTATTTCGGTGACTGGTCATGGGATTATACCGATGACGGAGCCATAGCCATTACAGTGAGCGACACCGGTAAGGGACTGGGCCAATACTGCCGTTTCAGCGACGGGAACTGTCTGTATAAGGTGATGTTCCCGGTCAGCTGTGAGTACGGTGGAACGTACCCGATACTGGTCAGTACTGACAATGCCGCATATACGATGAATATGAAATGCCTCACCTCAGATGAGGATGGCGGTATCTACGGTATCACGCCATTCGATGATATTGATCAGGTTATCCGAGAGGGCAACAGAATTGGATTCGTTATGGCAATGGAGCGCGGGTCATTCAGTGTTGTTAGGTTCTCCCTGCGCGGTTCAAATGCAGCGATGGATAATATGCTGGAGAACTTCCTAGTCGCGAGGAAGGCGAGAAACGTTAGAGAGCGTAGAGTTACCGGCGATCAAATTCTTTGATTTTCAATCCATTCGAAGCGTGCACATTTGAATAATTTCCGCTGCAGCCTGAGCACCAGAACAAAATGGCGACTGCCGACGCAGGAAATTCTCGTGGAACTGGTTGCCGTTATGCTGTTGATACCGGTGGACACTACGGTCGATAACCAGCACAGATAGCGATTATAGAGGGAGTTAGCTTCCTGTTAGGAAGACCTTAAAGTCAGTAGTTTGCGACCATCAAAAGAATAAGGAATACAGAATGAATGAAAAGTGGTGGTACGCCGTTGGAAGAGAACGCAAAGGTCCCTTTTCGTCTGAGGAGTTGCGGGGTCTGATAGAGGACGGCACCCTAACCTCCCGCAGTCTCGTATGGAAGAAAGGTTTTGATGGCTGGTTATCAATTACCCAGGTGAGCGAACTCTCTGATGCTATTGATACAGTACCTCCGGCCCTGCCGATTGATACACCGCGCGAAGCTAACATTGAATTGCCTATGGCTGGACCTTGGCGGAGGTTTTTCGCCCGCCTAATTGATTTCTGGGCGCTCGGTTTAGTGACGGCTTATATTGTGGGTGTAGCTGGTAGTTATATATCAGCCGAATTTGCACTTTGGATTATGCAGCCGGGATCAGATTATCTGTTTGGCTGGTTGATCGTTCCTCTAATCTTATTGACTGAGGCACTTGTCTACGCAATTTTCGGAACCACCCTCGGGAAATCATTGCTCGGCGTCAAGGTGATATCAGTAGCTGGCTATAAGGCATCTCCTAGCCAATATGCAAGGCGCCTTATTGGTGTTTATTGGTCCGGCATTGGTACCGGGTTTCCACTAGTAAACCTTTTTACAATGGCGCACCAGAACGGCCGTTTAAGTCGTGGGAGGAGTGCCAGTTACGATGAGGGTGAATTTAACGTTAAGGCCTCAAAGCTAGGATTTTTCAGAGTTCCCATTACTTTCCTGGTAATGGCCGGCTTGTTTTCGGTTATTGTCATGCTGAACGTTTCGAGTGAACAAGACAAGCGCGCGGCCCAATCGGGTTTCACTTGGACGAATGAAGTTACCGGTAAGACGGTATCTATACCGAGTGGATGGATTCACGATAGCCAAACGAATGGTGATGATCAGCCAATAGACATTTTCTCAAATACTGAGACAGGTGTTTTCGTAATTTTTGCAGTTGAAGAATTGGCGCCGGGCTTTTCGCTTGTTGATTACGCAACGATGTGGGCAAATGCAACAGCGGGAAGTATGAAGTTGGACGTACCCGGAACTTCATTGGAGATGCAGGGTTATTCCGCTCGCCGTATTACCGGCCATCTTGTATCTGAAGAGTCGCAAAAACTTGACGCAGTTGTCGTCAGAAGGGGGCGACAAGTTTGGCGGGTTGTCTTACTTGGTGCCCCGGGTAGAGTGCCGATATCGGAGAATTCGGTGACACTGCGCGAGGTCTTGTTTAGTTCGATTTAGTAGACTTTACCGCTAATTAGACTGAGAAGATCGCATAAGGCCTGCAGCCTGAGGGCTGGGCGGCGTAAGTTCGGTCGAAACTTCTGACATCAACACCAAAGATATTACAGCTTGTCTGGGTCAATCCCGTGTTCCAACAGAATTGCTCGGCCGCGGCGATTTTTCATCGCAGTTACGCCAGGTTAGCACCGCGATCTTAACCTGCGTCTCATGCAGTTGCGGGGAGTTGCAACGAACCATGAGTGGCTAGCGAAACGACACGACTGATGCCGGCGACGATAAATGTGCCTTGCGGTGGTCTCTTCTTGACCGTATAGCCGCGATTTTGTTAACTGGGTAACGGAAGCCGAACAGGCGCTCGAGGTTCATGGCGGCAGGCTCATGAATAAACAACGCGAGAGGCCCAGAAATGAAAAAAATCTTCATCTTGCCATTGTACGTAGCTCTACTCGCTATATCTGCCGATGGCGTTGCCGAAGATCGGTACTTTGGGGATTGGTCTTGGGACTATATCGATGGCGGGGCCCTTGCTCTCACAGCGAGTGACACTGGTAAGGGGCTCGGACAGTTTTGCGACTTTGGTGATGGGATGTGTATTTACAAGGTCATGTTCCCGGTTACCTGCGAATACGGTGGAAGCTACCCAATATTGGTAAGCACGGACGGTGCCGCCTTCACGATGAATATGACATGCCTGAAGTCTAATGATGACGGAGGTGTGTACGGTCTTACTCCGTTTGACGACATAGATCGGATAATCCGCGAAGGCAACCGAATCGGGCTTGTCATGGCGATGGAGGGTGGGGCTTTCAGTGTTGTGCGCTTTTCCTTGAGGGGCTCCAACGCTGCAATGGACGATATGATAAAGAATTTTGTTGTTGCCAGAAGGGCAAGGGGCGTTCCCGAGCGACGTGTTTCGGGCGATCAAGTTCTTTAATTCATCCCTCACCCGGAGACAATCTCGGAGTCGGAGTAAGTAACGCCCATCTGCACAGGGACGCCCGCGCTTGCGTTCACGCTAACCAGTAGTGTCGCATCGGCCAGCAAGTTCATTAATTTGTTCATGGGTAATTCCTTTTCCTGGCCAGCGATTAGTTGTCCTTACCGGTATCGGACTGGGCCGCATCATTGATCAGCGCATCGCCCTCTTCCACTGTCAACACACCGGTATTCACCAGCAGATCTACCTCCTCGGTTACACAGCGTTGGTACTGGCCGTGGTTCTTCCAGTCGCCGTCCGGATCGCACGTTAACGCCATATCGCAATTTTCATCGGTGGTGTTGCCGGGCAGCTCGAAGGCGCCGGGATTGATCGCGGCATCCGTGTCGTCGCAGTCGGTCTCCGGTCCGGCGCTGCAGGCGACATTGCCGGGGCTGCCGTAGCCGTCGCCGTCCGCATCGCTGCAGACCACTTCCTGGTAGCTCTCGTCGGAGCGCGGGCAGTAGTACTCGAACAGGATCTGCCCGGTTTCGACGTCGGCGCCGGCGTAACCGATGACGCGCAGCTCGGCCACGTCATTGGGTAGGTGGATGCTGCAGTTGACGTTGGGGGGACAGGCGGCCAGCAGGAATTCGCGGTCGAAGGTGTAGCTGATGCTGCTGATCAGGCGCTCGCCGGTATCGATATCGTCGTTGAATTGCAGAGCCAGGGGTTCTATCAGATCGTTCTCGTCTACGCTGGCATCACCGACGGTGAGGGATGCTGAAAGTACTGTGGGTGTAAACAGGACGTCGGCGGGTGGCGGGAAACTGGGTGACAGGAAGGTGAAGGTGGCATCGATGCTCTGCGGTAGCTCGGACAGCCCCAGATCCAGCCCTCCAGAGATGATCTCGCACTCAGAGTAGGAGACGTCCATTTGTACCGGCACATCGGCGCTCGCGATTTGCGCGACGGTTGAGAGAATGGCAGTGAGAATGATATTGAGACGAGTCATTGTGGCGCTCCCGACATCGCTGGGAGAAGCAATTCTCCCGAGAAAAATTTCAATTTACCCACTCTAGAAGAAATAATTTTATACTGTTGGTCGCCTGAAAAAAAATGTCACCTAATTTTTTAAGGTTTTGGAGGCGGTATTCTGAAGGGAGAAGCGTGCCAATTTCCGCGGCGCCCTGGAGTGGGGGATGGTTAGGAAGGATGCCCAATGTCAGCCCGTGACCGGCTGCTGGATATCGATAGTAAAGACGGGTGCGAGCTACAGCTGCTCGGGGTCAATCCCGTGCTCTAGCAAGATGGCCCGTGCTTGCTCCGGTGTCATTTCATCGCTGGTTCTGTGCTCGGTCTTCTGATCTACGGCAAGCCGGTCACTGTATTTCTTCGGTGCTGTGACCTTGGAGTACCACTGTCGGGCTTCGATCCGGAGCCTAGCAGCCTGGATTTCAGTGTTGCGCTCCGCGCCCTCGCAGCCGTCGGCGATCTCTAACACCTGGTCGGCGAGAAAGTCGGCTTTCGCATCCTTAGCGTCCAGATATTGGTTCAGAAACTCAGGCCTTTCCCCACTCCGTAGCCATAGCAATACCGTGGAGCGACTGGGCATGTCGCTGTCTGCGCAGATCCGGTGAAGGGACTCACCGTCAGCGATCCGGCGGCAGATCTGCTCCGCGAGCTCATCGTTGTAAATTGTTGGTCTTGTCATGGCTGGACTCCATTCCGGTGCCGTACATTGCTGCGTTTGCCCCGCCAGGGCGAATAGTCCGTACCTTGCCGTAAGTTACGGGATTCCGAGCTTGCCGGCATCAGCACGGTACCGCTTCGGTGATTGGCGCCAATACGGGATCGGTGCCGGCCTAGCGATCTGATTCCGCCCGCCACTGGGGGAACCCTCAGAAGGGGACGTCGAAGTCGTCGTCATTTTCCCGTGTCACCGCATCGTCGTAACCCGGTATATCCGCAGAGGCGTATCTCCTTGGTACGGAATAATCGTGGCGCCTGGCGCCCGTGGCTGAATCGACCTCTGTCTCCCACCAATACTGATCAAGAGCGCTTTCCTTGTATGTCTCCACTGTATGGGGATTGCCTGTAGGCTGTATGGCACCTGTTTGGATGTTGTTCGGTGATTGTTCGGTCAAAGTCCGGCCTCCGTATGTCTTCTGTATGCCGAACCTGTCTAGGATCTGGTCGTGCGTTAACGATAGTGGCCGCAGGGTGTCTTTCTGTATCCGCTGCTCCTTTGAATACTTTCCAGTGAAGATCAGGCCTTGCAGGTTGCCCATATAGTCATGAAATGACGACAACCTCGGAGGTAGTGGCTGTCCAGCCGCTATCCAGAAGCTGTAGAACAGGTGATTTCTAGTTATCCGGAACTGCTTACCGGGCAGCGGACTGCCGGCGGCGCCATACTTACTAGTCCGCGCTCGGCTAAGGTTTGCATTGAAGATCATATACGCCGGTGAACCACCGTTCCTGAGGCTGAGGAATTGCAGGGTGATGCCTTCGGCCTTGTGCTCGCCGTAGCGGCCGGTTTTGTAGTCCTGGTAGAGGAAGCCATTGATACCGCACTTGTCCACTATCTCAGCGGCCATCGACTCAAAGTTCACTTCGAACTC
This sequence comes from Microbulbifer marinus, assembly GCF_900107725.1. Classification (GTDB taxonomy): domain Bacteria; phylum Pseudomonadota; class Gammaproteobacteria; order Pseudomonadales; family Cellvibrionaceae; genus Microbulbifer; species Microbulbifer marinus. The sequence continues at coordinate 505,426 of NZ_FNQO01000002.1, read as the reverse complement.
GTCGATCGGGAGCGCTGGATCAATCAGGAGCCTGCCCCGGACCACTGCAACCTTGTAGCCGCGCTCAAGGAGATCCACAACTAGTGGACCCCTGTCGATAATTATCACTCTCCCAGCTCCTCAATGGAGCGTATGCGGGGCTTCTCCCAGGTCTGGCAGCCGAGCTCTTCGGTCATCTGGTCGGGCCGGCGCAACAGTATGTCCACGGCTTCGTTCTCGCTATCAGCGGTTACGATTACCGTAGTCAGCACAGGTTGCACGACGATTATCTTGTACCTCACTGCGGGCCCTCCCCAGAATCGATGCGGGCCGCGGATTCGGGTGCGGAGCTGACTTCGCCGGCAATGGGGGTAGCGAATGGTGTCTGCAGGCTCGAGGCGACGCGGCAATTGGCAGCCTCGGATAACAGCTGATGTTTCAGCGCTGCGAGATAGGACCCTTCCCAGACAGTGGTACGTCCACCGAGTTTGATGCCGGGTTTCGCTTTCCCGGTTCTAGTCCAGCTCCACCAGGTAGATAGGCCGATGGAGAAGAATGTCGCACAGTCCTCTGCGCGGTATAGGGCAGACGTGTCGACCGAAAGGATAGAGATTGAATCTGTATGCATCTATCAGCACTCCTGTAAGTTTGTTGAGGCTGATAGCTATTGTTTACATTATATCGCCGCTAACTAGTGCCCAATATCCCTGGTTTTCTACTAAGGATTTGACCCCCGGCGGAATCCCTTTCACTGCCTTACGAACAGACTCTTTGGTCAATTCTTCGTCGAGGATTACGCCGATGGTCGTCGCGATAGTGCCGTGGAAGTACGAGCCGTAAGCGTCGTAAAAGTACATGGCCAAAGCACGTATAAACCTGGTTTTCTTGTCGTCGTGAGTTCGTGTCCGCAGGAGGTCTCTGTCGCCGCTTCTGTGATGTTGGAGCTTGGCTGCTATGGCGGCTTCGATACAGGCCATGGCGTCGAGCTCCTTCTCACTCGTGGCCAGCTGAAGATATCTGAGCTTTCCGAATACCACTGATATCGCTTCGTGAAGCTCTTCCGCCATTTCCCGACGTTCGGGTGGAGAGAGTTTGGCCCAGGGGCTGAAGTCGAAGAGCTCGGAAGCAGCGAAGTAGGTTGCTGTAAGAAATCCACGGGGACCGTACCGGGCTTCACCTCTTTTCTGTTTCTGGTGTAGCCAGTGCCAGACGGGCTCCATTCGGAGGTCTCTACATAGGGTGCCGAAAATTAAAGCGGGAAGATAAACGGATTCCGGTGGATCTTCGGCATCGGCAAGCTCCTGAGTCTCAATGCATAGGAGTCTTGCTCCTGCCGGCACCCATTCGGGAAAACCAAGTCCCTGATCTTTAGTCTCACCGGGAAAGTACCTTTCTAACACCTCGGCGCTAAAGTGCCAGTGCTCGTTCGGGTCGATCTCTTCCCTCAGGAATTCCTCTATCGCCTGAATGCTCATTTCGACACTGCCGGTGCGAAAGGGAGAAAGCCGGCCGGTGGAGCACCGCACTGCTCTATCGGTTTACCACCTGAAGCGGCTGCGTCCGCCTGATGCTCGCTCGCGCCACCAAGCGCGACAATCAGATCTGCCCACTGATTCAAGGCATCCCTGCGCTCGTTAAAGTAGGTGTATTGGTTGTATACGCCCTCGACGCCCTTGATGGTGTGGTTAAGGCACATCTCGGCGACGTCGCGCTTCACACCCAGCTCAGCCAAGTGGGTTCGGGCGGTACGACGCAGATCGTGGATGGTGAAGGATTCCATGCCGGCGAGATTCGGCTTGAGCCGGTCCAGGGCGCGGTTGAGCGTATCCGGTGAGATGTGCGGAGTGCCTTTCGACTGCATCTTCCTGGCGGGGAACACCCAGCTGCTTGCGCCAGCCAGGCGCTTGAGTTCCCGCAGCCAATCCACGGCGATCGCCGGTAATGGCACCGCCATGGCGCGGCGGGCCTTGTTGTCTGCGCCCATCATCCAGACACCTTGATTGAGGTCGATCTCTTCCCAACGGGCCGTCATTACCTCCATCTTGCGGCCACCTAGGAGAATCAACAGCTTAAATGCCAGCTCATTCTCCCTGCCCAGGGTGCTGGTGGTCTTCATGGCGTTGAACAGGATGGTAAGTTCGGAGCGGGTTAGCCACCGGGCACGAGCCTTGCGCTTGCCGCCGGCATCATCAATTCCGAAAGGCGTGGCAGGGTTGTGCTGAATGAGATGGCGCTTAATACCGTGGTTGAAGATGGCTTTCAGCATCCCTGCGAGGCGGTTTGAAACCGTAGGAGCGTCCTTGGCGGCAGCAGTCAGAATGGTGTCGATATGGTGCGGCTTGACCTCTTCCGCCGGCAGTTTGCCAATGAAAGGCAGAATACGCGTATCGATCTGCCGCCGGGGGATGTGGGGGTGTTTGAAGTTGCCCTGGAGATGGCGTTGCCAGACGTTGCGGTCATACCAGTCGTCGGCTAGGTCGGCGAAGGTGATGGCGCTGCGAGCGGCCTCATGGCGGGCCTTCGCGTCACGGATGCGCTCCTGCTTCTCCAGCGCGACATCGTGACCGAGCGTGATGCGTGCCTGAAGCCGTTTCGCCTCCTTCCGGGCCTCCGCCAGCGTCATGGTCGGGTAGTCACCCAGCCACATGGTGCGCGCGGTACCGCGGAAGTTGTAGCGCAGTCGCCACTTCGGATTCCTGAAGCTTCGGCGAAACACCCAATAGAGACCGTTCTGCCGGTCGGACTTTCCTTCGGTGTATTCGCCACGCTCGATCCAGCGCCGCAGTTCTATATCTGACAGTGAGCCCATACCACCTCTCACTTTGTACCAATTACACCTATGGAATAGCCTGGTACAAGAGTTGGTACAAGCTTTCCATTAGATTTGTGGGGATTATGGCCAGACCCATCTAGATTTGTCTAGACGGAAAATTCCCATGGGTACTTAATCTGTAAGGCAGATAGGTAGGTCGGTATAGACTGGCCAGAATGCCCTTAGAGGCTATTCAATGTTTTGCACCTGCTCCCGCATCTGCTCGATCAATACCTTCAGTTCCACCGCCGCCTGGGTGGTATCGGTGACGACGGATTTTGACGACAGGGTGTTGGCCTCGCGGTTGAACTCCTGCATCAGGAAGTCCAGTCGCCGGCCGATGGCGCCACCGCCCTCGAGTACGCGGCGGGCTTCGGCGACATGGGCGTCGAGTCGGTCGAGTTCTTCGTCGACATCTGCCTTTTGCGCCAGTAGCACGATTTCCTGTTCCAGCCGGTCCCTGTCCAGCTCACCGAGCAGCTCCTCGAGGCGCGTGCGCAACTTGTCCCGCTGTGCCTGCAGTATCTGCGGCAGCAGCTCGCGCACGCGGGTCACCTGTTCCTCGATACCCAGCAGGCGGGCCTCGATGAACTTGCGCAGCTCCGCGCCTTCCCGTTCGCGATTGGCGCTGAGCTGGGCCAACGCCTCGGCAAACGACTGCAAGATGGCAGCGGACTGCTGTTCGGCGTCGGTTTCGGGCTCGGCGATCACGCCCGGCCACTGCAGTATCTGCAGCGGATTGAGCGACATGGCGTCGGCGCCAGGTGCCACCTGCTTGGCCGCCTGCACCAGCGCCTGCGCCAGCGGTTGGTTGATTTCCAGGCCCGACGCTTCCACGTTGTTGGGTTTCAGGTTCAGGGTGAGCTCGAGTTTGCCCCGGGACAGGGTCTTGCGCAGGATGTCGCGCAGTTGTGTCTCCAGCGATCGCGCGGCCTCCGGCAGGCGGAAATGGGGTTCCAGATAGCGGTGATTGACCGAGCGCAGCTCCCAGATGGCAGTACCGGTGTCATAGGCCGCCTCGGCGCGGCCGAAAGCGGTCATACTGCGCACTTTATTCTTGTCCCGGCTATTGGCCATAGCTGCTCCCCTGCAGGCGATCTCTGTTATGAGTTTTGGGCCCGGCATCATAGCACAGCCGGTATGCCGGCCCGGCTGGGGTATATAATGCAGCGCTTTCAGCAAAAAACTCTGAGGTGAATTATGCAGCGACCCAGCGGCCGCGCGCCGGCGCAACTGCGCCCCGTCAAAATTACCCGCAACTATACCCGCCATGCGGAGGGTTCTGTGCTGGTCGAGTTTGGCGATACCAAAGTGTTGTGCAACGCGTCCGTCGCCAGTGAAGTGCCGCGCTTCCTCCGCGGCCAGGGCAGCGGTTGGATTACCGCCGAATACGGCATGCTGCCCCGCTCCACCGGCTCGCGCATGTCCCGCGAAGCGGCCAAAGGCAAACAGAGCGGTCGCACGGTGGAAATCCAGCGACTGATCGGCCGCTCGCTGCGTGCCGCTGTCGACCTCGAACTGCTGGGCGAAAACCAGATCACCCTCGACTGCGATGTCATTCAGGCCGACGGCGGCACCCGCACCGCGGCGATCACCGGCGCCTGCGTGGCCCTGGTGGATGCGCTGCGCTACATGCAGCGGGAAAAAATCATCACTACCGATCCGCTGACAAATATGGTGGCGGCTGTTTCCGTCGGTATCTACGACGGCGAGGCGGTGCTGGACCTGGATTACCCGGAGGACAGCAGTGCCGATACCGATATGAATCTGGTCATGGCGGAAGACGGTGGCATGATCGAGGTGCAGGGCACCGCCGAGGGGGCGCCCTTTACCGAGAAGCAGTTCGCGCAGATGTTGGGGCTCGGCAAGGCCGGCATCAACGAGCTGATCGCGCTGCAGAAAGAGGCTCTGGGGGAATAAGCTACAGGGGTGGTCGGCGCAGCCACGGTTGATGGCTGCGCCGGAACGGTCAAACTTCGAGGTCGTAATCCATGATCACCGGCAGGTGGCTGGAGAAATCGACATTCTTGTTGATGGCGCCGTATTCGATGCGATTCTTCAGCGTCTGCGACACTATCTGCATGTCGGTGCGCCAGCCGTCCCCTTCTCCTACCTTGCCGCTCGGCCACCAGGTAAATTCGTCGGCGTCCTTGACCACCTTGCGGAAGGCGTCGACATAGCCGATCTCATTGAACAGCTGATCCAGCCAGCGCTGTTCGTGGCGCATAAAGCCGGGAGTGTCCTGGTGATCCTGCCAGTTCTGCACGTCGGCGCGGCGGTGGGCCATGCCCCAGTTGCCGCAGAAGATGAAGTCGCGGCGTTTGCGGCTGATCTTGTGCAGATGCGCCTGCATGTCGTCGAAGAACTGCACCTTCTTTTCCAGCGAGGGCTCGTCGTTGGCCGTTGGTGCCAGCAACGAGCCGACACTCAGGCGCTCGAAGTCCGCCTGCAGATAGCGCCCGTACATGTCTTCGCCGTTGGCGAAGCCCATGCCGAAGATGATGGCCTTCGGCTGGCTACGGGTATAGATGGCCACACCATTTTCATGCGGCGTACCGGAGTCGAAGAAGTAGCTGTAATAACCATCGGGGTGGAAGATCGGATGATCCAGTTCCGGCTCCAGGGAGCGTAGGTCCTGCAGGCAGATGATATCCGCGTCCTGTTCCGCCAACCAATCGTAGAGGCCGCGCTGTGCCGCCTGATGAACGCCGTCTACCGACAAGCTCACTATTCGCATTATTAGCCCCTTACCAGCGGACTGTGTATGATTACTAGCATTATTACTGTCATTCTCCGGCAGAGCCCTGCGGAGTAGTCTCCCTTCACCTTAGCCAATAGTTAACAATTTTCCATGCAGCAGTATCAGCGCGACTTTATCCAACTGGCCCTGGACCATCAGGTGTTGTGTTTCGGTGATTTCACTCTGAAGTCCGGCCGCCAGAGCCCCTACTTTTTTAATGCCGGCCGCTTCCACACTGGCGCCGCACTGGCAGCACTGGGACAGGCCTACGCCGAGGCGATAATCGCTTCGGGAGTGGAGTTTGATGTCATTTTCGGGCCGGCCTACAAGGGTATACCGCTGGGTGCGGTGACCGCCGTGGCGCTGGCACAGAAGGGGGTGGATAAGCCCTTCTGCTACAACCGCAAAGAGGCCAAGGATCACGGCGAAGGCGGAACCTTAGTGGGTGCGCCGCTTGTTGGCAAGGTTTTGATTATCGACGACGTGATTACCGCCGGTACCGCGGTGCGCGAGGTCATGCAGATCATCGATGCTCACGATGCCGAAGCCGCCGGCGTGGTCATCGGCCTGAACCGCCAGGAAAAGGCCAGCGAGGACTGTGAACTCTCCGCTATTCAGCAGGTAGAGAGACAGTACAATATCCCGGTTATCAGCATTGTGCAGCTGGACGACATCGTCAGCTTTCTGGAAGAGGAGTCACAGCAAGGCGACACCGTCCAGAAAATCCTGGACTACCGGCAGCGCTACGGCGTTTCGGGTCAGTAATGCGTCTGTCTGCATTCACACTGCATCCGCTTACTCAGAGAGCAGAGCGATGAGAATCGCCCCTTTGGCATCGGCCCTTTTGTTGTCTACCAGCCTCGCGCTGCCCTGCGCGCAGGCGAAGAGCGACGATGAATACAACGGCAAGGTGCTCTACCGCTACAGTGATGAAAACGGCGTTCAGGTGCTCGACGATCTGGTGCCACCGCGCTATGTGGCCAACGGCTATGAGGTTCTGACGCCGACGGGCCGCTTGCTGAAAGTCGTACCCCCGCAGCTGAGCGGTGAAGAACTGCGTGAACAGCAGCGTCGTGAGGCGCAGCAGGAGGCGGACCGCCAGCTGCTCAGACGCTACAACAGCGTCGCCGATATCGAGAGCGCCCGCTCGCGTAAACTGGCGATAGTCGAGCAGGATATGGCGATCATGCGCTCAAATATTTCCACGCTCGGCAAGCAGATAGAGCAGGAAGAGGCAGCTGCTGCGCGCACCCAGCGCAATGGCCGCGAGGTGGCCCCGGAACTGCTGCAGCGAATTGCAGACTTGCGTGAAGAAGTAGCGGTCCTGCGCGAACGCCTGAGCCGGCGCGAGGCGGAAGCTGAGTCGATCAACAGCGAGTTTGATCAGGCTGCCGCGCGCTACGCGGACATCGTGGGGAAATGAGCGTATTCAAACGCTAGCTAATATGAAGCCTGGCCGCGCCGAGTGCGCGGCAAACCCTATCCTCTCAGCGGGCCTTGGCCCGCCGATCACTTGGCCGTCAGTGCCGTCTCGCGGAAGAACCCCGCCATCAGAACCGGCCACTGCTCCGCCCAGTACTCTGTGGGCTTGCGCTTGAAGCCGCTGCGCACGTACTGAACGATGCGCCCTTCGGCGCTGGCCAGCAACAGGTTGGCGGCGCCGCCCAGGGGGATCGCCGGGCGCAGTTGCTCGCGCAGCTCGGCCTCGCGCAGAATCTGTTTCAGCTGAGTCTCCAGGCGATCGAAGAACTGCAGTATGCGACCGTGCAGCCGCTCGGTCTCGCCGGTCAGAGCATCGCCGGTGAGCAGTCGGGTGATGCCCGGATTGCGCTCACAGAAGGCCAGCAACAGGTGCAGAATCTTCTGGCAGCGGGCCAGCGCCGAGGGTTCGTCCTGCAGTATCAGCGCCACGCGGCTGAAGATTGTCTCCTCGATGAACTCGATCAGTCCCTCGAACATCTTGGATTTGCTCGGGAAGTGACGGTACAGCGCCGCTTCGGAAAAGCCGACCTCCTTGGCCAGGGCCGCGGTGGTAATGCGGGCGCCGGGGCTGGCCTCCAGCATATGCGCCAGAGCCTGCAGTATCTGTTGACGCCGGTTGATTTTTTCGCTGCTCATTGACTGCCTTTGATCCGGTTGGGCGCCGGATGGTGGTTTTGTTGTTGTCGCCTTTATTCTGCGGCGGCGGAATCCTACCGATTCGCGGGGCCGCCTTCAATTGCCAGACCCTAGAATCAAGCCCCGTTGTTGGTAATCAGGGTGCCGACGCCGGTATCGGTAAAGATTTCCAGCAGCACCGCGTGGGGTACCCGGCCGTCGATGATATGCGCCGAATTCACGCCCGATTTCACCGCATCCAGTGCGCAGGCAATCTTCGGCAGCATGCCACCGTAGATGGTGCCGTCGGCGATCAGGCCGTCCACCTGCAGGGTGCTGAGGCCGGTGAGTACCTCGCCATTCTTGTCCTGCAATCCGGCCACATTGGTCAGCAGCATCAGCTTTTCCGCCTTCAGGAACTCGGCGATCTTGCCGGCCACAAGGTCGGCGTTGATATTGTAGGAGGCGCCGTCCTCGCCGACGCCGATCGGCGCGATCACCGGGATAAAATCGCTGTGAATGAGCATGTCTATCACATCGGTGTTGACGCTCTCCACCTCGCCCACGTGGCCGATATCGATGATCTCAGAGGCGTGCAGGCCGGCGGTCTCATTCTGGAATTTCAGTTTCTTCGCCTTGATCAGCAGGCCGTCCTTGCCGGTCACACCGACGGCGCGGCCGCCGTTTTTGTTGATCAGGTTGACGATCTGCTTGTTCACGGTGCCGCCGAGTACCATCTCGACGACGTCCATGGTCTCGCTGTCGGTCACGCGCATGCCGTCGACGAAGCGCGACTCGATGCTGAGTTTGTCGAGCAGTTCGCCGATCTGCGGTCCACCGCCGTGCACGACGACGGGGTTCATGCCCACCAGCTTCATCAGGATGATGTCGCGGGCAAAGCTGTTCTGCAGTGCCTCGTCTACCATCGCGTTGCCGCCGAACTTCACTACGATGGTCTTGCCGATAAAGCGCTGGATATAGGGCAGCGCTTCGTTCAGTACCTGGGCGACGCGCAGGGCGGATTTGCTATCCAGTGACATAACTCTTCTTTCCTTCTTTATACGGGCTGCGGGTCTGGTACGACCAGATCCGGATTGGCCTTTTTCAGCTGCGCCAGCACGCGTGCGCGGATACGATCCAGCGCCTCCGGGCTTTCCGCCTCGAAGCGCAGTGTCAGCGCGGCACTGGTATTGGAGGCGCGCACCAGCCCCCAGCCGTCGGCGTATTCGATACGCAGACCGTCGATGGTATTGATGTCGGCATCGCCGAACTCGCCCTGCTCTTTCAGTGCCTTCACCACGGCGAATTTTCTCTCCTCGGCCACCGGCAGCAGGATTTCCGGCGTGCTGGTCAATTGCGGCAGAGACTCGAGCAGTTCGTCGAGACTCTGCTCACGCAGCGCCATGATTTCCAGCACGCGTGCGGCGGCGTAGATGCCGTCGTCAAAACCAAACCAGCGATCCTTGATAAAAATGTGCCCGGAGAGCTCGCCGCCGAGAATTGCACCGGTCTCGAGCATCTTGGTTTTCATCGGCGCATGGCCGGTTTTCCACATGATCGGCCGGCCGCCGTACTGGTTGACCAGCTGTGCCAGCGCGCGTGTGCATTTCACGTCGAAGACGATATCTTCGCCCGGGTTACGCGCGAGTATGTCGCGGGCCAGCAGCATTACCAGCTGGTCCGCCCAGGCGATGCGCCCGGAGGCGGAAATCAGCGTTACGCGATCGCCGTCGCCATCCAGTGCGACACCCAGGTCGGCGCCGGTTTCGGCGACCTTGTCGATCAGTGCGGTGAGGTTTTCCGGCCGCGACGGATCCGGCGGGTGGTTGGGGAAGTTGCCGTCGATTTCACAGAAGATTGGCGTTACCGCGCAGCCCAGCTGTTCGAACAGCTGCGGCGCCAGCATGGAGGTGGCACCGTTGCCGGCGTCGACTACCAGGTGCGGTTGCCCGGCGAGGGCCACATCGTTGAAGATTTCGTCGATGTAGTTTTCTCTGATGTCCTGCTCGCGGTTGCTGCCCTGGCCACTCTTGAACGGGCCTTTTTGCATCAGCTGGTGCAGTCGTTGCAGTTTGTCCCCGGCCAGCGGTCGGCCCTTCATCACGATCTTGAAGCCGTTGTATTCGGCCGGATTGTGACTCGCGGTGACCATCACGCCGCTGCTGGCATTTTTGCCGTTCGCACAGGCGTAGTAGAGCAGCGGCGACGGCACCAGCCCCAGGTTCACGCTGTTGCAACCACTGTCCAAAATACCCTCCACCAGACAGCTGGTGAGCAGTTCGCTGCTGTTGCGGCCGTCGCGCCCAACGAGCAGCAGTTCCTCGCCGGCATGCTGTGCCAGAGTACCGAGCGCGCGACCCAGCTGGTAGGCGAAGGGCTCATTGACCTCCTTGCCGGCGATGCCGCGAATGTCGTAGGCGCGGAAGACGTGTAGCGGAAATTCGGTGCTGGCCTGCAGTTCGGATTTTGACGGCGTGCCAGCTCCTGTCGCGGCGTTGCCGCCAGAGGAGGCCGCCAGTTTCCGCGACATCGGCTCGCCGTCAGCGGTGGTCAGCAGGTCGGCCTGGCCGGGCTTCAGTTCGGGATAATCGGCGCTGCCGCGAGACTTTTTCTGGACGCCACGCTGCCAGGGGGCCAGCGAACTGCGGGGCAGTAGACGCTGCAACAACAGCAGGGAAATCGCCAGGCCGACGAGCGCAGCGCAGTAGATCCAGAGCGCGGAGATACCGTGCTCCCTCGCAAAGGCGGCGGACGGGCTGAACTCTACCTGCAAGTGGCTGCCGTCGATTTTGACCTTGGCTGATTCGCCAAGCCCCTGCCCTCGCTGCCACAGGGTCTGGGGCGGGCCATCGGGAAACTTCTGCACCAGTTTGATCTGGCCGGCGCTGCTGTCGAGTTTTTCCAGTGCCGACTCGAAGGTGGTGAAGGGCTGCGTGATCAGCAGCAGGCTGCCATCGAGGTTGACGCTGTCGTGCAGTTGCCAGCCGTTGTCAGCGCCGGTGCGCAGAAATTCCACCGGCTGTGCGGATTCTTCGCTGCTGCGCTTGAGCAGATCGACCAGGGCGAAATTGAGCGAAGGGTTGGCACCGGCGCCGACGCGTACGTGCTCGATGGTAAATACCTGTGCCGAAGCGCCTTCGGGCAGCGCCGCGGAGTGCAGCGTTTCTGCGCCGGTTCTTTTGTTCGCCCCGATACTGCGCAGCTGTTTGGCGCGCGAGGCCAGAAACCGTTGCAGCTCGGTGGCATAGGACTGCGCCTGCTGCTGGGCAGCCTGTGCTACCCGCGCCTCGCTGCGCGGTTCGATGACGCTTTGCTTGATGATGTGCGCGCCGCCGAGCCAGGCGACTGCGGCCAACAGTGTGGGCAGCAGCAAGCCTCGGTGAAGAAGCAATTGATGATCGGTACTTTTGCGAGCAACCACGGAAATTCCCAATAGCGAGTATTGTTATTGTTTAAGCGCCTTGGCGGCGATGATCTCTATCAATTGTTGTGCGAGTTCGGTCTTCAGTGCCGACGGCAGCGCCTCGCTGCCCGCGGCATCTATCACGGTGACGGCATTGCGGTCGCTGTTGAAACCACTGTCGGCGGCGCTGACATCGTTGGCGATGATCATATCGAGCTTCTTGCGCGCCAGCTTGCCCTGCGCATGCTTGAGGACTTTTTCGGTCTCGGCAGCAAAGCCAACGGTGAACGGGCGCCGCTCTTTACGTGCGGCGATACCGGCGACTATGTCGGGATTCTTCACCAGCGCCAGCGTCTCTTCACTGTTGTCGTCCCGTTTCTTGATCTTCTGTTGCGCGACCTCCGCCGGGCGGAAGTCCGCGACCGCGGCGGCGCCGATAAAAATGTCGCACAGGTCTGCCGCGCGCTCGGCGGCGTCGCGCATCTCCAGCGCGCCGGTCACATCTATCCGCTTCACACCCGCGGGCGTGGCGAGATTTACCGGCCCGGCAATTAGCGTCACCTCGGCACCGGCACGCTGCGCGGCGGCGGCGAGGGCGAAGCCCATCTTGCCGGAACTGTGGTTGCTCAGGTAGCGAACCGGGTCCAGCGCCTCGCGGGTCGGGCCGGCGGTGATGGCGACCTTCTTGCCGGCGAGGGACTGGCGTGGGCGGAACAGATTTTCCACTTCTGTTGCCAGTGCGTCTGGTTCCAGCATGCGTCCCGGACCGACGTCACCGCAGGCCTGGGGGCCTCCGGCCGGCCCCCACAGCAGCGCCCCTCGATCCCGCAGCGTCCGCACATTGGCCGCGGTGGCGGCGTGGCGCCACATGGCCTGGTTCATCGCCGGGGCCAGCGCCAGCCTGGCCTCACTGGCCAGGCACAGGGTGCTGAGCAGGTCGTCCGCCATGCCGCAGGCCAGCTTGGCCAGCACCTGGGCGCTGGCGGGGGCGATCAGGATCAGCTCGGCCCATTTGGCCAGCTCGATGTGGCCCATGGCGGCCTCTGCCGCCGGGTCCAGCAGGTCGGTGTGGACCGGATTGCCGGACAGCGCCTGATAGGTCAGCGGCTGCACGAACTCGCGCGCGCCGGCGGTCATGACCACGCGCACCTCGGCGCCGCGCTCCTTGAGACGGCGCACCAGATCGGCACTTTTGTAGGCGGCGATACCGCCGCTGATGCCCAGCAGAATGCGTTTGTCGGCCAGGGAAGACATAGGCGCTGTTTCCGAAATTGGGAGAGCGGGTAAGATTAGCATTTCTGCGCCTGTTCATATAAGGCAAACAAACGGATTCACAGAAGTAGCGGCAACCGACTTCAGGGAGGAAGCGATGCGGATTACGGACTGGCCGGCGGCCGAGCGGCCCCGGGAGAAACTGCTGGAGCGCGGCGCCGGGGCGCTCTCAGATGCGGAGCTGCTGGCGATCTTCCTGCGGGTGGGGCTGCCGGGGGTATCAGCGGTGGACCTGGCGCGCCAGCTGCTGGCGGACTTCGGCGGCCTGCGCCCGCTGCTGGAGGCGGGCCGCAAGGAATTCTGCCGCGCCAAGGGGCTGGGTGACGCCAAGTATGTGCAGCTGCAGGCGGTGCTGGAGATGACGCGCCGCCACCTGGCGGAGACCCTGCAGTCGAGCGACGCCCTGTGCAGCCCCGATGCCGTGCGCGACTACCTTGCCGTACAGCTGCGTCACCGCAAGCGGGAAGTCTTCTGCTGCCTCTATCTGGATAGCCAGCACCGGGTGATCGCCTTCGAAGAGCTGTTTGAGGGGACCCTGAACGCCGCCGGGGTCTATCCCCGCGAGGTGGTGCAGGCGGCGCTGCAGAAGGGGGCGGCGGCCGTGATACTGGCCCACAACCACCCCTCCGGCGTCAGCGAGCCGAGCCAGGCGGACATCTGGATCACCGAGCGGTTGGTGCAGGCACTGCAATTCGTGGATATCAAGGTGCTCGACCATATGATCGTGGGCGATGGCGCGGCACTGTCTTTTGCGGAGCGGGGGCTGCTGTAGCGGTCGCCCTGGCGACCCGGGGTTTCGTCGCTATTTCTGCTGTACAAAACTTGCTCCCCATGGGCGCTTCTGGTATAAAACGCCGCTCTTTGCGGCCGGGCCAGATTCTGAACAGTTTCCGCCGCCGCCCAGGAACCGGATTAGAATCCCGAATAGATGTCCCCGCACCCCCTCTGGAACAGCCCAGAGTCAGGCGGGCACGAGAGTTTTGAAGAGGCCAACAGATGTCCAAGGTATGTCAGGTAACCGGTAAGCGCCCGGTCACCGGTAATAATGTATCCCACGCCAAGAACCGCACCAAGCGTCGCTTTGTGCCCAACCTGCACAGCCACCGCTTCTGGGTTGAGTCCGAGAAGCGCTTCGTGAAGCTGCGGGTCTCTGCCAAGGGTATGCGCGTTATCGATAAGAAAGGTATCGATACCGTACTGAGCGAGCTGCGCGCCCGCGGCGAAAAAGTGTAACTGGCGGCATAACGCTGAGAGATCGGAGACAGAACAATGCGTGAGAAAATTCGTCTGAATTCCAGTGCTGGTACTGGTCACTTCTACACCACTACCAAAAACAAGCGCAACATGCCGGAAAAAATGGAGATCAAAAAATACGATCCCGTTGTTCGCAAGCATGTAATGTACAAAGAAGGCAAGATCAAGTAATTGCCCGCTCTGTGCATTAAAAAGCCCGGTTTTTACCGGGCTTTTTTGTGCGCAGGATTTGCGAGTCGTTACTGTATAGCGCAAGCGATGAGGCGCTGGCGATAAGAATGCCCGAATTACCCGAAGTAGAGACTACCCGCCGCGGCCTGGCGCCACACCTGGAAGGCCATGTCGTGCGCTCGGCGCGGGTGCGCCAGCGCCGGCTGCGCTGGCCGGTGGATTTGGATTTTGAAAAACATGTCGCCGGTGCCAGGATCCTGCGCCTGGAGCGGCGCGCCAAGTACCTGCTGGTGCACACCGATCGTGGCTGTGCCATCTGGCACCTGGGGATGTCCGGCAGCCTGCGCCTGGTCGAGGCGGACGTGCCGGTGCAGAAGCACGACCATATCGACTGGGTGCTGGATAGTGGTTTGATCCTGCGCTATCACGATCCGCGCCGGTTCGGCGCCCTGCTGTGGACGACTGAAGATCCCGTCGCTCACGACCTGCTCAGCCATCTCGGCCCGGAGCCGCTGTCGGATGAGTTTGATGGCGACTACCTGTTTACGGCATCTCGCCGACGCCGGCAGTCGGTGAAAACCTTCGTTATGGACGGACGCATCGTCGTCGGTGTCGGCAATATCTACGCCAGCGAGTCGTTGTTTCTCGCCGGCATACGCCCCGACCGAGAGGCCGGCTCCATCTCCCGCGCACGCTACCGGCGCCTCGCCGAGGCGATCAAGACCGTGCTGGAGCGTTCCATTGCCCAGGGTGGTACTACCCTGCGGGACTTTGTCGGTGGCGACGGCAAGCCCGGCTACTTCGCCCAGCGACTGAACGTCTATGGCCGTGCCGGCGAGCCCTGCCGCACCTGTGGGCGTCCGGTACGCGATCTGGTACTGGGCCAGCGCAGTACCTTTTTCTGCAGCCGCTGCCAGCGCTGATCGACGGGCGCTCGAGTCCTCCCCACAATCCCGCCGACTACAAAGGGCCGCCCAGTTGAGCACTGGCAGTCCATCCCGGTCGAGGCCCTGCCCTCTCCTATACTTGGCCAGTTGCCGCGCCTATCGGTAGGCGCAGGACTTTGCGCGTGACGGTACTTGTGAGGGATTGGGAAATGGGAATGCGCCCGATGAGATGGATCTGGGCCCTGAGTGTTCTGCTGATACTGCTGGCGGGATGCGGCCGTGACGAGCCACCACCCACGCCCAAGAAGGAAAAAGAGCCACCGGCGGCTGACGAAAAGTCACAACTGCCGGCGCAGCTGGTACTGAAAAACGGTTACATCTACACCGTCGACCAGGACAAGCGCATTGCCCAGGCGATGGCCGTGCACGAAGGCCGCATCGTCTACGTGGGTGGTGACAGCGGCGCCGACGCCTATGTCGGTCCCGACACCCGGGTGGAGGATCTGGCGGGCCGGCTGGTACTGCCCGGCTTTGTCGACGCGCATATGCATGTACGCGGCCTCGGCAATATGGTCGATCTGTATGGTGGCAGGAGCATCCGCGATTATCAGGATGCGGTGGCGGAATTTATCCGCGCCAATCCGGATCGCCAGGTGATCGTCGGCAAAGGTTGGGACAATACGGTATTTGCCGAGCAGCCGCCGCACAAGGATCAGCTGGACCAGGTCAACGACCTTATCCCCATCGTCCTGTTTTCCAGCGATCACCACAGCATCTGGACCAATTCCGAGGCTCTGGCCGCAGCCGGAATCAACAGCGACACGCCCGAACCCGAGGGTGGCGTCATCGAGACGGATGAAAACGGAATCGCCATCGGCGTGCTGCGAGAGCAGAGCGCCATGGCCCTGGTGGAAAAAATCATCCCGCCTAAAACCGAGGAAGATTACCGTGCGGAGATCCGCGAAGTGCTGGAACAGGTCACGCGCTGGGGCATTACCACGCTGCACGACGCGCGGATAAAGCCGGACATCGAGGCTCCGAAACTGGCTGCCTACCAGAAAATGGCTGCGCTGAATGACCTGACGGCACGCGTGCGTGCATCCTTTGAAATAGGAGCTGAAACGACGCCGCCGCAGATTGAGGAACTAAAGACCATTTCGCTGAAATACCAGGATGACGATTTCCGCATTTACTCGGTAAAAATGTTTGCCGACGGTGTCGTCGAGGGACAGACGGCATTTCTGAAGGAACCGTACCTGCATCGCCCGGATTACCGCGGCAAGCCGCTGTTCAGCCAGGAGAAGATCAACCAGTTGGCCAAGGCGGCCAATGCCCGGGGAATGCAGGTGCAGGTACACGCGATTGGCGACGCCGCGACAAAGATGGCCCTGGATGCCTTCGCGCACTCCCGCGATATCAATGGCCCCGCCGACCAGCGCAATGGCATTGCCCACCTGCAAGTCGTCGATACCGGGGATCTGGATCTTTTCGAACAGACGAAGACCATCGCCATAGTGCAGCCGTTCTGGTTTGTAAAAGAGCGCTACTACCGGGATCTGGAACTGCCTTACCTGGGGCCGGAACGGGCCGGGCGCGAGTTTCCGATGAAAAGCTTGTTCGAGCGCGGCATCACCGTGGCCTCGAGCAGTGATTTTCCGGTGGAAAAACCCAACAGCCCGCTGGTGGGTATTCAGATCGGTATTACCCGCCGCGCGCTGGACGCGCCGGCGGATGATCCAGAGCGTGTGCTGGGTGCCGATCAGCGCGTCACGCTGGAGCAGATGGTGGAGTCATTTACCATCAACGGGGCCTTCGCCAATCGCCTGGAAAACGACACCGGCAGCCTCGAAGTCGGCAAGTGGGCAGATTTTATCGTGTTGGACAAGAACCTGTTCCAGATACCGGTGGAGGAAATTCACCGGGCGAAAGTGCTGCGCACCTATTACAAGGGCAAGCCGGTCTACGATGCCGATACAGAGATGGGTGCCGAGGCAGGCAGGTAACTGATCTCCGAAATTCAGGCGGGTGAGGTCAGCTTCAGGCCGATAATGCCGGCGATGATCAGGCCGATGCAGAACAGCCGCGGCAGTGCCGTGGATTCGGCAAACAGCACTATACCCAGAATCGCCGTGCCGACGGCGCCGATACCGGTCCAGACCGCGTAGCCGGTACCAACCGGGATGACCTTCAGTGCCTGGGCGAGAAAGTAGAAACTGGCGATCATCGCCAGCACCGTGAGCGTGCTGGCCAGTGGCCGGGTGAATCCCTGGGTGTACTTGAGGCCGACCGCCCAGGCGATTTCCAGCAGGCCGGCGATAAACAGAAGAAACCAGGGACTTGTCATGGTGTATTTCAGCGCCTCTCGAGTGCCAGCCGGTCATCGCTGCGGAAGGCCCACAACACCAGGCAGCCGGCGAAGATAATCAGCGAGGGATAGAAGAGCACATTGCTGCCCTCGAGTACCCAGCCCCAGGGGTCGAGTACGGATTGCCAGACGCCGAGCAGGGTGGCGCCGTTGATCAGCGTCTGCAGTGGATAGGTGAAGCGGCGCCACAGACCCAGTATCACCGCCACACCCAGCGCGGTCTGCAAGGCGCCGAAGATTTTCCACAGTGTCGGCGCGGTGATCAGGCCGAGATAAAAGCGCTCGGACACGGCCACCGCATGGGCGACGTTCACCAGCTTGTCTACTCCCCAGATCACCAGCAACAGGCCCAGACTGATTCGCAATAACAGCAGGGAATAGGCGCGCATGGTTTTTCTCCTTGTGAGGGCTGGACTATCGGCCGACGGCACTGCCCTCGCGGCGCGGATCGGCGCCGCCGTGCAATTTGCCGTCGATCAGTGCGATGGCGTGAATGCCGCTGTTCAGATCGCGTTGCACCACCTTATGTCCGAGTGCCTCCAGTTTTCTTACCGTTTCCTCACTGAAATATCCGGATTCCAGCTCCACGCGACTGCCGATCGCGCCGATATTGCCGGCGGCGATGGCCTCGGCAATCGGCACGTCCAGCGCCAGGTGATAGAGAATGGTGCGCGCCGTGTAGTTGATGATCCGCGAGCCGCCCGGTGAGCCGACCAGCAGACGCATACTGCCGTCGCGGTTGAAAACGATCGTCGGCGACATGGATGAGCGCGGGCGCTTGCCCGGCTGGATACGGTTGGCCACCAGCGCGCCGTCGGCGTTTTTCGGCGTGAAAGAGAAATCGGTCAGCTGGTTGTTGAGCAGGAATCCCTTCACCAGCAGGCGCGAGCCGAAACCGGTTTCGATACTGGTGGTCATGCTGACGCCGTTGCCATAGCGGTCCACGATCACCAGGTGGCTGGTATTGGGTAGTTCCGGTGACTGGGCCATCAGCCGCTTCTGCGCAAAGGCCACCGGATCGCCGGGTACCGCCTCGGTCGCCTGGCTGGGGTCGATAAGCTCGGCGCGTTCAGTGAGGTAGCCGGACGCCACCAGCGTCTCGCTGGGTACGCTGACGAAGTCGGCGTCGGCGGAATAGGTGTTGCGGTCGGCAAACGCCAGCTCCGACGCCTCGACAAACAAGTGCGTGAGCGCGTCGCTGCCGACCTCGAGATCGCGTACCGGGAACTGCTGCAGCATGCCGAGGATCGCCCCCACACTGGTGCCGCCGGACGACGGCGCGTCAGCGCCGCAGACGCGGTAGTCGAGGAACGAGGAGCACACTGGCTCGCGCACCTTGGCCTGATAGCCGGCCATGTCTTTCATCGTCAGCAGGCCCGGGTTGACCGGATCCTCGGCCACCGCCCGCACTATGGCCTCGGCGATGGCGCCGCGGTAAAAGGCATCGGCTCCGCCCTCGGCGATGGCGCGCAGGGTCTGCGCGTATTCCGGGTTCTTCAGCCGGTGGCCTACCGGCAGCGGCTCGCCGCTGTCATCGAAGAAGTAACCGCTGATCGCCGGGCGCGCGGCCACCTGCGGCAAGTCCCGCAACAGTTTGTGCAATCGTGGTGACACGGCGAAACCGGACTCTGCGAGATCGATGGCCGGCTGCAACAGGTCTGCCCAGCGCAGCTTGCCGTCGCGTTTGTGCGCCAGCTCCAGCATGCGCACCACGCCGGGTACGCCCACCGAATAGCCGCCGATGACCGCCTGCAGGAAGGGGCGCGGTCCACCGTCGGTCATGAAATAGTCTTCGTCGACGCCCGCCGGCGCCGTCTCGCGGCCATCGTAGTATTGGAGTTTCTTCTGCGCGGCGTCGTAGCTCAGCATAAAGGCACCGCCGCCGATGCCGGAGGACTGCGGCTCTACCAGTCCCAGTACCATCTGCGCGGCGATGGCCGCATCCACGGCGGTGCCGCCGCGGGCGAGTATCTGCGCGGCGGCACGGCTCGCATGGGGGTTGGCGGTGACCGCCATATAGGTATCGGCGCTGGCGGACTTGATCTCGCTGCGACCGGTGCCAATTTCCGGTTGCAGCTCATCCGCGACTGCTGGATTCAGGAGTAATGCGAAGGCGAGCAGAAAGTAGCGCACGAAACACCTCGTGGACTGTGGGTAAATCCGCCCGAGTCTAACAGAGATTACCGTCAGGGCCTGTTAGCGGAATTTCTTCTCGAGCGCCTGCTGTACCGCCGGCGGCACGAACTTGGTCACGTCGCCGCCGAGCGAGGCGATCTCGCGCACCAGCGAGGAGGAGATGTAGGACAGGTGCTCCGCCGGCGTCAGGAACAGGCTCTCCATGTTCGGCGCCAGCTGGCGATTCATGTTGGCGAGCTGGAATTCGTACTCGAAATCGGATACCGCGCGCAGGCCGCGCAGTACGCCGTAGGCGTCCACCTGGCGCACCAGATCGGCCAGCAGGATATCGAAGCCGATAACTTCCACGTTGGGCAGATGCCCCAGTACCTGCTGCGCCAGTTCCACCCGCTCGTCGAGGGTAAACAGCGGGTTCTTGCGTGAGCTGGCGGCCACCGCAACGATCACGTGGTCGAACAGGCGGCAGGCCCGCTCCACCAGGTCCATATGACCATTGGTAATGGGGTCGAAAGTTCCGGGGTAGACGACTTTTTTCATGGGCCTCGGTTCTATACCAGGTTTTGTTGCGGGCCGAATGGGACGCGCATGGTAAACAATTTGCCGCGCAGGCTCAAAATCCCGGGCGATCGGCGTCCGCCGCCGCACTGCCGGCGCGCAGCAGCCGCATGCTTACCTGTCCCGCCCTTTTTTCCTTTTCGATCTGCCAGCCTGCCGGCAGGGTCAGCGCCGTGTCCCGGGGAGTCTCTACATAGACCAGTGCCTCTTCACCCAGGTGCCCGGCCAGCGCGGCCAGCGTCTGTTGCCACAAGTCGCCGGCGAACGGCGGATCCACGAACACGATATCGTAGCGGGACTGGCATCCGGCGAGGAAATCCGCCGCGCTGCAGTTGTGCACGCGGCCGTTTTCCGCCTGGAGCAGGTCGAGCTGTGTCTTCAGCGTCTGTGCCGCATTGCGGTTCAGCTCGACGAAATCCACCGCTTCTGCACCGCGCGACAGCGCCTCCAGGCCCAGAGCGCCGGAACCGGCGAACAGGTCCAGGCAGCGCGCCTCCGGCAGATGGAACTGCAGCCAGTTGAACAGCGTCTCGCGCAGCCGGTCGCCGGTAGGCCGCAACCCCTCCACCGGTGCGAAACTCAGTTTGCGCCCGCGCCAGCGGCCGCCGATGATGCGCAGCTGCGACATGGGTTGCGGGGCGGACTTGTGCGCGGGGCGTCTGGCCAAGGTAACTCTCTACTGGGGGCTTGAGCGGTGCTAAGATTAGCGCCTTTCTGCAAGCGGTACACCCGGACACGCCAATGATCTTTGACTTCCTGCGCAAAAAGAAGCCCAAGCCCGATGAGACCGAGCTCCAGCAGGAGCAGGCCGAGGCCCCGGCGGCGCCCGAGGAAGCGCCTTCAGTAACCGAAGAAGAGGCGCCTGCTGTTGAAGAACAGCCGCTAGCCGCGGAGCAGCCGGCGGAAGCCGAGCCGGCCGCGGTGCCCGAGCCGGAGGCCGACAGCGCCCCGGTGCCGGCCGCGCAGGAGCCGGCTCCCGTCGAGCAACAGAAACCGGTCAAGAAAGAGGGCTTCTTTGCCCGTATCCGCCGCGGCCTCAGTCGCACCAGCAACCAGTTCGCCGAGGGCATGGGTAACCTGTTCCTGGGCGCGAAGGAAATCGACGAAGAGTTGCTGGAGGACCTGGAGACCCAGCTGCTGATGGCAGACGTGGGGGTCGAGGCCACCAGTGAGATCGTCGAGCGCCTGACCGACCGCGTCTCGCGCCGCGAGCTGGCGGACGGCGATGCGCTGTACCAGGCGCTGCAGGACGAGCTGGCAGACCTGCTCGACAGCGTCGAGGCACCGCTGGCTGTCGATACCGGCAAGCAGCCGTTCGTCATTCTGGTGGTCGGCGTCAACGGGGTCGGCAAGACCACGACCATCGGCAAGCTGGCACACCGCTTTATGAACGAGGGTAAATCGGTGATGTTGGCCGCCGGCGACACCTTCCGCGCCGCCGCGGTCGAGCAGCTGCAGGTCTGGGGAGAACGTAACGATGTGCCGGTGGTGGCCCAGCATACCGGTGCCGACAGCGCCTCGGTCATTTTCGATGCGGTACAGTCGGCCCAGGCCAAGGGCGTCGATGTGGTGATCGCCGATACCGCCGGCCGGCTGCACACCAAGTCGAACCTGATGGAGGAACTCTCCAAGGTGCGCCGGGTGATGGGCAAGCTGGATCCCAGTGCACCCCACGAGGTGCTGCTGGTGCTGGACGCCGGCACCGGCCAGAATGCCATCAGCCAGGCGGGCCAGTTTCGCGATGCTGCCGGTGTAACCGGCCTGGTGCTGACCAAGCTGGACGGCACCGCCAAGGGTGGTGTGATCTTTGCCCTGGCGCGGCGCTTCGGTATTCCGGTACGCTTTATTGGCGTCGGCGAACAGGCGGAAGACCTGCAGCCATTCAAGGCGCGCGAATTTGTCGCTGCGTTATTTGGCCGCGAGCCGAACTGACTCTCGAGGAGCGGCCGCCGGCCGCTCCCGCATACAAGAACAAGAAAAACTGTCCGCAAGCCATGATCACCTTTGACAACGTCAACAAGCGCTACGAATCCGGCCAGGACGCCCTGGTGCGCGTCAGCTTGGAAATAGAGCGCGCGGAAATGGTGTTCCTGACCGGACATTCCGGCGCCGGCAAGAGCACGCTGCTGAAGCTGCTGACCGCCATCGAGCGCCCCACCCGCGGCAGCATCCTGGTGGCCGGGCAGAACCTGAACCGGCTGCGCAACGGCCAGATCCCCTACTACCGCCGCAACCTCGGCATCGTGTTCCAGAACCACCAGCTGCTGTTCGACCGCAGCGTCTTCGACAATGTCGCCCTGCCGCTGGCTGTGGCGGGCTGCAACAAGCGCGAGGTCGGCCGCCGGGTGCGCGCAGCGCTGGACAAGGTCGGCCTGCTGCACAAGGAAAAGCAGAACCCGATCGTGCTGTCCGGCGGCGAGCAGCAGCGGGTCGGTATCGCCCGCGCGGTGGTGAACAAGCCGGCCATTCTGGTGGCGGACGAGCCCACTGGTAATCTGGACCCGCAGCTGTCGGCGGAAATCATGCAGCTGTTTGCCGACTTCAATGCCGTGGGCGTCACCGTGCTGGTGGCGAGCCACGACCTGGAGCTGATCGCGCGCATGAAGCGCCGCGTGCTCACCCTGCAGGCGGGCCAATTGATCTACGACGGAATCCCGAGCCGTGAAGCCGCATACACCTAGTCTGAACAAGAATTCGCGCCGCTCGCCATCGGAAGCCAGGTCGCCTGAGCCCAGGAGAACCGCCGGTGCAGTGACCGCACATACCGGTGTCGGCGACCGCTGGCACAGCTGGCTCAGCCACCACCGGGAGATGGCCGCCGAGTCCCTGCGGCGTTTCTTCGCCACGCCGCTGGCCAGTGCCATGACCGCGCTGGTGATTGCCATCGCCCTGGCGCTGCCGGCCTCCCTGCAGCTCGGCCTGGTAAATTTCCAGCGCGCCGTCGCGGGCTGGGACGGCCAGCCGCAGATCTCGGTATTCCTGCACAAGGAGGCCCGCGACAGCGCGGTGCAGTCCTTTGCCGACAAGCTGCGCGCGGATCCGGCGATTGCCGAGGTCACCTATATCTCGCCCGAAGACGCGCTGGCCGAGTTCCAGCAGGCCTCGGGTCTCGGCGACGCGCTCGCGGGGCTCGGCGCCAATCCGCTGCCCGCGGTACTGCTGCTGCGGCCGCGGGATGTATCCGGCGAGCAACTGGAGTCTCTGGCGCAGAGGCTGCGCGACAGTGCCATGACCGATTCGGTGGTGCTGGATATGGCCTGGGTGCAGCGCCTGGCGCAGCTGACCGAGCTCGGCAAGCGCCTGTCCGCCGGTCTCGCGCTGCTGCTGGCACTGGGGGTGCTGCTGGTGGTGGTCAACACCATCCGCCTGCATATCGAGAATCGCCGCGAAGAGATACTGGTGGTCAAGCTGGTGGGCGCCACTGACGCCTTCGTGCGCCGGCCCTTCCTGTACAGCGGTATTTGCTACGGCTTCTTCGGCGGCCTGCTGGCCTGGCTGCTGGTTGCGACCGGTGTCGCGCTGCTGGCGGGTCCGGTGGCCGGCCTGTCGTCGTCTTATGGCAGTGCCTACAGCCTGAGCGGTCCCGGCATCACCTATCTGCTGGGGCTGACGGCCGGCGCCGCGCTGCTCGGGCTGATCGGCGCCTGGCTGGCCGTGGCGCGCCATATCAAGGCGATAGAACCAAAATGACCAATTGGTCGGATAAAGAATTGTAAACTCGGCGCCGGGTGCGGAACCGGACCTGTGGATAACCGCTCTAAAGGCCCGGAATTCAACGCATTGCGCCGGCTTGCGGACTTCCTAAGGCGGTTGCGCAAGTGCTACACTGAGGCCAATTTGTCGCCGGACCCAGAGCCGGCGGCGTCCGGTGAGTGACTACCGGCAAAAGAATAGTCTGAGGAGAGACCTGCATGGGAACCAGTCTACAGCCAGTACATATGCTGTCTCCGGGCGCCAACCTGGGTGCCTATATCCAGACGGTCAGCAGCTTCGAGGTGCTGTCCGCGGAGGAGGAAAAGCGTCTGGCGGAAGACCTCTACTACCGCGAAGACCTGGACGCCGCGCGCCAGTTGGTGCTGTCGCACCTGCGCTTCGTCGTGCATATCGCCAAGTCCTATTCCGGTTACGGCCTGAACCAGGCGGACCTGATCCAGGAGGGCAACGTCGGCCTGATGAAGGCGGTCAAGCGCTTCAACCCGGAAAAGGGCGTGCGCCTGGTGTCGTTTGCGGTGCACTGGATCAAGGCCGAGATTCACGAATTTATCCTGCGCAACTGGCGCATCGTCAAAATCGCCACCACCAAGGCGCAGCGCAAGCTGTTCTTCAACCTGCGTGGGCAGAAGAAGAAACTGGCGTGGCTGACCAATGACGAAGCCAAGGCCGTGGCCGCAGACCTGAACGTCGACGTGTCCCAGGTCCATGAAATGGAGGGTCGCCTGGCCGCTCACGACGCCGCCTTCGATGCCGGCGTCGATGACGATGACGACTCCGCCTGGCAGGCGCCGGCTCACTACCTGGAGGATCGCCGTTTCGACCCGGCCGCACAGCTGGAACGGGACAACTGGCAGGAGACCAACCTGAATAGCCTGGCCGCCGCGCTGGAGCAGCTGGACGAGCGCAGCCGCGATATCATCCAGGCGCGCTGGCTGTCCGAAGAGAAGTCGACCCTGCATGAGCTGGCGGACAAGTACGGCGTTTCCGCCGAACGCATCCGTCAGCTGGAAAAGAACGCGATGAAGAAAGTGCGCGTGGCCATGGAAGCCTGATCGCACGCACTCTGACTTCGGTGAAAAACCGCGCAGTCGCGCGGTTTTTTTATTTGTGTAGCACCCTTCCCGCTCGCCGGCCCGGCCGGAACAAGGATAAACGGAAGCACGATGTTCAAACTCTATCTGTCGATTGCGGCGCTGTTCGGCGCCACCGGGGTAATGCTGGGTGCCTTTGGTGCGCACGGCCTGCGCGGCAAAGTCGCGGAGAACCTGCTGGAGGCCTACAAGACCGGCGTGCATTACCAGATGGTCCACGCGCTGGCACTGTTCGGGGTGGCACTTTTGATGCAGCACTGGGGTGCGCGCACGTCGCTGCTGACCAGTGGCGCACTGTTTGCGCTGGGCGTACTGCTGTTTTCCGGCAGCCTCTACGGCCTGACTTTCGGCGGCCCGCGCTGGCTGGGACCGGTCACGCCGCTCGGCGGCCTGCTGATGATCGGCGGCTGGGTGGCGCTGCTCTTCGCCGCGCTGACTCTTTCCAAATAAATTTACACGGCTGGAGTGCGACGCGTCGCTCCTACAATAGTTATCGATATCGCATTCGCATACGAGGTCGCGAATAATGCAAGATGAATCCGCGCAGGACTTTCCCTACCGCACCGAGTACAAGAAAAAATCCATCCGCAGCTATGTGATTCGCGCCGGGCGTATGACCGAGGGGCAGCGCCGCGCGTTCGACAACTACTGGGGTGACTACGGCCTGTCCCTGTTCGGTGGACCGCTGAAGCCGCGAGAAGTGTTTGGCCGCGAGGCACCGCTGGTGCTTGAAATCGGATTCGGTATGGGTGACTCGCTGCTGGCGATGGCCGAGGCGGAACCGGACAAGGATTTTATCGGCATCGAAGTACACCCGCCCGGTGTCGGCCGGCTGATCAACAATGCCGGCAAGGCCGAAGTGAAGAACCTGCGCGTCTATATGGCCGACGCGGTGGATGTACTGAACGACTGTATCGCCGACGGATTGCTGGATCGCTTCCAGCTGTATTTTCCCGATCCCTGGCACAAGAAAAAGCACCACAAGCGCCGCATCGTGCAGCCGGAATTCGTGCGCCTGATCTGCAGCAAATTGAAGCCCGGTGGATTGCTGCATATGGCCACCGATTGGGAAAATTACGCGGAACACATGCTGGAGGTACTGGAGGCGGAACAGATGCTGGAAAATACCGCCGGCAAAAACCACTATGCGCCGCGCCCGCCATTCCGTCCCGAGACAAAGTTCGAGCGCCGCGGCCAGCGCCTCGGCCACGGCGTCTGGGATCTGCTCTACCGGCGGCGCTAAAACCGCCGCCCCGTCGGCCGCGGCAGCAGCATTCCTGTCATCGCTGCCGGCGGGCCTGTCCCCCACTGCTCCTACGTGAATACCTTTTTGGTGCCCGTGCCATTGCTCGGGGCCGCCGCCCTGCGCTGGCGCGCCGTTGGGCTGTGAAAATGTCTGCTATCTTCAATCAGACCCGACCCCGGTAAAAGGAACTTCCGGAGCTAACAATGACAATACGCGGCCAGCATCGCGCGCTTATTCCCGTCATATTTCTGTCACTTGGCCTCGGCAGTAGCGGCGTCTCCGCCGACCTCGAAGGAACCCTGACGCTGTACCTGAACGGCGGCCGCTATTGGTTCGACGGCGACCGGCTCGATGGCACCCCCTTCCAGGGATTGAAGCTCAGGGACACGACCGGCGGCGGTGGTGGCTTCGGTTTCATGATGACCGATCGCTGGGCCATGGAAGGGGTGGTCGATTATTTCAGTGCGAGTCTCAAAGACATCGATGAGAAAGTCGACGTCTACAACTACCACCTGGATCTGCTCTACCAGTTCGGTGGCCAGTTCTGTGGCAACTTCTGCTGGCAGCCATATGTGGCTTTCGGTGCCGGCGAGATCCGGGTGGAATTCGACGATTCTCCCGACGATTTCTTCAACTGGCACGATCGGCAGACCATGGCCAACGTCGGTCTGGGGGTCAAATACCGGTTGGGACCGCGCTGGCAGGCGCGCGCCGACGCGCGCGCTTTCCAGGGTGTGGAGGAAGGCGGACTGGACGCCTTCGTCAGCGTCAGTATCGGCTACCAGTGGATCGAGTATCCGACGGTGTGGCGCGACCGCGACGCCGATGGTGTCTTCGACGATGCGGATCAGTGCCCGCAGACACCACCGGGGGTCAGTGTGCAGGGTGACGGCTGCCCCGTCGATTCGGACCGCGACGGCGTGCCCAGCTACCTGGATCGCTGCCCCAATACACCCTTGGGCACGGCCGTGAATGAAGACGGCTGCCCGTTATAGCGGCGCGTCTCGACTCACTGCCGATGTCGCGTTTTAGCCGTCTCCCTGCGCTACCTCGATCTGCTCAGAAATTTCCAGCCACTGCATTTCCAGCTCCTCCAGTTTCTCGCGCTGCTGCGACTGTTCGCGATTCAGGCGGGCTATCTCGTCCTGTTGGCCACCGCTGTAGAGGTTTTCATCGGTGAGCTTGCTTTCCAGTTCTGCCAGCGCCTTCTCCGCGCGGGCCATCTCGCGCTCGACATTCTTGAGCTTGTTGGTCAGGGGCTTCAGCTGTTCGCGCAGTGCCGCCGCGGCGCGCCGCTGTGACTTCCTGTCCTCGGCGGGCTTGCCGCCATCTTCCGTTTGCTCCTGCGCATTTTCGTCACGGCGTTTCTTGTCGCGATTGAAGCTCAGCAGCCACTGCTTGTAGTCCTCCAGGTCGCCGGCGTACGGCTCCGCGCGGCCATTGGCCACCAGAATAAATTCGTCGGCAGTATTGGCCAGCAGGTGGCGGTCGTGGGAGACGAGCACGACGGCGCCGGGAAATTCCGCCAGCGCCAGGGTCAGGGCGTGACGCATCTCCAGATCCAGATGGTTGGTGGGCTCGTCGAGCAGCAGCAGGTTGGGTTTCTGCCAGGCGAGTATGGCCAGTGCCAGCCGTGCTTTTTCGCCGCCGGAAAAGCCTTTTACCGTCTCAAACACCCGGTCACCGGCAAAGCCGTAGCCGCCGAGAAAATCGCGCAGCGACTGTTCGCTCGCATCCGGCGACAGCCGCTGCAGATGCAGCAGCGGCGACGCGGCTGCATCCAGCGCCTCGAGCTGGTGCTGGGCAAAGTAACCCACGGCCAGGTGTTCGCCGCATAGTCGCTCGCCGCTCACGGGCGGCAGTTCGCCGGCCAGTGTCTTGATCAGGGATGACTTGCCGGCGCCGTTCGGGCCGAGCAGGCCGATACGCCGCCCGGGCTGTATACCCAGCTGTACCTTCTTTACCACGACCTTATCGCCGTAGCCGATATCCGCATTGCGCAGATCGATCAGCGGGTCGGAGGTTTTGTCCGCCGCGGGCAGGGAAAAACGAAATGGCGAATCGATATGCGCCGGGGCTATCTGTGCCATGCGGTCCAGCGCTTTCAGGCGGCTCTGCGCCTGCTTGGCCTTGGTGGCCTTGGCGCGGAAGCGGCGCACGAAATTCTCCATGTGCGCGCGCTCCGCCTGCTGCTTCTCATATTGCGCCTGTTGCTGTGCGAGCCGCTCGGCGCGGGCGCGCTCGAAGGCGCTGTAGTTGCCGCTGTACAGTACCAGCTGCTGCTGCTCGAAACTGACGATGCCGTCCACGACGGCATCGAGGAAATCGCGATCGTGGGAGATGATCAGCAGGGTGCCGGGGAAGCGCTGCAGCCACTGCTCCAGCCACAGGGTTGCATCCAGATCCAGGTGGTTGGTAGGTTCGTCGAGCAACATCAGGTCGGCCGGGCACATGAGCGCGCGGCCGAGATTCAGGCGTATGCGCCAGCCACCGGAAAAGCTGCGCACCGGCTTCTGCTGGTCGGCGTGGGAAAAACCCAGGCCGTCGAGCAGCTGCGCCGCGCGCGCCGGGCCGCTGTAGCCGTCGATGGCTGCCATGCGCTCGTGCAACTCGGCCAGCTGGTGGCCGTCGCTGTCGCCATCGCCGCGCTCGGCGCGTTCCAGCCGCTGTTGCAGCTGGCGCAGTTCGCTGTCGCCGTCGAGTACGTAGTCCAGCGCGCTCTGTTCGCTCGCCGCCACCTCCTGCGCCATATGGGCAATGCGCCAGCCCGCCGGCACCTCTACCCGGCCGCTGTCGCTCTCCAGCTGGCCCAGCAACAGCTTGAACAGGGTCGACTTGCCGCAGCCGTTGGCGCCGATAATACCGACCTTGTGGCCCGGGAAGATGCGGCAGTCCGCATCGTGCAGCAGTTCGCGCCCGCCCCGTTGCAGGGAGACGCCTTGCAAATTGATCAAAGAAAAAACCTCTTACGCGCAAGTCGATGGATGCTAGGCTATTCGACACAACAGAGTGCGGCGGAGCTTGCCTGCGCCTTCCGCCGGCCCGGGATTCTAACGTGACAAAAACCGCACCTCCATCTTCTCCGCCGCCCGATTCACTGAACAATCCCCTGTGGCAGTTCAGTGTGGATTTCTATCGCCACGACGATGTGCAGCAGTTTCTGCTGGATTGCCAGGATTACAAAGGCGCAGACGTGTGCCTGATGCTGTGGGCCAGCTACGCCACCGCCTGTGGGCGCCAGCTGAGTGAGGAGAGCTGGCGCGTGGCCGATCGCGGCCTGGCACCGCGGCGGCGCATGATTATGAGTGTACGCCGGCTGCGCCGCTGGCTGGGACGAATGCGACCGCGCACACAGGGTCTCTATGAGAGCTGTAAACGCTATGAATTGAAGCTGGAGCAGCTGCAGTTGGCCGCGCTGTGGCGACTGTACAGTGAAAGCTGGCCGGAAGATCGTCCGGCGCTGGAGCTGGCGGGGCAGCAATACGGTCTGCTGCAAAAAGAACAGGCCCGCTGGGCGGGCCTGATCGAGAGCTACAAAGCCAATCTAACTTAGCGATTACTCGTCGCCAGAGTTTTCCCTGGAGAACAGGCTGTTGGCTGGGGTTGCCGGGGTAATGGTCGGCGCCGGCTTGGGCGCTTCCACCGGCTTGCTCTCTGCTTCCGCCGGAGTGCCAAACGGGCGCGCCTCGGGTGTCTTGCCCATAATCGGCGCACTTTCGGACGGAGCGGTTTCCGGCTTCTTCTCTACAGGTGCGGCCGGCTTGGT
The DNA here is from genome assembly GCF_900107725.1 of Microbulbifer marinus. GTDB lineage: Bacteria > Pseudomonadota > Gammaproteobacteria > Pseudomonadales > Cellvibrionaceae > Microbulbifer > Microbulbifer marinus. The sequence continues at coordinate 475,938 of NZ_FNQO01000002.1, read as the reverse complement.
TTCGGCGGGTTTCGGCGCTGCAGCCTTCTTGGCTTCCGGCTTTTGGGTTGCGGCTTTCTTCGCCGGCGCTTTCTTGGCTGCGGGCTTGGCTGCTTTTTCGGTCGGCGCTTTGGCTGTACTGGCCTTTTTCGCCGGCGCTTTTTTGGTGGTGGCTTTCTTCGCGGTGGTTTTCTTTGCCGCCTTCTTCGGCGCCGCTTTGGTTGCCGCGGCCTTCTTCTCCGTCGCTTTTTTCGCAGTTGCGGTCTTTTTGGCGGCCTTTTTGGCGCCCGCCTTTTTCTTCTTGGTCTTACTACCCGCTGCAGCCTTCTCCGCTTTGGCGGCGGCTTTGCTGATAGTTTCCGCGAGTTTCAGTTCCATCTTGGCGGCCGCTTCCGCCTGCTTGGCTTCGGCCGCTGCGTCCGTTGCCTGCTGTAGCGCATCGGTCAGCTTGTCGACGTTGGCCTTGGCGGTATCCACGCGTTTCTGCGCAGCTGCGGTTTTGTTCTTCTTAACCGCGGCGCGCGCCTGGCTCAGTTTGGTCTTGGCTTTCGCCAGTTTGTCCTTGGCGGCGGTCAGCGCTTTCCCGGCCTTTTGAACTGCTTTACCGGTGTCGGTGACCTGCTTGGTGCGAGCCTTGTCGAGTTGTGTGGTGAGCTTGGCAATTTGTGCTTCCAGTTCTGCGACCGGATTGACAGCTTTTCGTTTGGCAGCCATGAGTAAATGTCCTGACGTTTATTATCGATGAGCGCGTCCGGGCAGTGTGGACCCGGCATTAGTGCGGTCGGCGCCGCTGAAACAGATTCACGCACTGAGCAGCTGTTTGGGAAGTTACAGACCACCCCTGAAATTTCTGCAACAACTGCCGGTGGAGGGCCGATAATAGCGCTGTTTCTTTAAAAAATGTATGCCACAACCGGGCAAAAAAAGCGATCGCTGCAGATTTTTGCCAAACAGCGCGGGAACTATTGAGTAAATATGGTGCCTTGCACACTGTGTGCGCCACTGGTGTGCAGCGTCAGTCACCATAGGTTAGACTTGCGAGGCACTGGCGAATGCAGCGGCCCGCCTGGATTGCGGAGGGCTCAGAATTGCTTGAGAAGCCATCAGCGGCGTTGGCCCCAGGTCAGGCGCGAATCAACAAATGCATTACGGACAAAGAGAAAAGACCCATGAATAAATACCCTTTGGCTGCAGCAGTTGCCCTTGGCCTCGCGCTGACCGGCTGTAACAAACAGGAGTCCAAAGAAGGTGCCGAGGTTGCCCTGGATTCCCAGGAGAAGAAGGTCAGCTATATCATCGCGGAAGACATGGCCAACCGCCTGAAGACCCAGGACGTAAAACTGGATCCCCAGGTCGTGCTGATGGCTCTCAATGACGTAGCCAGTGGTCGCGAGTCGCGCCTGTCCGATGAGGATAAGCAGCAGGTCATCGCCGTGTTCCAGGAGAAGATGCAGGCGAAGCAGCAGGAGATGCTGGCCAAGCAAGAGAAAGAGTTCAAGGAAAGTGCCGACAAGAACCTGCAAGAGGGTAAGGCATTCCTGGAAGAAAACGCCAAGAAAGAAGGCGTGGTGACCACTGACTCAGGTCTGCAGTACAAAGTGATCACCGAGGGCAGCGGCGACACCCCGAGTGCCGACAGCACCGTCGAAGTGGACTACAAGGGCACGCTGATCGATGGGACTGAGTTCGACAGCTCCTACGCCCGCGGTGAGCCGGTACAGTTCCCGGTCAATGGCGTGATCAAGGGCTGGACCGAAGCGCTGCAGTTGATGAAAGAAGGCGCTAAGTGGGAACTGTATATCCCTTCCGAACTGGCATACGGACCGGGTGGTGCCGGTGGTCTGATCGGTCCCAACGCGACACTGATTTTCGAAGTGGAGCTGCACAAGGCCAATGTCGGTGGCGATGAGGCTGCGGAAGACAAGCCCGCCGAAGGCGCCGAAGAGAAGAAGGAAGAAGCCGAGCAGCAGTAAGCTGATTTCCTGCAGCGGCTAGCGAACAGAGGGGCGATCGGTTGATCGCCCTTTCTTTTTGCCGACTGCCGGCACCGCAAACTAAAAGGGCGAACTGGATGTTCGCCCCGGGAATTTACCGCTGTGAATTGGCCGTCAGGCCAGTTGATTCTTGTGCGCCGTGTGCAGCAGCGCGATCATCTGATCCTCGGAGCTGAAGCGGGATTCCAGTGCCTCGCCCAGTTGGCTGAGATCCTGTACCAGGCTGGAAAGGTCGTCGGTCTCCTGATACTTGTCGTTGAAGTCGACCGCTATGTCCGTGGTTGTATCGATATGCTGGTAAAGTTCGCGCGCCTGTTCGAGGCCTTTCTTGTCGTCAAACTCCTGACCTTCGCGAATCAGTTGTTCGTAGACTTCAAAGTGGCCGGCGGAAACATAGTCCACCAGCAGCTGGCACAGCTGGCGTACATTTTCTTCCGTCTCGCTGTCGCGCTCGGCAAATTCCTTCTTTTCCGACAGGCTGCAGAAGCGCACCAGCAGCGACTGCCGCGAGTGCAACCAGCGATCGATGATCTCGCTCACGCCACCCCAGCGTTCGCGCGCCGACTTACAATTTTCCAGCATCTCCAAGCTTCCTTTTGTTTCTGTTACCGCTTGCGCCAGAACATTCATTGTTCTCAACAGGCCTATGCAAGATAGGAGATTCCCCCGCCGGCAGCAAGGTGAAAAGCGCAATCTACGCCAGATTACCGCGGGTAACGTGACCGTAAAAACTAGGTGGTTCACCGCGTCTTTATTGACGCAGCGGTCGCGCTTCAAGGCGGCGACAAGTACGGTCTCAGGGGGCGAGAAACAGCGGCAGGACGATGGCCGTCAGCGCGCCGCAGAGGCCCATCGCCAGCGCGGCAAAGGCACCGCACAGCGCACTGATTTCCAGTGCCCGCGCGGTGCCGACGGCATGGGCGTTGATGCCGAGCGCAAAGCCGAGCACGCGGTGATCGCGGATGTTCAGCCGCTGCAGCAGCGGCGGTCCGGCCACCGCGCCCACCACGCCGGTAAATACCACTATGCCCGCGGTGAGGCTCTGGGCCGCATGAATTTTTTCCGCCAGTGCCAGCGCTATGGGCGTGGTGATGGATTTGCCGGACAGCGCCAGCAATACCGGTTTCGCCGCCCCCAGCAGCAGCGCCACCACTACCGCGACTACCGGTGCCAGCAAGGCGCCGACCGCAAGGGTCACCGCCAGTGGCCAGCCGGCGCGGCGGATGATCGCCAGGTTCTGTTTCAGCGGCACCGCCAGTGCAACCACGGCCGGACCCAGCAGTGCGTACAACAGGCCGCTGGCCTGCTGGTAATCGGCATAGGGGATCTGCAGGAGCCACAGCACCGCGGCAACCAGTGCGCTGGCGCCGACGATCGGGTGCAGCAGCGCGGTGCCGCTGCGGCGATAGATGGCGACGCCGAGCAGGAAGGCGCACAGGTTCAGAGGCAGCGCGAACAGCGGGCTGTGCAGCAGCTCAGTCATCGACGCCCTCCCTGTCCGCCCGCTTCAGCAGCCTTGCCAGCAGCAGCGCGCACAGTGTGAGACTCACCAGCGTGCCGACCACGGTTGCGGCGAGCAGCCCGAGCCAGTCCTGGGCGGAGAGGTCGCGCAGATAAAAGACGCCGACGGCCGCGGGCAGGAACAGCAGTGCCAGCAGCCGCAGCAGTTGTTCGCTGACTTGCGCCAGCCCGCGCGGCACGCGGCCGTAGACCATCAGCGCGAGCAGCAACAGCAGCATGCCCAGCACCGAGCCGGGTACCGGCAGCGCTAAGGCTTCACTGATCGTGCGGCCGAGCCGTTCGCAGCCGAGCAGGATCGCCGCTCCGGCGAGCCAGTGCGCGACGTCGCGCAGGCGAAAGGAATCCATTCTGTTGTGTGCCGTTAAAGACAACGGTGGCCATGGCCACCGTAAAAATTATCAGTGCTTGCGGAATGCCTGCCAGCCGCCGAATAAAATCAGACCGGCGAAGCCCACCGCGGCCCAGCCGGGGATGCTGAGTCCCATCAGGGTCCACTGGATCTCGGCGCAGTTGCCGTCGCCAGTGAGCAGTGTCTTGATCACATCGGCCAGCGGAAAGGCGTCCAGCATATAGGTGATGCCCGGGCCGCAGGCCGGTACCTGGTCAGCTGGCAGGCTCTGCAGCCACAGTTGGCGCCCGGCAAAGTACAGGCCACCCATCCCCCACAGCGAAACCAGCAGGCCGTAGAAGCGTCGACCGATGGTGTCCGGGTTGTGCACAAAGGCGATCAGGGACACGAGGCCCACGCCCAGCAGCATCACCCGCTGGGTGATGCACAGCGGGCAGGGCTCCAGCCCGCGCACATATTCCAGATAAAAGGCGGCGCCGAGCAGGAAAACTACGGCGAGAAAAACCAGCAAAAACGTAATACGCGGGTTGGGTAGGCTCATGATTAATTCGGGTCCGGCTATTTATTCGCTGCTATTTATTGACTGTGTGTTGCTGTCGAAACCTGGCGGCTTCGCGATTCAAGTCGGTAAATAGATAATTAAAATTGTGTTCCAGTACTGTCCGGGCGGCGATCAGCTCCGGCAGTGCTTCGTGCAGTGGCACCGGTCGACGTAGGCGCTGGCCGACGCGCTCGAGTGTGCGCGCAATGACCTGCTCGTCTCCGTAACTCTGCAGCAGTTTAAATTGCTCGGCGCGGGCGATAAACGCCTGCGCGCGCGGCGGAATATACCGACTGCGAGCGTGAAAGTCCTGCCAACATTGGTCACAGAAGCTTTCCAGCGGTTGATCGTGCCAGTGCGACCACTGGCGATTGAGCAGATGATCGAACCAGATATCCAGCAAGATGCCGGCGTAACGCCGCCAGCGCGGGTCCAGCCGGGTCAGTGCGTCGCGATAGGCGGGGTGGGCGTCGGTGGTGGCATCGATGCGGCGGTGCAGGCGAATGCCGGCCTCTATCGCCGCGGGGCGCTCGCCTCTCAGCGGGCCCTTGACGAAATCCCCGAGCAGGCCGCCCAGGCGCCAGTCCGGGTCGGAACCGGAGAGCAGCAGGTGGGCCAGGTAGTTCACGGGCGCCTCATGGCGACGTGTCCGCCCGGCTATCTCTGACAGAAGATGTACTGAGCATAGTAGCGGCCGAGAAAGTCCTCGAAAGTGCCCGTGTCCGCGCCCTCGATCTGCCGCTGTCGCTGCAGTGATTCCTCCGCTTGCTGCTGGAATTCCCGCTGGGTATCCGCGTCCAGCGGCCGCTCCAGGAAGTACTGGCGGTGCTGTTCGGCCTTGTCCGCGGCCCACTGGAAGAAGCTCTGTCCGTGGGCTTTCATCTCCGCGAGGACATGGGCGGCCGGGGTGGCAATTTCCCCTTTCACCTTGGCGCGCTGCACGCCGACCGCGCGGCGGTAGTCGTCGCCGCCCCAGGCGCCGTCGAGCAGCTCGGCGATGGGCTCCATCTGTTCCAGCAGGCGCGTGGCCCAGTCGGTCAGTTTCAGTTCGCCGCCGTTGTGAATCAGCTGTAGTTCCGGATCGCGGCCGCGGTAGACGATGCGGTTCTGGTTTTCCTGGGTCGCGCGGTAGTCGGCATCGTCGGTCTTGGGGCTGTCGTGCAGCAGGCAGTGCAGCAGGAAACTGTCGAGGAAGCGCATCTGCTGGGCGTCGATACCCAGCGGCGCGAAGGGGTTCAGGTCGAGGCAGCGCACCTCGATATACTCGACGCCGCGATTGTCCAGTGCCGATAGTGCGGTCTCGCCCATCTTGGCCGGGTTTTTCGGCCGGATCGGCGAATAGAATTCGTTCTCGATCTGCAGCAGCCCGGTGGACAGCTGCTGGTAATGACCGCTCGCGTCTTTGACCCCCAGTTCGTGATAGGGCCCGTAGGGACGGCTGATCGCCGCACACAGCGTGGACAGGTAGCTGGGCAGATCGTTGTAGCAGACGATCAGCGACTGCTGTGCGTCGCTGTTGTAACCCAGGTCGCCCATGCGCAGTGAGGTTGCGTAAGGGGCGTGCAGGCTGCGCTCGTCGCCGTTGAACGGCTCGAGGTGATGCTCGCGGCCTTCAACAAATGAGGCGCACACCGCCGGTGCGGCACCGAACAGGTAGATCAGCAGCCAGTAGTGCCGGCGGAAATTGCGGATCAGGTCGAAGTAGCGGCGGGTCTTGAAGTCGCGCAGGTCCTCGCTGCTGCCCTCGTGCTCGTGTAGCCATTTCCACAAATCATCGGACACGGAAAAGTTGTAGTGGATACCGGCGATGGTCTGCATCGCGCGGCCATAGCGCAAGCCGAGGCCCAGGCGGTAGACGGTCTTCATGTTGCCGCTGTGGGAGCTGCCGTAACGGGCCACCGGAATATCCGCGTCGGCGCCGATCACGCAGGGCATGCTGTTGACCCACAGGCGCTCGTCGCCGATCTGGCCGTAGGTGTAGCGGTGTATGCGATCGAGGATCTGCAGTGCCTCTTCCGGTGTCGCTACCGGCGGCGTGATGAATTCCAGCAGTGCCTCGGAAAAATCGGTGGTGATGCTGTCGTGGGTCAGCGCGGAACCGAGACTCTCGCCATGGGGTGTCTGGGCGAGGGAGCCGTCCGGTGCGACCCGCAGGCTTTCCTTCTCGATGCCGCGGCGAATGCCCTTCAGCAGTTGCAGCGTGTTCGGCTGGGCCAGCGCGGCCAGGTGAGAAATGGGCACTCGGGACTCCTTGTTCGGGCCTTAGGCACCTTGGCGGGGGGCTGTAGGCACTTTGCACTGCCGGCGTCGTTTATTGCGCCGTGAATTCGGGCGATATGGGGTCGGCGACGCCAATCTCAAGCCGCGTGCGCGACTGGTTCAGCTCGCGGCGCGGGCGGCGGATGCGGATTGTTCGGCGTCCTCGCCGGGCTGTTCCGGTTCGATCTCCGGCGGCTCTTCCGGTGTGACTTCCGGAGCCTCCTCGGGTTCCACCTCGGGTGCCTGTTCAGGGCCCACTTCGGGGTTGCTCTCCGGCGGCAGCTCCGGCGGCGTACCCGGCTCTATCTCCGGGGTGCCCTGGGCAGTTTCCGCCTCGGCGACCAGCTGGATCTCCCCCAGCGCCTCATCGGGGATCAGCGGCTGGCCCTTGGGATTCAGTTCGCACTGCAGCAGCTCGATGCGCAGGCTCACATCGCGGGTATTGGCTTCGAACATCTGGTTGATGGCGACATCCTTGTATTCGCTACGAAACAGCCGGTTGGCTTCGCGGCCGTCGATCCACTCGTTACTTTTGCTCAGAAACTGCTGGTGCTGGTTGGTCAGCACGTAGACGTGACTCATGGGGTAGGACAACTTTGATGCTGTAACAGAAGGGCAGTTTAGCGAGGGGGGCACTGCGGCTCAAGGAGACGTGCCGGCAGGGTGCGGTCAATGCCCGCCCCTGCGGGGTGAGACGCAGGGGCGGTGCGGCCTACTGGGCCTCGAGCGGGTAGTGCTGCGGATAGGGCAGCCGCGCCGCACCACTGTCCACCGCGGCGCGGGCCACGGCCGCGGCCACTTCCGGCAGCAGGCGCGGGTCGGTGGGCTTGGGCAGGATATAGTCGGCGCCGAAGCTCAGCTCGATACCGCCGTAACCCGCGCGCACGGAGTCCGGTACCGGCAGGTGCGCGATCTTGCGGATGGCCTCAATCGCCGCCAGCTTCATCTCCTCATTGATGCGGGTCGCGCGTACATCCAGCGCACCGCGGAAGATGAACGGGAAGCAGAGCACGTTGTTGACCTGGTTCGGGTAGTCCGAGCGGCCGGTGGCCATGATCAGGTCGTCGCGCACGCTATAGGCCAGCTCCGGCTTGATTTCCGGGTTCGGGTTCGAGCAGGCGAACACCACCGGGCGATCGGCCATGCGCTTGAGCTGCTCGGCGGACAGCAGGTCCGGACCGGAGACGCCGAGGAATACGTCGGCGCCCTCGATGGCGTCGTCCAGCGTGCGCATTTCGGTATCCCGAGCCCACTCGCCCTTGTAGGCATTGATGTCGGTGCGCCCGGAGTGAATTACGCCGCGGCTGTCGACCATGGTGATCTGCTCTTTCCGCGCCCCGGCAGCCAGCATCAGCTTGCAACAGGCGGTGGCGGCGGCGCCGGCGCCGAGGCATACCATGCGCACTTCGTCGATCTTCTTGCCCTGGATTTCCAGCGCGTTGAGCATGCCGGCCACGGTGACGATCGCGGTGCCGTGCTGGTCGTCGTGGAATACCGGCACCGGGCAGCGCTCGATCAGCGCCTCCTCGATATGGAAGCACTCGGGGGCCTTGATGTCCTCGAGATTGATGCCGCCAAAGGTGTTGGCAATGGCGGCTACGGTCTGGATGAACTGTTCCGGGCTGTTGGCGTCGACCTCGATATCGACGGAATTGATATCGGCGAAGCGCTTGAACAGCAGCGACTTGCCCTCCATTACCGGCTTGGAGGCCAGCGGGCCCAGGTTGCCGAGGCCGAGGATGGCGCTGCCGTTGGAAATCACTGCCACCAGGTTGCCCTTGCCGGTATACAGGTAGGCGGCTTCCGGATCCTTGGCGATTTCGCGCACCGGTTCGGCGACGCCCGGGCTGTAGGCCAGGGACAGGTCTTCCTGGGTCTGGGCGGGGGTGGTCAATTCTACCGATAGCTTGCCGGGTGTCGGCAGCGCGTGGTAGTCCAGCGCGGCCTGGCGCAATGATTCCGTCATGTTGGGAATGGTCTCTCGAATACAGCGGGGGAGTCTCTGCGGATTCCGCCCTGGTTACTGCGGGGGCCAGAGAATAACCGACAGCGCCTTGTTGCCACAAGTGCAAAAAACGAACGGGACCGTTAATTCCTACTAATAGAAAGGGTCAGGGGCGAGTCTACCGCAATAAACCAGCGCTTATTTTGCGGAAACCGAGATGAATATTTCTCGCCCCGGTCCACAAGCCAGCCTTTCACTTCGATTTGCGCCCCTTGCCAATTGCGCCACCTGAGCTGGCCAAAATCCCCGGTCCCGGCCGCATCGGTTAAGGGCAGGCGCAGGGCCACCGGACCGTCCAGCTCCAGCCACAGGTAGCGGTTGCGGTCCACTTCGCGCACGGTGCCGCGCAGCAGTACGAAGCCGCCGTCGCCGGGGCGCACATCCGCGGCGCGCTTGAGCGGCCATACGCCGGGGGCCCAGACGCCGAGGCCGCGGCGCCGCGCACTCTGTTCCCGCTGCGCCAGGCATTCCGCCAGGGTCAGGTTGGGGGCTATGGCGATATGAAAGGCCAGCCCCGCGGTCAACAGCGCCGCTTCGAGGCTGTCGCCGCGGTGGTTGTAGACGTGGGCCAGCAGGCGCCCGTAACGATCGTGGCGATCGCGGTCGTAGGCGATTGTGATCTCGCCGCCGGTGAGGAATTGGCGGGTGAACTCCCGCGCCTCCCGCGCCAGCGGCTGGGCCGCGCGCCCGCGCTTGGCGAGTTCCGGTGTATTGACGCCGATCAGGCGCAGGTGGCGGCCATCGCGCAGTACCAGCGTGTCGCCGTCCAGCACCCGGTCGAGCGCGACCCGCTCGTCCGCGTCGCCGAGGACACAGTCCGCGGCCGCGGGCAGGGCCAGCAGCAGGCCGCACAGGAGTGCCAGCAGCGGGGCATGAAAAAAGGCACCGAGGGAAACCCAGGGTGCCTTTCTTGCGGTAGTCACTGCGTGGCGCTCGGTAGCGCGGTGCGGACTTACTTGGCGATACGGCTGCCGAAACGCTTCTTGAAGCGATCCACGCGGCCGCCGGTGCTCGCTTCGCGCTGCTTGCCGGTGTAGAACGGGTGGCACTGGGAGCACACGTCCAGCTGGATGTCTTTGCCCAGGGTGGAGCGAGTCTTGATGGAGTTGCCGCAGGAGCAGGTAGCGGTAACGTCGACGTAATTCGGATGGATATCTGCTTTCATGGTTGCCTCTTTCGAATCCGCCACCCGATCTGTTGCCGAGCACGGAGCCGTCGTTGGTGCAGGAACCGGAATGGTTCCGGGCTGTTTAAAAAGTCGGCGCATACTATCAGATTAGCGTGGCGGTTCAAGCGCAAATACTCGTGTGTACTGTTTCACGCTAAATGGCACTTTCAGCGTTCCGCCCGAAGGGAACTCCCCAAATTGTCCACAGCCGCGTTGCAGCTCTTGGAAAGGGCCGCACCATTCCCTGCGAGCTGCGCCTTGCTGTGAACAATTTGGGGAGCTCTGTAAGCGCCATTTAGCGTGAAGCAGTACACTAGCGCCCTTTACTTTCAGGATGTACGAGGGGCGGGGTGCAGCAACAAGCGGTCAAACACAGCGTAATTCTACGGTTGGCGGTGCCTGTGCCGCTGCGGCGCCTGTTTGACTACCTGCCTCCGGAAGGGGTGGATAGCGCCGCTGTCGCGCCGGGCCAGCGCTTCTGGGTGCCCTTCGGCGGGCGCAAGCTGGTGGCGGTGCTGGTGGACGTGGTCAGTGAGTCCCCACTCGCCGAGCTGAAGCCGGCGCTGGAGCAGATCGACCGCGAGCCGCTGTTCGATCGGCGCAGCCGCGACTTCCTGAACTGGGCCGCCGGCTACTACCAGGCGCCGGCGGGCGAGATCTATGCCGCCGCCCTGCCCGCGGCGCTGCGCAAGGGCAAGCCCGCCGATCACTGGGCCGAACAGTGGCTCGAACTGACCACCGACGGCAAGGGCCTGCCCGAAACCGCCCTCGCCCGCGCGCCCAAGCAGCAGTCGCTGCTGCAGCTGCTGTTGAGCAGGGGCCGGCAGAGCCGCACCCAGCTGAAGGCGCTGGGTCATAGCAGCACTATTGTCCGCGCGCTGGCCGAGCGCGGCCTGGTCGAGTGGAGCGCGGGCCCTACCGTGCCGCCGCCGCTGCCCCCGGCCGAACCCACGCCGCCGCCCGAACTGAATGAAGAGCAGCGCCAGGTACTGGCCGCCGTCGCCACCGATCGCTTCTCCGCGACCCTGCTCGAGGGCACCACCGGCAGCGGCAAGACCGAGGTGTACCTGCGTCTGATGGCGCAGGTGCTTGCCGGGGGCCGCCAGGCGCTGCTGCTGGTACCGGAAATTGGTCTGACGCCGCAGACATTGCGCCGTATCGCCGCGCGGTTCCCCGGCCACAGCATCGCTGCGCTGCACTCCGGCCTCGCCGAGGGCGAGCGCGCCCAGGCCTGGCTGTCTGCCGCGGCCGGCCAGGCGGATATCGTCATCGGCACCCGCTCGGCGATACTGACGCCGCTGCCGCGCCTCGGCGCGGTGATCGTCGACGAGGAGCACGATGGTTCCTTCAAGCAGCAGGACGGGGTGCGCTACTCCGCCCGCGACCTGGCGGTGGTGCTGGGGCGCAACGCCGGTGTGCCGGTGCTGCTCGGCTCGGCCACACCGTCACTGGAGAGTCTGCACAATGCGCTGTCGGGCCGTTACCAGCACCTGCGCCTGCGGCAGCGCGCCGGCAACGCCCGCCCGCCGCAGATTCATGTGGTGCCGACCCTCGGTCAGCCGCTGCAGGAGGGTTTCGCGCCGCAGGTATTGCGCCATATCGGCGAGACCCTGGCGCGGGGCGAGCAGGCGCTGGTGTTTATCAACCGGCGCGGTTTCGCGCCGGCGCTGGCCTGCGACGACTGCGGCTGGCTGGCCGACTGTCCCTACTGCTCCAGCAAGCTGACCATGCACCGGCGGCAGCGCCAGCTGCGCTGCCACCACTGCGACTACCGCCGGCCGCTGCTGGACAGCTGTCCCCAGTGTCACAGCCGCTCCCTGTCCGCCCTCGGCGGCGGCACCGAGCGCAGTGAAGACTTCCTTACCCACACGTTCAGGGATTTTCCGGTAATCCGTGTCGACCGCGACACCACCGCCAGCAAGCAGGCACTCGACCGCCTGCTGGCGCCGGCCCGCGACGGCAAGCCGTGCCTGCTGCTGGGCACGCAGATGCTGGCCAAGGGCCACCACCTGCCGCGGGTGACCCTGGTGGTGATTCAGGATGCCGACGGCGGCCTGTTCAGCGCCGACTTCCGCGCCGCCGAACGCACCGGCCAACTGCTGGAACAGGTGGCCGGTCGCGCCGGCCGCGGTGACCTGGCCGGTCGGGTGCTGGTGCAGAGCCGCTACCCGGAACACCCGCTGCTGCAGCTACTGCTGGAAAAGGGCTACGGCGCCTACGCTCGCCAGCTGCTGCGCGATCGCGCCGTCGCCCAGCTGCCGCCACTGCGGGCGATGGCGCTGGTGCGCGCCGAATGCGAGGAGCCGCGCTGGGCGGAGGAATTCCTGCAGCAGGCGCGCGCGCAGATGCAGGCGCTGGCACCGCCGTCGCCCGAGCTGCAGTACCTGGGGCCGGTACCGGCGCTGCTGGAGCGCAAGTCCGGGCGCTTCCGCTTCTATGTGCAGATCACCGCGGAAAAGCGCGGCCAGTTACAGCCGCTGCTCGCACGCTTTTGTCAGTGGGCGGAGGGTTACAAGAATCGCCGCCTGCGCTGGGCGGTAGATATGGATGCGCAGGAACTTTCATAAGCGTCGGGCGTGAATTTGCATTCCGGCCACCGCGGCGGCGGCGAATGGCGTTACAATTCCGCTCTGCCGACCGAAAGATTTAGAAGAACAGGGAAGAGCATTCCATGAGCCGTCGCAATGCCAGTCGCCGCAACAGCAGTTCCGCAGGCAAGCCCGCCTGGGTCTGGTTTGTTCTGGGCAATTTTGTCGGCGGCTTCGTGGTGTTCATGATCTTCCTGAACGGACTCAAGCAGGACGGCAAGCCTGCCGCTGTCGCCAAACGCCAGCCGCCGGCCAAGCAGGCGGAGGACAAGTCCGACGCGCCGCGCTTCGATTTCTACACCCTGTTGCAGGAAAACGAGGTGGCGGTACCGCCGCCGAAAAGCGCCAAGCCGGCGCGGCACAACGGCACAGCTGACACTTCTTCCCCTACCAGCTCCAACGCGACTTCTGGCGGTGCGCGCAGCGAGGCGCCGCTGGTCTACATACTGCAGGCGGCGTCATTCCGCGATGCGGCCGAGGCCGAGCGGCTGCGCGCGCAGCTGACCCTGGCCAACCTGGACGTGAAAGTGGAAACCGCCACCGACAGCCGCGGTACCTGGCACCGGGTACTGGTCGGCCCTTATTCCAGCCGCTCCCGCGTCGCCAAGGCGCGCGAAATACTGGCCGATCACAAGCTGATGCCGCTGGTACTGAAGCGCCCGGCCAAGACCTGACCGGCTGCAGTCCTCTCCTCAAAGCTCCGTCGTCTGCACCAGCCTGCGCGTCAGCCGGTGGGCGAGCGGCGCGATCACCGAGACCAGCGGAAACGCCACCACCCACGCCACCAGCCAGGCGCGCAGCCAGCGCAGCGCGAAGCCGCCGTCGAGTCCGGTGTTGATAAAGGTGATGACCCCGGACATCAGCAGCGACATCAGGCAGGACATGATCAGCGCGAACACGGGGGTGTAGTAGCGCGACGAAAGGGAAGCCAATGCAATACTCCACAGGAGTTAGAACGCGCGCATTATAGGCATTTGCCCGCCCCGTATTGAAATTCCGCCCCGCCGACCACACTTACAGAGTTCTCCTGGCAGAAGCCGCCCGCGGCGCCTGCTGCAGCACGAGCCAACTATCCAAGAGGCCTTCAGTGGAACAGTATCGCGGAACCACCATTCTCTCCTGCCGCCGCAACGGCAAAGTCGTGATCGGCGGCGACGGCCAGGTCTCCATGGGCAACACCATCATGAAGGGCAATGCGCGCAAGGTGCGCCGCCTGCACAACGACAAGGTGATCGCCGGTTTCGCCGGCGGTACCGCCGATGCCTTCACGCTGTTCGAGCGTTTCGAGGCCAAGCTGGAGGCCCACGGTGGCCAGCTGACCCGCGCCGCCGTCGAGCTGGCCAAGGACTGGCGCACCGACCGCGCCCTGCGCCGGCTGGAGGCGCTGCTGGCCGTAGCCGACGCCACCGCCAGCCTGATCATTACCGGCAACGGCGACGTGATCCAGCCGGAGGACGACCTGATCGCGATTGGTTCCGGCGGCCCCTTCGCCCAGTCGGCCGCCCGCGCGCTGCTCGAGAATACCGAGCTGGATGCGCGCACCATCGTCGAGCAGGGTCTGAAGATTGCCGGCGATATCTGTGTCTATACCAACCAGAATCACACTATTGAAGAACTGAGTTACTGACGAAGTACTGCAACCCGAATTGAAGGAGGCGTGCTGGGGCGAGGGTTTCAAAACTGTCGGAAACACGGACGTTTCCGACAGAGCGTACAGGGATGTATTCACAGCGGTTTTGAAATCCTCGGCCCAGTGCGTCGCCGCCACTGCAACCGCTTGTATGGAGCGGTGACCAGACCAAAGCGAATTTGCTACCGAGAGTTTCTATGTCCCAGTCCCAGATGACCCCCCGCGAAATCGTCCACGAACTCGACCGCCATATCGTCGGCCAGCAGGACGCCAAGCGCGCCGTGGCCATTGCGCTGCGCAACCGCTGGCGGCGCATGCAGGTCAGCGAGGATCTGCGCGCGGAAATCACCCCGAAGAATATCCTGATGATCGGCCCCACCGGTGTCGGCAAGACCGAGATCGCCCGCCGCCTGGCCAAGCTGGCCGGCGCGCCCTTTATCAAGGTCGAGGCGACCAAGTTCACCGAAGTGGGCTATGTCGGCCGCGATGTGGAATCGATCGTTCGCGACCTGGTGGAAATGGCGGTGAAGCTCGAGCGCGAGAAGGCCATGGCCGGGGTCGAGCAGCGGGCCCTGGATGCCGCCGAGGACCGTATCCTCGACGCGCTGCTGCCGCCGGCGCGTTCCACCGAACCCGGCGACAAGGATTCCAGCACCCGCCAGATGTTCCGCAAGAAGCTGCGCGAGGGCCAGCTCGACGACAAGGAGATCGAAATCGACATGTCGGTCGCGCCGATGGGGGTGGAAATCATGGCGCCTCCCGGCATGGAGGAGATGACCAACCAGCTGCAGGGCATGTTCTCGAATATGTCCCAGGGCAAGACCAAGAAGCGCAAGCTCACCGTGAAGCAGGCGCTGAAGCAGCTGACCGACGAGGAAGCGGCCAAGCTGGTCAATGATGAGGACGTGAAGACCCGCGCGATACGCGCCGCGGAGGAAAACGGCATCGTGTTCCTCGACGAGATCGACAAGGTGGCCAAGCGACAGGAAACCGGCGGCGCCGACGTGTCCCGCGAGGGCGTGCAGCGCGACCTGTTGCCGCTGATCGAGGGCAGCACCGTCACCACCAAGTACGGCATGATCAAGACCGATCACATACTGTTTATCGCCTCCGGCGCCTTCCACTTGTCCAAGCCGTCCGACCTGATTCCGGAACTGCAGGGGCGCCTGCCGATTCGCGTGGAACTGGACTCGCTGACGTCCGGGGACTTCCAGGGCATCCTCACCGAGCCGTCGGCATCGCTGACCGAACAGCAGAAGGCGCTGCTGGCCACCGAGGGTCTGCAGCTCGAGTTCACCGACGACGGCATCCGCCGCATTGCCGAGGTCGCCTTCGAGGTCAACGAGCGCACCGAAAATATCGGCGCGCGCCGCCTGCACACGGTGCTCGAGCGCCTGCTGGAGGAAATCTCCTTCGACGCCGGCGACAACGGCAAGACGGTGACCATCGACGGGGCCTATGTCGACAGCCACCTCGGCGAGCTGGCCCAGGACGAAGACCTGTCGCGCTTTATCCTGTAGATGAAACCGCAAAAAATTCGTCTCAACCGCGCAGAGAAAAGCCTGCAGATTGTATTCGCCGATGGCGAATACACATTGCCGGCGGAGTACCTGCGCGTCTTCTCTCCCAGCGCCGAGGTGCGTGGCCACGGCGGCGCCGAACCGGTGCTGGTCAGTGGCAAGCTGCATGTCGGTATCGATGGCGTCGAGACTGCCGGGCGCTATGCGCTGAAGATCAATTTCGACGATGGCCACGACAGCGGCATCTATACGTGGGAATACCTGCGCGAACTTGGCAAAAACTACGCAAAAAACTGGGATGAGTATCTGCAGCGCCTGCGCGCGGCCGGCAAGGGCCGCGACCCGGATGAGAGCGCGGTAAAAATTATCGGCTGATTGCTAATTAAAACGCGCTAAAGCAATAGTTTTCTCAACGAGAAATTCATGCTGCCGGTCGCGCAACCTTAACCGGCACGTAATTTCCGCGTCACTCCCGCGTCATATTCCCGGACTCTAATGCACGGCAAATAAACGAGTACCGGAGATCTTCCATGGCAAAGCGACTTGCCCGCGCGCTCCGCGCGTGCTGTTTTTTCCCGTTAATTCCCGCAGTCCAGGCCGCCGACCTGCCGGATTACCAGCGCAACAGTGCCTGGTTTACCGATGGCGACAGCCGCGTCGAAACCCGGGCGGTAGAATCCCGCAGAGACAAGACGGCGAAGAATGTGATTCTGTTCGTCGGCGACGGCATGGGTATTTCCACCCTGACCGCGGCCAGAATTCTCGAGGGTCAGCTCCGCGGCGAGGACGGCGAGGAAAATACGCTGTCGTTCGAAGAGTTCCCCTACAGCGCACTGATCAAGACCTACAACACCAATCAGCAGACTCCGGATTCCGCCGGCACCATGACGGCGATGATGACCGGTGTTAAAACGCGGGCCGGTGTCATCAATATTGATAGCGCTGCGCTGCGCGCCGACTGCGCCGGCAGCAAGGGCCACGAGCTGAACACCTTCCTCGAGCTGATGGAGAGTCGCGGCAAATCCACCGGTATCGTCTCCACCGCGCGCATAACCCACGCCACGCCGGCGGCCACCTACGCGCGCAGCCCGGAGCGGAATTGGGAGTACAGCGCCGACGGCGACTGCAAGGATATCGCCGCGCAGCTGGTAGAAATGGAATTCGGCGACGGTATCGATGTGATTCTCGGCGGCGGCCGCCGCAATTTCATTACTACCGATGCCGGCGGCAAGCGCGAAGACGGCCGCGACCTGACCAGCGAATGGCGGCAGCGCTACGACGGTGAACAGCAGGCGCAGTATCTGCAGAGCGGTGCGGACCTGTCCGCGCTGGACCTCACCGCCACCGACAAGCTGCTGGGCCTCTTCACCAGCAGCCATATGAGTTACGATGCCGACCGCGTGGCAACAGGCGCCGACGAGCCGAGTATCGCCGAGATGACCAGTGCGGCGATCGACGTACTGCAGAAAAACGACGACGGCTACTTCCTGATGGTGGAGTCCGGCCGTATCGACCACAGCCACCACGCCGGCAATGCCTACAACGCGCTGCACGATGCCATCGCCTTCTCCGATGCGGTGGCAGCGGCGCTGGACAGGGTGAACCTGGACGAGACGCTGATCCTGGTGACCGCGGACCACAGCCACGTGATGACCATCGCCGGCTATCCGACCCGCGGCAATCCGATTCTTGGCAAAATGGTCACCAATGGCGCCGACGGCGCGCCGCTGGCGGATGCCGGTGCGGCGGCGGACGGCCTGCCCTACACGACGCTTTCCTACGCCAACGGCCTGGGTTATGCCGACCTAGATGACGAGACAGATGCGGATGCCCGCTACGACACCGCGGCGGATACCGGGCGCAAGGATCTGAGCGCTGTGGATACACAGGCGCCGGGCTTCCACCAGGAGGCACTGGTGCCGCTCGGCTCCGAGAGTCACGCCGGCGAGGACATCAGTCTGCACGCGATCGGCGCCGGCGCCCGGCTGGTGCAGGGCACGCTGGAACAGAGTGCAGTTTTCCATCTGATGGTCGGTGCCACCGGCCTGCCAGTGACCGCAGAATAATTTGGGGGTAAATAACGATGAAAAAATTCAACAAACTGGCCCTGGCCTTTACGATTACCGCACTGGTCGCCGGCTGCAGTGACGACAATTCCGGCTCCGACGAAATGGCCGCGCTGCCGCAACCGGAACCGGCGCCGGAGCAGCAGGTACTCGGCCTGTCCGCGGCGCAGCGCGAAAGCAGCTGGTTCCAGAACGGCGAGCAGGCGGTGGACCGCGCGCGCGATCAGGTGATCAACAACACCCCCGGTGCGGCGAAAAATATCATCCTGTTTGTCGGCGACGGCATGGGCATTTCCACGGTCACCGCCGCGCGCATTCTCGCCGGCCAGCAGCAGGGCCTTAACGGCGAGGAGTACCAGCTCAGCTTCGAGAAGATGCCGTTCGCCGGCCTGATCAAAACCTACAACACCAATCAGCAGACTCCGGACTCCGCCGGTACCGCCACCGCGATGGTCACCGGGGTCAAAACCAAGGCCGGTGTACTCAGCGTCGCCGAGGACGTGGCCCGCGGCGATTGCGCGGCCAGTCTCGAACGGCAACTGACCACTTCATTGGAACTGGCCGAAGGGCTCGGCAAGAGCACCGGTATCATCAGTACTGCGCGCGTCACCCACGCCACGCCGGGCGCCACCTACGCCAAGGTGCCGGAGCGCGGCTGGGAATACAAAGCGCCGGTGGGCTGTACGGACATCGCCGCGCAGCTGGTGGAGCTGGCTGCCGGTGATGGCATCGACCTGGTGCTCGGCGGTGGCCGCCGCGGCTTCCTGCCGACCAGTGTCACCGATCTCGAGGGCAAGGCCGGCAGGCGCGAAGACGGCCGCAACCTGGTGACCGAGTGGCAGAGCCGCTACGAGGACGGCGTCACCAATTCCGCCTATATCGAGGACCAGGCCGGCTTCGACGCGCTCGATATTGCCGCCACCGACAAGCTGCTGGGTCTGTTCAACTCTTCTCACATGCAGTACGAGGCAGACCGCGGCAACGATGTCGCCGGCGAGCCGTCCCTGAGCGAGATGACCGCGAAGGGTCTGCAGCTGCTGCAGAAAAACGACAACGGCTATTTCCTGATGGTCGAAGGCGGCCGCATCGATCATGGCCACCACGCCGGCAGCGCCTACAACGCGCTGTCCGATGCGGTGGAGTTCGCCAACGCGATTCAAGTGGCAATGGACAACACCAGCGCCGAGGACACGCTGATTATCGTCACCGCGGACCACAGCCACGTGATGACCATCGCCGGCTACCCGACGCGTGGCAACCCGATCCTCGGCAAGGTGGTGGGCAACGATGGCAGCGGCCAGCCGGAGACGGCACCGAGCCTGGCCGCCGACGGCCTGCCCTACACCACCATCAGCTACGGCAACGGCTTCGGCTATGCGGATTTCGGTGACGAGACCGACGCCGACGAGCGCTACGGTCACCCCGTCGACACCGGCCGCAAGGACCTGACCCATGTGGACACCACCGCGCCCGGCTACCACCAGGAAGCGCTGGTGCCGCTGGCATCGGAATCCCACGGCGGTGAGGACGTCGGCATCTGGGCGCGCGGCCCCGGCGCGCACCTGCTCAGTGGCACCAACGAGCAGAGCTACATCTTCCATGTGATGGCGCGCTCGGGCGGCCTGCTGGGCAACTGAGCCGATCGGCCAGCCCGCCAGAAAAACCCCGGCAGTGGTGACGCTGCCGGGGTTTTTTCATGGAGCGGAGCACTCTGTGACGCCCCGGCAGCACTTCTGCTATCATCTCGCCCGCACAACCTAAGGGGTGGCTAAAAGCCATTTCATAACTACTGCGCGTGCGCCTGACGGCGCTCAGCGGTGCTCGGAATGCTCATGTACTTATGTACATTCCGCTTCCTGCGCTCCGGTGAGCACCACCAGACGCCCGCTCGCTACGTTATGAACCGGCTTTCAAGACCTGAGATGCTTTTCGAGCAAACCCTTGAACCTGATCCGGTTAATACCGGCGTAGGAATAGGTAAAGATTCAACAATCCTCCTCACGTCGCACTCCGGGTCTCTTTCACTCCAGCTTCCTTTGAGAGAGAACCATGAACACCGAATTTAGAATCAGACCAATTGCGTGGTCGATCGTCCTGGCCGGCAGCATCGGCGCAGGCAATGCGATTGCAGCGCCAGACGGCGCTGGCCTGGAAGAGGTCATCGTCACCGGCCAGCTCCGCGACGCCAACCAGCTAGACCTCCCCACCAGCGTCAGCGTACTGGACGAGTCCACCATCGCTGCCCGCGGCGCCAGCAACCTGGAGCAGCTGCTCAACCTGGCACCCAACGTCAACTTTTCTGCCGGCGCGTCGCGCGGTCGTTTTGTGCAGATTCGCGGTATCGGTGAGCGCAGCCAGTTTATCGACCCGGTCAATCCGTCCGTGGGTCTGATCATCGACGGTATCGACTTTACCGGCATGGGGCTCGCGGCCAGCACCCTCGATATGGAGCAGGTGGAAATTCTGCGCGGCCCGCAGGGTACCGTGTACGGTGCCAACGCGCTGGCCGGCCTGATCAACATGACCAGCGCAACGCCCTCGGCCGAACCCATGGCGAGAGTGTCCGTGGAAGTCGCCGACTACAATGGCCGCACCCTGTCAGCGGTCGGCAGCGGTGCCCTGACGGAGCAGTTGAGCTACCGGCTCGCCGCCAGCAACCAGCAATCCGATGGCTATATAGAAAACGACTATCTGGGCCGCAGCGACACCAACAATATCGACGAGTCGGTGGTGCGCGGCAAACTGCGCTATCAGGCCAGCGAAGATTTGCGGCTGGATTTCACCGCGCTGTATATCGACGCCGATAACGGCTACGACGCCTTCTCGCTCTACAACACCCGCACCACCCTGTCCGACCAGCCGGGCCACGACCGGCAGCAAACGGCCGCGGGCTCCGTTGTTGCCCGGTGGAGCGGCAGCGAGCTGTTCACCGTGGAAAGTACCCTGAGCGCCGCCGATTCCGATACCGAGTACGGCTACGACGAGGACTGGACCTATGTGGGTTTCCACCCGTGGGGATACAGCTCCACCGACAATTACCTGCGCGATAAGAAGAACCTGAGTGCCGACCTGCGCCTGCTGTCGACGGAAGCCTCTGCACTGTTCAACGGGCGCAGCAGCTGGGTCGCCGGCGTCTATGTGCGCGATGAGAGTGAAGACCTAGAGCGCAACCAGAGCTTCACCAGCCAGTTCGATACACAGAGCACCGCCCTGTACGGACAACTGCGAACCAGCCTGAGTGATTCTGTCGCCCTGGTGACCGGCTTGCGGCTGGAACAGCGTGATGCCGATTACGCCGACTCCCTTGCGGTAGATTCCAGCAACAATGAGAACCTGTGGGGCGGCAATGTCTCGTTGGAATACCGTTACGCGGAAGGCACGCTGATCTACGGCACCGTATCCCGCGGCTACAAGGCGGGTGGCGTCAACGGCAGGATCATCTCCGCCTCGGCCACCAACCCGGCTATCGGCAGCGATGTGTTCGAATTCGATACCGAGCAGCTGCTCAACTACGAACTCGGCATCAAGGGCGCTTGGCTGCAGAACCGCCTGCAGGCACAACTGGCGGCCTTCTATCAGGACCGCAGCGATGTGCAGGCCAAGCAGTCGATCTTCGATCCGAATGATTTCTCCTTCGATGACTTCCTGACCAACGCTGCCGGCGGCACGACCACCGGCGTGGAAGTCGAACTGAATTACCTGGCCAGCGATACCCTGCGCTTCTTTGCGTCGGCGGGCTGGCTGAATGCGGAGTTCGAAGGCTTTGACAGTACTTCGCACGTGGATGCACGGGATGACTGGAACGGCATCGCCCTGGCCCCGGTCGACCTCGATGGCCGCCAGGTGGCGCACGCGCCCAGCTACCAGTTCTTCACCGGTACCGAAATCTCACTGCTGCCGTACCTGATTCTGCGCCTCGAAGTGGAGGGGAAAGACGAGTTCTATTTCTCCAACAGCCACGACGAGAAATCCACCGCCTATGAGCTGCTGAATGCACGCCTGACCTATCGGGGCGACAACTGGGATGTGGCACTGTGGGGCAGAAACCTGACGGATGAGGATTACTACACCCGCGGTTTCTACTTCAGTAACCAGTTCGGCAACAACCCCGCTAATTTCTATGCGCCGGAAGCCTACTATCAGTTTGGCGAACCGCGCGTGGCGGGTATCAGCGGTACTTATACTTTCTAAAATTTCGCAGCGGCTCTGTTGAGTCAGGTTGAAAACTCATGTCGTCATTCCGGCGCAGGCCGGAATGACGACAATCAGCGACTCGCCAAGCGCCGTGAGCGGGAGAAAAACCCATGAAACTCTCCGTAGAAATCAGCATGTACCCGTTGAAGGACGAATACATCCCCAGCATCCAGGATTTTATCGAGCGGCTGAATCGCCACCCGGAGTTGCGCGTGATCACCAATACGATGAGCACCCAGGTATTCGGTGACTACAACTTGCTGATGGATGTGCTGAAGCAGGAAATGCGCGCGTCTTACGAGAAACACGGCCGCGCGATTTTCGTCTGCAAATTTATCGACGGCGACCTGGCGCCGGCAGAAAGCGATGTTTGATAGCGAAATCGGCAGTGCCATCGCCATCTCCCTCGCCGCCATGTCGCTGTGGGAGATAGCCGCGGTTATTCTTGCGCTGGCTTACCTGCTGCTGGCGATGCAGGAGAAAATAAGCTGCTGGTATGCGGCCTTTGCCAGCACGCTGATTTACCTGTTCCTGTTCTGGGACGTCAGCCTGCTGATGGAGTCGGCGCTGCAGGTGTTTTACCTGGCGATGGCCGTCTACGGCTGGTGGCAGTGGCGGCATCACAGCGATGCGCAGCCGGATCTGAA
The DNA here is from genome assembly GCF_900107725.1 of Microbulbifer marinus. GTDB lineage: Bacteria > Pseudomonadota > Gammaproteobacteria > Pseudomonadales > Cellvibrionaceae > Microbulbifer > Microbulbifer marinus. Next base: position 453,477 of record NZ_FNQO01000002.1, on the reverse strand, counting down.
AATCCACCGCTGGCCGGTGCGCACGCACCTGCTCGTTATTGGCGGCGTCGGTGCGCTGACGCTGGCGTTTGGCTATCTGCTGCAAACCACCACCGATGCGGCCCTGCCCTATCTGGATTCCTTTACCACCTGGGGCGCCGTGGTCACCACCTATATGGTCACGCGCAAAGTGCTGGAGAACTGGCTCTACTGGATAGTGGTCGACGGCATTTCCATTTATCTGTATCTCGACCGGGAACTCTACCTGACCGCACTGCTGTTCTTGCTGTATGTAGTGCTGGTGATAATCGGCTTCTTCCAGTGGCTGGCCATTTATAGACGGGAATCGCTACAGGGGGATGCCGAAGCGGTGCCCGCATGAGCGTATTTTCGCCTGACATTATCCCGCCTGACTGGCAGCGCTGGAGCGCAACCAGGCCGTCCGTTATCAAGCCGCTGACCGGCGGCCTGACCAACCGGAGCTTTCTGCTGCAGGCCGGCGGCGACCAACTGGTGTTACGCAGGAACTCTGCCATCAGCGCGGCGCTGGACCTGAACCGCGTGGCCGAATATCAGGCGCTGCTGCACGCCGATAACGCCGGGCTGTGTGCGCCGCTGATCTATTGCGATCCCGAGCACCAATATCTGGTCACGCGCTTTATCGATGGCGGCGGTTGGAGCAAGAGCGGGGCCGGTGCGTTGCCGCAACTTGCGCAACTACTGCGCGGCATTCACGCATTGCCGGCCATCGACGCGCAGCTGGATATCGAAGACAAAGCGGCCAGCTACTGGTGCTCGATCGATAACCGAGCGGATTTCTATGCGCCGCTGCGAACGCTGGATAAAAAGGTCCAGCGGCATATCCCCGCAGCGCGGGAATTGAGTGCCGGTATCTGTCTCTGCCACAACGACTTGCTGGCGACCAACCTGATCGCTGCCGCCGACGGAAATCTGTATGCGATAGACTGGGAGTACGCCGCCATGGGCGACCCCTTCTATGAGCTCGCACTGATAGTCATAGAGTACGCGCTCGACCAGCGGCAGCAGCAGCTTCTGCTGGCGAAATATCTGGATCGACCGACGACATCGGTCGACTGGCAGAGGCTGGATCACTGGCGGGTGATCTATGGGTATCTGTCGGTGCTCTGGTATGCGGTGCAGTGGAGCAGGGGCTCCATGCGTCAGCCCGCTATCGCTGGGAAAATTACCAACACTATCCGTGATGTGACGGAGCTGAGTTTCGCCATTGATGGCTGAGGATGATTGATACCGAATGCGCGCCGCGAATATTCGCAGCGCACAAGATAATGGATTCGCGGCCGCCGCAATAACTCAGACGCCGACGATACGGGCGCGGAACTTGCGGCCTTTTATCTTGCCACTGGCGAGCTTGTTCAGCGCTTTCTTCGCCACCGCCCGCTCCACCGCGACAAAGGTGGAGAAATCGAACAGCTGGATCTTGCCGATCTGTGATCCGTCGATGCCGCCGTCGCCGGTCAGCGCACCGACAACGTCGCCGGCGCGCACTTTCTGTTTTTTGCCGCCGTCGATCTGCAGCGTGGACATCAGCGGTCGCGCGGGCGCAAATCCCCGCGGCAGCGGCGGGATTTCCTGCAGCGTTATCGGCTGCTGCATCAGCTCCTCCAGCCGCTCCAGCTTGTAGATCTCCTTCTTACTGACCAGTGTCAGCGCCACGCCCTTCTGCCCGGCCCGCCCGGTGCGGCCGATGCGGTGTATATGGACTTCCGGGTCGCGGGACAGGTGGTAGTTCACCACCATCGGCAGCTCTTCGATATCCAGCCCGCGCGCGGCGACGTCCGTCGCCACCAGGATGGCGGCGCTGCCGTTGGCAAACAGCGCCAGTGTGCGGTCGCGATCCTTCTGCTCCATGTCCCCGTGCAGCGCCAGCGCGGCGAAGCCGGCGCTCTTCAGCGCCCGCGCGGCCTCGTCGGTTTCCTTCTTGGTGTTGCAGAACACTACCGCGGAGGAAACGTCGTAACTCGCCAGCAGCTGGTGCAGCGCGGCGGGCCGCTGCTCGTTGTTTTCCACCCGGTAGAAATTCTGTTCGATCGTGCTCTCGGTGTGCGCCGTGGTCACTTCCACCTTCACCGGCTCGCGCAGCACCCGCGCCGCCAGCGCGTCGATGGTCTTCGGGTAGGTGGCGGAAAACAGCAGCGTCTGCCGCTGCCGTGGCAGCTCCGCGACAATCTGGTCCAGTACCGCCTGGAAGCCCATATCGAGCATGCGGTCCGCCTCGTCCAGTACCAGTGTCTGTACCCCGCTCAGGTCGAGATTGCCCTTGCGCAGGTGGTCCTCGATGCGGCCGGGCGTGCCCACGACGATGTGGGCGCCGTGCTTCAGCGAGCCGATCTGCGGCCCGAACGGCATGCCGCCGCACAGCGTCAGGATCTTGATATTGTGAATGGCCCGCGCCAGCTTGCGCAGCTCCCGCGCCACCTGGTCTGCCAGTTCCCGCGTCGGGCACAGCACCAGTGCTTGCACGCGGAACCGCTCCGCCTGCAGCTTGTGCAGAACGCCCAGGCCAAATGCCACCGTCTTGCCGGAGCCGGTCTTGGCCTGCCCGATCACATCCCTGCCCGCCACAATCGCCGGCAGCGCGGCGGCCTGGATTTCCGTCAGGCGCTCGTAGCCGAGGTCCTGCAGGTTCTTAAGCAGGGGCTGCTGCAGTGGCAGGGACTGAAAATCGCGGGGGTGGTCGGTGTCAGGCGTTGTCAAAACGGGAACTCGTTTGCATGAATGGCGAGGCATTGTAGTTAAGCAGTGGCCCTTTTCCTATTGGAAATGGAAAGGCCCACGTTGTTTGTAATCGGACAAAGCTGTTTAGACCAGCGTAGGGAGATATCTGCCGGAAGCAGGATCGGTACTGCGCCCAACGGATCTGTCTTTAATGTTGCTCCCCATTAACGCACTATCTTGGAAGAACAGCGAGGGCTCTTTGCTGTCGCTGAAACAGGGAGAAAAAAGAATTTAAACTTTCAGCTGCAAGAAGTTGAGAGGTACAACATATTTACCCTGGGCATCAGTTTAATTGTCCTCGCTATAACATACTGACTCAATTTGGAAGCGAGATCGCCGACATGGCAATAATCATCCACTCAAGAAAAGAGCTGGAGGTACAGGCAGCCGGCGATCAATATCCAAAATATTCTGCGCCCTCTTATTGTTGTGATAAATAAAGGCTGTCAGATGGGAAGTCGACTAAGAGCGAGAAGTGTTTCAGCAGGTGGGTGCCAACATTCATCGAGCTGGAATCATCGGTATCATCAACAGCAATCGTTAAATCAGAGAATGACTTTCCACCAATTTTCAGCTCCTTGATCAGAATTGTTTGACGCGTCACCTCTCCGCCGATACCGCCGCCGCGCTTCGTTCCGGTTATTCTCTCTGGTGATAAAAGACCCAGCTCAGTAGCAAGCTTCCGGCTGATCATGGCTCCGCTCCCATTACCAAGATCAAAATCGGCCCAGACCTTCTTTCCCTCCAGAAACACCGGAATCTGCTTGATGCCCTTATGCTCCCGCAAGGGAAGTTTCTCCGCATGCTTTAGTCGTTTTGACCACTGATCCCCTGACTTATCCAGCGGGCTAACCAGCTGAAGTTCGTTGGTCGTGAAGTCAATCCAAACCGGCCCGCGATCGAACAGGCTTCGGCCAACTACCAGTGTCAGTGGCCTGCCAATCAAACGTTCAGAAATGTCAGTCAGGTCCAGGGCGATCAGTGTTTGATTGTCGAGGTAGGCCTGATCCACCTTAATCTCTGCGCCTGATACAAATTGGACCGCTTGCTGGCCACCAGTACCGCGTGCAACTGCTTCACCTTCAGGAGTCAGGGAGTTTGCCAGGGCGTATCTTGTATCGATCAGTGACATTTCAGCGCCGCTGTCGAGTAAGGCCTGGGTCTGATGACCATTGATTTGGGCTGGCATGAATAGCCTGTTATTAAACAGCGTAAACTCTGCGCCGTTTGCTGATTGCATGAAGCACGAAGAGAATAAAAACACCTGAATCAGGCTGATTAGGTATCTCATGGGGCAGCACTCCAAGGACTCGATTGTGTTGTCGAGCAATATTAATTTTATTCGCCAAGTATGTTGCCGGTGACCGGCCACCGGTTCGCGACGGGCATCCCGCCCATCCACCAATGAACCATCCAGCCCGTGGGAGCCGGGCCGGCTAAGGTGCAGCTATTATCTGACCTACCGATTCAACAATCCCTTCACCGCTTGCGGCAGGTCCGCCGGCAGTATCACGTTCTTGGCATTATCGGACTGGGACAGCTCGGACAGCGCGCTGATATAGCGTTCACCGAGCAGGTACATCACCGGCATCTCCTGCTCACCGATGGCGGAGGAAACCCGCTCGATGGCCTCGCGGCTGGCGTCGGCCAGTACCACCTGTGCCTTGGCGTCCCGTTTGGAGGCTTCCAGGCGGCCGTCGGCTTCGAGGATCGCGGCCTGCTTCTCGCCCTCGGCACGCGTCACGGTGGCGCGGCGCTGGCGTTCGGCCGCGGCTTGCTCTTCCATCGCCTTCTGCATGGTGGTGGACGGGTTGATGTCCTGGATCTCGACCGTCTTCAGGTTGATGCCCCAATCGGCGATGTCGTCGGAGATGCCCTCCTTGAGCTTTGCCTTGATCAGGTCGCGGGACGACAGCGCCGCGTCCAGCGACATCTCGCCGACGATCGAGCGCAGTGCGGTCTGCACCAGGTTCTGGATCGCAATCTCGTAATCCTCTACGCCGTAGACGGCCTTCTCCGGCGAGACGATATTGATGTAGGCCACGGCGTTGGCGATGATGGTGGCGTTGTCCTGGGTGATGACTTCCTGTGAGGGGATATCCAGCACTATGTCCTTGGTGGTGACCTTGTAGGGTACCTGGTCGATATAGGGGATCACTACGTTCATGCCCGGCGTCAGCGTCCGGTAGTATTTGCCCAGGCGCTGCACGATATGCTTGGAACCCTGCGGCACGATGCGCACACCCTTGGCAATGGTGATGACCACCAGCGCCACCAGCGCCAGTACTACGTATAAACCTTCCACTGTTTTTCTCTCCCGGATGAAAGCTCGGTAAGGCCGAAATTGGTTTTAAATTTATGAAATTGTGTGAATCGTAACTCCGGCACGGGCCGTAGCCCAGAGACTGGCTTCCGGCCTGCGCCGGAATGACGATATATTGAGGTTGTCAGATGCGGCTGACGATCAGCGAGTTGCCGGAGATGTCCGTTACCTTGACCCGGTCGCCGATCGCGACTACCTCGGTGCAGATAAACAGCCACTCCTCCTCGCCGAGTATCGGGGCGGGGAACTTTAGCTTGCCACGGCTGCGCCCTTGATTGGATTCGATGACGAGGCCCACCTGGCCGTTGAGGGCCTCGGCGGCCATGCCGGACAGCGTACGGTCTTTCCAGCGGGGCTTGATGCTCTTGACCCAGATCACGACGAACGCGATGGAGGAGAACGCCCACAGGATCAGCTGCAGGGTAATCGGCATGTCCACCGCCAGGGTCAATACCCCCATCAACAGGGCGGCGAGCCCGAACCAGAACAAAACGAAGCCGGAAACGAAGATTTCGGCGGTGACCAGTAACAAGCCCAGTACCAGCCAGTGCCAATAGGCGATGTGTGCATTCAGCCATTCAAGCATCGGACGCCGCTCCCTGTCTTTGTGCGTATAAGGAAACGATTATGCCAAAGAATGCATGGAAGCTGTGCTGCTTTAGTCGGGCAGGTCGAATACCTTGGCTGAGAAGAGTCTGCCGCTCAGCTTTTCGATCTGCCGGTGCAGTTGTTGCAGGCGCTGCTCGGCATCGTCCAACAGCGGAATCAGTTCTCCGGAAAACTGCCCGGCATGCTGGCCCAGCAGGCTGCAGAGTAATCGCAGGTCGCGCCAGTCGCCCAGTGCCTGGGCAAGTTTTTTCAGCGGCTTGCAGCGCACGCCGATGGCGTCCGGGTATTTTTTCTGCAGCAGGCGACTGTGGTACCAGTGGTCCTTCACCCGTTTGCGGAATTCGTGAAAGCTGGCCGCGCTCTCTTCGGCAAATGCATCATCCATGGCCGTCTCCGCGCGCTTGTAGCCGCGCCGGTAACCCCGCCGCGCGTGCCTACATTTGAGCGTTTCCAGCGGCCAGTCGCCGATACGCTCGCCGCCCTGTTGCAGCAATGTTTTTGCCTCATCCAGCGCATCTGCATCGGCGTGGCCGCGTGCGCGCTGTTCGAGGAGCGCCTGAATCTGCGGATAGCGCTGCGGCGGCGCCAGCGCCAGCAGGGCGTCGCGCACCGACACGGCATCGCGGCTGCCGGCGACGCTGTTGGCCAGGGTGCGGTAATGGGCGTTCTCATAGCGGTAGAGGTCGCCGATGTCTGCGCGGACCAGCCGCAGCAGCGCGCGCATCTTCTTGCAGTGCTTGCGCAGCTCGTGCACCGCCTCCTCCTGCGGCAGCCGCGCTAGATCGTGCAGGGCGCCGGCAATCTCCTCGCGCGCGGTGTCGCGCAGGGTTTCCGCCAGGGGCGCTTTGCATTTCAGCTGGTAGGCCATGTTCCCGTTTCGTTCGCCGCTCTCGCCGCTCTCGCCGCTCTCGCCGCTCTCGCCGCTCTCGCCGCTCTCGCCGCTCTCGCCGCTCTCGCCGTTCCCACTAAAGTTTAGTGGGTGCTGCCGCGCATTTTTTCGCCCGGCCGCAAAGCCGGGCGCGTTTATCACATGGGGCGGTGCCTGCGCGGCGCGGTCGATGTACAATGGCGCCCCTCTAATTTGACCAGACAGGGGCTCGAGCGGGGCCCAGCAGGCACAGCATGAAGGATCGCAAGACCACCCACTTCGGCTATCAAGAGGTTCCGGTGGAGGAGAAGGCCGGCCGTGTGGCGGACGTGTTCCACTCGGTCGCGGCGCGCTATGACGTCATGAACGACCTGATGTCCGGCGGCATTCACCGCCTGTGGAAGCGCTTCACGATCGAGCTGTCCGGCGCACGCCCCGGGCAGTCGATCCTCGATATCGCCGGCGGTACCGGCGACCTGACCGCGCGCTTCTCGCGCATCGTAGGCGCCGACGGCACCGTGGTGCTGGCGGACATCAACGAGTCGATGCTGCGTGTGGGCCGCGATCGCCTGCTGGATCGCGGCATCGCCGGCAACGTGGTGCCGGTGCAGGCCGATGCCCAGTACCTGCCGTTCCCCGACAACACCTTCGACTGCATCACCATCGCCTTCGGCCTGCGCAATGTCACCGACAAGGATCTGGCGCTGCGCTCCATGCTGCGGGTGCTGAAGCCCGGCGGCCGCCTGCTGGTGCTGGAGTTCTCCAAGCCGCAGTCCAAACTGTTGGAAAAGGTCTACGACCAGTATTCGTTCCGCCTGCTGCCGTTTATGGGCAAGCTGGTGGCCAACGACGCCGACAGCTACCGCTACCTGGCGGAGAGCATCCGCATGCACCCGGACCAGGAAACCCTGAAACAGATGATGGCAGACGCCGGCTTCGTCGATTGTGAGTTCCACAATATGACCGGCGGCATCGTCGCGCTGCACAAAGGCATCAAACCCTAAGGCCAAGATCTTAAGGACATCCGCTTGGACCCGACATTTCGCGCCGGCTTCGACGCCGCGCTGGAAACCGCGATCAACACCGCGTTGCAATACGACCCGGGCACGCGCGCGCGCCTGCAGAAACTGGATGGCAAGGCACTGGCGCTGGATTTGACCGCGCCCCAGCTGCAGTTCTGCCTGTGCATCGAGGGCGACCAGGTGCGGGTGCGCCGCCACTGGGAGGGAGAGATCTCGACCCGGCTGAGCGGCTCGGCGATCTCCTTCGTGCGCCTGCTGCGGGATTCCTCGGCGACCCCGGCCGCACTGGGCGTGCATATCAGCGGTTCCAGCGCGCTGCTGGCGGAGCTGCAGTCGATCATGCGCGACCTCGATATCGACTGGGAGGCGCCGCTGGCGCAACTTGTCGGTGACGTGCCGGCGCACACGGTCGGCAACCTGCTGCGCGACGCTAGCCGCTGGCTGCGCGGCAACCTGAAACGCGCGCCCGCCGCCGCGGCGGAAGCCGCCAGCGAGGAGTGGCGCCTGACGCCGCCGAAGGCGCAGTTCGAGGCCTTTGTCGACGACCTGGCCGAGCTGGCCCTGGCCACCGATCGCCTCGAGGCGCGGGTGCAGCTGCTGCGGGACAGATTCTCCCGGCGGGAGGCCGAATAGCCTTGCCGATCGCTCGCAGTTTCACTATCGCGCGGGTCTTCCTGCGCTACCGCCTCGACCAGCTACTGCCGGCAACGCGCCGGCCGCTGTGGCTGCGCGGCCTGCTCGCGCCGCTGAAGCTGGTGCCGGCGCCGAAGATGGGGCGCGGCGAACGGCTGCGCCGCGCACTGGAAGAGCTGGGCCCCATTTTCGTCAAGTTCGGCCAGCTGCTGTCGACGCGCCCGGACCTGCTGCCGCCGGATATCGTCGAGGAACTCGACCACCTGCAGGACAATGTGCCGCCCTTCCCCAGCGACAAATGCGTGGCGCTGATCGAACAGGCGCTCGAAGCCGGCGTCGATGAGCTGTTCGCCGAATTCGACCGGCAGCCGCTGGCCTCCGCGTCGGTGGCGCAGGTGCACGGCGCCGTGCTGCCGTCCGGCGAATCCGTGGTGGTCAAGGTACTGCGCCCGGGTATCGACAAGATCATCACCCAAGACCTGCGCCTGCTGCGGGTCATCGCCCGCTGGATCGAGCGCTTCGTGCCGGATGGTCGCCGCCTGCGGCCGGTAGAGGTGGTGGAGGATTACCGCCACACCATCGAGGGCGAGCTGGACCTGGTGCGCGAGGCCGCCAACGGCACCCAGCTGAAACGCAATTTCAGCAATTCGCCGCTGTTGTATGTACCCGAAGTGCACTGGGACTACACGCGGGAAAACGTGCTGGTGCTGGAGCGCATCGACGGTATCCCGGTGACCGACTTGGCGCAGCTGCGCGCCCAGGACACCGATATGCAGTTGCTGGCCGAACGCGGCGTGGAGATCTTCTTCAAGCAGGTGTTCGAGCACAATTTCTTCCACGCCGACATGCACCCGGGCAATATCTTCGTGTCGCGCAAGCATCCGCGCCGCCCGCAGTACATCGCCATCGACACCGCCATCGTCGGCAGCCTGTCGCGCGAGGACCAGTATTACCTGGCGCGCAACCTGCTGGCCATGTTCCGTCGCGACTACCGCATGGTGGCGGAGCTGCATGTGCAGAGCGGCTGGGTGCGCGCCGATACGCCGGTCAACACCTTCGAGGCGGCGATCCGTGCCGTGTGCGAACCCATTTTCGAAAAGCCGCTCGGCGAGATCTCTTTCGCGCGGGTGCTGATCAGCCTGTTCCAGACGGCGCGAAGATTCGACATGGCGGTGCAGCCGCAGCTGGTGCTGCTGCAGAAGACGCTGCTCAATATCGAGGGGCTGGGGCGGCAGCTTTATCCGCAACTCGATCTGTGGAAGACTGCCCATCCATTCCTGGAGCGCTGGATGCGCGATCGCATCCACCCGCGCACGATTCTGGGCGAGATCAGGCGCTACGGCCCCGAGTGGCTGGAGAAGTTTCCGCAGCTGCCGCAGCTGGTGTATTCGTCGCTGGAGCAGTCGCGCGAACTGGCGCCGCAGCTGGAGAATATCGGCGAGCAACTGGCGCGCAGCCACCGCCGCGGCCGGCGCCAGTATTTCCGCCGCATCGCCGGCGTGCTGCTGGCGTTCGGCGCCACCGCGCTCGCGGTGCCGGATTGGTTCGCGCAACTGCCGCCGGCGGGCTGGGCCATGGGCGCCGTCGCCCTGGTGCTGCTGCTCTGGCCCTAGGGCGCACTCGTTGGACATCAGCGATTGGAGTCCAACCTACAATAGGAAGTCTGAAGGACAGTACATTGACCCAAGCAGATCCGAAAGCCGCTTTCATCGACCAGGTCAGCTGGAACAGCGACGGCCTGGTACCGGCGATCGCGCAGGATTTCAAATCCGGGCGCATACTGATGATGGCGTGGATGAATCGAGAGTCACTGGCGATTACCGCCAGCGAGGGCTATGCGGTCTACTGGTCGCGCTCGCGCAACAAGTTGTGGCGCAAGGGTGAGTCGTCCGGCCACCTGCAGCAGGTACGCGAGATTCGCCTCGACTGCGACGGCGATACGGTGTTGCTGATGGTCGAACAGCAGGGCGGCATCGCCTGCCATACCGGCCGCAGCAGCTGCTTCTACCGCGTTTTACAGGACGACGAGTGGCAGGTCAGCCAGCCGGTCATCAAGGATCCGGAGACCATCTACAAGTGAATCGGCTATGAGCGATCTGCTGCAACAACTGGACGCGGTGCTGGAAAGCCGCAAAAACGCGGGTGACGCCGACAGCTCCTACGTGGCGAGCCTGCACAAGAAAGGCCTGAACAAGATTCTGGAAAAAGTCGGCGAGGAGGCCACCGAGGTGATCCTCGCCGCCAAGGACGCGGAGAACGGCGGCGACCGGCAGGCGATGATCGCCGAGACCGCCGACCTCTGGTTCCACTCCCTGGTGATGCTGTCGCACCTGGGCGCGGACTCACAGGATGTATTGCGCGAGCTGGGACGCCGCTTCGGGCTCTCGGGGCTTGAGGAAAAAGCCGCGCGCCCGAACAACGACTGATGCTTTGAGCGGCCGCGGCCGCGATCAATGTGGAGAAAACTATGGGATTCGGTGGAATTAGTATCTGGCAGTTATTGATTGTCCTGGTGATCGTGCTGCTGCTGTTTGGCACCAAGCGTCTGCGCAATCTCGGCGGCGACCTCGGTGGCGCCCTGAAGGGTTTCAAGAAAGCCATGAAGGACGAGGACAAGGAAGAGGAAAAGGAACCCGAGCGCCTCGAGCACGAAGAAACAGACAAGCCGGAATCGAAAGAATCCGTGCGGGACAAGGAAAAACAGTCCCGGGACAAGTAATCCGGCAACCCTTTCCGGAAAGACAAGTGCGAGATTCGGCCTGTGTTTGATATCGGCTTCTTTGAACTACTGCTGATCGGTGTCGTGGGCCTGCTCGTCGTGGGCCCGGAGCGACTGCCGGACGCAATCCGTACCACCGCGCGCTGGTGGTCCGGCATCAAGCGCACGCTGCACAACGCCCGCGAAGAGTTGGAGAAAGAGGTGGGCGCGGATGATATTCGCCGCGAGCTGCACAACGAACGCATCATGCGCGAACTCGAGGAGAGTCGCCGGGAGATGGAGCAGGCGTTCAGCGAGGCGGAAGCCGAACCCGCGGTTCCGGAAGAGGCCGCTTCCACCAAGTTGCAGGAAGCCGCGCCGCAAGCGGAGGCATCGTTCGATCCGAGTCACCCGACGGACGATGCGGAAGATTATCTGCCGGAACAGGACGAAGACGCGGAAGAACTGCAGGATCCGGAGTATCCGGAACACTGGCACGATTACGGCGACCCGGACCTGAATCCGGAACACCCAGAACGCGCGGCGAAAGAAGATCTGCCCACTGAAGAACCGCCGCAGGAAAAAAACAGCCAGTCATGAGCGATCAACCGGAAGAGCACTCTCAGACCGAGGAAAGTCATCAGCCATTTATCGACCACCTGATCGAGCTGCGCGATCGCCTGTTGCGCACCCTGCTGGTGGTGGTGGCGATCTTTGCCTGCATGGTGCCTTTTGCGGCGGATATCTACGACTTTGTTGCCGACCCGCTGCAGGACCGCCTGGTGGAAGGTGCGGGCATGATCGCTACCGAAGTGACGTCGCCCTTTTTCACGCCGTTCAAGACGACGTTCATCCTGGCCTTTTTTGTCGCGATACCCTTCGTGCTGTACCAGGCCTGGGCCTTTATCGCTCCCGGCCTGTACAGGAATGAAAAGCGCTATGCGGCGCCCATTCTGATATCCAGTGTCATTCTGTTTTACGCGGGGATGTCTTTCGCCTACTTCGTCGTATTTCCGATTCTGTTCGATTTCTTCGTCAGTTCGGCCCACGCCGACATCAAGGTCCTGCCCGATATCAGCAGCTACCTGGATCTGGTGCTGAAGCTGTTTTTCGCCTTCGGTTTTGCCTTCGAAATTCCCATCGCGACCGTGCTGCTGATCTGGAGTGGCGCCGTGAATCCGAAATCCCTGGCCGACAAGCGCGGCTATGTGGTCGTCGGCTGTTTCGTGGTTGGTATGTTGCTGACACCGCCGGACATTATTTCGCAGTCGCTGCTGGCGGTGCCCATGTGGCTGCTGTTTGAGCTCGGTCTGATACTGGGGCGCTGGGTAAAATCCCGCCCCAAGGAAGAGAGTGCCTGAGGCCGGCAGCCGCCGCCGTACCCCGCCGTTGCTCGCGGCGGGTATATTCCTGCTTTTCTTTTCCAGCGCGATTGCAGCGCGCGCCGACACCCAGTGTGTGGTCCTGCTGCACGGGCTCACCAAGGATTCGCGCAGCATGCTTCCGCTGCAGCGCCAGCTGATAGACGCCGGCTACTATGTGGCGAATATCGATTACCCGTCGCGAAAAAAACCGATTGCCGAGCTGGCGGATCTGGCGGTGCGCGCGGGGCTGGAACAGTGCGCGCGGGTGAATGCCCGCCCGGTCAATTTCATCACCCACTCCCTCGGCGGACTGCTGGTGCGGCACTACTTCGAGCGGCATGCATCGCCGCAGGTGATGCGGGTCGTGATGCTGGCGCCACCCAATCACGGCAGCCGCGTCGGCGATATTCTCAGTTGCATCCCGTATATCAAGGACATCAACGGCCCCGCCGGTCGCCAGCTTGGCACCGGTGCCGGCAGCGTGCCGCTGCAGCTCGGCGCGACCGACTTCGACCTGGGAATCATTACCGGCAACCGGTCCTACAATCCGCTGGCCTCGACGCTGCTGGACGGCGCCGATGACGGCCGCATCACGGTGGACAGTGCGCGGCTCGAGGGCATGTGCGGCTTCCTGGTTCTGCCGCGCACGCACGGTGGTATCGCCGCGGACGAGCAGGCGATAGCGCAGGCGCTGCAGTATTTAAAACAGGGATATTTCAGTCACCCGCGTGCCGAGCGGTTTGACTGTGCCGCCGACTAATCGTCGTCGGTTTGCTCGACGCTGCGACAGTCTTCCAGCTGTGTCGTCACCTCACCATTGCCAAGCGACTGCTTGAGCAGCATGCCCCGGTCGCCGTCGACGTGCCAGCGGTAACTCGGCTGCCCCTTGTCGGCGACATAGAGCACGCCGGAGTCGGCGGGCTCCTGATGCATCGGGATCATTTTATTGCGGAAGGTCAGTGTGGCCAGGCGCTGCTCGCCGTCGGTGGGAATCACATATTTGAGCTTCAGCCGCTCGTTGTTTTCACAGTGGTAGTCGACCCGTTCGATTTCCGCCTGAAAGCCGCGCTCCTGCTGTTCGCAGGCGGCGGTTGCAGCCAGCGCCAATAGGGCGCTGGCGAGAGAGAAAACATTGACGCGGGTCATGCTGGCCTCGTAAACACAGATCGAGCACTTACCGCCCTTTGGAAAGCGGCGCGGCGGAAAAATTCCACGCACACCGCCTTCTGGCGCCACAACAGCGCCAGCGTCGCAATTTTTCTCGATTTGGCGTCCGATGACCCGTCGGCCGAGGCCGACTGACTGAAGGCTGGATCAGCCCTCCCGTTCTATCTCGCGCAGGGCCAGACGGATAAAGTAGCCAGCCATCAGGCAGACAAATCCGATAATGCCGAGGCTCAATAGGCCGGAAAAGCTGGTAAACAGATCAATTAACGCATCCATCTCTGGCTCCACAGTGCGGACTATTCAATGGGGGCAGTTTAAGAGTCCGCCCCGCGACCGACTTGACCTGGATCAAGCCGGCTGCCGATAGCGGCTAGAATGTGGTCATCCCCGCAGCGGGAATCAGAGCATCTGAGACGTACTGATGAAGAGGAGTGCGGCGCCGGCGAGTGCGAACATCTCGCGTTCCCGACGCCACTGGGGCAGGAGCAGCAACAGCGCCAGCGGTGGCAGGAACACGGCGAGCAACCCGAGCAGCATATGCTCACGAAAGCTGACGCGCAGCAGGCGCAGCCAACAGAGGAAGCCGAACACCAGCGCGAAAATAGTCAGCACGGCGGCGACGGGTGCCATGCCGGTTCCAGTGGCTGCCGGCTCCATGCCTTAACTCTCCAGTTAATCGGAATTCTATCGATAGGAATAAGAGTGTATATCAGCAACAGACACCCAATCGCATTCCTGAGACCGCGGGTGACCGCAGTGGCGGTCGCGTTGCTGCTGCTGTGTGGCTGCGAGACGGCGGGGTATTACACCCAGGCGGCAACCGGGCAGTGGCGTATCCTGGCTTCCCGGCAGCCGATCGAGGACGTGGTGGCGGCGCCGGGCACCGAGGAAAAGCTGCAGCGACAGTTGCGCCTGGTGCAGTCGATCCGCGCCTATGCCAGCGGCGAACTGCACCTGCCGGTGGGGCGGGCCTACGGCGCCTTCGTCAAGCTGGATGAGGACTTCCCGATCTGGAACGTGCTGGCGGCACCGGAGTTTTCCCTGTCGCCGAAGCGCTGGTGTTACCCAATCGCCGGTTGCGCCAGCTACCGCGGATATTTCCGCAAGGCCGCCGCGGCCGACAAGGCCCAGGAGCTGCTCGACGATGGCTACGATGTCTACCTGGGGCCGGTGCCCGCCTACAGCACTCTGGGCTGGTTCGACGATCCGGTGCTGTCCAGTTTCGTCAACTGGTCGCCGGAGCGGCTGGCAGGCCTGCTGTTCCACGAGCTGGCGCATCGCCGGGTCTATATTTCCGGCGACACCCGCTTCAACGAGAGCTTCGCCACGGCGGTGTCGGAACTGGCGCTGCCGGACTGGCGCCGCCGCCAGGGGCTGACCGGTGTCTCGGCAAATGCGCGGGCACAGGCGCTGGCGATCCGGCGGCTGATGGCGGCGACGCGCAAGCGCCTGGAGCCGATCTACGAGTCCGGCCTGCCGGACGACGCCAAGCGCGCGCAGAAGGCGGCGACGCTGGCCCGCATGCGCCACTGCTACCGCCGGCTGTCAGCCGACTGGCCCAATCCGGAGCGCTACCGCGCCTATATCGAGAAGAGCAACAACGCCACGCTGGCGCTAGCGGCCGAGTACCAGTCGCATGTGCCGGCGTTCCGGCAGCTGTACCAGGACAGCGGCAGCTGGGACGCCTTCTACGAGGCGACAGAGCGGCTGGGCGAGCTGGACAAGAATGCGCGCAAACAGCGTCTCGAGCAGCTGGCGGCCCGTTATCAGGCTTCCAGCAGGAAGGTTACCGGCCCGTCATTCGACAGCGAAACCTGCATGTCCGCGGCAAACACGCCGCAGGCCACCGGCGTAAACTGAGCGCGCGCCCGCTCGACAAAATAATCGTACAGTTCCTCCGCCTGCTGCGGCGTGGCGCCGCGGCTGAAACTGGGGCGCAGGCCGCGCGCGGTGTCGGCCACCAACGTGAACTGGCTCACCACAAGCAGGCCGCCGCCGGCCTGCTGCACATTCAGGTTCATGCGCCCCTGCTCGTCCCCGAACACCCGGTAGTGCAGCACCTTATGCAACAGCTTGTCGGCGCTGTCGCGATTGTCCTGTGCCTCGACGCCGAGCAGCAGTAGCAGGCCGCGATCGATAGCGCCGACCGACTCGCCATTCACATCCACGCGGGCGTGGCTCACTCGCTGTATCAACCCCTTCATCTCGCCCCCCTCTGCGGCTCTGCGACCCGGTGAGTAAAGCGTCTAGATTAGCGGACGCGGCGGGGGCGAGAAACCGTAAATATCGCATTGAGTATGCCGTTGCTCGCTATTGGTGGGTCGAGTGGCGGTGCTTCGCGGAGGGAGGCGCGGTGGTGCTCTTGTGGGAAAAAGCCTGATCGGTAACTATTTCCCACAAGAGCACCACCGCGCCTTATGTGAATTCGGGTAGTTGGGATTCTGAAGACCGATGTCAACGAAGTTCCGAAAATGTATTAAGGTGGCACGGCGGTAGCCGGAGCAGAGGTAGCCCCTCGGGAAATAGTTACCGATCAGGTTTTTTCCCGAGGGGCTACCTCTGCTCCTGCCCGGACTTGCCGAACAATAAAAAGAGGCCAACAAATTGAATCATGCATTCGTTACCGGCGGCACTGGCTTCCTCGGCGCCAACCTGGTTGAGCAGCTAATCGCCGATGGCTGGCAGGTCACTGCCATGCACCGCCGCGGCTCCGATACGCGGCTACTGCAGGAAATGGGCGCGGCTCTGGTCGAGGCTTCCCTGACCGATATCGACTCCCTGCGCGCGGCCGTGCCGGAAAATATCGATGCGGTATTTCACCTGGCGGCTAACACCAATATGTGGCGCGGCGGCAACGCGCAGCAGTGGCGCGACAACGTCGACGGTTCGGCCAACATCGCACGAGTGGCGCGAGAGAAAGACGTCGGTCGGCTGATTGTGACCAGCTCGATTTCCGCCTACGGTTATCACCGCGACATGATTTCCGAACAGAGCCCGCAGCTGGCCGACGATCCGCGCCACCACTACCTGTACACCAAGAAGCGAGCCGAGCAGGCGGTGCGTGAGGAAATCGCCCGCGGCCTGGATGCGGTGTTCCTGAATCCCTGTGCCATCGTCGGTAAGTACGACAGCGGCAACTGGGCACAGACATTTTTTATGATCCAGAAAGATCAGCTGCCGGGCGTGCCACCGGGGCGGGGATCCTTCTGTCACGCCGGTGCGGTGGCGCGCGCGCACATCAATGCGTTCAACAGGGGGAATTGCGGCGAGAACTATATCTTGGCCGGCACCGATGCCAGCTTCCTGGAGTTCTTCGGCAAGATAGCCGCGCTGCTGGACAAACCCGTCCCCAGGCGCACCACACCGGCTGTGGCGATTCGAACGGTGGGCTGGGTATCCGACCTACTGTCGCGTTTCACCGGTAAAGAGCCGGTGATTACGCCGGAAAAAGCCGCGCTGATTACGCGACGCGTAACGGCGAGCAGCGCGAAGGCCGAGCGGGAGCTGGGGTATGAGCCCGGTGTGGATCTCGACTTCATGCTGCGTGAGTGTCGCGACTGGCTGATCCTGCAGCGGTTGCTGGAAACGCCTGCCACCGCCACCGAGGAGAGTGCATGAATCGTAGCAATATCATATTCATACTCGTCACGGCGCTGCTGGTTCTGCAATTGATTCAGCACTATTTCTTTTCTGGCGCACAGTAAATAGATGACCACTTCGCAAGGAAATCCAGTGGAAGAAAAGCGCTGCGGCTGGTGCCTGTCGACACCGCTGTATCAGAGATATCACGATCAGGAGTGGGGGCGCCCGGTTACCGACGACGCCACCCTGTTCGAGTTTTTGCTGCTCGAAGGTGCCCAAGCCGGACTGTCCTGGATCACGGTGCTGAACAAGCGGGAGAACTACCGCCGGCTGTTCGATAACTTTGATCCGGAAAAAATCGCCCGCTACACACCGAAGAAAATAGAAAAGCTGTTGCAGGATCCCGGCATCATCCGCAACCGGCTGAAGGTGGAGTCGGCGGTCAAGAACGCCCGCGCTGCGCTCGCGCTGCGCGACAGCGGCAGCAGCCTGGCGGAATTCCTGTGGCAGTTTACCGATGGCCGGGTCGTGGTGAACCGCTACCGCAGCCTCAACCAGGTGCCGGCCAGCACGCCCGCCTCCGATGCGATGAGCAAGGCGCTGAAGAAAGCGGGCTTCAGTTTCGTCGGCAGCACCATCATGTACGCGCACATGCAGGCCACCGGCATGGTCAACGACCATCTGGTGACCTGCCCCGCCCACGCCGAGTGTGAGCGGGAGGCCGAGCGGCGGGGCTTGCTCTGACACGGCCTCTGGCCGGCTCCTGTAGTTTTCCGCCGATGAAGGCCGCGGGTTTTTGCCGTATGCTGCGGGCATTAGCCGTTTCTGTACATCGCTGAGAGGAGAGCTGTGCAATGGACGTTAATCAACTGCTGGATCAGTACGGCCCCCAGCTTATCGGACTCGCCGCAAAAATCGGCGCGGCCATCGCAATCCTGGTCGTCACCTGGATTGCCGCCGGGCTTGCCCGCCGCGCCGTCGGCCGGTTGTCGTCGAAGCTCGACGCCACACTGATCCCGGTGCTGAGCAATATCGTCGTCTGGGGCGTCTATATCGTCGGCCTGCTGGTGATACTGGACCGCTTCGGCGTCAACACCACCAGCCTGGTAGCGCTGCTCGGTGCCGCCGGTATCGCCGTGGGCCTGGCCATGAAGGACACGCTGCAGAATATCGCTGCCGGTTTTATCCTGCTCGGCCTGCGGCCGTTCCGTGTCGGCGATATGATTCAGTTCGGCGACACCATGGGCACGGTGGTGGAGGTGGGGCTGTTCACCACCCAGCTGGACACCGTCGACGGCCTGCGGATTTCCGCCCCCAACAGCAACGTCTGGGGCCAGAACCTGATCAACTACAGCCGCAATGCCACCCGGCGCCTCGAGATCATCGCCAGTATTGCCTACGGCGACGATATCGAGACCGGTATGGCGGTGTTGCGCCGGCTGGTGGCGGAGGAGCCGCGTATCCTGCCGGAGCCGGAACCCGCCTATGCGGTGCGCGCGCTGGCCGACAGTTCCGTGAACCTGCACCTGCGCGCCTGGGCGCGCAACGACGAGTACTGGGATATCTACTGGGGCATGATGAAAAAACTGAAGCCGGCGCTGGAAGCCGAGGGCCTGACGATTCCGTTCCCGCAGCGGGAGCTGCATATCGTCAGCCAGCCGGAAAAGAAAAAAGTGCTGGAGAAGCTGCAGGATGAATGACCTGTTGACCGTCGCCCCACTGACCTGGAGCGGCATTCTCACCGCCATGCTGTGCGCCGGGGCCATCGGCTTCGAGCGCCAGTTGCGCGGCAAGCCGGTCGGTATCCGCACCTCCATTTTGATCGTGCTGGGCACCTATGCCTTTACCGCGCTGGCGGTGTCTATTGGCGGCGGTGCCGACCGCGCGCGGGTGTTGGGGCAGGTCATTACCGGTATCGGCTTTCTCGGTGCCGGCGTCATGCTGGCGCGCGACGGCGTGGTGGTGGGTGTCACTTCCGCGGCCACCATCTGGGTGCAGGCCGCTATCGGCGCGCTGATCGGTTTCGGCGTGCCGGGTACCGCGATGACGCTGGCGGTGCTGGTGGTGTTCGTATTGCTGGGGGTGGATATTCTGGAGAACTATTCGTCCCTGATGACGCGCGGTGTGCACGCGCGCTACAAGCGCTGGCGCCGGCGCCGCGACCTGACCAGCCCGGCGGATCCCGGCGCTAACTAGTTTCCCCTCAAGCCACTCGTTGAAATACCCGTCTCGCAGTTCCGTCGATTCGGCGCAAAGGCGCCGTGTCATGCCGGCGGGTTAATCGACACCCCGGTGTTTTCATGTCAAAGTAACCGGCGTTTTTTTTGCCCAATATTTGATCTGGCCACGAAGATTCCAATGAAAAAACTGTACAACCCCCTTATTCCCAGCCTGCTGGCCCTCGCCATCCTGGGCGGCTGCCAGCGCGACGAAGCCACCGAAGCCAGCGCCAGTGCGCAGCAGGCGCAGAACGCCGCCGCGACTGAAACCGCTGTCGCGACAGATCCGGCCGCCGAAAGCCAGCGCCTGACCGAGTGGTTCGACGAGCGCTACGAAGAGCAGCTGCAGTTCAGCCCGATACAGCTGAGTTACCTGGGCCGCAAGGAACTCTACGATCAGATCGACGATATGAGCGAGGCCGAGCAGGATCGCCAGCTGGCCTGGCAGGCGAAGACCGTCGAGGACCTGAAGGCGAACTTCGACTACGACAAGCTCACCACCGCCGGCAAGGAATCCTACGACCTGTGGATTTTCCAGTACGAGCAGGCCAAGGCAGCCGCACCGTTCAGGCGCCATGCCTATTTCGCCGGTGAGCTGGGCGGCCCGGAGGCGTCCCTGCCCAATTTCCTGATCAATATCCATAAGGTCGATACAGTCGAGGATATGCAGGCCTACATCGCCCGTATCGATGGCATCAGCCGTGCCCTCGGCCAGATGCTCGAGCGCGCCCAACTCTCCGCGAAAGACGGCATCCGCCCGCCGCGCTTTGCCTACGACCTGGCGATCGAGCGCGCGCAGAAAGTCTCTACCGGCACGCCGTTCGAGGGTGAGGGCGATGCCCCGCTTTATTCTGACGCCAAGGGCAAGATCGAAGCGCTGAAAAAAGCCGACAAGATCGATGCGGAAACCGCCGAGCAGCTGCAGGCCAAGGTTGAAAAAAGCCTGAAGGAAAACTTCAAGCCGGCCTACGACAACTACATCGCCTGGCTGCAGGAAGACCGCGAGAATGCCAGCGAGGAGCCGAAGGGCGCCTCGACCCTGCCGAACGGCGAGGCCTACTACAACAACCGCCTGGCCACCTACACCACCCTCGACCTGACCGCCGATCAGGTACACCAGATCGGCCTCGACGAAGTGGCGCGCATCCGCAAGGAGATGGAAGCGATCAAGGACCAGGTGGGCTTCGAGGGCAACCTGCAGGAGTTCTTCACGTTCATTCGCGAAGACGACCAGTTCTACTACCCGAACACCGACGAGGGCCGTGAAGGCTACCTGGCCGAGACGCGTGGCTTCCTCGCCGACATCGAGAAGAAGCTGCCGGAATACTTCGGCATCCTGCCGAAGGCGGATCTGGTGGTGAAGCGCGTTGAGCCCTTCCGCGAGGTACCGGGCGGTGCGCAGCACTACCAGTCCGGCACGCCGGACGGCTCGCGCCCGGGTACCTACTACGTGCACATGTCTGACATGAGTGCCCTGTCGACCACCGACATGGAAACCGTGACCTATCACGAGGGTAGCCCCGGCCACCATATGCAGATCTCCATCGCCCAGGAGCTGGAAAATATCCCGCAGTTCCGCACCCAGGCGCATTTCACCCCCTACATCGAGGGCTGGGCGCTCTACTCGGAAAAACTCGCCAAGGAGATGGGCCAGTTCCAGGACCCCTACAAGGACTTCGGCCGCCTGACCGCGGAGATGTGGCGGGCGATCCGCCTCGTAGTCGACACCGGCATGCACGCCAAGGGCTGGACCCAGGATCAGGCGGTGGAGTACTTCCTCGAAAACTCCGCGATTCCGGAGAGCGCCGTGCGCTCCGAGGTACGCCGTTACCTGACCCTGCCGGGCCAGGCGACTTCGTACAAGATCGGCATGCTGAAGATTCTCGAGCTGCGCGACCAGGCCAAAGAGGCCCTCGGTGACAAGTTCGATATCCGCGGCTTCCACGACACCGTACTCGGCGGCGGCGCCCTGCCACTGCCGATGCTGGAGGCACGGGTGAATCGCTGGGTTGAAGAGGTGAAGGCCTCTTAATTCGCAGCAGTGGATTTACCCAATGCAAAGGCCGGGCAATGCCCGGCCTTTTTTGTTTCCGCTGACGCCGGTTTCACGCTTGTGGTAATTCTCCGCCGTCCAAGTTAGTTTTGACGTACTTTGGGGCCTTACGCACGGTCACAAAGTCGCCATCATAAAAATAACGCGGGGGAATCCTATGGATACCGATATCTACCGGGCGCCGGAGGCGGAGCTGCAGACGGATGCTGATGCGCTACAGCAGGAATTTTATGTCGTTTCCAAAAGAAAATTCCTGGTGCTGTTCTTCGCCACCTTCAGTATCTACAGCGTCTACTGGTTCTACCGCCACTGGAGTCAGTACAAGCGCGCCAGCGGCGAGAGCATGATGCCGGTCATGCGCGCCATCTTCTCGATATTCTTTACCCATGCCCTTTTCCGCACGATCCAGAGCCGTATCGAGGAGTCCGGTAAGAGCCACAAATGGTCGCCGGCACTGATGGCCACTATCTATGTGGTGGCGGCGATCGTGGGCAGTATCGCCGATCGTATCGCGGCGTCGTCGGAGCAGTTTTCGGCAGTCGATCTTATCGGTCTGGCAACGTTTCCGGTGACGGCGTGGGTACTGTATGCGGCGCAGAAGGCGGCTAATATCGCCTGTGGTGATCCGGAGGGAGAGGAAAACGCGAACTTCACCGCGCCGAATTTCCTGTGGATAGTGCTTGGTGTTCTGTTCTGGATATTTTTCGGTATCGGCATCTACGATTTACTGGTCGGCCTGCCGGTCTAGGTATCGGAATAACCCGCACAGATTCGGCAGATTTGCTGCCAGCCAAAGTTGGACTGCCGGTGACATGCTTTACGCCGGCGGACGAGCTTCCCCGATTCGATAAAGGAAAGTGCCTTGAAACCGATTACTCGTTTTATCACTCTGCTGTTGCTGTTGTTGACGTCCTTGCCGTTGCTGGCAAAGGAAATTCCCACCGATATCGTCGTGCGCGCCAAGGCCAAGGACGCCAAATTTATCGGCACCTCCATCGGTGGCGCGATGGTGCGCATCCGCGAGGCGGACAGCGGCCGCATACTGGCGGAGGGCCTGACCCGCGGCAGTACCGGCAACACCGAAATCATTATGGAAAAGCCCCACAGCCGCTACGACTCCATTGCCGAGGGCGCGGCGAAGTTCGAGGCTACACTCGATATCAGCGAGCCGGTTTTCCTGACCGTCGAAGTACTGGCGCCTTTTATCAAGAAGCAGGCGCGGGTGCTGGCACAGACGCAGATCTGGCTGGTGCCGGGCAAGCCGATCGGCGGCGATGGGCTTATCGTCGAAATACCGGGCATGGTGGTAGACCTGTTGAGTCCGCAGACGCACTTCTACACTTCCGCCGACAAGAGCCCGTTCGAGATTCGTGCCAACGTGGTGATGATGTGCGGCTGTCCGCTGACCGCCGGTGGCCTGTGGGACGGCAGCCAGCTTGAAGTGGCGGCTATCGTCAAGAAAGACGGCAAGCCGTTCAAGACACTGCCGCTGGCAATGCAGGACACCATGAACACCTTCAGCACCGAGCTGGCGACTGCGGCGCCGGGCGTGTACGAGATCCTCGTCTACGCCTACGATCCGAAGACCGGCAACACCGGTGTTGACCGGGGCAGTTTTATCGTCAAGTAGAGCGCCGCGTCCACAGCGCATCTTGGTCGCGGACAGGAGTGGACACATGCATATCCGCGAGGCGGTAGAAGAGGATCTGGAATCCATGTGGGGCATCTTTCGCGCCGTCAGGGGCGGCGATGCCCTGCCGTTTTCCGCCGCAATCGACCGGGACGCATTTCACTGTCAGTGGTTCAGTGAGGCGCTGCTGACCTATGTGGCCGAAGAGGGGCCGCATCAGCTCGGCATGTACAAGCTCGGCGCCAACTATCCGGGGCTGGCCCACCATGTTGCCAGCGCCACCTATCTGGTGCGCCCGGAAGTGCGCGA
The DNA here is from genome assembly GCF_900107725.1 of Microbulbifer marinus. Lineage (GTDB taxonomy): Bacteria > Pseudomonadota > Gammaproteobacteria > Pseudomonadales > Cellvibrionaceae > Microbulbifer > Microbulbifer marinus. The sequence goes on along the minus strand of NZ_FNQO01000002.1, from coordinate 430,264 downwards.
TCGCGGTGTCGGCCGCGCGCTGGTGCAGCACAGCATCGCCCGCGCACAGGATGCGGACTACCTCGAAATGCAGTTCAACTATGTCCCCAGTAGCAACGTCCCCGCGGTGACGCTGTATCAGGAGCTGGATTTCACCATCATCGACACCCTGCCCAACGCATTTCGCGATCCACAGCGAGGTCTGGTGGACGTCTACGTGATGCAGCGTTTTCTGCAATAGCACTCTATTTCTATCGGGGGAACTGGCCAAAGGACTGGCGATGGCAGAACAGCGCAGGAAGGACCTGCTCGACGAGCACCGGCCGGAAAATATCGCCCGGCGCCTGCAGCAGCAGCCGAAATCGCAGAAGGTCTCCGACTTTGTCCTCGGTGCCATCGACGGTTGTGTGACAACCTTCGCGGTGGTATCGGGTGCCTTCGGCGCCGGCTTTTCTCCACTGGTGGTGCTGGTGCTGGGCTTTGCCAACCTGATCGCCGACGGTTTCAGCATGGCGGTCAGCAACTACGAGGCGGTCAACGCCGAGCGCGAATACCGCGAGCTGGCCCGGCGCACCGAGGAGCGGCATATCGAGCTGGTACCGGAGGGCGAGCGGGAGGAGATCCGGCAGATTTTTGCCAACAAGGGCTTTGGCGGCGAAACGCTGGAGAAAATCGTCGCTACTATTACCGCCAATCGCCAGCTGTGGGTGGAGACGATGCTCACCGAGGAGTACGGCCTCAACAGCGCCCGCTATAACCCGGTGACCTCGGCACTGGTCACCTTTGCCGCATTTATTGCTGTCGGCACCGTGCCGCTATTGCCCTTCCTGCTGCCATCGGTGGCGCAGCAGACACAGTTTGTCGCCAGTACTTTTCTTGCCGCCCTGATGTTCCTGTGCATCGGTATGCTGAAGAGCCTGGTATACTCGCAGCCGATTCTGCGCGCGGGCTTCAGCACATTGCTGCTCGGCGGAAGCGCCGCGTCACTGGCCTACTTGACCGGTTACCTGTTACGGCAACTGTTTGGTATCGACAACGCCTGAAGTTTTGTTCCGACTCGCGCCGAGTCGAACTTTTTTAGCCCGGCACTTCCTTTGGAAATTTTCCCGCCAAATATCGGGCGCGGATCTATTTGCTAACTGCCTCGCAATTAAAATTTTTTCGCCGCTGAGATCCACCGTTAATCATTCCGCGTAACAAACAGTCGCAACCATCAAGAAACAGGATGTGACTATGTTGAGCAGAAATCCTCTCTTCATTGCGATCGCGGGCCTGGCGCTTTCTGCTGCCGCTCAGGCGGAAGGCCTATATGTCAGTGGCTCCCTGAGTTACAACGACCAGGACGATATTTCCACCGACGGCCGCTTCACGCGGGATTTCGTCACCGGCGGTCCGGTCGATGTCTTACTGCCTATCGGCACCGGCGTGCGCTGGGACACGGAAACCGACAGCGGTTACGGCGTCAACCTCGCCGTCGGCTGGCGCATGCAGCATTTTCGTGTCGAGGCAGAATACGCCTACGCGAAAAACGACGTCGATAAACACAAGAACGTCAGGGTAGCCGGCGTCGGTAATATCGACGCCCTGGATGCGTCTGTGCTGGTGGAGGGCGCGGCGGATGTGCTCGGCGCGACCGTCGGGCAGGTCGTGCGCAATGGCAAGGGGGATATCGGCACGGATTACCTGTTCGTCAATGCGTTTTATGACTTCGACATGGGCAGCAGCTGGTCGCCCTATGTCGGTGTCGGCGTCGGCAGCGGCTGGGTCGACGTGGAATACGAGCCCTCCAATATCAAAATCATTGATGACGATGACCGGGTATTTGCCTGGCAGGTAATGGCGGGGCTGAGCTATCTGTGCAGCGAGCAGCTGTCCTTCTTCGGCGGCGTGCGCTGGCGCCAGACCGACGACGTCGAAGTGAGGTCGAGTCTATTGCCGGCGAACTTCGATCTGAACAATGAAAATTTTATCGCCGAGGGCGGCCTGCGCTGGCATTTTTGATTGGCAATGGCGATTCGGGGCACCGCTGCTTGACACCGCGGGCTGAGAAACGGTGTTTGCTCCCTCGCTGCGGCTAGCCCCACTTTTTTGCTCACGCCATAATAAAAAAAGGCCGCACAGTCTGCGGCCTTTTTCGTTTGCAACGGCGGTGTCGGCTCAGACGGCCACCACCTTGTTACGCCCGCCGTCTTTGGCGCGGTACATGCGTGCATCGGCCTCGGCCAGCAGCTGGCCGTGGGTGGCGCTGGCCGGGTCGCCCTCGGCGACACCGAAGCTGATGGAGATCTTCACCGGTGGATCGTATTTGCGGCTGAGTTCTTCCACCTTGTCGCGCAGTTTTTCCGCCAATATGCCGCCGCCGTTCTGGTCGGTATTCGGCAGCAATATCAGGAATTCCTCGCCGCCCCAGCGGGCCACTATGTCGTCGGTGCGGGTATTGTCCTGCAGGGTCTGCGCCACATCCTGCAGTACCCGGTCGCCGAAGGCGTGGCCGTAGTTGTCGTTGATGCTTTTGAAGTTGTCGAGGTCGCCGATCAGCACCGCGTAACGCCCGGCCAGGTGCCGGTTGCGGCGCTCCAGCTCGTTGATCGCGCGGTAAGCCTCGCGGCGATTGGCGAGACCGGTCAGCGCATCGGTGGAGGCGCGATTCTCCAGTTCCTGGGTCAGCCGCTGCAGCAGCTGCTGGGTCTGGTGGCGGCTGCTGTCGAGCAGTGCAGTCAGCGCCGTGAGCGCGCCGAACACGGCGATAAAGCGCGCGCGGTAGGCGGTATCGTACTCGGCGGTGAGACCGGGAAAATCCGGATAGAACAGAATCAGCGCGGTAGTGCCGCCGATCGCCAGCAGCGTCGCGGTGCCGCGCCTGTAGCCGTAGAGATTGATAAAGCCCGGTACCAGCATAACCGCCCACATCAGGCCGGTGTTATTTACGCCGCCGGACAGCAGCAGGTAAAAATACAGGACCAGCAGCAGGATGCCGACGAGTACCGGGGTCGCCCTGCTCGGGCCGATCAGGTTGATGGTGATATAGGCGGCGAGGATTACGCCGCCGACGGCGAACAGTGCGCTGGCCTGCCAGATATCGCCGCCGGTCAGCGCGATCAGCGCCATGGCACCGGTAATGGCCATGGAGAAGATCAGCATATAGCCCGAGGCCTGGACACGCCGGCGCAGCTCCAGCTGGCGCGCCTCTTCAATAGGGTCGCGAAAAGCCAGGTCTTGTTGGTCATACCCTGCGTTCATGGGAGTCCCTGTCATTATGCGGACCACTAACTTCCGTCCGGCCCGGAGCCGCGCATCTGGGCCACGACTTCGTTTTATTTTTAAACTTGGCGTTTGCCGACACTGTCGAATCATTGGCGGCAAAAGCGCGGTGCCGGCCAGTATATTGCGCTTCGCGCCGCCGCCAAAGGTCCGCGCTACAGTATCAATAAACGGAAGTGTGAATTTGAGAAGTGGGACAAATAGAACTGACTTGCGGTGACATCCTTGCCCTGCGCGGTGATGCCCTGGTGTGCCCGGCGCACAAGCACCTGATACGCGGGCGCGGCCTGTCGGCACAGGTTTACGAACGCGGCGGCGCCGCGCTGGCAGCGGCGTGTGAGCTGCAGCCCGAATGCGCCGTGGGCGAGGCCAGGATCACCCGCGCCTACGGCCTGCCGGTGAAATATATTTTGCACACGGTGACACCCCAGTGGAGCAGTGGCGACCAGTGGGGTGCGCAGGCGGTGGTGCAGTTGCGCCGCTGTTACGAGAGCGTGCTGGCGCTGGCGCGGCAGAAAAAGCTGAAAAAGCTGCTGTTCCCGGCCCTCGGCGCCGGCACCAATCGCTTCCCCCACGAAATAGCCGCGCACCAGGCGCTGGAAGTGTTGCACGAACACAGCGGCGATTTCGACCGGCTGACCGTCTGCCTGCACACGCCGACGGCGCTGTCGGACTGGCGGCGGGTGGAGAAGCGGTTCTTCGGTGATTAACTTTTTTCAGCACCGAAAGGCGCAGCGGTAGCCGTCGGGCAAATAGTTACCGATCAGGTTTTTTGCCAGGCGGCTACCGCTGCGCCTTGTCGCTACGAAGCGCGATCAATCGCGACGCACCATAGCTGGGCATCGCGCGAACTCAAATAAAAAAAAGGCGGGCCAAAGCCCGCCTTTTTCTTTCCGTAAGCGCTTACTTCTTGGCGCGCTTGCGCATATTTTCCTGCAGGATTTTCTTGCGCAGGCGGATGTGATTCGGGGTCACTTCCACCAGCTCGTCGTCCTCGATGAATTCCAGCGCCTGCTCCAGAGTATGGCGGATCGGCGGTGACAGGGTCAGGGCCTCGTCGGTGCCGGCGGCGCGGATGTTGGTCAGCTGCTTGGCCTTGGTCGGGTTCACCACGAGGTCGTTGCCGCGGGAGTGAATACCCACTATCTGGCCCTCGTAGATGTCCTCGCCGTGGCCCAGGAACAGGCGGCCGCGATCCTGCAGTGCATAGAGCGCATAAGCCAGGGTCTTGCCCTTGACCATGCTGACCAGTACGCCGTTGATGCGCTTGGCCACGTCACCGGCTTTCACCGGGCCGTAGTGGTCGAAGATGCTGGTCATGATGCCGGAGCCGCTGGTCAGGGTCAGGAACTGCGAGCGGAAGCCGATCATGCCGCGGGACGGCACGATGAAGGTCAGGCGCACGCGGCCCTTGCCATCCGGTTCCATATTGGTCAGGTCGGCCTTGCGCAGACCCAGCTCTTCCATGATCGGGCCCTGGTGCTGTTCCTCGACGTCGATCACCACCTGCTCGTAGGGTTCCTGGATCTCGCCGTCGATTTCCTTCTGCACTACTTCCGGGCGGGATACGCCCAGCTCGAAACCCTCGCGGCGCATGGTTTCGATCAAAACCGAGAGGTGCAGCTCGCCGCGGCCGGAAACCTTGAACTTGTCCGGAGAATCGCCCTGCTCCACGCGCAGTGCCACGTTGTGGATCAGCTCCTGGTCCAGGCGCTCCTTGATATTGCGGCTGGTCACGTACTTGCCGTCCTGGCCTGCAAACGGCGAGTCGTTGACCTGGAAGGTCATGCTTACGGTCGGCTCGTCCACGGACAGGGCCGGCAGCGCTTCCGGTTTTTCCGGATCGCACAGGGTATCGGAGATGTTCAGTTCGCCGACGCCGGTAATGCAGACGATATCGCCGGCGCTGGCCTGTTCCACTTCTACGCGTTCCAGGCCCAGGTAACCCATGACTTGCAGCACCTTGGCCTTGCGCGACTTGCCCTCGCGGTCGAGGACGACAACCTGCTGGTTCGGCTTCAGGGTACCGCGGGTGATGCGGCCGACGCCGATGACGCCGACGTAGCTGTTGTAGTCCAGCGCGGAAATCTGCATCTGGAAGGGGCCGCTCTGGTCAACCTGGGGCGGCTCCACCTTGTCCACGATCATCTGGAACAGCGGCGTCATGTCATCGGCCATATCGGTGTCGTCGAGGCCGGCGATGCCGTTCAGCGCGGACGCATAGACCACCGGGAAGTCGAGCTGCTCGTCGGTGGCGCCGAGGCTGTCGAACAGGTCGAACACCTGGTCCATTACCCAGTCCGGGCGCGCGCCCGGGCGGTCGATCTTGTTGATCACCACGATCGGGTTCAGGCCCTGCTCGAACGCCTTCTGCGTCACGAAGCGGGTCTGCGGCATTGGGCCGTCCACCGCGTCGACCAGCAGCAGCACGCTGTCGACCATGGACAGCACGCGCTCCACCTCACCGCCAAAGTCGGCGTGTCCGGGGGTGTCGACGATATTGATGCGGTAGTCGTTCCAACGAATGGCGGTGTTCTTGGCCAGAATGGTGATGCCGCGCTCACGCTCCTGGTCGTTGGAGTCCATGACCCGCTCGGCGCCCTCGTCGCGGCGGTCCAGGGTGCCGGACTGGGACAGCAGTTTGTCCACCAGGGTGGTCTTGCCATGGTCTACGTGCGCGATGATCGCGATATTGCGCAAATTCTCTATCACTGGGTGCCTCTGGGCGTTAACGCGTGAAATGGTGTGGGGCGGGGGCTGTATACAGCGGAGGTCCGGCCAAAGGCGGCGATTATAGTGGTGCCGCGCGACAATTGGGAGCGCTTTTTGGATAAAAAATCGACAATTTACGCTGAAAACCGGGCGGCCCGCCGCCCGGTGAGTGGCGTCAGCGCTTCTTCTGCTCCGGCCTGTGGGGCAGGTGCGGGCGCAGCACGCCGACGTTGCGGTAACCCTCGTCCAGCAGGTGGGAGGCGTGCAGCTTGCTCATGACGCCGCGGGCGCAGTACAGCAGGTAGTGCCGATCCTGCTCCAGGCCGGCGAAGGCGTTGTTGAGGCGGTAGAAGGGGATGGTCTCCACCTGTGTGCCCTCGAGCTCGAGTGGATCCAGCTCCTCCTCGTCGGGGTGGCGGATGTCGATGACCACGGCGTCGCCGGCCTCGTCGCGGATCTCCACGTCCGGTACTTCGCCGTTGACCTCCTCGATCACCTCGTCGATGTTCTGCATCACGCGATTGCCGATGGCCCGGTCGAGGACGGTGAAGTCGAAGCGGTTCTCCTCCTTCTCTACTTTCTCGACCCTGGCGCGCGTGGTCGGTTTCACCGAGATCACGCCGCAGTACTCGGGCATGTTCGCGGCGAACTCCTCGGTACCGATTTCCCGCGCCGTGCGGATGATGTCGGTCTTGTCGCTGGTAATCAGCGGCCTCAGTACCAGGGTGTCGGTGACGCTGTCGATCACCGACAGGTTCTTCAGTGTCTGGCTGGACACCTGGGCGATGGCCTCGCCGGTGACCACCGCATCCACCTCCACTTCATTGGCGATCACGGTGGCGGCGCGCAGCATCATGCGCTTCAGGATCACGCCCATATAGGAATCGTCGACATTCTCCAGAATCTCGGCCACCACCTCGTCGAAGGGTACGGTAATGAAGCGCACCCGGTGCGACGCGCCGTATTTGTTCCACAGGAAATAGGCCACTTCCTTGACGCCCAGTTCGTGCTGGCGACCGCCCAGGTTGAAGAACAGGTAGTGGGTGCGGATGCCGCGCTTGATCGTCAGGTAGCTGGCCACGGTGGAGTCGAAGCCGCCGGATACTAGCGACAGCACCGGATCCTGGGTGCCGAGCGGGAAGCCGCCGAGGCCGGGGTGCTGTTCCTCCACCACGTACAGCTTGTCGTGGCGGATCTCCAGTTTCACGGTGACGTCGGGGTTTTTCAGTTTCACGCCGGCGGCCTGGGTATTGGTGTTCAGGCCGCCGCCCACGTACTGCTCCACGTCCAGGGACTTGAAGTCGTGCTGGCCGGTACGCTTGGCCCGGACACAGAAAGTCTTACCGGCGAGGTGTTCGCCCCACACCGACAGGGTCTTTTCGTAGATATCGTGCAGGTCGCCGAGGGGGAACTGGCGCACGCGGGAAAAGTTGGCGATACCGGGCGTATGGGCGAGCACTTCCTCGATACGTCCGCCCAGATGGGCCACCGCATCCGGTGCGATTACATCGATCTTCTCCCAGTCCTTGCGCACCACGATGCGGTCGTCCAGCTGTTTCAGCAGGGTGCGCAGGTTGTCCTGCAGCTGTCGCGACATGCGCTTGCGCACCGGGTTGCTCTTGATGGTGATCTCTGGAAAAAATTTGACGACAAAGTGCATGGGGATCCGTCGGGTACCGCGAATTGAAAGGAGGTGCGGCATTATAAGCTAGGGAAGCCCCGAATAAGTACCTGGCCTTCCGCACCGGTGTTGAACCGGGTGCGCACTGTATTCGTGCGCTGGCGGCTTAATTCGCGCCATTTTGGTGCGTTTTTCAGTGGTCGCCCCGCGACATTGCATCTATCCTGCCTCAGTTGGCCCGGCGTAATCGGCCGCGCACGCCGCTATCGCAGTGGCGGCGCCGCTGCCCCAATTTGGCACACTCCTTGCTTTATTACACGCCAGGTAGGGAGTCATTGCCGATCGACGGCATAGCGACAAATTACATTTCAAGACCTGGAGGACAGCAATGTCAGCTAAAACGCTCGGTTTGATCAAAGAGAGTGAAGCCAAATGGGTAGACCTGCGCTTCACCGATTCCAAGGGTAAAGAACAACACGTATCCATTCCGACGTCGGAAATTGACGGCGAGTTCTTCGAAGAAGGCAAGATGTTCGACGGCTCTTCCATCGCTGGCTGGAAGGGCATCAACGAGTCCGACATGATCCTGATGCCGGACGATGAGACGGCTTTCCTGGACCCGTTCACCGACGAAGCCACAGTGATCATTCGCTGTAACATCGTCGAGCCGTCCACCGGTCAGGGCTACGAGCGCGACCCGCGCTCCATCGCGCTGCGCGCCGAGGAATACCTGAAGTCCACCGGTCTGGGCGACACCGCGCTGTTCGGCCCGGAGCCCGAGTTCTTTGTATTCGACGACATCACCTGGGGTGCCGAAATGGGCGGCGCCTTCTACAAGATCAACTCCGAGGAAGCGGCCTGGTCCTCCGGTGCTACGTTCGCCGAAGGCAACATCGGTCACCGCCCGGGCGTAAAAGGCGGCTACTTCCCGGTTCCGCCGGTCGACTCCCTGCACGACGTGCGCGCGGCCATGTGTTCCGCGATGGAGCAGATGGGCCTGCAGGTGGAAGTACACCACCATGAAGTGGGTACCGCCGGCCAGTGCGAGATCGGCGTCGGCGCCAATACCCTGACCAAGAAAGCGGACGAAGTGCAGATCCTGAAGTACGCGGTGCACAATGTTGCCCACGCCTACGGCAAGACCGCCACTTTCATGCCCAAGCCGCTGGTCGGCGATAACGGTTCCGGCATGCACATCCACATGTCCTTCAGCAAGGACGGCGTCAACCAGTTCGCCGGCGACGCCTACGCGGGCCTGTCTGAGACCGCCCTGTACTACATCGGCGGTATCATCAAGCACGCGCGTGCGCTGAACGCCTTCGCCAACGCCTCTACCAACTCCTACAAGCGCCTGGTACCGGGCTTCGAGGCGCCGGTAATCCTGGCTTACTCCGCACGCAACCGCTCCGCGTCGATCCGCATTCCGTATGTTGCCAGCCCGAAAGCCAAGCGTATCGAAGCGCGCTTCCCGGATCCGACTGCCAACCCGTACCTGGTGTTCGCCGCCATGCTGATGGCCGGCCTCGACGGCATCAAGAACAAGATCCACCCCGGCGATCCGGCGGACAAGGACCTGTACGACCTGCCGGCGGAAGAAGTGGCCGAGTACCCGACCGTTGCCTCCAGCCTGGAAATGGCTCTGGATGCACTGGACGCGGACCGCGCCTTCCTGACCGAGGGTGGCGTATTCTCCGACGACGCCATCGACGCCTACATCGACCTGAAGCGCGCGGAAGTCGAGCGCCTGGCGATGACCACTCACCCGGTCGAGTTCGACATGTACTACTCCGTATAACGATCGCCGGCATCGCCCGATGCCGGTCCGTTTTCGGAAAAAGCCCGCGCCGCCTGGTGCGGGCTTTTTTTTTGCGGGTACACTACCGTTAAAGGTGACTGTAAATTCGCAATTCGTGTCGAAGCGGCCTGACGCCGCGCGAGAGGCAAGATGAAAACACGTACAACCCTGATCGCACTGTTGCTCGCCGTGCCGCTGGGGGCGCTGGCCGGGGATGACGGCAGCGAGGCGGTATCGGATGGCAAGACCATCTACAAGACCGTAGGACCCGACGGGCAGGTGGTGTTCAGCGATACGCCGCCGGTGGGCAGCAAGTCGGAAAAGGTCGAGCTGCCGCCGACCAACGTGCAGCCGATTGCCCTGCCGCGGCCGCTGCCACAGCGCAAGCTGTCGCCGAAGGACGCCGGACAGCGCCGCGACGGCGAGCGCCAGCCCATGGGCCCGGTGGATATCGCCATCGTCAGTCCGCAAGACGGCGCGACCATCCCACCGGGACAGCGCTTTATCGCGCTGCAGGTGGATGTGGCGCCGGCTTACCCGGAGGGCGCCGAGTTCTTCGCCGTCGTCGATGGCCAGCCCTGGCAGGGCGGCTCTTCCGGCTCGAGCCTGGATATATCCGCGCTCGAGCGCGGCACGCACAGCGTGCAGGCGGTGCTAACTGACGGGCGCGGCAACGTGCTGGCGCAATCGCAGGTGATTACCGTCTATGTGAAGCGCCCCGGCGGCACCGTGCCGGATATCTCCGCGCCCCGGGCCACGCAGGCGCCGAAGGCACCGGTGGCACCCGGCCTGCCCCAGGCCCAGCCGCAACAGCGGCAGCGCCGCGGCAACTGATCGCCGTCGCCGGGCCGCTGCGCCCGGCGCCCCCCCCCCTCCCATACCCCCGCCGTGACCTCCTATTCAGCCAGAAGGCTGGCGTTTTTTTGATCTATGCACCATCATGGTGCACAGATTCGGGCGCCGCTCGCTGCCTGCACCCATTGTGCTTGCCCGGGGCCCAAGTTGCCGCCAGCTGCCCCACCGCGGTTCGGTGATGGCCGACAGGCAACTGTGTGCGGCACCTGAGTTGCGGGTCTGTTCCCGCTCCCGCCCCTTACGGGGTCAGCTGAAGCTGACCAAAAGTGCTCCGGGCACTTTTGTGCGCCATTTTGGTTTGCTTCTTGCAGTGACTGAATACAAGGGCCTCGTGTCCATAGTTGGCAGTGTGCGCGCCGCGGGCGCGTGCGCCGCCCTCGAATGAATCGGAAACCACCCTATGCTGAACGACCGCCAGTTGCGCCAGCTCCTCGACAGCCTGACCTCCGCCGTGCTGGTGCTGGATGACAGTCTGCTGCTCTGCTACCTCAACTCCGCCGCCGAGGATCTGCTCGCCGCATCCAGTGCGCGGGTCTGTGGTCTGCCGCTGGCGGATGTGGTGCACGAGTCCGCCGCCGCGCAACAGGCGCTGCGCAGTGCGCTGGCCTCCGGCGAGAAGTACACGGTGCGCCGCGCCACCTGGCGACTGCACAACCTGGAAAGCTGCACCGTGGATTACTCGGTGAGCCCGGTGCCGGAGCTGGGGTTGCTGTTGCTGGAAGTGCAGACCATGGACCGCCTGCTGCGCATTGCGCGTGAGGATGCGCTGATCAGCGCCCAGGAGACCACCCGCAATCTGGTGCGGGGCATGGCCCACGAGGTGAAGAACCCGCTCGGCGGCATCCGCGGCGCGGCCCAGTTGCTGCAGCGGGAGTTACCCGACGAGGAGCTGGCAGAGTACACGCAGATCATCATCGACGAGGCCGACCGGCTGCGCAATCTGGTCGACCGCCTGCTCGGTCCGCGCAAGCCGGTGCAGTTGCAGCCCACCAACGTGCACGAGGTCCTCGAACGCGTCGCGCAATTGATCGACGCCGAGTGCGACGGCGAGCTGAAGATCCGCCGCGACTACGATCCCTCGATCCCGGATGTTCCGGGCGACGGCGAACAGCTGATCCAGGCGCTGCTGAATGTTGCCCGCAACGCGATGCAGGCCATCGACGAGAGCATCGGCCTTCACAGTGGCGAAATTGTTCTGCGCACCCGCATCCAGCGCCAGTTCACCATCGGCAAGTACCACTGCCCGCTGGTGTGCCGCATTGAAATCGAAGACAACGGCCCGGGCATTCCCGAGGACATCCGCGAGCGCATCTTCTTCCCGATGATTTCCGGGCGCGCCGAGGGCTCCGGCCTGGGGCTGTCCATCTCGCAGAACATCATCAATCAGCATCGCGGCCTGATTAAGTGCGACAGCCACCCGGGCCAGAGCGTGTTTCAGATTTATCTGCCGCTTTCGAACGAATAATTGATTACGGAAACCTAGAGCATGAGCAATCGCGTTTGGATTATTGACGACGACCGATCTATCCGCTGGGTACTGGAGCGCGCGCTGAGCCGCGAAGGCATTGAGACCAAGTGCTATGAGAGCGGCGACCGCGCACTGGACGATTTCTACAGCGATTCACCCGATGTGGTGATCAGCGATATCCGCATGCCCGGCTCGGACGGTTTCAAGTTGCTGCAGCGCTTCCAGTCGGAGCGCCCGGCGCTGCCGATCATTATCATGACCGCGCACTCGGACCTCGACAGCGCCGTCGCCGCCTATCAGGGCGGTGCCTTCGAATACCTGCCGAAACCCTTCGATGTCGACGAGGCCGTCGCGGTGACCCGCCGCGCGCTGGTGCACGCCAGCGAGCAGCGCGGCGAAGAGCAGGTGGCGCTGGAGAACGGCGCCGCCAACAAGGAGATCATCGGCGAGGCGCCGGCGATGCAAGAGGTGTTCCGCGCGATCGGCCGCCTGTCGCACTCGAATATCACCGTGCTGATCAACGGCGAATCCGGCACCGGGAAGGAGTTGGTGGCACAGGCGCTGCACAATCACAGCCCGCGCAAGAGCCAGCCGTTTATCGCGCTGAATATGGCCGCGATTCCGAAGGACCTGATGGAGTCGGAGCTGTTCGGCCACGAGAAGGGCGCCTTTACCGGTGCCAGCTCGCAGCGCGCCGGACGCTTCGAGCAGGCCAATGGCGGCACCCTGTTCCTGGATGAGATCGGCGATATGCCGGCGGAAACCCAGACGCGCCTGCTGCGCGTACTGGCGGACGGCGAGTTTTACCGCGTCGGCGGCCACACGCCGGTAAAGGTGGACGTGCGCATCATCGCCGCCACCCACCAGGACCTGGAGCGGCTGGTGGAGGCACACAAGTTCCGCGAGGACCTTTTCCACCGCCTGAATGTGATCCGCATCCATATCCCGCGCCTGGCCGATCGCCGCGAGGATATACCGCGCCTGGTGCGCCACTTCTTCAATTCCGCCGCCAAGGATCTGGGGGTGGAGCCGAAGATACTGCTGAAGGAAACCGAGGACTACCTGGCCGGCCTCGACTGGCCCGGCAATGTGCGCCAGCTGGAGAACACCTGCCGCTGGATCACCGTGATGGCGTCCGGCCGCGAAGTACATATCGAGGATCTGCCGCCGGAATTGCATCAGCAGACCGCGACCGGCGAGGCGCCGCAGGACTGGCAGAAAGCGCTGCGCCTGTGGGCCGACCAGGCGCTGGCCACCGGACGCCGCGAGATTCTCAGCGAGGCGGTACCCGCGTTCGAGCGCGCGCTGATCGAGATCGCGCTGAAGCACACTGCCGGCCGCAAGCGCGATGCCGCCGAACTGCTCGGCTGGGGGCGCAATACACTGACGCGCAAGCTCAAGGAACTCGGCATGAATGGCGATACCGAATAACGCCCGCGGAACAGCCTTGATGCTGTAACCTGAATAAAAAGCCGCTCACCAGGGCGGCTTTTTATTTCGCTATTGCCGCGCGTACTGGTGGGCTGACTCTGGTCACCAAGCGCATCCAACCCCTACCCCGACTTAATCCCGGCATGCCGCCAGAACAACGTGCCGCCGCTTATATCTGTCGGTACAGCTGCCACGCCTTTTACTTTCAGGGCAGTTGAAATATCCTCAAGAGCCAGATGTTGAATTGACCGCCTTGAGCCGTTGGCTCTTTAATAAACGGTTAGTCTTTTGAAGGGATGAATAATAATGACATCAATATCAGCAGAAGCTAAGTATGCTTCATTAAATCGGCCAGCCCGTGCCTTACTGACCGCCGCACTTATGCTGGGCGCGATCTTTGCCCCCATTCCTTTCCCGTTCAAGGTTCCCGCGTTTGCTGCGGTCGCCCTGGCCTGGATCTGGATAGAAAACCGCAGCCTGGCGCCCGTCGGGCTGCAACCGTCGTTCCGCCCACGGTCCACATTCCTATGGACTTCCCTTGCAGTGGTTGGTGTGATTTTCGTGCTCGGCGAATTGATCAACCCTGTTATTGAGTGGGTTTTTTCCAAGGAAGCCGACCACTCTGAATACGGACCGTTGTACGGGAACAAGGACCTTGCGCTCAAACTATGGTTGTCCGCACTTTTCAGTGCGGCCATCGCGGAGGAGATTATCTATCGCGGCTTTCTCCTGCATCAGCTGTCGATTCTCTTGCCAAAGGGTATGGCTAGTGAGTGGATCGCCATTTTGATCGGTGGATTGACCTTCGCTGTCCCGCACTACACGCAAGGCGTCGTTGGTTTTATCTCTATCGCCCTGGTTGGAATCCTGTTCGGCTGGATCTTTTTCCGTAGCGGGCGAAACTTATGGAGCCTCATGTTGGCTCACGCCCTGATCGACACCTGGGGCATCTATTCCCTCTATCGGGGGTGGTAAAGTACATTACAGTGATAGGCTTTCAGGGAAAGCCGTTTCTTTGGCGCGGGGCCGGGGCCGCAATATCTTGGCCCGAAAGCTCGGGCAAATGGGCATGAACGGCGAGGCCGACTAACCCGCACGCCGAATACCACGACACCCAATTGCGACCTTCCCACAGTGGCTATTGGGCGTAAATCTTCTCCAGCGGAAAAAATTGGGCAGTAGCTGCGCGCCTGAGCCAAACTTGGCTAGAAGTGCCGGTTCTGCCCATGATCTATACCACTTTCTTCAGTACCCTTTCCCTCGCCGTCATCTACGGCTTTTCGATCCTGCTGGTGCTGGCCTCCCTGGCGGTGGGCAATTTCTTTGGCCGTCGCTCGGCGCGCAATGGCAAGATCGGTGAAACATCCATCGGCAGTGCCGTGGCCGCCACGCTCGGACTGCTGGCATTTATGCTCGCTTTCACCTTCAACATGGCGGCGGACCGTTTCAGTCTGCGCAAGACGCTATTGTTAAACGAGGCCAACGCGCTATCTACGGCGTTTCTGCGTGCGGATCTACTGCCGGCAGATGATCGCGACAGGGTGCGTACACTGATTGCGGAGTATGTCGACCTGCGCGATATCGACCCCTTGCATGTTCCGGACTTCGAAGAGCGACTACTGCGCACGGAAGCCATCCAGCAGGAGCTCTGGCAGCTGGTGGCGAAGCTCAGTGCGTCGGGCTACGACGGCGAGAGACTGCGGGGCTTTTACGACACCCTCAATGAGGTGATCGACTTTAATACCGCCCGTCTCTACACCGGGATGCGCTACCAGATACCGCCGCCGATCTGGGGCGCGCTGTACGCGCTCACCGCATTGGCGATGTTCGGCATCGGTTTTCAACTGGGTGCCAGTCGCAGCGGTTCGGCTCAGGTCGCCGTCGCGCTGGCGCTGGCCTTCTCTGTCGTTATCGTACTGATCGTGGATCTGGATCGCTCCTACGAAGGTGTATTGCTGGTCGAGCAGACGCCGATGTCCGAACTCAATGCGCGCTTGCAGGCGGCAGAACGAGCGCCGCGAGATTCCGCGGATTAGCGGCAGGTGATACAAATCAATACGCTTCGAAACTTGGGTATGGAGCAAACAATGAAATGGCTATCTGACTGGATAGGACGCTCGGTCTATGCTTTCATCAGTGTGCTTTTATGTCTCATCAGTCTCGCCATGATGATTGTATCAGTATGGGGAATCTGGACTGCAATACATGAAAAAGCATTACTGATAAAAGCGCTACTTGACGCCATCGGTCTGATAGTAATTGCCATGGCAGTCTTTGATGTCTCTAAATTTCTGTTGGAGGAAGAGGTCCTCAGTAGTAGTCGAGGAAAGTCACTGACAGAGCAGAGGCAGACGCTATTAAAGTTCCTTGTGATTATTGCTATCGCTCTAAGCCTGGAAGGTCTGGTATTCGTCTTCGATGCCGGAAAAGAAGATATTCGTAACTTGATTTACCCCACGTTTTTACTGATCGCCGCTGTTTTGGTAGTGATCGGTCTAGGTGTATACCAAAAACTCACACGACGTGAAGAATAGGTTCCTGCTTATTTAATGGGTAAATAACGCTGTCGCTTGCTTCAGGTCCGATATGCGGCCGCCAGAAGCTGCCCCGGTGATCCGGGTGTCAGGCTGCGGAAAAAGATGAAGAAAAAGTGTTTATTGATAGGACTCGTATAGGTATTTGGCGAGCCAAAAGCAGAAGGCCCCGATATTTGCCGGGGCCTTGTCGATTGTCGTCAGTCCTTTCGGGCCACGCCTAGCTCATCCAGCGTCCGCGCAATATCCTCCGCGCTGGTGGCGGGGTGGATTTCCTTGTCGACCTTAAGGATACGGCCGTCCTTACCGATATAGACAGTGACGCGACGGGCGACGTTCATGACGGGAATCAGCACGTCGTAGGCCTTGGCCACCTCGCCGTCCGGATCACTGAGTAGTGGGAAATCCGCGCCCTGCTCCTCGGCGAACTTGGTATTGGTTTCCACTTCGTCAGTACTCGCCATGAAGTAGGCGACATCGTAGGCGCGGATCATGTCGCCGTTCTCGGCCAGGGATTTGCACTCGATGGTACAGCCCTTAGTGAAGGCTTTCGGATACCAGGCGATAACGACCGCCTGTTTACCCTTGTAGTCCGCCAGTGAGTAGGTCTTGCCGTCCGACGCCTGCAGCGAGAAGTCCGGTGCCGGCTCTCCCACTTCCAGTGCCATCAGCGGCAGGCTGACGAGTGCGATCAGTAGTCCGAATATGTGTTTCATGGCGTGTCTCTGGTTAGATCTAACGTTCATATGGCGGATATCCTACGCGTGGGGGCGTCCGGAAGCCATGGTTGCAGTCAGTTGCCGGTATACATCCGTGCGGCCGGGGCGCGGCGCGAATTTCATCGCCGTCGTTCGCGGCCAGGCGTTCCATGAGCCAAACTTGGCGGTAACCGCCGAGTACTCTGATGAATTTAAGCGATTTCTTCCACACCCTGCCACTGCTGATCATTTACGTCTGGTCGGTGCTATTGGTTCTCTGTTCACTGGGCGCGGGCGTCTGGCTCGGGCGCCGCTACCTGCGCAGCCACAGGGAAGTCAAAGACTCCTCTGTCGGCAGCGCCATAGCGGCAACGCTGGGGCTGTTGGCTTTCCTGCTCGCGTTTACCTTCAACATGACTGCCGATCGCTACAACACGCGCAAGGCGGTGTTGCTGGATGAGGTCAATGCCATCCACACCGTTTACCTGCGTGCCAGCTTTCTTGATGATGCCGATAAGCTGCGGGCGCGGCAGTTACTCATAAAATATGTTGAGTTACGAAATTTTGATCTTTCGGACAAGATAGGCCCGGCGGAGCTGCGGCAATTCGAGGCCATTCACGAGAACCTGTGGCGGCTGGTAGACAGCTATATCGATCGCAAATACGACGCCGGTTATCTGCGCCAGTTCGTGGAGCCGCTGAACACAATGATCAACTTCCATCATTCTCGGGCGGTGATGGGGCTCGAATACCGGATCCCCGGCCCGATCTGGCTGGCGCTTTACTTTATGACGACGCTGGCAATGGTCGCTATCGGCTTTCAGTTCGGCATCAGTCGGGGCGGCTCGCCGCAGGTGGCGGTTGCCCTCGCGCTGACGTTTGCGACCGTCATAATACTGATCGCGGATCTCGATCGATCCGCGGAGGGCACGCTGATGGTGGACCAGCGGCCGATGGCGGAACTGAACCAGCGCCTGCAGAAAATGCAGGCGCAGCGGCCGGGCGGGTGAGCGCGGCTATTGCTTGCCGTGGATCCCCGACGGAGTGACGAACTCCCGCATGAATATTTCCCAGAAGGCGATAAACAGCGCGGCCAGCAGCGGCCCAATGGCGAAGCCGCTGATGCCGAACATGATCAGGCCGCCGACGGTGGAGAACAGCACGATATAGTCCGGCAGTTTGGTATCGCGGCCCACCAGGATAGGGCGCAGCAGATTGTCTACCAGGCTGATCACCATCACGCCGAACACCATCAGTATCGATGCCTTGATGATCTCCCCGGTTGCATACAGGTAGAGCGCGGCGGGAAACCAGATCAGCGCCGCGCCGATCGCCGGCAGCAGTGATAAGAATGTCATCACGACGCCCCACAGCAGCGGCGCCGGTAGGCCCAGCGCCCAGAAAATCAGCCCGCCTAGTGTGCCCTGGGTCACGGCGACCACCAGGTTGCCCTTGATGGTTGCGCGGGTGACTTCGGCGAACTTGGCCAGCAGCAGGTGTTCGCGTTCGTCGCCGAGCGGCATGGCGCGGATCAGCAGGGCCACCAGACTCTCACCGTCGCGGATCAGGAAGAAAGTCAGGTAGAGCATCAGGCCCAGCATGACAAAAAAATTCAGGGTGTTCTGTCCCAGCGCCAGGGCGTTTTTGGCCAGGAAGCTGCCGGCACTCATGACACCGCCGAGCAAGCGCTCCTTCATCTGATCGAAGTCGATACCGATGCGATCAAAAAAGGCGTTGATACCGGGAAAGGCACTGCGAACCTTCTCGATCTGGCTGGAGAGGTCTATCTGGCCGCTCTGCGCTTTCTGGTAAACGGCGACGGCCTCATTGATAAATGAACTGGCAACCAGCAGTACCGGTATCACCACCAGCACCACGCACAACAGCAGCGTCAGCAATGCCATCAGGTTGGGCCATTTCGGAAAACGGCGCATCAGCAGGCGGTAAAACGGGAAGAAAATCAGCGCGATGGCACAGGCCCAGAAAATAGGCGTAAAGAAGGGTTTCAGCAGCAGTGCGAAGGCCAGCGTGACCAGCAGCAGAGAAAAAATAAACGAACGTCTTTCCAGTTTTTCCTGCACCGGTTGTTTCCCTCGATTATTGTAATTGTCGCGTTGTGGCTGGCTTTAGCCTTCGACTTACGCGTGGCGCCTATGTAAGCAGAAGCGGGTGCTTTTTACCAGAGGCTGCCGGCACTCACCAGCGCCGATAGCCGCAGGTGTCGACGTGAAAGCGCACGCCCCGGTAAATGCCCAGCCCCATATTCCACCTTTTTCCGTGTTTGCGGTGTATGTCGCGCAGGATGGGCAGTAATTCTTCACGGGTGAAATCCCGCTCAGGCACCACATCCAGCCCGCAGAAGTGCATATGTTTACTGCGCTTGGAGCCGCCCGCCTTGGCGTTGTACTTATCCGTGCGCCAGCCGGACAGTACAGTTACCGGGCCGATACGGGGGACGATCTCTTGCTGCAGCAGGCGCAGCGTGTTCACCATGGTTTCCCAGCTATCCTCCGGCGGCAGCGCAAAAGGGGGCTCTTCGACTGTCTGCCAGTCGCTGCCCTGGCGCAGTAGCTGATAAGAAGGCACCACGCCGTCGACCTTGTTGATGTACAGGAAGTGCTGCAGCCGGGCGAAGATTTCGCGGAAGTCGCGCTTGGCCAGAAAGTCTTCGAAGGCCTTGGGGGAGGCCGCGGCATAGCCTTTGACATCGTAGACATCTGGGATTTCGATGCCCTTGGGAATTCTTTTTGCCGGCACCAATTCGCGCGGTGTGACGATGCGCTCGCCCAGCTCGCGCACCTTGTCCATGGTCAGCACCAGTAGCGCGATAATCGCGGCGAGCACCAGCGCGCTGATCCAGATGACCCGGCGCCGCTCAATATGGATATCGATAAATTGGTGGTCTTCGCTCTCGTGTATGTCCATGGCTCACCAGGTGCGATAACCGCAGGTATCGATGTGAAAGCGCACGTCGTGGTAGATGCCTAGCCCCAGGTTGCTCTTCGGGCCGAGCCGCCGGTGCAGGCTGCGCAGCTCCTCTATTAGTTCCTTGCGGCTGATATTGGATTTCGGCACCAGGTCCAGCCCGCAAAAATCCCGGTGCTTGCTGCGCGAGGCGCCGCCGGACTTGCGGTTGTAATTGTCGGTGCGGTAAGCGGACACAACATCCACCCCGCCAATCATCGGTTCCACCTCGTCTCGCAGTACGGCCAGGGTGGCGACGATGTTGCGCCACTGGTCGCTCGGCGGAATGGCGAAGGGGGGCTCGTCGATATCGAGCCAGTCGGTGCCCTGGCGCAGCAGATTCTGCACGGCGGTCACGTTGTCGACACCCTCCCTCTCCAGGAAGCGGGTCAATTCCGCGACGCGCGCCCGGTTACTGCCCCGGCGCAGAAAACTGCTGAAGCTCTGCATGGTGGCGACGCGGTAGCCCTTGAGCTCGACGTAGGGTTTTTCCAGGGACTTCAGGTAGAGATACAGCCACAGCAGAACCACGACCAGCAACAGCAACAGCGCCAGGCCGACCACCACCAGGCGGTTGGTGCGCTGGCCGGGGGGCGACTGCGGATATCCGGTCCTGTATCGGGAATATGAGTTGCCTGCGGACATGACAAGTTCGCGACTGCTGCACCCAGAGAAATTGCGGCGCGGACGTGATGGTCGTCGGCGCCTCTTTATTCACTATAGTCGCAAAATCAAACGTGCTTGCTGATGGCGAACAACTGCCGCAAAAAAGAAAACCCCCGCGGCTTGCACCGTGGGGGTTCGGGATAGACCCTGAGGCTGCCCGGGCGGGCAGGCCCTCGCCTTAGGCCTGCGGGCCGGCGGCCTTGACGTCGTCGCTGACCTGGAACTTCTCGATGTTCTCGGCAAACAGCTTGGCCAGTTTGCCGGCCTGGTCGTCGTAGGCGGCCTTGTCGGCCCATGCTTCGCGCGGGTTCAGGTAGGACTTGTCCACACCCGGCACTTCCAGCGGGATATCCAGGTTGAGGATATCCAGGTGCTCGGTCGCGGCGCCTTCCAGAGCGCCGCTCTGAATGGCGGCTACCACGGCGCGGGTTACCGGAATCGGGAAGCGCTTGCCGTTGTCGCCGGAGCCGCCCGTCCAGCCGGTGTTGACCAGGTAGACCTTGGAGCCGAAGTCCTCGATACGCTTCATCAGCAGGTCCGCATACTCGCGCGGGGCGCGCGGCATGAAGGGCGCGCCGAAGCAGGTGGAGAAGGTCGGGTGGATACCCGCTTCGGCGCCCAGCTCGGTGGAGCCGACGCGGGCGGTGTAACCGGACAGGAAGTGATAGGCCGCGGCTTCCTTGGACAGGATGGACACCGGCGGCAGTACGCCGGATACGTCGCAGGTCAGGAAGATGACGTTCTTCGGCTCGCCGGCGCGGTTCTCCAGCTGGCGCTTCTCGACGTGCTCCAGCGGGTAGGAGCAGCGGCCGTTTTCGGTCAGGCTGGTGTCGTCGTAGTTGGGTACGCGGGCTTCGTCGGTCACCACGTTCTCGACGATGGCGCCGAAACGAATCGCATCCCAGATCACCGGCTCGTTCTTGCGGCTCAGGTTGATGGTCTTGGCGTAGCAGCCGCCCTCGATGTTGAATACGGCGCCCTTGGCCCAGCCGTGTTCGTCGTCACCGATCAGGAAGCGCTCAGGATCGGCGGACAGGGTGGTCTTGCCGGTGCCGGACAGGCCGAAGAACAGGCAGGTATCGCCGTCGGTGCCCACGTTCGCGGCACAGTGCATCGGCATCACGTCTTTCTCCGGCAGCAGGAAATTCTGCACGGAGAACATGGCCTTCTTCATCTCGCCGGCATAGCGCATACCGGCCAGCAGTACCTTGCGCGCGCCGAAGTTGATGATCACGCAGGCCTCGGAGTTGGTGCCGTCGCGCTCCGGATCACAGACGAAGTTCGGCGCGTGCAGGATGCGCCACTCTTCCTTGCCCTTGGGGTTGTACTTTTCGGCACGGATAAACATGTTGCGCGCGAACAGGCTGTGCCAGGCGGTCTGGGCGGTCACGACTACCGGCAGGTAGTGGTCGTCGTCCTGGCCTACATGCAGCTGCTGTACGAAGCGGTCGCTGCTGGCGACGAAGTCTTCGACACGGTCCCACAGCGCGTCAAACTTGTCTTGCGGGAAAGGACGGTTGACGTTGCCCCAGTCGATGCTGTCGGCGGTGGACGCCTCTTCCACTACGAAGCGGTCTGCCGGAGAGCGGCCGGTGCGCGCGCCGGTCTCGGTTACCAGTGCGCCGGTGTCGGACAGCTTGCCCTCGCCGCGCGCCAGCGCCTGTTCAACCAATTGCGCCGGCGCCAGGTTCTTCAGGACCTGCGCGGTGTCGTCGATCTGTGCCATTCGTCGATTACCCGTGAAAGTTGTATCAATTGAAAGTAGTTGGGCCGCCGCAGGCAGCGGCGGCCGGGCAAATTCGGGGGGCGCATTATGGCAAACTTCGATTTGGTCGGATAGCGAAAGTGGTTGTTTTTTGTACCGTGACAGCGTTGTCAATGGAAATTTCACCCCAAATTATTTGATTTTTTGATGGTGTAGTTTTACTACATTGGTTTTGTGAATTTTTGGGGTAAATCCGTCAGCGGCGGCGGTCTCTACGTGCGCCCGGCCTGGGCCGGGCGGGCGCGGTCGGTTGGGTCAGTGCACGGTGTGCGGCGGGGCATTGAACAACGATTCGATCTGCTCGCGGTCGAAGCG
The DNA here is from genome assembly GCF_900107725.1 of Microbulbifer marinus. GTDB lineage: Bacteria > Pseudomonadota > Gammaproteobacteria > Pseudomonadales > Cellvibrionaceae > Microbulbifer > Microbulbifer marinus. Next base: position 408,200 of record NZ_FNQO01000002.1, on the reverse strand, counting down.
GTACTGGGCGTTGCAGAACTGGCAGTCGGCCTGGATTTCACCGCCCTGCTGTTCCAGCAGCTTGTAGACATCTTCGGGGCCCAGCGCGATCAGCGCGCGGGCACTGCGTTCGCGGGAGCAGCTGCACTTGAAGCGGATATTGGCAGTGCCCAGCGCGGCGGGATGCAGCTGGTGGAACAGCCGGTGCAACAGCTGGTCGTGGGGCAGCGAGTGCAGTTCTTCGGCGGTCACCGTCTCTGCCAGGTGCTGCGCTGTCTCCCAGGCGTCCCGGTTTTCCTCCTCGGAGGCCGCGTTGTTGCCCGGCAGTACCTGTAGCATGATGCCGCCCACCGTGTCCGGGCTCGACTCTATCCAGAAACGGGTGGCGAGCTGTTCCGACTGGGTGAAATAGTCCTCGAGGCATTCGGCCAGAGTGTCCTTTTCCAGCGGCACTATGCCCTGGTAGCGCTCGCCCTGCTCCGGCTCCACGGTAATCGCCAGCGCGGCGCGCTTGCCGACCAACTGGCGCAGGCTGGCATCGCCGTCTATCTGCGCGCCCTCGGCCACGCGGGCGATACCGCGCAGGTCGCTGTGGTGGGTGCACTCGGCCAGGATCAGCGGCACGTCGCCCTCGCCCCGCGCCTGCAGCATCAGCAGGCCCTCGAACTTGAGTGTCGTGGACAGCAGGCAGGCGGCGGCGAGGAATTCGCCCAGCAGCTGTGCCACCGGCGGCGGCAGCTGGTTGTTCTCCAGCACGGAGCGGTAGGCGTTGGTGAGGGTCACCATCTGTCCGCGGATATCGTGTCGGGAGAAGATAAAGCGTTCCAGCTGGTCGGACATGTTGCAGTTGCCTCGGTACTAGGGCCTGTTAACTTTAAATTTGATGACCGCGACGGCGGCCGTTTTTTCGCAAGCCTAGGCGCAGTGAGCGCCGTGTGGCCCGCCACATTAGCGAGCCGCGGGATTTTAGAGGTGGATGTCTATAAATGGTAGCCGCCGCGGCTGCGGCGGACCCCTAGGCAGATAGGCTGCGCGGCGTTTAGCCGCAGACGCGCTGGATTTCCCGCTGCAGCTGCTCGGCCCGCTGCTGGCGCTCGCGCTCGCTCATTTTGACTTCCTTGCCGCTGTCGTCGACAAATGCCACCCGGCCCTGCAGCAGGCGCAGCTGGCGGCGTGCGGCATTGCAGGCGCGGGTCAATCGCTGCTGCTGCCGCAGTTCGCGCTGGCGCTGGCGTTGTTCGTATTCCTGTTCCGGATTGTGCTGCTGCCGGGACGCGGTCTGCTGGGGGGGAGGGGCGTCGGCGGAATTGATCGGGCGCAGTTCGCCCTCGATGTTTTCGGCTTTGGCCTCCATCGGCGGGCGGTCGCCGAAGTGGACCTTGCCGTCTTCGTCTACCCAGCGGTACAGGTCGGCGGCGAGCGCGGTCGCACTGGCCAGCAGCAGAACACTCAGCAGTAATCCCCCGCACAATGATTTCATGGATGTCCCTTCCGTTTGGCAAATGGTTGTGGCCCCTATTCTTCCTTATTCGCCAGGGTGCTGAACAGCCCAAGGGAGTGACGCTGGGGAATATGGTAGGTCTGCAGTATCAGTGGTTCCTGCTCGCGCGCGGCGGCGGCATCGAGCACCATGCGGTAGCCGGACTGGTCACGCAGATCGACGAACTGCGCCTCGTTGCTTTCCATCAGCTGCGCGAACTCGTCGAAATCCGCCACGCTGTGGCCATTCACCGAGTCGATAATCCAGTTTTTCCAGTCGTGGTAGCCGAGGTTGACGTTCGCCGGCAGGACTTTCAGTGCCACCACCAGCTCGCGGCGCTCTTCGCCGCCCCACTGGTTGCGCGCGTACAGGTATTCGACCGGTGCCTTGGAATGCCAGTTGTTGCCCCAGCGCTTGATCAGGTTCATGTTCAGGGGCACGAACACCACGCCGCCGTAGATGTAATAGCGCGGTTGCTGGTCGAACTGCTCGCCCAGTACCAGCGAGCGTGTCGGCGCCGGCGCAGCCAGGGCGACTTCCGCGCGCTGTACCTTGCCATCGCGGGCAAAGCGCACCGGCAACTTGTCGCCGACATGGTGGCGGTCCACCGCGTAGTGGTAATTGGTGCGCTGGTTCTCGCGCCATTCCACGGTGCGATCCGCAGCTACCGGGTAGCCGTCCACCTCCAGCAGCACGTCGCCTGGCTGCAGCACTTCGGCGGCGGGGGCGTCGCTGAACACCTTGACGATCAGCGCGCCGTCCTGGTCCTCACTCAGCCCGGCGGCCCGCTTCATCGACGGGCTCTCCAGGCTCTGGGTCACCGCACCCAGCTCCGGGAAGCCCTGGTGGACGCCGTCCTTCGCATCTTCGAGCACGTGCGCGATCACACTCGGCGGCACGAAGTAGCCGAGGTTTTCGGCCCCCTGGTTGGTCTGCATGGCCACGCCGACGATGCGGCCGTCGGAAATGACCGGACCGCCGCTATTGCCGGGATTGATGGCGGCATCTATCTGCCCAGCCATCAGGTAGCTCTCGGCGTGGGCGTAGTACTGGTGCTCCACTCGCGACAGCACGCCGCGGGTGATGGACAGGGATTTGCCGCCGATCGGGTAGCCGTACACGGTGACCTCTTCCTGCAGTTCCGGCAGCTTGCCGAGTGCCAGCGGGCGGGTGTCCTCGAAGAAGCTGTCGTCCTCGACGGTCAGCAGCGCCAGGTCGGCGTCGTGGGAGACGAACTGCACCTGGGCGCGGAATTTCTGCGCGTCGCCGTGGCGCTGCACCTGGATAAAGCTGCCGTTGGCGACCACATGGGCGTTAGTGAGTATTCGCTTGTCGCTGATCACCGCGCCGGAGCCGGACAGCTGCTTGGGGTTCAGCAGCGCCCAGGGATTGAAGTAATCCGGTGCGGCGGCGGTGGTGTAGATCTTGATAATGGAGCGCTTCAGCTGCTCGTGTTCGCGGCTGTCGGCGCTGGCGGATTGCGCCGCGAGCAGGAACAGCAGGGTCAGGGCGAGGAATCTTTTCATCGTGGGCGGAATCGTTATCGAATAATGTGCGGCCAGTTTAGCAGCTGCAGCCGAGCTGGCGGGGGAATTGCCGTCGCGGTACCGGCCGGTCAATCCTGCTCGCGCAGGAAGCGGTGGATCTGGCGGCGCTGCTTCTTGTTTGGCCGCTCGCTGTGAATGCCGGCGTTGCTGGCCTTGCGCTCGACGCGGGCCTGCTCGCGCTTGGCGATACTGGCTTCGGTCTCTCGGTACAGGGTGCGGGCGACATCGGCACCGCGGCGCTGGTCGGACAGGGCCAGCACCTCCACCTCCACCAGATCCCAGCCCTGGCGGATGCTCAGGGTGATGCCGGTGGTGATTTCCTTGCTCGCCTTGACCCGCTGGCCGTCAGCGTGGACCTTGCCACCCTCGATGGCCTGCTTGGCGATGCTGCGGGTCTTGTAGAAGCGCGCGGCCCAGAGCCACTTGTCGATACGTACTTTATCCATTGATGCTTGAGTCAGTTCATTAGTAACGGGAAGACTGGGCGCCGATCGGCCCTACCGCCGGTGGCCACCCGGCAAAAAACCTCATCGGTAACTATTTGCCGGCTGGCCACCGGCAGCAGGACCTCGCACGGTGCCAACCTGCGCCGCCGCGCCGCCATCCATCTCGGTGGAGGTACTAAATCACCGAGCCCTGATGGCCATGATCTCGTCGAACTGGTGAATCGCCGGGAAATCGGCGATGTCGCGCAGTGGGCCGCGGCTGTCCGGCTGGCGGATACACAGCAGGTGGGCGATGCCGTAGTCGCGCGCGGCGGCGAGCACGTTCTCGTTGTCGTCAACGAACAGGGTGCGCGCGGGATCGAAATCGACTTCCTCGCGCAGCGCGCTCCAGAAGTGCCCGCTCTCCTTGGCGTGACCGTAATCGTGAGAAGAGACGATACCGTCGAGCCAGCGGTCGATACCGGTGATCTCGAGCTTGTGATCGAGGCCGTCGCGATGGGCGTTTGTGACCAACAGCGTGTGCTTGTTCAGCTGTTGCAGTCCCTCGAGAAATGACTCGGTCTGTGGGCGCAGCGCGATGCGGTCCTCGATTTCACGCAGCATCGCCGGAATATCGAGTTTCAGTTCGCGGGTCCAGAAATCCAGGCAGTACCACTCGAGGGTGCCGCGGCGCGCCTCGATTTCGGCGGTCATCTGCTGTTGCGCCTGTTCCAGTGTCAGGCCGTGGGTTTCGGCGTAGCGCCGGGGCAGGTGATCGAGCCAGAAGTGGTTGTCGTAGTGCAGGTCGAGCAGCGTGCCGTCCATGTCCAGCAGCACTGTGTCGACGTTTTGCCAGTCGAGCATCGGGTCGGTGTACCTCTCGTTTAAGGGTGGTGGCAGTTCAAGGATAGATCGCCGCCGCCCCTATTCACCGGCCCATTATGCCCGCGCGCGACCTATGCCGTACAGCAGGGCCAGCTGGGCCGCGTAATAGGTCAGCATGATGGCAGTGCCGGCCAGCGGCAGCGGCGCAATGAACTTGTTCAGCGCGATCAGTGTATCCGATGCCATAAAGGTCACCGCGCCGGCGAACAGCAGTGCCGAATCGCCCCGGTGCGCTGCTGCCGAGAGCGCCATGGCCACTATCGCCAGCAGGTAGACCAGCACCGCGGGGGCCAGCTCGCCCGCCGCCGGCAGTAGCAGTTGCGCCAGCAGCAATGCCGCGGCCAGCACCGGCAGGGCCCGCAGCAGTGTGCGCTTGCTGCGCCAATCGTTCAACCGAGCGGCGCCCCGCAGGAAGTTGCCCGCATAAGTCAGCTGCGCCAGCAGGAAGGCGCCGAGGCCGAACACGAACTGGTTGTGGAACTCCAGCGCCAGCAGCACGTCGCCCAGCGCGGAGAAGGACAATGCCACCAGTGTCAGCGTGCGGGTCAGGCCGCTGAGATCGCGCAAGGCGAGCAGCGCCAGCATGGCGATGGGGACAATTTTCAGCGATGCCATCCAGGGGCCGCGCAGTCCGCTGGCGTCGAGAGTCATGTAGACAACGGCGGCGGCGACAAAGGCGAGCGGCAGTCGCAGGCCGGCCCGATGCAAAGGCGCGGCGCTGTCGTTACTGGAGGTGATATGCATGTCTTTTCTCGCGATTTTTATGATTTTGTGGTTTGCTCGAGAGGATGAAGCGATCGTCATGGTCGTCAAGGGCGAGTATTCGGCAAAGATTGCGGCGACGCAATCTCCCGCCCCGCCCGTTGCGCGCTAGAGTCATTTACCCAACTGCGGACAATAAAGGGAGAGCTTCGCATATGAAGGCAGCTAATATCCTCGAAACCATCGGCAATACCCCGCACGTGAGAATCAACAACCTGTTCCGCCCGGACATCGAGGTGTGGATGAAGGTGGAGCGCTTCAATCCCGGCAGCAGCATCAAGGACCGTATCGCGCTGTCGATGATCACCGAGGCGGAGGCCAGCGGCGAGCTGAAGCCCGGCGGCGTGATTGTCGAGCCGACCTCCGGCAACACCGGCATCGGCCTGGCGATGGTGGCGGCGGTGAAGGGCTATCGACTGATCCTGACGATGCCGGAATCCATGTCGGTGGAGCGGCGCAAGGTCATGAAAGCGATGGGCGCGGAACTGGTGCTGACGCCGAAAGAGAAAGGCATGCCCGGCGCTATTGCCAGGGCGGAGGAACTGCTGGAGGAGCATGAAAACAGCTGGATGCCACAGCAGTTCCGCAACCCGGCCAACGTCAAGGTGCACCGTGAAACCACGGCGCGGGAAATTCTCGCCGACTTCGGCGATGGCCTCGACTACTTGATCACCGGTGTCGGCACCGGTGGCCACATCACCGGCTGTGCCGAGGTGTTGAAAGAGGAGCTGCCGAAGCTGCAGGTCTTCGCCGTGGAGCCGGAAAAATCCCCGGTGATCAGCGGCGGCGAGAAGGGCCTGCATCGGCTGCAGGGTATCGGCGCGGGCTTCGTGCCGGAAATCCTCAATACCGAAGCGCTGGACGGCACCATCCTGGTCAGCGAAGAGGACAGCTTCGAGATGGCACGCCAGTGTGCGCTCAAGGAAGGTATCTTCGTCGGCATTTCCTCCGGCGCCAGCCTGGCCGCAGTGAAGAAACGCGAGAGCGAGTTCGCCGCCGGCAGCCGGGTACTGGTCTTCAGCTACGACACCGGCGAACGCTACCTGTCCATCGACGATCTGTTTCCCGCCTAGATCGATCTGGTACCCCCGGAGCGACCCCGCCACCGGGGACCCCTTGCGGGACACGCCGTGTATACATTCATGTAGGCTTGGTGGCCGGGTCCCTCCGGCCAACAGTTCCGCAAGGTGTACCCGGCAGCATGGCCTTCACGTCATTTTCCGGCGCCATGGGATTAATGGAGTGGACGCGTATAATGCAGCCCTCGATTAAAGGGGGGAACGATGGACAAAGCATTGGTAGAGCGGGTGATTGAGATTTGTACCCGCGCGGGCGAGGCGATCCTCGAGGTATATAACAGCAGCGCCGAGCTGGAGGTGGATACCAAGGCGGACGACTCGCCGGTGACCGCCGCAGACCTGGCTGCTCACGCGGTACTGGCACCGGCCCTGGCGCAGCTGATCGACGGCGTGCCGGTGCTGTCCGAGGAGCAGGAGATGCCCCCCTTCGCCGAGCGCAGCCAGTGGCAGCGCTACTGGATTGTCGACCCGCTCGATGGCACCAAGGAATTCATCCGCCGCACCGGCGAATTCACCGTCAACGTGGCATTGATCGACAACGGCGAGCCGGTACTAGGCGTGGTGCACGTGCCGGTGCTGAATATCACCTATGCCGGCGCCAAGGGCGGTGCCGGCAGCGGAGAAAGCATTGCCTTCAAACGCGATGCACAGGGCGACCAGCAGATCGGCGCGCGTCCGTTACAGCCGCGCCTCGACGCCGGCGAAGCGGTGGAATTGGTGGCCAGCCGCAGCCACGGCGCCGGCGCCGTGGACCAGCTGGTGGAGCGCATCGAAGCCGACCTGGGGGCAGTGGCCTGTAAAAACATGGGCAGCTCCCTGAAGCTGTGCCTGGTGGCCGAGGGGGCTGCGGACCTGTATCCGCGCCTGGCACCTACCTGCGAATGGGATACGGCCGCCGCCCAGGCGGTGGTAGAGGCCGCCGGCGGCATAGTCGTCGACGACCAGTTCCAGCTGCTGCGTTACAACCGCAAAGATTCACTGCTGAACCCGTTCTTCTACGTTATTGGCGACCCTTCCTACAACTGGCGCGATTTGCTCACAAACTAGCCGCCAATCGACTAAGCTTACCGGATACTCCGTCCGCGACTTGCGGGCGGAGCCGGGGAACCTATTGAAGCTTTCCGTGCCTGCTAGCGCGGAATCCGGTTGAGCTAGAGCTATGTCCAGTCTTCGCAGTGCGCACATCAATATCAGCGAAACTGAAATTCGTCGATTGCGCCAGCAGTTGGAAACGGAAATCACCTGGTTGCAGCGGCAGATGGAGGAGTTGGGCGGAGCCGATTCGGAACTGGATATTTCGTTACTGCAGACCTACAAGGAAATGATTTTTTCCCGCCGCGCGCTGCTCGGGCGTATGCCGCGCTAGAGAATCAAATCGCAATCTTAAATCTTCAATGTAAATTAATTCTGTCTCCCCGCTATTTTCGCCCGCGCCAATTTTTTCGCACCTCCGCGCCCCGAAAAAATAATTTAAGTCTACGCTTGGTGAGTTAATGCGATTAAGAGTAACTCCCGATGCGATATCCGGTTGTGGTCCACAACATCGAATACGCCGGCTTCGGTGCGATAGCGCCGGACCTGCCCCACTGTCACTGCCACGCCGATACGCTGGATGGAGCCCTGCAGAAGATGGCGGAAACCATTCTGCAGCGGCTGGAGGAACTGCGGGCCGCCGGCAAATCGCCGCCGTTGCCCGGAGAGCTGGAAATTCTGCGCAATAACCCCGCTTTTGCCGGGGGTATCTGGGCCATCATTGACGTCGCCCACTCACACAGCTCCCCAAAAGCAGAACCCTGATTGACGAAAAGAGCTCCAAGGAAGGATGTAATGAAAACAATAGTTTTTGCTTGCGCCCTGATGTTTTCGACTGCGGCGGCGGCCGTGGAGTGGAACAACCCTTTCGTGGGTATCTGTACCGGCGAATACCGTGTAATCACCACGCTCGGCCTCGGTGACGCGCGCCTGCAGATCAACGATGACCGGGACGCGTTTGGCTACGCCAGCGTCGGGATCACACCAGCCGTGGGGGTGTGGCAGGTGGAGTTGCGTTATTCCAATTTTGACGACAACCAGGTCGATGTCGACCAGTACGGTGTCAATTTCAAAGTCGATTTCAGCCTGACCTGCGACGTGCAGTGCCTGTACTGGATGGTTGGCTGGAACTACGGCGACTTCGATATCGGCACTGTCGAGCGGCACGACACACTGATTGTCGTCAATGACAGCGGCGACGATAACTACTGGAATGCGGGTGTCGGCTATCGCTACAACTGGACACGGGACTTCGACACATCCCTCGAATACAACTACAACGATGTGGGCAGAGTGGTCGATGTCGATCTCGGCCACCTGCGCTCGTTGACGCTTAATTTCGCCTACCGCTTCTAGATTTATCCGATCGCGACCGGCGGCCGTGATCGGATTTCTCGATGGATAAATTCAGAAAGCGTAACTCAGGCTCACACTGAGATCATCCTCGCGCGCCAGCCGATAGCTGTTGTCGCCAGCGGACAAATTGTTGCACCAATGAATCTCAGCCGCATGGAATTCTGCGCGTTGCGATGTGTCGTTATTACTCCCCCTGAGCCTATCCTGACGTTCAGCGGAAAAGGGCTTTCAACTTGGCACTGAGTTTATGGAAAAACTGGTGCTTGGCCCTGACCCCTTCGCCGGTAAGGAAATTTATCTGGATGGACTGGCGCTTGCCCTCGAAGCTCGGGTAACCGTGCCAGCAGTTGTCGGTCACCTTGAAGGCGACCATGGAACTCGGGCCGGGCAGCAGTTCGTCTGTGTAATCGTCCATGTCGGTGCCGCTGCGCAGAATCCGCAGCCGGCCGGTCTCCGCCTCCCAATCCTCGTTGAGATAGACCAGCACCGTGATCAGCTTGGTCTTGGAGTCGGTGTGAATGCGGCCGTCTTTGGCGCGCGAGTAGCCGCGCAGCGTGGCCATCATCGGCTTGTCGTGAAGATCCACGGCGAACTTTTCGCCGAGAATCTGCCGCACCTCTGCGCTGTCGAACTGCTCGACGAACTGGCGGAAGCGCTCGGATGTCTCGACATCCTTGATATTGAAGCTGCCGCCCTGATCCAGTTGCGGAAAGTCGGCAATCAGATCCTGGATGTGGTCCGGCTCCACCGAGCGCTCCAGATAGAAGTGCGGGTAGGGGGCGGTATTTACCGCTGCGGATGCCAGGCCTGGGATGTTTAGCATTGTCATAGTCCTATCGGTCCTGCATTGAAGGGCTGGCGGCATTATACGCCTCCAGCCTTCATTCCCTTGTGCGCAGGGTCAGATTCTGCCACTGCGCTTCAGCTGCCAGTAAGTCTCCACCAGGGCCATATGCAACTGGTCGGGAGCGGAATCCACCACCAGTACGTTGCGCGCGCGCAGTTGTTGCAACAGGCGGGCGCGGCGCTGCAGGAAATCGCGGGCGGAGGCCGCATCGATCGCGTCGGCGAAGCTTTCCACCGGCTTGTGCAGCAACTGGTCCACCGCAGTCTCCCGCAGGCTGGCCACCATGACCAGGTGGCGGCGCGACAGCAGCTGCACCGCGGCGAGGAGTTCATCGCTGTCCTCGTCGCGCAGGTTGGTCACCAGGATAACGAGCGCGCGGCGTGGATGCTTCGCCAGCAATTGCTGGGCGGCACCGCTGAAGTCCGCGTTGGCGGTGCCGGAGTGCAAATCGTAGACGTGGTTCAGCAGCAGATTGATGCCGCCCTTCCCCTTAACGGGTGGCAGCTGGCCGCCGGAACTCATTCCGTCGGCGGCGAAGGCGTGCAGACCCACGGCGTCGCCCTGCTTGATCGCCACATAGGCGGACAGCAGCAGTGCATTCAGGGCGTGGTCGAAGTGGCTCAGTTCTCCGTCCTTGGCGCGCATGCGGCGGCCGCAGTCGAGCATGTAGACGATCTCCTGATCGCGCTCGTCCTGGTATTCGCGGCTGATCAGCTTGCGCAGCCGCGCGCTGGCCCGCCAGTCTACCTGGCGCTGGCTATCGCCCTGGCGGTATTCGCGCAACTGGCGGAAATCCATGCCCTCGCCGCGGCGCTGTTGCTGGTGCAGGCCGAGAAAGCGCAAGCTCTGTTCGGTGGACAGCGACTGCAGCGAGGAGATACCGAGAAAGTTCGGGTAGACCTTGACGCTCTGCGGTTGGCCCAGCCGCACCCGCGTCTGCCACAGGCGCCAGGGCGAGTCGGCCAGCACTTCGATAGGGCCAAAATCTGCGCGACCGCGGTGGTGCGGCACCAGCGGGTAGTCGATGGTGACCTGCTGGCCCGGATCCAGCTGCGCGCGCCGTGGCAGCTGTTCGGCACTGAGCTGCGCCGGCAGGCTGTCACTGACAGTCAGCGCCAGCGCCCGCGGTCCGCTATTGCGCAGCGTCAGCCGCGCCCGGTTTTCCACGCCCAGCGCCAGGTTGCCGGGCAGCTGGCGCTCGCCCTGCAGTCCCTGCACGCGGCGCCCGGTGAGGAAGTCCAGCAGCGCGGCGGCGAGCAGCAGTGAGCCCGCCAGCCACCAGAGATTTTCCAGCGCGGCGGCGCTCTGCGGTTGCCAGATACGCGCGCCACTGACGGCCAATGCCGCCAGGCACCAGTAGCCGAGCAGTCTGACCAGGCGGCGGCTGGGGCCGGTTGCGCAGGTCTGCGCCGGTGCTTCGCTGTCGCCGACGGTGCTATCAATCTCGGATGCGGGGCTTGGCGTCACAGCCGCGGCGCCTCGACCGTGTCGATGATTTGCGCCAGCACCGAGTCCGGCGTCTCGCCGTCGATCTCCATATCCGGCGACAGGCCGACGCGGTGGCGCATCACCGGAATGGCCATCGCCTTGATGTCGTCCGGCAATACGAATTCGCGTCCCTGCAGTAAGGCATGCGCGCGCGCCGCCTGCAACAGGCCGATACTCGCGCGCGGGCCGGCGGCGCGGCGCAGCTGCGTGGATTCGCGGGTCGCGCGCACCAGGCGCACGGCATAGTCCAGTACCTGCTGGTCCAGCGCGATTTGTGGCAGCAGCTTCTGCAGCTGCTGCAGCTGTTCCACGGTCATCTGCCCCGCCGGCGGCTGCTGCAGCTGTTGCTCGATGCGACCGCTACTGGCCGCCGCGGCCAGCTTCAGTTCCGCGTCCAGGCTGGGGAAATCGATCAGCACCTTGAGCAGGAAGCGGTCCAGTTCGGCCTCCGGCAGCGGGTAGGTGCCCTCCTGCTCGATCGGGTTCTGGGTGGCCAGCACCATAAACGGGCGCGGTGTCGGCAGGGCCTCGCCGTCGATGGTGACCTGCTTCTCCTGCATCACTTCCAGCAGTGCCGCCTGGGTCTTGGCCGGGGCGCGGTTGATTTCGTCCGCCAGCAGCAGGTTGGTGAACACCGGGCCGCGGCGCACTTCGAAGCGGCTCTCGCCCATATGGAAAATCGCGTGGCCGGTCACGTCCGCCGGCATCAGGTCGGGCGTGAACTGGATGCGGCGAAAGTCGCCGCCGAAGCAGTTGGCCAGCGCGCGTACCAGCAGCGTCTTGCCGAGACCGGGCACGCCCTCGAGTAGCACATGGCCGGATGCCAGTAGCGCGATCAGTACCTGGTCGACCACTTCTTCCTGGCCGATCAGCAGCCGGTTGATTGCGTTGCGCAGCAGCGCCAGCTGTGCCGAGGCCGCCTGCCAGTTTGGACTGGTCTGCTCCTGGTGCTGTTGTTCGGGTTGATGGATGGTGTCGCTCATAGGGCTGCCTCGATTTGCTGCAGGTTGCGCATTCGTTCGGTAAATGCCTCTTCGCTGCGGGGCAGGTCGCCCCACAGGCAGGCGGCAATGGCGGATTCACTCAGCCCGGTGGCGGCGCTGAGTTTTGTGCAGAGTCTGCGCCTGGTTCCCATAACCGCGTTCTCGCCGCCCAGGCGTCGCAGCAAGTGTTGGCGCAGGTTGAGTAAAAGCCGCTCGCACTTGTCCGCGCGCCAGTAGTAGTGGCCACAGGCGGAGATGTGCTCCAGCAGCGAGCGCCGCGCCAGTTCCGGTGTTGCCGCCAGCGGGCCGAAGCGGCGCGCGCGCAGCAGCAGCCACGCCAGCAGCGCCAGGCCGCCGGCGAGGAAAAACTCCGCGGCGTAGCGGCGCGCCAGCTCGAACAGGGAATCGAAGCGCGGCTGGGTCAGGAACACGAATTCACCCTCCGCGGCGAGCAGGCCGAGGAAATAGGCGTGATCGAAGTGGCCGATACGCTGTGAGCGCCAGATACCGCCATCGGCCATCAGCGTGATCAAGCCCTCGCCGCGCTCGAACTGCATAAAGGGCACACCGATATCGTCGCGCCAGATCTTGGCCCAGAACACCGGTTCAGTGGCGGATGCCCCCCCGTCACCGTTAATGGCCGGGTGGTGCAGCAGGTAGCCGGCGTCGAAGTGCAGCTGGTAGTCGCGGCCGTCGGCGGTAGCGAGGGTAATAAGGTCTACTGGATCCACGTCGGGATTGCGCGGCGGCTTGGCTTTTTCCGCGGGCTCGTCCTGCTGCGCGCTTGTACCGTCTTCGCCCTTTTCTTCGCGGAGTTTGCGGTTGTGCTCGCGCAGCATTTCGCTGGCGCTCTTGCCGCTATATTGCTCGGCGTCGTCGCCGAGCAACTGCCGGAATGGATATTCGAAGATCAGATCCTCGCGGCCCTCTTCGAGGGTGACCTGCAGCTGTTCCAGCAGCCAGTCGCGGTCGCCGTAGGCGGCGGAGTGCGCGACGACAATCGCATGGCCGCCGCGCTCGACCCAGTCCAGCAGCTCCCGCGCGCGCTGCGGGTTGTACACCTGGGTCGAGCTGGCCACGTACAGGGTGGCGTTCGCGGGTAGTTCCGCGAGCACAGCAATATTGTCGGCGCGACGGGATTGCAGACCTGTCTTGGCCAGGAACTGTTCCGCGGCCAGGTACGGATTGCGCCAGGCCTGCGGGCCCCAGCCGCGATCCACCTCTTCCGTGTAGCGTTCGAAAAACGCGAGGAACAGGGCGGTTAGCCCGGCGATCAGCAGCGCGAGCAGGCCGAGCAGCAAGCGTTTAATGGTCATTGCCGAACGCCTCCTGCCACTGGTCGCACAGGGACTGCACGCGCGCGGTTGCCGGCGCGCGATGGGCGTAGGCCAGCTGCTGCCAGCTTGCGGTCAGCTGCTGGACGAAGTCGCTCAGGCCGGCACTGACCGGCCGCGGGGCCTGTTGCGGCTCTGAAGCCTGGCGGGGTGACGCCTCCGGCTGTCGCTGGCGCAGTCGCACCAGCTGGGCGCACTCGCTCTCGGTCAGGTGATCGCCGAACGCGAACTGGTAGGACTCGATCAGGTGCGACAGGGTCGCGCGGTACAGCAGGCCGAGGCTCGCGCGCTGGTCGCCACTCTGCCAGAGACACAGCACTTCGGCGCAGACATCCTGCGGCAGGCTGGACTGGCGCACGTCGAGACCGAACAGCGTGTCCGGTGCGGCTTTGTTAGGCTCCGTTTTCTTGTGGAATCGCAGGCTCTGGCGGATCGGCTCCCGATAGCGCCACAGCAGATAGGCCAGCAGGCCGATGGCGGCGGCCCACAGCAGGACCTCGATCAGCAGGCCGATAAATGGCCCCCACTCCGATTTGCCTTCTGGGTCGACGGGGCGGTTTTCCAGCCACTCGAAAAAGGCGATCAGCCACTCGGGGACTTCGCTGTCGCTCCAGTCGATCTCCTTCAGGCGCCAACCGCTGACCTCTTCCACGCGGTGGAAGTCATCGCCGGCCAGTACCTCATCGATGGTCTCGCGAGCCTGCGCGGGCGTGTCCGCGGCAGCGGCGCGGGCTTCGTGAGTAGGTATTGCTGCGGTTATTGCCACGGCACATAGCAACAGCAGTTGCGCGGCGACCGAGGCGCGGGATGCCTGCCGGGCACGCTGTTTCTGCGCGCGCTGATGCCGGTCGAGCAGGTTGCGGAACTGGATCTCGATATCCCAGCCCTCTAGTTCGATACGCCGGCCGATATAGAGGCAGAAGCCGCTGACGATATAGAAGGGCGCGACCGCGGCCATCACCAGCAGGTAGAGTGCGTTGATGCCCCATTCGAGCCACGGTGCGCCGCTGGCGAACAGCGGCAGCCAGTCGATCTGCACCTGCTCGGGAATAAACAGATAGAGCAGCATCAGCAGCGCTAGCAGCAGGAAGGTCTCCAGGTGGAAGCCGGTCAGTGTTAGCCAGGTGGCGGCGCTGGCGTGCTTGCGGTGCAGCACGCCGATGCGCGCGGCGCGGGCGGCACCGGTGCTCTGCTCTAGCAGTGTCACCGGCATATCGAAGGAGCGCGTCGCACTGAGGCGGCGCCAGCTGATCCAGGCCAGCCAGTCGCGGCGGTTCTGGGCAAAAAACTGTTTCAGCGCGGCGAGCGCGGAGATTGTCTCACCGAACAGGGCGCGGCTGGCGATATACAGCGGCAGCCGATCGAACACCGGCTTCAGCCACCAGATCAGGAACAGGGACAAATTGGGGGAATCCGGCAACAGCCAGTAGCAGGTGGCGAACAACAGTGCCGCCGGCAGCAGCCACACCAGAAACAGCGGCCACCACTGTCGCCGGGCCAGCGCGATACCCAGGTCGATGGATTCCCAGGGCGAGCGCAAGCGTGCGCGCACAGCGAGGTTCTTAAGCTCCACGCGGCACCTCCTCTCCAAGGTGCGCGGCGCCGCGCCCGGCCAGCGTGAAATAAGCGAACACCAGCAACCACAACAGCGCGCCGACTGCCAGCTTCACGCTGATCGCAATCTCGGTGCTGGAGGACCAGAAGGCCTCGAGAAAGGCGGCGATGACCAGCATCAGGAAGGTCCCGTACATAATCTTCATCGCCTCGACACCCGCCAGGCGCAACGCCACCAGGCGGCGGCGCGGGCCCGGGTCCACCAGCGACTGTCCCAGCCGCAGGCCGGCGGCGCCCGCCAGCACTATCGCGGTGAGTTCGAAGGCGCCGTGGCCGATCACAAACGGGTAGAAGGTCGACACGAAGCCGACACGGGTGATATGCCCGAACACCGCGCCCAGATAGACGCCGTTGAAGACCAGGAAAAAAATCGCCCCCAGCCCGAACAGCACGCCGCCGGCGAAGGTGCGGAAGGCGATACCGATATTGTTCTTGATATAGAAACCGAACATCAGCAGATCCGAGTCGGAGCCGCGCTCGCGCCCCAGTACCCGGTTGCCGGGATCGTACATGGATTCGAACTGCCACACCTGATCCGGCGACATCACCGCGTAGATCAGCGCATCGTTTTGGTAACTGCCGATACCCAGCACCAGTGCCGGCAGCAAAAACAGCGCGGTGGCCAGCCACACGGTGCGAATCTGTGCGCGCACCGCCCGCGGGAAGCCGGCCAGCAGATACCACAACCAGGTATTGCGGCGCAGCGTCTGCTGGCGGTAGACGCGGTGATGCGCGGTCATCACCAGCTGGTTGAGCCGATCGATCAGCTGGTTGGTGTACTGGCGCTCTTTCGCCACCGCCAGCTGCTGGCACAGGCTGCGGTAGGCCGCCGGCAGATCCAGTGCGGCGGCGTCAGTGTCGCTGTCACCGGTCTTCAGCCATTCCTCCAGCTGCTGCCAGCGATCGCGGTAGCGGTTTTCGAAATCTATCTGCTTCATTTGCCACCCAGCAGCCAGCTGCCTACGGCGCGCAGGTAATTGAGCCCGTCCCTATCCGCTTTGCCGGTGATCGGTTGCAGCAGGTTGGCCAGTTCGCACTGGCGCGCCTCGCTCAGGTCGGCGTGGCGCTCGGCCAGACTGATCAGCGCCTGCTGGTCCTGCAGTTGCAGGCCGCGGGGCGGTGCCAGCGGCGCGGCATCGGGCAGGGAGGTGCGGGATTTTTCCTGCTGGCGGTAGACGACCAACGTACCCGCGGCCAGGTCGCCGAGGCGCTGGAAATTGCGGCCCAGTGTCATGCAGATAACGCCGCCGGCATAGGCGAAGGGCAGGAAGTCGGCGAAACGCAGCAGGTTGCGCAGCAGTGACGCGCCCCAGGAAATGGGGGTGAGGTTGTCGTTGACCACCATCAGGCCGAAGGCTTTCTTGCCTGGTGTCTGTCCGCCGCGCATGACTTCGAAATAGACCGGGTAAAACCACTCGAGCAGGAAGGAGCACAGCAGCCAGATACCCCAGCCGGCGCGATCGGCAAACGCCAGCGCTATGCCGAGTCCGGCGAGGATCAGCGTGCGGTAAAAGACATCGACGGCGTAGGCGAGAATACGCGGCACAGGCCCGGCGGCCTGTGCGCGCAGGTCGATTCCCTCCGGGGTCTCGACGCTATAGGTGGTATCCAGCAAACCACCGCTCCCATCAAATTATGCTGATCAGGCGGCTTCCGCGCCGCCGAAGATATTGCGGTAGACCACGCCGAAAGCGATTGCCAGCAGCGGCAGTACCCAGATCAGGCCGATCAGCAGCGGCAGTGCGCCGGCCACATACAGCAGCACGGCGACGATCAGGAAACCGAAGAACGCGAACCAGTGCTTGGTGATCGCCTTGCGCGAAGTCTCCAGTGCCTGCCAGGGGCCAAGATTCTTGTCCACGATCAGCGGCAGGGTCAGCATATAGGCGACGGCCAGGTAGATGCCCGGCAGCACCAGCAGGAAGAGGCCGATGGTTACCAGGATAGTCATCAGGATATTGGCCACTACCAGCGGCAGCAACTTGTCGAAGTGGGCAAATACTTCAGTAGCTGAAGTTTTTTCGTCGCGCGCGATCTTGATACCGATCATCATCATGCCGGCGGTCAGTGGCGCGGCGATCAGGTTGACCAGAATCTGGTAGGAAATAGTCGAGGTAAAGGATGCGCCGGCCTGCTGTTCGATATCGAAAGCTGAATAGCCGGTGATCATGCCGGCCACGAAGCTGACCACCACGAAGGCGACGATATACAGAATAAGCGCCAGCCAGATGGTGCCCTTGTTGCCTTTGGTGCGGCGCCAGGCCTCGCCGATAATTTCGCCGATGGAGATGGAATAATCCCCGGCTATCCCCCGCTCCAGAGAGCCGTAACTGCCGCTCTCATCCCCGGTGGTCAATTGTGCTTCCGGGGCTTTATAGATATCGCTCATTTTCTGATGTCCTTTCACAGTTCCCTATTTATTGGTACAGAGCCATAGTCGGCCAATATCTCACAGCCGTCGTCGATGGACAATCCCGCGCCAACGAACGGGCACGCAAACGGAGCAGGACAAATTAGGCGATGAGGGGGACCAACGGATAAACTCCGTTGCTGGCAAGCAGGAAGGTGAATTGATGAAGAAATGGGCGGGTCTAGCGCTGATGTCATTCGCGCTGATCGTTATTGGCTACGTGGCCTTGCCGGGGTATGCACTGGAGCAACTGGAGCAGGCTGCAGAGGAGGCGGATGCGCGGGAACAGCGTGTGCGGCAGGAAGGCATGGATAAGCTGCAGCGCTACGTGGACTTTCCCGAATTGCGTGACAATTTGAAGCTGCGGCTGCAGCGACAGCTGCGCGAATCCATGGGCAACTCCCTGCCCGAGGAATTTGATGAGCTGCTGGTCGCCGGCACCAACCTGTTTATCGGCCCGCTGCTGGGTCAGTTGATCACGCCCGCGGGGATTGCCGACCTGTTGCGCGGCGGCACCAACCTGTACGAGTTTGAGCGCGAGCTGTATCGGCGGCAGTCGCCGCCGGCGCAGAATCAGGCGCAGGAACAAGACGCCAGTGAAGATGCTGGCTGGCAGCGACTGGACTGGCGCTTTACAAGCTTCAACCGGATTACCGCGGACTACGGCGAAGGCGGTAGGGCGTCATTGCGCCTGATGCTGGAGCGCCACGGCCTGCGCTGGCAGTTGGTGGATATCGAACTGCTGGAAACTACAAATCGGGAGTGAGCGGAAAAATGCAAAAGGATGCTTCTGTCAATGTGTTCGGCGATCCGTTGCTGGCGTGCAGCATGGAGCCGATGACCGGGTTCTTCCGCGACGGCTGCTGCAATACCGGTGAGCAGGATGCCGGTTCACATACCGTCTGTGTCGAGGTTACCGACGAATTCCTCGCCTTCTCCCGCAGCCGCGGCAATGACCTGAGCACGCCGGCAGAGGAATACGGCTTCCCCGGGCTAACGCCTGGGGATCGCTGGTGTCTGTGTGCAGCGCGCTGGCTCGAGGCGCAGCAACAGGGCAAGGCGCCGCGGGTCTACCTGCAGCGCACGCATATCAAGGCGCTGGAGACCGTGCCGCTGACTTTGCTGCGCGAATACGCGGTGGATCTGAACTAGCAAGCCATAGTTGGCGCACACCATCGTGGTGACTTGCGCATTCAACGGTGACGTGAGTTACGTTGCCTCGATAGTCTTGTCTGCCTACAGTACTTTTCTCTCCGAGGAGTTCACCCGCGCACGCGCATCAGGTTGGTGCAGGTATTTACCAGCGTGCGCGATCAGATTCCTTCCACCAAAATAACCCTTCCTCCCAAACGCGAGAATTTAGCGCGGAGATCCTCTTCCGCTGCTGGGGTAGCGTCTGATATGGGGCGCGGTGGGCTAAGCTAAAGCTCTCGTCCCCCATCCTGTTTCGATCATGAAATATGACATCGGTGACAAACTGCGAAACCCGAATGGATATCCGGTAGCACAATTTCCACGAGGCAGCGTTGCTACTGCGAACCGATATTTAAAGAGTGCAAACGAAAACATGCCCGACATCGGCATCGTTATCATCGGCCGCAATGAAGGTGAACGGCTGCGCCAGAGCTTGGAATCCGTGGCAGGACTGGGCTACCCAACGGTCTATGTCGATTCGGGCTCGACTGATGGCAGCGCAGAGCTGGCGAAGCGTTACTGCAGTCAGGTGGTGCAGCTCGATGCTGGCCGACCATTCTCTGCGGCTCGGGCCCGCAATGAGGGGCTTGCGGTACTTGGGAGGTTTGCGCCGAATATTCACTTCGTTCAGTTCCTCGATGGCGACTGCACGCTGGATCCCGAGTGGCTGGCGCAGGCCCATGAATTTATCAGCCGCCACGAAAGGGCAGCCATAGTCTGCGGCCATCTCCGGGAAAGACAGGCCAGCGCCAATGTATTCACCCAGTTGTGCGATATCGAGTGGCAAGGGGATGTTGGAACCATCGATGCCTGCGGCGGCATATTCCTTGGGCGTATTGCGTCCCTGAAGGCTGTCGGGATGTTTAACGAATCCATGATCGCCGGTGAGGAGCCGGAACTCTGTCATCGCCTGCGCTCAGGTGGCTGGAGAATAGACAGGATCGATACCCCGATGGCTGTCCATGAGTCAGATATCAGAAAGATATCACAGCTGCTGCAACGCGCGAGGCGATGTGGCCACTCCTACGCCCATAGCTATCACGTTCACCGGGATTCGCCAATTGCCTTCAAACGGAGAAACCTGGTGAGCGTCATATTTTGGGGCGCTTTACTGCCTCTTCTGGTGATTTGCCTGCTTCCCTTTAGTGCTATGGCTGCGGTGACGGCGCTTTCCTTGTATCTGTTGTTATGGATCAGAATATATTTCCACGGCGTGGCGAGCTCACAATTGACTCGCAAGCTATCAGCACTAAACAGCAGCTTTATTGTTATTGGAAAATTTGCCCAGTTCGTTGGCGTAATAGATTTCTATAGGTCTTTATGGCAGAAGGAAGACTTCAAGCTGATTGAATACAAATAATAAGTCGCCTTATCCATATGGACGCCTTATTGCAACATTGACAGTCCGAAATGCGCTCTCAGACAGCGTGTATTCGAGCAAATATCAGCGATATTTTAGGAAATAGGTAGCCACAATACATTATTTCACCTCTAAGCCTGATAAAGAGAAACGCTGGTAAGCATTTACTTTGTCTTGTCATCCTAAGCAGGGACTAAATTACAAGTTGTCGCCTGCCAGATTCCAGTTGTAGCTCTCCAGACGGTGATGAAACCGTAGCCTGGGGTCAGCTCGCGAAGGCTTGTTAAAGGCGGCGCCCTGCACCGCCTTCCCACCACGTGCCGAAAAGCAACCGCCAAAGTAAATATATCCGTCGCTAAGCCCGCACCGTGAAAAATCTGTCGCGTAGGGTTACAGCATGCCAGGCACCGTCACCTATCTTAATTTCCGTATCGCTACATAAACGTCCGCTCATCCTGCACCCGAAAAAGAAAACTTTCCGTAGGTCGGGATGCGGCGCAGACGCGAGTCAGATTTTATAGGTACCCGACGCCAATAGGTAAAAAGACCGATGGCGTCTTATAAAAGATGTTTCATGGACGAGCTGTTTTTGTTGCTACTGCTTCCTGGCGCCATCCTGTTGTTGTGGATCTTAGTCCTCCTCAGCGAGGTGATTTGTGCGAGCAAGGAACTAAATGACCGCTCCGACCGCTCTGGCAGGCGAACACCACCCTCTTCCAGCTCCTATGTCGTAATAATCCCCGCGCACGACGAGTCGAGAAATATTACCGGCACAATAGGCAGCCTAAAACCTCTAATGACTGATGGCGGCCGCATCTTGGTCGTCGCCGATAACTGCAGCGACAACACCGCGTGTCTGGCGCGGCAGTGTGGGGTCGATGTCATAGAGAGGCATGACAGTGAGCGGCGGGGCAAGGGCTACGCGCTCGGTTTCGCGCTGCAACAACTTCAGCCTTCACCTCCCGATGTGATTGTCGTTTTAGATGCCGACTGTGAGTTTTCCTCCGGCTGCCCTGCAGACCTCGTTAACGAGGCTGCAGTCAGCGAAACGCCCATCCAGTGTCATTACGCAATGCATCTTCGCGGGTCAGAAAGTCTTTCCGAACGCATCGCACATTTCGCGTGGCGACTAAAAAATTATCTGCGCCCTTTGGGGCTCCGCTTTCTTAACCTTCCCTGTCAGCTTGCCGGTAGCGGCATGGCATTCAGGTGGGACCAACTGCGTTCGGTAAATGTCGCATCTGCAAACCTGGTCGAGGACCTGGAATTGGGCATCAACCTCGCGGTAGCAGGCGCCTATCCGCGCTACTTCCCTGATGTCATTGTGAAAAGCAAATTCCCGATGTCAGCGACGGGGATGCAGACACAGCGCGAACGATGGGAACACGGACATATTCTGGTAATTCTCACTCAAGTGCCGCTAATCGCCCTCGCATCGTTCAAGAGACGCGACCTGAGGCTGTTTGTGCTGGCAATGGATATCTCGGTGCCGCCGGTAAGCCTGTTGCTACTACTGACTCTGGTTAATGCCGTACTGAGCCTGGCGATATTCACACTGGGTTGGGCAACCCTGCCGCTAGCGCTGTCCCTGCTGTCCTGCGTGCTACTCACAATCGCCATCAGTGGTGCCTGGGCGTTATCCGCTCGAGATCTGATCAGACCAATCGAGTTTTTGCGAGCCGCAACTCATCCCGTCAAAAAGATTGACATTTACACGCGCTTTCTCACCAGAAGGCAGCGCCAATGGATCAGGACGGATAGAAAATGACGACACCGCCCATCACACTGAAAGCAAGCAAACGCGTCGATCTGGCGCTATGTCCTCTGGATCCACTTACGATGGAGGAGGCATTGTTTGAAATCGCTATCTTGCGTCATTCATCGGAGTATCACTATGTCGTGACACCGAATATCGATCACTTGCAACGCCTGTATTTAAACCCCGACGACGCTTTCTTACGTGAAATCTATCGCAATGCCAGCCTGTCGCTATGTGATAGCAGAGTCCTGAAGATACTCACTCCTATCTTTGGTGTATCCATGCCCGCTGCGGTCCCGGGAAGTACACTCACGAAACAGATCTTCGACCAATTGCTGAAACCGGAAGATCGCATTTTGATAATCGGTGGTGAAAATGCGGTTATCGAAATTCTGTCAGAGCAGTATCCGCATCTCAATATTGAACACATCAACCCCACTATGGGCTTCATCCATAGACCCGTAGAAGTCGAGGAAATCATCAGCGCGACAAGAGAAATGGATCCGGACTACCTGTTTATTGCCGTCGGCTCCCCCCAGCAGGAAATTCTCGCCAGTAGAATCGGACAGGTCGCCCGTCGGGGCGTCGCCCTTTGCGTGGGAGCCTCACTTCTCTTCCTGACCGGCAAAGAAAGTCGCGCACCGGAATGGGTGCAGGCGGCGAGCTGCGAATGGTTGTACCGGATGATCAAGAATCCACGCCGCCTGGCAAAGAGGTACGCAATGAATCTCATTCACTTGCCCGGTATTCTGCATGCGCTCAGGGCTAAAGTGGTTGCCGATGCAGGTGTGGGTGTCGATGTCTAAGTCTGTAAAACGTACGCTGCCTGGATTTAGATAGTGCCAAATACATTCGCATACCTGACGCTGATCTGCTGGCCGGTACTGGCGCTACTGATATACCGCGTACGCAACCTCAGCACGCTGGCGGCTACCTTCTGGGTCGTGGTCGGCGGGTACCTGATCTTGCCGGTAAAAGCGCAAATCGATCTTCCGATGCTTCCGTCGCTAAATCAAATAACCATCCCGGCGATCAGCGCGGCAGTGTGTTGCGTCTTTGTCAGAAGAGTACCGATCAAACTCATCCCGGACAGGGGGATAGTGCGCTGGCTGTATATCTGCCTTCTGCTGGCACCACTTCTTTCCGTGTTGGCGAATCCCCTGCCGATGTTTGATGGCGCTCAGGAAAAACCCGGACTCTCCCTGTATGATGCCTTGGCCGATACCATGGCAACCTACCTAAAGACCCTCCCGCTGTTACTGGGTTTGTCTCTGGTGAAGAGCACCGAGGATATCGCCAAATTGCTAAAATTGATGGTATATGCCGTCATCCTTTACTCCCCGCTTATATTGCTGGAAATAAGAATAAGCCCACAATTGCACACCTGGATCTATGGCTTCTTTCCACATCAATTCAGTCAACAAATACGGTTCGACGGATTCAGGCCTGTCGTATTTTTAGGGCACGGTCTGCTCGTAGCAATATTCGTCGCGGTGTCGCTTTGCGCGACGGCGATACTGTGGCGGCACAAGTACCGGCTAAGTAATCTCCCGTTGGGGTTTTTCATCTTATATTTGGCCGCGATTCTTATTTTATGTAAGGCTGTCGGCGCGTGGATTCTAGGGTTGGGAGCCCTTATCTGTATTGTCACGCTTTCTCCACGGCTACAGGCGTGGGTATGCGTTCTCGTTACCTTATTCGTCCTCGCGTATCCGCTGTTAGCCATAAATGGATTAATCCCCTACAAGAACTTAACAGATTTTGCGTCAATATTTGGCCAGGATCGGTCGCAATCAGTGGCGTTCAGATTCATGCACGAGGCCGCACTGCTCGAGCATGCGGCGAAAAAAATCGAGTTTGGCTGGGGAATCTGGGGGCGCCATCAATTGAATGGATCAGTATCCGACGGGTATCTGATTCAAATCCTCGGAGTCTACGGGCTGTGGGGGTACATTGCCAACGCGGGCCTGTTGCTGGCGATAATACTGCGCGCGGCAAAGTCCATAAAACGTTTGCCGGATCCCCGAGCCCGCGGGTTGATGGGTGGCGCGCTATCAATTCTTATGTTGATGATGGTGGACCAGATACCGAACACCTCCATAACGCCGTACTTTTGGCTGATCTTCGGCGGTGTGATGGGCGCGGCTGCACAAATGGACCGCGTTGCGGCAGGCGCCAGAAAAGGGCTTCGGATAGCTTGAAGAGGCGTGATTACTTGAGTTTCAGGAATATCTATCCGGCTGATGGAATGATACGCGAAGGAAAACTTAGCAGATGCAACAACACAGGACGGCGGGCAGCGTAATCCACGAATAGCTCATCTTGGCATAAATCGTTCACTGCCTCCCTGATATCGTATGCATGGCGCACACATGGAGAGTAACTTTGACTCAAAACGCGTCTTCAAATCAGCAATCAAATCTTGCCCCACTGGGGATCAGCGAAAAGCTTAGAGCTCTGCACGCCAATCTGCGAGGCCCTGGCTTACGCGCAGCGTCTTTGCGCGGTTCCATCTTATCCGCGCTAGGTTTTTCAGCACAAAAAGTTATCCAGCTAATTTCAAATTTGATATTGACCCGGATTCTTTTCCCGGAAGCATTTGGTGTAATGGCGCTTGCCTGCACATTTTTGGCCGGTATAACCATGTTTGGTGATATCGGCCTGCACCAGGCGATTGTCCAAAGCAAGCGCGGAGACGAGAAGGATTACCTGAACACCGCCTGGACGATAAAGGTGATCCGTGGCTTTGCCATTTGGCTGGCTGCCTGCATCTTGGCGTGGCCCATCTCACAGATTTATCAACAAACTATCCTGTTTCCTCTGCTATGCGTGCTGGGCGTTTCAGCGGCGATTCAGGGATTCGCCTCTATCGGCCTGTCTACGCTGAATAGGAAGTTGCAGTTCAAGCGGCTCGTGATACTGGACCTTGTACGCGCAGTGATTTCAACGCTGGTCACGATCGCGATGGCGCTCTGGTTGAAGTCGGTCTGGTCGCTGGTAATAGGCACAATAGTTGGAAGTCTCATAGGGACAGTTCTCAGTCACAGATACCTGACAAATCACATTCATAGGCTATGTTGGGATCGTAGTTCACTAGTTGAAATTATACGCTTCGGGCGCTGGATCATGCTGGCTACGTTGGCAAATTTCTTCGGAAGCGCAGGCCAGCCGTTAATCCAGGGATACTTCGTCTCGGCGGAGACACTTGGGTTCCTTGCCATTGCGATGACGTTTGTCGACGCAGTTGACGATCTGGGTGAGAAATTACTATCGAGTGTTGGTTTTCCTGCTTTGTCACGTGTTGTCAGAGAGAGCCCGCACTCCCTAGACCGGGTAGTGGCGCAACTGAAATTAATAAGTAACGGCATCGGCGTCGCGGCGTTTTTATTCCTATCGCTTATTGCAAGCCTGCTAATAGAAATACTGTACGACCCCCGTTATATGGAAGCAGGCCAATACATGGCGATACTGGCGGTCAATGGTGCCGTTATGTTTCTTCAGGTGCTATATATGAACGTCGCATTGGCCAAAGGCGATAGTCGAACGCACTTTATTATGAAGGTGACTGTTGCGATAACCTCTAACGCGGGCCTCTTGATCGGGTACCAAGCAGGTGGCGTGCTAGGCATGTTGTATGGCTTGACTTTAGGCTCCCTTGTTGGATACATCGTTATATGTTACGTGGCGTATCGAAATGACTATGCGTGTATCAAAGCAGACGCTTTGGCATTGACATTCATAGGGCTGTATGTCGCATTGGCATATACGTAGCGATTAATAAACCTAGGTTGCCAGGTGTCCGTAGTTGCTAGGTGTTCGTAGATGTCGATAGGCGAACCCATGCTTACGAATACTTCGCGCCCACGGCAAACTTCTAACGACACGAAGAATTGGTGGTAAAAGTCGCAATGCTTTTTCACTGATGCCTGCGCTATCGCACCGACAGCAATCGACTTAAAGTATTTATGCTCCTTTTTGGAACTGGTATAGCGACCAACTCGAGACCGATTCACAGGAATACATTCTGTGTAGCAGCAATAAGCATTGTCGAGCGCAATTTTCATCGAAATCCGTTGCTCACCGTCTAATCCGGATACCTAAATACTGGAACTATCTTACTTGCGTCAGCGACGATATAGTCGATGATGGTGCCTCGAAGTAGATCCACCCATCCCCGTTCGATAGCTCTACGCCTGATGCGGTGAAACGTTACTGAGGTCGGCAATAAAGATGAATGACGCCGCATTCATGTGACACGATTCAACGCCAAAATTCCTCCTACTACCCGTTTGCGTCCAGCGTAAAGAGTCAAAAGTAATAGGCATTTGTGCGAGCTTGCACGCCACGCCATGCTGCCAAATCTGTCATCGGACGGGGCTTTCAACTAATAATCGACGGTAGGCGGCTATCCGAACAAAAGAACAAAAAATAATTCTCCCCCACGCTGTTTGTCTCGATAAACAAGGCTATATTTTAACCGCAGTGCGGTGTGCGCTAGACCGTATTGTCGTGTGCTCTTACGAGGTAAGCGAAAGGCAAAACCCTTCGACCACTCGGTGAGGAAATTGCCGAGCGTGCCTTGCCAGAGCAGTGTAATCGCAGTGTGAGAAAAGTATTTTACGGCGACAACAACGGCGTAGATGTAAGAGGTACGGAGAGGTAAATGCAACAGGGATGGGGTCGCTTGCAGCAGGGCGGTATTGCCGCTTTACACAGGCTGGTTGATGGAGTTCTCATTTTTACCGCGTTGGCGGTTTCACTAACTATTTTTGATCACTATTTGACGAAAGATTGGCTTATTGTCGGGCTGATTGCAGTTATCAGCTTCGCCTTTCTGGCCGAGTCTGTCGGTCTATATCGTTCTTGGCGCGTTGAAAGCTACTTGCACATTGTTGGCACATGTCTTGCCGCATGGATAGCGGCATGCGCCTTGCTACTGTTACTCGGCTACTTCACGAAGCTGGGCACAGATTATTCGAGGCTCGTTGTTGGATGCTGGGTTGTCAGCACGTTCGCTGCGATGGCCCTTTGGCGCCTGTTTGTGCGGCGATTGCAATTCAGCCTGCGCGCAAGAAATCACAATATTCGCACAGGCGTAATTATCGGTGTGACGGCCGCGGGCAAGCAGCTGGCCAGTGACATTGCCTCCAATCCCCATCTAGGAATACGGCTGCTCGGTTTCTATTACTGTGACGACATTGGCGCGGACTCAGACACAGCCATCGGTACAGACGAAACGAAAATTCTTGGGAGTGTAGAGGACGCAGTTGCCGCTGCTCGCGACGGTAGAATCGATCACGTCTACCTGGCACTGCCGATGCGCGAGGAGGAAAAAATACGCGAAATCCTGGTCGAGTTCGCCGATACACAAGCCACAGTGCACTTATTGCCGAATATATTCTTGGCAAACATGCTGAATTCGCAGTGGCATCAGGTGGGACAATCAAATTTAATCAGCGTTTTTGATACGCCGCTAGAGGGGCTGAACGTCTGGTACAAGCGGCTAGAAGATCTGGTCCTCGCGACGGCAATTCTGACGCTGATCGCACCGCTGATGGCGACGATCGCCATATGTATCCGCTTGACATCGCCAGGCCCGGCCTTCTTCCGGCAGCGCCGCTACGGGTTGGATGGGCGTGTAATAGACGTGTGGAAGTTCCGTAGCATGACGGTCCAGGAAAACGGCCACCGTGTAGTGCAGGCACGGCGTGGCGATCCACGGGTAACCAGATTTGGCCGATTTTTACGCCGTACCTCACTGGATGAATTGCCTCAGCTGTTCAATGTCTTGCAGGGCTCCATGTCGATTGTTGGCCCGCGTCCACATGCAGTCGCGCACAACGAGCAATACAGACGCGTAGTAAGCGGCTATATGCTGCGCCACAAGGTAAAGCCCGGTATTACAGGTTGGGCGCAGATAAATGGATGGCGCGGGGAAACGGACACTTTGGAGAAAATGGAACGGCGCGTTGAGCACGATCTGCACTACATTCGGAACTGGTCACTCCTGTTTGATATCAGGATTTTGATCCTCACTCTTTCAAGAGGATTTATTAGTCACAATGCGTACTGAAGGTGATGCAATTTTGCGCGACAAAATCTCCATAAAACTCTCTGCAAAGCGACTCGCCTGCGCTATCAACGTGCTGCTGATCGGCACTGCATCAGCGATGGCGAGCCCAATAAGACTGCCGTCCGGCATTGACTTTACACCGACAGTCAGCGCCGACTTTCTCTACGACGACAACATCACCAGTGCCAGCGCTGGCGAGATAGAAAGTTGGATAGTTATCGGTGCCAGTGAATTCTTATTCGAGGCGAATGATAAGGCTGATACCTACACATTCAAGTACGGCGTAGAGAAGGGTGCTTATCTAGATAGCAGTAAAGATAACTATGTCGATCACGACGTAAACCTGGGTGGTGATTGGGAGCTCAATAGTCGTCAGAGCCTTTTAATCGAGGGCAGCTATCGCCTAGGGCACGACGAACGAGGCAGTGGTTTTTCAAGAGGATTTGGCAAGGGGCTGCTTGAGCCGGACAAGTTCAGTGAGTCGGGCCTGTCTACCACGTTTAGCTATGGCAGTGAAGAAACGCGCATCAGTATGGATGCATCACTCGGCGTTAATAATCTCAACTACTCAGGGCTTGCAAAAGCCGACAGAAATCGAAGTAATAAATATGGAGGCGTAGCTCTCTTTGTTAGGCTGACGGGAAAAACAGACGTCGTTGCTGAAGTCGCCCATTGGCGAATTGGCTACGACAATCAGAGAGTTGCGCAGCCCACGCTTGACAGTAGAGAAACAGATTATCTCGTAGGTGTTGATTGGAAAGGATCAAAGTCCGAAGCGAACTTGCGTGTGGGTCTGCGAACGAAACAATTTGAAGATCCTGGCAGGGAAAACTATTCGGGCTCACGCTGGTCCGCAACGATCAAATGGCGGCCGGTCAGCTATAGTACGCTCGAGCTAAGTAGCGAGAGAAAGACGGAAGAAGTGCAGCGCGCCGGAGATTTCGTCGATGTTCTAAGTAATGCTGTCGCTTGGCACCATGATTGGAGCGACAGGGTTTCATCTGAAATTGGATATGGCCTAGAGAAGAGTGGCTATCGAGGCGCTGGGACCAGTAAAGATGAAGAGAAGTATAGGCTTCTAAACTTATCGATAGATTACCAACTAAGACGCTGGCTAACAATGCGTGGTGGCCATACGAGAATAGTTAATGGTGCTTACGAGGATATATTGCGCTATCAAAGAAATATCACCTACCTAGGCCTAAGCGTGTCTTTGTGACGGGCAGCATTCTATGTAGAAACCGGTTTTCGACGCCTAGGCAGAGCCTAATAACGAGGGACGCGTTATGATAATTACGTTATTTAAAACGGCGATTTTAATTGCCATAAGTACTACGTTCGCGCTTTGTGCTGAGCTGACGCTAGCACAGGATGACGCTACATCAGAGAGCTATAAATTGGGTGCGGGAGACAAAATCAATATCCGCGTGTACGGCGAGGCTGACCTGACAGTAGAGACTACCCTAAGTGAAAGTGGCGTTATTAACTATCCGTTTCTAGGTGAAATCAATGCCAAAAATCTGACCACCGGACAGCTGGAGTCGATGATCACCGACGGTCTAAAAGGTGATTATTTGATCAGGCCCGTGGTCCGCGTGTCCATCAATGAATACCGCCCATTCTTTATAGATGGCGAAGTAAAAGTTCCCGGAGGCTACCCATACCAGCCAGGTCTCACGATAGGCAAGGCCGCTGCGCTGGCTCAGGGATTTACCGAAAGAGCCTCCAAGGAAAAAATATTTATTACCAGGACTCGCGGAGGAGCAGAACTTAAGTTTAAGGCTGATATCTCTACAGAGTTGCTCCCTGGAGATATTGTCACTGTGGAACAAAGGTTTTTCTAATGGAAGGCAAAACACGAACAGGAATGGATTCCTTCTCACCAGAGAACCATGAAGAGGACGAAGTTGATCTGCGTAAATATCTACAGATATTTATGCGACACAAGTGGACGATCCTCATATTTGGGGCTATTTCAGGAGTCATCGCACTCGGCGTGCTACTTTCGATGCCTACGAAGTATGAGGCCTCGGCGGTAATTAGTATTGATACCGGTCGGGCGAATGTGGTGGCTATTGATGACGTTTATGAAGGTGGGAATAAGACCTGGGAATACCTGCAGACGCAAGTCGAACTGATACAATCAAGGCAAATTGTCGGTAAAGTCATTGATCGCCTGGAGCTGCAGAATCGCACAGAATTCAATCCGGATCCTAAAGACGATACAGCTAGTTCGGATATTGACAGGCGGGTTGATGAAAGCCCTGGCGCACGCCCTATCGTAGGAGCCTCGAACATCCGTGACGATATACCCGCTCCCTACCAGAATGGATCCTCTGCCGGTCCTGCTATCGGCAGTATCGAAAATGATCTATTCAATAACACAGCGAGCATTACCTTTACCGATGATCTCTCCTCCTATGAGGAGCGGTTACGGCTATCGACAATCGAAGAAAATCAGAAAGGTCCAGTCGATGGGGACAAAAAAGAGCCGCGGGGTGCAGAGTTAGATAACGCTCAAAGCCAGGCTGAGTATGAAGATAATGACATCATTGTGAGTTTTCAAAAGCGCCTCAAAGTTGAAAATCTACCAAATACGCAGCTAATAAAAATCGAGTTTGTATCGGAGTCGGCCGAGCTTTCTGCCGAGGTGGCGAATGCTGTAGCTAATACCTATATTGACAGCCTGAAAAACACCGAGGGTGAAATGCGGGACCGAGCGAATACATGGTTAACAGCCAAGATCGATGGGTTGCGCACAACATTAGAGCAATCTGAGAAGGAGCTATTCGATTTCCGTTACGCTGAAAACCTGGTGGACTTGGAGGGAGTCCGCGGTATCGCGAGTAAAGAGTTAAATGACGCTACAGCACACCTTATGGAAACTCGGCGAGAGTTGCAGAAGGTTGCCAATACACGCAGTCAGCTACAAAGTAAAGCGCTTAACACGGATGACCTGATTTCTTTGCCGGTGACGCAGTCGAGCACCGTCATTCAGGGTATCAAAAAAATAGAGGCCGAAGCGCAACTCAATGTGTCGGAGCTTGCACTGCGCTATGGTCCAAAACACCCAAAAATGATTTCCGCCATTAGCGAATTACAAGCAATAAAAGCCCAGTTAAATAGTGAAATAGGACAGTTGGTTGCGGGTGTAGAAGGCGAGTACCAGGTCGCTCTGGCCAACGAAGCGGCGGCATTAAGAGACTTTGAGCGTGCCAAGTCCGAGTATCAACGACTGACTGGGAAAGAGGCAAGACATGCTGAATTGCAACGACAGGTGAAAATAGATAGAGACTTGTATAATACCTTTCTGACGCGATTGAGGGAAATGAATCAAGCTGGAGGATTTGATAGCGATAGTGCCCGCGTGGCCGATCCGGCCGTCACACCGCGACACCCAATAGATAAGAAAATCAACCTTATTGTCGCATTAGCTATCGTCTTAGGTTTAGGGCTTGGTGCTATGGCGGCAATGTTGCACGAGTTGGTTTATGACGGCGTTAAGAGTTCAGAAGATGTGGACGGCGTTCTGAGGCAAAATCTATTCGGCGTGATTCCTTTAGTCAAAAAAGTAGCCGATGCCGACGATGATCTACGCACATATTTCGATGCCAAGCAGTATCAGTTTAGCGAAGCCGTAAGGACCTTGCGCACTAGCCTCGTTTTGTACCACCTTGAGTCGAGCGGCCGGGTTATTTCCGTGACATCGTCGGTACCTGAGGAAGGAAAGACAACCGTTTCTATCAATCTCGCATTTTCCCTGGCGCAAATCGAAAGTGTGCTTTTGATAGACTGTGATTTGCGCAGGCCATCCATAGCAAGGGAATTTGGCATTCCCAAAAATCATCCCGGAATCACCGAACTGATTGCCGAGAACAATTCGCTTGATGAATGTATCTTCCATGACAAGGAGAGCGGATTGGATATCATGCCGGCGGGAACACTGCCTCCGGACGCGCAAAAAGTCATAGGGTCGGTATCTTTCGCTAACCATATCAAAGTACTGGCATCGTTATACGACCGTATCATTATCGATACTTCTCCGGTACGGGCTGTCAGCGACGCTCTCCTTGTCGGCAAACATGTCGATTCGCGGCTCTATGTCGTTAAGGCAAACGCAACCAGCAAGCGACTGATTAGAAGAGGTCTGGACCGATTTGCCAAGTCCGGTTTGGTGATTGACGGCGTAGTCGTTAATCAAATCGACGCAGACGGCGCGGAAGATGGTTATGATTATTACCGAGATCAATATGGCTATGGTAATCCTTCTGCGATCGCGGGGACCGATTTAGAGGGTGATGAGTCCGAAGAGAACAAAGTAATGGATGAAGCGAGCCCGGCAAGCGGATCGCCAGGTGACAGCGACGGGCAGGCAGCGAGGCCGAGTAAGCACAAACTTGACACTGTATGATAGACCTACATTGCCATCTGCTTCACGGCATCGACGATGGCGCTGGCACCATCGAGCAGGGCTTGGAGCTGGCACGGGCTGCAGTGGAGGATGGGATTACCCACGCAGTTGCAACACCGCATATCCATGCCGGGCGTTACGATAACAACGCCGACTCAATTGCCAGCGTATATAAGGTGTTCCGCCAGGCGCTGGAGCGGGAACACATACCTCTACATCTTGATTATGCTGCTGAGGTGCGCTTAAGCGCAGAACTGCCGGTATTACTGATGCAAGATAAGATCCCGTTTTTGGGTGAATGGGAGGGGAGTAAAGTTCTTTTGTTGGAGCTGCCGCATAGCCATATCCCGCCTGGTCTCGATCAGTTCCTGCGCTGGCTCAAGCAGCGAAATATTCGCGCGATGATCGCTCACCCGGAACGCAATAAGGATATACTGCGGCAGTTTCACAAGCTTGAGCGCCTACTGCGTCACGACTGCCTGTTCCAGGTTACCGCTACTTCGTTGAATGGCCAATTTGGAGAGGCTGCAATGTCCTGTGCGCAGCAGATGCTGAAGCGGGGTGTGATTACAGTCTTAGCCACGGATACGCACCACATAGTAAGACGGCCACCAAATTTGAGTGCCGGTCGCCAAGCTGCAGAAAAGATCGTTGGTGAGATGAAGTCATGGGAATTGGTTTGGGATAATCCACTAAAGATAGCCTCCTGCCAGTTTATCGACGGTTTGCCACCGGATTAGTGTGCAGCTTGATAGAAGCTTGATATCGAGTGTCTTGTGGCGGATAAGAGCTATTAGCAAGTTAAAGTTAAACATGTTTTTACTGACATCGTACGTAACGACACTAGCTCGTAATAGCCTGGGCTTTCGTGAGATTCAATTCGGCGGGGCCTCTCTGAAAAAGAGACAATGTTATTCATTTCCGCACGTTAGGCTAATTTGAGTAGCAAAAATAGCCGGTGTGTCGCCTGAGATTGGCCCGCTGGAAAGCGAGACAGAATGACCAAGAAGTAAAGCGCAAAGGACTGAAGATAGTAGAGAAGAGCGAATTATTAGAGAGGCTCTGATATGAAATGGATGATAATTTACGCGGCAGGTGCGTTGTCCACGCTATCACAGCAGTGTATTGAGTCCGGTATCAATCTCGAGAGTATAAGCTATTACTCGCATATAAACCCTTTTATTAATATGGCCAAGTTAAGTGAAGAATGGCGTCGGCCGAAAGAGAGTAGCAAGGCATATGTGCCACTTTCGTTGACAGAGGATCGATATGTAAAAGAACTGGAGGGCGATGGTGATCATGCTGTCTCTATCGTCTCTGTAAAATTCCAGAATCATTCATTTGGTGAGAGGCGGTACACACTGCTGTTCGATGGCGATGGCGATATAGAGTTCCATTATGTTAAACCAAAAATTATATCCAGAGGTGAAAACAGGATCGACGTTGAATTCGACGATAAAGTCGGGGCATTGGCATTGAGAATCGATGCTGTAAAAAGTGATGATCCGATTAGAAATATTCGTCTGGTACCAACAAAGAAGATATCTGATTTGTCAGATAAGGTTTATAACGAAAACTTCAAGGACCTGATACGGCCGTTTTCTGTTGTCAGGTTAATGGATTTTAATGTCACCAATAATAATAAACAGTCAGCCTGGGAAGATCGCCCGACAGTGAGTCAATACGGCCGCAATGCCGTAGCGCTCGAGGATATGGTCGCGCTTGCTAACGAATTGAAAGTGCGTCCATGGTTTAATATTCCGCACCTTGCCGACGACCGCTACGTAAGGCAGATGGCGGATTACGTTGCCGCCAATCTGGATCCGGAGCTATCTGTCTTTGTCGAGTACTCTAATGAAGTTTGGAACCATTCCTTCGAGCAAGCGCGTTGGGCATCGAAGCAGGCTGAGCGACAGGGTATTAGCCCGGAAAAGTTCTACGTTCTCAAGTCTGCGAGAGTTCTATCTATATGGCGGTCGGCATTTAATGATGACACGAGCCGTGTTAAAGGCGTGCTGGGGGCGCAGCTGGGCAATAGCTGGCGAACCAAGCAAATGCTTAAGAGTGTCGACGATCCTGATAGTACATTTGACGTACTTGCGGTCAATTATTATCTGGGTGGGATAGTGGGCTCACCGGAAATGGCAGAGCGAACCCTTGAGCTTGGAAATGCGGAACTGTTTGAGTATTTGGAAACTATAGAATTACCTAAGTTACGCGTAGCGCTTAGAGATCAGAAGAAACTTGCAAAGAAGCATGGCATGGAGCTCGTTGCTTATGAGGCAGGTCAACATCTAGTCGGTCATGGTGCGAGCGATGCACTGGGCGGTTACCTACCAGATAACGCTGAGCTAACCAGCAAGCTAATCGGCCTCAATCAGGACGCCCGTATTGCAGAACTTTACGACAAGATGATAGATGTGTGGCTTGAAGAAGGTGGTGGCCTAATTAATTGGTTTAGGCTGACAGGGAACAACGGAAAGTGGGGTTCATGGGGTATGGTGAATGTCAAAGATAGTTCTGCAGCGGGTTCCCCAAAATACCACTCGGTTTTAAAGCGCA
Organism: Microbulbifer marinus; assembly: GCF_900107725.1. GTDB lineage: Bacteria > Pseudomonadota > Gammaproteobacteria > Pseudomonadales > Cellvibrionaceae > Microbulbifer > Microbulbifer marinus. The sequence continues at coordinate 373,620 of NZ_FNQO01000002.1, read as the reverse complement.
CTTGCGCGCGCTAGGACGCCAGTTTTAGGGTGCCCAGCAGCGCTAGCTCGTTCGGTTACGTATGGCTATTTGCGTTTCTCGCCATTGCCATGATTGCTTTTGTCAGAGAGGCTTCTTGCTACTAACACTATGAGAGTTCTCGTTCCTATCGCCGATGGCTCCGAGGAGATCGAGGTCGTAACCCTGGTGGATGTCTTGCGCAGGGCAGATGCTGACGTGTGCCTGGCATCGGTGATGTCGAATCGGCGCGTCGAGGCTTCCCGTGGCGTCGTCATCGAGGCCGACTGTCTGCTGCGGGACTGGGATCAGGATCCCTTCGATCTAATAGCCCTGCCTGGCGGTATGCCCGGTGCTGAACATTTGTCGAAGAGCGACCTTCTGCTGGAGCTACTTCGCCGGCAGCTCGAGTCAGGCCGGTGGCTCGGTGCTATCTGTGCGGCACCGGCTGTGGTCCTGGGGCGCAACGGGTTGATCAACGGCTTCCGCGCGACCTGTCATCGCGGCTTTCGGGATGAGCTCGCCGGGCAGGTCAGAGAAACTAGTGGCGAGGCGGTGGTAGTAGATCGCAACCTGGTTACCAGCCAGGCACCCGGGACGGCGTTGAGGTTTGCGCTGCAGTTGGTCAGTTGTCTGTACGGAGACGATGTGGCGAGATCTGTCGCAGATCCGATGCGGACAGATCTGGGGTAAAACGCGACCGTAATTTCCGCTTGGCTGAGTTTGGTGTATCCGTCACCAAATACCTAAGCCACATACTTAAAACAACGCCTGTAAGTATGCGGTACTTCCCTGTTCCGCTGAGCTTCGAATTGTTTCGGGGATTCGAAGCTCGAGTTAAAAATGCCAATATAGCGTTGCGCTCGCAATAGCCCTAAAGGACTAAATTACTATAAAAATAAATAAAAAAATATTTTGTCACTAGAGCAGCCCCTCAGAAATACACTTGGTCATCAGCTGGCCGGTATTCTTGCATTGTGATTTTTGTAGGATATTTTTGCGGTGATTCTTGACAGTGTTCGGAGATATACACAGTTCTGCAGCAATTTCAGTGCTGGTCATTCCCGTGGACATGAGTTTGATCACTTCCATTTCACGCTCGCTGAAAGGGGCGGCGATTAGTGAGCTGGAGGTATTGCTTGCCTTTGCATTGATGTTCAGGAATGAAGGTTCGCCCAGCATGCCAATGGCAGAGACCCGATAATTATTTTCGCTGGTCAGGTGGCTGATGTTGGTATGAATATTGAGCGCCTTTGACAGCCTGCCTTGGTCATCCGTATTCAGCACTATCGCCTGGTGATTGAAGAGCTGGTAGGAACCATCCGCCGTTTTAAAACGGAAACAGTAGGAAATCTTATATCGCGTACGTTTTTCCGGAGCTATCTGGCCATAGATCAGCTCAAACGCGGCAGTCTCCGCCTTGGAGACGAATTCCATATCATCGGGGTGTATCTGATCAAGAATATCCTGGAAGGTTACGGTTTGCGGATGCAGGCCATGAATCTCCTCGATCGACGGGCTGACGTATTGCAGGCTCATATCGGAGAAGTCGACGATGTAAAAATAGAAGGGGCCGTTACTGAATATTGTTGAAACCAGCTTATCCACTTCTACTTGCCGCAGCTCGACATTTTTGTTGCTGATGTGTTTTTTGGACTCTGTCCATACCGACTTCAGTAACTGAGTGTCTGGCTTCATGGATATCGTTTTTATTCTCGCTGATGATGCGGCGACCGTATGGTGACTGTCCGCTAGATGGCACCTAAAAAGTTGAGGCATATCACGTCAAAAAAGTGACATTCATCACAGTTTTTACTACAGCTGTGACAACAAATGCAACAACGTCCTTATTGCATTTTTGACCGCAGGGTTCGATGCAGTCGGAAGTGTCGGGCCTTGTTGTACAAGCGAATGCTTAGACAGCTTTGCGGCCGTAGGCAGTAGTGCAAATCCTGCCTTGCCATTATCGGCAGGCCGTCCCTTGCGCACTCCGCTGGCTATGTATCGGGAGCTATTTTTTTAGCAATAGGTGTCACCGTGACCAAGCGTATGGGGCGAGAGGTGACGAGCTACGCGCACCATGAAGCCGGCATTACCGCCGCGTTGGCGGCGGACGTTGCCAGCATTGGGCACAGTTCCTATGCCGGGCCGTCTTCGCATCGCTGGTTCAAGCGCACCGGCGCCTACCTGGTCCGACATTGCCGGCCGGCGAGACGGTGGTCGGTATGGCGAAGAACACTGAGGTGCTGACGGTTGCACAGAAGGCCAAGGCGATCCGCGTCGGCACCGATATGACGGGCAATTTCGGCAAGGCAAGCCGGCGTCAAATCGCTTTCGGCACCGACAGCGGCGTGTCCAGGCACGGTGAGAATGCGCGCTAGGCGGTACTGATGCATGAGGCGCGCATGGACAGCATGGCGATCATTCAGTCGGCTACCGTCAACGCCGCCGACCTGCTCGATATGAGTGATTCTCTCGGCATGCTGGAAGTGGGCAAGCCGCGGATATTATCGACACCTCTGGATTGCCGCTGGCGGATATCGAGGAGTTGCTGGATGTCGACTTCGTCATGACGGGCGGCAAGGTATTTATGCGCTAGCCGGAGACTATTGGCCAGCCAGGAAGAGAGAGCGCAAGGCTCTCTCTCTGGAGTTCGCTATCGGCTTCTGGACTCACTTCCAGAACTGCCACCACTTCTTGCTGTGCTCCTCGCGGGCAGCCTGACCTTTCTCAGAGCCTTTACCCAGTTCCTTCTGCTCCTGCTCGGCCTTTTTCGCCTGCTGCTTTTCGAAACCGCTGCGCTTTTCCTTGTCGCGCTGTTTGTCGGCTTTCATGGCCTTGTCCTTGGCTTCGTCCCCGGCCAGTTCCGCCTCTGCGCGGTTCGCCTTTGCCTCGATACGCTTCGCTTCGGCTTCGACACGCTTCTCGGCGGCCATCTGGCGATACTCCTCTGCCTTGGCTTCCCCGTCAGCGGCCTTGGCTTCCATCATTCCGTGATGTCCTTTCATCTGTTCGTGATGAGTTGTCATCTGCTCTCCCATCTGCTCGTGATGGGCTTCCATCTGCTCTTGGGAGGGCTTGCCTTTGTCGGCGGGCTTATCGGCCAGGGCCGGGGAAGTGGCCAGAGCTGCGGCTAGGGCGGTAAAAAGAAATTTATTCATCGGTGGCTCCAGTTTGTGGGCGTGATCAGTTTTTGTCGTGAGTCGGCGCTCCTCGATCATTTTGCGCCTCGCGGCGGGAATTGCAAAGGACGGCAAGGGGGTCGCTGACGCCCCACTGGCGAGTTGACAGTCGCTATCCAATGCGGGTTAGGACCAGCTTACTGGTGCACCCGCCGGAACTGAGATGGAAACACACAAAAGCTGCCGTTTTGACAACGAAGAATTTGAGCGAGCCGCGGGTAAAAAAGCGTTGCTTGGGAATGCGTGGGGCAACGGCCGGTATCGAGGAGGAATAATCGGAACAGCCTCAGGGCCGGGCTTCGCGCTGCGCGCTCGTTTCCAATTGCTTGCGCAATTGGTCGAACCACGTCGATGATACTGTTTCAAATGCATCCATGCATTTGACCCTTCGGGTGCCTTCGGCAGACCAAAACGCTCCCGGCGTTTTGTCATCCGGCCACTCGGCACCATAAAAAAAGCCCCACCCTTGCGGGTGAGGCTTTTTGTATGGTGCCCAGAGGCGGAATCGAACCACCGACACGGGGATTTTCAATCCCCTGCTCTACCGACTGAGCTATCTGGGCTTCGCTGTTTGCCAGGCTGTCCCCGGCGGCGAGGCGCGTATTAAACCTGCTCCCCGGAGCCGAGTCAAGCCTTTGATTGCTAAATAGTTTTCCCTGTTAGTGAGCGCTCACTTTTTAGTCGTTTTTGTCCTCTTCGGGAGGCACATAACCCTCCGCCTCATCGTAGGCTTCGCCGCTCAGGAACTTCTGCATCTGCTCGCTCAAGTAGGCACGGCTGGACGGCTCCATCATATTGAGGCGCTTCTCGTTGATCAGCATGGTCTGGTGGGCCATCCACTCCTGCCAGGCTTTCTTGGAGATATTGTCGAAAATATCCAGTCCCTTGGGACCGGGGAAGGGAGGCGCGTCCAGGCCTTCCATTTCCTGTTGATACTTGCGGCAGAATACGGTTCTGGACATGGACATCTCCTCGAGTCAATCGGCGGTACATGGGGTCAGCAGCGGCGACTGCAGTGCCAACAGCTGTTTGGCCAGCTTTACGATCGGCGCCGGCAGCCCCAGTTCCTGTGCCGCGCGGGCGCGGTTGAGTCGGCGCAGTTTATACCAGCCGCCGCCGGTCTCCGCCACCTGCGTGGGCACTTTGTGCAGCTGCACCCACACCGGGCTGATATCCAGATGGAAGTGGGTGAAGGTGTGACGCAATTGCGGCAGCGCCTGAACCTGCGTTGCGTGCAGTTCGCGCACGGCCAGCCATTCCTGCACGCTGGCCTCGCCGCCGTCGTCCTCGTCCAGTTGCGGCGGGCACCAGAGGCCGCCCCAGATACCCGTGGGCGGCCGCTGCTGCAGATAGATTTCGCCTTCGCACTCGAGCAACAGCATGGTGGCGCAGCGTACCGGTTTCTCCTTGCGCGGTTTCCTGCCCGGGTAATCCTGCGGGTTGCCCTGGGCGCGCGCGATGCAGGCATCGGCCAGTGGGCACTCCCCGCAGCGGGGCTTGCTGCGGGTGCAGAGCGTTGCGCCCAGGTCCATCATGGCCTGGGTATAGTCACCGGTGCGCTGTTGTGGGGTGTAGCGCTCTGCGATTTCCCAGAGTCGCTTGGCCACGGCGCTCTGTCCGGGCCAGCCGTCGACGGCGTGGAGGCGGGCCAGGACCCGCTTGACGTTACCATCCAGGATCGGCGCCTTCAGGTCCATGCTGATGCTGGCGATGGCACCGGCGGTGGAGCGCCCGATACCCGGTAGCTCCGCCAGCGCCTCGACATCGCGTGGGAATTCGCTGCCGTGCTCGTTCAGCACCGTCTGCGCGCACTTGTGCAGGTTGCGCGCGCGGGCGTAGTAGCCGAGGCCGCTCCAGTGGGCCAGTACGTCATCCAGTGGCGCCCGGGCCAGGTGCTCCAGGGTCGGGAAGCTGGCCATAAAGCGCTCGAAGTAGGGGATCACGGCAGTGACCTGGGTCTGCTGTAGCATGATTTCCGACACCCACACCCGGTAGGGGTTGATGTCCAGCTGCCAGGGCAGGTCCTTGCGGCCGTGGCGGTCGAACCAGCCCAGGACCGCCCGCTGAAACTGCTGCGGGCGGAGCGGCGAGTGCTCAGTCACGCTTGAACAGCCCCTTGAACTTGTCCTTCAGCTCGTCGACTTTTTCCTGGACCTTATCGCCGTATTTTTTCTCGGCTTTGTATTTCAGTTCGTCGCGCACCAGGTCGTCGAGACGGCGGCTGTCCGGTTTGCAGCTGGTGGCGCCGGCATCGGCAAAGCTGTCTTTGCAGCGCAGCGGCAGCGGACGATTGCGCCAGCGGTCGTTCTTCACGGTGCAGCCGTCGGCGGAAGTGCGCTCGCCGACCAGGGCCATGCCGAGGGCGAAGTCGAATTCCTGCTTTTCCAGGTCGATCACGCCGTCGCCGGTCACGGCGATATTCTCGACACCGGCGAGCACTTCCTGAATGGTGGCCTTGTCGCCCTTGATGGCGATATTGACGCGCAGGTCCTGCAGGCGGGTGCTCGCCGGCCAGTCGCGCTCCGGCAGCGGCGTCTTCTCCGCGTAGCTGACCAGCTGGCACATGCCTTTTTCCAGGTTGAACGGCGCCAGGGACAGCTGGTCGCTGGACAGCTGTACCGCGGCGCGCAGCTCCTTCTGCAGTTGCAGCGTATCGCTGCCGCTGGTCTGAGCGGCCCAGTTGATGGTGGCCTTGCCGGACAGCTGCACGCGCTCGCTCGGGAACAGGGCCTGCTGCACCTGGGAAATTTCCACGTCGGCGAGGCCACCGGTGAGTTCGGCTTCGGCGGACTTGCCGCGGGCATTGAAGCGGCCGTTGCTGCTGAGTTCGCCGCCGTACAGGTCGGCGGACAGTTTCTGTAGCTGATAGAGGCCGTTGTCGACGGTCAGTTGCAGCTGGGGCCGATCCATCTGCAGCTCGACCGCCTGCAGCCGCTCGAGCGACAGGTCCAGGTTGGCGTTGAAGCCGCGCATCGCGGTCAGTGGCAGTGGTACCGGCTCCGCATCCGCTTCCGTCGCCGCGGTAGCTTCTTCCTGTGGCTGCTTGGCTTCCGGTGCCGGCGGTGGCAGATAGTCGTCCAGTACCAGCGTGCCGCCGCGCAGATTCAAGTCCAGTCCCGGCATTTCGGCGTTGCGCAGCTGCGCGCTGCCGGCGAAGACGGTGTCATCCAGCTGCAGTTGCAGCGGCGTCAGATCGAGTTTCCGCTCCGTGCCCTCGACACTGGTTTCCAGGCTCAGTTTCTGCAGTACGGCGCCGCTTTGCGTGACCAGTTCGGTGCCGGTGACGGCCAGCCACGGGCGCAGTGGCTCCACATCGGCATCCACGTTCATCTGTATCTGCCACGGCTGATCGGCCGCGCTGCGGCGCACGTGGCCGCGCAGATGCAGTGTGGCTGCGGCTTCACCGCTGTTCATGGAGAGTTCCAGAGGCTGCAGGCGCAGACCATGCAGGCCTTCGTCCAGTGCCAGGGTGCTGTCGACGGCGATATCCACAGGCTGTTGCAGGGCGCTGCCGCTGATCCGGGCGCTGGCCTCTACCATGCCCGGCTCGCCGCCGGGCACCAGGTTGTCCGCGGCCACGCGCAGCTGTTCCACGCTGTATTCCGTCTTGTTGCTGTCATCGCGGTAGTTCAGGCGGCCGTCTTCGATGCGCAGCTTCTCCAGCGCCAGGTGCAGATCCTGTTTGGGTTTGTCCTCGGGAATCTCCAGTTTGGGCGGCTGCTGCTCGGCCTGTTGTTGCTGCGCTTCCATGGCCTCGCTGAGCAACTCCCAGTTGCCGCGGCCCTGCTCGTCGACGCTGAGGTCGATCTGGGGCGACACCAGGACAATCTCCTGGGCCTCGATGCGCTTCTTGAGCAGCGGCATCAGCGCTACGCCCACGGCGATCTTGTCGGCGCGCACGAGCGGTTGCTCCGGCTGTGGCAGTGGTGCCAGCTGCACGCCCTGCAGTTCGAGTGCGACATTCGGCCACAGCTGCCAGCCGATATCGCCGTCAAGTTTCAGGGCGATACCCTGCTCGGCGGCCAGCTGTTCCAGCTGCGGCTTGTACTTGTTGACGTCCAGGCCGGCCAGCAGCCAGGCGACGGCGCCGGCGAGCAGCAGGAAGACGACAAGAAGGGCGACAAATGTGCGCTTGATCCAGGCCATGGAGTGAATAATCCCTGTTTGTTATCGAGAGGCTTGTTGGGAAAGCTCTATCGTGAGACGCCGGACCACAGTCCGGTGTTCCCGATTAAGGCCGCTTCGAACGGCTTTTATCCGCGTATTGTAGGAGATACAGCCCCCGCGCGGACAGGCGGGGGCTGTTAGTCAGCTCACAAGAGGCCAATTGAAGCAGTTGCGGCTCAGAAAATAAACCGCACGCCGGCCTCGACACTGCGCCCCATCTCCGGCGCGAAGTCCCGCAGCAGCGAGGTGGAATTGCGGATTTCCTCGTCCAGCAGGTTGCGTGCGCTGGCGAACAACACTGTATCGCTGCCACCTACCTTGATGTTGTAGCGCGCGGTCAGGTCCATGCGGGTATAGCCGTCGGTGGCTTCCTCGAAGGCGCCTGGGCGGTTCTGGTCGAAGGCGTGGGTGGTGCGCCACTCCCAGTTCCACTGGCTGTAGTCGCCGCCCAGGGCCAGGCCGGTGCGCAGCGGCGGCATGCGCGGCACGTCGCGGCTCTCACCTTGCGCCGCGGCGCTCCCCGGGTCACTGTCGAACTGGGCGCGTACGCTGTCGCCGAAAAGGGTGAGGAAGTGGCCGCCCGCCAGCGGGAATTTCACCGAGGCCTCGGCGCCGTAGAAAGTGGCGTCGCGGTTGGTGTAGGCGTAGATGGGGAATTCGCTCTCTGCATCTTCCAGACCGGTATTCTGGGCGTAGATGTAGTCGCCCACCTGGTTGTAGAACAGGTTGGCCTCTACCCGCGCGGCGTGCCAGCCGCTGGCCTCCTCGTTGTGGTGGTGGTAGCCCAGCTCCCAGTTCACCGAGTTCTCGGTGTCCAGGTCGGCGTTGCCGAGAATAAAGCGGGATTCCGCCAAGTGGGCGCCGTTGGCGTACAGCTCTTCGGCCACCGGTGCGCGCTCGGCACTGGTGAGGCCCAGGCTCACGTGCTGGTGCTTGGCCAGGAAGTACTGGATGGCGCCGCTGGCGCTGACCAGGTTGAAGTCGCGGTCGTCACCGAGTTCCGGGCTCACTTCCACCCGCTCCAGCCGGCCGCCCAGGTCCAGGTGCCAGTTGGCCCAGCTGCGCTCTTTCATCACGAAGGCGCCGGCGCTGCGGGTGTTGGAGGGCTGGATAAAGGCCTCGTCGCCGATGGCGGAAAAGTCCTTCTCCGACAGCTGCAGTCCGTAGGCGCCGCGCCACTCGCCGCCGGCGTCGTGGGTCAGCTCAATGCGGCTTTCCCAAGCGTCGCTGCTAAAGCGGGTACCGGGCTCGCCCTCTTCCAGCTCCACGTGCTCGTAGTCGTTGTGGCCCAGGCGTACGCTGAGCTTATCCCAGTAGTCGTCTTCGAAGCGGTGCTCGCCCTTCAGGTCGTAGCGGGTCTGGGTCATGTCGATGCGCACCGCCTCGGGGCCTTCCTCCTCGCCGGCATGGGCGGCGTGTTCCGCGGCGGTCTCGCCGTCGTGGGCCTCTTCCTCGTGGGCGTGGGTGCCGAACGGGATGCCGTAGTTCTTGCCGGTCTTGTTCACCGACAGGCCGATGAAGCCGCTGTCGGTGATCCAGGAGGCGCCGCCGCTGTAGCTGTGGCCGCGACCGCTGGTGTTGCCCACGAAGCCGTCGGTGTTGAACTCCTCTTCTTCGGCGTGCACCTCGCTGGTTGCGGGCGCTTCACCGGCGTGCGCGTCTTCCTCATGGTGGCGGATGGCCAGCCCGGGGATCTGCGTGTCGCCGTTCTCGCGATAGGTGCCGTCCAGGTACCAAGCCAGCTGGCCGGCGCCGCCGCCCAGGCGAAAGACGCCGGCGTCCTGGCGGTTGCCGGTGTCGTGGCGCATCTCGAGTGCCCCTTCCATCTCTTCGGGCACCTGGGTGGGGATGCGCCTATCGATCACGTTCACGACGCCGCCGATGGCGCCGCTGCCGTAGCGCAGGGCGGCCGGGCCGCGCAGTATCTCGATGTGCTCGGCCAGCAGGGCCTCGACGCTGCTGGCGTGGTCGGCACTGGTGTTGGAGGCGTCGGCCACGTCCAGGTTGTCGTTCAGCACCTTGACCCGGTTGGCTGACTGGCCGCGGATCACCGGTAGGCCTACCCCGCCGCCGAAGGAGGCGTTGGCCACGCCCAACTCGTCGCGCAGGGTGTCGCCCAGGGTGGCGGCGGCCTTGTCGCGCAGCTCGTCGCCGGCCAATACCGACACGGGCGCGGCCACGGCGTCGGCGGGCTTGTCCAGTGGCGATACGGTTACATTGACCTCTTCCAGGGATTGACCGGTAGCGGTGGATGCGTTGGTTGCGGGAACGGTCAGGGCGCCGGCGATCGCCAGGGCCAGCTTGCTGGTCTTGTTCATCTGTTGTTATTCCTGTCACAGGGGGCGGACACCGCGCACACGGGGCCGTCACGCCAAGCAAATTTATCGGTGTTGTGGTTTAAGCGGGTGACAGGAGGGGTGGTGGGCCGCGGGCGGCCTGACGCTCGGGCTGGCTGTCGCCTGGCACCGGTGCGCTCTGGCGCAGGTAGTGGGCAACCGGTGCCGGAAGGGCCACGCGGTACTCGCTGCCGGCGGCGGTGGACAGCTGGTGGAAGGACAGGTCGCACAGCTCGTGCGAGGGATCCACGAAATGGACATGCTCCGCCAATACCGGCTGTGCCGCGATCAATGCGATCAGCAGCAACAGGCTGGCCCAGAAACGGGATTTTTGGCGGGTGTGAATGATCATGCAGCGTATGATATTTGTCCGCGGTACGGAATCAAGTTTCATCTGACACTATCCGGTCACAGGGAGCCCCATTCGTCCTATAATTCGCGCCTCCTGTCTTATCGCCTGAAAAGAGGACGGCTTCCCGATGCGCAAGGCCAGCGTCAACCGCGACACCCTGGAAACCAAGATCACCGTCAGCGTCAACCTGGACGGTGACGGCCGTGGTCAGTTCGACACCGGGGTGCCCTTTCTCGAGCATATGCTCGACCAGATTGCCCGCCACGGCATGATCGACCTGGATATCTCCTGCGACGGCGACGTGCATATCGACGACCACCACACGGTGGAGGACATCGGCATCACCCTCGGCAAGGCGATCACCGAGGCGCTCGGCGACAAGAAGGGCATGACCCGCTACGGCCACAGCTACGTGCCGCTGGACGAGGCACTGTCGCGGGTGGTGATCGACTTCTCCGGTCGCCCGGGGCTGGTCATGGACGTGCCATTTACCCAGAAGCGCATCGGCAACTTCGATACCGAGCTGTTCTATGAGTTCTTCCAGGGCTTCGTGAATCACGCCCTGGTGACTCTGCACATCGACTGCCTGAAGGGGCACAACGCCCACCACCAGGTGGAGACGGTGTTCAAGGCCTTCGGCCGCGCGCTGCGCATGGCGCTGACGCCGGATCCGCGCATGGCCGGCACCATGCCGTCCACCAAGGGCGTGCTGTGATGCCCTCTTCAAGGCAAAAAATAGCGGTGCTCGACTACGGCATGGGCAACCTGCACTCGGTGGCCAGCGCCCTGCAAAAGGTCGCGCCCGCCGACGAGGTGGTGCTGGCGACCACGCCGGAGCAGGCCCAGGGCGCCGACCGCCTGCTGGTGCCGGGTGTCGGCGCCATTCGCGATTGCATGGCGGGTTTTGTCGAGGCCGGTTTTGTGCCGCTGCTGCGCGACGCCATCGATTCCGGCCTGCCGGTGCTCGGTATCTGCGTCGGCATGCAGATCATGATGCGCCGCAGCGAGGAGAACAACGGTGTCGACTGCCTGGATATTTTCCCGCAGCCGGTGAAGTTTTTCGGCGCTGGCCTGCGGGAAAACGATGAGCGCCTGAAAGTCCCCCATATGGGCTGGAACCGCGTCGAACAGACGCGCGCGCACCCACTGTGGAGCGATATCGAGGATGGCAGCCGCTTCTATTTCGTACACAGTTACTATGTGCCCGCCGAGAACAATGCGGATGTCGCCGGGCGGACCGAATACGGCGTCTCCCTCGCCGCCGCGGTGGCGCGCGAGAATATTTTTGCCACCCAGTTCCACCCGGAAAAGAGTGCGGATGCGGGCCTGCAGCTGCTGAAGAACTTTACCGCCTGGAACGGCCGCACTTAGGTTGTCCGCGCTTGCGATGCCGCCGCTGCTCCGCTGCGGCACTGACACCGCCGCCAGGATTTACATTTACTGCCGATTGAAAGACTGACCATGATCGTAATTCCCGCAATTGACTTGAAAGACGGCCAGTGTGTGCGCCTGCGCCAGGGCGAGATGGAAGACGCCACTGTCTTCTCCGATGACCCGGTTGCTACCGCCGAGCACTGGCTCAGCCAGGGTGCCAAGCGTCTGCATATCGTCGACCTCAACGGCGCCTTTGCCGGCAACCCCGTCAATGCCGACGCCGTTAACAGCATCGCCCGTCAGTTTCCCCAATTCCCCATCCAGATCGGTGGTGGCATTCGCGACCTGAAAACCATCGAATGGTATCTGGACGCCGGGGTTACCTGGAACATCATTGGCACCGCTGCGGTAAAGAATCCCAAGCTGGTCAAAGAAGCCTGTAAAGAATTTGAAGGCCACATCATCGTCGGCCTCGACGCCAAGGACGGGTTTGTCGCCACCGAGGGCTGGGCCGAAGTTTCCGATGTAAAAGCCACCGAGCTCGCCAAGCAGTTTCAGGACTGTGGTGTCAGTGCCATCGTCTATACCGACATCGCCCGCGACGGAATGATGCAGGGCGTAAATATCGAGGCCACACTGGAAATGGCGCACGCCGTGCAGATCCCGATAATCGCCTCCGGCGGTGTCAGCAGTATCGAGGATATTCGCCAGCTACTCGAAGCCGGTGAAATCTATGGGGCCATTACCGGCCGCGCGATCTACGAAGACAAGCTGAACCTGCACGAGGCGCAGCAGCTCTGCGATGACTGGGACAAATAAGATGGGCCTCGCGAAACGCATAATCCCCTGCCTGGATGTTGACGCCGGCCGCGTGGTGAAGGGCGTGAACTTCGTCGATATCCGCGATGCGGGCGACCCGGTGGAAATCGCGCGCCGCTACAATGAGGCCGGTGCCGACGAAATCACCTTTCTCGATATCACCGCCACCCACGAAGAGCGCGATACCACGCTACACACCGTGGAAAAGATGGCTTCGGAAGTCTTTATTCCGCTGACCGTCGGCGGTGGTGTGCGCACCCTGCAGGACATTCGCAACCTGCTCAATGCCGGTGCCGACAAGACGGCGATCAATTCCGCCGCGGTAAAGAATCCCGAATTCGTACGCGAGGCCGCCGAGCGCTTCGGCAGCCAGTGCATCGTCGTTGCCATCGATGCGAAGCAGGTGGCGGATAACCGGTGGGAAATCTTCACCCACGGCGGTCGCAAGCCCACCGGCATAGATGCGGTTGCCTGGGCGAAACAGATGGCCGAGCTTGGCGCCGGCGAAATCCTGCTGACCAGCATGGACAGGGATGGCACCAAGAACGGCTTTGATCTGGCGCTGACCCGCGCGGTTACCGACGCGGTGCCGGTGCCGGTGATTGCATCCGGCGGCGTCGGCAATCTGCAGCACCTCGCCGACGGCGTGTTAAAGGGTGGTGCCGATGCGGTGCTGGCCGCGAGCATTTTTCACTTTGGAGAATACAGCATCGCCGAGGCGAAGAAATATATGCAGGATGCGGGCATCGAAATGCGGCTCTAGTTTTTTTCTGGCACCTATAAAAATCTTTACGTCTTTCCGTTACTTTCCCGCTTGGACTGGATAAGCTGTTCAGTGAATTTCGATGCTGAATATCCTGTCTTTTGCGCACTCACTTGGCTCTATTCGGGGCAGCGTGGTCATGATGGGCTAAACTTCTTCGTTGGATGTATGGAAGTGAGTTTTCGCCTATTTAATCAATGGTCCAATAACACCCGAATCCCGACTCACTCTCTCGAAACAGGTAGGGCTGCCGTTTTTTCGATGGAATGGACAAGCGAGTCCACCAGAGTCGAATTGTGAAGCCGGATCGCCAGTAAGGGCGCCGGGAAAATGTAAGTGGCCACAATACCGGCGCCGGTATATGAAAAATACCTGTGCCGATGCCAAGGAGCGGCCGTATTACTTATTTTACTTTTTCTTCCAGCGCCTATTCCCCTGAAGATAGGGAGGCCGCATTCGCAGAGGTTTATTCGCCGATCTGCGGTGTGGAGATACAGGGTGTCGGGCGCGATGGTACTGTCGAGGCCGCCGGACTGGAGATGCCCCAGGTTGCCGTCGCACAGCTCCAGATATCCCCACATCAGTCGAGACGCACATACAGCCATATTGCGGATGGCGATGATTCGCTGATGCTGGTTATGCCCACTTCCGGTAACGCAACTTTTTCATTTCGCGACAAGCAGCCTGAAACCTTCGCTCCCGGGCAAGTTTACCTGGCTCCATTGGAAGATCCTTTCGAGGCAGGGTGTAGCGATTTCCTTAATGTAACGTCAATAAGTCTGCCAGGAAAAATATTCGAACGTCGTCTGGCGGACCCTGATTCGGTGATTGCGAAAAAGAGTACGCCGACAGATTCCGCTAGCTTGACTCTGCTGCTGCGTTACGTCGCAGATCTTGTCGATGCGCGAGAAAAAATATCTGCGCAGGCTGCAAGTGTTGCCTCATTGCATATACAGGATCTGGCTGCGCTCGTTCTGCAGGTAGATGCCGAGACAGAGCATGCGGCAAGAAATCGCGGCTTGAAAGAGGCCCGGTTCCGCGCGGTTCGCCACTACATTTATGAAAACCTGAAGAATCCAGAGCTGAACGTCGATCGCGTGGCTGCCCATCTTCATATCTCTCCTCAATATGTTCGCAAGATGTTCTATGACGCCGGCATGTCGTTTTGTGACTATCTCATCGGTCTGCGCTTGGATTGGGTTTATCGGCAACTATTGATCCCTGCTTTTCCTCGTGAAAGTGTCTCCGCTCTTGCGTATAAGGTGGGCTTCAACAATCTCGCCTGGTTCAATCGTGCCTTCAAGCGCCGCTTTAATTTGACACCGTCTGAAGTCCGAGCCAATTCGAGTTCTGGAGAAGCTAGCTGAAAGCGGTGAATAAACTCTTCTGGAAGAAATCGCTCTATGGATTAATGGCGTGCAGCGAAATAAGCTGAAGTGAGCTTACAAAATCTCAGTGGAATAGAGATCCTCAGTGTCACGCCAGGCCAAGTTTTTCTGACAGATATTGCTCGATGAGCGTGATGAATATTTCCAGGCAGGAGCTGCGTATAAACAACCTTGCACATACGACTGCGACTGGAGCGAGGTATTTGTGATTAGAGTTTTCCTACGCAGGGGTGGCGTCTAATTTAAGCGGTAGGTTATCTGTAGTATTCAGTATCACAATTTGTAGTAACCCGTATAAGCACCGCCTGTTCGTAATTTGTTTAATAGGTACTGCGTTCCGATAAGTTCCAAATCGAACTTATGGCGCAGGCCTTGGGGCTGACCGGGACGGTTGGCTGGCAGTTCGTCATAGGGAAATGGCGGTTCCAGGGCAGCTTGAATTCTGGGCGATGGCTTGAGGCGTCAGGTTTTCCTGACGCCTTTTTTATTGCTGGCGCGGTCAGGCTGCCGTCGATGCGTTTTGCATCTGGTCATATCGGAAGGTGAATCCGCATGGGAATTTTTTAAAGGCTCTGACCGTCGGGCTGGGGAGTGGTTAGCGGAACTGTTTTCGCCAGCGCTTGGCGCGCAGGCTGCCAAACGGGTGAATGACGGCGCCGTTGCCGGCCGGGGTTGCGTCGGTATCTTGGCTGTGGGAAAAGTAAATGCGTACCGCGCGCTCGGCCTCGCCGCGGCAGGTGAAGGGCCCAAAGCAGGCGCCGCCGCGCACCTGGAAGTACCAGTCATCTCCCACTTTGTAGAAGCGATCGGAACGTGGGGGAAGGGGCTGCCCCTCTTCGCCGGCGCGATACTGCTGCATAACCACCTACCAAAACCGTGCACGAACATAACTCGCGCGGTTTCGTTAACTGCCGAAAGGGCGAATACAGGGTTTCGCCCGGTACTTCCGTGGCGGGATCAATCTGCGCGCGCTACACGCTCCCGCAATCCCCTCTCCCTCTGCGCGTAAAGGTTTAAACCCTTGAGCACATTGAGTGCCTCGAATATCTGGTTGTCGCGATCATACCAGTCGTCGCGGTTCTCTTGTTCTTTAGCGCGATCAGCCGCGTTGCGATCCTTGCCGCCGTTGCCATTGCCGAGGTGGCCGGCCAGGTCGGCTTCGGTGGAGCGGGCGCGCTCCTGCAGCCGGGTTACCTTGACCCGCTCGACGACGATATCCGGGGTTATGCCCTGGGCCTGAATCGAGCGGCCATTGGGCGTGAAGTAGAGCGCGGTGGTCAGCTTGATTGCGCGTTCGTTGTTGATCGGAATCACCGTCTGCACGGAACCTTTGCCGAAGCTGTCGGTACCCATCACCACTGCGCGGCGGTGATCCTGCAACGCGCCGGCGACGATTTCCGCCGCGGAGGCAGAGCCTGCGTTGATCAGTACCACCAGCGGCGCGCCCTCGGTCAGGTCGCCGGGTTCGGCGGAATAGCTGAGGTTGGAGGATTCGGCGCGCCCTTCGGTGTAGACCACCAGGCCCTCTTCAAGAAATACGTCGGCCACTTCCACCGAAGACTGCAGCACGCCGCCGGGGTTATTGCGCAGGTCGACGATCAAGCCTTTCAGCTTGCCGGCTTTCTGCAACTTGCGGACCTCCCGCGCGACATCGTTGCCGGTGTCCAGCTGGAACTGGCTGATGCGCAGGTAGCCGTAGCCATCGTCGATAATTTTTCCGCGCACGCTGCGCACACGCACGGTGTCGCGCTTCAGGGTCACTTCGAAGGGTGCCTTGTAACCCTTGCGCGCGATCGTCAGGGTGACGCTGCTGCCCTTGGGCCCGCGCATGCGCTCTACCGCCTCGTCGAGGCTGACCCCTTTCATGGATTTGCCGGACAGGCGCAGGATGATGTCGCCGGCCTTCAGCCCGGCGCGGGCGGCCGGGGTGTCGTCCATCGGCGTGACCACAGTGATATGGTTGTTCTCGATACCCACCTCTATGCCGAGGCCGGCAAACTCGCCGGTGGTATTGGCTTGCAGGTCGTCGAAGGATTCACGATCCAGATAGGACGAGTGCGGATCAAGGCCCTGCAGCATGCCCTTGATTGCATACTCAAGCAGGGTGCTGTCGTCCACTTCTTCGATGTAGCCCTGGCGGATCTGTTCGAATACTTTGGCGAAGCTGCGCAAGTCTTCAAGCGGCAGACGGCTTGTAGTTTCTGGAATCAGTTGTGGCGTGGTACCGCCTTCGCTCAGCCCCATCAGGGGCAGTGCGGTGAGGGCGGCTGCGCCGATAAAAGTGGTCAGCGCTTTGGGCGTGAACATGTCGTTGAAACCTCTGCCTTATTTCTTCGCTTCTTTGCGAAAGTGTAGACCGCGGCGGCAGGCAGGGTTTTTAAGTTGGCGGCTGACTCAACCGCGCGATTTTATTAGGAGCGACCGCCGCAGGTCGCCCCGATAGAGTGGAATTGTCAGCGGCACCAGCGGGTGGGATCCTGCGGCTTGCCGCGGTGGCGGATTTCGAAGTAGACACCGCTGTGCGTCAGTCCGCCACTGTTGCCTACGCGGGCAACCGTATCGCCACTCTCGACCCACTCACCGAGGCTGCGGGTCAGCGACTGGTTGTGCGCATAGAGACTCATATAGCCGTCGCCGTGATCCAGAATCATCAGCATGCCCTGGCCGCGCAGATAGTCGGAGAACACCACGCGGCCGCGGTGAATGGCACGCACCGGCTCGCCCTCGTTGGCGCGGATGGTGATGCCCTTCCAGGTGATGCCGTTAGCGCGGCGTTGGCCGTAGGCGTTGGCGCGACGACCCTTGACCGGCCACTGCATGCGCCCACGCTGTTTGGCGAACGGCTGCTGATCCTGGGGGCTCACCAGGGAGGCGATGGCGCGGCCCACTTCGTCCACCAATTTCTGCAGGCGCGAGCGATCGTTCTTTAACTGCTGTAGCTCACCGCTCTTGTCCGCCAGTCGCGCCGCCAGCTTGTCCAGCGTCCTGCTCCTGTCGCGCTGTGCACCGCGCAACTGGGTTTCCCGGTCCTGCAACTGTCGGCGTTCCCCGTCGAGCGTATCGCGTTCGCGCTCGATCGAGGTACTGACGGTCTGCAGGGAGGTGAGGGTGTCGAGGTAGTCGTCGATGACGCGGCTGCGTTCTTGGAGGAAGTATTCGTGGTAGCGGAGTTGGCGGGCGATGTCTTGTGGGTCTTGCTGGTTCAGGAGCAGTTTGATCTGCTCCTGTCTGCCGAGTCGGTAAGCGGCGGCGACTTCCTGCTCGACCCGCCGCTGCATACTTCGCCGCGATTCCTCCAGCTGCTGCTGTTCCTGTTTCAGCTCCTGCAGCTTGTCAGTGCGGCTGCGCATGTCCCGCTTGATCTGGTCGATGCGCTTGTGCAGTTCCGAGATATCCTTCTCGTTCTTCTCCAGGTCCTTCAGCAGCTGGTCGCGCTGACTGCGCACCTGGTTCAGCTCTGCCTGCAGCGACTCGATACGCTGCTTGATTTCGGCGAGACGCGCCTGCTGGTCCTCGTCCGCGGCCGCTTGCGACCAGGCGGGCAGGGACAGCAGTGCGAAAAGAATTATGGCGAAATATTTCATTGGTCGAATTGCACCAGACTGTGGCCGGTCATTTCCGCCGGTTGCGGCAGGTTCATTAACGCTAACATGGTCGGAGCGACGTCCGCCAGGCTGCCACCATCACGCAGGCGCACGTTGCGCTCACCAATATAGACGAACGGCACCGGCAATGTGGAGTGCTGGGTGCTGACCTGGCCGGAACCGGCGTCGAACATCTCCTCGACGTTGCCGTGGTCGGCTGTGATCAGTACCTCCCCGCCGGCGGCCAGGGCCGCGTTCACTACCCGGCCGACACAGACATCCAGCGCTTCCACCGCCTTTACCGCGGCCTCGAACACGCCGGTATGGCCGACCATATCGCCGTTGGCATAGTTACAGATGATCGCGTCGTAGGTGCCGCTGTCGATGGCGGCCACCAGTTTTTCGGTAACCTCCGGCGCACTCATTTCCGGCTGCAGGTCGTAGGTGGCGACGTTCGGCGACTTGATCAGTTCGCGGGTCTCCCCGGCGAAGGGCTCCTCGCGGCCGCCGCTAAAGAAGAAGGTCACGTGGGCGTACTTCTCGGTCTCGGCGATGCGCAGCTGGGTCTTGCCCTCGGCGGCCAGGTATTCGCCGAAAGAGTTCACCAGGTTTTCCGGCGGGAAGGCGCAGCTGGCCTGGATATCCGCCGCATATTCGGTGGTCATGACGAAATCCGCCAGCTTTGGCGTGACGGCGCGATCGAAGCCGGAGAAATCCGCCTCGGTGAAGGCGCGGGTCAGCTGGCGCGCGCGGTCCGGGCGGAAGTTCATGAAAATGAGCGCATCGCCGTCTTTGATCGGGGCCGCGGCGCCGACCAGGGTCGGGGCGACGAATTCGTCGTTTTCGCCGCGCTCGTAGGCGGCGGCCAGGCCGGCGAGGGCATCCTCAGCCTGATACTTGGCTTCGCCGCGGGTCAGCAGGTCGTAGACGGACTGGGTCCGATCCCAGCGCTGGTCGCGATCCATGGCGAAATAGCGTCCGGCCATGGTGGCGATGCGCGCGGTGCCGACGGCGTCGCACACCTGAATCACACGCGCCAGGGACGGTTCGGCGCTGCGCGGCGGCGTGTCGCGGCCGTCGAGGAAGGCGTGGACATAGATTTCCGTGGCGCCGCGCTGGGCTGCCAGGGTCACCATCGCAATTATGTGGTCCTCATGGCTGTGCACGCCACCTTCGGACAGCAGGCCCATGATATGGACGGCGCCATTGTTGGCGATGGCTTTGTCCACCGCCGCCGTATAGGTGGGATTGCGGAAGAAGTCGCCGTCCTTGATCGCCTTGTTGATACGGGTGTAGTTCTGGTAGACGACCCGGCCGGCGCCGAGGGTCATGTGGCCCACCTCGGAGTTACCCATCTGCCCTTCCGGCAGGCCCACCGCCATGCCGGACGTCTGGATCAGCGTCTTGGGCCTGGTCGCCCAGATCTGGTCCCAGACCGGCGAGTCGGCGGCGTGAATGGCGTTGTGCTCGGGATTGTCGCTGTGGCCGAAGCCGTCCAGGATCAACAGGACCAGGGGACGTTTGTGCGGTTGTTGCGGAGCGGCCATAGCGAAAGGTTTCCTCTGCCGGTGTGGATTCATTCGGGGACGCGGATTTTAACCCGTTTGTGCACCCTTTAACCACGTCCGCTGCGGAGGAACCCGGATCCAGTGTGCCCTGCTGTGAAAAGGTGTTGGTCTGGTTAAGATTTCGCCACAATCGTGTATACTCCCGCCGCATTGGGCGCCGCTGGCACCACTGACAATAAAACGAACGATGCGGCGCGGGGATGCGCCGACGCCGGCCACGGCCGGCGCGAGCCCGCAACAGGCAAGCGGCTCCACGCAGCTGCGTCAGCCTGTTGCCGGCGACAATCCAGTGGGTCAGGACGAGCTGTTGGATTGCTGGAAATAAAAGGAAGCGAAGTGGACTTTTTCGTCTTTATGAGCGAGCAGTGGCTGCTGGTCAGCCTGCTGGTGGTTTTACTCTACGCATTCGCGCTGAGCGAGCGTTACAAGGCCGGCACCCCGGCGTCGGTGCATGAAGTCACCCGCCTGATCAATGTCGATGGCGCCAAGGTACTCGACGTGCGCGACCGCAGCGAATACAGCGCCGGCCACATCGTCGACGCGGTGCATATCCCCCACGGCGAGGTGGCCGAGCGGGTTGGTGAACTGGCCCCGTACAAGGACAAGCCGCTGATCGTCGCCGACAAACTCGGCCAGCATGCCGGACCCGTGGGTCGCCTGCTGAAGCAGCAGGGCTTCCAGGTGCGACGCCTGCAGGGCGGTATGAGCGAGTGGGCCAATCAGAACCTGCCGCTGGTCAAGAGTTAATATTGAAGTAATCACACGCTGCGGTTTAAGCGGAATCCGGTCATGCAAGACGTTGTCATCTACACCACCCGTTTCTGCCCCTATTGCATTCGCGCCAAGCAGCTGCTCGACAGCAAGGGCGTGAAGTACCGCGAGATAGCGGTAGACAACGACCCGAACCTGCGCGCGCAGATGGCCGCCAAGGCTGGCCGGCGCTCGGTGCCGCAGATCTGGATCGGCGATCACCACGTGGGCGGCTGCGACGAGCTGATGGCGCTGGAGCGCAGTCGCCAGCTGGATAGCCTGCTCGGCTCAAATCGCTGACGCCTGCAGCAACGGGCGGTCACAGCGCGGGTAGCGACGCCCGGAGCAAAAAGTTGTGATTAATCCATTTCCGGCCTTGAAACGGTATTCGAAGGCCCCATTTGAAAGGCTTATACAGGGAGTCTTTCTCACGGAAGGCATGAATAAACCACTTATATAAAGAACAGGCAGTAACATGGCTGAAGAACAGAACGGCGCAGCGGCAAACGCGGAAGCCCCGCAAGTGCAATTCGCGATGCAACGCATTTACCTGAAAGATCTCTCCTTCGAAACCCCGATGGGTGCCGAGGTCTTCAAGAAACAGTGGAAGCCCCAGGTCAACCAGGAGCTGAACACTCAGACCGCCAAGATCGACGAAGATCTGTATGAAGTGGCTCTGACTCTGACCATTACCGTCAAGCTGGAAGAAGACACCGCTTTCCTGGTGGAAGTGAAGCAGGCCGGCCTGTTCGCCATTCAGGGTCTGGAAGGTCAGCAGCTGGCTCAGGCGCTGAACACTGCCTGCCCGCAGATCCTGTTCCCCTACGCTCGCGAAGTGGTGGACAACGTGGTAACCAAGGGCTCCTTCCCGGCCCTGATGCTGCCACCGATCAACTTCGATGCCCTGTTCGCCGCGGCTCTGGCCCAAGCGCAGCAGCAGGCGGAAGGCGCGAAGACAGAGACGGAAGCCTAAGTCTCCGAGCGACCGCGGAAAAGGCCCCATTCGGGGCCTTTTTTGTATCTGCCGCGCGCGCTGCCGTGCCTTGTCGCCGGCGCGGAGATCACATAGGCTCCCGGACATCAGAGTAAAACGGGATATCCGCCAATGCAGTGGGATTTACCGCGGCCCTTTATCTGGAAGGTCACTGTAAAGCCGGAACATGTGGACGGCCTGCATCACGCCAATAATGCCGAATACGTGCGCTGGTGCGAGCGTGCCGGCTGGGCGCACAGTGTGGCGCTGGGGCTGGATGTCACGAATTACCAGGGACTCGACCGCGGTATGGCCATCCGTCACGGCGAGTACGACTATATACTGGCGGCGAGGGAAGGCGACGAGCTGCTGTTCGGCACCTGGCTCACTAAAGTGGACGGGCGCCTCAATATGACCCGTCGATTCCAGGTGTTCCGCGCCGCCGATGAGGCGCTGATACTGCGCGCCCAGTGGCAGATGGTGTGTATCGAGCTGTCTAGCGGCAAGCCGAAGCGCATGCCCGCAATCTTCAAGGAAATTTACTGCCCGGCAGTCATAGCCCCGGAGGCCGAAAGTGACGGAAGAATATCTCACCCTGACTGACAACAGCGGAGCCCTGAAGGGCAAGACGATCTTTATCACCGGCGCCAGCCGCGGCATAGGTCGCGCCATCGCGCTCAAGTGCGCCGCCGACGGGGCCAATATCGTCATTGCGGCCAAATCCGCCGAGCCGCATCCGAAACTGCCGGGCACCATTCACTCGGTAGCGTCAGAAGTGGAGGCCGCTGGCGGCAAGGCGCTGGCCCTGCAGGTAGATGTGCGCGACGAGCAGCGGGTTGCAGAGGCCATGGAACAGGCCGCGGAGCGGTTCGGCGGTATCGACGCCGTGGTGAACAATGCCGGTGCCATCAACCTGACCAATGTGGAATCCACGCCGCCGAAACGCTACGACCTGATGCAGAGCATCAACAGCCGCGCCGTGTACCTGACGGCACATCTGGCAATGCCCTACCTGAAGCAGTCGGCGAACGGCCATATCCTCAGCCTGTCGCCACCGCTGAATCTGCAACCGAAGTGGCTGGGACCTTTCGCCCCCTACGCGCTGTCGAAGTTTGGTATGACCATCTTGAGTATGGGCCTGGCCGAGGAACTGCGTGAGGCCGGCGTCAGCGTCACTACCCTGTGGCCGCGCACCCTGGTCGCCACCGCGGCGATCGAGTTTGCCGTGGGCAATCGCGAAATGTTTGAGCAGAGCCGTAAACCGGCCGTCATGGCCGATGCCGCCTACGAGGTTCTGGTAACAGAAAATGGCCTGCTCACGGGCCGTCAGTTGATCGACGAGGAGCTGTTGGGCGAGCGCGGTGTCAACGACTTTACCGAGTACGCCCATAATCCGGCCAAGGCCGACCAGTTGGCGGTGGACCTGTTTCTCGAACCGTAACTGAGCTGGGGGGAGGTGTTTTGACCAGCGATACCGATTTGTTTAAAGACGCGCTCGGCGAGTTGGGCGACGTCAAACCACTGGTGCAGGAGCGCCGCGTGTCCCTGAACAAGGAGCGCAAAGATGCGGAGCTGAACCGGCGAGCGCGGCGCGAGTCCGCCACTCAGGAACCCGTAAGCGATCTGAATCCCCTTTCCGGTGAATATGTCGAGCTCGTCGATCCATGGGATCCGCTGGAATTCAAGCGCGACGGTGTACAGAACGGCGTTTACCGCAATCTGCGCCTGGGCAAATACGCGGTCGATGCGCGCCTCGATTTGCACCGCCACTCGGTGGAATTAGCGCGTCGCGCAGTGCTGGAATTTGTGCGCGATTGTGTGGAAGCGGACGTGCGTTGTGCGCTGATCACGCACGGCAAGGGCGAGGGCCGCAAGCAGCCGGCACTGCTGAAAAGTTGCGTCAATCACTGGCTGCCGCAGCTCCATGAGGTGCTGGCCTTCCACAGCGCACAAAAAAAGCACGGTGGTCTGGGAGCCACCTACGTTCTGTTGCGCAAGAGCGAGCGCAAGCGTCAGGAGAACCTGGAGCAGCATCAGCGCCGCAACCGATAGAAATACTGCAGTACTTCGGGAACAGTGGCCGGAAACCAGACGCCCCTGTCATCTGTTTGTCACAACTGCCAACTAAGATGCCATCTGAATGCCGCGCTTTTCCGCCTCGCTAGGATTCGAGCAGTATTTTCAGGTGGTGTTGATCTTCTCTCTTAATTCGCGAAATGCGAATTTTTACCCTTCTTGATTACGAATACTTGGCGGCCTGTTAGGCCGCCATTTTTTTGAGTTGGCGATGCCGTGCGGCCGGCGGACTGTATCAGACAGGAGTAATTAGCGTGGCATTTCATCGACGCGCTTGAATTCGAGGCGGGTGTCACCGCTCTCGCTGCGCAGAATCAGCGAATCGCCCTTCACCTTGAGGTTGTCCGTCTGTGGCAGTGCCTTCAAGTAGTCCTTTTCCAGTTCGCTGCTGTCCCGCACATCGCTCATGCGCGATATCGCCGGAACCTGGGGCCAGGAAATTTCCCCGTTAGCGGACAGTGAGAAACGGCCCAGGTAGGGGTTGGTGCCGGCACTGCCGCGCACATAGCCGAGGTCGTCGCAGGTAAGGTAGGGACGGTCACGCCAGAATTTCTTCCACAGCAGACGTGAACGGTGCTCGCGCCCGTCGACCGACAGGCTTTCCAGTAACCACTGATGTTCGCAGACTGACCGATCCTGCTCACTTTCCGCCAGACTGGATTCCTCAACTGTGCCGCAGCCCGACAGGGACAGCAACAGCGCCAGCGGAATCAGTGGGAGAAAGCGCTCGTGGGATCGCAGCATGAGGGGTGTCTCGTTATTTTTGTGACATTTAACCTCAAAAGGACCGTCCCGTCTGTGGACGTGTTCAAGGTCCGACCCTGACATATTCTATATAGATGTCCCCGGAGGGATCGCGAAGTATCAGGCGCGCGCCACCGGATTTGGTAAAGGCCTGACGGGTACCGGCGAGGGCGCGCAGATAGGTATTTTCCTGCTGCATCAGCGCATCCGGCCCGGCCATCTTGGTCGATGCGAAACTGGCGGTGTCCCACAGCAGCTGGCCGTTGTCGGTGATCTGCATGGAACCGCGGTAGGTATTGACACCGCTCTTGCCCATCACATTGCCATCGAGATTACACAGGAAGGTGAAGCGCTCGGTCTCGGTGACGGCGACGGCCTCGCCGTTGACCCGCAGGCGTTTCAGTTCCCATTTGTTGCCGCAGACGGCGCCCATATTGCCCGCCGACTGGACCACGGGAGCCTCCTCGGTACCGACGCCGAGACAACCGCCGACCACCAGCGCCGCTCCCAGCAGCCACAGCTGCATGAATCTGCTCATTGGCGTGCCACTCCCTTTCTCTCCCTGAACAATGGCGCCGCTTTCAATCAGTAGTGGGCGCCGGACTCCAAAAAACTGCTAGGGAAAGCTTAGTTGCTGTGTGCTGCGGGGAGATGATTATGGTGACAAGCTATGCTTTCTCTATCGCAGGAATTGCAGACGGCGACCAATAGCAGGGAAGTTGTCCACCATGATCAGACGCACCAAGATCGTCGCCACGCTCGGTCCCGCCACCGATAAGGGCGGTATTCTTCAACAGTTGATCGCCGCCGGCGTGGACACGGTGCGCCTCAACTTTTCCCACGGTATCGCCGATGACCACCGCCGCCGCGCACAGCAAGTACGCGAGGAAGCCGCGCGCCAAGGTCGGCACGTGGCGGTGTTGGGCGATCTGCAGGGCCCCAAGATTCGCGTCGGCAAGTTCAGCGAGGGGCGTGCGCGACTGGAGAAAGGCGCAGAATTCGTGCTGGATCCCGACTGGCCGGTTGGAGGCGGCAACGTGAAAGGTGTGTCTGTCGACTACGCGGAGCTGGCTGAAGATTGCGCAGTCGGTGACATGTTGCTGCTGGACGACGGCCGCCTGCGGTTGCGGGTACAGAAAATCGATGGCCGCAGCCTGACTGCTGTGGTGGAAGTCGGTGGCTGGCTGTCGAACAACAAGGGCATCAACAAGCTGGGCGGCGGTCTGACTGCGCCGGCCCTGACCCAGAAAGACCGCCGGGATATCAAGGTGGCCGCGGAACTGGAGCTGGACTATCTCGCGGTCTCCTTCCCCCGCGACGCAGCCGATATCACCAAGGCGCGCCAGCTGCTGCGCGCCGCCGGCGGCACTGCGCATATCGTTGCCAAGATAGAGCGTGCCGAAGCCGTGGCCGACGAGACAAGCCTGGATGCGCTGATCCTCGCCAGTGACGCCATCATGGTGGCCCGCGGTGACCTGGCAGTGGAAATCGGCGACGCGGAACTGATGGGGGTGCAGAAACACCTGATCCACCGCGCGCGCCACCTCAACCGGGTGGCGATCACCGCGACGCAAATGATGGAGTCGATGATTTCGAGCCCGGTGCCCACCCGCGCCGAGGTCTGCGATGTGGCCAATGCGGTGCTCGACGGCACCGATGCGGTCATGCTGTCGGCGGAGACCGCCGCCGGTGACTATCCGGTGGAAACCGTCGAGCATATGGCCGACGTGATCGTCGGCGCGGAAAAGCACCGCGCCACCCGGCGACCGCCGCGGGTGATGCAGGACAACTACCCGGCCGGCGACGCCTGTATTGCGATGGCGGCGATGACTATCGCCAACCACTGCCGGGATATCCGGGCGATTATCTGCCAGACCGAAACGGGCAATACCGCGCTGCTGATGTCGCGGGTGCGCTCGGACATTCCGATTTTCGCCTTCTGTCGTCACCACAGCAGTTGCAGCCGCGTGGCCCTGTATCGCGGTGTCGATCCGGTACTGATGGACGTGGAGGGCATGGACGGGCCATCGCGGGACCAGCAGGCCATCAGCTATCTGAAGACGCGCAACCTGCTGCAGAACGGCGATTTCGTGCTGGTCTCCCGCGGTTACCACCAGGATATTGGCGGCAGCACTGACACACTGCGCATAGTGCGTGTCGAATGACCCTAATCGTCTAAAGGTTCGCAGCGCTTCCGCTAGGTCACACGCACGCAACGCACCAGAATCTTGGTCTCCAGTTCCTGTTCGACACAGCGAAACTTGTGTCCATTCATACTTAATGTTTTGGGGGCTCCCTCGGGCGCGGTTGTCGAACAACCGGCAACTCCTGTCGCCAAGGCCACGGCCAGCAGAATACAACTCAATTTCTGCACCGTAGTTACCTCGTGGATTGTGATCAGCGGGCGCGAATTCGCTCCGCGCTTTGTTTCAGCCTAGAGGAAGCAGCCGTCAGGATGAGGTATTTGCCGCCAATTTGTTCAAACCGACGACATAGGTACCAGTCGGCGGGGAAGATCGGTGGAAGGTTTCGGCAAAGATAAAAAAGGCCCGCAGTGCGGGCCTTTCTTTAACGAGCTGCGAACTTAGGGCAGCAGATGCGGCGGTATTTCCGCCGGCCGTACATCCGTCTTGTATTGGGCGCGGTTGTCGATAGTGCCGAACATAAAGATATGCCCGGACACAGAGGGGTCTGGCATGCTGTTCCGGTACCAGTCGGAGAAGAAGCGGTGGTAATGATGCATCCAGTAACCGTCGCTGCCGTCTGTCTGGTGAAGGTTCCATTCACGTTCGTGGTAGAGCACGCACTCATCGCCGTCAGCGGGATCCCAGCTTGCCGGCTTGCAGTAGCCGCCGTTTGCGGCCACGCCCTGGTTGTAGCGATAGCGGCGAATCAGCAGGTTACCCTCGCCGTTGATCCGCCACAGGCCCGGCATGAGGAAGTATTCGTTGTCTTCCAGTGAGCCGTTCTGGTCCGAGTCATAGGTTGAAACCGTCAGCGCAGTACCATCATCGTTTACCTCAAACCAGAAATGCTCGAGCGGCCTAAAGAAGTCAAACGCGTACTGGTAGATCCCAACTGCCGACAGCGCAGTCCAGGCCGACTCTCCTTTGAGTAGCAAGCGGCCGGTTTGGGTAAAGACATCCGAATTTCGGGTAGTCCTCACATTGATTCCGGAAGCTGTCGGGTTTTCGGAAAGGAAGACCAGATTCGAACTGTCTCCGTTGGCGTAGGTAACCTGCAGGCTGCCGTCGGCGGCGATCACCCAGTTGGCGCTTTCCTCGCCGGTGATCAGTGTTCCGTCACCGTCAGAGGACTCGACTGTGACTGACGCGGTGCCGCCCTGACCCGGGGTGCCGGAGAAAGAGATCCTCGAGGCCGATATATCCAGGTAGGGGTCGGAGCCCTCTACAGGGTTGACGACTTCCCCCGCCGTAATGGGTCTGGATAGGCTGTAATCCACGCCCAGCTGCAGAATGTCAGCTGCACTGATCTTGCTCGCGGTCTTGATCGCAGTGCCTGTGCTGAGCCAAGCGACGGGGGCGGTATCCGGATACTCGCCATCCGGGTAATGGGTATAGCTTTCAATCTCGAACAGCAGCACATCGCTCAACTTACTACGGGAAAGCCAACGCAAATTTTGGACACGGGTGATGGTTTGCTCGTGAACCTGCTTGCCCAGGTCAGAGTCCCAGGGGTACCCTTCGCTGGAAACCAGTTCCAGGCCGTCGAAACTTACACCGTTCTCCCCCAGGGCCCAGTTGAAGGTGCTCTCATCGCTGGTGTCGCTCATTATGCCGTTGCCATCCGCGCTCAATACCAGGCGGCTGCCGTTGAAAGCGCCAGTGAAACTGTATTTTGGTGCGGTGAAATAATAGGTGTCTGCCACAGCGCCGGTGCTGTCAGACGGCTGCGACACTACCAGCTCGGGATTGACGGCGATGGCTACCTGTGTGCTGTCCCACAAATCTTGATTGGTCAGCCTCGCATTCACGCCGTGGGCTGCGGAAACCTCAAGATCGCTGGCAAACGCGAAGGTGTCTGCAGACTCTGCAGGCAACTTCAGCGCGGGATCATCGGTGTATTCCAGTGCGAGCGTAATAGATGTTGCGACATTAAACACGATTTCAGAATCAATCATCCTGCCGGCTGATTCCAGGGCTGACTGACTTGTAATGTCGCCGCCATTGGCGCGATTCAGTTGAGCCGATATCGCGGTGGAAATGGCGGAAAGGTTGACCGAGACATTTTCGTCCATCGTGAGGGTGTCATCGGCACCGGCGGCTGTATCCAATACGCCGACTTCACCGAGCACGGAGACATAATGCAGCTGTCCGGCGGATGCGGACTGGGCGCTTGCCGTGACCATTGAATCCGCCAGGGATTCATCCAGGCTCAGTGGTATCGAGTAAGCGCCATCACTATCCGCTATGGTTTGGAATCGCTGGCTTCCGACAGTAACTTCGATATCCGCTCCAGGTGTATCGACGACCACCCCGCGAACGGTAAAGTTCAGTTTGTTGGCGGTGATGGTCACTGTGATATCGGCTTGCGCGGTTGCGCCATCGTCGTCGGTCACGGTGATTGTGAGAATGGCTTCGCCGTCTTCCGTCATTGACGGAGCAGTTACCGTTACCGTGGCAGTGTCAGCGTCCGTGAGATTCAGTTGCGGGCCGGACTTCTGGCTCCATGAATAGCTGGCGATACTGCCATCGGAATCGCTGGCGGTCGCCGTGATGGCAACACTTGCGGATTCAGCGACGCTGGTGGCCGGTGCCGAGACAGTGGGCGCTGCGTTAGTGATTGGAGCAGAGCCGTCGCCGTCATCCGAGCTACCGCCCCCACCCCCGCCACAGGCTGTGATCGCCATGCAGGCTCCCAATATGACGGCCTTGCGAAAATTCTCCATAACTTCCCCTGAAAACGATTAATTCTAAATTCTTATTCGCCATAAAAGCGGAAAGATAATATTTTCATCCTATTTTTATTGCCAGTAATAATTGCGGGGTTTCGGTGCGGGATTGGCAGGAATGGCGAGATTTTTCCGTTTGCCAACGAAAGTTTATTAGCGATTAGAAGCTTGCCGCTTACCATTGTCTAGATTGGATCGTTAGCCAAACTTATTTCAAGCATGGCCCTTGCAGCTTGGCAAAATTAAAAAAAGCCGCCGTTAGCAGGTAACGGCGGCAAGTGGTTGCTCACTGAGCTGGGGGCGAAAAACGCCCCCTGGAGAAAAGACGCAACAATCTCTTGTGAACTGAATATTCCCGTTAGAAGTTGTAGTTACCGGTCAGGGCAATCGTGCGCGGGTTACCATAAAAACCGGTCTGGAAGGGTGCACCGAAGTCATAGCCGGCAATACGGTATTCCTTGTCCGTCAGATTTTTGCCCTGCAGACCCAGGTTCCAGCTGCCATCACCGCTGTAATAGGTCGCGGTCAGGTCTACCAGTGTGTAGGCGTCCTGATCGAGGATGCCGGGGCGCTCGAAGATCTGTGTATCAGCACGGTAGGATACCGACGGGATTACCACCATTTCACCACCGGCAACAGGCAGTGACCAGTTGAGCTGGAACATGGCGGTAGTGTCCGGCGTGTTCTGCATGGCCAGTTCGTCGGAGACATCCACTCCCCTCTCGATAAACTCGACAAATTCCGCATCCACCAGACCTATCACCGCGTTAGCTGAGAGGTTGTCGGTAACTGCCAGGGAGGCCTCAAGTTCCAGGCCCTGAATGCGGGATTCGCCGGCGTTCAGCACCGCGCTGGCGAAGCCGCCACCGGGTACCAGTGTCTGGGTGGTGACCTGCATATCGGTGTAGTCGGCGCGGAACAGTGCACCGTTCAGGCGCAGGCGGTTGTCGAGTAGATCCATCTTCCAGCCTAACTCCACCGTATCCACCGTCTCCGGATCATAGCCGTCCACGGTTTCCGGGTTCACGCTGGCGTCACCACGCATATCGAAGCCGCCGGACTTGAAACCGGCGCTGTAGGCGGCGTAGAGCATCACATCGTTGTTCAGCTGATAGTCGACGCCGATGCGCGGGGAGAATTCGGCCCAGTCATTTTCGCCCGTATAGTCAGTCAGGGCGCCCAGGAAAATCGGGTCTGGTGTGCCCGCATAGTATTGGTCGTGGAAGGTGTCGCTGCCGAACCCAAGGTAATTGCCTTTGAATACCACTGCGGATTTTTCGTCACGCGTATAGCGGCCGCCGACATTTAGGTTCCATGCCTCGGCGAACTGCCAATTGTAGTGGGCGTAAGCAGACAGGCTGGTGGTGTCCACGGTGCCTGCCACGTTTTGTGTGAATCCACCGGGGGCGGCGAAGCCCAGTACTGCATCAAAGGCGCCGGCCGCGGTGCCGTCATAGTAATAGATACCGCTTACCAGATCCGCGTTATCGCCTTCCCACAACAGCTGAAATTCCTGGGTGAATTGTTCGTCATCATAAAACGCAGGTACATCAAACCAAGCGCCTTGCGTGCTGTCGAAATCAATCACGGTCTCGGTGCTACCTTCGCGGGAAGCAGTGATAGATTTGATGGTTACGTTATCGGAAATCTGGTATTCGGCGCTCAGAGACATGCCACTGGTTTCAACGAGGTTATCGGAGGGCAGGTTCGTCTCTGTGTCGTAGATACTGTCGAGTACCGCTTCGCCTACAAAACCGGGGCCGAAACGGTGGCCATGTTTGGACGCTGATTCATCGCGGGTTTTGTCTGCGGCGAAGCGCACAAACAAGGAGTCGTTCGGGGAGAATTCCACGGATACACGGCCACTCAGCACATCCTTGTTGTAATGATCCTTCCCTGTTACAACATTTTCGCCGTAACCGTCGCGTTGGAAGCTGGCGACAGCGGCGCCGATATTCAGGCTGTCAGAAAGCGCTGTAGATGCACTCAACTTGAAATCGCGCTGATTAAAACTACCCAGTGCGCCACTGATGGAGACTCCCGGTTCGCCGGTCATTTTCTTGGTGACATACTTCACTGCACCGCCGATGGTGTTTTTACCGTAGAGCGTGCCCTGTGGGCCGCGCAGCACTTCTATCGACGCAACGTCGTAGACGTCCATGACCGCACCCTGCGGGCGGGCAATATAGATATCATCGATATAAATACCCACACCCGGCTCGAAACCCCAAAGTGGGTCCTGCTGGCCGATACCGCGGATAAAGGCGGTAAGGGTGGAGTTGGTGCCGCGGCCCACCTGCAAGGTGGTGTTCGGAGACAGCTTCTGGATATCGGTGATATCCGCTATGCCGTTCTCGATCAGTGCTGCCTCGCCAATGGCGGTCACCGCCACCGGCACTTCCTGCAGCGATTGTTCGCGCTTCTGTGCCGTTACGGTTACTTCCTCAAGGGCGGGTTCGGCGTAGGTAAGGCTGGCACCGCAGGCCAACATGACACCAACGGCCAAAGGGTGAAATTTTATTGCTCTATTCATGGCTCTCTCCAATCACCAAATTTATGGTTTTTATAAATATCCGGGATTGCCACTCTAGCGGTACCGGGTCCATTTGCCTGTTAGACCAAGGTATGACGTTAGTCGGGCTCGCGATGGAGGACAAAAAACAGCCACTGGGGTATGGTTTAAGTCGCCGAGAGCAAGAATAACGAAGCCGAGAAAAAATAGGTATTACCCGCTTGTTTAGCCTGACCACATTGGCGGCCGTCGCGCTGGCCTATCTGTTGCTGCTGTTTGCCATCGCTTTCTGGGGTGACCGTTTGCCCGCAGCGCGAATCCGTCCACTGAAGCCGCTGCTGCTGGCGCTGGCCGGGACCTACACGAGTGCGTGGATGTTTTTCGGCACCCCGGCGCAGGCGGTCGAGGAGGGCTGGTTGCTGCCGCCGACCTTTGTTGGCGCCAGCCTGATGTTGATTGTCGGCGCGCCGTTGCTGACCCGCTTCGTGCGCCTGTGCAAGCAACAGGGCTCCACTTCCATTGCCGACTTTATCAGCGCCCAGTTCGGCGGCTCCCAGTGGCTGGCGGCAGCGGTCGCCGTGCTCGCACTGGTGGCGGTATTGCCTTATCTGGCGCTTCAGCTCCGTGCAGTGGCGGACAGTTTCCTTTTATTGGCCAGCAGCGGAGAAATCAGTTCCTCCCTGGTGACGGCGATCGTCAGTGTGACCCTGGGGCTGTTCGCGCTGTTATTCGGCACCCGGCATATCGATAGCAGTGTGCACCGCAACGGCATGTTGCTGGCGGTGGCCTTTGAGGCGCTGGTCAAGATCGGTGCCTTTGTCGCCGTGGCCTGGTTTGTTGTCGGTAGTGCCTTCGACGGCGGCGCCGATCTGGCGCGCGCTGCGCTCGCCAGTGAGCGGGTGGCACAGTTGCAAGAGGTGCGCCCTGCAGATACCGGCTATTTTGCCGTGGTGGTGCTGGGCATGGCCGCCATGTTCTGCCTGCCGCGACAGTTCCATATCCTGATGATCGAGAGCGACAGCGAACGGGATATAGGGCCGGTGCGGAAACTGATTCCTCTGTACCTGGGTATCCTGTCGGTGGCGATTCTGGTGGTGGGCTACGGCGGTCTGCTGTGGCTGCCGGAGAGCTACGACAATCCTGAGCGCTTCGTGCTCGGTATCCCGCTGCAAAGCGGCTCGGAGTGGCTGTCCCTGCTCGCCTTTATCGGTGGCCTGTCGGCCGGTTCCAGCATGGTGATTATCGCCACCATCGCACTGTCGACGATGATCGCCAATACGATGGTGGTGCCCTGGTGGCTGCGGCGCATGCAGATGCGTCCCGCCAGCGGTGCGCTGGGATCCGATCTGCGTCGCGTGCGCCGCGGCATTATCGGGCTGATTATGCTGGCGGCCTTCACGGTCAATGAAACGATCGGCCCCGGCGTGCGCCTTGGCACTTTCGGCCTTTTGTCGCTGGCGCTGGTGGCGCAGCTGGCACCCGCGATGATTGCCGCAGTCTGCTGGCCGAGAAACTGGCTGCGTCTGCGCTCGCTCGGGGTTATCGCAGGGCTCGCCGGCGGTGCTTTGGTCTGGGCCTTGTCGGCCCTGCCAGCTGCAGTGGGTGAAGTGGACCTGATTGCACAGTGGCTGGGCCTGCAGTGGAGCTCCCTGTCAATCAGCTGTGTGTTTGGTCTGGGGTTGAACTGTGCCGCGCTGCTGCTGGTGTCGAAATGGATGGATATTCGCCACCCGCACCGGCGCGGCGCCGACGATGCCCCGGTTAACCGCGCGCAGCTACGTGAACTGCTGGCGCGCTTCGTCGGCAGTGATGCGGCCGCGCGCACTTTTGCCGGCCTAGAGGAGGAGTCTGGCAAGGACTACCGCGAGGCGGTGGAGAAAATCCTGGCCGGTATTGTCGGTTCCACCAGCGCGCGCCGCCTGGTGCGGCACTATCACAGCGCGGAGGCCAGTGCCCAGAACCTGGAGCAGGCCTCGGCTATCTACCAGTTCGGGCGCGGCCTGCTGCAGAGTAGCATCGATAATATCGACCAGGGCATTTCGGTGGTTGATGCCAACCTCAACCTGGTAGCCTGGAATCGCCGCTATGTGGAGCTGTTCCACTACCCGGCGGCGATGATCTATGTCGGTCGGCCGGTCGCCGAGCTGGTGCGCTATAACGCCAGCCGCGGCGAGTGCGGACCGGGTGCGGTAGAGATGCATGTGCAGAAACGAGTCGAGCACCTGAAAGCCGGCACCGCCTATCGGGTTCAGCGCCACCGCACCGACGGCACCGTCCTGGAAATCCGCGGTAATCCACTACCCGGCGGCGGCTTCGTGACGACCTATACCGACGTTTCGGATTACCAGCGGGCCCTGGCTGAGCTGACCGAGGTCAAAGATTCTCTCGAACAGAAAGTGACGGCGCGCACCGCACAGCTGCAAGCACTGAACAGTGAGTTGCACGCGGCCAGTGTCGGCAAGACCCGCTTCCTCGCCGCGGCCAGTCACGACCTGGTGCAACCGCTGAATGCCAGCCGTTTGTTCCTCGACGCCCTCACCGCCCGAGAGCTGGACGACGACAGTCGTAGTCTGCTGGGTCGCGCCGACAATGCGCTGGCCGCGGCCGAGCAGCTGATAACCGACATGCTGCAGATTGCCCGCATGGACGCCGGTGATGTCCATCCCAATATCCGCCCCACGGAACTCGACAAGGTGCTTGCCGAAGTCGTCGACCAGGCACGCCCAGCGGCCGACGCCCGCAGGATCCAGCTGCGCTATCGCCGCAGCGGCCTGTGGGTTTTGAGCGATGAAAAGATGCTGCGCCGGGTGGTGCAGAACCTGCTCGACAACGCGATCAAATACACGCGCAAGGGCGGTGTCCTGATCGGTGCGCGCAACAAGAGCGGCGCGGTCTCGCTGCAAATCTGGGACACCGGCTGTGGTATCGATGTCTCCCAGCAGCAGAATATTTTCCGCGAGTTCTGCCGACTCGATCTGCCCGAAAGCGTCACCGACCGGCAACACGGTTACGGGCTCGGCCTCGCCACCGTCGAGCGTCTGTGTCGCCTGCTGGAGTCGCCCATCGAGCTGGATTCAACACCGGGGCGCGGCAGCGTTTTCCGTGTACGGCTGCCGCGCGCAGCGAAAGTGGAGCGCCCGGCACTGGCACCGGCGAAGCTGGCGTCGCCACAGGCGCCGCTGAACTTGCAGGTGGTCTGCGTGGACAACGAGCCCGCCATTCTCGAGGCGATGCAGGCGCTGCTCAGTAGCTGGGGGTGCAGTATCGAATGCGCGCGCGGGCGCGGCGAGGCTTTGCAGTTGGAGAAACCGGATCTGCTGCTGATGGACTTCCACCTCGGTGACAGTATCGACGGTATCGGCCTGGCGCGGCAGCTGATGGACCACTGGGGTACCGCGCTGCCTTGTGTGATTATCTCCGCGGAAAACACCGATCTGGTCAAGAACCGCGCCCAGCGCGAAGGCTGGCAGTTCCTGCAGAAGCCCCTGCGCCCCGCCGCCCTGCGGGCACTGCTGCAGGCGCGGCAGAAACAGCTGCAGCCGGCGCCTGCGACCAAGGTCGTATAGCCGCGCCGGGATGGCCGGCGCACCCTGTCGATATCGCGATGACGAAGATGTGAAAATAATGAAAAAATATCTGCTCGAAATACTGATGTTCAGCGCCTACGCGCTGTTTGCCGCCTCCTGGGTGTCGGGTGCCCTGCTGACGCCGGCAATTCAGGCCTCTTTCGGTGAGGCCGGGTTGGCGAATGCGACCTGGGGTAGCAACGTGATTACGCTGGCAAAAATCGTCGGCAATCTGGGTGCAGCGGTGCTACTGATGCGCCTCGGCGCCAAGCGCGCCTTCACACTGGCCATGCTGTTGATCGCCGCTGGCGGCTTTGGTGCACTGGCGGGAGACTACAGCACCTGGCTGCTGTCGCGACTGGCGCTGGGGCTCGGCGGTGCACTGGCAATCGTCTACTTCAACCCGGTGGTGCTGCATTACTTTTCCGCACAGGATCGCCCGCTGATCAACGGCGTCAATGCGGCCGCCTTCAACAGCGGCAACCTGCTCGCCTTGCTGTCCACTGGCGCGCTGGCGGCCTGGCTCGGCAGCTGGCAGTCGGTAGTGGCGCTGTACGGTGTGATGGTGGCGGCGCTGGCCATATTGTGGTGGCTGTCCGCGGAGAACTTCCCGCTGTCCGGCGGGCCGGAAAAGCCCGAAGAAAAGTACGGCCTACGCCACGGTATCCGCGAGGGATTCAACTGGTGGTTGCCGCTGGCTTACTGTGGCGTGCTCTTCTGCTATATCGCCGTATTCGCCCTCTTCCCGCTGATCGACGGTTTTGCCGTGGCCAGCAGCCATCTCTCCGCGGTGATGATCGCGGCCGGCATGGTCGGTACCGTGGCCGGTATCCTGGTGACCAAACGCTATCCGCTGCGCCTGCCGGTGCTGCGCTACGCGGGTCTGGCACTGGTGATCTTTGCCGCGCTGATGCTGGTCAGTCGTAACGCGACCATCGCCTACAGCGCAGCGGCGCTGGCGGGCTTCTTTATGTTCCTGCCGATGACCGCGCTGGTGACCTTGCCGCAGGAGTTGCCGGGTATGACACCGGCGCGCATCACCGTTACCTTCGCGATGTTCTGGTCGATTTCCTACGGTGTGGAAACCGTACTGATGTACGGCGCGGGTCTGCTGGCAGATGTGAGCGGTGAGCCGGCCTACGCCGCCTATCTCGCCGTGGCCTGTTCCGCGTCGCTGTTTGTGTTTTCTTTCCTGCTGCCCGAGAGCGGCAAACAACCTGTAAGTGTTAAAGCGGAAAACGGAGCCGAGAATGCGACAGCTTGAGCCGAAACTTGCCGAGTGGCTGCAGGGCGTCAATGCACAAATGGCGCAACTGAAGGCGGCGGGATTTGAGCCGACGCCGATCAGTGCACGGGAGAGCCTGGCGAACCTGACTCGTGTCTTTGTCGAGCCGGGACCGGAGATGGCCGTTTGCGAAACCATGGTGCCTGGCAAGCGCTATGCCGTACCGGTCCGTGTCTACTCCCCCGAGCAGGTCGAAGCGGCTCCGTCGATTATCTATTGTCACGGTGGCGGTCATATGGCCGGTAGCGTCAGCGTCTATGACCCGATCTGCCGTCGCATTGCCGAACAATGTGCCCGCACCGTGATTTCGGTCGACTATCGGCTCGCGCCTGAAAATCCCTACCCCGCCGGGCTGGAGGATCTGCTCAGTGTCGTGCGCGGGCTGGGTGCAGTGCTCGACAGAAAGCGGATCGCCCACGACGATCGCTGGCTGCTGATGGGCGATTCCGGCGGTGGCGCGCTGTGCGCCAGCGCCAGCCGGCTACTGCAACACGAGCGCCACGCCATTGCCGCCCAGGTGCTGGTCTACCCGAGCCTCGACTACACGATGCAGCAGCCGTCCATCGATGAAAACGGCAGCGGCTATCTGCTGGAGAAGGAAAAGATCGGCTGGTATTTCGATAATTATTTCGCGGGCGCCGAGAACCGCCGCGATGCCTCGCCACTGCACGGTGAGTTCACCGCTAATTTGCCGCAGACCCTACTGATAACCGCGGAGTTTTGTGCTTTGCGGGATGAGGGGCTGGCATATCTGGAAAGATTGCGCGGGGCGGGGGTCAGTGCGGAGTCGCTGCATTTCGACGATATGATCCACGCATTTCTGAATCTGGAATCACTGGCGCCGCAGGCCTGTGAAAAATTCTATCGCCACGTGGCGGAGTTCGTGCGCGGTATCGAGTAACCCGATCCTATAGCTGCACCAGCGACTGCGCCTCGCGAATCAACTGTTTGCGATCGCGCAGTTCCAGCTTGCGCAGAATCGCGGTCACGTGGCTCTTTACCGTGGGTTCGGTAATTTCCAGCTCGTAGGCAATCTGCTTGTTCAGCAGGCCTTGGGCAATCATCTGAAAAATACGTAGCTGTTGCGGCGTCAGTCGTCCCAGGCGTTCGGCCAGTGCCGTCTCTTCGGCACTATTCAGCGCTTCGGCGCTGAACCATTGCTCCCCGGCCAATACCTGGTCAATGCATTGCAGTATTTCCCCGGGTAGCGCGGTCTTGGACAGAAAGCCGGCGGCGCCGAATCCGGCGGCCTGCTGCACCACTGAATTTTTATCGCTGCCGGATACCACTATGACCGGTACTGCAGGGAAATCGTTGCGGATCTTCGCCAGACCATTGAAGCCCTCGCTACCGGGCATGTTGAGATCCAGCAGCAGCAGATCGATGGTGGAGTTTTGCAGCTGTTCCAGGGTCGACTGCAAGTCTTCGCTTTGGTGCAGCTCGCAATCGGGAAGGTGTCGCGACAGGGTCGTCGCCAGGGCATCGCGATAGAGGGGATGATCGTCGGCGATCAGCAGTCGGTAATTCACGTCACACCCTGGAAAAATTATTGTGCGGGTGCGGAAATCTTACTGCGCGGTCCAGCCCCCGTCCACCGGCAGCGACGCCCCGGTAATGGTGCTGGCGAACTCGCCGCAGAGATAGAGTACCAGCTCGCCAATGGCCTCCGGTTTCGTCGCCTGTGCCAGCGGCTGTTTGGCACCGATCAGCTGCGCACGCGCCGCTTCGATATCGATACTCTGTTCACGCGCAATGGATTCTATCTGCGGCTGGATCAGCGGGGTTTCCACCCAACCGGGGCAGATGGCGTTGGCGGTGATGCCCCGGTCGGCATTTTCCAGCGCCACCACCTTGGTGAGGCCGATCAGGCCGTGCTTGGCGGCGCAGTAGGCGGCCTTCTGCTGCGAGGCCACCAGGCCGTGCACCGAGGATATATTGACGATGCGGCCCCAGTTGGCCGCGCGCATACCCGGTAGCAACTCGCGGCTCAGGAAAAATGCGGCACTCAGATTGATCGCCAGAATGTTGTGCCAGTGTTCGGCGGCGAACCCGTGGGCGTCTGCGGTGTGCTGCACACCGGCATTGTTGACCAGGATTCCCGGGTTGCCGAGCGCTTCGCGGGTGTCCGCCACCAGCTGTGCGCAGCCCGCTTCGGAAGCGATATCCGCGTTGCTGAAACCGCAGTCGACTCGGTATTCAGCGCGAAATTGCCGCTGCAGATCCTCGCCCTGCTCGACGCTGGCCAAGCCGTGCAGCATGACCGGGTGACCGGCACGGGCCATGCTATTGGCGATAGCGAGGCCGATGCCACTGGTGGAACCGGTGATTAGGACTGGTTGTTGCTGTTCCCGCTGCACTGAAAGACCCCCGCGGCTGTTATCTACTCTGCTCGATGTGGTCTGATGACCAGATCATTGGCAGAGCTGCCTTATACATTTTTCGAGCATGCTAGCAGCGGCCGGGGTGCTGGTCTGTATGACCAAGGTATGAGACAGCAAGACGGAAGAAACACAAGGCCGTGTTTCAGCGGCGCCGCCCCGGGCCCGCGGGTCTGTGTCCACGAAAATCTGTACCGTGTCGGAGGCGGCCGCGATATGAGCGTTCTATGTTTCCCGCGCGTCTACGCTGGTGAGCCCGACGGCCGTCCCGCGTGCGGTAACGTTGTTGCAGGCGGTGCTCTGTACCGGTGCTATATCCCCGCTGCTTGTGCCGCGTGCTGTGCGCACCGCGATCGCCGCGAATATCACGCCGTTCGTTGATGCGGTAGATGCCGCGTCCGAAATCGCCATGGGCGCGGTGACGGAAACTGTTGCCGCGGTGGTGCTTACGGTACGGCTTGCCCACCAGATTGGCGTGGCGCCTTTTCTGATGCGGACGATAGCGATAGTAGTTGTAGGGGCGATGGCGGTAGTACCGGTACGGGCGATAGAACTGATACGGCCGGTAATATTGGTAGGGCCGATAGTCACCTGAGCGGCCGTAATAGATAGCGCGCGGATAATCGCGGTAGCGATGATAGTAGGCCGTGTACGGCAGACTCGTTGCACCGGACGGATAACCATAGGTGTCTGAGTAGCGCTCGGTTGTGCCGCGGGAGTAAGCAGTGCCACTGGACGGGTAAGTGTAGGGCCGTGAATAGGCGTGCGCAGTATACGCAGAGCCGCCGGAATAATAGCCATCGGACGTGCAGGCGCCCAACAGCATGGCGAGACAAAGCATTAACGGGGTTGGCCCCCAATGGAAGTGACCGTTCATCGCGCCACCGCTGCAATTAGGTCAAAAATAAATTCCCCGCAGTGCGGGATCATGCCTGATCACATACTGCGGGGGATGCACGAATTGCATTAAGTGCGGGGTTCGCGCTCAGCTACTAGCGCCGGCCGCGGGCCGGCCGGTGAGCGCCACCTCTGTAACGGGCGCCAGCGCCGCCTCTGTAGCGCGGGGCCGGGCGATGGTATCCGCGTCCTCCGCGATAGTAATGGCGACCGTGGTAGCGGCCGGTGCCGTGATGGTAGCGGTGGTGCCGATAATAGGGGCGACCGTAATAGCGATAACGCGGGTGATA
The DNA here is from genome assembly GCF_900107725.1 of Microbulbifer marinus. GTDB lineage: Bacteria > Pseudomonadota > Gammaproteobacteria > Pseudomonadales > Cellvibrionaceae > Microbulbifer > Microbulbifer marinus. The sequence continues at coordinate 333,707 of NZ_FNQO01000002.1, read as the reverse complement.
GCGATAACGGTAATAGCGGGGCGATGAGTAGTAGAAAGAAACACTACTCGATGGATAGACGTAAGGGCTCGCATACGGGTAAGTGGAATAGTAACCGCCGTAGCCGTAGTAGCCATCGGTTACGCAGGCACCCAGGGTCAGGGCGGTGCAAACCGTGACGGCGATGAGTCCGGTTCTAAGTGCTCTCTTCATAATGCAGTCTCCGGTAGTGGGAAGCTCCTTGGTTTGAGGCATTCCCTGCGGCACGTGCATGTCGCTCGCCTGTCTGGGAGATTTTTACCAGCGCCGACTCATAAGGGTCGGGGGCGCGGGGGCGGCGGGGCTGCTCGGTACGGCGACCGCTGGTAGTAGCGAATCGGACGGCGAAAGCCACCTCGCCAGTCGCTACTCCCGTGCCGAACATCGTGACAGACCCCGTCGGGGTGGCAGTGGTAGTCGCCGCCCCTGACGCTGGAGTGGGCGCCGCCGTAGCTGGTGGAAGAATTGCCGTAATAGCCGGTACCTGTACAGGCTGGCAGCGACAATATCGCCGCAGCTGCCAGCGCCCAGCCAGCACCGGAAAGCAGCAGCTTTCTGGGCAGCAGTTTCATCTAGACCTCCGCGCCTGATGGCGGATAAAACGTCTAATATTCAGCCTAGCACTGCTGGCGCAAATTTCCTCCCGGCGGCGCTTTTTATCGACAGAACGGTTGCGGGTACGGTCCGCCAGTGGCGTCGTAGCCCCCGCGGCTATTGGAGGGAGCGGAAAAAGAAAAGGCGCCGGTTTTAGCGGCGCCTTTTGTCGGACGAAAAGTCAGAGCGTGCTGGGTAGCAGTTGTGGATCGATAAATTGCAAATACACCGCGCTGGCCAGCAGTTGCTTGGCCTCTTCGATATCAGGGGCGAAATAGCGGTCCTTATCGTAGAAGCTCACGCGCTCGCGTAGCTCGCCTTTGGCCGCTTCCAGTTTTTCCGTGGTCTTCAGCGGTGCGCGGAAGTCCAGTCCCTGGCAGGCCGCCAACAGTTCCACCGCGAGAATACCGCAGGTGTTGTCGGCCATGTCGCGCAGGCGGCGGCCGGCGAAGGTGGCCATGGACACGTGGTCTTCCTGGTTGGCGGAGGTCGGCAGCGAGTCGACACAGGCCGGATGCGCGAGGGATTTGTTTTCGCTGGCCAGTGCCGCCGAGGTGACCTGGGCGATCATGAAGCCGGAATTGACTCCGCCATTCTCCACCAGGAACGGCGGCAGGCCGGACAGGTTGGTATCGATCAGCAGTGCCATGCGGCGCTCGGACAGTGCGCCGATTTCCGCCAGTGCCAGTGCCAGGTTGTCGGCGACCATCGCCACCGGTTCGGCATGGAAGTTGCCGCCGGAAATAATGTCGGAATTTTCCGGGTTTTCCTCGTCGGTAAATACCAGCGGATTGTCGGACACACCGTTCGCTTCGGCGAGCAGGACTTCCGCAGCGAAGCGGATTTGCTGCAGGCAGGCGCCCATTACCTGCGGCTGACAGCGCAGGGAATAAGGATCCTGCACCTTTTCACAGAACTGGTGCGATTCGCCGATCTCGCTGGCGTCGCCGAGCAGCTCGCGATACATCGCCGCCACCTGGCGCTGCGCATTCTGGCCGCGCGCGGCGTGGATGCGGTCGTCGAACGGGCGGCGCGAGCCCTTGGCCGCTTCCAGGGCCAGGGCCCCGGTTACCAGGCCGCCGGCGAACAAATCTTCCGCGGCAAACAGGCCGAGCAGCGCAAAGGCGGTGGAGGCCTGGGTGCCGTTCAGCAGTGCAAGGCCCTCTTTCGGTGCCAGTGTCAGCGGCTGCAGGCCGGCCTTTTTCAGGCCCTCGGCGGCGGGCTTGCGCTCGCCGCCGATAAACACCTCGCCCTCGCCGAGCAGTACCACGCTCATATGCGCCAGCGGCGCCAGGTCGCCGGAAGCGCCCACCGATCCCTTCTCCGGAATTGCCGGGAATACTTCGGCATTGACCAGTTTGATCAGCGCCTCGATCGTCTCGGCGCGCACCCCGGAAAAGCCGCGCGCGAGGGAGTTGATCTTCAGCACCATCAGCAGGCGTACCGTGGCTTCACTCATAAAGTTGCCGGTGCCGGCGGCGTGGGACAGCACGATGGCGCGCTGCAGCGCTTCCAGATCTTTCTTCTCGATGCGCGTGTTGGCCAGCAGGCCGAAGCCGGTGTTGATGCCGTAGACGGTGCGCCCTTCCGACAGCACCTGGGCAACGGTTTTGGCCGAGGCCTCGATGGCCGGATAGGCACTTTTCGCCAGTGACAGCTGCACCGGCTCGCGCGCCACGCGGCGCAGCTGCGCCAGGCTCAGCTGGCCGGGATCGATTTCCAGTTTGTACATAAGTTATTTCACCGAAAATTAATTTTTACTTTGTCGTCATACCGGCGCAGGCCGGTGTCCAGTTTCTTGCCAGGGTGCTCTCTGGCAGTGCAGCGCCTGGATCCCGGATCACGTCCGGGATGACGAGTTTCAATATCTCTGTCCCTAGAGGTTGGTTCACAGCGTAGCGAGCGGGTGGCTGGTGGCGGTCGCCGGAGCGGAGGCACCGGAATGTACAGAGCGTACATGAGGATGCCGACCGGGCTGGCGAGCCAGCACCGCCGAACGTCGCCAGGCGCCCGCGCAGTAGTTGTGAACCAGCCTCTAATCAGTCTTTCAGCATCGGCAGGTCCAGCCCCTGCTCCTTCGCGCAGCTTTTCGCGATGTCGTAACCCGCATCGGCGTGGCGCATGACGCCGGTGGCCGGGTCGTTCCACAGCACGCGCTCGATGCGCTTGCGTGCCGCTTCGGTACCGTCACAGACGATCACCACGCCGGAGTGCTGGCTGAAGCCCATGCCCACGCCGCCGCCGTGGTGCAGGGACACCCAGGTGGCACCGGAGGCGGTATTCAGCAGCGCGTTCAGCAGCGGCCAGTCGGACACGGCGTCACTGCCGTCCATCATCGCCTCCGTTTCGCGGTTGGGGCTGGCCACGGAGCCGGAGTCGAGGTGGTCGCGGCCGATCACTACCGGCGCTTCCAGCTCGCCGTTGGCAACCATCTCGTTGAACGCCAGCGCCAGGCGCGCGCGATCTTTCAGGCCGACCCAGCAGATACGCGCAGGCAGGCCCTGGAACTGAATGCGCTCGCGCGCCATGTCCAGCCAGTTGTGCAGCTGCGGGTTGTCCGGAATCAGCTCCTTCACCTTGGCATCGGTCTTGTAGATATCCTCCGGGTTGCCGGACAGCGCCGCCCAGCGGAAGGGGCCGATGCCCTCACAGAACAGCGGGCGGATATAGGCGGGCACGAAGCCGGGGAAATCGAAGGCGTTCTGTACCCCTTCCTCGAACGCCATCTGGCGGATGTTGTTGCCGTAGTCCAGGGTAGCGGCGCCGCGCTTCTGCAGTTCCAGCATCGCCTCGACCTGGATGGCCATGGATTTTTTCGCTTCCTTGACCACCAGCGCCGGGTCTTTCTTGCGCATCTCGGCGGCCTGATCCAGGGTCCAGCCTTTTGGCAGATAGCCGTTCAGCGGATCGTGGGCGGAAGTCTGGTCGGTAACCGAGTCGGGCAGGATATTGCGCTCGACGATTTCCGGGAAAATATCCGCGCAGTTGCCGAGCAGGCCTACTGACACCGCTTCGCCGTTCGCCTTGGCGTCTTCGATGATTTGCAGCGCTTCGTCGAGGCTGGTGGCTTTCTTGTCCACATAGCCGGTGCGCAGGCGGAAATCGATGCGGGTCTCGTCGCACTCCACGGCGATCATGGAGAAGCCGGCCATGGTGGCGGCGAGGGGCTGGGCGCCGCCCATACCGCCCAGGCCACCGGTCAGAATCCACTTGCCATTGGCTTCGCCGTCGAAGTGCTGGCGGGCTACCGCGGCAAAGGTCTCGTAGGTACCCTGCACGATGCCCTGGGAGCCGATGTAGATCCACGAGCCGGCGGTCATCTGGCCGTACATGGCCAGGCCCTTCTTATCCAGCTCGTTGAAGTGCTCCCAGGTGGCCCAGTGCGGTACCAGGTTGGAGTTGGCGAGCAGCACGCGCGGCGCGTCGGCGTGGGTCTTGAATACGCCCACCGGTTTGCCGGACTGCACCAGCAGGGTTTCGTCGTCCTCGAGGCGCTTCAGCACTTCGACGATCTTGTCGAAGCACTCCCAGTCGCGCGCAGCGCGGCCAATACCGCCGTAGACAACCAGGTCTTCCGGGCGCTCGGCCACATCCGGATCCAGGTTGTTCATCAGCATGCGCAGCGGCGCTTCGGTCAGCCAGCTCTTTGCATTCAGTTCGGTACCGCGCGGTGCGGTGATTTTGCGGCTCGGATCGTGGCGTTTGTCGGTCATGATTACCTCGCAGAATATTATTCAATGCGTTAATTGATTGTGGTGGCAGCGGATCTGGTCCACTGCCACTGCGAAAATTGTCAGAAGCGGAGCTGGGCGCCGAGACGATAGCGATTACCCGGGTGTACCAGTCGCGCAAAACTCACCGCACCGGCACTGCTCATGGTGCGCCGCCAGATCTGCAGACAGGCGCTGTGCGATTGGATATCCAATGCCGCGCTGATTGCAGGCTCTGCCGCAACCGCCTCGACAGTGGTGTCTGCTTCGGTCAACGGAGCCACCTGAGATAGATAGGCGTTGGGTGTTATCGCGCTGAAATCCTGCTGCAGGTAGTCGGGCGCCAGCGCCGGATTGGTGAAGCGCTCCTCCCACTGGATCGGCAGTTCGTTGTCGCAGTGCACTATGACCGAGTGGAAGACCCGGGCGCCTTCCGGCATGCCCAATGCGCGCGCCACGTCAGCCGTGGCTGCGCACTCCTGCAACAAGAGAATGCGATTGCTATAACTGTGGCCGCGGGCCGAGATCTCGTCGGCAATATTGCGCACTTCCAGCAGCGAGCCCGCCGGTACCGGCTCGGCGACGAAAGTGCCGAGACCCTGGGAGCGCATCAGCACGCCCTCGTCGGTCAGCTCGGTCAGGGCGCGGCGCGCGGTCATGCGGCTCACCTCGAATTCCCGCGCCAGATCGTTTTCCGACGGCACCCGAAAATGCACCGGCCACTGGCCGGATTCGATCTGCTGGCGGATATGGCGCTTGATCGCCGCATAGCGGGGCTCGCTTCCCTGGGCTGAGGGCTCATTACCGTGCGCTGATGGCGGTCTGGCCGTGTTGTTCTTGGGCTTGGGCATAAACTCGGGTACAGTGCTGTTCTCGCTTGTATATGGTTGTATATACAAGATGCTGCTTACTATGGTCGCCCCCGGGGTGACTGTCAAGCCGGTCGGACGGCCAGCTGTGCTGCCCGGCGAGAAACCCATTCGGTCTACTGACCGAACGTCTATGGTTAGAACAAGGAAAACCGCGCCGCCCTGACACCTGACAAGGTCGTCCTGCGCGCAAGCGCCGGTAATTAAGAGTGCCTATGACAGAACGCTGCGATCTGCTGATTACCAATGTCCATGCGGCCACCATGGATCCATCCATCGCCGGCGGCTACGGTGCCGTCGAGGATGCCGCTGTGGCGGTTACCGGGGGCAAGATTGTGTGGTTGGGACCGCGCAAGGAACTGCCGGACTGTGCGCCGGATGCCACCCTGGACGGCGAAGGCCAGTGGCTGACGCCGGGCCTGATCGACTGCCATACCCACCTCGTTTACGGCGGCCACCGCGCGTCGGAATTCGCCCGCCGTCTCGGTGGTGAAAGCTATGAGGAGGTCGCGCGCTCCGGCGGTGGCATCCTTTCCACTGTGCGCGCGACCCGCGCCGCCAGTGCCGAGCAGTTGTATCGTGCCGCCGAACCGCGCCTGCAGGCACTGATGTCAGAGGGCGCAACCACTATCGAAGTGAAATCCGGTTACGGCCTCGACCTGGACACGGAACTGAAACAGCTGCGTACCGCGCGCCGCCTGGCCCAGCACCACCCGGTGGCAATCACCACCACCTGCCTGGCCGCCCACGCGCTGCCGCCGGAATACGACGGCCGCCCGGACGAGTATATCGATCTGGTGTGTGAGGAAATTCTGCCGGCGGTGGCCAAGGAGCAGTTGGCGGATGCCGTGGATATGTTCTGCGAATCCATCGCTTTTTCGGTCGAGCAGTGCCAGCGCGTGATCGACTGCGCGCAGAAGCTGGACCTGCCGGTAAAAGTGCATGCGGAGCAGCTGGCGCGCACCGGCGCCACGGCGATGGCGGCCAGGTCCAGTGCCTTGTCAGTCGATCACATCGAATACATTACCGACGCAGACGTGGCAGCCATGGCCGAGAGTGGCACCGTCGCGGTGCTGCTGCCTGGCGCCTTCTACACGCTGCGCGAAACGCAGATGCCGCCGATCGACAAGCTGCGCGCGTCGGGCGTGTGTATGGCGCTGTCCACCGACCTGAACCCGGGCAGCTGCCCGATCGCGTCGCTACGCCTGATGATGAATATGGGCTGCAACCTGTTCGGCCTGACGCCCGCCGAAGCGCTCGCTGGCGTGACTCGCTCGGCGGCGCGGGCGCTGGGGCTGTGCTGTTCCCGCGGCGTGCTGCGCCCGGGATTGCGCGCCGATATGGTGTTGTGGCCGATGGAAACCCCCGACCAGCTGGCCTACGAGGTAGGCGCGCTGAAACCGGCGCAGATTTTCTTCGCTGGTAGAACAGTAGGAGGCAGAGATGTTACAGCTGGCTGATATGCACTTGTGGAGCGGCCGCACCGATACCGAAGACGGCAAGGCCGGCGAGCGCTGGCACCAGCGCATCACGCCGCTGCAACTGGATAGCGAACCCGGCCTGGCAATTCTCGGCTTCGTCTCCGACGAGGGCGTGCGCCGCAATAAGGGCCGTATCGGTGCGGCCAAAGGGCCGCGCATCCTTCGTCTGGCGATGGCCAGCCTGCCCGCAACTTTCGACGCGCCGCTGTACGATGCCGGCAATGTGAAAGTCGAGAGAGAGGACCTGGAATCCGGCCAGTCTCTGCTCGGTGCGCGTATTACGGAACTGCTGAATGGCGGCCACTTTCCGCTGGTGCTCGGTGGCGGTCACGAAATTGCGTTCGGCAGCTACCAGGGTATTGCGCGCTGGATGCGCGAACAGCAGCGGGACAAGACACTTGGCATTATCAACTTCGATGCCCACCTGGATCTGCGTATCCCGGCACCCAAGGGTTCATCCGGCACTCCCTTTTACCAGATCTCCGAGCAGTGCGAGCTCAACGGCCGCCCGTTCAATTACCTCTGCGTCGGGGCCGCCGACCATGCCAATACGCCGGCCCTGTACAACCGCGCCGACGAGCTGGGCGCCAAGGTGATCCGCGACCGCGAAATCACCAGCTGGAATCTGGACAATGTGCAGGCGCAGATCCGCGAATTTATCGACGGCGTGGACTTCGTTTATCTGACCATCTGCCTGGACGTATTCCCGGCGGCGATAATGCCGGCGGTCAGTGCCCCGGCCGGTCGCGGCGTGCCACTGGAACTGTTCGAGCCGCTGCTGGATACGGTGCTGGATTCGAATAAGGTCTGTCTCGCCGATATGGCGGAGTTCAATCCCTATTTCGATATCGAGGATCACGCCGCACGCACGGCAGCACGGATTGGTTTTCAGATTGCCAATGGCGTCGCGGACAAGGCTTAACGGCAACGCCGCGCAACGCTCGCTGCGGCACTTTCCTGCTTTTTTGCCTGTGTCAGGGTGGCTCAGGAAACAGTCTCCATCTCCTGCGTTATCAAAACCCTGTGCATGTTCAGGCGTTACGGCATCGGAAAACCTATCTTTTGCGTGTTGATCGGTAAATGGTTTCTTTGGAGTACTGCCCCGGTGCCTATACGCCGATCGGTCCTCGATGCGGCATTGATAATCTTGGTTGGATCGAAGTATTCGATGATGTTCATAAGGCCACTTGTCCCGGGTTCCCCAGCCCAGCTTGTGGTGCTGACAGCTGCTCGCGAGTGCCCGGTTCAGGTGGAAATATGCAGGCGCACATCCACATTGCCGCGGGTCGCGTGGGAGTAGGGGCAGACTTCCTCGTGGGCGCGATTGACCAGCTTTTCGGCGACCTCCCGATCGAGCCCTGGCAGGCTGACAAATAGGTCGATATCGAGGCCAAAGCCTTTTCCGTCATTGATCGGGCCGATGCCCACCTCACCGCGCACGCTGGTGTCTTCCGGCACCTCGACCTTTTCCTTGCCGGCGACAAATTTGATCGCGCCGATAAAGCAGGCGGAGTAACCCGCCGCGAACAGCTGTTCTGGATTGGTGGCGTCGCCGCCCGGGCCGCCCAATTCCTTTGGCGTCCTGAGTTTCACGTCCAGGATGCCATCCGAAGATTTGGCCTGGCCATCACGGCCCCCGGTGGCGGTGGCCACGGCTTTGTAGAGTACTTTCATGACAGTGCCCTCGTTGACTGATGCTGTAGTCTAGAAGCGATTCGCGGTTGCTGCGCGAGCTCGCACTTGCGGCGTGGACCGACGCCTGCTCGTGTGACATTTTTATGCAGACCAGCGCAGGGAGTCGACGCGATATATGCAACTTGTTGCATAGTCGTGTGGAGGGCGCTAAGGTTGACCGACAACAACAATAGCGACGAGAGCCCCCATGGCGAATTCCACCGACAAGGCGCGCACTGCGCCCAAACCGAGCCGCCTGCGTGTCGGCCGGCGCTACCGTTCCTCCCGCCTCGAGGGCCCCTATGACGCCGTCGTGATCGGTTCCGGCATCGGCGGGCTGACCACTGCGGCCATGCTGAGCGCCAGCGGCAAAAAGGTGCTGGTACTGGAACAGCACTACACCGCCGGCGGTTTTACCCATGCCTACGACCGCAACGGCTACGAGTGGGATGTCGGCGTCCACTATATCGGCGACGTCGGCGAGCACCCGACGATGACCCGCCAGCTGTTCGATTTCCTCTCTGCCGGCAAGCTGCAGTGGGCGCCGATGGATCAGACCTACGATCGCATCTGCATCGGCGGCGAGCAGTACGATCTGCGCGCCGGGCGCGACGAATTTGTCGCGGAAATGGTGCGGCGCTTCCCCGGCGAAGAACGCACTATCGAGGAATACCTGCGGCGGGTGAATGCGGTGGCCAAGGCGATGCCGCTGCTGACGATGGAAAAGCTGCTGCCGCGCTGGTGCGGCCCGGCGATCAGGCTGTGGCGCAAACTGCATGAACCCGCCTGGCTGAACAAGACCACCTATGAAGTGTTGCGCGAACTCACTGGCAACGAAAAACTGATTGCCGTACTGACCGGTCAGTGGGGCGACAACGGCATGACGCCGAAGACCGGCAGTTTCATCATCCACGCGCTGATCGTGAAGCACTACCTGTATGGCGGTTACTACCCGGTCGGCGGCGCCAGCCAGATTGCGGAAACGATCATCCCGCAGATTCAATCCGGCGGTGGCGAGGTGTTCACCTACGCGCAGGTGGAAACCATCCTGCTCGACGGTAACCGGGTGCGTGGCGTGCGCATGGCCGACGGCACCGAAATCGAAGCGCCGTTGGTGATTTCTGGCGCGGGCGTGTTCAATACCTTTGAGCGACTGCTGCCGCAGAGCGCCAGCGAGCGCGCCGGTTACAGCCATGACCTGCAAACGGTGCGGCCGTCGATGGCCCACATCTGCCTGTATATCGGACTGCAGAAAACGGCGGAAGAGCTGGGGCTACCGAAGACCAACTACTGGCTGTACCCGAGTGCGGACTACGAGAGCGAGGTGCAGAAATTCCTCGCCGACAGCGAAGCGGAAATCCCCCTCGTCTATATTTCCTTCCCGTCCGCCAAGGACCCGAGTTTCAGCCAGCGCTATCCCGGCCGCGCGACCATCGAAATCGTCGCACCGGCCAAATACGAATGGTTTGCCGAGTGGCACGACAAGCCCTGGGGCAAGCGCGGCGAGGACTACGAGCTGCTCAAGGAAAAGTACAGCCAGCGCCTGCTCGAACACCTGTACAAGCACTTCCCGCAGCTGCGCGGCCAGATCGATTACTGTGAATTGTCCACACCGCTGTCGACCGACTATTTCTGCTTCTATCCCCGTGGTGAAATCTACGGACTGGACCACGACCCGAACCGTTTCGAACAGCGCTGGCTGCGACCGCAGACCCGCATCGGCGGCCTGTACCTGACCGGCCAGGATGTCATGAGCTGCGGCGTCGCCGGTGCCATGTTTGCCGGTCTGGTTACTGCGCAGAGTATCCTCGGTCTGCAAAAAGGGCTACCACTGCTGCGCAAAATATTTGCTGCCTCCAAAGGCTCGAGTAAAGCTGCGAACCGCTCTGGGCAAGTGCAGGGATCTATCTAGTAACCCACTTTTTCTCGCCAATGCATCGACGCATTATCGTGTGGGTGCATGGCGGTTCTGTCACGCCAAGAATCGCCGGCCAACAACCAACTTGTACTCTACAGACTGCCACGCCAAAAAAGGTTTCCAGCGCCGCTTGGTGGAGGTGACACATCCCAACCCCCTGTCTATCTGACCTCCATAGCTGGCAAGTGACCAAACCCTGGCCGAGATTTCGGCCCCCGCGACTAATATTTTGGCCGCTTGGTAAAAACCAGGAAAAAAGAAATAAATCAATGAATTACGAGGGGACTAAAAAACGGGATATGAGCCGTGAGGCTGCTTTCGCTAGTTGGTACTAAAAGGGTTAACTTCAGAAAACCTTGACCGGCCGTGAGTTTGGAATAATTCTTACGGGATTTAGATTCAGGAATATGAGTCGCTGGAATATGTTACCTGACGACTACGATACACATTTTAGCGATTCATGGAGGAAAGAATGTTCAGTTCGAATTTCGGACTTATACATACTTTATGCGCGGTTATTGCGATAGTAATCGGTGGGCTAGTAGTTCTTTTGAGAAAAGGTACGAAACAGCATAAAGTCCTAGGCTACATATTTTTTAGCGCCATGGTAATAATGAATTTAACAGCGCTTTTCACTAAGTCAATATATTCTTTCGGACCTTATCACTTGATGGCAATCGGGTCACTTGCATTCGCTACGGGTGGTGTGTCGGCACCAGTGCTTTTTCGAAAGAGCCGGAACTGGTTAAGAATACACTACGATCTCATGCTATGGTCCTATGTTGGACTAATCGCAGCAATGTTCTCGGAAATCGCCGTACGGGTTCCAGCTGTGGGTATAGTGATAGGCGGGGGCACCTTATTCTGGATCTTAGTAATTGCGTGTAGCGTCGCTACATTCGTCGTTGGCGGACACATGATAAGCAGTCACCGCCGAGCCAATTTTGAACCGCGTCACTAACAATGCCAAGCACTTCGCCCAGTAGAGCTGTAGCGGGACCTCGTAATACTCGGCGCGTGTTGGCGACGTTATGTATCCGAGCTACATCAAGGAAGAATTATGAATAATCTAGCTACCATTGTTTCAATTGTGCTGTGTCTCTTCGTAGGCAATGCGTATGCCCAATCTCAGATGCCGGCGCCAACTAGCGCTGGTCCTAACATGAACATGCTTGTTCCTATGCTCAAGGCACAGCTAGAAGCGCTCGGTAATCCTGAGCTCTTGGAGGCGCAAGCAAAATATTTCAGAGAGTTGTATTTATCCCTAAAAAAACAGGGATTCACTGAAGAGCAGGCAATGCAAATAGTGGTGGCCCTGGCCTCATCACGGAATTCCAAGTAAGTGCCGCATCAATACATAACAATCACAGGCAGTGAAGCTGCGGCCTTCGGCCGCCCCTGTTGTGGGCATTAGCTGTACTTAACAAGTTATTTTTTGCCATCAGAACAAGATCAGCTAAAAGTCATAATGACGTCACGTAGTTTGAAACTAGTCTAGTTAAATTGACAGATTGTTCAATCAAATTTAAGAGAAGTTAAATGATCCGTTGATTTCAAAATAAAGATAAAGAGCGGCCCACTGTAAGCGCTGATCTTACCTTGCATGAGGCTTGTTAATAACAGGAGTGTTAATATGACCATCAAATTAAAAGTTAAGAGCTTACTCACTGTCGCACTATTAAGCAGTTTCGGTAGCTTTACCGCGGCAAGCGCCGAAGAAAATAATGGCCCCTCACCGGAGGCTAATGCCGCTGAGGCCGTACTCTCATTCAGAGATGTTCCCTATCTCGACAAAGCCTTTATCGATACAGCGCCGGCGGACAGGAAAGACGGGATTGTCGTGGGCGAATTAGGCATTGATGGCGGCAATAAAAACATGCTTATCAAGCTGGCTCAGGAGATCGCTGACGGTAAGCACGGTAACTTCGACAGCCTGCTGATCGCCCATAAAGGCAAGCTCTTATTTGAATCCTATTATTTACGCGGTCGCATCAACCTGCCCCATCCGCAAGCGTCAGCGACTAAAGCCTACACCGGCTTGGCGCTTGGCCGCGCAATCCAGTTGGGTTATCTGACCATGGCCGATTTAGACAAGCCGTTGGTTAGCTTTCTCAAAGACCTGGACCCAAAAAAATTTGTTGAGGGAGCAGAACAAGTCACGCTCCACAAGGCATTGACTATGCGGGGAGGGCTCCGCATCAGTAAAGAACAGAGAGAAGAATTTGAGAAAAATCCAAACAAATTGAAAGGACAGCGCCAAGTTCAGGCCCTTCTAGAGCATAGCGCGCCTATTACCTTAGAGTCTCAGAGCTTTTCATATGGAAACTTTAATCCACCTTTGGTGATGCAAGTCATTGACGCCGTTGTGCCGGGGACGGCCCAGGAATTCATCAAAAATGAACTTCTCGAAAAAATGGGCATCACGAATTATCACTGGCGAACTGCCGATAGTGGCCTGCCAGAAGCTGGCTGGCGCGTGAGTATGACATCACGCGCTATGGTCAAGTGGGGAATCCTGGCTATGAACAAAGGAAAATGGAATGGCGAACAGCTCATTCCAGAAGCCTTTGTCGACAAAGCAACCAACAGGATCATCTATACCGGTGATGATGACGTCTTCGGCGGCGGCAAAGATGTCTCTAATCAGGGGTACGGTTATTTCTGGTGGACTGCAGATTTGAAATATGGCAACAAAAGCTACTTCAGCGCATCTGCTCAGGGTGGTGGTGGCCAGTATATCATTCTGATCGAGGAGCTTGATCTGATGGTAATGGTTACTGCGCATGATAGAGATAACAGTACCCTCCAAATAACCGCAGAGAGGATCCTGCCAGCTTTTATCTAACAAGATTCATGTGAACCAGAAAACGACTCTCACTGATAAACAGCTAACAAAGCGTTGCAGGCGACTCCCAAAGCTATGCACCTTTTTTTGTGTAGCTCGCTGCGCTCACGTTTTACACAAAACGGTGCGGCGCTTCAGTAGTCCCTGACGCGGCGTTAACTGCAAGATGAAATCGCCTAGCCGGTGGCCAATACCACCAGTTAGGCGACCGATTACCATCGCTTGCGCAAACGAATCAGACGTATTGTGGCCCGCTATCGCACGGCCAATGACGACAGGGTGACACCACTATGGCAGACATAAGCGGCCAAGCCCGGGACAATTACCGGGTTTTTTACCCGATCACCACTCGCTGGATGGACAACGATATCTACGGCCATGTAAACAATGTGACCTATTACTCCTATTTCGACAGCGCAGTAAATCGCTACCTGATCGAAGATGGGGGCCTGGATATTCACGATGCGCCGGTAGTCGGTTTTGTCGTGAACTCCAGTTGTGACTACCGCGCGCCAATCGCCTATCCACAAGAGATAGAGGCGGGGCTCAGGGTCGAGAAAATGGGTAACAGCTCCGTCACTTACGGCGTGGGGATTTTCCGGCGCTGCGAGGAATCAGCCTGCGCATTTGGCCGCTTCACCCATGTATTCGTCGAGCGGGCGACCAACCGGTCGGTGCCGATTCCGCCGTCAATACGCCGCGCGCTGAACGCGATACTGGTCGGGGCTGAATAGCGGCAGGTTGAGAGCGCTCAGGACGCACCGGCTTGCGCCCGCCTAGCGCTTACGGTCAAATGCGCGATTCTTTGCTGCCGTCTACCGGATGTGAACTGCTAACCGAACCGGTTACCCGTCACGGGCGCGAACGGCCAGCGGTAAAGGTCTTTGGCATTGGAGAGTTGAGGTGCGCAGGTACTGTCCGCCAACGGAGCCGTTTCTTTCGGTCATATACAGCGATGAAGCGCTGCTGGTGTTGGACAAGCCCTGCGGCCTGCTCAGCGTGCCGGGGCGCGACCCGGCCCATCGCGACAGCCTCGCAACCCGCGCACAAGAGCGCTTCTCCGAGGCCCTGATCGTACACCGGCTGGATATGGACACGTCCGGCCTGCTGGTCATGGCGCGCAGCCCTGAGGTGCACCGCAAGCTCAGTGCGCAGTTCCAGAGCCGGCAGGTAGAGAAAGCCTATGTGGCGAAGGTGTGGGGTGAGCTGACTGAGGATTGCGGCGAGATTGATCTGCCGCTGATCTGCGACTGGCCGAACCGGCCGCGCCAGAAAGTGGACTTCGAGGTGGGCAAGCCGTCGCTGACACGCTGGCAGAAGATTTCCACCGCGGCAGGCTGCAGCCTGGTCAGGCTGAAGCCGGTGACCGGCCGCTCGCACCAGCTGCGCGTACATATGGAGGCTATCGGCCACCCGATCCTGGGCGACCCTTTTTATGCGCACCGGCGGGCGCTGGTGGCGGCACCGCGGCTGTTACTGCACGCGACCGAGTTGGCGTTTACCCACCCGGAGACCGGCGAACGGCTGCGTTTCACGAGTACGCCGGATCCGGAATGGTTTCAATAAAAAGGGCGATCTGTTGATCGCCCTTTTTACTGTTACTTCTTGTCTTTGTTCATTGCCGCTGCAAGCAGGTCACCCATGCTGCCGCGACCATTGCCCTGGCCGCCCTGTTGCTGGCGGTTGCGGTTGTTGTGTTTCTGCGCCTGGCGGCTCTCGCGGTGGTCGCCCTTCTTGACGCCGCCGCTGCCCTGTTCGCCGGGTTCATCGGACAGGCGCATGGACAGGCCGATACGCTTGCGCGCCACGTCCACTTCCATGACCTTCACCTTGACGATATCGCCGGCTTTGACCACCTCGTGCGGGTCTTTGACGAATTTCTCCGACAGCGCGGAGATGTGCACCAGGCCGTCCTGATGTACGCCGATATCGACGAAGGCACCGAAGTTGGTGACGTTGGTGACGGTACCTTCCAGCACCATGGCCGGGCGCAGGTCCTTGATCTCTTCCACGCCCTCCTCGAATTTCGCAGTGCGGAATTCCGGGCGCGGGTCGCGGCCGGGCTTTTCCAGCTCGGCGATGATGTCGGTCACTGTCGGCACACCGAATTTCTCGTCGGTGTAGTCGGCCGGATTCAGCTTGCGCAGGAAGGCGGAATCGCCGATCAGGCTGTTGATCTCGCGGCCGTTCTTCTCGGCAATGCGCTTCACCACCACGTAGGCTTCCGGGTGCACACCGGACTTGTCCAGCGGGTTCTCACCGTTGTTGATACGCAGGAAGCCGGCGGCCTGTTCGAAGGCCTTGGGCCCGAGGCGCGGTACTTCCTTAAGCTGTGCGCGACTTTTGAAGGCGCCGTGCTCGTCGCGATAGCTGACAATGTTGTTGGCGATGGACGCGCTGAGGCCGGACACGCGGGACAGCAGCGGCGCGGAGGCGGAGTTCAGCTCGGCACCAACACCGTTCACACAGTCTTCGACCACGGCATCTAGTGAGCGCGCCAGCTGGGTCTGGGACACATCGTGCTGATACTGGCCGACACCGATGGATTTGGGGTCGATCTTCACCAGTTCGGCCAGCGGATCCTGCAGGCGGCGTGCGATGGAAATAGCGCCGCGGATGGTCACGTCCAGATCCGGGAATTCCCGCGCGGCAAATTCGGAGGCGGAGTACACCGAGGCACCGGCCTCGTTGACCATCACCTTCTGTGCGCCCAGTTTGTATTGCTTGATGGTCTCGCCGACGAACTTGTCGGTCTCGCGGCTGCCGGTGCCGTTACCGATCGCGATCAGGCCGACATTGTGCTTGCTGCACAGGGCGGCGATCACGGCCGCGGCTTCCTGCGCGCGGTTCTGTGGTGGCGTTGGGTAAATGGTGGCGTGGTCGAGGATTTTGCCGGTGGCATCCACCACCGCCACTTTGACGCCGGTGCGCAGGCCCGGGTCCAGGCCGATGGTGGCTTTCTGGCCCGCCGGCGCTGCCAGCAGCAGGTCCTTCAGGTTGCGGGAGAAGACCTTGATGGCCTCTTCTTCCGCTTTCTCTCGCAGCTCGCCCATCAGATCGGTTTCCAGCGCGGTGAGCAGCTTGATACGCCAGGTCCAGCGCACCACTTCTCCCAGCCATTTGTCCGCCGGTCGGCCCTGGTCTTCGACGCCGACATGCTTGGCGATCATCGTCTCGCACGGGTGGCTGGCGGTGGCAGCCCTCTCCTCGTCACCTTCCAGGCCGATATTGATACCGAGGATACCCTCGTTGCGACCGCGGAAGATGGCCAGCGCGCGGTGGGATGGCACCTTGGACCAGTCCTCTGCGTACTCGAAGTAGTCGCGGAACTTGGCGCCTTCCTCTTCCTTGCCGTCCAGCAGCTTGGACTTGACCTGGCCGTCACGCTTGAGGAAATCGCGCAGTTTGCCCAGCAGTTCTGCGTCTTCGGCGAAGCGCTCCATCAGGATGAACTTAGCGCCATCGAGGGCGGCCTTGATGTCCTTCACGTGCAGGGAGGCGTCTTCGTTGTCGGTGTTCAGGTACTTCTGCGCCTCTTCCTCCGGATTCAGCGACGGATCGTTGAACAGCGCATCGGCCAGCGGTTCGAGCCCCGCCTCGATGGCGATCTGGCCCTTGGTGCGGCGCTTGGGCTTGTATGGCAGGTAGAGGTCTTCGAGGCGGTTCTTGGTATCGGCGGCATTGATCTGCTGCGCCAGTTCCGGCGTAAGTTTGCCCTGTTCGTCGATGCTCTTGAGGATGGTCGCGCGGCGGTCTTCCAGTTCGCGCAGGTAGCGCAGGCGCTCCTCCAGGTTGCGCAGCTGGGTGTCATCCAGGGCGCCGGTGACCTCCTTGCGGTAGCGGGAGATGAACGGCACGGTCGCGCCCTCGTCCAGCAGCGCCACGGCGGCGGCTACCTGTTGCGGGCGTACATTGAGTTCTTCGGCGATTCGAACGTTGATATCCAACATCTTATTTTTTACATCCGTTCTGCGGGGGCTTCATACGTCTCGGGGGCGGCCGTCAGCGGCAAACTGACCGGCCGGTTTCCGCGGCTTCGGTCGGCCGGCGGCTGTTCCCGAGTCGGCAAATTCGGCCGGGCATTATGCGTCAGCCGGGCGCGACGAGAAAGGTTTGCGATGAAGCGCAAGCCTGTGCGGTGGTTTGCATCCAAAACGGCACCTTTCGTCGTCGAACTCCAGTAGAATGCGCAACTAGTCAAATTTTGATCAAATCAGGTCGTTTACCGGTAGAGGGTGTCTGTGAAAATTTCCAAGAAAAACAAGCTGCTGGGCATTGTTGTTCTGGCAGGTGTCGCTGCCATTGGGTTGACGTTGGGCCTGGCGCCGAAACCTGAGGAAAAAGTCACTGAGGCGGCGGTGCCGCCGGTGGCCGATGTGCTCTACGCCGAACCCGGTCGCCAGACGCTGCTGGTGCCGAGCCAGGGCACCGTACACGCGCGCCATGAGATCGAAGTGGTAGCCCGTGTCGGCGGCGTGATCGAACAGGTCAACGACGCCTTCGTGCCCGGCGGCTTCTTCGGCTCCGGCGAGTCACTGGTGCAGATTGAGTCCGCCGACTACGCCCACCAGCTGACCCGTGCGGAAGCGCAGCTGGCCAATGCAGAATCCACGCTGGCCCAGGAACAGGGCCGCGCCAAGCAGGCCAAGCGCGAGTGGCGCGACCTGGGTTCCTCCACCGCCAACGCCCTGTTCCTGCGCAAGCCGCAACTCTCCGCTGCCGAGGCTGCCGTGGCCGCGGCGCGCGCCGATCGCGACCAGGCCAAGCTGGACCTGGAGCGCACCCGGGTCAAGGCACCCTTCGCCGGCCGGGTCGTGGAGACCTTCGTCGACCTGGGGCAGTACGTCACCCCCGGCACGCGCCTGGCAAAAATTCACAGCACCGGCGTTGCCGAAGTGCGCCTGCCGCTGACCGACCGCCAGCTGGCACTGGTGGACCTGCCGCTGGGGCAGTCGATCGAGAATGGCCCCGCCGTGCGCCTCTCCGCGCGTATTGCCGGCCAGCAGCGCGAGTGGCGCGGCACCATCGTGCGCACCGAGGCCAGTATCGATCCCAACAGTCGCTTCGTCTACGCGGTGGCTCAGGTACAGAACCCCTATCAGGGTGCGGCGCCGCTGGTGAACGGCCTGTTCGTCGAGGCGGATATCGCCGGTAAGACTTTCGACAACATCACCCGCCTGCCGCGCCAGGCCCTGCACGAGGGCGACCACCTGCTGGTGCTGGACGCGGAAAACAAGCTGGTATTCAAGGATGTGCAGCTGCTGCAGGCGGTGGAAGAGGACGTCTGGGTGCGCGGTGATATCGCTCCGGGCGAGCGCGTGATCGTGTCGAGCCTCGGCTATTCCCGGGAGGGCATGGTAATCACTGCCAACCCACTGAACGAAAAGCCCACCGGCATGCTGCTCGGGGATGAGAGTGAAGCCGTCGCTGCCGATAAGGTCGCCGATGCGACCGGTAATGGCGCCGCGATACAGGGAGCGCGCTGATCATGCAGGGCATCATCGGATGGTTCGTACGCAACAGTAAGGCCGCCAACCTGCTGATGATCATGATCATCATCGGCGGCCTGTTCGGTATCAGCCATATCGGGCGCGAGGTATTCCCGGCGATCAACCCGGGCATCGTGCGCGTCGATATCAGCTACCCGGGCGCCGGCCCGGCGGAAGTGGAGCAGCAGGTCACCCAGCGGGTGGAGCAGGCCATTTCCGAAGTGAAGGGTATCAAGGAGGTGAACTCCTGGTCCCGCCGCAGCCACAGCACCGTGGAAATCAAGGCGGTGGACGGCTACGACCAGCTGCGCCTGCTGAACGACATCAAGGTGCAGGTGGACAGCATCAACACCTTCCCGTCCGACATCGAGCGGCCGGTCATCGCGCTGCAGGAGTGGGAGCAGCAGATGATGATGATCGCCATTGGCGGTCCCGTCTCCCCACACGTGCTGAAGGACACGGCGCTGGATCTGCGCGACAAGCTGACGCTGCTGCCCGGTGTGCGCCGGGTCGACGTCTGGGGTGATCGCGCCGACGAGGTCTCCATCGAGGTGTCCGAGCTGGATCTGCGCCGCTACAACCTGAGCTTCGACGACGTCGCCAATGCCGTGCGCCGCTCGTCCCTCGACCTGCCCGCGGGCATGGTGCGCTCGGATCGCGGCGATATCCAGGTACAGACCCGCGGCCAGGCCTATACCGCCAGCGATTTCGCCCGTATTCCGCTGATCAGCCGCGCCGATGGCACCCAGCTGCTGCTTGGCGATGTGGCCGATATAGAGGACGGCTTCGAGGAAGAGGGCTCGGTGATCCGCTTCAACGGCAAGCCGGCGATGAACCTGCGCGTGATGCAGGGCGAGCCGCTGGACGTGGTGGCCACCGCCGATGCGATCCAGGAGTTTATGGCGGAGGCCCGCGAGCAGCTGCCTCAGGGTATGGAGTTCGAGATCTGGTTCGACTTCTCCAAAGCCTATGAGGGGCGTATGGAGCTGCTGGCCGGCAACGCCCTCGGTGGCCTGGTTCTGGTATTCATACTGCTGATGCTGTTCCTGCGCCCGGCGCTGGCAATCTGGGTAACCATTGGTATTGCCACCGCCTTTATGGGGGCCTTCTGGCTGCTGCCGACCACCGGCGTGACGCTGAACATGCTGTCGCTGTTCGCCTTCCTGTTGATTCTCGGGATCGTCGTCGACGATGCGATTATCGTCGGCGAGGCGGTGCACGCCGCCCACGACCGCGGCGTTACCGGGCTGGCAGCGGCGGAAGAGGGCGTGAAACAGGTTTCCGCACCGGTGATCTTCGCCGTGGTTTCCACCATGGTGTTCTTCGTGCCGATGCTGTTCCTGCCCGGTTACACGTCGCAGATGATGCTGTCACTGCCGGTGGTGGTGCTGCTGGCGCTGTCTTTCTCGCTGATCGAGTCACTGCTGATTCTGCCGGCGCACCTGGTCAACCTGAAGCCTGAGAAGCCGGCCACCTCCGGCCTGGGACTCAAGCTGCAGGCGCTGCGCGCGAAGTTTGCCGGCGGTATGAAGGCGGCCGGTGAAAAGTACTACATGCCGCTGCTGGAAAAATCCCTCAGCAATAGCCGCGCGACGGTGATGATCTTCGTGATGGCGCTGTTCCTGTCCTTCGCGGTATTTGCCGGTGGTTATATCGGCTCGGCCTTCTCGCCGCAGGTGCCCTCCGACCTGCTGCAGCTGCGCACCACCATGGCGCCCGGCGAATCCTTCGAGGAAACAAAGCGGGTCATGGAGCAGTTCGAGCGTGCCGGCGACAAACTGGCCGAAGACCCGGAAATGCTGGAGATGAATGGCGGCCAGCCATTCGTCGAAAACACCATGGCGTTCCTGTGGCGCGGTAATGTCACCGTGCTGCTGCAGCTGACAGACGGTGAACAGCGCGATGTGACCTCGGAAACCCTGGCACTGCGCTGGCGCGAGTATGTGGGTGAGCTGCCGGCCAGCGTCGAGGAGATGCGCATTCACCACACCATCAACGATGGTGGCTCGGGCATGTCCCTGAACCTGAGCACCTCCTCGGGCAACATGGCCGAGCTGCGCGCGGCTGCCGACGCGGTCAAGGAGGCGCTGAACAGTTACGCCGGTGTCTACGACGTGCGCGACAACCTGATCAGCGCGCGCCGGGATATCGAGATCCAGCTGAAGCCCCACGCCACCAATATGGGTATCGGCCTCGCCGATGTCGCCAAGCAGGTGCGCCAGGGTTTCTACGGTGAGGAAGTGCAGCGTATTCCCCGCGGCCGCGAGGACGTGCGTGTCATGGTGCGCTATCCGGAAGAGGAGCGCGCAAGCGAGGAACAGATCGACCGCATTCGCATTCGCACCAGCAACGGCGAGATCCCGTTCAGTGCGGTGGCCGATGCGGTTTATGTGCCCGGTTACACCACCATTCGCCGCAACGACCGCGAGCGCACTGTGCGGATCTCCGCGGAGCTGACCCCGGGTGCGGCCTCGGCCCACGAGATACTGCAACAGCTGCGCGAGAAGAAGGTGCCCCAGTGGGAGAAGCAGTTTGCCGGCTTCAGTCTGAAGACCGCCGGTGAGATGCAGGAAGAGGAAGAGTTCGGTTCCGCGATCCTGGCCTTCTTCGTATTGTCGCTGTTTACGATCTACGCACTGCTGGCGATTGCTTTCCGCTCCTACTCGCAGCCGCTGCTGATCCTGACTGCGGTGCCGTTCGGTTTCTTCGGTGCGATTCTGGGCCACCTGCTGTTGGGTTACGACATCAGCATCATGTCCATGCTCGGCTTCCTCGCCGCAGCCGGCGTGGTGGTGAACGATAACCTGGTACTGATGGATCGCATCAACCAGCTGCGCGCCGGGGGTATGGCGATCATGGATGCGGTTATTCAGGCCGGTCGTGATCGCTTCCGCCCGATTATCCTGACCTCGCTAACGACCTTTATCGGCCTGGTGCCGATCATGTTCGAGCGTTCGATTCAGGCGCAGTTCCTGATCCCGATGGTGGTCAGTCTCGCCTTCGGCGTTCTCTGCGCTACCGCGGTGACCCTGATTCTGGTGCCGAACCTGTACAAGGTGATCGAGGTGCTGCGCCTGAAGGTGCAACGCAAGCGCGGCCGCGGCGAGGAGCTGCCGGCTTCGGCCGAGAACGCCTGATCCCCGCCACTCCCCTTTCCCGTTGATGGGAAGGGGAGCATTGCGAAGGGCCGCGTTCAGCGCCTAAACTAATTGCCGATGAAAAGCCGACTCAGTGTCGGCTTTTTTGTGTAGCACGCCCGTGCATTTCCCCCTTTGGCTCAGCCAAAACTGACCGGGGCGCTCCGGGCACTTTTGACGATCTGCCTCACAGGAAGAGTCTGTACATGCGCATCCCGCGTATCTATTCCACCGAACCCCTGGCCGGCCAGAGCGAACTGGCACTGGACGAGGCGGCCTCGCGCCACCTGGTCAAGGTTCTGCGCCTCGGTGCCGGCCGTCCGCTGGTGCTGTTCGATGGCAGCGGCGGTGAATACCGTGCAGAGCTGATCGAAACCGGCAAGAGGGCGCGGGTGCGCCTGGGCGAGTTTTCCCCGGACAATCGCCAGTCGCCGCTGGCACTGACGCTGGCGATCGGCATTTCCCGCGGTGAGCGCTTCGACTGGGTGGTGCAGAAAGCCACCGAGCTGGGGGTGGCGGCTATTCAGCCGCTGTTTACCGAGCGCTGTGAGGTCAAGCTGAGTGGCGAGCGCCTGCAGAAAAAGCTCGGCCACTGGCGCCAGATTGCCGCCAGTGCCTGTGAGCAGTGCCAGCGCAATATCCTGCCGGCCATTGCCGAACCGCAGAAGCTGGCGCAGTATCTGCAGAACAGGAAAGCGGACAGCGATTTCGGCGTAGAGCTGGTGTTGCACCACCGCACCGAACTGGATCTCCGCCAGCTGGAAGCGGAACAGGGTAAGCCGGATTCCGCGCTGCTATTAGTGGGGCCGGAGGGCGGCCTGTCGCAGGCGGAAATCGACGCGGCCCTGGCCCGGGGATTTCTGCCGCTGCGTCTCGGCCCGCGCGTGCTGCGCACCGAGACGGCACCGGTGGCAGCGCTATCGGTATTGCAGTTCCAGTGGGGCGATCTGTAACGGATCACGTTATTCTTCGCTCTATATAACCAATCTGCTCAGGGAGAGAACGATGGTAAAACTGATTCTGTGGGTGCTGGGCCTTACGCTGGTGGTTCTGTCCATCGCCATCATCGTGCAGCCGCAGCTGGCGCGTACGATCAGCGAGCGCCTGAATGAAACCGGCTATACGATTTCCGCCTGGGCGCGCATTGCCATCGGGCTGATACTGTTGCTGATCGCCGACACGCGGGCCTGGAACGTGCTGTTCAATGCGCTCGGCGTGCTGGTGGTGCTGGCCGGTGCCTATATGCTGCATATCGGCTTCGAGCGCAGTAAGGCGCTGGCGATAAAGATCTCCGGGGGCAATGAGACTTTCCTGCGGATCCTGGGTGCCATCGGCGTGCTGCTGGGCCTGATGCTGCTGTCCGCGAGTTGAGGAGCGCGCTGCACCGATGTTTTCCACTGAACTGGTAATTTTCGACTGCGACGGTGTGCTGGTGGACAGCGAGAGTATCGTCTGTCGCATCCTTGCCGAAGAGATGAACAAGCTCGGCATGGAGACCACGGCCGAGGAGCTGGACGAACAGTTCAGCGGCCGTCCGGCCCGTGACTGCCTGCTGGAAATCGAAACGCGCTTTGGCGGTCCGCTGCCGGATCATTATTTCGGCAATACCGAGCGGCGCATTCGCGAGGCGTTTCACGCCGAGCTGGAGCCGATAGCCGGCATCGAGGACCTGCTCGACCATCTGCTGCAGATCAATCTGCGCAGCTGTGTGGCCTCTTCCGGTTCCCACGAAAAAATGCGCCTGACCCTGAACAAGACCGGGCTGTACGACTATTTCGATGGCCGAATTTTCAGCGTCGACGACGTGTCCCGAGGCAAGCCCTGGCCCGACCTGTTTCTACATGCGGCGCAGGCCATGGGGGTGGAACCGCAACATTGCCTGGTGGTGGAGGACTCCATCGCCGGCGTCAAGGCGGCGGTCGCCGCCGGCATGCCCGTCGTCGGTTACAGCAACCATCCGCGACGCAGGCCGCAGCTGCAGGAGGCCGGGGCGCGGGTCGTTGGCGACATGATGGCGGTGCTGGATTTTCTCTAGCGGCTTTATGGCGTAACTTTCTACAGTAGTTTGCTAACGCCGTAGGTTCACGATTACCGACGCACTGCGCTGTCGGTCTTTGCTATCGATAAAGGTGCGGCTGTAGCGCAACTGCTCGACGCCTTCTGCGAGCAGTCCCTTCACTAGTCCCGGTGGCAGTTGTACCACTTCCGTAATGCGGCGCTGGCCGTCGGTGACCAGGCGTTGCTCGACGGTGTAAACGACGCGGTCTCCGTCCAGGAAGTAGCCGTTGGTGGATACGGCATTCAGCTCGCCGAGCCCGGCACCGCGAAAATCCCATTTCAGCATCATCTGGCCGGAGTTCTCGGTCAGTGTCTGCTGGGCCGGTGACGCCGAGAGACCGGCCAGGCGCCCGCTGAACTGCAGTTGGATCACGACGCGATTGGAGATGCTGCCGCCCGCGCCGCTGAAAGTGCGCCGGTAGCCGAGCCGGCGCACGCCCGCGCTGTACCAGCGCCGTGCCTGTGCCGGGGAAATCCTCAATTGTTCGCTGACTGTGCCGACACTGTCGCTGGTACCCAGCGGCGCCGCCATGGCTTCCAGTACCCGGTTGTTGTCCAGGTTGACGAACTCTGCTTGCGCGGAGCTGGCACCGCCGCGGCTGGCGATACGCCAGGTCACGGTCTGGCGCACGCCCTTGTCGCCGTCCACGCGGATTTCGCCGGGGTTTACTGTCACCAGCTGCTGGGCGATAGCCGCCTGCAGGCCGCACAGAAGCACGAGTAGCAGGCCGTTGATGGTTCGCAACATTAAACGCAAGTGCAACAAACTCCCGTTAGCAGCTGGCCACAGGAAGTAAATGCTAGTGTGCGGCAGTATGGTCCGGTAGTCCGCGTGGCAACAGTGGCAACAGTGGCAACTGCACTACAATGAACTGGACGCCGGCAAAAATCGGGAGTCTTGTACATGGCGAGTCTTCGCCCGCCCGTATACTGTATTCCGCTTCTGGCCGCGCTGGCGGCCAGTGGCTGCTACGACCCGCACAAGAAGTACACGCTCGATCCCCTCACCGAAGTGCAGGCCGGTCTGAGTGAGCAGGTCGCTCGCGAGGCGGCGCCCTTCGGCGACGACCTGGTGCGCTATCTGCGCGGCGCCCCCCGCGATGGCGGTGATACATTCGTGCTGCAGCTGGAGTTCGAACCGGGCGGATTTGCACCGCTGATGGATAGCATCGGCGATCTGGAGACCCTGCTGGTGATCATGCGTGACTTTCCGAGCCTGCGCATCGCGGTCGAAGGCCACACCGATAACGAAGGTGAGGCGGAAAAAAACCTGAAACTATCCCAGTGGCGCGCCGAATGGGTGCGCCGCTTCCTGCTCGAGCGCGGTATCGCGGCTGACCGGGTGCAGGCCCAGGGCTATGGCGATACCGACCCCATTGCCGACAACAGCACGCCCGCAGGACAGCAAAAGAATCGCCGCCTGGTGATCCGCGTATTGAACTTCGATCACCAGTCCGCGTCGCTATCCAGCCCGATTCCCCCGCCGTCGCCCTGACCGACGAACCCTTCATAAAAAATTTCGCAGAGTCCTGTCGAAATCCACTCGTCCGTTGCGACTATCCAGTGAATAGTGCGTTGCAATGAGGGTGTGGTGAAATACCTGTGCCTGATCTATCCGCGATCGTCAGTCGCCTGGCGCCAGTTCACGCCGGGCCCGCCACTGGTTGCCGCGGCGTTAATTGACGCGCGTGACCTGAATCAGGCTATTCAGCGCTCTGCAATGTTGCTGCAAAGGGGCGCGATAGCAATTTTGCGGCGCCTCGAGCCGCTTTCTACGGAAGCCGACACTGCCAATTACCAAAACAGGGAGACGACGATGAAATATTTGTGCCTCGTGTACAGCGAAGAGGAGAGACTGCATTCGCTGCCTGACAGCCCGGCCGATGCCGAATGCCAGGCCTATGCCGAGTCAGTGGCCGGCAGTGGCCGCATGCTGGCTGCAGAAGCGCTGGAACCGGTGAGCAGCGCCACCACGGTACGGATGCGCGGTGGCAAGGTGACCATCACCGACGGTCCCTTTGCCGAGACCAAGGAGCAGCTGGCCGGTTTCTATCTGCTGGATGCGCAGAATCTGGATGAAGCCCTGGAGGTCGCCGCCGGCATCCCCGCTGCTCGCGTCGGCAGTGTGGAAGTGCGCCCAATACGCCAATTGCGGGTTTGAGCCGCGTGTCAAAGCGCTGTGATGAAAACGCTTATTAAGAACCGTGAGGACTAGGATGAACTTCTCTCCATATTTGTTTTTTCGTGGCCAGTGTAAAGAGGCATTGGAATTCTATGCGAAGATTTTCGATGGTGAGATCATCGCGATGATGACTTACGACGATGGACCGATGGCCAGTGACATGCCGCCCGAACAGCTCGAGAAGGTGATGCACGCACAGCTGAATATTGGCGAACAGGTTTTTATGGCCTCCGATGACTGTCAGCAATATCAACAACCGCAGGGTTTCCGTATCACCATCGGTGTGGATACGCCCGATGAGGCGGAGTGTATCTACAAGGCCCTGTCCGAGGGCGGTGAGGTCACCATGCCGATGGAGGAAACTTTCTGGGCGCAGCGATTCGCGATGTTTACCGATCGCTTCGGTATTCCCTGGATGGTTAATTGCGACAAGCCCGAACAATAATGCCGTCGCAGGCGTAGCCAAAAAGTATTAACAAAAATTTTTTGATTTTATTCAGCGGCGCTATCCTCCCGGTCGCTCGTGGATTGCCGAACAATCGCTGTTTTCCAACGCCATTTGGTGATTGAATAACAGCGTTATTTTTGCGTCTAAGGCGAACGGATGATGGCATCGGCAAGCGGCCAGGTGCAGCATGAGCTTGAGGAAATCTATCGTGCGGAGTCGCGCCGGGTGCTGGCGACTTTGATCCGCCTGTTGGGGGATTTTGAGCTGGCCGAAGAGGCCCTGCACGATGCCTTTGCCGCTGCGCTCAAACAGTGGCCCGCAGAGGGCCTGCCGAACAATCCGCGTGCCTGGCTGGTGTCCACCGGCCGCTTCAAGGCGATAGATCGGTTGCGCCGCCAGGCGCGGCAGGATCCGCTCACCGACGCAATGGCCCAGCAGCTGGAGGCGGAAACCGCTGATCCCGCCGACTGGGCCGAGGACCGCGTTGAGGACGACCACCTGCGCCTGATATTCACCTGCTGCCACCCGGCACTGTCCATGGACGCCCGGGTGGCACTGACACTGCGGGAAGTCTGCGGCCTCACTACCGAGGAAATCGCCAGTGCATTCCTGAGCGCCCCTGCGACTCTGGCCCAGCGCATAGTGCGCGCCAAGAACAAGATTCGCAGCGCCGCGATTCCGTACCGCGTGCCCGTCCGGCGCGATCTCCCCGAACGACTCGACGGGGTGCTGCGGGTTATCTACCTGGTATTCAACGAGGGTTATTCGGCCTCCACCGGTGACAATCTGATGCGCACCGACCTGAGCGGCGAGGCCATCCGACTCGGGCGACAGCTCAACGGGCTGTTGCCGGGTGCGGAAGTCCAGGGGCTGCTGGCGTTGATGCTATTGACCGAGTCCCGGCGCAAGGCGCGTATAGACGACGCCGGCGAACTGGTGCTGTTGGAAGATCAGGACAGGAAGCTCTGGGACAGAAAAATGATTGTCGAAGGTATTGAGCTGGTGCGGCGCGCACTGCGTAGCCATGGCTTCGGCCCCTATAGCCTGCAGGCGGCGATCGCCGCGGTGCATGCGGAAGCTCCCTGCGCCGAGGAAACTGACTGGCGGGAGATTGTCGGCCTATACGATGTACTGCTGCGCCTGGCGCCGTCGCCGGTGGTGGAGCTGAATCGGGCGGTGGCTCTCTCCATGCGAGATGGCCCCGATGTCGGACTGAATCTGATAGAGGCGATACTGGAGCGCGGCGAGCTGAGTGACTATCACTTGGCCCACGCCGCGCGCGCGGACCTGTATCGGCGCCTCGGTATGTCAAGGCAGGCAATCACGGCCTACAAAAAGGCCCTATCTCTAGCCCTTCAGACAACAGAGCGGCAGTTTCTGCAGCGTCGACTGCTGGAATTGGCTGGCTGAGCGTGCGGCGCAAAATTAGATGTCATGCCAATCCCCTTCAGCTTTTCTTGGTCAGCCACCAGTCAGAGCGAAACAGCCGAGTGTGCAGATACGGGGCCTTTACTGCCAGATTAGCTGTAAGCACGGCGCTCAGCCCCTCGCCGGTATCAATGCCGAAGCCAATAGCTGGTCATGGCCGCCGCCAAGCAGATCATGCCGGCCAGATATATCACCGCGATGGGTCGAATTTGGCTGCCATGCCCTCATTGTCTGTCATCTGCAACAGAATCAACATGGAGGGGAGGCGATTACTGTGGCGCTCACTAATAGGGTTGTTGCTTGAGCCGACCAGACCGGTCATATAACCGGCCACCGACGTAATCATAAAGCTGCCCTATCATCAGCACTGACATTACTACTGCCACCGAGGAGTTTCCCGGATGGCCGTCGAAGACATAGAGAAAAATCAGCCGCAGCGGCACGATCAATAGCAGTACCAGAAGGCTTACACAGGGGATGAGCATATCTTGCTCGGTGCATAGAGCACGCCCCCCCCACGGTCCTAGATACACGGTACGCGTGCGACGAGGCCCTGACTCCGTGCAACAGCGGTCGCGCCAGCGAGCTCAGCGATCAGACGCGCCCGGCCATCGCCGAAAGAGGTGCAGAATTTTCCTGGAGGTTGCGGCGGGAATGGAAGCGGAAACCTCGGGGACTACCACAGGCCAATAAACGCGTTGGCAGTGGCGAACTCAGCGCATAGCAGTTTGTTCAGAATCAGGGTCGCCGGCGTTAGCCGACGAAGATCACCTGCTGGTGGGACAAGAGGTTAATCAGCCTTACGCTGTCTCAAACTGTTGTCGTATTTTTGATTTAAAGACAATCGTCTCGGTTATTTATCTGGCTGGGTATATACAGCAGAACCTAGAAAATGGTGCTTATAGGTAAAATTACAGTACCTGCAATCGCTGTCTATATTGTCAGTATTGCATGTATCTGCTGTATTTTTATCGATTTCCGTACTCTAGTTTCCTTCTGGTTCATGCGAAGCTTGATATAGCGAGTTTTATTCAAATTAATTTAAATAATCTTCTGGCTATACACCGAGTTTATCACTGGCTATCGATCAGATATTTATCTATGGATCGATGTATGTATTAGTAGGTTGAGAGTAAACCAATATTTTTTAGTCCACTGTCAAAATTTCTCCATATCGTCTCATAATGTTGAATCCGAGAGAGCTATTTCAAAATTACGTAATGGCTATAACAGGGGTGGCGCTTAAATCATCCAAAAAATGATGAGCCTTTCATTTTTCAAGATTTTTTCGCAAGTTCTCGAGCAGAGGCCTAGTTCTAGTTATTATCAAAAATCGCTGCAGGAAAGCGTGATTTGGAAATTAACCTGCAGAGCAATTCAAAAAAAGGTAAAAATAATAATCCTTGGAGGGTTACATGGAGCTGAAGTTCAAAAGGAACTTTCTGAGTCTAGCTATTTCGAGCGCACTTTCCATAGGTGCGCCTTTTGTGGTAGCACAGGAAGATGTCACAGGAATGGAGGTGGAAACGCAATCTGTCGCTGCCGAACGGGCTGAGAAAATGACAGAAAGCGAAACGGCTGGAATCGCGGACGGCGACGTAGAAGAGGTTGTTGTCACCGGTTCTAGGCTGAAGCGCGATACTTTCTCAAGTATTGCTCCGCTGCAGATTATCGATACCGAAGGTGCTCGGGAAGCGGGAAGTATAGATACCTCCTCTATTCTGCAGAGCAGCGGTGCGGCCTCTGGCCAGCAAATCGACCTGACCTTCTCAGGTTTTGTACTGGACAACGGCCCGGGTGCATCCACCGTGGATCTGCGAGGTCTCGGAGCCGGTCGGACACTGGTGCTGGTGAACGGCCGCCGGCTGGCGCCCGCCGGCGTAGAGGGCGCGCCAGTCGCGGCCGACCTGAACCTGATCCCGTCTTCGCTGGTGCAGCAGTACGACCTGCTGCTGGATGGTGCCTCTTCCATTTACGGTTCCGATGCGGTCGCCGGTGTGACCAACATCATCCTCAAGAAAGATTTCGACGGTGTGGACTTTGAGGTGTTCGGTACTAGCCCGTCACAGGCAAATGGTGAGGAAACCACCCTGAGCCTGAGTTGGGGTCAGAACTTCGACCGCGGCTTTGTAGGTATGGGCGTCGAGCATTACAAGATGAATGCGGTAACCCTCGCGGATCGCGACTGGACCAATGGATGCTCCAGAAACTACGAAGTGGGCACCGACGGTAAGATCTATTCCCAGGACAATTTCTACAATACTGTTTACGGCATGGACACCTCGGACGGCTGTGCTGTGGGAAGCCTGGCGGGTCGGGTATCTGTTCCCTTCTCCGGCAGCATTTATTACACGCCTGGAGTCACTAACGGCGGTTGGAACGGTTTTTCCGAGTCCAGTATGTTCGGTAGCATCGGTGTTGACGGCAATGGCGACGGCATTACCGATATCAATTTCCGCGATTACGATATCAACGGCCGCGACCTGTTTGCCCACCTGTTCCCGGAACAGGAGCGCACCAGCTTTATGGCGTTCGGCGAATACACCTTTGAAGGTGATATGAACCTGACCCCGTTCTTCGAGGCGAGCTATGCCAAGCGTGAGAACTTTATCAATTCCGGTGCCTACCAGCTGTTCCCCAATGTCCCCGCCACCAACCCGTTCAACATCTGTAACCCGGATGGCATTCGCGGCACCGACTGTGGTCTCGCCTACGATGCCCTGCTGACCAACCCGAACTTTGCTGCCCAAGTTCAATCTCTTTACGGTGGCACTCCCGAGGATTTCGGTCTGTTGGTGGGCGCTATTGGCCCAGCGAGCAGCCTGCCGATTGTCTCCGTGTATGGCGACCGCACCCAGGCCAACGTGGAAGTGGCCCAGATGCGATTTGTGACCGGCCTGCGCGGTGACTTGCCGATGCTGAATGTCGGCACTCTGTCCGACTGGACTTTCGAGCTGTCCGGCTCCATCACCAAGTCCGATGGCAAGTCCAGCCGCATGGGCGTGCGCGGCGACCGCTTGGCCCAGTCTCTGGCCACTACCCGCGAAGACCCGAACAACCCGGGCAGCTATATCTGTGATCCGCTGCCGGGTGAAGCCACCTGTGTACCGGTGGATATGTATGCGGATTCCCTGTACCAGGGCGTTGTGGGTGATTTCGCCACCCAGGCAGAGCGGGACTATCTGTTTGACAGCCGCGATTTTGACACCGCCTACTACCAGACGATCTTCTCCGCCTACGCGACGGGCACAGTCGGGACCCTGCCCGCCGGTGATGTGGTGGTCGGCATTGGTGCCGAGACTCGTAACGACCGCATCAAGTCCCTGCCGGATGATATCGCCCGCGACGGCCTGTTCTTCGGCTACTTCTCCGATGGCGGTGCCACCGGTAGCAAGGATACTCACGAGGCCTTTGCCGAGGTGGAGGTCCCGCTGCTGGCCGGCAAATTCATGGCCGAGGAGTTGTCCGCCAACTTGTCCGGACGCTATACGAAAGATGAGCTCTACGGCGGTGCCTGGACCAACTCGGCTAAGCTGGCTTACCGCCCGGTGGAGTCCCTGTTGCTGCGCTCAACCTACGGTACTTCTTACCGTGCACCCAATCTGCGTGAGAACTTCCTGCAGAATCAGACTGGTTTCCAGAACGTGGCTGACCCCTGCTTCATCCCGGAAGCGGCTATTGACCCAATCAGTGGTGGTTACAATGCAGCATTGGATACCCGCGCTCCGGAAGTCCTGGCCAACTGCGTAGCTAGTGGTGTGGATCCGACCACCCTCGAGAATGGCGGTTTCAACACCTATAGTGTCGAAGTTGCCCGCGGCGGTAATACCGAATTGAAGGAGGAAACCTCTGACTCCTTCACCGTCGGCTTCTCCTTCGAACAGCCGTTTTTCGATGACTTCGACCTGACTTTCGGCATGACCTACTGGGATATCGAGATCGAGAACTCAATTATTGAGCCGACACCGCAGTTCCTGGTCAACGACTGCTACAACAACCCGAATGGAACCAGCGCCTTCTGCTCGCTCCTCAGCCGGGACGAAGACGGCTTCCTGGATATTATCGATGGCGCCTTTGTTAACCGCGATAACGAGGTTGCGCGTGGTATCGATTACAACCTGCGTTACGAGCAGCCGGTAACCCTGTTCGGGGCAGCGCTGGATCTGTCTGCCAATCTGAATGTCACCCGTACGCTACAGCGTGAGCTGACTTACGTGGCAGACGATGGCACTCCCGATGTCGAGTACTACACCGGTACCTTCGGCTACCCGAAGTGGAAAGGGAGCGCAGAATTCCGGGTTCAATATGAGGACTACCGCTTTACTTGGACCTCTCGCTACATAGGTTCTGTGGAGCAGGCCGATGAGTATGTCGACGAGTTCAGCGATATCAATGACACCAATGGCACTGGCTTCTACTCCGACGCCTGTGTCGGCGCAGTAAGCGGCGGTGTCGATTGTCGCGATGTGGGCTTTGCCGATGACTATATGGTGCACTCTGCGTCTCTGTACTACTACGGGGATACCTGGACCGCCGGTTTGGGCATGTCTAATGTATTTGATGAGGAGCCGCCGGTTGTTGATGGTGATGAGGTTACAGCCATCAATAACACTCCGATCGGTTATGGCTACGATCTGCAGGGGCGTACTCTGTTCATGAACGTTCAGAAAAATTTCTGATCGATCCTCGATGGGGAAAAGCCCGCATCTAATGCGGGCTTTTTTTCTCGCACATTGGGCGAGAGTGCAGTTGAATCTCTAGCAGGAAGGTAGATGATGCAGATAATAAGAAGGTCAGTAGTGGCACTGGCGCTACTTTTCGGTGCCCAGGCATTAGCCAAAACCGTTGAGCCATATCCACTAGATTACTGGGCGCTAAGAGACGTTATTAGCAACGTGGAAATTTCTCCGGATGGAAAACATGTAGCATTGTTGAAAATTCCAACAAAGGATGGAGGCCCAATCATTGAGGTCTACCCTGCTAATGACTTGGAAGGTGAGCCCTACCGAATCAATTCGAATCCTATGGAAATCCAGCGGTTCTTTTGGCTCAGCAATGACGTTATCGGGATGCGCTTGCGACAGAAAGTGCGAGACCGGATCGAAGGGTTTAATCAGGGTGTATACGAGTACCTGCTCGCCTCCGTCGATATCAAGCGAAAAAAGATGAAGAAGTATGACCAGCTTGGTGCCGATATGGAGAACATTCTACCCGACAATAAAAATAGAATTATCTTCTCCTATCTGCCTGGAGGAGATGACAGCAAAATTAGTGACGCCTTCCGCCCACGGACCTACTATGAGCTCGATCTGAAGACAGGTGCCAAGACACTTCTACTGCGCGGCAAGCTGGATATGGGACAAGTTGAGTTTGACCGAGAAGGGGACCCTTGGTTGGCTAGGGGGTTTGATGTCGCTAAAGGGGACTTTGTCTGGTACCAGCGCATTACCGATCGAGACAAGTGGGCCGAGTTTTATCGCCAGAGCGAGGACTCTTTCGAAGAGTTTACCGTGGAAGGTTTTGATAACGATAAACGGCATATTCTGTTCGTGACAGCTAACAACGGGCATGACAAGGTTGGGCTCTGGGAATTTAACGTCAAGTCCGGAAAGTTTGGAGAACTGATTTACCGTCGTAGTGATGTAGATGTGAGCGGTGTACGCAGACACAGCAACCGCTGGAAGGAAACTGACCGTATTGCCGGTGTGATCTATCCCGAGCGGAATAATGTGGCGGTGGAATATATCGACGAACTGGAGATGGCCTCCCAGAGGCAGTTGGAGGGGGTGATACCCAATGCCCATTATGTGCGCATCAACAGTCGCTCCAGAAATGGCTCCAGCATGACGATTTACAATGTCGGACCCCGAGATCCAGGCAGTTACTACCTGCTTCATAAGGGCAAGCTGACTAAAGTAGGCAGTCGTCAGCCGCTGCTGGAGGCGGAAAAACTCGCCGATGTCCGCTATATCAAGTACAAGGCTCGCGATGGCCGCATGATACCGGCATACCTGACGATTCCCGCCGGCAAGCCACCTTTCCCGGCCATAGTGTTGCCCCACGGTGGTCCGTTCGTGTCAGAACTGGTGCTTTACGACGAATGGGCACAGTTTCTGGCGAACAACGGCTACCTGGTTCTACAGCCGCAGTATCGCGGGTCTCGAGGTCTTGGTCTCGATCACTACACTTCTGCGTTTGTGGATGGTGGCCAGGGTGGCTACAAAATGCAGGACGACAAAGATGATGGCATGCTATATCTCGTAGACCAAGGGCTTGCTGACCCTGACCGTCTGGCAATATTCGGTTGGTCATACGGTGGTTATGCCGCACTGGTTGCTGCTAGCCGCAAGGAGCAGATATATCAGTGTGCAATTGCGGGCGCAGCAGTATCCGACAATCAAATGCAAGTGAACTACTATCGCGCACGCTTGAGGGGCGCTGGAAAAGAAGAGCAGCTTGCTATGTGGGACGACAGTATTTCCCCCGTCGAGCGAGTAGAGGATGTGAATATTCCCCTTCTGCTGATTCACGGGAGTGTAGATCAGCGGGTGCCGCTGGCACATGCGGAAAAATACCGCAAGGAGTTGGATAGGTACGGCAAGTCATACAAATATGTAGAGTTGGAGGGTGCCGATCACTTCTCTAACACGCTGTTTTTCGATCATCAAAAGCAGTTATATGAGTCCATGATCTCCTATTTGCATGAAGATTGTGGTCCCCAAGGTTTGTAAGCACTTTGTGTAGAAACAAAAAGCCCGGCATTGCCGGGCTTTTTTGTCAGGTTTGATTGAATTGCAGATTGCACAGAACCTCTGCTGAAGGCTCCACCTGGTTCATGGTATAGAAATGCAGTCCCGGCGCCCCGCCCTCCAGCAATGTTTCGCACAGGTCCGTCACCACTTCCAGTCCCAGCTTCTTGATATCCTCCGGGTCGCGGTAGCTTTCCATGCGGTAGCGCAGCCAGCGGGGAATTTCCGCACCACAATTACGCGAGAAGCGCGCCAGGTTGGCGAAATTGGTGATCGGCATAATGCCTGGATAGATGGGCGCGTCTATGCCGGCTTTTTCGCACTGGTCGATGAAATAAAAATACGCATCCGGGTTGTAGAAGTATTGGGTCAGCGCGCTGTTGGCGCCGGCCTCGAACTTGCCCTTCAGGAAGCGGATATCGTCGTCGTAGCTTTCTGCCTCCGGGTGGATTTCCGGGTAGGCGGCCACTTCCAGGTGGAAGTGATCGCCGGTATGGCGGCGGATAAATGCGACCAGTTCATTCGCATAGACAAGTTGGGCCACGGCGCCCATACCGGACGGCATATCGCCGCGCAGAGCAACGATGCGGTCGACACCGGCCTCCCGGTACTGGTTCAGCAGGTCGAGGATTATCTCCTCGTTGTCGCCGCCGAAAGACAGGTGCGGTGCTATGGAGATACCATCGCGGCGCAGGCCGGTGACGATATTTGCCGTGGTATCGCGGGTGGTGCCTCCGGCGCCGTAGGTGACGGAGAAGAATTCCGGCTGGAATTCCTGCAGTGCCTCGCGGGTCTTGTACAGTTTCTCACGACCTTCCGGGGTTTTCGGCGGGAAGAATTCGAAGCTGATGCGAATGGAGTCGGTCATAATGCTTACTTCCTGTCCCCGAGATGCTGGATGCCGGCAAAGGCCGGCATCCAGACCGGGGTAGATTAATACTTGTAGCTTTCCGGCTTGTAGGGCCCTTCGACAGATACGCCGATGTATTTGGCCTGGGTTTCGGTCATGCGCGTAATCACGCCGTCGAAGCCCTGCACCATGTAGCGCGCCACTTCCTCGTCCAGCTGCTTCGGCAGCACTTTCACGTAGAGTGCCGAAACTTTCTGGTCTGCCGGCAGGTCGGCGAACTTCTCTTTGTACAGGTGTATCTGTGCCAGTACCTGGTTGGCGAAAGAGCCGTCCATGATGCGGCTCGGGTGGCCGGTGGCGTTGCCCAGGTTGACCAGGCGGCCCTCGGACAACAGCAGCAGGTGGTCGTTGTTATCCGCGTTGCGGATGATCTTGTGTACCTGCGGCTTCACTTCCTGCCACTGCCAGTTCTCGCGCATGTAAGCGGTGTCGATTTCATTATCGAAGTGGCCGATGTTGCAGACCACGGCGCCGCTCTTCAGTGCCGACAGCATATGCGCATCGCAGACATTGGTATTGCCGGTGGTGGTCACGATCAGGTCGGTGTTCGCCAGCAGTTCCTTGTTCACGCCATCGGCGGTGCCGGTGTTGATGCCGTCGATGTACGGGGACACCAGCTCGAAGCCATCCATACACGCCTGCATTGCGCAGATCGGATCCACTTCGGAGACTTTTACGATCATGCCCTCCTGGCGGAGGGAAGCGGCGGAGCCCTTGCCCACGTCACCGTAACCGATGACCAGCGCTTTCTTGCCGGCCAGCAGGTGATCGGTGGCGCGCTTGATGGCGTCGTTCAGGCTGTGGCGACAGCCGTACTTGTTGTCGTTCTTGCTCTTGGTCACGGCGTCGTTGACGTTGATCGCCGGCACTTTCAGCGTGCCCTCGCGCAGCATTTCCTGCAGGCGGTGCACGCCAGTGGTGGTCTCCTCGCTGATGCCGTGGCACTTGTCGAGGATGTGCGGGTATTCGCGGTGCAGCAGTTCGGTCAGGTCGCCGCCGTCGTCGAGAATCATGTTCGGCTGCCAGCCGGCGACGTCCGCGCCGACGGTGCGCTCCAGGCACCACTCGTATTCCTCTTCGGTTTCGCCCTTCCAGGCGAATACCGGAATACCGCTGGCGGCGATGGCCGCGGCGGCGTGGTCCTGAGTTGAGAAGATGTTGCACGACGACCAGCGCACTTCCGCACCCAGGGCTACCAGGGTTTCGATCAGTACCGCGGTCTGAATGGTCATGTGGATACAGCCCATGATGCGTGCGCCGGCCAGCGGCTGCTCGGCCTTGTATTTTTCCCGCAGCGTCATCAGTGCCGGCATTTCGCCCTCGGCGATCTCGATTTCACGGCGACCCCAGTCGGCCAGGGAAATGTCGGCTACTTTGAAGTCTTTGAATTCGGTGCTCATCTGGTTCATTACTCAACCTAAATTAATTCTCGTTTTGCTAGCAGCGGCACGCTGCTAGCGGATGTTTTTTAATAATTAGAGACCGGCCTGCTCGCGCAGTGCAGCCGCCTTGTCGGTCTTCTCCCACGGGAAGGCGGTGAAGGTCTCGCTGCGTTCTTCGCCGTTGCTGTCCACCCAGTTGTAGGTGTGGGTGAAGGGCTCGCGGCCGAAGTGACCGTAGGCGGCGGTCAGCTGGTACATCGGGTGCAGCAGGTCCAGCGCCTTGGAGATCGCGTAGGGGCGCAGGTCGAAGTTCTCGCGCACCAGCTCGATCAGTTTGTCCTCACTTACTGCGCCGGTGCCGAAGGTATTGATGGATACCGAAGTCGGCTCGGCCACGCCGATGGCATAGGACACCTGGATTTCGCAGCGCTTGGCCAGGCCAGCAGCAACGATATTTTTCGCCACGTAGCGGCCGGCGTAAGCGGCGGAGCGGTCCACCTTGGACGGGTCCTTGCCGGAGAAGGCGCCGCCGCCGTGACGGGCGGAGCCGCCGTAGGTGTCGACGATGATCTTGCGCCCGGTCAGCCCGCAGTCGCCAACCGGACCGCCGATGACGAACTTGCCGGTGGGGTTGATGTGGTACTTGGTGTCCGCATGCAGCCACTCCGCCGGCAGCACGTGGTGCACGATCAGCTCCAGTACCGCCTCGCGCAGGTCTTCCTGGCTGACGTCCGGGTTGTGCTGGGTGGACAGTACCACCGCGTCGATCGCGCAGGGCTTGCCGTGCTCGTCGTAGCGGAAGGTCACCTGGCTCTTCGCATCCGGGCGCAACCACGGCAACAGGCCGGACTTGCGCACTTCCGCCTGGCGCTCCACCAGGCGGTGGGCGTAGTAAACCGGCGCCGGCATATAGGTGGGCGTTTCGTCGGTGGCGTAGCCGAACATCAGGCCCTGGTCGCCGGCGCCCTGGTCTTCTGGCTTGGCGCGATCGACGCCTTGGGCGATATCCACGGACTGCTTGCCGATGACGTTGATCACACCGCAGGTCTCACCGTCGTAGCCGACGTCGGAAGAGGTGTAGCCGATTTCGGTAATCACCTGGCGCACCAGATCTTCCAGATCGACCCACGCGGTGGTGGAGATCTCGCCGGCGATGACGGCGATGCCGGTCTTTACCAGGGTTTCACAGGCCACGCGTGCCTGCTTGTCGCGCGCCAGCAGCGCATCCAGTACCGCGTCGGAAATCTGGTCGGCGATCTTGTCCGGGTGCCCTTCGGATACGGACTCCGAGGTAAACAGTCTGTACTCACTCATGTGATGGTCTCCGTTGATAGCGCTTCTTCGCGCTCCATTTATTCCGCCGCGGGCGGTTATCTCAATGTTCTGGCTCTGATGGTGCGTGCCGTCAGGGTTTGATGAATTCTCGAATCTGGATCTGGAAGCCGTTGCGCAGCGCGCTGTAGACGCTGCGCCCGTTGATCAGTCCGGCAGTCTCGGCCCACTCGGTCAGCTGTTCCGGCGCAAATCCCAGCCATAGGTCGCCGCAGGCCTCCCGCGCCCAGTGCTGGCTGTGATCCTGCAGTTCCGCCACCAGCAGCTGGCCACCGTCCTTCAGTGCCGTATGCAGATCGCGGAAGATCTGTGCCGGCTCCGGGGTGTGGTGCAGCACCATATTGACCACGATGCTGTCGGCGCTGCCCGGGCGTGCAGCCGCGGCGCGGGTATCGCAACAGACGAACTCGATATTGCTCAGCTTCTCTTCGTCGGCGAAGGCCTGGGCGCGCTCGAGCATGGTCGGCGACAGGTCCAGGGCGGTGACCGTGCTGAACCGGGACGTCAGCTCCTCGAGGAACTCGCCCTCGCCGGGACCGACCTCGATGGCGTGACGGCCCGGTTTCAGCAGTTGTGCCACCTGGGGGCCGTAAACGCTATAACTGGCGATCAGTTCCTGCTGTTCGCGGAAGCGGTTGCCGTAATCGGCGAAGAAGCGTCGCGACACCTCGGCGCGCTCCTCGGCGATCCGCGCCACCGACTGCGCGCGCTCGGCGGACAGCGGCAGCTGATCCAGGCTGGCGAACAGCTGCAGCAGCAGTGGGCTGCTGCCGGCGCGGCGGTAAAACAGGTTGTTGCCCTCGCGGCGCTTGCTCACCAGCCCGGCCTGGGCCAGCACCTTCAGGTGATGGCTGAGCGCCGGCTGGCGCAGGTCGAAGATCCGGCACAGCTCCAGCACGCTGTAGGAGTCCTGGCTCAGCAGGCGCAGAATCTCGAGTCGCAGCGGGTCACCGGCGGCTTTCAGGGTTGCGGCCAGCTGCGGTATCTCCGCGCCGGGGCCGGATTCTGCTGTGCTATCAAGGGGATT
Organism: Microbulbifer marinus; assembly: GCF_900107725.1. Taxonomy (GTDB): domain Bacteria; phylum Pseudomonadota; class Gammaproteobacteria; order Pseudomonadales; family Cellvibrionaceae; genus Microbulbifer; species Microbulbifer marinus. The sequence goes on along the minus strand of NZ_FNQO01000002.1, from coordinate 294,456 downwards.
GCTGGATTCGAGCATGGACGCGAGTCTAGCAGTCGCCAACGGCTATATCAAAATTTTTTGATATAGCTGCATAAAATTATTTTGATGTAGTTGCGCGGGACCTGAAGTTGCGCGCCCGGTTAGGAAAATGTTGTCGCTTGGGGGCGGAAATCGACCCTGCGGCCTTTGCGCCCGGGGGGCGATTACGGGAAAATACGCCCCCATTTTCGCCGTCGCTGAGAGTCGCCGATTAGAGCGGGTCCGCGGCCCATCTGAGAACCAGAGAGCTCCCCTATGTCTTCTACTCCATCTCGCACAGAAAAGGCCAACGCCATCCGCGCGCTGTCCATGGATGCGGTTCAGCAAGCCAAAAGCGGCCACCCCGGTGCGCCCATGGGTATGGCGGATATCGCCGAAGTGCTGTGGAACGACTACCTGAAACACAACCCGGCCAACCCGGACTGGGCCGACCGCGACCGCTTTGTGCTCTCCAACGGCCACGGTTCCATGCTGCTGTATTCGCTGCTGCACCTGTCCGGCTACGAGCTGCCGATCGACGAGCTGAAGAATTTCCGCCAGCTGCACTCCAAGACACCGGGCCACCCGGAATACGGCTATGCGCCGGGGGTCGAGACCACTACAGGTCCGCTGGGTCAGGGCATCACCAATGCGGTGGGTATGGCGCTGGCGGAGAAGGTGCTGGCGGCGCAGTTCAACCGCCCCGGCTATGAGCTGGTGGATCACCACACTTATGTTTTCCTGGGTGACGGCTGCCTGATGGAAGGTATCTCCCACGAGGCCTGCTCCCTGGCCGGCACTCTGGGCCTGGGCAAGCTGATTGCCTTCTACGACGACAACGGCATTTCCATCGACGGCGAAGTCGAGGGCTGGTTCACCGACGACACGCCGAAGCGCTTCGAATCCTACGGCTGGCACGTGATTCCGGGTGTCGACGGCCACGATTCAGCGGCCATCAAGGCGGCGATCGAGGAGGCCCGCGCGGAAACCGGCAAACCGACGATCATCAGCTGCAAAACCGTGATCGGCTTCGGTTCGCCGAACAAGCAGGGCCGCGAGGAATGTCACGGCGCGCCGCTGGGCGACGACGAAATTGCCCTGGTGCGCGAGACCATCAACTGGCCCTACGCGCCATTCGAAATCCCGGAGGCCATTGCCGAGTCCTGGAACGCGCGCGCCAAGGGCGAAGCCCAGGAAGACGAGTGGCAAGACATCTTCACCGACTACCGTGAGGAGTTCCCGGAGCTGGCGGTGGAATTCGAGCGCCGCATGGGCGGTGAACTGCCGGCGGACTTCCTGCTGAAAGCCGACGAGTACATCAAGCAGTGCCAGCAGGATGCCGAGAAGATCGCTTCGCGCAAGGCCAGCCAGAATACGCTGAATGCCTACGGTCCGCTGCTGCCGGAATTCCTCGGCGGCTCCGCCGACCTGGCCGGTTCCAACCTCACCATCTGGTCCGATTCCAAGGGCGTTACCGCCGACGACGCGTCTGGCAACTACGTTTATTACGGCGTGCGCGAGTTCGGAATGAGCGCGATCATGAACGGTATCGCGCTGCACGGCGGCTTTGTGCCCTACGGCGCGACCTTCCTGATGTTTATGGAATACGCCCGCAATGCGGTGCGCATGGCGTCGCTGATGAAGCAGCGCGTTATCTTCGTCTACACCCACGACTCTATCGGCCTCGGCGAAGACGGCCCCACCCACCAGCCGGTGGAGCAGCTGACCGCGCTGCGCGCCACGCCCAACCTGCACACCTGGCGTCCCTGCGACGCGACCGAGTCCGCGGTGAGCTGGAAAGCGGCCGTGGCCCGCAAGGATGGCCCGAGCGCGCTGATCTTCAGCCGCCAGGGACTGGCGCCGCAGAAGCGCGACGATGCGCAGCTGGCGCAGGTCGAGAAGGGTGGCTACGTGCTGGCCGACTGTGACGGCGCGCCTGAAGCGATCATCATCGCCACCGGTTCTGAAGTGGAACTGGCGATGGCGGCGAAGGAAAAGCTGGCCGATAAAAAGATCCGCGTGGTCTCCATGCCCTGTGCCGAAGTGTTCATGGAGCAGGACGACTCCTATCGCGAGTCGGTGCTGCCGTCCGCAGTGCGCGCACGTGTGGCGGTGGAAGCCGGCCATCAGGATTACTGGTACAAGTTCGTCGGCTTCGACGGCGCTATCGTCGGCATGAGTTCCTTCGGTGAATCGGCGCCGGGTGGCGAACTGATGAAGTACTTTGGCTTCACCGTAGAGAACGTCACAGAAACTGTGGAAAAACTGCTGAAGTAATTTCCATACGGCGGCGGCCCCGGTAAAGGCCGGGGCCGCCGCGCCGCATATTCCCTGCTGAAAGCTGTTTGCATGACTGTAAGACTCGCCATCAATGGCTACGGCCGCATCGGCCGCTCCGTACTGCGCGCGCTCTATGAATCCGGCGCCCGCGACCGCATGCAGATAGTGGCCATCAACGAGCTGGCCGACTGCGCTACCATCGCCCACCTGACCAAATACGATTCCGTACACGGCCGCTTTGTCGGCGAGGTATCGGTCGAGGCGGATATCCTCATCGTCAACGGCGACCGCATCGCGGTCACCCATCGCGAGCGGCTGGAAGACCTGGACTGGTCAAAGGAAGAGGTGGATGTCGTGCTCGAGTGCACCGGCAGCTTCAGCGAGCGCGAGCGCGCGGAGCTGCACCTCAAGGCCGGGGCGAGGAAAGTACTCTTTTCGCAGCCGGCCAGTCGCGACGTGGACGCGACCATCGTCTACGGCGTCAATGACACCAGCCTGACCGGCGGCGAAACCATCATTTCCGCCGCCTCCTGCACCACCAACTGCAGCGTGCCGGTGATCGCCGCACTGGACAAGGCGTTTGGTATCGATGCTGGCGTCATCACTACCATTCACTCGGCGATGAACGACCAGCCGGTGAGCGATGCCTACCATCACACCGACCTGCGCAAGACCCGCTCGGCGGTCACGTCCATTATTCCGGTCGATACCGGTCTTGCGCGTGGCATCGAGCGCATCCTGCCGCACCTGGCCGACCGGTTCGAAGCCCAGGCCATGCGCGTGCCCACCGTCAACGTCTCCGCCATCGACCTTTCCGTGCAGCTGCACCAATCCGTCACCCAGGCCGAAGTCAACGACCTGCTCCGCTCCGCCGCGCAACACGAATTTGCCGGTGTGCTCGGCTACACCGAAGAACCCCTCGCCTCCTGCGACTTCAACCACGATTCCCGCTCCGGTATCGTCGATGCCAGCCAGACCCGCGTTGCGGGCGGCAAGTTGGTGAAGATTCTGATCTGGTTTGATAACGAGTGGGGGTTTGCGAATCGGATGTTGGATGTGGCGAGCATCCTGACTGCCTGAATCGGGTTCGTTGAACGCGAATCTGTGCCTGCTGCGGGGCGCTCCGCCCTCTGCGGTAGCCGAAATAACATCCAGTCCGCCTCCCGAGAGTTATCAGGAAAGGTTTCAGCAGAGCGGGTTTCGCGGCTAGTGTCCTACTCCTTGGGAACTTGTTGTCTCCAAAGTCCTTCAATAATCATTTCTCATAGCCTATCCTGAATCACTCGGCCGGGATAAGCCTTTCCACAACGTTCGTAGTTTCCAGTGCAACTCGTTGTCCCGAGATCTGCTATATCGCACAGATTTCCAGGATCTTAGAGAATTTAATAATAGTCATAATATTTCAGCGGAGGGGGTATGCGAGCATTAATCATCATTACTTTTCTTTTCTTCACTTCTGCCGTCAAAGCCTTTGATGTGGTTCAGGCATTTGGGCGGCTGCCGACAATGAAGGATGTACAAATCTCCCCCGATGGAAAAAAGATAGCCTATCTCAGGGAGAACGAAGGCCGCTACTATGCTGTTGGCCAGTGGATGGATGGAAAGAGCAAGCCGGCCATATTCGGCTTTGAGGAGAGTGAGATAAGGGGACTGACCTGGGCAAGCAATACTAAAATTTTGCTGAGGGTATCTGAGCCCTACTATTCCAGGGCGGATTTTGAGCGCTTTACCTTGTTCCGTCTCGGTATCTGGGATATTGAAGAGAACGAGATTACATGGGCATTCAACAGTGATCGCTTCAAGTACAACGTCGCCGCCCCGGCGCTGGTAAGTAAGATACTCAATGATGATGATCACGTGCTGCTTTCATACTACTACGACGGACTTGGTAGTGGTAAACAGTTGAGCGCCCTCTACAGGGTCAATCTGATTGACGGGGATAAAGAGGAAGTCCTGCAAGATAAGAATGTCAATTTCTGGGCAGCGGATGACGATGGAAATCCTTTTTTCTACCGGAAGTTTGATAAAAAGCTGAAAAAGTCAGTATCGATGCTCCGTGAGTCGGGGAGCGAAAGTTTCAAGCCCTTGATGACCGAGGTGGAGGGCGAGAAAAAGATATTTGACAAGGCCGTTATTGGCCTGAGCGCCGACACAGATAAAGTTTACTATATCGATGACGGAGATGGTGGAGTTGACCATTTCTTCAGCGCGACTATAAGTAATGGCACTGTCGATCTTGGCGTTGTGCTGGGGCCAGTCGGCGACCAGAGCTACGATGTCAGTGAGCTCGTTTACGATTATCACTCTTCCGTTTTGACAGGCTATGCTCTGGTCAAGGATTTTGAAGAGTATCGTTTCCTTTCTCCAGAGTTGGCAAAAGTCTATGCAGACCTGAGGGCGACATTTCCCGATGCAGAAGTTGAGATCACCTCGTACACGACGGATAGAAACCGTTTTGTCACCCGCGTTTCGGGTCCCTCCAATCCCGAGCAATATTTTTTGTTTGACAGAAGTGCCGGCCAATTACAATTCTTGGGAGAAGGTTATCGCGTCGAGGATAAATCAGTCTTGGGGCATGTAAAGCCTTTTGACTTCAAGGCGAGAGATGGTCTGGAGCTCACCTCTTACCTCACGCTGCCGAAATCATCCAGCGGAAAACTTCCGCCCTTGATCGTGATGCCGCATGGTGGCCCGGAAAGTAGGGATAGCAAGAGTTTCGACTGGATGCGCCAGGCTTTTGCTGCGGCAGGATATGCTGTCTTCCAGCCAAACTTCCGCGGTTCTTCTGGTTTCGGGAGTGCATTTGCCGAGAAGGGGTTTGGCGAGTGGGGCCGTAAAATGCAGGATGATGTAGATGACGGTGTGGCTGCGCTCGTTGCGGCCAAGGTGGTTGATCCCGAACGAATTTGTATCGTCGGCTCCAGTTACGGAGGCTATGTGGCTCTTTACGGTGCAGTGAAGCGACCCGATATCTACAAGTGCAGCGTTTCATTTGGCGGTGTCAGCGAGTTGAGCGCTATGCATTATCACGCAAAAGAGCAATTGAGAGGATTGGAGTACTGGAAAAAATCCATTGGTGACCAATATGACTACGATGAACTTGCAGCGTACTCTCCGTTGGATATTGCCGGGAAGGATTCAGCGCCTATGTTGTTGTTTCATGGCGATAAGGATACCGTCGTTCCATTTTTTCAGTCGGAAAAAATGTACAAGAAGCTCAAGAAGCTCAGGGTCAAGGGCAGCAGACTGGTCAAGCTCGAAGGTGAGGACCACTGGCTGTCCAAGGGGCAATCTAGGAAGGTCTTCCTCGCTGAGTCATTGAGTTTTATCCGCAAAAATATCCAGTAGAGGGAAGCGGCGTCCATTACGGAAAAATCTCCAGTACAGGGCGCTCTGCGGTATGCGGTCGTACGCTGAGGTTAAGGTTCTCCACTGGTTAAAAATGCACCAATATATTGCCGGAGATTGCCAGAAGTTATTCCCGGAATCTCCATGGCACTACGAGTTGCCGATCGCTGCTAATCTATTACTGATATCAGTAACCCGCAGCCGCAACCCTCGGGCACCCGACTTTGGAGAAAGTCAGCGTGGCAGAAAATACGCTTCCGCAGAGTTACCAGGACTTCCGCAACCGTTACCCGAAGCTGGCCGGCGCCATAGAGGAGCTCGGCAGGGCGGCCCGCGAAGAAGGGCCGCTGGATGAAAAAAGCGCCCAGCTGATACAGCTGGCCGCCGCGGCCAGTTCCCGATCCGAAGGTGCTGTGCACAGCCATGTCCGTCGCGCCCTGAATGCCGGCGCCAGTGTTGAGGAAGTGCGACATAGCATCCTGTTGCTGACCAGCACCATCGGCTTCCCGACTGTAATGGCCGCACTCAGCTGGGTCGATGACATACTGGAGCGCCCAGCGTCGTAGATGCTGCGCCATTTGACCATTGGCTGATAGCGCTTGCCTTGAAGGCTTGGCCGAGCTGAGCGAACGAGTGCACTCGATTTCGACGTGGCGCTGCCGCGTGGCCAGCGGTTAGCTTGTCGCCTCCCGGCTAGCCCGGAGCCCGGGCAGACTTCCCGCTTTCTCCAATGACAATCAGTGGATTGGTCGATCTATCTGTTGGAGTTCGGCCGCCGGCAACTCTGAATTCTTCGCGCACTCTCGCACATCGACCTCACCGGCCGCTGTCCTGACGGTCACTCCATTTGAAAGCGGAAGAAGTTTTAGTAAAGAAATTTTTGCGCCTACTATGACTTTCAAGAAGGAATACGAGAACGCCAGAGGCTTTTCTGTGTCTGGCAGAAAATGCTGCGATGCGCGTTAATTACTGGCAGCTCATAGCTGTAATCCTCTGTCATTTTTTCCTTGTGAAAGACTTAATGTAAGTAAAAAAGTGCGCATTATGTGGTTTGGACTAGAAGGTACTATTGCCGTTCTCGTTATTGATTAGCCATAGATTTTACTTTCTATGCGCTCGACCATGTTGTCTCTCCTGTCCGCGAGATTCCGTCCCATGTCAGTATTTGCTCGATAGTGGGAAAACTGTCGTTTACCGAAGTTGGTAGATTGGAGAATCACGCCTGCGCGCGTGACTCAACCAATGAGGGAAAACGACAATGCATTATAAAAATAGCTATAAAGGTGTGCTCTGCGCGATGACGCTGGCCGCGGCTCTGCCGGCAGTTGGCCAGCAATGCCAGTCCCCGGCACCGGTCTGGGAGGACAACTTCGACGGTACCACCTTGGATACCACAAAGTGGGAACCCATGCTGGGTGATGGCTGCAGTTATGGAATCTGTGGCTGGGGCAACAACGAGTTGCAGTCCTACCAGGCGGAAAATGCCACCGTGGCCAATGGTCTGTTGACCATTACGGCCAAGAAGGAGCGGGTAAAGAGCAAGAACTATACGTCCGCGCGGCTGCGCACGGCGAATATGCCGAACGGCGGCGAGTGGACCAATGGCCGCTTCGAAGCGCGGATCAAGGTGCCGGATGGCACCGGCATGTGGTCGGCGTTCTGGATGCTGCCCACCGATCCCGCCGAGGGCTGGCCGATCAGTGGCGAGATCGACATTATGGAGTCCACCGGCCAGTCGGACGAGTATGTCTTCGGCACCCTGCACTACGGTGAGCCCTACCCCAACAATTCCCACACAGGCAATCGCCTGCTGAGCCAGCCGGAACCCTGGTCGGCAGACTTCCATACCTATGCGGTGGAGTGGGACCCGAACGAGATGCGCTGGTATGTGGATGACCAGCTCTACGGCACGCTGACGCCAAACGACCTTACCGATGCATCATACTGGACCTTCGAGAACTACCAGTACCACTTCCTGCTGAACGTGGCGGTGGGCGGTTCGCTGGGCGGCGCCGTCGACGATTCCCAGCTGCCACAGACGATGCAGGTGGACTATGTGCGCGTCTACGACTACGGCCAGCCGAGCATCGCCGGCGAGCGGATCGTCGAGGACGGCGAAGTCGCCAGCTACTCGGTCGCCGGCGCCATCGGCAACAATCCCGCTTTCAACTGGACGCTGCCTGCCGGCGCGACTCTGTTGTCAGGTGCGGGTACCGATACCGTGACCGTACAGTGGGGGGCCACCGGCGGCGAGCTGGCTGTCGGTGTCACCGACGACTGCGCCAGCCGCGACTTGAGCCTGCCGGTCTATGTCGCCCCCAAGCTGGTGTCGGAGACGGTGCTGGATGATTTCGAGGCAAACCGGGAGCTGGTATACACCGCATTTGACGGCACCTTTGTGCAGGACGCGGCCAACCCGCAGGCCGATGCCACCAACGGCTCCACCACCGTGGCGATGTACACCCGCTCCGCGGCGGCCCAGTACGACGTGATCGCCGCCGATACCAGTGCGATCCCGGACGCGGATCCGTTCCTGTCCGGCAACAAGGCGTTCTATATGGACGTATTTACCACGGCGGCGCCGGGCACGCAGATCCTGGTGCAGCTGGAGGACAGCAGTCAGGCCACGGCCAGCAATTACCCTACGGGTCGGCACTCCAAGTACGCGGCTTATGTGGGTGAAGAAGGCGGCTGGCAGCGGTTGAAGTTCGAACTCGACGACCGCATCGATGGCGGTACACCGGCGAATGCGGTGGACAGCCTGGTCATACTGTTCGACCCGAACACGTTAAACGGCGACACCTACTATTTCGATAATTTCAGTATCTACGGGCTCGACAGCGGCGGCAACCAGGCGCCCACCGCCAGTGCCAGCCACAGCTGCAGCGGCCTGGACTGCAGCTTCGACGGCAGCGGCAGTGCCGACAGCGACGGCAGTATCGTCAGCTATGCCTGGGACTTCGGTGACGGCAGCAACGGCAGTGGCGCGACGGCCAGCCACAGCTATGCGGCCTCCGGCACCTACAGTGTCACGCTGACGGTAACCGACGATCAGGGGGCCGAGGATCAGACCAGCTTCGACGTCACCGTCAGCGATGGTGCGGCGGCCACCACCATGTACGTGTCCAGCGTCATCACCGGCACGCAGTCCGCAGGCCGCGGTCAGAAATTTGCCACGGCGACGGTTTCGGTGCTGGACGATCTCGGCCGCGGTGTGAGCGGCGTGACGGTGACCGGTAACTTTTCCGGCAGCATTACCGAAACCGGTGCGAGCGGCATTACCGATAGCAGCGGCACAGCCACTGTCGTCAGTTCCACGTCGGCCGGCGGTGCGGTGACCGTCGACTTCTGCGTGACGAGCCTCGCCGGTGGCGCGCTCAGTCACGACACGTCCGCCAGTGCGGGACTCTGCCAGTAGTGACTTAGGTGGAATTGAGGTGAAATAAAAAAGGCCGCCCTCGGGCGGCCGACCACTTTGGGGGGTGGGGTCAACTATTTGATCGCGACGAAATCGTAGGATGCCAGGGCCGGAATGGACTGCTGCAGCTCATCCTCCATGCGATCGATGGCTTCGAGGCGCTGGCACAGGCCCGCGGCGCGCATTTCCAGACCCTCGGCCCGCTGCTCGACTTCCTGCTCGATCTCTCCCGCCATCTGTTCGGCTTCGTGCTCGATACTGCGGCCGCCGGTGAATGCCGCCTTCAGGGCATGCCAGGCGATGGTGCCGGCGGATTCCATCGCCAGCTTTTCGATTTTCGGTTCGAATTCCTCTTCGACCGCCTCTTCGATAAACGCATCGATATCCGGGTCGCCAAGCGTATAGATCTCCCCCTCGCGGTTCAGGCGATCTTCGGCGCGGCGCAGTATTTCGTCGGAAGCCTGTTGCAGCTCGATGTTGTCCGGGTGGTCCTTGCCCGCCAGCACCGTGATCGCCGCAGACATGCCGTTCAACGCTATGTCCACGGCCTCCAGGGAGATCAGCAGGATTTCCCGCCCGGTGCCGTGCAGCTGCTGCTGGTAATCCCGCAGTAGCTGTTGTTGCTGTGCATCGAGTTCGACCGTCTCGCCGCCGACGACCAGCTGTGTCGGCGACTGGTAGCGGAGCAGGGTTTCACTGTCGTCCTTGTCCTTGCGCGCCTCGAAGAAGTCCGGCCCGACCCGCACTGAGTAGTTCAGTTCGGCGCTGCACTGCTCCTCATCAGAGATATTGAGGTGAATGTCCCCGGCGTGCGCCGCGGCACTCGTGGCGATCAGGGCTGAGATGGCCAGTGGCTTCCACATAAACTTGGTCTCCGGATTTTCCTTATTACCTGATGGACGAAGTGCGGGGCAGATTTGGATGCAGCCACGGATGCATTTTTTTTGTGTCCCTACTTATGGACGTTTGGGCGGGGCATGTCCCCAGTCGCAGATTAAATGTTAACCTACGGCACTACCCGAATGACCCCGGCGCGATGGCGGGGTCCTCCTAGAAATCTAATAAGTTGGGGACAGCCTATGTCGATACGCAGGGGCATCTTTGCGGCACTCCTGGCACTGCTGAGCCTGGCCGCCCAGGCCAAAACCATTACCGAGTACACCGCTGGCATGGAAAGACATGCCGGCTATCAAGACTTCTATTGGGATGACGACACTGGACGCATACTGCTGGAGATCGACGACTTCGATCGCGAGTTCCTGCTGCTGACCGGCCTGGCCCAGGGCCTCGGCTCCAATCCGGTGGGACTTGACCGCAACCAGGTCGGGGACAACCGGCTGGTGAAGTTCCAGCGCTCGGGTAACAAGGTGCTGCTGCACCAGCTAAACCTGAAGTACCGCGCCCAGTCGGATAACGCCGCCGAGCGGCGCGCGGTCGCCGAGGCCTTTGCCTCGTCGGTACTCTGGGGGTTCGAGGCACTGGCACGGGACGACGAGCGCGTGCTGGTGGACTTCACCCCGTTCCTGCTAAGCGACCAGCACGGTATCGCGGCGCGCCTGCAGCAGACCGAGCAGGGCGCCTACAGTGTCGATCCGTCCAAGTCCGCGATCTACCTGCCGCGCACGAAGAACTTCCCCAACAACAGCGAATTCGAGGCGCAGCTGACCTTTGCCGGCGGCCAGCCGGGCAAGTACCTGCAGGAGGTGGTGCCGACGCCGACGCTGGTGTCGCTGCGCCAGCATATCTCCCTGGTTGAGCTGCCGGACGACGGTTATCAGCCGCGCCGCTTCCACAGCCGCAGCGGCTACTTCCCGTTCGAGTACCGGGACTACGCCACCGCGATCGATCAGCCGCTGGACCAGCGCTTTATCTACCGTCACCGCCTGGAGAAAAAGCCCGGCAGTGACGAGGCGGTGGAACCGATTGTCTACTACGTGGATTCCGGCGTACCGGAACCGGTACGCAGCGCGCTGGTGGAGGGCGCCAGCTGGTGGAACCAGGCTTTCGAGGCGGCCGGCTACAAGAACGCATTTCGCGTGGAGATACTGCCGGAGGGCGCCGACCCGCTGGATGTGCGCTACAACGTGATCAACTGGGTGCACCGCTCCACGCGCGGCTGGTCCTACGGTTACTCAATCGCCGATCCGCGTACCGGCGAAATCATCAAGGGCAACGTGACCCTGGGATCGCTGCGGGTGCGCCAGGACTTCCTGATCGCCCAGGGCCTGTTGCAGCCCTATGGCAGTGAGAATGCCGATACTGATGCGCTGAAAGCGATGGCGCTGGCACGCATCCGCCAGCTCTCCGCCCACGAGGTAGGCCACACGCTGGGCCTGGCGCACAACTTTGCCGCCAGTATCGATGCTCGTGCCTCGGTGATGGACTACCCGGCGCCGCTGGTGTCGCTGCAGGGGGATGAGCTGGAACTGGCCGAGGCCTATGCCAGCGGTATCGGCGCCTGGGACAAGCTGGCGATCCGCTACGGCTACGGTAATGGCGTCGACGAACAGCAGTACCTGACCAGCGTGATCGCCGAAGCGGAAGCACAGAAACTGCGCTTTATCTCCGATCCGGATTCCCGCGCGATCAACAATGCCCACGCCGTTTCCCACCTGTGGGATAACGGTCGGGAACCGCTGGCAGAATTCGCGCGCATGGTCGAGCTGCGCCGCCATGCGCTGGACAACTTCTCCGCGGCGGCCAATCCGCAGGATGCACCGCGTTCTTCGCTCGAGGAAACACTGGTACCCGTCTACTACGGGCACCGCTACCAGGCGGAAGCGGTCGGCAAGCTGATCGGCGGTCTCGACTACGACTACCTGTATAACGGCGCCGACCAGAACAGCTACACACTGGTGCCGGCCGAGCGCCAGCAGCAGGCGATAGACGTATTGCTCGATACCCTGAACCCCGAATTCCTGGCACTGCCGGAACGAGTGCTGCAATTGTTGCCGCCCAAGTCGTACGGCTTCGCACGCACTGACGAGAGCTTCCCGTCTTACACCGGTGTGGCCTTCGATGCGGTGGCCATGAGCGAGGCGGCAGCCGGCCATACGCTTGCAATCCTGCTCGATCCACAGCGCGCCGCGCGCATGGGTCAGCAGCATGCACGCAGCAGTGAAATTCCCGGATTCGATACCCTGCTCGACAAGTTGACTTCACTGGCGCTGGAAGCTGACAGGTATTCCGGTCTGCAGGCAGTCATCCACCAGCGCGTCAACCACATCTATATCCAGCGTTTGATGCTGCTGGCGAGCGATAAGAATGCGCCCGAATCCGTGCGCGCCAAGGCCAATCTGCAGCTGGCGAAATTCCAGCAGGCCATGGGGCGCATGAAATTGTTTGGCGACGATCCGCAGGGTTACAGCGCACACTACTACTATCAGGCGCAGCGCATCGGCGCCTTTATGGATGGTGCGTTGAAAGTGGAGGCCGGTGACCTGAAGGCGATGCCACCGGGATCGCCCATTTAATCGAGAGGAGCAGGGGGCTGTCGATTAACGCGGCCCCCGCAATTAAATCAGCTGCGGATAAACTGGGATTTTTTGACCCAGTGGCTGCCGCGATACTTCCGCGTCGGGCTGGAATCTTTCTTGGCCCAAAAAAAATTGCGGTTGAACTGGAATTCCACTTCGTAACCCTCCGCCAGTTCCGCCAGCGGCATGGCCTGCCAGCTGGACTGGCGCCGTTTGCTGGTGGCCTCCAGCAGATATTCCCTGTTATCCACGATCGCAACCACCCAGGCGTGCCCCTGGCCGTTGTGCGTGCCCAGCGCAACCCGCGCATCGACCCCCAGTTCAATCAGCCAGTCCGCCAGCAGGATTGCATGGTCCTCACAGTCGCCGCGCTTCTGGTAAAACGCCTGGCGCGAGGTCTGCCAGATATCGGCGAGACCGGCATACTGCAAGTGGTCGTACTGGTATTCCTTGCGGATCGCCAGCGTGTAGAGCGGCACCCACAGCTGCCTGGTCTTGAAGGGGCTGAAGCCCACCAGATAGCTGTTGGCGAAGTGGTGCTTGCTGTCGAGTCCGCGGGCCGAGGCAGTCACCATGGGAATGCCCTGCCAATTCCAGACAGACACATAGGCACTCTGCTCGGTGCTGCGCTTGGCGACTATCTGCTGAATGATTTCTTCCGGCAGCGGCTGGCTGGTACCGGTTACGCGTACCACGCCGTACTGGCGGTCCCGGTAACTTTCCGGTGAGGCTGAGTCGCTGCCAAAGTTGCGATTGATTTCGCCTTCTATCTGTTCTTTCAGGGCGCGACTTTGCCGCGATTCCTCCGAGGCATTGCGCAGCAGTTCCGGTAGCAGCAATGCGACGCCCAACAAGGTCGGGAGAATCCAGTGGCGCACGCCGCTAACCTTTCAGTCCGAATGAAATAATGAGCGCAACAAAAATCAGAATCGTCGAGGCAAAGATCGCCACCGCAATATTGCCATTTTTCAGTTCGCCTTCGATATCGACATGTTTCAGCAGTTTCTTGTCGATCGCGATCAGCGCGATTATGCCGATAAACAGCGCGAGCAAGGTGTAGAGCAGGTTGATGCCCAGATTGAACAGGGTGGCGGTAAGAAATTCCATTTGCATAGCGTTATTCGGTAAAAAATTCGGTCGGCTATTAAACCATATCCACTGCGTTATCGGTGCTAGGCACGTTACCGAGTGCTGGGGGGAAATAAAAAAGGGGCCGCTGGCCCCTTTTTTCATCCCGTACACTCGTCGGTTACGGTTTATTGGGATTGCCGCGGCCGCCGCCATTGCCCTTACCTTTGCCACCGGTGGAGCTACCGCTATCTGGATTGCTGCCGGTACAGGCGTTGGTCGCCAGGTAGTCTTTTGCCGCCTGTGCCTGCACCAGGCCATAGCCATAGGCGTCGTCCCGACCGGCCTCGCCCAGGTCTTCTGCGGTCGCATTTAAGGCTGCACGGATTTCGCCCGGGGCGCAGTTGGGGAAGTGACTCCATACCAGTGCCGCCACACCGGCAACGTGCGGTGTCGCCATGGACGTGCCGTCGAAGAAGGCGTAGTTGCTCGGACCGAGAGTCAGCGTGGTGCTGGCGCCGAGCTGATTCAGCAGGACCGCGCCATCGGTATCGGAAATGCCCGCAGACGGGATGTCGGTGGCCGTCTCGCCCAGGGTGCCGAACAGCATGCCGGGCTCGTTGTTGTAAATTACCGCGCCGATACCGCCGCCGGCCTCACAGTTGAGGACCTTGTCGGCAAAGCTGATATTGCCGCGCGCGATCAGGCAGATCTTACCGGAAGCGCTGGCGCAGGCGGATTCGGCGGTGCCGCAGTCGGCCAGGGCGCCAGTTGCGGAAGCCAGCGGGCTCCCTTCCATGCCAGCGGCATCAATGGCCGCACCGTCCACGGTCAGGTCGGTGGCGAGGCCGGTGCCCATCGGTACCGAAGAGAGTACGCCAACACCGGGGCCTGACAGTTCGACCTGGTTGGTCTGCTGGGAGAAATCGGCGACCACCTTGTCGCTGTCGATAGCCGCTACGGATACTACCGAGTCATAGGAAGCCGGATAGGAGTGGCGCGTATTGCCGTCGTTACCGGCTGCGGCGATGGAAAGGATGCCCTGATTCGCGTACAGGTCGGCGAAGGCCTGGTCTTCGGTGCGGGATTTGAAGGAGCCGCCGAGGCTCATATTGATGACGTTGGCGTTGTTGGAGGCGCAGGTATCCGCCGCCGCTACCAGCGAGGACGAGTAGGCCCAGCCTTCGGCGTCGAATACTTTGACGATGTGCAGGTTGATGTTGGTGTTCGGCATGACTCCCACTACGCCTACGCCGTTGTTCATGGCGGCAATGGTGCCGGCGACATGGGTGCCGTGGCCGTTCTCGTCATCGGACCAGTTGCCGGTACCGGAGTCATTGGTGCCGGTGACGGCGTTACCGGACAGGTCTTCGTGGGAAGTGTCGTAACCGGAGTCGATGATACAGACGGTGCTATTGCCACCGGCCACGTCGCTGACCTGATCCGCCTGCACCATCGGGATACCGTAGGGCACTGTCTGTGACAGTGGGTAGCGCTTTACGTCCTTTTCAACGTACTCGACGTTAGGGTTGTTCTGCAGTGCGGTCAGCGCCTTGGCAGGCAGATGCGCGGCCATGGCGTCATGCTTGTCCAGCGCCAGGGCGAGGCGGCCGCCGCTCTGTTTCACTTGTGCCTGGACTGCGGGGCCTTTGCCAGTCTTGAATTTGATGATGTATCTGTCGCTATCGGCACTGGCCTGTGCTGACAGTGCGAGTGCGAGGACACTTGTGACGAGTTTCGGCAAAACTTTTTTCATACTGGAGCTCCGGAGCAGCGTTTTTATTAATAGCTGTGCTTAGTTGTTGGAATAATTTACCTCCCGACGATTGCTGGCATAGAGCGTGGGACGATCCCGGTAAGCACCGACGTCTGGAAGAAGAAAAATATTAACCACAGTCGCTGCCAAAGGCTGTGCCTTTGTCGCCAGGAACCACTCATTTGTCGCCAAAGCCTGCGCCTTTGTCACTAGGCCAAAAAAATTTGCCGAAGTGGTCACGAGTTCTGACGCGGACAAGGAATTAGACGATTGCTTTTCGATATGAGTGAAGGGCGGAAGTGAACCGGATTGATCAATATCCGGTAGTGAGAAAAGGTGGAAGCCCAGGCAAAAGAAAAGGGAGGCCAGTGGCCTCCCCTTTTAGTGACGCAGCACTTATGTGGCAATTACAGCTTGTTGGGCTTGCCGCCGCCCTTGCCGCCACCGCCGCCACCGCTGCTGCCGCCGTCACCGGGGTTGGTGCCGGTACAGGCATTGGCCGCCAGGTAGTCGAAGGCCGCTTTGGCCTGCACCAGGCCGTAGCCGTAGGCGTCATCGCGTCCCGCAACGCCCAGGTCTTCCGCGGTGGCATTCATGGCCGCGCGGATTTCACCCGGGGCACAGTTCGGGTAATGGCTCCACACCAGTCCGGCTACGCCGGCCACGTGCGGGGTGGCCATGGAGGTGCCGTTGAAGTAGGCATAGTCACCCGGTTCTACAGCCACGGTGGCAGAAGCGCCCAGCTGGTTCATCAGCGCTGCACCGTCGGTGTCGGAAATACCGACGGACGGGATGCTGGTCGCTACGCCACCCAGGGTGCCGTACAGCATGCCGGGCTCATTGTTATAAATGATGGCGCCCACGCCGCCGCCGGCCTCACAGTTGAGGACCTTGTCGGCAAAGCTGATGCTGCCGCGGGAAATCAGGCAGATCTCGCCGGCCGCCTCGGTACAGGCGTAATCACCGATACCGCAGTCCACCAGCGAGCCGGTGGCGCTGCCCATGGCGCTGTCTTCCATGCCTGCGGAGTCAACCGGGCTGCCGGCTACGGAGACTGAACTCACCACGGCGCTACCGACCGGAACGGAGGAAAGCACATTAACGCCGGGGCCGGCCAGCTCAACCTGGTTGGTCTGCTGGGAGAAGTCGGCAATCACCTTGTCGCTGTCAACTGCCGCAATGGACATAACCGAATCGTAGGACGCCGGGTAGGAGTGGCGGGTGTTGCCATCGTTACCGGCGGCGGCGATGGAGAGTACGCCGCGGTTGGCATAAAGGTCTGCGAATGCCGAGTCTTCGGTGCGGGACTTCAGCGAACCGCCGAGGCTCATGTTGATGACGTTGGCGCCGTTGTCGGCACAGGTGTCGGCCGCAGCCACCAGGGAGGAGGAGTAGCCCCAACCCTCTGCAGTGAAGACCTTGACGATGTGCAGTTTGACCTTGCCGTTGGGCATCACACCGACCACACCGGTGCTGTTATTGAGGGCGGCAATGGTGCCGGCCACGTGGGTGCCGTGGCCGTTCTGGTCTTCGTACCAGTTGCCGGTACCGGAATCGTTGGTGCCGGTCACCATGTTGCCGGACAGATCCTCGTGGGAAATGTCGTAACCGGAGTCGATGATACACACAGTGCTGTTGCCGGCCATGCCGTCATCAACCAGGTCTGCCTGTACCATCGGAATGCCGAAAGGAACTTCCTGGGACAGCAGGTAGCGCTTCACATCCTTTTCAACGTACTCGACGTTGGGGTTGTTCTGCATTGCGCTCAGTGCTTTCGCCGGCAGGTATGCGGCGAAGGCGTTGCGCTTGTCCAGCGCCAGGGCCGAGCGGCCGCCGTTCTGCTGCATTTGCGCTTTGACGGCAGCGCCTTTGCCGTTTTTGAATTTGATAATGTACCGCTCGTCTGCTGCGCTAACCTGCGCAGATACGGCCAGCGCTATGGCGCCAGCGGCAAATATCGATAAGGTGTTTCTCATTAGAAAAGCTCCGGAGTAGGCCTGAATTTCTATAGTTATTGATGTTGTGGCCACCCGGCGACCATTTTTCCCTAAATGGTCATTAGGGACGATGGTGCCGACCGCAGGTGGAGGAAACGGAAAAGTAACAACTTTGCAGCATTCGCCAACTGGAAAATCCTACGCCCGTGACCGGGTTGGCAAACTTAGAAACTGGCAGAATTTTGGCGCGTGTTTTGCTGAGGGACGGACCGTTAATATCGTTAAACCTATCGGGGAATCAGATAGTTTTGGTACATCTGTACATTCTGATACCAGGCAGTTCTCGTTTACTCTGGTATTGCCGCAAAAATAAAAACGGCCCATGGCCGCGCGATCGCTCGCAGTAAAAACCGCTTGCGACCGCGCGGCCATGGGCCGCTCCTATAATGCGCCTTAGTTCGAAGCCAGGCTGGGGATCCGCTTGCCGTCCGCATCCAGCTCCACAATGGGGCCTATATCCAGATCGCGAACACCTGCCTCGATTTTTGCCTTATCGCCGACGATGACCCAGATAAACTGTTCCGGCTTGATCGTCTTCCGCGCCAGCTCGTGGATATTGTCGAGATCCGCACCGCGAATCTGCTCCGCGTAGCCATCCATATAATCCAGTGGACGTTCGTAGGTGATCATATCTGAGACTGCGCCGGATACCGCCGCGATGGTTTCGAAGCGCCCGGGCAGTTCATTGATGCGCTTATCCTTCACTTTCTGCAGCTCTGCGGCCTTGGCCGGCTCGTCGCCGATATAGGCCCGCATTTCTTTCTGCAGTTCGCGCAGGGATTCGCTGGTCTTGTCGGTCTGCACCGGTGCGTAGACCAGCAGCGGCTGCTGCCCCTTGGCGCCGGTCAGGAACGAATAGGCACCGTAAGCCCAGTGCTTCTCCTCGCGCAGGTTCATATTGATGCGTGCGGTGAAGGTGCCGCCGAGAATGTCGTTCATCATGTGCAGCGCCTCGCGCTCGGCGATCTTCTCCGAGGGCGCGAGCAGGCCGCCGATGATGATGGACTGCTCGGAATCCGGCTTGTCGATCAGGTAGACACTGGCCCGTTGCGGGTGCGCGACTTTCGCCAGGTTCTTTTGCGGCAGGGCGGCTTCGGGCGCGCGCCAGTCGGCAAACTGGTTTTCCAGTTTCTCTACTAGCACATCCATGGTGATATCACCCACCGCCACCAGCGTGGCGTTGTCGGGGCGCATCCAGGTCTGGTGGTAATTGAGCAGGTCGTCGCGGGTCAGCGACTGGATCGAGTTTTCGGTGCCGCTGCCGGTAAAGGGCACGCCGTAGGCATGGTCCGCGCCGTACAGCAGCGGCGGCAGGCTACGCAGCGCCATCTGCACCGGCTTGGTTTTTTCCTGCTGAATGCCCGCGATCCAGCGGCTGCGCTTGCGCTCTATTTCTTCGTCGGCAAACGCCGGGCGCAGTACTATATCGGCGAACAGCGCCATGGATTCATCCAGGTTGCTACGCAGCGCATTCAGGCTCACGACCGAGGTATCGATATCCGCGCTGGCGCCGATACGCGCACCGAGCATTTCTTCCTTGGCGCTGATCTCCAGCGCGCTCAGCTTGGCGGTGCCCTCTTTCAGCATCGACATGGCGTAACTGGAGGTGCCCAGCTTCTGCCCCTGGTCGGCGGCATAGCCGGCGTCGAAGATCAGGCGCATGTCCACCACCGGTACCGAGTTGCGCTCCGCCAGCACCACCTTCAGGCCGTTGGAGAGCTCCGCGGTCTGCAGCTCGGGGAAGGGCACAGACGGAAATTCGCCGGTGTCCGGCAGTCTGGACCTGTCGGCGCCGCTGTCCGCGACCTTGTAGTCGGGGAAGGGATGTACTTCCAGGTTGTAGTCGCCGCTCGACAGCCACTCCTGCGCGGCGCTCTGCACCTGCTGCGGGGTCAGCTGCTGCTTCGCGGCGATGGCCTCCAGGTAGCCGTTGGGGTTGTTCAGGTAGAGCTCGCCGCGGGCCAGGATCACGCCCTTGCCGCTCCAGCCGCCCACCTGTTCCAGGTCGCGCGCGGCACCGGCGTACTCGCTCATATTGACCCGCGCCAGCTCCTCGGCGGTCGGTCCCTCTTCGAGGAATCTTTGCACTTCCTCCTCGATGGCCGCCTCCACTTTGGCCAGCTCGACGCCGGGCTTGGCATCGGCGATGACCTGGAAAATGGACGACAGCTCGAATTCGTACAGGGCGACATTGACGCTGGTGGCGATCTGGTCCTTGTACACCAGGCGCTCGTACAGGCGCGAGTTCTTACCGTCCCCCAATACCGAGGCTGCCAGGGCCACTGCGTTGGCGTCCTCATGGCCCAGGTTCGGTGTATTCCACACCTTGTAGATACGCGACTGGGCGACCCGGTCGTACATCTGGTCGCGGCTGGGCTGGTCGCGCTTGGCGATCCAGGCCTTCTTCTTGATCAGCGGCGGGCCCGCGGGGATGTCAGCAAAGTACTTGCCGACCTTTTCCTTCGCCGTCTCGACATCGATATCGCCGGCCAGTACCAGCACGGTGTTGGCGGCACCGTAGTAGGTCTTGAACCACTCGTGCACGTCTTCCAGCGCGGCCGCGTCGAGGTCTTCCATGGAACCGATGGTGGTCCAGGAATAGGGGTGGCCCTCGGGGAAGATGGCGGCCTGCATTTTTTCCCAGACCTTGCCGTAGGGTTGATTCTGCCCCTGGCGCTTCTCGTTCTGCACCACGCCGCGCTGCTCGTCGAGCTTCTCCTGGGTGATGACGCCGAGCAGGTGGCCCATGCGGTCCGACTCCATCCACAGCGCCATATCCAGCGCATTGCTCGGCACGGTTTCGAAATAGTTGGTGCGGTCCAGCCAGGTGGTACCGTTCATGCCGGTGGCGCCGGCCTGCTCAAACGGTTTGAAAAATTCGTCGTCGTAATTTTCCGAGCCATTGAACATCAGGTGCTCGAACAGGTGGGCGAAGCCGGTGCGCCCGGGTTTTTCATCCTTGGAGCCGACGTGGTACCAGACACCCACAGAGACGATCGGCGCCTTGCGGTCCTCGTGCACGATTACGCGCAGGCCATTGGGCAGGGTAAATTTTTCGTAGGGGATTTGCAGTGCTTCGGCGACTTCTGCTGCGCTAGTTGTCGCAGCCGTTGCGGGAAGCGTTTCAATATTGGTGGTTTTGTTATTTTTCGGTGCCTCTCCGCAGGCAGCTATTGCCAGCGACAGCGTCAGGGGTATCCAGTACGGACGTACGGTTTTCATAGCGGTTTCCTTGCTTATTTTTTTAACGCTGAAGCCGCCAGCCAGGATGGGCTTCGGAGACCGCCGACAAGGAAGGGGCAGAAAACCGATTATTCTGCTCGTTGTCGTTCTGCACCGGTACTGCAGGCCGGTGGCGGCACATCCGTGAGCCAGGAAAAGCGCTATCCACGCTGTTTGCAAACGCCTGGGGGCGGCGGCTTCCGTCGGAACTTTATACCGGGCCGGTCCGCCGCTGGCAAACCGGCTCCAGACAGGTCGAGCGAAATCAGCGGCCGCCGAAACGCGGATCAATAGGCATCACGTATCAGTTCGATACCCGGCTGAATGGCGCGGCGCCAGGCGGACTCCACCTCGTCGGAGAATTCCCGGTCGTGCTGGCGCAGCGTGTTCAGTAATGCATCCAGCCACAACCGATACCACTGGGGGCGAATGTTGTAACCATTGCGGGAGTGGCTCTGCCCCAGCGCGCGCAGTTTGGTATCCGACATGCCGCGAGCATGCAGCACCAGTTGCATGATGCCGTTGCGCAGCAGGTGACGCTGCTGCTTCATGTCGGTATCGACGAACAGCGCGCGGATTTCATCGGAACTGCCCATAAAGCGATCGTAGAAATCGACAAAAAACTGCTCGTTGTTGCAGCAGCGCCCGTAGCTCTGAAAAACAATATCGCTATCCGTGGTTCCCATTGGCAAAACTCCCTGTTGAAACGGCACCGGCAGGTTAGTGTCGATGTCCTTAGTGTTTGTGTGGATTTGGCGCGCGGATTTTAGCGGCCGGTACCGCTGGCGGGAAGATCTATGTCAGGGAATCACCGCGTGGGCATCAGGCTTCATTCTCATCGCGCAGGCTGACGTCCAGCGAGCCATCGCTGTTTTCCGTCAGGGTGATGACGATTGGCCGGCAGCACACGGAGCAGTCCTCGATATAGGTCTGAGGACCTGCGGAGAGATCCACCAGCAGCGTGATGATTTCGCCACAGTAGGGGCAGGGCGCGCTGTGTTCGTCGAGATAGTCCATCGGCCGGATCAACCCCGCTCTGCACCCGCCGACAGATAGGGCTCCACCCAGGCCACCAGGGTATTGGCCACATAGTCGGCGTCCTCGCGCCGGGTCAATAGGTGGTCGGCCCGGTCCAGGCTGATAAAGCTCTTGGGGTGCCTGGCGCGGTTGTAGATCTCCGCGGCCTCATCGATCGATACCGTCTGATCCACCGGTGAGTGGTAGATCAGCAGTGGCCGGCCGAGTTCGTGGATATAGCCCATCTTGTGCTTGTCGAGGTCGTCGAGAAAATGCTTCTTGATCGTAAACGGGCGCCCGGCCAGCTCCACCTGTGCCTGCCCCTGTTGCTCGATGGTGTCGATGGCGCAGGCAAACTGCTTGATCACGTGGTCCGGATCCGCCGGCGCGGCGATGGTCACTATGGCTTTGGCCTCCCCGATTTCGCTGGCTGCGGCCAGCACTGCGGCGCCGCCGAGACTGTGGCCGATCAGCAGATCCACCGGGTGATGCTCGGCGTGCAGGTAGTCGGCCGCACAGAGCAGGTCCTGCACGTTGGAGGAGAAATTGGTCTCGGCGAATTCGCCCTCGCTGGCGCCGAGGCCGGTGAAATCGAAGCGCAGCACCGCGATACCCAGATCCGCCAGCTTGCGGGCGATACGCGCGGCCGACACCACGTCTTTGCCGCAGGTGAAACAGTGGGCGAACAGTGCGTAGGCGTGGGGCTTGCCCCGATCGGGCATCTCCAGAATACCGGCCAGGCGGGCGCCGCTGCCGCCATTGAACTCCACCTTGTGCCGTTTCGACATATTCTGTCCTCGCCGCTGATACGTACTGAGTGCCAGGGCAATTGTACTGCGGCGGCATGAGGATGAAATGATAGCGCTGTCATCTCGCGACAAATTGCGTGCGGTAATTCAATTACAGAACGGCTTGATATACTCCGCGCGGGTCGCCGCCCGGTGGGCGGTGGCGATATAATCCGCGCCCACTTTATATCTACAGCTAGCGACGGGAGATTGGCGAATGGCGGTTAAATTGATGACGGATCTGGACCTGGCGGGCAAGCGGGTGCTGATCCGCGAAGACCTGAACGTTCCGGTAAAAGATGGGGCTGTTACTTCCGATGCGCGTATCCGCGCTGCACTCCCCACGATCAAGGCCGCCATCGATGCCGGAGCCAAGGTGTTGCTGATGTCCCACCTGGGTCGCCCCACCGAGGGCGAATACGCGGAAGAGTTCTCCCTGGCACCGGTGGCCGCCCACCTGGGCAAACTGCTCGGTCGCGACGTCGCGCTGATCAAGGAGTGGCGCGACGGTGTCGAACTGGCCGATGGCGACGTCGCCCTGCTGGAAAATGTGCGTTTCAATCCCGGCGAGAAGAAGGACGACGAAGCGCTGTCCAAGGCCTATGCAAACCTCTGTGACATCTTCGTCATGGATGCCTTCGGCACCGCGCACCGCGCCCAGGCCTCCACCCACGGCGTGGCCAGGTTTGCACCGGTCGCCTGCGCCGGCCCGCTGCTGGCCGCCGAGCTGGATGCGCTGGAGAAGGCGCTGGCCGAGCCGGCGCGCCCGATGGTGGCGATCGTCGGCGGCTCCAAGGTATCGACCAAGCTGACCGTGCTGGAAACCCTGGCTGACAAGGTGGATCAGCTGATTGTCGGTGGCGGCATCGCCAATACCTTCCTCGCCGCCAGCGGCAAGCCGGTGGGCAAGTCCCTGTGTGAGCACGACCTGGTGGGTACCGCCAAGGCGCTGATGCAGAAGTGCGATATCCCGCTGCCGGCGGATGTGGTGACCGGCAAGGAATTCAGCGAGTCCGCCGCTGCGGAAACCAAGTCCGCGGACGAGGTGGCCGATGACGATATGATTTTTGACATTGGCCCGCAGTCTTCGGCGGAGCTGGCGGAAATCCTGCAGCAGGCCAAGACCATTATCTGGAACGGCCCGGTGGGGGTGTTCGAGTTCGACCAGTTCGGTGGCGGCACCGAGCGCCTGTCCAAGGCGATTGCCGAAAGCGATGCGTTTTCCATTGCCGGCGGTGGTGACACCCTGGCAGCGGTGGACAAGTACGGCATCGCCGACAAGGTTTCCTATATTTCCACCGGCGGTGGCGCTTTCCTCGAATATGTGGAAGGCAAGACCCTGCCCGCGGTGGCGATGCTGGAAAGCCGCGCGAACGGATAAGGACCCGCGCCGACGATTAATTAAAACATCGTCGCCCCGGCGCAGGCCGGGGTCCAGAGGTCAACGGCACTGGATTCCGGCATGCGCCGGAATGACGAGATAGAAGCACAAAAGAAAGATTTTAAATTTAGACGAGAAAGGAAAGTTTCATGGCTCTTATCAGCTTGCGCCAACTGCTGGACCACGCTGCCGAACATGGCTACGGCGTGCCCGCATTCAACGTCAACAACCTGGAGCAGATGCGCGCGATCATGGAAGCGGCGAAGCAGACCGACTCCCCGGTGATCGTGCAGGCCTCCGCCGGCGCACGCAAATACGCAGGTGCTCCCTTCCTGCGGCACCTGATCCTCGCCGCAATCGAGGAATTCCCGGAAATCCCGGTGGTGATGCACCAGGACCACGGCACCAGCCCGGCGGTATGCCAGCGCTCCATCCAGCTGGGCTTCAGCTCGGTGATGATGGACGGCTCGCTGCAGGAAGACGGCAAGACCCCGGCCTCCTACGAGTACAACGTCGACGTGACCAAGCGCGCGGTGGAAATGTCCCACGCATGCGGCGTATCCGTCGAGGGTGAGCTGGGCTGCCTGGGCTCGCTGGAAACCGGCATGGCCGGCGAGGAAGACGGTGTCGGCGCCGAGGGCAAGCTGTCCCACGACCAGCTGCTGACCGATCCGGAAGAAGCGGCGGACTTCGTCAAGAAAACCCAGGTGGACGCCCTGGCGATCGCCTGTGGTACCAGCCACGGTGCCTACAAGTTCACCCGCCCGCCCACCGGTGACATCCTCGCCATCGACCGCATCAAGGAGATCCACGCGCGCATCCCGGATACCCACCTGGTAATGCACGGTTCCTCCTCGGTGCCGCAGGAGTGGCTGGCAGTGATCAACGAGTTCGGCGGCGAGATTCCGGAAACTTACGGTGTACCGGTTGAGCAGATCTGCGAGGGCATCAAGCACGGCGTGCGCAAGGTAAATATCGATACCGACCTGCGCCTGGCCTCCACCGGCGCCACGCGCCGTTTCCTGGCCCAGAATCCGTCCGAGTTCGATCCGCGCAAATTCTACAAGGTGGCGCTGGACGCGATGAAGGATATCTGTGTGGCGCGCTACGAGGCCTTCGGCACTGCCGGCAATGCCAGCAAGATCCGCCCGGTCAGTCTCGACGCCATGAGCCAGCGCTACGCCGCCGGCGAACTGGAACCGCAGATCAAGTAAGCGCGGCTGCGATCCATGCGGAAAGGGCGACCTCAGGGTCGCCCTTTTTTATGCGCCCGCTATGGTCGGATCATCTGGTCGATTCCTCCGCCCCGAAAATGCAGTACCATTGCGGCAATGGATCTACTGCAAGATATCAGCACCGTCGAACACAGCCCGGTACTCAAGCGGCCGGACTATTCGGCGCTGCGACAGCAATTACCGGAACTGGATTTCAGCAGCGGCGATGAAGGCCCGCTGCTGCCGGCGTTGCAGGATTATCGCAACTACTACAACCTGCAGTTTCCGCGCGCGAACAGGACCGGCGTCGGCACCTTTACCGCCTGTGGCTTCGAACTGGTGGCCCAGTACTGGCTGGTGGAAAAGCCGCGCGGCACGCTGTTTATCTGTCACGGTTATTTCGACCATACCGGGATTTACGGTGCGGCCGTGCGCTTCGGTCTCGAGCGCGACCTGAACGTGGTGATTTTTGATTTTCCCGGCCACGGCCTGTCCAGCGGCGAGCCGGTGGCCATCGACACTTTCCTGCAGTACCGCCAGGTATTGGATAGGTTGCTACATATCGCCCGCGACAAACTGCCGGGCCCCTGGCACGCGCTGGGCCAGAGCACCGGCGGTGCCGCGCTGCTGGCCTATCTGCAATACAGCAGTTGGCAGCCGTTCGACAAAGTCTTCCTGCTGGCGCCGCTGGTGCGGCCGGCGCGTTGGCATGTGCGCAAATGGATGTACTATCTGGGCCGTTTTTTCCTGATGGCGCCGAACCGCGGTTTCAACATCAACACCCACGACGCCGAGTTCGCACGCCGCCAGGCGCACCGGGATCCGCTGCAGTCGCCGGTGATGTCGATGCGCTGGCTCGGCGCCATGGTGGACTGGCTGAAGACCTTCCCGAAAACCGCGAAAAACCCCAAGCCGATTCTGGTGCTGCAGGGCACCGGCGACGAGACGGTCTCGTGGCGCTACAACATGCGCGCCATCCGCGACCGCTTCCCAAACAGCAAGCGGGTGATCATTCGTGGCGCCCGCCACCAGATGATCAACGAGACCCAGCCCTACCGGCACCAGATTCTGAAGGCGCTGGACGACTGGCTGAATGCTTAATTTGAATTGCGCTCCTCAGCGAGGAGGGCGCAGCGGCGACCGGCCGGCAAATATTTACCGATCAGGTTTTTTGCCGGGTGGCCGCCGCTGCGCCTGTTCTTCGAAGGAATCAGGGCGCAGTTAAACCACGGCCCTCTGCTGCAACCGCAGCTTGCGGCGCTGCGCCAGCGCATCCACCGAATAGAGCAGCAGCCCGAGCCAGACGAAGGCAAAGGTCAGCAGTTTGTTTTCGTCGAACGGCTCGTGAAACAGCATGACGGCAACCAGCAGCTGCAGCGTCGGCGCGATGTACTGCAGGAATCCCACGGTCGACAGGTTCAGCCGCCGCGCGGCGATATTGAACAGTAGCAGCGGTGTCAGTGTGATCGGGCCGGCGAGCAGCAGCAGGCCATTCAACTCCCAGCTGTTGTTCAGCGGATTGCTGCTCGGGCTGCTGCTCCAGATCAGATAGGCAAGTGCCAGCGGCAGCATATACAGGGTCTCCACGGCGAGACCGGTCAGGCTCTCCACCGGTGCGCGCTTACGCACCAGGCCGTAGAAGCCGAACGACATTGCCAGGAACAGCGCCACCATTGGCAGCCGCCCGAACTGCCACAGATACCAGCCAATACCGACCGCCGCCAGGCCCACGGCAATCCACTGCAGGCGGCGCAGCCGCTCGCCCAGAACCAGTACGCCGAGCAGTACGCTGATCAGCGGGTTGATGTAATAGCCGAGGCTGGCGTCCAGCAGGTGCTGGTTGGTAATGGCCCAGATAAATACCAGCCAGTTGCTGCCGATCAGCAGTGCAGACAGTGCCAGTGTGCGCATTTTCCGGCGATCGCGCAGCGTCGCGGTGAAGTCGGCAAACTTGCCGATCAGCGCGAGGACGATCAGCGCCAGCGCCAGCGCCCAGATACTGCGGTGCGCGAGTATTTCCGTTGAGGGAATACCGTCGAGCAGTTTGAAATACAGCGGCGCCAGGCCCCAGAAGAGAAAGGCGGAAATGCCGGCGAGCAGGCCGGTCGCGGCGGAATCGTCTCTGTTGTGCACGGTAACTCGCAGATTGGGCCGAGGGGCCGACGAGGAGAGAGTGTGGCGGGCGGCTGGAATGCCGCCCGCCTTTCTGTAGCAGGGATTCTACAGGGAAAGTTACAGGAAAGTCAGGTGCCCGCTGCGACTAGAACAGCACGCGGCAGCGCAGGGTATTCGGTACATTCTTCAGCTTCTCCAGCGCCAGATCCGAATATTCCGCCTCCACGTCGATCACCACGTAACCGAGGGTTTCGTTGGTTTGCAGGTACTGGGCGGAGATGTTGATCTTGTTTTCGGAGAACACCTGGTTGATCGCGCTCAGCACGCCGGGCACGTTCTTGTGGATATGCAGCAGACGGTGCGCGCCCACATGGCCGGGCAGCGCCACTTCCGGGAAGTTGACCGAGCTGGTGGTGGTGCCGTTATCGGAGTAAAGGGCCAGCTTCTCGGCCACTTCGGTACCGATATTCTCCTGCGCCTCCATGGTCGAGCCGCCCACATGGGGCGTCAGCAGCGCGTTGTCGATACCGCGCAGTGCCGACACGAATTCGTCTTCGTTGCCGCGCGGCTCTACCGGGAATACATCGATGGCCGCGCCGGCCAGGTGGCCGCTCTGCAGCGCTTCCGCCAGTGCCTCGATATCCACTACCGTGCCGCGGGACGCGTTCAGCAGGATTGCGCCGGGCTTCATCTGCGCGATCTGCTTGGGGCCGATCATCATCTTGGTGGAGGGCAGCTCCGGTACGTGCAGCGAGACCACGTCCGCCTCGGCCAGCAACTCGTCGAGGGAGTGGATCTGGGTGGCATTACCCAGCGGCAGTTTGGTGATCACGTCGAAGAAGATCACGCGCATGCCCATGGCTTCGGCCATCACGGACACCTGGGAGCCGATGGCGCCATAGCCGACGATACCCAGGGTCTTACCGCGGGCTTCAAAAGAGCCCGCCGCCGACTTGAGCCAGCCGCCGCGGTGGCATACCGCATTCTTCTGCGGGATGCCGCGCAGCATCAGGATGCTCTCGGCGATGATCAGCTCGGCCACACTGCGGGTATTGGAATAGGGCGCGTTGAATACCGCGATACCCAGCTCGGTGGCCGCCTGCAGGTCCACCTGATTGGTGCCGATGCAGAAGCAGCCGATGGCGATCAGCTTGGGGGCGTTTTCCAGCACCTTGCGCGTCAGCTGGGTGCGGGAGCGGATACCGATGAAGTGGGCGTCGGCAATCTTCTCGATCAGCTGCTCTTCCGGCAGTGAGGTCTTGAGATACTCGACATTGGTGTAGCCGCGGGATGCCAGCAGGTCGATGGCGGACTGATGCACGCCCTCCAGCAGCAGAATGCGGATTTTGTCTTTTTGCAGAGACTCTTTTTGATCGGTATTGGGCAGAGCCATAAACACTCTCTTGACGATGGGCGACTGGAAAAAAATTACACTGCGCCGGAGCCGGCGAGGGCGCGATCATACCACAAGCGGCCTGCGGCGCTTTATTCGAAATGCCTATCCTAACTATCTAGTTTGATTATGAAGGTGCCGCAAAGCTGCCAGGCGGCATTCGGCGGTGCCGGTACGCCGGTAGAGCCAACAAATGCGTGACTGCAGTACACTCCGCATTCCCGCTTCGGCGGCCGCCATCAGCCGCCCGCGCATTACGCTTTTCAGAGGCTCCAACCATGTACCGACACCAGTTCACCTGCGGCACCGACACATCCTTAACCTTAGGCAAGATCGTCTGTGTCGGCCGCAACTACGCCGCCCACGCCGCCGAACTGGACAACCCGGTGCCGGAAGAGCCGCTACTGTTTATCAAGCCGGCCACCGCCGCAGTGCCGATGGACGAGCCCATCCATCTGCCGGCCGGGCGCGGAAGCTGTCATTTCGAGGGTGAGCTGGCACTGCTGATCGGCACCACCCTGACCGACGCCAATGCGTCGGAGGTGCCGCCGGCGATCGCGGGCCTCGGCCTGGCACTGGACCTGACCCTGCGCGACCTGCAGTCACAGCTGAAGAAAGACGGCCACCCCTGGGAGAAGGCCAAGGGCTTTGACGGCAGCTGCCCGCTGTCGCCGTTCGTGAAACTGGACTGGCTGCCGGACTGGGACAAACTCAGCTATTCCCTGTGGCTGAACGACGAACTGCGCCAGCGCGGCAAGACGGCGCATATGCTGACACCTATTCTGGATCTGGTGGCCTACATCAGCAGTTACTTCACGCTGCAGCCGGGCGACGTGGTGCTGACCGGCACCCCCGCCGGCGTGGGCGAGCTGCTGCACGGGGACAGGGTGGCGATGCAGCTCGAGGACGACTGGCTGCGGGTGGAGACTCGCGTCGCCTGACTGCCGCCGCGCCTGCCACTCGTTCTGTGCGAGGCCCCGCCGCCGGTGGCTGCCCGGGAAAAAACCTGATCGGTAAATATTTCCCGGGCAGCCCCCGGCGGCGGGACCGGCCCGAGACCTCAGCAAAAGGCAACAAACGCTGAACTAATATTGTCGCAGTCCGCCCCAACACCGATCCGGAGACGCGATGACCGACCTTAACCCGACCACTACCGTTCGCATTCTCACCACCGGCGGCACCATCGAGAAGAGCTACTGCGAGGCCGAGGGCACCCTGAAGAACCGCGCCTCAATCATCCGCGACGGCCTGATCGCCAGCCTGCGCCTGCCCTACACGCAGCTGGAACTGGAAAGCGTATTGAACAAGGACTCGCTGGAAATGGACGACAGCGACCGCCAGCTGATCGCCGACGCGGTGACCCGCACCGCCGAGTTGGGCGAACCGATCGTGGTGCTGCACGGCACCGATACCATGGCCGACACCGCCGAGTACTGCTTCCGCAAGCTGGGCACGCCCAAGGTCGCGGTGGTCTTCACCGGCGCGATGAAGCCGATGGGCTTTATCGACTCGGATGCGCGCCAGAATGTCACCGAGGCGCTGCTGGCGGCGCGGTTGATGCCGCCGGGCTTCTATATTGCGTTCCACAACCGGGTGTTTGCGGTGCCCGGGGTGCGCAAGAACCGCGAGTCCGGCACCTTCGAGGCCAGCGCCGCGGAGTAATGCGCCGGGGCGAATGGCGTCTGCGTCCCTACACTGAGACCTGCAGCATTCAAATCGGGGCGGGAACTCTGATATCCTTTGATTTGTGATCACATTTTCGGTATAAACCGAATAATTATTCAGTTTTCAGATGAGGTGTGCCATGTCAGAACAACAAAAGACCCCCCAAACCCTGCAGGAATGGCAGGCCCTGGCGGCCAGCCTCAAGATCGAAGGCCGCGCGTTTATCAACGGCGAATATGTGGATGCGCTGTCTGGCGACACCCGCGCCACCATCAACCCGGCGGATGGCCAGGAGCTGGCGCAGATCGCCAGCTGTGGCCCGGATGATGCCGACCTGGCGGTGAAGATCGCCCGCAAGACCTTCGAGTCCGGCGTCTGGTCGCACATGCCGCCGATGGAGCGCAAGAAAATCCTGGTGCGCTTCGCCGAGCTGATCGAGCAGAACAAGGCCGAAATCGCACTGCTCGAGAGCCTGGATGCGGGCAAGCCGATCAGCGACACCATGAACGTGGACGTGCCTGGCGCCGTCACCACCATCCGCTGGAGCGGTGAGGCCGTCGACAAGGTCTACGACGAGGTCGCCCCGACCGGCCCCAACGAGCTGGGCCTGGTCACCCGCATGCCGCTGGGGGTGGTCGCGGCGATCGTGCCGTGGAACTTCCCGCTGTCCACCACCGCGTGGAAGCTGGGCCCGGCACTGGCCACCGGTAACAGCGTTATCCTGAAGCCCGCCTCCAACACGCCGCTGACCGCGATCAAGCTGGCCGGCCTGGCGAAAGAGGCCGGCCTGCCGGACGGTGTACTGAATGTACTGCCGGGTCCGGGCAGCAGTCTCGGCAAGGCCCTCGGCCTGCACATGGATATCGACTGCCTGACCTTCACCGGCTCCACCGAAGTGGGCAAGACCCTGACCGAATACTCCGGTCAGTCGAACCTGAAGCGCACCTTTCTCGAGCTGGGCGGCAAGAGCCCGAACATCGTCTTTGCCGACGCGGATCTGGACAAGGCCGCTGAGGCTGCGGCGCTGGCGATCTTCTACAACCAGGGCGAGACCTGCACCGCCGGTTCGCGCCTGCTGGTAGAGAAGGGCATCGCCGACGAATTTATCGAGAAGGTCAAGAAGGCCAGCGAGCGCTTCAAGCCGGGTCACCCGCAGGATCCAAACACCGTCATGGGCGCGCTGATCGATCAGAGCCAGTTCGACACTGTCGAGTTCTACGTGGCCAAGGGCCTGGAGCAGGGCGCGCAGTTGGTGTGTGGCGGCAAGCCGGCGGATGCCGTGGCCGGAGGTCACTACTTCGAGCCGACCGTATTCCGCGGTGTGACCGGTGACATGACGATCGCCCGTGAGGAGATCTTCGGCCCGGTGCTGTCGGTAATCGAGTTCGAATCCGAAGAGGAAGCGCTGCGTATTGCCAACGACTCCATCTACGGCCTCGCCGCCGGTGTCTGGACCCACAATATCGGCCGCGCCCACCGCATGGCCCGCGACCTGCGCGCCGGTTCCGTGTGGGTGAACAACTACTTCGGCGGCGATATCACCGTGCCGTTCGGCGGCTTCAAGCAATCCGGCAACGGCCGCGACAAGTCACTGCACGCGCTGGACAAATACTGCGAGCTGAAGTCCACCTGGATCGACTTGAGCTGATCAGTTTTGCTTGAGGGCTGAGTTTTCAGCCCTGACTCCTAAAGCTTGGGCCGCAATCGCGGCCCATTTTTTTTGCCCCTTTCCTCTCCGATTTGGCCTTTGCGGTTGGCGCGGATTTTCCTCTTCGTCTATACCTAAATCATTGCCCTCATTGAGGGATCTGGCGACATGCTCACCTGGGCGGGCTGCCCGGCCCGCCGCTTTTTTTCTATGCAGGAGAAGTCCCGTGAAGTCCGCGTGCGCGTTTTTGCTGATGTTGATGTTGGCCAGCCCGGCTGCGGGCAATACCGCAGGTAGGATGGTTCTGGGCGAGATCGATGGATTGCTGGATATCGAGCGGTCCCATGCAGGCGAGTGGATACAGCTGTTCGTATCCCGTGGCGAGGTAGTCAGTGCCGGACAGAGGCTGGCGGTACAGAGAAACGCGTTAGGCAGGGTGGTACTGGAATACGTTGCCGGCTCCTCCGGAGAGGTGACGATCGATGGGCGCGTTGCGCTCGGGCCGCGCAATACCACATTGGAAATTGAAATGCAGACCGCTGAGCAGGGCTGTGCAGCACAAGACTGCCATGACGTCGCCAGCGATTGATCGCCCGTGATCATCGAAGCCGGGACAGCGCCGCCGATGTGGTAAAGGTTTGAGTTACCGATCGGGGCTGATACTCTCAGGGTCGCATTAGCGGCCCTTTTTTATCGATGAAAGTAAACCCTGTGCATACCAAATTCGATAGCCGCAAAGGAGGCCATCGAATTTGGTATGAACAGGCTTATCTACACCCACGAGAACCGCCTGCTGGTAGAGCTAGCGAAAAGCAAGCTGGAAGTCGCCGGCATCCCGGTGTTCCTTAAAAATGAATTCGCCCAGGGCGGCGCCGGCGACCTGGCACCACACCAGACGTGGCCGGAGCTGTGGTTGGAAAGGGAACGGGATTACGAACGTGCCCTTCAGCTGCTCGCCGATGCGGAGGCGGAACAGGTGTCCTGGCGTTGCCGCAAGTGCGGAGAGGAAAACGGCGCGGCATTCGATTTCTGCTGGAACTGCCAGCACCTGCACAGTCCCTAGCCCACCCAGATGCCAATTCTGTTGAGCATCCATAGGGTTGGCCGGGAACGCGCCGTCGCCGGCCGGTCGGACCTTTCTGCTCACGGCTTCTGCCAGGGCAAGTTCCGCGGGCGTTGGCTTCGACGAAATCTGACGTTAGCGCCGCTATTCAGTCTCGATTCAGTGACAGCAGGCGATCCTTGAGATCGCCTTTCTTATGTATGACTGCAAGGTTCCGGAAAACCCATGAAGACACAGAACAACCTCGCCGCCCTGCTCCTCGGTGTCGGCATATTGCTCGGCCTGACGGCACTGGGCACCCTGCTGGGCCATGCGGTGGACCGCTTCAAGGGCTACGAGCGCACAGTCACGGTCAAGGGCCTGGCAGAGCGGGAGGTGCCGGCGGATATCGTGATCTGGCCGATCCAGTTCACCGCCGCCAGCAATGACCTGCCCTCCCTGTACCGGGATATTGCCAGCAGCAGCGCGCGTATCGAGGGCTTCCTCGGCGAGCAGGGTATCGACCCGGGCGCGGTGTCCGTCTCCCTGCCGGCAGTCACCGACAAGTCCGCACAGCAGTACGGCGGCCCCAAGGCGGAGTTCCGCTACACCGCGCTGCAGACAGTGACCGTCTATTCGAAGCAGGTGGACAAGGTACGCGCGGCCATGGACCAGCTGGCGGAGCTGGGCCGGGAGGGAATCGCCTTCTCCCAGAACAACTACCAGGGCCAGATCGAATATATCTTCACCGGATTGAACGAACTCAAGCCGCAGATGGTCGAACAGGCCACCAACGAGGCGCGACAGGTCGCACAGAAATTTGCCGAGGACTCCGATAGCGTATTGGGCAAAATCAGGCGAGCCTCCCAAGGCCAGTTCAGCATCGTTGACCGCGACAAGAACAACCCGCACATCAAGAAGGTGCGAGTCGTATCGACGGTCGAATACTACCTTTCAGACTGAGGAAAGTTGATATGTTTAAACCCGCAATAGTCACCGGTCTCGCCGTCCTGCTGGCAATGCCGGCCGCCAGCGTGCTGGCCAAACCCGGCGAACTGCCGCCCGGCCTGCAGAAGAAAGTCGAGCGCGGTGGCGAGCTGCCCCCGGGCTGGAAAAAGAAACTGCAGGTGGGCGAAATCCTCGAGCCGGAGATCTACCACCACGGCGTGATCGTCAAGCCGGTGGACAAGTACGGCATGGTCACCATCAGCATCGAGGGCGAAATCGTCCGCCTGATGCATCACACCCATGAGATCGTCGAGATTCTCAGCCACTGATTTCCCTGTCGGGCTCGCGGCGAATGTCTTTTTCCGCGGGCCTCCCTTTCTTCATTCCCCGCCAAGCGATTGGCTTGGGATCCCAGCCACACTATAAATACGGCAGACTGCCACCGGAGTAGCAGGAGTCTCTTATGAGTGTGCAACGTCACGGCGTATCCATCGGTCTCGAGCGCATCGAGGGTGAATTCTTCCTCACCATGCGCGTGCGCGGCAAACTGACCCACGAAGACTACGCGTCTTTGGAACCGATGCTCGAATCTGCCATCGCCGGGGTAGAGAATCCCAAGATCAATGTCTACTTCGATGCGACGGAAATGGAGGGCTGGGAACCGCGCGCGGCCTGGGATGACTTCAAGCTGGGCGTCAAGCACGGGCGCGAGTTCAACCGCGTCGCCATGGTCGGCAACCGGCGCTGGCAGGAGATGGCGGCGAAGGTGGGCAGCTGGTTTATCGGCGGCGAGGCGCGCTACTTCGAAGACGAAGGGGAGGCCATGTCCTGGCTGATGGAAGGTACCTGAAAAGGCGCATAGAATAGCCCGTTCAAATAATTCCCCTGCATAGAAAAGGAATTTTACATGTTTGAATGGATGGCCAACCCGGAGGCCTGGGTAGCGCTGGCAACACTGGCGGCGCTGGAAATCGTCCTGGGTATCGACAACATCATTTTCATTTCCATTCTGGTCGGGCGGCTGCCGGAAAAGCAGCGCGAACTGGCGCGCTTTATTGGCCTGGCGCTGGCCATGCTCACCCGGCTGGCACTGCTATTTTCCATCGTCTGGATCATGGGGCTGGTGGATCCCTGGTTCACGGTGCTGGGGATGGAGATCTCCGGGCGCGACATCATCTTGGTCGGCGGTGGCCTGTTCCTGATCGGCAAGGCCACCCATGAAATTCACAACAGCCTCGAAGGTGCCGAGGAGAGTGCCTCCTCCGTGGCCGCGGCCGGTTTTGGCATGGTGTTGGTGCAGATCGCGATTCTCGATATCGTTTTCTCGCTCGACTCGGTCATCACCGCGGTGGGGCTGGTGGATGAAATTTCCATCATGGCCGTGGCCATCATTCTGGCCGTGCTGGTTATGCTGATCGCGGCGAAGCCGATCGGTGATTTCGTCGATCGCCACCCAACCGTGAAAATGCTCGCGCTGGCGTTTTTGATCATGGTCGGCCTGACGCTGATCGTCGAGGGCTTCGACGTGCACGTGCCGAAGGGCTATATCTACTTTGCGATGGCGTTTTCGATGGCGGTGGAGATGCTCAACCTGCGCCTGCGCAGCAAGAAAGAAAAGCGGACCCCGCCGGTACATCTGCACAAAGCCCTGCGGGAAGATAATAACTAGGGCGGAAAAGCTACCGCTAGCATGAAAGGGCGACCCGAAGGGTCGCCCTTTTTGGTTTAGCCGGTTTATTTTCTGGCGGCGGCACAATGACAATGCGCTTTTCACTGTGGCAATAAAAAGGGGCGCGTTGCGCCCCTGCTCCGTCCTGTGAGGAATGGAGATATCGAAACGGCTACTGGCAGAGGCTGCGAATAGCGTGCGCCTCTACCGCCGCATCCATCCACTTGAAGATGTCGTCGTCGGAGAAGTAGTAGTAGACGCTGTCGTTCGGCAGGACCAGAACCGTGATGCCGCCGTACCCGGACATGAAGGGTAGCCACAGGTCGCTGCTGCAGCCGGACAGGTTGCCGCTGATTTCGTGGGCCCAGAAGCCGTTGTTGTACTTGTAATCCGCGAGCGGGTCGGTGCCGCGGTCGGCCGCGTCCTTCTGCAGGGCCGCATTCAGCTGGTTCTGCTCCAGTACCGACTGGCTGGCGCCGGCAAAGAAGCTGCCGATTTTGGCCACATCGTCGCGCAGCCACATCAGTCCCCAGCCGGTGAACGGCTGTGCGACAGCATCGTAGGTGCGGCGGCTGAACTTCGCGGTTGGGCTGACGCCCAGCGGTGCCAGAACTTCATCGAGCAGGATGTCGGTGAAGATATCGGTGCTGCTGCCCTCGATCCCCTGCACATAGGCGTTCATGGCAGTGCCGAGAATGTAGGTGTCGGAAGTGTGGTAGACCCACTTGGTACCGGGCGTCGCCTTGCGCGAATACTCGCTACAGCTGTAGCTGATCTTGGAGGCGTGATCCTCGGGCAGGAACAGGTCGTTGGTATGCGTCGCCCCCTCATCGCTCATATAACCGGCCAGGTTGTAGTTGCCGGTAGTCATGTCCAGCGCATGTTCGAAGGTGACGTCATCCCAGTTGCCGTTGGCCGCGCAGTCCGGCACATAGTTGCCGATGATCTGATTGAAGGTGCCGGAATATTTCTGTTCCAGGCGCATCAGCGTGCTGCCGGCGAATACGGACTTGGCAGTGGAGTAGGACGGCACCGCCAGCGATTCACAGTAGGGGTAGGTGCCCTGGCGCGAGGCGCAGCCGCCGACATAGTGAGTGCCGTCGATGAAGAAGCCCACCAGAGACATATCGGCCGGATCCTTGCCGCCGGGTGCGGCGAACTTGGCCGGGTCGGTGCCCGGATAATCCGTCGCCAGTGCGGCGAGAGGTTTCACCGGTAAGCGATTGTTCACTTCGGCCTGGTAATCCGCCGTGAGTGTCGCCGCATTGGCGACGCTGTGCGGCGTATAGCTGGCCTCCAGCTGCCCCCACATATCGACCTTGAAATACAGGCAGGTCTCCCCGGCGATCTGGTAGGCGACATCGGAGACAGAGCCGTCATTCTTGAACAGGAAAGTCATCACGCCGTTGTGCATGCAGTTGGCATTTTTCTGCTGCAGGGCAAAAGGCAGAGCCACGCGGCTGTAACCACTATCACCGTTCTCATCCCAGACGCGACCCGGTGTCAGCACATACTCCCACTCGGGATGTGCGCTGGGAACCGAACCGCGCTGCACCGGAAAAATATGGCTGCCGGTCTGCACGAACTCGAAGTTGAATTCCGGCAGGTGCTTGCGCGTGGTATCGCCATTGCCGGTATAGCGGAACGTATCCTTCTGTTCATCGAAGGCGCCGCCGCTGGCTTCGCCGAACAGCTCCAGGCTGCCC
This sequence comes from Microbulbifer marinus, assembly GCF_900107725.1. Taxonomy (GTDB): domain Bacteria; phylum Pseudomonadota; class Gammaproteobacteria; order Pseudomonadales; family Cellvibrionaceae; genus Microbulbifer; species Microbulbifer marinus. The sequence goes on along the minus strand of NZ_FNQO01000002.1, from coordinate 257,308 downwards.
TCGAACTGGTTACTGGGCATGGCCGCATTGGCGGGTAGTGCGTAGTGGCTGTAGTCCACCAGCGCGCCCGGGTCGCTGCCGTTGAGCAGCGTATTGAGAGTGAGCTGGCTGCGGCTGACACTGCCGTCGCCGCTCAGTGGGTCGAAGTTCTCTACACTGCCGCCGCCCTGCGTCGAGCTGCCGGAGAGTCCAATCACCAGACTGCCCTCATCTGGGTCGTTCGAGCTCACGGTAAGCGAGCTGTTGTAACTACCGGCGGCAGTGGGTGCGAATTCGACGCTGACCTGGCAGCTGCCCGCGGGCGCGACGGTGGAGCAGTTGTTCGCGGTAATGCTAAACGGGGCTGCCGGACTACCGATATTGGCAATTACCAGGTCGGCGCTGCCGGCGTTGTCGATGACCGCATTCAGCGTGTTGCTGCCGCCGGGCGCGACGTTGCCGAAATTCAGGCCGGCCGGTGCATCAATATCCGGTTCGGTAGCTGCGCCGCCGGTACCGGTCACGGTAACGGACTGCCCGTAGCAGTAATCCCCGGTGGTGGCGCCGGTACCGCGAAAACGCAGCTGCACCTGGGCATTGTTGTCGATACCGGTAGGTGCACCGCTGGCGCTGTAGTGTGTGCCGTCGTCCTGGCCATTGGCGATGGTCAGTGCGGTGATCCAGTTACTGCCGCTGTCGGTGGAAATCTCCGCATAGCAGAATTCGCCGTTTTCCAGTGACGAGGCGGACATGACGAAGTCCACGGCGACCGAGGAATAGCCGGCTGTGGAAACCGAGTGAGTTGCGGTGGAGGTCGCGCGCAGGCGGATGGACTCACCGTTGTAGGCGTCCACGGTGCCGCTGGTGCTCCAGCCGCTGATATCGCCAGTGGAAAAATCGTCGGAAAAAACCGTGGCCGCGTTGGCGGCCAGCGGCAAGGTGAGGCCGGATATCAGCAGCACCCGGCACAATTTGGGGAAGAGGTTCATAGTCGCACCCGGTTATTGTTATTGATCGATGCGGTCCACTACCGAAAACGGCAGGCAGTATGAGACCGGGTAACACAGAGCGAAGTTAAGATGCGCTTTAACGGGTGGGAGTGTTAGCACCAATTTCTAGCGCGTGATTGGGCCAGAAATTTTTCCAGCGCCAATTGGAAGAAACAGGCGACAGGCGATTGCCAATAAAAAGCCGTGTCAGTCGAACAGCCAGCGCCGGATAAGCCTGGTGTAATTGGGCATGATGGCGTAGACCATCAGAAACACGATAACCCCCGTCGTGACCAATATGTCCAGCCAGCGGCTGTCGGGTACCCCCAGCCACCGCAGTAGCGGCAACACCAGTAGCGGGATGATGAGTACCAATGGATAGATAACCGACCAGGTCGCTAAAAACTGCTTCCAGCGTGTCGGCAACTGAGCCTTGGCTCCTCCGGGTGTAAACCAGAAGTCCAGTCCGCTGCTGATAAAGAAATCATCGCCATCAAGGAGCAGAGGTTGTGCCTTGGCAATGAGTCGCTCGCGATCCGCAGACTCCATCCACGCCTGCAGGTTTGATTTGTGGTCGAAGCGGATGACCACGGTATACGTAGAAGTGAGCCCGGGTATCGGCCGGATGATGTGCCAGTCCAGGAAACCCGGGTAGGCTCTGCAGCGCGGACCAATTTCTTCGAGCCACACTTCATAGGCAGCCTGTTTTTCTGCACAGACCCTGTGGGTAATGACGGCCGTTGCCCCTGGATCCTTGTCGCTCGACGATGCGGTTTCTATCTCCATTGCCATGTGCCCCTGGCATTGTCCGGGTGGGTGTTTTGGCAATCAGACTTTTGCGTTGCCTTTACGCTGACGCTGCCAGGGCAGCTGCCCCTCGATTTCGTATTGCAGCATCACGCTCAGGAATGCCCGGATCACGACAATCAGTCCGAGAATGGCGACGTTCTGCAGCGAGTCGGCGACGACGACGGTGCGGATAATGTCACCGGCAATCAGGAATTCCAGGCCGAGGATGATGGCGCGTCCCAGATTCTGGCGGTAAATCTTGTATGCCAGCCCAGCCTCCAGCTGTCGATAGCTGCGCAGAAATTGCGTGGTGCTGACGATAGATCCTACCAGTACGACTATGACGCCGAAGGACTCGATGGCGTAGCCGGTAGATTTGATCAGGTCGAGGAATTCCTTTTCCATAAATGCCCGCAGCGGCTGGATTGACTTACCTGTATATAGCCCAGTGTCGGCGCACGAACACCGGGGCTGCGGCTCAGTCAACGCGCTTCCGTGTTCTTCCCGACTGTATCCTCGCGGATCAGGCTGCGCGCCTGAGACGCCGGCGCGGTGAGGAAGGCCGGCCGGGGAAATTGGGTCCGGTGGGTACCGACTGCCTGTACAGGTAATCGAGGATCACCTCGCGCAGATAGGCATCGCCACCCTCGATGCCCTGATTGCCGAACAGGCGGTTGAACTCCAACACATAGGGGCGCTCGCCCACCATCGCGATATCGAAACCTGCGTGGTTCACGTCGAGCGTTCGTGCCAGGTGCAGGGCGAGATCGACAGCCGCCTGTGGCACCGCGCTGCGATCGACAAAACCACCCTTGGACACATTGTTGTAGAACCCCTGGGCGGCCTGCAGGCGCCAGTAGGCGGCCACAACCTGGTCGCCGACAATCACGATGCGGATATCCCGATCGATCGGCAGCTGTTCCTGCACATACAGCACATCGGTCCTGGTTTGGTATTCGCGCCAGTCCTGGAGTGAATCGATCAGCCAGACGCCATTGCCCTGGGAGGCCTTGGGCAGCTTGCCGACAAAGGGGTGATCCATCACCTCCCATAGCGTGGCGGCATTTTCCGGCGTATTGGCCAGGATCCTTGTGCAGGGGATGTTACCCGGCGCCACCAGCTCGAAGGCGCGCGTCATCTCGATCTTGTTGTGACCGAGCCGGAAGCTGGCCTCACTGGGAAAGACACGGGCCTTGAGGCCGTAGACCAGGGAATTCAACTGCCAGTACTCGGGGAACAGAACCCAGTCGGCGGCGCCGATTTCGGCTTTGTACTTGAAGACCTCTTCGGGCTTTAGCTGCAGGGTATTGGCGAACCCCAGCGTGCGGAAAACATTAAAGGAGACCCAGGACATCTTGTGAATGGCATGAAATTGCGACGCGCGTTTTTAAGGCAGGTTGAACAACGCGTCAAGCGAATTTATTGCCGCTGCCGGCGGCCCTATCTTTAACGGCTATTTCAGGGCATCGCTCAGCTCAGCGCTCACCAGAGAAATGACTCGTTCGTCGAGGGGCATCCAGCGATGCAGCAGCACCGGTACCTCGTATGAGGCGCCCAGGGGCAGATGGGAACTGCTGTGCGGCAGGATAGTTGCGTCGTACTTGGTCCAGATGGACACCGGTGACGTCGCCGACAAGCTATCTATTTCCCGATTGAGCGCCGCGAGAAATTCACTGCCAATACGCAGTTGCCTGCCGCCCTTGTAGGGTAAGAAGTTGGCCCAGAAACTGCCGTAATGGGGGCTCGAGATGGAGACGAATTTGTGCACCCTATCCAGCCCGCCCAGCCTCTGCAGATAGTGCCTTGCGACTATGCCGCCCATGCTGAAGCCGACCAGCGAACAGGTGCTGCTTTCGTCAGCAAGCGCCTCTACATGGCTTTTGAGTTGCTCCGACAGGTGCTCCATACCGTGCCAGCCGGAGTTGTAATGCAGGTGAATGTAATGCGCAGTGAAGCCCGCCGACTCCAGGGTATGCTGCATCCTGACCATCGAGTGACCGAGATCGAAAATACCCGGGATCAGCAGGACCACATTGCTTTTGGCTTTCATCGGGCGTTGATGTCCTTGCGAAGGCTTCCGGGGCGAGGAGTGTTCCCAGTGATCCTCTCCGGATGGAGGCAGCTGCTCGCTTTATCTTAGCCGGGTGTTCGGATCTAAGGGAGGGTGCGCCCGTGGCCCGCCGCGAGGCGAGCGTCGCCGGTGTGGTCTATGGATCCCGATCCCCGGGGGTGCTCATGCCCGTATACCAGTCCCGGTAGGGCGTGTTCTCGACCAGGTGGCGATTGTAGTCCGGCGCGCCGTCGTCCCACCACACAGGGCCCCTTTCGCCGAGCGCCACCTTGGCCTCGTGTACGCCGCGGCGGGCCTGCTGTTCGGCGGCTGTGTCTCCGGCGCACTTGGCCCGGCCGACCGCGGAGCGGTGGCGCATCAGCTCACGGGTCAGGCGGTCGCGCTCGGCTGGCGACAGCTGTGGGTTGCTCATGCGCCACAATCGGCTGTGCACGACAAAGTAGCGTCCGTCTGGCGTGACCGGGTAGCGCATCTGTGTGCTTCGCCTGCTACCGCTTATTCCTGTTCCGTCCGGTAGACATTCATGCCGCGCGCGCGATAGTTATTCAGCGCGCCCGGGTGGTCCTGGGTGCAGGTGTGTACCCAGACCCGCCGGGTATCGCCCCAGCCCCACGCCGACTGCAGTGCGTGAGTCAGCAGATAGCCGCCAAAGCCCATGCCGACAAATTTCGGTGCCAGACCAAAATAGGCGATTTCCACGTCGCCACCCGTTTGATGTTCGAGTTCGTAATAGCCGGCAATGGCGCCGCGGTGGTAGGCCACCCAGGTGCGCAGTTCGTCGCGCTCCGCGTAGCTCTGCCACTCCGTATCCGACAGCGTGAGCTTATCGGTCCACTGCCACGGCTCGCCCACCAGCTGGTACAGGTAACGGTTGAAGCGGAATTCCTTCAACTCTGCCTCGGTCACGTCGAGGCCCTCCGGCTTGGGTTTGCCGCAAAGCTGGTCAGGCGCCGTCATTTCCAGGTAGTAGGTGGTAACTTGTTCGTTGTGGCTCAAGGCTACCTCTCCGCAATCGGGGGTCGGCTAAATGAAAAGCGGCACGCGGCCGCTTCAGAGGGCATTATGTTACCCGATTGTACAAGGGTGGCATGCCTTTATGTCAGGCTGTGGCCGCAGGTTATTCGAAAGCCTGTCTAGCCAATCAATCAGCGTCCGCAGGTGCGCAGACCGAGCAGGCGGTACAGCGGACACCAGCGCACAACGCTGGTCAGCACGAAGACCACGGCCACGATACCCAGTATCGCAGCGGTCGTGCCACTGACGCTGCCGGCGAAATATAAAGCGGCTATTACTGCCGCGACTACCAGTCGCGCCGCGCGATCGAGTGCGCCCACATTCTTCTGTATTGCCATAGGGTTTTCTCCAGAAATAAGACGTCGGCTCTAGTTAGCGTTCTACGCAGGCTGGACGAAATCCACTCCGCCTGTGGGCGTAGTTATAGGCCGGAGGAGGTAGTGGGGAATTGATCCAGATCACAAACGACCTAGGAAAAGGAAAGATAGCGGTGCCGCTGCGTGATGAATGGATGCGTCGCCCGGACCGCATAATTCCCGGGCATGGGATGCCGCCGGCTCAGTCGCCGCTTATCGTATCGCGAAACTTGTCGAGCACATTGCGGATAACGGTCCTTACGGTACGCGACTTCTCTTTTGGTTTCTGTGTCACTTGTTGCTGCGGCTTCTGCTGTTGCGCTTTTTGCAATTGTGCCTGGCGCTGTTCCCGCTTCTGCTTCAGTTCGGTGCTGAGTGATAGCAGTACTTCATTTTGTGGGGCGATGCTGAGTCCACTGTCCACATAGTAGTGGGCGCCGCGGTAGTCGCTGTCGATAATCTCTGCGCGTGCCAGGCGGATATACTCGTCGATCACCTGCGCGATACCGGCATGGGCCCGCGCGTTGGCGGCGTCGATTTGCAGTGCCTGACGGAAGTAGTGTAGAGCGTTTTCCCCTTCCGGTCGTTGCAGTCTGCCACGTTGCAAAGCCTGTGCGCCCTGTGTCAGGTATGCGTCCAGCTGTCTTTGTTCTGCAGTCTTCACGCCCAGAGCGGCATTGAGGTTGGTACTGTCCAGCGCCAGCACCTGCCGATAGAAATCGCGGGCATTGTCACCCGCCGGCGCCAGATAGTGGCCGGCCTGCATACGCAGGTCTGCCTGGCCCAGCAGCCGCTCGATCTCCCGCTCGGTTTCACTTTGGTAAAAAATACCGAAATAAACTGCCAGCAGGGCCGCACTGGTGGCCAGCGTGGCGAGTCCGCCCTTTATCCAGCCGGGTAATCGAGACAGGGCGCTCGGACGCGGTGATGAAAGTTCGCCGCCACGCTCATCGTCCATTTCCAGTATTTTCTCTATGTCTGCAATCATCTCGCGGCAGGACTGGTAGCGCTCGCCCGGGAGCTTCGCCAGCATCCGGTTGATCAGCGGCGCCAGGTATGTGAATTCGGCCGGTAGCGCAGGCACCGGCTGCTGGATATGGTTGACTGCAGTACTGGTATGGCTGTCGCCCTTGAAGGGGTTTTGGCCGACTAATAACTCCAGCAACACCACACCCAGGCTGTAGATGTCCGTTGTTACATCGATGGGCAGGCACTGCGCCTGTTCCGGACTGCTATAAGCAGGGCTGCCCAGGCTGAACCCGGCCTGGGTTAGGTCTGAGTCACTGTCGACGTCTTTGGCGATACCGAAATCCGTCAGAACTGCCGTGCCGTCCTTGCGAAACAGGATGTTGGTCGGTTTCACATCGCGGTGAATAATTCCGTTGTCGTGCACGACTGCGAGCGCCAGTGCTACCTGGCGGATCATAGCCAGAATATCTCTAGGCGTGCTCAGCCGCGCCAAGTTCTCCGTCACGTCACCGCCGCCGACAAACTCCATGGCGATGTAGTAATCCCCACTCTCCAGTTGGGAGATGTCGTAGATTGTGATGACGTGGGGGCTGTTGAGTCCGGCGATATAGCGCGCCTCGTTGATAAAGCGCTCGCCAATTCCCGCCTCGCTGCTATTCCGTAGAACCTTTATCGCCACCTTGCGGTTCAGCGAATCCTGGGTGGCGAGGTACACGGAGGCCATACCGCCATGACCGACAGCGGAATGAATGGTGTATCCGGGTATGCGAATATCGAAAGAATTCATATACGCCTGAATTGCTCGAAGTCTTCGTAACCGGCAACGGGTAAAGTGAGTTGCCGGGCGCACGCGGGCACTTGATTCAGCGCATCAGGTTTTATTGTTGCTGGCCTGATGCGTGCAAAAACTCGGAAACGACATACAGGCAGTTCGCGGAACTGCTCGGTGTGAACTGGCTACTGCATAGAGGCCATATCAAGGTCCGACAAAGTAGATAGACGACCGCGCTCTACATTACAAACGCCTGGATGTCATATCAGAACAAAGGCGCGTCAGTCATTTGCGGCGCAAGCGGCGCGGCGGGAAAGTCAACGTTTGGAAAATGGCCGCGGCGGCACCCAGAACCAAGTGGCCACAACCAGTACCCCGAATACCGTATAGCAGGTTACAAACACCCAGTCGGGCGCGCGGTAATACAGAATGGTTTCCAGCCAGTGCGCTATGAAGGAGCCGGAATAAACCGCATCGCCAGCCCGTTGCCGTAGCGCCATTTCCCAGATGGTGAGCGGGCAGATGGCACCGAGCCAGGCCTGCAGCACCACCACGCCAATGCAGGCGAGGTGCGCCAGGCGGAACCAGCGGTTGCGCACCCAGGTCCAGGCGCGCAGCTTGCCGATCAGGATGAAAGCCAGGCCAAAGAGTACGAAGGCGACAAACAGCACGTGGCTGAATAGGATTGTATCCGCCGCCAGAAGATAGAGTTCAGCTGATGTCATCGTATCGCCTGTCACTGTAATCAACCGCGCCCTCGGATGAGGCTGTCTCAACCAGCTCACTGACTTTCAGTTTGTCCGTATCATTTGATGCAGATAGCCCGGCTATAACGCCGTGCCTATTTCGTTCAGGCTGATTTTGACTCAACTTCCATTGGCCACTCAGGGAAGTAACCTCTACTTCCAAGCCAACGATTGCTGGTAGCATTTTTTCAATGTATGACTCTGGCGCATCAGATATTGACCACGCGCCTTCACTTGTCCCTTCATGTTGAATCGTTAGTCTATCAATAACCTCATATATCCACTTTTCATCATGAATGAAACTCAATATCCCTTTTGCGTGTACCGAGACATAGTTCCAGGTGGGCACGGCTTTGCCGGTCTCGCTTTTCGTCGGATAGTGATTTGGCGAGATATAACAGTTCGGTCCGTTGAAGACTGCCAGCACATTTGACCCATCATCTACTTCCCTCCAGAGAGGGTTTGCTTTGGCTATATGTCCCTGGAGGATAATCTTTCCCTCCCTCTCACAAAGGTGGAGAGGGATATGGTGTGCATCCAATCCGGAATTCGAATAAGTCACCAGAGTTGCAAGGGGGTAGTCGATTATTAGACCTTTCATTTCCCCCATATCTGTTTGGTTGAATTTCTTTGGTGTGTACATCATGTCCCTGACTTCAAATGCCACCAATATGGCATGTGTCGAAGTGATTTTGAGTTGCGTTTTTAGCGGGGGCTGAGTCTGGCCTTGCTAGGTTTTTTGTTCTCATGGCTACGTTTTAGGTACTCAATTTCCTTTTCTTCTTCGCTCAAATGAGTAATTCGCAGTACCGCAACCCATAGGATTGCCAGAGGCAGTATTGCACCATAGATTGCATATTCAATGTGTCCAGCAGCGGCGGGAAAAATTGAAGTTATCTTATGGATCAATACTCTTGAAAGGTAATCCTGATTCCCTGAAGCTCCTGTAACTACAAGCACATAAAATGTGGTTATAAATACGGCCAGTGCGCGAATAATTTTTCTGTGTTTCTTCATGTTGATTTCTAATGCCCTGCCGCGGAGCGAAAATTACCTGGAGTATGCTGCCTGTGATTGTTAGGCTAAACTTGGCCGCCTTGGTTACGATCAAACTCCATAAGTTCCGGGGGCAACTCTCCATAAATTTTGGCTCTTCTCACGGACTCTTTTGCTTTTGATACTTTACCGGCTTCAATATATCGATTGGCTTTTGATACATGATACTCGAAGCGCCTTCTTTTTATGAGGTTCCCGTCATTTTGGAATTTATTTTCAGCGATCCAGAAGCCGACAAAGGTAATTGGAACGCCAAGCCAAAGAAACCAAGAATTCTTAAGTAGTAAAGAAACAGCAAATGCAGCAGAAAACACAACAATTACGGATAGCGCGGCACCCATGCAGCCAATCCCATTATTGCTCGAAGGGTGTTTGAATCCGTATCGCTTGTACCACATCTCTCGATTAGCCTAATGCCGAACTCACCGGAAAGATGCGGGCGCAGCGAGTATTTTTTCCGGGGCAGCTAGTTGTTAAGTTTTTGATGTACATTAGACTCACTGTAATTACTCTTAAAACACTGCTCAAATTCATTGTAGGTTTTGCCTTCCGACTCTAGCATCTCAAGCATGGAGCACTGTGTATATGCAACACCGACATCGTCGACTGCGGATGGGTCAGATAGATTAGCACCGTATATGTGCTTTTCTGCGCATATCTTTGAGTTGCTAACTACATACTCCATGCATGAAGGCGACTCAAGATCAACCTCATTATTAATGCATGGCAAAAAATTCCGATTCCCGTAGCAAAAATATGATGCCGCCTTAGTTAAAAACTGCTGTTCTTTAGCTTCGTCCCTCGGTGAACTATTTTTCTTGGGGGAAGCGCAACCTACCAGCACAAAAAATAGGATTAGAGCTAGATACTTCATCGAATTTCCATAGAAGCGTAACGCCGCAATCAGCCGCGGCTTGCTTTGTGTGCTTTTTGCACGAAAATGGGAGCGCAGCGACCGTGCGAAAAGTGCACAAAGTAAGACGTCGGCTGCATTGCATTGTTAGAGCGCTTGCGCTTTCCGATCTTTCACTTCTTCTCGCAACTTCTCCAAGCGTTTTCTAATACTCTCCTTGGATTTCGGTTTGACTTCTTCCAGCTCAACTTCGCTTAAAACCTTGTCCGCTTCTAGGAAATACTCTGAATCTACAGCAGTACTTGGATAATCCATTCTCAATTTTTTTGCACGATACAAAAGCGTATTAAGACTTTCCTGCTTAGATTCCGATATATCGAGATTTTTATAACTGGGGACTTGAGCGACTGCTGCGTCAATTTGAAAATCAAAAGCGCGGATTAACCTAGCCTCTCCACTACTATGAAGTAACTCTAGATTGTTGATCGCACTAAATGCAGGGCGAACCCCTGATTCCACCACTTCATCCAGTAGGTCTCTGCTTTGAACGCGGCATATTTCAGTAGTCATTTCTATTTTTTCAGAATACCAATTATCAACAAAGATAAATATTCCTAGGAGTGCGACTATATTCAGCGATAAATACAAGATTTTTTTCATGGTACTGCTCTAACGCCGCAATCAGCCGCGGCTTACGTTGTGTGCTTTTTGCACGACAATAGGAGCGCAGCGACCGTGCAAAACGTGCACAAAGTGCACAAAGTAAGACGTCGGCTGCATTGCTTTGTTAACTGCACATCTACTCAACTTTACGTTTTTTAAGCTCGATATCTCGCATAGTTTCATCCATAAAGATTTTAAATTTTGCATGCTCGGCAACCAGATCATCAAAATCCGCTTCCCATACTACTTCTTGAATTGTCCACTCATTACGCGGCTTATAAAAATCGATTTTTAACAAGACTGGCTGTCTATCGAAAATTAGAAGATAAGTTTGGTGAACCCAACGGTTACCTACCGGAAGATCTACCAATAGCTGCTTTTCAATGTATTCTCCTAGCAAGCTGAATGTCGCAAGAAATTTACTGTCGTTTTGTTTCAAAGCATCTTTTGAAACGTACTTACTATCTTTGTAAACCAGCGTTGCTAACCCATCAAAAGACTGATTTTCAAGCTTGTCAAAAAATGGTTTTGATAAAGCCGCTCTTTCATCGCTACCGGATTCTGCAATTGCGAAGGAGCTAAATAATAGAAGAAGGATCGCGGAGAATCTCATTTTTACCTCGTCAGTTAACAGTTTTATTCATAGTCATGGTCATATATAGCCTTATGGGTAAATGTGACCATTTGCGTTCATATATAGCCATAAATGTCCAGATATAGCCACGCCCGTATTGGCTAGGTGTTTCGCATCAGGGCCGTTCAAGCCGGTTCCGGAGCGCGGATCAGCTTTCGATCACCAGCGATTCCAAAAATAGCCGCACTGCCGGGTGCTCCGCGGCGCTGCGCTTGAACGTGGCCGCGTTCTGGATCTGGTAGCGAAAGCGTTCCGGGTGCAGCGCCACCAGTTCGCCGCTCTGTACATGCCGCTCCGCCAGGTACTCCGGCAGGAAGCCGACAAAGCGCCCGGACAGGATCATCGCCAACCGCGCGGCCATATGGTTGGCGGTGGATTTGCGCGGGAACAGCCGGTACAGGTGGGCGGCGCCTGAGAGGACTGCGTGGCTGGGGGCGGCCAGTTCCTGCTCGGTTAGCAATTCCTCACTCACCTCCGCCTCAGTGGCGCATATATGGGAGCGGGCGCAGTAAAGCAGTGACTGGTGGTGGAACAGCGGCTGGTAGTCGAGGCCCGGCCGGCGCGAGTGGAGCGGGTTGATACCCACGTCGGCGCGGCCGGCGAGGATCTCCAGCTCCAGTTCCTGCGGTGCCGCCAGCTGCACGTCCAGCTGCAGCTGTGGCGCGCGCTCACGGATGCCGGCCAGGGTCGCGGGCAGGTCCAGCTGCGGTATTTCCAGTACGTCGTCCGGCAGTACGATGCGCAGGCTACCGGTGAGTTGTGACTGGATGGCGTTGACCTGACTCTTGAAGGCTGCGAGGTGGCCGTCCAGCTCGTTGATGGCCTGGAACAGCGCCTCGCCTTCCGGCGTGAGCTTGAAGTCGGCGCGGCCGCGGGAACGCAGGCACAGCTGCATACCGAGGCGCGCCTCCAGGTCGGACAGGTGCACGCTGATGGTGGAGCGGCTGATATTTAGTGCCACCTCCGCCGGCGCCAGCCCGCCCGCGCGCACAACCTCGCGGAAGACCCGCAGCAGGCGCAGGTCCATATCGCTCAGTCGGCCGGCCAGCGCGCTCTTGGTCTTGCTCATCACCCTTGCTCCCGGACTCGAAAGCGCCAGCTTAGGCCAAAGTTTGATAAAGGTAAATTTTAGTTGCAGAAATACTACTATTCGCGGCTTCCGGTTCACGCCAGAATCGCGCCAACGGCTGTAAAGACCAATAACTGCAAGGAGGTTCGCGGTGCAACTGGCCAACCCGAATTTGTTGAAGCTTCAGAACTATATCGACGGCGAATGGCGTGACGGCGTGTCCACCATCGACGTGCGCGACCCGGCCAGCGGTGAGCTGCTGGCCCAGGTGGCCGACGGCAGTGCGGCCGACGCCGAAGCGGCGGTAGCCGCCGCCAGCGCCGCCTTCCCGGCCTGGAAGAGCAAGACCGCCGCCGAGCGCGCCGCGGTGCTGAAGCGCTGGTACCAGCTGGTCATGGACAACGCCGACGACCTGGCGCGCATCCTGACCCTGGAGCAGGGCAAGCCGCTGGCGGAGGCGAAGGGCGAGATCGCCTATGGCGCCTCCTTCATCGAGTGGTTCGCCGAGGAGTGTCGCCGCGCCTACGGCCAGACGATCCCGACCCACAACCCGGCGATGCGCCTGAACACCATCCGCCAGCCGGTGGGCGTGGTGACCTGTGTCACCCCGTGGAACTTCCCCAACGCGATGATCACCCGCAAGGCGGCGCCGGCGCTGGCGGCCGGCTGCACCGTGGTGATCAAGCCGGCGGTGGAAACGCCGCTGTCCGCACTGGCACTGTGCCAGCTGGCCGAGGAGGCAGGGTTGCCGAAGGGCACCATCAATATCGTGGTGGGATCCGACGCCCCGGGTATCGGCCAGGTCTTGACCCAGGACGAGCGGGTCGCCAAGTTCACCTTTACCGGCTCCACCGCGGTGGGCAAATTGCTGATGGCGCAGTGCGCCACCACCGTGAAGAAGATGTCCATGGAGCTGGGGGGCAATGCGCCCTTTATCGTGTTCGACGACGCTGACCTGGATACGGCAGTAGCCGCCTGTGTGGCGACCAAGTTCCGCAATGCCGGCCAGACCTGCGTGTCCACCAACCGCATCTATGTGCACGAAGCGGTACACGATGAATTCGTGCAGAAACTGCGCGCGGAAGTTGCCGAGATGAAGATCGGCCACGGCTGCGATGAGGGCGTCAGTGTCGGCCCGCTGATTCATCGCCGCGCCGCCGAGCGCGTCAATGATCTGGTGCAGGACGCGATCGCGGCCGGCGCCAAGGTGGAACTGGGTGGCGATTTTCTGCCGAATGGCGAAAACTACTATGCGCCTACACTGATTACCGGTGTCACCGATGAAATGCGCATCGCCCGAGAGGAGATCTTTGGCCCGCTGGCGCCGGTGCAGAAGTTCAGTGACGAGGACGATGTGATTCGCCGCGGCAATGACACCCCTTACGGTCTCGCCGCCTATGTGATGAGCGAGAATATCCGCCGAGCTAACCGTGTGGTGGAAGCGCTGGAGTACGGTATGGTTGCCTGCAACACCGGCGTATTCTCCACCGCAGTGGCGCCGTTCGGCGGTAGCAAGGAATCCGGCATCGGCCGCGAGGGCGGCGTCGAGGGTATGGCAGAGTTTTACGAAACAAAATACTGCTGTTTCGGCGCCTGACAAGCGCAGTCATCATACCGGCGCATGCCGGTATCCAGAGATCGCGGCACGGTTTAGCTAACTGCGCTGGATCCCGGATCGAGTCCGGGATGACGATAGAGAGGCTGAAGAATTATCGGCGGGCTTTATGCTCGCCAGACGACAAAAACTTACTGAATACACAGGGAAATCGCGGAGCATAAATCATGTCCGAATTACAAACCGAAGCTTTCTGGATGCCGTTTACCCCGAACCGCACCTTCAAGTCCGCGCCGCGGATTGTCGAGAGTGCCGAGGGTATCTACCTGACCGAAAAGGGCGGCCGCCAGATTATTGACGCCACCGCCGGTCTCTGGTGCAGCAACGCTGGCCACTGCCGCGCGGAAATTGCCGAGGCGATTCACCAGCAGGCGAAAAAACTGGATTACAGCTCCATCTTCAACTTCGGCCACGAGCTGAGCTTCGAGTACGCTGAGCGCCTGGTGAAGCATACTCCGGACGGCCTGAACCATGTGTTCTTCGGCAACTCCGGCTCCGAGGCGGTGGAGAGTGCGCTGAAGATCGCACTGCAATACCAGCATGCGCGCGGCAAGGGCACCAAGGCGATGTTTATCGGCCGCGAGAAGGGTTACCACGGGGTGAACTTCGGCGGTATCTCCGTCGGCGGTATCGCGCCCAACTACCAGACTTTCGGCCAGCCGCTGAAGTCCAACCACATGCGCCACACGCTGGATATCGAGCGCAACGCCTTCAGCCGCGGACTGCCGGAACACGGTGTGGAACTGGCGGAAGACCTGGAGCGCCTGGTGGCTTTCCACGGCGCCGACCAGATTGCCGCGGTGATCGTCGAGCCGTTCGCCGGTGCCGGCGGTGTGATCCTGCCGCCGAAAGGCTACCTGAAGCGCCTGCGCGAGATCTGTGACAAGCACGACCTGCTGCTGATTTTCGACGAAGTGATTTCCGGCTGGGGCCGCACCGGTTCCGCGTTCGCCTCCATCGAGTGGGACGTGACTCCGGACCTGATGACTTCCGCCAAGGGCATCACCAACGCGGCGGTGCCACTGGGCGCGGTGTTCGTGAAAGACGAAATCTACAAGACCGTGATGGATGCGGCGATCGAAGGTGCGGTGGAGTTCTACCACGGCTACACCTATTCCGCACACCCGGTGGCCTGTGCCGCGGGTATGGCGACGCTGGATATCTACGAGCGCGAAGGTCTGCTGACCCGTGCCGCCGGCGATATCGGCAAGCACTGGGAAAACGCGCTGCACAGCCTCGCGGACCTGGACAACGTCATCGACGTGCGCAACTACGGCCTGGTCGGTGCCATCGAGCTGCGCGCACCGGAGAACCTGAAGGGTCGCTTCGGCGGCAAGGTTTCTGGCATGGCTTGGGATGCCGGGGTGATGGCGCGCGGTATCGGCGATGCGCTGTGCATGTCACCGCCCCTGATTATCGAGGCGCACGAGATCGATGCGATTGTCGACAAGCTGCGCGGTGTGATCGGCTCGCTGGCCTGACGGCGCGGTATTCGACAACTATACTTTGATGAAGCGGCCCGTGGTCGCGACCACAGTCGTTGCAGAGTCGACTGGGTGGTTGCGGTCATGGGCCGTTTTTTGTTGTTGCGGCGCTCCTGTCACAGGAGAACGTTTTTCCAAAAAACTTGGATTTTTTGGGTGACGACACTTCAATAGGCCTTTGTTTAGCTCAGACAGGGGCCGCATCCATGCCTACCGATCCCAATCTGGAGCCTACGCTGGCAACCCGGCCGATACTGCAGGTGCTGTCAGAAAACTGGTGGCTGCTGCTGCTGCGCGGTGTAGCCGCCGTCATCTTCGGCGTACTGTGTTTTATCTGGCCGGGGCTGTCGCTGCTCGCGTTGGTCGTTCTGTTCGGTGCCTATGCACTTCTGGACGGTTTCCTCGCGCTGATAGCCGCGGTGCTGGGCCGACATAAATCCACGCCGCTGTGGTGGCTGATACTCGCCGGATTGATCAGTGTTGCCGCCGGCATAGCCACCTTTGCCTATCCGCAGGTCACCGCGTTGGTGCTGGTAATTTTTATTGGCGCCTGGGCGTTGGTGCGCGGAGCGTTTGAAATCATTGGCGCCTTCCATTTGCGCAAGGAAATCAGCAGTGAATGGCTGTTGATGGCCGTTGGCCTGCTGTCGATGATTTTCGGCATTGCCATACTGGCGAACCCCGGCGCTGGCGCCCTGGCCCTGATATGGCTGATCGGTATCTACGCGATACTGTTCGGCTTGCCGATGATCTGGCTGGCCTTTCGCCTGCGCAAACAGAGCAGGACCGGCCAGTAGCAAGGCAGCGACTCCTGTCGCCCGTGCTTGATTTGCGTGGGGCGACAGGGGCATTATTCCTGCTACTAAAAAATAAAACGCAATAACAGCACAATAACAGTCGCCCAGTCGGCGGCGCATAAGTACGGCCTGAGCATGGCGGAATCGCTGATCGTTCTGGATCCGCAGGCGGACAAAAGTCTGCAGGCGCAGATACGGGAAAAAATCATTCAGGGTATTTTGTCCGGCAGCATTCCCGCCGGCCACAAGATGCCTTCCTCCCGACGTATGGCGGAGCAGCTCGGCGTTGCGCGCAATACCGTGGTGCTCGCCTATCAGCAACTCGTCGATGACAGTTTCCTCGTAACCCGCGAACGCAGTGGTTTCTATGTCAGTGATGCCGTGCAGCAACAAGGCATCATCAGCCACGCGGAAGCCGTGCCCGACAGCGTCGCCAGTGAACCGGATCGCGCTTTCTGGCGCGAGCACTGCAATCCGGTGTCCGTCAGTCGACGCGCCTTGCGGGTGCGCCCGGCCAACTGGTTGCAGTACCCCTATCCGTTTGTCAGCAATGAATACGACCCGCGCCTGTTTCCGGGCGCGGAGTGGCGCGAGTGCACCCGGGATATCTACGCCGGTCGCGAGGTTGCGCAGTGGGCCACGCTGGGCGGTAACGAGGACGACCGCCAGCTGGTGGAACAGATCTGCACACGGTTGCTGCCGCGCCGGGGCATCTATGTGGAACCCGGCCAGATCCTGCTCGCCAGTGGATTGCAGCAGGCCTGTTATCTGCTCGGGCAGTTACTGCTGGGCAGCAGCCGCACCCTGGGTATGGTACTGCCGGCCTGCAATGAGACCGAAGAGATCTTTCGCCGCACCGGCGTTGCACTGCAGTCCCTGCCGCAGGATAGCGATGGCCCGATGACCGGCGCCGAGATCCGGCGCGGCGACTGTTGGTTCTTGCAACCGAACGCCCACAACCCCACGGCGGTGACCACCAGTCTCGAGCGCCGTCGCCAGCTGCTGAAACTGGCGAATGAGCAGGGTGCGGTGATTATCGAAAACGATTGCGATCACGAATTCTGCTATCACAGTACACCGCTGCCGCCGCTGAAGAGCCTCGGCGGTGGCGAATCGGTGATCTATCTCTACCAGTTTCCGAAAGTCATCGACCCCGGCATGCAGCTGGCGTTCGTGGTCGCGCCCAAGCCGGTGATTCAGCGGCTGCGCGCGCTGCGCTACAACCTGCGTGAACGCGTGCCGGCGATCAATCAGCGCCTGCTGGCGAAATTCATTGCCTCCGGCCACCACGATGCGGCCAGTTTCCGTATCACGCAGCAGTTGCGCGAACGCTGGGTGGCCCTGGGCGAGGCGCTGATGCACCACCTGCCGAAACTGCAGGTGCGCCGCGCCAGTTGCGGCACGGCCTGTTGGCTGGAACTGCCGCAGACCCTCAGCGCCGAGCAGTTGCAGAAGCAGGCGGAGCAGCAGGGCTTGCTGTTGGAAGTGGCGCGCGAGTACAACGCGCTGCGAATCGGCTTTGCCGCGATCGAGGCTGACCGGATCGAGGCCGGAATCGCCATTCTGGCGCAGCTGATCAATGGCGAGGTCTCGCAGTCGGAGGAGACGCTGCAAAACGCCACCGGCCGTCGACTCAGTGCCGCCGACCTGCAGGCGGAATTCCCCGGCGCGGTACTGCTCGGCACCAATGCGCTGGGCGAATCCTACCGCGTGCAGGTAATGGCCGACGGCACCATGTTCGGCTACGCGCGCAACGATGTGGACGTGGATGAAACCGACACCGGCCGCTGGTGGCTGCAGGGGGATATGTGGGTGCGCCAGTGGCGCAACTGGTCTTACGGACGCAAGGCGAGCTTCCACGTGGTGATCGACGGCCACCGTATCAAGTGGTTCAGCGAAACCGGCCAACTGATCGATACCGGGATTCTCGCCAGGGAAAGCGAATAGTTTTTCAGGGGACCACTACGTGATTCGAGGCCGCGCAATCTAGCCCGGCGGTACGGAGCCCTGTGTTGTGGTGCACCTGTTCCGGTACTACCCCGGTACAGCTTCAGGCTGACGAAAAACTGTGCGCACGGCGTCTGGTGTCGAAATATAACCGCGCGCTAAACAGGAATTTGCTCAGCCGAGGGCTGCCTGATGTTCGCGCTGGTCGATTTTCGCCGCGGATGGCACTGCCAGCAGGCAGAACGCCAGCATGCCGCAGGCGATGACGACCAGTTGCGTATAGCTGCCGCCGGCGGAAATAAAGTAGCCGGCAACGAGTGGCCCGCAGGCCAGCCCCATCTTCGAGGCAAAGCCACCGAATGCGCCCATCTGCCCGGCCGCATCAAATTTCGAAGCCATGGTCAGCAGGTAGGGCACGCAGAAAGCCCAGGTAATACCGGTCACGACGTTGGCGAGAATAAAGACCGGCTGCAGGCGGCTGAACATGAATAGCGCCAGTCCGCCCAGTGTTATCAACAGGGCAACGGTCAGCGGCACGGTCAGCGTAAAGCGCTGACCGGTATAGGCGGCGAGCGCCGCACCGCTGATGGCGATCAGGTTGGCCCAGAAGAGCGTCTTGCTGATAAATGAGAGCTCCAGGCCGAAGGACTTACCCAGGTCAAAGATGAATGCGAACAGGGCCATATTGGCGAACTGGAAACAGAACAGCGCTAGCAGGGTGATCAGCATCGGCCCCATGGCCACCTTCGGGTTTAGCGGCACCCTCTGTTCTTGCTGTTTGGTGGGCAGCGGATAGTCGGCCAGAAATGGCAGCATTGCCAGCGTCGCCAGGCTGAACGTGATCAGCGCGTAGAAGGGCACATAGGTGCCGAACTTGGTGACGAGCCCCGGCAACACCAGCATGCCGATGGCGCCGCCGGTGTACTGCACCAGCAGCACCATACTGTAGGCGCGGCCGGCGATGCCGCTGCGCGCAATCACCGCAAAGCCCAGTCCCACCAGTGCGCCACCGAGTATGCCGTGCACCAGGCGCAGTGGAACCAGCAGTTCCAGGTTGGCGAGAAAAATGGTCAGCACATCCATGCCGATAGAGCAGATCAGCAGCGCAAAGGCGGCCAGCTTCCACTGCGGAATCTTTTTCACGAACAGCGACACGGTAAAGGCACCGATTACCGCACCGATGGTGTTGGCGAAGGTGATTTCCCCGGCCTGCGCGGCGGTGAGGCCGGCACCGGCCATCAGCGAATCGACGATGACCGGAAAAATATTGACGTAATAGAGGCCGGCGGAAGAAAGAAAGGCGAGCAGCAGGCTGGCGGCCCAGCTTTGCGGCGCGGCATGGGGAAAAAAGCCGGAAATGTTTTTCAATACTTCGCGGTCGCCGAGTGGCTGACTTACCAGACTTTCTGCGTTATCGCTCATAGATGCTCCGCGTGGGCGTTGCCCTGGTTATTATCTGGCACCAGCCCGTCTGCGCCGGACGGATACCGTAAGATCAGTTTAAATGGTCCCTGGAGCAACGCTAACCCATTACCGGTGAGAATATAGGGCCAGATGTCGGTCGGCTATGGAGCCAAACCCGCAGCCTCGGCCATTTTGGGCCAGTTCTGGCGATTGGACTCATCACAACACAAAATCTGGCCCTATTGCCGGCCGGGTTAATCCTCCAAGATAAAGCCAGATACAAGCCGCCACCGCGGCACCGACAAGCAGGAACTGTCTGGCGATGAACAATAAGAGCAAACATTTCGGTATCGCTGCGCTGCAGCTGAAGCTGGCGGAGGCCGACAATCTGGAACTGCTGCTGGAGCGCATCCAGAAAACCAAGCTGCGCTTCCCCTGGGTGAAGATGATTGTGCTGAGTGAACTGGCCCTGCGCGGTGTCGGCGTACAGCATGCCCGCGAGCTGCCGTCGGCGGAGGAGCAGGCCTTCTGCCGCAGCGCGCGCGAGCTGGGTATCTGGCTGGTTCCCGGTTCCATGTACGAAAAGTGCGGCAGCGCCGTGTTCAATACCACTCCGGTGATCAATCCCGACGGCGAGGTCGTCGGCCGCTATCGCAAGATTTATCCGTTCCTCCCTTACGAAAAAGGCGTGACTGGCGGCGATCAGTTCCTGGTATTTGACGTGCCGGAGGTCGGTCGTTTCGGCGTATCGATCTGTTTTGACATGTGGTTTCCTGAAACCACGCGCGCGCTCACCTGGCTGGGTGCGGAAGTCATCATCCATCCCACCAAGACCGATACCATCGACCGTCAGGACGAGCTGGCCATAGTGCACGCCAGTGCGGTCACCAACCAGTGTTACGTCGTCGATGTGAATTCGGCCGGGCCGCAGGGTGTGGGCCGCTCAATCATCGTCGGCCCGGAGGGTGAAATCATCCACGAGGCAGCGACCGACGAAGAGGTCATTGCCTTCGAAGTCGATCTGGATAGGGTCCGACAGGCGCGTGAGCGGGGCATAAAAGGTCTCGGGCAGATTCTGAAAAGTTTCCGCGATACGCGGGTTCAGTATCCGCAATACGAGCCGGGTGCGGTGTCGTCGGCGTACGAGGAACTCGGTCCGTTGAAGGTGCCTGAGTAGGCGCCGGAGTAGGTGCGATTCGACCGCAACTGGACCAGTCACTGCGCGCAATCTGGCGCTAGGTTTTAGCGAGTGGGCGCGTAGCATGTTTATCAGCAACAATACTATCCGGCGCGGTATGGCCACAAAATAAGAGAAAGGTAGAGGGAGCATGAAAGAGCAAAGCAAGCAGGGGTTCAGCAAGAAAACACTGGCAACGGCCGTCGCTGCAGTATCTGCCGGCACACTGCTTTCCATGCCGCAAGTCTCGCTTGCGCAGGAGGCTACGCTGGAAGAAGTGATTGTTACCGCCACACGCCGCGCCCAGAGCGTACAGGATATTCCCTACAACATTTCTGCTGTTGCCGGCGATGAGCTGGAGGCCTCGCAGGTTACCGATGCGGCTGAAATGATGCGCAGTATCGCCGGCCTGACAGTGGTGGATCGTGGCTACCGCAACTCCGGTACCGTCAATGGTGTCGTGATCCGCGGTATGAACATCGACACCGGTGCCAACGGTGACGTACCCCTGTCGGCCATCGGTACCGTGGCCACCTACATCGACGATACACCGCTGTACGCGAATTTCGTGCTGAAGGATATCGAGCGGGTGGAAGTGCTACGCGGACCCCAGGGCACCCTGTATGGCTCCGGCTCCCTCGCCGGTACCGTGCGCTACATCATGAACAAGCCGCAGATCGGTGAATTCGCGGCCAAGGTCGGCACCAGTTTCAGCCAGACCGAAGGTTCCAATGGCTACAACCTCAATACCGATGCGCTGGTGAATCTGCCGATCGGTGACAAGGTCGCGTTCCGCGCGAATATCGGCAAGATCGATAACGACGGTATCGTCGATTACGCCAACGTCTACAAGCTGGATGCCAGCGGCGCGCCGCTGGCCGCGGGTGGCGATATCGCCAACGGCGGGCCGGTATTCCGCAGCGTCGAGGACGCGGACACTGTTGATATCACCTACAGCCGTGCTTCGATACTGTTCGAACCGACGGACAATGCCAGTATCCAGCTGTCATACCAGCAGCAGGAAGACGATATCGGTGGCCGTCGCCAGGTGACCAGGGGCACCAACTGGGTGAGCGGCACCGAGCAGGCTTACGACGACTACGAGAATGGCGCCGTGATCCTGGAACCGTCCGAGCGTGAAGTCGATCTGACGTCGCTGGAAGTCGAAGTGGATATGGGCTTCGCCACGCTGACTTCGAGTACGGCCGACTACAGCCACAGCGGTACCGCTATCAGCGATAATTCCGGCTTCTACGCCACCATGGACTGGTTCGAAGGGCTCTATTACGGCACACCGCGTCCGGTTGCGCGCGCCGAGCGCTTCTACGACGACTCCGCGCTGGTACAGGAAATTCGCCTGGTCTCCAACGCCACCGATGCGAAGATCGATTGGATTCTCGGTTTCTACTACATGGACCAGGACTCCAAGGCTGGCCAGAACAGCACCATGCCCGGCTGGGCCGACTGGATGGCCGTTACGCCCACTCCATGGGATCCGGCCACCTCGTTGGCGGACACCTGGACCGGCTGGGCCGCCGACGTGCAGGATCAGGATTTCTATTTCCGCCGCAACCAGAACTTTGTCGACAAGGCGGTGTTCGGCGAGGCAACCATCAACTTCACCGATACGCTGCGCTTGACGCTGGGCATGCGCAGCTTCAAAAACGAACTCGTCAACGAGTCACAGCTGTCGCTACCGATCTGGCCGACGCTGGGCAACGGCGACGCATCTTTCGAAACCAAGGAAAGCGATACGCTGTTCAAGGGCAACCTGTCCTGGGATATTTCCAACAGCCTGATGAGCTACGCGACTGTTTCCGAAGGCTATCGCCGCGGCGGTGCCAATGCGGTGCCGACGATCGGCTTCTACGCCGAAGATCCCGGCTATCTGCGCTACGACTCAGATTCGGTGCTGAACTATGAATTCGGTCTGAAGGGCTCCACCGATGCGTTCCGCTACACGGTGTCCGTCTTCTATACCGACTGGAAAGATCCGCAGCTCAACACCGCCACACCGAACTGGGGCTTCTTCGCGGCGATGAACGGCGACTCTGCCCGCGTGCAGGGTATCGAGTTTGAAATGGAGGGTAACCTCACCGATAGCCTGCACTACACCATGGGCTATACCCTCGTGGACGCCGAGCTGACCGCAGACTTCGTGACCCCCACCGGGGTGACCATTGCCGAAGAAGGGGAGCGCCTGCCGAGTACCGCAGAAAACACCTTCTCCGTGGCTATGGACTACACGGCGAGCTTCAGCGACGGTATCGACTGGGTGTCCCGCCTCAACGGCTACTATCAGTCCGACTCTGAGAATGCCATCGGCAGCGGTCTGACTGCGGCAGAGGTCGATGCCTTCCAGCTCTGGGGTGCCAACACTTCTCTGGTAGCGGACAAGTGGGTCGCCACGCTGTTTATCAAGAACCTGTTCAATGAGGATGGTGTAACCGGTCTGATTACCGAGCGTCACATGGGTACTGATCCGAGTGAGAATTTCCTCGGCAACGCCTCCAAGGACTATATCAGTCTGCCCCGAACCATTGGTCTCTCCGGAAGCTACAGCTTCTGACTTAGCATTGTTGCTATTCTGCCGGCCCTCGTGGCCGGCTTTTTTGTATCTGCTGAAATTGTCGTGGCAACAGCGCGACACTGGTATGCTGGCTGCGAGAAGAATAAAAGTATCGGCCCTATCGTGAGTGACGCAAACGAGCTTTACCGATCCGCGTTGAGTTTTTTTCAGCGCAAGCAATTCACCCAGGCCATAGCAGCGGCCGAGCAGGCGCTGCAGCTGGATCCGCAGCTGACAAATGGCTGGCGGCTGCTGGCGGACAGTAATGCCGCCCAGGGACAGCTGGATCGCGCCATCGAGTGTCTGTTCCGGGCCCAACAGTCTGCCGATGCGCACAGCAGCAGGTGGGTCAGTGTCTGTTTGCACCTTGCCGAGATGCTGCTGCGCGCAGGGCGGCACGGCGAGGCGCGGCAACAACTGGATCAGTTGCCACTGGCGGATATCGAACATGTGCAGCCGCTCAGCCAGGCCGCTTATCTTTATTCACTGTGCGAAGCCCACGGGGAATCCAGGGAGCTGTTCGAACGCGCGCTGAAACTGTCGCCGGACAATCCACAGCTGCTATTCAATTGCGCCGCAGCGAACCGGGCGATGGGCGATCTGGCACGAGCCGAAGCACAGTACGACCAGCTGATCGCCATGCGTCCAGACGACTTCGAAGCCTACAGGAATCGCTCCGATCTGCGCCGGCAGACCGCGGAGCGCAACCATATCGCCGAACTGCAGCGGGTATCCACGCAGCCAAATCTTCCCGCCCTCGGTGCCAGCCAGTTGAAATTTGCACTGGCCAAGGAATTTGAAGACCTGCGCGATTACGGCAACAGTTTCGCCGCGCTCACCGCGGCCTGCAGCCTGCGGCGCAGTGGTATTCGCTACAGTGTCGAGCAGGACCTGCAGCGACTGGCGGAGATTGCGGCCGCCTACAGCGAGGAGTTTATGCAGCGCTGTCGGAAGACGCGCGCTGCCCATCTGGATAGCGAGCGCGGCGAGGGCATTATTTTTATTCTGGGAATGCCGCGAACCGGAACGACGTTGGTGGACCGTATCCTCTGTGCCGCAGACGGTGTTTTCTCTGCCGGAGAACCCGGCACCTTTGCTCGGGAACTAACTGCTATGGTTCAGTCAGGGGGCGCGGAGGCAATGGCGGTCTCTGCGCCGGCAGATTTCGTGCGGCGATCGCGGCAGGTGGACTTTGCCAAGCTGGGGCGTCGCTATCAACGGGAGTTGCGCAGCCGGCCCGGCAGCGAAAATGCCCGCGTGATCATCGACAAAAACCCGATGAACTATCTCTACATCGGTTTGATCCGGCTGGCGCTGCCGCGGGCGCGCATTGTGCATCTGCGCCGCAATGCGATGGACAGCTGCTACGCGATTCTGAAAACCCAGTTCCGTAACGCCTACCCGTTTTCCTACGACCAGTCCGAACTGGGGCGGTATTACCTCGGCTATCGCCGCTTGATGGATCACTGGCAGCGCTCATTGCCAGATGCCATTTTCGATCTGCACTATGAGCGGCTGGTGGAAGATCTCGCAGGCGAGAGCCGCCGGCTGTTCGATTACTGTGGGTTGACGTGGACGGAGTCGGTACTGGATTTCCACCGCCAGGACAAGCAGGGCACGGCGACCGCCAGCGCCGCTCAGGTGCGCCAGCCGGTCTACCGATCATCTGTCGGCAAGTGGAAAAACTATCGCGAGCAGTTACAGCCGCTGGCCGAGATCCTGCAACAGGGCGGGATAGAGATCGAGTAACAGTGATCGCGGCCAGGGGCCGCGATCACACCATGGAGAGGGGGGGGTTAATTCGCCGATTGCGGCAGGGACTGGACCAGTGCCTCTCCCTTATCCTTCAGCGCCATACACAGCTGGATCTGCTCTTCCGTCTGCGCCAGGCTGCGCTGATAACCGGCGGTCAGCTTGCCGTGCTGTTTGAACAACTTCTGCAATTCGCCGAGCTTCTCCTCGCTGCAGAAGGCGCGGGCGAAAGACGGCGTGTGGCGGCGAATCTGTGCCGGGATCTTGTCGACCACCTGCGGGAAGTTCTGCTGCAACCACTGCCAGTGCTGATCCTGCACCGCCGGCTCAGCCAGGCCGCGCTGGATCAGGCCGAAGGCTTCGCGAGACCCCATCGCCTCGCTGAGCGCCAGCTCGTGAATCTTCTGCAGCTGGTTAGGCTTGTTGCTGGCGCCGATCGCGCTGGCGCTGGCATTTTCGAAACGCGGATCGTCCAGTTCGGCGCGCACCTTGATCAGGTGATCGAGGAAGTCGTCGCCGGCATCCTGTACCGCCACGCTCAGTGCGGCCTCATACAGGTCGGAATCCAGCGCCTCTTCATCCCGAGCCCGCTTGAAGCCGGTAAAGGCGAGCGCCTTGTCCTGCAGCGTCTTGCGCGCATCCTTGTCGCCAGCCACCAGCGCCATAAAGCTCAGCAGTTCACTGTGTAGCAACTGCTCGTCGCTGTCGGGGCTGTCTACGGTTTCGTTCAGCACCGGCTGATACAGGTTCTGGACGAAGTTGAGGAAGGCCTGCTGGTCTTTGTCCGACAGATAGTTCTGCCCGTACTTCTGCAGGTAGCGCAGCGGCGCGGTCACCACCTGGCGCTGGTCCGCCTTGGCCGACTGCTCCACCACGTCCAGCAGTGCGGACTCCGGCAGCTTGCCGGCTTCGAAAGCGGCAAAGGCACTGTCGATAATCGACAGCTGCTCGGTGGGCGAGAACTTGGCGAAGCGCTCGATCAGCGCCTGCCACTGCTCTTCCGCAACGCTCCAACGGTAGTAACCGCTACCCTGCGCATTGGGCATCACCCAGCTGGGGCAGGCACCACCGTCGATGGCCACTTCCTGTTCCACACTGGTCAGCATCTGGCACTGTTGCACGTCGTTACCGGTGCTGAAGCAGAACGGAATACTCCAGTGCTGGTCTGCATCGACGATTGGCGAACCCAGCGGCTTATAGCGGCTCTGGCGCACCAGCAGTTTGGCCGCGCCTTGCTCGCTGCAATCCACCACCAGATCCAGTTGCGGCACACCCTTCTGCTCGACAAAGCTGCGGAAGGTTTCCGTAAGTTCCGGGGTGTTGGTCTCCTCGCCGATCACTTTGTAAAAAGCCGGGGAGTCGGCAACGCCGCCAGCGAAGGTCTCAATATAGCGACCCAGCGCCGGGCGGAAACGCTCCGCGCCGAAATACTGATCCACCATATTGATGACGCCGAGACTCTTGGAATAGGTAATTGCGTCGTAGGCGTTGCGGATATTGTTGTTGTCGCTAACCGGTTCGCGAATGGCGCGGGTACTGGCGAGGGAATCCAGCTGCATCGCGCGGATCGCGTAGGTAGCGGCATTCAGGTCGTGACCCTCCTGCGGCTCGAAGATAGTCAGTACCAGCGGCTCCCCCCAGGTGGCGAAGCCCTCTTTCAACCACAGGTCGTCCCACCAGGGCGGCGTGACCAGGTTGCCGAACCACATATGGGCGAGTTCGTGCGCATGCACCTCGACCAGCGCCAGGCGTGCGCCAGGCGCCGGCTTGTCGCCAACCAGAATGCGCTGTTCGCGGTAGGTGATCGCCGCGGACAGTTCGGTGGCGCCGCTGGGCCACTGGGGTGCGGCGACGATATCCAGTTTCTTGAACGGATAGGGGCGCTGCAGCTGGGTCTCGAAAATTTCCACCATGCGCGGGGTGATATCGAGAATGTAATTCATGTCCCCGCCGCGGCCCTTGCGCGCGAAGCCGCGCAGCGGGATCGGCTCGGAGCGGTATTTGTTCGGCGGAATGGCCGCGCGCTCGACCACATCGAAAGGTCCGGTGGAAAGGGACAGCAGGTAGGTCGGCATCGGCAGCGTGGTGGCGAAGGTGACCTTTTCCAGACCATCGCCGGCTGGCTCCCGCTTCAGCTCCGCACCGTTACTGATGGCCGCGTAACCCTCGGGCACGGTCAGGCTGATATCGAAGGGTGCCTTCAGGCCCGGCTCGTCGAAGCCCGGCAGGTACTTGCGCGCCTGGATGGATTCGGATTTGGCCAGCGCGTAGGCATTGCCCTGTTCTTCCACCTTGAACAGGCCGGCCAGATTGCGATCGAATGCCGCGCTGTAGTCGATGTGCAGGGTGAAGGTGCCGGCGGGCAGCTGCTCGGCGAAGCTGACTCTGGCTACACCGCTGTCCAGCACTTCCTTATATTCGGCCGGCACGGTTTTGCCTTCGGCGAGTGTGGCGTGGATATCGCTGACTTCGATGTCCTTGCCGTGCAGCCAGATATGATCGGCACTGTTGGCCATCTGGATATCGATCTCCACGCTGCCGGAGAATTCGTCACGGCGCGGGTCGAGCAGCAGGTCGAGGCGGTATGCCTGCGGGCGCACACCTTCCGGCAGGCGGCCGTTAGGTGCCTCGGCGGTCGCACCGGCATCGTCTCGCGGTGCCGCCTGTTCGGCCGTCGCCGCTGCGGTAGCTCTTTGTTCGGCCTCGCCGGGCGCCTTCTCTGCCGGGCCGCACGCAACCAGTGCCAGCAGCGGCACGGCCAGCAGGCAGTGCAATATGCTCTTCTTCATAGCTTCTCTTATTTTCGGGAAATGGGAATTCGGCAAAGGCGCCATTGTAGCGGTTCGGGGTGGGGATTGCCGAAAGGCGGCAGTGCCTTGGATGGACAGATCTTGCACCGGCGATATCTCTGTCGTCATGCCGGCGCAGGCCGGCATCCAGTCTGGTAGTCCCTGGGTTCTGGCCTGTTTGTAATTGGTATCCGCCGGCATATGGTAAATCAGCCCCTCGGTGTCGATGGCCAGTGTCATCACGTGGCCCAGATATGGTCGTCATTGCTATCGAGCAGCGCCAGTAACGGTGACCTCTTCATCGTTTTCTCTCTCAACCGAATATTCATTATTTTTATGACTGCTATCTCTCATGTAGTCATAATTGTGAATATACGGGCTGCCGAGTCGCCATCGATGGGCACGAAATCGAAACTGAGAGGTCGGTATCGGTCATTGGCGCGCCGAGCATCAATCTGCAGCGCCCGCAATAGCTGACTTTTACGGACTTTTCAGTCTCAGAAAAACAGGCGAATCTTCGGTTCTGGTCTAAAATTGTTCTTTTTTTGATCAATAAAAACCGGTAGTGTGTGGGCTTCCTTGTTCCGCCATGGAGGGCCTCAGAAGAGACAACCTAGTGGCTAGAACTATGTTTCCTCGCACACTCGCAGTATTGGTAATTTTTTTCGGTTTTGTGCTCTCAGGCTGTAAGGCAAACCTGGGTGAAGAGACCTGGTACCAGGTAGAGAGTGACAACTTCCGCATCGTCACCAATGGCGACCCCGCGGCGGTGAAGACCCTCGCCGCCGATCTGGAGCGCTATCGCGCCGTGGCGTTGCAGCTGCTCGACGCCCCGCAGGATAGCCAGAAGCTCACTATTTACGCCGCCGCCGACCGCAAGAGCTATGCCGGCCTGGTGGGCGAAGAGCTGGCGGAAATGACCAACGGCCTGTTCGACACAACCGCGCAGGGCAGCTACGCCCTGGTAAACCTGGACGGTCGCAATGGCAAGCGCCAGCTGCGCGCCCGTGAGTTCCTGTTCCACGAGTACACCCACTTCCTGAGCTACAACGGCAACACCACGCACTACCCCTATTGGTACAGCGAAGGCTTTGCCGAGTTCATGTCGACGATGACCTTTACCCAGAACGGCGGCTACCAGTTGGGTGCCATTCCGGAAGAGCGGGCGATGACCCTGATCTTTGCCAGCCAGATGCCACTGGAGAAGCTGTTGCGCGCTACCGTCTCTAACACGACCGGTGACGAAAAGGCCCAGGTATACGCCAGCGGCTGGATGCTCGCGCACTGGCTGATCATGGAAAGCGGCAAGGTGGAGCAGTTCAAGGACTACGTGAAGGCGTACAACAATGGCGCCGACCCGGTAAAGGCTCTCGAAACGTCGCTGGGCATGTCCCTGGCGCAGATTGAGGAAAAGTACGAGGCCATGTTTGAGAAGGGCAGCTTCAACCTCGTCGGCGGTGCGATTCCGGCCGACTTCCGCGAGGCCCGTCCCGTGGTGAGCAAGCTCGCTCCGCGAACTGCCGTAGCAGAAATCGGCCACTTCCTGGTGATGTCCGGTTACAACCTCGACGGACTGCTGGATCTGCTGCAGTACGCCCACCTCGCCGGCGTCGACAGCCCAAAACTCACTGCGGTGCAGGCGGATGCGGAGACCCATGTCGGCAACTTCGAGCGTGCCGGGCAGCTGCTGGCGAGCATCCCGGCGCGATACCGCGATGAGATCTGGTACAAGAATGTAGATGCGTGGCTCGGCCTTAACCGCCAGGTCAATCGTCCGGGCGATGCGCGCAGCCGTGACGAGCTGAAAAAGGTACGCGACCAGTTCGTATTTCTGGTGAATAACGATTCCGACACCGCCTCCCACTGGTACGGACTCGCGATGTCGATGGAAATGCTCGACTATCCGCGGGAAAAATACGTGGAAATGCTCGAGCAGGCCTACCTGCGCGCACCGCGACAGGTGCATATCGCCCAGTGGCTGGCACGGGAACTCTACGAACAGCAGGATGCGGAATTCTTCGCCCATGTCGCGCAGCCGCTGATGCTGGAGCTGGAAAGCGAAGAGGAATTCGAGCAGATGAAGGCAATGCTGGCGGAAATGCAGGGGCAGAAAAAATCGACGGACAAGGCGCGGACGACGCTGGCCCGAAAAGAGGGTTAAGTTCAAATAACCAAAAAAGCCCCGGTCGAGAGACCGGGGCTTTTTTGTGTCGGTCTTGGCGCAACTAAATCAAATAGCGACTGCCGCTGCCTAGCTCGCGATAGTCGATCAAAGCATCAGGGTATTGGTTTTGAACTCGTTGACGCAATGATCAGCGGCCGACAACAGCTGTGATTTCAATAGCGCGGCCTGATCGGCCATAAGTTCATCATAAGTCGGAGCGCTTTCACTTTCGTCGGTGCTCATCTTGCTGCACACAGATTCGGCCAGTACCTCTTGAGTAGATGTGTCGATTAATCGCAGCTTCGCACTATATCCAACCCGATACCTGTTCCATACGGTTGGGAAGTAACCCATGTTCCAGCCTATGGTGCGAACATCTAACAGTAGCCGCGCATCGTTAACATTGTCAGCCAGGTCAGCCGGTTTGACACTGGAAGTACGGATACTGTTGTCATCAAGCAGCCGCAAGGAATACTGCTCGGCAAGCACCGGTGCCAGTGATTCGTAGATATAGGACGCGGGATCTTCAACACCGTTTTCTTCGATTATCTTGTTGCCGGCTGAAATCATTGCCACGGCACCCAGCGCACCGAACATGGCTTTGTCAGCGGTCATTGCAGCGAAGCCCGGCTTTTCATCGGCAAAGGCCCCACTCATCATGCGGCCTTCCATCAGCGGTGCGGTATCCGCTGACAGCGGAATGGTTTTGGTTCCTGCGCAGCCTGCCATGAATACAATGAGGCTGAATAGCGCGAGCTTCTTAATCATTTTTATCGTTTCCCTAGAGCGTATCATTGATAACAAGATCCAGTGCTTATCGTTTTCAATAACGTTGAGATCGCTATTGCATTGCAGACTGGGGGAAAAATTATAAATGTGCCAAACGGCAAGTGATAGTTAAAATCAATTACAGCCAATTACAGGGTTGTAAAGCGGGTAATAAATGGCTCACTTGAGATTGAAGAGCAATAGATGAACTGCGTCACCGATGTGATCCGATAGTTCGACAGAAAGTTGCAGTCAGCTTAAACAGTACTTAACGCGAAAACGCGAATTCTGGCCATTACCGGCAAATGAGTTAGGTGAGGCTGGGACGGAACGCTGTAATTGCTAGTAGGCTACACCCCAATAATTAAAGCCGGCCAGCTTGAGCGACAATATGTAAGCGGAATCCTGTGACTGAATATCGAAGCCGCTATTTTCGATAAGTGCAGGAATCGGCCGGTTCAGGTTGCAGCCGCCGAATGCGCGGCGCCAGTAGGGGTTTAGGCGATCCTGCCACTTGCGGACACTGGCATCCGGCGCACGGCCGTGTTCGCTGAAGACCAGCTCGCCACCGGGCTTCAGCACCCGTCGCATCTCTGCCAGTGCGCTGCGCCAGTCAGGGATGGTGCACAGGGTGTAGGTCAGCAATACCGTATCCACACTGTCGTCCTCCAGTGGTATCTCTTCGCTGGGCAGATCCAGCCAGCGAACCTCGAGCGGCGACTTGCGGACATTGTCGCGCGCACGCCTGCGCATGCCCGCCGAGGGCTCCAGCCCCCAGACAAACTCCACTTTATCGGTATCGTAAAAGGGCAGGTTGAGGCCGGAGCCGAACCCCACCTCCAGCACGCGGCCGCGGGCCTGCGGGACCACCAGCTGCCGCTGTTTGCGGAATGCCTTGAGGCCGCAGGCGCAATTGATCAGATGGGGTAAGCAGTGATTTTCGTAGAAGCTCATGAACGATGTTCCAAAGTACCTTTTGCCGGCTCACCAGTAATTCCGCTTTTTCGCAAAATTCCACCAATACTATTGGTTCAACTTCTCCACGAGCGCACGTGAATCCTCCAGTGACCGTACCTTCATTCGCGCCCGCTCTTCATCCGTAACTGCCGATTCATCTATTTTGTAGAGTTCCCACGGGTCTTCTGGAGACGGTCTCGAAAACTGTGTGCCATACCATTGTGGCATGTCTTCTCTCATCATGATGCGGTCCCAGGCCGCCGCGCTGAGCCAGCGCGCCGAGTCATTAGATGGATCAAGGGTGATCGCCATCCACGCGAAGCTGAAAGCTGTTCTTATATCGTCGGCTGATTCGCCATGCTGGAAAATCATCGCGGCGTGATAGTAGTCTTCGGATGTATGTAGTTGTCCCGCGGCAACCATTGCAAGCACGGATCTGCGACGCTCTGCATCCTGTCTGGCAATAATGTCCCAATCGACATTCTTGGATTTTCTCACTTGCTGGTCTTCGTTGAACAGTTCCAGCAGCTCCTGATTGGTAGATGCGTCCGTGTCGGCATGGGCCGAAATGTATGTAAATAGCGCAATCGTGAGAAACAGTATCTTATTCATGCTTTAACGTGTTGATCGCGTTAGCCGGGCCATTGGTTGGAGCATTAGTGCTCTTGATTTATTCCAATCTTTTATACAACGAATAGGTATCGAGTCGCCATGGCTGGTATCTACCTCATGCTTCTTTATCATTGGTGTTAACCTATGGCTTGAGATTGCTGCGACGAGCTAATCTCCAACTTTGCATCGAGAACAGATAAAAACAACAATATGATCAATCTACAGGAATGGCGGCGCGGTGGAAGCACCTTTGAATATCGCGGCTGGCCAGTATTTACGCGCACTGGCGGCAATCCGGACGGCGAGGCGCTGGTGCTGATCCACGGCTTTCCCACCTCATCCTGGGACTGGAACAAGATCTGGCCGGAGCTCGCCCGGCACTATTTGCTCTACACCATCGATATGCTCGGCTTTGGCGACTCCGCCAAGCCGCGTGATTTCTCCTACCAGATTGCCGATCAGGCCGAGCTGATCGAAACCTGGCTGACGGCGCAGGGTGTCGGTGATTACCACATCCTGGCCCATGACTACGGCGACACCGTGGCCCAGGAGCTGATGGCCAGGGACCGCGAGCGCCTGAATGTCACCCGCGCGGATGACTCGAATCTGCGCATCAGGAGCGTCTGCCTGTTGAACGGCGGGCTCTTCCCGGAAACGCACAAGCCGGTGCTGATACAGAAATTACTGCTATCCCCAATCGGGGCAATGGTTGCCAGGCTGTTCAGCAAGCAGAAGCTGGCGGCCAATCTGCACAAAATCTGCGGCCCGAATACGCCGCCCTCTGCGTCGGATCTCGACGGTTTCTGGGAGCTGGTGCAGAACAACGATGGCGTGGGGGTGATGCACCGGCTGATTCACTATATGCCACAGCGCCGGCGGCATCGTGCGCGCTGGGTCGGCTCCCTGTGCAATGAGTGGATGCCGGTGAAGCTGATCGATGGCACGCTCGATCCGATATCCGGTGCGCATATGGTGGCGCGCTATCGGCAGCTGGTGCCCAATGCGAATGTCACCGAGCTCACGGAAGTCGGACATTACCCGCAGACCGAAGCGCCGGAACAGGTGCTCCGCGCCTATCTGGCCTTCCGCACGCAGATCGAAGAGCCCGAGCCGATGATGGTGTCCAGCTAGCAGTTATTCATCTACTAAAAGGGAGAGGCGAACCGTGAAAAAAAGGATTTCACCGGCTGTTATTTTTCTCGTCGTGGCACTGATGGCCGTGATCGGCTGTGAGCAGCGCGCAGACGAGAAGGCGCCGGCGGTGCAGGCGGCGCCCGAGGAATTGGCAGAGTCGCAGGAGCCGGCGGCGGAAGAAGCGGCCGTTGCGGTATTTCAGAACTATATCGAGACCGGCGATCTGCCGGCGATGCGCCAGCGCGGCGTGCTGCGCCTGCTCGCCCCGCGCCTGGCCGAGGATGAGGCCCTGCCCCGCGATGGTCTGCCCAGTGCCGAGTGGCGGGCGCTGGCCGAGAAGTTTGCCCACAGCCGCGGCCTGGAACCGCAGTGGGTCTATGTGGACAGCTTCGCGGAGCTGATTCCGGCGCTCACGGAAGGCCGCGGCGATGTGATTGCCACCAATTATTCCCGCACCACCGAGCGTGCTGAGCAGATTGCATTTACCCGCCCGCTGCAATACGTGCGCGAGCTGCTCGTGACCCGTCAGGGCGCCGAGCCAGCGCAAGCCGATGCCGAACCGCTGCAAGTGGCGGTGCGCCGCGGCAGTGCCTTCGCCGAGACACTGTCGAATGGCGGGGAGCCGCAACAGCGTTTCGAGATCGCCTACCTGGACGAGCCGATACAGCACGACGACCTGCTGGCCGCGGTGGCCGACGGCGAATATATGGCGACGGTGATCGATAGCAATCTCGCCGAAGCGCTGCTGCCGTCCTATCCGCACCTGACCACCAGCAGTGAGCTGGATTCCCAACGGGCCATCGCCTGGGCGGTGCGCCGCGAGGCGCCAAAACTGAAGCGCGCACTGAACGAGTTCTTCACCGCCGAACACGTGCTCGCCAGCCAGCACCGGGAGCGCCCGCTGCGCGATTGGCAG
Organism: Microbulbifer marinus; assembly: GCF_900107725.1. Classification (GTDB taxonomy): domain Bacteria; phylum Pseudomonadota; class Gammaproteobacteria; order Pseudomonadales; family Cellvibrionaceae; genus Microbulbifer; species Microbulbifer marinus. The sequence goes on along the minus strand of NZ_FNQO01000002.1, from coordinate 223,263 downwards.
GCGATTAAGGAGACCCGCACGCTGCGCGTGCTAACCCGCAACCACCCCGCTTCCTACTTTATCTGGCGCGGTGAGTTGATGGGTTTCGATTACGACCTGCTCAAGCAGTTCGCCCGCGAACACAAGCTGCGTCTGAGCATGGTGGTGCCCGGGCCCGATGTGGATCTGGTGGAGGCGCTGAACGCCGGCATGGGCGATATGATCGCCGCGTCGCTCACGGTTACCGACTCGCGGCGTCAGCAGGGCCTGGTCTTTTCCCGGCCCTACATGAGCGTCACCGAACAGGTCATTGCCGCCGGTGCGGCAGCGGCTGAATTGCAGGCGCAGCCGGTGGCGGAACTCCTGGCAGGTAAGCAGGTGGTCGTCAATCCGCTTACCAGTTACCACGGCAGCCTGGAGAAACTCGCCGGCGAGCAGAGCACACCGATGCAGATAGTACCGGCCGCGGGGGCGACCACCGAGCAACTGATCGACGCGGTTGTCGAAGGCGTTTACCCCTATACCGTCGCCGACTCCCACCTGGTCGCGATTGAAAGCACCTACCGCGATGACTTCACCGTGGTGGGAGAGCTGCCGGGCGAGCGCGATATCGCCTGGGCAGTGCGCGGCGATCAGTCGCAGTTGTTACAGCAGCTGAACGGCTTCCTGAAAAAACACCACCGGGGCCTGTTTTTCAACGTCACCTATAACAAATATTTCAAGGAAACCAAGCGCATCCTCCGCCACCAGCGCGATCGCCTGCGCAGTATTGATCAACTGTCGCCTTACGATCCGCTAGTGCGCGAATATGCCGCCGCTGCCAATCGCGACTGGCGCATGGTGGTTTCGCAGATGTATCAGGAAAGCCAGTTTGACCCGCGCGCCCAGTCATTCGCTGGCGCCCGCGGCCTGATGCAGGTGTTGCCGCGCACCGCGCGGCAGATGGGTATCAGCGATCTATTTGTGCCGGAAAACAGTATCCGCGCCGGTGTCTCCTATCTCGAGTGGCTGGAACAGCGCTTCCCGCGGGATCTGCCATTCGACCAGAAAATCTATTTCACCCTTGCCGCCTACAATGCCGGTCACGGCCATGTCAGGGATGCGCGCAAACTCGCCGCACGCCTTGGCAAGGACCCGGACCTGTGGTTCGGCAATGTGGAGGAGGCGATGCTGTTGCTGTCCAGGCCGGAGTATCACCGCCAGACCCGGTTCGGCTATGTGCGCGGCCGCGAGCCGGTGAACTATGTGCGGCAGATCCGCGAGCGTTACCTGGGCTATCTGTCGGTGGCCAGAAACGATAAAGAAATTGGTAACTGAATCCCCAGCGTTATTTGCCTTGCTGGGTAATCAGTTCAGCAACCCACGAATGGGATTGTGGGTACTCGTCCATATCCAGCACAAATTCCTGCCCCCGGGCAGCACATTGCAGGTGGCAGTGATCGCCGTCGCTATTTGCGAGATCCAGACTCCAGCGCTCCAGCTTGCTGTGGTAACTCAGCGGAGTCTGCCCCGCGCGCGGGTAGAGAAATTTTGGCAGGCGCCAAGCCGTCGGTTTTGTTGAGCCCGGCCGAGTCAGTACCAGCGGCGGAGCGAGTTGTGAGAATATCCCCGCCCCTGCAAGCGCGCGCGCACAGCGACTCGGTGAAAATCGATCGGCGGCGAGGTACAGCGTATTGGCGGCGTCAGGGCCTATCGCGAAATGCGGGTGGTAGCGTGCCCATGGGAGCGCACCGGACTCAAGTGCATCGACTTTGATGACTTCGCCAATTGATAGCCAGCCCCAGAGGACATGACGGGCCGGTTCGTCTTTGACAAAGCGCCAGTGGCCGTCAAACTTCTCTACCGGCCGGAACAGCCCGAAGAACAGGAACAGATCGCCAACCCCCACGCCCTGCTTGCGCAGATGCCCCTGGGCGGCGCCGGTCTGACCCAGCAGCGGCCGCCAGCCCGGTAGCCGCGGCAGCGCAGCGGTTTGCATATCCGGGTCCAGGTGCGCGCCCATTTCGGCGGTAATCCTGCCGCGTGTCAGATCCTCCACCAGCGCGCCTATATCGTGCTCGCCATGGTGGATGTCACCGTAGTGGATCTTGGACTTTGGATCGGGAATCGGCAGCGCGTATAGGCTGCCGTCGGGGAAGATCGGGCTGGGACAGCCGCCAGCGGAGGAGTCGAAGCCCTTGCGGCTCAATATCAGGCGCATAATTCCGTCTGTTGCCGCTCGCACATCGGCATAAAAGTGAATGCCGATTAATTTTGACTGCGATTGAACCGATTTAAAACCCCACCGCTATTCGTTGCAGCGGTGACCGAACAGCTCCAGGCCTTTTTCCAGGTGGTCGGCCAGCAGCGGGTGTGCAATCAGGTATTCCGCGGTTTGCGGATTCCACCTGTCGGCGGCCTGTGCGATTGCATCCTGCCATTCTGCGCGGGTGTAATCGCCACGCCCCAGCCACAGCAGTGCTACCACTTCCTGCTGCTGGTCGGGCTCCAGGTCCGCAATAATGGTGTTGAATTCCTGCAGGCTGGCGTCGTCCGCATGGCTGGCCAGCATCTGTCTTGCCCAGTCACCACTCGGATCGGGTATGGTGACCCCTTCCTGGGCATGAAACTCCCGTGACAGCTGGATCAGGCGGCAAATATTGTCAGGGCTGACACTAAGCATATTGTCCTCCCGCAGAACAGGCGGCGTGCGGTTGCAGCCCACATGGCGGGCTGAAAAGGAAGTGCTGTCTTAAGCCTAGGTGCTTTTTGCCGAAGTGTGAATGCGGGGGCGGTGCCCGGCGGTACGCCGAGTTCTGGTGTGAATGCAGGAAAGGCCCTTGCGGGCCTTCTCGCTACAGGCGGATTGTCCGCGGTGAACGGCGGGGTCAGTTGCTTCTCCCTTTTATCTGCAAATCCGCCATCGCCATACACCACTTGCTCTGCTGGCGGCGATTCTTCAACACGCGCCCCAGTGCCGGCATCAGTTCCTTGTTCTGTTTCAGGACCTGGCTGTACTGCGCGATATCCGTTTTTCTGCAGGTGATTGGAAACAGTGTCGCATAGGCCTTGTTGTACAGCGTATCCTTGGTGTCGCTAACCTCGGGCACGGCACCGAATAGCTGGGAACTCAGTTCGCGAAACATTTTCAGCTGTTCCGGCGGGAAGAGTGCACCGGCGGCGGCGCGGATCTGGCTCAGCTTGTACTGGTCGCGTTTGTTCAGGATATTGTCCAGCCACTCTTTTTTCGCCTCGAGGGTCGGTCGGATAGCGCGAGCGCTGATCGCGTAGTTACGGGCGCGGTCGGTGTTGTCCCGTTTCAGTTCATCCTCGACCAGTTTGGCGTAGTCGCCGTACTGGTGGCGGTTCAACAGTACGATCAATTGCCAGCGCATATCCTGGTCGATCGCCAGGCCGTTGATTTCCTGTTCGCCGGAGAGCAGCTGCGCGGCATTGCCCAGGGCCTCATCGGTATGGGCAATTTGCGTAAACGTCTCGAACCAGGTTTTCTGTGCATCGCTGCCCGCGGGGGAGCTGTTGACCTTGGCCCAGACGAAATCCTCGATCGCATCCAGACGTTCCGCGCGCAACTCACCCGGCACCCTGAAGCGGTAGGCGTAGGCACTGGCCGCCTCCAGGTGGCTGCTGATCAGGCGAATAACATTGATGTTGCTCTCGACACCGGCGTTGTTCAGCGCGAAGGTGATCCAGTCGTCCAGAGGCCATTTTGCGTCGGTGACACTGTCAAACAGGCTCTGCCACAGCATCAGGCGCGTAAAGGAGCTCTCGATGGCATTGATGTGACGCGTTACCTGGCCGACGGACTTGTCATCCAGCTCCGTTTTCACGTAGGCCCAGTCTTCATCATTCAAGTGCAGGATCTGCGGGCAGGGCAGGCCCGCCGCCTCCTTGACCGGAGTCTTGGCGCCGCTGTAGAGGACCGGCAGGGCCTGGACGCGGGCCATGATATTGTCCTGCAGGCGGTAGATGCCCAGCTGTATTTTCTGTGAGCGCAGGGTCGGGTGTTCCTTCGGTGCCGTCTGGTTGATGGTCAATTCGGTGATCTTGTCATCGGTGCAGGTATAGGCGGCGGAAATGGTGTTCAGGCCGGCCTTGTACAGCCAGTTCTGCGTCCATTGCTCCAGCTCTTCGTTGGCGGCCTTGCCGAGGTGGCCCATAAAGTCCTTCAGCTCGGCATTGCCATAGGAGAATTCGTGTAAATAGTTGCTGACGCCCTGGCGGAACGCCTCTTTGCCCAGGTAGTGGGGCAGCTGCTCCAGTACCGAGCCGCCCTTGCCGTAGGTAATACTGTCGAAGTTGGAGAAAGCCTCTGCGGTGTTCGGCACGCGCACTTCAATGGGGTGGGTGGTGGCCAGCTGGTCGGCCTGATAGGCGGACTGCTTCGAACGCAGGTAGAAGTTCTCCCATACATCGTCGAATTCACTGTTGCCCGCCAGCGCCAGCGATGCCATATAGGTGGCGAAGCTTTCCTTCAGCCACAGGCCGTTCCACCATTTCATTGTCACCAGATCGCCAAACCACATGTGCGCCATCTCGTGGGCGATGACGTTGGCGAGTTTCTGTCGCTGTGCCTGGGTTTTTTCACCGCGGGAGACATACGCCTCGTTGAAGGTCACCGCGGCGACGTTTTCCATCGCACCGATGGTGAAGTCCGGCACGATCAGCTGGTCGTATTTGCCGAACGGATACTTGATGCCGTAATACTTCTGGAAGAATTCGAAAGACTGCTGCGTGAAGGTGAACCAGTCCTGCGGTTTCACGTTCGGTGCCAGCGTTTTGCGGGCCATCAGGCGCAGCGGAATATCGCCGGCTTTACTCTCCCACACCACAAATGGGCCCGCGTGCAGCGGCAGGATATAGGTGGAGAATTTCTTGGTCGCGGGAAACTGCCAGTGTTTGCGGCCGTCTGCCAGATCCTCGATTTTTTCCTCGCGCGTGCTGGTGACTACGTGCCAGTCCGCCGGTGCCTTTACGTCGATGGTATAGCTGGCTTTGAGGTCTGGCTGATCGAACAGCGGGGCAAAACGGTTGGCCTTGTAGGGTTCGAAGTGGGTGTAGAGGTAGACGTTGCCGTCCTGGGGATCTTCGAAACGGTGAAGGCCGGATCCGTCGGTGGAGTAGGGGTGACTGTAGTCGACGGCGATAGTGTTCGGGCCCAGCTGCAGTTGTTCCGGAGCGATGCGGATGAAGTAGCCGTTGTATTCGAACGGGATTTCCTGGCCGTCGACACTGACAGAGTGCACCTCGCCGCCAGTGAAGTCGATTGTGAGTGCCTGTTGCAGTGGCCGCGCAATTTCGGTTTTCGCGACGACACGGCCTTCGAAGCTCGAAGATTTACTGTCCAGTTCTACGGAAATCTTGTAATCCACATTCGCGATCTGCAGCTTGCGCAGCGCCGCGTAGGCGGCGGTGAGCCCGGGCTCATCCGGGCGCGCGACACGCGGCACCGCCTCCACTTTTGCCGGCGCGGCGGTTTCTGTGTGGGCGGGCTTGTCCGAAGGGGGCGTTTTATCGCCGCAGCCGCCCAGCAGGGCGCCGCACAGGAGTGCTGTGGTTATGAAGTTCGAATACCGCATGGTTTTCTCCAGAAACAGGCACGGCGGTCCCGCAGTGTAAATTCCGCTGCTCAATATGCGTTTATAGCGTCGTCGAGGTCAGAGCGGAAAAACCGCGGCCGTTCGATATTTTTATTAGCAATAAAAAAGGCCCCGCAGGGCCTTTAAACGTTGTTGCTTGTCGTCATCCCGGCGCAGGCCGGGATCCATGTTCCGCGGTGCTGGACCGCGGGTCAAGCCCGGGTGACTAAGTGTTAACCCTTGTTCTGCCCGGACAGCAGCGCTGACATAGTCAGGCAGCGCTGGTTTTCATGGCGGCGGTTCTTCAGGGCTTTTTCCAGCAGCGGATTCAGCTCCTTGCCGCTGTCCAGAATTTCACTCACCTGCTGTAGGCCTTTCTCGCTACAGTTCAGCGGGAAGAGCTTCGCGTAAGTGCCGACGAACTCCGGTGCGTCGCTGGCGTTGACGTCATCCAAAGCGGCGACGATGCGCTCGACATTGGCTTCAAACTGGTCACCCTGTTCGGTGGGGAACAGAGAGTAGGCGGCGTATTTCAGCTGAGCCAGCTTGAAGTTGTCGCGGTGCTGCAGGATATTCTCCAGCCACTTGCTCTTGGCTTCCGGCAGCGGGCGGATGGCTTCCGCGGCAATGGCCTGCAACTGGGAACGGTCGGAGTTGTCCTTGGCCAGCTCGCGTTCGATCGCCTGTTCGTAGTCGCCGTACAGATGCTGGTTCTGCAGTGCGATCAGATCCCAGCGCATATCCGGGTCCAGCTTCAGGCCGTCGACGTTCAGCTCGCCGCGCAACAGTTGCTTGGCGTTGGCCAGGGCATCGTCGGAATGGGCCACACCGGTGAAGGTGGCGAACCAGGTCTTCTGTGCGTCGCTGCCGGCCTCGGCCTGCTGCAGCCGATCCCAGACGAAGTTTTCGATTGCCAGCTGCAGCTCATCGCGCTTGGCATCTTCCATCGCAACCTGATTCAGGTAGCCGTAGGCATAACCCAGGTGGCGGGATACCAGGCGTACCACGTTGATATCGCGCTCGTCACCGGCATTGGACAGTACGAAACTCACGTACTGGTCAAGCGGCAGTTTGGCGTCGTAGACACTGTCGTAGAGGCTCTGCCACAGCATCAGGCGCGCGAACGGCTGCTCGATATCGTTGATGTGGTTGGACATATTGTCCACGGATACCGCATCCAGGTTGATTTTGGCAAAGGCCCAGTCGCCTTCGTTCGGATACAGAATCTGCGGGCAGGGCTGGCCGACGGCTTCCGCCACCTTGGTCGAGGCGCCGCTGTACATTACCGGCAGGGTCGCCACGCGCTGCATGCTGTTGCCGTCCATGCGGTAGAAGCCGAGCTGGGTGCGCTGTTCACGCAGGGTGGGGTATTCCTCCGGCGCGGACTGCGTCAGGGTCAGGCTGGTGACCTTGTCGTTTTCACACTGGAAGCTCGCCTCGATGGTGTTCAGTCCGGCCTGGTACAGCCACTGCTGCTGCCACTGATCCAGGTCCTTGCCGGCGGCCTTGCCCAGGTGTCCCATAAAGTCGTCCAGGGTGGAGTTCTTGTAGGACAGGTCCTTCAGATAGTTGCTGACGCCTTTACGGAATTCTTCCTTGCCCAGGTAGTAGGGCAGCTGCTTGAGGATGGAGCCGCCCTTGCCATAGGTAATGCCATCGAAGTTGGCGAAGGCCTCGTCGGTGTTTTTCACCGGCAGCTGGATCGCGTGGGTGGTGGGCAGCTGGTCGGAGTGGTAGGCCCACTGCTTGGTGCCGAGGTAGAAGTTTTCCCAGGTGTTGTTGAACTCGCTGTTCTCCGCCAGCGCCAGGTTGGCCATGTAGGTGGCAAAGCTCTCGTTCAGCCACAGGTCGTCCCACCAGTTCATGGTAACCAGGTCGCCGAACCACATGTGCGCCATCTCGTGGGCGATCACATTGGCCAGGCGCATGCGCTGGGCCTGGGTTTTCTCACCGCGGGAAACGTAGCCCTCGTTGAAGGTCACTGCGGCGACGTTTTCCATCGCGCCGGCATTGAAGTCGGGCACGATGACCTGATCGTATTTAACGAAGGGATAGTCCACTTCGAAATACTGCTGGAAGAACTCGAACGACTGCTTGGTGAAGGTGAACCAGTCGTCAGGTTTTACGTACTGGGCCAGAGTCTGGCGTGCCATCAGGCGCAGCGGGATGCCGTCGGCATCATCTTCCCAGACGTGGAAGGGACCGGCGTGCAGGGAAAAGATATAGGAAGAGAATTTCTTCGACTGCGGGAAGTGCCAGTGATTCACTTCGCCGTCTTTTTCGATGCGGTCTTCGCGCACGGAGCTGACGATGGTCCAGTCCTTCGGCGCGGTGACGTTCAGGGTGTAGTGCGCCTTCAGGTTCGGCTGATCGAAGTGCGGGAACAGGCGATTGGCATCGTACGGCTCGAAGTCGGTGTACATATAGACTTCGCCGTCTTCCGGATCTTCGAAACGGTGCAGGCCCGAACCATTGGTGGAATAGGGGTGCTGGTAGTTTACCGCGATCGCGTGCTCGCCTCGCTGCAGGTGCTCCGGCGCGATGGTGATGAAGTGGCCGTTGTATTCGAACGGCACTTCCTTGTCATCGACACTGACGGAATCCACGCTGCCGCCGGCAAAATCGATCGTCAGTGGTTGCTGCAGCTGGCCGTTGAACTGGGTATCGGCGATCAACTGGCCGGAAAAACTGCCCCCGGTCTTGTCGATGGTTACCGACAATTCATAGTTCACCGCGGCGATCTGCTGCTTGCGCAATTTGGCGTAGGTCTCGGACAGTCCTGGCGCGTCGGTGCGGGCCGCGGCAGCCGCTGTGGCGGTGCTGGATTCGGTGGCTTGCTGGTTGCCGGGTTCCTGGCTGCAGGCGGCCAGGATGGCGCTGCACAGCAAGGTGGCAGCGAACTTGGGCGCGGCAATTTTTCCGGTCTTGTTCATGAGTACCCCCCCCACGGGTTCGATTTGTTGTGTTGCCCGAATGGTTCCGGGCGGAGTTGTCGCGAGAATAGTGGCTCGTTATAGCACGATGGTCTCGCTCTGGCGGTCACTTCATCGCGTGTGGGGTGCAGGCTATCGCGCGCCAGTTGATTCTGTGGATAAATTGTGAATTGCGGGATTATCAACTAAGCGGACGGAATTTTTTAGAGGAGTGTGTGGCCATAGTTGGGGCCCGCCCGGGACACGGAGTTCCCGGGCGGCCTCTGCGGCGGGCGGAGATCAGTTGCTCGGGAAGGAGAACTGGGCGCCCTCGCGCACGCCGCTGGACGGCCAGCGCTGGGTGATGGTCTTGCGATTGGTGTAGAAACGCACGCCGTCCGGGCCGTACGCGCTCAGGCAGCCGAACAGGGAGCGCTTCCAGCCGCCGAAGCTGTGGTAGGACACTGGTACCGGCAGCGGCACGTTGATACCGACCATGCCGACGAGAATGTTGTCGCTGAAGTAGCGCGCCGCCTCGCCGTCGCGGGTGAAGATGCAGGTGCCGTTGCCGTACTCGTGATCGTTGATCATCTGCATGGCGGCTTCCATGCTGTTGGCGCGCACTACTAGCAGTACCGGGCCGAAGATTTCCTCTTCGTAGCAGGTCATGCCCGGCTTCACGTTGTCAATCAGCGTGCCGCCGACGAAGAAACCGTTCTCGTAGCCTTTTACTTCCGGATCGCGGCCGTCGACGACGATGGTCGCGCCCTGCTCCGCGGCGCTGGCGATATAGCCGTTCACCTTGTTTTTGTGCGCCTCGGTAATCACCGGGCCGAAGTCGTTGCTGCTGTCGGTGTAAGCGCCCACTTTCAGCTTCTGCATTTCGCCGCTCATTTTCTCGATAAAGGTATCGGCGGCTTCGTCGCCCACACACACGGCGACAGAGAGGGCCATGCAGCGCTCGCCGGAGGAGCCGAAGGCGGCACCGGTCAGCGCGGCCACGGCGTTGTCCATATCAGCGTCCGGCATGATGATCGCGTGGTTCTTGGCGCCGCCGAGGGCCTGGCAGCGCTTGCCGTGGGCGGATGCGGTGGAATAAACGTATTCGGCGATCGGGGTGGAGCCGACGAAGCTCACCGCCTGTACTTCCGGCGCAGTCAGCAGGGTATCCACGGCGACCTTGTCACCGTTGACGACGTTCAGCACGCCGTCCGGCAGGCCGGCTTCCTGCAGCAGCTGGGCCAGGTACAGGGAGCAGGATGGGTCGCGCTCGGACGGCTTCAGCACGAAGGTGTTGCCGCACACGATCGCCAGCGGGAACATCCACAGCGGCACCATGGCCGGGAAGTTGAACGGGGTGATACCGGCCACGACACCCAGCGGCTGCATCTCGCTCCAGGAATCGATATTCGGGCCGACGTTGCGGCTGTGCTCGCCTTTCAGCAGTTGCGGGCCGTAGCAGGCGAAGTCCACGTTCTCGATGCCGCGGGTCAGTTCGCCCATGGCGTCGTGAGAAATCTTGCCGTGCTCCTCGCCGATCATCGCGCAGATCTGCTCGGCGTTTTCCTCCAGCAGTTGCTTGAAGCGGAACATGATCTTGGCGCGCTTGGCCGGCGGCGTGTTGCGCCAGGCCGGGAAAGCGGCCTGGGCTGCGGCGATGGCCTCCTCAACGGTTTCCTTCGCGGCAATGGCGACCTGCTTGGTGACTTCACCGGTGGCCGGGTTGAACGCGTCCTGGGTGCGCTCGGCGGCCTCGCTGACCTGACCGTTGATGTAGTGGCCCACAATCTTCATAAGTAAATCTCTCTATTTTTTAAAATTCTGAAAATCTGTTTTCTTTTGAATTCGTCATACCGGCGCAGGCCGGTATCCAGTTCGCACTGAGCTCTCCGGCTCCGCGAAGCTGGATTCCGGATCAAGTCCGGGATGACGACCTTGGTTCTTAGCCGGCGGCGACTTCGGTGATGGAGTCCCCCAGCGCGCTCACCAGCGTGTCGATCTCCTCCGGCTGCGCCACAAACGGCATGCCCAGCTGGATGGTGTCGCCGCCGTAGCGCACGTAGAAACCCTTCTCCCACATCTTCATCGCGATCTGGTATGGGCGCAGCAGCGGCTCTCCCGGTGCCGCCTCGATGGTGAGGCCGGCGGCCACACCGCAGTTGCGGATATCGGTGATCAGCGGGGTGCCCTTCAGCTGGTGTACGCGCTCTTCCAATACCAGCGCCAGTTCACCGGCGCGGGCGAACAGGTTGTCCCGCTCGAGGATATCCAGCGCGGCCAGCGCCGCGGCGCAGGCCACCGGGTGTGCGGAGTAGGTGTAGCCGTGCGGCAGTTCCAGCAGGTAGTCGGGGCCACCCTGTTCCATGAAGGTGTCGTAGATCTCCTGCTTGGCGATCACCGCGCCCATCGGCACGGCGCCGTTGGTCAGCTGCTTGGCGGTATTGATGATGTCCGGCGTCACCCCAAAGGCCTCGGCACCGGTGGCGGCACCCATGCGCCCGAACGCGGTGATGACCTCGTCGAAGATCAGCAGGATGCTGTGCTGGTCGCAGATTTCTCTGAGGCGCTGCAGGTAGCCCACAGGCGGCGGCAGCACGCCGGCGGAGCCGGCCATCGGCTCGACGATCACCGCGGCAATATTGGAGGCATCGTGCAGGGCGATCATCTCCAGCAGCTCGTCCGCCAGGTGTGCGCCCTCTTCGGGCATCCCCTTGCTGAAGCGGTTTTCCGGCAGCACGGTATGCGGCAGGTGGTCGGCATCCACGGCGGTGCCGTAGAGGGCACGATTGGCACCGATGCCGCCAACGCTGATGCCGCCGAAGTTCACGCCGTGATAGCCCTTGGCACGGCCGATCAGTTTGGTCTTGGACGGCATGCCCTTCTTGCGCCAGTAGGCGCGGGCGATCTTCAGGGAGGTCTCGGCGGATTCGGAGCCGGAACCGGTAAAGAAGACACGGTTCAGGCCTGCCGGCATGAACTGGGTGATGCGCTCCGCCAGCTCGAATGCCTTCGGGTGGCCGAACTGGAATGCCGGGGAATAGTCGAGAGTGCGCAGCTGCTCGCTGACCGCATCGGCGATCTCGGTGCGGTTGTGGCCGGCACCGCAGGTCCACAGACCGGACAGGCCATCGAAGATGCGGCGGCCGTCGGCGCTGGTGTAATAGCAACCCTCGGCGCCGGTGATGATGCGCGGATCCTGCTTGAACTGGCGGTTGCCCGTATAGGCCATCCAGTGGGCGTCCAGCTGCGCCTGGGTCAGCCCGGCAAACTTGTCACTCATTGTTATTCTCCCGGAAATACTCGATTTGATCGTGTGATGCCCGGACTTTAGGGGAGGATTAAAGTTGCATAAATTGCAATTTATCCACGTTTGGTTTCATATATCTGAAACTAACATGGCGATGAGATATGGGACGCAAACAGGCGGCGCTGCTCGGGCAGCTCAGCGATATCGACCTGCGGCTACTGCGGGTCTTCCGTGCCGTGGCGGAGGCGGGCGGCTTCTCGGCGGCAGAGCTGGAACTCAATGTGGGCCGCTCCACCATCAGCCGCCATATCAAGGATCTGGAGGTGCGCCTGGGGGTGAGCCTCTGCCGGCGCGGTCGCGGCGGCTTCGCGCTGACCGACGAGGGGCGGCAGATCTACCAGGCGACGATACGTCTGCTGGCTTCCCTCGATACTTTTCGCGGCGAGGTGGCCGACGTGCACAAGCGCATGACCGGCCATATCGCCATCGCGCTGTTCGACAAGATGGTCACCAACCCGGCCGCCCATATCGGCGAGGCCCTGCGCAGCTTTGACGACCTGGCGCCGGAGGTGAGCCTGGATATTCATATCGAGCCGATCAACGAAATCGAGCGCGGGGTCATGGAGGGGCGCTTCCAGCTCGGTGTGATCCCCGCGCACCGGGCGTCACCTAGTCTCGACTACCAGCACCTGTTCTACGAGCAGATGTACCTCTACTGCGGCTATCGCCACCCGCTGTTCGACACCGCGGATATCGCCATCGACGACGATGCGATCCGCAGCTGCAAATATGCGGGCCTCGGCTATCACTCACCGAATATGGAGGTTGGCAACCGGTTGGGGTTGGAGCGGGATATCACCGTCAACGACCAGGAGGCCATTGTCCACTGCCTGCAGTCCGGCCGCTATATCGGCTACCTGCCGGATCACTACGCGGAATCGTTTTTAAAGAAAGGTGAGATCCGCGCGGTATGTCCGCAGCGCTATCAGTACCAGTGTGACTTTGTGGCGATACAGCGGGTATCGCCGAAGCCTTCTCGGATCGTGAAGACTTTGTGGCATTGCCTCGCTGCGGTTCATGAAGTGGAGTGAGGTCCCACACTGGGACTAGGGTGTGATTGCCTGACTTTACTGTCTGTTGCGAGGATAAAACGGCGCCTATTTCTCGGGTTCATGCAGTAACTTTGCAGCATTTCTATTAAATTGGCTTCGGGGCCAATGGCGAACTTTCGGAGGCTCCGGGTCAGCTCTGGGCAGCATGCTGCTGTTACTGAATAAAATAACGAGAGTGGATGCCATGGACCGTGCCCGCCCCTGTATCGCCCGATATCTAATGGTCTGTCTCCTTAGCTGTACAGCTCAGACGTTTGCCGCAGTGCCAAAGGCTGAATTCGACCTATATCGGATGGTCGCGGGGGATTCCTATCAGGCTAATGCAGCGCATGGCTGGCTCGCAAATGACGTCGATGGCGACGGCGATGAACTTTCGGTGACAGAAGTTTCCCGCCTACCAGAACATGGAGAGCTGAGTTGGCAGAGTGATGGCTCTTTTATTTACACGCCACAGCCGGGTTTTAGTGGCAATGACCGTATCTACTACCAGTTAAGCGATAGCAATGGCGAAAGGTCGAAAGGTCTCGTCGTTTTCCATGTGACACCGAGCGCTAAGTTTCTACTTGGAGGAGATTGGTCAGGGGCTGGTAATGGCAGTGGTCACACGAGTTACCAGCCGGGTTTTCTGTGGGATAAATCTCCAGAATTGCTGTGGCAGTACGATGGCGGTTCAGACGAATCATACTATCTGCCACCTGCCGTGGCTGACGGCCAGATTTTCCTTTCCACCGCTTTTTGGAAACCTGGCGAAATACCGCAAAGGCAGTATGGCCTCACTTCCCGTTCGCTGCGCACGGGTGAGCTGCTATGGCAAGCGCCAATTACCAGTGGCGAACAGATAACCCCTCCTTCCAGCGAGGCTGGTCACGTCTTTGTACAGAGACGCCGCGATGCCGACAACGGCGAAGTGGTTGGAATCAAAGTAGGTGAAGGCTCGGTGCACTGGGCCTCCGCATATCCGCAACCCTACCTGAAAGATGCAGACGATTTGCCACCACCTACCCCGGCGGAGGATGCCGTCTGGGTTCCCGGAAGTTTTTGGCGAAACTACTTTGGCTTCGATAAAAAAGAAGGTCATGAAATTTTCAGTTACATCTTTTCTACAGACGAGCTTGCTTTTCAGTTGGCTCCCACACTGATGAATGGCAGGCTATATGTTGGTGAGGGAGACCTGATTAAAGAATACGATGCCAGTAGCCGCATGCCATTGCGCGCGCTTGAGCTGAACAGAATTGGTGTAGGCAGTGCTATTACCGCCAATGATATTTATGCCAGTGATGGAAGCCTGTTTGTTCTGGGGCCGGCAGAGCTAATTGCCATCGATGCCGAAAAACTACAGGTGCGCTGGAGAATTCCACTCGACCGTCCGAGTGCCCTCGCCGTGGCACATGACCTGCTGTATGTGGTGCATGAACGGACGGTCAGCATGATCAATGCGCTCGATGGCAGCGTCGTTAGCTCGATACCGGATTTCAATACGGGTTTTGACAAGCCTGCAATGATTGTTTCCGACAGTTCCCTGATTGTTGCCGCCTATCTGGCGATACATGTGTTTGACCGATTTTCCCTGGAGGAGGAGTTCTTCATTGATTCCCAGGGCCCAGCGATTGCCCTTGCTGATGGGGTACTGGTGACAGCAAACGGCGACCTTAGGGCTTATCGGGTCAGTGATTCCGGGGTGTCCAGCGCAGAAAAGCCCGAAGTAGTTTCGGTTCCGGAGCAACTGGTCATGGACATGTCGGAAAATCGCGTACTGAATTTGAGGGAGATCTTCTCTCACTCCAGCGCAGGCCTCAATTATGTAGTGGAACTAGCGTATAAGAATGGCCTTCTCACCAGTAGTGTCGAGGGAGACCTGCTGACGCTATCCGCATCCGACTTTCCGGGCGAACAGCAGGTTACCGTACGCGCTCACTTGAATGGTTACTCAGAGCAGGTTCAATTCGACGTTCTGGTCCAGAACCCGGAAGTCGTCATCGAGATCTATGATGTTAACGGGGGGCCCGTTGTTCCCGGTGATACCGTCACCGGCGAAATACATGGAAAGGTGACAGTGCGCAACAAGCGCGGTCAGCATGCACAGTTCTACAAGAACTTCATGGTGCTACACACCCATGAGCATGGCCATATGGTGAATGAAGAGGTCTGGCTCAGGGAATTTACGCTGGATACCAGCGAGTTCTTCGATGGGGAAAATCTGATCAGTGTGCACGTACATCCGATGAGTATGCCCGGAGAACGTTTCACCACCAATTTTGATGTAGGAGTTTTCCGGCTGGTGACGAGCAACAATAATCCGGCACCAAATGGTGATTTTAAACTGCCGAGAGCTGAGCTGATGGAGGGCTCCCTTGAGCTAAATGCCTCAACATTATTTCCTGGTCATGCCGTCAGCTCGGGGTTCAGGGATTTTCGAGTATTCGATGATATTGATGAAATCTATATCGATGGAAACAGTTTTCACGGCGAGGCTCAAGTCATTGCGCATTTGGGGGCGAGCGTCCTCGGCAGGAAGCATTACTTTTTTGATAGTTATGGTGGTTTTCCCTCTCCTGCCACTGACTACAGGAAGATGTTTGAAAGCGTGCATCTGGTGAATTTCCAGCAGCCTCAAGCCATTAACAGCAAGGTGGTATATTTTTTTAGTGACGGCGCGGGCCGGGCAAATTATGGATTTCATGCGCTGGAAATTCCGGCCCTACCTGAAGAGGATCTGGAAGCGTTTAGCCGTCAGATGCCCGAAGTGGACTTTTTAAACCTGCAGCAGGGGGATCACCTGTTTATCGGTGAGGAACAGTTTTTCCGGGTGCAGGTAAGGGTAAAGATGGCGGAAAAATTCTCCGAGATATTTCATCAGGTGGTGATCTGGGTCGGCAACCAACCGATGTATTCCGCTGGTGTAGATCCCGACTGGTTGTCATGTAATGTGCCGGAGGGTAGTGATACCTATATCGCTGAACTGCTCATCCCCGCGGTAAAGGTGGAGCAGCTCGCACAGGCAAGACAGAAGGGCGTGGGTACCGGCGCGTTTGCGGTATGGAGCGAGTTGTCCCCGGGCACGCTGGGTCCCAGTCTGCCGGTGCGCGAACACGTGCATCTTTCCTCGCTGAGAACCTCGGCAAATGCTGAAGACCCGGACGATTATGACCGAGACGGCATCGTTAACGACCTAGATAACTGCCCTTATCTCTCCAATTCGCAGCAGCAGGATAGTAATGAGGACGGTCAGGGTGACCTCTGTTACGGCTTTCCACTAGAGATCTTTGACGATACTCAAAACGGTAAACGCTTGGTCGGCGGGATGTCTTCCGGGCGTCACCAGAGATCCCTATATGTACAGGTGCCGGATAGTGAATACGAGGGAACCTGCGCTGATCGCAATTACTCGCTCTGGCCACCGCTGGAGGTGAGTGACGAAAGTGAACTAGCGGCTATCGCGGCAGATCTGAACCTGGATCTGGGTACTATAGAGGCTACCCACGGTCGCCTGCAGGTAACCCTGAACGGCCAGCCGCTGCACTTTTACGGCACGGACTTCTCTATTCAAGATACCATCGGTCAGGGTGTCGGACGTTGGAAGCTGGCTGTCTTGAATGAAGGCCTGACTGAAGACGAGGTTGGAGACGTCACTGCTGATGTTGGTGGTGCGACTGATGATGGCGGCGGTGCGACTAATAATGTTGGCGGTGCGACTGCTAGTGGCAGCACCTCTGGCAGTGAGCGCACTTCTGAAAATTCTGCCAAGCGCAGTGGAGGGGGAAGCATAGACCCGGCCACACTTCTCTTGATTCTGCTGGCTATGGCACTAAATTTTTTCAGACGATACGCGCGGTAATAGCGTGTTCTTACTCGCCTTTTGGCAAACTGGCGGCCGGCTGATCAAAGCCGTGCACAATATCTGGATTCACTTGGCCTGTCATAGGTACATCATGAAAGGATGGAAGCTGAGGTCGGTTTCAGTTTCTGGAACGTTCTGGAGCTGTGGCTACAGCCCTGTTCAAATGTGGGATCAGACCGCAGTAGCAGTCCGATCCAGATAGGGCCTGTACTTGAAAGTTTCCTCGCGCGACAGGCGGTTGAACTCATGCGGGAAAGCCAGCCAATCGTTGGCCTTGCGGGGCTGGTCATCCTGTCTGCGTCGACTCAGCCCTTGCCGTCGATTGTTTCGCGGATCTTGCCGAACACGTTGCGAATCAGCTTTTTTGCTGCCGGCATTTTCTGGTCTATCTCTGCGCGCAAGGCGAGCAGCTCTTCATCTTCAGGCTGGATACGCAAGCCGCGCTTCACGTTGTAATCGGCCTGCTTAAGATCGTCCTCGAGGAGACTGGAGCGGGCGCGGCGAGCAAATTCCGCGGCCAATTGCTGCATGCCGGCATTGGCCTGGGGGTTTTCGGCGTCCAGTGCCAGCGCCTTGCGGTAATAGTGGAGTGCATTGTCTCCCTTGGGGCGATTCAGGCGGCCGCTTTCCAGCGCCTCGGCGCCGCGGGCAACATAATCCTCGATCAGCCTTGTGGTGACAGTCTCAAGACCTTGGTTCGCTTCGCTATTGTCATTGTCCAGCAGCAGCACCTGGCGGTAGTAATAGCGCGCATTGTCGTGCTCCGGGAATATGTAGCGCCGCTCGTCCAGGCTCAGTTCCGCCTGCTCCAGCAGCTGGCGGATCTGCCGCTCGGTCTCGCTTTCATAGGTCAGCGCGAAAACCAGCAGGACTGCGGCAACTAAACCCAGTGCGGGCAACAGCAGGGGGTGCGTCTTGCCGCCCAGCCGGATCGCACCGAGGCGCGAGGCGAATGGCACTGTCTTGTTGCCAGCTGGCTTCTTCACGGTGGGGTCGAGTAATGGTTCGATCGAATCCACCAGTTCCCGGCATGACTGGAACCGCACGGCTGGCTGCTTCGCCAGCATGCGCGCGAGCAGTGGCGACAGATATTCCAGTGCGGCGGGCAGGGCCGGAATCGGTTGCTGGATATGGTTGATTGCAGTGGAGGTATGGCTGTCACCCTTGAATGGGTTATGTCCGAGTAACAGTTCCAGCAGGATCACGCCCAGGCCATAGATATCGGTGGTGATATCCAGCGGCTGTCCCTGAGCCTGCTCCGGGCTGCTGTAGGACGGGCTACCCAGACTGAAGCCGGCCTGGGTCAGGTCGGAGTTGTTGTCCACATCCTTGGCGATACCGAAGTCCGTCAGCACCGCAGAGCCGTCTTTGCGGAACAGGATGTTGGCCGGCTTGACGTCGCGATGGATGATGCCTTTTTCGTGCACCACCGCCAGGCCGTCGGCGATCTGCCGGACGAGCCGCAGGGCCGCGTCGGGCTGCTGAAAGCGGTGCTGGTTGTCGGTCAGGTCACCGCCATCGACATACTCCATGGCAATGTAGTTATCGCCGTTCGGCAGCGTGGAAATATCGTGAATGGTGATGACGTGCGGATTGGAAAGGCTGGCGATGAAGTGCGCTTCTTTGACGAAACGCTCACTGATCCCTTGCTCGGCACTGTTGCGCAGCACCTTGATCGCCACCTTCCTGTTCAGGGATTCCTGGGTGGCCAGGTAGACCGAAGCCATACCGCCGTGGCCGATCTGGCCGTGCACGGTGTAGCCGGGAATGTGCATGTCGGAGTGGTTCATATCGCCTGGCTTGCCTGCCAATGGCCGGGGCGTCGGTTCAATAAGCAGCCGGGCCCGGCATTTTCGTTTTATCTGCGGGCGGCAAGGATACCGCTCCGCCTCGGGGAGATAAACCAAATAGCGCACGCTGTGAGGCGGAAAATCACTGCGGTTGTGTCAGGCGGTGAGGGGGAGTTGGGGGGTGAGCTGCGGGCGCGGCCTGTGGCCGCGCTCGGGCAGGTGGAGCGATCAGGCCGGTTCAGCGACAGGTTCTACAGTCTTGATCCGGTCGATGTAGGGGGCCAGCTCCGGCTTGTACTCGAGGATCTCCTCGCGCGACAGGCCGTCGATCTCGTGCGGGAACACCAGCCACTCGCTGGTCTTGTGGATATAGTAATCCGGCTCGCGCTCGGTCTTGTTGTTGGCCGGCTTGTAGTAAGGGGTGGCCACGCGGATTTCCGGCGTGTTCTTCTTACAGGCCCTGTGCAGGTCCTTGATGGTCTGGTCGATGCTGAGGCCGGAGTCGTGTACGTCGTCGACGATCAGCAGGTTGTCGTGTGACTCCAGGCGCTTGATCAGGTAGGTCAGGCCGTGCACGCGCACATGCTTGTCGCGCTGGCCGATACCGGTGTAGGACGATGTGCGGATGGCGATATGGTCAGCGTCCACGCCCATCACGTGCAGCAGTTCCTGCACCGCGATACCCACCGGCGCACCGCCGCGCCAGACACCGACGATATAGTTGGGGCGAAAACCGCTCTGGAAGACTTGTTCCGCGAGCGCGTAGGAATCCGCCAGGAGTTGCTGCGCGCTGATAAACTGTTTTTTCACGATTGAAGCCCTTAGAAGAAGATGAACTTGGCAATGAACAGGGCCGCCAGCAGGTACACGCTGATGCTGACATCCTTGCTACGGCCGCTCAGGGTCTTGATCACGGCATAGGCGATAAAGCCCAGTGCAATGCCGTTGGCGATGGAGAAGGACAGCGGCATCATCACCGCCGCCACCACCGCGGGTGCGGCTTCGGTGATGTCATCCCAGTCGATGGACGACAGGCCGGAAGTCATCAGCACCGCCACATATAGCAGCGCGCCGGCGGTCGCATAGGCGGGCACCATGCCTACCAGCGGCGAGAAGAACAGGGCCAGCAGGAACAGGCCCGCGCACACCACCGCCGTCAGGCCGGTGCGGCCGCCGGCGGCAACGCCTGCGGTGCTCTCCACATAAGTGGTGGTGGTCGAGGAGCCCAGCAGCGAGCCGACTGCGGACGCGGAGCTGTCGGCCATCAGCGCCTTACCCATGCCGGGCAGCTGGCCCTTCTGGTCCAGCAGTTTGGCGCGGTCCGCGGTACTCAGCAGGGTACCGGCGGTATCGAACAGATCCACGAACAGGAAGGCGAAGATCACGCTGATCATGCCCACCTCGAAAGCGCCGGCGATATCCAGCTGCATAAAGGTCGGCGCCATGCTCGGCGGTGCGGACACCAGTCCGGCGTACTCCACCTTACCCATCAGCAGCGCGATAACGGTGACCACCAGGATGCCGATCATCACCGCGCCGAGCATGCGCCGGTGGGCCAGTGCGGCGATCAGGAAAAAGCCCAGCGCCGCCAGAGCCGCATTGCTGGAGGTCACATCACCCAGGGTCACCAGCGTGGCCGGGCTGGCCACCACGATACCCGCGCTCTTCAGCGCGATAATGGCGAGGAACAGGCCCACGCCCGCCGCCAGTGCCTGCCGCAGCGACATCGGGATACTGTCGATGATCCACTCCCGTATCCGGAAGATGCTGAGCAGCAGGAACACCACGCCGGAGATAAATACCGCCCCCAGGGCCACCTGCCAGCTGTACCCCATCTCGCCGACCACGACAAAGCTGAAAAACGCATTCAGCCCCATGCCCGGCGCCAGTGCGAACGGGTAGTTCGCGTAGAGCCCCATGATCAGGCAGCCGATGGCAGCGGCCAGGCAGGTTGCCGTGAACACCGCCCCCTTGTCCATCCCGGCCGCGGCCATGATGTTCGGGTTCACGAAGATGATGTAAGCCATGGTAAGGAAGGTGGTCACCCCGGCGATCACTTCCCGGCGCACCGTCGTGTCGCGCTCCGACAGCTTGAACAAGCGCTCCAGCAGCGTGCGCTGCCCAATGGATTGCGGAGCTGCCGAAGTGGCGGTTGTCGACGAATTGATATCAGTCATGTGCGTGCCCAGTAGCAGAATTCAGGATCAGAAGTGATATTTCACCAGCAGGTTCACGTTGCGCTCATTGGAATCGATACCGAAGGTGCCGTCCTCGATGCCGAACTTGTCATCCCAGTGCACGTATTCGATACCGGCATACAGGCTCTTCGGCTGGCCCCACTGGGCGCCTACATCCCACTTCAGCTGGGAGGTGAAGTTCATACTCGGGTGCGCATCCGCTGACGCACTGGTCCAGTCGATAAAGCCGTCGTAGAGGAAGTCCGCGCTGCCCAGGCTAAACGGCAGGCCCCACACCAGGGTCAGCTGCTCGTTACTGGCTTTGTCGTCGTTGTCGCGGTGGTAGACGTTCGCCTGTACAAAGGAGAAGCCCGGCACCGCCAGGTCAAAACCGACGCCGGCCAGTTTGTTGGTGAAATGCGGGCCGGTCGCGGTCAGGTGATCCGGATCATCGAAGTTGCCGAATTCCAGCGTGGAGGCCAGCAGCACATCCTTTACCGGGCCGAAGGCCAGCTCGCGGCCGCTCAGCTTGCCCAGGCTCAGACGCGGCGATACCTCGGTGTACAGCTCGTCGGAGCCGGCGCTTGAAGTCAGGTAATCGGCGAACATAAAGAAGTCGCCCCAGCTGTGGCCGCTGACGTGCTCATAGGTCACCACCGTGCGGCTGGAGTCGTCGGTGCCGAGGCTGTAGTTGACCTTGTAGTCGCTGCCGCTCAGCAGGCTCAGGCTGTTGTCTTGCCAGAGCACTTCGGCGTTCGCCGCTAACGAAGCCAGGCCGGCGGTAATAAAGAGCAGGGACTTGGACAGGTTCACGGTTACCTCAATTACTGCGATTAAGCGGGGCTGCCCCGCGCGGCTGTAGACAGGTGCCGCTGGCGGATGGTTAAAAAATGAGCGCGGAATTTACAGGAATCGTGACCAGTTTTCCAATTTTTTTCCGGCCGATATAAGGCTTAATTTGCCGGCCAAAAGGCAATAAATTTCTATAGAAAATAAAATTAAGAAATTTAATTCTTTATCGGTGAGTCTGAATGGTTTGGGTGGGAAATTGATCTAGTAACGGTCCGTTGTGTGCGCATAAATTTCAGGGCCGACAGCAATAGTCGCCTGCCCTCGGCGTTTGTACGCGATGCAAGATTGTATGGCGGCGTTAAACAGCTGGGGGGCGGCCCCACTGCCGTTGGCGAGATCGGGCGTCGAAGCCGATAGGCTTGTCTAGAGGAGACGTCCGGAGCCCGCCGCAATAGCAGCGGGCCCCGAGTCTGGATTGCGCTACTATTCGGCGGTTACCGGGTCGATCACACTGGTGACTTCCGAGACGGCATTCGCCGGGAAGCCACCCATTTCTGCATGACTGATGACGGCTTCCTTGTTGGGGGCAATATATACACAGTAAACCTTGTCCTCGGTGACATAGCTCTGCAGCCACTGTACCGACGGCCCCAGCTCTTTCAATACACCGCAGGATTTCTGCGAGATTCCCTGAAGATCTTCTTTGGTCAGGTTTCCTGCTCCGGGAATTTCCCGTTCGATCACAAACTTAGGCATGGTCAATCTCCTTATTGTTGGCTGAAACATCTGTGTTACAGCGCCCGGCACATACGGGGAGTTGCCCCGGGGCGGGCCGAATACCACGGCACGAATATATACACGGGCGGTAAGCCCAGCGAGTGAGTGACGTGCCAAAGCACAGTAGTGCGGAAAGAATGGCGCCTCATTAGCGTTACTTGAGTTTGTACGGTGTTTCCCGGTAGTGAGCCACGAGAGATATAAAGTGCTGGCGAGCCGCTTGGTAATGATTCCTATGCCACTTCTTGCGCCGGCCAAATATCGCAGGGTGTCTGCTACGCTTCAAATTTCCGATTCTGCGAGCGGCAAAGCGCTGACCACTGCTTTTATATTCCCACCCGCGCGAGCCAGGGGGAGGCCATGTTGGACTACAAGCTCTATTACTGGGATTTACCATTCCGCGGCAACTTCATCCAGCTCTTCCTGGAAGAGGTCGGGGCCAAATACGAAAGGCATGACGCCACTGAACTCTATCCAGAGCGCAGCCTGAAAATTAAGAATCCCGGCATGGCGCCGCCGTATCTGTACGAGTGCAAAAGCAAAACCTATTTCGCGCAGATGCCCGCGATCCTGATGCACCTGGGCAGGGAATATGACTACCTGCCCAAGCGCGCCGAGACTCACACGCTTGCGCTGAAAACGATCCTGGACAGCAACGATGTGCTGATGGAGATCACCAACTTCAACGGCATGGCGATGTGGGAAAAAAGTGATTGGGAGGAATTCCGCTATTCCCGCCTGCCCGACTGGATGAAGGTCTTTGAAAGGACCGGGCTGGAGCACGGCCTCAAGGGCGACAAGGGATTTATGCTCGGCGCCACACTTACTGTTGCCGATATCGCCACGACGGCGCTGTTCGGAACCATGATTCATTCATTCCCGCAACTGAAGGAAGACCTGCAGGAAAACGCCCCACAAATCGCCAACCTCTGCCACAGAATCGAAGCGCGTCCGGCGATCAAGCGGTTTCTTGGCGCGCAAAGAGAAGAGTTAGGCAACGGCTATTGCGGCGGGCAGATTGAGAAATCCTTGCGGAAGATGATTGAGTAGCTGACTGCTTGCGAGCAAGTGCGATCAGATAAAAAAGAACCAGGCAGATTCGACCTGGTTCTGTCCCTTGCTGGAAACATTCTGCGCACTATTGCTCAGAAACCTTCCAGCACAATCTTGCCGATCGCCCGCCCGGATTCCAGTTCCTCATGTGCGGCGCGCAGGTGTTCTGCGTTGATGGTGCCGAGGTTCTTGCCGATGGTGGTCTGCACCAGACCCTGGTCGACGAGATCCGACAGCCGGTTCAGGAGCTTTCCCTGTTCGTCCATATCCGCGGCCTGGAACATCGAACGTGCGAACATGAACTCGATGTGCAGCGACAGGCTCTTGGGTTTCATCTTCATCACATCCAGCGGTTTTTCCGGATCATCGATCATCGCGATCTTGCCGAAGGGCGCCAACAGATCGATAAACGTCTCGAAGTAACTGTCGGTGCGGTGCAGGCTGGCGACGTGGGTAACCGGGCCTATGCCCAGCGCCTCGATCTGCGGCTGCAAGGGTTTGGTATGGTCCACCACGTGATGTGCACCGAGTTTCTTCACCCACTCACTGGAGCTTTCCCGGGACGCGGTGGCAATCAGCGTGGCGCCGGTCAGTGCCCGGGCCAGCTGCAGCAGGATGGAGCCCACCCCGCCGGCCGCGCCGATCACCAGAATTACCTCTTCGGATTGCCCGCTGGCGCCTGCGGATTGTCGCTGGATGCCCAGGTGCTCGAACAGCATTTCCCAGGCCGTGATTGTCGTCAGCGGCAGCGCCGCCGCTTCCGCATCGGACAGGCTGCTGGGCTTGCGGCCGACGATGCGCTCATCCACCAGCTGGAACTCGGCGTTGCTGCCCTGCCGGTTCAGGTCGCCGGCGTAAAAGACCGCGTCGCCAGGCTGGAACAGGCTCACCTTGTCGCCGGTGGCAACTACCTCGCCCACGGCGTCCCAGCCGAGCACCTTGTGCTCGCCCTCTGCCGGTGCGGCCCGCTTGCGCACCTTGAAGTCCACCGGGTTGACCGCAATCGCCCTGATCTTCACCAGCAGGTCGTGTCCGCTGGCGACGGGCTGCGGCAGCTCTATGTCCATCAGGGAGTCGGCATCGGTGATTGGCAGGGATTGGCGGTAGCCTACGGCTTTCATGGAATTTCTCCCGCGGTTTGTTCGATGGGTGAATACTAGACACTGGGGGCTCGCCAGGAACGCCTGCCTCAAGGCACTTTGTCACTCAGGCAATTAACTGAAAACCAATCAGCGCAACGCACAGCAGAAAAGCCAGCGCCGGAAACGCGATCGGATAGCGGATCACCCCGGCTTCTGTCTCGCCGCCGCGCACCTTGATGGCAAACAGGGACAGGTTAACCAGCGAGAAGATCACCAGCATGATAAAGGCGGTGATTTTCGCCAGCACCGTCAGCGGCAGCCACAGCGCGAACACCAGGATAATTCCACCAACCAGAACTGTGGAAACCACCGGCGTCTGGGTTCGCGCACTGATGCCGGCAAAAATCTGTGGGGCCAGGTTCCTCTTCGCCATACCGTACAGCAGCCGCGACGCCATGATGATCTGCACCAGCGCACCGTTGACGACCGCAAACATGCTGATGATGCCGATAAAATTGGTCGAATGGCCGGCATTGGTGACCATGGTGGCCAGTGGCGCCGCACTCTGCGCCAGTTCGGGCACCGGCAGCGTGCGCACCGCCAGCGCAGCGACGACCATGTACAACAGTGTCGATACGCCGATGGCGATCATTATTGCCCGCGGCAATGTCCTGCGCGGGTTCCTGACCTCCTCGGCCAGATTGACCATGTCCTCGAAGCCGATAAACGCATAGAAGGCGAGAAAGCTGCCCACCAGCACGCCGGCCCAGGCGCCCGTGTCGGGAAACGCAAAGATCTGATTCCACGCATTGGCTACGGGTGCCTGGCGGCAGACATAGATCACAAACAGCAGGCCGCCCACCTCGATCAGCGTGACGACAGTCACCGTCAGCGCGGATTCGTTGATGCCCCACAGCGCGATCAGCGTCAGCAGCGCAACCAGCAGCGTGATGGCGAGGTAGTCCGGTATCTGGATAAAGAGCGCGAGGTAGCCGACGAAGCCGTTGGCGATCGTCGCCGCCGAGACGATACCGGTAACCGCAACCAGGAAGCCGACCAGCTGCGCCAGCCAGCGCCGCTGCCACGCATTCTGGATATAGGCGGCGGAGCCGGCGCTGTGTGGAAAGCGGGAGGACAGCTCCGCGTAGGACAGCGCGGTCAGTGCGGCGATGATGCCGGCCAGCAGGAAGGCATAGGGCAGAAACAGTCCCGCCACCGCCCCGACTTTGCCGATCAGTACATAGATGCCCGCACCGATAATCGTGCCGATGCCGTAGAAGCTGGTCACCGGCAGGGACAGGGAGCGTTTCAGGGCGACGGGGTCTGGCACGCAATTCCTCTACGAAATGAATTGTTGGGAAAACGGGCAAATTTTGCTACGTTTCTTGCGTGAACGCCGTATCTATTGAGGATAAATATTGCGTCAAACTTTTTGTCAGATACGAATTATTTCAAGAATAATAAATTTCTGGAGTATGTATGAAATCTAATTGCTTACACTTGGCGATTCCCGCCGGTGATCTGGAAAAGGCCAAGATCTTCTATTGCGAGGTGCTGGGCTGCAAGACCGGTAACAGCGAAGAGGGGCGCTGGGTCGACATCGACTTCTGGGGTAATGAGCTGACCCTGCACCAGAGCGAAGAGCAGCTGCCCAACGTGCGCCACAAGGTGGATATGGGCGAGGTGGCGGTGCCGCACTTCGGCATCCATCTGCCGGATGATGAGTTCCAGGCGCTGAAGCGCCGCATCGAAGCCGCGGGGCTGGAGTATCTGGACAAGCCCTACCGCCGCTTTGTCGGTAACGAGTACGAGCAGGAGACGTTCTTTATCGAGGATCCGAACGGCAATATCCTGGAGATGAAGTCGATGGTGAATCCGGAGTTGATGTTCCGGTAGGCTGACTCTTCGCGCTGAAAGCTTGTGTGGTAACCAAAAGGCAGGTGCCGGGTAGCAACTCGGCACCTGCTTTTTTAATTACAGCGCGTAGCGCCCGATATAGTGTGCGATATCCACAATCCGCGACTTGCCGCTGAACTCGAAGCGCACTTTGCCGAGCGAGGAGAAATACAGTTCCAGCTCGCTGTCGATATCCAGGGTGCCGGAGGTCTCTACGGAGTAGGCGACGATATTCTTGTAGGGCAGCGAAGTGAAATCCTTCTTGCTGCCGGTAATGCCCTGCACATTGACGGCGATAATGCGCTTGCTGGTAAATACCACGCCGTCGCGCATGGACTTGAACGAGTCCAGCACTTCCTCGCCGTCCAGCAGCAGCGGGGCTACCTTTTCCGCGTAGGCCGGGTTCTGTTTAAGCTTGAACAGGCTTTTATTTTCAAAGTCGATCATTAGGGGCGGATTTCCGTATTCTGAGTTTTCACCGGCATTTTCATACGGACAATTCCGAAATGCCAGCGCGCCAATCGTAGCGAGTTGACGTGGTTCAGGCAGGGCGAGTGGAGTGGCAGGTCAGCGCTCACCCCAGGGGTTTGGCTTGCTGAAAGTCGCGATGTACAGGGCCTCTACCTTGCTGCGTGCCCAGGGCGTTCTGCGCAGAAACTTGAGGCTGGACTTCAAGGACGGGTCGCTCTTGAAGCAGTTGATATCGATTCGCTCCGCCAGCCCATCCCAGCCGTAGTGCGCCTCCAGCTCTTCAACGATGGTGGCCAGCGTGACACCGTGGAGCGGGTTGTTGGGTTGGGAATCGGGCATCTTGATGGACTACCTGGCCGGGAACTCGCCGGCATAACCAATGGAATGGTGCGATTGTACGGACTCAATGGAGCGCGAATCTACTGCAACTGTAGGTCAAACCTGCTTAGGACCGTTGTCACAGTTGCCGGGCGAGCTAGGACACTACGCTTGCCAAAGCGCCTACCTACCCCCATATATTGATGCCATCCCGCTCTGACAAGTAGACGTTTATGCCGAATACCGCCGAACCCGTTGCCAGCCCAGCCGTGGAGGCGCCGGCCAGAAACTCATCCAGCATGAGTTTCCGCGACATGATGGCGGAACTCTGGCAGTTTATGCGACCGTACAAAAAGGTCCTGCTGGCGGCGGGGGTGGCGCTGGTATTTACGGCGGGCATCACCCTGTCCATCGGCCAGGGGATCAGGCTGCTGGTTGATCGGGGTTTTATGGCGGGTTCCAGTGCGGCCCTGGGTAACGCGGTGCTGGTTCTGATGGCGCTGGCCCTGTTGATGGCGGTGGGCACCTACGCGCGCCATTACCTGGTGTCCTGGTTGGGCGAGCGGGTGGTGGCGGACCTGCGCAAAGCGGTGTTCGACCATATCGTGACGCTGCACCCCAGTTATTTCGAAACCAACCGCAGTGGTGAGATCATGTCGCGCCTCACCACTGACACCACCCTACTGCAACATATCATCGGCACTTCCTTCTCGATGGCGCTGCGCAGTGCGCTGATGTTTGTCGGTGCACTGGCCCTGTTGCTGTTCACCAATCTAAAGCTGAGCCTGATGGTGCTCGTCGGTGTGCCGCTGGTGCTGCTGCCGATCGTGCTCTATGGCCGCCGGGTGCGCCGCCTGTCGAAGGCCAGCCAGGACTCGATTGCCGATGTCGGCAGTTATGCCGGCGAGATTATCCAGCACATCAAGACCGTGCAGAGTTACACCCGCGAGGACCATGAGAAACAGGCCTTTGGCCGGGAAGTGGAAACCGCATTCCAGGTGGCCAAGCGGCGCATACGCCAGCGCTCCCTGCTGATCGCCTCGGTGATACTGCTGATGTTTGGCGCCGTAAGCGGGCTGCTGTGGGTTGGCGGTAACGACATGATTGCCGGGCGCATGAGCGCCGGCGACCTGGCCGCCTTCGTGTTTTACGCCATGCTGATGGGATCCGCGGTGGCGACCATTTCCGAAGTGTACGGCGAGCTCCAGCGCGCGACCGGTGCCACCGAGCGGCTGGTGGATCTGTTGAATGTGGAGGCCGACATTCCCGTAAGTACAGGTGAGGATCAACCCGCAAAAACTCTGCACGATGCCAAAGCCCAAGTGGCCTTCGAGGCAGTGGATTTCAGCTACCCGTCACGTCCCGATCAGCCCGCTATTCGGGGGTTGAGCCTGTTGGTTGCCGAAGGCAAGAGCCTGGCCCTGGTCGGGCCGTCCGGTGCGGGCAAGTCGACACTGCTGGAACTGTTGCAGCGCTTCTATGACCCGCAGGGCGGGCGCATCACTTTAGACGGCGTGGACATCCGCGAACTGGACACCGGCATTCTGCGCAAACAGATGGCGGTAGTGCCCCAGCAGCCGGCACTGTTCACTGCGGATGTCTGGTACAACATCCGCTACGGCAGGCCCGACGCCAGCGATGCAGAAGTCATCGCTGCGGCCAAGGCGGCCCATGCGCATGAGTTCATCGAGCAACTGCCGGACGGCTACAACAGCCACCTCGGCGAGCAGGGCACGCGCCTGTCGGGCGGGCAGAAGCAGCGCCTGGCGATAGCCCGCGCGATTCTGAAAGACCCGAAGATCTTGTTGCTGGATGAAGCCACCAGCGCGCTGGATGCCGAGAGTGAATATCACGTACAGCAGGCGCTGCAGGAACTGATGAAAGGCCGCACCACTATCATCATCGCCCACCGGCTGGCGACGATTCTGCACGCCGACAGTATCGCGGTGCTGGATCAGGGGCAGCTAATCGCGCAGGGCACACACGCAGAACTTATAGAAATCTCGCCGCTGTACAAGCGTCTGGCGGAGTTACAGTTTCAGGATGCGGAGAGGCAGCAGCCGGCTGTCGATTAACAGCCGGCTTGCGAAGGGATCAGGCTGCTTGGGCTTCCGTTCTCGCACGGTCCGCCAGGTACTCGTCGTAGGTGCCCTGGAAGTCGATCAGTTGGTTGTCCTTGATCTCCAGTACCCGGGTGGCCAGCGAGGATACGAATTGGCGGTCGTGGCTGACGAAGATCAGGGTGCCCTCGTATTGGGACAGCGCCTTGTTCAGCGCCTCGATGGATTCCATGTCCAGGTGGTTGGTGGGCTCGTCCATGATCAGCACGTTGGTGTCCATCATCATCAGCTTGCCGAACAGCAGGCGATTCTTCTCGCCACCGGAACACACCCGCGCCTTCTTGTTGGCGTCGTCCGCGGTAAACAGCAGGCGGCCGAGCATGCCGCGCACGGTCAGGTCGTCGTGCTTGGGCTGGCGCCACTGTGACATCCACTCGAAGATGGTGAGGTCGTTGTCGAAGTCCGCGCTGGCGTCCTGCGGGCAGTAACCGATAGCGGCATTCTCCGACCATTTCACCACGCCGCTGTTGGCCTGCAGCTCGTCCACCAGGCAGCGCAGCAGAGTGGTCTTGCCCACGCCGTTCTCGCCAATCACCGCCAGGCGCGCGCCGGCTTCCAGGATCATCTCGCCACCGGCAAACAACTGCTCGCCGTCGAAGCCGTGGGACAGGTCTTCCAGTGTCAGCGCCTGCCGGTGCAATTTCTTGCTCTGCTGGAAGGTGATGTAGGGTTTTACCCGGCTTGAAGGTTTGATTTCTTCCAGCTTGATCTTCTCCATCTTCTTCGCCCGCGAGCTGGCCTGCTTGGCCTTGGACGCGTTGGCGGAGAAGCGGTTTACGAACGACTGCAGCTCTTCCAGCTCGGCCGACTTCTTCGCGTTTTCCGCGTGCAGCTGCTCCTGGATCAGCGTGGAGGCCGCGACGAAATCGTCGTAGTTGCCGGGGAAGATGCGCAGCTCACCGTAATCGATGTCCGCCATATGGGTGCACACCTGATTCAGGAAGTGACGGTCATGCGAGATGATGATCATGGTGCTGCGGCGCTGGTTCAGCACTTCCGCCAGCCAGTGGATGGTGTGGATATCCAGGTTGTTGGTCGGCTCGTCCAGCAGCAGGATGTCGGGATCCGCAAACAGCGCCTGCGCCAGCAGCACCCGCAGCTTCCAGCCCGGCGCCACCTGTTTCATCAGGCCGAAGTGCAGGGATTCCTCGATACCGGCCTCTAGCAGGATCTCGCCCGCGCGGCTCTCGGCGCTGTAGCCGTCCAGCTCCGCGAACTGCACCTCCAGCTCCGCCACGCGCATGCCGTCTTCCTCACTCATCTCCGGCAGCGAGTAGATGCGGTCGCGCTCCTGCTTGATCTCCCACAGGCGCGTATCACCCATGATCACCGCGTCCACCACGGTGTACTCCTCGAACGCGAACTGGTCCTGGCTCAGGATACCCAGGGTGCAGCCGGGTTCCATGGACACATTGCCGGCGGTCGGCGCCAGCGCCCCGCTCAGGATCTTCATAAAGGTGGACTTGCCGCAGCCATTGGCCCCGATCAGGCCGTAGCGGTTGCCATTGCCGAACTTGGCAGAGATGTTCTCAAACAGCGGCTGGGCACCGAACTGCATGGTGATGTTCGCGGTGGTGATCAAGAGCGTGTTCCCGGGAGCTTGGAGGTGGGTATTTCTGATGAGGGTCATCGATGAGGCCCGCCATGCCGGAAGCGTACGGCGGGCCGCGCACTATAAGGAGTTGCGGGCAGCGTGTCGAGGAGAATGTATAAAAATCATACAGCAGGGCGGCAAACTATGCGTGGCGTGTTTCAGGTCAGCGCCGGCTCGGTGCTACCTAGGGGTCAGTTAGGGCAAGAGCTTGGGGGTTGCTGTACCGGTGAGTCAGGCGGCCCCTTTTACACAAACATAAACAGAATTCGTAGATTCGCCATTGAGAAACGGGTTATAGAAAGAGATCACATGGGAATTGACGGTCTCAAAGACGGTCTTTAATAAAGCCTCAAAGCTTTCTTCCGGCAGGTTCTGCGACCACATCGCAAATACGCCCTTGGGCTTCAGCTGCTCTGCCATCAGCGCTAGGTTTTCGGTGCTATAAAAGCCCGCGTTGGCTGCATTCAGGAATTCGGTCGGCGAATGGTCGATATCCAACAGAATGGCATCGAACTTTTTGCCTGCGCTGTCCAGATCAAAGCCCGTATGTGGGGCGGTGGCCAGATCGAAGAAGCTGCCGTGCACATAGCGGTTGCGTGCATCCGCGTTGAGAACCTTGCCGAGGGGGACAAGCTCATCTCTATGCCAACCGATAACCGTATCCAGAGCCTCAACAATTAGCAGCTCAGCAATTCGTTCGTCCCTTAATGCTGCCACGGCGGTATAACCCAGGCCCAACCCACCAACAACAACACTGAGCTTGTCGCCCTGTACTGCTGCCAGGCCAAGAGACGACAGAGCCTCTTCAGCCTCAACAAACATGCTCGACATTAAAAACTCTTCGCCGAGCTTCACTTCATAAATGTCCCTATCGCCAAGCGCGGGAATGCGTCGCCTGCGCAGGGAGATCTCACCCAACGGTGAGGGCTGGCTGTCAATTTCTTCAAACAATAGGGACATCGTTGATTCGTCCTGAGGTGATCGAATAATGGGCGCGGAGTTGGTGCGGACACTGCCATTGAGCTGGAAGACCAGTTCGTCCCTGTTGCTGGTCAGTGGCCCAACTTCAGCGCCCCTATGGCATCCAGCTCGGTGTTCAATGCCGGCGCCCGGTTCTTGAGGATTTCCATGGCGGCGCGCTTGGCGGCGGGCTGAACCAGGGTGATGCTTTCCAGTTCCTCAATATCCAGTGCGCTCCACAGCTTGCCGAGTTCGGTGCCAAGCCGTGTGAGGAATTGCTCGCTGTTGGTGTTCTGTGTGGCCATAAACTCGAGCGGGCCGAGCGTATCTTCCGGATCGAACTCGAGAATCTTCGGCAGTACAGACAGGCGCTCTTCATCGCTCTTTTCCTGGTCGTACAGCCGGTCCAGCAGCGGGTAGAGCGGCTTCTTGCTCTTTTCCAGGCGGCGGTTGCGCAGGGTCTGGACGGCAAGCTGAATCGACAGCAGTGCGAATAGGATCAACGCCGGCACAACGTAAGTCAGCGCCCGCTCGCGGCGTTCCAGCAACTTGGGTGCCTTGCTGTCGTAAGACAGGAGTTCGCGCCCGTCTACCTGCAGATCCCATAGGTAGTAGCCATTTCCTTTGGGCTGGCCTAGCGCGGTAAATGGCATGCCCTTCTCAAATAGCTTTTCGCTCCAGCTGTAATTACACAGGCACTCATACTTAACATCCACGCGGCCGCTATCGGTATTCACCACACCGCTGCTCTTGCCAATACGCTGGATAGTGCCAGTCAAGGGGGTAAGGCTCGCTCTTTCAGGAGCGGGATCGAATAGCGGGTCCCAGGAGGTGGCTAGCAGAAAGATCACTGCCCAGGGGGAAATGTTGACGAAGAACTGGTAAACGGGGTTTGTAAATATTTTCTGCATTTATGTGATTGAGTCTGTTGGTTACAGGTGCCTGATTTCTATGCTGTTAATTTGATCAGGCGATGTTCTGAACTGTTATGCAGTTCGGATACGAGGAGCAGCCCGGAACTGCTTGCCCGCATTTGCTCCTCGTTAGCTTGTGCGCTTGATCATCTGGTTGCCGCATTTTGGGCATAGTCTTTCTGCGTTCGGATTATAGCGAGCTTTGAGTTGCTGTACGTGCTGCCGGTGCATTTCGCGCGTGGGAATCGATACCGAGAAGGCCGGGCTTAGTGCTGCCAAGTGGCATAGGCGGGCTTCCGGTTTGCGAAGCGATACTGCGATGGAAGCTAGTTTCCGCCAGTTTCGCTTCAGTTTTTATTTTTGTTTGCGTCCGCTATTTAAGCAAAAGCTGTCGCGAATGCAATCCATGATCGCCAGGGCGAATGTGAATTGCACTGGAGATTGTCCAACTAGTAGGCGCGAGTAAATTTCGGTCGCCTCACTCTGCAATATTCATATCAATTAAGCCGTCGATATGGCCAGAAGTCTTTCCGCCTGGCGGCGCAACTCGGCCCTGAGGTCTGACGGCGTGAGAATCTCGAAGGTAAATGGCAGTCGCACCAGCTGCGCGGCGAACCAGTTCAGGCAGCCGGTGTGTGCGCGCCATAACACCGCATCGCCTTTGGGAGTTAGCAGGCCCAGCTCGTCGCCGAGTACGGCGCTGGCATTCGCCAGGTCCGTATGCAGCAACAGCTCCACTTCAATGCCCGAATCCATGCTGGCAAAACTGCTGGTGAGATAGGCGGCAGCGTCGAAATCCTGCGGCCGTTGGAAAGGGACCTCCAGTCGACGCAACTGCTGCATGCGGTCGAGGCGAAAGGTGCGGAGATCTGCGCGCAGATGGCAGTGGCCCACCGCGTACCAGCGACCGCGGCGGAACACCAAGCCATAAGGGTCGAACTCGCGCCGCGTCGTACTCTCTTTACCTTCAGCGTTACCGTTACTGCTACCGCCGGTGTAGTCGAACACAGTGCGGCATCTATTTTGGGTGGCGGCCGCCAGGGTTGCCAGCGTGACACTGTCCGGCGCCTCCGTCGGCACCAGGTCCAGGGTGACGCTATCACCGAGCGCGCGCAGTTGCTGTTTCAGCTTCTGCGGCATGACCCGTTCGAGTTTGGCCTGGGCACTGGCGACGGCGGTGGAGACCTCGCCCACACTGAGGCTGCGCGCCGCGAGCAGGCCAAGGGAGATGGCCAGCGTCTCCTCGTTGGTGAACATCATCGGCGGCAGCTTGTAGCCAGACACCAACCGATAGCCGCCGTGGCGCCCGCGCTCGGCCGTCAGTGGAATGCCGATCTCCTCAAGGGTCGCGATGTAGCGACGCAGCGTGCGGCCGTCCACGCCGAGCATCTGCGCCAGTTCGCTGCCACTGGCGTTGCCGTGGATCTGCAGCAGCTCCAGCAGTGCCAGCACCCGTGTCGTCGGATTCGACATGACTTGCATCCCGCAAAATTTATTAGGGCGGAATATAGCCTATTTAACAATTACAGTGCGCCCGTTCCTGTCACAGGTCCTAACAACCGAAGAGAAATGAAGAGCAACGGAGAGCTGCTATGAACGATGAAGTAATTCTGTATACCAACCCGCAATCCCGCGGCCGTACTACACGCTGGATGCTGGAGGAGGTGAATGCGCCCTATCGCACGGAGATTCTCGAATACGGTGGCAGCATCAAGTCACCCGCCTACCTGAAGATCAACCCGATGGGCAAAGTGCCGGCCATCGTGCACCGCGACCAGGTGGTGACCGAGGCTGCAGCCATCTGTGCCTATCTGGCGGAAGCCTTCCCGCAGGCGGGACTGGCACCGCTGCCCGAAGAGCGCGCCAGCTACTACC
This sequence comes from Microbulbifer marinus, assembly GCF_900107725.1. Lineage (GTDB taxonomy): Bacteria > Pseudomonadota > Gammaproteobacteria > Pseudomonadales > Cellvibrionaceae > Microbulbifer > Microbulbifer marinus. The sequence goes on along the minus strand of NZ_FNQO01000002.1, from coordinate 188,780 downwards.
GCTGGCTGATCTTTGCCGCCGGGCCACTGGAGGCGGCGATTACCGACTTCAAGGTATTCGGGGTGGAGCCGGATGCGCAGAAGCAGATGATGGTGGGCTACGGCAGCTACGCGGCAGTGCTCGACAACCTGTCCAACTGGTTTATGGGTCACACCTATGTAACGGGCGAGCGCTTTACCGCCGCCGATGTCTACCTGGGATCCCAGCTCAACTGGGGATTGGAGTTCGGCACGATTGAAAAGCGCATCGAGTTCGTCGACTACGCGCAGCGGGTCACAGCGCGCGATGCCTATCGCCGCGCCACGGAAAAAGATGACGCACTTGAGGCAACGGCCTGATGAAAAAGACCTGCCACGGCAGCCGTCACTGCGGCTTGCGCTCGCTCGGTAGGGCTAGTTGAAGGAAATAGGCGGCGACACTGTCGCCGCCTATTTGTCGCGGTGAGACAGCGTTATCCCGCAGCGGGATCCATCCACATAATCTCCCAGATATGTCCATCCAGATCCCGGAATGAGCGGCCGTACATGAAGCCGTAGTCCTCGGGCTCGCGAAAACTACTACCTCCCGCCGCAACTGCCTTGTCAAGCAGCCCATCCACCTCGGCGCGGCTCTCCGCGGAAAGGCACACCAGTACCTCGGTGCTCTTGTTAGTGTCGCAGATCTCTAGACCGGGCGTGAAGCTGAGGAACTTCTCGCGGGTGAGCAGCATGACAAAGTTGCTTTCGCCGACGATCATGCAGGTTGCGGTGTCATCGGTGAACTTGGGGTTGAACTCGAACCCGAGCCGGGAGAAAAACTCGATAGATTTCCCTAAATCGGCAACGGGCAGGTTTACGAACATCTTTCTGGACATGGTATTTCCTCGGTTACAGCCAACGATGGATTGTTTTGGTATCCAATAGTCGCATCAGGTAGTCGGCGATCGACAGCGGCGGCAAATTATGTGGCGGAAAAAGCCTCCCGAGGTGGGGATTACCCAGATAGGACTATTGATGATGCGGCCTGCGAGAATCGGTGGGCGATAGCGGGTGAGGAAATACTTGCGTCGATTGGCGCTGTGAGTGGCTTACGGACGCACAAAATTATTCGCGACAATTGCCGCGATTCATGTCATGTTCGTCATGAGCCACCAAGATTGATGTAGCAAGTTTCGAAATAATTGGGGTTGAGTAAGTTTTTGATTTGGCTTCAGATATTTACTGTCGTGTCAGAATATCATTCTTGCCCTATTTATTTTGGGTTAGAAGCCATGCGAATAGCCTCGGATTATTTTGAATGTCACAAACATCAAGCTAAACGGTAATCTCTGCGAAGCAGTGGCTGCCCGGTGGAGGTCACGTCGTTCGTGGCCGTAACGAATTTGAGCGCCTTGTTTTGTGAACTAAACGCCATAATGTTTCTCTCTATGGCAATTCGGGCATAGTGCTTGCGCATTCTCAACAGTGTCATCTCCGCCTTTAGCTAGGGGAACTGTATGATGTACTTCTAAATATGGCGTATTGTCGGATTTGCGAGTGAAAGGTGCGGGCATATTGCAGCATTCACAGTTACCATTTGCTCTAAGGAGAACCTCTGCAACGACATCTGGATTCCGGTCAAAGACTTCGATTGTGGCGGTAGATTTCTTTGGCTTTTTCGCCGCACTTTTTAACCGCTTTTGACGGCTTTCTTTAGTGTCTTTTTTGGCCTTTGATACTCTTTGCTCGAACTCTTGAAAAAAATCGTGCTTGGTACAGGAAAGAACAAACTCGGAATACATAACGAGTGCGCGTCGATACATGTCTTTGCCACGCTTGTTCAGTTCGTACAAATATCCTGACTCGTCGTGCTTCTCGCAGTAAGCTTTAAATCGCGCATCTGATGCAAGCTGACTATGATCAAATGATGAGTGTTCAATTAAAGCTGCATGAGCAGAGAGCTTGCCGGACAAAGGAGCTGAATAATTTTTCGCCGTTTTTGGTGAGCGCCCTTGCTCAATCAACCAATCGTAAAACTCCATAACTACCTCTATTCACCTAACGCCCGCAGCAGGGGCCGCCGGAGCGTAGCGTAGGCCGTCCCACGGAGGCCCCGATAGGGGCCGGAGTATACTGCCTGCGATTGTTATGCAGCTGCAAAGTCCACAGCATTTTCATTGTAGTAGTTTATAAGTTGATACATGTCTTCAATGTACTTTACAAACTGCCCCATATTTGCGAGCAAAACACCCTTATCTAGATTCGGTGGCAAGTGAGGATGACCGGCCTCGTTTCGGCAAATTCGACAGAACTGGAAAATTTGTTCGATTTTTATTTCAATATCATTAGTCCAGCCATAGCCATGTGGTTTATTAGTTGAGGTTTTCCATGAAGCTTTAAATTCATCAAAAACTTTAGAAATAAATTTCTTTGAAGTTCGACTAACAAATCTTTCTTTTATCTTCTCATCTTCTATCGCATTGGTGTATGCATCAATAAGAAGATAGATTGCTTTCTCTGACGCCCCGCCCAAAAGGAAAGCACATCCTAGATTTGACCCTGCCTTTATTGTGACAATTGCTTCCTCGATAAATCTAACGATAATTGGATCTATGTTTGGGATGGTATCTTTAAGAACTTGCGGAAATTTCTCAATCTCAAAAGGCAGCATTTCGCCAATGTTTTCTTCATTTTCAACCGCCTCTTTTGCTTGGGAAAGGGCCTCTTTAAGCTTGCTATCTGCCCCTTGCAGTTGAATTGTTCCGGTGTTGTAGACTTTAACTACACATTTTGCCTTACCATTCTGTATGTCAAGACGCTTGCAGTTACCCTCAACTTTTTCTTGAAACGGGAAATTATTGCGCTCAACATATGACTTCATCTGCGCATAGTTACTTTCCATTATTTCTGACACTAATTTCTCCTTATATTGAGTTGCATAACATTTATATCTTGTCGCTACGGTCGATATCCCACCGACTGATATTTTCTGATCGACTTCATCACAGAATGGTTCAGAGGGCCCGTGCCGCTACACTCTTAGCCAATATGAGATGATCATTCTGGTTGTCGAAATATTTTTCGCGACAGATATCCCTGATTCCATAGGCTGTTAGTAACTGCCTGTTTTACCGACTTTTTCCCAGCCAGCTGGTGCTCTGGTAAAAGATCACGGTCGCCACGACTGGAATGCCTCGCCGAATACACTGATTCGCGCTGCAAGGTATGGCAATATGCAGAGTGGTTCCGATTTGAGAGTGCCCATGTCGCCACATCACTTGCCTTTGTAACCTTGAGAAGTTCAGAGCTCTGCGGACTTCTTGGCTAGAGATTTCCCCGCTTTCCGCTCGCTCTTCTATTTCGCTTGTATAGCAATTGCAGTAGTCACTCAATGTGATGGGTGACTCATTGCGCGTGTCGCTATTTATAACATGGGGGATTGTATGGGGTGCAGTGCTGTAATGGGCGGGATGACGATGAGCGAGACACGTAACTGGCTGCAACTTTGTATGTGAGCAATCACATACTGCGAGTGTTATTGTGCAGGCTGCTTTGGGAGCTTTTCTATATAGAGGATTAAGTCGGTCACGCCTCGGGACCACCAGTCGCTCAACCCCACGACTCCTGCTATCTTCCTGCCTATAACAACGCACAGGAACCCTCCATGTTCAGGAACCTTACCGCCTCCGTGGCCCTGCTAACCGCCGCGTCCATCTCGACAGTCGGCCTTGTAGGCTGCGACCGCTCCCAGCCCGAATCAAAAGCACAGTCGGAACAATCGTCCCAGTTCGCCATCGACTACCAGCGGTTCCAGCTGCAGAACGGCCTCAATGTGCTGTTCCATATCGACCGCTCCGATCCGGTGGTGGCGGTGTCGCTGACGGCCCATGTGGGATCGGCGCGGGAGAAGGAAGGGCGTACCGGCTTTGCGCACCTGTTCGAGCACCTGCTGTTCCTGGAGTCCGAGAACCTGGGCAAGGGCGGGCTGGATGCGATGAGTGCACGCATCGGCGGTTCCGGGGCCAATGGTTCCACCTCTCGCGACGTCACCAACTATTACCAGACGGTGCCCAGGGATGCGCTGGAGAAGATGCTGTGGGCCGAGGCGGACAAGCTGGGCTGGTTTATCAACACGGTGACCGAGCCGGTGCTGGCGAAAGAAAAGCAGGTGGTGAAGAACGAGAAGCGCCAGAGCTACGACAACCGCCCCTACGGCCACACCCAGTACGTGATCGACCGCAACCTCTATCCGGCGGACCACCCCTACAGCTGGCAGGTGATCGGCTCGCTGGAGGACCTGCAGAACGCGACCCTCAGCGACGTGAAGGAGTTCTTCCGCCACTGGTATGTGCCCAACAACGTGACTCTGGTAGTGGCCGGGGATTTCGATCCCGAGCAGGCCAAGGCGTGGGTGCACAAGTATTTCGACGAGGTGCCGGCGGGCGAGGCCATCGAGCGCGCGCCCAAGCAGGCGGCGGTGCTGAAAGAGTCCGTGCGCCGCTACCACGAGGACAACTTCGCCCGCGAGCCGGCGCTGACCCTCGCCTGGCCGGCGGTGGAACGCTACCACCCGGACAGTTACCCGCTGGCGGTATTGCTGGAATACCTGTCCGACGGCAAACGCGCGCCGCTGTACCGGGTGCTGGTGGAAGACCAGCAGCTGACCGCGGGCGTGTCCATGGGCAGCTACGATTCGGAACTGGCCGGGCAGGTCCAGCTGCAGGTGCGCGCGTTTGAAGGTCGCGATCTCGACCAAGTGTACGCGGGTATCCAGCAGGCGTTCGCCCTGTTCGAGAAAGAGGGCATCGCCGCGGAAGACCTGAAGCGCATCAAGGCCGGCCAGGAAATCGCGTTCTACAACGGCCTGTCCAGCGTGCTCGGCAAGGGCTTCCAGCTGGCCCAGTACCAGATGTACCAGGGCGACCCAGGTTACGTGAGCGAGGATATCCAGCGCCTGCTGGCGGTCACCGCCGAGGACGTGCAGCGGGTGTACCGCAAATACCTGCAGGGCAAGCCGTTCGTGGCGGCGAGCTTCGTGCCCAAGGGCGGCGTCGAGCTGGCTCTGGCGGATTCCGTCAAGGCGCAGGTGGTGGAAGAGCAGATCGTCAGCGGCGCCGAGGAGCAGTTAGATGCGTCGGCGCAGGCCGACTATGAACGCACCCCGTCCAGCTTCGACCGCACCAGGGAGCCGTCCTACGGCGAGCCGGCGCAGACCGCGGTGCCGCAGGTATGGCAGGCGGCGCTGGCGAACGGCGTGCAGGTCTCCGGTATCGAGAGCAGCGAAGTGCCGACGGTCAACTTCAGCCTGGTGATCGACGGCGGCCAGCTGCACGAATCCCTCGGCAAGACCGGCGTCGCCAACCTGACCGCGATGCTGATGGAACGCGGCACAGCCAAGCGCACACCGGAAGAACTGGAGACCGCGATCCAGACCCTGGGTGCCGATATCGAGGTGTCCGCCGGCAAGGAGAGCTTCCGCTTCGATGTCACCACCCTGGCGCGCAACTTCGAGCCGGTATTCGCGCTGCTGGAAGAAATGCTGATGGAGCCGCGCTGGGATGCGGACGAGCTGGTGCTGGCGAAGAAGAGTGTCGCCAGCCAGCTGAAGCGTTCGGCGGCCGAACCCAACGCCATCGCCAGCAAGACGTTCGCGCGCCTGCTGCACGGCAAAGACAGCATCCGCGGTTACAGCCTGCTCGGCACCGAGGCCTCCGTGGCCGCCATCACCATGGACGACCTCAAGGCCTATTACCGCGATTACCTGTCGCCGTCGGTCGCCCGCGCCCACGTGGTCGGGGATATCGACAGCGCTGGGTTCCTGAAGGCCACCGAGTCCCTGGCCAAGCGCTGGCCGGCGCAGGCGGTGAAAATCCCGCAGCCTGAATCCGTAGCCGCCGCACCGGGTATTTATTTTGTCGATGTACCCGGGGCCAAGCAGTCGGTGCTGCGCATCGGCCGCCCGGCCATGTCGGCGCTGTCTGACGACTATTACCCGGCGGTGTTCACCAACTACATTCTCGGCGGTGGCGGCTTTGCCTCGCGCTTCACCCAGCAGCTGCGCGAGGGCAAGGGCTATACCTACGGCATCCGCTCACGGGTGGACGGCGGCAAGACCGGTGGCGAGTTCGAGATAGGCACCGGCGTGCGCGCCAATGTCACCGCGGAATCGGTGCAGCTGATTCACGATATCCTCAACGACTACGCGCCGACCTACACCGAGGCGGATCTGGAAACCTCGCGCTCCTACCTCACCCGCAGCAACGCGCGCGCGTTCGAGACCGCCGGTGCCAAGCTGGGCCTGCTGGAAAACATGAGCCGCTACGACTGGCCGGCCGACTACGTGCGTGAGCGCGAGGCCATCACCAAAGGCATGACGGTGGATAAGGTGCAGAAGATTGCCGATACCTATATGCAGCCGGGTTCGATGATCTGGGTGGTGGTCGGCGATCGCGCGACTCAGTTCAGCCGCCTGCAGGAGCTCGGCCTGGGCGAGCCGACGTTGCTGGATGGCGACAAGCTGACGCAGGTGGCGGAGCTGTCCGCAGTGGAGTGATTAGCGAGGGGCCCGGAAAATTCCGGGCCCTTTTGCATGAGACTGAATTCTTCGGTGGCCCTATTCAGCCACCGCAACCTCTGGCAGTTCGTACTCTCCTTTCAGAACGGAAGGCCCCGGCCGGTAGACGCGCATGGCGAAGTTCCAGCCGTCGGTGATATCCAGCCGGTTGGGCTTGTCCCCGCAGGCTTCTTTCGAGCCGAAGAACACATCGAAGGTGCCGTCTTCGTTCAGCTTCACGTTGCGGTCGTTGACGATGTTGTTGTCGGACTTCATAAAGCCGTCATCGCCGTACACGGTGATCGACCAGAAGGCGTTGTTCTCCGGTACCCGGTAGTTGGCCATGTAGCACTGGCTGGCGTCGGCCGGGCCGGTGTAATTGATGTAGACCGCCTCCTTCGCCGGCAGCAGGCCCCAGCCGCCGGCGACGGCGATATGGCGGGTCTTCTCGTTCACCTCGCCGCGCGGGCCCATCCAGTCCGGCTCGAAATTCTCGTACTGCTGGAATTCCTTTTCATAGCCCTGGCGCAGCGCCAGCATTGAGTCCTTGTCCCACTTGGGAGCGGGGAAGGGATCACTGCTACTCGCATTGATCTTGATGCCTTTTTGCAGTTTGTTGACCAGCGCCACGTCCTTGGCATCGTTCGGGTCCCGCAGCTCGATACGCTGGATCACCGCCACGTACTTGGTGTCGGCGTCGATCTTGTGGGTGCCGGGCTCGTGGAAGACGTCGACGGCGTAGTGGTCGTTGTCGATCACGTAGACCGAGAAATAGCGGTCGTCGGGAAACTCGGGAATGGTGACGGTGGCACCGCCTTCGGTATCCACCAGCGCACCGGCATACAGGGTGTCGCGGTTCATACGGATAATCGGCTGCTTATCCAGTGGCGTCGGCTCGGTGATATAGAAGAATTCATTCACCTTACCGCCGGCATCCTTCTGGAATTTCGCGAAGGCGAAATCGGTCTCCGCGCGGATGTAGTTCTCGGGTGTGACCTTCTCGCCGCTGGCCGCCCAGGCACAGGCAATAAACACCAGTGCCGCGCTGGCGATACCTATTCCAAATCGCTTCATGATCGTCCGCGCCTCGTATCGTTGGTTCGGGAATCCGCAGCTGAAGCCGCCGTTGGCTAAAACGGGAGGCACAACCACGGTGCGCCGGGAGTGCCGGTATTAGCGCGAAGTGTAGAGTGGGTATATTGCCGGTACGAATGCAGGGGCGGGGCGCCAGTATTGACGCCCCGCGTTAGCGGCAGGCGCTATTGCGCCTGCACCGGGTCGATCAATGGCGTGCGCACGGGCTTGGCCAGGCCGAAGAAGACTGCTGCACCGTCGCCGCCAAAGCGCGGGGACAGCGCATCACCCTTTTTTCATCGTGTTATCACCACATCATCACGGCGGTGTCGTCGCTGGCATAATTCAGGTAAAGGCGTATCCGCAGTACATAGCGCCGCCCCTGTTGTAGGCGCACGGCAATATGCGCATTGTGCTGGGTGCCACTGTCATCGTCCCCGTCGACAAACCGCAGATCGCCGTTGACGTCCTCGAACAACACCATCACCGTATCCGAGCGCCCGAACGTCTGTATAAAGTAGTCGTCGGTGCTCTGCGGCTCGATGACAAAGTTTTTCTGTTCAGCCGGGGCCAGGTTCAAGAACTCCAGCTGGAACGGCTCCAGCTTCGGATTGCGCGCGTCGTCCAGGGGAGGGTAGAAGCGCCGCACTTCCTCGATGTCATGGTCAGACAGCCCCAGCTCTGGCGTCAGGCCACCTCGGTACTCCGTCGGGCTGGTGATCAGGCCGGCCGGAAAGCTGTAGTGCATCACGGAATCCGGGTCCCACTCGGATCCTTCCACGGCTGCGGACGGCAGCTTGCGCAGAACGTTGTGGTAAGTGGTCTGTCGCGGCCAGTTGTTAGGAGACCCGCCGAAGTAGGTGTATACCGCCTCCTCGTCCCAGACGATGCCCGCAAACGGATTCTGGTGCTCGTGGGGGAAACCGAGGGTATGCCCGATCTCATGTACAGGCGTATCGACTCCCCGTGGATCGAGAGTGAGGTCCCAGCCGAAATTCATGGTGCGCTCGAACTGGCCCGGAATATCAATTACGTCGCGCCCGACATAAGACCACGCGCCATCACCCTGTTGGAAGCCGATACGAATCTCGGCCTCATTGATATTGGATACTTCCTCGAAGGAAATTCCGATACCCACGTCCTCCCAGACACGGAAGCCATCACGGACTATCTCCTTCTGGTTATTAGCTCCGCTGTAGGGGCCGCTGTCAAAAAAGTAGTAACGCAATGTAGTCCCGTTTACCCACTTCTTGTCGATCCAGCGGATCAGTCGCGCCCGGTTCGGTGAGACCTCGGCAGGAAAGCTGCGCTCGGGAACTTCAGGAAGTGAGCAGAAGTTCATGACAGACTCTGCAGCCTTTGGGTCTGTAACCGCCTTGCCTGTTCGGTCGGTTCGTTGTTCCAGCTTGTCCAGACGAGTTGAAAGATCGGCGATTTGTTTGGAGATGGATTTGGTCGACTCAGCCATACCCTGGCCTCCGGCTTTGATGTTAGTCGAATATATTTTGTGAGCCTGTTGGGCTCATGGGAGTAAGTGAGATATTAATAGAAGTTTTAGGGGGTGGCCTGAATGAGCAAAAAAGTCAGCGCTTGATTAGACCAGTATTAAAAGCTTGATAAGAGGTGGCGATATTTTTCTTGTTGGCGATAAACGGGATACACTACAGAAAAATAATCGATTTAGCTGAGCAAATTGTGATTTATGGAATTTTGCTTGTCTGAAATTGCTGGTGGATCCGCATGCTGATTTTGTGGGCGCTATTGATGCTCTGGCAAAAATTTAATGTCGCGTCGTAATTGATCTTTAGCTTCAAGATAATTGGCTGATAGAGAGTCGAGCAGCGTTTTTAAGTCGCCCGCTATAAGTGAACCCGGTGGGGTAAGAGGAGCAGATCTGCTGGTTATCATCCCAGGATATGATTGGCGTAGGTTTGCTTCAGGCTTTGTCGGTAGTGAGATAGGCGTTCGCTAACGGAGAGTCTGCGCCGTATGGCTTTCCGCGCCGACTGATAGAAATGTTGCGTTTGTTGCTGGTCAGGTAGTCGATGTACTAGTTAAAAATTATCAGGATCAAGGGTTATTTCCTTCGCCCGCGCTCGCAAAGCCTTGAGCTCCGCAGCATCCATCTTGTCCAGCTGGCTCAGTATCATCGCCATGCGCTGGTTGCCGTCGAAGTGCTCGCGCTTGTCGGCGAGAAAGTTCCAGTAGAGGCTGTTGAACGGGCAGGCGTCGTCGCCGGTCTTTTCCTTGATCTTGTAGCGGCAGCCCCCGCAGTAATTGCTCATCTTGTTGATGTAACTGCCGCTGCTGATATACGGCTTGGTGGCGACCAGGCCGCCGTCGGCGAACTGGCTCATGCCGCGGGTGTTGGTGATCTCCACCCATTCGATCGCGTCGATATAAATACCCAGGTACCAGGCATCCACCTGATCCGGGTGCACCTGGGCCAGCAGGGCAAAGTTGCCGGTGATCATCAGCCGCTGGATATGGTGGGCATAGGCGTGCTCCAGGCTGTTTTTGATTGCGTGGTGCAGGCAGTTCATCTTGGTGTCTGCGGTCCAGTAGAAGTCCGGCAGGTCTTTCTGGTTGTCGAGGCGGTTGCAGCGGCGGTAGCCGGGCATCTCTTTCCAGTAGATACCGCGCATATACTCCCGCCAGCCGAGGATCTGCCGTACGAAGCCTTCCACCTCGTTGATCGAGATGTTCTTGCGATTGTTCTGCCAGTGTTCGATCACCGCATCGATTACTTCCCGCGGGTGCAGCAGCTTGCTGTTCATCGCGAAACTGAGGCGGCTGTGGAACAGGTAGATTTCGTCCGGATCCATCGCGTCCTGGTAATCGCCGAAGTGCACCAGTAGCTCGTCGCAGAAGTAGCGCAGCACTTTCAGGCAGTCTGCGCGGCTGGTGGGCCAGTTGAAGTGTTGCGGGTCTATGTCGCCGAAGGTCTTTACGCCGGCCTCCTCAATGCGCTTGACGGTATCGCGAACATCCTTGCGGAAACCTTTTTCACGAGGAATTTCCGGCTGGCCCTTCCACTTGTTGCGGTTGCTCTGGTCGAAGTTCCACTGGCCGCCTTCAGGCTTGCCGTCCTTAGTCATCAGGATGTCGTGTTTCCTGCGCATATGGCGATAGAAACTCTCCATCAGCAGTGACTGTTTGCCGTCGAAGAATTCCGCCAGTTCGCCGCGGCCGGTGAGGAAGTGTTCGCTGTCGAAGGCCTCGGTGTCGATGCTGAGGTCGTCGGCCAGTTGCCTGAGTTGTTCATCCAGCCGGTATTCGTCCGGCAGCTGGTACTCGAACTTTTCGATGCCGTGCTGCTGCACGAGCCTGCCGATGTTCTTGCCGAGGTGCTGGGTGTTTTCCGCGTCATCGAGCCGCCAGTGGATCACGTTTTTGCCGCGATCGCGCAGCCAGTCGGCGAAGCCGGCCATGGCCTCGAAGAAGGCCACCACCTTCTGGATATGGTGTTTGACGTAGTCGGTCTCCTGGCGCATCTCGGCGATGAAATAGACGGTGTCCTTGTCGTCATCGCGGTACCAGGAGTGCTTGTGGTTGAGCTGGTCGCCCAGGACCAGGCGCAGGGTTTTCACGTGTGACCACCTGTTGCATGGGCGTCGCTTGCGCCGCCGCGGATTCAGCCGGTTATGCACAGCCTAGTCCAGCCGCGATGAAGGCAGGGCGTGGGACCGTGAGCCGAAGTTGAGGAGCTATCGTAAGAAGGGAACACCAAGATGAATCGGGGAGAGGCTATGCCGGAACCGGATGAGAGTTTTATACGCCGCTTTTTCCAGCTGGAGGCCGCCGGCGGGATTCTGCTGATTCTGGCGGCGGCGCTGGCGCTGCTGATGGCCAATTCGCCGCTGGAGCGTATCTACGCGCTGTTGCTGCAGACGCCGGTAGAAATCAGCGTCGGCGACTTCTCGATCGACAAGCCGCTGCTGCTGTGGATCAACGATGGCCTGATGGCGGTGTTCTTCTTCCTGATCGGCCTGGAGCTGAAGCGCGAGCTGATCGAGGGCGAGCTGTCGGAGCGTTCCCAGGTGATCCTGCCGGGGGTGGGTGCGATCGGTGGCATGATGGTGCCGGCGCTGATCTATGTCGCGTTCAACTGGGATGATCCGGAAGCGTTAAAAGGCTGGGCGATCCCCGCGGCGACGGACATCGCCTTTGCGCTGGGTGTGCTGTCGCTGCTCGGTTCCCGCGTGCCGCGCTCGGCCAAGGTGTTCCTGACCTCTCTGGCCATCTTCGATGATATCGGCGCCATCCTGATCATCGCCTTCTTCTACACCGACAATATTTCACTGTTTGCGCTGTCGATGGCGGCGGGCTGCGTGTGCGTGTTGACGATTATGAAAGTGGCCGGCGTCGAGCATCGCCGCGCCTATTTCGTCGTCGGGCTGGTGATGTGGGCGTCGCTGCTGAAAAGCGGTGTACACGCAACCCTGGCGGGGGTGGTACTGGCGCTGTTTATTCCGATGTACACGCGGCGCGACCCGGAGTTTTCGCCATTGAAAAAGCTCGAGCATGAGCTGCTTCCGACGGTCACCTTCGTGATACTGCCATTGTTCGCGTTTGCCAATGCCGGCGTGGATTTCGGCAATATGGACAAGGGCTATTTCCTGCACGGTGTGCCGCTGGGTATTGCGCTGGGCCTGTTTGTCGGCAACCAGATCGGCATCTTTTCCCTGTGCTGGCTGGGCGTGCGCCTCGGGCTCGTGAAGCTGCCGCAGGATATGTCCTGGCTGGTCCTGTACGGCATCGCCGTGCTGTGCGGTATCGGTTTCACGATGAGTCTGTTTATCGGCTCGCTGGCGTTTGAGGAAACCGGTGTCGATCGCTTCTTCGACGAGCGGGTGGGTATTCTGTTCGGCTCGATCCTGTCCGGCGTCGTCGGCTATGGTGTGCTGCGCTTTGCGCTGCGTGAGCGCGCCGGCCGGCAGGGCGGCGCGGGGGACAATGGCTGATCGGCGTGCCGCGGATGTACCGGTGTCGTCAGGCAATGACGCCCTGCGCCTGCATCTGCTCAATTTCCTCCTGCGTATAGCCGAGCGCGTTGAGCAGTGCGTGGGTGTGTTGGCCGAGAGGTACGCCGGCGGTATGTCGCCGCGGCTTGTTGCCGTCAAACGTCAGCGGTGAGTTGATCTGCTGCTGCGTGTCGCCGTTCGCCAGCACTGCCTCACACTGCATCTGCCGCTCCTCGATCAGCGCACTCTCACTGGCCTCGGAGAAGTTCAGTACCGGTTCCACGCAGGCATCACACGCCTCAAACACGCGCATCCAGTCATCCAAGTTGGCCATGGCAATGGCCTCGGCGATATCCCGCTTGAGGGGTTCCTGTTCGTCCGCCTGCAGTATCCGCTGCAGCCACTCCGGGTGGCCGATGGCGTTGAAGAACTGTTCTGCGAACTGTGGTTCCAGGCTGCCGACAGACAGGTAGCGGTTGTCGGCGGTGCGGTAGTAATCGTAATAGCTGCCGCCATTCAGCAGTTCCTGCTCCGGCATCGGATCGCCGGCGCCGGCGAGTGCATTGGCTCCGCAGATGGCGTTCAGCGCGAAGGCGCAGTCGGTCATGCTGATATCGATATGGCTGCCCTTGCCGCTCTGCTGGCGCTGATACACGGCGGCGAGAATGCCCATCACCGCGTGGTGCGAACCGCCGGCGATATCGGCGATCTGGGTGCCGCTGAGGCTCGGGCCGCTGGCCTCGCGGCCGGAATAGCTGGCGAGGCCGGCCAGCGCCAGGTAATTGATATCGTGGCCGGCGCGCTGCTTGAGCGGGCCCGTCTGGCCGTAGCCGGTGATGGAACAGTAGATAAGATCCTTGCGCGCTTTGCGCAGGGATTCGTAGCCGAGGCCGAGTTTATTCATCACACCGGGGCGGAACTGTTCGACGACGATGTCGTACTCCACCAGCAGGCGCCGCACTATCTGCTTGGCCTGTGGGTCTTTCAGGTCCAGCGCCAGGGATTGTTTGTTGCGGTTGATGGTGGCGTGAGCGGCGGATACCGGTTGCTCGCCGCCGACCATCGGCGGCAGGCCGCGCAACATATCGGGGCGCGTGGGGGATTCGATCCGCAGTACCTCCGCGCCCATATCCGCCAGCAGCATGGTGGCGTAGGGGCCCGGGAGCAGGGTGGAGAAGTCGAGGACTTTCAGTCCCTTGAGCGGCCCGTTAACGTGATTCATAGATTGTCTTCAGTGACGGCGATATTTTTTGTCACTCGTCATACCGGCGCAGGCCGGTATCCAGTTGCAGGTATCTGGATTCCGGCCTGCGCCGGAACGACGAATGAGCGGTTTCGGAGACCTGTTAATCCCTCAGCAGCTCGCGGGAAATGATCAGCTTCATGATTTCGTTGGTGCCGGCGTAGATGCGCTGCACGCGCGCATCGGCCCAGGCGCGGGCGATCGGGTATTCCCACATATAGCCGTAGCCGCCGTGCAGCTGTACGCACTCGTCGAGCAGCTTGCACTGGAAGTCGGTGGCCAGCAGCTTGGCCTTGGCGGCGGTGCCGGCGTCGAGCTTTTTCTCGTAGTGCAGTTCCAGGCAGCGGTCGATGAATACGCGCAGCGCGCTGAGTTCGCTGTCCAGTTCCGCCAGTTTGAACTGGGTATTCTGGAAGGCGGCGATGGGTTTGCCGAAGGCCTTGCGCTCGCGCACATAGTCGACGGTCCACTGCAGACCGGCTGCGGCGTTGGCGATGGCGCCGATGGCGACGCCGAGGCGTTCCTGCGCCAGCTCCTGCATCAGGTAGATAAAGCCCTGGCCCTCGCCGCCGAGCAGGTTTTCCGCCGGCACCTTGACGTCGTCGAAGAACAGCTCGGAGGTGTCCTGGGCCTTCATGCCGACCTTTTCCAGGTTGGTACCCTTCTTGAAGCCGGGGAGATCGGTCTCCACCAGCAGCAGGCTGACGCCGGTGGCGCCTTCGTCCGGGTTGGTCTTCGCCACGACGATTACCAGGTCGGCCATCTGGCCGTTGGTAATAAAGGTCTTGGAACCGTTCAGCACATAATGGTCGCCGTTCTTGATCGCGGTGGTGCGCACATTCTGCAGGTCGGAACCGGTACCCGGCTCGGTCATCGCGATGGCGGTGATGATCTCGCCGCTGATGCACTTGGGCAGGTATTTCTGTTTCTGCTCTTCACTGCCGTAGTTGACGATGTACGGCACGGCGATATCCGAGTGCAGCCCCCAGCCGATGCCGGTGAGGCCGAGGCGGGATATCTCCTCGTCGATTACCGCGTTGTAGCCGAAGTCGAGGCCGAGGCCGCCGTATTCCTCCGGGATCTGCGGGCACAGGAAGCCCATCTGGCCGGCCTTGGTCCACAGTTCCCGGTCGACCTGGCCGTCCTTCTCCCACTGGTGGTGATGGGGCGCGGCTTCGTTTTCGAGGAATTTGCGCACCGTGTCGCGAAACTGTTCGTGATCTTCGTTAAAGACTGTTCTCGGGATCATCGCTTTTCTCCGCAATATTATTCGTATTATTGATCAGTCAGGGGCAGGTTGGTCTCAGCCATCTGCGTCAGTGTCTTGGGTGGCGCGAAGCGCTCGCCGTAGTGTTCGGCCAGCTCCCGCGCGCGTTGGGCGAAGGCCGCCGGGCCGTACTGGTTGATGTACTGCAGCGCACCGCCGGTCCACGGCGGGAAACCGATGCCGAAGATCGAGCCGATATTGGCATCGCGCACGCTGCGCAGCACCTGCTCTTCATAGCAGCGCAGCGTTTCGATGGCCATGATAAACAACAACCGTTCCTTCACATCCTCGAGCGGCGGTTGTTCGCCTGCGGGGAATTCTTTCGCCAGCCCCTGCCACAGGTGCTTCTTGTCATTTTCCGGGTAGCTATAGAAACCGCCACCGGCGGCCTTGCCGGCGCGGCCCAGTTCCAGCATATGGTCGATCACCTTGTCCGCCGGGTGCGATGGTGCCTGTTTGCCCTCGCGCTGCAGGTCGTTGATGGTCTGCTGGCGGATCTTGCCCATCAGTGTCAGCGATACTTCGTCGCTCACCGCCAGCGGCCCGACCGGGAAACCGGCCAGGGCCGCGGCACTTTCGATGGTGGCCGGAATGACGCCCTCGCCGAGCATGGCGATACCCTCGTTGGTAAAGCAGCCGAATACCCGCGAGGTGAAAAAACCGCGGCTGTCGTTGACGACGATCGGCGTCTTGCCGATCTGCAGTACAAACGCGAAGGCGCGGGCGAGGGTTTCGTCGCTGGTCTGCTCACCGCAGATAATTTCCACCAGCGGCATCTTGTCGGCCGGCGAGAAGAAGTGCAGGCCGATAAAATTGCGCGGCCGCTTTGAGGCCTTGGCGAGGCCGGTGATCGGCAGCGTCGAGGTGTTGGAAGCGAAGACCGCGCTCTCGGGGAGCTGTTCCTCGGCCTCTGCCGTGACTTTGGCCTTCAGCTCGCGATCCTCGAACACCGCCTCGATGACCAGTTCACAGTCTTCCAGGTCGGCGGCACTGTCGGTTGGCTGGATGCGCGACAGCGTCGCCTGCATGCGGGACTCGTCCGTGCGCCCACGCTGCAGGCGTTTCTGCAGGGATTTCTCCGCGTAGCCCTTGCCCTTCTCGGCGGCCTCCAGCGAGACATCCTTGAGCACCACGTCGAGGCCCTTGCTCGCGCAGGCGTAGGCGATGCCCGCACCCATCATGCCGGCGCCGAGAATACCGATTTTCCTGAGCGGCGCGGTGTCGATATTGCGCGCCGCTTCCGGCAGCGAGGCGCCAGACTTGATCGCGTTGAGGCCGAACCACAGAGTGCCGATCATGTTCTTCGCCACCTGACCACAGGTCAGTTCGACGAAGTAGCGCGACTCGATGCGGCTGGCGGTATCGAAGTCCACCTGGGAGCCCTCGATCACGGTGGCGAGGATGGCTTCAGGTGCCGGCAGGCAGCCCTTGGTTTTCTGCTGCAGCATCGCCGGCGCGACGACCAGCAGCTGCGCGTTCTTCGGATTCCTGGCATCGCCGCCGGGCATGCGGTAGCCGGGCTGATCCCACGGCTGCTGGATTTCGGTATCGGCATTGGCGAGCACAAAGGCGCGGGCGTGGTCGAGCAGCTCGTCGGCGTTCTTTGCGGTCTGGTGAATCAGGCCCGCCTCCAGCGCCTGTTGCGGGCCCACCTGCTTGCCTTCGAGCAGATACGGCAGCGCATTCTGGATACCGAGCAGGCGCGGCATGCGCACGCAGCCGCCGCCGCCGGGCAGCAGGCCGAGGGTGACTTCCGGCAGGCCGATCTTTACCGCCGGACTGTCGATGGCGATGCGGTGGTGGCAGCTCAGTGCCAGCTCCCAGCCGCCGCCGAGGGCGGCGCCGTTGATCGCCGCCACCACCGGTTTGCCGTGGGACTCCAGCCAGCGCAGTTCCGCCTTCAGAGCCTCGCAGTAGGCAAAAAATTCTGCGGCCTCTTCGCGGTCGGCGGAGTAGAGCCAGTTGAGGTCGCCACCGGCAAAAAAGGTCTTCTTGGCCGAGCGCACGATAATGCCGACATAGTCGTCTTTCTTCAGGCGCTCGGCGGCCTCGCGCAGTGACACGGAAAAATCCCGGTCCATCACATTGGCGGATGCGTTGGGGTTGTCCAGAATCAGGTGGATGATGTTGTCGCTGTCTTTTTCCAGGCGAATGGATTTCATCTTGTTATCCCCCTTAACCCAGACGTTCGATAATGGTTGCCACACCCATGCCGCCGCCGACACACAGGGTGACGAGGCCGTAGCGCTGGCCGCGCTGTTCCAGCTCGTCCAGCACCGTGCCGATCAGCATGGCGCCGGTGGCGCCGAGCGGGTGGCCCATGGCGATGGAGCCGCCGTTGACGTTGATTTTCTGCGGGTCGATATCCAGCTCGCGCTGGAAGCGCATGACCACCGCGGCGAACGCCTCGTTGACCTCGTACAGGTCGATTTCCTGCGCGCTCAGGCCGGCGGCCTTCAGTGCCTTGCGCGTGGCCGGCGCCGGGCCGGTGAGCATGATGGTGGGATCACTACCGACTACCGCGGCGGAGACGATGCGTGCGCGCGGCGCTATGCCGAGATCGCGTCCGGCCTGTTCACTGCCGATCAGCAGCGCGGCGGCGCCGTCGACGATACCGGAGGAGTTGCCGGCGGTGTGCACGTGGTTGATGCGCTCCACCTGCGGGTAGCGGGCGCGGGCCACGCTGTCGAAACCCAGCTCACCGAGGCCGGCGAAGGACGGCTTCAGTTGCCCGAGCCCTTCCATCGAGGTATCCGGGCGCACCAGCTGATCGCTGTCGAGGATCAGCAGGCCGTTCTGATCGCGCACCGGCACGACGGATTTGGCGAAGGCGCCGCGCGCCCAGGCGGCGGCCGCCTTCTTCTGGGATTCCAGTGCGAAGGCGTCCACATCCTCGCGGCTGAAGCCGCCGAGCGTGGCGATCAGGTCGGCGCCGATGCCCTGCGGGGCGAACCCGGTGTCCATCGCAGTGCGCGGATCCGCGGCCCAGGCGCCGCCGTCGCTGCCCATCGGTACCCGCGACATGGACTCCACGCCGCCGGCTACCACCAGCTGTTCCCAGCCGGAGCGCACCTTGGCGGCGGCGAAATTGACCGCCGAGGCGCCGGAGGCGCAAAAGCGGTTCAGAGTGACACCGCCGATATCCCAGTCCCAGTCCGCGACCAGGGCGGCGGTCTTGGCGATATCGGCGCCCTGGTCGCCGATCGGCGTCACGCAGCCCATGACCACGTCATCGACTCGCTGCGTGTCCAGTTGCGTGCGCCGCTGTAGTTCGCGCAGCAGGTCGGCCAGCAGCGTGACCGGTTTGACTTCGTAAAGGGCGCCGCCGGGCTTGCCTTTGCCCCGGGGCGTGCGGATGGCGTCGTAGATATAAGCTTCGTTGGGCACGGTTCAGGCCTCTTTATTATTTCGTGGCTATAACCTTAGTTGCAGCGCTGATTGGTGCAATGATGAAAGACGCCACCGACGATGACGCCGGCGACAGTGGGTGACCATAAAGACACTGGCGGCATCCCATCGCTGGTTATTCAGAATCAGACTAATCAGGTGAATTAGCTGCCATACACTCATGGGAGACGTTTAGAGGTATTAAGCGACGAGGTCTTGCTATGGCGGACAATCTATTGGACATGGCGGTGCGCAAGCTCGGCTCTTCCGGAATCGACGCACTCACCGGCGCACTCGGCCTGCCGGCAGACCGCGCCGAGTCCGCAGTGAATACCGGGCTGGCCACCGTGATTGCAGGCATGCTGAACAAGGGCAGCAGCAAGACCGGCATGGCGAGCCTGTACAAAATGGTTTCCGACAGTAGCGACCTGGATTTCTCGTCGATCGGCGACACCTTCAGGGATCCCGAGCAGATTAGCAGCGTGCAGCAAAGCGGCGCCAAAATGCTTGAGGTGATTTTCGGCAGCAAAGTCGGCAGTGTCGGCGATCTGGTGTCTGGCGCCATCGGTGGCAGCAGTGGCAACGGCCGCGGTCTGCTCAAGGTGGCGGCGCCGGTACTGGTGTCGTTGCTGAGCCGCCTGGTCAACAGCGAGCGACTGGATGTATCCAAACTGGCCGCGTTGTTGCTCGGGCAGAAGGAGCATATCCAGGGCAAACTGCCCGATGGTCTGCTGGACGAGCTGGGCGTGTCCGGTTTCGGCGATCTCGGCAGCGCGCTGGTCACCCATGGGCATGCACAGCCACAGGAACCGCGCCCGCAGGCACTGCACCACGCTCCGGCGAAAAAACGCGGTGGCTTCGGCAAGTGGTTCTGGCCGTTGCTGATTGCACTGGCCGGGCTCTATGCGCTGAACATGTGTGCGCAGAAACAGGAGGTGGACAGCAAGCCCGGTGAGGTGCTGCTGGAAGAGGAGTCGGTCATTATCGAAGAAACGCCCAATGGCGCGGCGCTACCTCCCGATTCTGCCAGCGATACACAGACTACTGCGGAACCGGCCACTGCGGAGTCGACCTCCGATGCGGACGCGGGTTTCGCCGGTAGTTTCCGCGAGTACCTGACCAATTCTGCGCGGGATCCGAATCGCGAATTCCCGCTGAACATTGAGTTCGCCGCAGACAGTGCCGAAGTCACCAGTTCATCGGTGCCGGAGGTCGAGGCGCTGGCAAAAATCCTGAAGGAAAACCCGGGGCTCTCCATCGCCGTCGAAGGGCACACTTCCGGCAATGGCGACGCGATGGCGAATCAGGAACTCTCGCAACGGCGCGCCGACAAAGTGCGCCAGATGCTGATGGAAAAAGGTATAGATCCCAACCGTGTCACTGCGACCGGCATGGGCTCCGCGAAACCCGTACTCGACGAAGGCACCGGAGAGAATGGGCAGAAAAACGAGCGTATCAGTGTGCGGGTGGTGACGTTCGAATAGGCCACTCGGCTAGCTAGTATCGAAAAAATCCCCGCGGCTGCGGGGATTTTTTATCGGAAAAGTTTTTGCGCGTACGTTAGCCGCGATATTTTTCCCGGTAGGCCCCCGGCGCCAGGCCGGTCCATTTTTTGAAAGCGCGATTGAAAGCGCTGGGCTCGGAGAAGCCGAGGCGTTCGGCGATTTCCGCCACCGCCGTTTCCTGTTTCTTCAGCTGGTACACCGCCATGTCGCGGCGTACCGAATCCTTGATGTCCTGCCAGCTGTTGCCCTCCTCCTTCAATCGCCGGCGCAATGTCTGCGGCGAGGTGTACAGCCGCGCGGCGACATCGTCGAGCGACAGGTTCTCGATTGCGTTCTGCTGCTGCAGCATGCGGCGGATGCGGCCGGTGTAGCTGTGGTCGGACTTGTACTGCGCCAGCAGGCACTCGGGGGCGCGGGCGAGGAAGTCGGCCAGCTGCTGTTCGTCGCGCACCAGCGGCATCTGCAGGTAGCGGGTGCTGAACACCAGGCAGGTCTCGCGCTGGTAGAAGTAGTGCCGGCAGGGGAACATATCGCTGTAGTCCTCGTTGTAGTCCGGCGGCGGGAAGGCCAGGTGCACCCGTTCGAGCAAAATGGTGCGATCGATCAGCCAGCTGAAGAAACGCAGCCAGATCAGCGCCAGCGACTCGACGAACATCTGGTTCGGCAGGTTCTTGTCGTTGCTGTGGTGAAACAGCAGCCGCGCCTCTTCGCCATCTTCGACCAGCTTGATATGTATGTCGTCGCTGACCATGGACACGAAGCGGCCGGAGCGCAGCAGCGCGCGGCGCAGGTTCGGGCTGCTGATACAGGCGTGCCCCATCATGGCGAAAGTACCGGGTTTCCACGGACGGGCAAGGTAGCCGCCCGACTCGTCGTTCAGCAGGTCCCACTCGCGGCGCAGCAGGTTCGCCATCTGCTCGCGGCTGATGCGGCTGTCGGGCTCGTCGATCACCGCCGGATCGATGCCGCTGTCCAGCAGCAGCTGCCGGCAGTCCACACCCGCTGCCTCAGCGCCGGCCAGTTGCGCGCGCACGACCGCGGCGAGGATGCCGTGGTCTGTCTCGCGGACTTTGGCCGTCCCGCTTTCCTGAATGTCGCTTTCCACTGTCTCAGCCCTCCAGTGTCCTGCCTCATTTGGTACGGGGCAGGGTACTAATTATTCTGTTTGCAGCGTGTGCTCGCTGATGTGGAAGCAGGATTATGCGCAATGCGGCGGAGAAAGTCAGGTTTGGCCGGATAGCCGCTGTTGTGGCCGGTTTGGCGTGAGTCGCGTGCGGGGCTGTGTTAAAAGGACTGGGAGCAAGCGAGGGACAAGCCAAATGCCATCAACTCTGGAAAACCAGCTCAATCCGACCATCTGCCGGCGCATGCTGATCGCCCACCTGATCGAGCAGCTGCCGAAGCCCAATAACCCGGCGCTGGAGGAGGTCACCGGTTGGCCGCGGCGCACGGTGCAGGACATCATCGCCAAGGGGCTGCCGGGGCACGGCACCCAGGTGGAGTTCATTCAGCAAGGGGTGCGCAACAACGATGGCTATTACGAGTTGCGGGACTGGGGCTCATTTGATCGCGACTGGGTGCACAAACACCTGTCGGTGATCTGCAAGGTGTTGGGGGTATCTCTGGAGTAGTGGAGCCCGGGGGGGATTATAGGCTGGGACGAGAGCCGCGGCCCGGTATCTCGTGCGCGGGCCGTGGCGACTTTGGGGCTGTTACCGCTACTGTTGCCCCTGCTGCAGTATCTTGTTGACTCTCTCCAGCAGCGCCGGATCGGACTGCAGGCTGCCCGCTATCTGCTGATATTGCTCTTTTGAGAGGCCCGCCTGTTCAATCGCCCCGATCATTTTGCCCTGCGCTTCCTTGTTGATCTCCTCGGCTTCCTGGATGTCGGCTGCGGCCTTGATTCGAGGCGCGTATTCGCGGCTGAGCATGACGATCGCGCGGTAGGCGTTGGCGAATTTTTGCAGCTGGGGGTCACTATACGAGACTTTCTGTGCGGTGGCCTGCCCGGCATTGGTTTGGGCCTGCGCCATCGGCAAGGCCAGTAACAGGGCGAGCACGGCGAGACAGATAGCTGGTGTTTTCATTGTGCACCTCGAATGGTCAGAGGACGCTTTTGCTTCGGCGAGAGAGCACCCAGCGTCCTGTAGGGGCTGCCAACGCCATGCTTTTGCCGGCGGCGCCGGAGAAAAAGTGAGGGGTTGTCAGCTCAGCGTAGTCAGTTTCCGCGGCGCGTTGCGCCATTTGCCGCCAGTCGTGTGAATTTTTATTGGCGGTAATTCATTGACCTAAAAAAGCCCGAGAAATTTCTTGCGTCGTTGCAGCGAGCTCTCACAGCTGTTCAGCTGCTGCTGGTAGCGCTGGGCGCGGGCGGATACTTTTTTCGACACCTGTTTCAGCCAGGACTTATTCCTAAAGGTGCGCCTGTTAAAGCCACCATGTCCCTCGTGATAGGCAAGGTATAGGTGATAGGTGTCGTTCGATCTGATACGGCACTGGCGCGCGCTGGTGTTGTTGTACCAGCCGACAAAATCGATGGCATCGCCGAAGTCGTCGCGGTCGGCGCCGTAATTGAAGGCGGAGCGCTCGTAGGTACGCCAGGTCATGCCCAGTGCCTGCGGATAGCCAAAGGCGTCCGAAGGGCGCGGACCCGGGATAAAGCCGAGGATCTTGGTGCGCGGTGGGCGCGCGTCGTGCACGAAGCGGGACTCCTGATGGATGAATGCCATCATCGTGGCCACCGGCGAGCCCCATTTTTCCTCGGCGTCCTTGGCCTCCGCATACCAGCCTTTCTTCTCGCGGAAAATCGAGCAGATATCGTCGGGGTTGCTCGGCGGGCTGGTGGCGCAGCCCGCGGTCAGAATTGACCCAGAAATCAGCAGGGCGGCGAGCAATCGGTAATTATTGTTATTCGACATGGCAACAGCAGTTCACTCGGCGGTAAAAGTCTTAACTCCGGAAGCGGTGCCCAGCAACATCAGGTCGGCCGGGCGCAGGGCGAATATGCCGTTGGTGACGACGCCGGTGATATTGTTGATGGCCTCTTCCAGTGCCTTCGGTTCGGTAATCTTCAGATTGTGCACATCGAGAATGACATTGCCGTTGTCGGTGGTCACGCCCTGACGGTAAACCGGATCGCCGCCCAGCTTAACCAGTTCGCGCGCCACCAGCGAGCGCGCCATCGGAATAACTTCCACCGGCAGTGGAAAGTCACCGAGAATCGGCACCCATTTGCTCTCATCGGCGATACAGACAAACTCGTCGGAACAGGCCGCGACTATCTTTTCCCGGGTGAGCGCGGCACCGCCGCCCTTGATCAGTTGCAGTGCCGGATTTGCCTCGTCGGCACCGTCGATATAGAACTGGATGCCGTCGACGCTGTTCAGGTCGTAGACCGGGATGCCGTGGCCCTTGAGGCGCTCGGCGGAGGCCTCGGAGCTGGCCACAGTGCCGTCGAACTGGCCCTTGATCTCCGCCAGGTAGTCGATGAAGAAGTTGGCGGTGGAGCCGGTGCCGACGCCGACGATCGAATCGGCCTCCAGTTTCGGGGCGATGTAGTCCACGGCGGCGCGGGCTGTGGCCCGCTTCAATTCGTCCTGAGTCATACTGGGGAAAGTTTCCTGTGCAATTATTTGTGCCGAATTGCCGCAAAAGCGAGAAAATTTAGCGCGAGTGCGGTAAATCGGTAGTAAAGATGCTGGTAGAGCATTAGACTGGCGTCCGGTGCCGCGCGTCCTGCCGATTTCACTGAGCCGCTCAGTGAGCCACTATTACAGGGTGCCGCGCACAGAAATTAACCGCCGGTTTCAATCGCTACCGCTACGGCCACCGAAGTACGCCATGCCCAAGTCCTATATCAAGCGCATTTTAGACGCGCGCATTTACGATGTCGCCACCGAGACGCCGCTGGAGCCGATGCGCCAGCTGTCGCACCGCTTCAACAACCGTATTCTGCTCAAGCGTGAAGATCTGCAGCCGGTGTTCTCCTTCAAGGTGCGTGGTGCCTACAACAAGCTGTTGCAGCTGCCGGCGGAGCAGCGCGCCCGCGGCGTGATCGCGGCGTCTGCCGGCAACCACGCCCAGGGGCTGGCTCTGGGCGCGGCACAGCTGGGGGTGCGTGCGACTATTGTGATGCCAACGACCACGCCGCAGATCAAGGTCAATGCGGTACGCATGCGCGGTGCCGAAGTGGTGTTGCACGGCGACACCTTTGACGAGGCGGCGGCGCGGGCGCGGGAGCTGGTGGCGGAGCGCGATCTGGTATTCGTGCATCCCTACGACGACCCGGACGTGATTGCCGGTCAGGGCACCGTGGCGATGGAGCTGCTGCGGCAGTACACCGGCAACCTGGATGCGGTGTTTATCCCGGTTGGCGGCGGCGGTCTGGCCGCCGGTATGGCCGCCTATATCAAATACGTGCGCCCGCAGATCAAGGTCTATGCGGTGGAGCCTGAAGATGCCGCCTGCCTGAAGGCGGCGCTGGAGAGCGACGAGCGGGTGCGCCTGCCGCAGGTGGGGCTGTTTGCCGATGGCGTCGCCGTGGCGCAGATCGGCGAGGAGACCTTTCGCGTACTGCGCGAGACGGTGGACGGCGTTATCACCGTGACCACCGACGAGATCTGTGCGGCGATCAAGGACATCTTCGAGGATACCCGCTCGATCGCCGAACCCGCCGGCGCGGTCGGGCTGGCCGGACTGAAGAAATTCATCGAGCAGGGCGACAGCCGCAACGCCACGCTGGCGACCGTCTGCAGCGGCGCCAACACCAACTTCGATCGTCTGCGCTACATCAGTGAACGCACCGAAATTGGCGAGAAGCGCGAGGCGGTACTCGCGGTGACCATCCCCGAGCGCGCCGGCAGCTATCTGCAGTTCTGTCGCGACCTCGGTGATCGTGCCATTACCGAATTCAACTACCGTTACGCCAACAGTGGCGAGGCGCATATCTTTGTCGGCCTGCAGGTGGCGACGGATGCGGACCGGCGCCAGCTGCTGGAGAAGCTGGAAGCCGGCGGCTACCGCGTGACGGACCTGACCGACAACGAGATGGCCAAGCTGCATATCCGCCATCTAGTCGGCGGCCGAGCGCAGGGACTGACCGACGAGGTGGTCTACCGCTTCGAGTTCCCCGAGCGGCCCGGTGCGCTGCGCAAGTTCCTGGAGCATTTGGCGGGGCGCTGGAATATCACCCTGTTCCACTACCGCAACCACGGCGCCGCCTACGGCCGGGTACTGGCCGGTCTGCAGGTGCCCGCCGGCGAGCGCGAGCAGCTCAGGCAGCTGCTCGACCAGCTGCAGTTCCCGTTCTGGGACGAGACCGACAACCCCGCCTACCGTTTCTTCCTCGCCAGCTGATCCGTCTGCGCGAGGAGGCCCGTCAGGTAAGTCTGCTCAGTCAGGATGATTCCGCCGCCGCGTAGACCGGGGCGGTGGCCTTGTCTAACTTTTTTGCGCAAAAATGCGACAAATTTCGCAAAAAACAGACGCCGACCGGTTACTATTTCACCGCTTCTGAAGTATCTTCCCTGCGGTGGAACTTTTGCGTTG
The DNA here is from genome assembly GCF_900107725.1 of Microbulbifer marinus. Taxonomy (GTDB): domain Bacteria; phylum Pseudomonadota; class Gammaproteobacteria; order Pseudomonadales; family Cellvibrionaceae; genus Microbulbifer; species Microbulbifer marinus. The sequence goes on along the minus strand of NZ_FNQO01000002.1, from coordinate 163,283 downwards.
AAGTGAGTCTAACGCAGGGCGAAATGCACATAACAAGAACATCGATCTACAGGATGGTCCCAATGAAACCCGATGCACTGACAATCGCTGTGGTTGTCTTTGTTGCGGGCGTACTGTTGAGCAGCACGGGTCTGACCGAGGTTTTTGCCTCGGAACCGGAACCGCCGGCGGCTCTGCAGCAGGGAGTGGTGACCCGTTAGGCAGTTTGCCTGGTGCGCCGCTCTGTCCGCGAGCAAACGAAAAAGGCCGAACGCTAGTGCGTTCGGCCTTTTTCGTTTCAGCCTGCGGTGTTTTCGGTCAGCGGCAGCGGTAGATACGCGCCTCGGTCACCACTGCATCCAGCGGAATGTCCCAGCTGTCCGTGGGCAGCTGCGGCACACACTGCAACTGGTGGGCCGCGCCGATCAGGGCCGGCCCGGCACCGGGCAGCAGCCGCTTGAGCGCGAAGGTGCGGTCGTAAAAGCCGGCTCCCATGCCCAGGCGCGCGCCACTCGGATCGAACGCCACCAGCGGCAACAGCACCACATCCAGCTGTGCCGGCGGTTGCGTATGACCGCGCAGCGGCTCGGGAATGCGATAGCGGTTGCGGTGGGTCAACGGGCCGCCGTGCCAGCGGCGGAAGCGCAGGTGCGGGTGCGGTTCCGCCGGCAACACCGGCAGATAGAAGTGCTTGTCGGCGAAGCGCTGGAACAGCCAGCGCACATCCAGCTCCCCATCCATCGGCCAGTAGATGCCGACATGCTTTGCGCGCTGCATATGCGGGTCGCGGCTCAGGTGAATGGCGGCGGCGCGACCGTGCAGGCGCTGCTGGTAAACGCTGAGCTGGCGTCGGGCTGCCCGCATACGGCGGCGCAATTCAGCCTTTTCAGATCGGGCTTTGCTGTCGGTCATTGAATGGAGGGGCTGGAGAGAAATTAGGAGCCCCGAGTGTGCGGCTGCAGACGTAGCCTTGAACCGTAAAGTTCAAGGTGGCGGTCTCCGGGATACATAAGGCTTTCCGCTACATGGCGGACTTGCACACCAGCATCCGCTGGAAACCACCAGGGTCAGATTATCGGCTCGAGGACATAGTCAACTGGCCAACACCCCAGGGCAAGGAAATTATAACTCATGGGGGGGTGGAAAGGCTAAATGAGGTTGCTGCGGGAAGTTGCTCAAAATGCGGGTGTCAAGTCTGCCGGCGGAAATTGTGATGCCGCGCATGGCGACGGAATTCCGCTGTTTTTTCAGCTTTCCGGTGTATCGATTTTGCCGAGTGCTGACTGAACCTTTTCCTGCAGGCGGTCGAGCATTTCCTGCTCCAGCGGTACCCGGCTCAGCTCCGCCTTGGCCTGAATCAGTTCGTGCGCGATATTCAGTGCCGCCATGACCGCGATGCGCTCCAGGCCGATCACTGAACCGCTGGCACGGATGCGCGACATACGCTCGTGCAACAGGCGCGCAGAAGCCTGCAGCTCGGCGCGCTCGTCTTCGGCGCATGCGACGCGGTACTCCTTGTCGAGTATGGAGACGGTTACGGTTTCGGCGGTTGCTGCTGAGTCAGCCATCAGGATTCTTGCGTTAGCCCCTTGAGGCGGTTGATCATGGCTTCTACCCGCGAGCGGGCGGCCTCATTGTTTTTTACCAAGCGCTGGCGCTCGCGCTGCCAGTCGGCTTCTTGCCGACGCAGTTCGCGGTTGTCATCGGCCAGCTGCTGGCAGCGGGCGATCAGCGAATCCACAGTGCTTTCTAACGCTTGCAGCTTATCCATAATTCCTGCGCATAAGATCGAAGACCCGCAACACGACAGACTGCGAGGGATTCCGCTACTATATTGCCGGCGTATGGGTGGGTCAATCGCCCCACCCGCGCGGGCAATCACAAATTTGCCAGTTAGTACCAATTGTCGAGTGATCGCCGATTGCCGATGCGATTACCTGAATAAACTCTGATCATCCTGGAAAAATACTGAGCAGTAGTCATGACTTCAGCAGCCAACCGATTTGATTCCCTGGCCAATGCCATTCTCGCCGCTGGCGGCCACGCCGACCCCAGTGAGCTGCACGGTTTTGCCTGTGGATTTTTGGCCGCTGGCGCCGGCCCGGACATAAGCCGCTGGCAGAAAGAATTGGCGGCGCTGTTGGAGCTGGACGCGGTCCCGGCAGACCTGAACCGGGAATTTCTGCAGCTGGCACAAGACGCCCAGCAGCAGCTCGGCGACAGCAACTTTGATTTTCAGTTGCTGCTCAGCGACGAGCAGGATATTACCGCGCGCACCCTGACCCTCGGTCACTGGTGCCAGGGTTTTTTGCACGGTTTCGGTATCGGTGCGTATAAGGGGGAGTTGTTGCCCACCAGCAAGGAGGCGCTGCAGGACATCGGTGCGATTGCGCAGGTGGATGCCGACCAGGTGGACGAGTCCGAGGAGGCGGAAAGCCAGCTGCTGGAATTACAGGAATATGTACGCATGGCCGCGCTGAATATTTTTACCGAAGTTCGCGGCGATAAATCCGGCAAGGGGCCCACTGTTCACTGATGGCTGTTAATAAAGCTGCGCCGCCAGCGATCGCCAAAGCGGAATACGCGCGCCGCCGCGCGCGCCTGATCGCCAGTATGGCGCCGGACAGCCTGGCCATCGTGCCGGCGGCACGCGAACAGCTGCGCTCGCGGGATACCTATTTCCCGTTTCGCCAGGACAGTGACTTTCTCTATCTGAGCGGATTTAACGAGCCCGAGGCGCTGCTGGTGCTGGTGCCGGGGCGCAGCCAGGGCGAGACCCTGCTGTTTTGTCGCGAGCGCGATGCGGAGAAGGAAATGTGGGACGGCCCGCGGCTGGGGCCGGAGCGCGCCGCGGAGCAGTGTGGTCTGTGTGACGCTTTCCCGATCGGCGACCTGGATGACATCCTGCCGGGGCTGATCGAGGGGCGCGAGCGTATCTACTTTACGATGGGGCGTTTCCCGCAACTGGACCGACGGCTGCAGAATTACCTGCAGGCCGTTGCGTCGGCACCGGGCAGCGCCGGCGCGCCGGAAATGGTCGACCTGGATCACCTGCTGCACGACCTGCGGCTGTACAAGAGTGCCCAGGAGCTGCGCCTGATGACCCGCGCGGCGGAGATCAGTGCCGAGGCGCACCGTCGCGCGATGGCCCGCTGCCGTCCCGGCCAGTACGAATTCCACCTGGAGGCGGAGATACTGCACACATTCGTTGCCGCCGGTGCCCGCGAACCCGCCTACCCGACCATCGTCGGCGGCGGTAAAAATGCACTGGTGATGCACTACTGCAGCAACAGCGCGCCGTTAAAAAGTGGCGATCTGGTGCTGGTGGATGCCGGCTGCGAGTACCGCGGCTACGCCGCCGATGTGACGCGTACCTATCCGGTCAACGGCCGGTTCAGCGGCGCGCAAAAAGCCCTGTACGAAATTGTGCTGGCGGGGCAGAGTGCGGCCATTGAACAAATCCGTGCCGGCAATGACTGGGACCAGCCGCACGTGGCCAGTGTCGAGGTCATCACCCAGGGCCTGGTGGATCTCGGCCTGTTGCGCGGCGAGGTCAGTGGCCTGATCGAGTCCGGCGCCTATCGCCGTTTCTATATGCACCGCGCCGGTCACTGGCTCGGCATGGATGTGCACGACGCCGGCGACTACCGGGTGCACGGTCAGTGGCGGCAGCTGGAGCCGGGCATGGCGATGACCGTCGAGCCGGGCATTTACGTTGCAGTCGACGATGACACGGTACCGGAAAAATTCCGCGGCATCGGCATTCGCATCGAGGACGATGTGGCACTGACCAAAGACGGGCCGCAAGTGCTGTCGGGGGCGGCGCCGAAAACTGTCGCGGATATCGAATACACCATGCGCCAGGGACAAGATCTGGTGCAGGAGGAATTGTGGTGACCAAGCAATTACAACAGGTGGACGTCGCCATTGTCGGTGGCGGTATGGCGGGCGCCAGCCTGGCGCTGATGCTGGCCCGCTATTGTCCACAGCTGTCGGTGGCATTGCTGGAGCAGCGCGCCCTGCCGGACGCGGGTGCCAGTGTGCAGCTGCCCAGTTTCGACACCCGGGCCACTGCGATTTCCGCCGGCAGCCTGCAGATTTTTTCCGAGCTGGGGCTGTGGGCGCAGTTGCGCGACTACTGCGCGCCGATTCAGCGCATTCAGGTCAGCGATCGCGGCCACGCACTCGGCGTCTCCCTGCACGCCGAGCGGCATGAACGGGCCAGTTTCCAGGGCATGCTCGGCGCGGTCATCGAAAACGCCGCGCTGGGGCCGGTCCTGCACGAAGCGCTGGCACAGACACCGGTGCAGCTGATGGCGCCGGCGCAGGTCTCCGAAGTACAGATGGGGGCCGATGGTGCCCGCCTGCGTTGGCATGCCGGTGATGATGGCGAGCAGGCAGAATTGAAGACCCCGCTGCTGGTAGTGGCAGATGGCGTCAATTCTCCCCTGTGCCGCCAGCTGGGTGTTGAAATCGAAACGATACAGTACCGGCAGCGTGCGCTGGTCACTACAGTTGGACTGCAGCGGGATCACGGCGGCGTCGCCTACGAGCGCTTTACCGACGCGGGCCCGATGGCGCTACTGCCGCTGCCCAGGCGCGACGGCCAGCACCGGATGGCGTTGGTGTGGACCTGCGCGGAGGAAGAGGCGCGGGCGCTGACCGAATTGAGCGATGATGCCTTTGTCGAGCGCCTGCAGCGCGCCTTCGGCTGGCGTGCCGGTCGTATTCAGCGTGCGGGCAGCCTGCAGGGCTACCCGCTCAGCCTGTCGCTGGCGCGGGAGCAGTGGCGCCGCAACCTGGTATTGGTGGGCAACTGCGCGCATTTCCTGCATCCGGTGGCCGGACAGGGCTTCAACCTGACACTGCGCGACTGTTACGCTCTGGCGCAGGCCCTGACGGGCGCGGACTTGGCGCAGGATTCATCTGATCAGCTAGACTTGTTACAGGAATATGGTCGGGATCGTCAGCTGGACCAACAACTGACAATTGGTTTCAGTGACCGGATACCGCCGCTGTTTGCCTCGTCCAACCTGATGGTGCAGGGCTTGCGCCAGGCGGGTATGCTCGGACTGACCCTGGCGCCGCCGCTGCGCGCGAGTTTCGTCGGTCAGGCGGCGGGTTTTGGGCTTTAATAGTGCCCACCCCCGGTGTTTAGCCGGTAGGGGCACGCAAGGAATAGCCAGCTTATGATCAGACACCGTTTGGATATCGCCATCGTCGGCGCCGGTATGGTGGGCCTGGCCCAGGCCGCGCTGCTGGCGGTTCGCCATCCGCAGCTGCGGGTGGGGCTGTTGGAGGCCTCCACCGATGTGCCGCAGGTGCCGGCCGAACACTACGATCCCCGCGTCGTCGCCCTGACCCAGGCCTCCCGCGAGCTGCTCGAGGAAACCGGTGCCTGGGCGGAAATCAGCGATCATCGCGCCTGCCCCTACACCGAGATGCGCGTGTGGGATGCGGAGGGCACCGGCTCCGTGCGCTTCAACAGCCGCGATGTGCAGATGCCCAATCTCGGCCATATCGTCGAAAACAATGTGGTGGTCGCTGCGCTGCGCGCGCGTATCGATGCGCTGCCGAACGTCGAGCTGGTCAGCGGCTTCCGCCTGGACAGCTGGTGGCGCGACTGCGGTCTCTGGTACCTGCAGCCGCGCAGTGACCGTACCGATCTGGTCGAGGGGCTGAACGAGGGCGCGGAGACACTGTGCACGCGCCTGCTGATCGGTGCCGATGGAGCCCGTTCCAAGGTGCGCGATCTGCTGCATATCCGCTCACAGGATACCGATTACCATCAGAGCGCGCTGGTGTGTGTGGCCCGCAGCGAGAAACCGCATCAGCACACCGCTTGGCAGCGCTTCCTGAAAACCGGTCCGCTGGCATTCCTGCCCCTCGCCGGACTCGGTGACGAGCATCACTGTGCGGTGGTCTGGTCCGCGGACGAGGAGCTGGCGCGCGAACTGGTGATGCTGGACGACCAGGCTTTTTGCCTGAACCTGGAAAAAGCCTTCGAAAGCTGTCTCGGCCGCGTGGAGTCGGTCAGCGAGCGTTTTTCCTTCCCGTTGCGCGCGCGCCACGCGGAGTCTTACTGCGGGCCCGGAGCGGCGCTGATCGGCGATGCCGCCCACAGTATCCACCCGCTGGCGGGGCAGGGCGTGAACCTGGGCCTGCAGGACGTGCGCGTGCTGAGTGACGAAATAGGCCGCGCACTGAAGCGCGGCCTGGAACCCGCAGATTCCTCGGTGCTGGAGCGTTACCAACGTCGCCGCCGCGGCGATAACGCCGCGACCCTGAAAGCCATGAGCACGTTCAAGTCTCTGTTCGGCGCCGGTGATCTGCACTGGCGCTGGCTGCGCAACACCGGTTTGAGTATGGTAGACGCCAGTCCGCTGCTGAAAAAACGCATTATTCTGCGCGCCATGGCGGTGTAGGCTATTACCCCCATATCAGTGGCGGGTCGCGCGCCCGCCCGCTGCAGCAATGCTTTATTCGCGCAATGATTTAATAAGAAGGCCTCTCACCCTTGAGCGACTGGACCGTCGTATATCAGTTCCCAATTGATAAAGATCTCAGCGAGCTGGCGCAGTTTATTCGGCGCTACCGGCTGCCGTTGCGTATCACCGAAGAAAACAATCGCCAGATCCTTTCCTCCCTCGACCCGCATCTGGGAGAAATGCTGTTGCCGCTGTTGCGGCGCTGGGATACGGGGGAAATCAGTCTTGCCGATGTGCACCTGGAACAGGTGCCTGCCGAAACACCGACAGAAGAGGCTGGGGCGAAGAAGCCTGCGGACACCGAGATTGGTGCAGGCGACTTGCCCGTCGAAGAAACAATTTCGGAATCCGCCGCGATGTCGCCGCTGCCGAGCTGGCCCTGGCGAAAGACACCACTCAGCCTGATTTTAATCGGCATGTGCTTTCTCGGCTGGTTCTTGCTTTCCAACAATCTCGTCGAATCACTGCTTATCTATCCGGATCGTGGCGGTGACTTCCAGTTGGATAAATCTACCCTGGCCTGGCACTGGGCACAGGGAGAATACTGGCGCTTGTGGACGCCGGCGCTGGTGCATTTCTCCCTGCCCCACGCGCTGTTCAATGCGCTGGGAATCTGGATACTCGGGCGCTCTGTGGAGGCGCGCGCCGGAACCCTGCCATTTGCCGTGCTGGTATTGGTGAGTGCGGCGGTCTCCAACCTGACCCAGTTCTATTGGTCTCCACAGATTGTGTTTGGCGGCATGTCCGGTGTTGTCTACGCGCTGGTCGGCGGTGTCTTTGTGTTGCGGCGCCGGCAGCCCGGCTGGCGCGATGTCCCCAGCGGTATCGTACCGCTGGCGATCGCCTGGCTTCTATTGTGTGCGACCGGACTGATAACCTTGATCTTCGGTGTCGGTGTCGCCAATGCCGCGCATATCGGCGGCTTCGTCTGCGGCGTTGTGCTGACGTTGATTTACTGTCGGGTCGGCGGCGCGCGAAAATTTGCCCCCAACAGTTCGACAGCCTGAGGCCTATGATTCTACTGCTTGTCTATGTGTTGATTGCGCTCGGCTTTTCTTTTTTGTGCTCCATTGCCGAGTCGGTCATTCTCAGTGTCACCACCCCCTATGTCAGTCTGCTCGAGCGCGAGGGCCACAGGGCTGGCCGAGTTCTGCGCAAGCTCAAGGAAGATATCAACGCGCCGCTGGCTGCGATTCTGACGCTCAACACCATTGCCCATACTGCTGGCGCCGCCGGTGCCGGTGCCCAGGCCGCCGCCGTGTTCGGCAATCAGTACCTGGGGATTGCGTCGGCAATACTGACACTGCTGATTCTGGTTTTTTCCGAAATCATTCCGAAGACTCTCGGCGCCCTGTACTGGCGGCAGCTCGCACCGGTAATGGCATACGCCCTGCGTGTTCTGGTGTGGCTGCTGTACCCCTTTGTAAAAATGTCCGAATGGCTGACCCGTGGCATGTCCCGCGGGCCGACACTGACCGGTTTCAGTCGCGATGAATTTGCGGTAATGGCAGAGATCGGCGAGGCGGAGGGGCAGCTGGAGCGCCGCGAGTCGAGCATTCTGCGCAACCTGTTTTTTACCCTGCGCGATTATTCGGTGCGCGAGGTGATGACGCCGCGCACCGTGGTTTACTCCCTGTCCCAGAACGCCACCATTGGCCAGTCCTACGAGGAGGTGGAAAAGAGCCGTTTTTCCCGCATTCCCGTCTATGAGCAGGAAGATCCGGATTGTGTCGTCGGCTTTGTACTGAAGCAGGAATTGTTGCTGGCCTTCGCCAAGGGCGAACAGGATAAACAGCTGTCGGAGTTTCGGCGCGATATGCTGATGCTGCCGGAAACCGCGACGATTTATCAGGCCTTTCAGAAAATGCTCTCGCGGCGTGTGCAGATCAGTGCGGTGCTGGATGAGTATGGCAGCCTCGAGGGGTTGGTAACCCTCGAGGATCTGTTGGAAACCTTATTGGGCGAGGAGATCGTCGACGAAGCGGACAAGACTGCGGACCGGCAGGAAGTCGCCAAACGCCTGTGGCGGTTGCGCTCGAAAAGGCACGGCTTGAAAGTGGACGAAGCCGCAAAGCCGGATCAAGAAGACACCGAGGCAAGTGACAAGGCTGACGAAGAGCGCGATCGGTCTGGTGATTGAAACTGCGCATTTGGGTCCATGTCTTTAACTCAAGACAAAACCCACCAACATGCCTGCGGCTTCTGAGCTGGTCTGGTGTCACCTTTCACTGGCGGCACGGGCAGCGAAGTTTCACCGGCCGTTCGTTGCCGCCGCGTGCAAAATTTCCCGTATTCAAACTGCCGGGTCGATAGTGTCGCCGAGACTGTTGTTGACCCGGAACCAGCCGGTGACGCTGTAGCGCGGCCGGTTGACCGTCAGCACCTCGTGGGGAAATTCCTCGCTGAGGAAAATCACCATCTGCCCGAAGCGTGGCGCCACTTTCAGCAGCGGCTCCGCCGACGGAGCTTCGCCGGTTTCCGGTGGGTATATCGCCAGTTCGCCACCGTCGCGCGGCTGCCAGTTGGGAGTCAGGTAGAGCACGGTGCTCAACACCCGGTTGGTACTGCCCTTAAAGGCGTCCAGGTGCTTCTTGTAGAAGGTGCCGCGGTCATAGTAGGCGTAGTGGCACTCGTAATCGAACAGTCCCAGGAACAGGCGGCGGTTCAGCCCCAGACGCAGCGTTTCCATCCAGCTCAGATAGGCGGCCACCGCCGGATTCGCGCGATCCAGCCAGAAAATTTCGTCGCTGCGCACGAAGCGGTTGAGTTGGTGCTCGTCCTCGCGGCCGATGCCGGCGCGCCTGAAGCGCTCGCGGTCAATGGAGCGGAAATGGCGCAGCAGCCCGGCCAGCAGTGCCGGCGGCAGCGGTGCGGGCAGCACTATATAGCCGTCCTTGCGCAGTGCCGCGGCGATCAGGTCCATAGGGTCGCCGTCGCGCGGGCCGGACCGGCGGTCCTCCGCGAGGGCAGAGATAGCAGCGTTCAATCAGGGAGCTCCGGAGCAGCGATCGGCGGCGGGATGCCGCCCGTGGGGATGTGTTCTTATACACGCAAAAGGAACCAGCGCAAAGCAATAATGAAGCCCCGGACCGGCGTCGCAGAGCAGCGTTATGCATACCGCCGCCGGGGCGGGCCGGCGGGTCGCGACCATGGGCATTGCCAGCGCAAAAAGTGTCGCCGAATCTTTGGCGGCAACGGCGGCGCTCGGCAGGTTTTAGTCCCAGCGCCTGCTAGGCTTGCAGATCATATATGTATTAGAAGCGGGCCGGCTGGTCACGCCAGCCGCCGAACCGCTAGAATACGCCGCTTTCTTAACCTGCTGAATTGAGAACAAAAGATGGGAAACAGAACGCCTCTGTATGACACACATGTCGCCATGGGCGGCAAGATGGTGGATTTCGGTGGATGGGACATGCCGCTGCACTACGGATCACAGCTGGAAGAGCACAACAAGGTGCGCACCGATGCGGGCATGTTCGATGTCTCCCATATGACCGTGGTCGATGTGGACGGCGACGGCGCCCGCGACTACCTGCGCTACCTGCTGGCCAACGACGTGGCCAAGCTGGACGGCACTCCGGGCAAGGCGCTCTACACCGGCATGCTGAACGAGCAGGGCGGTGTGATCGATGACCTGATCGTCTACCTGCGCGACCCGGGCTACCGTGTGGTAGTGAACTGCGCCACGCGCGAGAAAGATCTGGCGTGGATGAACAAGCAGGCGGAAGGCTTCGACGTGACCCTGAGTGAGCGCCCGCATCTGGCGATGGTGGCCATCCAGGGCCCCAATGCGCTGGCCAAGGCCAAAGAGGTGCTGGGAGTCGACTGGATTCCTTCCATCGACAGCCTCAAGCCTTTCCAGAGTGTGGCGCGCGGTGACTGGTTCGTGGCCCGCACCGGCTACACGGGTGAAGACGGCCTGGAAATCATGCTGTCCGGCGAGGATGCGCCGGGTTTCTGGCGCGCACTGGCGGACGCCGGCGTGGCGCCCTGTGGTCTCGGCGCCCGCGACACCCTGCGTCTCGAAGCGGGTATGAACCTGTACGGCCACGAAATGGACGAAGAGACCTCGCCGCTGGTGGCGAACATGGCCTGGACGGTCGCCTGGCAGCCGGAGGACCGCGACTTTATCGGCCGCAAGCCGCTGGAGCAGGAGAAGGCCGCCGGCGTGAAGGAAAAACTGGTCGGCCTGGTGCTGGAAGAGCGCGGTGTGCTGCGCGCGGACCTGCCGGTGGTAGTGGACGGCAGCGAAGACCGCGGTATCATCACCAGCGGTACATTTTCTCCGACCCTGGGCTACTCTATTGCGCTGGCGCGTGTGCCGGTGACCGTAGGTGACAGCGCCCAGGTGGAAATGCGCAAAAAACTGGTGCCGGTCAAGGTCGTGAAACCGTGCTTTGTGCGCAACGGTAAATCGGTAATCTGACGGCCGCCCGGCAGCGGGCAAGCCCTTCCGGGCATTCCCGCTGCGGCATGAATAATATTTACAGATGCTTAATCGAGGGATCACAGCATGAGCGAAATCCGCAATGAACTGAAATATCTGTCCAGCCACGAGTGGGCCCGGCTGGAAGAGGACGGCACCGTCACTGTCGGTATCAGCGACCACGCCCAGGACGCGCTGGGCGATGTGGTTTACGTCGAGACTCCGGAAGTAGGCACCACTCTGGCGGCCGGTGACGAAGCCGGTGTGGTCGAGTCGGTGAAGGCGGCCAGCGATATCTACTCGCCGGTTTCCGGTGAGGTGGTTGCGGTCAACGAGGCGCTGGAAGATGCTCCGGAAACCGTCAACTCCTCACCCTACGACGATGGCTGGTTCTTCCGCGTGAAGCCCAGTGACGTGAGCGAACTGGACAATATGCTGGATGCCGACGCCTATCGCGCTGAAGCCGAGGAGTAATCCCGGCCGGTGACCATTAAAAAAGCCGCGGCGATTTTGCCGCGGCTTTTTTATTGCTGATGGTTCCGGCTCAGCCTAACTTACTGGCCGCTCACCGGCTGCAGTAATGCCTTGAGGCCGATCCTTTTCAGGTAGGTCCGCACCGTCTCCTCGATTTCTTCCGCGCATTGCATACCCAGCACCTGTTGCAGCAGTTTTTCCATGTCTGCCTTGCGCACCGCGCGCAGTGTCGCCTTGACCCGCGGCAAGTTGGTGGCGTTCATCGACAGCACATCGTAGCCCATGGCGACCAGCAGCAGCGCGCCGCCGGGGTCCCCGGCCAGCTCACCACAGATGCCCACCTTGGTATTGGCGACGTGGCCGGCTCTGACGATTTCCTGCAGGGCGCGCAGCACCGCCGGGTGCAGCGCGTGGTAGATGTTGGCCACGCGGCTGTTGTTGCGGTCTACGGCGAGCAGATACTGGGTCAGGTCGTTGCTGCCGACGGAAATGAAATCCGCGTGCTCGGCAAGTTCGCGCACCTGGTAGACCGCCGACGGCACCTCGATCATGATCCCGAGCGGCGGCATGGGGATGTCATAGCCCTCTTCCCGCAGTTCCTTGTGGGCGCGCTCGACCAGCTTGCGCGCGGACTCCAGCTCGCCGAGACCGCTGATCATCGGCAGCATGATGCGCAGATTGTCGAGACCGACGCTGGCCTTCATCATCGCCCGCACCTGCGCCAGGAAAATTTCCGGGTGGTCGAGGGTTACGCGAATACCGCGCCAGCCGAGGAAGGGGTTGGTTTCCTCGATGGGGAAGTAGGCCAGGGCCTTGTCGCCGCCGATATCCAATGTGCGCATGGTTACCGGGCGGGGGGAGAAGGCTTCCAGCTGCTCGCGATAGATCTCGCGCTGCTCCTCTTCCGACGGGAAGCGGTCGCGCAGCAGGAAGGGTACTTCGGTGCGGTACAGGCCGACGCCCTCGGCGCCGCGTTCCAGCGAGCGCACCACGTCTGCCATCAGGCCGGTGTTGACCCACAGGCGCACGCGGTGGCCGTCGGCGGTCTCGCCCGGCAGGCTCGCCATATGGTCCAGGTTGCGCGCCAGTTCGCGCTCCTCGGCGACAATGCTGTCGTAGCGGCGCCGGAGCTCCGCACCGGGGTGTACGTGCAGCTCACCGCGGTAGCCATCCACCACGATTTCCGCGCCGTCGATGGTCTCGTAGGGCAGATCCTGCGCGCCCATGACCGCCGGCACGCCCATGGCGCGGGCGATAATCGCCACGTGGCTGTTGCCAGAGCCCTTGACTGAAACGGCACCGATCAGTTTTTCCCGCGGCACCTCGGCCAGCACCGCGGCGGTGAGCTCTTCGCCAATGAGAATGGTGTTTTCGGAATAATCTTGCCGGCTCGGTTGTTGCTCGCGCAGGTGCATCAATACACGTGCCCCCAGGTCGCCTAAATCGGCGGCGCGATCGCGGAAATAGGAATCGGACATCGCCTCGAAGCGGCGCACATGTTCGAGCATAACCTCCGCCCAGGCGCGCGGTGCGCTGACCCGCTGGCGGATGCGGTCGCACACCTCGACCGCGAGGGAGCTGTCGTCGAGCATGCTGATGTAGGCGTCGAACAGGGCGCGCTCCTCGCGGTTCAATTCGCCCTTGAGGCGTTCGCCCACTGCGCGTATCTCTTCCCGCGCGTTTACCAGAGCCTGGTGAAACAGCGCCAGTTCGGCATCCACGTCTGTACAGCAGGTGAAAGGCACGGTAGCGAGATTGGCCTGCGGGGCGACGATATGCACGCGGCCGATGGCGACCCCGGGGGAGGCGGCGATACCGGTGAACTTGGCCTCGCGCCGCTGCTGACCGATGACCGTCAGGGCGCCGGTCGCTTCGGCGTGGGCAATCACCCCGGCCAGCTGCGCCGACAGCGTAATCAGGAAGGCTTCCTCGCCCTCATCGAAGCGCCGCTTCTCCGCCTGCTGCACGACCAGTACGCCGAGGACGTTGCGGTGGTGGATGATCGGGGTGCCGAGAAAGGCGCTGAAGCGCTCCTCGCCAGTGGCGGGGAAGTACTGGTAAGCGGGGTGGGCCTCGGCCTGTTCCAGGTTGATGGGTTCCTCGCGGGTGACCACGTTGCCCACCAGGCCCTCGCCCGGGGCCAGGCGCACCTGACCAACCGCGTCCTGATTGAGGCCGCGCGTGGCCATCAGCACATACTGGCCGGACTGCTTGTCGCGCAGATATACCGAGCAGACGCGGGTGTGCATCACGTCGCGCACCCGGCGCACAATAATATCCAGCACCGCCGGCAGGTCCCGAGCCGCGTTGACTTCCTGAACGATACTGCGCAGAGATCCGAGCAAAGGCCTGTCCTCGCCATTCAACGGAATTGTTCAACTGGCCAAAAGCAGTCTTAGTGCCTTGCTATCAATCTTCACTTATTGATAGTTTTGACCGCGGCAAAGCCGGCTGCGGCTATCAGGGCTAGCCCTGATCGCGCAGCCAGCGTCTTTCCAATTGTATTTGCTGCGGGGCCAGTTCGGTCAGCGCGCGGCGATATACCTCGCGCTTGAAGGTCACCACCTTGCTGAGCGGGTGCCAGTAGCTCACCCAGCGCCAGTGGTCGAACTCGGGCTTGTAGCCGTTGTTAAAGCTGATTGCACTCTCCTCTGCCTCCAGCTTGAGCAGATACCATTTTTGCTTCTGCCCGATGCACAGGGGTTCGGAGCGCCGACGGATCAGGCGCTGCGGCAGGCGATAGCGCAACCAGCCGCGGGTGCAGGCGATCATGCTGACCTGATCCCGGGTCAGTCCGATTTCCTCATACAGTTCCCGATAGAGCGCGTGCTCCGGGCTTTCGCCCGGATTGATACCGCCCTGGGGAAACTGCCAGGCGTCCTTACCGCCCACCCGCCTTGCCCAAAGCGCCTGGCCGCGGGCATTCAGCACTATGATGCCGACATTGGGGCGGAAGCCCTCGGCGTCGATATTGCTGCTGTTGTCGTCACCGCGCCTCCGGTTTTTGCGATTGCTGCCCGGATTATCGCTGCGGTTTGACTGTTTGGCGGACTTGCGGCGGTTTTTTCGCCCAGCGTTCGCTGGCTTGCCGTCGCCCAAAATACCGTCCTCAATTCTGTTGCGCGCGGCCATCCGCCGCGCCTGCTTGCTCCGCATTGTTCCACAGCGGGGGGCATTCCGGCAATTGGGCTCTCGTTAGAGTGAATTGGTCGGTGTGCAGCGACCGCCAGCGGGGTAAAATTGCCCGCCGTGTTTGTGGCGCGTAAAGCGCGCTTGGCGGCAGAATTGGCGTGGGGAATCTATAGTTACGGGGGAGTCCGCGGTGCATCTGGCAATATTTGATCTCGACAACACACTGATTGGTGGCGACAGCGATTACGCCTGGGGCGAGTTCCTGGCGGAGCGTGAGCACGTCGACGTCGATCGCTATCGCTCCGCCAATGACCGCTTCTATCAGGACTACCAGCGTGGTGAGCTGGATATCTTCGCCTATTTGGAATTCGCCCTGGAGCCCCTGGCGCAGCTGTCCCGCGGTCAACTGGAAAACCTGCAGCAGGAGTTCATGCAGGAGGTGATCAGCGAAATCTGGTTACCGCGCGCGGAAGAATTGATTGGCCGCCATCGCCGCGACGGGCACCACATTATGATCATCACAGCCACCAATCGCTTCGTGGTGGAGCCTATCGCCGCGCGCCTGGGGGTCGATACGCTGCTGGCCACCGAGCCAGAAGAAGTGGAGGGGCGCTTTACCGGCCGGGTGGTGGGCGAACCCTGTTACCAGGGCGGCAAGGTGGTGCGCCTGCGCCAGTGGCTGGCCCACAACCCGGAATTCGACAGTAGTGAAAAGTGGTTTTACAGCGACTCCATCAACGATCTACCGCTGTTGCAGCAGGTTGAACACCCGGTAGCGGTGGATCCGGACACGCGCCTGCGCGCCGAGGCCGAAGCGCGTGGCTGGCCAGTGATCAGCCTGCGCGACAGCGAATAAAACCGCGGTATTTATCGTAAGTTGAGTGATTTGGGGAATTTTGTGAGCGGAAGAATGGTTCGGCGTAGAAAAGTAGCGCTGATTTTTGCCCTTTTGGCGGGACTTTCCGCCTGTGAACAGAAGCGTGTCGAGCAGTCGCCGGCACAGCAGGAGGCGACGTCCCAGGTATTCAATGAGAAGGCCGCCGAAGAGCTGACGCGGGCCGTCTGGCAGGCCGGCGAAGCCCAGTTGGCCGATACCCGTGCCGCCGTGGAAGCGCTGCAGCGCGCGGTGGCAACGCTGCTCGACCAACCCACGGAGGACCATCTGGAGTCGGCCAAACTGGCCTGGCTGGAAGCGCACCGGGATTTCGCCGCGGCGCTGCCCTATATCCAGTTGGCTTTCGCACCGGCGGAACTGAGGGGTCAGGGGCGCCAGCTGCTGCTGGCGCTGGACAGCTGGCCGGTGCAGCCGGGCTACCTGGATACGGTGCCGGGATACTCAGACAGCGGTATCGTTAACGACACGGCGATAGAACTCACCCTGGCCAACCTGCGCAAGCAGCACCGGCTGACGGCGCACGAGGAGGCGAGCACCGGTTTTCACGCGATGGAGATCATGCTGTGGGGACCGACCAGCGAACGTACCGCGGAGCAGTTCCAGCAGGTCAGTGAAGGCGAGAAGCCGGAAGCCCTGGCGGCCAACCGCCGGCGCGAACTGACCCGCCTGATCGGCCGGGGCATCGCCGAGGACGTGGACGGACTGGCGCGCCGCTGGCCGACCGGCGCCAACGACCTGTCCCGCCATTTCCTCGCGCTGGGGCCGGCGGCGCGCCTGCAACAGATCCGTGCCGCACACACCCGTATGCTGGACGAGGAATTGCTGCGGCGCCTGCCGGAGAGCTCCGAGAGCGATGTCGAAAGCGGCCGTGCGGCGGACTCCAAGCAGGCGCTCCTGCACATGCTCGACACCCTGCGTTCCAACTGGGTGCCGGCAGAGGGGCGCGGGCTGGCCGAGCTGTTGCTGGACCGCCATCAGGTCGCGGCCCTGGCGCAGACTTTTGCCGAGCTCGAGGCGCTGTTGCTGAAAATGGAGGATCCGATCGAACTGGCGGAATTGGAACAGCTGGCGCAAGCACGGGAACTGCTGGAGCAGATGGCGGGCCTCATCGCCGGGACTGCGCAGGTGCCGGTAGCCGAGGACGAGATAACACCGGTGGCGCTGCCGCTGGACGGCTAGTGACTACTCACTGCCCGGCCGTTGCGACAGCGCTGCGGCTCGAATGCACAAACGACAAACCCCGGCCGAGGCCGGGGTTTGTGTTCTTGGCTACCGCTGTGACAGCGGCGGCTGCGGCGTATTACCAGCGGCGAACCGGGCCGGTATCTACGTGGACGAAGTTACTCTTCGGGTAGTAACCCACTCCACCTGCCCGCAGGTCCAGTGCCGCCTTACGCAGCTTGGACAGGGGGACACCCGGCATGCGGATATCCAGCGCCATACCGCGAGTGTGGTAACTGCGCTTGGCGACACCGCGGCCAGCTGCACGCAGCTTGGCGTTGGTCTTCGGTGAACGATAACCGGAGATAATCTCGACCTCACCGTTATAGTTCAGTTTTTCCTTCAGCTTGTAGACAATGTCGAACAGCTTCGGATCCATGCGCGTGACTTCGTTGGCGCGGTGGTCGCGCAGCAGGCGGTTGAATTGCTTCAGGCCGCTGCTATCGTAGTCACCTCCCGACCAGTAGGCGGTATTCAGCCTTTCCCCGGTGTGCAGGTTGCGCATTTTCAAAGAGCGGGCGTTACCCACTTTTGCGAAGGTCGGCCCGGCGCTGACCGCCGCAGCTGTTGCGCAGGTCACTGCCAGGAATCGACGTCTGGATGGATTCTTCATACCTAATTTTCCGCCTCGTCGTGTATGTATCTTCTGTGTCCCGGTGACGCTTGGCGTCGCTGGGCACGGGGAGAAATGTACAAAAAATAACCAGGTGTTACAAACCTATCTCTGCTAATTCGCAATTAATCCAATAAAAGCACTGGTACTTTGTTTCTCCCTGCACTACGCGATGCACCGGATTACGGGGATCTGTGGGGAACGCGGGGGCAAAAATGGCGACAGCGTTGTCATTTAAGGGGCCAATACTGAAAAATAATTTTTCTGTGACTGTTTGGTTCTAGTTTTGGCGATAAAGCGGTGCTGGAGGACCTGATGCCGGAATTTGGGCATCTGAGCCGGAGAAATGGTGCCCTGGTGGCGTGGTGGCCCTAATTGGTGGCTGCAGAGTCAGTGTCGTGATGGTAAATGTCGCGGCGGAAATGGGGGCGCCCGTTCGCATCCACCCAGGCGGTCAGGTAGGTGATAAATAGGCGCGGCGGCCGCTCTATCCTGATATTGAGCGGTTCGTCGCCGGTGGTTGCCTGGGCGACGCGGGGTCTGTCCCAACCTTGCGGGCGCAGGAGGGCATAGGCCAGTTCCTCCGGGTGTTGCAGGCGTACACAGCCGTGACTGAAGGCGCGCTCATGCAGCTCGAACAGGCTCTGGGCCTGGGTGTCGTGCAGGTATATCGACTGTCGATTTGGCATCACGAACTTCACCCTGCCCAATGTGTTGCCGGGTCCGCTGACCTGGCGCAGGGTGGCGTCACCGCCGGCCGCGCGGGCCAGGCCGTCGGCGGAAATGGGGACGGCATTGCCGCTGCCGTAATTGACGACGCGATAGCCGCGCTTGTGCATCGCTTCGGGATTGTTGCGCGCCTTCGGCAGCATGTCGGTCAGCAGAATGCTGCGCGGCACTGTCCAGGTGGGATTGAATACGACGTTGGTAACCCGGGTGCGGAGTGTCGGCGTGCGGCTGCTGGTTTTCCCGACTACCGTTTTCATCCTCAGTGTCACCATGCCCTTCTCGACCAGCTGCAACTGGTATTCCGGGACATTGATAAACAGGTAGCGTCCTTCCCTGGGCAGTGACAGTTTCTTCCAGCGCTTGGCATTCAGCTCTAGCTGGCGCGCGCGCTCAGTGGGCGGCACCGCCAGCTCCGCCAGTGTATCGGCTGCGACGATGCCATTCGGATGCAGTCCGTGGCGCCGCTGATAGCGTTCCACCGCCTCCTCTAGCGCGCTGTCGAAGCGCTGTGAATCGGTAGCGGCGACGGTCACCGGGCCGGGCAACCCGGTGTAGTCACCGTAGAGTTTCAACAGTCTGCGCAATTGCACCACCCGCTTGTCCCTGTCGCCGGCCTGTAATGCCTCTCCCTCCGCCATCGGCTGCCAGTCTTTTGCCAGCTCGCGGTAGCGTTCGGCCGCACCGAGTAATTGCGCACTGGTAGCGGCGGGGTCCAGTGCCGGCACCGGTTGCGGCGCACGCGCTGAGCCGACCAGCGGCGGCATAGCCGCTACTGCCAGGACCAGCAGTGCTGCCAGCCAGCGGCTGGCTCGTGTGCAGGCTCCGTATCCGGCATTGCCGTGTGCCATGACTCACCCCGGTTCCCGGCTGCCGCTTGGTAATGCAGATCCGTCTGCCGCTTCGGGTTCATCGCGTCCGTAGATATCCGGGCGGAACTGCAATAACCCGTCTTCGTCCACCCAGGCGGTCCAGTAGGCGATATACACCGGGATCGGATTTTCCAGCTCGATGCCCTGGGTGCGATTGCTGAGCAGGGCGCGTTCGATCCGGGTTTCACTCCAGTTGTTTTGCTGCGCCAGCATCATGCGGGCAAACTCCAGAGGTTTTTCCAGGCGGATACAGCCGTGGCTGAAGGCGCGCTGGCCGCGCTTGAACAGGTGCTTACTGTTGGTGTCGTGCAGAAAAATCGCCTCGCGGTTGGGGATCACGAATTTGACCCGTCCGAGCGCATTACCGGGGCCGCCCTTTTGCTGCAATGTCACTTTGCCGCGCCGCACTCCGGCGACATTGCGGCGGGTAAACGGCACCGCTCTGCCGCTGTGATTGACGAGTCGGTAGCCGTCGGCACTGAGGGTGGCGCTGCCCTTCGGAAGCAGTTCGCGCAGGGCAATATTCGGCGGCACGCGCCAGATCGGGTTGAATACCACCCGCGTCATACGTGTTGCCAACTGCGGGGTCTCGTGCTTCGGCTTGCCCACCACGACACGCATGCGGAACTGCTCGCGCTCGCCGTCGATCAGTCGCAGGCTGTAGTCGGGGATGTTCACGACGATGTAGCGCGGCCCCAGATCCTTGGGCAGCTGCTGCCAGCGCTCGAGGTTGGCGCTCAGGGTCTGTACATGTTTTGCCGGGCTGGTATTCAGGCGCGCCCGGGTGCGTTCATCCACCAGCGCGTCTTCTTTCAGACCGTGACGGCGCTGGAAGCGGCGCACCGCCTCCTGCAGGCGCTCGTCGTACTCGTCGGCGCGACGGTTTGCCGCGGTGTGATCGTCCAGGCTGTAGTCGCCGTACTGCATCAACAGGCTGCGCAGTTGTGCCACGCGGGGATCGCGCATGCCCGGTACCAGGGGTTGGCCCGGGTCGAGCGGCTGCCAGTTGTCGCCGTCGGCGAGGGCGCTGTAGCGGGCCAGCTCTTCCTGCATCAACGCATACTGGCGCCCGTAGGGCGTAAACGGGTCGGTGCTGCCGAGTTCACTGGCGGTCGCCGCCGGTTCGGGCGCCGTACTGGCCAGTGGCAGCTCGATAGCAAAGGACAGTGCCAGCGCCAGCGCCAGCGCGCTGCAATGGTGGGAAGTGCTGCGGCGGTCAGGATGGTCGCGCAGTAAGTGGAGCTGGTTGCCAACACCCATAAGTCACCCCGGTAAGCAGGAATTTATCAGTCGGACTGATTGCTCTGCTCACATTGGTAACTTGTGACCGGTCGGCCCTTAATACTATTGGGTAATGCGCTGGTGCTATCTGCGGGAAGAAATGGAATATGCCGCGGAAACTGCGGGGGCGATCCTGCGGATCGGCCCCCGCCGGGCGGCTAGAACTGGTTGGCCTCGAGGCCATCCTTGCCGTAGATGTCGGGGCGGAAATTGAGGCGACCCTCGCCATCCACCCAGGCGGTCCAGTAGGTGATATAGACCTTGACCCGCTGCGTCAGCTCCACTTCCGTGGTCTCGTCGCCGACGGTCAGCTGGTCGATGCGCCACTGGTCCCAGTCACCTTCGGGGCGCAGCAGGGCTTCGGCCAGGTGGCGCGGTTTCTCCAGGCGAATACAGCCGTGGCTATAGTCGCGGTTGGTGAGGCCGAAAAGCTTGCGGGCGCGGGTGTCGTGCAGATAGATATCGTCCTTGTTCGGAATCTCGAACTTCACCCGGCCGAGGATGTTGTCCTCACCGCCCAGCTGGCGCAGCAGGTAAGAGCCGGCGCCCGCCGCGGACAGGTTCTTTTGCGTTAGCGGCAACAGCTCGCCGCTGCCACTGACCACCCGGTAGCCCATTTCCTCCATGCCGCTGGGGTTGGAGCGGGCCTTGGGCAGCAGCTCGTTGACGAGGATGCTGCGCGGTACCGTCCAGGTCGGATTGAACACCACCTTGCTGACGCGGGTGGTGATCTCCGGGGTGGCGTGCTTTTTCTTGCCCACGACGACGTTCATCGACAGCTTCACCCAGTCGCTCTCCACGTAATGCAGCTTGTACTCGGGCACATTGACCTGGATAAAGCGGTCGCCGAGGTCTGCCGGCAGTTGCTCGCGACGGCGAATGTTGAGCTCGACGATGCGGGCGCGCGCCGCCGGCGACAGGTTCAGGCGCTTGCGGGTCTCGCGACCGACGATGCCGTCCGGCTTGAGGCCGTGACGTCGCTGGAAGCTCAGTACCGCTTCGTGCAGGCCGCGGTCGAACGTATTGCGTTCGGTGCCGCCATAGCCGTAGTAACTGCGGTAGTCCCCGTACAGTGCGAGCATGTCGCGCAGCAGGCCCACGTGGGGGTGACGCGCGCCGATGGTCATCGCGGGTCCGCGGGGCAGCGGACGCCAGCGGCCGCTGGCGGACAGGTTGCGCAGCCGTGTCAGTTCGTTGCGCAGTGCATACACTTCGCCGCCATAGGGGGTGTTTTCCTCGAAGTAGGGGCCTTCGCTGTTCTCCGAGGCTTCTGTGACCGGGGCCGCGTTGCCCTGGTTGTAGTAGACGCGACCGTAGTTGCGACCGCTATAGGTGCGGCTGTCATAACTGCGGTTGTTGTAGCTGCGATTGTTACTGCTGCGGTTGCCCCACGTTGAATAGTGGCGCGAGCGGTAGGTGTTGTTGTCGCGAGTGTAGTAACGGCTGCTGGTGTTGCCGCTGTCACTCGCGCGGTTGTAGCCACGAAAGTATTTGCTGCCGCTGTGGCTTGGGGCGGTCTGCTGCCGGCCGGCTGTCAGCGCCACCAGCTTGAACTCGCCCTGGGCATTGTAAACAGGGGTGATGTCCCGGGGTGGGCGGCTCTTCGGACTGATTTTGTCGAGCTGGGTGTCCTGGGCGTAAGACACGAATGCATCGGTCAGCAACACGTCGAGTACCGCTGCCATCTGCAGTCGCTGTGGCGTATCGCGCAGGGTGCGGTCGAAATAGCCCAGGTGGTAGCGGTAATCCACCATGCTGCTGGGGTTGCCGGAACTGGCCGCGGTGAGCTGCTTGAGCAGGTCGTTGGCGGTGTCGCTGAGGCTGTAGTTATCGAACCACAGCAGTCGATAGTCGGTGCGCTGGTAGATGCGCCGTACCGCGGCGGGATTGAAGATCGGATCCTGCGCCGGCCAGGCGTCGGGATTTTCCTCCAGCCAGTGCACCAGGTGTGGGCGCACGGCGTTTTCCGGCAATACCGGAACCGTCTGCTGGTTCGCGGCAAAGGCGTAGTAGAGGGCAAAGACACACAGGCTGCCGAGAGTCAGCAGCGGCAGTGGTGATTTGCGTTTACGGCGCTCTGGGTTGAAATACGACATGGTACCTCAGCGATACTGCAGGGGCCCGGTATAGTCTCGGTGAAAATGCCGGGCGCCAGATCGTTCATACCTTCCCAACCTGCGGCGAGCCGGTCCTGTTGTGCGTCGGTAATTACCGACGGCCCGCCTTTGTCATGCGTCCCGCGCGACCTTCCTTTTATATAGACTGCTGTCGATACCCCGCTTGCGCGTATATCAACCAATTTCAGCCTGTGAAAATAAGTATGGCAACAAATGCGGAATTTGCTTGGCGTTTCTTTCCTCTCACATTACGTTGAGGGCAGGATTTGCGACCGGCTGGTTCCGGTTCTTGTCGCCGGTGCCGACGCCAATAGGTGACGGCTAGTCGAGGGAAAAATGACGGAGGGGTTCTGCCGCTGTGCCGGCGATATAGGTTCTCTCCCACAGCTGGCTGGCGCCGCGCCGGTCGATCGCGATCAGGGTGCTGGCGCGGGTGCCGTAGCCGCCGGATCCTCCACCGCGCGGTGATTCAGGCGAGTCTCCGACCTCTATCTGCACGAACAGGGGCGACAGCGCCATCTCCATCGCGTGGCCGACGCCGGTATCCGGCAGCTGTGCCGGCGGCGCTGTGGCCCTGTCCTGCAGCAATTCCAGCGCCGGCGATACGAAGTTGTCTTCGCTGACCGCACCGTCAATGCCTTCGATCAGGCGCGCCAGTCCCGCCTTGCCCTTTTCCACTTTCGGCCATGGCGCATCTGGCGCGCCGTTGGAGATACCGTGCACGCCGGTGGTAAACGCGAACGGCGTGTGCCGGTTGCCGGCACAGACCAGCTCGGAGTCGGCGCCCAGCTGAAACAACAGCGCGTTGAAGCCGCGGTAGCGGGATACCTGCAAGCTATCGGCATAGTGTCGCGGCGCCATCGAGCTGAGAAGGAAATTACGCGGTATGTCGCCGCGGGATAGCGGCTCGGCCGGTGTTGGCCGGCCCGGCTCGCGGATATTGGTGACCGCCGCCGCGCGGCCGCGGGCCATGCCGGCCCAGGTGCCGCCGGCCTCGAGGTCGCGGCCGGCGATGAACTTGCCTTCCGCCCAGGGGCCGGCGGGGGTGCTGGGCCTGTCATAGAACTCGTCCCGATTGGCCAGCAGCAACAGCGGGTATTCGGGGTGGCAGCGATAGGCAAATAGCAGCAGGCACATAGGTTTTTCGCGGTGGTCCGGTCGGAGGCGCCCCTTTCGCTGTGGGGCGCTTTGCGACCATAATACGCGCTTCGCCAATAATCTCGATTCGCCCATGCTGACTTATCCCGAAATCGACCCGGTAGCCATCGCTATTGGCCCGTTGAAAGTGCACTGGTACGGACTCATGTACCTGGCCGGCTTTGTCGTCGCCTGGTGGTTGGCGCTGCGGCGCAGTACCAAATCCTGGTCACCGGTCATCAAGTCCGAAGTGGAAGACCTGATTCTCTACTGTGCCATCGGCGTCGTGGTCGGCGGGCGGCTCGGTTACATGTTCTTTTATAACCTGCCGCAGCTGCTGGACAATCCACTGTCGATGCTGCGGGTGTGGGAAGGCGGTATGAGCTTCCACGGTGGCCTGGTCGGCGTGATGCTGGCCACCACGCTCTATGCGCGCAAGATCGGCACAACCTTCCCGGCGTTGATCGACTTCGTCGCGCCACTGGTACCCATCGGTCTGGGGCTCGGCCGCATCGGCAATTTCATTGGCCAGGAACTCTGGGGGCGCCCGACCGATGTGCCCTGGGGTATGGTATTCCCGCGCGATCCGGATCTGCTGGTGCGCCACCCGTCACAGCTTTACCAGGCCTTTCTCGAGGGGCTGGTGCTGTTTGCCGTGCTGTGGTGGTTCTCGAGCAAGCCGCGTCCGCGCCTGGCCGTCGGCGGCCTGTTTGTCACCCTCTACGGCGTCTTCCGCTTCCTGGCGGAGTTTGTACGCGAGCCGGACGGGCATATCGGATTCGACCTGTTTGGCTGGATGACCCGGGGCCAGTTGCTGAGCCTGCCGATGATCGTCGCCGGTATTGCGCTGTTGGTGTGGAGCTACCGCACCCAGCCGTTGCCCGAAGGTCGCGCCGGCAAGGGTGGAAGTAATAAACAGGGGCGACCCCAGGTAAAAGGCGGAGCACAGTAATAGATGAAGCAGTATCTCGACCTGATGCGCCATGTGCGCGACCACGGCACTCAAAAGAGCGATCGTACCGGCACCGGCACATTGAGTGTGTTCGGCTACCAGATGCGCTTCGATCTGGCCGAGGGTTTCCCGCTGATCACGACCAAGAAGTGCCACCTGCGCTCGATCATTCACGAACTGCTGTGGTTTCTGCGCGGCGATACCAATATCGCCTATTTGCGCGAGAACGGTGTGCGTATCTGGGACGAGTGGGCCACCGAAGAAGGTGACCTCGGTCCTGTCTATGGTCATCAGTGGCGCTCCTGGCCGGCGCCGGACGGACGTCGGATCGACCAGATTGAGCAGTTGCTGGATCAGCTCAGGAATCGCCCGGACTCCCGCCGACTGCTCGTGAGTGCCTGGAACCCGGCCGACCTGCCGGATGAGGGCGTATCCCCCGCCGACAACGCCCGCGCGGGGCGCATGGCCCTGGCACCCTGCCACGCGCTGTTCCAGTTTTATGTGGCGGACGGCAGGCTTTCCTGCCAGCTGTACCAGCGCAGCGCGGATATCTTCCTCGGTGTGCCGTTCAATATCGCCTCCTACAGCCTGCTGACCTTGATGCTGGCGCAGGTCTGCGGCCTTCAGCCGGGCGAGTTCATTCACACCTTCGGCGATGCCCACCTCTACTCGAATCACCTGGAACAGGTGGACGAGCAGTTGAGCCGCCAGCCGCTGCCGCTGCCGCAGATGCACCTCAACCCCGATGTGACCGACCTGTTCGCATTCCGCTTTGAGGATTTCGAGCTGCGTGGCTATGAGGCGCATCCGCATATTCCCGCGCCGGTAGCGGTCTAGGGAGTCGGCGATGAGCGAAATACCCATTGCTCTGATCGCGGCCGTTGCGCGCAATGGCGCCATCGGGCGCGATAACGAGCTGCCCTGGCGGCTGTCTGGCGACCTGCAGTTTTTCAAGCGCACCACCCTCGGCAAGCCGGTGGTCATGGGGCGCAAGACTTTCGAGTCAATCGGTCGCCCGTTGCCGGGACGCAGCAATATTGTGATCAGCCGCAACCCCGACTGGTGCGCCAATGGCGTAGAGTCTGCGCCGACGCTGGAGGCAGCGTTACAGAAGGCGCAACAGTACGCTGCCGAGGTGGCCGCGACCGAGGTCATGGTGATTGGCGGTGCGCAGATCTACCGGCAGGCACTGCCGCTGGCCGAGCGTCTCTATGTGACCGAGGTGGATGCCGAGGTGGACGGGGATGCGTTTTTTCCGGAGCTGGATGACCAGTGGCGCGAGAGCAGTCGCGAGTGTTACCCGGCGTCGGACAGGGATGAATATAGCTACTGCTTAGTTCAGTACGACAGGTTGAAATAAAAACAATTTGATCAATAGTTGATCACTCTGTTAAATTCCAACGCTGCTTACACAGGGAATGTCGCCGCAATTGTGTGCATGCGACTCGGTTTTGTTACCCGGTTGTTACCTTGCTACTCATGCGGGCCGATACTGTCAATCGGCATTTGAATAATCAAATCGGCTGTTTACAATGTGCGGCTCTTAGCTGTCTTCAAACCACTGTTTTTAAAACAAAAGGACACCGCGTTGTGGCAGCTAACTCATCGCGACCATGTTGTGAAATATTGAACCCACTGGGGGGTCTAATGAAAACCAAGCGATTCATGGCTGTGGCGCTGACCACTGCGCTGTCTGCCGGCGCGCTCTACGGCAGCGTAGCCACTGCGGATACTCTCGATAACGTACTCGCCGTCGGCCAGCAGAAAACCACTGCGGCCCAGGCCTCGCAAAAGCGTATCGACAAGATTGCCGAAGAAACCAGCAGCCTGCTGCAGGATTTCAAGGTCGTAAACAAGGAGATCGATGGTCTGCGTGTTTACAACCGTCAGCTGGAAAAGCAGCTGGCTAACCAGCTCGCCGTAATGAAAGAGCTGGACGAGTCCATCGAAAACGTCACCGTGATCGAGCGTCAGATCCAGCCGCTGATCCTGCGCATGCTGGAAGGCCTGGAGCAGTTCGTTCAGCTGGACGCGCCCTTCAAAATCGAAGAGCGTATGGCCAACCTCGAGAACGTTAAGAACAATATGGACCGCTCCGATATCACCGTAGCGGAGAAATTCCGTCAGGTTCTGGAGCTGTACAACTTCGAAGCGGAATACGCCCGTAAGATCGACAGCTATAGCGACACCCTGAACGTGAACGGTCAGGAGCGCGAAGTAAACGTGCTGCAGGTTGGTCGTGTTGCCCTGCTGGCGCAAACCACCGATTCCAAGACCTCCCTGGCCTATGACAAAGAGCAGAACGCTTGGGTTGAAATCGATTCCGGCGAATACCGCCGCGCCCTCATGAACGGCCTGAAGATCGCTAAGAAGCAGGCCACTATCGACATCATGACCATGCCGATTCCGGCTCCGGAGGCAGCGCAATGAAAACCTCTATCGCCAAACGCGTATTAGTAGCAGCAGCGGCTGGCCTGATCAGTTTCACCGCCGTTGCCCAGGATAAAGCCACCTCTCTGGACCAGCTGCTGAAGATGGTGCAGCAGTCCAAGATCGCTGAATCCAAAGAGCACAAGCAGCGCGAAGCTGAGTTCCGCCGCCAGAAGGCCAACCAGCAGGCACTGCTGACCCAGGCGCAGAACACCCGCGCCTCTGAAGAAGCCCGCTCTGAGCGCCTGGAACAGAAGTACCAGGAACAGGAAGTGCTGGTTCAGCAGAAGCGTCAGCAGCTGGACGAGCGTCTGGGCTCCCTGAAAGAACTGTTTGGTCACCTGACCTCTACCGCCGGCGACCTGCGTGCCAACCTGGATAGCTCCCTGGTATCCGCGCAGTACCCCGGCCGTACCGAGTTCGTTGACACGCTGATCGACAAAATGAACTCCGCTACCAAACTGCCGACCATCGAGGAAATCGAGCGTCTGTGGTACGAACTGCAGCGCGAGACTGTTGAGTCCGGCAAGGTAGTCAAGTTCAGCGGTACTGTAATCAAGCCCGACGGCGAGCAGGTTGAACAGGAAGTTGTCCGCGTAGGTAACTTCAACCTGGTTTCCAACGGCAAGTACCTGGAAATGAACGACGCCCACAAAATGGCCGAGCTGATCCGTCAGCCCGACGGCAAGTACCTGAGCATGGCTGAAGACCTGCAGGCTGCCACTTCCGGCTTCACCGCTTTCGGTGTTGACCCGACTGGCCCGACCGGCGGTTCCTACCTGAAGGCCATGATCAACAGCCCGAGCCTCGTTGAGCGTTGGCACCAGGGTAGCATCGTGGGTTACATCATCACCGGTGTTGGTGCGATCGCCATGCTGCTGGCTGTCTGGCGCCTGATCGTGCTGTCCGGTGTTAGTGCCAAGGTTAGCGCCCAGCTGCGTTCCTCTACCCCGAACACCAACAACCCGCTGGGTCGTGTTCTGGCTGTAGCCGAAGAGAACAAGGGTGTCGACGGCGAGACTCTGGAGCTGAAGATGGAAGAGGCGGTGCTGAAAGAGCGCCCGGCCATCGAGTCCGGTCTGAACCTGTTGAAGATCATCGCCATGGTGGCCCCGCTGCTGGGTCTGCTGGGTACCGTAACCGGTATGATCATCACCTTCCAGGCGATCACCATCTTCGGTGCCGGCGATCCGAAAGCCATGGCTGGCGGTATTTCCTCCGCACTGGTAACCACCGTTCTGGGTCTGTGTGTCGCTATCCCGACTGTACTGATGCACACCATCGTGAACGGCCGCGCCAAGCGTATCCTGCACATCCTCGAAGAGCAGAGTGCTGGTATCGTGGCGGAAAACGCCGAGCGTAAATAAGAGGAGGCGGCAACATGCACGCATTAAATGACGCATGGGCCGCCGTCAACGCCTTTATGGCGTCGGGCGGGCCAGTACTGTTCCTGATCGCCGGCCTGACCTTCTTTATGTGGACGCTGATATTTGAACGTGTCTTCTACTTCAATAAAGGGTTGAAGAGCGACGTTCAAGGTGCCGTAGACCAATGGGAAGAGCGCCCCGAGCGCAAATCCTGGAGTGCGCACCAAATCCGCTATGCACTGATCTCCCGGGTATCCGAGAAGATTCAGGACAATATGGACATGATCCAGGCCTGTGTTGCCCTGGCGCCCCTGTTCGGGCTGCTGGGTACGGTCTGGGGCATGATCAACGTGTTCGAAGTTCTCGCGATCACCGGTGGTGGTGACGCCAAGCAGATGGCCAGTGGTGTATCCATGGCAACCATTCCTACCATGGCAGGTATGGTTGCGGCCCTCTCTGGTGTATTCGCCAACACCTATCTTACCCGTAAGGCAGAGCGCGAAACCCAGCTGCTGGAAGACCATCTGACGATGGATCACTAAGGCACCATATAAGGCGAATAGGCGAGCTTATTTGCTGTGAAGGTTTAGCCAAGCCAGATATTTTCGCCGGGGGTGCTCCTCGAGGGCCCCTCGCCGAAAAAGTTCGCTAAGAGAGTTGCTATGAGCAAAAGACAAAATACGGCCGAAGAAGAAGCAGGAGCGATCGACCTCACGCCCATGCTGGACGTGGTGTTTATCATGCTGATCTTCTTTATCGTCACCGCGACCTTTATCAAGGAGCCGGGTGCCGATGTGATCAAGCCGGAAGCGACGACCGCTGAACTCAAAGCCGCCTCTATTCTGGTAGCGATCAATGACAACAACGAGATCTGGATTGCCAAAGAAAAAGTGGATGAGCGCCAGGTGAAACTCACCTTGGAGCGCCTCTACGCTGAGAACCCGAAAGGGTGGTTGGTAATTCAGCCCGATAAAAAAGCGAGTATCGAGAAGATTGCCCTGGTCGCGGAAGCGGCTAAGAAAATCGGTATCGAGAAAGTTTCGGTCGCGACAGAAAAGAGTTAACAGCTTATGAATCCGGTAAGACTACTTGGGGCAGGTGTGCTGGCGGTAGCCACTACCTTCGCCCTGATCTTCACCATGCATCAGCTGATTGAGGCAAACATGAAAGCTCCCGAAGACGAGGAGCAGATCAAGGTTGCCGACGTCGTGATGCCTGAGCAGAAGATCGAAACTCAGTACGATACCAGCAAACCGGAAAAGCCCGACGAGCCGGAAACTCCGCCGCCGGAAATGCCGGAGCCTGAGTATGACGAGCCGAACCTCGATGACTCCATCAACATGTCTGCGCCGCGCGCGAATGCAGACCTGAAGGTGGGTGGTATCGGCGGCTTTGCCCAGGAAGGTGATTACCTGCCTATCGTTAAAGTACAGCCGCAGTACCCGCGTCGCGCACTGCAGCGTGGTATCGAGGGCTACGTGATCGTCGAGTACACCGTGACCAAGAACGGTTCAGTACGCGATCCGCGTGTGGTGGAAGCCTTCACTCTGGACGGCAACCCCACCACTATCTTCAACAGTGCCGCTATCAAGTCGGCGTTGAAGTACAAGTACAAGCCGCGGGTGGTCGATGGCGAGCCGATCGAAGTTCCTGGTGTAAAAACCAAGATCAGCTTCAACATGGCCAAGAACTAAAGGGGAAGCACTATGAAGTTGACGACCATGACGAAAGGTTTGTCCAAGTTCGTCTTGCGCACGTCCGTCGCGCTGCCCCTGGTATTGGCACCGGCGGTGAGTGTCACCGTACTCGAGGCGGCAGGTATCTCTGCTTCCTTTGGTAAAGCCGAGGCCCAGGAACAGACACCGAGCAAGCAGCAGACACGTAAAGTTCCGGCGATGCGGGAAAACGTGTTTAAGAAGCTGGGCAAGGTTCAGGAAGCGGCCGACGCGAGTAACTGGCCTGCGGCGCTGGCCGCGCTGCGGGAGATGGAAGCCGGCAAGAGCAAGTACAACGGTTATGAAGTGGCGCAGATGTACTACTTCTACGGTTTCGTTTACTACAGCATGGAGCGTTACAAGGAAGCGATCACAGCCTATAAGAAAGTGCTGGCTCAGGGTGCTGAAAACCTGCCGGTGGCACTGGAAGTAGGTACTCTGCTGACTGTTGCGCAGCTGTACTTCGTGACCGAAAACTACGATCAGGCGCTGAATTATCTGAACAAGTGGTTCGCCGTGTCCGATCGCGTTACTGCCGACTCCTACGCTCTGCGTGCACAGGCCTATTATCAGAAAGGTGATGAGGCCAAGGCGCTGTCGGACGTCAACACCGCGGTGTCGATGTACGAGAAAGAGGGCAAGGTGCCGAAGGAAAACTGGTTCGGTCTGCAGCGTTTCCTGTACTTCGAGAAGAACGACTACAAGAAGGTCACCGACATTCTCGAGAAGCTGGTCAAGCACTACCCGAAAGGGGAGTACTACAAGCAGCTGGCCGGTATGTACGGTGAGCGGAAGCGCGAAAAAGATCAGCTGCACATGATGGAAGCAGCCTACATCGCCGGTGCTTTGCAGAAAGAGAAAGAGCTGTTGAACATGGCCTATCTCTTCATGGGCAATGAAATGCCCTACAAAGGTGCCAAGGTGATCGACAAGGGTATCAAGGAGAAGAAGATCAAGCGCACCTCCAAGAATCTGGAAACCCTAGCGCAGGCGTACCAGATGGCTCAGGAGCTGCAGAAGTCGATTCCCGAACTGGAAGCCGCAGCCCAGTTGTCTGACAAAGGCGATATTTATTCCCGTCTGTCCAGTATCTACCTGGACCTGGACAAGAATGAAAAAGCCATTGAGATGGGCAACAAGGCGCTGAAGAAGGGCGGTGTCAAGCGTCCGGACCAGTTGTACATCGTGATGGGGATGGCCAATGCCAACCTGAAGAAGTACGACGATGCGCTCGCCAGCCTCAAGAAGGCACTGAAAGACGAACGTTCCAAGAAGTTCGCCGAACAGTGGATCACCTTCGTCGAGAGCGAGAAGAAGCGTGAGGAGCAGCTGGCCATCTGATTGCCAGACTCTCCACCCGAAAAGCCGCGCAGCAATGTGCGGCTTTTTTTATGTCCGGTGGTTGTAGCTGTTTAAAAAATAGACTTGGTATTGCGAATTATTTGAAATTTCGTATGGTTCGACTAATTAGTTAGGGTAGCTGATCAGCTTTTCCAAATCCGGTCCACTTCCAATGAGAGGGCTGGCGATTCAACACCAAACAATAATCAGGAGAGGTGTTATGGATAGAGCTGCTTTGCTGAATTCCAACCCCGTTGTTTTTTCCTTCCATCGTCTAGTGCATGGCGCTCGCCATCTGGCCCTGGCCGGCGGGATTACGCTGTTGTTGATTCTGGCCATGAGCCGACTGATTGCTGCGGATTTCACTGAGCCTGTGCTCGAGGAGTATGTGCCGATCAAGTCGATCCATCTGCCCGAGCTGACAGTGACGGTGGAAAAGTCGGAACCGCCTGCAAAACCCCAGGATCCACCGCCGCAGCCGGTCACTCGTGTGGACGATAAGGTTGTCGATCCGGTTAACACCACGGTGGTATTCAATCCACCGCTTCCCAGAGGCGATCAAGTGGATGCTGCCGTTATCTCACGGGATCCACTGCCGGTATTCAAGCCGGCGCCCCGCTACCCATCGGCGGCATTGCGCCGCGGTATGGAGGGATATGTGGTAGTTGAGTTCACCATCACCGCGACCGGAGCAGTACGCAATGTGCGTGCGGTGGCGGGCTATGACGGTGTTGGGAATCCGACGGACATATTCAATCGATCAGCGGAGGCGGCGGCCGCTCGGTTCAAGTACCAGCCGCAGCTGGATGATGGTGTGCCGGTGGAGCGCCACGGCGTGCGCAACCGCATCACCTATAAACTTGCGCAGTAGTGAAGTGAAAGAGCGGCCATAGGCCGCTCTTGCGTTGCTTTTCCCGTAATCAATCGATTTCCCGCACGGCGCCGCGGTCGGCGCTGGTGGCCAGCAACGCATAAGCCTTCAGTGCCTTACTGACTTTGCGCGGGCGTTGTTCGACTGGCTTCCAGGCATCTTTCCCTTTCGCGGCCATCGCGTCGCGACGGCGCTGCAGTTCCGCTTCGCTGATATCCACCTCGATCTTGCGCGCCGGGATATCGATACGGATGCGGTCCCCGTTTTCGACCAGGCCGATATTGCCGCCGGCCGCGGCTTCCGGAGATACATGGCCGATCGACAGTCCGGAGGTGCCACCGGAGAAACGGCCGTCGGTGATCAGTGCGCAGGATTTTCCCAGCCCCTTGGATTTCAGGTAGCTGGTCGGGTAGAGCATCTCCTGCATGCCCGGCCCCCCCTTGGGGCCCTCATAGCGCACTATGACCGCCTCGCCGGACACTACCTTACCGTCGAGAATGTGCTGTACGGCCGCCTCCTGGCTCTCGACGATATGGGCCGGTCCCTCGAACTGCCATAACTCCTCCTCCACGCCGGAGGTTTTGACCACGCAGCCGTTCGGCGCCAGGTTGCCGAACAGCACGGCCAGGCCGCCCTCGGCGGAATAGGCGTGTTCAGCCGAGCGGATGCAGCCGTTCTGGCGGTCGCCGTCGAGGCTCGACCAGCGGCACTCCTGGCTGAAGGCGGTCTGGGTCGGGATGCCGGCGGGGCCGGCGCGGTAGAAATCGTGTACCGACTCGTCATCGGTGCGGCGGATATCCCAGCGCTGCAGTGCCTCGGCCAGCGAGTCGCTGTGCACGGTGGGCAGGGATGCGTCCAGCAATCCGGCCGCTTCGAGTTCACCGAGGATCGCCATGACGCCGCCAGCGCGGTGGACATCCTCGATATGGTATTTCTGTGTATTCGGCGCCACCTTGCACAGCTGCGGTATCTGTCGCGACAGCCGGTCTATATCAGCAAGGCTGAAATCGACTTCACCCTCCTGCGCGGCGGCGAGCAGATGCAGGATGGTGTTGGTCGATCCGCCCATGGCGATATCCAGGGCCATCGCATTGATAAAGGCACCGCGATTGGCGATGGAGCGCGGCAGCGCCCGTGCATCGTCCTGTTCGTAATAGCGCTTGGTCAGCGCGACGATTTCACGACCGGCACGCAGGAACAGCTCCTCGCGGTCCGCATGGGTGGCGAGCAGCGTGCCGTTGCCGGGCAGTGACAGCCCGAGCGCTTCGGTCAGGCAGTTCATCGAGTTGGCGGTGAACATCCCGGAACAGGAGCCACAGGTCGGGCAGGCGGAGCGCTCGTATTCCTCGACCATCTCGTCCGAGGCGGAATCCGTGGCGGCGATCACCATCGCATCCACCAGGTCCAGTTTGTGCTCGGCGAGCTTGGTCTTGCCGGCCTCCATCGGGCCGCCGGAAACGAAGATGACCGGGATATTCAGCCGCAGCGCCGCCATCAGCATCCCCGGGGTAATCTTGTCGCAATTGGAGATGCACACCAGCGCGTCGGCACAGTGGGCGTTCACCATGTATTCGACAGAGTCGGCGATAATCTCGCGGCTGGGCAGGCTGTACAGCATGCCGTCGTGGCCCATGGCGATGCCGTCATCGACTGCGATGGTGTTGAACTCCTTGGCCACGCCGCCGGCCCTCTCGATCTCCCGCGCGACCAGCTGGCCCATGTCTTTCAGATGCACATGGCCGGGTACAAACTGCGTAAAGGAGTTGGCCACGGCGATAATCGGCTTGTGAAAATCGTCGTCCTTCATACCGGTGGCGCGCCACAGGGCGCGGGCGCCGGCCATATTGCGACCGGCGGTGGATGTGCGGGAACGATACTCGGGCATGACAAACATCCGGCTGTACAAATTGGGAGCGACAGCTTAGCAAAAAATGGCTGCGGCCGGGATGGTATCGCGCAGACTGCGAAGTCTACGGATGTTTCTAGGATGGGCGTTTCGAATTTTGTCTTACGCTAAGGCTTATTTTGCGGCGACAGGCATTTGCGCAAGACGCGGGAGTTGCGCTGGATGTTGTACAGCGACTGCCGCGAGGCAGGCAGGTCCCGCACGCTCACCTGGTTGAAACCCTGCTCGATAAACCAGTGCTCGGTCTGGGTGGTGAGCACGTAGAGTTCATCGATGCCCAGTACCCCGGCCTGGCGCTCGAGGTGGTGCAGCAGCTTGGCTCCGCGGCCACCGCCGCGAAACTCCGGGTGGATCGCCACGCAGGCGATCTCAGCGGCGACCGTCTCACCGGACGCCTCCCGGATTGGATACAGGGCGGCGCAGGCCACCGGTGTGCCATCCACTTCAGCCAGGGTGAAATGCTCGATCTCTGCCTCAAGTTTCTCGCGCGAGCGGCGCACCAGTACGCCCTGCTTTTCCAGCGGCCGGATCAGGCCGAGGATGCCGCCAACATCGGTAATGCGCGCGCGGCGGATCACTTCGTAACTGTCGCGGTAAATCATGGTGCCGGCGCCTTCGCGCCGGAACAGCTCCTGTACCAGTGCGCCGTCCTGGCTGTAGCTGAGCAGGTGGGTGCGCGGCGTGCCGGCGTTACAGGCGCGGATCGCGCAGCTCAGTGCTTCACTCTGTACCTGCGATGCCACCTGCTCCGCCTGCACGATGCTGAGCTCATGCACTTCTGCACCGTTGACCAGCAGCTGTGGTGCCTCGCGAAACAGCACCAGTTTTTCCGCCTGCAGCGCGCGGGCCGCTTCTGCGGCCAGGTCGAGGTAGTTCAGGTTGAACAGCTCACCGGTGAGCGAGGTGCCGAGTGGCGACAGCAAAACCAGTGCGCCCTGACCCAGCGCGTGTTCGATGGTGGCCACTTCCATGCGCCGCACGGTGCCGGTCCAGCGCAGGTCCATGCCATCGATCACGCCGATGGGCCGCGCGGTGACGAAGTTGCCGGATATCACTTTCAGCGCGGAGCGTGCCATCGGCGAATCCGGCAGCCCCTGGGAAAATGCCGCCTCGATATCGAACCGCAACTTGCCCACCGCGGACTTGATCACTTCGAGCGTCTCCCGGTCGGTCACGCGGGTGTTGCCGTGAAACTGGTTGTCGATGCCGCGCTCGGCCAGGGCGCGATTCACCTGCGCGCGCGCACCGTGGACCACCACCAGGCGCACACCGAGGCTCGCCAGTAGCGCCAGGTCGTGCACCAGGTTGCGAAAATTGGCGTGCTCCAGCGCATCGCCGGGAATGCCGATCACCAGCGTGCGGCCGCGCAGGTCGTTGATATACGGCGCGGCGTGGCGAAACCAGTTCAGGGAGGCGTTGTTGTCGCTCACTTACTTACATTCCATAACTTTTGTGCGCCGACGAATATACCGCAATTCCGTGCCGTAAATCGCAGGCGCCCGTGGCACAATCACTGCGGTATGCGTTCGCAGTGTGTTTGCGAGAGACGCGTTAGCCGCAGAACTTCGCGATCAGTCCCCGCAGCACGTCCACCATCGGATCGATCCGTTCCAGGCCTAGATATTCATCCGGCTGGTGCGCCTGATCGATATCACCGGGGCCGAGCACGACGGTGTCCATGCCCATGTTCTTGTAAAAGGGAGCCTCGGTGGTGAAGGCGACGGACTCGGCACTGTGGCCGGTGAGTTTTTCCGCAGTCTTCACCAGTTCCGAATTGGTGTCCTGATCGAAAGCGTCGACGCCGAGAATCAGCGGTACATGTTCGAGGCGGATTTTTTTATTCTCTACACAGGCTTGCAGGCGCCGGTCCAGCTCGCTGCGCAGTTCCTCGACCGGCATGCCGGGCAGCACGCGTATATCGAACTGCAGTTCGGCAAAACCGCAGATGCGGTTGGGGTTGTCGCCGCCGTGAACACAGCCGAGGTTCAGGGTCGGTACCGGAACCGCAAATCCCGGGTTGTTGTAGCGCTGCTGCCATTCCGCACGCAGCTTCAGCAATTCACCGATGGCGGTGTGCATCGCCTCCAGTGCATTGGCGCCCAGGGCGGGATTGGATGAGTGGCCGGACTGCCCGGTGATGCGCACAGCCTCCATCATTATCCCCTTGTGCATATGGATCGGCTTGAGTCCGGTAGGTTCGCCGATGACGGCGTAGCGCGCGTGCGGGCGGCCCGCTTTCACCAGCGCGCGGGCGCCGGACATCGAGGATTCCTCGTCCGCAGTGGCGAGGATGATCAGCGGCTGTTGCAGTGGTTTATCGATGAACGTTTTGGCCGCTTCAATGGCGATGGGAAAGAATCCCTTCATGTCGGTGGTGCCGAGCCCGTAGAAGCGGTTGTCCCGCTCCTCCAGCTTGAACGGGTCCGACTGCCAGCGTCCCGCGTCGAAGGGTACTGTGTCCGTGTGCCCTGCCAACACCAGGCCGCCGTCACCGCTGCCACTACCGGCGAGCGTGGCGATCATGTTGGCCTTGTTCGGCTGCCCTTCGATTGGCATCAGCTCGACGGCAAATCCGAGTGTCTCCAGCCAGGCGGCGAGGAGTTCCACGACGCCGCGGTTGCCCATATCCAGCTTGGGATCGGTCGCGCTGACACTGGGGCTGGCGACCAGCTGCTGCAGCTGTTGTTTCAGGTTCGGTACGGCGGTGCTTGCCATCAGTTATTTCCCTTTTGCTTGTTGCGCCACTCGTTCGCGACAACCGCCGCGGCGATAATGGCCCCACCTAAGGCGAGTCTGGCGAGATTCGCATCGCGATTCCAGATTAACAGATTCACCACCAGCCCGGCGGGAATCAGCGCATTGTTCATGGCCGCGAGCGTGCCGGCTGATACCTGGGTCGCGCCCTTGTTCCACAGGAAGTAGCCGACGCCCGACGCCACCAGTCCCAACCACAGCAGTACACCCCATTGCAGCGCCGTCTGCGGATACTGCGGCCCGCCGAGCAGCAGCCAGGCGACAGTGGCCACCAGCGCGGCGCCTAGAAAAAACCAGCCGAAGGTCTGGCGCGCCGGCAGCGCCTGCTCCCGGGTCATAAACTGTTTGTAGGCGACCTGGCCGATCGCGAAGCAGAGGTTGGCGCCCTGTACAACGGCGAAGCCGGCCCAGTAGCTGCCATCCAGGTCGTCCCAGCGGATGATCGCCGCGCCGACTACTGCCAGTGCGGCGATAAACAGATTCCAGGGCGAGAAACGCCCGGCCAGCAGGTCGTAGAGCAGGGAGATATACACCGGGGTGAAAATGGTGAACAGCAGTACTTCCGGCACGCTGAGCAGCAGGAACGAATGGTAGTAAAACAGATACATCAGGCCCAGCTGCACCGCGCCGATCGCCATCAGTGTCAGGGCAGTGCGTAGGCTGCTGCGGCGCCATTGCAGCAGCGGCAGAAATACCAGCGCGGCGAGCAGCACCCGGGTCAGCACGGAAAAATAGCTGTCCACCTGGCCGGCCAGATAGACTCCGATCAGGCTGAAGGAAAAGGCCCAGAGAATGGTGACAAATATCAGTAACGGCATTGATACAATGGTTGTTCAGTGACAGATAATCATGCGAAAGCGCTGACCCAGCTGTGGTGCCGGCTGGCCAGGGTTACGGCGTTCAGTTTCACCGCCAGCAACGGCCCCGGCTCCACCACCGATTGGCGCGGCCACGCGCGCGGTAC
The DNA here is from genome assembly GCF_900107725.1 of Microbulbifer marinus. Lineage (GTDB taxonomy): Bacteria > Pseudomonadota > Gammaproteobacteria > Pseudomonadales > Cellvibrionaceae > Microbulbifer > Microbulbifer marinus. Next base: position 125,622 of record NZ_FNQO01000002.1, on the reverse strand, counting down.
TGTCGAGTTGGCGGACAACGGGCAGCAGCTGCTGTTCCTCGAGTCCGCGCATTTTACTCATAGCGACGGGCGCGAGATGGACATGCGCAATCGCTACCGCTGGACACTGTTGCCGGATTCTGTGCGGCTCGAACATCTGCGCCGTGCGGAGCCGGTGTTGCTGTTCGAGCTACAGCCGGTGACGGCGCACGGCTTTCGCCAGGTTGCGCCGCATCTCTGCGGCGCCGACGAATACACCGCCGAACTGCTGCTGCACGCTAACGAGATCGAACTGATCTGGCAGATTCACGGACCGCGCAAAAACGAGCGGCTCCACTACCACTACTGGTGATGGCTACAGCGAGATCTGGCCGCGCAGGTAGGTCACCGCGCGGCCGCGCATCAGTACCCGTTCACCGACCAATTCGCACTCCAGCTCGCCACCGCGCGGGGAAATCTGCCGCGCGCTCAGGTCCGGCTTGTCGAGTTTTTCCGCCCAGAATGGTGTCAGCAGCGTGTGCGCCGAGCCGGTCACCGGGTCCTCGTCGATACCGATGGCCGGCGCGAAAAAGCGACTGACGAAATCGCAGTCGAATCCATCGCCGGCGGCGGTGCAGATGACGCCCCGGTACGGCAGCGCGGCAACAGCGCGCATATCCGGTTGCAGTGCGGCCACCTGCGCGGCGTCGCTGAACTCCAGCAGCATCATGTCGCGGTTGCCGGCGCAGGCCAGCGCGCGCAGTGGCTCCACGCCCAACGCGGCGCGATATTCCGGCCCCAGCGGGATCTCCGCCGGCGCTTGCGCCGGGAAGTCCATCTGGATCAATTCGCCGGTGCGGCGCACGCGTAGCTCGCCACTCTTGGTAAAGAAACGGAGCAGCTCGGACTGGTAACCCAGTTCCGTCCACAGCAGGTGGGCACTGGCGAGGGTGGCGTGGCCGCACAGCGGCACCTCCGCCGTCGGCGTAAACCAGCGCAGCTCGAAACCGTCCACGGCCGGCACGGTAAAGGCGGTCTCGGCGAGGTTGTTCTCCGCGGCGATGGATTGCAGCAGGTCGTCCGCCAGCCATTGCTGCAGCGGTATCAGGGCGGCGGGATTGCCGCCAAACAGGGAAGAGGTGAAGGCGTCGGCCTGATAGATCGGCAATTGCATGGAAAATCCTTTTCTCCGGAGGCATTGGTCGGGCAATAAAAAAGGGGAAGCGCTCAGCGCTTCCCCTTTTTATCAGAGCGGTCGCCCGGCGGCTAGCCGACTCTTAACCAAAAACGCCCTTGAAGAAAAAGAAGAACACAATCGCCAGGCCGGCGCCGGCGGGCAGGGTGACGACCCAGGACGCCGCGATTGTGGTGATCATGCGCATGTTCAGCGCGCCGATGCCGCGTGCCAGACCCACGCCCAGCACGGCGCCCACCAGGGTGTGGGTGGTGGAAATCGGCAGGCCGGTACCCGACGCCAGTACCACGGTAGCGGCGGCGCCCAGTTCGGCGGCGAAGCCGCGGCTCGGGGTCAGCTCGGTAATCTTTCTGCCGATGGTGGCCATCACCTTGAAGCCGTAGGTGGCGAGACCGACGACGATACCCGCGCCCCCGAGCAACAGAATCCACGATGGCATGGTGGCTTTGGCGACTACGGCGCCGCTCTGGATGGTATTGACCACCGCTGCCAGCGGGCCGACCGCGTTGGCCACATCGTTGGAGCCGTGGGCGAAGGCCATGGCGCAGGCGGTGAAGATCATCAGGATCGCAAAGACCCGCTCCACATTGGCAAAGCGGTTGTCCTTCTCGCGTGCCGGGTCGCGCTTGATGCGTTTCAGCATCACCATGCCGACAGCCATCACCACCAGGCCCGCCAGCGCGGCGATGCCCGCGTCCTGCAGGAAGTTCAGCTTGATGTCGGCGTCTTTCAGTACGTGCTTGAGGCCCTTGGTCAGGGTGACCATGGCGATCATCCAGCCCACCGCAAACATATAGAAGGGGATGTAGCGCTTGGCGTTGGTGAATGGGTCTTCAGTATTCAGGATCAGCCGCTGTACGCTGCGGAACAGCAGAAACGAGATGGTGCCGGCGAGCACCGGGGATACCACCCAGCTGGCGACGATGCTGCCAACCTTGCCCCAGGATACCGCGTCGACGGAAATGCCCACGGCGGAGAAGCCGACGATGGCGCCGACGATGGAGTGAGTGGTGGAGACCGGCCAGCCGAGGATACTGGCGATCATCAGCCAGGTACCCGCGGCCAGCAGCGCTGACAGCATGCCGTACACCAGCAGTTGTGGCTGATCGACGAACAGTTCCGAATCGATGATGCCCTTGCGGATCGTCGCCGTCACTTCACCGCCGGCCAGGTAGGCACCGGCGAACTCGAAGATCATGGCGATAATAATCGCCTGCTTGATGGTCAGTGCGCGCGAGCCCACCGAGGTGCCCATGGCATTGGCGACATCGTTGGCGCCCACGCCCCAAGCCATAAAGAAGCCGAACGCGCAGGCCAGAATCAGCAGGATAGTGCCGTATTGACTGAGAATTTCCACGGTGCACCCCCTTAGCGTGCCAGCAACAGCTGTAAGCGGTTGCCCACGCTGTGGGCACGGTCGGCCAGGTCGCCGACCCACTCAATAATCCGGTAGAGGAACATCACGTCCACCGGCGGCAGGTCTTTCTCTATTGCGAACAGTGCCGCGCGTATCTCGACCTCCAGCTTGTCAGACTTGCGTTCCAGGTCGTCCAGCTCCTCGGTCATGCGCTTGGTGATATCCACCTCGCGACCGGCGAAGCCGCTCTCCAGCAGCTCGTCCAGTTCGTTGATCGCACGCAGGGCTTGCTCGGAGGCGGCCACGGCGCTGTCGACAAAGGTCTTCATCATCGGCTGCAGGGTCTGCGGAATCTGCATCTTGCGGCCGATCGCCAGGCCGGCGATATCCTGGGCGGTATTGGCCACTTCGTCCTGGGCGTGCAGCAGTTGCAGCAAATCGGTGCGGGACACCGGCATGAACAGGCTGTCCGGCAGGTGCAGGCGCAGGTCCTTTTTGATGTCGTCGGCGCGGTTCTCGCTGGCGGAGATGCGCAGCTGAATCTTTTCCGCCTCTGCGAGATCACCCCCCATCAGGGCTTCGAAGAAGGGAATCAGATCGGCGGAGGCCTCGTGAGCCGTAGCCATATGCTTCTCGATCGGTTTGATCGGCGAGCGGCCAAACAGGTTGGCGATATTGGTCAGGGGCATGGTTAGCTCCGTTACTCTGGGTGCGAAGTGGCCGGCATGGTACCCCAAGTCACGATAAATTCGGTAATCGGGCGGGTAGAGTGCGCTGTCGCCGCGCGCCGATAGAGCTACAATGCGCCGTCGACACCAAAAGAATAGATGATGGGGCTTCGCCGATGGCAGTGAGCAAAGTGGCAGACAGAATGCTGGATTTACCCGGGATACTGGAGGATCTGGTCGCGCAGGGCTATGTCAGCCGCATCGACGCCAACCGCCTGATCGGCACCCCGCGCACCGCCGAGCAGGCGCAGATGCACCCGCTGACCTATATCGCCAGCTGTGAGCTGGATAACCTGAAGCGCCCGGGCAAGGCGCTGGATGCCGACACCCTGACCCAGTGGCTGGCGGATACCTCCTCCCACGGCATCTACCATATCGATCCGCTCAAGGTGAATGTGGCCGCGGTGACCGAGGTTATGAGTTTCCAGTTCGCCAAGCGCCACCAGATTCTGTGTGTGGAGGCGAACAAGGAGATGCTGCTGGTGGCCACGGCCCAGCCCTATACCAGCGGCTGGGAGGAGCAGCTGGAGCACACCAGCGGCCGCACCGTGCAGCGGGTGGTGGCGGATCCGGCGGAGATACGGCGCTACTGTGTCGAGTTCTATTCCCTCGCCAGTTCCATCTCCGGCGCCAGCGGCCTGAAGGGCAGCTCCGCCGCCGGCAACTTCGAGCAGCTGCTGGAGCTGGGCAAGCTCAAGGATCCGGATGCGGACGATCAGCACATCGTCAATATTGTCGACTGGCTGCTGCAGCACGCCTTCGATCAGCGCGCCAGCGATATCCATATTGAGCCCCGCCGCAACGTCGGGCGCATCCGCTTCCGTATCGACGGCGTGCTGCACCCGATCCACGAGCTGCCGGACCAGGTCAACGCCGCGGTCACCAGCCGCCTGAAAATTCTCGGTCGTATGAATGTGGCGGAGAAGCGCAAACCCCAGGATGGCCGCATCAAGACCAAGCGCCCGGATGGCAGTGAGGTGGAGCTGCGCCTGTCGACGCTGCCGACCGCCTTCGGCGAGAAGCTGGTCATGCGCATCTTCGATCCGGAAGTGCTGGCGCGCTCCTACAGCGACCTTGGCCTCGGTGGCGATGACCTGGCCCGCTGGCAGACGATGCTGTCGCGCCCGAACGGCATAGTGCTGGTCACCGGGCCCACCGGCTCGGGCAAGACGACCACCCTGTATACCGGCCTCAAGCAGCTGGCCACCAGCGAAGTCAACGTGTCTACCATCGAGGATCCGATCGAGATGGTGGAGGAGAGCTTCAACCAGACCCAGGTGCACCACGCCATCGGCCTCGATTTCGCCGCCGGCATCCGCACCCTGATGCGCCAGGACCCGGACATCATCATGGTGGGCGAGATCCGCGATCTGGAAACGGCGCAGATGGCGGTGCAGGCCGCGCTGACCGGCCATCTGGTGATCTCCACCCTGCATACCAACGATGCGCCGACGGCGGTGACCCGCCTGCTGGACCTGGGGCTGCCCCACTATCTGCTGAAATCCACGGTGCTGGGGGTGATGGCCCAGCGCCTGGTGCGCACCCTGTGTCCGGCGTGCAAGTGCAAGGACAAGGTCAGTGAGGAGGACTGGCAGGCGCTGGTGCGCCCGTGGAAGGCGCCGATGCCGGAGACCGTCTATCGCCCGGAGGGCTGTCTGGAATGCCGCAATACGGGTTATCGCGGCCGCCAGGGCATTTACGAGATACTGCCGTTCACCGAAACGATCCAGGCCCAGATCACCGCCGATTGCGACCTGCAGCAGCTGCGCCGTCAGGCGATGCGCGAGGGTATGAACAGCCTGCGCCTGTCCGGAGCCAGGAAAGTGGCCGCCGGTATCACTACCGTGGCCGAGGTGCTGCGAGTGGCACCGCCGCCGGATATAGCCTTCTAGGGCGTCCGGGGACCAATAGGAAACCCCGGCATCAGGGCCTTCGCAGTGAGCTTCGCTATTCTTTGCCCCTGTAGGAGCGGCCGGTGGCCGCGATAGGAAGTCGAAAATGCCTCTATTCAAAAGCTGCCCAGCAGAATTTCTTTCACAGCTCGAAGACCAGTGGAGCCACTGGCGCGACGCCGCGGATGAGGAACTCGCTGCAAAAACAGAAGTGCTGTTAAAGGATGAATCCTTACAGCTGGCAGTGGCGCGCAGCTTCGTCGGCTCCGACTTCCTCTACCAGCAGTGTTGCCGCCAGCCGCAGCTGTTGATGGATCTGCTGCAGAGTGCGGACCTGGGGCTCGAGACTATCGCGGTCGATTCAATCGGCGATGAACAGGCGCTGGACCGCCGCTTGCGTCAAGTGCGCAACCGCGCTACCGCCGAGGTTATCTGGCGCGACTTCGCCGGTCAGTGGGATATCCCGCGGGTCTGCCTGCGCCTCACCGAACTGGCCGAGCTGTGTATACAGGTCGCATTGGACTGGCATCACCGCCAGCTGGTGGCGCGTTACGGCGAACCGCGCGACGGCGACGGCAATGCCCAGTCGCTGGTGGTTTTGGGCATGGGCAAGCTGGGTGCCCGGGAGCTGAATCTGTCATCGGATATCGACCTGATTTTTGCCTACCCGGAGCCCGGTGAGACCGACGGCGACCAGAGCATCGAGAACCAGAAGTTTTTCCAGCGCCTCGGTCAGCGCCTGATCAAATCCCTGGATGCGATGACCGCCGAGGGCTTCGTGTTCCGTGTCGATATGCGTCTGCGCCCTTACGGGGACAGCGGGCCATTGGTCAGCCATTTCGCCGCGCTGGAGGATTACTACCAGACCCAAGGGCGCGAGTGGGAGCGCTTTGCGATGGTCAAGGCGCGGCCGGTGGCCGGTGACGGGGCTGTCGCCGACGAGTTGATGGAACTGCTGCGCCCGTTCACCTATCGCCGCTATATTGACTTCAGCGCCATCGACGCGCTGCGCGAGATGAAGGCGCTGATCCAGCGCCAGGTGCGCGCCCGCGGCCTCAGCGACAATATCAAGCTCGGGCGCGGCGGTATCCGCGAGGTGGAATTTATCGCCCAAGCGTTTCAGCTGATCCGCGGCGGCCGCGAGCCGGCGCTGCGCGAGCGTAACCTATTGAAGCTGTTGCCGCTGCTGGAGCAGGACGGCCACCTGCAGGCAGGCGCCGCCGCGCAGTTGTCCGCCGCCTATCTGCTGCTGCGCCGCGTGGAGCACGCACTGCAGGCGGAGCGCGATCAGCAGACGCAGACGCTGCCGTCGGAGGATGAGCGCCGGCAGAAGCTGGCGTTTGCGCTCGGTCGCGACAGCTGGGAGCAGCTGCACGCAGAGCTGGCCGAGGCGCGCGCGGCCATCGAGAGCGAATTTGACGCGGTCATCGCGCCGCCGGAAGAGATTGCCGAACCCAGCGCGGCGGAAGAGTGGCAGGGGCTCTGGCTCAGCAGCGCCGATGACGCCAGTGCCGAGACTAACCTGCACACGCTGGAACAGGCCGGCTATGCACCGGCCCGGGAAGCGCTGGACCTGCTGGCGGATCTGCGCGCAGCACCGATGGTCGCCGCGCTGCCCACCGCGGCGCGCGAACGCCTGGATCAGACAATGCCGCTGCTGCTGGCCGCCGCGAGTCTCGAGCGGGAGCCGCTGCTGGCGCTGACGCGGGTGCTGCCACTGGTGCGTTCGGTGCTGCGCCGCAGCGCCTACCTGGTGCTGATCAACGAGAACCCGCCGGTGCTCAGTCAGCTGTTGCGCCTGTGCAGTGCCAGCCCCTGGATTGCCGAGCAGCTGGCGCGCCATCCGATTCTGCTGGACGAGCTGCTGGACTCCCGCCGCCTGCTGGCGCCATCCTCCGCGGCGGACATCGCCGACGAGTTGCGTCGCGAGATGTTGCGCGTCGATCCGGATGACCTGGAGGCGCAGATGGAAGCGCTGCGCCACTTCAAGCAGAGCCAGAGTCTGCGCACGGCCGCGCAGGAGGTCAGCGGTGTGCTGCCGCTGATGAAGGTCAGCGATGCCCTGACCTGGCTGGCGGAGGCGATATTGCAGCAGTCGCTGCAGCTGGCCTGGGTGCAGGTGGTGGAAAAATACGGACTGCCGGCGGGCGCCTCCGCGGAGGATATGCGGTTTGCCATCATCGCCTACGGCAAGCTCGGCGGCCTGGAGCTGGGACACGGTTCGGACCTGGATATCGTCTTCGTGCACGACGCCGATCCGCAGCAGAACACCGACGGCGCCACCAGCATCGACAACCTCCGCTTCTATACCCGTCTGGCGCAGCGGCTGATCCACATCCTGCAGACCCGCACCCTGAGTGGCCCGCTGTACGAAGTGGATACGCGGCTGCGCCCGTCCGGCAACTCGGGTCTGCTGGTGACATCCACGTCGGCATTCGAGAAGTACCAGCGCGAGAGCGCCTGGACCTGGGAGCACCAGGCGCTGGTGCGCGCGCGGCCGGTGGCCGGCAGTGCGCGGCTCTGCGCAGACTTCGAACAGTTGCGCCTGCAATTGCTTTGCGAGGCGCGCGACGAGAAAAAATTGCGCGAGGAAGTGGTCGCGATGCGCGATAAAATGCGCGCGCACCTGGATAAGAGCAATGATAAAAACTTCGACCTGAAGCACGGGCCGGGCGGTATTGTCGATATTGAATTTATGGTTCAATATGCAGCACTGGCCTGGGCGCAAAAAGCGCCTTCGATCGTGCGTTACACCGACAATATTCGCATTCTCGAAAGTCTCACAGACGCAGGCCTGATGCCGGCCTACCAAGCCGAGCATCTGATCGACGCCTACAAAGCCTACCGATCTGAAGGTCATCGCCTGGCATTACAACAATTGCCGGGAGTTGTTAACGGTGACCAATTCACAGCGGAAAGAAAGACCGTTCTAACAAACTGGCAGCAATTGCTCGGCTGACGCCGGCGCATGGGCGCTGCCCGATTTAAACTGTTTTTCAGGATCTGTAGGAGTTTTCCATGTCTTTTGCCGACCGCGACGGCGTTATCTGGTTTGACGGCGAGCTGGTTCCCTGGCGCGATGCGCGCATTCACGTGCTGACGCACACCCTGCACTACGGCATGGGTGTCTTCGAGGGGGTGCGTGCCTACGAGACAGAGAGCGGCACCAGCATCTTCCGGCTGCAAGACCACACCCGGCGGCTGTTCCGCTCCGCCAAAATCATGAACATGTCCATGCCCTATGACGCCGAGCAGCTCAATGAGGCGCAGAAGCTGGTGGTGCGCGAGAACAACCTGCACGAGGCCTATCTGCGGCCGATGGTGTTTTACGGCTCAGAGGGCATGGGCTTGCGCGCCGATGCGCTGCAAGCCCACGTAATCGTCGCCGCCTGGGAGTGGCCGAGCTACATGTCGCCGGAGGCGCGCGAGCTGGGCATCAAGGTGAATACCTCGTCGTATACCCGTCACCACGTCAACATCAGCATGTGCAAGGCCAAGGCCAACGGCAACTACATCAACTCGATGCTGGCGCTGCAGGAGGCGATCCGCAACGGCTGCGAAGAGGCGCTGCTGCTGGATCCGGAGGGCTATGTGGCCGAGGGCAGTGGCGAGAACATCTTTATCGTCAGCGACGGCGTCCTCTACACGCCGGAACTGACGTCCTGCCTGGACGGTATCACCCGCAACACCGTGATCGAGCTGGCGCGGGAGTGCGGCTACCAGGTGGTGGAGAAGCGCATCACCCGCGATGAGGTCTATATCGCCGACGAGGCCTTCTTTACCGGTACCGCGGCAGAAGTGTTGCCAATCCGCATGCTCGATGGCCGCACCATCGGTGCCGGCCGCCGCGGTCCCATCACCAAGCGCCTGCAGGGCCTGTACTTCGATGTCGTGCAGGGCCGCAGCCAGGCCCACCTGGGCTGGTTGAGCGATGTCTCTGATTCCGGCCTGGGTGAGGCGGGCCGCCTGGCGGCTGTCTAGCCACCAGCGTCCGGGCCTCAGCTTTGCCCCGGGGGTGTGCGAGTGCTCGCACCGTCCCGGCCGTCGCTAGAGCCGCCGATCAACTTCTCGTAGAATAGCCATCCTGCGACTGCCGGCGATACGGCAGTCGCGGGATGGCTTTTTAGTTTGCCACCGCCATGCATAGCGCAGCAGGAGCCTCCGGGTTTGCAGCTGGCCGTGGCGGTGCCGGACGTCAGGGAGGAATAAAGAATATCAACGGGCTGAGCCCGCCGGTGCATAAAGGTAAAAACTGCGCGGCGGGATATCGTGCGGCCGGCAATCTGTCCGGCTTGTCAGCGACTTCGAATTACGGGAGCGGGATTTGTTTTCTCTAGGTGGTATTTCGGGAAGGCTGCTCCATGCGGAGCGCCCAGTCTGGCAGCGGAACCGCTTGCTGGATGTCTCCCCCTCTCTGCAGCTGTTCGGTTGCCTGGTCATTCTGCTCGGCGCTTTGGTCTGGCCTCTCGCCGAGGACCAGGCCGGTCCGCTGAAGATACTGCTGGTGCTGATCACCGGCTGGGCCGTGTTTCGCCACGGTCGCCAGCTGCTCCGCTCGCCGGTGGCCTGGCTGTTCGCCGCCTCGATCCTGATTCAGATCCTGTCCTGGGCCGCGATAAAGCTGCAGCATCCGGAGTGGGCTGAGTCCTCGCCGAAGCTGCACCGCTTCGGCAACTGGTTCGCGTTCGCGGCGATTGCCTGCTGGCTCGGCGGCAGTGTGCGCAACACGCTGCTGCTATGGACGGTGGCATTGACGGCGCTGCTGCTGACGCCCTGGGTGGTCGGCGAAGGCTTCGCCGAGTGGGCGGCCGGCGCCGCCGGTCAGCGGATCGATTTCGGTCTGCACAATGCCCAGCACTCGGCGATGTTGTTCGGCACGGCGCTGCTCGGCCTCGCCGTGCTGGCACCGCGGCTGTTTCGCGCGGTGAAACCCTTTTCGTTAGTCGGACTGTTGTGGCTGGCGGCGGTGGTCATCTGCGCGTTGGCGGTGCTGTATTCCCAGACCCGCGCGGTTTGGCTGGGGCTCAGCCTGGCGGTGCTGTTTCTCGGCATCGCCGGTCTGCGCACCGCCTTTGTCCGCTTCGGGGCGCAGAGCTGGCCCCGCCTGGTGGCGGCCAGTGTCCTGGCGGTCGCCGCGCTGGTCGCGCTCGGGACCAAGTTTGGCGGTATCGTGGTCGAGCGGCTCGACTATGAAAGCGACACCATCGATGCGGTGATGGCCGGGGATATTGAGGGCACACCTTTCACCAGTACGGGTATCCGCGTGCGCACCTGGGTGGAGTCGCTCGGCTGGATCCAGGAGCGCCCACTGCTCGGCTGGGGCGGCAAGGGGCGCAGCCTGGTGATTGAGCAATCGCAGACCATGCCCCAGCATCTGAAGGACCTCTTCGGGCACCTGCACAACAGTTACCTGGACCTGCAGGTGAATAACGGCCTGCTCGGCAGCCTGCTGCTGCTGGCGTTGATCGGCTGGCTATTGGTAGGCAGTGTAAAGACGTGGCGACGGGGCGAATTGCCGGGGGATCTGCTGCTGTTTTTCCTCTGCTTTATGCTCTACTGGCTGGTGATCAACTGTTTTGAATCGTATCTGTTTTTTGCCAGCGGCGGCTATGTCTTTGGCCTGGTCTGCGCCGGTGTGGCCACCCAGATACTGCGGGCGGATTTCGCCCGGCCACCAGCTGGGTAGGCGAACTCCGCGATAAAAAAAGGGGCGCCAGCGGCGCCCCTTTTTTATGCTGCTGCCCGGCTTACGCGTGCGGGCGGCCGACACAGTAGTAGTCGATGCCGGCGCGGGCCAGCTGCTTCGGCTCGTACAGGTTGCGGCCGTCGAAGATAACCGGCGCCTTCAGGCCGCCGGTCACCGCCTCGACGTCGATCGCCTTGAACTGTTGCCACTCGGTGGCGATGATCAGTGCGTCGGCGCCGGCCAGGGCGCTCTCCTTGGTGCCGCACAGCTGCAGGTCGTCGCGCACGCCGTAAATGCGCTGGCACTCCTCCATCGCCTGCGGGTCGAACGCCTGCACCTTGGCCCCGCGCGCCCACAATTGCTCCATCAGCACACGGCTCGGCGCTTCGCGCATATCGTCGGTATTGGGCTTGAAGGCGAGCCCCCACAGCGCGAAGGTCTTGCCGGTCAGGTCTTCGCCGAAGTGCGCCGTGATCTTGTCGAGCAGGTAGTGCTTCTGCCGCTGGTTGCGCTCTTCCACCGAGGTCAGGATGCCCGGGGCGATACCCAGCTTGCCGGCGGTGGTGATCAGTGCCTTGACGTCCTTCGGGAAGCAGGAACCGCCGTAGCCGATACCGGCGTAAATGAACTGGTAGCCGATGCGCGGATCGGAGCCGATGCCCTGGCGCACCTGTTCGATATCTGCGCCGACAAGATCGGCGATTTCCGCCATCTCGTTCATAAAGCTGATCTTGGTCGCCAGCATGCAGTTGGCCGCGTACTTGGCCAGCTCGGCGCTGCGCACGTCCATCGCCATGATCTTTTCGTGGTTGCGGTTAAACGGTGCGTACAGCTGGCGCAGGGCTTCTTCCGCATCCTGGCTGTCGGTACCGATGATAATGCGATCCGGGCGCATGCAGTCGGCGACGGCGGAGCCCTCCTTCAGGAACTCCGGGTTGGAGACTACGTTGAAGGTCAGGTCCCTGGCGCCGCGCTTGCCCAGCTCGGTCTCGATCGCCTCGTGCACCTTGTCGGCGGTGCCGACGGGCACGGTCGACTTATTGACGACGATCTTGGGCTCGCTCATATGCTCGGCGATGGTTCTGGCAACCGTCAGCACATGGCGCAGATCTGCGGAGCCGTCCTCGTCCGGCGGCGTACCCACGGCGATAAAGATAATCTCACCGTGGTCGACACCAGTCTTGGCGTCGGTGGTGAACTGCAGGTTCTCGGTGGCGAGGTTGCGCTCGACCAGCGGTTCCAGGCCCGGCTCGTAAATCGGTACCTGGCCCTGCTTCAGCGCCTCGATCTTGTCCTTATCGATATCGATACAAAACACTTTGTGGCCGGCCTCGGCCAGTACCGCAGCTTGAACCAGGCCGACGTAGCCGGTGCCAAATACACTTACATTCATTCGCGTGTCTCAATTTCAGTCGATAGGGATAAGGGCGATGGGCGCGGCCCATAGCCATAGCCGCCGGAATTGTACCCGATATTCGCAAAGATTCTGGAATGGGGACCGTTCATAGGCAGCGGGAGATTGGTGTTGCAGGGCCGGTGCCGCGAGCCTGCGCGGCATTTTCGCGGGGCCGGGGATTATACTGCGCCGCCCCGGGCCTTCAACAGCGGGGCGAAGCTGGGCTATGCTTCCCGCCCTTGCCAATAGTTTGAGGCTATTTCCCTTGCATTTGACGGTCTGGCGTTTCCTCGACGGAAATCGAGCCCACGAGAAACAGAGTGCAGCGCTGCTGCAAGGTCTGCGCGGCAGCTTTGCCGGAACCGTGGAGAGCTTCGATATTCCCGCCTCGATTACTGCATCCCGGTTGTGGTTCGCTGAGCCAGCAGTATTGCGCGACATGCCGCGGCCGGACTTCCTGATCGGTACCGGCCGCCGCAGCCGCCTGCCGATGCTGGCGGCGCGCCGACGCTACGGCGGCCGCGCGGTGGCCATCAACCTGCCGCTGCTGCCGTTCCGCTGGTTTGATTTTGCCATAGTGCCCGAGCACGACCGCCCGCCACCGCTGCAGAACGTTATTTTGAGCCAGGGTGCACTCACCGAGCCGCTGCCGCAGGACGCGATGCAGCGGGGGCGCGGCCTGATCCTGTTGGGCGGGCCCAGCAAGCACTTCGATTGGGACGCGACATCCATTCAGCAGCAGGTCGAGCGCCTGCTGGAGGCGCCGCTGGATTGGCACCTGTCGGACAGCCGGCGCACACCGGCGGGTACCGTCGCGCGGTTTTCTGCGGCCGCTGCGCAGGTGGTCGACTGGCAGGATTGCCCGCCGGGCTGGGTGCAGGAACAGATGGCCGCCGCGGAGCAGATATGGGTCACCGAGGACAGCATTTCGATGGTGTTCGAATCGCTGCAGAGCCGGGCGCGGGTAGGGATTATTCGCACTTCGAGCAAGGGGCGGGCAAACAAGGTGCGCGCCGCGGTACAGCGGCTGGTGGATCAGGGGCTGGTCACCGACCGCGTGGACGACGTGGCCGCACCCTTCGAGCTGTCCCGCGAGCCGCTCAACCAGTACCTGATCTGTGCGCGGGCGCTGCTGCATCGGTGTGGCCTGCCGGTTACCTGACTCGGGACGGTCGCTGGCTGCCACTTTTGTATCGCGCAAACAAAATCAACGTTGTCGCTTCAGTCCGCGCGCCTCGAATTTGCGCCACGGCACTTTCTTGTCGGAAATCTCCCAGTCCACACGCAGCCACATACGCTCGATGCGCCGCTGGATATAGCGCTCGGCAAAGAAGTCGGAAATTTCCGGTAGCGGCAGGAAGGCGGCGCTGCCGAGGCCGTCGATCAGGTAGAGTTCCAGCTGGCCGCGTTCCTCGCGCAGCACCAGATTGTGTGCAATCAGGTTTTTGGTCAGCACCTTGTATTGCAGCAGCCAGTCGGCAAAACGCTGCAGTGCCGCGCGCACCTCTGCATCGAGGCCGTGCTTGTTCAGGTACTGGCGCAGGGTGGGGGCCGGTGCGCCGGACGCATCCAGGATCATATCGGTGACCGCACCCGGCCCGAGGCTCGTCTCCTGTATTCCATACCAGCGCGGCAGGTGCCGCCACAGGCCTGCGTCGTCGCGCTGCAGTGAGCGCTGTGAGTAACCTTCCAGCTCACGCAGGTTGTCGTCGAAATATTCTTCACCGCGCCACTGTTTGTACCAGGGCGCGCGACCGATCAGTTCCGCGGTGCGCCCCGGACGCATCACCTTGACGCAGAGTTGCGGGTTTTCCGGGTGGCGGTAGCAGAAGCGGTTGCCGCCGCTGGCGAAGGGCTCGCTGTGACTCAGGTCAATCACGCGCATGCTCCCCGCTGCCGTTTGCTGCGCTTTCCGCCAGCAGTGACTGGTAAATTTCGATGGTGTGTCGCGCCTGTTTTTCCAGGGTGAATTCCTCTGTCAGGCGGGATCTTGCCGCGGGGCCATCGAGCAGTTTGCGCACCGTTTGGTAGAGTGCCTGCGGGTCGGATTTGTCCACCAGTCCCTGCGGGAAGCAGGCGCGCAGGGATTCCGCCGGACCGCCGATATCGTAACCGACCAGGGGCGTCCCGATCGCCGCGGCTTCGATCACGGTGCGGCCGAACGGCTCCGGGCGCTGGGACAGATTGAAGACCATGGCCGACTGCTTGTACCAGTAGCGGATATCCGCACGGTGGCCGACAAAACTCACCCGATCCTCAATGCCGCGATCGCGTACCCGCTGTTTCAGTTCCTCTTCGTAGTGCGCCTTGTTCGGTTCGCTGCCGCCAAGGATAACGCCGTGAATGTCCGCGTATTCTTGTGCCAGGCGCGCCATCAGGTCGATGAAATCCTCCTGGCCTTTCCAGCGGGTCAGGCGCCCGGGCAGCAGCAGCCAGCGCTTGCCGCGCAGCTGCGGGAATTCCGTGCAGGTTTTGTCGAGCCAGTCCGCCGGCAATGGCAGATCGGGATAAAACTCCTGCGTGTCCACGCCCCGGTAGACAATTTGTGGTGGTCTGCGCAGATCCTGCGGGTAATTTTGCAGCAGGTAATCGCGCACGCATTCGGAGATGGCGATGACCTGTTCGGTCTTTGCCATGATGGCGCTGTAGCGGTTGATCGAATAGAGGCCGTGCGCGGTACTGACCAGTCTAGGGCGGCTGGCTGCGGGCATCTTTTTCCAGGCCAGGTAAGTCAGCCAGGCGGGCACGCGTGAACGCACGTGCAGTATGTCCGCATCCAGCTCCGCGAGCAGTTTGCGCAGCGGGCGCACCTGCAACAGGCTGGACAAGGATTTTTTGTGGATCGGCATGGCAATATGCCGCGTGCCTTCGCGCTGCAGCTGTTCGACCATACGGCCGCCGCTGGAAATGACGATGGATTCGTGTCCGGCGGTTACCAGCGCGCGGGCAAAATCCACGGTGCCGCGCTCAACCCCGCCCGAATTCAAGGCGGGCAGCAGTTGCACTACCTTCAAAGGCTCAACTCCGATTGCAGAAGGGGAAATGATCCCGTCGGTGATATGATGGGCCCGGACTCGGGCGGCCGGACAGGGCGCCCATTATAGGCAGCGGAGCCGCATCCCGTACAGGCGACGGCTCTGCAACTGACTGATTGAGCTTTATCACACCCATAGATGCGCACTCTGTATACCTGGTTATTTCGAGCCGCCATTCCGCTGATACTGTTGCGCCTCTGGTGGCGCGGCCGGGTACAGCCGGAATACCGCCAACGTTGGCGCGAGCGCATCGGTCGCGTCCCCGTGCGGGCAAGTCGCGCGCCGCTAATCTGGGTGCATTCGGTGTCGGTCGGCGAGACGCTGGCGGCAGTGCCGGTGATCGAGCAGCTGGCCGCGCGGCATCCGCACTGGCAGTGGTTGGTAACCACCACCACACCCACCGGTTCCGAACGGGTGCGCGCGGCGCTGCAGCCGTTGCTCGGCGGGCGACTGCTGCACTACTACCTGCCCTACGACCTGCCCGAGTGCCTGACGCCCTTCCTCGATGCGCTGCGGCCGGACATGCTGGTGATCATCGAGACGGAGCTGTGGCCGAACCTGCTGGCGACCTGTGCGGAGCGCAATATTCCCACGTTGCTGGCCAATGCGCGGCTCAGCGAGAAGTCGGCGCGCGGCTACGGACGCTTTCCCCGCCTGACCCGGCCGATGCTCGACAATCTGAGCCGGGTCGTGGCCCAGTATTCAGCCGACGCCCAGCGTTTCGTCGAGCTCGGCCTGCCGCCTGAGCGGGTCGTCGCCAGCGGCAATATCAAATTCGATCTGCATATCGACCTTGGCCTCGAGAGCGAGGCCCAGGCCCTGACACACCAGTGGCGCGGCGCGACCGGGCGTAAAGTCTGGCTTGCGGCCAGCACCCATGCCGGCGAAGAGGAAGTCATTCTCGACGCCTTCGCGCAGTTGCGTAAGAAGTTTGCAGACTTGTTGCTGGTACTCGTGCCGCGCCATCCGCAACGCTTCGATAGCGTCGCGCGTCTGTGTCGCGACCGCGGTTACAAACTACTGCGCCGCAGCGACGGCGGTCCACCGCGCCCCGAGCACCAGATATTGCTGGGCGACACCATGGGCGAGCTGCTGCGCTTTTACGGCGCCTGCGATACCGCATTTGTCGGTGGCAGCCTGGTGCCGGTGGGCGGTCACAACATGATTGAGCCGGCCGCCTGGGGCGTGCCGGTCGTGTGCGGTCCGCACCTGCATAACTTTGCCACGGTGGCAGAATTGCTGCGCGGCGCTGGCGGTATGGCGGTGGTGGAAAACGCCGAGGAGCTGGCGACGCAGATCGCCGAGTGGCTCGGTAATGACAGTCGGCGCCACAGGGTTGGTGAGCGGGGTCGGGCCGTAGCGGCAGAGAACAGCGGTGCCTTGCAGCGCCTGTTGGGTGAAATCGAGGGATTGGCCGAAGCCCTTTGAGGGAATCGGCAGGCGGGTATTGCCCGCCTGCCGTGACAACAGGGCATTAAATGCCCAAGTCTATTACTTGGACGCAGGGACGGCGACGGCCTCGGCGACCCGGGTGATCGGCTGTGCCGGGTTCAGCTTGGCTTCCAGCTGCTGCAGGTCGTCCGGCGCCAGCAGGCCCGCTACCCGTTTCAGGTTCAGCGTATTCAGGATGTAGTCGTACAGGGCATTGGCGAAGTCGGTCTGGGACTGAAACAGCGTGCGCTGCGCCAGCAGTACGTCGACGATATTGCGTGTGCCCACTTCGTAGCCAGCCTGGGTCGCCGCCAGTGCGCTCTGGGCGGAGATCACCGCCTGTTGGCGCGCTTCTACGCGGGAAACATCGGTCACCACCGCGCGGTGCAGGGTGCGGGTGTTCTGCACGGTGTTGCGCTCGGCCAGGTTACGCAGGTCCTCGGCCTGGAAGGCGAGATTGCGCGCCTCGCGGCGGCTGGCGCTGAGACGGCCGCCGGAATAGATCGGCACGTTCAATGTCAGCGCGGCAATTTTGGTCTCGCGATCTGTGTCGATCGGCAGGGTGAGCGGAGTCTCGCCCGGTACGGAGGTGTCGGCGTCGCCATCCTGGTAGTACTTCTGATAGCTCAGCGAGCCGGTCAGGGTCGGCAAATGCTCGCTGGCGGCGGCGCGGGCGCCATAGCGGGCCGCATCGGCGGCCAGGCGCGCGGCCTTGAGATCGAAGTTGTTTGCCAGCGCGAAGTCCACCCAGGCGCTGCGCTCTACAGGCTCCGGCGGCGCAACATTGAAGTTTTCTGCTAGCGATGCGACGGAATCGTGGTGTGTGCCAGTGAGTACAGACAGCGCATCGAAGTTGCTCAGCAGGTTGTCCTGTGCGGTCAGCCTGCGTGCGACGGCGTTGTCGTAGGCCGCCCGGGAATCGTAGACGTCGGTGATCGCGGTAAGACCGACCTCGAAGCGCTGCTGAGTCTGTTCCAGCTGCTTGGCCAGGGCCTCCTCTTCCGCGCGGGCAGCTTCCAGTACGTCGTAGGCGCGCAGCACATCGAAATAGGCGGTGGCCACACGCAGCATCATTTCCTGCTGGTTGGCGCTGAATTCAGCCACGGCCTGATCGGTGGCCTTTTTACCCTGCTGGTAGCCGAACCAGGCCGGCAGGTCGAAGATGGCCTGATCGAGGCGGGCGGAATAGACACGCTCGTCCGTGTCGGAGTCGGTGCTGTTCGGCGTCGCGATAACCGTGTCCGCGATAAACGTATAACTGAACTGGGTAGAATCGGAGCGGGTGCGGCTGGCTTCGGCACTGCCGTTGATCTGCGGCAGCAGCGCGGAGCGGCCCAGGTTCTTGGCTTCCAGGCCGGCGTGGTAGGCGGCGCGGTCGGCGGCCAGCTGTTGGTCGTTATCCAGTGCCTGCAGGTAGATTTCCCACAGGGTATCTGCCTGGGCTTGCATTGCACTCAGGCCCAGCACTGCGGCGGCAAGCGGAGCCTTCAACGCGGCGAGGATATGAGTCTTCAGCGGGCGCAGGTGGCGGCCTCGCGTTTCGCTGCAATCACTTCTTTTCATCTTTTTCAACTTCCTGTGGCGGGTGCGGTCTTAAAGCTTCTACTTTCGAGTTCGGGACTAAAGCCCTGTCCGGTGAACGAAGAGGCCCCTCTGAACTCCTAAAGTGAGTAGTGCTGCCAGTCTCCCCAATAGCAGTCGCGAGAGTGTACCTGCGGCCAGCTGGAGCGTCGAGGCGACGACTGTGGCTTTTTGGTATATCTTCGTTAAACCGACGCGAATGTGCGGTTACTGGCAAGCATTCTTATGCCGCGGCTATGGATGCGGCCTCAGCGCGACATTTCAATAGACGCGCCCGCAGCCTGTTTGGATGCGGCAAACATTGTGCAGAAAAAGGCAAGGATTCCTTCCGCAAATGAAACCCGGGCGAGACAAGACGCCGACGCGCTGGCAGCGTGCCTGTCACGAATGTGATCTGCTGCTGACCGGCAGGCTGGCACCGCCCGGTCAAAAACTGCTGTGCCCGCGCTGTAACGCCACGCTGCACCGTAATGCGCACAACAGTATCCGCTACACCGCGGCCCTGAGCCTGACCGGGCTGCTGCTGTTCATCCCTTCCGCGACCCTGCCGCTGCTGCGTTTTTCCATTTTTGCTATCGGTGCCGAAAACACGCTGCTCAATGGTGTCATGTCTTTGTTTGATGCCGGCTATATCTGGCTCTCGACCCTGGTGCTGTTCTGCAGTGTGCTGGCGCCGCTGGGAAAATTTCTGTTGTTGGCTTTTATCTGCTGGGGCAGTGGCTGGGCATTCCTCGACCGTCCGGTGGGCGCGGCGGTGCGCTGGTATCAGCACCTGAAGGAGTGGGGCATGTTGGATGTGTACATGCTCGGCATACTGGTGGCGCTGATCAAGATGAGCGATCTGGGCAAGATGGAGGTAGAGCCCGGTCTCTACTGTTTTGTCGCCATGATGCTGGTGGCGAACCTGACCACTCTGAGTTTTGATCCGCACGCGGTCTGGGACCGTTTGGCGCAGCGCCGCGCGCACAGGACGCGTGCCGCCACAGCGGGGGGATTGCCGTGAACCGCGCACAGAAAGCGCTTCAGCAGGGGCTGACCAGCTGCCTCTGCTGTCACCAGCTGGTCGCACTGCCCGCGGCCGGCCGCTGCCGCTGTCCGCGCTGTGGCGCCCGGGTACACGGTCGTATCGACGGCAGCCTGATGCTGACCTGGGCGCTGACCATTACTGGCGCGCTGCTGTTACTGCCGGCCAATATGCTGCCGGTGATGACGGTCATCTATCTGGCCTCCGGGGAACCCAGTACGATAATCAGCGGCGTGATGCAGCTGTATCACGCCGGTCTGTGGGGCATAGCGCTGATTGTCTTTGTCGCCAGCATCGCGGTGCCGGTGATGAAACTGGTGGGGCTGACGCTGTTGTTGATACAGATACAGCTACCGCTGCCGCTGAATCCGCGCCAGGCAATGGTGCTCTATCGGGTGGTTTCCGGTATCGGTCGCTGGTCGCTGCTGGATCTGTTCATGATTTCGATCCTGGTGGCGCTGGTGGATATGGGAGCCGTTGCCCAGGTAGCTGCGGGGCCCGGCAGCACGGCCTTTGCCACTGTGGTGGTGATAACAATGCTGGCGGCGCGCAGTTTCGATCCGCGTTTGATCTGGGATGTGTACGACCGGCGGCGGGGCATGGATTCCACTAACAACAACCATGGAGCCGCGGGGAATGGCTGACGAGCTTCCGCCAGAAAATCGCCCGCGGGAATCAAGCTTCGAAGACGAAGGCCCGCAGCGCGGGGTGGTCCGCAGCAGTCGCGGGCTACCACTGGTGTGGATTTTGCCACTGATTGCGGCCCTGATCGCCGTGTGGCTGCTGTACCGGGATGTCACCCAGGGGGATATCAAGGTCACGATTCTCTTTCATTCCGGTGATGGTCTGATCGAAGGCAAGACGGTGGTCAAGTATTCCGGCGTCGATATCGGCGTCGTGCGGGATTTTCGCCTGGTGCCGAAGGCGCCGGAGCTGGATGGCGCCGACGGCGTCCTGGCCGAAGTGGATTTCAATCGCAGTGCCGAGCACCTGCTGGTGGAGGGCACTGATTTCTGGGTGGTGAGGCCGGAGTTTTCCATTACCGGTGTGCGCGGTCTGGAAACCCTGGTATCGGGCAACTATATCGCCCTCGAACCCGGTAGCGGTGGGCGCAAGCGCAAGTTCGTCGCGCTGGACCGGCCGCCGGCGTTTGTACGTGGCGACGGCCTGCGGGTAACTCTGAAGTCGCCACGACTGGGGTCGCTGAACCGTGGCTCGCCCGTCTACTACCGGCAACTGCGGGTCGGCCAGGTGGAGGATTATCGTCTCGACCAGGACGACCGAGAGGTGGAGATAGATCTGTTTATCCGCCGCGAATTCGCCCATCTGGTGCACCGCGGCAGCCGTTTCTGGAACAGTTCCGGCATTTCGGTGGAGGGCGGTATCGGTGGCATTACCGTGAACCTGGAATCGCTGGCCGCACTGGTGGCCGGCGGGGTCAGCTTCCATACGCCGGAGGCACAGCGGCAGTCGCCGCTAGCGGTCAACGGCACCGAATTCAAACTGTACAAGAGTTTTGCTGCTGCCGATGCCGGAATTTCTGTCACGCTGAATTTCGATCGCGGCGTCAATGTCACGCCCGGCAGCACCCAGGTGTATTACCAGGGCATACAGGTGGGTAAAGTCAGCGCGGTCAAGGCCAGCCGCAATATCGACGGCATGGAAGTGCGCCTGCTGATGGACCCGATCACCGACGATCTGCTGAGTGAAAACACGCGCTTCTGGCTGGCCCCTCCGACGCTGGAATTTGCCGGCGGTCTCAACGATCTGCTCAAGGGCAACCGCATCGAGGTGGATCTGCGCCGCGGTGAGCGCTCCCTGCGTACTTTCCAGGCGCGCGCCTCGGCGCCGCCAATGGATCCGCGCGCACCCGGTCTGCACCTGCGCCTGACGGCGCGCAACACCGGCTCCCTGCAGCGCGGCGCATCGGTCTATTACCGGCGTATCGAGGTCGGCAAGGTACAGGGCATGGAACTGCGCAAGGGCGGCGATGGCGTCGAGGTTTACGTGGTGATCGAGCCGCGCTATGCCCATCTGGTCAACAAGGAGAGCCGCTTCTGGAATATCAGCGGCCTGCGTGCGTCTGCCAGCCTGAGCGGAATTGAAGTGGAAGCGGATTCACTGTTGTCGCTGCTCAGGGGCGGGATCGCGTTCGGCAGCCCCCCGCGGGCGCGCGAGAATGCGGCGCCGGCGAGCAACGGCGAGCGTTTTCCGCTGTACAGTAGCCGCGAGGCGGCGCTGGAAGAGGGGATCGCGATCCAGGTTACGCTGGCCAACGCCGAGGGACTCAAGGTCGGCGCGCCTCTGCGCTATCGCGGCATCCAGGTAGGCGAGATCACCCGCATGCGGCTGGAGCGAGACATCAGTGCCGTGCGCGCGACCGCCAAACTGTTTCACCGCGGCGAGCACTTCGCCCGCGAGGGTACGCGCATCTGGGTAGTGTCACCGCAAATCGGCCTCAGCAAGGTCGCCAATGTGGACACCCTGATCACCGGTCGTTACCTGGCACTGGAGCCCGGCGGCGGCGCGGTGCAAACGGAGTTCACCGCTCTGCCGGAACCGCCCCGTGAAGACCTGGCGGACACCATGCTTCGCCCAGGCCTCGCCGTCATTCTCGACGCGGCGCGACGGGGGTCGCTGGTGCCGGGCAGCCCGGTTTACTACCGCCAGGTGCAGGTGGGCGAAGTTACCGGTTTTGCGCTGGGGGAACTGGCGGACCGGGTTTACATCTATGTACATATAGAGCCCTGCTACCGCACACTGGTGCGCGAACATACGGTGTTCTGGAATGCCAGCGGCATGGAAGTGAACTTCGGGCTGAAGACCGGTCTGCAGGTCAATACCGAGTCCGCACAGGCGCTGCTGGCGGGCGGCGTCGCCTTTGCGACACCCGAGCCACCGCAGATGGGGCTGGAAGTGGAATCGGGCAGTCATTACCCGCTCTACCCGGAGTCGAAGCCCGAGTGGTTCACCTGGAGCCCTAAAATAGAAATATGCGGAGCCGCCGAGCCGACCAAATAAAGTAACGGAAAAAAGGGAAGTAATTATGCGCAAGACACTGATTGGCCTGTTCGCAACATTGGTACTGGCCGGTTGCCAGGACATGCAGGTAGAGCGCGTCGAGCCGCGCGCGGCACCGGTGCCTTTTTCCACCTATGCCTGGGGTGAGGCGGCGCTCAGCGATGTACCGGAAGCTTCCGCGCAGCTGGTGGAACTGGATGAGGAAATGCGTGCGGCGGTTTCGGGTGAGCTGCGGGCGCGTGGCTATCGCGAGGTGGACGAGGTCGCGCGCGCGGATATGCTGGTCGACTACCAGGTGGCGGTCGTCGAAGAGCAGTTTTCGGGAGATCCGACCGACCCCACTTGGGATGCCCAGTTCGATAGCAATGCAACAAAAGGGGTAGTGGAGCTGCCCGAGCGCACCGGCGCGCCACGGGTGATCCTGTCCCTGGGCATAGGGCGGGCCGACGGTGCTCCTATCTGGGGCGGCAGCGCCACTAAGCTGCTGACGCGGCCGGAGAGCGAAGAGGAGCGCCGGCGTATAATTGGCACCGCGGTGCGCGAGCTGTTGCGGGATCTGCCGGCGGCCTACTGACACGGTAGGCCTGGTGCGGTGAGATGACCCGGTTCAAAATGCCCGGCGGGATTATATTCGCGCCGCTTGAAAATTAGTTCGGACAAATTTCCACATCGGTACGGATGCCGATTCTTCAGCAATTGAGCAGTAGGAGAAAGGCATGCTTGCCATTTTGCGGGCCCACGTTTTGCGTTTGCAACTATTGGCCCTGATCGTTTTGTTACTGGCCGGATGCGCGACGGTGCCGCCGGTTGCCGTGGATTACGATCCGCAGGCGGACTTCAGCAGCCTGCGGACCTATTACCTGCTCGATCCCCTCGCCACCGGTCCCGTTTCGCCGCTGGAGATGAAGCGTGCCACCCAGGCGCTGGAAGGGCTGTTGCGCATGCGCTACCAGCCGGCGGAGACTGCCGACAGCGCTGATTTCCTCGTGCGGTTACAGCTCAACTCGGTGGAAAAGGTGGTGGTCTACGAGGACAGTCTGGCCCTCTACGGTGGCTACCGCTACTGGGGCGTGGGCTGGCGCGCGCCGCTCGAGGTGCGCCAGTATCGCGAAAGTTACCTGGTACTGGATGTACTGTCGCCGCAGAGTTCGCCGCTGTGGCGCGCCAGTACGCCGTCTGCGGCGGCGCGCTATGCCGATCCGCTGCAGAGCCAGCAGCGGATACGGGAGGAGCTGGCGTTAATGCTCAACCGGTTCCCACCTCACTGATTCGGTGCGTTTGAGAAATGGAAGTCTGCTGGGCAAATGTCAGCAGACTTCGACATTGCGGCCGCCGATGTGCGAGCCGTCGGCAGGCGTCGGTTTGACTCAGCCGCGCTTTGCCATCAGCTGCTGATACAGCTCGACATAAGAGTCGACGATATGCTTCCTTGAATAACCGTTCGCGTACACTTCGGCAGCGCCTTCGATCAGGCTCTGGCGCAAATCGGGATTGTCCAGCACAGACTTGATCGCCTTGGTCAGCGCATCCGCGTCGTCGATGGGGGTGATCAGGCCGCTCACACCGTCGGTGATGGCCTCGCCGGGGCCCTGAGAGTTGGTCGCCACGATCGGGCAGCGGTGCGCCCAGGATTCCATCACGATGGAGCCGAGGCCCTCGTGCCGCGACGGGCACACGAACAGATCGGCCGTGCGCATTAGCGCGGTGACGTCAGTACGCCAGCCGAGAAACCGCACGCGCTCATCCAGGCCGAGCTTGTGGCATAAAGCTTTCAGCTTTTTCTCTTCCGGGCCGGTGCCGGCGAGCCACAGTATCGCATCCGGTATCTGCGCCAGTGAGTGCAGCAGCACGTCGAACGCCTTGTTCACATGCAGGCGACCGGCGGCGAGGATCAGCGGCTTGTCTTCCGGGGTGTTGAAGCTGTTTCTTGGCAGCGGCTCCACCGGCGTCTCGTCGGCGAAGTTGGGGATGTGAAAAATCCGCTCTTTCGGGATACCGCCATCGATCATGTGCTGGCAGATGCCCTTGCTGATACCGATCCAGTAATCCGCATGGCGGTAGTACTTCAGGTTGTAATAGTGCCCCAGGCGACTGACCAGCAGGTAATCGCTGGAATTGGGGGTGATGATGGTGGCGCGTCCCATCCAGGTCATCACGATATCCGGCTGCCAGTTGTTGAGTGCCTGCCGGTAAATCTTGCGGCCGCGAAAATCCAGCTTGCCGCCGAACTTGAAACCTTCGGTCTCCACGCCGTTGTTGCGCAGCGCCTGCACGCGGTGGTCGTGGTTGCGGATAAACGCTTTCTCGTCCAGCTGCGGGCGCTCGTTCAGACCGCTCACCAGGCGCACGAAAAAGTTTTCCGCACCGCCGTGTTCTGCGCCGGCCAATACCTGTGCCACTCGAATTGGCTTGTTACTCATAAGCAATACTGTTCAGTGTCTGTGGTCCGGTGTGCGCGCTACTTCAGCGAGCCGTCCAGATTGATATCGCGCGCCCAGGCGTAGTCGTGGCTGAAAGGCTGCAGCGTCGAGGCTTCGACGATGTACTGCGCGTAGAGTTGCGAATTCATTTCCGTCTGGAAGAAATCCCGCGCGCGCGCCGCCCAGGCGCGACGCTTGGCATCGTCGCCGTGGAATTCACGAATCTTTGCCAGCAGATCCTGCTCGTCATCGAAGTAAACCACGCTTTCCGGTGGCAACAGCTCGTCGAAATGCAGCTTGTCGCTGGTGAACTGCAGGATGCCGTTGCCGGCCAGTTGCGCCATGCGCGCCGACGAATACCAGTAGTGCGTGTCCTGGCGATTGAAGTTCAGTCCCATCTTGGTCTGCGCCAGCGCGCGATCGTAGTCGCGGCCCCACACCGGCGCCTCGCCGAAGCTGCCGTAGGTTTTGAAGTTCAGCGAATCACCGAGCGCGTCTTTCAGGTTCTTGACCATCTGCAGGCGTTTGGTGAAGTTGTTGCTGTTGCTGCAGAACAGCAGGTCGATGGGCAGATCGGTGCGCTGGGAGTTGTCCAGGTTTTCGATCGCCGGATCTACCGGGTTCGGCATGTGGTAGACGCGCGCCCCAAAGCCCTCGAACATCTTCAGTTCGCGGCGACCGGTGGAGACGAAGACCGCATCGGCAACCTCTGCGCGGTATTTGATGCGCTCCACATTGCTCGGTACGAACAGCGGATCGTTGTTGCAGTGCGCGATCACACAGTTCGGCAGCCGCTGTTTGATCTCTTTCAGGGTGTCGTTGCCGATCATGTCGCAGTGGCCGGCAATCACCAGGTCGGGCTCGAATGCATCGACGGTTTCCAACAGGCGCCGGTTGGCCTTTTTTACGCCGAGGTCGCGAATCCCTAGCGGCGCTTCGAACGCGGCTACATCGCGATCGCTGAAAACCTGAGTATAGTGGTCATTCTTGATCAGTCCGAAGGTCAGTTTCTGGGCCCAGCTGACCCGCGTCTTGCCGTAGCGGCGCAGTTGCTGATAGGCAATATTGAGCACTCTCATATGGTGCGTTCTCTAGATATCCTGGGGAAAATAATTTGTGTGGCCGCTGAGTCAGGGGCTGTCAAAGGGCCCAAGACAGATCCAAGACGGCTTTGCAGGTGGCTCTGGGAGCCCCGTTGCGACTGTGGATTTGTTCCCAGGCCCGTTAAATGGGCGCAGAGTATAACAGTTGCCCGACGGCGATATAGCCCCGCAAATGGGAATGGCCCCGCGGCGCTGTCCCGCTGACCCGTTGAAGAGATGCGATAATGAAAAAGAGTGAGAGCAAAACCGATCTGTCACCCCAGTTCAGCCGCGGTGCTGTGGATGTGATATCCCGCACGCCGGTATTTCAGGGGTTTTTCACCATGCTGCGCCTGCGCCTGCGGCATCGCCTGTTTCGTGGTGGCTGGAGCGGCGAGTTCGAGCGCGAGCTGTTCGTGCGCGACCCGGCGGTGGGGGTGCTGCTCTACGATCCCGAGCGGGACCTCGTCGGGCTCATAGAGCAGTTCCGCGTCGGCGCGCTGGAGCGCCCGGGCGGCCCCTGGTGCCTGGAGGTGGTCGCGGGTATGGTGGAGGAAGGCGAGCCTCTGGAAGAGGTGGCCCGGCGGGAAGTGGTGGAAGAGGCCGGTCTGCAGGTGGGAGAGCTGCACTTCGTTAGCAGTTATATGCCGAGCCCGGGCGGCAGCTCGGAGCGGCTGCACCTCTACTGTGCGCTGGTCGACCTCGACGGAGCCGAGGGGCATTTCGGCCTGGAGCACGAAAACGAGGATATCCGCCTGCGGGTGTTTCCGCGGCAAGAGGTGCTGCGGGCGATGGATGAGAGGGGCCCGGATGGCTGCCCGATCGATAATGCGGCCACCATCATTTGTCTACAGTGGCTGCAGCTAAAGCGTGAACAACTGGTGGCAGGTACGCCAGAAGGCTAACCGGTCACCGTGGATTTCGTTCGTTTACCCGCTCTGCGTGCAAACTGAGATCTAAGTCACGGCGACAATAGAATTGGAGTGTCGATAATGGCCCTACTGACCGAAACCGGGGCAAAGGCGCGCAGTCGCGCCGATGTGTCGCTAAAAGGTAAGAAAAAGTCGACGTACCGCGTCGACTTGCCGTCTTATCACGCCGACTGCGATGCGAACTATCTGCGCCTGTGCAAGCTGCTGCCGGAACTGGCCAGCAGGCAGCACTGGCGCTACCGGATGCCGCACGGCTCTCTGGAGCTGTCAGTAGTGGAGCGCTCCAGATATACGACGGAAGTCCGTTTGAGTGCGGCGGCCGACGATAGCGAACGCCGCTGGCTGGCGCCGCCGCAGATCAGGGTGCGGCTCTACCACGACGCACGTATGGCAGAGGTGGTTGCGGTGGACGGGTACGGGCCGGTGGGTGGCAATGGAGTCGATAGTGTCTACCCCAATCCGCGCATGCAGCGGGCGGATGAACGGCAGCAGGCGAACCGCTTTCTCGGTGAATGGCTGGGGCACTGTCTCGCGAACGGTCAGGTGGAATTTGAATTAGTGCTGGATGGTCGGCGAATGTAACGTTCTGCCGGGTTGCACATGGATGTGTTTACAAGGTGAGCAAGTGAGTCGCGAGCGCAAACAGTCAATCGGGTCCGTACATCGCCTGGTTCAGTTTACCGACCCCCATATCGGCGGTCGGCCTGACTACCAGTTGCTGGGTCTGGACACCGGTCACACCCTGGACGAAGTGCTGCGGGCCATCGGTGCACAGCAGCCGGGCGCGGATTTGTTGGTTGCTACCGGCGATATCAGTGCCAATGGCTCCGAGGCGGCCTATCGCCGCTTCCTGCAGAAAATGCAGCCCGTGCGCACGCCGTGGTACTGGCTGCCCGGCAACCACGACGATGCCGCGCGCATGCGGCAGTTCGCCCCGAGCCGCTGCGCGGAACTGGTAGCGCTGGGCAATTGGCGGTTGCTGCTGCTGGACACCAGCCTGGAAGGTCACATTTGCGGCGGGCTCAGTGACGAACAACTGACGCGCTTGCAGCAGCTGCTGACGGAGTGTCGCGAACACCCGGTGATGATTCTGATGCATCACCAGCCGGTGCCGGTGGGCAGTGACTGGATCGACGGCCATATGCTGCGCGAGGGCGCTGAGCGCTTTCTGCAGTTGATTGGCGATGCCGAGAATGTGAAGGCCCTGGTGTGGGGGCATGTGCACCAGCAGTTCGACAGCCGGCTCGACCGCCCCGGCCTTGGCAGCGTGGGCCTCCATGCAACACCTTCCACATCGGTGCAGTTCACGCCGGGCAGCGGGCCCTTTGCCGTTGATGAAGAAATGCCCGGCTATCGCTGGTTCGAGCTGTGCGACGATGGCAGCTATGAAACAGGCGTGGAGCGCGTCACCGTGTCCGAGTACAGCGTCGACCTGGCTTCGGCCGGCTACTGAGCCAGCCTGCTGCTCTGTTCGTGAATGCTTGGTCGGCGGCTGTCCGGCGCCAGCCGCAGTCGTTACTCAAAACCTGTCTTTCCCCTTTGCCGGCCTTACAATGAATGCTCCAGCTGTATGCGGGACCTTGTGAGGCGATGTATGAGAAACGTTTTCCTGCCGCTAGTCTTGGCTTCCCCCCTGTTCCTGGCCGCCTGCGGCCAGCAGCCGGCCGTATCGGGCGATGCATTGTCCGCTAGCGGCGCCGGTGCCCATGCGGCGATTCGTTCTGAGGCCGGCGCCAGAGGCCTGTTGCCGCGCCGCAGCGGCCTGGACGCGGTGGCGGCCGCGCCTGCTCTTAATCTCAGCGGTGCCTCCGTGTACCTGGCGCCACTCGAAATCGACTACCGCAGCCAGGATGCCTCCAGCCTCCAGCCAATAGGGTTTCGCAATCGCACCCTGGATGCCAGTGAGCGCGCCCGCCTGCAACAGACCATGGCACAGGCGTTTGCCGAAAACTTTCTCGGCCCGCGGGGCGGTCGGCTGGCTGCCGGCAGCGGCGCCGCGGACTATACGCTGCGGTTGCGGCTGACCAACTTTTATCTGCCCGCCCCGCTCGAGCAGACCACCCGGTTGCGGCAGGTGTTCTCGGAGAGCGTCGCCTACGGCACTCTATCCGGCACCCTGTATGACCGCAGCGGCAACGTCGTCCTGCAGTTCCGCGACCGCCGCGAGTTCGGCGATACCTTTGCCGGCTCCGGTGGCGAGCGCCTGCAGCGCTTCTCGCCGCCGGCATTCTGGGCGGACATGCGCATGGACCTGCGCCGCGCGTTTAGCAGCCTGGACAGATCCCTGCGCTGACCGCGGATGCCGGGTGGCCCCGGCCCCGGGGTTGCATCGACAATCCCGGCACAAGTCGCCAATCCTGCCGCCGTGGGCGTTATAATCCCCGCCCATGTCCGCATTAGAGCAAAAACAGCGGCCGTTGCTGATCTACCTGCACGGCTTTCTGTCGTCCCCGCAATCCTACAAGTGCCAGCTGATGCGCGAGCGCCTCGCCGCCGAGCACCCGCGCATCGTCTTCTGTGCGCCGCAGGTGTCGCCCTATCCCGCCATCGCGCAGCAGTCTCTGGTCGCGCTGGTGGAACGCTTCCTGAACAGCGGTGGGTGCGGTCCCATAGGCCTGGTGGGCAGCTCCATGGGCGGCTTCTGGTCCAGTTACCTGGCGGAGCGCTATGGACTGCCGGCGGTACTGGTAAACCCCGCGGTGCATCCGGGGCGCTTTATGCCGGCTTACGTCGGGCAGGTACTGAAGCCATACAGCGGTGAGTCGCAGGAATATCGCCTAACCGAGGCAGACGTTGATACCATGCGCCAACTGGATGGCGAACTGCGGCAGCCCCTGCGCGGCCGCTACTGGCTGTTGGCGCAGCGCGGCGACGAGACGCTCGACTACCGCGACGCGGAGACGTTTTACCGCGGCCAGCGTCAGACCATCGAAGACGGGGGCGATCACAGCTTTCAGGGCTTCGCGCGCTATTGCGAGCCCATTGTCGAATTTCTATTTAACCAGCAGTAATCAATAAAAATTATGGCCAACTATTCCGCCGAAGATATTGAGGTACTCACGGGGCTAGATCCGGTGCGCAAGCGCCCGGGCATGTACACGGATACCACGCGCCCCAACCATCTGGCGCAGGAGGTGATCGACAACAGTGTCGACGAGGCCCTCGCCGGCCACGCCAAGAAGATCGAAGTCGTATTGCACAAGGATCACTCGCTGTCGGTCAGCGACGACGGTCGCGGCATGCCGGTGGATATCCACCCGGAGCAGGGGCGCCCCGGGGTCGAGGTGATCCTGTCCACGCTACACGCCGGCGGCAAGTTCTCCAACAAGAACTACCAGTTCTCCGGCGGTCTGCACGGGGTCGGCGTGTCGGTAGTGAACGCGCTGTCCAAAGTGCTGGAAGTTACCATCCAGCGCGACGGGCATGTGCACCGCATCGGCTTCCAGGACGGCAACAAGGCCTCGGACCTGGAAGTGATTGGCGACTGCGCCAAGCGCACCACCGGCACCAGCGTGCGCTTTATGCCGGATCCGAAATACTTCGATTCCGCCAAGTTTTCCGTGCCGCGCCTGCGCCACCTGCTGCGCGCCAAGGCGGTACTCTGTCCGGGCCTGACCGTCACCTTTATCAATGAGCAGGACGGTGAATCCGATCAGTGGTTCTATGAGGACGGCCTGAAGGATTATCTGGCGGCCGCCAACCAGGGCTGGGAAGTTCTGCCTGCCGAACCGTTTGTCGGCAGTTTTGCCGCTTCCACCGAGGCCGCCGACTGGGCGGTGCAGTGGCTGCCGGAGGGCGGCGAGATCACCGCCGAATCCTACGTGAACCTGATTCCGACTGCCCAGGGCGGCACCCACGTCAACGGCCTGCGCTCCGGCCTGCTGGAGGCGATGCGCGACTATTGCGAGATCCGCAACCTGCTGCCGCGCGGTATCAAGCTCGGGCCGGAGGATATCTGGGCTCAGTGTTCCTACGTGCTGTCGGCCAAGCTGGCCGATCCGCAGTTCTCCGGCCAGACCAAGGAGCGCCTGTCGTCCCGCGAGGCGACAGCGTTTATTTCCGGCGTGGCCAAGGATGCGTTCAGCCTGTGGCTGAACCAGCATACGGAAGAGGGCGATCGCCTCGCGGAATTGTGTATCAGCAACGCGCAGAAGCGCGTGCGCTCGGCGAAAAAGGTCGCGCGCAAGAAAGTCACCCAGGGGCCGGCACTGCCGGGCAAGCTGGCGGACTGTTCCAGCGGCGATACGTCCCGCTCCGAACTCTTCCTGGTGGAGGGTGACTCCGCCGGCGGTTCCGCCAAGCAGGCCCGCGACCGTGAATTCCAGGCGATCATGCCGCTGCGCGGCAAGATCCTGAATACCTGGGAAGTGGATTCGGCCGAGATTCTCGCCAGCCAGGAAGTGCACGATATCGCCGTGGCCCTGGGGGTGGATCCGGGCAGCGACAACCTCGAGGGGCTGCGCTACAACAAGATCTGTATCCTCGCCGACGCCGACTCCGACGGCCTGCACATCGCCACGCTGCTGTGCGCGCTGTTCCTGCGCCACTTCCGTCCACTGGTCACCGAGGGCCACGTGTACGTCGCCATGCCGCCGCTGTTCCGCATCGATATCGGCAAGGATGTCTACTACGCGCTGGATGAAGCGGAAAAGCAGGGCATCCTCGACCGCATCACCGCCGAGAAGAAAAAGGGCAAGGTGCAGGTCACCCGCTTCAAGGGCCTCGGTGAGATGAACCCGCTGCAGCTGCGCGAGACCACCATGGATCCGGACACGCGCCGACTGGTGCAGCTGTACATCGATGCCGGTGATGACAGCAATCAGCTGCTCGACATGCTGCTGGCGAAGAAACGCGCTGGTGATCGCAAGCAGTGGCTGGAGACAAAAGGCAACCTGGCGGAAGTCGGATAACCGTTCGCCCCACTGAAAAAGCCCCGCCGATGCGGGGCTTTTTGTTTTTACGGCATATAAATCTGGCGAGTTTGAATAGCGTATTGCAGTTTTGAGGAATGGATAAAAACTCTGGGCTATTTGTTTTTTCTCTGAAAAGTTTCGGAATTCTATTTTCGTTATTTTCTATTAAACAATGTCTGGATGCTGGAAAAATCCAGTTCGTTATTTCCCGCCAAGCTATGCAGCCCGTACAAGTTGCGCGCCAGTGAGCCCAGCGGCGTATAGGACCGGCTGGCGGTCGCCGCCTGCTGTGCCAGGCCCAAATCCTTGCACATCAGCTTTACCATAAAGCCGCCCTCATAGTTCTTGCTCGCCGGCACATTCTCCATCACGCCCGGATAGGGATTGTATTTCTCCAGTGACCAGTTGGCGCCGGAACTTTTCTGCATGATTTCCGATAGCACCTTAGGGTCCAGGCCGTTGTCGACGCCCAGTTGCAGTGCCTCGGCGGTGCCGATCATATGGATGGCCAGCAGCATGTTGTTGCACATCTTCGCGGTCTGCCCGGCGCCTGCGGGGCCGGCGTGGAAAACGTTGCTGCCCATATGTTGCAGCACTTCCCGCGCGCGCTCGACATTGGCCGTCTCGCCACCGCACATAAAACTGAGCGTGCCGGCGACGGCTCCGGCGACGCCGCCGGACACCGGCGCCTCGATCGCATCCAGCCCGCGCTGCTGCGCCTCCGTGATCAGACGCCTGGAGCTGCTGGCAGCGACGGTGGAACAGTCGATCACCAGCGTTGTTTCGGCGATATGGTCGAGCAGTTTGTCCCGGTCGATATACAGCGCTTCGACATCTTCGCCGTTCGGCAGCATGCTCAGCACGTAGTCCGCACCGGCGACGGCTTCGAGCGGTGACGACGCCTTGCCGACGCCGCGGCTGGCGGAAATATCCAGCAATGCCGCCACCGGATCGAAGCCCTTTACGGTAAAGCCTGCCTCGACCAGGTTGGCGGCCATGGGACCACCCATATGGCCGAGTCCGAAGAATGCCACTGTCTTGCCCATCGTTTTTCTCCCTGAAGCGTGCGCGCTTTTATTTCAGGTGAATGGTCATGTTCGGATGTTCCGCGTGTTCGATATCCGCATCGAACCAGCGCGCGGTAATCGTCTTGGTCTCGGTGTAGAAACGCACCGCCTGTTTGCCGTAGGCGTGCTGGTCGCCGTAGAAGGACGCGCGCCAGCCCGTAAAACTAAAAAACGGCAGCGGCACCGGAATCGGCACGTTGATACCCACCTGGCCGACGAGGATTTCGTGCTGATACTTGCGCGCCGCGGCGCCGCTCGAGGTAAAGATCGAGGTGCCGTTGCCGTAGGGGCAGTCGTTGATCAGCCGGATGGCGTCGTCGAGCGTATCGGTGTTGACCAGGCACAGCACCGGGCCGAAGATTTCGTCCGTGTAGATCGACATCTCCGGCATGACATCGGCAAACAGCGTCGGCCCGACCCAGTTGCCGTTCGGGTAGCCGTCGACTTTTACCTCGGAGCCGTCCAGAAGACAGCTGGCACCCTCGGCCTTGCCGTTGGCGATATAGCTCAGCACCCGTTCGCGCGCCGTAGGTGAAATCAACGGGCCGAAGTCCGCCTTCGGATCCTTCCAATAACCCGGGCGCACCTTCGCCATGGTGTCGCGAATCTCCGGAATCCATTGCTGCGCCTCGCCCACCAGTACAACCACCGAGATGGCCATACAGCGCTGGCCGGCGGCGCCGACCGAGGAGCCGACCACATTGTTCAGTACCGCCTGCTTGTTCGCGTCCGGCATCACCACCATATGATTCTTGGCGCCGGCGAAGGCCTGTACCCGCTTCAGGTGATCGGTGCCGGTGCGGTAGATATGTTGGCCCACGGGCACCGAGCCGACGAAGGAGATAGTCTTTATGTCCGGGTGCTCGAGCAGGAAATCCACCTGTTCCCTGCCACCGTGCACCACCTGCAATACCCCCCTGGGGGCGCCGGCCTCTTCAAACAATTCCGCCAGCTTGCACGGGGTAATTGGATCCTGTTCTGACGGCTTTAGTACAAAGGTGTTGCCGGAGGCAATCGCCATCGGGAACATCCACAGCGGAATCATTGCCGGGAAGTTGAACGGAGTGATGCCGGCGCAGACACCGAGCGGTTGCAGATACGAATAGCAGTCGATGCTTGATGCCACATTCTCGACTGTCTCTCCCATCGTCAGCGCGGCGATATTGGCCGCCTGTTCGACCACCTCGATACCGCGCCAGATATCGCCCTTCGCATCCTCGAAGGTCTTGCCGGTCTCCTCGCACAGGATCTCGGCCAGCTCCTCCTGGTGCTGCTTGAGCAGCTCCTGGTATCTGAGCATCAGCCGCGCGCGGGCCGGCACCGGCGTTTCGCGCCAGTTCTGGAACGCCTCGCTGGCGGAGTCTATCGCCCGCTGCAGTTCGTCTTCGGTCGTGTAAGGTGCCTGGGTCAGCACTTCACCGGTAGCGGGATTGGTTACATCCAGCCATTCGTGGCTGTGGGATTGGACCCAACTGCCGTGCAGGTACAGGGGAAGTTTGGCGGGAATTGTGTTGTCCATGCTGGTCACCCGGATAGCGATGCATGAACAGTTTAGGTGCAGGAATCAGTGGCGCTAGAAAAAGTGGCGCGCCTGTTTTCACCGGCACGCCACATAGGCTTTCCTCCCTTACTTTTTTGCGCTGCCCGTGGCTAACGTGGGCGCGCAGCAATGTTGTGCGCTGCAGCAACTGTCGGCCCGAAAGCCGGCTGATGCAGGTCGAGCGAATAAGTCAGCAGCGTGTAGTCGCGCGGGTCCGCCTTGCAGCTGAAGCCCATAGACTTGGCAAAGCCTTTCACGCGCACGTTGTCGGCGGACTCAATGGAGTAAATCCGATCGAGATTGTGCTCGCGGGCAGAGTCGATCAGCCGTTGTAACATTCGGCTGCCGAGACCCAGGCCCTGCCAAGCATCGCTCACCACTACGGCACATTCACAGCCGTGGCCGTCATCGTCCAGCGCGTAGTGGGCTACGGCCACTGCGCGTTGAGCGTGGTCGCTATCAGCCACGGCGATAAACGCCTCGTGCTGCTGGTGATCATTATCGGTCAACAGTTCGATGAGTTTTTCGCTGGCCTTGCAGCTACCACCAATAAAGCGGTCGCGGCGTGTCTCGGGCGACAACCCCTCAATCAGATCTTTTTCCAACTGGCCATCGTTTCTGCACACCGGGCGAATCATTACCCTGCGTCCATTTCCCAAGGTGACCGTTTCCGATTCGTAATTTTTGCATGTGTTGTTGTAGGTAGACATTTTTATCTACCTCCTAACTGCTTTTGCAGTTGTTGCCGAAACTTCCTCAGCAGAAATTTAACTTCTACAAAGCCCTCGATCGCTTATGCAACCGTATTTGTATCCTACGGTCGTGGTCTGGGGATCCCCAAGGGGTGGCGCCCATTGAAGTAAATCGTTTAACCGATAGGCGGGCTAGAACGCGATCGCATCTAGGTGAAATAAAACGGTAAATAAAACTATGCAGTCGGGATCTGTGTGTTATAGTGCCGCCGCTGATCCGAGATCAGCTGCGTCATCTGTAGGCCGGCAAGCCGCCGGCAACTCCCCCGGAATTTTTTCCTAAATTCTTCCCGGACCTCTCTACTGAATGCCGCACCATGCCGGTGCTATCACCGGTCACTCGACGGCGGCGCGAACTCAGAGCCAAGTAGCATAAGTTCGCCAATCCCGATTTTTACTTCGCACCCGCGAGCGGGGCGAGCTTATTTAATTGTGCCCAAGGCGCAATTCGAGGTTTTTATACATGTTATTTGAAGATCTGGGCCTGGCCCAGGAGATTGCCCGCGCCGTGGCGGAACAGGGCTACAGCGAACCCACACCCATTCAGGCGCAGGCGATTCCCGCCGTGATGAAGGGCGGCGACATTATGGCTGCTGCGCAGACCGGTACCGGCAAGACCGCCGGCTTTACCCTGCCTCTGCTGCACCGTTTGTCCCAGGGAGAACGCGCGCGCAACAACCAGGTGCGCGCACTGGTGTTGACACCGACCCGCGAGCTGGCGGCACAGGTATTCGACAATGTGCAGGGTTACAGCAAGTATCTGCCACTGCGTCACTCTGTGGTGTTTGGTGGAGTGAAAATCAATCCGCAGATGATGCGCCTGCGCGGCGGTGCAGACATTCTGGTGGCGACTCCCGGTCGCCTGCTGGATCTCTACAACCAGCGCGCTATCCGCTTCGACAATCTGGAAGCACTGGTGCTGGACGAAGCCGACCGCATGCTGGACATGGGCTTTATCCACGATATCAAGCGCATCCTGAAGGTCCTGCCGGCCAAGCGCCAGAACCTGCTGTTCTCGGCGACTTTCTCGCCGGAGATCCGCGGCCTCGCCAAGGGGCTGGTCAAGGATCCGCTGGAGATCGATGTCAGCCCGCGCAATACCACCACAGAAACCGTGCGCCAGAAACTGCACCCGGTGGACAAGGCGCGCAAGCAGAAGCTGCTGAGTCACCTGATCCGCGAGAACAACTGGCACCAGGCACTGGTATTCAGCCGCACCAAGCACGGCGCCAACAAACTGGTGAAGCAGCTGGAGGCGGATAAGATCCGCGCGGTGGCAATTCACGGCAACAAGAGCCAGAACGCGCGCACCAAGGCGCTGGCGGATTTCAAGAGCGGCAAGGTGCAGATACTGGTGGCAACCGATATCGCCGCGCGCGGAATCGATATCGACCAGCTGCCGCAGGTGGTGAACTTCGATTTACCGAACGTTCCGGAAGATTACGTGCACCGTATCGGCCGCACCGGCCGCGCCGGGGCGCGCGGTCAGGCGGTATCGCTGGTCAGTGCGGACGAGATCAAACAGCTGCGGGATATCGAGCGGTTGATCAAGAAGCCGGTGCCGCGGGAGGAGATCGAGGGATTTGAGCCCGACCACCAGCTGCCGGAATCCGGCAGCCACAAGCCGCGCGGTGGACAGAATCGCAGTGGCGGTGGACAGGGTCGCAACGGCGGCGGGCAGCGACGCGAGGACAATCCCCGTGGCAACGGCCGCGGTCGCAGCGGCAACCGCGGCGACGCGGCACCGCGCGGCGATGCCGAGCGCCCGCGCCGCCGCAGGCGCCCGGCGCGCAGAACCGAATCCGCCTAGCGGACTGCAAATATAAAAAGAGCGGCCAGTGGCCGCTCTTTTTCGTTGCGCAGTTACTGCTTTTTCAGTTACTGCTTCTTGTAGTTGGCCATATAGTCCAGGGTCAGTTGGGTAATGGCCTTGGTGCCGATCTTTAATGCGCTCTCGTCCACATAGAAGCGCGGTGAGTGGTTGCTGGCGGCAGTCGCGGCGTCTTTGCCCTTCGGAGTTACCCCGAGCCAGTAATAGAAACCCGGCACTTCGTTGGCAAAATAGGCGAAGTCTTCAGCGCCGGTGATCTTGGGAATTTCCATCACCCGCTTTTCTCCTGCTGCGGCGCGCAGGGCGGGCAGCGAAGCCTGGGTCAGCTGCGGGTCATTGGACAGCACCGGATAGCCTTCAATAATCTGGACCGTTGCCTTGGCGCCGGCACTTTCGGCGATCTTTTCCGCCGTCGTTTTCAGTTTGGCAAATATCTGCTGGCGGTTGTCCATATCGAAATTGCGGATGGTGCCGTTCATGAACACGCTGTCAGGAATAATGTTGTTGCGCACGCCGCCGTCGATCTTGCCGAAGGACACCACTGCCGGCTCCTTGGTGATATCGATCTGGCGGCTGACGATGGTCTGGGTGCCCATCACTATCTGCGCGGCCACTGTGATCGGGTCCACGCCGCCCCAGGGGCGCGAGCCGTGGGTCTGGCGTCCCTCCACGGTGATGCGGAATTCGTCGGAACTCGCCATTGTCGGACCTGGGCGATAGCCGATCACGCCGGAGGGCAGGTTGGAGGTCACATGCTGGCCGAAGGCTACATCCGGCTTGTACTTCTTGAACAGCCCCTCTTTCAGCATCAGCTCGGCACCGCCTTCCTCTCCGTCCGGCGCACCCTCTTCGGCAGGCTGGAAGATAAACAGCACGTTGCCGGCCAGCTCGTCGCGCATGCCGGCGAGCACCTCCGCGGCGCCCATCAGCATCGCCACGTGGGTGTCGTGACCGCAGGCGTGCATCACGCCCACGTCTTTGCCCTGGTAGGTGGTTTTGACCTTGGAGGCGAACGGCAGGTCCACCTGCTCGGTGACCGGCAGCGCGTCCATATCCGCGCGCAGCGCGACGGTCGGGCCCGGCTTGCCGCCCTTCAGCAGGCCGATCACGCCGGTGTGGGCCACGCCGGTTTCCACCTGCATGCCGAGGGACTTCAGGTGCTGTTCAATATATTTGGCCGTCTCGAATTCGCGGTTGCCCAGCTCGGGGTTCTGGTGCAGGTGGCGGCGCCACTCGATCACCTTGGCTTCGGTGTTCTTCAACAGTTGATCCGGGTCGGCGGCGGTGGCCGGGTTGGCGCCAAGCAGCGTTGCGCCTATGGCGAGGGGCAGGAATAATCGTTTCACGGCTGATTTCCTTGGTTGTTGTTATCGTCGGCCGATTCTAACGTGTGTCTGCCGGAGACTCCCATGACCAATCCGATCATTGCCCGCCTGCGCGCCCAGCTGGATCAGGGCCGGGATTCGCCGCTGCTCCGCTTTGGACTCGGCAGTGCGCTGTTCAATGAGAAGGCCTACGGAGAGGCGGCAGAGCACCTGCAGCTGTGCGTCGAGCAGATGCCGGATCACTCCGCGGCCTGGAAGCTGTTGGGCCGCAGCCAGTTGGCGTTGGGCGATTACGACCGCGCACGCAAGGCCTTTACCAGTGGCTTGGAGGTGGCCCGCATGAAGGGAGACAAGCAGGTGGAGCGGGAGATAGAGGTCTTCCTGAGGAAGGCCGACAAGCTGGCAGGCAATTGATCTTTCGGGGTTGATCAATTATTGTTCGATTCTTGTTCGCCTACGCCCTGCGCGGGGCTGATGTCCGCGCGCCGGGGGCTGAGCGAGAATGCGAGGCTGCCCGATTCCACCCCTAGAGTGGTGCGGATAATAACAAGATTGCCAAGTTGTGCGTCGATGAGAGAAGCCTGCCGAACCTGTTCACCCGGCGCCAGCGATTACCAAGGGTGCCGACGTGGCCAGCATTGAATTCAAGCGAGTAGAGAAGCGCTACGCAGACAACCCGCCCACCGTGCCGGGGCTCGATCTGCATATCCGCGACGGCGAGTTCATGGTGTTGGTGGGCCCGTCCGGCTGTGGCAAATCCACCACCCTGCGCATGATCGCCGGGCTGGAGTCGGTGACCAGCGGCGAGCTGTGGATCGGTGATCGCCTGGTCAATGAGCTGCAGCCAGCGGCCCGCGACGTGGCGATGGTGTTCCAGAATTACGCCCTCTACCCGCACATGACCGTGTTCGACAACATGGCGTTCGGCCTGCGGGTGCGCAAGCAGCCGGCATCCCTGATCAAGTCCAAGGTGGAACAGGCGGCGGACACCCTCGGTCTCGCCGATCTGCTGGCGCGCAAGCCGGGCCAGCTGTCTGGCGGCCAGTGTCAGCGGGTGGCACTGGGGCGCGCGATAGTGCGCGATCCGCAGGTGTTCCTGTTCGACGAACCCCTTTCCAATCTGGATGCGGAGCTGCGTGTGCAGATGCGCGGCAATATCGGCCGTCTGCACCGCGAGTTCGCCACCACTTCCGTCTATGTGACCCACGACCAGGTCGAGGCCATGACCCTGGGCTCGCGCATAGCGATACTGAACCGCGGCGAGCTGATGCAGGTGGGCACGCCGATGGAACTCTATAACGATCCGGATAATGTGTTCGTAGCGGGCTTTATGGGCTCGCCGCCGATGAACATAGTGCCGGTTCAGAACCGCGGCGCCGGCCTCAAGAACGCACTGCTCGACCTGCCGCGCGCCGATCTCGGCGGGCTGGCCGGCGAACTGCTGCTCGGCATTCGCCCGGAGAAGCTGCACCCCGCGGCGGGGTCGCCGGATCACTGGCCGCGCCTGCGCGCTAAGGTGGAAATGGTCGAGACCCTCGGCGCCGAGATGCTGGTGCACCTGGGTGACGGCAGTGAGCGCATGATCGCGCGGCTGCCGGGTTTGCAACTGCTCACTCCCGGGCAGACCCTCGAGCTGGCGCTGGATCCGGACGCGATCTACCTGTTCGACCGGCACAGCCGGCAGCGCATTCGCACCGTGCAGCCAGTGGCGGTGGCGGAGGCCGTGCCGTGCACCTGATACAGCGCGCGCTCGCCCTGTGGCTGTGTCTGTGTGCCGTTCAGGCGGTTGCCCAGGAGGAGTTGCTGCTGTGGCACGGCTACCGCGGCGCCGAGCGCCAGGCGCTGGAGCAGTTGCTGGACGACTACAACCGCAGCCAGAGCCAGGTGCGGGTCCGGGCGCTGGCGGTGCCGTTCGGCAGTTACGCCGACAAGCTGTCCGCGGCGCTGCCGCGGGGGCAGGGCCCGGACCTGTTTATCTTCGCCCACGACCGCATCGGCGGTTGGGCCAGTGCCGGTCACTCCATTGCGCCCATCGACGATTTCGTGCGGCCGCAGGTATTGGAGCGCTTCCCGGATAACCTGCTCGGCGCCATGCGCTATCAGGGCAGCCTCTACGGCCTGCCGTTCAATTTCAAGAGTACCGCGCTGATCTACAATCGCGCCCTGATTGACAGTCCGCCGGCGACGACCGCCGAGATGATCGCCCAGGCGCGCGCGCACACCGACCGACAACACGGCCGCTTCGGCCTCGCCTACAGCTATACCGAACCCTTCTTCCACGGCGCCCTGATGAACGGCTTCGGCAGCGGTCCGTTCGATGCACAGAACCGACTGGCGCTGGATAGCGATACCAATGTCCGCTCCGTGCAGCTGCTGACGGAATGGGTCCGAACGGATGGAGTACTGCCGGAGGAGCCCAACAGCACCCTGGTCACCAACCTGTTCAATCAGGGCCGCGCCGCCATGGTCATCAGCGGCCCCTGGATGCTCGGCGAGATAGATCCGCAGATCGATTACGCGGTAGCGCCACTGCCGCGCTTGAGCGCCAGCGGCACGCCGCTGGCGCCGTGGGTGGCGGTCGAGGGCCTGTTCCTGTCTCCCTGGTCCGACAGCAAGGAGGCCGCCTATCGCTTGATGGAATACCTGACCGCGCGCGAGTCCGCCGAGCAGATGGCCATCGCCGGTGGGCAGCTGCCGGCCAACCTGGGCGCCTTCGAGCATCCGCAGATCGCGTCCAATGACGTCGCCATGGCCTTTCGTCAGCAGCTGGAAACCGCGGTGCCGATTCCGAACCTGCCGGAAATGACGCTGCTGTGGAAGCCACTGGAAAATGTACTGAAGAAAGTGGTGAAGGGCGCGGCGCAGCCGGCGGCGGCGATGCAGCGTCTGCAACGCGACCTGCAGCGGGATATCGCCGCATTGCAGGCATCGCAGAGTCGGGATGCCGGGCCGGCACAGCTACCGGCCTGGCTGTGGGGCCTGGGCCTATTCCTGCTGCTGGCCGCCGTGACGGCGCTGCTGAAGCTGCGCCGGCGTATCGCCGCAACCTGGCGCCACAACAGGACCGCGTACCTGTACATCCTGCCGGCGATGCTCGGCATGCTGCTGCTGGTGTTCTTCCCGCTGCTGTACGGCCTGCTGCTATCCTTTACCGATACCACCCTGCTGAACGAGAACACGCCGCTGGCGTCCCGCTGGCTGGGGCTGGACAACTATGTCGGCATCCTCGGCGACTGGAATCTGTGGTACGGCGCGGGTGCCGAGCGCAGTATCAATTTCGATAACTTCTACTGGACCCTGCTCGTCACCGTCTGCTGGACCGCCAGTAACGTGCTGCTCGCCGTCGGCCTGGCGCTGCTGCTGGCGCTGGCCCTGAACAAGCCGATCTTCGGTCGCGCCTGGTTCCGGGTGCTACTGATACTGCCGTGGGCGATACCCAACTACATCACCGCGCTGGTGTGGAAGGGCATGTTTCACCCGCAGTTCGGCGTAATCAATCAGGCGCTGCAGATCTTCGGTATTGCGCCGGTGGCCTGGTTCGATTCAGTTGGGGCGAGTTTCTTTACCGGGCTGGTCACCAATGTGTGGCTGTCGATCCCGTTTATGATGGTGGTGATTCTCGGCGGCCTGCAGTCGATACCGCGCGAGCTGTATGAGGCGGCCCGGGTCGAGGGTGCCGGGCGCTGGTTCCAGTTCCGCGAAATCACCCTGCCGCTGCTGAAGCCGGTGCTGATCCCCGCCATCATCCTGTCGGTGGTCTGGACCTTCAATATGTTCAATGTGATCTACCTGGTCAGCGACGGCGCGCCGGCCGGGGCCAACGATATCCTGATCACCAAGGCTTTCCGCATCGGCTTCGAGAAGTACCAGTACGCCTACGCCGCCGCCTACTCGATGGTGATCCTGGCGCTGTTGTTCTGCTATGCGCTGTGGCAGACGCGGATCTCCAGAACCATGGAGGCGGCGCGATGAAGAGGGTACTGGGCGATATTTTCAGCTGGCGCTTCGCGCTGTTGCTGTTCGCGGGCCTGATCGTGATCTACCCGCTGCTGTGGGTCGTGAGCCTGGCCTTCTCCGGCCAGCAGGCCCTGCAGCTGGTCGCGCTGCCGGAGGGCGCCGGTTTCTGGCAGCAGCTGGCCGCGCTGGTGCCGCTGCCGCAGCAGTGGTCGCTGGACAACTTCCGCGCGGTGCTTACCGAGCAGCCGTTTATGCGCTGGCTCGGCAATAGCCTGGTGGTCGCGCTCAGCACCACCGTGGTGGGGCTGTGCCTGTCCTGCACCGCCGCCTATGCCTTCTCCCGCTTCCGTTTCCCCGGGCGCGAGCGCGGCCTGATGCTGTTCCTGATTTCACAGATGTTCCCGGCGGTGCTGATGCTGATCCCGCTGTACGTCATCGTCGTGCAGTGGCTAGGGCTCGGCAACACCTGGCTGGGGCTGGTGCTGGTGTATGCGATCACCGCGCTGCCGTTCTGCGTGTGGATGCTGAAGGGCTACTTCGACACGCTGCCCTACGAGATCGAGGAGTCGGCCCTGCTGGAGGGGGCCTCGCGCTTTACCATCTTTTACCGGATCATCCTGCCGCTGGCGCGCCCGGCCATCGCGGTGACCGCGCTCTTCTCCTTCATGACCGCCTGGAACGAATTCATCCTCGCCTCCATCTTTATGGACGACGAATCCAGGTACACGGTGCCGGTGGGGCTGCGCTTCTTCGTTAGTGACTATGCATCGGAGTGGGGCTTCTTCGCCGCCGGCTCGATTCTGGTATCCATTCCGGTGATACTGCTGTTCCTTGCCCTGCAGCGTTTCCTGGTGTCGGGGCTGTCCGCCGGTGCCGTGAAGGGCTGACCCTTCGGCGCAGCGGCCGATAAGAATAACCAAGCATTAGTCGGTGTTCCCCATGCCCTCCGGAATCTCCCCCGCCCGTCGCCGCTTCCTGTCAGTTGCCGTCGCGGGCCTCGCGTCTACGGCGATGCCGATGGCCGCCGAGCTAGCCTGCGCAACTGGCTCCCGGAGTTCCTCGACCCGTTCATTGCCCAGCGTGCGGGGCCTGCAGCTGTATACGCTGCGTGCACAAATGGCACAGAGCGTGGAGCGGACACTGGCGCGGGTGGCTGCCACCGGCTACCGGCAGGTGGAGTTTGCGGGTTTCTTCGGCCGGGCGCCGTCAACATTGCGGCGCCTGCTCGGCAATCTGGGGCTCGCCGCACCCGCCGCGCATTTCCCGGTGGAGGAGATGGAGGCGGACAT
The DNA here is from genome assembly GCF_900107725.1 of Microbulbifer marinus. GTDB lineage: Bacteria > Pseudomonadota > Gammaproteobacteria > Pseudomonadales > Cellvibrionaceae > Microbulbifer > Microbulbifer marinus. The sequence continues at coordinate 82,210 of NZ_FNQO01000002.1, read as the reverse complement.
GTCGGCAGTTGTTGGCCAGGCGCGGGCCCTCGGCAGCCGCTATGTGGTGCTGCCGTGGCTGGATCCTTCCCGCCGCAACATCGGCTATTACCGGCAGCTGCCGGACAAGCTCAATCGCTGGGGGCGGATGTGTCGGGATGCCGGACTCCGGCTGGCCTATCACAATCACGATTTCGAATTTGTCGACGCCAAAGGGGCGCTGCCCTATCGATTGTTGCTGGATGGCACCGATCCGGAGCTGGTGTATTTCGAGATGGATCTGTATTGGATGCACCGGGCCGGGCAGGCACCACAGAGTTACTTCGACCGTTATCCGGGCCGCTTTCCGCTGTGGCACTTGAAAGATGCGACGGCAGCCGGGGCCATGACTGAGGTTGGGCAGGGCGTGATCGATTTCCCGCGGCTGCTGGCGCAGGCGGATCGGGCCGGGCTCGAATACGGATTCGTCGAGCGGGATGACGCCGAGGATCCTCTGTCGAGCATCCGCACCAGCCTGGCCGGTGTCAACATGTGGAAAAGTTAGCCTTTGGCCCGCGGTTTCAGTGGGTGGCGGCGGCCGGTAGCGCTGGGGTGGCCAGCGGGTCGCAATTCCTTGTTGGTTGTTTTTTGCGCCTTTGGTAGGGTTTGCCCTGCGCTCATTGCGAATTTGCCCTATCGTTGTGCACAATCGTCGAATCCTGTTAAGTGTTTGAAAAATATAGATGTTTTCTTTCCCGCTTTACTGGGATCAAGGTGGGATAGTCCATTTTTCCCCATTCCCCCAAGGTGGGACGACTCACTTTGGAGCCCTGGCAGAGGATAGGCTCGAGCCAGATCGGGTCGCCGGTGCGAAATGAGAGTAGCCGCATTGGCCGTAAATGAACCCAGAGGTATTGAAGAGTTGTCCCGTCTGGCGAAACCAATAACGAAAACGACGTGAAGATGGGGGAGACAACTCCATGAACAGAATGACCGGATTCAAGAAGAATTCCATGGCCGCAGCCATTGCCGCACTTACCGGGCTGAGTGGCGCGGCACTGGCACAGGACGCCGCGCTGGAAGAGGTGACCGTTGTCGGTATCCGCGGCAGTTTGATCAAGTCGATGGACATCAAACGCGACGCCCAGGGCGTGGTTGATGCGATTTCCGCGGAAGATATCGGTAAATTCCCCGATACCAACCTGGCGGAATCCCTGCAGCGTATCACCGGCGTATCAATCGACCGCCAGAACGGCGAAGGCAGCCGGGTCACTGTGCGTGGCTTTGGTCCTGACTACAACGTAGTCACCCTGAACGGTCGCCAGATGCCGGCGGCAAATCTTGAAAGCAGCGGCGCCTCTGCCTCCCGCTCTTTCGACTTCGCCAACCTGGCGGCCGAAAGTGTTAGCGGCGTAGAGGTATTCAAGACCGGTCGTGCCAACCAGCCTACTGGTGGCATCGGTTCTGTGATCAACGTGAAGACCATCCGCCCGCTGGAACAGGCGGACACCGTCCTCAACCTGAGTGCCAAGTCCCTGCACGACACTTCCAGTGAAGAAGGCGACAGCCTGACTCCGGAGCTGTCCGGTATTTACAGTGGTAAGTTCGCTGACGATACCATCGGCGTGGCTTTTGCTGGTTCCTTCTCCGAACGCCACTCTGGTCAGGCTGGTTCCGAAACGGGTCCAGGCTGGTACACCATCCCCGGTGGCCAGTGGGACTGGGGTTCGGTCAATCCGGGTCATCCCAGCTTTGACAATTTTGAAAACGTTCCGCAGGAAGGTGATATCTATTCCATGCCGCGCGGTATTGGCTTCAACTTCTCCGAGACCCAGCGTGAGCGTACCAACGCCATCCTGACTCTGCAGTGGGCGCCCTCCGACGAGTTCGAGGCCACCCTGGATTACGCCTACGCCGAACAGGACGTAGAGCACCAGTACAATGCGATGGGTGCCTGGTTCAACGGCGACCCGATTTCAGGCTCCTTTACCGAAGGCTCTGGCAACGGCAGCGTGGTAGCCCCGATCGTTTACACCGATGGCACCAATGCTGACGTGACCTTCAATGCGGGAGAGTGGGGCACCATCAACAAAAACGACTCCATCGGCCTGAACCTGGTCTGGAACCCTCGTGAGGACCTGACCCTGAGGTTTGACTACCACAATTCCAGCGCCGAGAACGGTGCCAAGGACGACCGAGGTACCAACAACAATATCGCCGGTGTGCAGTTCAACCGTGAAGCAACCACCGTCAACTACGGCAAAGACCTGCCTACTGTCAACTTCGAATTCATCGATGGCCAGGGCTTCGATCCAGCCCAGATGCTGACCTCCGGTAACGTCTTCAACAACAGTTACATGAAGCACGATATCGAGCAGACGCGCTTCGACGGTACCTTCGATGTCAACGAAGGTTTCGTGAAGAGCATCGACTTCGGTATCGGTCGCAGCGAGTCCACCAACCGTTCCGCATTCGCCAACGTCCAGAACGATACCTGGGGTGGTCTGGGGACGCCGGCGGATTATGACGACAGCCTGTTCGTGCAGAAGAGCATGGCCGATGCGCTGGATGACTTCGGCAGCGCCGACAGCTCGGAGATGACGCCGTACTACTACGCCTCTGACTTCGATGGCATGCGCGCAGCTATCGCCACTTGGGTTGAGGCCAATGGCGATACCTTGCCTAATGAGTGGAATAGCCCATGCGGCCCTTGGTTGTGTGCCAGCAATGACTTCACTACCGACCGTACCGCGGTTGAGACCCAGCAGTATGCCTATACCCAGGTAAACCTGGCCTGGGAAGATGCGGCAATGCCGGTGCATCTGGCAATGGGCCTGCGCTATGAAGACACTAATGTCGACTCCAAGGCGAAAGTGCCCCAGTACGATTACATTACTTGGGTAGGCGACAACGAATTCCGTGCCCATCAGAACGGTGTTGGTTTCAGCCGCCAGGAGGGTGGTTACGGTAACTGGCTGCCGAATCTCGACCTCGATATCGCCCTGACCGACGATGTTGTTGCGCGTGGGTCCATCAGCAAGACTATTACCCGCCCCGGTTACGGTGACATCCAGGGCGGCCAGACCATCGACTCGCTGCTGCGTTTCAGTGGCGGTACCGCACAGCGCGGCAATCCGGATCTGGATCCGTTTGAATCGCTCAACTACGACCTGTCCACCGAGTGGTATTACGGTGAGGCCAGCTATGTATCCGCCGGTTACTACCGCAAGAGCGTGAAGAACTTCATCGGTCAGGACTCATTTACTGAAACGCCGTTTAACCTTGCGCATCCGGCAACTGGAAAACGCTTTGAGGAGGCTGCAGCGGCGCTGGGTACTCGTGATTTAGCTGCCGTCCGCGCGGAAATGGAAGCCAAATACGGTGCGCCGATCGTGGGTGATGCAAAGCTTGGCGATGAAGCAGCTGTCTTTAGCGTGCTGACGCCGGTGAATGCGAAGCGGGCAGAAATCGACGGCTTTGAGTTCGCGGCACAGCATATGTTCGCTGACTCGGGCTTCGGCGCGCAGTTCAACTTCACCACCGTCAACGGCGACATCGCCTATGACAACTTCAACACCAACAAGGGTGACGGGGTTGAAAACCAGTTTGCGCTGCTCGGTCTGAGTGACTCCATGAACGTTGTGGGTTTCTATGACAAGAATGGGATTCAGGCGCGTATCGCCTACAACTGGCGCGACGACTTCCTGGCCGGTACTTTCGATGGCAACGGCGAGCGCAACCCGGTATACGTTGCTGCGTACGGCCAGTGGGATGCCAGCGCGAGCTACGACGTACGGGAGGACCTGACCGTATTCTTCGAAGGCATCAACCTGACCAACGAAACCAAGCGTTTGTATGGCCGTCATGAGAACATGATGATCGGCGCATACCAAACTGGCGCCCGGTACAGTCTGGGTGTGCGCTACAGCTTCTAAGGTTGTAGCCAGGAGTGGTGGCGGCTTGCTGCCACTCACGTCTCGCAGGATGCAAAGGGCGTGATCAATCACGCCCTTTGTTTTTTGAAAGTCCTTGAAGTGAGAGGCTCAACAATGCAACAGGCACCGTTATCCATTCTGATTCTGGGCGGCGGCGCTGCTGGGTGGTTGACCGCCGCGGTACTGGCGGCCGAGCACGGTCGGGCTCGTGGCGGGCACTGTGACATTGTGCTGGTGGAGTCGCCGGATATACCGACCATCGGGGTTGGCGAAGGTACCTGGCCTTCGATGCGGGAAACGCTGCGGCGCATTGGTCTTAGTGAAACGCGGCTATTCGCAGAGTGCGAGGCCTCATTCAAGCAGGGCTCCCTCTTCTCGGCCTGGCGAACGACCGATTGCAAGGATCAGTATTACCATCCTTTCTCCCTCCCGCACGGTTATTTCGAGCAAGATCTCGCACCGTTCAGCCAAGAGGCATATGCCTACGCCGTGACACCACAGGCGGCCATCTGTGACGCGCACCTGGCGCCCAAGCAGCTGGCCACGCCCGAATACGCAGGCGTACTCAATTACGGTTATCATTTTGATGCAGTGAAATTTGGTCTGTGCCTGCGTGACCACTGTACCCGTCATCTGGGTGTGCAGCATGTGCGGGCGAACATTGCCTCGGTGGAAGGTGGTGCAGACGGCAGCGTCGCTGCTCTGGTTACCGATGCCGGTGAGAGACTGTGCGCAGACTTGTTCGTGGATTGCTCCGGTAGTGCCGCGAAGATTATCGGCGAGCACCTGCAGGTACCCTGGGTCGACCGCTCGTCGATCCTGTTTAATGACCGTGCTCTCGCGGTACAGATTCCCCATGCCTCGCCCGAATCACCCATCGCTTCTGTCACGCGCGCAACCGCGCAGGCCAATGGCTGGATCTGGGATATTGGCCTGCCCTCGCGCCGCGGCATGGGTTACGTCTATTCCAGCCAGTTCACCGATACGGCGACCGTCGAGGGCGAGTTCCGCCGTTTCCTCGCGCGCGAGCTGCCGACGGGGGCGGATAGCGAACTGATGTTCCGCGAGCTCAAGTTCGCGCCGGGACACCGGGCCGCCATGTGGCAGGGCAACTGCGTGGCGGTGGGTATGGCCGCCGGCTTTATTGAGCCGCTCGAGGCATCGGCGCTGGCATTGATCGAGCAAAGCGCCGGCCTGATCAGAGATTTTTTGCCGGCGCGCAATGAGCAGATGGGGCTGGCGGCAAAGCGCTTTAATCGTCAGATACTGGCGCATTGGGAGAATATTATCGATTTTCTCAAGTTGCACTATGTGCTGTCCGAGCGCACGGATTCCGACTATTGGCTGGCCCATCGGCGGGACGAATCCATTCCCGAATCTTTGCGGGAAAATCTGCAGCTGTGGCGCCACAGGGCGCCGGCGAAACAGGACTTTCCCCAGGCGCAACCACTGTTTCCCCCACCCAGTTACCGCTATGTGTTAAACGGCATGGGGTACGACTGCGACTGGGTGCGGGCCCCGCGCAAGGACGGCGACCAGGCACGCGCGAAAACACTGTTGACAGAAGTGCAAAAACAGCTAGCCAGCTATCGGCAGGGGTTGCCTGCAAACCGGCAGCTGATTTCGCAATTGGTTGCCCGCAGCCAACCGGGAGTCACTGTTCGATGAAGTATCCAGAACACATTCCCGCGGTCGAAACCTGCTCCGGCGTTGCCGCGGACGAGATCGCCGCGCGGGTGGCGGGACGTACCGAGCCGCTGTTGATGAAAGGAGCGGTAGCCGACTGGCCGATAGTTGCGGCAGCCCGTGCTGGGGCGCTGGCGGATTATCTGGCGCCCTTTGATCAGCGGCGACCCATCATGGTGTTTCACGCCGCTGCGGAAACCCAGGGGCGCATTTTTTACAATGACGCCATGGATGGATTCAATTTCCAGCGCAACGCCGGTGAGCTGCTGCCGACGCTGCGTGCGCTGGAAACCAATAGCGTCGGCCAGGAGTGCTGCTACGTTGGGTCCACACCGGTCGACCACCACTTGCCCGGGTTGCGTACGCACAATGATATTCCCGTCGGCCAGCACAAGCCGCTGGTGTCGCTGTGGTTCGGTAACCGCACCCGCGTTGCCGCCCACTTCGACCTGCCGGAAAACCTGGCGTGTGTGGTGGCTGGTCGCCGCCGCTTCACGCTGTTCGCGCCGGAGCAGGCGGCAAACCTCTATCCCGGACCGCTGGACTTCAACCCCGCCGGGCAAGCCATCAGCATGGTCGACTTCTACGCGCCCGACTACGAACGCTTCCCACGCTATCGCGAGGCGCTCGAAGCGGCACTGGTTGCGGAGATGGAACCCGGTGACGTGCTGTATGTGCCCAGCATGTGGTGGCACCAGGTCGAGGGACTCGATGGCCTCAACATGCTGGTGAATTACTGGTGGCGATCCACACCCGCCTGGACCGGCCTGCCGCAGGATGCTCTGATGCATGCGCTGCTTTCGATCGGCGGCTTGCCAGCGGCGCAGCGAAAAGCCTGGGGCGAATTGTTTCAGCACTTCGTGGTGAACCGGGAAGATGCCGTAGAGCAACTGCCCGCGCACACGCACGGACTGCTCGGCGACCTGGATCGAGAGTCGTCCGCGCGGTTGAAAAAGTTACTGATAGAAAAACTGCAGCGGATGCCATAAGCCCGGCACAGGGCGATGAAGCAGAGAGAGAGAACCATGAGTCAAGCGATTAAAAAAATTGTGATTGCCGGTGGCGGAACCGCTGGCTGGATGACGGCTGCCGCACTCTCCAAGCTGATGGGAACGCAGTTGGATATCACCCTGGTGGAGTCCGAGTCCATCGGCACCATCGGCGTGGGCGAAGCCACCATTCCTACCCTGGTGTTCTTTCACCGGTTGCTGGGCATTGACGAGGCGGAATTCCTCGCTGCCACCCAGGGCACCTATAAACTGGGTATCAGCTTTGAAAACTGGCGCGACGTCGGCAAAGACTACATACATGCATTCGGCGTAACCGGCAAAGACTGCTGGGCCTGCGGTTTTCAGCACTTCTGGCTGCGCGCCCGGCAGTTGGGGCTGGCCGGCGACTTCGGCGAATACTGCCTGGAGCGGCGCGCCGCAGAGGCCCACAAATTTTCCCACCTGCCCAACAACGGCCTGAATTACGCGTTCCATATGGATGCTACCCGCTACGCCGCCTATCTGCGCCAGTTCAGTGAGGGCTTCGGTGTCAAACGGGTGGAGGGGAAAATAGATCAGGTGCAGTTGCACCCGGATACCGGCTTTATCCGCGCTCTCAAGCTCGATTCCGGGCAGGAGGTGGATGGTGATTTCTTCATCGACTGTACCGGGATGCGCGCGATCCTGATCGAAAAGGCCCTGCACACCGGCTTCGAATCCTGGTCGCACTGGCTGCCGTGCGATAGCGCGGTGGCGGTACAGACCCAGGCGGTGGAACCGCCGATTCCGTTCACCCGTTCCATCGCCCGGGAGAGCGGCTGGCAGTGGCGTATTCCCCTACAGCATCGCGTGGGTAACGGCCAGGTGTATTCCAGTAGCTACCAAAGTGACGATTCGGCGCGCTCGCAACTACTGGAGAACATCGAGGGTGAGCGGCTGACGGATCCGCTGCTGATCAAGTTCCAGACCGGGCGCCGGCGCAAGCAATGGCACAAGAACTGCCTGGCGGTCGGCCTGTCCAGCGGCTTTCTGGAGCCGCTGGAATCGACCAGTATTCACCTGATCCAGCAGAATATTGTGCGCTTCCTGCGCTTCTTCCCGCAGAGCGAGATTCGCCAGGTCGAGGTGGACGAGTTCAACCGCCAGTCCGAATTTGATATGGAGCGTATCCGCGACTTCATCATCCTGCACTACAAGGTCACCGACAGGGACGACACGGAGTTCTGGCGCTACTGTCGCCAGATGAGTATTCCGGACACCCTGGCGGCCAAGATCGACATGTTCCGCGAGACCGGCCATGTATTCCGCGAGGCCAATGAGTTGTTCGTGGATTCCTGGCAGCAGGTCATGTTCGGGCAGGGGCTGATGCCGGAGCGCTATCACCCACTAGTGGACACCATGCCTGAGCAGGAGCTGGCGGACTTCATCCGCCAGGTCAAGGCCGGCGTCGATGACGCCCTGGCCCGACTCAAGGATCACAATGACTATCTCGCCGGCTTTTTGCCGGGCGACCAGCAGCGCGCCGGCTAAATGCCGGCCTTCTTCCCATCGCCACGCGCCGCCACCGAGTCTGACCCTTTGTTCGGCTGCGGCCAGGCTCTACCGCCGCAAACCTGCGGTTCATTACCGCAATGACGGGTGCTGAAACGTCCCACGTTGCGGAATTGTCCGGGCGGGCAAGGTGGAATGCGTCAGTTTCCGGCGTCAATTCAAAGTGGGACGACGCTTTTACGGGGGTTGCGTACAAACGCAGGCTGTAAAAGTGCTGTCTCCCCACCAGCGGGAGGCCATCTGGGCAAAAATAATAATTGGAGTTTTGCGGTGATGAAAAAGCGAATTCTGCTGGGGGTCATCTCCGGTCTGATTGCGGGCGGTGGGATCGTGGGGTGCGGTGAGCAGAAAATGCCCGCCGGGCCGGAACAGGATAGTGGCACAGCAGCGGAGTTGAACGCTGATTGGCCGAAGTTGACCAGTCCGATTGCCAAAGATCCGGCGATCGAGGCCCGCATCGATACGCTCATGGCGAAGATGTCAGTCGAGGAGAAGGTCGGCCAGTTGATCCAGGTCGAAATCGACTCCGCGACGCCGGAGGATGTGAAGGACTATCACATCGGTTCCATTCTCAACGGCGGCGGTCACTTCCCGAACAGTGACAAGCACGCGAGCATCGCCGACTGGGTTGCGCTGGCCGACGCATTTTATGCTGCGTCCATGGATACCAGCGACGGCGGTGTTGCCATCCCGGTGATCTGGGGTACCGACGCGGTGCACGGTCACAACAACGTGATCGGTGCGACGCTGTTCCCGCACAATATCGCCCTGGGCGCCACCCAGAACCCTGAGTTGATGCGCCAGATCGGTGCCGCGACCGCGGCGGAAGTATCCGCTACCGGCATCGACTGGGTGTTTGCGCCCACGCTAGCGGTGACCCGCGACGACCGCTGGGGCCGTAGTTATGAATCCTATTCCGAAGATCCAGAGATTGTGCGCAGCTACGGCGGCAAGCTGGTAGAAGGGCTGCAGGGTATCCCCGGGAGCAAGAGCCTGCTCAGCGACAAGCACGTGGTAAGCACCGCTAAGCACTTTATCGCCGACGGTGGCACCGAGAATGGTATCGACCGCGGTGATGCGATCATGAGCGAAGACGAGCTCATGAAGATCCATGCGCAAGGCTATTTTTCCGCGATCGAGTCCGGCGTACAGACGGTGATGGCGTCTTTCAGCAGCTGGAACGGTGAGAAGATGCACGGTCACAAGTATCTGCTGACCGACGTGTTGAAAGGCCGCCTGGGCTTTGATGGTTTCATTGTCGGCGACTGGTCCGGCCATCAGTTTGTCAACGGCTGCAGCAATGTAAGCTGTCCGCAGGCGATCAATGCCGGCCTCGATATGTTCATGGCGCCGGACCCGAATTGGAAAGAGCTCTACACGAATACCGTTGCGGAAGCGAAAAGCGGTGAGATCCCCGCCGAGCGCCTGGACGATGCAGTGCGCCGGATCCTGCGGGTCAAGATGCGCGCAGGGCTGTTCGATGCCGGAGCGCCTTCCGAGCGCGCCTTTGCCGGCGACGAATCCCTGATCGGTGCGCCGGAGCACCGCGCCATCGCCCGTCAGGCGGTACGCGAGTCCCTGGTACTGCTGAAAAACAACGACAACCTGCTGCCGCTGGCCCGCGACCAGCGCGTACTGGTTGCCGGTGACGGCGCCGACAATATCGGCAAGCAGACCGGTGGCTGGACCATCACCTGGCAGGGTACCGGCAATGAGAACGCCGATTTCCCCGGTGCGACTTCCGTTTACGGTGGTATTGCCGAGGCGGTGGAATCTGCCGGTGGTAGCGCCGAGCTGTCTGTGGATGGCAGTTTTGAGCAGAAGCCAGACGTAGCGATCGTTGTCTTTGGTGAGGACCCCTATGCGGAAATGCAGGGGGATATCTCCAACCTGGCCTACAAGGGCGAGCGCGACCTGGCGTTGCTGAATCGCCTGCGCGAGCAGAACATTCCGGTGGTTGCGCTGTTCATCACCGGCCGCCCGCTGTGGGTTAATCCGCATATCAACGCTTCCGATGCCTTCGTCGTGATCTGGCAGCCCGGCACCGAAGGTGGCGGCGTCGCGGATGTGCTCTTCCGTGACGACGCAGGCAATGTGAGCCACGACTTCAAAGGTAAGCTGACCTTCTCGTGGCCGAATGATGCTCGGCCCGAGGTGCGCAACCGGGGGCAGAACGAATCTCTGGCCCAGTTCGGCTACGGTTATGGCCTTACCTATGCGGATCAAGAGCAGATGGCCGCGCTGTCGGAAGAGAGCGGCCTGCAGCAGACCGATGCCAACGAGGCGCTGGCAGTGTTTAACGGCCGCGCGCTGGATCCGTGGAGCTTCCAGGTAACCGATGCTGGCAACAACCGCACGGTGATTGCCAACAGTGTGGTCAAACTGCAGGGCATCAGCGTGCAGTCCGTTGACCGCAATGTGCAGGAAGACAGCCGGCGCCTGCAATGGGCCGGAGAAGGCGATGCGATTGCCGGCTTCTTCGCCAATAGCCGCACCGATCTGTCCAGCTACCTGAACAATCGGGGAGCCCTGGTATTCGATGTCAAAGTGGATCGCGTACCCAACGATGCGGTAAATCTCGGCATGAACTGCGGTATGGATTGTGGTGCCGAACAGCCGATCACCGATCTGCTCGAAGGCGCGGCGCCAGGTGAGTGGAAAACCCTGGCGGTCGATCTGCAGTGTCTGGCCAAGGGCGGCGCGAAACTGGATATGGTGCTGTCACCGTTTTACGTGCGCACCGCCGGTGAGCTGGACCTGACCATCCACGATATTCATATCGCCTCCGGGGCCGAAGACGTCGACATCAGCTGTGGCTGATGTCGCCTGCTGATGCAGAGCGGCGTGTCCCTGATCGTGTGCCAACAGCCGTTGATGCGCGATCAGGTGGCGCCAGCGCAGGCAGTGAAGATCTATAGTCTGTCAGGGGAGGCCGCTTGCAGAAGCGGCCGAACCAATTCCAGCAATATCCCTCTATTACCTCTCCGGCACATCCTGGTGGATGCACTTGCCTGCCGCGCCGCCTGTACTACTCCTGAGAATGCTTGGCCAGCTCCTGTTTGCGGTATTCCGTCGGCGACATGCCGACCAACCGACTGAAGAAGCGGTGGAAGGCTGATTTGCTGTTGAAACCGGACTCCAGCAGGACGTCCAGAACGGTCATATTTGCCTTGTCCGGATCTGCCAGCAGGGCTTTGGCGGCCTCCACTCGATAGCTGTTCACGTATTCAAAGAAATTGGTGCCGAAGTGTTTGTTGATCACCGCCGAGACTTCCTTTGGCGGCAGCTCGATACGGCTGGAAAACTGTTCCAGGTTGAGATTCTTTTTCAGGTAAATTTTTTCCACCTCCATTGCGTGGCGCACCTTGTCGATGGCGCTCTCCGACGGCTCCTCCTCGCTGGGTTCGCGGCTCTGTTGCGGCTGGGTGGCCAGCAGCTGGTGCGCGTAACTGAGGCTGTAGGCAAAGAAGGCGTTGATCAGGATAAAGGCCACATAATTGTCGGCGATACCGAGTAAATCGGCGGTCTCGACCGATGTGTACTTGGCCAGCACATGGACCATCAGTGTCCAGCCCCAGCTGATCAGCACGCCGTAGGTCAGGATGTTGAGCCAGTCCAGTTCGGTGGTGGAGAAATGTGAGTACTCATCCTCCAGTTCACTGCGGTAGCGGTGCAGCAACAGCACCGCGGCCACCGCGTAGGCCAGTGGCACGACGGTGGACAGATCCCACACCAGGTCCACTAGCCGCGCCGGGAAGCCCTGGCCGGCGACAGATATACGGCGGAGGTCGTCGCTGCTGAGATCGAATATGAATAGGTACAGTATGACGGCCAGTGCCGGCAACAGATGTATCGCATGGCGCCGCTGCAGGCGCATGTTCTGCTGGGTGAGGGCAGATACGAACAGGTAAAAGGCCGGTCCCTTCAGCATCAGCGCGCCGAACAGGAAGTAGGGCAGCAGCACTTGGCCGAACAGCGGTGCGACTTCAAACTGGTCATTCCACAGGATCAGTGTGCAGGCGGAGGCGATCGCCACGATGAGCAGGAACGCGGTCAGCAACCGGCCGTAATTGCGGTCGCGGATCGGCAGTACCTGCTGGAAGATCGACAGCAGCAGGCACTCCGCCGCGGTCATCAGCAGCACGACGTCGTGAATATTGAAGATATAGTCTTTCATCGTCACCGAGATACATCTTTATAGGAGTTATGGTCCGGGAGTATAGAGAATGCCTGAGGGCAAGCCTATCCCGAAAGCCCGCCGCGCCGTGTCCCTGTTTGCGGCGCGGGAAGTGAAACGCCCGGATGCGCCCACTTTGCGCCGATATGCAAAGTGGGGCGACGCCTTGCTCCCGGGTATCGATGATGTCTGCGTGACCAGTCCTCAGAACAATAATCAGGCGGCCGCGAATGTCTGCGCAGGCATTCCCGCAGGGGCGCCGGCGATACCAGCGAGAGCTTAACCCCGGCAGCCGGTATGTTTAGTGGTACAGGGGCGGCAATCCCACTCGATGTTCGCAGGGGATGCCAAAAATAATAAACAGGTGAGAGAAATGCAGTTAGCAGCAATCGATATTCTGATCTTTGCCGTCTACGTGGCCGCCCTGGTCACCATCGGCTACCTGGTCTCGCGGGAGAAGTCCGGGCATCAAAAAGATACCAAGGACTACTTTCTGGCCGGCAAGGGGCTGCCCTGGTGGGCGGTGGGCGCCTCGCTGATTGCGGCGAACATCTCCGCCGAACAGATTATCGGCATGTCCGGTTCCGGCTATGCCATCGGCCTTGCCATCGCTTCCTACGAGTGGATGGCCGCCATTACGCTGATCCTGGTGGGTAAATATTTCCTGCCGGTGTTCGTGCGCAAGAAAATTTATACCATGCCGCAGTTTCTCGAGCAGCGTTACGATCACCGCGTCAAGGTGGTGCTGGCGATCTTCTGGCTCGGCGTCTACACCTTCGTGAACCTGACCGCGGTGCTGTGGCTGGGCGCGCTGGCGATCAATGCCATCGCCGGTGTCGAGCTGCTGTTCGGCCTGCTGTTCCTCGGAATGTTTTCCGCGGCCTACTCGCTGTACGGCGGCCTGAAGGCGGTGGCGCTGACCGATATCATCCAGGTGGTGCTGCTGGTGTTCGGCGGCCTGCTGCTGTCCTACCTGGCGCTGGACATGATCGCCGGCGGTCAGGGTCCGGTGGCCGGCTTCTTCGAGCTGACACGGCAGGCGCCGGAGAAGTTCGACATGATCCTGTCGAAGGACAATCCGCACTACGCCAGCCTGCCCGGCCTGTCGGTACTGGTCGGCGGCATGTGGGTGATGAACTTCTCCTACTGGGGCTTCAACCAGTACATCGTCCAGCGGGCGCTGGCGGCCAAGGATCTGAAAGAGGGCCAGAAGGGTATCGCCTTCGCCGCCTACCTGAAGCTGCTGATGCCGATCATCGTCGTGCTGCCGGGAATCGCCGCGGTGGTGCTGCTGCCGGATCTGGCGCGGCCGGATCAGGCCTACCCGCAGCTGATGAACCTGATGCCGGTCGGCTTCAAGGGACTGGTGTTTGCGGCGCTGGTGGCGGCGATCGTGTCCTCGCTCGCCTCCATGACCAACAGTATCGCCACCATCTTCACCATGGATATCTATTCCCGCTACCAGCCGCAGAAGAGCGAGCGCCACTATGTGACCGTGGGTCGGGTGGCGAGCATGGTGTCACTGGTGCTGGCGATGCTCTGCGCACAGCCGCTGCTTGGCCAGTTCGAGCAGGCGTTCCAGTATATCCAGGAATTCACCGGCTTCTTCACCCCGGGCATCGTGGTGCTGTTCGTGCTCGGCGTCTTCTGGCCGCGCGCGACGGCGACCTCTGCGCTCGCCGCCGCCATCGCCTCTGCAGTGCTGTCTCTGGCACTCAAGCTGTGGTGGCCGGAGCTGCCATTCATCGACCGGGTCGGCCTGGTATTCCTGTGCTGCGTGGCGCTGGCGGTGGCGGTATCGCTATGGCAAGGGCGCGGCCGCGGGGTAACCGTGACAGCCGATGGCGCTGTGGCCCTGCGCGAGATCAACTTCACCACCAGCCAGAGTTTCAACCTGGCGGCGCTGGGGGTCACCCTGGTGCTGGCGGCACTCTACGCCACCTGGTGGTAGTAGCGCCCGTCGAACCTTATCTTCTCTGCTGCTTCAGAGCCGGCCCCAGGGCCGGCCTTTTTTTGACCGGCTAGTGCAAATCACTGCGCTGGCAGTTTGTCCTCCCCTGGCGGCGGGGCGGGGGCGATCCGGCGCCGGCAGAGGGCTGGTTTTATTTTGCGCAACCGCTTACCTTATACCGCCGTTTTATCTGGGGTTTGTAACAGGGACAAAGATGACAAGTATCGTAGCGGACATCGGCGGCACCAACGCCCGTTTTGCCATCGCCAGGCCAGAGGCGGGCGGTTACCAGCTGGAATCGCTGAAAGTGGTCGACTGCAAGCGCTTTGACGGATTCGAGGCGGCGCTGCAGCACTGGCTGGAGGGGCTGGATCAGCCGCGTCCGGAAAAGGTCTGTATTGCTGCCGCGGGCCCGCTGGAGAAGACTGCGACGGGCGGTCGCGTCTATATGACCAACCTGGGCTGGACTATTACCACCGATTCCCTGAGCAAGCAGTTCGGATTCCCACGGCTGGAACTGATTAACGACTTCGCCGCGCTGGCGCTGTCCCTGCCGCGCTTGTCTGAAGACGACTACCAGGTGCTGCGCGATGTGCCGCGGCTACCGGATGCGGCCATGGCGGTACTCGGCCCGGGCACCGGCCTGGGGGTGGCCGGCCTCGCGGTGGATAACGGCCGCTACCACGTGCTGGCCGGTGAGGGCGGTCACGCCAACCTGGCCGCGGCGACCGAACGGGAGCTGCAGCTGCTGCAGGTGCTGATGAAAACCCGTCAGCCGGTATTCAACGAGTGGGTGCTGTCTGGTAACGGTCTGGTGAACCTGTACCGCGCCGTGTGTGAGCTGAACGGCCGCCAGCCGGAAGACCTGACGCCACCGGATGTCAGCGCCCGCGGGTTGGACGGCTCAGATCCCATGTGCCGGGAGACGCTGCTGGATTTCCTCAATTTCCTCGGCAGCGCCGCCGGAGACGCGGCGCTTTACCTGGGTGCCCGCGGCGGAGTTTTCCTCGGTGGTGGTATACTGCCGCGTATTGCGGAGCTGCTGCCGGAGAGCGAATTCGAGCAGCGCTTCCTGAACAAGGGCAGGGTGGAGACGTGGATGGAAACGGTTCCTCTCTACGCCCTGAAGGCCGGCTACCAGGCCCTGATCGGCGCCGCGGCGCACCTGGAAGGCTGAATCGGCTAGAAGGAAAGTTTAAGTAAAACAAAGAGTTACGGTGTTTTACGGCGCCCCTTGGGCGGGCGCCACGGATTCTCCCGCCTCCTCCCCCCTCGGGGGAGGATGTTATGGATGAGGGGCAGGCCTAGGATGCAAGGTCTCACCATAACGATAAGTCCAGGGAGAAGATGATGAGTCTATCCAACAAAGGTAAAGGGGCCTTTAAGCCCACTTTGCTGTCTGCTGCTATTGCAGCTGTGAGCGTCACTCTGCCGGCCTATGCCGCAGAAGATGGCGCTAATGCTACGCTCGAAGAGGTATCTGTCACCGGCTTCCGCAAGAGTGTGATGGACTCCATCGACACCAAGCGTGACGCCAAGGCCGTTGTTGAGGCCATCTCTGCCGAAGATATCGGTAAGCTGCCGGATTCCTCCATCGCCGACGCTATTTCCCGCCTGCCGGGCCTGGCTGCCCAGCGCCTGGACGGCCGTTCAAGCCGCGTTTCCATTCGTGGTTTCGGTGAAAACGAAAGTGCCACTACTTTTAATGGCCGCGAGCAGGTGTCCATCAGTGACAACCGTGGCGTGGAGTTCGATCTCTACCCCTCCGAGATCATGAGCGGCGTAACCGTTTACAAGACGCCGACCGCCAGTATTGAAGCCGAAGGCATCGCCGGCGTGATTGACATGCAGACCGTGAAGCCGCTGGAGCGGGGCGAGCGTGTTATTCAGGTCAACAGCCAGTACGAGATGACCAGCTTCGATAAGCTGAATCCCGATGGTGAAGACCAGGGCCACCGTGCCACCGTTTCCTATATCGACCAGTTTGCCGACGATACCATCGGTGTGGCATTCGCCCTGAACACTATGAGCTCGCCGAACCAGGAAGAGCGCTGGAATGCCTGGGGTTATCCCGAGTTCACCTACCAGGGTGAAGAGTACTCCATCCTGGGCGGTGCCAAGCCGTTCGTTCGCTCCTCCGTCCTGGATCGTGACAGCGCCATGCTGGTTGTCGAAGCGCAGCCGAATGAAAAGCTGAACATGACTTTCGATGCCCTCTACGTAGACTTCGCCGATGAGAAGATCCTGCGCGGTATCGAAATTCCGTTTGCCTGGGGTCAGGGCTCCATCAGCCCGGACACTGCGGTTGTTGATCCGGCTACTGGTTTTATCACCAGCGCCACTACCGAAGGTCAGCGCGTTGTTGTGCGTAACGACCTGGAAACCCGCGCCGCTAAACTGAAGTCCTTTGGTTTCAACACCACCTATGACTTCACCGATAGCCTGCAGGTAGAGTTCGACGCTAGCCACTCTGCAGTCAAACGTGATATCTGGAGCTTCGAAAGCTATGCCGGTACCGGCCGAGGCAACGACGTTGGTGTAGCCGACGACCTGACTTATAACCTGGGTGGTGGCAACACCGGTGCCCAGTTTGAACACGGCCTGGATTACAGCGACTGGAACCTGATCCAGATGGGTGGTCCGTTGACCTGGGGCTGGAGTTCCGCACTGAACGAGAAATTCGGTATCGTCGGTGATCCCGCGCTGGAAAACACTGCCCAGGACGGCTTCCTGAACACTCCGGAAATCGATGATGAACTGACCTCGCTGAAGCTGGCCGCTACCCAGATGGTGGAAGCCGGTATCGTGAACGAGATCAGCTACGGTGTTTCGTACCGCGACCGCGAGAAGACCAAGAAGTCCGAGGGTTACTTCATGACCCTGAGCAACTTCCCGGGCATGCTGGTTGTGCCGGAGGAGTACCGTCTTGGCAGCGCCTCTCTGGACTTCATCGGCATGGGCGACATGATTGCCTATGACGCGGCTTCCATGCTGAAAGATGGCTACTACGAGCTGACCGCAGAATCCCTGACCAACCTCAGCCACCTGTTCAAGTCCTGGTCTGTGAGCGAGGCGGTAACTTCTGCGTTTGCACAGGCTAACTTCGAAACCGAAGTTGCCGGCCTGCCGCTGACCGGTAATGCAGGTCTGCGTTACGTCTACACCGACCAGCGGTCCAAGGGCTTCGCCGGTAATATTGTGGACGGACTGGTTGTGGCTGACCCCACTGACATCAGCCACGACTACAACCATTTCCTGCCGAGCCTGAACATGGCTCTGGCCATCGATGAGCAGCAGACTCTGCGTTTCGGTGCCGCCAAGACTATTTCCCGTGCCCGTCTGGACGAGATGAACGCCTCTGTAAAAGTGAGCTACAGCCAGCAGCCGGACGACAACGGTAACTTCTGGAATATCGAAGGTGGTAACCCCGAGCTGGAGCCGAAAGAAGCCATTGGCCTGGATCTGTCCTACGAGAACTACTTCAGCGAAGAAGGTTACTTCTCCGTGGCGCTGTTCTGGAAAGACCTGGATCAGTGGACCTTCGACGGTAACTACGAAGTGGAACTGGCTGGCGTAGCCGATCCGTCTACCGGCTTGGTGCCGGAGAACTCCACTGCAACCGGTAAGGGTAAAGTGAACGGTGGCGGCGGCACCCTGAGTGGTTACGAAGTTTCCGTAGCTCTGCCGTTCAACATGTTCTCCGAAAGCCTGGACGGTTTTGGCCTGCTGGCCAGCCACACCGGTGTCGACTCCGACATCCAGGATCCGAATGGCAACGACTACCAGCTGCCGGGTCTGTCTGACAGCATCGAGACCCTCACCTTCTACTACGACAACCACGGTTTCTCTGCGCGTACCAGCATGCGTAAGCGTAGCGACTTCAAGGGCGACGTATATGGCGTTGGCTTCAATACCGACCAGGTAGACGTAGTGGGTGAAACTATCGTCGATGCCCAGCTGGGTTACGACTTCTCCGGTGCTGGTATCAGCGGTCTGGAAGGTCTGTCCGTGTTCCTGCAAGGTCAGAACCTGACTGACGAGCCGTTCACCACGCTGAGTGGCGATAACTCCCTGCAGGTTCGCGACTACCAGAGCTACGGCAAGACCTACCTGCTGGGCTTCAGCTACAAGCTGTAATCCCATGCAATTAGCATTGAGCTAAGCAAAGCCCTTGTAATAGGTTTATTACAAGGGCTTTTTTTTTCCAACTAAGATTTGGGTTGAACTGTTTTCGGTGGCCTTATGTAACGGTTCAACCACCGGTGATTCTCAGTAATCCGGAAATGGCATCTGACACGGATATGTATTGTGGACGAAAGAATTATTAAGAATCTGGTCATTCTCGGTGGCGGTACTGCAGGCTGGATGACTGCTGCGCTCATGGCAAAAGTGCTTGGCAAAAGCATCGGTATTACGCTGGTCGAGTCAGACAAAATCGGTACTGTAGGTGTGGGTGAAGCCACGATTCCGCCGATCATCAATTTCAATCAGGCCCTGGGGCTCAATGAGCAGGAATTCCTGCAAGCCACCAAGGGTACGATCAAACTCGGTATCCAGTTCGAGGATTGGTATCGCCGGGGTGAGAGCTACATGCACGCCTTCGGTACCGTCGGCAAGAACTTCCCCTTCTGTGATTTCCACCATTTTTGGCGGAGAAGCAAGCTCGGCGGTAACGATTCGAGCTATTGGGATTACTCCCTCAATTACCAGGCCGCTATCCACAACAAATTTGCACCGTTGGCGCAGATAAAAGGTACCAACCTGCCGGGGCTTTCCTACGCCTATCATTTTGACGCCGGGCTCTATGCCAAGTTTCTTCGTCAGTACAGCGAGGGCAAAGGGGTAAAGCGGATCGAAGGCACCGTCCAGGATATTACCTTGCGGTCTGGGGATGGATTCGTCGAGAGCCTGTTGCTTGAGAACGGTGCAACAGTCGCCGGTGATCTGTTCGTGGATTGTACCGGCATGGCGGCGTTGCTGATCGACAAGACCCTGGGGGTCGAATTCGAGGAATGGTCCAAGTGGCTGCCCTGCGACCGGGCCATGGCGGTTCCCAGTGCGGGTAGTCGGCCTTTAGTGCCCTATACCCGGTCAATCGCTCATGCCGCAGGTTGGCAGTGGCGTATTCCCCTGCAGCATCGAACTGGCAACGGCATTGTGTATTCCAGCCGCCACTGGAGTGATGACGATGCCCGCGAGGTACTGATGAGCAACCTCGACGGCGCACCCCTCGCAGAACCCAAGCTTATCCCTTTCCGCACCGGACGCCGCGCCCGCCAATGGGAGAAGAACGTGGTTAGCATCGGACTATCCAGCGGCTTTCTCGAGCCGCTCGAATCTACCAGTATTCACCTGATTCAGTCCGCGGCCACACGCCTGATCAAATCATTTCCCCATCGCGGCGTTAAGCCTGAGGAAGTGGCGGAATTCAATCGTCAGTCTCGTGTGGAAATCGAACGGATCCGCGACTTTATTATTTTGCACTACAAGGTCAACCAACGTCGTGATAGTGATTTCTGGCGGGACTGCGAGGAGATGGAAATCCCTGCTGCGCTGGCAGACAAGATTGAATTGTTCCGCCGAACGGGCAAGGTGTTCCGTAATTACGACGACCTTTTTACCGAGGCCGCCTGGCAGCAGGTGATGATTGGCCAGGGAATATTCCCGGAGGATCACCACAGCATTGCCGATTCCCTATCCGAGCCGCAGCTGGAGGACCTGATGCATAGCCTGAAAACGCTTGTCGATGGCTCCGTCAAGAGCCTGCCGGATCACGAGCAGTTTCTGTTCGGTCAAAAGTCACGGTAAATAAACGGCACTGGAGTATTAGAGATAAGTTTTTGGAAGGCGACGAGTAAGCGCCGGCGCTATTTTTGAATTCCTGGCTGGCCGCCTGCAGCGAAAACGTTCCATCAATTCGCAGTCAGTGCAGTTCATAAAAGTCGAGAACCCGGAGTGGTCCGGCAATGCCACTATCTATTAGGTGATTACCTGCCAGTTCACCTCCTCAACCGAAGAAGAACCGCGACAGTGTGCCGCGGTTCTCTAGTTTTCAACTCCGCTCTGCAGATAGCTTTACAGGTGCGACTTAGTTGCCCTCTTGTACCGGTATCTGTTCCAGCGCGGCTTTTAGTTCCGTGAGCTTTTCCTTCACCCGCGCCGCATTATCAGGCCCCATCCGAATCATCAGCTTGTGCAATCCCGGCAGCTTCTCCAGCTTGGGATCGGCAAACTTGTAATAGACCGACGGGCGCACCAGCTTGATCGGTTCGTCGACCTGCGGCGCGGCGAGCACATGGTCAATGGCCTGCAGCACTTCCTGGTGGAAGTTCTTGTTCCTGATGCCCAGCTCGCCGTAGGCCTGGGCCAGGCGCGGATACCAGTAGCGGTAGATTTCGACGGCGGCATCGGTATCCATCAGTGCGAACAGGCGCACCGGCTGGTCATAGCGGTGATAGTTGTCGGGGGATAGCACCATGCCGGTAGCCCCCTCATCGGCAACGATGATCGGGCCCTTGATGGTCTTCAG
Source organism: Microbulbifer marinus (assembly GCF_900107725.1). Taxonomy (GTDB): domain Bacteria; phylum Pseudomonadota; class Gammaproteobacteria; order Pseudomonadales; family Cellvibrionaceae; genus Microbulbifer; species Microbulbifer marinus. Next base: position 61,434 of record NZ_FNQO01000002.1, on the reverse strand, counting down.
TGGGCGGTGTTTGTGGATCAAATCGCCGCGGGAGCCCGCATTGACGGCAGCGACCCATTTGCGCACAACCTCATCGGGTACCAGCCACTTCGCCAGCGCACCGTCCGGCGCCAGGCTCATCAGGTCTTTCAGCGCGGCTTCGTCGCTTTCATTCAGGGGCGGGGGTGGTCCTTTCTCGGGCTCTGCTACGGGAGCCGGCTCGGGGGGCGGCGGCGCCTCGACCTCTGGCAGGGGTTCGGGTTCGGCTTCCTGTTCGGGCTCTACTGCAATCGGTGCTGCGGGTTCCTCCGCTTTGTCGCCGGACAGAAACCAGTAGGCCCCCGCCGCCAGTACGACAACGACCACTAGACCGATGATCCAACCCTGACTCGACTCGTGCTCCGACATTCCCTGCCTCCTGTTGCTGCGGTTTGACTATTGGACCGCGACGGCCACTTGCGGTTTCCCGCGGCCCGGAGTCGCTACATTACTCTCCGCTGGCGGAGGCCGCAAAGTTTTCCCCCTCGAATAGCCATAGCACGGCCTCGGCCAGTTCGCCGCGCCAGAACCCCTCGTTGTGCTCACCTTCGGCCACCAGTTTGGCGCGCCAGCGCTCTCCCGGCAGGCTGCGGGACAGCAGTTCGCCCATCTGCGCGAAGTTTTCCACCATCTCTTCGCCCTCGCGGCCGCCCATCAGCAGGTAGAGACGGGCGTCGGCGGGCGTGGCCTGCTCCGTCAGCGGCAGAATCTGCGGGCCAACCCAATAGGCGGGGGAGAAGATGCCGGCCTTGCTGAATACCTGCGGGTAGCGGTTGATGGCGTAGTGGGAGATCAAGCCGCCCATGGAGCTGCCCATGATTGCCGTGTTGTTCCGATCCGGCAGGGTGCGGTAGTCGCGATCGATCTGTGGCTTCAGCTGTTCGACGACAAACCGCAGATAGGCCTCACCCTCGCCGGCACCGAATTTTTCGTGATCGAAGGGATTCAGTTCGGTAATACGGTGGTCGTCGCCGTGATCGATGCCGACGACGATCAGCTCGAGATGGTGGGATTCCGCCAGTGCATTCAGCGTCTCATCCACGCCCCATTCTCCGACAAAGGAAGTGGCATCGTCGAACAGGTTCTGGCCGTCGTGCATATACAGCACCGGGTAGCGCCGCTCCGATGAGTCGTAGGAGGGCGGCAGGTAGATGCGCACGCTGCGCTGCCGCTGCAGGGCTTCCATCTGCAGTGGCGACAGCACAGTCACATTGGCCTGGGCGGTGGATGCGGCAGTAGTGCCGTCGTGCCCATCGCAGGCCGCGAGCAGCGCGGCGAGCAGGGCGGCGGCGACAGTACACGCTACGCGCCAGCTGCTGAGAGCGGCTCTGTGGGCGCGGGTGGAAGTTGTAGTTGTGCTCATGCCGGTATCCTCGGGGTACGGAGCGGGAGCCTTCCATACTATGCGCGGCGCGGCCTGCCCGCCTACGCCCCCTGCGCGGGAGGATGCGCGAAACGCCGCGCGCATTACAGTAGGTTGGGCATTTTCTGAGCGATGACTCCACAGAGAGAACAATGAAAAAATTGACCAGCTTCCTGGCGGCGCTGCTCCTGTGCGTAGCGCAGGCTGTCGGTGCGACCAGCCCGGTGGATCCCTTCTGGCGCAATGCCACCGTCTATTTCATGCTGCCGGACCGCTTTAACAACGGCGATCCGGACAACGACCTGGCCTACGGACGCCGGGGCGACGCCGACCCGCTGCGCGGCTTTCACGGCGGCGATCTGCAGGGCGTCCTCGACAAGCTGAATGAGGGCTATTTCAACGCGCTGGGCGTCGACGCCCTGTGGATGTCGCCGGTCTACGAGCAGATCCATGGCGCCACCGACGAGGGCACCGGGCGCACCTACGCCTACCACGGCTACTGGCCCAAGGACTGGACCAGCGTGGATCGCAACTTCGGCAGCGAAGCGCTGCTGGCAGAACTGATCGAGACGGCGCACCGCCGCGGCATTCGCGTCCTGCTGGATGTGATCGTGAACCATACCGGCCCGGTGACTGGCAAGGATTCGCTGTGGCCGGCGGAGTGGAGTCGCACCGAATCCGTGTGCGACTGGTCCGGTTTTGCCGGTACTGTCAGCTGCATGCTGGTCGACAACCTGCCGGATATCCGCACCGAGAGCGAGCAGCCGGTCGAGTTGCCGCCGCAATTGATTGCCAAGTGGAAGCGGGAAGGGCGCCTCGACCAGGAGCGGGCCGAGCTGGATGCATTCTTCGGGCGCACCGGCTACCCGCGCGCCCCCAAGTACTACCTGGTGAAGTGGGCCACCGATTGGGTGCGCGAATACGGCGTGGACGGTTTCCGCGTGGACACGGTCAAGCATGTCGAGCCGGAAGTCTGGCAGGCACTGAAGAAGGAGGCGCGCCTCGCCCTGGCCGAGTGGAAGGCCGAGCATCCGCGCAAAAAACTCGACGACCGCGATTTCTTTATGGTCGGTGAGGTGTACGGCTACGGCATCAGCGGCGGACGCGATTTCGACTTCGGTGACCGAAAGGTGGACTTCTTCGATTACGGCTTCGACAGTCTGATCAACTTCGATATCGCAGCGCGCGCCGGTAAGGAGGACATGGAGTCGATCTTTTCCGCCTATTCACAGGCGCTCAATGGTGGCGCGCTGGACGGCGTCGGCGTGCTCAATTACCTGACGTCCCACGACGATATGAACTCCTTCGATCGCGAGCGCAAGCGCGCACGCGAGGCGGCACTGAAGCTGATGCTCGCACCGGGTGGGGCGCAGATCTATTACGGCGATGAGCTGGCCCGGCCCCTCACCGCGGCGGAAGCCCGGGGCGATGCGCAGCTGCGCAGCCCGATGAACTGGGGCGACCTGGAAAAAGCGGAAACCCGCGAGCTGCTGGCCCTGTGGCAGAAGCTGGGCCGCTTCCGTCAGACGCATCCGGCAGTCGGTGCCGGCGTACACCGGAAGCTCGCGGACAAGCCCTATACCTTTGCCCGTACTCTGGCAGGCGAAGAATCCGTGTTGGTGGCGCTGGATACCGAGCGCGGCGAGAAACGCATATCCGTAGCGGGCGTGTTTGTTGATGGCGCCGAGCTGCAGGACTTCTACTCCGGTCAGCAAATAAAAGTTCGCGACGGTGAAGTGCGTATCGACAGCCAGTACGATCTGGTACTGCTGGCGCCGGTAAAAAGGCAGGATTGATAGCGCCCGCGACCGGGGCGATGAAATCCGGCGGCGCCGCGGATGTGCGCCGCCGGTAGGGCCGGCTTAACTGGCGTCGGCCGCGGTGGTGGTGAACTGGTTACAGACCATCACATCCACGTCCAACTGGCCGATCACCCGCTCGGCGGTGTTGCCGCGCAGCAGGGTACCAGTGGCGCCGTACTGGTTCAGGGTGCCCATGACCACCACGTCGGCGTCGATTTCCCGCGCCACTTCTTCCACCACGTCACTGGTGTAGCCCCGCTTCACGTGGATGCGGTGGGTCGGCACACCGGTCTTGTCCGCCAGCTTGGCCAGCGCGCCGCGATCCGGGTAGAGCATGGAATCCAGGAAGGCGTTCACCAGGTGCAGCTCGGCATCGTAGTTCGCGGCAATATACTTCGCGCGCTCGCTGATCTGGCGGTTGAGCTCGCGCTGCTCCTGGGTCTTGGCCTGGTAGTTGACGGTTGCCAGCACCACCTTGCGGCGGGCCTTGGCGCCCGGACGGATCAGCACCACCGGGCAGCGGGCGGTTTTCAGCACCTGCCACTTGGATTCGGCAAAGGTAAAGCGGCGGCTGTTCTTGGCGTGCACCGGCAGGTAGATCATTTCGGCGTTACAGCGCTTTGACTCCTGCACGATGGCGGCCTGCCAGTCGCTGGACCAGCACACGGTAATCTCACACTCGAGTCCCGCCGCCGCGATCGGCTCGCGGATCTGCTCGCGAAACCAGGATTCGTCGCGGAACAGGTGATCGTTGACCGCGCGGGTATCGACGGCCTCGCCGTCCACGGCCACGAATACCGCCAGCCGCGGTTGCGGGTTGCGCATCTGCGCGGTGGTCAGCGCGCGCTCCAGTGCTACATGTTGTTCATCATTGGGATCCACGACTACGAATACTGTGGTCTGCTCTTCCATCTTTCCTCCTGGTTGCCGGGGGTGCTGCCGGTCTTATGGTCAATGTTTGACTTGGCGGTCTAATCTAACACGGCGCGCCAATGGTCCGGTGATTTTGCCGGCGATGAATGTGTATTAGCGCGCCAGATTCAGGACACATGATGGCGGATGCGGCGAGGCGTGTATTGAGCTAGATCAAGAGCGCGTCGTACGCCGCAGAAGCGGGCCGAAGGCCTGTCGGGTAGCGTGAGGCGGCAGGGTGCGACAGTCGTTGAGGCAGGCCGGCTCGACCCGAACCGGCCCCCAGATCTGGATTGCGGCTTGCGCCGCAATGGCGATATCAGTTGATGCGGAAAATATGGCTGGCAAAGGGCTGTAATCGCAGCGTTATTGTTCCCTGGCCGCCGCTCACCTGCAGCTCACCTGCCATCTGGCCGAGTTGATCGGCAAGCGCGTGGCTACCTTCAGCCAGATTCCAGTTCTGCAACAGTTCAGCCGGCAGCTGCAGTTGCACTGGCCGGTCTTTGTTGTCGAAGTTCGCAATCACCAGCAACCGCTCGTCGCCGGCCCAGCGTGCAAAGGCGAACAGTTTGTCATCGTAACCTTTTCCATGTTCGCGGTTGTAGTCGTGCAGATCCATGTATTCACCGCGCAGGGCCCCGCTGCTGGCGGAGAAATTCAACAGACGCTGATAGAAATTGCGCAGTTCTTTTTCGCTGTCGGTCAGCTGTGCGGTATTCCACTGGCCATCGTTATTCCAGCGGCGCACAGTGGGGACAGACCAGTAATCGAAGATGGTCGTGCGGCTCGCCTTGCCGAAGCCGGCATCCTCACCGGCAGCTTCCCCCAGTTCCTGGCCGAAGTACACCAACGTTGGTGCCGCAGACAACGTGGCAGAAACCAGCATCGCGGCCTTGCCCATTTTGGCGTTGCCGGCAAATTCCGCGCTGGCGATACGCTGTTCATCGTGGTTTTCCATAAAGTGCAGCATATGCGGGGCAATATCGTGCAACTCCGCCTGGATTTCCGCAACCTTGTCGGTACTGCCGTTGCCTTCCATCACTGCGCGGATGGCATCGTAGGTGCCGACCTTGTCGTAGAGGTAATCCATCTTGCCGAGGAAGATGTAATCGCGGTAGCGCTCCGGGGTGTAGATCTCGGCCAGCAGCAGTGTGTCCGGCTTTTTCATCTTGATGGAGGAATTCAGGTAGCTCCAGAATTCCACCGGCACCATGCCGGCCATATCGTAACGGAATCCATCCACGCCGAAGTCCAACCAGTAGTGGGCGATATCGCGGAATTTCTTCCAGGAATCCGGCACTTCCTTGTCGGCCCAGAATGCCGCATGGGCGGCGTAGTCCTTCTGGGCAAATTCCGCCGACAGCTCCGGAAAATCTTTGCTGCCGTCCGGGCGCACGCCGAAATTGATCTTGACCGTCTCGTACCAGTCGTCGATGGCGGGCTGCGGACTGCGCGCACCGTTACCGGTCCACTTGGCCGGGCTCTCCGCAAACTGGTCATCGACCAGCGGATTGGCCTCGCCATTCAGCGGACGGTAGCCGGCATCGGAAACCGGCACGCGGAATTCTTCCCCGGTAACGTAATAGAAGTTGTTGTCACGCGCGTAAGTCGCCGACGTATCGTCATCGGCACCGAAGTCGCGCACGCCCTCGGGCTTGTCCAGCGATTCGTAGGCACGCGCCACGTGGTTCGGCACTATATCGATAATGACTTTCAGCCCCTGCTCGTGGCTGCGATCGATCAGCGCGCGGAATTCCTGCAGCCGCTCCGCCGGATTTTCTGCCAGATCGGGGTTTACGCTGTAGTAATCCTTGATCGCGTAGGGAGAGCCGGCGCGCCCTTTGACCACGTCCGGATCATCGTTGCTGATGCCGTACTCGGTGTAGTCGCCCACCAGCGCGTGGTGCAGGGAACCCGTATACCAGATATGGGTGGCGCCGAGATCGTGAATCTCCTTAAGGACCTTGGGCGAAAAATCATTGAATTTTCCGACGCCATTCTCTTCGATGGTGCCCCAGGGCTTGTTCGTGGGGTTGGTATTGCCGAACAGGCGCGGCAGCACCTGATAGATCACCGGCTTTTCAACAGCCTGGGTTTCGGTTGCGTCAGCGGCTACCGGTTCGGACTTTTCCGCGCAGCCGAACCCGGAGGCCAGTAGCGCGGCGGCGAGCAGTGTTTTTACTTTGTTCATTTCTGTACCCGAATTATTTGTGCAGCTAGTTCGTGTGCCGCTTGTCAGTCTTTGACCGCCAGCTTGAGCGCGCCACGCGCCCAGTTGAACTTCACCAACAGCCTGTCGTTGCGCTTGTCATACCAGGCGCCCTGCGCTGCAGAGGCAAAGTCTTTCTTACGCTGAAGCAGCTTCAGGGGCGCGCCATCTGCATCGATGCTGGTGGGCGCCTGCTGCCAGTTGTGGATCTTCAGGGTGATGGCGCGCTCTCCCGGCATACCCTTATAGCCATCGCCTTCCCGATTGAAGGCGAAGTCGATACCGGCGTCGCTGCGGTTGGCGGCGAAGGTCAGTTTCTCGTACTGACCGCGGGCGAAAGCATCCACTGTGGTGCCGTCATCTTCGTAGATGTAACCACTGGATTGCGCCGCCGACTCGTGCGCGTAGTAGTCCAGCGTCAGAGTATTGCTGGAGTAGTCGCGGGTGGTGGCGATATCGTCGATGGTGGGGATAAAAGCACCGGCGCGAACCAGCACCGGGATGGTTTCCAGGTCCACGTCCACCTGCGCCTGCTCACCGCTGTACTGGTCGTCATTCCAGTAATCGAACCAGACGCCGCCGGGCAGTTTCACGCTGACTTCGTCGATGTCGGCCTCGGTCACCGGTGCTACCAGGAAATCGTCGCCCCACAGGTAGGCATCCTTGTAGTCGATCAGTGTCGGGTCGCTTTCGTTTTCAAAGAACAGTGGGCGCATCAGCGGCATGCCGGTCTGGCTGTTCTCGAACGCCAGGGTGTAGTTGTAGGGCAGCAGGCGGTAGCGCAGCTTGACGAATTCACGCGTGATGTCTCTGGTGCGGCGGTCGTGGAAAACCGGCTCGGAGGCGATGTGCTCCTGCGCGTGCGGGCGGTATACCGGCTGGAAGACACCGTACTGCAGCCAGCGAATGTAGAGTTCGCGATCGAAGTTCTCGCCGCCGGCGAAGCCGCCCAGATCCGAATGGGTGTAGCCGAAACCGAGCAGGCTCATGCTCAGCGCCAGTTCCACCTGCGGCTGCAGGCCACCCCATTCGCGGGCCACGTCGCCGGTCCACGGAATCATGCCGTAGCGCTGGGAGCCAGCGAAGCCGGCGCGCATCATGATAAACGGGCGACGCTCCGGATATTTTGCCGTCTGCTTGTCGTGCAGCAGCTGGGCCCATTTATGGCCGTAGGCGTTGTGTATCTCGTCCGCCATACCGATGGCGTGCACCGTGTCAGAAGGGTGCACTTCGGGCTCGCCCAGGTCGCCCCACCAGCCGGCCACGCCCTGCTGCAGCAGGCCATCGTAGATATTCCAGAACCAGTCGCCGGCATCTTCAGAAAAGACATCGATCAGGCCGGTATTACCGAAGTAGAAGTCGAAGCGCTTGGGCTGGCCGGCGAGGTTTTTGGCCAGGGCATTGTTGGCCACCGCCTCGTCCCAGCGCTCGGACGTGGACAGGATAAATGGCTCGGTAACCAAAATGGTGTTGATGCCGCGTTCCTTGAGGTCGGCCATCATCTTTTCCGGTTCGGGGAAGGCAGTTTTGTCCCAGGCCAGGTTGCCCATATGGCCCTTGATATCCGGGCCGAACCAGTAGAGATCCAGCACGACCGCATCCAGCGGGAAATCCTCTTCGGCGAACTTGTCCACGGTCGCGCGCACTTCCTGCTCGGTGTGGTAACCGAAGCGGGAGGCGAAGTTGCCCAGCGCCCAGCGCGGCGGCAGCGGCTGTTTGCCGGTGACGGCTACATAGTTTTCGATCAGCTGCGGATAGGTGTCGCCGGCGACGATGATGTAGGAGGTGCGGCCGCCAACGGCCTCGAACTGCAATACGTCCTCTTCGCTGGCCCCCAGGTCCAGGTTGCCGGTAGCGGAATTGTCGAACAGCAGTATGTACTTGTTGCTGGACATGACGGCTGGCAGCGAGAAGTACATCTGGCTGGATTCGGTGGTGTAGCCGTAGTGTGCGCGGTTGTAGAGCGGCAAGCGCTGGCCGCGGCGGTCCATGCCCAGCACGCGCTCGCCGCCACCGAGGAGTTTCTCTTGCGGTTTCAGTGTAAAACGGAAGCCGCGCATCGTCTCGTTGGCGAAAAAGCCGAGCTCCTCACCGACCAGCGGCTGCTGGCCGCGCTGGTAGTCGATATGGAAGGGAGACTTGTGGATCACTGCGGTGAGGCCGGCGGTGCGGTAAATCAGCCTGTCCTTCTCTTCGCTCAGTGTCGCTTTCGGCCCTTGAGGCTTGCCGCTGTCGATGGCGAAAGAGGGCAGCTGTTTGAGTCCGTCTCGCTGGTAGTGTACCTCCAGGGCGCCTTCACCCAGTGGCGTGAGCGTCACGCTGGTATCGCCGGTATCGATGGTCAGTGACGACTCGTTTAACTCATGATTGCGGTATTGCCGCAGCTGCTCCGCGTCGGCGAGGCTGCCATGCAGCAGCACAATCAGAGCGCAACTGCGCAGAAATAACTTTCTTATCATCATCGGCTCAATTTTATATATGTAGTCGGGTTTGTTTCGTTAATTCAGTTGCAGTACCAGTACATCCCGCGGGGGCAGTGTCAGCGTGTCCAGTGCGTGGCGCTGACCGGTGACAACATCGGTGGCCTGGGTTTCGTTATTGATGACTTCCGCGTAGCGCGCTCTATCAAGTCTTTGCGGTTTATCAGACTTGTTGAAGGCCACCATGATCTTGTCACTGTCGTCATAGCGGAAATACACATAAGTACTATTGCGCGGAGCAAAGTGTTTCAGTTTTCCGCTGTGAATCGCCGGTGTCTGGCGTCGCCAATTGAATAGCGCTCGAACGTAATCCTGCGCCGCCTTTTGTTTTTTGCTCAGGCCCCGACCAGTAAAAGCGTTGCTGCGGTCGCCGGTCCAGCCGCCGGGAAAGTCGCTACGTACGACGCCATCGTCGCGGTGTTTGGGGCTCTGCAGCAGTACCTCATCGCCGTAATAGAACTGCGGTATTCCGCGCATGGTGGCGATATAGGCGATGGCCATCTTGAACAGCGCCGGATCCTCGTCGAGCTGGCTGTACAGGCGGCTGATATCGTGGTTACCGCCGAAGATCACCAGGCGGTCCGGTTGTGGGTAGAGAAAGTCATTGGCCAGCCCCTCGTAGAGTGCGATCAGGCCGCTGTTCCAGCTGTCAGAGTTTGCCAGTCCATCGCGCAGCGCGTAGTGCAGCGGGAAGTCCATCATGCTTTTAAGGCGACCGCCGCTGGCCGGGTCGTGTTCGCCGCGCTGCCAGTGCGCAACGAGTGCCGGGTTGCGGGTCCACTCTTCGCCGACAATATTGAAATTCGGGTATTCACGTTGAATCCGCAGAGCCCAATGCTGCAGGAACTCTGGATCGGAATAGGCGTAGGTGTCGGCACGGATACCGCTGAGATCCGCATACTCGATCCACCACAGCGTATTCTGGATCAGGTAGTTGGCCAGAAGCGGGTTGCGCTGATTCATGTCGGGCATCGAATCAACGAACCAGCCTTCGACGAATTCGCGCTTGTCGATATCGCTCGTATAGGGGTCCAGTGGCGTAAAGCGGCTGTGGTTGGTAATGACATACTCGCCCTTCTTCAGGCCGTTGCCGTTCAGCCAGTCGTGCGCTGGTAGGTCGCTCAACCACCAGTGCCTGTCGCCGATGTGGTTCAACACTACGTCCTGGATAACGCCCAATCCCTTCTGGCGGGCGGCGGCGACGAATTGGCGGAATTCCTCATTGCTGCCAAAACGCGGGTCGATGCGGTAGTGATCGGTGATGGCGTAGCCGTGGTAGGAATATCCGGGTTGGTTATTTTCCAGCAGTGGATTGGGCCAGATCTGGGTAAAACCCATGTCGGCGATGTAGTCGAGGTGCTGGTGCATACCCGCGATATCACCGCCGTGGCGGCCGCCGGGCTCGCTGCGAGCGGTGCCTTCGAGGGTGTCTGCGGTGTCGTCATTGCCTGGCTTGCCGTTAGCGAAGCGATCCGGCGTGATCAGGTAGATGGCATCGGCGGAATCGAAGCCGCGGCGTTCGGCAGAACCCGGGGCGCGCTGCTTCAGCTCATATTCGATGACCGCACGGGTCTCGTCGGCGTCTTGCAATGCAATCTGCAGGGTGCCGGGAGCAGCTTCCGGTGAGACCCGCAAGTCGATAAACAGGTAGTTGCCGTTTTCCACAGACTCGGTACCGAGCAGCTCCACGCCGGGGTAATCGAGCTGCGCTTTGAGGCCTGCTAGCTCCCGCCCGTGCACCATCAGCTGCAGATCCGGTACTGCCATGCCGGTCCACCAGAAAGGTGGCTCGACCTGCTGCACCGGATCCGGGCTAGCTGCCATCGCGGGCGATACGAAGATAAAGGCGGCCGTTGTTAATGTGGCAAGGCACAGCGCTGGTAACCGTCTCATCTCGGGCTCCTGCTTATTAGTTAAAAGTTCCCAGATCGCATTTTGCCCCCTGGGCAGGTGGCAGGTATCCCCCTCGTAAGAGGGGGAGGTCAGTAGTCGCCTGTTGGGTAAAAATTGCTCAATATCGCCGTGTGTTGGGCTCGAGGCAGTGATGACCCAGGCGAGGATACGGGAGGGTGGAGAATTATCGCCGCGTCACGGGGCCGGGTCGAAGTCGGCGGCGCAGCCCCCTACTCCCCCCGCCGGGGAGGAGGGACTCTATCGACAGGCCTGCGACAATCGCCGCATAACCATAATCAGTTATCAGCGGTGAACCCTATGTCTCATGCATCCGGCGCGATGGCGCAGCCAGTGAAACAGCCCAAACTGCCCTTCTGGCAGGTGTGGAATGTCAGCCTCGGTTTCCTCGGCGTACAGTTCGGCTTTGCGCTGCAGAACGCCAATGCCAGCCGCATCCTGTCGGACCTGGGGGCGGACCTGCATTCGCTGTCGCTGTTCTGGATAGTCGCGCCGCTGATGGGGCTGATCGTGCAGCCGATTGTCGGCTCCGCCTCGGACCGCACCTGGAGCCGCTTCGGCCGCCGCAACCCCTACATCCTGTTCGGTGCCATCGCCGCCGCCCTGGGCATGGCGTTTATGCCGAACGCGGGCATCGTGGTGGCCTTCGTCGCGCCGATCCTGTTTGGCGGCGTCATGCTGGCGCTGATGGACGCGGCCTTTAATGTGACCATGCAGCCGTTCCGCGCCCTGGTTTCCGATATGGTGCCCTCCGAGCAGCGCACACTGGGTTACTCGGTTCAGTCACTGCTGATCAATATCGGCGCCGTCTGCGGCTCTATGCTGCCGTTTATCCTGACCAACGTGATCGGCCTGGAAAACACCGCGCAGGCCGGTGAAGTGGCGCCGTCGGTCATCTGGGCCTTCTATATCGGCGCCTCGGTGCTGCTCGGCAGCGTGCTGTGGACCGTGTTCCGGACCAAGGAGTACACGCCGGAACAGTACAATGCCTACAAGGGCATCGATGCCGACCAGCTGGCGCGCGAGCGCGCCGAGCAGAAGTCCCTGTCGCAGCGCCTCGGCGGCTTCTTCCAGCTGCTGTTCACCATGCCGAAGACCATGCGCCAGCTGGCGCTGGTGCAGTTCTTCTCCTGGTTTGCGCTGTTCATCATGTGGGTCTACACCACGCCGGCCATCACCCAGCATGTGTGGGGTGTGGAAGCCAAGTGGTTCGATTCGCACTATCTGGAGACTGTTGGTCAGGTCCCCGCGCATATCGCCGCGGCCAAGGGCGCGGCCGGTGACTGGGTAGGGATTATCTTTGCCGCCTATTCGCTGTTTGCGGCGCTCTTCTCCATCGTACTGGCGCGCATCGCCAACACCTTTGGCCGCAAGCCGACCTACGCGCTGTCGCTGCTGCTGGGCGGTCTCGGCTATATCAGCTTCCTGCTGTTCCAGGGCGGCGAGCCGACCCAGGTGAATCTGCTGATCACCGAAGTTACCGTGCCGAGCGGCGCGCTTGGTCTGCTGCTGCCGATGGTCGGTATCGGTATCGCCTGGGCGGCGATCCTGGCGATGCCCTACGCGATCCTGTCCGACTCGCTGCCGGCCAGCAAGACCGGCGTCTATATGGGCATCTTCAATTTCACCATCGCCGCGCCGCAGATCGTTTCCGCGCTGGTGGCCGGTGCAATTTTGAAAGGTGTTTTCGACAACCAGGCGATCTATATCATCGTGCTGGCCGGGGTGTTTATGGTCCTCGGCGCGGCTTCCGTGTTCTTTGTCCGCGAGGAGCGCGCGGAACAGAGCGGAGCTATAGAGGAAGCGGTCACCGCCTGATGAACTAAAAAGCCCCTCCCAGAGGGGCTTTTTTATTTCCTGGGCTACCTTTTTTCCGACGCACCGGCAGCGCGCGTTTTTGACAAGTCACTGCAGCCCTCCATAGACTGATTGGCTACCTGATCAATCGCCAAAAAAACATGTCATTTCTACAGTCCATCGATTCTGCTCTCGCCGCCTTCGCCGCTTTTGTCTGGGGTACGCCGCTGCTGGTACTGCTGGTCGGCGGCGGTCTCGCGCTGCTGATCTATTCCCGTGCCCGCCCCTATCGCCATATCGGCCACAGTATCGACCTGCTGCGCGGCAAATACGACGATCCGAATGATCCCGGCCAGGTACCGCACCGGCAGGCGCTGTCGACCGCGCTGTCCGGCACGCTGGGGCTCGGCAATATCGCCGGTGTGGCCATCGCCATCAGTACCGGCGGCCCAGGGGCGATTTTCTGGATGTGGGTGACCGCGCTGGTGGGGGTGGCCACCAAGTTCTACACCGCGTCGCTGGCGGTCATGTTCCGCGGCCGCGACTCCGCCGGCGAACTGCAGGGTGGCCCCATGTATGTGATCCGCGAGGGGCTGGGCAAAAAGTGGATGCCGCTGGCGCTGCTGTTTGCCGTGGCGGGGCTGTGCGGCATGCTGCCGGTGTTCCAGTCCAACCAGACGGTGCAGTTGCTGCGGGAGTCCTTCGCGGTGCCGCTCGGCTGGGTACCGGCGGAAGGGTCGCTGCTGTTCGATTTTGCCACCGGCCTGGTGCTGGCCATTGCGGCGGCGGTGGTGATCGCCGGGCGCATTCAGCGTATCGGCAAGTTCGCCGTGCGTGTCGTGCCGGGCATGGTGCTGTTCTACCTGGCGCTGACGCTGATCGTGATCGGCTATTTCTGGCAGCAGGTGCCGGCCGCCTTCGCGCTGATTATCAGCGATGCCTTCAGCGGCAAGGCCGTGGCCGGCGGTGCGCTGGGGGCGGTAATCGCCACCGGTATCAGCCGCGGGGCCTTCTCCAACGAGGCCGGTATCGGCACCGAATCCCTGGCCCATGGCGCGGCCAAGACCCGCGAGCCGATTCGCGAGGGTGTGGTGGCGATGCTGGGGCCGATCATCGATACACTGGTTATCTGCACCTGTACCGCTCTGGTCATTCTGCTGACCGGCGTGTGGCAGCACGCCGACGGGATCGCCGGCGTTACCCTGACGGCGAACGCCTTCTCCGAGGTGTTCGGACACTTCGGTCCGGTCCTGTTGTTGTTGATGGTGCTGCCGTTGGCATTCAGTACCATCGTCACCTTCTGGTACTACGGCGTTAAGTGTTTCGTCTTCCTGTTCGGCAGCCGCTTTCAGGGGCTCTATACGGCCATGTACATCCTGTTGATCGTGATCGGTGCGGTGGCATCGCTGAACGCGGTAAACAGCATAATTATCGGCATGTACGCGATTATGGCGATTCCGACCATGACGTCGACGCTGCTGTTGGCCAGATACGTCAACCGCGCCGCGCACGATTATTTCGTACGCATGGAGTCCGATGAGAAGGCGAGGCTGGAAGATACCGCGTAACGCAAAAAAAACCGCAACAAAAAAAGGGCGAACAGTTGTTCGCCCTTTTTTTGTTGCGGACAGCTTGGCTAGTGTACGACGGAAACCTTGGTGCCCACGGTAGCGTTGCTGAAGAAAATCTTCGCCATATGCCAGGGCAGGCGGATGCAGCCATGGGAGGCCGGGTAGCCCGGCACATAACCCGCGTGCATGGTTACGGCTCCATTGATCCGCATCATGAAATCCATCGACGCACCGCGGAAGATCGAGCCTGGTGGTCTGCGGTCACGACGCACATCCACATTACTGCGTAATACGTAGCCGTTTCTGCTTACGTAGTGACCGTAAAGGTTGGAGCGGTGATTGTATTTCTTTTCGGAGATCCGAAAGTTCCCGGTAGGCGTGCGGTGCCCGGCCTTGCCGGTGGACACCGGCGAAACGCCGGCCAGCTTTCCACCCTTGTAAAAATAGGCCGTCTGTTCGCTGAGATCGATCACGATTCTCGGCGCACCGCCGATAACGTCGTGACGCCACCAGGATCTGCCCGTGTATTGCTGGGCACCGTTGCCCGCATAGGGTGACCTGGTGTAATAGCGCGAGTTGTAGGTCGGTCGATCGTATGAGTTGTAGTACTGGTTACGCGAGTTGTTGTAGTAGCTGCGCACATGCGGAGGGAGGTTGTTTGGGTCGCGATAATCGGCGCCCTCAGCAACTTGTGTTACCAGAGGGGCGCCACTGAGTACCAGCAACGCGGCGAGTGACGATCGTTTTAGTAGTGAAAAACGGCTTTGCATTGCGCACCTCTCTATTGCAAATGGGCTTTGCAAACTACAGCGATTTGCGAGCGCTATCCGCTGCGCGAGCTTTCGCGGGGCGAAGAACTCCAGTACGTCTTGACGACGCGACAGCAGATTGTGATTTCCCCAGCGCAGCGTGCCGATATCCTCCGGTATTCGCTGCAGAGTGGGCGAGCCGCGGCAGTTACCACAGCAAGTGAAAACGATGGTAGGGTCGCCAGATCGGCGAAATTACACCAAAAGGTAATGACGGGGAGTTTGGTTAGAGCGGATACTGATAACCGATTTTCCGCGTTGGTTGCCGTCTTCGGGTGCTGTTTCACCTGCGCATGCGGTAGATACACCGCCCAAATCCCTCCTCCAAATCCGTTGATGAATCGACAGCGCCGACTCGATTTTTAACTGCAAAGGGGCCACAAGAGAGTTCGGTAGCGGTGTCCGATGCCACTTCTGCCGTTTCGTTTCACGAACAAAATGCACTTATGGCCAAAATGCACGTCCTGCACCCGCAACCTGCCGGCGTCCATGGCCCGCAGTCCCGAACCGTACATCACGGAAACGAGCAACCTGTGATGACAGCACAAATTATCGATAACCGCTGTCGCCTCTTCGCGAGTAAACACAACGGGCAGGCGCCGCCCGTTACTGGCCCCGTCGAAATCCAGCTTGCCGAACTCAATGTTCAAGATCTGGCGATACAAGAGCACGATGGCGTTCAGCACAGCTTTTTTGCGTACTGACCGACATATTGCGCTGCAAGGCGAAGTGACCCAGCCATGCATTCACCTCGCCCTTGCCCATCTCATCGGGCCTGCGCATCTTGTGAAACCGAATCTAGTCCAGAATCCAGCCGCAGTATGTTCTTTTCCGTCCGGTACGCCAGCTGCCGTCCACATATAAAGGCACGACGCCTGTCCATAAAACGAACCGGTCGCGCTGGAATTGGTACGGGGATATCATCCATAAGCGCTTCCTCGCCAAAAGGCTGGTTGTTTATCCAGCGCAAATGAGGCGGGACCAATATCGCTCTGACATTGCAGTCGTCACAACCGTGATTTCCAGAGCAACACTTCGATACACTGAAAACCGATTCGATATCAATCGGTTACCATCAGGAGCAGGCATTTGGGATAGTGGTCGCGGAGACCGTTTTGCCCTGCGGACCTATGAAGAGTGACCCTGCGGAAAGCTTGACGAATCAAGGGGCTGGCCTCATTCTGGCGGCAAATCTATTTCGAGATATGCGTCGGCGAGTTATCGGTCCTGACGACCACGATATAAATGTTATGTGTAGAACTGAATGGAAATAGTAATTTTCTCAATCCCTCTGCTCGCAATGGCTAGAAGTATATTTATGCGAATTCGTATGCCCGAGGCATCATTGGTAGAGGTTTTGGAGAGATTGAATACGCCCTCGGTAAAGAATTCATATACATTAATCTTATCAATGGGCTGCTTTCTGCTCTCGCCTATTTATATATCGACGGGCTGGTATTGGGCGTTTTTCGCCACCATCGTGTTGGCGGGTTTAATCTACTTTAAGTTAGCACCAAGCCAGAAGTTGCGTTTTCCATTTTCCGGTAGTAGGGATTTTGAAGAAGTTTATGCGAGAAGAAGACGGGCTGTACTAGTCGTGATTCCAGTTATCCTGCTTTGGGTGCTCTCGTGGTCAAGGCACTACACATAACAAGCAGCTGTTATCGCCCCTTCGGGGCTGGGACGGCCTTTCCGCTGCTTCGCAGCTCCAAGCCCGCCCCAAAGCCGGGCGTTAAGTGAGAATAAGAAATGCCGACTTACGGTAACGAAGAGCAGAATGAATGGCTGGTAAGGCATCCTACTTGGGTAAGATTCCTAGGATGGATCGGTATACCGCTTTTGCTTGCTAGTTCTATTTATGTCGTCCTGATCCCAGTTATATCTGAAAGGTACGAACCTGTCGTAATTCTATCGTGTGTGTTTCTAGGTTTGTTTCCACTCTACATGTGTGTCCAGGCGCTCAAAGTTTTCCCGTTTATGCGTGCAGACGTGGAGGTCAATGACAATGGGTTTTCGATTTTCTATCCTAACGGAAAGTCAGAAACATACAGTTGGTCAAAAATAAAACGAATCAAACACTATACAACTTCACAGGTGTTGGAGTTGGTAGATATGAGTGAGAAGACTGTCTTGGCTGTAATGGAGCAAGCTTGGAGTTACGAAAAGTTCGTAGAGCTTGCTAATAAAAACGTAAAGAGTTAGCACTGCGCGAGCTCCACTTAACAAGTTGCTGCAGGGGACGTTTTACTTTGTGCGCCTTTTGCGCAGTCGCTCCACTCCTATTTTTGCGCAAAATGCGCCCAAACTAAGCCGTCCCTGAGCACGGCGTTAGGCACAAGGCTTCCCCTCGAATAGTAGGCAAGCAAAGGTGGCGTCGCCCTGGGAGCTGGGTCCGCTGATGCACTCCGCTATTTTTCGCGCAATGGGACGGAACGGAAGCGTCTTTGATGGCTAAGTTAATCTTTTAAGTAGCCTTGTTTGCTCTATGCAGCTGGTTATGAATGTCATCACAATAGTACCGTCAAAGTAGTCGGAATATTATCGACACAAGATGCTATTAATCGAAGTGCGCCAGCTTTGGAAGAACGGGTTTTTCGGCTTAAAAACTCTCCTTTCGATCAGCCTCCTCACCTTGGGCGCTAAAGACATCGTTATTGCACTTGATAGAAAACGCCTTTATGAAATTGTGAATGTACAAGAAGGTGACATTTTTGGTCGGTTGCCCTATTTTGAAAAAATAATGCATACTCATGTTTTAGCCTTGAAAATTAATCAACTGTTCGAGCTTGACGCAGATAATTTACAAAAGGCATAGAGGGCTTGTTTTGGGGCGGCATTATAAGGTATTCAAGCATTGTTTCGGCCAGTCTTTCTCCGCTGAATAGGTAGGCCTGCGGTTTGTCTGGCTATTTTTTAGCGTTAAATTTCATAGTATTTTTACTAAGTGTTTATGTCGGTCAGGTAACAGAAAATAATGTACACAAAAAGAATACTTGTTCTCTCAATTTCTCTATTTTTACCATTGTATTGCAAGGCGGCGGGAAACACTGAGCTGTTCGTCATCTCAGCCCTGCATGGCGCGCACAAAGACCATCCTACTTATGACTATCAAACGTTATATAGCCTGGTGGATTCTTTCGAGCCAGACTATGTGGGAGTTGAGATAAGGCAGGAGGATATAAAAGCTAAAAAACAATATCTGCAAAAGAACTATCCAAAAGAAATGGTGGAGCTCGCCAATCGCTATAAGTCCAGGGCGTTTGGATTTGATTGGTTGGGTGATGGCATTGAAGGAGTTGAAATTCCAGATAATTATTGGTCAGATTTAGAGGTCAAGAAACTAGCGAAAGAAATGAGTCAGGATAATCACTTTCTAAGTAAAGAGCCAAAGGAGCTAGGTGTTCAGAGGGAGTTGCAATCAAAAATTATTGAGCAGGCGACCCCGTACTCATTAAATAATGGAGAGTATGGAAAAATTTGTCGAGAAATTGATAAGTTAGAAGAGGTGTGGTTCAGAGGTTCTAAATATGCTGAGATCATAGATTTCAACAAAAAAAGAGATGAGAGAATAGGTGATAGTATCATCAAGTTTATCGAGCAGCATAAAGGTAAGCGTATTGTTTTGGTGATGGGGGCAGATCATAGAACATTTGCTGTTGAACATATAAAAGAATATTTTGAAAGCGATGTTCAAATATTGCCTATAGGTAAGCCGGCTGATTAGTGGGGTTGATCAAGATGGTATTTCCCAAACTGTGCAAGGGCGGAAGGCAGTTGGTCGTTTTCTCTGCGCTCGATGCTTTTGATAACAGGTTTTGCTGCTTATCAAGGCATTATGGGTAAGGCTTCATCGCCGAAATTGGACACTTGGCTCCTCTAAAATGACGGCCTAGTTATGGCTAGGAAGAAAGTAAGTTTTCCAACCTAAAAAAATATCGGGTTAACCATGAATAAAAAATACTTGGGTATCGTGCTCATCATCATTGGCGCCGCTCTGATGGCGTGGGGTTACAGTGTTTATGATTCAGCCGGCTCGCAGATCAGCAGGGCGATCAGTGGCGATACACCCATTGAGGCCTGGATCGGTATGGTGGGTGGGGCTATCTGTCTACTAATCGGCATCGTCAAATTGAAGTAACGGGATACTGATAGCCAGCCCTGAATATTGAATTCAGATGTTGGGGTGAACAACGTGCGGGATTAAGCCGGTAGACGTTGTTGGCCTTGGTATCGATGTATCGGTTGCTTGGGGTTCAGGGCTGCTGGTCAGTCAGAAGCTAGCGAGGCGAACATGGCGGAACTTATTTTGCAGTCCACGATTACCTGCCCGGACTGCGGTCATAAAAAAACGGAAACTATGCCGACGGATGCTTGCCTGTATTTTTATGAGTGCGAGGCCTGCCATGCGCTGCTGAAGCCGAAAGCGGGTGACTGTTGTGTCTTCTGTTCATTCGGCACGGTGCCCTGCCCGCCGATTCAGCAGGGCACGGGATGCTGTGACTCGGGCTAATGGCAAGCGGCATAGGGGCGGGGGCAGATGCCCCGCTCGCAATGTGGGGGCTTCGGTAACGCCAGCTTTATGCGCTAATTTTTTGCCCTAGGCCTGCAGAATAAAAAAAGCCGGCCAGTGGCCGGCGAGAGAAGCAGACGTCGAAAGGAGAGTTAGACGTGCGCAAGCTACTTGGGGGTTGATAGGGCGAAACACCCCGGTGGACGAATGGCGGTTCTGGCACCGGGATGTTTCTAAAGCTGTGATTTCTTGATTCCTGTCATTTCGTGCGTGGTTTCCGCAGGCTGTGCGGAAACCCGTACGCTTAACGGTTATTTCTTCAGGTGCAATACCCGCGCACCGGCCACCGGTAATTCCAGCTCGTCGCCGTGACGCGCGCCGCTAAACAGCTGTGGAGTGATGTCCGTGGCGTCGGCGAATTCCGTCGGCAGCGCAAAGGTCGCCGCGGTTTTGCCGAGGTTCAGTGCCACCAGGTATTCCTCGTCTGCGGCGCGGCGGACGAATACCAGCAGATCGTTGCCGGTATCCACTACTTCCTGTGCAGCGGTGGCGAGGGCCGGTGACAGTTGCTTGTGCCATTCGATAACCGCGCGGAACCGATTCAGCATCGAGTGGCTGTCACCTTCCTGCACGCTGACCGCCTTGTGGTGGTGCTCTTCCGGTACCGGCAGCCAGGGTTTGACCTTGGAGAAGCCGGCGTTGACCTCGCCGTGGTTCACCCACGGCATCGGCGTGCGGCAGCCGTCGCGGCCCTTGAATTCCGGCCACAGGTTGATGCCGTAGGGATCGACCAGGTCTTCGAAGGCGATGTCCGCTTCCGGCAGTCCCAGCTCCTCGCCCTGGTACAGGCACACACTGCCGCGCAGCGTCAGCTGCATCAGCAGGAACAGCGGCGCGCGGGCCATGGCCTGTTCGGTGTCGAAGCCCTTGTTCCAGCGGGTGATGGAGCGGGGCACGTCGTGGTTGCTGATGGACCAGCAGGGCCAGCCCTGCTCGATCACATCGCGGTTCTTGTCCAGCGTGTTGCGCAGGAATACGGCGCTGCACTCTTCGGTCAGCAGATCGAAGGAGTAGGCCATGTTCAGGCGCTCGCCGGTGGTGTACTCGGCCATGATCTTGTGGGTGTTGTCGTCACCCACTTCGCCCATGGTGATGGTGCCCGGGTACTGGTCCAGCAACTGGCGCACGCGCTGCAGGAACACCAGGTTTTCCGGCTGCGACTTGTCGTGGATATGCCACTGGTACTGGTAGGTGTTGACCGGCGGCAGGCCCTTTTCATCCAGCTGCACCGGGCGCGCCGGGTTGTCCTGCAGGGACTGGTTGTGGAATGCGTGATTGATCGCATCCAGGCGGAAACCGTCGACGCCGCGGTCGAGCCAGAACTTCAGGTCGGCCAGCAGTTGTTCCTGGACTTCCGGGTTGTGCAGGTTCAGGTCCGGCTGCTCCTTCAGGAAGTTGGTCAGGTAGTACTGGCGCCGGCGGGTGCACCAGCGCCAGGCGCTGCCGCCGAAATTGGACATCCAGTTGTTGGGCGCGCTGCCGTCCGGCTTGGGATCGGCCCAAACGTACCAGTCGGCCTTGGGGTTATCGCGGCTGGAGCGGCTCTCCTCGAACCAGGGGTGCTGGTCGGAGGAGTGGCTGAGGATCTGGTCGATGATGACCTTGAGACCGCGCTGGTGCGCCGCTTCGATCAGATTGTCGAAATCCTGCAGGTTGCCGAAGATCGGATCCACGTCGCGGTAGTCGGCCACGTCGTAGCCGAAGTCCGCCATCGGCGATTTGAAGAAGGGCGAGATCCAGATGGCGTCCACGCCGAGTGACTGCACATAGTCGAGCTTCTGGGTAATGCCCTGCAGGTCACCAATGCCATCGCCATTGGCGTCGCAGAAGCTGCGCGGGTAGATCTGGTAGATAACGCTGTTGCGCCACCACTCCCCGGAGTTGTCGCTGATGGTGTTGCCACTCATAGGTTACTGCCTATTTCATTATTCGAGGTTGCGGGCGAGACCCACTCCTTTTAAGGATAGGGTGAGTATGAGGTAGCCAGCGGTGGGGTTCCTCCTCCCTGCGCAGGGGGGAGGGGGATGGTATGGCGGGTTCGGCAGGTGGGCTAGGCGGTTCACCGCGCAGCAGCGGCTGTTCAGCGGCGCTGGCTCATGAAGTGAAGGGCAGTTGCCGTGCGAGACTGTCTGCGAGAGGGGGCTCGCAGACAAGCCTCCACGGCGTGTCTCGCAAGGGGGTACCCGGCAGCAGGGCCGCCCGAAACCTCGGCGGAACGGCTAGGGTTGATCCTGCACCGAGCGCAGCATCTGCTCCGCCAGCGCGATGGCCTCCTGGCGGTCCTTCACATCCAGCTTCTGGTAGAGACTGCGGATATGGGTCTTGATGGTGCTCGGCGCCACCTTGAAGTGGCGCGCGATGCGCTCGTTCGACAGGCCCGAGTGGATCGCGTTCAGCACCTGCCACTCCCGCGGGGTCAGCGGCGAGTGGCGCAGGAAGTCGGGCACCGCATCGCTGTCGAGGATCTCGCGGATGATGGTCTCGTCCAGCTCGATGCGGATGCCGCCGTCCAGTTCCGGCTGCTGCTGGGACAGGCGGATCAGCTCCTGGGCCTTGTCGGTTTCGGCGTCGCCGAGGCCGTCCTCGAGCGCCGCCTTCAGGATCACGATCAGCGGCTTGCCGATCTGCAGGAAGCTGGCGCTGAAGTCGCGCTCGATGGCGATACTCAGAGCCTCGCGGATGGCGTTGACGGCGCCGTCGCGCTGCTCGCGCAGCCACAGCAGGTGGGCCTCCAGCACCAGGTTGCGGAGGCAGTCGGTGACCAGTCCGCAGTCCCGCGCCACCTGCTGCAGGCGACTCAGCAGGCGGTTGGCGTCGGACCAGCGGTGCAATTCGATCAGTGCGCGCACGTGGTTGCGGCCGTGGCACTGCTCGAAGTGGTTGCTGGGCCTGTCCGCCACCGGCGCGGCCTGTTCCAGCCAGGTGGCGATGGCCTGCTGGTTGTTCAGCGCGCGCCAGGCGCGCATGCGCGCGGCGTCGGCGTTGGCGACCCAGTCGCGGTGATAGCGCTCGCCGGCCAGCAGCCGGTCGATACGCGCCAGCCATTCCAGCGATTCCTCTTTCTCGCCGCGGGCCTGGGCCACTTTCAGCAGTAGCGTGTATTCCGGCAGCAGCCAGCGTTCGCCGACCTTGCGGTTGATCTGCATGCCGTGGCGGGCGGACTGCGCCGCCTCGTCCAGCTGGCCCTGCTCCCACTGCAGCTGGCCGCGCAGGCGGCAGATGAATTCATAGATCGGCAGACCGGTCAGGTGGTGTTTCTCCACCAGCTGCTGGGCGCGCTCCTGCAGTGCGGACGCTTTCTTCAGCAGCCCCTGGGCAATGGCGATTTCGGTCTGCTGGCAGATGGCCCAGGCGGCGCTGGGGTAATCGTGCTCGGCAATGGCGAGGGCCTCGACCTCCTGCATATAGGTGGTGGCCTGATCCAGCTCGCCGAGGCAGAAGCTGGTCTCGCCGGTGACCAGCAGCGCGGCGGTGCGCTCGCCCGGCTGGTCGTCGCGCAGCAGCCCCAGCGCCTCTTCGGCGTATTCCTTGGCCAGCAGCGTCTGGCCGCGGGCCACGGCGGCCTGGGCGCGCATTGTGGCGAAGGCGCCCTCATACTGGCTCCACTGGTGGGGGTCCTGGCGCTGCAGCCAGCTCTCGGCGGCGGCGAGGGTTTTCTCGCAGCGGTCGTATTCGAAGTTGTCCCGCGCCATCTTGGCGGCGAGCAGGGTGAAGCGCGCGTTGCGCTGTAGTTCATCGGCGCCGAGCCAGTCGAGGCAGTCGTTCAGTACCCGCGTCTGGCCCTCGCGCAGTAGCTGTTCTCCCTGTTGGGTCAGCAGCTGGCGCAGCCGCTCGCGATCCTCCGCCGCCAGCGCGTGGCGCAGTGCCTCCAGCGGCTGGTCCAGCTGCTGCCAGGTGTCGCAGGCGAGACGGTGCAATTCCAGCAGGCGCGAGTGGTCGGTGAGCTGGCGCTGCAGGAAGCGGGCGAATACCGGGTGGTAGCGGAACCACTGGCGGCTGGAATCCTGCGCCTGCAGGAAGAGCCCGCGCCGCGCCGCCTGCTCCAGCAGCTGCTGGCCGCCGTCGAGGCAGCTCAGGCGCTCCGCCAGCTGGGCGTTGACGCGGGTCAGGATCGAGGTGCAGGCGAGCAGTTCGCGCAGCTGCGGTTCCAGCCGCTCCAGCACTTCTTCCGCCAGGTAATCGAGGATATGACTGTGGCCCTGCTCCAGTTCGCCGAGGTAGCGGTCCACTTCCTCGCGGTCGCGCACCGACAGGGCGAACAGCTGTACCGCCGGCGGCCAGCCTTCGCTGAGCTGGTGCAACTGTTCCGCGCGATCGCTGTCCAGAGAAAATGGCAGGCGCTGCTGCAGCAGCTGGGCGATTTCATCGGTATTCAGCGCCAGTTGGTCGCTGCCCAGTTCCAGCAGGCGGCCCTGTACGCGCAGCGAGGCGAGGCCCAGTGGCGGCTGGCTGCGGCTGGTCAGGACCACGCCGATGCCGGCCGGAGCATGGCGCAGCAGGAAGCGGGTGGCGTCGTGTACCGCCTCGTTGTCAATCTGGTGGTAGTCGTCCAGCACGATGCGCAGTTCGCTCGGCAGGCCGCGCAGTTCCGCCAACAGCTGGCTGATGACCAGGGCCGGGTCCGGGCGCTGTTGCGCGCCGAGCAGCTTGTGAGTCTCCGGCACGCCGTTGCCGGTGGCGCGATGCACGCTTTCGACCAGGTAGCGGCAGAACTGGCTGGGCTCGTTGTCGCTGGCATCGAGGGAGTACCAGGCCACCGGATTGTCCTGCGCCGCGGCCCAGGAGGAGACCAGCGTGGTCTTGCCGTAGCCGGCCGGTGCCGTGACCAGTACCACCTGGTCGCTGTGACTGTCGTTCAACAGCGACAGCAGGCGCGGGCGCGCCAGCGTGTGTTCGGGGCAGTCCGGCAGGCTGTATTTGGAGGTCAGTAGCATCGCTGAATGCGGTCGTCTTGAATGATTGATTTTTGTACAGACGCGATTATGCACTATGAGGATGGCATCGCGACAGGTCTGTGACATCCCCCCCGGCCAGGGGCGGAGGTCGGCGCCACTTTTGCCTCAGAGAGTACCAAGTGGTAGTTTCCGTCTGATCAGCGGTGCCCATTAACAGAAACGGTCGCGGAAATGATCCGATGTGCCGACAACAGAACAATAAACAGGGGCGAAAATGGCAGATATAGTAATTTTGGCGGTGCCGGGCATGGGGGCGGTGGACGAGCGTTTCGCCGAACCACTGTTCGCGGCGCTGCGCGAGGGCCTGGGCGACGACTGGTCTCGGCTGCACTGCGACACCATCCTGTGCCAGGGACACCTGCAGACCAATATCGAGCGGGTGTTCGAGGGTATGCAGAAGCGCGATATGGACTTCCTGCGCGCACGCAAGTTCATGCTCTACGGCATGGCCGAGAGCGCCGCGCAGATGGGCGATATCCAGCAGCGCGACGGCAACTACGAGAAGACCCAGCAGGCGATCTACGCCACGCTGGAAAAGGCCGCCGCGGCCACCTCCGACAATGCACCGGTAGTGCTGCTGAGCCACTCGGTGGGCTGCATAAACCTCTCCAACTACCTATGGGACGCCCAGCGCCCGACCGTCGGCTACGGAATCTGGCGCGACGGCGGCCCCCGCGGCGTGCACAAGGGCTCCGGTCGGGACCTGTTCCTGCGCCTCAAGACCCTGAGCCACTGGTATACCCTGGGCGCCACCAATCCGCTCTGGTGTGCGGGCATGCCGCGGGACCAGATCCAGGCCGTCACCTCCGATACCCGCGGTTACAACTTCCGCTGGAAGAACTTCTATCACCCGGACGACCTGTTCGGCTGGCCGCTGAAGCCGCTCAGCGCCTCCTATAACCAGGCGGTGTACCGTGACTACGAGACGCGCCCGCTGGCGGACTGGAGCGCTTCCAACTGGGGCCCGCAACTGGTGGCGCACGACGGCTACTGGCGCGATGAACTGGTGCAGCAGCAGTTGCTCGAGGACCTGCGCGAACTATTGAAGAAGGGCGCGGCCCGCCGACCGGTCGTCGGGGCGCGAACTCCGGCGGCGGCCACGGTATAATCCCGCGCTCAATTTCCGAAGTAGTGGGTTAGTCCTATGTCGCTGCAATTTCACACGGTCCCGGTCACACCCTTTCAGCAGAACTGCACGCTGCTCTGGTGTGAAGGCAGCAAGCGCGCCGCCGTCGTCGATCCCGGTGGCGACCTGGACAAGATCCTGGCGGCCGTCGACGAGCGCGGCCTGCAACTGGAAAAAATCCTGCTGACCCACGGCCACCTGGATCACGTCGGCGGCACCGCGGCGCTGTCGAAACAATTGCAGCTGCCGGTTGAGGGGCCTCACGAGGACGACAACTTCTGGATCGAGCAGCTGCCGATGCAGACGCAGATGTTCGGCTTCCCGCCGGTGGAGGCGTTTACGCCAGACCGCTGGCTGCAGCAGGGGGATACGGTGACCGTCGGCGACGAGGAACTGGAAGTGCACCACTGCCCGGGCCACACGCCGGGCCACGTGATCTTCTTCCACCGCCCGAGCAAGCTGGCGCTGGTGGGCGATGTGCTCTTCGCCGGCTCCATCGGCCGCACCGATTTCCCCAAGGGCGATCACGACACGCTGATCCGCTCCATTACCGAAAAACTGTGGCCGCTCGGTGACGACGTGCGCTTTATTCCCGGCCACGGCCCCATGTCGACCTTCGGCCAGGAGCGCCAGACCAACCCGTTCGTTGCCGACAAGCGCTTCGGCTGATTCGGCCGCGGGCGCAGAAATAGAAACCGCTATCGCGAGAACGCCGCCATGCTGACCACGACAAGACTGCGCCTGTTACTGCTCGCCCTGCCGGCGCTGTTGGCGGGCTGTGCGGTGGTGTCCGAGGAGGAATGCCAGGCGGGCCTGTGGTACGAGCGCGGCCTGCAGGACGGCGCCCGCGGGCGCGGCCAGTCGCTGATCTACGAGATTGCGCAGAAGTGCCAGGAATACGGTGCGCGGGTAGACAGCGAGGAATGGCTGCGCGGCCACGAGGAGGGTGTGGAGCAGTTTTGCACGGCGGAAAACGGCTATTACCAGGGGCGCCGCGGCAACAGCTACGAAGGCGTCTGCACCGGCCCCACCGCCGACCTGTTTATGGCCGAGTACCGGCGCGGCCTGGCGGACTATCGGGTGGAGCAGGAATACCGCCGCCTGGCGGAACGCCGCGACTACCTCGAGCGCGAACTCTACACCGTGCGCGCCGCGCTGGCCGGCGCCAACGATGAGGAGACCATTCGCACGCTGCGTTTCCAGCGCAATGCACTGGCGCGGGAGCTGCAGCTGCTGGATATGCAGCTGCACCGCTACGGCATGTTCGGCTTCGACTTTTTCTATTGAGGGGCGCGGCCCCTTCCCCCGCATGACTAAATCAGGAAGTAACTGAATGGCAATCTGGCACGCCAAACCCTCCCTCGAAGAGCTGAATCAAAGCGCGGCCGACTGTATGCCCGGCTATATCGGACTGCAGATTACCGAGATCGGCGACGACTATCTGGTGGGTACCCTGCCGGTGGATCACCGCACGCGCCAGCCGTTCGGCATACTGCACGGCGGCGCCAGTGTGGTGCTGGCGGAAACCCTCGGTTCCATCGCCGCCAACCTGGTGGTCGATACGGCGAAGTTTTACTGCGTCGGCCAGGAGATCAACGCCAACCACCTGCGCCCGGTGGGCGAGGGTAAAGTAACGGGTACGGCTAAGCCGGTGCATATCGGTCGCAGCAGCCAGGTGTGGGAAATCCGCATTACCGACCCCCACGGCAAGTTGAACTGCATCTCCCGCATCACCATGGCGGTGGTGCCGCACGGCCGCTGATGAGCGATCCACAGATCGTGAGGGAGCCACAGGCGTTCGTCTACGAGGATATTCCCTACCGGCTGGTGCGCTCGCGCCGGCGCAAGCGCCTCGGCCTGGTGCTGGCGGAGTCCGGTGTCGAGGTGCGTATCCCGGAGCGCTGTGCGGCGCGGCACGGGCACCAGTTCCTGCAGGAGAATATCCAGTGGGTGCGCGCACAGCTGTTACGCGCCGACCAGCGCGCGGCGCAGGTGCCGGAATACCGCTACGCATTTGGGGAAAGTTTTCCGTGGCTGGGGCGCCTGCTGCCGCTGGTGCGTGCGGCGCGGCCGGCGGACGCCGGCATCGGCGACGCAATCTCCCTCTATACCCGCTACCGCGAACCGGATGAAGGTCAGTTGCAGAGCGCCTTAGAGCGGTTCTACCAGCGCGAGGCGCTGACACTGCTGACCGATAAATCGGCCCGGCTGGCCGCGCAACTGGGGTTGAATGTTTCCTCGGTGCGTGTGCGCCGCACCAAGAGCAAGTGGGGCCACTGCAGCATTCGCGGCGAACTGCAGTACAACTGGCTGGTATGCCTGGCGCCGGAGCCGGTGGTGGATTACCTGGTGGCGCACGAGGTTTGCCACTTGCAGCACCACAACCACAGCCGCGCTTTCTGGCAGCTGGTGGAGAGCGTGTGCCCGCGCTACCGGGAACTGCGCCGCTGGCTGCGGGACAATGGTCACCGCCTGGTGCTCTGATATCCGCCGCCGCTTTTCATTTTTCTTACTGCAGAACATTCATGGCCAAGAAGCCCCGTTTCTTTACTCCGACGAAACCGCCGCGGAAACCGCTGCCGGCAACAGCCGAGGCGGTGGTGGAAAAGTTCAGCCACGATATGCGCGGCATCGCGCGTGTCGATCGCAAGACGGTATTTATCGATAACGCCCTGCCCGGCGAGACGGTCAAATTCCGTTACAGCGCGCGGCGTTCGCGGTTTGACGAAGGTGTCGTGCAGGAAATCCTGCAGCCGTCTGCACTCCGCTGTGAGCCGCGCTGCCCCCATGTGGATCTGTGCGGTGGCTGCGCGGTGCAGCACCTGGAACCCGCTGCGCAGATTCAGGAAAAGCAGAAGATCCTGCTGGATCAGCTGGCGCGCTTCGGCAATATCGAACTGGCGCAGCAGGGGCCGGAAATATTGCCGCCGCTGGTCGCGGAGCCGTTCGGCTACCGGCGCAAGGGGCGTATCGGTATCCGCATGGTCAGCGCTCGCAGTGACAACAAGCGCGCGGGCAAAAAACTGGTGTTCGGTTTCCGCGAGAAGCGCTCCAACGACCTGACCGATATCAACGAGTGCCACGTGCTGCACCCGGCGATTGCCACGCAGATCCCGCGACTGAAACAGCTGGTCGCCGACAGCGACGGCCGCGCGCACTTCTCCCAGCTGGAAGTGGCCGTCGGTGAAGATGCCGCGGCCATAGTACTGCGCCACCTGAAACCGGTAACCGATACAGACCGGTCGCGCTGGCTGGCGTTTGCCGCGGACACTGGCATCCACCTGTATCTGCAGCCGGGCGACGCGGTCAGCGCGCACAGGATCTGGCCCGAAGGCGGTGACGGGCGGCTGAGCTACGAACTGCCGGAATTTGACCTGACGCTGCGCTTCCACCCGCTGGACTTCGTGCAGGTCAACTTTGCAATCAATCGGCAGATGGTCAGCCGCGCCATCGCGCTGCTCGATCCGCAACCGGAGGAGCGGGTGCTGGACCTCTTCTGCGGTCTCGGCAATTTCACCCTGCCGCTGGCCCGCCGCGCGCGCGAGGTAGTGGGGGTGGAGGGCGAGGGGGCTCTGACCAGTCGCGGCACCGACAATGCGACGCTGAACGGCCTAACAAATGTCCAGTTTCACGCCGCGGATCTGACCCGGGATATCAGGGCGCACAGCTGGGCTATCGGCGGCTTCGATAAGATTCTGCTCGATCCTCCTCGCAGTGGCGCGCTGGAAGTGGTGCGCGAGCTGGCGCGTTTCGGCGCCCGGCGCATCGTCTATGTGTCCTGTAACCCCGCCACCCTGGCGCGCGATGCCGGCGAACTGGCGGGGCTGGGCTATCGGCTGACCCGGGCCGGCGTGATGGATATGTTCCCGCACACTGCGCACGTTGAATCCATGGCGTTGTTTGAAAAAATTTGATGATGTTCATCCGCGGCGGAACGCCCGTGGCGAACCACAGTGGTGCACAGGGGCACCCGGTCATTGGTGCCCCCGGCAATCTGGCGTAAACTGCGTTCAAATCTGTGAGGCAAGGAAGTTATGCAAGTCGACCCCCTGAGTGACGATTTCGAGGACAACTGCGCACGGTTTCTGCCGGAGGCCGCCGAGCAGGGCTGTGTCTGGGCGCTGGAGGGGGACGAGGGCTTCGCCCTGTGCGAATCGGAAAAATACCCGCAGACCGATGTGATGCCGTTCTGGTCCCAGCGTGAATTTGCCGAAATGCATGCCGACGGCGACTGGGCGGATTACCAGGTCGTGGCCATCGACCTGGAAGAGTTTATGGACGACTGGCTGACTGGTATGCACGACGACGTGCTGCTGGTGGGTATCAACTGGAACGCCGAGCTCGAGGGTATCGAACTGGAGCCGCTGGACCTGCTCGAACAGCTGGAGCAGGAACTCCAGTAAGCGGGCGCCAGCTGTCGCTGCCCGCCGGATAAAAATATAACTGACGGGGGTCTCAGGATGGGACAGTTTCTCGGCCTGCGCACGGTAATCTACGGCGTCACCAATATCGCCGAGGCCAAGGCCTGGTACACGCTGCTGCTGGAGCAGGAGCCCTATTTCGATTCCGAGTGCTATGTGGGTTTCAGTGTCGGCGGCTATGAGCTGGGTCTGAATCCGGATGCGCGCAGTATCACCAGCCGTGCCGACGGCGTCATCGCCTACTGGGGTGTAGAAGACCTCGCCGCCCAGGTGGAGCGCCTCGGCGCGATGGGTGCGCGCCAGCACAGTGAAATCGTGGACGTGGGGGAAGGCGTACTGATGGCCAGCTTCCTCGATCCTTACGGCAATATTTTTGGCCTGATAGAAAATCCCCATTTTCAGTTGCAGGATCAGTAACCGGAGCAGTTCCCGTGAGCAAACCGCCGGCGTCGAGGTTCCGCCCTTCCGATCAGACATTCGCCGCCGAGAGCCTGGCGCAGATCGGCCGCGGCTATGTGGTACCGGACCGGGTGGCCTTGATCACCGGCTGCTCCAGCGGTATCGGCCGCGAGCTGGCACTGGCCTTGCACCGCCGTGGCACTATCGTCATCGCCACCGCCCGGCGGCCGGAAAGCCTGCAGGAACTGGCGGATCTGGGTATCGCCACCGAGGCGTTGGACGTCAATTCCCAAGCGGACATCAACCGCGTCGTGCACGCCCTGAAGACGGCTTACGGCCGCCTGGATATCCTGATCAACAACGCCGGCTACGGCCAGATGGGGCCGCTGATGGAGGTGGATACCCGCGCGCTGGAACAACAGTTCCGCACCAACGTGTTTGCCCCGCTGGCGCTGATCCGCGCCTGCGCGCCGCTGATGCGCTCCGAACGCCGCGGTATCGTCTGCAATATCGGTTCGGTTTCCGGTGTCATGCCGACGCCGTTTTCCGGCGCTTACTGTGCGTCCAAGGCGGCGCTGCATACCCTGTCCGAGGTGCTGCGCCTGGAGCTGAAACCCTTCGGTATCCGCGTGATGACGGTGCAGCCCGGAGCCATTGCCTCGGAGTTCGGCCGCCATGCGGAAGTCTCGCTGCGCGGACAGCTGGCCCCGGATTCCTGGTACAAGCGCCAGGAGGAGGTGGTGCGCGCCCGCGCGCAGGAGTCGCAGCAGAATGCCACCCTGGCCAGTATCATGGCGCGCAAGTTGGTGAAGGAGATGCTGCGCAAGCGGCCGCCGGCGGTAGTGCGTATCGGTAACAAGAGCCGCCTGCTGCCGTGGATGGCGCGCTGGCTGCCGCGCCGCTTACGCGACTGGATTCTCGCGCGGCGTTTCAAGCTGCGGCGCATAGCGCACAATAGCTAGCGCGCAACTACTAGCGTGGGTTTTGGCTCGCCAGCCAGTCCGCGACCTCGGCGAAACTGCCGCGAAACAGTATCTCCCCCTCGCGCTTTTCCATCAGGTAATCGTAAGTGCCGTCGTAGTATTCCCGCAGCAGTGCCATCACCAGCGGAATGTAGGCGTCGGCGCTGCCGCTGGCCGCCAGCTCGCGGTTCGCGTCCTGCAGCTGTTCATCCAGCTGCCGGTAGCGCAATCCTCCCAGGCGCTTCTGGATCTTGCCCAGATTGTTGCGCAGTTCCTCGCCGAGGGTTTCGGCCGCACCGCGCTCGCCGCCGCCAAAGCGGGGCAGTGCCTCATTGACATAATCACGCACTATGCGCCGCGCGCGCGCCTCCACCGATTCCTCCACCAGTACCCGCGGCGCGGCTTTCATGGCCTGCTGCAGCACCGGCGGCACGGCGCAGCGGCCGATCAGGCGACTCTCGTCCTCGACGAACACCGAGCCGGGGGCCTGCGCCAGCTTGAGCAGGTCGATACTGACGCGGTTCTCGAAATCGATCTGCGCCGGCTGTTCCCGCCCGGTACGACCGAAACTGGAGCCGCGGTGCCGGGCGATGGCTTCCAGATCCACCGCGCGCGCGGCGCGCTGGATCAGCTCGGTTTTGCCGCTGCCTGTGTGGCCGGCAATGACGATCAGCGGCAGCTGGGCGCATTGCTTGTCCAACTCGTCCAACAGGAAATTGCGCATCGCCTTGTAGCCGCCCTCCACCAGTGGATAGTCGATGCCCTCGGCGCGTAGCAACTGCTGGGTGGTGCGCGAGCGTAGGCCGCCGCGGAAGCAATAGAGATAGCCGTCGGGATGCCGGCGCACGAAATCGCTCCAGGCCGCCAGCCGGTCGGCGCGCACTTCCGCGGTGGCCAGGCGCCAGCCCAGGTCAATGGCGGCCTGCTGGCCGGCGCGCTTGTACTCGGTGCCCACCAGCTCGCGCTGGCGGTCGTCCAGCAGCGGCAGGTTCTCCGCCTGCGGGAAGGCGCCGCGGGCAAACTCGACCGGTGCGCGCGCATCCAGCAGCGGCACGTCGTTCAGAAATAGATATTTGTAATCTGCGGTGTTCTGGCGCAAATCCTGTCTCCCGAATTTTTGCGCAGTGTAACCTGAATAGGCGGCAGTGGATTATTCCACGCACCCGCCGCGCCCATGGAACTACCTATCTATGACCGTCGACCAGCTGACCATTCTCACCATTCTCGCTGTCACCATGGTGCTGTTTATCTGGGGCCCGTGGCGCCACGACCTGGTGGCGCTGGGAGCGCTGCTGGCCTGTGTGTTTACCGGCCTGATCGAGCCGGAAAGCGCCTTCAACGGTTTCGGTCATCCAGCGGTGGTCACGGTGGCCTGTGTGCTGATCCTGAGTCGCGGCCTGCAGAATACCGGCGCCATGGACGTGCTGGCTCAGCGCGTGGTGCCCAAAACCGGCAACATCGGCCTATCCATATTTGCACTGACCGGCCTCGGCGCCTTGATGTCCGGCTTTATGAACAATGTCGGCGCCATGGCACTGCTGATGCCGGTGGCCGCGGATGTGGCGGACAAGCACGACCTGCCGCCGGGCAAGGTGCTGATGCCCCTGTCCTTCGGCACCATCCTCGGCGGCATGACCACGTTGATCGGCACGCCGCCGAACCTGATCGTGTCCGGTTTTCGCGCCAGCTCCGGTGCCGGCACCTTCGGCATGTTCGACTTTACCCCGGTAGGACTGGTGGTGGCGCTGCTGGGCGTGCTGTTTGTGACACTGATTGGCTGGCGCCTGGTGCCGGCGCGGAGCCAGGCCGGTGCCGCGACCTTCGATACCGGCACCTACCTGACCGAGGCACTGATCGAAGAGAAGAGTGCCGCCGCGGGTAAGAGTCTGCGCGAGATCGCGCAAATGCTCGATAGCGAGGACGCCCAGGTAGTCGGTGTGGTGCACAACGACGCGCGCGTTTCGCCGGCCACGCCCTGGCACCGGGTGAATACCGGTGACATCCTCGTGATCGAAGCTGAACCGGAAGCCCTGACCTCAGCCGTTTCCAGCCTTGGCGTGAGACTCGCCGGCGAACCCGGTGAGGAGGAGAAAAAAGAGGAGGAAAAAGAAAAGGAGAGCAGTAAGGAGGAAAAATCCAAAGAGCGTAGTGCAAAAAAGGACAAGGAAGTCCGCGAATCGAAAGAGAAAGAGAAAGAGAAAGAAAAAGACAAAGAAAAGGAAAAGGAGAAGGAGAAGGAGAAGGAGAAGGAGAAGCGCGGCGATGGCGCCGACATTCAGCTGCGCGAATTGGTAGTGATGCCGGACTCGGCCCTGGTCGGGCGCACCGCGCAGTTCCTGCGTCTCCCCGCGCGCTATCAGATCAACCTGCTGGCGCTGTCCCGGCAGGGACGCCGCTCGGTGCGTCGGTTGCGCTCCACGCCGTTGCTCGCCGGCGACGCGCTGCTGATGATGGGCACCGATGATAACCTGAATAACTTTGCCCGTGAGCAGGGCTGCGTGCCGCTGGCCCAGCGTGCCATCACTATTCCGAATAAGGAAAAGGCTGCGATCGCACTGGTGGCCATGGCGTTGGCCGTGGGCGGTGCCGCATTCGGACTGCTGCCCGCGGCGATTTCCTTCGCCACCTGCGCCCTGGCATTTATGCTGCTGAAGGTGGTGCCGTTGCGGGGCTTGTACGAGTCGATCGACGGTTCGGTGATTGTGCTGCTGGGCACGTTGATTTCAGTGGCGGAAGCGATGGAATCGACCGGTGCCGCGGACCTGGTGGCGCAGGGGATGCTCGACAACCTGGCCCAGGGCAGTGCCGTTATCGCGCTGGCGCTGATTCTGATCATCACCATGACGTTGTCGGATTTCATGAACAACGCTGCCACCGCGGCAGTCATGTGCTCCATTGCCCTGAGCGTGGCGGGCCAGCTGGATGTCAATCCGGACAGCTTCCTGATGGCGGTGGCCATCGGCGCTTCCTGCGCCTTCCTGACTCCGGTAGGTCACCAGAACAACACCCTGATACTCGGTCCGGGCGGCTTCGAGTTCGGCGATTACTGGCGCATGGGACTGCCGCTAGAGATTCTGGTGGTGCTGGTCGGCGTACCCATGTTGCTGTGGGTGTGGCCTCTGTGACCCACAGCGGGTATTTGGTTCAGGCGATAGAGTCATCCACCGATTGCGTCAGCTCCGCCAGATATTTACCGCAGAAACGCAGAGCATCGGTGACCGTCACTATGCCCGCCAGTTCTCCTTCGCGCATAACCAGCACGGAGCCGATACCGGTATCCGCCATAGCGAGCAGGATGCGATCGAGCGGATCGTGGATATCGGCGATATAGGGGCGGCGGGCGCAGAGGTCGTGCACATAGAGCTGCTGCTCCTCCAGGCGGTGGCCCGGTGCATTGGCCCTGTCGATATCATTGCGCGAAATGACGGTTTCCAGGTCGCCGTCGCGGGTGACCGGCAGATGGTGCACCTCGTGCTCCTCCATCAGCGCCAGTGCCTCCTCCACGGTGGCACCGATATCGATATGGTAGGGAAAGGGTGTCATCAGCGCCGCCAGCGTCGGCATATGGTGAAAGTCGCGGGACTTGGACATGAAACTAAACCCGGGTCTTGAGGATCACAGAATAGTCATTTGGCGCCGCCGCTAACTGCCAATTATTAGGTTGGCGGTGGCTCCGGTACAATATAGCCAATAAGCAGTTGATATTTGCCGGCGAAAGCTTATTATTCGGCGCTCTCGGCCGAGACGTATATCCGGTGCCCCGCACCCAGTGGGCAGTTCACCATTATCGGCCAATCTGGTTCTCAGCAATCGCGGTATTAAGACCGTAGAAGATCTGGCGTTATACACGTGCTTGCTGTGATATATCGGCTAACTCGCCAATATGCCGAATATAACATCATTAAACCCAGTTCATGCGGGCAATGGTGTTATGTAACCGTTTTTATTTTTCCGCAATCTAATTGTGTCGTTATCGGCACAGTCATATCTCTGTGTTGCTAATAACCGCCGTTGAGGTTTATTGAATGTTTCAGGAATACGATCAAATCGAACAGCAGATAGCCGAGCATCAGGCCAAAATCGAGGAGCTGCAGGAGCAGATGGCCCGCGCCGAACGCAAGAAAGAAGGGATTATCGCCTTCGACAAGGCCCTGGTTAACCTGGCGGCCGAATATCAGATGGAAGAGGAGGAGCTGTTCGTGGCTCGCGGTGAGCAGATCGTCGACTGGCTGGTGGGTCAGCTGGACGATGAGAGTGCCCCGGAGTTCATTCAGACCCTGAAGGCCCGCGTCGCACGTGCGCTGAAGAAAGAGGGCGAGGCTCCGCGTCGCACCCGCCGCGCCAGCGCCAACGGTTCCGGCGAGCCGAAGCTGGAAGTCGGCCACTACCGCAATCCCTATACCGGCGGCACCGTGGAAAAGAAAAAGCGCAATCCGAAGCAGCTGAACCAGTGGGTCGAAGAGCACGGTCTGGAAAAAGTGAAGAAATGGAAGATCTGATCCGGATCTGCTGCTAATACCTGCCCGGCACCCTTCTGGCGGTGCCGGCTTTTTCTTCTGCTACCGGTACTTTGTTTCGCTATCGTTTCGCTCTTTTTCTTTTTCCTGCTGCGCCGCTACTATCTGATCCCGTCGTCGGATAAATTGACCCGACCTGATATTTGATAACAATATTAACAACTTGACGGATTTGGGGACTGTTATGGCATCGCGCATTTCCACTATTTTAATTCTATTCCTCGTCAGCACCATCGCGGCGGCGCGGGAGGACAACGCCCAGTCACAGCTTCAGGTCATCTATTTGGTGCGCCACGCGGAAAAGCTGGTCAACAGCAACAGTCAGGACAAGGATCCCCCGCTTACCGATGCCGGTCGCGAACGGGCGCGGCACCTGGCCTATGTGCTTGGGGATGCAGGCATCGACAGAATCTACAGCTCCGATTATCAACGCACGCGTCAGACCGGTGAGCCGCTGGCAAAAAAACTGGGGCTGCAGATCCAGTCCTATGATCCGCGTGCACTGGAGGCGTTCGCGCAGCAACTGCGACAGAAAAACGGCCGCAGCCTGGTCGTTGGGCACAGTAACACTACGCCGCAGCTGGTCGAGTTGCTCGGCGGTGATGGTGGTGCACCGATCGACGAGGCGACGGAATACGACCGCCTGTATACCGTGATTTTGGCTGGCGACAGCGTCACCACACTGCTGCAGCGTTTCGGTCCGACTGCGCAAGACGAGGCTCGGGACTAGGATTCCCTTTTCGCGCTACCTGATGCCGCCAGCAGCGCGCGCACGAAACCCGTAACCACTTCAGACGCCGGACCGTAGCGGTGTTCGGCAAAGGCGTCGCCGACGCTGCTGCGCTCCAGGTTCAGTTCCACACTGTGGGCGCCGGCCATATTGGCGCACTCGACGAAACCGGCCGCGGGGTACACATTGCCCGACGTGCCGATACTGATAAACAGATCGCATTCCCCGAGTGTCTGGTAGATGCGATCCATTTGCAGCGGCATTTCCCCGAACCAGACCACGTGCGGGCGCAGTGTGCCGCTGCGTTGACAGCAGTCGCACACCGCATCGGTGCGCAGGTCGGCTTGAATCGGAAACAGCTCGCCGCTGATAACGCAGCGGGCTTTCAGTAATTCCCCGTGCATATGGATCAGGTTGCGGCTGCCGGCGCGCTCGTGCAGATCGTCGATATTCTGCGTGACCAGCAGGAACTCGCCCGGAAACTGCTGTTCCAGTTGCGCTAGCGCCCGATGCGCCGCGTTGGGGGCTATGTCCGGCGAGAGCAGTTGCCGGCGTCGCTCGTTATAGAAACGCTGCACCAGTTCCGGGTCGCGCGCGAAGGCTTCAGGGGTGGCGACATCCTCGAGTCGGTGGTTCTCCCACAGACCATCCGCACCGCGGAAGGTGCGGATGCCGGATTCGGCGGAAATACCGGCGCCGGTGAGTACGACGATTCGTTGGTATTGCATTTTTTGCAGGCGTTACGGCGGGCGCTGCGAAAGCGCCCGCTACTTAAGTTAATGCATTTTAAGGCGCGGCTTGACGAAACGGTTGGCCTGACCGACCAGATAAATCAGCATTGCCTTGGCCCAGCCGTGTACCGCGGCCAGGTGCATGCGGTACAGGGAGCGATAGGCCAGCCCGGCGATGCGCCCCTCGATGGTCAGGCTGCCTTTGACCAGCGCGCCCATCAAGTTGCCCACCGCTGTGTGCTTGCTCAGCGATACCAGTGAACCGCGATCGCGATAGCGGAATTCCTGCAGCGGTTTGCTTTCTACCATGGCAATTAAATTGTGCTCGGCGACGCCGGCCATCTGCTGTGCCGCCTGAGCGCGCGGCGGTACCCGCTGCCCGGCCAGGTCGATACAGCCGGCGCAGTCGCCGATGGCGAATATATGGGGATCGCTGGTGGATTGCAGGTCTGCTTTCACTTCGATCTGGTTGAGTTTGTTGCTGGCGAGGCCGTCCAGTTGTTGGAGGAAATCCGGTGCTTTTACACCGGCGGCCCAGACGCGAATAGTCGCCGGGATTTTCTCCCCGTCGTTGGTGATCAGCCCGTCGGCGGTTGCCTCGGCGACGGCGCAGCCAGTTAGTACGCGTACCCCCAGCTTGCAGAGTTCGCGCTCGGCATTGTTGCCGAGCCGCGGCGGCAATGCCGGCAGCAGGTGCGGTCCGGTCTCGATCAGGGTGATATCGAGAGAGCTGCGTTGGATACGGCCGTAATTGCCCATCTGCCGGCTGGCGTCCACCAGTTCCGCCGACAGCTCCACGCCGGTGGCTCCGCCGCCGACGATCGCCACCTGTACCTTCTCCGCAATGTGGGTTTCGAGTTGTAAAAAACGATCCAGCAGCAGGCGGTGAAATCGCTGCGCCTGTTCGGTGCTGTCGAGGAAAGCGCAGTGCTCGCGCACTCCGGGGGTATCAAAGTCGTTACTCTGGCTGCCGATGCACAGCACCAGGTAGTCGTATTCCAGTTCCCGCGCCGGCACAAGCTGGCGGCCTTCGTCATCGGTCACCGGTGCCAGTTCGATAACCCGGCGGCTGCGGTCGAGCTGCTGCAGACTGCCCAGCTGGAAATTGAATCCGTTGGCGCGCGCGTGTACCTGGTAATTGAGTGCATCCAGGCTGGAGTCGAGTGCGCCGGTAGCGACCTGGTGCAGCAGCGGTTTCCAGATATGGGTGCGGTTCTTGTCGACGAGGGTGATCTGCGCGGCGGGGGATTTTCGGCGGCGTTTCAATAGTGGCGTGAAACTGAAATAGTGCCCGAGTCTGGTGGCCAGTTGCAGGCCGCCGGCACCGCCGCCAACGATTACGATTTTCTTCATGACTGATGGTCTCGATTGCTAAAAAGCCGATTCCCCAATCTGTGAGACCATTTTTTTGTTACACCGGTGACTTCTTCATCCAGTGTTTTTTTGTATGGCGGCAGTATCCCTCGCTGAACCTGATTTGGCAATTCAAATCTGGCCCTGCACCGTCTCCGCTTCGCGCGCAATCAGCTCGCGCCAGTCCGCCTTGCGCCGCAACCGGATAGGGGCCTGCGGGCGATCGGCAGGGGTGACCGCGCCGATAATTGCCGCGTCGCTGTAGCCCGCCTGCTGCAAAGCCTGCAGGCAGCCCTCCGCTCTTTCCGCCGGTACTGCAGCCAGCAGGCCACCGCAGGTTTGCGGATCGATAAGCAGATCCCACTGCGGCAGCTGCTGCCACTCCTGCGGATTGTCGACGTAAGCGTAAGCGGCGGCATTCTGTGGCTGCAGGCTGGAGAGCCAACCGTGCTCTGCGCAGTGTGCGGCGCCGGCAATCAGCGGCAGCCGTTCGGCGATCAGGGTTGCACCCAGCGGGCCGCTGCCATCGAGCATTTCCAGCAGGTGGCCGAGCAGGCCAAAGCCGGTAATGTCGGTCAGCGCATGGGCGCCATACAGCGCGAACAGGTCCGCGGCGGCGGCATTGCTGTGCAGCATGGTTTCCACCGCCTGCTGCAGCCATCGTCCCGGGGCTTCGCCGATGCCCTCGGCGGCGAGGATGGTGCCGACGCCGAGGGGTTTGCTCAGGATCAGGCAGTCGCCGGCGCGGGCGCCGGTTTTTTCCAGCAGCTGATCCGGATCGGCGATGCCGTTCACCGTCAGGCCGAGCTGCATTTCTGCGCCTTCGGCGGTGTGTCCACCGGAGAGCGCGCACTGGTGTCGGTTAAGTTCGTAAACGGCGCCGGCGAGCAATTGCTGCAGATCGCGTTCGGTAATCTCCGCCCCGGCCAGCGGCAGTGTGACCAGTGCCTGGGCTGTCACCGGGCGCGCGTGCATCGCGAACAGGTCCGACAGCGCGTGCAGTGCCGCCAGGCGCCCGAAAAGCCAGGGGTCAGCGACCGGCGTCCGCAGCTGATCGGAACTCTGCACCAGCAGCTTGCCCTGGGGCAGCTCCATAACTGCAGCATCGTCGCCGACGCCACGCAGCAGCACGCCCGATTGCTGCACCGGAAGCTTTTGCAGTGCCCGTTGCAGTATTTCCGCGCCCACCTTGGCGCCGCAGCCATTGCAGCGCATCGCCGCCAGGGAGACTCCGTAACGCCCGTCGACAATTTCCCGCGGACGTTTTGGCGACACCTCTTCCATCGTCACCGGCAGGGCACTGAAGCGTTGCATGAAAGTGCGGTCGATATGATCTTTCCAGCGCCACAGGGCGCCGCCGACGGCGGCGACGCCATTGCGTGTGGCAACGGCGCGCTTGTCGCCACAGGACAGCAGGCTGAGGAAGTCCGTCTGCGGACGGTAACATTTGAGTGGGCGTCCGGTCAGTGTGGCGCGCAGGTTATGGAACAGTACCGGGCCCTGACGCACCGCGTAGACGCCGGCCTTCGGCAGCGGACTGCGGGAAAAACTGGCCACATCGCCGGCGGCAAAAATATGCTCGTGTCCCTGCGCCCGCAACTGCTCGTCTACCAGTACAAAGCCCTGCTTATCCAGGGGCAGGCCGGATGTGGCCAGCCACGGCGGGGCGCAGGCGTTGGTGCACAGCAGTACCTGATCCAGCTCCAGCGCCTCGCCGTTTTCGCCGCGCACACCCTGTTCGGTGATTGCCGCCACCGGCCAGTTGCGGTGCTGTTGTACACCGAGCCGGTTTAATTCCCGCGCCACCAGTTTGCGCGCCAGGTACGGATAGCCGTCGGGCAGCCGCTCTCCGGCATGCACCAGGTGTATCTGTAAGCGTCCGGAATACACCTGCTCTTCCAGCGCGTGGGCCATCGCCATCGCCAGTTCGCAGCCACCGGCGCCGCCACCGACGACACCGAGTTTCATCGGCGCACGGCTTTTCTGTACGCGTTTCTGCAGCTGCTGCCAGTAGCGGTAGAAATGGTCGATCGGCTTTATCGGTATCGCCAGTTCCGAGCCGGGCAGCTCGCGCGCCGGCGTCGCGCCCACGTCCAGTGACACCAAGTCGTAGTCAAGATCCGGACGGCCGAGCAGGGAGACTTTACGCGCCTGCGGATCGATGTAGTGGGCACAGGCCTGGATAAAGCGGGCGCCGGCAGCGCGACACAGGCGCACCAGGTCGATGTGGGTTTCATCGAGGTGATAGTGCCCGGCCACCAGTCCCGGCAACATGCCGGAATAGGCGGTCTGCACCTGCGGCGAAACCAGTGTCAGGCGCGCACCCGGCAGCGGATTCATGGCCCACATCTGCAGCACTATCGCGTGAGCGTGTCCGCCGCCGACCAGAACGATGTCCTGGTAATTTGGGTAGTCCTGCATGGTTTTTCGCCGGTAAAAAATCGCAAGGGTGTCGTCACTGTCCCGGCAGGCAAACTGTGCGCAGCCGGATGTCGCTGTTGTCTGGGTAAATAGTAGACAGCCTGCCGGTGCACGGGACTAATTGCGCGGCGTGGCGGTGCATTATCGCGAATCATGGCGCCAGCGTAAAAAAAGACAGAAGCGCTGGTCTTTACTTAATTGGCACAGCTGTGACTGCAGTATTCGCTAAATTCATTTTCTGGCGCCTATTTTACTAATGCCAACGAAGTCTCACCCGCCAACCGATATCTTCCGCCGCCTGCTCTGGTGGCTGGTGATCGGGTTGCTGTTGCTGGGCGCGGCTTCCGTCGCGGTCTCAGCGCTGCTCGCGGCAAGGATCGAGCTCTGGCTGGAACGGCGCGGCATTGAAACCGAAATCGATTACCTGCAGGTCTCGATTCCGCGCCTGCGCCTGATCGCCCGCGGTTTCCGTGGTGAAAACGCTGACGGCCGCGGATTTCACGCCCGCGAGCTGATGCTGGATTACAGCTGGTGGCAGCTATTACACGGGCGCATGCGGTTGCAGCGCGCCTACCTGGACGGCGCCTACATTGACCTGGAGTCCTTCGACAGCGACGGCGAACGATTGTGGGAAGTCTTTGGCTGGGAGCTGAGCAAGGGCAAGCGCAAGGACCGCGATTTCCAGCTGGTCTTGGATTCGGTGCGTATTCGCGACAGCCGGCTCTGCTATCGCCACAAGCCCGTCTGGCCGACGCCCAGTTGCCTGCGCTTTAACGAGCTGCAGGCGCAGGACTTCCTGCTGGGACTACAGCGTAGCGGCGATGAACCGCTGCAGGTGACCATCGCAGCGGAGCAACTCGATCTGCACGAGCTGTTGGTGCGGGAAAAAAATGCACGCGCCTATAACACCGCGCTGGTGCAACTGGATCTGTCCTCCGCACATTACGTGCATCCGGCCGAGCGCATCACGGCCGAACGGGTGGCGGTCAAGCAGTTCGGCAGCTGTCCGCCCGAACGCTGGGCCGAGGCACTGCCGGCACTGCGCCACCTGATTGGCCACTGCGCCACCGCGCGCCGCCTGGAACTGGAGAACGACCTGCTGTTTGTCATCGGCGGTGATGCCGAGGTGCACTGGCAGCGGGCCAACGGGCAGGGTGTTCAATTGCGCCACCGCGACCGTCGCTGGCAGAACTGGCGCGCTGAGACGGTGGCCATCAATGATTTCGAATACATCGATGAACAGGAAAGCCTTGGTTGGCAGAGTGCCGGCGCCAGTGCTTTCGACTGGTGTCCGGGGGGACTGCGCGACCGCGCACACCATTACTGCGTGCGGGCCGGTACCCTGCGGCTGCCGCAGCCGGTGCTGTTCGACTGGACCGGCAAGCTCAGTGTCAGCGCCGGCGCCAGCCGCCTGCAGCAGACGCAGCTGCTGGACATGGCCGGCGCCAATCGCAATCCGCTCACCGCACACCTCGCCGTGCTCGGCGCTCTGCGGTACCGGGGCGAGACCCGTATCCTGGAGGTTGACGCACTGGAACTCGAAAGTGCCAGCGGCTGCGTTCCAGGGGCAATGTGGCAACAGCCGGACCACTGCGTACAGTTGGCCGGGTTGCGCACCAACGAGGAATTCCAATTGCGTTTCCCGTCGCAGGCGCAGCATCAGCCTTGGGGCTTTGCCAGCGGGCCGCTGCAGCTCGCGCAATTTCGGCTGCGGCGTGACGATCATCCGCAGCTGCAGTTGCAAAAGCTGCACTGGCAGCACATCAAGATGATGGCGGCATCCGGCAGTGCTGGCGCGCCGCTACTGCTGCGGGACTTCGGCCTGCAGTCCCTGTCCGGCTGTGTGCCCGATACGCTGCTGCCCGGCGAATGGCGACCGCTGTGCGCAGAGCTGAATACGCTGGCCGGCAACGGCAGCTTTGCCTGGCTGGGTGGCCAACATGGATACGCGATATTCGGCGAGTTGCGGCTGGAGCGCCTGCTGCTGGCCGATCGGCTGAACGGCGATAAAGGGCTGTTGCTGCAACAGTTGCATACCGGCCAGGGTTATATGCGCCGCAGTGTCGATGGTGACCACCCCTGGATCACGGCGGATACCAATGACACGGTGGTGACACCGGTCACCGGGGCCCCGTCACCGCCGCGAGAGGTGGTCGAAGAGAAAGGTGTGCTGGCAGCAGAGCGGCGCCGGCCGCAGCAAGGTGCGCCTGCTGCCGGTGTTACGGAATCGCGTATTGCGGATATCGCCAGTCCCAACCTGAGTCTGCAGAGTGCCTCGCTGAGCCGTCTGCAGGGCTGTCTGCCCGAGACCTGGGCGCGGCTGCTGTACGAGCGGCCGCAACAGATGCCCGGCTGCTTCGATCTGCGCAATCTACGTCAGCACAGTCCGCTGGTGATTGCCTGGCAGGGCGGCCTGGATTTGGCAGCCGGGCAGCTGACGCTCGAGCGCGCGCTGGCCAAAACCCCGCAGGAGCAAACACTGTTGGATCTGTCAGCGTTGCGGCTGCCCGATGCGCGCATTCGCTACCTGCCCGAGCCGCAGTCCAGTCTCTTTTTGTCTTTGCCGCATCTTTCCCTGCAGTCGCTCTACGGGTGTCTGCCGGACACGGTGCCGTCGCCGGCACTGGAAATCCGCTGTACCGACTTGCAAGACCTGCGGCTGGGGAAACAATTTCAGCTGACATTCGACCGCCGGCAGTTGGCCGCCGATTTGAGCGGCACACTGGCACAGCGAATCCTGTTGCTGGAACAGGAGCAGCAGTTTGTCGCCGATCTGCACAAGCTGCTGGCGCCGCAACTGGAAATACTCTGGTCGCGCCGCGGCAATAAACCCTCGGCATTGCAGTTCGATAATTTATCCATCGCCGCCGCGCACGCCTGTCTGCCCAGCAATTTCGAACTGCGCGCGGGCTTGCCGCGCTGTATCTCGTCCAGAGATTTGCGCACGGTGGGTGACAACGGGCTGCTGCTTGGCGAAACCCTGCTCAAGGCGTCGCCGGTGGCG
Source organism: Microbulbifer marinus (assembly GCF_900107725.1). Lineage (GTDB taxonomy): Bacteria > Pseudomonadota > Gammaproteobacteria > Pseudomonadales > Cellvibrionaceae > Microbulbifer > Microbulbifer marinus. Next base: position 17,373 of record NZ_FNQO01000002.1, on the reverse strand, counting down.
CCGCCGCTGTGGAGTATCGAGCATTTGCAGGTCGACAGTATTGCCCTGTCGCCGAGCACCCTGAATTTGCATGGGCTCGACATTCAGCAAGTGCTGTTCTGCGGGCTTCATGACCTGTTGCCGCTAAGCGCGCGCGAAATTGGTATCGCCGATTGCATTGCTGCCAGGCAGCTGGATTTCGTTGGCGTCAGCCGTATCGGTTTGACACCGTCGGCGCCGCTGGTCGAACTCGGAGCTATGGAGTCGAGGCCGGTCGCCACCTGGCAGGAGACGGGTGAATATCTACAGGCGGGCTTCCAGCACCTGAGCTGGGAAAAACTGGTCTGGGACGGCGAGCCGGTGCTGTGGGTGACCGACCTGTCGGTAAGCGGCTTTCGCGGCTGCGCCCCGGGGCCGACACTGGAGGTCACGATCGAACTGCTCGAGGATATTTCTGGCCGGGAAGTCGGCTCCTGTTACGGCGTGCGCGAAATTCGCATGCGCGGCACGCAGAGAATAGCGCTCGCCGCGCCTTACTCCACCGATGGCTCCATCGAGCTGGTGGGCCTCACCGTCGGTCGGGGTTCGGGCAACCCGCTGGTCTTCGAGCGGATTCAGCTGGATCAATTTGCCTACGGCGGCTCGCCAATCGGCCGCCTGTCCGGTGCCAGCGGTTGCCTGGCGGCGGGCATGCTGGGCGATTCAGGTCTCGCGCCCTGTTACCGGCTCGGCCAGGTTGAGGTGCAAAGGGTGGATCGCATCGACACTGCGGCGGGGCGCGCGACAATTCTGCACGGCCTGCAAGTCGCCGGCGTCGAATTCAGGCAGCGTGACTATCCGGCGACCATGCCTGCCCAGCTGTTGCAGGTGGAGCTTCTCACGGCCGAGCGACTGCGCGTCGGTGGCGGAGAGATAGAAACGCAGCAGTTGGCGCTGAAGAGCGCCTCCAGCTGTATCCCCCGTGGCTATATCGATCGCGCCAACCTCTGCATCACCGTGGAAAAACTGCTGACAAGCGGCAACTACCGCACCGGAGAACGGCGTTTGGCGCTGCCGCAGTTGCAGCTGCAGGCGATCCAGATGCTTTCCGTGGACGGTAAACAGCTGGTGCGCGGGGAAAGCGTTACGGTAGAGCAGCTGTCGAGCGACGGGGCGCAATTCGGTTTCCGCAGGGCGGAGACTGGGGAGTTCGAAATCTTCGCCCGGCCCGAGGATGCGCCGGAATACCATCGCCACTCCGTGATCGGCCGGCTGGCCGGCCTGCAGGTGGAGCAACTCAACTACGACAGGATTGACCGCTGGCTGGAGGTCGCCAACATCGACGCGCTGCGGCCCCGTCTTGTACTGTTGCGCGATCAGGCGGGGGAGTTCCCGGTCCTGGCAAAGGTCGCCCAGTTGACTGGGGCGCCGCCGGGGCGGGCTGCGCCGGCAGCTGACAGCGTAGCCGCAACGGAACAAAAATTTCGTTATCACGTCCACGACCTGAATGTGCGCCACGGCACCTTCACCTGGGTCGACCGCCAGGGCCAGTATCGCGGGAGCCTGCCAGTCAGGGCTATTTACCTGACCGTACACAATGTCAGCAATGACCCACAGGTTGCCCCCGCGGTAGTGCTGTTGAACGGGCGCCCTGGCGGTTTTGGCGAGATACAGCTCGCCGGCACGATCGACTATCTGGATACGCGCAAGTGGAATGCCGATCTGACCGGATATATCGTCAACACCAACCTGATCCCCGCTACGCCGTATATGGCAGAGCTACTCGGCTACAAGATCCTGCAGGGGCAGCTTGATGCGACGTTTGATATTCGCGTGCATGAAAACCACGTCGAAGCCAATGCGGATATGGAGCTGGAAAAAATCAAGGTGCGGCGGGTTCGGGACGATGACCAGCTGCCGGTCAAATCGACCCTGATCCCGCTAAACATAGCGCTGCTGTTGATTGAGGATGGCAACAACAAAGTGCGCTTTAACATGCCGATATCCGGCAACCTCTACGATCCGGATTTTTCCTTCAGCTTTATTTTCAGCGACCTGCTACAGAATGCGATCATGGAAGCGCTGTTCAGTTATTTCACGCCACTCGGATTCTACACGTTGGCCAAGTTTGCCTGGCGGCGTTTCCGCGCCATCGATTTCGACCCGATTGTGTTCCAGCCTGGCAGTGCAGAACTTAGCGCCGCGGCGCATCGGCAGTTGCAGGAAATGCTGCGGGTGCTGCGCGAGCACCCGGAGGCGAGACCGGGAATCTGTGGCATTGCCAACCCGCGCGACTGGCATGCGCTCTATCCAAGCTCTACGCCGGGCCTGCGCGGCAGCGACTCGGCGCTGGAGCAATTCTATCGCTACCCACCGATCGAGCTGCTGGAGGAATTTGAGCGCCTGGCGCTCGAGCGCAGCCGCCAGATCGAACGCTTCTTGATTGATGCCGGAATCACCGCGGCGGAACTGATCCCCTGCGCACCGGACTACAATGGGCGTGATTTCGACGAGCCGCGGGTGGAGTTTTCCAACTAACGCGAAGGACACAAAGCCATGGCGAAGAACCTTGCACAGAAACTTATCGACAGCCATCTGGTCAGCGGCTCGCTCGAGCCCGACAGCCCGATCGAGCTGAAGATCGACCAGACGCTGACCCAGGATGCCACCGGCACCATGGTCATGCTGGAGTTCGAGGCGCTCGGGCTGCCGCAGGTGAAAACCGAACTGTCCGCACAGTATGTGGACCACAACCTGTTGCAGACGGATTTCAAAAACGCTGACGACCACCTGTTTCTGCAGAGCGCCTGCCGTAAGTTCGGTCTGTGGTACAGCCGCCCCGGTAACGGCGTCAGCCATCCGGTGCACATGTCCTGCTTTGGTGTGCCGGGCAAGACGCTGCTCGGCTCCGACAGCCACACCTGTGCGGCCGGCTCCATGGGGATGCTGGCGATCGGTGCCGGGGGGTTGCAGGTGGCCATGGCGATGGCGGGGGTCCCCTTTGCGCTGAAAATGCCGAAAGTGCTCGGCGTGCGGCTCGAGGGCGAATTGCCACCCTGGGTCAGCGCCAAGGACATCATTCTGGAAATGCTGCGCCGCCAGACGGTCAAGGGCTGCGTCAATAAGATCGTCGAATACCACGGTCCCGGGCTGGACAAACTGACCGCCATGGATCGCCACGTGATTGCCAACATGGGCCAGGAAACGGGCGCAACCAGCAGTGTCTTCCCGGCCGACGAGGTGGTGCGCGCCTTCCTGCGACAGCAGCAGCGGGAAGAGGATTTCGTCGAGCTGAAAGCGGACGACGGCGCCAGTTACGACGAAGAGGACACGATAGACCTTTCCACGCTCGAACCGCTGATCGCCTGTCCGTCCAGCCCGGACAAAGTGGTGCCGGTGCGCGAGGTCGCAGGCCGGCCGATTTACCAGAGTTATATCGGTTCCTCTGCCAATCCCGGCCTACGGGACTTTGTCATCCCCGCGCGCATCGTCGCCGGCCGCCATGTCAACGACAGCGTGTCCTTCGATATCAATCCGACCTCGCGCCAGCTGTTGGAAGAAATCAGCCGCAGCGGCGATCTGGCCAAACTGCTCGAAGCCGGCGCGCGCCTGCATCAGACCGGCTGCGGCGGTTGTATCGGTATGGGCCAGGCGCCTGCCAGCGGCCGCATCAGCCTGCGTACGGTGCCGCGCAATTTCCCCGGTCGCTCCGGCACCAAGGAGGATCAGGTCTACCTGTGCAGCCCGGAAACCGCTACGGCCAGTGCCCTGAAAGGGGAAATTACCGACCCGCGCGAGCTGGATATGGATTACCCGACTTTCGACGAGCCGGAGCAGCTGCCGGATATGCGTCCGCTGCTGCAGCCGCCGCAGGAAATCCGCGTGGAAGTTGAGCTGATCAAAGGCCCGAATATCCAGCCATTGCCGGAATTTGAAAAACTGCCGGAGGTGTTGCGCGGACCGCTGTTGCTGAAGGCCGGCGACAATGTTTCCACCGATGAAATCCTGCCCGCCGGTGCCGAGATACTGCCACTGCGCTCCAATATTCCCGCGATCAGCCGCTACGCCTTTTCCCGCGTCGACGAAGACTTCTATCAGCGCGCCATGGACCTGAGTGGCGACTGCTTCGTGGTCGGTGGCGAAAACTACGGGCAGGGCTCCAGCCGCGAACACGCCGCCATCTCACCGCGCTATCTGGGCGTGCGCTGCGTGATTGCCAAGAGCATGGCGCGTATCCACCGACGAAACCTGGTCAATTTTGGCGTGCTGCCACTGCTGTTTGACGACCCGACAGATTACGACCGTCTGGAGCAGGACTCGGTGCTGGAAATTGATAACCCGATCGAGCAGCTGGCGCCGGACAAACCGATAGAGCTAAAGATCAATACTGCCGGGGACACGATTATGCTGCGGCACGATCTTTCGCAGGAAGAAATCGAAACGCTGAAAGCGGGTGGGCTGATCAATGAGGCGCGGGAGAAACACCTGACCGATGGTTAGCCGGTGCCTGAAAGATCGTTTTGTTCTGGGCAATGAGGACTTTTGCGGCCAGTAGCACTGGCTGTGGGAAGCACAGGCATGGATGCATTTACGGAACTGCTTCAGATCGATTGGCAGCTGGTCCTGCACCATGTTACCGATATGGCCATCGCTTACGTCCTCGCCCTACCTATCGGTTGGGATCGGGAAAAGCGCGAGCGCACGGCCGGTCTGCGCACCTTTCCGCTTGTGGCCGTGGCTGCCTGTGGCTATACGCTGGTGGGTTTCGACGTGCTCACGTCTACCGATGCCGAGGGGCGCGTGATCGAGGGGTTGATCACCGGCATGGGGTTTATTGGCGGTGGTGCCATCCTGAAAAATGTCTCGGAGGGGGAGGGCATGGTGCGCGGCACCGCCACCGCTGCCAGCCTCTGGGCCACCGGCGCCATCGGCCTGGCAGTGGCCCTCGGTAGGCTCGAGGTCGCGATCGTATTGAGCGGGCTCACCTTTTTCACCCTGCGGGTAATCACTTCAGCCAAGGAGCACTTGCCCGGTGTTCAGCAGAAAAAATCCGGTGACTAAACATCTGCCGGCGCGTTGATTGTTCGCGTTCGTCGGGAGATGTCATTCGATCCTGTTACAGTCGCTCGCGCCGCTGACCCGGTCACTCGCCACCGGTACCATAGTGCTCGGCCAGGTAACTTGCGATGAGATCAAGCGACTTTGGGGGCAGTCGTGGCATACCCTGTTCCTCGATCATCCAGTCGAGTGTGTCCAGCCAGGCTTCCTTGCTCAGTCTTTGCTGTTTCACAATCATCAGCGAATGACAGCTCGAGCAGAGTCCGTACACTTCCGCTTGCCCGGCACCGGGCGGGAGCCCGCCGAAGTCCTGCGAGCTGGAGTTTGCTTCTTCTGCCAGGGTGATGCCGGGCATTCCCGCGGCGATCGACAGCAGCATTCTGGCCAAGCGATGCCGAGTTCTGTGTCGTGCGGTCGGCAGGCTGTTTATTTCCAAAGCTCAAACCACCCTGACGGCCACCCGGTGATAGGAATTGTTCAGGTAACCTTTCGGATTCCAGTTAATGCCAAAGGGCTGACTGACTCCATCACTGTCAATCGCCTTGGCCCAGACTTCGTAATAACCCTTCTGTGGGAACTTCACGTTGGCGCGGAACCGCTGCCAGGCGGCCTTGTTGGCAGGACGGGACAGGTTTGCCTTCATCCAGGTAGCGCCAAAATCAATGGATAGCTGTACTTCCGATACATCGCGATCGCCGGCCCAGGCGTGCCCACGCACTTCCAGATTGCCGTCGCGGAGCTGTATGCCGGTTTCGGGGGACGTGATCAGCGATTTCACCGGCATGCGCTCGATGATTACAAAATCTTTCTCGTCGACTTTCTCCCCAGGTGCCACCGGGTGGTTGGGTATGCGATAAGCCGTGCCGGTCATCTTCGCGCCATCGTGCACCTGGTCACGTATCTGAATTCGTGTCAGCCATTTTTGCGAACAGGATCCCGGCCAGCCGGGTACTACCAGGCGCAATGGGGCGCCGTTCATCGGGTGGATTGCCTTGCCGTTCATTGCAAAGGCGATAAGGTTCTCCTCCCCCATGGCTTTGTTAATCGGCACGCCGCGGGAGATTGGGAGTTTGCCGGGATCTCCGGACAGATGGGTGTCGGCGCCATAATGCGCGGTATATACCGCACCCGGCTTGATTCCTGCTGCCTTGAGTACATCGGCCAGACGCACGCCGGTCCAGGCGGAGCAAGCGACTGCACCATAGGTCCATTGATTACCCTTGGCCGGCGGTTTGAAGAAGGCCCGCCCGTTACCCGCACATTCGATGGCCAGATTTTGTGTTACTACCTCGAACTGTTTGCGCAGGTCGGCGATGGTCAGTTTCAGCGGTTTGTCCACGAGCCCGTCGATGGTCAATTCCCAGCGCTCGGCGTCCACTTCGCTCGGCGGTATACCGTTGTTGCGTATGAAGTGCCGGCTCGTTGGCGTCACTTCGTCGTCGAGTAAGTGCGGGGGTGTTTCGGCATTGACGGGCCTGTCATTCAACACGATCAAGCCGTCCTTACCTTCCAGCTTGAAAGGCTTGGGATCATCCGCCAGTGCGGCGGGAATTAATCCAGAGGGCATATTGCGGTGGAACGGAATGGCGCTAACCCCCAAAACCGCGGCCATGGTTCCCAGCCCCATACCTCTGAGAAAGCCGCGGCGGTCTGGGTTCGGCTTGCGGCCAAACACCTCTTCGTCGGCCTGCAGCGGGTCATCGCGATACAGCGTGTGGAGTCCGACACTCTCGGGTTTTTGATCATCGCTCATCGTTTGCACCCTCCATTTTGATGGAAAAGTATAGTCAGGGGTGCGCACGCAATGAGGAGCAATCAGTCTGCCTGCTTTTGGCATGTGCGCGATTCTGTTGTTCATCGCGGCTGACAGAGAAATGAGCCATGGGAGCCAATGCTGCGTGTAGATCCACGCGTGCATTGTTGCGGCCAATCAGGTCCGCCTGTTGGCCGCGGCGTCAAACGAAAAGGGTGTATTAAAAATACCGCGGAAGCCGGGGGAATGTGTTCGCTATTTCAGCCGCGATTACCCGGCTGTAGCCGATCCAGCCGCAGCCGCTCGCGGCGATCGAACAACCGCCGCGACGCAACACTGACGGCGACGAAGGTGCCGAAGCCAGTGCCCGCGGCGATGGTGAACATAATCAGGATCTGGTATTTCACTGCGAGGGCCGGCGCCGTGCCGGAGAGAATCTGGCCGGTCATCATGCCGGGCAGGGAGACGATGCCGGCGGCGGCCATGGCGTTGATAATCGGCATCAGTCCCGAGCGCATCGCATCGCGACGAATATCGCCGCAGGCCTCGATCCAGGTCTGGCCCAGCATCAGGCGGTTTTCCACCAGCTGGCGCTGACGCCACACGCCCTCGGTCAGCCGGTCCAGCGCCAGCGCCACGCCGGTCATGGTATTGCCGAGCAGCATGCCGAGCAGCGGAATGGCGTACTGGGGGGTGTACCAGGGTGTCGGTCCGATAATTACCGTCAGCGTCAGTACGGTGACGCTGAAGGCGGATATGAACATTGCGGCGGTGCCGACAGTGAAACTCCAGCCGCCGCGCAGTCGGTATTTCTGCCGCGCCATGACCTCGCGCCCGGCGAGCAGCAGCATCGCCACGCCCATCAGCGCCACCCACGGCAGGCTGCCGACCGAGAACAGTGTCTCCAGTACCAGCCCCACCAGCGTCAGCTGAATCGCGGTGCGCGCCGCGGCCACCAGCAGTGATTTGCCCAGGCCCAGGCGGGCGAAATGGGTACAGGCGGCCAGCGCAAGTACCAGGGTCGCGGCCAGGCCCAGTTGCCACCAGGACAGCGCGATCACACTCATTGCTCCACCTCCTGCTCCCGCAGCCGCGCGCCGTCGATACGGAAGTGCTTTGCGGCAACCCGCTGTATCTGATCCTCGCGGTGAGCCACCCACAGGGTTGGGCACTGATGCTCGGCAATATAGGACTGCAGCCAGTCCTCCACCTGCAGGGTGGTGTCGTCGTCGAGATTGGCGGTGGGCTCGTCCAGCAGCAGCGCCTGCGGGTCGCGGGACAGGGCCCGTATCAGGGCGAGGCGCTGCTTCTCCCCGGACGACAGGCGGGAGACCGCCCACTCGGCCGCGTCGTCCGGGAAACCCAGCGCGCCGAGCGCATCCGGCATGGGTTTGTGCAGGTGTTCGCCGACGGTGTCAAACCACCAGGCGGTTTCCGCCGGCACCATCATCACCGACTGCCGCCAGCGGTGGCCGGCCAGGGAGTCCTGGTCCCGGTCGCCGAGGCGCACGACGCCGCCGTGGGGCTCCAGGTCGGCGACCGCGCGCAACAGGCGGCTCTTGCCGGAGCCGGACGGGCCGGACAGGCAGACTATCTGTCCCGGCGCCACTTCCAGCTCGATATTGTCGAGTGGGCCGACGGCGACATGCTGCAGCCGCAGTACCGAGGTGGACTTAGCGGAAATAACCCATCCCCCCCGAGATCCGTGTTGCGCCCGGCGTGAGGCCGCCGTGGTGGTGCGAAAAGGCAATTAATGGGGGCATCCGGGGTCCTTGCGAAAGCGTGGTGCGGGATTTGTAACAGCTTTGCGGGGGCCTTCGCAATCGGCCGCGCGCCGAGTTCGCTTTGAACCCGTTGCGATTCGCCGCCATAATCCGCGTCTTCCGAACAGAATAACGAGAGTTGTATGACCGATACCTCCGTCTTTGAGGCCACAGAGCGCCTGCCGCTGAAGGAGTACACCGAAAAGGCGTATCTGGATTATTCCATGTACGTGATTCTGGACCGCGCCCTGCCGAATATCGGCGACGGCCTGAAGCCGGTGCAGCGGCGTATCGTCTACGCGATGAGCGAGCTGGGGCTCAAGAACACCGCCAAGTACAAGAAATCGGCGCGCACCGTCGGCGACGTGATCGGTAAATACCATCCGCACGGCGACAGCGCCGTCTACGAAGCGATGGTGCTGATGGCGCAGCCGTTCAGCTATCGCTATCCGCTGATCGACGGTCAGGGCAACTGGGGCTCACCGGACGATCCGAAATCCTTCGCCGCGATGCGTTACACCGAATCGCGCATGGGCAAGTATTCCGAAGTGCTGCTGTCGGAACTGGGGCAGGGTACCGTCGACTGGCAGCCGAACTTCGACGGCACCATGGACGAACCGGCGGTGCTGCCGGCGCGGGTGCCGAATATTCTGCTGAACGGCACCACCGGTATCGCCGTCGGCATGGCCACCGACATTCCGCCGCACAACCTGCGCGAAGTGGTCGACGCGACGGTGGCGCTGCTGGAGAACCCCAAGGCCACCGTGGCGGAACTGTGCGAGTACATCCAGGGGCCGGATATGCCCACCGAGGCCGAGATCATCACGCCGCGGGCGGAGATCCAGAAGGTCTACGAGACCGGCCGCGGCTCGGTGAAGATGCGCGCGCTGTGGAGCAGGGAGGAAGGCGATATCGTCATCACCGCACTGCCCTACCAGGTCAGCGGTGCCAAGATACTGGAGCAGATCGCCCAGCAGATGCAGGCCAAGAAGCTGCCGATGATCACCGACCTGCGCGACGAATCGGATCACGAGAACCCGACGCGCCTGGTGATAGTGCCGAAATCCAACCGCGTGGACATGGACGCGGTGATGAACCACCTGTTCGCGACCACCGACCTGGAACGCAGCTACCGCATCAATATGAACATGATCGGTATCGACGGCCGCCCGCAGGTGAAGTCGCTGGACAAGATCCTCGGCGAATGGCTCAGCTTCCGTACCGTGACGACGAGACGCCGCCTGCAGTTCCGCCTCGACAAGGTCGAGAAGCGCCTGCACTTACTGGCGGGCCTGTTGATCGCCTTCCTGAATATCGATGAGGTGATCGAGATCATCCGCACCCACGACGAGCCCAAGCGCGCCTTGATGGAGCGCTTCGAGCTGACCGACGTGCAGGCGGAATACATCCTCGACACCAAACTGCGCCAGTTGGCGCGCCTCGAGGAGATGAAGATCCGCGGCGAGCAGGCGGAGCTGGAGAAAGAGCGCGATTATCTGACCAAGACCCTGGACAGCGCGCGCCGCCTGAAGACGCTGATCAAGAAGGAACTGCTGGCAGCGGCGGACGAGTTCGGCGATGAGCGCCGCTCGCCGATCGTCGCCCGCGAGGAGGCCAAGGCGTTCAGCGAGGCGGAACTGCTGTCGTCCGATCCGATTACCGTGGTGTTGTCGGAGAAGGGCTGGATCCGCGCCGCCAAGGGCCACGACATCGATCCGACCGCGCTGAACTACAAGGCCGGCGACGGCTTCAAGTTCGCCGCCCGCGGCAAGAGCAACCAGCCGGCGCTGCTGCTCGACTCCACCGGCCGCAGTTACGCGATCGCCACCCATACGCTGCCGTCGGCACGCGGCCAGGGCGATCCGCTGTCCGGCCGCATCAATCCGCCGTCCGGTGCCACCTTCGAGGGGCTGATGATGGGCGCCGATGACCAGCGCGTGTTGCTGGCCTCCGACGCCGGTTACGGCTTTGTCGCCAAACTGGCAGACCTGCAGTCGCGCAACAAGGCGGGCAAGGCGATGCTGACGCTGCCGAAGGGCGCCAGGGTGCTGCCGCCGTGCGAGGTACAGAATCCGGATCAGGCACTGCTGGCGGCGGTGACCAGCGAGGGCCGCATGCTGGTGTTCCCGGTGTCCGAGCTGCCGGAACTGTCCAAGGGCAAGGGCAACAAGATCATCAATATTCCGTCGGCGCGCGCCGCCAGCCGCGAGGAGATAGTGGTCGGGATTGCGGTGCTGGAGGGCAATGCCCAGCTGGTCATCCACGCCGGCAAGCGCCACACCAGGATCAAGGTGTCCGAACTGGACCACTACCACGGCGAACGCGGCCGGCGCGGCAACAAGCTGCCGCGGGGCTTCCAGAAGGTGGACCGGGTGGAAGTCGTGGAGAAGTAAAATTCTCTGCTGTCAGCGGAAAGGGCGAACCAGACGGTTCGCCCTTTTTTGTTTGCGCACAAAAAAGGCGGTTAGGGCGCGTTGCGACAATTGTAAGCATCCTTATAATAAGCGCCCTCAAAACGGGGGAGCCATGTCCAATAACGCCAAGTCTGGAAAAGACGGCGCCGCTCAAATGAGCTTCGAGCTGCACAGCGCCGCACGCCTGTTACGACGTAATTTCGATCGCCGCGCCAAGGCGCACGGCCTCAGCCGTTCGCGCTGGCAGGTGCTGTGGCACCTGGCCAAGGAGGAGGGGCAGAAGCAGGCGGAGCTGGCGGAGCGCATGGACGTGGCGCCCATCAGTCTGGCGCGCCAGGTGGACAAATTGCAGGAAGAGGGGCTGGTGGAACGCCGCGCGGATCCGGGCGATCGGCGCTGCTTCCGCATCTATCTCACGCCCGCGGCGGAGCCCGCCCTGGAGACACTGCGCGGACTGGCACAGCAGACGCGCATCCAGGCACTGGCCGGCTTTTCGGCGACCGAGGTGTACCAGCTGCAGGGGTTGCTGGAGCGGCTGCGGGAGAATCTGACACGTGAGGAGGTTTGAAGTGAAGGACAAGCTGGGGCAGGTGGCAGAACTGGTATCGCTGCGTCGTCTGGGATTCCTCGCCGGCATTGTCGTCGCTATAGCGGTGACCGGCTGGTGCCTGTTCGGCGGCGGCAGTATCGTCGAAACCGAAAACGCCTATATCAAGGCCGACAAAATATCCCTGGCGCCGGAAGTCAGCGGTGTCGTGACGCAGGTGCTGGTGCGCGCCAATCAGCCGGTCGAAAAGGGCCAGTTGCTGGTGCAGCTGGACCCGACGCCGTTTGAACTGGCGGTGGCCGAAGCCGAGGGACACCTGGGGCAGGTGCGCAACGAACTGCTGGCGCGCCGCGCCGACTACGCCGAGGCGGAAGCGGCCCTGCAGCAGGCGCGTCAGGATGCGGACTTCCACCGCCGCCAGCTGGAGCGCAACGAAAAGCTCGGCAAGGTGGCGGTGTCGGAAGCGCAGCTGGACGAGGCGCGCCAGCAACTGGAGCGAGCGCGGGCGCAGATCGCGATCAATACCGAAAAGCTCTCCAGCCTGCGCGCCGAACTGGGCGGCAACCCGGAGATCCCGCTGGAAGACCAGGCCGACCTTAAAGTGGCCCAGGCGCAGCTGGACAAGGCGCGCTACCAGCTGTCCCGCACCCGCCTGGTCGCGCCGGTCAATGGCGTGATCGCCAATACGGTGCCGCAGCCGGGCGAGATGGCGCCGGCCGGTATCGGGCTGATCAGCATGCTCGGTGCCGACGGTATCTGGGTCGAGGCCAACCTGAAGGAGACGGAGCTGGAGCGCGTGCGCGCCGGCCAGCAGGCCGAGGTAACCCTGGATGCCTACCCGGATTTCCAGTGGCAGGCGCAGGTGGACAGCCTGAGCCCTGCCAGCGGCAGCGAGTTCGCGCTGATTCCGCCGCAGAACGCCAGCGGCAACTGGGTCAAGGTAGTGCAGCGGGTGCCGGTACGCCTGCGCCTGTATCCGGCCAAGGACGCGCCGGCCCTGCGTGCGGGCATGAGCGCCAGGGTGCGTATCGATACCAGTGAAGACGACAAGCTGGTATCCGCGCGCACCAGCGCCGGTGAGAGTGGCCGCGTCGTCCTGGCGCCATGACTGCAGCAGTGCCGATGACAGACGGGCGCCGCCGGATGATTACCGCCAGCATCATGCTGGCGACGATCATCCAGGTGCTCGACACCACCATCGCCAACGTAGCCCTGCCCCATATGCAGGGCAGTCTCGGCGCCGGCAACGACCAGATCACCTGGGTGCTGACATCCTATATCGTCGCCGCGGCGATCATGACGCTGCCGGTGGGCTACCTGTCGCAGCGTTTCGGCCGCCGCCGGCTGTTCCTGTGGTCGGTGGCCGGCTTCACCATCACTTCGATGCTGTGCGGCCAGGCCGGCAGCCTCAACGAGATGATTTTCTGGCGCCTGATGCAGGGCGTGTTCGGCGCCGCGCTGGTGCCGCTGTCCCAGGCCACGCTGCTGGATACCTACCCGCGGGAACAGCACGCCTCGGCGATGAGTATCTGGGGCGTGGGGGTGATGATCGGGCCGATTCTGGGGCCGACCCTGGGCGGCTGGCTGACCGAATATTACTCCTGGCGCTGGGTGTTCTACATCAATCTGCCGTTCGGCATCCTGTCGCTGATCGGTATCTACCTGTACGTGCCCGAAGGCGAGATGCGCAAACCCCGCTTCGACGCCCTCGGTTTCGGCTTGCTGGCCCTGGCGGTCGGCGCGCTGCAGATGCTGCTGGACCGCGGCGAGCAGGTGCACTGGTTCGAATCGCTGGAGATTCAGCTGTACGCCATCGCTTCGGTACTGGGGCTCTACCTGTTTGTGGTGCACTCGCTGACGACGAAGAATCCGTTTCTGTCGCCGGGACTGTTCCGCGACCGCAACTATGTCTCCGGGCTGGTGTTCATCTTCGTAGTGGGCATCATTCTGCTGGCGACGATGGCGCTGCTGCCATCCTACCTGCAGCAGTGGAAGGGCTACCCGGTGGTGACCACCGGCCTGGTGCTGATGCCGCGGGGTCTGGGGGTGATGATGGCAATGATGCTGGTGGGCCGGCTGCTGCGCTACGTCGATGGTCGCGCGCTGATCTTTGTCGGCATGCTGCTGGTCAGCCTGTCCCTGCACTTCATGGCCGGCTTCAACCTGCAGGTCAGCCGCAGTGCGCTGGTGTGGACCGGCATACTGCAAGGCATGGGCCTGGGGCTGGTGTTCGTGCCCATCTCCACCCTGGCCTATGCGACGCTGCCAGCGCAGCTGCGCGGCGAGGCCACGGCGCTGTTCAGCCTGTCGCGCAACCTGGGCAGCAGTATCGGCGTGTCGATCGTAATGGCGGTGCTGACGCGCAACCTGTGGATCAACCAGCAGCAGCTGGGCGAACGGCTGCAGTTGTCGCCCGATCTGCTCGGCAGCCTGCCGAGCGCGGGTGAGCTGGGGGCACTACCGGTGAATGTCGCGCAGGAGCTTTCCCGGCAGGCGGCCGAGATCGCTTACGTGAATGATTTCCAGCTGTTGATGTGGATCAACCTGGCGGCGATACCGCTGCTGTTTCTGCTGGCCAACCCGGGCAGCCAGGCGGACGAGGCCACTGCCTGATCTGCGGGAGCGGATTCTGACCGCTCCCGGATGCACGATCAGCGAGTCAGATCACTCCGCCCGGTACCAGGTCTGGGTGCGGTAGAAGAAACCGAGGTAGCCGCGCACCTTCAGCTGGTTGCCTTCGAGCCAGAACTTGCAGTCGTAAATCTTGCCCTTGGCGGGATCGAGAATCTGGCCGCCCTCGTAGATATCGCCGTTCTTCACCATGCCGGTGATGATATCCATACCGACAATCTTCTGCCCCTGGCGCGCGCCGGGACACTTTTCGCAGATAGTGTCGTCGGGCTTCATCAGCAGATCCACGACCCGGCCATAGTACTTGCCGCCCTTCTGGTAGATCTCGACGATGGACTTCGGTTGGCCGGTTTCGTCATCGATGGTGCGCCACTTGCCCAGTACATCCGCCGCGCTGGCCTGCAGGGCAAACAGCAGGCAGCAGGCCGCCATTAGCAGGTTTCTGATCATTTCGGTTACCCCTAGTTATGTCTGTGACCAGGATCTTACACCAAGTCATGCAGAACGGCAGGAATCTATTTCTAGTGTAGCTATGGCGTGAGAATTTTGTTTTAGGGCGCGCTCAGGAAGAGCAGCTGACCGGCATATGCTTGCCGGACTCCGGGGGCGCCACGGCCCAGGTCTCGTGTTGCGGGTGCTCGTCAAAGGGGCTCTGCAGCAACTCGACCATCGTCTGCAGCGGCCGGTAGTCCCCCACTTCGGCGGCGTCTATGATCTTCTGTGCCAGATAGTTGCGCAGCACGAACTTGGGGTTGGCGGCGAGCATCGCGCGGTTGCGCACGCGGGAGTCGCTGTCTTCTCGCGCCAGGCGCTGGTCGTAGTGATCCAGCCAGTGCTCGAGCGCCTCGTGCTGTGCCGGCGGAATCAACTCTTGCAGTGCCGCCGGTGGACGCTCGCCGCGGTAGTGGGCCAGGGCGCGGAAGAACAGCGTGTAGTCGGCACTCGCGTCGGCGAGCAGTTGCAGCAGGTCGGCGCACAGCGCCTGGTCGCCGTCTTCCGCGGTTTGCAGGCCGAGTTTGCGGCGCATCTGCGCGGCGTAGGTGTCGATCAGGTGCGGCTGGAATTCCTCCAGGCAGTCGCGCAACGCCTCGACGCTGACGAAGGCGGAAAACGCGTGCGCCAGTGCGTTCAGGTTCCACAGCACCACACCCGGCTGTTGTTCAAAGGCGTAGCGGCCGGTGTGGTCGGAGTGATTGCAGATAAATGTGGGTTCGTAGTCGTCGAGGAAGCCGTAGGGGCCGTAGTCGAAGGTGTCGCCGATTATCGACATATTGTCGGTGTTCAGCACACCGTGGGCGAAGCCCACCGCCTGCCAGCCGGCCACCAGCTCGGCACTGCGCCGTGTCGTGAAACGCAGCAGTGCCTCGGCCTGTTCGCTGACCGGTAACTCCGCTGTGTCAGCCACAAAGCGTCGGCAGATAAATTCGATCAGCTTGTGCAGCGCCTGCAACTGCTTGGTGTAAAACAAATACTCGAAGTGGCCGAAGCGCACATGGGTCTCGGCAACACGGATCAACATGGCGCCGCTTTCTATCTGTTCCCGCACTACGGGCTCGTCGCTGCCAACGATACAGAGGGCGCGCGTGCTGGGGATGCCGAGCCCGCTCAGCGCCTCGCCGGCGAGATATTCGCGAATGGTGGAGCGCAGTACTGCGCGGCCGTCGCCAAAGCGCGAGTAAGGCGTTTTGCCGGCGCCCTTCAGGTGCAGCTCCCAGCGTTTGCCGGCGTTTTCGATTTCGCCGAGCAGCAGCGCGCGGCCGTCGCCCAGGTCCGGGTTGTAGACGCCGAACTGGTGGCCGGTGTATTTCATCGCGAACGGGCGGCTGCCGTTAAACAGCTTTTTGCCGCAACCGAGTTGGGCCCAGTCGGGATTCTGGGCCTCGCTTTTATCAATTCCCAGCAGCTGCAGTACGGCCGGATTGACGTGTATCAGCTTGGGATGCTCGAACGGCGTGGGATCGATCCGGGTGCCGAAGGCGTCGCCCAGATCGGCGTAATGGTGGCTTAGGGTAACTTCGCTCAGTTTCATAGATAGTTATTGTAGGGTGAGGCAAGTGTTTGCGAAGCAGCGCTTCGCGCGTAGTCGTGCTGTTACGCCGCTAGACCGCTTCCAATTCCAGTTTGCGTTTTTGCGACTGCCAGTGCTCCACTTCCTGGTGCAGCAGGTCTTCTATCGCCGGGTTTTGCTCCAGCCACTCCTGGGCCACACTCAGCCGGTAGCTGTCGTCATCGGCGCTCAACTGCAGGGCGTCGATGGCCCTGTCGGTGTGATCGCGATGCACGAGACAGGCCAGCCGCAGGCACAGCAGGCGATCCGGATTGGGATGGAAACCGTAGTGCTCCAGTGGTGGCTTGATGCGGCCGCGTTGGTTGCGCACCAGATGGGCAACATTTTCCTGTTCGCTTTTCGAAAACCCCGCCAAGTCGGCGTGCTCGATCATGTAGGCGCCGAGCTTGCGGAAGTTGCTGTGGGACAGGGCGAGGCCGAGTTCGTGCAGTTGCGCCGCCCAGCGCAGACGCTGCTGATCCTCGACACTGGCCTGCGGCTGCAGTTGGTGCAGCAATTCCAGCGCCGAGTCGCCGACGCGCCGCGCCTGCGCAGCATCGATGCGACCGTCGTGCATCAGCGCGGCGACGGTGTCGGCGCGCCTGTCGCCGCCGTGCAGTCGCCCGGCCAGGTCGTGGACTATGCCCTCGCGAATGGCGTAGGGCGAAACCCGCATGCTCTGGATATCCAGCTCGCAAAAGATGGCGTGCAATATTGCCAGGCCGGCGGCGAATACCGGCCGCCGATACTCGTCCAGGTTGGGAAGCTTCAGGTCGGCGACATGTTTGGCGCCAGCGACTTTTTCCGCCAACCGGTCCAGGTCCTTGCGTTTGATTTCCGTCAGCTCGCCGCCGTTCAGCACACGTGCGACCGACTTGACGGTGCCGGAGCAGCCGATCACCTCGGCGTTTTCCGCCAGATGCTGCAGCTCCTGCAGCTCGGCGCGCGCGGCGCGGCGGGCGCGGTTGAAGTGGTTGACGGTGTTGTCGGTAATCAGGCCATCGGCAAAGAAGCGCTTGCTGTAGGAAACGCAGCCCATATACAGGCTCTGTAACTGCTGCGGAATCTCGCGTCCGCGCACCAGCTCGGTGGAACCGCCGCCGATATCAACCACACAGCGCAGGCGCGGCGGGCCATCGGCGGCCGCTATCACTCCGCTGTAGATCAGGCGCGCCTCCTCGATGCCGCTGATGATCTCGATG
>NZ_FNQO01000008.1 GCF_900107725.1 Microbulbifer marinus | reverse complement strand
CCAGTACCTGACCACGCTCTACTTCGTCACGCTTGGTGCCGCGCAGCAGGGCGCCGATGTTCTCACCAGCACGACCTTCGTCGAGCAGTTTGCGGAACATTTCCACACCAGTACAGGTGGTAGTGGTGGTGTCCTTGATACCAACGATTTCGATCTCGTCGCCGGTACGGATAATGCCACGCTCTACACGACCGGTTACTACGGTACCGCGACCGGAAATGGAGAATACGTCTTCGATCGGCATCAGGAACGGCTGGTCTACCGCACGCTCCGGCTCCGGGATGTACTCGTCCAGGGTTTCAACCAGCTTCTTAACAGCGGTAGTACCCATTTCGTTGTCGTCTTCGCCGTTCAGGGCCATCAGGGCGGAACCAACGATGATCGGGGTGTCGTCACCCGGGAACTCGTACTGGTCCAGAAGTTCGCGAACTTCCATTTCTACCAGCTCGAGCAGCTCTTCGTCGTCGACCATGTCGGCTTTGTTCAGGAATACCACGATGTACGGTACACCTACCTGACGGGACAGCAGGATGTGCTCGCGGGTCTGCGGCATGGGGCCGTCAGCTGCAGAACAAACCAGGATAGCGCCGTCCATCTGGGCAGCACCGGTGATCATGTTCTTAACGTAGTCGGCGTGTCCCGGGCAGTCTACGTGCGCGTAGTGACGGTTCGGGGACTCGTACTCTACGTGCGAGGTAGCAATGGTGATACCGCGCTCACGCTCTTCCGGAGCATTGTCGATACCGTCAAAAGCAACGGCTGCGCCGCCCCAAACTTCGGAGCAAACGCGAGTCAGCGCTGCAGTCAGGGTGGTTTTACCGTGGTCAACGTGACCGATGGTGCCCACGTTTACGTGGGGCTTGGAACGTTCAAACTTTTCTTTTGCCATTTTTCAATGTCCTCTAGCTAAAAGAAGTTAAAAATTAAGCTTTGTTTTTCGCGATGATGTCATCGGCAACGTTCTTGGGCGCTTCCGCGTACTTCAGGAACTCCATGGTGTAAGTGGCGCGGCCCTGAGTGGCAGAACGCAGGTCGGTTGCGTAACCGAACATTTCCGCCAGCGGCACTTCGGCATTGACGATCTTGCCGGAAGCACTGTCGTCCATACCCTGGATGAGGCCGCGACGACGGTTGAGGTCGCCAACCACATCACCCATGTTCTCTTCCGGAGTAACCACTTCCACTTTCATCATTGGCTCGAGCAGTACTGCACCACCAACCTGGGCCAGTTTCTTGGTGGCCATGGAACCGGCGATTTTAAACGCCATTTCGTTGGAGTCCACATCGTGGAAGGAACCGTCGTACAGGGTCGCTTTCAGGCCCAGCAGCGGGTAGCCAGCCAGTACACCATTCTGCATCTGCTCTTCGATACCTTTCTGTACCGCCGGGATGTATTCCTTCGGTACCACACCGCCCACGATTTCGTTGACGAATTCCAGACCTTCCTGGGACTCGTCTTCCGCCGGCTCGAACTTCACCCACACGTGACCGTACTGACCGCGACCACCGGACTGACGAACGAACTTGCCTTCGATCTCAGAAGTGTTGCGGATGGTCTCGCGGTAGGCCACCTGCGGCTTACCGATGTTCGCTTCGACGTTGAACTCGCGACGCATGCGGTCAACGATGATATCCAGGTGCAGCTCACCCATTCCGGAGATAATGGTCTGGCCAGTCTCTTCGTCGGTTTTTACGCGGAAAGACGGGTCTTCCTGAGCCAGCTTGCCCAGAGCGATACCCATCTTTTCCTGATCCGGCTTGGACTTCGGCTCTACCGCTACGGAGATTACCGGCTCCGGGAACTCCATACGCTCGAGAACGATCTTCGCGTTTTCAGCACACAGGGTGTCACCAGTAGTCACGTCCTTCAGACCGATCGCCGCGGCGATATCGCCGGCCAGTACTTCCTTGATCTCTTTACGGTCGTTCGAGTGCATCTGCACCATACGGCCGACACGCTCTTTCTTCATTTTCACGGAGTTGTACACCGCAGTACCGCTCTCCAGCTTGCCGGAGTAAACGCGGAAGAAGGTCAGAGTACCAACGAAGGGGTCGGTCGCGATCTTGAACGCCAGTGCGGCGAACGGAGCGTCGTCGTCGGCTTCACGGGTCTCAACGGTTTCACCGTCTTCCAGGGTACCTTCGATGGCCTTAACTTCGGTCGGGGCCGGCAGGTATTCGATTACCGCGTCCAGTACCGCCTGTACGCCCTTGTTCTTGAACGCAGAGCCGCCCAGAACCGGTACGATTTCGTTGGCCAGGGTGCGCTGACGGATAGCTGCCTTGATCTCTTCTTCGGTCAGCTCGCCCTCTTCCAGGTACTTCTCCATCAGCTCTTCGCTGGCTTCCGCTGCTGCTTCCACCAGGAACTCACGCATTTCGTCGCACTCGTCCTGCATATCGGCCGGGATGTCGGCGTACTCGAAAGTCATACCCATGTCGTCTTCGTTCCACAGGATGGCTTTCATCTTGACCAGGTCGACAACGCCCTTGAAGTCGTCTTCGGAACCGATGGTCATCTGCAGCGGTACCGCATTCGCGTTCAGGCGGGTTTTAAGCTGGCCGACAACCTTGCGGAAGTCCGCACCGGCACGGTCCATCTTGTTCACGAATACCATACGCGGCACGTGGTACTTGTTGGCCTGGCGCCAAACGGTTTCGGTCTGCGGCTGTACGCCGGAAGAACCACACAGCACAACCACGGCACCGTCGAGTACACGCAGGGAGCGCTCAACTTCGATGGTGAAGTCAACGTGTCCGGGAGTGTCGATGATGTTGACGCGGTGCTGCGGGAACTGCTGCTGCATACCGGCCCAGAAGCAGGTGGTAGCCGCAGAAGTAATGGTAATACCGCGCTCCTGCTCCTGTTCCATCCAGTCCATAGTGGCGGCACCTTCGTGCACCTCACCGATTTTGTGGGACAGACCAGTGTAGAAGAGTACGCGCTCGGTAGTGGTGGTCTTACCGGCATCTACGTGGGCGCAGATCCCGATATTACGATAGCGTTCGATAGGCGTTTTACGTGCCACAGTTGTATCCTCGATATAACGGCAAAAGGCAGCCTGGAAATTTCCGTGCTGCCTTTCGGTATTAATTTCCGATGGTGGTATTCATCAGACTTAGAAGCGGTAGTGAGAGAACGCCTTGTTGGCTTCCGCCATACGATGCACGTCTTCACGCTTCTTGACCGCGCCGCCCTTGTTCTGGGATGCGTCGATCATTTCGTTGGCCAGGCGCTGAGCCATGGACTTCTCACCGCGCTTGCGGGAGAACTCTACCAGCCAACGCATTGCCAGTGCCGTGCGGCGCGAGGGACGCACTTCTACCGGCACCTGGTAAGTCGCACCACCAACACGGCGGGATTTAACTTCCACCATAGGAGCGATATTTTCCAGGGACTCTTCGAATACTTCGATAGGGTCTTTGTTAAGTTTCTCTGAAACCATGTCCAGGGCACCGTATACGATGCTCTCTGCAACAGATTTCTTGCCACTGATCATGACGTGGTTCATGAACTTGGCCAGGGTGACGTTCCCGAACTTGGGATCGGGCAGCACTTCGCGCTTGGCGACTACTCGTCTTCTTGGCATGGGATTGCCTCTCTTCAGGGTTACTCTGAGACGCCGCCGTAAACAAATACAACTCGGCGAGCTCAGCCTTACTCCGGTTGGAAACCGAAACGCATTAGATCGATAAAGGGGAATTAACCCTTCGGACGCTTGGCACCGTACTTAGAACGGCCCTGCTTGCGATCGTTTACGCCGGCACAGTCCAGTGCACCGCGTACAGTGTGGTAGCGCACACCCGGCAGGTCTTTAACACGACCGCCGCGAATCAGTACCACGCTGTGCTCCTGCAGGTTGTGACCTTCACCACCGATGTACGAAGTTACTTCGTAACCGTTGGTCAGGCGCACACGGCAAACCTTGCGCAGTGCAGAGTTCGGCTTCTTCGGTGTAGTGGTGTACACGCGAGTGCAAACTCCACGACGCTGCGGGCTGGCCTGCAGAGCGGGAACGTCGCTTTTTTCGACTTTGCGTTTTCTCGGCTTACGAACCAACTGGTTGATCGTTGCCATTAAAAATCACTCCAAAAATAAAACGCCCCCACCGTAAAAGCGGGGGCCCAGTCGTCTGTGTGTACCGCCGGCCATGACAATCATTGAAGCCGGGCAGAACACCCCACATAAGCGGGGGCCGCATTCTATAGGCGGCGACCCGCTTAGTCAATCACCAACGAAAGTAAGTACTAACCTTCGCTGACAATCGCCAATTCCGTGGCAAAGGCCGGGAAATCCCGGCGCACTGCGCCCCGCGGCAGCGGGGAGCAGCGATGGGCGGGTTTAATCGCCCGAGGACTTCAGGGCCTCGGTCAGGGCCGCTTCCACCTCGGCTGCGGACGGACCTTCGCCGTAGCCCTCTTCCATTTGCAGACTGCGCTTGCGCTTGCGCTCGGCGTGGTACGCCAGGCCGGTACCGGCCGGGATCAGGCGACCCACCACGACGTTCTCCTTCAGGCCGCGCAGATTGTCTTCCTTGCCGGTCACCGCGGCTTCGGTCAGCACGCGGGTGGTCTCCTGGAAGGAGGCCGCGGACAGGAAGGACTCGGTGGCCAGGGAGGCCTTGGTGATACCCAGCAGCAGGCGCTCATACTGAGCCGGCTGCTTGCCTTCGGCGCGCAGACGCTCGTTCTCTTCGACAACGCGCTGGTACTCGACCTGGTCGCCCTTGATGAACTCGGAGTCACCCATCTCAAGGATTTCAACCTTGCGCAGCATCTGACGCACGATGGTTTCGATGTGCTTGTCGTTGATGCCCACACCCTGGAGGCGGTAAACCTCCTGAATCTCGTTGGTGATGTAACGCGCCAGCTCCTCGACACCTTTCAGGCGCAGGATGTCGTGCGGATTGGACGGGCCATCGGAGATGACTTCGCCCTTCTCCACGGTCTCACCCTCGAACACGGTCAGCTGACGGTGCTTGGGAATCAGTACCTCGTAGTGATCCTTGCCGTTCGCCAGCGGCTTGCCATCTGCCGGGGTGATCTGCAGGCGAACCTTGCCTTTGGTCTCCTTGCCGAAAGACACGGTACCGGAGATCTCCGCCAGGATGGACGGCTCCTTCGGCTTGCGCGCTTCGAACAGGTCGGCAACCCGCGGCAGACCACCGGTGATGTCCTTGGTACCGCCGGATTCCTGCGGAATCCGCGCAATGACGTCACCCACGTTCACCTTGTCGCCATCCTTCAGGCTCAGGATAGCGCGCGGCGGCAGTGCATAGTGGGCCGGGGCATTGCTGTTGGCCAGGGTCAGCTCTTCGCCGTTCTCGTCCACCAGGGTCACGGCCGGACGCAGATCCTTACCGGCAGCCGGGCGCTCGGCCGGGTCGATTACCTCGATGGAGGACAGACCGGTAATCTCGTCGGTCTGCTTGCGAATTGACAGACCATCTTCCATGCCGGACAGCTTCACCCAGCCGGCCACCTCGGTGATGATCGGGTGGGTATGCGGATCCCACTTGGCCACTACCTGGCCGCCATCCACCTCGGCACCCTCGGCGACATTGATCACGGCGCCGTAGGGCAGCTTGTAGCGCTCGCGCTCGCGACCGGCACTATCGGCAACCGCCAGCTCGCCAGAGCGGGACACCGCCACCAGGGTGCCCTTCTCGGTCTTCACCGTCTTCACATTGTGCAGGCGCACGGTACCCGGCTGCTTCACCTGGATACTGTCCGCCGCAGAGGCACGGCTCGCCGCACCACCGATGTGGAAGGTCCGCATGGTCAGCTGGGTACCCGGCTCACCGATGGACTGGGCGGCAACCACGCCCACGGACTCACCCGGGTTGGCGCGGTGGCCACGGGCCAGGTCACGGCCGTAGCACTGGGCACAGATACCGTGGGCAGTCTCACAGGTGATCGGCGAGCGCACGATGACCTCATCGATACCCATGGACTCGATACGCTCGACCCACTTCTCTTCGATCATGGTGCCGGCGGAAACGGCGATCTCGTCGCTGCCCGGCTTGAGCACATCGCGAGCCACGACACGGCCGAGGATACGGTCACCCAGGGACTCGATCACGTCACCACCCTCGATGACCGGCGCCATGGTCAGGCCGTCGTCGGTGCCACAGTCGATCTCGGTGATCACCACGTCCTGCGCCACGTCTACCAGACGGCGGGTCAGGTAACCGGAGTTCGCAGTCTTCAGTGCGGTATCCGCCAGACCCTTACGAGCACCGTGCGTGGAGATGAAGTACTGCAGTACGCTCAGACCTTCACGGAAGTTCGCGGTAATGGCGTTCTCGATAATAGAGCCGTCCGGACGCGCCATCAGGCCACGCATACCGGCCAGCTGGCGGATCTGCGCCTCAGAACCACGGGCGCCGGAATCCGCGTACATGTACACGGAGTTGAAAGAGTCCTGCTCGGTCTCGTTACCCTCGCGATCGACCACCGGCTCTTTCTTGATGCCGGCCATCATCGCCTGGGTGACCTTGTCGTTGGTGCGGGACCAGACGTCGATCACCTTGTTGTATTTCTCACCGGCAGTTACCAGACCGGAGGCGAACTGGCTCTCGATCTCCTTCACTTCCGCTTCTGCGGCGGCGATCAGCTCGGCCTTGGCGGCCGGGATCTCGAAGTCGTTCACACCGATGGAGGAACCGGACTTGGTGGAGAAATCGAAACCGGTATACATCAGCTGGTCGGCGAAGATAACGGTCGCCTTCAGGCCCACCTTGCGGTAACACTCGTTCAGGATCCGCGAGATGGCCTTCTTCTTCATCGGCTGGTTGACCATATCGAAAGGCAGGCCTTCCGGTACGATGTTCCACAGCAGCGCGCGACCGACAGTGGTGTCGTAGACCTTGCGGGAAGGATGCTTCTCGCCATCTTCACCGACAACGGCTTCATCAATACGCACCTTCACACGCGCCTGCAGGCCGACCTGCTTGGCGTAATAGGCGCGGCTCACCTCTTTGATGTCGGCGAAGAACATACCCTCGCCCTTGTCGTTGACGCGTTCGCGGGTCATCCAGTACAGACCCAGTACCACGTCCTGGGACGGCACGATGATCGGTTCGCCGTTGGCGGGGGACAGAATGTTGTTGGTGGACATCATCAGCGCGCGGGATTCCAGCTGCGCCTCGATGGTCAGCGGCACGTGTACCGCCATCTGGTCACCGTCGAAGTCGGCGTTATAGGCCGCACACACCAGCGGGTGCAGCTGAATCGCTTTACCTTCAATCAGCACCGGCTCGAACGCCTGGATACCCAGGCGGTGCAGGGTCGGGGCACGGTTCAGCAGCACCGGGTGCTCGCGGATCACCTCGTCGAGGATGTCCCACACGACCGCTTCTTCGCGCTCGACCATTTTCTTGGCCGCCTTGATGGTGGTGGCCAGGCCGCGGGCTTCCAGCTTGCCGAAAATGAACGGCTTGAACAGCTCCAGGGCCATTTTCTTCGGCAGACCGCACTGGTGCAGACGCAGGGTCGGACCAACCACGATCACGGAACGACCGGAGTAGTCGACACGCTTACCCAGCAGGTTCTGACGGAAGCGGCCCTGCTTACCCTTGATCATGTCGGCCAGGGACTTCAGCGGGCGCTTGTTGGAACCGGTGATGGCGCGGCCGCGACGACCGTTGTCCAGCAGCGCATCCACGGACTCCTGCAGCATGCGCTTTTCGTTGCGCACGATGATATCCGGCGCGTTCAGCTCGAGCAGGCGCTTCAGACGGTTGTTACGGTTGATCACGCGACGGTACAGGTCGTTCAGGTCAGAGGTCGCAAAGCGGCCACCGTCCAGCGGTACCAGCGGGCGCAGATCCGGCGGCAGTACCGGCAGAGCCTGCATGATCATCCACTCCGGATTGTTGCCGGACTTGTAGAAGGCTTCCAGCAGCTTCAGGCGCTTGGACAGCTTCTTGATCTTGGTCTCGGAGTTGGTCGCCGGAATCTCTTCGCGCAGGCGCTGGATTTCGGACGGCAGGTCGATGTCGTGCATCAGCTCCTGGATCGCCTCGGCACCCATCTTGGCTTCGAACTCGTCGGCGAACTCTTCCATCGCCTCGAAGTACTGCTCGTCGTTCAGCAGCTGGCCGCGCTCCAGGGTGGTCATACCCGGATCGGTGACCACGTAGGATTCGAAGTACAGTACCCGCTCGATGTCTCGCAGGGTCATGTCCAGCAGCAGGCCGATACGGGACGGCAGGGACTTCAGGAACCAGATGTGCGCAACCGGGCTGGCCAGCTCGATATGGCCCATACGCTCGCGGCGCACCTTGGCCTTGGTCACTTCAACGCCGCACTTCTCGCAGATGATGCCGCGGTGCTTCATGCGCTTGTACTTACCGCACAGACACTCGTAGTCCTTCACCGGACCGAAGATCTTGGCGCAGAACAGACCTTCGCGCTCCGGCTTGAAGGTACGGTAGTTGATGGTCTCCGGCTTTTTCACTTCGCCGTAGGACCAGGAGCGGATCATGTCCGGGGACGCCAGACCGATACGGATAGCGTCAAACTCTTCCAGTTGTTCCCGGTCTTTCACCAGGTTTAACAAATCTTTCAAGGCCTTTCCTCCACTAGGGGGTAGTCAACCCGGCCCTCTCTTTCGGGCCGGGAAGGACGGCGGCACTCACTGCGTGCATCGCCGACCTGTATCTACTAAATCCGATTGATACCAGTCTTATTCGTGTTCCAGCTCGAAGTTCATACCGAGCGAGCGGATTTCCTTGACCAGTACGTTGAAGGATTCCGGCATACCCGGTTCCATGCGGTGGTCGGAGTCCACGATGTTCTTGTACATCTTGGTCCGGCCCTCCACGTCATCGGATTTGACCGTGAGCATCTCCTGCAGGGTGTAGGCGGCGCCGTAAGCTTCCAGCGCCCAGACCTCCATCTCACCGAAGCGCTGACCACCGAACTGGGCCTTACCACCCAGCGGCTGCTGGGTAACCAGGCTGTAGGAGCCGGTGGAACGGGCGTGCATCTTGTCGTCCACCAGGTGGTTCAGCTTCAGCATGTACATGTAACCCACGGTTACCGGACGCTCGAAGGAGTCGCCGGTACGGCCGTCGTACAGGGTAATCTGACCGGAATCCGGCACATCCGCCAGGCGCAGCAGCTTCTTGATCTCGCTCTCGTCTGCACCATCGAAGACCGGGGTGGCCATCGGCACGCCGCGGCGCAGGTTCTCTGCCATGGCGAGGATTTCCTCGTCGGACAGGGAATCCAGCTCCTCCTGACGCCCGCCGGTGGAGTTGTACACCTCTTCCAGGAAGCCGCGCACCTTGGCCACTTCCTGCTGCTCCTTGATCATGCGATCGATCTTGACGCCGAGGCCCTTGGCGGCCATACCCAGGTGCATTTCCAGTACCTGCCCCACGTTCATACGCGACGGTACGCCGAGCGGGTTCAGCACGATATCAACCGGCTCGCCGTTCTCGTCATACGGCATGTCTTCTACCGGCTTGATCACGGAGATCACACCCTTGTTACCGTGGCGACCGGCCATCTTGTCGCCCGGCTGGATGCGGCGCTTGATCGCCAGGTAAACCTTGACGATTTTCAGCACGCCCGGAGCCAGGTCATCACCGGACTCCAGTTTCTTCTTCTTGTCCTCGAACACTTCGTCGAGCAGCTTGCGGCGCTCTTTCAGCTGCGCTTCCGCTTTCTCGAGCTGCTCGTTCAGGCTCTCTTCGGCCAGGCGCAGCTTGAACCAGTCTTCGCGCGGCAGGCTGGCCAGCACTTCGCCGGTCAGTACATCGCCCTTCTTGACGCCCTTGCCGCCGGCGACCTTCTGGCCTTCCAGCGCCGCCTGCAGACGCTCGAAAGTGGCGCCTTCGACGATGCGGTACTCTTCGTTCAGGTCCTTGCGGACTTCATCCAGCTGCGCCTTCTCGATATCGATGGAGCGCTGGTCCTTCTGCAGACCGTCACGGGTGAACACCTGCACGTCAATGACGGTACCGCGGGTACCACTCGGCGCACGCAAGGAGGTGTCCTTAACGTCAGACGCCTTCTCACCGAAGATCGCGCGCAGTAGCTTTTCTTCCGGGGTCAGCTGGGCTTCGCCCTTCGGCGTCACCTTGCCGACGAGGATGTCGCCGGCACCCACTTCCGCACCGATATACACGATGCCGGACTCGTCGAGCTTGTTCAGCGCAGACTCGCCCACGTTGGGGATATCTGCGGTGATTTCCTCGCTGCCCAGCTTGGTATCGCGGGCAATACAGGTCAGCTCCTGAATGTGGATGGTGGTGAAGCGGTCTTCCTGCACCACGCGCTCGGAGATCAGGATGGAGTCCTCGAAGTTGTAGCCGTTCCAGGGCATGAATGCGATGCGCATGTTCTGGCCCAGCGCCAGCTCACCCAGGTCCACGGACGGGCCGTCGGCGAGGATGTCGCCGCGCGCAACCACGTCGCCGGTCTTCACGATCGGGCGCTGGTTGATGCAGGTGTTCTGGTTGGAGCGGGTGTACTTGGTCAGGCCGTACAGGTCCACGCCGGCTTCACCGGCTTCCACCTCTTCGTCGCGTACGCGCACAACCACGCGGCTGGCATCGACACGCTCGATCACGCCGCCGCGCTTGGCGACCACACAGACACCGGAGTCGCGCGCTACGGTGCGCTCCATGCCGGTACCCACCAGCGGCTTCTCGGCACGCAGGGTCGGAACAGCCTGGCGCTGCATGTTCGAGCCCATCAGGGCGCGGTTGGCGTCGTCGTGCTCGAGGAACGGAATCATTGCCGCTGCGACGGACACCACCTGCTTCGCGGACACGTCCATGTACTGGATTTCGTCCGGCGTCTTCAGGGTAAATTCGTTGTGGTGACGCACACTGACCAGGTCGTCGGTGAAGCGGCCGTTTTCATCCACGGCGGCGGACGCCTGGGCGATCACGTAATTGGCTTCGTTGATCGCAGACAGGTATTCGATCTCGTCGGTCGCCTGGCCGTTGACAACCTTGCGATACGGGCTCTCGAGGAAGCCGTAGTGGTTGGCACGTGAGTAGGTCGCCAGAGAGTTGATCAGACCGATGTTCGGACCTTCCGGCGTCTCGATCGGGCACACGCGGCCGTAGTGCGTCGGGTGTACGTCACGCACTTCGAAGCCGGCGCGCTCGCGGGTCAGGCCACCCGGGCCGAGGGCAGACACACGGCGCTTGTGGGTTACTTCTGACAGCGGGTTGTTCTGGTCCATAAACTGGGACAGCTGCGAGGAACCGAAGAACTCCTTCACGGCAGCCGCGACCGGCTTGGCATTGATCAGATCCTGCGGCATCAGGCCCTCGGACTCCGCCATGGACAGGCGCTCTTTGACCGCGCGCTCTACGCGCACCAGGCCCACGCGGAACTGGTTCTCGGCCATTTCGCCGACGGAACGCACACGGCGGTTACCCAGGTGATCGATGTCGTCGACCATACCCTGACCGTTGCGGATATCGATCAGCGTCTTCAGGACGTCGACGATGTCTTCGCGGCTGAGCGTACCCGGTCCGGTTTCGTCTTCGCGGCCCAGACGGCGGTTGAACTTCATGCGGCCGACCGCAGACAGGTCGTAGCGCTCGTCGGTGAAGAACAGGTTTTCGAACAGGGACTCCGCAGACTCCTTGGTCGGCGGCTCACCCGGACGCATCATGCGGTAAATTTCCACCAGCGCTTCCAGCTGGGTGCGCGACGGATCCGCGCGCAGGGTGTCGGAAATGAACGGACCGCGATCCAGGTCGTTGGTGTACAGGGTTTCGAACTTCTTGACGTTCAGCGCGCGCAGCTTGGCGATCACCTCTTCGGTGATTTCGCTGTTACATTCAACCGCCACTTCTCCGGTGGACTCATCGATGATGTCGTGCGCCAGTACGCGGCCATACAGATAATCCAGCGGCGCCTCGAGGCGCTCGACGCCAGCCTTTTCCAGCTGGCGGATGTGGCGCGGAGTGATACGACGACCTTCCTCGACGATGACTTTGCCCTTGCCATCCTTGATATCGAAAGAGGCGACATCACCGCGCAGGCGCGACGGAATCAGTTCCAGGTTGACGTGATCTTCCTGCAGCTCGAACACGCTGGTATCGAAGAACATTTCCAGCATTTCCTGGGAGGAGTAACCCAGGGCGCGCAGCAGAATGCTCGCCGGCAGCTTGCGGCGACGGTCGATACGCACGTAGACCAGATCTTTCGGGTCGAACTCGAAGTCCAGCCAGGAACCGCGGTAGGGGATTACGCGCGCGGCATACAGCAGCTTGCCGGAGGAATGGGTCTTGCCTTTGTCATGATCGAAGAAAACACCCGGGGAACGGTGCAGCTGGGAGACGATCACACGCTCGGTACCGTTGATCACAAAGGTACCGTTGTCGGTCATGAGCGGAATCTCGCCCATGTACACTTCCTGCTCTTTGATGTCCTTGATGGACTTATTGGCAGACTCTTTATCGTAGATGATCAGACGCACGCGAACCCGCAGCGGGCAGGCATAGGTCACGCCGCGCAGAGTACACTCTTTAACGTCGAAAGCCGGCTTGCCCAGGGTGTAGCTCACGTACTCCAGGGCGGCATTGCCGGAATAGCTGACAATCGGAAATACGGACTTGAACGCCGCCTGCAGGCCGACATCCAGCCGCTCGTCGGGGCGCTTATCGGCCTGCGTGAAATTGCGATAGGAATCCAACTGTATCGCAAGCAGGAAAGGTACATCCATGACCTTCGGCAGTTTGCCAAAATCCTTTCGGATACGTTTTTTCTCAGTGTATGAGTAAGCCATTCATATTCCCCAGCTTGATCAGTGACAAGACTTCGTGGAACCCCGGCCTATAACGGCAACGAGGGGCCCCTCCGGGCGAGAAGCCTCTGATCAACGCAGTCCAACTACACTGATCGGAAACCTCTCCCACTGCTGCTTTTCAGCAGCGCACCGAGTGCGTTAAGGTGTCTTCAAGGTCCGGCCAGTCATTTCTGTTGACGGCGGAGCCACGAAAACCACATTGCCGCAAACGGCAAAAAGGCCGGCGGACAAAGTCCACCAGCCTTGCCGCTGCCGGCCGGTCAAACCGACTGGCAGCGGAGAGTCGCAACAACCGAATTACTTCAGTTCTACAGTTGCGCCAGCTTCTTCCAGCTCTTTCTTCGCTGCTTCGGCTTCGTCCTTGGACACGCCTTCTTTCAGCGGGCTCGGAGCGCCGTCTACCAATGCCTTGGCTTCTTTCAGGCCCAGGCCGGTGATGCCGCGAACAACCTTGATCACGTTCACTTTCTTGTCGCCGGCAGAAGCCAGGATTACGTCGAACTCGTCCTTTTCTTCAGCAGCAGCTTCGCCGCCAGCCGGGCCGGCCATAACAGCAGCAGCTGCAGTTACACCGAACTTCTCTTCCATTGCCTCGATCAGCTCGACAACGTCCTTAACAGACATTTCGGCAACAGCGTTGATGATATCTTCTTTAGTCAGAGACATGAGTCAGTACCTGATTTGTGTGAGCAGTAAACTGCCCAAAATTTCTTTGAAAACTGCCACTTCGCTTCGCGAAATGATTAGGCAGCTTCCTGCTCTTTTTGGTCGCGAATGGCCGCAATAGTGCGAACCAGCTTGCCAGCAGATGCTTCTTTCATAACGCTCATCAGCTTGGCGATCGCCTCGTCGTAAGTCGGCAGACTTGCCAACAGTGCGACGTCGGTGATCGCGCCTTCGAAGGCGGCACCTTTCAGTTCCAGCTTGTCGTTACCCTTTGCGAACTCCTTCAGGATGCGCGCACCGGCACCCGGGTGTTCGTTGGAAAAGGCAATGATGCTGGGACCGACGAACGTCTCGACGAGACATTCGTAATCGGTACCTGCCAGAGCGCGACGCGCCAGAGTGTTGCGGACGACTTTCAACCAAACGCCGTTCTCGCGCGCCTCTTTGCGCAGGGCAGTCATGTCGTTCACGGTTACGCCGCGGGAATCCGCAACGACCGCCGACAGAGCGCCTGAAGCAGCTTGCTGGACTTCTGCGACAATCGCTTTCTTGTCTTCGAGTCCAATAGCCATAGTGTCACTCCTGGATTTGAAAAAAGACCGGGGCATAAAGTCCCGATCCGTTCCGGTGCATAAAGCTCAAATCCAGCAAAAATACTGGTTTGGGCGACACCGTCTGCGTAGGCTCAGACCCTTTGTTGGCCAGCCTGGCCCGGGTCCGGATTAAGCCACAGCAACTAAACTTCAAGCCGCTGTGGCACCTACGGTCTTTGACGACCCGCCGTCCTGCCGGAGCAGTCGGGCGGACCCCAAAGTTCTTTAATGCTGGATTACTTAATATCCAGCGAAGCCTGGTCCAGAGTCAGACCCGGGCCCATAGTCGTGCTCAGGGTGATCTTCTTCAGATACACACCTTTGGCGGAAGCCGGCTTGGCCTTCTTCAGGTCAGCAACCAGCGCTTCCAGGTTTTCTTTCAGCGCTTTCGTGTCGAAGCTCACCTTACCGATACCGCCGTGGATGATACCGCCCTTGTCAGCGCGGAAACGCACCTGACCGGCCTTGGCGTTTTTCACCGCAGTAACAACGTCCGGGGTTACGGTACCGGTCTTCGGGTTCGGCATCAGGCCACGCGGACCCAGAATCTGACCCAGCTGACCAACAACGCGCATCGCGTCCGGGGAGGCGATCACCACGTCGAAGTCCATCTTGCCGGCTTTAACTTCAGCCGCGAGCTCGTCCATACCCACCAGGTCGGCGCCGGCTTCTTTCGCCGCATCGGCGTTGGCGCCCTGAGTAAATACAGCTACGCGCACTTCTTTACCGGTGCCGTGCGGCAGGGTGGTCGCGCCGCGAACAGCCTGGTCGGATTTACGCGGATCGATGCCCAGGTTGATGGACGCATCGACAGTCTCAGCGAACTTCACATTGGACAGCTCTTTCAGCAGGGCTACGGCTTCTTCGATGCCGTACGCTTTGCCCGCTTCTACTTTTTCAGCGATAGCGCGCTGACGCTTGCTCAATTTAGCCACTTACAGACCCTCCACTTCGATACCGGCACTGCGCGCAGAACCAGCAATAGTGCGTACCGCTGCTTCCATGTCGGATGCAGTCAGGTCTGCCTTCTTCATTTCGACGATCTCTTCGATCTGAGCGCGGGTAACCTTGCCGACCTTGTCGGTATTCGGACGTCCGGAACCGCTCTTGATCTTGGCAGCCTTGCGCAGCAGTACTGCGGCGGGCGGCGACTTCATGATGAAGGTGAAGGAGCGGTCACTGTAAACAGAGATCACTACCGGCACCGGCAGACCCGGCTCCAGGCCCTGGGTCTGGGCATTGAACGCCTTACAGAATTCCATGATGTTCACGCCGTGCTGACCCAGCGCAGGGCCGACGGGCGGACTCGGGTTGGCCTGACCGGCCTTTACTTGCAGCTTGATATAAGCTTCGACTTTCTTAGCCATTACAGCTCTCCTCTAGTTGGGTGTTAGCGCCTGCGCTGGACGATCACAATGATCGCAACGCCCGGCTCCCCGGTTGCCCCGAAAATGACAGAATGCGATTTCCGGGGACGCGAAAGCCCTCTCCCACCGAATGGCGGAAGAGGGCCAAAAACTTCATGTCAGCGTCAGGTTTTCTCTACCTGACCAAACTCCAGCTCCACAGGGGTCGAACGACCGAAGATCAACACTGCCACACGCAGGCGGCTCTTCTCGTAGTTGACCTCTTCCACGACACCGTTGAAATCGTTAAACGGACCATCGGTCACACGCACCATCTCACCCGGCTCAAACAGAGTCTTGGGCTTCGGCTTGTCAACGGAGTCGTCGATACGATTCAGAATAGCCTGCGCCTCGCGATCGGTAATCGGCGCTGGCTTGTCCGCTTTGCCACCAATAAAGCCGAGCACGCGCGGGGTCTCTTTAACCAGGTGCCAGGTATCGTCGTTCAGCTCCATCTCCACCAGAACATAGCCGGGGAAGAACTTGCGTTCACTCTTACGCTTCTGACCGGCGCGCATCTCCACCACCTCTTCGGTGGGGACCAACACCTCACCAAACAGGTGATCCATTTCATGCAGTTCGATGCGCTCCTTCAGAGAGGCGGCGACGCGCTTCTCATAGCCGGAGTAAGCCTGGACAACGTACCAATGCTTAGACATGTATCAACCTTTAGCCGATAACTTTGGAGGCCGCCCAACCGAGGGCGGAATCCAGCGCCCACAGAATCAGCGCCATAATCAACACAAACACAACCACGATCGCCGTGGTCTGAGTTGCTTCCTGACGGGACGGCCAGACTACGCGACGCACCTCTGCCTGCGCCTCGCGCAACAGCGTCCAGAAAGCGTTGCCCTTGGCAGTATTAATTGCCACCACCAGCGCCACCAGACAGATCGCAACGATCGCCAGCACACGGTACAGAAGGGGAAATTCGGCGTAATAGGAGTTGCCCGCGACAGCGGCGCCGACCAACAGCACCACCAGCAGCCACTTCAGGCCGTCAAGACGAAAGGTTTTCGCTTCTACCTTAGCATTCATACAAAAGAAGCCCTTAGCGCACTATAGAAAAGCCCTTAGCGCTTACAAACACAACCCCAATAATCAAGGAGTTGCAACGCCCTCAGGCACAAACAAGGCAGGGGGGCGATTGAAAAGTTGGCAGGCCAGGAGGGACTCGAACCCCCAACAGCCGGTTTTGGAGACCGGTGCTCTACCAATTGAACTACTGGCCTGGAACAAGCAAGGATACCGCAGCATCCTAAAAATGAGGGGGCGGATATTAACACCCTCCCCCGCATTTCGCAAAGTGCGCTGCCGAAGAACTCCAGCAGCGCGACGATCAAAGATTACTCGATGATCTTGGCAACAACGCCGGCGCCAACGGTACGGCCACCTTCGCGGATCGCGAAGCGCAGGCCATCTTCCATGGCGATCGGAGCAATCAGAGTAACAGTCATCTGAATGTTGTCGCCCGGCATTACCATCTCGGTGCCTTCCGGCAGCTCAACCGCACCGGTTACGTCGGTGGTACGGAAGTAGAACTGCGGACGGTAGCCCTTGAAGAACGGGGTGTGACGACCACCTTCGTCCTTGGACAGGATGTACACTTCCGCTTCGAACTTGGTGTGCGGAGTGATGGAACCCGGCTTGGCCAGTACCTGACCACGCTCTACTTCGTCACGCTTGGTGCCGCGCAGCAGGGCGCCGATGTTCTCACCAGCACGACCTTCGTCGAGCAGTTTGCGGAACATTTCCACACCAGTACAGGTGGTAGTGGTGGTGTCCTTGATACCAACGATTTCGATCTCGTCGCCGGTACGGATAATGCCACGCTCTACACGACCGGTTACTACGGTACCGCGACCGGAAATGGAGAATACGTCTTCGATCGGCATCA
>NZ_FNQO01000007.1 GCF_900107725.1 Microbulbifer marinus | reverse complement strand
GACGACGACGACGACGACGACGATGACGACGACGACGACGATGACGACGACGACTATCCCGATGACGACAAGGGCGACGACGATGACGACGGCGATGACGACGACTATCGCGATGTCTATGGAGAAGCCGTTGAAACGAATCTCGAGGACAGTTCAGACGAGGCGCTCGATCTCACGGATGTGTGGGACGGAGCTGATGGCAGCGAGGAGGCTGTTATTCAGGCAGCGATCGATGCTCTGAGTGGTTCCGGTCCGGTGGAGAACAGTACCGGGGAGAATACCGAGCTACATAGCCTCGAGGATGATCCTCTGCAGGACCTGTCAAACCCGGACGAATACGTCTGATTCAACGGAGGTTTTCCAAGACTAAAAACACCGGGCCGCAAGGCCCGGTGTTTTTTTGGGCTAAGCTAAAAATCGCTATTTAATAAGTGGCATCGTTCTGCCTCCGCGCGAATGCAGGGAGGGACGATGCATATATAGTGGCTATCGGAACCAAGTGAGACATAGTGGATTTAATAAAACGACTATGGAAGGTTGCGCTCAGCACACTGCTGTTCTTGTGTGTATCTCAGTCCATCGCAGAGGATTCAGCGGAAACAGCTGCGATCAGTGAAAGGGAGCTGGAAGCTTCCCTGCGATCGGAAGTGGTCGAGTCGCGAGCCCGAAACTACAGCGCGAGTCGGGGGCAGCCGCCCACCACTGAAATAGGGCTGGTCGAGGCCGTTCGCCAGGCTGTGGGCTGGCACCCCAGTATTTCCGAAACCATCGGCGCACTCAATGAACGCCAAGAAAACGTACGCGCGGCTCGGGCGGGTTACTTTCCAGAGTTGGGAGTAAACCTGATTGCCGGAAAGGATACCGAGAGCAGCAGGGATGGCAACGGACACGCCATACAGCTCTATGCCTCCCAGTTGATCTACGACTTCGGCAAGGTATCCAGTGACGTCGATCTGGCCACTGCCCGTGCGAGAAGATCCCAGGCCGCGGTGTTGAAGTCCATAGACACGGTCGCCCGTGATACCGCGAGGGCGGGAATAGAGGTCCAGCGCTACCAGGCACGCTTGAAAACATCCGAAGAACAGATCAAAGCATTGTCCGGCATCGCTTCACTAGTCCAAATGCGCAGCGACAAGGGCGCGAGTTCGCGCTCAGATGTACTGCAGGCTCAGACGCGAATTGAGGCAGCCCGCGCCACCAAGCAGCGGGTTCTGGGGCAGCTCAACCGACAGCGCAGCATCTTACAGAACCTGATGGGTACCCACTCCCGCGTTGCTCTGGCTATGAATGTGCCCGGGCCAGTTACCACGGCCTGCCGGGAGGATAGCCCTGATTTTTCCTCTGTACCCGAGTTGCTGGTCGCTCAATCTTCCTATGCGGAGGCTTTGGCACAGGTCAAAAATGCAAAAGCCAAATCCTGGCCAACCCTTTCACTGGATGCAAGTGTCAATAATTATCTAGACCCGAATTATGTCGACGCAAATTCCCTTAACGATCACGAGAGTTCCGTGTTCCTGAATCTGTCGATGCCCATATACCAGGGCGGAAGGCTATCGGCCAACAGGCAGTCTTCGGCTTATGCACTGAATTCGGCGGAAGCGGCTGTAGATGCCGCGCGTCTATCGGTTGTGCGTGATTTTCGCGCCAGCCAGGAGGAGGCCGATGGCTTGATTCGGAGTCTCTCGATTCTCGAAGCCCGCAAGCGCACTATTTCCGAAGCTCGCGACCTATATAGCAAACAGTATTTTTCCCTTGGCACGCGAACCCTACTGGACCTTCTCAATGCCGAGCAGGAGTTGTACCAGGCCCGGGTAGAAATTGAAGACACTCTTCACGACTTGCATCGCTTGCAAATCGATTGCCTGTACAGCGCCGGAGAGATGAGAGCTGCGTTTCAGCTGGAGGGGCAACAAATACAGGGTTTGGAGGTCATGCCATGAGCGAGCTTGAGATTTCTGGTGCGGATGCCAAGAGTCAGCCACAGGCAGATTCCGAACGCCGTGCCAACTTTGCCCCCTGGTTGGACGCGATACTGACGGTTGCCAAGCACTACCGTCTGGAATTTTCTGCCGAAAATGTCCGCATTGCCGCGCACTGGGCCAGGGAAGAGTCTACCGAAAATATCCTCAGGCACATGGCCAGGCAGGCGGGCCTTACGGTGAAGTTCGCCTCTTTCGAGGACTCGCTCCTTACTCCTTGGCGCCTGCCCCTGGTTGTACAATTTTGGGATGGACAGATAGGGGTTATCGAAACCGTCGCTAGTGATGGCAGTGTGGGTATTAATTACAGTGGCGATCAGGGCCTGCAAAGCAGCAGCGACTTTAAGGCTATCGTCGACGAGATTGCTCGGGTTGCGATCCTCCGCCCCGCACGTTCAGTGGAGGACGCTAGGGTTGATGACTATATAAAGCCCGACAACAAACACTGGTTTCGCAAGATCATCTTGCGAGACCTGAAGCCGTACGGGCACGTCATGATAGCCACTACGGTTGCCAATATACTGGGGCTCGCCGGAATCCTGTTCGTTAGGCAGGTGTACGACCGCGTGATACCGGCGGATTCCATGCCGACCCTGTATGTTTTATTCAGTGGTGTCTTACTAGCCGTTGTATTTGGCTTCATCATGCGCATGACGCGAGTGCGGATCACCGACCTACTGGGGAAACGCGCAGATATCCGTGTTTCCGATATGGTATTCGGACACGCAGTTCGTCTGCGAAATTCCGCCAGGCCTAAGTCTACCGGAACATTTATTTCCCAGATTCGTGAGCTGGAGCGGGTTCGGGAGTTGGTAACTTCCACAACCGTGCTGGCACTGGCGGACATGCCATTTTTCCTGTTGTTCCTGTTTTTGATGTGGGTTTTGGCCGGGCCCCTCGTATGGGTTCCGGTTGGTGGCGTGTTGCTGTTATTGGTGCCCGCACTTTTGGTACAGGGAAAGCTTGAAAAGCTGGCACATGAGTCAATACGCGAATCTTCCCTGCGCAATGCGATGCTGGTGGAGACGATTCAGGGGCTTGAGGATATAAAGACACTGCAGGCCGAGCAGCGTTTTCAGCGCCAGTGGAATCACTTCAATGCAGTGACAGCGGACTCCAATCTGAGATTGCGTTATCTAGTCAATCTGTTATCGACCTGGACACACAATATTCAATCTTCCGTCTTTGCGGTCATCGTTTTGCTCGGCGCACCCATGGTTATATCCGGAGATTTAACCACCGGCTCCCTGGTGGCCGCCTCTTTGCTCGGTTCGCGCATGATGACGCCCATGGGGCAAATCACGCAGGTTTTGAGCCGCTGGCAACAAGCGAAAGTAGCGCTCCAGAGTCTGGATAAGATAATGCAATTGCCGGTGGACCACCCCGAGGGAAGCAAGCGGGTACACAGGTCTGTGATTCACGGAAAATACTATTTAAAGGATGCGACCTTCCGATATGGTGAAGAAGCTGCCGAGCCGGTGTTACAGATTGCGGAGTTGTCGATAAGTCCCGGGGAGCGCATCGCCGTGCTCGGCAGGAATGGTGCAGGAAAGTCGACCTTGTTACAGGCGCTGGCCGGCAGCCTGGAATCGAGCAGTGGCCGAGTGATCCTGGACGACATCAGCATGACGCATATAGATCCGGCAGATATCCGTCGGGATATCGGCCTGCTCAGCCAGAATTCCGCGCTTTTTCACGGCACGCTGCGGGAAAACCTGATTCTTGGCGCGCCGCACGCTACAGACGAGGAGATTCACTGGGCGCTTCAGCTGAGTGGCGCTCTGGAGTTTGTGCAGAAGTTGCCCAAGGGGCTGGATCATATGGTGTTGGAAGGTGGTCTGGGCCTTTCCGGTGGGCAGCGACAGTCGCTACTACTGTCGCGCCTCTTTATCCGCCAGCCAAATGTAATCTTGCTGGATGAGCCAACCGCAGCATTGGACGAGGCGACCGAGCGCCGCTTTATCCAGGCCCTGAATGAGTGGAGCAAGAATCGCACCTTGGTGCTGGCAACCCATCGCGCAAGTACGCTCAGCCTGGTCGATCGGGTACTGGTGGTGGACAATGGAAAAATAGTAATAGATGACACCAAGGAAAACGCGATTGCAAAAATTTCCAAGACAGTAAATCGCGCGTCGAGAAAGCGCGAGCGGGTGTCGTGATGGCGAGCATTATCACTGGCAACCAGAGCCGACCAAACGCCGGCAGACAAAAGCGGTCGGGCTCCATTCCGCTACTCGAAGCGGATTATCACAGCGCGGAGCAGCATTACAGTGACGAGGTGGACGAGGCCACGGTTATCCGCTCAACCCGAGTTGTATGGATTTTCTTCCTGCTGATAGCGGCACTGATCACATGGTCATATTTTGCTGTGCTCGATGAGGTCACTACTGGTACCGGGAAAGTTGTCCCCACGTCTCGCGCTCAGGTCATCGAGTCCCTCGAAGGGGGAATCCTCTTGAGCCTGGAAGTCAGCGAGGGGGATATCGTTGAGCGAGGCCAGGTTCTGGCCCAGCTGGACCCGACACAATTCCGCTCCAATGCGGAGGAGAGTGCCGCCAGATATAGGGCGGCACTGGCCCGTGTGGCCAGGCTGACGGCGGAGGTGAACGGTACGGCGCTGACCTTTCCCGAGCAACTGGATCCTTACGAGGAACTCAAGGAAAAGGAAACGAAGTTGTTCAAAACCCGACAGGACAGCCTTGCGGAAACCCTGGGGGGGTTGGGGGAGTCACTGCGGCTGGTAGAGAGAGAGCTTTCCATCACCAAGTCACTCGTGAGTTCCGGTGCTGCGAGTAATGTGGATGTATTGCGCCTGAGCCGTGAGAAATCGGAACTGGAGCTGAAAATCCGCGAATCGCGATCCGAGTACATGATACAGGCTCGGGAACAGTTGGCTATGGTCAGTGCGGAAGTTCAGGCTTTGTCTTCGGTGTTGGAGGGGCGCTCCGACTCCCTCACGCGCTTGACGCACCGCTCACCGGTACGCGGCATTGTAAAGGATATCGCAGTGACGACCATTGGTGGGGTTATTCCCCCCAACGGCCGACTGATGGAAATTGTTCCCCTGAACGACCAGTTGTTGATTGAGGCACGCATATCGCCACGGGATATCGCCTTCATCCACCCTGGCCAGGCGGCCATGGTCAAAATTACCGCTTACGACTATGCGACCTTCGGCGGCCTCGATGGCCGGGTGACCACTATCTCCCCGGACACGATTCAAGATGAAATAAAACCGGAAGAATTCTACTACCGGGTTTTTATCCTCACAGATTCCGATGCGCTGACCAACGATGCCGGTAGCGAGTTCCCTATTACCCCCGGCATGATCGCTACCGTAGATATCAAGACGGGCAGCAAAACCGTCTTTGACTACCTGGTCAAGCCTGTAAACCGGGCAAGGGAGGCACTCAGAGAAAGATAGCAGCCATCGGCGGCGAGAATTTGCGGCTGCTGCAGATTGCCACCGACCTCGAGGGCGAAGTCGGCGGTGCGACGATGAAGTACCGGTTTAGGGAGCCTCAGCCTGTGCGGTGAGAAGCGGGGTGCGTTGGTTTTGTTCCCGCTGCTGTGCCTCGACCTCGTTGGCGGCATGACGCCGGTACTTGGCTTGTTCGATGGCGTGGGCATGCACGCGGTATTTGTAATAGCCGTAACCGGAGGCGATTGCAGCAGCGATACCCAAAAAGGGGTTTACGCCGGCGAGGGTACCGATATTCCACACCCCGGCCGCGACCCCTGCGGACTCGACATTGCTATCCACTGTGAAAGGGTCCGCGTGCATATAGTTGACGGCCGCGTACTTGATCCCCTGCTTGAGGGCGATAGATCCAAGCGCTGCGGTAAGGGGGTTCCCCCAGCTGAGTAGCGGGTTCACTTCGGTGGCACCGGCGTATTCCAGGCCGTAGTAGGTGGTGGTGGCATCCAGGGCTGTACCCAGACCCGGTGAAATCTCGGAATTCCGCACGCTGGCGCAGCCACTCAGGAATAATAGG
Source organism: Microbulbifer marinus (assembly GCF_900107725.1). GTDB lineage: Bacteria > Pseudomonadota > Gammaproteobacteria > Pseudomonadales > Cellvibrionaceae > Microbulbifer > Microbulbifer marinus. Next base: position 62,354 of record NZ_FNQO01000007.1, on the reverse strand, counting down.
CTAAAGACGCAGGAAGCTAGAGTAATTTTTTTCAATTTTCAATCCCCTCTGCTCCTATACAGGGAGCAATATGGTAGTTATCCAGGATGAACTTTTATTGTTTGATGCCTCCATGGCCTCGCTCGAATGTAGCACCGCTGCGAAGTGCACAAAAAACGAGCGGAAAAGCATACGCAAAATAAATGGTTTGTCCACACTGAGCAGATTTCCTTCGTAGGGCGGGTTGAGGAAAAGGCGCTAGGAGAACAGCGATGGTTGAGTCATTTAGGATCACATTTTGCGGAGATACCAGCCTGGGGTACTACTACCTTCGCCGGTCAAGGAAAAAATTTTCTCAAGCATATGATCGTTTGTTGAACAACCCGATATCGTTCTTTGAGGGAGTGAGGCCGATTCTAGAAGGCAGCGATGAAATCATAGTCAACCTGGAAACGGTGCTCAGCCATGACCCCGGTAAACCGATAGAGGGCAAGCAATACCCAGGTTGTGATGATCCAGACGTTACCATCGAAGTACTAAAAAGATTGGGTGTGACCGCCGTCACTTTGGCCAACAACCACACCATGGACTATGGGCCGGACAAGTTGCTGGCCATGATTGCGAAGCTGAATTCCAACGGTATTGCGACTATCGGAGCAGGCATAAATCTCGAGGAGGCACGCAGGCCCTACCGCATTGAGGCGAAGGTAGGAGAAAGGGTAAAAAGCGTCTATGTCTTCAACGGAATGCGAGCAACAAGGCGATATATCAAGTATGGATTTTTTGCGGAAAAAGACAGGCCCGGTATTGCCAGCACGAATTTTGACGAGATGGAGAAAGGAATCCAGAATATCAAGGCTTCGGATCCAGATAGTATCGTGATTGTGTGTCCCCATTGGCAAGGTATGGATTACCGGGATATAAACGGGAATCATCAGAATTGGTGCCGAGATATTATAGACGCTGGGGCAGACCATGTAGTTGCTCATGGCACACATAAAGCTGATAAGGTGGAGAATTTTGCTGGCGGGAAAATTTTTTATTCTATCGGTAATTTTATTTTTAACTCTCCTGGAAGGTATAAGGCTAAGGGGGCGGATCCAAAAAGCCTGATTGTTTCCCTGGCTGACATTGATGGAAAGCAGGGATTTACGATAAATGAAATTATGACAGATAACAAAGAGTCTGGTTTTAGAGTAGAAGCTCATAAATCTTATTGTGATGCGCCAATTGGGGATAATGTACAAATGTCAGTGCTTCCCAATGAGAGGACAGAGAAAGTTATCTTCAAGGGTAAGGTGCAACATGTCGGGTTCAGGAAAATTCTTAAGTCATATGCCGAAAGCCTATCGATTCGCGGCTGGGTGCGAAACCTCTGTGACGGGGATGTGGAAGCCTTACTTAACGGCACCGAGAAAGCATTGACAGAGCTATATGCAAAGGTTCTTTCTGGGCGCGGAATGTTTTTGGTTACAACATTGTCCAGGAAGGTATCTAACGCACGGGTGGCGCCGGGGTTCAGGATACGGAGTGCAACAACTAGTAAGGTGGAAGAAAAAGTTAACAAGAAGGAATGTATAAACCTTATCTTAGATTTATTTGATTCTCCCAGTAACCCTGATCACCCCTTGGACTTGCCTCAGAAAATAACCGATTTGATAAATGAAAAAGCCAAAGCTTTCTATAAGGCAAGGATTACGAAAAATAATTTCCTGCGTGATAATGGCTTTAATAAAATGCAAATGAGTCGTTTGGTAGAAAATGCACAGCCAAATCAATTAACCCACCAGATGCTGAGGCATATCGAGAAAAGGAAAGTTCCAGTACTCAAGGCTATATCATTTCATTCTATTATGATGCAGAACTCTGAAGAAAAAAGGATTGGAATACCGGTATTTGCGTGGAATCTAGATCATAAAACCAAGGCGTATGAGTTTGCCGATAAGATTGGTTTGCGTCGTCCGGATTGTAATAATGAGGTGTGCAAATTTCGTGAAATTAAACAGCCAGGTAGACCTGCGGTATTAAAGCCAGTTAGGGCTACCGGTACAGTGGGTGTCGCATTTTATTTTGATGAAAATCATATTCGTGTGCTAAAAAATAATTTGAATTTCTCATCATGGCGTGAATTTACAGAGTATACGAATAAATACGTTATTAAAGACAATGTAGTAACAGGTGGAGTTCGGGATCGTTGGATTGTTGAGGATATGATTCTGGAGGATTTGCAATTGATGACCCCGGCTCGAGATATAAAGTTTTATTCATTCTATGGAAAAGTCGTTTTGATTCTTGAAATAGTTCGTGGCGAAAATCCTCGACATTGTTTTTGGTCGCGAGATGGTAGGCGCCTCACTGATACTGGGAAGTACGATAGCGAGACGTGGATCGGGGATGGTGTAAGCGTGCAACAGATAGAGGAAGTTGAAAAAGTAAGCCTGAACTTGCCGGTGCCATTCATGCGTATCGATATGCTCAAGAGCGTGGATGGTATGGTGCTTGGCGAGTTTACCCCTCGGCCCGGACAGTGGGACAGGTTTAATCAAAAGTACGATAGGTTACTGGGTGAAGAGTATCTTCAGGCACGTTCCAGGCTGTACCAAGACTTGCTGAATGGAAAGACGTTCCAGCATTTTCCATTTGGCTGAGAATACATGTTCGTGAGAGGCTGTAATTAATTAACGCGTAGCTAAGTAAGTCACCGCCTCTGGCGGTGAGGCGTGACAGGGTTCTGCCGTTCAGTCGTGCAGGGTAGACAATATGGCCTCACATGCACCGGCAAGTTCTATATAGGAGGCCATATGAGAGGTTGGCAGAGCCAAGCTCACGTCAAGGATTGTTGCAGGTATCACATAGTCTATGTCCCGAAGTGCCAAAAAAGGCGATATTTTGGGCTTTAAAAAGAGAGATTGGAGAAATATTCCATGACCTACGGTAGTGCTCAGAATTCTGTGTCATTTCTTTACCATTAGCAAAAAAGAGATGACCCAGAATTTTGAATACCGTCGGATTTTCAGACCTGCGGTTATCTGTTCTGGAAGCGGCCCACAGATTTTACCGGCGAGGAAAAATTCTGTATCAGTCTGATTGCCTCGCAGGATAAATTCCTACATATGCACCGGGAGGATGATCGCAAACTCAGTTTGCGTCGAGTTTTGAATCTGCAGTTGCCGAAAGATCTATCAATCGGGGCTGCTGTGAGCCAATTTTAAACTTTCTCTGGCACTGGCGATTGCTTTTGAATCGAAAGCCTGGGGGGCTGCGGCGGTATCTTCATCGACTTGATTGTCCGGTATTTTGATATTCCTGTCGCGGAGTAGGTAATAGAGGTAGCCAATCAGGCCTGACAGATAGTGTTGAACGTCGTCTATGCGCACACGAAAGCCGTGGCGTCGGATGAAAAATGCACCAAGAATGCTGCTTGGGCGTTTGAAATACATCGCGAATTCCGGCCAGATATAGGAATTCAGCAGGTGGTGCGCCCGCTTATGCAAGCCGTCGTAAAACCTTTCCAGGTCAAATTTCTCTAGTAGGTGTGCGTGGTTTTTATCTCGCTGCAGGCGATAAACCAGCTTCTCCGCCGCCATCATCAGTTCGAACTGCGTTGGGACGGCGGGGATGCGTCCTTCCATGGCATCCAGGTAATCGGTAGCATTTTTCAAGCCGAAGTCGTAATACCGCTCTTCCGGCCGGTATAGGATCATCTCGGTTGCGCAGTAGCTCAGCCAGTGATCGTGCGCCCTCCAGTGCTCAGCAGAAATAAAGTAGGTAAACGCCTTTTCAACAATCGACAGCCAGCGGGGATCCTTTCTGATTCCGTACAGTCGCATGAGGCCAAACGCGGCTTCTCCATCAAAATAGATTATCCGGAACTCGTCCTTCAAGGATAGGTCAGGGTACCGCAATACATGCACAAACTTGCCGGTCTCGGGATCCTGTAAATAGTCGATTCCGAGGGAAATGCTCTCCATCAGATCATCGTACTTTTTGCTCCCGGTCAGGGATACGTATTTTGCGAGCATGAGTACGCAGATGCTGTTTCCGCCCAGCTTTATCTCATCGCCATCCACAACATAAGATACCTCTTTACCGGACGGCAATGTTACCGGCTTGATGATCTCTCGCGTCAGGTATTCCAGGGCTCTATCGATGGCGTCTTTCAATCTCTGATCGCCGGTCAACTCCCAGGCTTCCAGCATTGCATATAAGCTGCCGACGTGACGCAAGGCGTTGTAGTGGTTGATGTTCCTGTCAAAGCAGGCATGTCGGCCATAGCGAAATTGGCCGCTGGCCCTTACCTGTCTAGCCAGGTACTGGCTGCTGGTTACAATCAACCTGGCTGCTATTTTCTCATCGAACTCCTTGATTCTTCGGCGGCCGGCATGTCGTCCAGACCCGTGCAAGGGAACGGGTGTCCCGGATCCTTCAGTGAAGACGCCCTTGGTGGACAGCACATAGACCGGCTTGTCATCTGAAAAATCCACCTCCGGATGGTTGCGGTAGCGCCGGCGCACATAGGCCATGAACTTCTTTTCGTTGAGAACTGCATGTTCGACCTTCTTCCCGCCATAAAACATGGCGTTGGCGTTGATCTCCTGTTCCAGGAAGGCGGATCTTAGATCCGGGTCCAGTGCAATTCCTTGGCGGAAGAAAGATGAAGTGAGGGTTTTGAGCTTCCGCTTAATTTCGCGCCACGTCGTTTCCTCGATACCAGTGACCCAATCCACCCTGAGCCAGCAGACATTCATTTTGGCATCCTTTGCCGCTCTGCGTGCCATGGATGCCGCCGATCGCCAGGCAGTGGAGAAGTCGTCTGCGGTGGCGTGTCGAACCTTGGCCCTGCGCTTGCCGTCGCAAATGGATATGAACAGGGTATAGGGCGGTGCCAGAGCGAAAAGTTCTTCTTCTACGGCTGGTCGGGTTTGCATTAGGAGGTTTGATAAAGACATGGCTTGCAAATCATTCGCGACGCCAGCTTCGGCGTCTGGTCACTTTCATCCGTGGGGTTGTGATTGACCCGCGTTACTTATGGCTATTGCCACAGTGGAGTATAGACGTGCAAATGAATGTTGTCGGTTGACTGTACTGTGCACATATCCACGCTTGCGTGAGGTGCTTTTCCCCATGTCTGGCATTAACCGCAAATTATGCTTGCAAACGCCAATTGGTCAGATACTATTGATGCCATTAAGTCAATGGCGATTGTTTCCGATGAGTTCCCGATACCTCCACACGTCACCGCGTATGCGCTCCGCTCTGCAGCACCAGCTGCCGGCCACCGCTCGCCTGTGGTGTGGCGTTCAGGAAAATCGCGCCCTATGTGCGGCTCACACAATGCGCCCGGTGACCGCAGTGATCACCCCGCACACCTGACAGAGCGATAAGCGATGGAAGGTGTAAAGCCTTCCTCCACAGAGAAAACCCGGAAGGCTGGCCTTCCGGGTTTTTTTTTGCCGGCAATTTACGAAGAGAGTAATGATCGACAAGGAGTAGTGCAATGGACAGGCAGTGGTGGCAGCGGCTGCACAGCTTTCCACCTTTAATCTGGATAATTCTGATCGGCAGTTTTTTTGGTCGCGGCACCTATTTTATGGTGTGGCCGTTTCTGGCGATCCTGTTATACGAGAAGTTTCAACTCGGTGCGGCGCAGATCGGCTTGATTCTGAGCGCCTCTGCCGTTGGCGCAGCGCTGCTGGGGTTTTACGTGGGATCCCTGTCGGATCGCTACGGTCGCCGCAATATGTTGCTGGCGGGAACCGCCATTAACTTTGTCGCCTTTGCGCTGCTGGCCGTGGCACAGACGCTGCCAGTATTTATTCTCGCGATGACCTTCTGCTCAATTGGTCGCGCGGTGTGGGAACCGCCGGCCAGCGCGCTGATCGGTGATCTTATTCCGGAGAAGAACAGTCGCGAGCTGGCATTGCAGTTTCGCTATTTCCTGATCAACGTGGGGGCGGCACTGGGTCCGATTGTTGGTGTCTGGGCAGGTCTGAGTGCACAGCAGTCGACCTTTGGGTTGACCGCGCTCAGTTATCTGTTGCTGAGCCTGGCATTTGTATGGGGCTTCGCGCGCACGGAAAGCGGGCGGCTGGCCCACAAACGCCGGGACACCAGCGTGACCCTGGCGAGCACACTCGCAGTCCTGCGCAGGGATCAGGTTTTTCTGGTGGTGATTATCGCCAATGTGCTGACGCTGTTCATCTATGCCCACATGGATTCCAGTCTCGTGCAGTACCTGACGCGCGCCGAGGCTCCCCGGCTGGTGGAACTGATCTCCAGCATGATCCTGGTGAATGCATCCACCATCGTGCTGTTGCAGTTTCCGTTGCTGCAGATGATGCGCAATATCGATGTCAACGGACGCATCATTGTCGGCCTGGCTGTATTGGCCGTGGGGCAGGTGTGGTTTGCGCTCAACCCAGTTGGCTGGTTTGTGGGCTGGTTGGGGGCCACCTTTGTCGTCAGTCTCGCGGAAGCGGTGCTGTTTCCGACCATGAGTGTACAGATAGACCGGCTGGCACCGGATCACTTGCGCGGTAGTTATTTTGGGGCCTCGTCTTTCTACTCGCTGGGCTGGTCGCTGGCGCCGCTGATCGGCGGTATCGTGATCGAATGGTGGAGCGGCCCCGCACTCTACTGGATGATGTTCGTCCTGTGCGGAGTGGTGTTCGCGCTCTACCGGTTGACAGCGCGCCTATCCAGGCCCCAGTGGCCGGAGCGGGAGCAGGTATTGGAATTGCAGCCTGATGCGACTCCGGCACCATAAGCGTTTGTAGTCTACGTTGTTTTTTTCGGCCCCTTCGGGGCCTTTTTTATTCCGGGCGTGACAACATAGGAGCTAGCGGCGCGCGCGCGGCTCCACCTCAATTTTTTGTACAGCGAGTGGAAAAGTGGCCGATATCCTGGCGGATATCGGCCACTGCTAGCGCTCAGACTGGAATACACAGAGTTTTCGCTGTGGACGCGGTAATTAGATTTCCGCCGCCAGTCGTGAGCCCTGATCGATGGCCCGTTTGGCATCCAGCTCGGCGGCCTCGTCGGCGCCTCCTATCAGGTGGACTTTGACGGAACCCGCCTGCAGTGCCTCGTACAGTTCACGCGCCGGCTCCTGCCCCGCGCAGATCACGATATTGTCCACTTCGAGCAGGTGCTGCTCGTCGCCGACACGAATGTGCAGGCCCTGGTCATCGATCTTCTCGTAGCTGGCACCGGCGATCATCTGTACGTCGCGGTGCTTGAGGCTGGTGCGGTGAATCCAGCCGGTGGTCTTGCCGAGGCCGGCGCCCACCTTGGAGGCTTTGCGCTGCAGCAGGGTGACCTGACGCGGTGTGGCCACCGGTGCGGCCTTTTTCAGGCCGGCGCGGTTTTCGAGCTGGATGTCCACGCCCCACTCATCGAAAAACTCCTGCTTGCTGCTGGCGATCAGCTCCTGGGAATTGTCGCCCTCGTGAGTCAGGTATTCCGCCGTATCGAAACCGATACCGCCGGCGCCGATGATGGCGACTCGCTTGCCCACCGGTTTCTTGTGCTTCAGCACGTCCAGATAGCTCAGCACTTTCTCGTTCTCGATCCCCGGAATCGGCGGGGTGCGGGGCTCGATGCCGGTGGCGATGACCACCTCATCGAAGGCCTCCAGGTCTGCGGCGGAGGCGCGCGTATTCAGTTTGACGGTCACGCCGGTGATTTCCAGGCGGCGCTTGAAGTAGCGCAGGGTTTCCTCGAATTCGGCCTTGCCCGGGATCTGCTTGGCAATATTGAACTGGCCGCCGATCTTTCCGTCCGCCTCGAACAGGGTCACTTTGTGTCCGCGCTCGGCTGCCACTGTGGCAGCGGCCAGACCGGCGGGGCCGGCGCCGACTACTGCGATGGTTTTCCGGGCGGCGGCCGGCTGATAGTTCAGCTCGGTTTCGTGGCAGGCGCGCGGATTGACCAGGCAGGAGGTCAGTTTCAGTTCGAAGGTGTGGTCCAGGCAGGCCTGGTTACAGCCGATACAGGTGTTGATCTCGTCAGCGCGGTTTTGCGCGGCCTTGTTGACGAATTCGGCATCCGCCAGGAACGGCCGCGCCATGGAAACCATGTCTGCGTGGCCGCTGGCCAGTACTTCTTCACCGACTGCCGGCATGTTGATGCGATTGCTGGTCACTACCGGCACCGTCAGGTGCTGTTTCACCTTGGCGGTGATTTCGGTGAAAGCGGCGCGCGGCACACTGGTGGCGATTGTCGGGACGCGCGCTTCGTGCCAGCCGATACCGGTGTTGATAATGGTGGCGCCGGCCTCTTCGATGGCCTTGCCCAGCGTGATCACCTCCTCGAAGGTGCTGCCGTCTTCCACCAGGTCGAGCATGGACAGGCGGTAGATGATGATGAAGTCCGGCCCGACGGCCTCGCGTACGCGGCGCACGATTTCGATCGGCAGGCGGATACGGTTTTCGAAGCTGCCGCCCCACTCGTCGGTGCGCTTGTTGGTGCGGGAGACGATGAACTGGTTAATGAAATAACCTTCCGAGCCCATGATCTCAACGCCGTCGTAACCCGCCTCGCGGGCGAGGGTCGCGCAGCGCACATAGTCATCGATCTGTGCTTCGACCTCCTCGCCGTTCAGTTCCTTCGGCGTGAACGGGTTGATCGGCGCCTGTATGGCCGACGGCGCGACCAGGTTCTGGTTATAGGCGTAGCGGCCCGCGTGCAGTATCTGCATACAGATCTTGCCGTCCTCGGCGTGGACCGCATCGGTGATTTCCCGGTGCTGTTGCGCCTCTTCTGCGGTGGTCATCTTGGCGGAGCCCATAAACACGCCGCCTTCCTCGTTGGGCGCGATACCGCCGGTCACAATCAGGCCGACACCGCCGCGGGCGCGCTCGGCGTAGAAAGCCGCCAGGCGGCTGAATCCGCCTGCGTGTTCTTCCAGGTTGGTGTGCATGGAGCCCATCAGCACCCGGTTTTTCAGTGTGGTAAAGCCCAGGTCCAGCGGGGCCAGCAGGTGGGGGTAGGCTTGGGACATGGCGAAACTCTCTTTTTGTGACCAATCAGGGTGTTCTTGTATATGCAACGAGTTGCATATCGATTGGGGGAGAATAACAAGCAGGAACAATAGTGGGCAGTGACCAATCCGGTCGAAATCAGTGATCAATTTCCGGTAGGGCCGCTTTTGGGCTCCTGTGCGCTTGGCTATTTTACTGCCGCGAACATGTCCAGGAGCTGTTCCCGCAACCAGCGGTTGGCCGGGTCGTCGTGCTGGTTGTTGTGCCACAGCAGGTGCCAGTCCAGGCGCGGTACCTGGAACGGCAGCTCAAACAGGCGCGCCTGATAATGGTTGGCGAGACTCGCCGGTATCGTCAGCGCCAGATCGGTGCGCAGGACTACTAATGGCGCCACGCGGTAATGCTGCACGCGCAGTTTGATATTGCGGCGTCGCCCGACCTTATTCAGCGCGATATCCACGACACCCGGTCCGGCGCGCCGACTGGAAACATGGATATGGTCCAGTGCCAGATATTGCTCCAGCGTCAGGCTGTCTTGCTTCGCCAGGGGGTGGTCGGCGCGCAGCATGCACAGGTAGCGATCGTTGATCAGGCGCTGCTGTTGCAGCTGGGTGGTAGTGGCGAGAGAGATATCCAGGCCGAAATCCAGCATGTTTGCCGAGAGTTCCTTTACCAGCTCGTTGCGCGGCACATAGTAGGACTCGACCGCAATGCCCGGCGCAACCTGCTGCAGTCGTTCCAGCAGCCGGGGGAGCAGCAGTGTCTCCGCCATATCGTTCATCGACAGGCGCAGCGTCTTTTCCGCCGTTGCGGGGTCGAAATGGCGCTGCTCGCGGAGGCTGCCGCCAAGCAGCACCAGCGCCTCATGCACCTTGGGCATGATGCGCTCGGTCAGCGGCGTCGGGCTCATGCCTCCCGTCGTGCGTGTGAACAGCGGGTCATCCAGCGTGCGGCGCAGGCGGGCGAGGGCGTTGCTGACCGCGGGCTGGGTGATATGGAGCTGCTCTGCGGCTCGGGTCAGGTTGCGCTCGTTGTAGATCGCCTCCAGTACCAGGAACAGGTTCATATCCATCTGTTGCAGCTGCACCATGATCAACCCCATGTTTGACGCTGTGAATGATTAGATATTCGCATAATAAACTTGGATGATCTATTCGGGAGCGCTAGGGTATTGGCCTAGTTGGTAGGAGATAGGCATTGGCAGAGTTTTACACCGTCCGTCACGGACAGGCCTCATACGGCGCCGCAGACTACGACAAGCTATCCGAGCTCGGCATGCGCCAGGCGCGCTGGCTGGGTGAGCACTGGCAGGCCGCGGGTATGCAGTTCGACCGCATCCTCTGCGGCAGTCTGCTGCGCCACCGGGAAACCGCGCAGGGCATCTGTACGGGGATGGCGCTGGATGCCGGTCAGGTGCAGATCTGCCCCCAGTTGAATGAATTCGACTTTCACAGCCTGCTGCAGAGGTACGGCGAGCACGACCCACAGTCGGTGCCAAAAGCGGGTGCCGGCAAGCCTGAATATTACCGCTTCCTGAAAAAAGCGATGCTGGCCTGGGCGGCTGGTGAGATAAACGGTTCGGAATCCTGGCAGGAGTTCGAGCAGCGTATCGAGGACGCGCTGGGCCTGATCGGCGACAGCCCTCGCGGCAGCAGGACACTGGTGGTCAGCTCCGGCGGCGCCATTGCGATGATGGTCCGCCAGGTGCTCGGTGCCCAGGCGGAGACCGTAATCAAACTCAACATGCAGATCAAGAACACGGCGGTGAGCCGCTTCTTCGTCGGCGCCGACAGCTTCAGCCTGCACAGTTTCAATCACGTGCCGCACCTGGAACACGAACAGCGGCACGAATTCATTACCTACAGCTGAGAATAACTTAATAAAGGCGGCTAACCATGGAATTCGAATACTCAGACAAGGTGAAAGTACTGCTCGAGCGCCTGCAGCGATTTATGGCTGACTATGTCTATCCCGCGGAGCAGACATATCACCAGCAACTGCAGGAAGACCGTTGGGGTGAGCCGCCAATAATGGTGGGGCTGAAAGCCAGGGCGCGCGAGGCCGAGTTGTGGAACCTGTTCTTGCCGGATCCGCGTTTTGGTGCCGGCCTTTCGAATCTCGAGTACGCGCCGCTGGCCGAGGAAATGGGCAAGGTGCTGTTCTCCTCGGAGATCTTCAACTGCAGCGCGCCGGATACCGGCAATATGGAGGTGTTGGCACAGTACGGCGATGCAGAGCAGCAGGCGCGCTGGCTGCAGCCGCTGCTGGCCGGTGAAATCCGCTCGGCATTCGCGATGACTGAACCGAAAGTCGCCTCTTCGGACGCCACCAATATCGAAACTTCGATCGTGCGCGACGGCGATGACTATGTCATCAACGGCCACAAGTTCTACATCAGTGGCCTGATGAACAAGCGCTGCGAAATCATGATCGTGATGGGGAAATCCGACGCGGACAATCCGAATCGCTATCAGCAGCAGTCACAGATCCTGGTGCCCACCAATACGCCGGGCGTCAAGATTGTGCGCCCGATGACCGTGTTTGGCTACGATGATGCGCCGGAAGGTCACGCGGAAGTGATTTTTGACAATGTGCGCGTACCGGCAGGCAATCTGATCCTTGGAGAGGGGCGCGGATTTGAAATCGCCCAGGGGCGCCTCGGCCCGGGCCGCATTCATCACTGTATGCGCCTGATCGGCCAGGCCCAGCGTGCGCTGGAAATGATGGCCAAGCGCGCGGAGCAAAGGGTCGTATTCGGCCGGCCGATGATCAAGCAGCAATCCGTGCGTGAAGATATCGCGAAATCTGCCTGCGAAATCGAGCAGGCGCGCCTGCTGACCCTGAAAGCCGCGGACCAGATGGACAGGTACGGTAACAAAGCAGCCAAGGATCTGATCGCGATGATCAAGATAGTGGCGCCGCAGATGGCGTGTACCGTGATCGATCGCGCAATCCAGATTCATGGCGCCGCCGGACTGAGTCAGGATTACAACCTTGCGCAACACTATGCCTACGCGCGCACCATTCGCCTGGCGGACGGGCCCGATCAGGTCCATATGATGCAGCTGGGCCGTAACCTGGCCGCGCGTTACGGCGCCGAGCAGTAAACTGGAGGCGACGATGACCACAGAGGCTGTGTCAGAAAAGAAGGATGCTGTAGAGCAGTTGCCAGTGGAAGTATTGGCAAAATATCTGGCTGCGCATATCGAAGGATTTAGTGGGCCGCTGGCGATCAGCAAATTTGCCGGCGGGCAGTCAAACCCGACGTTTAAATTACAGGCTGCGTCCGGGACCTATGTACTGCGTCGGCAGCCGCCGGGCAAGCTGTTGAAGTCTGCCCACGCGGTGGACCGCGAGTTCCGTGTCATGCAGGCGCTCGCGGGCAGCGACGTGCCGGTACCGCGCGTACTGCACCTGTGCGAGGACCGCGACCTGATCGGCTCGATGTTCTACGTGATGGAATACTGCGATGGTCGCATCTTCTGGGATGCGGCCCTGCCGGAACTCGACAACACCCAGCGCGGTGCCTGCTACGAAGAAATGAACCGCGTATTGGCGGCACTGCACAGTGTGGATCTGGAGGCCGCCGGGCTGATCGATTACGGCAAACCGGGAAACTATTTCGAGCGGCAGTTCGATCGCTGGCAGGGTCAGTACCGGGCCTCCGAGCTGAAGCCCATCGAGGCCATGGACAAACTGATCGACTGGCTGGCCGGCGCCTTGCCTGAAGACGATGGCCGATTGTCCCTGGTACACGGCGATTACCGCCTCGACAACATCATGTTTCACCCGACGCAGAGCCGCGCCATTGCCGTGCTCGACTGGGAACTCTCGACCCTGGGCCACCCCTTTGCCGACCTCGCTTATCAGTGTATGCAGCTGCGCATGCCAGCCAATGCCGGGAATATTTCCGGGCTGATGGGGAGGGATCGCAGCGCACTCGGTATTCCTTCCGAGCAGGACTACGTCGCCCGTTACTGTGAGCGGATGGGAATCGCATGTATCGACAACTGGGCTTTCTATCTCGCGTTCAGCTTTTTCCGCCTGGCGGCCATCGTCCAGGGTGTCGCCAAGCGCGCTCACGATGGCAATGCATCGAGTAAGAATGCGGCGCAGGTCGGTGCCTTTGTCGAACCGCTGGCGCTGATGGCACTGGACGTGATTGACAAAGAACATTGAACATCAAAACTTAGTGAGGAAAAAATCATGGCAACGAATCTTTTTGACCTGACCGGCAAGATCGCACTGGTGACTGGTGCGAGTCGCGGTATTGGCGAGGCCATCGCCAAGCTGCTGGCGGAGCAGGGCGCGCATGTAATGGTTTCCAGCCGCAAGATCGAGGGCTGCCAGGCGGTGGCGGACGCTATTGTCGACGCTGGCGGTTCTGCGGAAGCGGCTCCCTGTCATATCGGCAATATGGAAGAGATCGAGCGGGTGTTCGGCGAGATTCGCCAGAAACACGGCCGCCTGGATATCCTGGTCAACAACGCCGCTACCAACCCTTATTTCGGCCATATCCTGGATACGGACCTCGGTGCCTTCCAGAAGACCGTCGATGTCAATATTCGCGGCTATTTCTTTATGTCCGTTGAGGCGGGCAAGCTGATGCGGGAGCAGGGTGGCGGCTGTATCGTGAACACTGCATCGGTCAACGCGCTGCAGCCGGGTGTCGGTCAGGGGATCTACTCCATTACCAAGGCGGCCGTAGTGAATATGACCAAAGCCTTCGCCAAGGAGTGTGCGCAGTTCAATATTCGCGTCAACGCGCTGCTGCCGGGCCTGACCAAGACCAACTTCGCCGGTGCTTTGTTTACTCACGAAGAGATCTACAACACCGCAATCGGCCACATTCCGATGCACCGCCATGCGGAACCGGAAGAAATGGCCGGTACCGTTCTGTACCTGGTTTCTGACGCCTCCAGCTATACCACCGGCGAATGCGTCGTGGTCGATGGCGGCATGACTTCCTGCGGGGGTATCTGACAATGGATCCGATTCTCGATTTTACCGGTAAGGTCGCCCTGATTACCGGGGCATCCAGCGGTTTCGGCAAGCTGCTCGCGCGCGAACTAGGTGAGCGCGGAGCCAAACTGGTGCTGGGCGATATCAATGAAACGGATCTGATGACCCTGGCGGACGAGCTCGGCGGTGCCGGCATCGAGGCGCGCGCGCGCCGTTGCGATGTCTCCTCCGAGCGAGACTGCGCCGCGCTGGTGGAGCTGGCGCAGGCGGAATTTGGCGGGCTGGATATTGCAGTAAACAATGCCGGTATTGCGCCGCCGATGATGTCCGTGGAAGAGACCAGCGAGGCGGAGATGGATCGTCAGTATAACGTCAACACCAAGGGCGTACTGTTTGGTCTCAAGTACCAGCTTCCGTTGATGAAGCAGAGCGGTGGCGGTGCAGTCCTCAATGTCTCCTCAATGGCCGGGCTCGGCGGTGCGCCGAAGATCTCCTCCTATGCGGCGGCCAAGCATGCGGTCATCGGGTTGACGAAAACCGCTGCCATGGAAAGCGCCAAATACGGTGTGCGGGTCAACGCAATCTGTCCTTTCTTTACCTTGACGCCAATGGTGACTGATATCGAAACTCCGGGGGTGAGCCAGCAGGACTTCCAGGCGTCCCTCGCTTCGGGTTGTCCGATGAGGCGTCTCGGCCAGCCCGAGGAGGTGATTGCGGCGATGCTGATGCTGCTGTCGCCCAAGATGACGTACGTGACTGGGCAGGCGCTCGCTGTAGATGGTGGCATGTCCGCTATGTGATCACCGCTAAGCGCAGCATATGGCTCCGATTAGATAAAAGATAATAACCAGGAGTACGAAATGCCAACACTGATTCCGCGCGACAGGATTGGGGACTTTGTCGGTTTCGAAACCGAGCCCACCGGCTGGCTGCATATAGATCAGCACCGGATCGACGCTTTTGCCGAATGCACGCTGGATCGGCAGTTTATCCACGTCGATCCGGAGGCGGCCAAGCTTACGCCTTTCGGGAGTACTATCGCACACGGTTTTCTGACTCTTTCGCTGCTGTCCCATTTTGCCGAGCAGCTGCAGATTGGTATCGAAGGTGTGCAGATGGGGGTCAACTACGGCCTCGACAAGGTGCGCTTTATCAATCCGGTCAAGGTGGACAGCAATATCAGGGCTCGTACCAGAGTAATGGGTATACTGGAGAAGAAACCGGGTCAGTACCAGCTGAAACTGGAAGTGACCTTGGAGATCGAAGGTGAGGAGAAGCCAGCATTGATAGCCGAATGGCTGGTAATGCAATTCGTTTAGCGGCTCGACAAGGGAGCAGGCGAGACGGGTAAAGATTGGGCGGGCGCGGCTGCTGCAGGACAGGAAATGTAGCCCTGTATCGATATGCAGCATTGTGCTGAGCCGGCAGTCGGCTTAGTCGAGGCGGCCTGAGTAAATCGCTATAAAGAACAGTGTCGGAGCTACCGTTGGTTTTACTCTGAGACAGCGTCTCGCCAGCGCTAGCGCCCGCTTGAGGTGTTTGGAGAGAACTATGCGCGCATTGATCTGCGAAGAATATGGCTCTGCGGAATTGCTCGTCATCGCGGAGTGGGAGCTTCCGGAGCTGAAAAGCGACGAGGTGTGTATCGACGTTCGTGCAGCGGGTATCAACTTTCCTGACTCGCTGATGATCGCGGGCAAGTACCAGGTAAAACCACCGCTGCCGTTTGTCCCCGGTGGCGAATGCGCCGGTGTGATCAGCGCAGTCGGTGACAAGGTGAAGGATTTCAAGGTCGGCGACCGGGTCATCGCCATGCCGGGTATGGCGGCATTTGCCGAGAAGGTCAATGTCAAAGAGCACCTGCTGGTGCCTATGCCCGACAAGCTCAGCTTCGAGCAGGCGGCCGGTTTCTGCATCACCTATGCCACCTCTTACTACGCCCTCAAGCAGCGCGCGGCGATTAAGAAAGGCGAGACGCTGGTCGTGCTCGGCGCTGCCGGTGGCGTAGGTGTTACCGCGATTCAGCTGGGAAAGGCGATGGGTGCCCGGGTGATAGCCTGTGCCTCGACGGATAAAAAACTCGAATTCTGTAAAATGGTCGGTGCGGACGAACTGATTAACTATTCGACAGAGAACCTGAAAGAGCGCATCAAGGAATTGACCAATGGCCGCGGCGCCGATGTGATTTTTGACCCGGTGGGTGGTGATTTCACTGAGGAAGCCTATCGCTCGATTGCCTGGTCCGGACGCTACCTGGTGATCGGATTCGCTTCTGGCGATATTCCCAAGCTGCCAATGAACCTGCCGCTGCTGAAGGCCGGCGACATCATGGGCATTTTCTGGGGAAGCTGGGCGCAGCGCGATCCGGAAGCCAATCTGCGGAATTTTGCCGAGCTGCTGCAGATGGTGGAAGAGGGCAAACTGAATCCGCTGACAACCGAAATCTATCCGTTCGAGGAATATGTGCAGGCATTCGCCGCCATTACTGAGCGGCGTGCACGCGGCAAGGTGATTTTTACACTCGGCTAGTGGTCTGCGAGGCATTCGGCCCGCAACGGAATAATCTGGTGCAAGCTCCGGTTCACGCGCGAAAGCCGCTGTTGCTACAGTGCTTCAGGGCAATAGCCGACAGTGTGCACGCGCTTTGCTTTCCAGGTCGCGAGGCAATTTTTCCCTGATGGAGCCTCGCTGCTGCTGACGCCACTGGTTACAGAGTTCTATGTAACTGCCGGCATTCACCTGGCTGCGCAACTCAAACCACGGATCGATACCCTGTGCCGGCTGCGACGGCTTGTGCTGCCAGTTGCGCAGTGGATGTTGCTGTGCACCATTTGTCGATTGCAGCCCCGGTGTCAGGGCACCGAGGTATTGCGCCGGGTGCATCAACAGGACCAGGACCGCGATTGCCGCACAACTGCTGGCTGCCTTGGATAGCCAGCGGTTATCTGAACGGACTGGTTTGAACTGTCGAGCCTGTAGCAGGATCTTGTCGTCCAGGGTGACCGGGGAGGTAATGCTAGCTACTGCGTCCCGGTATTGGCGCTCCCAAACACTCATATAGTTACCTCTTCTACCTCTTCGATTCGCCAGGGTCGTCTGTGTGAACCATGGATAATTTCTTCGAGTCTTTCCTTGCCTTGGTGATAGAGTTCACGGCATTTCTTTAGTGATAGTTTTTCGATGTCGGCTACCGTCGCGAGCGGCAGTTCGCACTCCATATGTAGCAGCAGTATGTTGCGTTCAATTCTCGGCAATTGCTGGATACCCGCGAGCAGCTTGTTGTCCTGCATCGGGGCCGGTTGCGACGAGTCAGGATCCTGCCCCGCATAGTTGCGCAGTAAACTGTTTGTGCGGATAAACAGCCAGCTGCGGAGCCGGCGGCCGTGGAGCTGTGGTGGACTCTCAAGCAGGCTGCTCCACAGCGCTTCCAGTACGCTGTCGGCACCGGTGAGGTTCATCTGTGTGCAGTAGCGGTAGAGGCTGTCTTTGTAGCGCGCATAGAGCTGGCGGAATGCGTTGGGACTACGGGTAGAGTGGTAGTACTCGAGCAACGACTCGTCATCCAAGTGATGAAAATCCTTCCACGACACTGTATCGCGCCTCCGTGCGCTGCGAATGCCGGCTCGAACGGCTGGGTAGCGAGCTTTCTTTATGATCTAGTGATGCTGCCGACTGATCATGGCCACGACACAAGGTCGCGCTCCTAAGTTCGCGGATCTTCCTTAACCCGCTCACCCTTTCCCTTGCCGGCAAACTTTTCTTGTTGGTGCTGGCCGGGTTTTTCGGGGCGACGCTTTTTTCTACTTGCCAGGTAGAGTGTGGCCAGCCCCAGAAGAAATTCATCGACAAATGGCAGCAGGTCCGGGATAAACAAATCCACCAGGAAAATCGCGCAGATCCACTTGAATAACTGCGGGTGCTCCAGCCTCTGGGCGTAACTCAGGAACCAGCCAACGAGGGCACTGGGCAGCACTCTTTTCATCGGCCTGCTCTTATCTGTCGGTTCTGGGATTATAGTCGGCGGGGCTACCGGACTCCGGCGGATGGGTATGGGGCGACGCCAGATTTACTGACTGGTACGTGTTCAGCGGTTTGCAGGGAAATCCTGACGTTAAGCGGACAGGCGCTTCCACTCGGGCAGTGGCAGGGGCAGCTGTTCCGGACCCAGTTCGGCGCGTAAATCCCTGAGTTTCACCCCAACACCAAGCAGGCGGATGGGGGCGGGGCGCCTGTCCCAGCACTGCTGCAGCAGCTGCCTGAATTCAGAAATGCGGCCGGCGTGGCTGGCCCGTTCCTGGGTGCTGATGGAAAAGTCACCGTATTTTACCTTTACCGTGGCGCCGTTGATCTGATAGCGCGGATCCAGGTTTTCGAGCCGTTCGAGCAGTCGCATATACAGCGCAGTGAGCTGTTCCAGCCACTCTTCCTGGGTGCACAGATCCTCGCTGAAGGTACGCTCGACACTGACGCTCTTGCGGGAGCCATCGCCGTTAACCGGACGCTCATCGACGCCGCGGCACAACTCATACAGGCGGCGGCCGAATTTACCAAAGGCCTTGGTCAGTTCAATTTGGGAAAAACGGCGCAGATCCGCACAGGTGCGAATACCCTGGCGGTGCATCTTTTCCGCCGTCACGCGGCCCACGCCGTGAATCTTCGCCACCGGCAGGCGCAGTACGAATTGGTCGACGGCTTCCGGAGTGATTACCGTGAGACCGTCGGGTTTGCGCCAGTCACTGGCGATTTTTGCCAGGAACTTGTTCGGTGCCACACCCGCGGAAATAGTAATGCCCAGTTTGTCGTGTACGCGCCGGCGGATCTCTTCGGCAATCAGTGTCGCGCTGCCGTGACAGCGGCTGCTGTCACTGACATCCAGAAAGGCCTCATCCAGGGATAGAGGTTCTATAGTCTCGCTGTATTCCAGAAAAATATCGCGGATCTGAGCGCTTACCTCCCGATATTTTTTCATGTTACCGGGTACTACAATCAGATCAGGACAGAGTTTTTTCGCCTGGGCGGTCGGCATGGCGGAGCGTACGCCGTAGCTGCGCGCCTCGTAATTACAGGTTGAGATGACCCCGCGCCGGTCGCTGGCGCCACCCACTGCCAGGGGACGACCGCGCAGATTCGGGTCGTCGCGCATTTCGACCGAAGCGTAGAAACAGTCGCAGTCACAGTGGATGATTTTTCGCATGCTGGGATTATATACAGTATCCGGGCATGGCGAAAAGTAGACTTTAGGGAAAAGAAAATTGCTGGAAACAGATTGGACAGGTGAACCATGAGCCATATTCCACTGGTGGAACGCCCCGCGGAAGATCGGGTAGAAGCGGTCTTGAGCGAAATCGAGGATGAGTTGAGCGCCGTGCCCAGCCTGTTTCTCGCCCTCGGCCATCACCCGGCGCTATTGGAGGCCATCTGGCACCAGTACAAGGCGACGATGCTCCACGGCGTGCTGTCGCCACAATTGAAAGAGGGCATGGGGCTGGTAATCTCCGCAGACAATCGCTGTGATTATGGCATCTATCACCACAGCGCCACCCTGCAGAATCTCGGTGTCGAGGCGGAGGAAGTCATGCGTATTCGCACCGATCCCAAACACCTGCATTTTTCGGAAAAGGAGCAGGCGCTGTTTGACCTGGCCCGCCATGCCAATGCCGCACCCAACGACCATAGCGAGCGGTTTATTGCGGAAGCGCAGAAACTGGGTGCCCGAGACGATGAAATCGTCGAGGCTCTGGTGGTGATGGAACTGGTGTCGGGTTCCAACCATTTTGCCGACGTGCTGGGGCTGGAGCCACACAGGGACAGGTAGTGATCGGTACGTGCAGTTCGACGCTGCATCACCGATATATACGGGATAAGCAAACCAGCGGCTTTGGCCGCTGGTTTGCCAATCGAAGGGACTGAAACCCGGGAACTCGGCTAGGGTTTTCGTATTTTTCCGAATATCAGTGCCAGCACGAACAGCACAATAAAGACGAAGAACAGAATCTTCGCAATCTCTGTTGCCGCTCCCGCGATACCGCCAAATCCGAGGACCGCGGCGATTATCGCAACTACGAGAAAGATAATTGCCCAGCGCAACATGGTAGTAACTCCCATTGTGGCTTTGGAAAGAAGGCTTCATTGAGCCCGTATCTACGGGCCACCATTTACTCCTTCTTTTGAAATGGTAGCCCAGGGTTCCAAAGTAGTAGTGTGCGGGCGTGGCAATGGCAACTCGCCGGCTGGCGCCGAGAGCATGACTAAACGGTCGACTCGGCTCGGCATTGTCTGTTAGTCAGGGGGGCCAAAAGCAGAAAAGCCGTCGGTGACGGCTTTTCGGTATCAGGTCAAATCAGGTCAAAAAGGTGCTCAGCGTTCGAGGAGCTCGAGCTTGCCCTTCTTACCGTCCCATTCTTCGGCGTCCGGCAGCGGATCTTTTTTCTCGGTAATATTCGGCCAGATTTCGGCCAGCTCCGCGTTCAGCTCAATATATTCCTGCTGGTCATCGGGGACCTCGTCCTCGGAGAAGATTGCGTTGGCGGGACACTCGGGTTCGCACAGGGCACAGTCGATGCATTCGTCGGGGTGGATCACGAGGAAGTTGGGGCCTTCGTAGAAGCAGTCCACCGGGCAAACTTCCACACAGTCGGTGTATTTGCACTTGATGCAGTTTTCCCCAATTACGAATGTCATGCTTGTCCCTCGATAATCCTACTGAGTTAGTGCCACTGATTCGGTGAGCAGCGGATTTTAGCAATTACTGGCGCGAATTGTAGTGGCTTTTCAGTTGAATTGGTTTGCTGTTTATAACCGTTTACCCGGTTCCTGTTCGGCCGTGGGCCCGGTGCCGGTCACTTTAGCAGTTGCCGCAGGGCGTAGAGTTTTTCCAGTGCCTGCCGCGGCGTCAGGTCGTCGGGATCCAGCTCTTCCAGAGCCTCCACTGCTGGATGGCTGGCGGTGCCGAACAGATCCACCTGCAGCGGTGAGCCCCCCGCGGCCGGTGACTGCGCCCCCTGCGGCGCAGGTTCGCTTGGCTCTGCCTCTGCGGGGCTGTCGATAACCGGTCTGTCACCGGCTTCCAGGGCCATCAGTCGCGTGCGGGCCTCCACCAGTACATCGCCCGGGATGCCGGCCAGCTTGGCCACCTGTAAGCCGTAACTCTTCGATGCCGGCCCCTCCTGAATGCGGTGCAGGAAGACGATGCCGTCACCGTGTTCGGTGGCATCCAGATGGATATTGGCCGCTTCAGGGCACTGGTTCGGCAGGTCGGTGAGCTCGAAATAATGGGTGGCGAACAGGGTGAAGGCGCGCACCTGATCGGCCAGGTAGTGGGCACAGGCCCAGGCGAGAGACAGGCCGTCGTAGGTGCTGGTGCCGCGGCCGATCTCGTCCATCAGCACCAGGCTGTGTGCGGTCGCGTTGCGCAGGATATTGGCGGTCTCGGTCATTTCCACCATGAAAGTGGAGCGGCCGCCGGCCAGGTCGTCGGCGCTGCCGATACGGGTAAAGATGCGATCCAGCAGGCCGATACGGGCTGAGTCCGCCGGCACGTAGCTGCCGCAGTGCGCGAGCAGCGCGATCAGCGCGGTTTGGCGCATATAGGTGGACTTACCGCCCATGTTCGGGCCGGTGATCACCAGCATGCGGCGGTCGTCGCGCAGTTCGATATCGTTGGCGACAAACGGCTCGTCCAGTACCTGCTCGACCACCGGGTGACGGCCGGCTGTGATATCCAGGCCCGGTTCAGTGCCCAGCTGCGGGCGGCACAGGCGCAGGTTGTCGGCGCGTTCGGCCAGGCAGGCGAGTACATCCAGCTGTGAAATGCCGGCGGCGGCCGTCTGCAGTTCGGCGAGTGACTGGTTCAGCTGGTCGATCAGTTCCTCGTAGAGGGCTTTCTCCCGCGCCAGGGCGCGGCTTTTTGCCGACAGCGCCTTGTCTTCGAACTCTTTTAGCTCCGGGGTGATGAAGCGCTCGGCATTCTTCAGTGTCTGGCGGCGGATGTAGTCGGCCGGTGCCTTGTCGCTCTGGCCGCGACTGATCTCGATAAAGTAGCCGTGCACGCGGTTGTAGCCCACTTTCAGCGTGGGAATACCGGTGCGCTCCTTCTCGCGCTGCTCCAGCTGCACCAGATAATCGCCGGCGTTTTCGCTGATCCCGCGCAGCTCGTCCAGTTCACTGTCGTAGCCGCCGGCGATCACGCCGCCTTCGCGAATCACCACCGGCGGGTTGTCCACCAATGCGCGTTCCAGCAGTTCCACGGTTTCCGGCCATTCGCCGATTTCCCGCATCAGTTCCTGGAGCAGAACCGCATTGGTGCTCGCCAGCTGTTGCTGGATTTCCGGGAACTGCGCCAGGGACTGGCCGAGGCGCGCCAGATCCCGCGGACGCGCAGAGCGCAGCGCCAGGCGGCCGAGAATACGCTCCATATCGCCGACCGGCTTCAGTGCGTCGCGCAGCGGCTCGAACAGATAGCCGTCGATCAGCGCAGCCACCGCGTCCTGACGGTTGTTCAGCGTGGTGAGCTGGCGCAGTGGATTGTTCAGCCAGCGGCGCAGCAGGCGGCTGCCCATCGCAGTCTTGCAGCTGTCGAATACCGACAGCAGGGTATTCTGGTCACCGCCGTTCAGATTCAGATCGATTTCCAGATTGCGGCGGCTGGCGCCGTCCAGCGCGACGGTCTCGTCGCTGCTCTCGGTCTGCAGGCTGCGGATATGGGGCAGTTCGGTACGCTGGGTATCGCGGGCGTACTGCAGCAGGCAGCCGGCGGCGACCACCGCCGCGTGCATGTGGCTGCAGCCGAAGGCCTCCAGATTGAGTGTGCCGAACTGCTGGTTCAGCAGGCGCAGCGCAGTTTCCAGCTCGAACTCCCACGGCGCGCGGCGGCGCAGGCCGGGGCGGCGTTCGATCTCGGGTGGCAGGCTCAGGTCTTCAGGTGCCAGCAGTTCCGCCGGGCTGTGGCGCTGTACCTGTTCGGACAGGGTCTCCAGGCTATCGACTTCCTGCACCACGAAACGACCAGTGGCCAGGTCCAGCAAAGCGAGGCCGAACTGGTCCCCCAGCTGGCTGGTGGCCGCCAGCAGGTTGTCGCGGCGCTCGTTCAGCAACGCCTCGTCGGTGACGGTGCCGGGGGTGACGATGCGGACCACCTGACGTTCCACCGGGCCCTTGCTGGTGGCCGGGTCGCCGATCTGCTCGCAGATGGCCACAGACACGCCGACCTTGATCAGGCGCGCCAGGTAGCCTTCGGCCGCGTGATAGGGGATACCGGCCATCGGAATCGGCTGGCCGCCGGACTTGCCGCGGGCGGTCAGGGTCACATCCAGCAGCTCCGCCGCGCGCTTGGCGTCGTCGTAGAACAGCTCGTAGAAGTCCCCCATGCGGTAGAACACCAGCTCCTGGGGGTGCTGGGCCTTGATGCGCAGGTATTGCTGCATCATCGGGGTGTGTTCGGATTTTTGTGCGGCGGCCGGGCTGGTCTTGGAATTCATTCTACTTCTGGGCTGGATTGTTATTGGCCTAGGCTAGGCATCAGCGCGGCAGAATACCAAAGCGCCTGGAAAATCACTATCTGACCATTTGGTCGAATTGGCTTCGGAGGGGGCGGGAGCCTCGGTGAGTCACTGGTTGTTTGCCGGTCTGCCGAGGAAGCCGCCGGTAATTGGCGCACCTGCCGCTGGCAATCTGTAACACGAAGGCAGCGTGTCCCGATTACGTCGCTGGGTGATTTTGCAATTCGCTTGAATCGCTCGGATCCGCAATACCGCCGGGACAAACCGAGTCACTATCGTGCTCGATTTGTCCCTGCCTCTCGCCGTATTGGTCGGCCAGTGGAGAAGTCTAGCCAGCCTGCTTTTTAGGGTGAGCTATCAGGGCGATGCCTTCGCGCTGCGCCGCTCGACATCGTAAAGCAGGCCGTGGCGGGCGGAATAGAAGTGCCAGGTGATGACCAGGCAGACAACGTAGAAGGCGAGGAAGCCCCACAGCGCGGCCATCGGGCCCCCGGTCAGCTCGATCGAGGTACCGTAAGCTTTGGGGATGAAGAAGGCCCCATACGCCGCGATCGCGCTGGTGAAGGCGATGATGGCGGCGCTCTCCCGGTCGACCTGCCGTTGTCGATCGTCCCCGGACAAACTTGGCATCAGGCGGGGGATCTCCTTGCCCATAATGACCGGAATCATCTGGAAGGTAGAAGCGTTCCCCACACCGGTGAGGAAGAACAGGGCCAAAAAGCAGGCGAAGAATCCCCAGAAGGCGCCGGCCATCTGGTTGTTCGACAGGAAGTAGATCACGCCGAAAACGGTGACAATCATCAAGGCGAAGGTCCAGAAAGTGACCCGCGCGCCGCCATATTTGTCGGATACCCAGCCGCTGCCTGCGCGGCTCAGGGCTCCGACCAGCGGCCCCAGGAACACCAGTTTGAGCGCATCCACTTCCGGGAACTGCAGCCGCGTGAGCAACGGGAAGCCGGCGGAATAGCCGATGAAGCTGCCGAAGGTGCCGGTATAGAGAATACACATCAGCCAATTGTGCTTGCGCTTGAAGATGATGGCCTGGTCTTTGAAACTGGAACGGGCGTTGGCAATATCATTCATGCCGAACCAGGCGGCGGCAGTCGATGCGATGATCAGGGGTACCCAGATGAAGCCCGCATTCTGCATCCACAACTGGGTACCCTCGCTGGTGGTCTGCGGGGCGCCTCCGACCGCGCCGAATACACCGATGGTAATCACCAGCGGCACCAGGAACTGCATCACCGACACGCCCAGGTTTCCCAGCCCGGCGTTCATTGCCAGCGCGTGCCCTTTCTCCTTTTTCGGGAAAAAGAAGGCGATGTTCGCCATCGAGGAGGCGAAGTTGCCGCCGCCGAAGCCGCACAGCAGGGCGAGGATCAGGAATATCAGGAAAGGCGTCTTTGGATCCTGGACGGCGTAGCCCATGCCAATGGCCGGGATCAACAGAGACGCGGTGGATAAGGTCGTCCACATGCGCCCACCGAAGATGGGCACCATGAAGCTATAGAAGATCCGCAGGGTGGCCCCGGACAATCCCGGCAGAGCCGCCAGCCAGAACAGCTGGGAGGCAGTGAAGTCGAAGCCGATGGCAGGCAGGCGCGCGACCACTACCGACCAGACCATCCACACCGCAAAGGCGAGCAGCAACGCCGGGATCGAAATCCACAGATTGCGACGGGCGATGGCACGACCCTTGGTCTCCCAGAATTCCGGATCTTCCGGGCGCCAGTCTTCCAGTACCTTTTCCCCGGCGGCGCTCTTCACCTCCGCAAAGGTATCTTCTACCTGTACCTCTGACGGTTCCCCAGCTATCCCAACAAGACCTTTCTCGTCGCGCCGCTCTTCCGCTTGAATGGCCAGATGCATCCACAGGAACGAGAACACCACTATGGCAAACAGGATGGCGAAGCAGCTGGTATAAATACCGGTCAAATCAAGCGCCATACCGAAAATGATCGGCAGGATAAACCCACCAAGGCCACCGATCATGCCGACAAGTCCGCCGACGGAGCCGACATGGTGCGGATAATACATAGGGATGTGTTTGTAGATCGCCGCTTTCCCCAGGCTCATGAAAAAACCGAGCGTGAACAGCGTAACGACGAATGGCCACAGCCCCATTTCTGTGCTGAAAGTGAGCGGCCCGTTCTTGGTTTGGACAATGTACTGCGTCGGCGGGTAAGAAAGCATCAGCAGCAGTACCAGAGAAAAACCGAACGTCCAGTACATGACCGAGCGAGCACCATAGCGATCGGAGAGATGGCCGCCGTAAGCGCGGAACAGTGACGCCGACAGTGAGAAGGAGGCGGCAGCCATACCGGCGGTTTTCAGATCCACTTCGTACACATCGACCAGGTAGTGGGGCATCCACAGTGCCAGAGCGACGAAACCGCCAAACACGAAAAAGTAGTAAAGGGAAAAACGCCATACCCTGATATCTTCGAGAGGCTCGAATTGTTGTGCGAAAGACGCCGGCGGTGCGCCGGACTGGCGCTGGGCAATCAGTTGCGGCTCATCCTTTGCCATCAAATAAAAGATCACGGCCATCAGCGCGAGACCTGCGGCCCAGACATATGCCACGGCGTGCCAGCCGAAAGCGACGAGGATGAAGGGCGCTACAAACTTGGTTACCGCCGCACCCACGTTACCGGCGCCGAAAATCCCCAGAGCGGTGCCCTGGAGTTCCGGCTGATACCACCGTGAAACATAGGTAACTCCGATAATAAAGGAACCGCCGGCGAGACCGATAACGAGTGCGGCCAGCAGATACATCGGGTATGTCGACACCAATGTCAGCAGCCAGGTGGCGATGGCAGTGAGCAGCATCTGCAGTGAGAAAACGATGCGGCCCCCGTATCTTTCAGTCCAAATACCGAGAAACAGGCGGGTGACTGATCCGGTCAGGATCGGCGTGGCAACCAGTATGCCGAACTCGGACTCGCTGAGGCCCAGCTCTTCCTTGATGGCGATGCCAATAATCGAGAAAATTGTCCAGACCGCAAAGCAGGCGGTAAACGCAATGGTGCTCAGAGTCAGCGCGCGTGTTTGATCGGATCTCGATACTGCGGACAAAGAATCCATGTTGACGTGTCCCTGTCGTAAGTCAGCGGCTCAAGGAATAAACAGATAAAGGGCCATTAATATGCATAGCACGGTCACTATCGCCCAGATCAGCGGCCAGGCCCGATGTTTTTCCGGCTTCACGGAGACGTTGTCCATCGGGTCGTGTCCCTGCTGATCCGGACCGTAGGTGTCGTCACGCTCGGCGTGCAGGTCCGGGTTCAAATGGGCATCCTTGGGTGGTTTTTTTTCATTCATGGTCAGGGTTCTCACTTTCCATGGACAGCGGATTGATCTGCACGCCTTCGATACTGGCGCGGCGCGCCAGTTCAACGATATAATGGGATGCGGCGTTGACCCAGGCCCGCGCTTCCAGCATGTCAAAGATTTTTTCCCGGGCCAGCTCGAAGGGCAGCGTCTGTCCGCAGATTTTTCGCTGTAGACGCAGCACATGCCAGCCAAAACGGCTTCGCACCGGGTGCTGGGCAGTGCGTCCCTCCGACAGGGTTTCGAGCGTGTCGTGCAGGGCCCGCTCCAGTTCACCGCGCCGCACCTGGCCCAGAGAGCCACCCTGTGTGGACGTGGGACAGCTGGAAAACTCCTTTGCGGCCTCGCCGAAGCGCTGCTCGTCGTCACCGAGCTCCGCGGCGAGCGCGCGGGCATGCCGCTCTGCCTCCTGCCAGCCGCTTTCGCTGTCTTCGGCGGGTTCGATCAGGATATGCGCAGCCTCAAATAGATCCGGCGTGCGGAACCGATGGAGATGGCAATCGTAGTAGCGGCGGCACTCATCTTCGAGGATTGTTGCCGGTGGCAGCTGTCGCTCCAGCAGTGCTCGCACCCTGGCGTCATCTTCAGTCTCGACGCGGTCGCCTGCGCCGTGCTCCGGTTCGGCGTCGACCTGCTGCCGGGCAGCCTCCTGCAGCAACAGCTCCCTGATTGCGAGGGCCCGCGCGGCGGACTGCCAGGCGGTGCCCGCATCCTCGGCGCGGTGGTTCTGCATCTCGCGGGCGATTTGATCTTCCGGTATTTCCACGTCATTGACGCTAACCCTGCCGAAAGAGAGCACCGGCGGGGGTTGCCTTGTTGGCGTGGCGCAACCACAGCCACCGGTCTCGCAGGCAGATGGCAGCGCGGGCTCGGAGTGGGTTTCCGGAACCACATTTACCGGTATCTCGACATAGCGTATGGCGCTGTCTTTACTCATTGCCTGCGCTCACCTTGGCGGTAGTGGTGGTTTCGCGGCCGAGCCGCCTAGAACGAACCACCTGATAGCCGGGTCGTAGCAGGTAGGCGATGGGCGCACTCCAGATATGCACCAGGCGCGAAAACGGCGTGACCAGGAACAGCGTCAATCCCAGCACAATATGCAGTTTGTAGACGAGCTGTGCATCGATGATCAGGTCGGCGGCTTGCGGATTGAAGGTGATCACCCCCTGTGCCCAGCCCATAAACAAGACCATGGCGCTGCCATCAAGGTGGTCGATGGTCCAGATGGTAGTCGCCAGTCCGAGGACCAGCTGCAACCACAGCAAAAGGAGCACCAGAATATCGCCCTTGGATGAGCTGCGTCGTATCCTCGGATCGAATAGCCGGCGGTGCAGCAGCAGACTGCAGCCTACAAATGCCAGTACACCGGCAATTCCCCCCACAACCAGCGCCATGACCTGCTTGAAACCGTGACTGATGCCGAAGTAGTCAAAAAAACCGATCGGCGTGAGCAGGCCGACAAAATGGCCGAACAGAAGAATCAGAACCCCGAGATGGAACAGGTTCGATCCCAGCATCATCTGCTTGCGGCGCAGGAACTGGGACGACTGGGATCGCCAGCTGTATTGCCCCTTGTCGAAGCGTATGATGCTGCCCACGATCAACACCGTCACGGCGACATAGGGATACCAGCCGAACAGTAGGTAATTGATAAAGCTGTTCATGTGTGCGTCTCTCAGTTATCACTGGAAGTGATGATGAGTTTGCCCGCGGCTTTAAGCTTCGCCACGATGCCACTTGCGGGCCTGTTCTGATGGGCCGCCATAAAAGTCACCGGCTGTTCCTCCCAGGTGTCATCGACGGAGGCATTCTCTGACTCCTGGTCCCGGGCGAGCAGTTCGCGCACTGCTTGCGGATCGGGCTGTTCGTCGGCCAGACAGAGCAGTACGTGGAATAAACCTGCGTAGTCTGATTGCCGCTCCTCCAACCGCTGCTTCAGGGCGGCAAATACATGCGCCGGTTGCGACAGCCAGTCACGGGCTTCGTCCATGGAGAGGCATGAAACAAACTCCAGAAACATCGGCATGAAGTCCGGAAGCTCCTCTCGTGTCATGAGAAAACCGCGCTCGACATATTCCTCGCCGAGGTCGATCATTGCCTGGCCGCGTTCGCGACCCTCCCCGTGAATATGCTCGAAAAAGTGCAGTGACAACGCGCGGGAGTTGTCGAAAAGTTCCGAGTAGTGAATTTGTAAATCCAGCAGTGAGGCACTCTCGAACCTTTGCAGCAACGGCTCCAGCTGGGCAAAACTGCCCGGGGACAGGAATGCCTCGGTCTTTATTGCCTCCCGCACTTCTGTAATATGTGCCCGCAGTGTCTCGCTGGGGTAGTCCAGCAGTTGCGCCAACGCGCGTAGAGTCCGTCTCATCAGGGAGAATCCGTGTAGGGTTTTGGTGGCATTTTTTTCGGCCCACCGAACACATCTTTGTGCTTGGTCCTGCCATGGCGTGGCTCGGTAAATCCGAATCCCACGGTGCCACGCAGGTGGTAGCTGTTCTCGTCAAACTCCCGGTGATTGGTGGGGATGACATAGCGGTCTTCGTAGGCGGCCAGCGCCATGTAGCGGTACATGTCTTCGATGGTTGCGCTGTTCAGGCCTACGTTCTGCGGGATTTTCTCATTGCTCATGCCGCCTACGGTTTTTTCGCGCATGTAGGCGCGCATTGCCAGCATACGCTCGAGCGCCCTTGCAATAGGTGCCTCGTCCCCGGCGGTCAGCATGTTGGCGAGGTAGCGCAGCGGGATCCGTAGCGACTTCACGTCCGGCATGCCGTGATTGATGGCGATCTTGCCGGCTTCGGCCGCAGACTGGATCGGAGACAGCGGTGGTATGTACCACACCATCGGCAGAGTCCGGTATTCCGGGTGCAGCGGAAAAGCCACCTCCCATTCCATCGCCATCTTGTAGACGGGCGATTTTTTCGCGGCATCGAGCCAGGCTTGCGGTACGCCATCCCTGCGTGCCTGTCGTTGCACTTCTGGATCGTTGGGGTCGAGGAAAATACTTCGTTGCGCCTGGTAGAGGTCCTTTTCATTTTCAACCGAGGCAGCTTCTTCAATCCGGTCAGCGTCGTACAACAAGACGCCCAGATAGCGGATGCGGCCGACGCAGGTTTCCGAGCAGACCGTCGGCATACCGACTTCGATCCGGGGGTAGCAGAAAATGCACTTCTCTGATTTTCCGGTGGACCAGTTGTAGTAGATTTTCTTGTACGGGCAGCCGGACACACACATGCGCCAGCCGCGACATTTATCCTGGTCAATCAGGACAATGCCGTCCTCCTCCCGCTTGTAAATGGCCCCCGAAGGGCAGGAGGCGACACAGGAGGGATTGAGGCAGTGTTCGCACAGCCGCGGAAGATACATCAGGAAAGTTTCTTCAAACTGGCCGTAGATTTCTTTTTCCACGCCGGAAAAATTGTAGTCCCTGGAGCGCTTGCTGAATTCGCCACTCAGGTCATCTTCCCAGTTGCCGCTCCACTCGATTTTGGTCAAAGCTTCACCGGTCACCAGTGAGCGGGGTTTTGCCGAGGGCTGCGCCTGCAGTTCCGGCGCTTTCTGCAGCCAATCATATTCAAAGGTGTAAGGCTCATAGAAATCGTCGATTTCCGGAAGATCCGGGTTGGCAAAAATGTTGGCGAGAAGTCGCCACTTGGAACCTGCGCGGGGCTGCAGCTTGCCATTTTTCTTGCGGATCCAGCCGCCGTTCCAGCGCTCCTGGTTTTCCCAATCCTTCGGGTAGCCGATACCTGGCTTCGACTCGACGTTATTGAACCACGCATACTCGACCCCCTCGCGGTTGGTCCATACGTTCTTGCAGGTAATCGAACAGGTGTGGCAGCCAATGCACTTGTCGAGGTTCAATACCATGCCGATCTGCGCTCGGATTTTCATCTCATGTCCCTGTACTGCTGCCGTTCAAGAGCGGTTCTCATGTCGTTTGACGGCAGTGATAATCCATCAGGTGCCGGGGCACCTGCCGCGTAGAGTCTGGGTCTGCTAGGTGTGTACTTCCTTGTCGAACCAGTTGACCTCATTCATTTTGCGCACGACGACAAACTGGTCCCGGTTGGCGCCAACGGTACCGTAGTAATTGAAGCCGTAAGCCAGCTGGCAATAGCCGCCGATCATGTGGGTCGGTTTCACGTTGATCCGTGTCACGGAGTTGTGGATGCCGCCGCGTTGGCTGGTAATCTCCGAGCCAACGGTATTCACAATTTTTTCCTGGGCGTGATACATGATGGCGGAGCCGGGCATGATGCGCTGGGAGACAATGGCGCGAGCAGTCAAAGCGCCATTGATATTGAACGCTTCAATCCAGTCATTGTCTTCGATACCCGCCTTTTCGGCATCGACCTCACTAATCCAGACCACCGGCCCGCCGCGGTTAAGGCTCAGCAGGATCAGGTTTTCCGTGTAAGTGGAGTGAATACCCCACTTCTGATGTGGTGTCAGGATGTTCAGCTGAATTTCCGGGTTGCCATTGGGGATTTTCCCCAGTACCTGCTTGACCGAGCGGGTGTCGATAGGCGGCCGCCAGGTGACAAAGCCCTCGCCAAACGCGCGCATCCAGGTGTGGTCCTGATAGAGATGCTGGCGTCCGGTCAGTGTGCGCCAGGGAATCAACTCGTGTACGTTGGTCCAGTTGGACGTATAGGAGACATGCTCGCTCTCGATGCCGGACCAGGTGGGTGAAGAGATAATCTTGCGCGGCTGGGAGACGACATCGCGGAAGCGAATTTTTTCTTCTTCCTTGCCCTCGGCCAGGTGGTGGTGGTCGCGGCCGGTACTCTTGCCCAGCGCCTGCCAGGCTTTGACGGCCACTTCGCCGTTGGTTTCCGGCGCCAGCATCAGGATGGCTTCACAGGCTTCGATGTCGGTTTCGATTTTGGGGCGGCCAGCGCATTCGCCGTCCTTGATGGTTCCATTGAGACTGCCAAGATTGGCGATCTCGGTGTCGGTATTCCAGTTGAGTCCCTTGCCGCCGTTGCCTTTTTCCTCAAGCGCCGGACCCAGGGAGATAAAACGCTGGTAAGTGGCGGGATAGTTTCTCTCTACCACCGCGACATCGGGCATGGTGCGGCCGGGTATGGGTTCGCAGTCGCCGCGCTTCCAGTCCTGCGGTTCATAGGGTTGTGCTATCTCTGCGGGGGCGTCGTGTTGGATCGGCGTCATCACCAGATCCTGCTCGACACCGAGGACCTCCGGGCAGACTTCGGAGAATTTCTGCGCAATGCTCTTGAAAATATCCCAGTCGCTGCGGCACTCCCAGACCGGGTCCACCGCGGCGGTCAGGGGGTGAATGAACGGGTGCATGTCCGAGGTGTTCAGGTCGTGCTTCTCGTACCAGGTCGCTGTCGGCAGCACTATGTCGCAGTAAAGGCTGGTGGTCGACATCCTGAAATCGATATTGACCATCAGATCCAGTTTGCCGGTGGGCGCTTCATCGTGCCATGCCACCTCCGTGGGCCGCACAACCTCGTTGCTCTCCTCGGTGCCGACGACGCCGTGCAGCGAGCCGACAAAATGCTTGAGAAAATACTCGTGTCCCTTGCCGCTGGCCCCCAGCACATTGGAGCGCCAGAAGAACATGTTGCGCGGCCAGTTCTGCGGATTGTCAGGATCCTCGCAGGCAAAAGTAAGCTCTCCGGATTTCAACATATCCGGGATGGCCTCTTTCGCAGATACGCCGGATTCCTGCAGTTTTTTGCCGACCTGTAACGGGTTGGCCTGCAGCTGTGGGGCAGAGGGCAGCCACCCCATGCGCTCTGCGCGCACGTTGTAGTCGATCATCGCATGATCCCAGTCACCCTCGGGGGCGAGCGGCGACAGGATGTCGGAAACCTTCAGCGATTCGTAGCGCCATTGGTCTGTGTGGGCATAGAAAAAGGACGTGCCGTTCATATGGCGAGGCGGGCGCGTCCAGTCCAGACCGAACGCCAGTGGCAACCAGCCGGTTTGCGGGCGCAGCTTTTCCTGGCCGACATAATGTGCCCAACCGCCGCCGGACTTACCACAGCAGCCGCACATCACCAGCAGGGAGATGATGCCGCGATAATTCATGTCCATGTGGTACCAGTGATTCAGGCCGGCGCCCACAATCACCATCGAACGGCCTTCGGTTTTCTCCGCGTTGTCGGCGAACTCGCGGGCGACATGAATGATCGCGTCGCGCTTGACACCGCAGACTGTCTCGGCCCAGGCGGGGGTGAATGGCACATCATCATCGAAACTCTGTGCGACATTGTCGCCGCCAAAGCCTCTATCCACGCCATAGTTGGCGAGGAACAGATCGAACGTCGAGGCGACACGACAAGGGCCATCTTTCAGGTCGATGGTTGCTACCGGCACATTGCGGTTGAGAATCGTATCGTGATTCGTCGCCACAAAAGTTTCCGGTGCGTCGGCACCGAAGTAGGGGAAGGCGACGGCCTCTCTGCTGTCGGTGATCCCTTCAAGGCTCAGCAGCAGTTTGGTATCGCGGCCTTGGCCGTCTTTTTCTTCCAGGTTCCACTTGCCCTGTTGCCCCCAGCGGAACCCGGCGCTGCCCGCGGGACAAACGACTCCGCCGCTGTTTTCGTCGAAGGCAACGGGCTTCCAATCCGGGTTGTTACTTTCGCCCAGTGCATCGGCAAAGTCGGCGGCTCGCAACAGGCGGTCCGGTACCAGGCGACCGTCGCGTTCAGCCAGTTTCACTAAGAAGGGCAGGTCGGAGTAGCGCCGCGCATAGTCGATAAAGTAGGGCACCTGCCGTTTCACATAGAATTCGGTCAGCACTACATGGCCGAGGGCGAGTGCCAGTGCGGCATCTGTTCCCTGTTTGGGATGCAGCCACAGGTCGGCAAACTTGCAGGCTTCACTGTAGTCCGGGGAGACGACCACACTCTTGGTGCCCTTGTAGCGCACCTCGCTGTAAAAGTGCGCGTCCGGGGAGCGTGTCTGGGGAATGTTGGAACCCCAGACAAGCAGGTAGCCGGAGTTATACCAGTCGGCACTTTCGGGAACGTCAGTCTGTTCGCCCCAGGTCTGGGGTGACGAGGGCGGGAGGTCGCAGTACCAGTCGTAAAAACTCAACAGCGCGCCGCCGATCAACGACAGGTAGCGGCCGCCGGCGGCGTAGGAAACCATCGACATCGCCGGAATTGGCGAGAAGCCGGCCACCCGGTCCGGCCCGTATTTTTCAATCGTGTAGGCGTTGGCTGCGGCAATCAGCTCGGTCACTTCATCCCAGTCGATGCGCACGAAACCACCGCGGCCCCGGCGCGATACCCAGCTGTCGCGGGTGGACGCTTGTTCGACGATGGTACGCCAAGCCGCAACCGGTGATTGTGTCGCGCGAGCGGCGCGCCAGGCTTCGACCAGTCGCGCGCGCACCAGCGGGTATTTCACCCGGGTGCCCGAATAGAGGTACCAGCTGTAGCTGGCGCCGCGCGGGCAACCGCGCGGTTCATGATTGGGGAGGTCCGGACGCGTGCGCGGGTAATCGGTCTGTTGTGTTTCCCAGGTGACGATGCCGCCTTTGACATAAATTTTCCAGGAACAAGATCCGGTGCAATTCACGCCGTGGGTTGAACGCACAATTTTATCGGCGGCCCAACGCTTGCGATAAGCGTCTTCCCAGTCGCGCGATTCGTCGGTGGCGATGCCGTGCCCGTCAGAGAATTTTTCGCTGCGCTGCTGAAAGAATGTAAGACGATCGAGAAAATGACTCATCGGAAACCCGTCCGTGGGAAGATGTTCTGCACATTGACTAATCAACCTAGTTTTGGCCGTGCAGCCTGTCAAATCGGTTTGTTCTGCGGGGATCTGATCCATGTGCAGGATGCGAAGTGAAGAGGAATCATACGATCGAGAGCCGTGAAGAGCGCCATTGTCTCAGCTGTTTATTT
This sequence comes from Microbulbifer marinus, assembly GCF_900107725.1. Lineage (GTDB taxonomy): Bacteria > Pseudomonadota > Gammaproteobacteria > Pseudomonadales > Cellvibrionaceae > Microbulbifer > Microbulbifer marinus. Next base: position 27,716 of record NZ_FNQO01000007.1, on the reverse strand, counting down.
GGCAAAGGAGCGCCGCGATAGAAAAATTGTGCGGGGCTCGCGCAGCAAAGGATCAGCGCGACACAGCTCCGATCATTACTGCGCGACTGCAGCCCGTCGCGCAGACGTTGTAATTCATGCTATTGCCGGGCTGGATAGTTTTACGAGCGGCTAGCGGGTATCGGCGCGGCCGGCCTTCCGCGTGAGCCAGGTGTCGGGAAAAGACTGCCTGAGTATTTGTTCGAGTTGCACTCACTTTGCGCCAGGTAACTGCAGTTACGCGCTGCACAATCTGTTACGGGCCGCAGGCGCTATGCTTGTCCAATGTCCGAACAATCCGGGGCGCGGCCTTGGCTGAGCCGCTGGGCCGGCAGGGGGCTATTGAAAGCGTGAATACATTTGAACACCTCTCCATCACCTTCGTATTGATTCTCGTGCTGGGCGTGACCCGAATCGTCAGCGATGTGGCGGGCGCTTTTCTCCATCGCCACACTTCGCGCCTGCACTGGGTGCCGCTGGCGTGGGCACTGCTGGTGTTGGTGTGGCTGGTACAGACACTGTGGGCGATTTATGGGCTCAGGGAGTTCGAGTCGAGCTGGGATATCGTCGATTTCGTTATTCAGCTGTTGGGCGTCCTGTTCCTGTTTGCGGCGGCCTGTACCGTGGTGCCCCGGACACTGGATCAGAATCTCGGTCTGTTCGAACAGTTTCAACGGGACGGGCGCTGGGCGCTGCTGTTTCTTGCGCTTTTTTTTCTGTTGGCCATCGTCATTAATCACCGTCTTTACGGCGTCGACTACTGGTTTATCGGCAACCTGGAGGACCTGGTACTGGCGGTGATCCTGTTGATCATCCTGTGTTCCCGCAGCCACGCAAACTGGGCACTCGGCACCTGGCTTTTTATTGTCGCCACGATTGTCGCGATGCTTGTTCTGACGCCGGTTCGACATGAATAGCGTCGGGTTTTGGTGATTCCGGGGCGTAACTATCCTGCCGCCTGATTAAAAAACTGCGAGCGAGGTTTTTAGGGTTGGGATTAGGGGAGAGACGCGGCGCAGCAGATAGCGCAGGAGGTGGCGGCGGTTTGGCATGAAATTGCCGCCGGCGATGCCATCCGTGGCATCGCGCGTTTCAGATCCCATTACCGATGGGAGCGGCACGGACTGTAATCCGGTTGGGACTTTCCGTTTACCAGGTATCGATACAGGGGCGCTTCTTGCCATCGCGGCGGGACGGTGTGGGCGTGCAGGCCCGGCCACGCGCGATCCAGTCGCGGGTCTCCAGCGGGTCGATCACGGCGTCGATCTCCAGGTGGCTGGCCGCGTTCATTGCGTTGCCGTTCTGGTACATCTTGTCGACCATCGAGCGGAAGGTGGCTTCGCGCTCTTCCGGATCTTCGATCGCGTCCAGCATCTTCTTGGCGCTGATGCGCACCGCACCTTCGATGCCCATGGCGCCGTACTCGCCATTCGGCCAGGAGGCGGAGAATACCGGCGCGGAGTAACCGCCACCGGCCATCGCCTGGGCGCCGAGGCCGTAACACTTGCGCAGAACGACGGTAAACAGCGGTACGGTCATATTGGCTGCGTGGACGAAGATGCGGGAGATATGGCGCACGGTGGCGTTTTTCTCCGATTCCGGTCCCACCATGAATCCGGGCGTGTCCACCAGGGAAATCATCGGGATATCGTGGGCATCGCACAGCTGAATGAAACGCGCCAACTTGTCGCCGGCCGGGGCATCGATGGCGCCACCGATAATGCGCGAATCGTTACAGAACAGGCCGTAGGGCTTGCCTTCAATGCGCACCAGCGCGGTGATCATGTTCTTGGCGAAATCTTTGCGCAGTTCCAGTACCGAACCCACATCGCACAGCGTCTCGATCACTTCGCGGATGTCGTAGACCGCCATGCGGTTTTCCGGGATCAGGTGGCGCAGCTTGCGTTGGTCTTGGCTTTCCCAGCTGTCCAGGTCGCCCTGGAAGTAGGACAGGTACTGTTTGGCCACTGCCACGGCTTCGGCTTCGTCTTCCACCAGCACGTCGATCACGCCGTTGGGGCTCTGCACCGATACCGGGCCCACCTCTTCCGGGGTGCATTTACCCAGGCCACCGCCTTCGATCATCGCCGGGCCGGCCATGCCGATGCTGGCCTGTTTGGTGGCGATGGTCAGGTCGCAGACACCGAACAGTGCGGCGTTACCGGCGAAGCAGTTGCCCGCGACGATGCTGACGGTGGGCACCAGGCCGCTGAGTTCCCCCAGGGCAGTGAAGGTGTGGATGTTCAGGTAGCCAACACCGGGGTAGTCGGTATCGGACGGACGGCCACCGGCACCTTCGGCGAACAACACCAGCGGCAAACGCCACTTCTTCGCCACTTCCAGCAGGCGGTCGGTTTTCTTGTGGTTGACGAAGCCCTGGGAGCCGGCCATCACGGAGTAGTCGTAGGCCATCACCGCACAGCGGGCGGCTTCGCTGCCAAACTGTTCGGCATTGACGGTACCGACGCCGGTAATCTTGCCATCGGCGGGACTGAGTTCGATCAGCTTGTCGAGATCGTCGCCGTGCTTCTTCCGCTGTGCCGCCACGGCCAGCTGACCGTATTCATTGAAGCTGCCTTCATCGACCAGATCATCGACGTTCTCGCGCGCGGTGCGCTTGCCGACATCGTGGCGCTTGGCCACCGCTTCCGGGCGGCTGGCATCGAGGGTCTTGTCGCGGCGTTTGAAGAACGCGGCCAGGTCGTCGCGAATATGGTCGAGGTCGATCTCCATCTCGGAGTGGACGCGCTCGAGAGATACATCGCCCGGCTGGATGATCGCCAGCAGCTGATGTTCGTCGATGATATCGCCGGCTTCGTGCACCAGCACTTCGGTGATAACGCCGTCGTGCTCGGACTTGACCGGGATCTCCATCTTCATCGCCTCGATGACGGCGATTTCCTGGCCGGCCAGCACCTCGTCGCCGGCGCTGACGTTGACGCAGACCAGGGTGCCGGCGGTCGGCGATTTGAGCGCTTCACAGCCGGCCGGAATCGTCACAGCCTGTACTTCTTCGTCGGCGCCACTGGCGGCTTCGAAGAAATGCTCGTCGTGCGCACCCTCGCTCAACAGCTCGGCGATATGGGCTTCGACGAATTTGGTGTTGACCCGGTTGCCCTGCACCTCGTCGCGCAGCAGCAGGTTCATCAGCAGCGTCTTGTTGCTGCTGACGCCGTCAATATTGAGCGCCTGCAGGCTGCGATAGACCTTGTTCAGCGCCGCGCCGTAATCTTCGCCTTTGGCAATTATCTTGGCGCCGAGTGAATCGTAGCTGGGGCTCACTTTGTAGCCGGCGTAGAGATAGTCGTCGACGCGGATATTGTGGCCGTTCGGCACCTGGTAAGACTTGATGACGCCGGAGGCGGGCTTGGCGCTGCCGTCGGGCAGCATTTTTTCCAGGTTGATACGCGCTTGGATGGCACAGCCGAGCTTCGGCGGCGCCTGGGTAAGTCCCAGCTCTGACAGGGTCCTGCCGGCAGCCAGCAGTATCTGGTATTTGACCAGGTTGAGTCCGGTGATCTCCTCGGTAATGGTGTGCTCCACCTGAATCCGCGGATTGACCTCCATGAAATAAAAATTGCTGTGGTCGTCGGCGTCGAGCAGGAACTCGAAGGTGCCGAGCCCCTGGTACTTCACGTCGCTGGCCAGGCGCAGTGCCGCCTCGATGATCGGCATGCGCGTGTCGTCGTCGAGGCTCGGGCTGGGGGCAATTTCCAGCAGCTTCTGGTTGCGTCGCTGCAGGGTGCATTCGCGCTCCCAGGCGTGGATCACCTCGCCGGTGCCGTCGCCGAGGATCTGCACCTCGATATGGCGGGCGTGCTGTACCAACTGTTCGACATACAGCTCGCCGCTGCCAAAGGCGATGGTCGCCTCTTCGCGGCACTGGTTGTAGGCGGTTTCCAGCTGCTCGTAGTCGGTGACCGGGCGCATGCCGCGACCGCCGCCGCCGGCGAGCGCCTTGATCATCACCGCGGCACCGTCACCGAGCGACTTGAAGAAAGCCTGTACCTCTGCGAGGGAACAGCTCTTGTTGATGCCGCTGGTCAGCGGTGTATCGGAGCGAATCGCCATTTCGCGCGCGATCGCCTTGTTGCCGAGCTGGTCCAGCAATTCGGCGGACGCGCCGATGAAGGTGATACCCTCATCGGCACAGCGGCGCGAAAAGGCGCTGTTTTCGGACAGGAATCCATAGCCGGGATGGACCGCATCACAGCCGTGCTGTTTGGCGACGGCGATCAGCTGCTCGATATCCAGATAGGCCTTTACGCCACGGCCACTCAGCTGCACCGCCTGATCGGCTTTCTTGGTGTGCAGCGACTGGCTGTCGTCTTCAGCGAAGACCGCCAGGCTGGCGATCCCCATATCGGCACAGGTCTGAGCGATGCGGATCGCGATTTCGCCGCGGTTGGCGATCAGGATCCTTTCGAAAACTTTACTCATACTTCTTGCTCTAACTCCACCTTGCGGATTTTGCCGGTCGGGGTCATCGGCAGCTGGTCCTTGATGCGGATTTCCGGCACCTTGAAGATTGCCATGGCGTCTTTACACCAATCGCGCAGTGACTCTTCGGTCTCCTCGAAGCCGGGCTTGAGGGTAAGGAAGGCAACCGGCACCTGGCCCTTTTTCTCGTCCGGGCGGCCGACGACGCCGCAGGCGCCCACCGCTGGGTGTTGACCCAGCATAGCCTCGACCTCGGTCGGAAACACGCTCATCCCGTTCACCTTGAGCATCTCCTTGCGGCGGCCGAGATAGCGGAAGTAGCCCTGCTCGGTCAGCATGCCGAGGTCGCCGGTGCGGTACCAGCCGCCGTCGAGGAACAGGGTTTCATTGACGTCGGGCTTGTTCCAGTAACCCTTCATCATCGTCGGCGTGCGCACCAGGATCTCGCCCTCGCTGCCCAGCGGCAGCAGCTCGCCGGTCTCGAAATCGCAGATCTTGATCTCGTTGCCCGGGACCGGCAGGCCGAGGAAGGCGGGCTCGATCGACAGGTCGAAGTCGTCGTCCTGGAACCCGGCGGTGAAGGTGTCGCAGGTGTGGGTTTCGGTCATGCCGTACGCGGTTTCGAACAGGGTTGCCCCCGTCAGTGCGCGCCAGCGCTGCCGGTAGTCGTGGTTTAGCTTCTTGATGAACGAAATACAAGGCGTGGTGTTCAGTGAACTCAGGTCGTACTTGTCGTGATCCGGGTGATTCAGGATCTCGTCGACACTGTCGACCAGCACGCAGGAGAGATTGACCTTGTAGTGCTGCACCAGCTCCATAAATGCCACTGCATCCCAGCGGGCCATCAGCACGAGGGTGGCGCCGCTATAGATCGGCATCAGCAGCCCGGTGTTCTCGCCGGCAATCCAGAATTCCGGCAGGAAATTCAGCATCACCTGATCGGTGCCTTCGGGGCCGACCTCGCCGAACACAATCGGGTAGAAGGCGGCCATGGTGCCGATCATGTTGCGTTGGGTGTGCATGACGCCTTTCGGCAGGCCGGTGGTGCCGCTGGTGTAGTTCAGCGCGGCCAGGTCATCGAGGCCCGGGGTGTAATCGAGCGGCTCGGCCGGAGCGGCTTTTACGGCCGGCAGGAAATCGACGATCGGGTCAACGAGTTCCACTTTCGGCGCCAGGAACAGGTCCGGCAGGGTGGCGGTCGGGTTCTCCGGGGTCAGCTCGGCATAACTGGTGGCGAGCAGGTGTTCGATACCCAGCTTTTCGCACACCGGCTGCATGATCGGCAGCAGCGCATCGAGACAGAGCGCGACTTTCGGCTGGCTATCGCCCAGTTGGTGCAGCAGCTCCATTTCCTTTGACAGCGGGCTGACCGGAATGTGCACGGCGCCGCATTTGAGGATGCCGAAGTAGGCGATATGGAATTGCGGGCAATTGGGCATGAATACGGTCACGCCGTCACCGGGCTGAATGCCGTAGCTGCGCAGTAGATTGGCGAAGCGGGTGCTGAGCTCATCCAGTTCGGCGTAGCTGAGATCGTAGCCGTAGAAATGGATGGCGGGCTTGTTCGGGTTTACCCTGGCCCATTCCGCCAGGTATTCGGTAACCGGCTTTTCGCCGTGCGGGTACAGCGGAGTCTGGGGGGCGCCTTGCGGCCAGTTGGCCTGGTGCAGTTCACGGACCTGTTGCAGGTAGGCTTGTTCGTTCATCATCGGCCTCTTCTTATTTATATGCGCTGAAGTTGGATCTTCATTGCAGTTAACCTCACTTTATGGACTGTAAGCCCTCCATTGCCTATTAGCCGTCTCGCAGTACTTTCCGATCTGGGGGGAAGTACCTGAATGTGGAAGGACGTTAGTGGTCCCGTCGTTCGGTGGTTTAAACGCATTGCGCCCCAGGGTCGGATATCCCGCCCGATAGCAGGGGAGACCAGAGGTAGAATCTGGCGCTGACACTGGTGCGCAAGGCTATTACACGGCCTAAAAGTACAGTTACTGTAAATATGTGTCAACAGGAATTCTGTGCCTGGTGTAAGTGGGCCGTGACTGCTTTAGACTAAAAATGGCTGACACGGCTTTTAACCTTTGCGCGCGGCGCCTTATTATTGATTTTTTGGCTAAGTCTCTCGCGCACTGTGTGCGGTTCCGTCAATAATGGTGACTGGAGTCGGGGTCGTGGTCAGAATTGCAATAAAAGTGAATCCGCACAGGCTTCAGGTCATTTATTTTTAGGTTGGGGCAATGAATTTACGCGAGCGCAAGAAGCAGCAGACCCGGATGCGATTGCTGGAAATAGCCGAACAGCTGTTTTCAGAGCTGCCGTATGAAGAGGTGATGATCGACGAGATCGTGGCCAGGGCCGATATCAGCCAGAAGACCTTTTTCAATTACTTTCCGAGCAAGGCTTACCTGCTCGAAGAGCTGCTGTTGAACTGGTTGCGGGAAGTCAACGTCTGGAGCCACGAAAGCGAACTGGAACTCAACCTGAAATCGGCCATAGTGCCGCCGAACATTGATGAGATTCAGGACTGGATAGTCAAGCACCGCCGCATATTGCAGATGATCATGTATCACACGGACCTGTTCTCTTCAGTCTATTTTTCCGGCGATGCCCCTGCGGGCAAAAACCTGTTGTTCCCGCCGTCGTATCGCAAACCGAGGATGGAGCGGGTGCAGAAAGCCCAGTCACTGGGAATCATCCGCCCCGATATTTCCGCCGAGCTGGTGTGTGACATGTACGATTGGCTGCGTGTCGATGTCGTGCAGCGGTGGCTGGCGCTGCCGGACGAGCAGGCCACGGCGGAGGGATTCAAGAAAAGTTACGATGAGGTGGTCGAGGTGCTGTGCCGGGGCTTCGAACCCCAGCCGGTTACCGTTGCTGCCGACGCCTGATAAAGCGATGCCGACACGCGACGCTTGGTGTCGCGTCGCGCGCCGGCCGCGGTGGCCGGTTACAGATAGAATGCACCGGCCATGGCGATGCCGATCAGTGCGGCGAAGATCGGGATCAACACCGATACGATGAAGATCTCCTTGTAAGACTCCTTATGGTTGGAGCCCATAATGGTCAGGAAGGCGATCACGCCACCACAGTGCGGCAGTGAATCCAGGCCGCCGGAAGCCATTGCCGCCAGCCGGTGCAGTACGTCGGCGGGGATGCCCAGCTCCAGGTAGGACTGCCCCATCGTCTGCAGGAAGATCTGCAGGCCGCCGGAAGAGGAACCGGTGATACCGGCAATCACACTGACCGAACTCAACAGTGACAGCAGCGGCGACATATCCAGATTGAGCATGGTGTCGACGAACCACTGGAAACTCTCGGTCTGCGACACGACGCTGCCGAAGCCGATCACGATCGCGGTATTGAGTACCGGCATTACCGCATTGTTGGCACCTTCGCCGATCACGCTGACCACAGACTGGCGCGCCTTCGGCAGCAGCAGGATGATGGCGAACCAGCCCACCACCAGGCAGATTACCGGCCAGAAAATCGGCTGTTGTTTGGCATAGGTGACCACGCTGGCGACCAGCGAGCCGGACTGCGGATCGACAAACTTGCCGAGCACGGTTGGCAGTGCGATCAACCCGAGTACCACGAGCAGTGGCAGTGATGACGGCAGCCAGTGCGGCAGGCGATCATCGTGCGGCACCTGGTCGTCCTGCGGCGCCAGGTCTGCCCCAATACCGCCACCGCTCAGCGCCAGGCGCTTGCGCTGGCTTTCCAGATACCACATGCCGAGTCCAAACATGACCAGGCTGCCGATAAAGCCAATGACCGGTGCGGCATACAGGTCAGTTTCGAGCGCCGCGGCGGCCAGCACGTTATTGAGCGACGGCGTGCCCGGCATGGCAGTCAGGGTAAAGGTGCCGGCCCCCAGCGCCACTGCGCCGACCATCAGGTGCTTCGGGATCCCGGCGCGCTGGATCAGCTGCTGGCCCAGGGCGTTGACGGAAAACAGTACCACGAACGCGGAAACGCCACCGTAGGTCAGCACGGCGCAGGCCAGTGCGATGATCCACAGCGAGCGGTGTGCGCCTAGTTTTTCTGCCAGCGTGTGCGCGATACTGGATGCAGCGCCGCTGTGCGACATCAGCGCACCGAACACTGCTCCGGCGACAAACAGCAGGAAAAATCGCCCGAAGAAGGTGAAGGCACCCAGCTTGCCGAAGGCGAAATATTCATTCAGCCCCGTGGCGACATCGATGTTGTTGGTGACCAGAACGATCAGCGTACTGATCAAGCCGGCGACGATAATGTTGACGCCGCGCAGGGCCATCAGGATCAGCGCCAGCAGGGCGATGACTAGTCCGAAAACTCCCATAGAACACCTCTTTTTTATGCTTTGGGAAAGTGGGAATCAGGGTTGGGTTGTTAAGAAAGGCGTGCCCAGGCACGCCTTTTCGGGCAAGGGGCCGAACCTACGGCCGATAGTCCCGAAACTTTTTGCCTTCAGTGGCTAATTTTTCCAGCAGCGGTGCGGGCTTGAACCAGGTCTCGCCATAGCGCAGCTGTTCGCGGTACTTGTTCAGACCCGCCAGTACTCTGTCCAGGCCGATTTCGTCGGCGTACTGCATCGGGCCGCCGTGATACAGCGGGAAGCCGAAACCGTAGGCGAGCACCACATCGATATCGCCGGAGCGCGCGGCGATGCCTTCCTCGAGAATGCGGGCGCCCTCATTGATGATCGGATAGATGGTGCGCTCGAGAATTTCTTCGTCACCCAGTTCGCGCTGTTCGATAGCAAATTCTTCGGCGGCAGCGGCGGCGATCTGCAGCACTTCCGGATCTTCATGCCGAGACCGTCCCTCGTAGAGATACAGGCCGCGACCGCTTTTCTGTCCGAAGCGCTCCAGCTCGAACAGCTTGCGCGGCACCGCACAGTAAGTCGGATCCAGATCGACGGTGTGCGCTTTGCGGTCGGCGCGGGTCTGCACGACGATATCGATCCCGGCCAGGTCGACCACCGATGGCAGGCCCATCGGCATGCCGAAGTCGGTGTGCACCCGGTCGATCTGCGCCGGTGTGGCGCCCTCGAGCAGTAGCGCCATGGATTCGCGCACGTAGGGTTCGGTGGCGCGGTTGCCGATAAAGCCCCAGCACACGCCGGAGACTACCGGCACTTTTTTGATTCGTTGCGCCAGCTGCACGGCGGTCAGTAGCGCATCGTCCGCGGTCTGGTCACCACGGACGATTTCCAGCAGTTTCATGACATTGGCGGGACTGAAGAAGTGCAGGCCGATGACATCCTGTGGGCGATTGGTGACGGCTGCAATTTCGTCCACATCCAGCGTCGAGGTATTGGTGGCGAGGATCGCGCCGGGCTTGCAGCTTTGCTCCAGTGCCCGGAATACCTTTTTCTTGATGTCCATGTTCTCGAATACCGCCTCGATCACCAGATCGGCATCGCCCAGGTCGGCGTAATCGGTGGTGGTCTGCAGCAGTGCCATGCGTTGGTCCAGCTGTTCGCTCGACAGGCGCCCCTTCTTCACGGTGTGTTCGTAATTCTTGCGGATAACGCCGATGCCGCGTTGCAGTGCTTCTGCGTTCAGATCGAGGATGATCGTCGGGATACCGGCATTGAGGAAATTCATCGCGATACCGCCACCCATGGTACCGGAACCGATCACCGCTACCTTGCGGATATCGCGCACCGGCGTGCTGTTGGCATCGATACCGGGGACCTTGCCGACGCTGCGCTCGGCGAAAAACAGATGCTGCTGCGCGCGGGCCTGGGGCGTGTCGAGGCACTGCATAAACAGCGCGTTTTCCCGTTGCAGTCCTTCCGCCAGTGGCAATTCGCAGGCCGCTTCTACCGCCTGAATGCAGCGTTCGGGCGCGTAGTAGCCGCGGATCCGGGGCGCGATTGAAGCGCGGTATTCGGCGAAATAGTTGTCCGCCAGCTCGCTGGTATCGACGGCCATGTCCGCGCAGCGGCGCTTGGGTGCGGACTCGGCAAACAGTTGCCCGGCATAGGTTGCGGCCGCCTCGACAAAATCGGTTTCGGCATCGTGCAGACGGTCGATCACGCCGGCGTCGCGCAGCTTCGCGGCCCTGTAAGGGCGACCACTGGTGATCATTTCCAACGCCAGCGGCACGCCGGTAAGGCGCGGCAGACGCTGGGTGCCGCCGGCACCCGGTAGCAGGCCGAGATTGACCTCCGGCAGGCCGAGCTTGGCAGTCGGGAGCGCAATGCGGTAATCACTGGCCAGCGCCAGCTCGAAGCCACCGCCGAGTGCTAAGCCGTTGATGGCGGCGATGACGAGTTTGGGTGCGGCTTCGATGGCATTGCACACCTGTGGCAGGTCGGGCTCGCGCAGGGCACCGCCGGTGGCAAATTCGGTGATATCGGCGCCGCCGCAGAAAACCTTGCCGCTGGAAGCCAGCACAATGGTATCGACCCCGTCGTCATCGATGGCGCGCTGCAAGTTAGTCAGCAGGCTCTGACGCAGAGCCTGGCCGAGGCCGTTGACCGGCGGCTGGTTGAGCGTGATTACCGCGGTCCGGCCGCGGATCTGATACAGGGAGGCGTTACTCATGGTACTGCATTCACTACTGTCTGATCGGGTGTGCCGGCTGCTGCCGGGGCACCGATACTGCGCGCGTGAGCTTCGTCCGGATAACAGGGTTACCCGGCGCGAACTCCCGCAGCGATACATCGACCATCTCGTCCTGAGTAGCCGGTTTCTTTTCGGGGCCAGCTCGAACAGCAACCTGCGGTGAGGCCCGGCAGGGCATCCGACACTGGCCCGCGGTTCAGGCCGTTATTGCTGCTCGGCGATCGCTTCGAGGGCGAGCTCGGCCAGTGGGCCGACATATTTGCCCATCTCGGCGGCGTTCTTGTTGGACGCGTTGCCGTCGACTGCACGCTTGGCGACGCCCTGTATGATTGCCGCCAGGCGGAAGAAGCTGAACGCCACATAGAAGCTGAAGTTGTCGATCTTCTCGATGCCCATCCGCTTGCAGTAAGTCGCGACATACTCCTGCTCGGACGGAATACCGAGCGCGTCCAGATCCTTGCCGAGCAGGCCCGATACCTTACCGATCGCCGGCATGCGCATCTGCATGCACAGGTAGCCGACGTCGGCGAAAGGGTGGCCGAGGGTGGACAGCTCCCAGTCGAGCAGGGCGATGGCGCGCGGCTCGGTCGGATGCAGCATCAGGTTGTCGAGGCGGTAGTCGCCGTGTACCAGGGAGACGCGGCCGTCGTCTTCGGGAATGTTGTCGGCGAGCCAGGTCATCAATTGTTCCATCGGCTCGACACGCTCCAGCTCGGAGGCGCGATACTGGCTGCTCCAGCGATCGAACTGGCGCTGGAAATAATTGCCGGGCCGGCCGTAGTCAGCGAGCCCGACCTTGTCGACGTCGACCAGGTGCAGCGCGGCGAGTACGCGGTTCAGTTCGTCGTAGATGGCAGTGCGCTCCTCCTTGCTCACTTCCGGCAGCGCCGCGTCCCAGAAAATGCGGCCCTCCAGGAATTCCATCACGTAGAACATGGAACCGATGATGTCGCGGTCCTCGCACAGGTGATACACCTTGGCGACCGGTACATCGGTATCCGCCAGTGCCTTCAGTACCCGGTACTCCCGGTCCACCGCGTGGGCGGACTTCAGCAGCTTGCCCGGAGGCTGGCGGCGCAATACGTAGACGCCGGATGCGGCGGTAATCTTGAACGTGGGGTTGGATTGCCCACCGGAGAATTTCTCCGCGCTGATCGGTCCCTTGAAGCCCTCGATATGTGCTTCCAGATAGGGCTGCAGCGCGGCCAGATCCAGGTTTTCAACGGCGCGGGTCATGCTTGTTCTCCGGATTCGTTGCGTTCACAGATATCGCGGGACAGGTTGCGACCCAGCTGCATCATGTGCACCTGGTCCGGGCCATCGGCCAGGCGGATCGAGCGGGCCAGGGTATAGGCGCGGGCGAGGAAGGTATCCTGGCTGACACCGGCGGCGCCGTAGATCTGGATCGCGCGGTCGATCACCCGGCAGCCCATATTCGGGGCGACAATCTTGATCATCGCAATCAGGTCCTTGGCCGCCTTGTTGCCACCCTGATCCATTTTTGCCGCCGCCTTGAGGGTCAGCAGGCGGGCCTGTTCGATGTCGCAGGCGGACTGGGCGATGTCTTCGCGTACGGACTGCTGCTTGATCAGCGGGCGGCCGAAGGCGACCCGGTTCTCGGCGCGGGTGCACATCAGTTCCAGCGCGCGCTGCGCCAGGCCGATGGTGCGCATGCAGTGATGGATGCGGCCCGGGCCGAGACGGCCCTGGGCAATCTCGAAGCCGCGGCCCTCGCCCAGCAGCAGGTTACTGGCCGGCACGCGCACGTTGTCAAAAACCATCTCCGCATGGCCCTCGGGAGCGTCGTCATAACCGAACACTTTCATCGGCCGAACGACGGTCACTCCCGGGGTGTCGGCGGGAACCAGAATCATCGATTGCTGGATGTACTTGTTGCTATTGTCCGGATCGGTCTTGCCCATCACGATGTAGATCTTCGTGTGGTTATTGCAGGCTCCGGAGATGTACCACTTGCGACCGTTGATTACATAGTCATCGCCGTCGCGCACGATCGAGGTGGCGACGTTGGTGGCGTCGGAGGACGCCAGTTCCGGCTCGGTCATTGCAAAGGCGGAACGGATTTCGCCGTTCAACAGCGGCGTCAGCCACTGTTGCTGCTGTTCCTCGTTGCCGTACTTGGCCAGTACTTCCATATTGCCGGTGTCCGGCGCGTTACAGTTGAAGACTTCGGAAGCCCAGTAGACCCGACCCATGATTTCGGCCAGCGGCGCGTACTCGAGGTTGGTCAGGCCGGGGCTGAACTTGCCGTAACTCTGCGGCAGAAACAGGTTCCACAGGCCGGCGGCCTTGGCTTTTTCTTTCAGTTCGGCCAGCAGCGCCGGCGGCTCCCAGCGATCGCCCTCCGCAACCTGCTGATCCCACAGCGCTTCGTTGGGGTAGATGTTCTCATCCATGAAATCCAGCAGACGTTGGCGCAGCTCTTGTACTTTTGGGGAAAAATCAAAATCCATCACGAGCTCCTCAAAGGGTCGGTTTAACTGTGCGTGATCGACTGCAGGCGCTCCGGTGTGTCCAGATGCGGAACCTGATTGAAGCCGGTCACATAAGTTTCGCTTGCGGTATAAAAACAGTGCGTGATCGCCGCATTGCGGCTCTGCATGTTGAGGTTGACGAGCGTTTCGGCACCGAACCCCATCAGTTGGCTGAGCGCCATGCTGATGGCGCCGCCCGAAGTTGAGACCAGCGTGCGACCGCCCCGGCGGGCGAAGTCGAGCGCTTCGGCGACCCGTTGCCGGAACTCGTGCCAGCTCTCCTGCGAGTCGCAGGGCGGCAGGCGATCCTCGGCCCAGGCCAGCATCGCCGCGCGCAGGCAGCGATAGACCTGCCGCAGGTCACCCCAGTCATCGACCGCCTGATCCGGGTGGGCGTCACCAAAGCGTTGCAGCAGCGCCTTGAAGTCGAACTCGTTGAAACCGACGTGGGTTTCGAGCTGCGGCGGCTGCTCGAGCGCCGCGCAGATTGTCTCGGCGGTCTGGTGATGACGCACCATCTCGCCGCAGATAACACGGTCGAAAGTGATATCGCGCTGCCGGAAATACTCCCCGAGCCAGCGACACTGCTGAAAGCCCAGTTCCGACAGCTGATCGTAGTTGGGGCTGCCGAACGAGGCCTGCCCGTGCCGGACAAGGTAAAGCTCTGCCATGGGAAGCCCCGCCGTTCGATTAACCTAGTGAGAGGCGCCGTCAGGCGACCTCGAACAGGCCGGCCGCACCCATGCCGCCGCCAATACACATACTGACCACCACGAATTTGGCGCCGCGGCGCTTGCCCTCGATTAGCGCGTGGCCGACGAGACGTGAACCCGTCATGCCGTAGGGGTGGCCGACGGAGATGCCGCCGCCGTTGACATTGTAGATTTCCGGATCGATGCCGAGGTGGTCGCGGCAGTACAGCGCCTGTACCGCGAAGGCTTCGTTCAGCTCCCACAGGCCGATGTCGTTGATGCGCAGGCCGTGCTGCTTGAGCAGCTTCGGAATCGCGTAGATCGGTGCGATACCCATCTCCTCGGGGGCATTGCCGGCCACGGCGATACCGCGGTAGATGCCCAGCGGCTCGAGGCCGCGCTGCTCGGCCAGCTTGCGCTCCATGACCACGCAGGCGGAGGCGCCGTCTGACAGCTGGCTGGCGTTGCCGGCGGTAATCACGCCGCCGTCGATCACCGGATTCAGGCTCTGCAGGCTTTCCAGTGTGGTGGACGGGCGGTTGCCCTCATCGCGATCGAGGGTGACCTCGCGATAGGAGACCTCTTTGGTCTCGCGGTCCTGCACCGCCATGGTGGTGGTGAACGGGACAATTTCGTCGTCGAACTTGCCGGCCTGCTGTGCCGCCGCGGTGCGCTGTTGTGACAGCAGTGCAAATTCGTCCTGGGCTTCACGGCTGATGTTGTAGGCCTTGGCGACATTTTCCGCCGTCATCAGCATCGGCATATAGGCGTGCTTTTCTTGACGGATCACGTTTTCATCGCTGGCTTCGCCCACCCACTTGAAGTAGTCCGGTTGCACCGCGGTGATGTTTTCCTGGCCACCGGCCAACACGATGTTTTGCTGGTCGACGATGATCTGCTTGGCCGCCATACCGATGGCCATCAGGCCGGACGAGCACTGGCGGTCGATGGTCTGGGCGGAAACGGTATTCGGCAGGCCGGCGGCAATGACTGCATTGCGAGCGACGTTCATGCCGGCGGTGCCGGCGCAGAGCACGGAGCCCATCACCGCGTCATCGATCTCGGCACCGTCGACGCCGGCACGAGCAACGGCGTGTTTGATACAGTGGCCGAGCATGGTCGGGGACTTGGTGTTGTTGAGAGATCCACGAAACGCTTTGCCCATACCGGTACGCGCGGTGGATACGATGACAGCTTCTCTCATGGCCTGGCTCCTTAATTTGCAATTCAAGGTGGGGCTCCGAACCGGTGTCAGGCAGCCATTGCTGGTCTATGGACCTGGTCGGAGAACCCCTGATGAAGGCGAGAATAAGGCCTGTATTGGTATTTCTGTAATTTATTAGGGTGATGCGTCATTATTTTCAGTGATTATCTGTGCTCCTGGCTGGGAGCGCCTCAACAGCATTGCGGCCCAGTGGCCGGGCGGCTTTGCCCGACCTCTGCCGAAGGCGCTATCCTTGCCATTCGCTTTGACGGAGGCAGGTAGATGGGTGGTGAACTGGATGTACCCGCGCTGGCGCAGTCGCTCGGCGAGGAATTGCAGAAGCGGAATTGGTTCTGTACTACGGCCGAGTCCTGCACCGGGGGCGGCATTGCCGCGGCGATCACTGCGGTGGCAGGGGCTTCCAACTGGTTTGAAGGGGCGGTGGTCAGCTATGCCAATCGCATCAAGTGCGACCTGCTGTCGGTGTGCGCGGAGGATCTGGAAACCTTCGGCGCCGTGAGCGAACAGGTGGCCAGGCAGATGGCCAGCGGTGCACTGGCGCTGATGGACGCCAATGTGGCGGTGGCGGTCAGCGGTATCGCGGGCCCCGAAGGGGGCAGTGACGAGAAGCCGGTGGGCACCGTGTGGATCGCCTGGGCCCACGCCGAGGGGCAGGAACCGGTGGATATCGACGCGAAATGTTTCCATTTTTCCGGCGATCGCGCCCGGGTGCAGGCGCAGACGATAGCCGAGGCGCTGCGGGGGATGCTGGCGCTGGTGCAGGCACATCCGGCATAGCCGATTACTGGTTGCTTATACAGTAATCCTTCGTTAAGCTTGCCCGCAACTAACAACATTCAAATACACGGGAAGGGTCATGGATTCCAACAAAGACAAGGCACTGCAGGCGGCGCTGTCACAGATCGAGCGCCAGTTCGGTAAAGGTACCGTCATGCGTATGGGGGACAAGGAGCGCGAGCGTATTCCCGCGATCTCCACCGGCTCCCTGGGCCTTGATGTGGCACTCGGTATCGGCGGCCTGCCGCGCGGCCGTATCGTCGAGATCTACGGCCCGGAATCCTCTGGTAAAACCACCCTGACCCTGCAGGTGATTGCCGAAGCCCAGCGCAAGGGCGGCACCTGTGCCTTCGTCGACGCCGAGCACGCGCTGGACCCGATCTACGCGGAAAAGCTGGGCGTGAATGTGGATGAACTGATCGTGTCCCAGCCGGACACCGGTGAGCAGGCACTGGAAGTGGCCGACATGCTGGTACGTTCCGGTGCCGTGGATGTGCTCGTGGTCGACTCGGTGGCCGCACTGACTCCGCGTGCCGAGATCGAGGGCGAGATGGGTGACTCCCACGTGGGCCTGCAGGCACGCCTGATGTCCCAGGCGCTGCGCAAGCTGACCGGTAACATCAAGAACACCAACACCCTGTGTGTGTTCATTAACCAGATCCGCATGAAAATCGGCGTGATGTTCGGTTCCCCGGAGACCACCACCGGCGGCAATGCACTCAAGTTCTACTCCTCCGTGCGTCTGGATATCCGCCGTATCGGCTCGGTCAAAGAGGGCGATGAAGTGGTGGGCAACGAGACCCGCGTGAAAGTGGTCAAGAACAAGGTGGCGCCGCCGTTCAAGCAGACCGAGTTCCAGATCATGTACGGCCAGGGTATCAATCTGCTCGGCGAGATCATCGACTACGGCGTCAAGCTGGGCCTGATCGACAAGGCCGGCGCCTGGTACAGCTACAAGGGCGACAAGATCGGCCAGGGTAAGGCCAATGCGGTCAAGTTCCTGAAGGAAAACCAGGAGATCCGCGACGAGATCGAGGGGCAACTGCGCGCGCAGCTGCTGGGCGATCTGGTGCCGGCCAAGCCTGAAGCGGCCCTGGAATCCCCGGAAGAGTAAGCCCGGTAGAGCAATACCGGAATAACAGGCCCGGAAGGATAAGTGTCTTTTTCTGACAGTTCCCCCGCGACCGAGAATGCTCAGGCGCTGTTTGGCGCGGCGCTTGAGCTGCTTACCCGTCGCGAGCACTCGCGCCTCGAACTGAGGCGGAAGCTCGCGGACAAATTCCCCAACGCCGACTTCGACGCGCTTTTCGAGCGCCTGCGCGAACTCAACTACCAGTCCGACCAGCGTTTCGCCGAGGTCTTCGCCCGCTCGCGGGTGCAGCGCGGCCAAGGGCCGCTGCGCGTCCGCCGCGAGCTGCAACAGCGCGGCATCGACAATCAGCTGATCGCCGCTGCGCTGGAGCAGGTCGAGGCCGACTGGTTTGCGCTCGCCGCCGAGCAGTTGCAGCGCAAGTTCCGCTCGCCGGTCAGCGCCGCCCTGCCGCGTGAGCGGCAGCTGAAGGAGCGTGCGCGGCGGAGCCGCTATCTCGCTTACCGCGGTTTTCCCGCCGATGCCATCAACTGGGCGCTGGACGCAGACGAATCCGACTTATACTCTGACCTGTAGGAGCGGCCGGCAGCGATCGGAGCAGTGCGCACTCGATTGCGGCAGGGGCCCTCCCGCGGATGATGAGAGCAAAAATAATAAGCGCGAGACGTCCTATGATCCTGTCCATCGACCAGGGCACCACCGGCACCACCGCCTTTGTCTTCGATACCAGCGGCGCCCTGATCGGCCGCAGCTACTCCGAACTTCCGAACTACTATCCCCGGCCCGGTTGGGTCGAACAGCAGGCCGATGAGATCTGGCAGGTCACGCTGCGCGTCTGCGCCGCGGCGCTGGAGCGCGCCGGCATCAGCGCGACCGACCTGACCGCGATCGGCATCACCAACCAGCGGGAGACCACCATCCTGTGGGACCGCAAGACCGGCGAGCCAGTGTGCCCGGCCATTGTCTGGCAGTGTCGCCGCTCGGCGGATATCTGTACTGAACTGGCCCGCGCCGGTCAGGGCGACTGGCTGCGCGAGCGGACCGGTCTGGTGCTGGATGCCTATTTCTCCGCCAGCAAATTGCAGTGGCTGTTTCGCGATCGCCCGGAACTGCTGGACCGCGCCCGTGCCGGCGAGCTGTGTTTCGGTACCGTGGACAGCTGGCTGATCTGGAATATGAGCGGCGGTCGCGCCCATCTCACCGATCACACCAATGCCAGCCGCACGCTGTTGTACAACCTGGAGCAGCGCGGTTGGGATCCCGAGCTGCTGGAGTTGTTTGGCTGCCCGGAGTCGCTGCTGCCGGAAATCATGCCGTCCGCCGGCCACTTCGCCGACACGGATCCGGCGGCATTCCTCGGCGCGACGGCGCCTATCTGCGGTGTGGCCGGCGACCAGCAGGCATCGCTGTTCGGCCAGGGCTGTACCCGTCCCGGGGATATCAAGAATACCTATGGTACCGGCTGCTTTATGTTGGCCTATGCTGGTGCCGAGCGACCGCAATTGCCCCGGGGGCTGCTGGCGACCATCGCCTGTGATACCAGCGGCGCTCCCGCCTATGCGGTCGAGGGGGCGGTCTTCACCGGAGGTTCCGCGGTGCAGTGGTTGCGCGACGAGATGGGGCTGATCCAGCAGGCAGCGGAGACGGAAATGATCGCGCAGAGCGTGCCGAGTACCCGCGGTGTCTATCTGGTGCCCGCGTTCAGCGGCCTCGGCGCGCCGCACTGGGATCCATCCGCGCGCGGGACTATTTGTGGCCTGAGCCGCGGTGCCGGCCGCGCGGAGTTGGTGCGCGCCACGCTGGAGTCCATCGCCTACCAGAGCGACGAGCTGGCACAGCTGATGAGTGAGGCGCTGGGGCTGTCGATCAGCCATATGCGCGTCGATGGTGGTGCCAGCGCCAATAATTTCCTGATGCAGTTCCAGGCCGATATCTCCGCGCTGCGTGTGGAGCGGCCCAGGCAAATTGAATCCACGGCCGTCGGCGCGGCGTTACTGGCCGGTATCGGTGCCGGTATCTGGTCTCCGGGTGATTTACCCGAGAGCCTGCTGGAGATAGAGCGGGATTTCCTGCCGCAGATGTCCGCGGAGAAACGGGAGGAATTGCTCAGTGGCTGGCGCAGGGCGGTGACTGCCTGTCGGGCGTTTTAAGGGGGCGGCCATCCGTGGGGCGGCCTATCCGTGGGACGACCTATCCTCTAAGCAAAGGAGGTGAATAACATGTCCGTTAACGAAGAGCTGCAACAGACTATCGCCGATATGGTGGATGGCCGGCGGGGCATCCTGGCCGCTGACGAGAGCAGCGGCACCATCGCCAAGCGGTTCGATTCGATCGGCGTTGAGTCCACCGAGGAAAACCGGCGTTTCTACCGCGCCGCGCTGTTGTCCGCCGAGGGGCTGGGCGAGTATGTCAGTGGTGTCATCCTGTTCGAGGAGACACTTGGCCAGGTCGATGACGCAGGCACACCGCTGCCCGAGCTGGCGGCGGCGCAAAAGATAGTTCCCGGTATCAAGGTGGATAAGGGCAAGGGGCCGTTGCCCGGCGCCAGCGGCGACATGATCACCTACGGCCTGGACGGGCTCGCCGAGCGACTGGCGGGCTACAAGGAGCAGGGGGCGCGTTTCGCCAAGTGGCGCGAAGTCTATCCGATCAGCCCCGATAACCCGACGCGACTCGGTCTGACCGCCAACGCCGAAATGCTGGCGCGCTACGCGGCGGTCTGTCAGTCCCACGGCGTCGTGCCCATCGTGGAACCCGAGGTATTGATGGACGGCGATCACAGCATCGAGCGCAGTGCCGAAGTCAACGAGCAGGTATGGCACGAAGTCTTCCACGCGCTGCACCGGCATGGTGTCGTGCTGGAGCAGATGTTGCTGAAGCCGAGCATGGTGACGCCGGGCAAGGATCGCGACCCGGCGCCGCCGGAGCAAGTGGCGGAATACACCATGCGCAGCCTGCGCCGCGCCGTGCCGGCGGCGGTGCCGAGTATCAACTTCCTGTCTGGCGGGCAGGGGCCGGAGGAGGCCACCGCCAACCTGAATGCGCTCAACCAGTTGTGGCAGGCACCGTGGCAGCTGAGCTTCTCCTATGGCCGCGCCCTGCAGGAGCCGGCGCTGAAGGCCTGGCAGGGTAAGTCCGAGAATCGCCCGGCCTTGCAGCAAGCGCTCCTCAAGCGCGCGCGGCTGAATCACCTGGCGATGCTGGGCGATTACAAGGAGAGCATGGAGCGCGAATAACGCGAATTCGGTTGGTAAGAATAACAAGCACTTGATCGGAGAAAGCGATGGAATTTGTCACACGCGGGAACCGCCTGCACTTCCGGCGCTGGTGGGTGGAAAGGGCGCTCGGTGTCGTGGTGATTTCCCACGGCCTCGGCGAGCACAGCGGTCGCTATCGTCAGCTGGCACGCGATCTGAACCGTTCGGGATACAGTGTCTATGCGTTGGATCACTATGGCCACGGACTGTCGGACGGCAAGCGGGGCCATATCGACGACTTCGCCCATTACAGCGCAGACCTGCACAACTTTATCCGCCTGGTAAAACAGGACAACCCGGGCTGCGGCCTGCACCTGCTGGGACATAGTATGGGTGGCGTCATCGCCACTGGCTGCGCCGTCCGGCATGGCGGTATCGACAGCCTGGTATTGTCGGCCCCCGGCTTTCGCGGCGCCACCGAGCCCGGCGGCCTGGAGCTGTGGCTGCTGCAGCGGCTGGTGAAGCTGTTGCCGAGCCTGGCTCTGCCGAATCGACTCGATATTCGCGGGATATGTCGCGATGAAGCCGTAATCGCGGCTTATCAGGCTGATGAGCTGGTGCACGACCGGGTGTCGCTACAGTGGTTCAGCACGTTTTTGCGCGAGCGGGAATTCCTCTACCCGCGCCTATCGCAGATCACCGAACCCTGCCTGATGCTGTTGCCGGAGGGCGACCGTCTGGTGGATGTGGCCACCAGTCGTGCCTGGTTTGACCGCCTCGGCAGTCGGGCCAAGCAGTTGCATGTCTTCCCGGGCGCCTACCACGAGGTATTCAACGAAGTTGAGGAGGGCGTGCGCGCCCGCGAACTGCTGTTGCAGCACCTCCATTCCCTGTTGCCGACACCGGTGGCCGCCGCGCTCACCTGAGTGCGGCGGCCCGGAGCCGCAGAAGCTGCTGCGGATACGGTGAAAAACCCCATCAACCGTTGTACTATACGCGGTCATTTTTGAGCTGCGGGCACAGGGCTGCGGCCGTTTTGTGGGGTGGAACATGGATAAAAAGTTGCTGAGTCTGTTGGTGTGTCCGGTGAGCAAGGCGCCACTGGAGTACCGCGAGGACACCCAGGAACTGGTATGTAAGGCCAGCGGCCTGGCCTACCCGGTGCGCGACGGTATTCCGGTGATGCTCGAATCCGAGGCGCGTCAGCTGACCGCCGAGGAAAAGCTGGAAAAAAAGTAGTCCGATGACCGAGCCCAGCGTCTTCAGCCGAATCATCTCCGGAGAAATTCCCGTCGAGCGTGTCTTCGAGGACGATCAGTGCATCGTCATCAGGGACCGCTCGCCACAGGCTCCGACCCACCTGCTGATTATCCCGCGCAAACCGCTGACCAATCTGGCCGATGCAGAGGCCGGTGACAAGCCACTGCTGGGGCACCTGCTGTGGGTGGCGGCGGAGCTGGGCAGAAAGCTGGGCCTGGAGGGCTATCGCCTGGTGGTCAATAACGGCCGCAGCGCGGGCCAGACGGTATTTCATCTGCACATTCACCTGCTGGCGCAGAAGAAGATGCCGGAACAGGGGCTGGCCGAATAACCGAATTGCCGAAGCATCGCCCTGGCGATGCCGACCGAACCAATCTCAATTAACGAAGTGGAATTACGCCGGATGAAAAGCGCACAGATTCGCGACGCCTTTCTGAATTACTTTGCCGAGCAGGGCCACACCATTGTGCCCTCCAGCTCCCTGGTGCCGGGCAATGACCCGACCCTGTTGTTCACCAATGCCGGCATGGTGCAGTTCAAGGACACCTTTCTCGGCCAGGAGCAGCGCCCCTATTCCCGCGCGGTCAGCTCGCAGCGCTGCGTGCGCGCCGGTGGCAAGCACAATGACCTGGAGAACGTCGGCTATACCGCGCGTCACCACACCTTCTTCGAGATGCTGGGCAATTTCAGCTTCGGCGACTACTTCAAGCGTGAGGCCATCCAGTTCGCCTGGGAGTTCCTGACCAAGGTACTGAACCTGCCGGAAGAGCGCCTGTGGGTGACCGTTCATATCAGCGATGATGAAGCCGCGGATATCTGGCTGAAGGAAGTGGGCGTCAGCGCCGAGCGCTTTTCGCGCCTCGACGAGGACAACTTCTGGCAGATGGGCGACACCGGCCCCTGCGGACCCAGTTCCGAGATCTTCTATGACCATGGCGCCGATGTACCCGGCGGCCCGCCCGGGTCGGACAACGACGACCTCGACCGCTACATCGAGATCTGGAACCTGGTATTCATGCAGTTCGAGCGCACCGCCGACGGTGAGCTGTACCCACTGCCCAAGCCCTCGGTGGACACCGGCATGGGGCTGGAGCGTATCGCTGCCGTTATGCAGGGCGTGCACTCCAACTACGAGATCGACCTGTTCCAGGCGCTGCTGAAATCCGCCGCTGAGACCGTCGGCTGTGACGACCTGGAAGAGAAGTCTCTGCGGGTGATCGCCGACCATATCCGTTCCTGCTCCTTCCTGATCGCCGACGGCGTTATGCCCTCCAACGAGGGGCGCGGTTTCGTGCTGCGCCGCATCATCCGCCGCGCGGTGCGCCACGGCCATAAGCTGGGCCACAAGGACATCTTCTTCTACAGGCTGGTCGAGGCGCTGGCGGAGCAGATGGGCGATGCCTACCCCGAGCTGCGCGAGAAGCAGCAGATTATCGAAAATGCGCTGCGCAAGGAGGAAGAGCAGTTCGCCAAGACCCTGGACAAGGGCATGGCACTGCTGGAGGAGGCGCTGTCTTCACTCGAGGGCAGTGAGATTCCCGGTGAGCTGGTATTCACCTTGCACGACACCTACGGCTTCCCCACCGACCTCACCCAGGATATCGCCCGCGAGCGCGGCTTGACCCTGGATATGGCCGGTTATGAACAGGCGATGGAAGCGCAGCGGCAGCGTGCGCGCGCCGCGGGTAAATTCAAGCAGGATTACACCGGTACCCTGGATCTGGAAGGCGCGACCGAGTTCCTAGGCTATGAGACGACCGAGGCCGATGGACGGGTCGTCGCCATCGTCAAAGACGGCGAACAGGTTGAGCGCCTGGAAGAGGGCGACGAGGGCGCCGTGGTCCTGGATCGCACCCCGTTTTATGCGGAGTCCGGGGGCCAGGTTGGCGACAGTGGCTACCTGAGTGCCGGCTCCAACCGGTTTGAAGTGAGCGACTGCACCAAGCAGGGCGCCCATCACCTGCACGTCGGCAAGGTATTGCAGGGTGCAATTGCCGTAGGCGATGCGGTGACTGCAGACGTGTCCGCCGATGTGCGCCAGTCCACCGCGCTCAATCACTCCGCGACCCACCTGCTGCACGCGGCGCTGCGCAAGGTGCTCGGTGAGCATGTGACGCAGAAGGGCTCCCTGGTGGATTCCGAGCGGCTGCGCTTTGACTTCTCTCACCCGGAAGCGGTGACGACCAAGCAGCTGCATGCCATCGAAGCACTGGTAAATGCGCAGATCCGTGCCAACACGCCGGTGCACACCGAGGAAACCGATATTGAAACCGCCAAGCAGAAGGGCGCCATGGCGCTGTTCGGCGAGAAGTACGGCGATACAGTGCGCGTGCTATCCATGGGTGAAATCGATGACGGCAGTGCCTTCTCGGTAGAGCTCTGTGGTGGTACCCATGTCAAGCGCACCGGTGATATCGGCCTGCTGCGCATTGTCGGTGAAAGCGGTATCGCTTCCGGCCAGCGCCGTATCGAAGCGGTAACCGGCGCCCACGCGCTGGCATTGTTCGACCAGGCTCAGCAGCGACTGGAGCATGTGGCCACTCTGCTCAAGGCGCGCCCCGATAACCTGGCCGACAAGGTCGAGCAGTTGCTGACCAACAATCGCAGGCTGGAAAAAGAAATCGCGCAACTGAAGACCAAGCTGGCCAGTGGTGCCGGTGGCGATCTCTCCAGTCAGGCGGTGGAAGTGGCCGGGCTGAAACTGCTGGCGGTGTCCATCGAAGGCGCCGATCCCAAGTCCCTGCGCGACCTGGCCGACCAGATGAAGAACAAGCTCGGCAGTGGCGTGGTCCTGCTGGCCGCGCCCGGGGACGACAAGGTGGCGCTGGTCGCCGCAGTGACCAAGGATCTGACCGGTCGCGTGTCCGCGGGTGACCTGATGCGGTTTGCGGCGGCCAAGCTCGGCGGCAAGGGCGGCGGCCGTCCGGACATGGCCCAGGGCGGCGGTACCGATGTCGCTGCACTGCCGGCCATGCTGAAAGAAGTGCCGGGCTGGGTGGAAGAACACCTGAACTAGTTAATTTCGGCCAAATTGGCACCATCTGCCAAATATCAAGTTGATTTCGCCGATATTTGGTGATTTAGTGCGCGGCTTGCGCGAATTGGTACTGCGAGCGCAATACACGGCAGTGGTAAGGAAAGACTGGAACCTATGAGTTTGTTCGTGCAGAAATACGGTGGTACTTCGGTGGGCTCGATCGAGCGCATCGAGGCAGTCGCCGATAAGGTGGCCGCGTTTCGCGCCAAGGGTCACGAGATGGTGGTGGTGCTCTCCGCAATGAGCGGCGAGACCAACCGTCTTATCGATCTCGCTTACCAGATCCAGGAAAAACCGGATCCGCGGGAGCTGGATGTGCTGGTCTCCACCGGCGAGCAGGTCACCATTGCGCTGCTCAGCATGGCGCTGAAAAAACGCGGCTATGACGCCTGTTCCTACACCGGGGGGCAGGTCAAGATTCTCACCGACAATGCCCACACCAAGGCCCGTATTCAGCGTATCGACGTCGAGCGCATGCGCCGGGACCTGGATGCCGGCAAGGTGATCGTAGTGGCCGGTTTCCAGGGTGTCGATGAAGAGGGCAATATCACGACTCTCGGCCGCGGCGGCTCCGATACCACCGGTGTGGCGCTGGCGGCAGCGCTGGATGCCACCGAATGCCAGATCTATACCGATGTGGACGGCGTCTATACCACCGATCCGCGCGTCGTTGACAGCGCGCGTCGACTGGATCGGATCACCTTTGAAGAAATGCTGGAGATGGCCAGCCTCGGATCGAAGGTGCTGCAGATCCGGGCGGTGGAATTCGCCGGCAAATACAAAGTACCCCTGCGTGTCCTCTCCACCTTTGAAGAGGGTGAGGGCACACTGATCAGTCTGGATGAGGAAGACAACGAGATGGAACAGCCAGTCGTTTCCGGCATAGCTTTTAACCGCGACGAAGCCAAGCTGACAATTCGCGGTGTGCCGGATACTCCCGGCGTGGCCTGCCGCATCCTGGCTCCTGTAGGAGCCGAGAATATCGAGGTGGATGTGATCGTCCAGAACATCAGTTCTGTCGATGGCACTACGGACTTCACTTTCACGGTACACAGGAATGACCTCAGCAAAGCGCGAGAAGTGCTCGAGCGGGTCGCGTCAGAGCTGGGTGCGAGAGAAGTGGTCACCGACGACAAGATCGCCAAGGTTTCCATCGTCGGTGTGGGGATGCGCTCACACGCCAACGTCGCGAGCCGTATGTTCAGTGCCCTGGGTGAAGACAATATCAACATTCAGATGATCACCACTTCTGAGATCAAGATCTCGGTGATTATCGATGAGCGCTATCTTGAGCTGGCGGTGCGGGCATTGCACAGCGAATTTGAGCTGTCGGAACCGAGGGACGCGAGCGAGAAGCTATAACCAGAGTGAAGGCGGCCGCGACCCTTCCATAGCAATTTGGTCATTTGGCGTAGAGTCCAACCTGTTGAGATTTTGATCGACTGGTCAATACTGAATAAGGTGATGGGCTGTTTTCGACCTTTTGCGCCGCCGTCCGGTTATGATGACCATAAGCGCAGCTCCAGGGAGCATCCCGCTGCGCTCTATCACAGGATGATCAAGGAGAAGTAGGTAATGTTGATTTTAACCCGCCGGATTGGCGAAACGCTGATGGTTGGTGACAATGTGACGGTTACCGTGCTGGGGGTGAAGGGCAATCAGGTGCGCATTGGTGTAAATGCACCTAAAGAGGTCGCCGTGCACCGTGAAGAGATCTACCAGCGTATTCAGCGCGAAAAGCAATCCTCCGAGGAGGGTGGCAACGAGTAAACGCGCTGTGCGATGGAAAAAGGCCGGGGCTCCCGGCCTTTTTTGTTGGTGCCGAAAGGCCGTCGATGTTTGCTCCAGCCAACGGTAGTCTCGACCGCCATTTGCCAGTTGTTCAATTAGTGACCGATCGGCCTTTGGGTGTCAAAAAGTTATTGATTCCCCATTGATTTTTGTCTCGCCGTTGGTATGATGCCGTCCACTTTCAGCGGTCACCACTCAGTGAGATGGCGGCTGACAGAAGGCCTCGCAGAGAGGTCGCCCTGGGGAACCGGAGTCCGGTGCAGGGCAAAAGATTACAAGGTGAGATGGCCGAGTGGCTGAAGGCGCGCCCCTGCTAAGGGCGTATGGGTTAACACTCATCGAGGGTTCGAATCCCTCTCTCACCGCCATACAAAATCAAAAGGCCCTGCTGGCAGGGCCTTTTGATTTGGAAGGGTCGGAGAGGGTGAGAACCCGCTGGTTCGAGTCGAAGGTGCGCAGCACCGTAGACCAGCGAGCCGGGCGAAGCTAATCCCTCTCTCACCGCCATCTAAGAAACACCCTCTCTTGAGAGGGTGTTTTTTTTGACTCTCGGCACTGTTGCCTAGGGTCGCGGAGCTGAAAAAATGCTCTGCAAACTGCCTCGAAAGCGGCTCTCAAAAATAGTTGAGAAAGTGCTTGCGGGGACAGAAGAGCTCGCTATAATGCGCGCCACCTTGAGCGAAGCCGGCAACGGATTCGCCGCTCCAAAAACCCTATATTTACAGTGTTTTTTGGTGGCGAAAAAGTTCTGAAAAAGAGCTTGTCAGGGTCGAAGAGGTCGCTATAATGCGCGCCACTTCAAGCGGAACCGGAAGCGGTTTCGCGAGGTTGGAAAGAGGCTCTCGAGCCGCTGCGAAAACCTCGAAAAAAGCTGCAAAAAAGCACTTGCTTCAGCAGCCCGGATGTGTAGAATACGCGTCCCGCAGTTAGGGCCTAGCGCTCAACTGAGTTGTTTAAAAATTCGATCAAGCAATATGTGTGGGTGCTTACGGGGCGATGAATCGATACATCTGGCTTCGGCCAGAAAACGATTTATCGGAAGTAAGTAACTCATGTCAATGAATTACGTTTTAATTCCGAGCAAGACTTAAGCCTGATTAGGGACCATATTCCGGTTCTTATGAAAGGCGACTCTTTAAACTG
>NZ_FNQO01000010.1 GCF_900107725.1 Microbulbifer marinus | reverse complement strand
TCGGTAAAACAATCTGTAGTAATACACCGCAAGTCTTGCGCGTCTCTCGGTTGTGCAATTCACAATCCGAATCGTTAGTAACCATCTCTGTTGTATGGTCAAGCCGCACGGGCAATTAGTACTGGTTAGCTCAACGCCTCACAACGCTTCCACACCCAGCCTATCAACGTGGTAGTCTTCCACGGCCCTTCAGGGGACTCGAAGTCCCAGGGAGATCTCATCTTGAAGGAGGCTTCCCGCTTAGATGCTTTCAGCGGTTATCCCGTCCGAACATAGCTACCGGGCAATGCCACTGGCGTGACAACCCGAACACCAGAGGTTCGTTCACTCCGGTCCTCTCGTACTAGGAGCAACTCTTCTCAAATCTCCAACGCCCACGGCAGATAGGGACCGAACTGTCTCACGACGTTCTAAACCCAGCTCGCGTACCACTTTAAATGGCGAACAGCCATACCCTTGGGACCGGCTTCAGCCCCAGGATGTGATGAGCCGACATCGAGGTGCCAAACACCGCCGTCGATGTGAACTCTTGGGCGGTATCAGCCTGTTATCCCCGGAGTACCTTTTATCCGTTGAGCGATGGCCCTTCCATACAGAACCACCGGATCACTATGACCTACTTTCGTACCTGCTCGACATGTCTGTCTCGCAGTCAAGCGCACTTATACCATTATGCTCATTGCATGATTTCCGACCATGCTGAGTGCACCTTCGTACTCCTCCGTTACTCTTTGGGAGGAGACCGCCCCAGTCAAACTACCCACCATACACTGTCCCCGATCCGGATTACGGACCTGGGTTAGAACCTCAAACATACCAGGGTGGTATTTCAAGGACGGCTCCACAGGAACTAGCGTTCCTGCTTCAAAGCCTCCCACCTATCCTACACAAGTAGGCTCAAAGTTCAGTGCAAAGCTGTAGTAAAGGTTCACGGGGTCTTTCCGTCTAGCCGCGGGTACACTGCATCTTAACAGCGATTTCAATTTCACTGAGTCTCTGGTGGAGACAGCGTGGCCATCGTTACGCCATTCGTGCAGGTCGGAACTTACCCGACAAGGAATTTCGCTACCTTAGGACCGTTATAGTTACGGCCGCCGTTTACCGGGGCTTCGATCAAGAGCTTCGCCGAAGCTAACCCCATCAATTAACCTTCCGGCACCGGGCAGGCGTCACACCCTATACGTCCACTTACGTGTTTGCAGAGTGCTATGTTTTTAATAAACAGTCGCAGCCACCTGGTCACTTCGACCGGCCTCAGCTTAGGGAGCAAGTCCCATCACCAAAACCGGCGTACCTTCTCCCGAAGTTACGGTACCATTTTGCCTAGTTCCTTCACCAGAGTTCTCTCAAGCGCCTTGGTATTCTCTACCTGACCACCTGTGTCGGTTTCGAGTACGGTTCGCAATTGCCTGAAGCTTAGAAGTTTTTCCTGGAAGCAGGGCATCAACCACTTCGCCCAAAAAAGGGCTCGTCATCAGCTCTCAGCCTTAGGGACCCGGATTTGCCTAAGTCCCCAGCCTACAACCTTAAACATGGACAACCAATCGCCATGCTGGCCTAGCCTTCTCCGTCACTCCATCGCAGCAATTGCAAGTACAGGAATGTTAACCTGTTTCCCATCGACTACGGCTTTCGCCCTCGCCTTAGGGGCCGACTAACCCTGTCCCGATTAGCGTTGGACAGGAACCCTTGGTCTTCCGGCGGGGAGGTTTTTCACCCCCCTTATCGTTACTCATGTCAGCATTCGCACTTCTGATACCTCCAGCAAACCTCCCGGTTCACCTTCAACGGCTTACAGAACGCTCCTCTACCATGCCCGAAGGCATCCGCAGCTTCGGTTACCAGTTTAGCCCCGGTATATCTTCCGCGCAGGCCGACTCGACTAGTGAGCTATTACGCTTTCTTTAAAGGATGGCTGCTTCTAAGCCAACCTCCTAGCTGTCTGGGCCTTCCCACATCGTTTCCCACTTAACTGGTATTTGGGACCTTAGCTGGCGGTCTGGGTTGTTTCCCTTTCCACGACGGACGTTAGCACCCGCCGTGTGTCTCCCGCGATTGCACTCCTCGGTATTCGGAGTTTGCATGGGGTTGGTAAGTCGGGATGACCCCCTAGCCCAAACAGTGCTCTACCCCCGAGGGTGAGACGCGAGGCGCTACCTAAATAGCTTTCGAGGAGAACCAGCTATCTCCCGGCTTGATTAGCCTTTCACTCCGATCCACAGGTCATCTCCTAATTTTTCAACATTAGTGAGTTCGGTCCTCCAGTTGATGTTACTCAACCTTCAACCTGCCCATGGATAGATCGCCGGGTTTCGGGTCTATTGCCTGCAACTAAACGCCCTATTAAGACTCGATTTCTCTACGGCTCCCCTAAGCGGTTAACCTTGCTACAGACAATAAGTCGCTGACCCATTATACAAAAGGTACGCAGTCACCCCGAAGGGCTCCTACTGCTTGTACGTATACGGTTTCAGGTTCTATTTCACTCCCCTCTCCGGGGTTCTTTTCGCCTTTCCCTCACGGTACTGGTTCACTATCGGTCAGCTGGGAGTATTTAGCCTTGGAGGATGGTCCCCCCATATTCAGTCAAGATAACACGTGTCCCGACCTACTCGATTTCACTAAAAATGCCTTTTCGTGTACGGGGCTATCACCCTGTATCGCGGAACTTTCCAGATCCTTCCACTAAGACATAATTAGCTTAAGGGCTAATCCCCTTTCGCTCGCCGCTACTCAGGGAATCTCGGTTGATTTCTTTTCCTCCGGGTACTTAGATGTTTCAGTTCCCCGGGTTCGCCTCGCATACCTATGTATTCAGTATGCGATACCTGTAAACAGGTGGGTTTCCCCATTCGGACATTCCAGGATCAAAGCTTGTGTGCCAGCTCCCCTAGACTTTTCGCAGGCTCCTACGTCCTTCATCGCCTCCAGCTGCCAAGGCATCCACCGTATACGCTTAGTCGCTTGACCATACAACACAAACGACTACTAACGACTTCTTACATCCAGGTTTCCCTGGACGCCGGATTGTGTGCTTGAGAGACACACAATATTGATGTTGAGTATTGTTAGTACTCAACCTCGCCTTGCAGTGTATTACTACAAATTGTTTCACCTTGTTAAAGA
>NZ_FNQO01000005.1 GCF_900107725.1 Microbulbifer marinus | reverse complement strand
AGAATGCGTTCGGCCGCCTCGAGAAAGCCATCGGCATTGGCGGCGGCACGCAGTGTGTTAGTGCCCACTACACGGATATGGTCGGCGGGCAGCTTGGTCAGGACGGGCCGGAAGCGATGCAGGGCAGACAGCGCCCGCTCGGCAATGGTCGGGTCGAGATTGCGCTCCGCATCCAGCCCCTCGGCCAGGCGCACCATGGCGCGGTCGGTATGCAGGCGCACCATGCGCTGGTCGCGAAACTCCGCCAGTAACAGATGGAAGCTGTTCGAGCCCAGGTCTAGGGCGGCGTAGCGTTCGCTGTCTGGCACTATATTTTCCCTGTCAAAAAGCTGTCATTTTAATGTAGCAAACTGCTCTACTATTTAATTCGGCCATTTCGGATCGCGCGGCGATCTGTATGTTCCTGAACGACTTAAACTATTCGGTCCATGCCCAATAATACGCCCGTATATCCGAAAGAGCTAAGCTGGCTTTCATTTAACGAACGTGTGCTGCAGGAAGTGGAGGATGAGAGTGTGCCCATTATCGAGCGGGTACGCTTTCTCGGAATCTTCTCCAACAACCTGGACGAGTTCTTTCGCGTACGCGTCGCGGATGTGCGGCGCCTGGCAACTTTTGCCAAGGGAGCAAAGCGCAAGGAGCATTTCGCCGAGCTGCTGGCCAGTATCAATGAGAAGGTATTGCGCTTGCAGCGCCGCTCTTTCGCCGCCTATACCAAGGTGCTGGCGGATCTAGACAAGCAGCATATTCACCTGGTTAATGAAAGCCAGTTGAGCGATCGTCAGCGCACCTTCGTCGAAGACTACTTCCACCGCGAGGTGCTGCCGGAACTGGAGCCGTTTTTTATCGACGATCGCGATACGATGCCGCTACTGAACGAAGCGAGTATTTACTTTGCGATCTACCTGCAGCTGGAAGACGGTTCCGAGCGCTTCGCGGCGATGGAGATTCCAACCGAAACACTGCCGCGCTTTGTGGTGATTCCGCCCCGCGAGGGCAAACAGGAAAAGGTCTACATCGTTCTCGACAATATCATCCGCGCCTGCCTGGTAGAGGTGTTCCGTTATGTGCTGCCGATCGACAAGGCGCAGGCCTATATGTTCAAGATCAGTCGCGATGCGGAGCTGGAGCTGGGCGAGCAGATTACCCAGAATATTGTCGATCGCGTGGCCAAGTCACTGAAGAAGCGCAAGCAGGCCGAGCCGGTGCGCATGGCCTACGATGCGCAGATGCCCGAAGTGCTGCTGAGCCTGGTGAAGAAAAAACTGAAGATGGGGCGCTACGACAGCTTCACGCCGGGCGGCCGCTATCACAATTCCAAGGATTTTATGGGGTTCCCGGCCGACTCGGCCCGGCACCGTTACCGGCCTCTGAATCCGCTGGCGACGATGCCGGAAAATGAGAGCGTCTTTAACCTGCTGCGAACGCGCGACCAGCTCTATTACTATCCCTATCACGACTTTCGCGGCATCACTAACCTGCTGATATCGGCTGCGCTGGACCCGCAGGTGAAGGAAATCCGCATCAATCTCTACCGGGTGGCAAAAAACTCCCGCGTGGTTGCGGCACTGATCAATGCGGTGCGCAACAACAAGAAGGTGATTGCGGTAGTGGAATTGCAGGCGCGCTTCGATGAGCTGGCCAATATTCACTGGTCCAATGAGCTGCGCGATGCGGGTGTCAATGTCATTTACGGCGTGCCCGGATTGAAGGTGCATTGCAAGCTGATTTCGATTCTGCGCAAAGAGGATGGTGAGGATCGCTTCTACAGTCACCTGGGCACCGGCAACTTCAATGAGAGCACCGCGCGCGTGTATTGTGACTTCAGTCTGCTCACCAGTGACCAGGAATTGGGGCGGGACGTCTACAATGTGTTCGAATTTATCCAGTACACCCACCTGCGTCCCGAATACCAGCATATCGCGGTATCTCCCTATACCAATCGCCCGGCGCTGCTCAATGCCATCGATCGCGAGATTGCCGCGGCCGAGACCGGAAAAAGAGCCGAGCTGTTTTTCAAGTGCAATAACCTGGTGGACAGCGAAGTGGTGGAGCGTCTGTACCGCGCCAGTGCCGCGGGCGTGCAGGTGCGGATCATCGTCCGCAGTATGTGTTCGCTGCTGTGCGAGACCCCCGGCCTGTCCGAAAACATTCGCGTGATCAGCCTGGTGGACAAGTTCCTCGAGCACGCCCGTGTGTATATTTTCCACAACGGTGGCGACGAGCAGGTATGGATGTCTTCTGCGGACCTGATGACGCGCAATCTCGACCACCGTGTCGAAGTGACTTTCCCGATCACCAATGCCGAACACAGGCGGATGGTGAAGAAAATCATGGAACTGCAGTGGAGCGATAACGAGAAGGCGCGGGTGTTGGATGCCGAGCAGAGTAATACGCGTATCGCCCAAAATACCGACAAGGGCTGCCGCGCGCAGGATGCGATCTACCGCTATCTAAAGCGGCGGGGTAGTGGCTCGGGATGAAGGAGGTTCCCTAGCGCCTGCTGATGCCGACCAGACTGCCGCGACTGAAGGAAAAGCGGTACCTCCGGCCAACCTTGAGCTGGTTCGGGCAATTGGACTGGATGGTGATGCGCGGAAACTGCGGCGTGACCACCCAGGTGCTGAAGTCGTTGCCGGGGCCGCGGCCGATCAGCCAGTAGTGGTCGCCACCGGTGCACTTGCCCCTTCTCATGCAGTTGTCGGAGCCCCAGACATAAGCATCGACGTCGTACTGCGCCGGGGTATTGGCGGCCTCCTGGAAGGGGTGTTCCGAGTTGTCGGTGAAAGTGTAGAGGTCGTCAAACTTCACTCGGCGAAAGCCCCGTGCCGGCGTGGAGCAGCTGACGGTGTGTTGCTTGGCCTTGATGCGGGCGTGGGCGGTGGATTTCTTGCCCGCCGACATCTCGCTGGGCAGGTAGCCGCAGCCACTGGTCACGACCAGCGCGCAGGCACTGATGGTCGCCGCCAAGCCGAAAAAACGCACTATCCACACCTCGCGCTAATGGACCCCTCTATCCACTATAGCCGCTTATTGGTTATTTGATGCGCCAGAGGAGCGACGCTTGAAGCGCCACTTGCGCCGGTACGGGAAGGCGCTCTCGACGTGGCCGGCGCGGATACGCTCCTGCAGGTGCTGCCAGTAGCGGTAGTCGTACAGGTCGCTGTGCTGGTCCTCGAACGCCTGGCGCGCAATCGGGTTGCCGGAGAAAAACAGGCGGAACTCCTCCGGGAACACATCCGCTTCGTCCACCGTGTACCAGGGTTTGTCTGCCAGCTCCTGCTCCGCTGTCTGCGGCTCGGGAATCTTGCGGAAGTTGCAGTCGGTCAGCGGGCACAGCTCGTCGTAGTCGTAGAAGACCACGCGGCCGTGGCGGGTCACGCCGAAGTTCTTCAGCAGCATATCGCCGGGGAAGATATTGGCGGCGGCCAGCTGCTTGATCGCATTGCCGTATTCCTCCATCGCCTCGCGCACTTCCTCTTCGTTGGCGCTCTGCAGATAGAGGTTCAGCGGTTCCATGCGTCGCTCCACGTACAGGTGCTTGATGATCACCCACTTGTCGTCGATCTCCAGCTTGGACGGTGCCAGCTCCTGCAGTTCCTGCAGCAGCTCGTCACTGAAGCGGTTGCGGTAAAAAATGAATTTGGTGTATTCCTGGGTGTCCGCCATGCGCCCGACGCGGTCGGAGCGGGAAACGAACTTGTATTTCTCGCGGACTATTTCCTCGGTCACCGTCTTCGGCCGGTCGAACTTGTCCTTGATGACCTTGAACACCACCGGGTAGGACGGCAGCGTGAATACGCTCATGACCATGCCCTTGATCCCCGGGGCGATGATGAACTTGTCATTGCTCACCTTCATATGGGCGAGGATATGCCGGTAGAACTCGGTCTTGCCGTGCTTGTGGAAGCCGATGGAGTTGTACAGTTCCGATCGTTCCTTCAGCGGCATGATGGTGGACAGGAAGCGCACGAACCGCGACGGAATCGGCGCATCCACCATGAAATAGGAGCGGGTGAAACTGAAAATGATGCTGGCGGAATCGTTGCTGTAGAGCACCGTGTCCACGAAGATGCCGCCGCGGCCGTTGTTCAGGCACGGCAGGATCAGCGGGATCACCTCGCCGCCAAACATCATGCGCCCCACCAGGTAGGCGGCCTTATTGCGGTAGAACACCGACTCCAGCATATCGACGCGCAGGTTCTTTTCATTCTCCAGGCCGGCCAGCGGCGAGGCGCGCAGGGCCGCGCAGATGTTTTCGATATCCCGCTGCTGGTTTTCCCACGGCACCGAGAAGCCGTAGTCGTTGAGGATGTCCTCAATCATGTATTCGAGTCCGTCGCGGGCGCTGTAGCTGATATAGATGCTGTAGTCCCGGAGCGGCTTGTCGTCCGGGGTGCGCGACGGTTTGACGAACAGGTTGCTGTCGTGAATGTGTGCGTGCTGGAACTGGCTGCAAAACACCGAGTTGAAGAACGTCTCGGCAATCTCGTAGTTGCTGTGATTGGCGACCAGCTGGGCGTAGGTGGCGCGTGCCTCGCGCCACAGCTCCATCATGCTGGTGTCCTTGCTGGTGACCGAATGGACCAGTTTCAGCACCTGGTTGACCTTGGTCTTGTAGAGGTCGATACGCTCCTTGTTGGCCTGGTGCACCGCCTGCCACGAGGCGGTCTCGAAGCGCGCCTTGGCGCCGAGCGTGATGTTCTGGTAGTCGGCGAAATAGGCATCGAAGCCATTGAGGATGGTCTTGGCGATGCGGCGCGCGGTCGGAGAATGGTTTGTCATACTAGACTTTGATTCTGGAAAATCGATTGCAGGTTAGCCCTCCGAACGAGTGACCGTCGGCCACGCTGTCAAAGGGGCTAAGCCGATAGTAGCACGGCGCGCCGGAGCACCCCTTGAACGATTGGATCAGCAGCTTTGTCTTTTTCTTTGCGGTGATAGATCCGGTCGGCACCCTGCCGGTGTTTATCGCCGTTACCGCGCGTCACGCTGAGTGGCAGAAGCGCAAGATCGCCATACTGGCGGTACTGGTGGCCACCGGTATACTGATGTTCTTCCTGCTCGCCGGCCAGTACCTGCTGGAGACCATCGGCGTGCCACTGTCCGCCTTCCAGGTGGCCGGGGGCGTGGTGCTGTTCCTGTTTGCGCTGACGATGATCTTCGGCGAGGGCAAGCCGGGGCAGGAGGTGGAAATCATCAACGAGGGCCACGAGACGGCCATATTCCCGCTGGCGGTACCGTCCATCGCCTCGCCCGGTGCGATGCTGGCGGCGGTGGTGCTGACCGACAACTACCGCTTCGATCCGATCCACCAGGCGCGCACCGCCACCGCGATGCTGGCGGTGCTGGGGATAGTGCTACTGCTGCTGCTGACCGCCACCTGGATCTTCCGCTGGATCGGCAATGCCGGAGCCAGCATCGTCAGCCGGGTCATGGGGCTGATCCTGGCCTCGGTGGCGACCACCAATGTGCTGCTGGGCATTCAGCAGTTCTTTTCCGTGTAGGAAACCGGTGGTCGTGATCAGACTTCCATCGAATCAGTGGTTCCGATCGGCCCTGCTGCCGGCGGCCACCCGGCAAAAAACCTCATCGGTAAATATTTGCCGGGTGGCCACCGGCAGCAGGACCTAATAGTGCCAACCGGCAGATTGTGATCGCGGCTACCGGCTGTTACTAGACCCAGAGTCGCTTAATACCAGCAGCGCGGTGGCGGTGCGGAGCCGTCGGCCGGCCGGTACTGTGGGTCAAAGCAGCGCGGCAGCGGCCATTTGGGCTTGGTGGTGTGGAATACCGCGGACAGATCGCAGTCCTCACCGCCCTCCAGGCACCAGCTGTCCGGCTCGAACACCCTGGCCTCGTTCTGCTGATGGCGGAATTCCGACACCGCGTGATATACGAGGCGGCGGGCCCGGTTCAGGCTGCCCAGCGGGCGCCAGTCGTCGACGCCGTGCCAGGGGTTCATTGACAGGTTCTCGCAGAACGCCTGTTGGGCCTCACCGGCAAACGACTGCGGCGGGATATTGATCCGCGCCACCGGAATGAATGGCGAGTCTTCCTCCGACCAGATCACCGAGGCATCGTCGATCGGCATATCGGCGCCGGCCACCTTCTCCTGCAGCATGAAATCGAAGCAGGCACCGCCGGCGGCGAGCTGCTGGGTCATGGCTTCTGTCAGGTAGTCTTTATCGTTTTGGTCGATATCCAGATCGAATGTCATCCCCGGGCAGGGACGCGCGGAGAACTTCAGCGGGGTGTCGCCGAGCTGGTACGGCAGCATCGAGAAATACTGCGGCTGCAGCGGCGTGTCGATCTCGGAAGACACCGTCTGCACGGCGCGATAGAACAGCTTGGGGCGGAAGCGCGGTGGCCACAGGCTGATGAACCAGCTGGTGCGTTCCAGTTTCGCCAGATGGCTCATGTTGTCGACGTAGTCGAAAATATTCCGGTTAAAGAACGCCGGTGTGTTGGTCATGATGAAGTCGTGGGTATTGGGGCCGTCGAACTCGGGTGCGATTTTCTGGCCGTCGACACCGATCAGCTTGATCGCCATGCCCCGGGCATCGCCCTTGTTGTCCGGCTGTACGACCATGTCGCCGTTGGAGAAACGGATCCAGGATTGGTATTCGTGCCCCGGCTGCGCAAAGACACTGTGCTGGAAATGCGCGGGAATATCGCCGTTTACCGAAAAGGTCGCGCGCAGGCAGCCGGTGGCCTTGGCGTGGGCGTCGCGCCGGTAGGGCAGGCCGTTGATCTTTTCCGCCTTGCGGGAAATCTCGCGGCCTAATTCCATGGCGCGGTGGATGGCCTCCATTTCCTGTGGTGACAACTCCATATCCAGCGCAATCTGCTCAAACTCGCTCAATTCGCCCGGGCTGTTGGCCAGCACCGGCGCCGTGCACAGGCACAGGCCGGCGACGAGGGGACGCAGGGAAGTGGTGAGTAATTGTCGGATCATTGTGCGCTCTCCTGTGCCAGCATATGGTCGCCGCCGATACCGATGCTGCGGTGGGAGTTGATGCAGGCCTGCTGCGTCGAGTCGCCGACCGGCGCCTGGCTGTAGTTGTCCCAGTTCAGCGGGTCTCCGCCGAGGGCGGCGTCGAAGTCGGGATTGCCCATCACCTTCAGGTACTCGATGATGGCGAAGCGTTCGCGTTCACTGAGCAGCCGGCCGATGCGGCCGGGCATGTCGACGTCGGTAAACAGGTGGCCGCCGTTGCGGTTGCCGTCGATGGTGGTATCCATCAGAAAGCTGCCGGGTGCAGGGCCGATGACATAACCGAGCTTCTGCGGATCGTATTCGCGATTGCCCACGTAGAAAGTCTGTGGGCGCGCGCGCAGCGGTGACAGCAGGTCGTAAATCGTCGGCACCGAGCCATTGTGCAGGAACGGCGGCGTGGCCCAGACACCGTGCAGCGGCCGGGATTTGTAGGCGCGCTTGTTCTCGATGCGAAACGGCACATTCAATCCGTCAAAGTCGGCCACCCGCTGGGCGCCGTCGATATCCCACTGCTGGTAGAGCTTGGGCACTAGGTTGTTCAGCAGCAGTTGCAGGCCGTAGCCGGCATTGACCGGCTCCCCGTCCGGAATCAGCTTGCTGATGTCGTAGCGATTGTCGATAAAGTTATCGGCGAGCTTGGGGTCGGTGCCGATCACATCGGTGGCGATCCACGGCAGCGACCACATCGTCTCGCGCCAGTCGGCGCGGTAGGCGAGACCGTCGCGGCGGCTGACTTCGCCGGCCATATCCCACTGCCAGTTCACCGCGATCTGGCCCGGCAACTCCGCATCCGGGCCGTCGGCCACCTGCCAGTCATAGGGCTCGGCGATATGCGGGCCGTGGCAGAAGGCGCATTGATCCGCGAACAGGGCCTTGCCGGCGCGGGCGCGGGCGATATCGATGTCCCCCAGAATATGCTCCGGCCACTTCGGCGGCTTCAGAGAGCGCAGCAGCCCCTCGACGCAGTGCATGCCGTCGATGTCCACCACTGTCTCACCGAATTCACTGCCGCTCAGCAAGTTGCCGTCCGCATCCACCAACTTGATCGGTGCCATTACGCCGAGGCTCTCGCCGACATTGCGGGTCATCGGCTGGTTGGTGAAACCGGTGTACTGCACCCAGTCGAAGCGCCAGATATCCCACAGGAACGGATAGCTGGCGGGGGCATCGGCCACCTTGTAGTTGCCGGGCTCCTGCAAATCGAAACCGAACACCACATTGCCGATACGGCCGATGGCATCGGTACGGCCGCGGCCCTCTTCCACCGGATAGTATTTGGCGGCGCCGGCGGTGGTGGAGAACTTCATCATGTTGCCGGCAAACTGCCAGAACTGCGCCCGCAGTTCGCGACGCCTGTCCTCGTCGTCCCCGACGAGACGTGTCGCGAAGCGGTCCCACTTCGCCGGGTTGAACAGGGTTTCGGCCACTGCGGCGCCGAGGGTGGTGATGAACTCGCCACGTTTGGCGGTGGGGATACTCTGCAGCGCCTGGCCGCCGTCGACGCGCAGCGCGGTGCCCTGGTAGTGCAGCTCGCCGGTATGGCAGGTGGCGCAACCGATATCCAGGCGTTCGCGGCCGCTGTGCGGGTCGATATGGCGGGTCAGGCCAACCGGCAGGTTGCCCGGGTTCAGTTTGCTGGGGCGCTGGTTCGGATCGACGACAAAGCCCCAGCCGCGCATATTGCTCTCGCTGGCCAGTAATTCATGGGACAGGGGCAGTTCCAGGTTTACGAACCAGTCGTAGTCCATGCCGAGCAGTTCGGTGCCCTGGGGCGTATAGTAGTAACTCTGACGCTGCTGATCGCTCCAGCCCTCATTCAGGTAGTGCACGCGATACACGGTTTCCCGAGTGAGGTTCGGCTCCAGGTAGTTGGCCAGCGCGGTATAGCCGGCCAGCACCACTGCAACGACAGCGACGCCCGTCCTGAACCAGCGCGGGCCCAGCGCCCGCCACAGACTGGCTGCGGCGCGGAGCAGCCCTCTGATCCAGTGCCAGAGGTTCAGCAATAGTCTTTTGCCCAGCGTTATTATTTTTTGGGCCGTGCTTTTTAGCCGTGCCAGTATTCTGTATGCGAAACGCATAGCAGAGTCCCCCCAAGGTCAAAGTTAGCAATCGATATGTTCTGCGCGCTCGCCATAGGAAACCTGTACCGCCTGGGCGAGCTTTGAATTGATGTTGTGCAGGTAGTGCTGCATGTAGTGGGCGCTGATGCTCATATGTCCCAGGTTTCTCCAGAAGGCGCTGATGGCGGAGTGCTGTGCGGTATGCGCGTCCTGATAGACGTAGTACTCGCCCTCCAGCAGCATCAGTTCCGGTCCCAGGTGCTGGTAACCACCGTGGATCTCGTCGATCAGGTCATTGGGTGGCACCAGCGGCACGAGATCGTTTTCGTCGACCACCCGCAGCAGCGGCAGCGCACTGTATTTTTTGACCCCCCTGCCATTGGTGACCTTGGGCTGGCCGAAGTTGATCGACGGGCCCAGCTCGAAGCCTTCTTCGTGCAGGTACATCATCAGAATGGTGGAGATGGCCGCGCCGAGGGAGTGGCCGGTCAGAATGATCTGTTGTGACTTGTCCAGGCTCGGGAGCAGGGCGTCGAACACCTGCATCGCATCCTCATCGAAGCCGCTGTGCAGGTAGATACCGAGTCTGGTGTTCCTTGATTGTACGTAATCGGCATCTTCGCGCGCATTGCCGAGATTGGCGGTGCCGCGAATGCTGATGATCTGCCGCCGGTTGGCGGTGTCGCACTCGAGAAAAAACTGAACGTCGTTGCTGGTGGTGGTTACCAGCGTGGTAGCCGGGAAGGTCTGGCGAATGCCCGCCTCCGCCTGATAGGCGGCGGCCGCACGCATCGCGTACCAATTGACCTGGCTGAAATCAATCGTCTGCACCTCTTCCTCCTTAAAATTGGTGCTCGCGGCGATCTCAGCCTTGCGAGCAGCGTCCATACCATCCCTGTGCGCGCTGCGGGTACCGCCTGATATCTGCTGTTGCGGCACTTTTTCTCTGCAGGATATGCAGTGTCCGGATAGCACCGGCGTGAGGGTTATGCCGGTTCCGCCGTCTCTCTTTTATTTACAGCGATATATCGAGACATTATAAAGACGGCGATTTGCCGCCTTACCACAAGTAAAATGAATAAAAATCCATCCAGCGGCCCCCGTTACCGGGGCATCCGGGACATTTTCCGAGGCCAGATATTAATTAAATACCTGGCCGCCGTCATTTTCCTGTTGCCGCTGAGCGTGCTCGCGCAGCTGCCGATCGAGGTCGGCGCTCACGAAGACGGTCGAAAATTAACCGGGCTTGCCGAGATATGGCATGACGTAGACGGCACCAGTGATCTCGGGGCGGCGCGAGAGGCTTACCTGCGCGGGAAATTCCAGCCACTCGACAGCGCCGGTTCGACCGGGCTGCAACCCGGTGCCTTCTGGTCGCGCTTCGCGCTGAAAAACACTACCGACAGCCCCCTGACGCTGCATATCGAATATGTCGACCACCAGCTGATCGGCCTGGAGGCCTTCGCGCGGCGGTTGGCGGACGGTGCAGATTTTCGTCGTATCGGCGGCATGTCGCTGTCGGATCCGTTCAGCGCGAGGGAGGTATCCCACAACCGTTTCGTGTTTGAGCTGATGCTGCCGCCCGGCGCGACGAACGAGCTGCTGGTCAAGTTCAGCTCCGATGAGCTGGGCGTCGTGTTTCCGAGCATGCGTATCTGGGATCC
The DNA here is from genome assembly GCF_900107725.1 of Microbulbifer marinus. Taxonomy (GTDB): domain Bacteria; phylum Pseudomonadota; class Gammaproteobacteria; order Pseudomonadales; family Cellvibrionaceae; genus Microbulbifer; species Microbulbifer marinus. The sequence continues at coordinate 154,617 of NZ_FNQO01000005.1, read as the reverse complement.
GAAGTCTCTGCAGGCGGCCAGCAAGCTGGAGGCCGGCGTCATGGCTTTCCTGTTCGGCGGCTACTTCCTGATGTCGATTTTTGCCCTGATCGGCGGCATCACCAGCCGGGGCAGCATCTTTTATATCTATTCAATTTATTCGGCATCGAAGATCGCGGTCTGGTGCACGATACTCGGCTACACGCACCAGTACCTGATCACGGAGCATTTCCACTGGAGCTATATGTCGTTCGCCGGCGCCGTCACCATCCTGTGCGGACTGGTGTTCTCGCGCAGGTTCCTGCAGACCCGTAGCTATACGCCCCGGCTCGACTACCTGCTGAGATTCATGCTGGCCAATGCGGTCTTCCTGCTGGTCTGTGCGCTGCTGAAGCTGACTGCGCTGTCGGTAATCTCGATTACCATCGCGCTGCTGCTGTATCCACTGATTGTCATTGTCGCCTTCGTGCGCTGGCGCCAGGGTTACAAGGAGGCGGTGGTATTTGCGTTGGCGTGGGGCCTGCTGGTATTCGGGCTGGTGGTGCAGGCGATGCGCGACCTGGGTTATGTCGAGCACAACTTCATTAACTACTACTGGCCGCCGGTGGCATCATTTTTCGAGATGCTGACGATCATGGCCGCCATCGGCCTGATGGTGCGGCGGCTGCGCAGTCTCAAGGAGCAGGCCGAGAAAAAATACACGGAACAGCTGGAGGTCTCCAAGGCGCAGCTGGAACAACAGGTACAGCTGCGCACCCGCGAACTGAAGGACGCCAAGGAGCGGGCCGAGCAGGAGGCGCGCACCGATCCGCTGACCGGCATCTTTAACCGGCGCAGTTTTTTTGCCGAGGGCGAGCATCTGCTCAAGCTGGCGCAGCGCAAGCACTTCCCGCTGAGCCTGCTGATGCTGGATATCGATCACTTCAAGTCCATCAATGACGAGCACGGTCATGCGACGGGCGACCTCGCCCTGCGCGCATTCAGCCGCGCGATTGCGACGCACATCCGCGATATCGACGTGTTCGGCCGTATCGGCGGCGAGGAGTTTGCGCTGTTGTTGAGCGAGAAGCGTCAGGGCGCGCTGGATACCGCCCAGCGGCTACGGCGGGAAATCGCCAGCATCGAGCTGGACACGGCCGGCGAACCGTTGCGCTTTACCGCCAGCATCGGCATTGCCCACTTTCAGCAGCAGGCAGATATCGATGAACTGTTGCATATGGCTGATTGCGCCCTGTACCAGGCCAAGCGGCAGGGACGCGATCGGATCGTCGAATTCAGTGAGGCCGAGCAGGTCGCCGAAGCCGAGGCTAGCGAATAAAAGCAATGGCCTTGCGGACTTTGGCCCTGACTTCTTCCGGTAGCGGAACGTAACCCACATCCTCGGCCTGACTCTGTGCTTCGTCGCTCAACATATAGGTCACTAGCCGTCGCAACGCCGCCGCCTTCTTGTCTTCCTGTTCGGCGTAGAGCAGCAACCAGGAAAAGCTGGTTAGCGGGTAGGCATTCTGCGCTTCAGGATCCCACGGCCAGGCAACCAGATCCGGCGCGTCGCTGCCAGGCAGCTTTCTGTCCTGGAACTCGATCTCGGCCAGAGCCGCAGAGCCCGCCTTCTGCCCCGGAGAGACAAAATTGCCAGCGTGATTCTGCAGCTGTGCCACTGGCAACTCCACCAGCTTGGCGAAGCCGTATTCGACATAGCCAATGGCGCCGGGCGTGTGCTTGACCTTGGCCGCCACGCCATCATTGCCCGGTGCCTTCTTGAAGTTGCCGGTGGCGGGCCAGGCGGCCGTTCTCCCCTGTCCGATGGTCTCACTGAATTCCTTGCTGACGCGGGCTAAATGGCCGGTCAGTATGAATGTCGTGCCCGAGGGATCCGACCGGGTGATTACGCTGATGTTCAAATCGGGCAATTCTACGTCCGGGTTGGCGCCGGCAATCCGAGGGTCATTCCAGTTGGCAATTTCGCCGCGAAAAATATCTATGTAGGTATCGCGCGGTAATTTCAGTGTATTTACGCCTGGAAGGTTGAAGATTATGGCAACCTCACCGGCGGTCACTGGCAGTAATACGACACCCCGCTCGACCTGGACTATTTCACTGTAATCCATGGCCGCATCGGATCCGGCGAAATCCACAGTACCGCCAATAAAGTCGCGAATACCGGCGCCACTACTCGTCATATCATAATTTACAAAGATATTGTTTTCCTTTGCGGAAAAGTCCCGAAACCACTTTATGTAGATCGGATAGGGGAAGCTCGCACCAGTGCCGCGCAGTCTTACCTCGCTATCGGACGCATGGCCGGTGGGAAAGACAGCCATGGTGATAACCAGTGCCGCGATCAGCACACAGCCGGTGCCTATTGTGCGCCTGAGCGTCATGCGTGTTCCTCGACAAACGGGCCGACACCGGGGGCGAGTCGGTTGATGGATCGGTTGGCATTACTACCGTTTGAAATTCTAGCAGCCCGCGGATGCCGCCCGTTAAATAGGTCGAAATGGCTGCCTGGACAAAAGCCTTGCCGTTCAGCTGCCGATCTCGTTACCGTTCCGGCGGCGGATCGCCAATACCGCCGGTCGCGGTGGCAGTGCCGGGTCGTTGTCGGGCCAACGATGCAGCGGCCTGTCGAAGGTCGAGCCGCCGCCGTCCGCCGGGTGCTGCACCGCGACAAACAGCGTCTTGCCGTCCGGCGTGAACTCCGGGCCGCAGGCTTCGGCGCCCTGGGGGCAGCCGAAGAAATGTTTGGGCGCGGCGCGCAGCTCACCGTCGGTGGCCATGGCCCAGAGGCCGTCGTGGAAACCGAAACCCTCGCAGCCGTCGGTCGCAATCCACATATTGCCGCGCGGGTCGAAGGCGACATTGTCCGGGTTGGCAAACCAGCCGTTGGCGGAGATGGCCCCCGGCAACTGCTGGCCGTAGGCGCCGCGTTCGTTCGGATTCTCCGCATTCGGATTGCCACCCAGCAAGAATGTGTTCCACTTGAACGTATCGCTGGTGTGGTCGCGCCGTCCGTATTGGCCCGGCGGAACTATTTCCAAGACATGACCGGTAGCGTTGCGCGCGCGCGGGTTGGCGGCGTCGATTTCGTCGGAGTCGCGCTTCTTGTTCTTGGTCAACATCACATAGGTACAGTCGTTGACCGAGTTGGTTTCCACGTCCTCCGGACGGTCCATCGGTGTGGCGCCGAGCAGGGCCGCGGCGCGGCGCGCATCGATCAACACATCCGCCTGGTTGCGGAAGCCATTCTCTCTGGTCAGTGGACCCTGACCGAATAACAGCGGCAGCCAGCGGCCGCTGCCGCCTTCGTCGAACCGCGCGGCGTACAGTGTGCCGTCGATCAACAGGTCGCGGTTGTGAGAAAAATCATCCGGCTTGTATATGTCGCTCGAGACGTAGCGGTAGACAAACTGGTGCTCGTCGTCGTCGCCGCCATAGGCGACGATTGGCTGGCCGGGCTTACTGACAAGGGTGAAACCCTCGTGTTCGAAGCGACCGAGGCTGGTCAGTTTGCGCGGTGTCGAATCCGGATCGTAGGGGTCGTATTCGACCATCCAGCCGAAGCGGTTGGGCTCGTGTGGCTCGACGCCGATGTCGAAACGGCGATCGTGATCGCCCCAGTTGCGGTTGTCGGGGGCGATGCCGAAGGCGTGGTGATTCAGGGATTCCACCGGGTCGGCGATATTGTCCGGGTCGCCCTGGAAGGCGCCGCCGAATCCCTCTTCGGCGATGAGTACCGTGCCCCAGGGCGTCTTGCCGCCGGCGCAGTTGCCGACGGTACCGAAGACGCGGGTGCCGCTCGAATCGGCAGCGGTCTGCAGGCGGCGGTCACCGGCGGCCGGCCCGACGATGTGCATCGGCGTATTCAGGCTTATGCGGCGGTTATAGGGACTGCTCAGCACCGGTTGCCAGCCATCTGCGGTCTGTTCGATTTCCACGACGGTGTGACCGCAGGCGGCCTGTTCCACCGCAACATGCTCCGCACTGACGCCGCGGGTGGCGCTGTATTTGTCGTTATAGCCGGAGAACATCAGGTGCGGTTGAGTGTATTCGTGGTTCACGCACAACAGGCCGCGCGCGCTGTTGCGGCTTCTGCAGTGGTGTTCGCCCTCACCGGGCCCCGCTTTGTCATCCAGCGGCATATAGCCGATAAAGTCGTTGTTGTAGCCGAAGCGCTTTTCCTGCTCGCTGGCGGTCAGTGTCGCCGGATTGAATGACCCAGCGCTTGCCACCAGCGGATCGCCCCAGCGCAACAGCACGTTGGCGCTGTATTCTTTTGGCAGGTGGTGCCGGGCGTCCAGCGTGTGGGGAATTTCGCTAAAGGACAGATTTTCGCGGGTGTGTCTTGCACTCTTGCCGCAACCGGGCAGCAGGCCGGCCGTAGCACCGGCCGCCGTTGCGGCGCCGATTGCTTTGAACAGTTGGCGGCGCGTGGGATTCTTGACATCGTTATGCATGTTTTCTCCAGCTGCAGAATCCGGTTGTTATGGCCGATAGCGCTTATGCTGCCGAATATCCTGTGTCGCAGTTATGACAAGTTTAGAAAAAGCGTAACGCAATATTCACGGCTGGTGATCGTGCGGGATGGCCGCGAGCGGGAAAAATTAGGGGCGGGTCAGAAATGCATGCTCCAGCCGACGGTGGCGGCCTCGACGTCGAAGCCGCCGCGCAGTTCGTCGTTGCTGATATCGCGGAATGTTTCCCACTCCGCCCGCAGCGTCCAGTCGTTCCCATAGCTGTAGCTGATGCCGGCACCGTAGCCCCAGTGGAAGCCGTTGTCATTGCGCCCGGCACGACCGCTGACTTCGGTCAGCCGCGGCTCGAATGCATCCGGGCCGACCTGATAAAGGAAGAACAATTCGCCCGACTGGCGCTCGGAAAGTTCCGCATTCCACACGCCGCCGCCCAGCTTGCCGAACAGGCTGAATCCCCCGGCAACCGGCCAGTGGCCAACCGCGAAGGTATTGAGCAGCCGGGTTTCGACTTCATCCGCGAAGGTCAGGTAGTCGCCGCCGTCGCCGTCGATGCGGAAGTCGAGTTCGCTAGTGGTCAGCTGCTGGTAACTGGCCTCGACCGCCAGGTACGGCGTCCAGTGCCAGCCACCGTAGATTTTCCAGCCGTTGCCGGAGTCGTTGCATGCGCCGGAAGTGGCCGTCTGCCCCGATATGTTGAAGCGTTGCACAAACCCGGTTGCACCGCTGCAGAAACCCTGCAGTTGCACATCGCTGTAGCCGATACCGCCGTATTTGTGTGAATAGAAGTCGGCCCGCGTCTGGGCACTGAGAGTCAGGAGGGGTACCGCGAGCAGAAAGAGTGGCCGATTCATGGCATTACCTGCTGGGTTGTCGTGAGTGTTTTTTTAACGTCCCTAAAAACAACGGAATCAGATTGTATTCATCGGGAGCCGGAAACCGGCTCCCGGTATTTTCTAGAGGTCGAGTTCGGCCCGCAGCGCCGCCATCTTCTGCGCATTTTCTTCCTTCGACAGCGGCTTGCCGGGATTGTCTTCCAGTCGCAGCTGTTCCGGCGCCGGCAGCTTCTCGCCTTCCAGTACCCGCGCGCAGATCTTGCGGTAGTGCTCGGCGAAGACCGGATAGGCCACCGACTCTGAGTTATTCGCCAGGAAGAACCAGTTGGATTCACGCCCGGCGTGATAAACCGCCGGATGGCTCCAGTTGTGGTTGGCCTTGGGGCTGGGCGCGTTGCAGGCTTCGCGGTAGGCGGCGCGCGCATCCGGCAGGCCGCTGTCGCCGGCAGCGCAAAGCTGCAGCATCTTGTGCACCGTGGGCAGGTACTCGCTCTGGCGGATGGCGCGCTTGGCACCGGCGACGATTTCTGCGGCAGAGAATGCACTCAGTGACTCGAGCCACAGACGCTTGGCGTGGTTCAGTGTCTCGGTATCCGGGAAGGCCGAGTTGAACTGGTTGTGGTAGCTGAGTTTGAGCAGGCCGAAGACCTCGTTCAGCGCGCGCTTCTTTTCATGCAGCGCGTCGTGCGACTCTCCGCTACCAGTCTGTGTCCGTGACGATGTCGAGGACCGAGCGGTCCCTTGTTCTTTGGTTATCGCTGCGCTGGTTGTCGTTGTTGGTGTGTTGCGGCTTGCCATTTGAATGTCCTATTGCCAGCTTGTTGCGCTCCGCCCACTGGTGGCGTGCGTGACGCACGAAGACGGCGTCCCAGCTTTTGCGCGCGGCGTTCTGGCCGCGCCAGTAAATGATGAATTCTGGCACCAGCGAGAGCGCGAAGTCGCGATCTATTTCACACTGGTTGACCAGGTGGCTCAAGCAGTCGCCACCTGGCTGCCAGTGGCGCGAGATGGGCTTGGCCACCGGGTTCTTCTCGATACCCTGGCAGTAGTAGGCCCACTCCTCGCGCGCGTACTCGATAAACAGCTCACCCCAGCGGGCGCTGTGGCCGCCGCGCTCGAGCCATTTGTAGATGAATTCCGGCAGCACCTCGGCGGCGAAGTTCGGGTTGATCGCCAGGCGCCTAAGCTGCTCCCAGGTGTGCTCGCTGGGCTGCCAGTCGCGGGTCATGGCGGTGGGCTTGCGCTTCTCGATAAAGGGCGCATCCTGTTTTTCCCAGTCTTCCATCACCCAGTCGTTGAACTCCAGGTCCCAGGAGATGGACTGCTTGCCGCTGGATCGGTGGTAATCGACAAAGCGCTGCAGACCGCGGCGCACGAAAGTGCTGGGCACGCCCTCATCGGACAGCTTGCGCAGCGTCTCCTCACTCGGGCGCCAGTCCTGCGGCAGCGGCTGCTTGCGCTGCGCGGTGGCGCGGAACGCCTCCCACTTGCTCTTGACCTGCTTCAGGAACAGGGAGCCGAACGAGTGACGCGGCTCGCCGCGCTCGCGCCAGTAGGTGACGAACTCCGGCAACTGCTCGCGCACGAAGTGCTCGGGTACGCCGAGCTGGGCAATGCGCGCCATGGTCTCCGCATCCGGCTGCCAGCCGGGGCCGATGGTGTTGGCGCTGTGCGCTGCCGGCGCCTGCGGGGCCGGCTGTTGTGGGGCCGCCGGCGCCGGGCGGGTGTGCTCGCCGGGCAGGGCAAACTTCAACAGTTCGCTGCTGCCGTAAGGCGCCGAACCCAGCAACAGGGCGCCCTGGTTGCGCAGGCTGGTGGCCACCCGCTGGATATCCGCCGGCTGCCAGAAGGGCAGCAGCTGGTGCAGCTGCTCGCCGTCGGCCGTGTACCAGTCGCGCCCCGGGTGCGACTCCACCGACAGGAACGGCAGCAGGTCGCCGAGCGCGGTCAGCAATACCGCCTCCTCCAGGCCGAGGGTGGCGGCCAGAGTGGGGGAGATGCTAAGGGGTCTTTCCGGGAGCAGAGGGTGTTTCATGGCGCGATTCTATCACTCCGCCCCGCCCTTTGCGCAGGGGCAGGACTGGTTGTTAGGCTATTGTGACTGACCCCCGGTTCAGGGTGTTGCTATGCTCAGGGCTGGCTGCCGGCGAATGGCGGCAGGGGGACGAACCCGACCGCAGCACAAGGAGCAGGGACGGATGCAGGCGTTTGTCGAAACCTGGCATCAGGCCGCGATCACGACGCTGGGCCTGTTCTGGATGGCTTTCTGGGCCTTTGCCCTCGGCTACCTGATCAGCAGCATGATTCAGGTCTTCGTGACCCGCGAGCGGATGCGCTCGAGCATGGGCAAGACCGGCCCGAAGAGTGTCGGGCTGGCGACCTTCTTCGGCTTTATCTCCAGTTCCTGCTCCTTCGCCGCGCTCGCCACCAGCCGCGCGCTGTTTGCCAAGGGCGCCGGCTTGGTGCCGTCGCTGGCTTTCCTGCTGGCATCAACCAATCTGGTGATCGAACTGGGTATCGTTATCGCGGTGTTTCTCGGCTGGCAGTTCGTCGTTGGCGAATATGCCGGCGGGGTACTGCTGATCCTGCTGATGTGGCTGCTGGTGCGGTGGACCTATCCAAAAAAACTCGCCGAGGACGCGCGGGACAAGGCCCGCGAAGCGCAGAGCAGCGAGGATTCCGGCGATGTGCCGGACTGGAAAGAGCTGATCCGCTCGCGCGACGGCTGGCGCCGGGTCGCCAACCGCTTCGTGATGGAATGGAAGATGGTGTGGAAAGACGTCACCATCGGCTTCACCGTGGCCGGCATCATCGCCGCCTTCGTGCCGCGGGAATTTTTCCAGGCGTTGTTTGTCGGTGCCGGCGAACAGGACCCGGCCTTCTGGCAGGTACTGCTGCAGTGCCTGGTGGGGCCGGTCGCGGCCTTTTTTACCTTCATCGGCTCCATGGGCAATATTCCGCTGGCGGCGGTGCTATTCGACAACGGCGTCGCCTTCGCCGGTATCATGGCCTTTATTTTCAGTGATCTGGTGGTTCTGCCGGTGCTGCGCGTCCAGGCGCAGTACTACGGCTGGAAGATGGCGCTGTATATTCTGGCGATATTCCTGTGCATCCTGGTGGCCAGTGCGCTGATATTGCACTACGGCTTCGCCGCACTGGACCTGCTGCCGGAAGCCAGCAGTGGCAAGGGGGTCACCGACCGGGAGTTCTTCAAGGTCGATTACACGCTGTTTCTGAATCTGGCCTTTCTCGCCTTGAGCATTTTTTTCTTTATATGGCGAATCAGGGACAAGGGGCTGCCGTCACTGAATACCGATAAACTCAGCGAAAAGATATTGTTGGGCCTGGCCGTTCTGGCGCTCGCGTGGCTCGTCATCGGCGCCCTGTTACCCGTTTGATTTTTTTCTTGCTCTGCCCCGGCGGCAAGGTTTTAACCTTGCCGCCGTCGATTGCATTGCTGGAGAGCGATATGGCAAAAGAATCCGAATTACCGGCGCAGACATTCCGCCTGCAGGGCGCCAGCTGCGCGGGTTGTGTCAACAAAATCGAAGGCGCGCTGCAGAAAGTGCCCGGCGTCGACGAGGCGCGGGTCAATCTCGCCGATCAGACATTGACCGTGCGCGGCGGCGCCAGTGCCGAAACCTGTGTCGCGGCGGTGGAGGAGGCCGGTTACGGTGCCGAGCCGGTACGCAGCAGCGAGCGCGAGTTACGCGAACAGCAACGGGCCGAGGAGCAGCGTCATTATCACCAGCTGCTGTGGCGCTCGGCCCTCGCGCTGGGACTGGGCCTGCCGCTGATGGCCTGGGGTCTGCTGACCGGCGAGATGATGGTGAATACACTGGCCCAGCAACTGGCCTGGGGCGCTGTCGGCCTGCTGACGCTCGCGGTGCTGGTGTTTTGCGGTGGCCACTTTTTCAGTGGTGCCTGGCGGGCCTTCCGCCACCACAACGCCAATATGGACACGCTGGTCGCGCTGGGTACCGGCACCGCCTGGGCCTTTTCGATGCTGGTGGTGCTGCTGCCACAGTTACTGCCGGAGGCGGCGCGCCACGTCTACTTCGAGGCCAGCGCGATGATTATCGGCCTGATCAACCTGGGCCAGGCGCTGGAGCTGCGTGCGCGCGGCCGCACCAGCGCGGCGGTGGAAAAGCTGCTGCAGCTGCAGGACCCGACCGCGCGGGTGCTGCGCGACGGGCGCGAAGTGGATATTCCGCTGGAGCAAGTGCAGAAGGGCGACCGCCTGCGGGTGCGCCCGGGCGAGAAAATTCCGGTGGACGGCCAGGTGCTGGAGGGCAGTAGCCTGGTGGACGAATCCATGCTCACCGGCGAGCCGGTGCCGGTGAAAAAAGGCGAGGGCGATACGCTGTCGGCGGGCACCTTGAACAAGAATGGCACCCTGCTGTTCGAGGCGGAGAAGGTCGGCGCCGAGACGCGGCTGGCGCAAATCATCGAGATGGTCAAAAACGCGCAGAGCTCGCGCGTGCCGATCGCGCGGCTGGCCGACAAGATCTCGGCGATCTTTGTGCCGACGGTGATGATCATCGCTATCGCTGCAGCGCTCGTCTGGTTCAACTGGGGGCCGGATCCGCGCGCGGCGCATACGCTGGTGGTGCTGACTTCGGTTCTTATCATCGCCTGTCCCTGCGCCCTGGGCCTGGCCACACCGATGTCGGTGATGGTCGGCGTCGGCAAGGGCGCCGAGTACGGCGTGCTGGTGCGCAACGGCAAGGCACTGCAGCAGGCCAGCAACCTGACCACGCTGGTGGTGGACAAGACCGGCACGCTCACCGAGGGCGCGCCCAAGCTGACGGATCTCGACACCGATGGCGATGCCGACGAACTGCTCGCACTGCTCGCCAGCCTGGAGCAGGGCTCCGAACACCCGCTGGCGGAGGCGGTGGTCGCCGCGGCGCGGGACAGGGAACTCGAGTTGCTGCCACTCAGCGATTTCGAGGCGATCACCGCCCACGGCGTGCGCGGCACCGTGAACGGTAAGAAAATACTGCTCGGCAACCGCAAGCTGATGCAGCGCGAGAACATCGATATTGCCGCTTGGCACGAGCGCGCGAATGAACTGGCAGATCTGGGACGCACCGCCATGTATGCGGCGGTGGATGGTGATGCTGCCGGCCTTATCGCGGTGGCCGATCCGATTCGCGACGATGCCAAGGCTGCGATCGCGCGGCTGCTGCGGCTGGGATTGCGCATCGAGATGCTGACCGGTGACAGCAGCGCCACCGCCGAGGCGGTAGCGCAGCAGCTCGGCATCGACCGGGTGCACGCGGAGCTGTTGCCGGAGGACAAGGAAAAAATCGTCGGCGAATTGCTGAAAAAAGGTGAGCGGGTCGGCATGGCCGGCGACGGCATCAACGATGCACCGGCGCTGGCGCGCGCCGACGTGGGCTTCGCCATCGGCGCCGGTACCGACGTCGCGATCGAGACCGCCGATATCACCTTGATGCGCTCGTCACTGCACGGTGTCGCGAACGCGATCGAACTGTCTCGGGCGACGCTGCGCAATATTAAGCAGAACCTGTTCGGCGCCTTCATTTACAACACGCTCGGTATTCCGATCGCGGCCGGCGTTCTCTACCCGTTTACCGGTGCACTGCTGAGCCCGGTGATTGCCGGCGCGGCAATGGCGTTTTCCTCGGTGACGGTGGTGAGCAATGCGAATCGACTGCGATTCTTTCAGGCTACGGAGGAGCAGTAATGCTGGCTTTACTGATCAATGGTGTTGGCCTGCTGCTGATTGCGGCAATTCTCTGGTGGTTCTGGCTGGGGCCGCAGCGCCAAAAAGCCGCTGCGGTCAGCGGTGGGGAAAAACTGCAGATACTGGTGAAGGGCGGCGTCTACGAGCCGGACCGTATCCGCCTACCGGCGGGCAGCGAAGCCACACTGCACTTCCGGCGCGAGGATCCCAGCCCCTGTGCCGAATGGGTGCTGTTCCCGGATCTGGAAGTCAGCGCGCAGCTGGCAGTGCACAGCGACACCGCGGTGAAAATCCCCGCGGCGGAACCGGGCGAGTATCCGTTTACCTGCCAGATGCAGATGTACCGTGGAACCTTGGTGGTTGAGTGATTGCGGAAGCGCATTGGCCCGGTTGATTTTTTCGCATTTGTTTGTTTCCGGCGATGGCATGGAAGTCTTGCCGCGCCGGCGCATCTCGTAGCGCTGGGGCCGGTTTCTGGTCGTCGGAGCGAACATGGTGTCGCCTGACCATGTCGAACTTGACCACGGTTGTGCTCGCGTCCCGCGCTTTTGCTATCAGTTAACCATTGCAGTGTTTACTGTGTTTCTCGCTCATCGCGAGCGTCTGCGTTTCGCACGGCTGCTTTGTTTTTTAGAACCAGAATCGGAAGCCGGCCACCGCGAAGGTGAATTCGGTTTTTCCGCCGTCCGCCTCAATCAGGTCGGCGGTCTCACCCAGCTTTTGCTCCCAGGATATACCAATATAGGGTGCGAACTTGGGCGTGATCATATAGCGAAGACGCAGCCCGAGCTCGATACCGGTGAAGCCGTCGCCGATGTTGTAGTCGGGAACCTCTGAAAAGGAGAAATCTGTTTCCAGTCGCGGTTCCAGCTCGAGGCGCTGGGTAAAGTGAAAGCCGCGCTCCATTTCCAGCCGCCAGGATGCATCGCCATCCTCGCTGATATAGCCGGTCAGGTCGGTTTCAAAGCCATAGGGCGTCATGCCCTGGATTCCGCCGGCGAGGAACGAGCGGCTCTCCCTCGGATTGAAGTCGTGCCGCACACCGAGCTGCAGGTCCCAGAAGGGGCGCAGGGCGTGATTCCAGAATACCTCCAGCTTCGCCGATTCAGTCTTGCCTCCGACCTCCCGTTCACCCTCCGATTCCAGGTAGAGCTTGTTGTGGTCGCCCCCGTACCAGGCGTCGATTTCCCACAGCTCTTTTTCGATGTCGCCGTCGCGACGGTATTCGAGCCGCTTGCCCAGCACTTGGAAAAACTTCTGGTTGTCATGGATGGGGATGACACCAAAATTCTGCTGGGGTTTGCCCGCCGCATCCTCGGCATATTTCCTGATCTGCTTGCCCGGCGGTGGTGGCAGGGGCGGACTGCGGTAGTCCTCCGGTTTAGGCTCGGTACCGTCGTCGCTGGCCTGGATCGGTACTGTCTGCGGTGGTTGCTCCTGGGCCAGGAGGACAGATGAGAGCAGTAGCATGGCGAGGCTGGTGGCGAAATTTTTCATAACTGGACTCAGGCGACGCGGACTACCTGGAACATGCCGGCTTCCATGTGGTAGAGCAGGTGGCAGTGGAACGCCCAGTCGCCTTTCTCGATTGGCGTAATCAGCACAGACAGCGCCTCTCCGGGCTTGATCAGGATAGTGTGCTTGAAAGGGATCTCTTTATTGCCGGCTCCGGTTTCGAGCTGCATCCACATGCCGTGCAGGTGCATCGGATGCTCCATCATCGTGTGGTTGACGAGGAACAGCCGCAGTCGCTCGTTGTGCTTGAACAGATAGGGGCCAGGCTGCTCAGTGAATTTTTTTCCGTCCAGCGAGAAGATAAAGCGCTCCATGTTGGCGGTGATATTGATGCACATCTCCCGGTCCACCGTCGCTTTGTAAGGCTGCGGCTCGGCGGAGACCAGGTCCTTGTAGGTGAGCACCTTCCATCCATCGTGACCGAGGCCCACACCTGGCTCTGCCAGCCGGTCTTGAGGGTTCATTACCACCATGGCCACATTGGGGTTGTCTTTGTCCGGCAGGAAGGGCATGGGGCCATTGGGTCCGGGGATGGCGTCATCCTGCAACTGCATACGCTTGCGCCACAGTTTCTCCTTCATCGCGTCGCTCATGCCGCCGAAGTACTTGCCCTTCATCATGCCCATACCGATGTCTTCCAGCTTGCGGTCTGGGGTCGGCCGCAGTGGAGGGACCGGCGCCTGCATGCCCGGCTCTGGTGCGAGGGTGCCGCGAGCATAGCCGCTGCGGTCGAGAGATTCGGCAAACAGCGTATAGGCGCGTGCTTCGCGGGGCCTGATCAGCACGTCATAGGTCTCCGCAACGCCGATACGGAATTCATGACAACGAACGGGCTTTACCGCCTTGCCGTCGGCCATGACCACGTCCATATCCAGCCCGGGAATTCGCACGTCAAAGTTGCTCATGGAAGACGCGTTGATCACTCGCAGGCGCACGGTCTCGCCGGGCAGGAATCTGCCGCTCCAATTCATATCCGGCGAGTGACCGTTCATCAGGTAGGTGTAGATATAGCCCGTGACATTGGACAGGTCCCGCGGGCTCATATTCATCCTGCGAAAGGGGAGCAGTTCCGCATTGGCCTCGGCGAAGCCCTTCTTGCGGATATCGTGCAAGTAATTGAATACGGTGCGCTTGTAGTAGATGTAGTACTCGGGCGCGAGGTTGATATTGCGGAACAGTGTCTCGGGATCCGTGAAAGCCCAGTCCGACAGCACAATGACGTGGTCGCGGTCATAGTGAAACGGCTCGCCATCCTTCGGGTCGATCACCAGCGGCCCATAGGAGCCGGTCTGTTCCTGGAAGCGGGAGTGACTGTGGTACCAGTAGGTGCCAGCCTGCACCACCCTGAACTGGTAGCGGTAGGTCTCTGCTGGCTGGATGCCATTGAAATTGACTCCGGGCACCCCGTCCATGCGGAATGGCACCAGAATGCCATGCCAGTGGATCGAGGCGTGTTTGGTGTCCTGCAGGTGATTGGTGACATCCATTGTCACAGTGTCGCCCTGCCGCCAGCGTATCAGCGGCCCCGGGACGGTGCCATTGATGGCGGTTGCGGTGCCGGTGCGGCCGTCGATATCCAACGGGGTGTAGCGGAAGGCCAGATCGAAATAGGTTTGTGGGTGATAGTCGCCGATGCCTTCATGGAGGTATTTGGGCGAGGTGAGAGCCCAGGACGCGAGCGGGAAGGTGGCATTGATTCCGGTGGAAAAAATACCGGCGCCCAGTGTCTGCAGGAACCGGCGCCGCGTGCCGAACAGCGGCTGTCCATCCTTGTCCTGCTGCGCCATGGTCAACGATCCTTCTATCCCGGATATGTGCCAACCAGACTAGCGCACAGTACTCGCTCAAGAGAGTTACGCGCGCCATATTTCCGAAAGAGTCTGCAGCTACCGGGTCGGTGGGCCGAATGCCATCGTAACCCGCGCAGTTAGCGCGCGGTTGCCTGCGGCGCCATGCATCGAAATTCGATTAATGCTGGGGGCCGGTCAGCGTGGTGACCAGCGCGGTGATCAGCAGTATGACCGCACCCACCAGGATCTCCGTACGGATACTGCGGGCGAGTCTGCCGGTGAGCGCCGGAAGTCGTGGCACCAGCTGCCATTTGTTCTGCGCCGCGAGCAGCAACAGTGCGCCGACAAACAGCAGCTTCAGTGATAGCAACAGGCCATAGCTGCCCCGCAACAGCTGCCCCCAGCCATCGAGTAGGGCATAGAGCAGCCAGGTTCCGCAGACTACCAGTAGTGCGACCAGCCAGGCGGCCAGCCGCCCGAACTGTTCCATACCGTTGCGACACTGCACCGGATCCCCGCCGCGACATAGCCGCCACAGCGGATAGAGGGCACCCATCCAGAAGGCGGCGACGGCGACGTGCAGTGACAGGGCCGCGCGCGTTAATAGAGGCAGTTCTGCGGTGTGGCCGCGCCAGCCGAACGGCAGCAGCAGGAGGATCGCACCCAATAGCCAGAGGGCCGCAGCGACCCGGCGCCGGTCGAGCGGCAAGCTGAGTGCGGCCAGTGCAGTGGCGGCAAAACCCAGCGACTGCAACAGGGCGACGTTGCCCGCCGGGGACTGCCAGAGTATCGATAGGTAAACGGGCTCAAACATGCCGGGCAGCCCGGACTCGGCGAAGGCGCCGACCTGGATAAAAAAGCCTGCCGCACTGAGCAGCAGGCCCGCGATACAGGCGGGCACTAAATAAGCTTTGACCAGCGGCCTCATATCGCCGCGCGGTGTCCACAGCAACACGGTGGCTGTGCCGCCGACGGCGACCGACAGGGCGCCGTAGAGTAGCCATTTATTCAGTGCGAGGGCCGCTTCCCACACGGGCTACTTTCCCGCGGCAACCTGGAAGGAAAAATTCCCGGACATCTTGTGGCCGTCGCTGCCCATAATGGTCCAGGACACGGTGTATTCCCCTGCCTCCAGCGCCGGCAGTGCCAGGCTGATATCTTTTTCCGGCACGGCGCCGGGCATAAAGGCGAGTTTTACCTCGCCGCGCTCGCTCTCTTCGAGGGAAACGCGCATCAGGCGCACGGCCTTGGAAAAGTGCAGCTGCAGCTCCGCCGGTGACTCGCTCAGTTTTGCGCCGTCGGTAGGTACCGAGCTTTGCAGGTCGGTGTGAGCCGACAGGGCAGTACTGAAAAGCAGCGTGGCCAGCGTCAGCAATTTGACGAGAGATGTCTTCAGCATAATTTCGTCTCTTGAATTCTATCGTGGCTTGTTCGATGTTTTGGGCAGTGCAGGAGCGGCGGCTCCCGCACTGCCCGATTTACCAGCCTAGAACCAGGCGTGCAGACCGATCACCCAGCTGGTGACACTGGTATGTTCGCCCTCCTCGCGGGCGAAGTCGGCGGCGTTACCGAATTTCTTCTCGTAGTGTACGCCGATATAGGGCGCGAACTGCGGGGTAAATTCGTAGCGCAAACGCAGACCCAGCTCGACGTCCGAGAGCCCGGAGCCGGTGCCGGCTTCGCGGTCGTTCTGGCCGAAGAAATCCGCCTCGATTTCCGGGCTCAGAATCCACTGCTGGGTGAATAGCAGCTCATACTCTGCCTCCAGACGCAGGGCGGTATCGCCGTCACCACTGAAAAACAGCGCCGAATCCACCTCGAAGAAGTAGGGTGCCAGGCCGTTGAAACCAATGGTTCCCCAGTTGCGGCTGTCGCTCTCGGTTTCGAAGTCGTGGCGGATACCCATCTGCAGATCCCAGTAGGGCGACACGGCGCGACTGTACAGTGCGTGCAGCTCTGCCTTCTCCGTTTCGCCTTCCTCACGTTCCACTTCGGTTTTCAGCCACAGCTTGTTGCGATCGCTGCCGAACCACAGATCGCCTTTCAGCGCGCCGCCATCGTTCTCGCGCACCTCCAGTTGATCGAAAGTGACCTTGGTCAGCAGTACCTCGTGATCCATTACGTGATCCGGGGAATCCGGCGCGTGCTCCAGGTTGCTGGTCGCGCCTTCTCCGGCCGGATAGGAATCCATCTGCGCGGCGTGGTCGCCGTGCCCGTGATGGGACATGTTGTCCTCGGCCAGGGCCGCGTTTGCCGTGAGTGCGGCACATAAAATAATTACAGGTTTCATGGTCGCACTCCTTAAACAACACGCACTTCGCGGAACATACCCGGCATGTGATACAGCAGATGGCAGTGGTAGGCCCAGCGGCCGTAGGCATCTGCGGTAACCAGGTAACTGATTTTCGAACCCGGCTGTACCAGCACCGTGTGCTTGCGCGGAATGTACTCGGCATCGCCGGTTTCCAGCTCACTCCACATACCGTGCAGGTGAACCGGGTGCGTCATCATGGTGTCGTTCACCAGCGTGATGCGAATGCGCTCGCCGTATTTCAGCATCAGCGGTTCGGCGTCGTTGAACTTGATACCGTCCATGGACCACATATAGCGCTCCATATTGCCGGTCAGGTGCAGTTGCAGTTCCCGGGTCGGTTCGCGGCGGTCGATGGTCGGCGTCAGGTTGCGGATATCGCCGTAATTGAGCACGCGACGGCCGTAGCGTTCGGCGTGATCGCGCAGACCGATACCCGGGTCGTGCAGACCGCTCATCGGCATGTCTGAGCGCATGTCGACGCCGTATCCGTATTCGCTGGGCAGGTGCACGATCGGGCTGTTGCTGCCGTGGCCGGCGCGGCCCAGATTGTCGGTGAACCAGACGCCCTGCATGCCGCCGAGTTCCGGGCGGCCGCCGTGCAGGCTGTAGCCCTGCGTACCGGCCTGGTGCTGGCTGTGGTCCATGCCGCCCATGTTGTGCTGGCTGTGGTCCATTCCGCCCATATCGTGCTGGCTGTGGTCCATTCCGCCCATATCGTGCTGACTGTGGTCCATGGTGCCCATGTTGTGCTGGCTATGATCCATGCCGCCCATGTCGTGCTGGCTGTGGTCCATGGTGCCCATGTTGTGCTGGCTGTGATCCATGCCGCCCATGTCGTGCTGGCTGTGGTCCATGGTGCCCATGTTGTGCTGGCTGTGATCCATGCCGCCCATGTCGTGCTGGCTGTGGTCCATGCCGCCCATGTCGTGCTGGCTGTGGTCCATGCCACCCATACCAGCCATGCCGGCGTGGGCGCCGTGGCCCATGCCCATATCGCGGTGGCCGAGTACCGGGGCGTAATCCATCGGCGGCACCTCGGCTCGCAGCCCCGGCTCGGAGGTCAGCGTGCCGCGGGCGAAGCCGCTGCGGTCGATGGTCTGCGCGAACAGGGTGTAGGCACTGTCGCCATCGGGCTCGACAATCACGTCGTAGGTTTCGGCCACGCCGATGCGGAATTCGTCCACGGTGACCGGCTCGATGTTCTGGCCATCGGTCGCCACCACGGTCATCTTCAGGCCCGGGATGCGGATGTCGAAAATCGACATGGCCGCGGCGTTGATAAAGCGCAGTCGCACTTTCTCACCCTTGCGGAACATCGCAGTCCAGTTGGCGTCCGGCGTCTGGCCGTTCATCAGGTAGGTGTAGGTGTAGCCGGTCACGTCGGAGATATCGCGATCCGACATGCGCATCATGTTCCACATCTCGCGGTCGCGGAAGGTTGCCGCCACACCCTTGGCCTTGATCTCGCGCCACAGGTCGCCAGCGGTGCGCCGGCGGCGGTTGTAATAGTGCCCTTCTTTTTTCAGCTTGGCGTAGATGTCGTGGGGCGATTCGTCGCTCCAGTCGGACAGCAGCACGACGTAATCGCGGTCATAGGCCACCGGATCGGCGTCGGCCGGGTCGATCACGATGCTGCCGTAATTGCCCTGCTGTTCCTGGAAGTCCGAGTGGCTGTGATACCAGTAGGTACCGCTCTGATTCAGCTGGAACTGGTAGGTGAAGGTTTCACCGGGTTTGATGCCGTTAAAGCTGAGGCCGGGCACGCCGTCCATATTGCTCGGCAGGATGATGCCGTGCCAGTGGATCGAGGTGTCGTGGGCCAGGTGGTTGGTGACGTTCAGCGTGACCGTCTGCCCTTCCTTCCAGCGCAGTATCGGGCCGGGCACGCTGCCGTTTATTGCCACCGCAGTGCGCTCGCGGCCGGTGAAATTCACCGGCAGGTAGCCGATGTTCAGGTCAAACTGGTTGCCGCGCAGTGTCTGCGGTGCCGCGCCCGCACGCGGTGTGCTGGCGGCGAGCCCGGCCGGCATACCCAGCAGCGCTGCGCCGGCCGCCATGCCGGTGACAAAGCGCCGCCGGGACAGTTGCGGTAACTCCAATTGGGGTCCGTTTCTTCTTTTCATTGGTACCTCAGTGCTGTTGTTCGATGCTGTCGATGCGCGCATAGACGCTCTCGCTGCCGTCACTATTCAGCAGCACAACGTTATAGGGGGTAAAGCGGTCCTCTACTTCCATACCCGGGCTGCCCAGCGGCATGGCCGGCACGGCGAGGCCGCGGGCGCCCGCCGGCGGGTTCTGCAGGAACTGGCGGATGAGCTTGGCCGGGACGTGTCCCTCGAACACATAGCCCTCGGTCGATACGCTGGTGTGGCAGGACTGGTGGCGGGGTTCGATTTGGTGGCGGCTCTTGACGCCGTTCAGGTCATCCACATCCTTGGCGGTGACGTTGAAGCCGTTGTCGCGCGCGTGTGCCACCCACTTCTTGCAGCAGCCGCAGGTGGCGCTCTTGAAGGTGGTCAGTTCGATGGCGGCGCTCGCGGTTGTCGGTGCTGAATCGTTTTGCGCACTTTGGCTGCCGGATTCCGCGTCCGCACAGGCGGCCAGGGCCAGCACGGCGAGCGCAACGAGCGCAGAAGTCATGGACTTGATGGTCATGGCTGTTCTCTCAATTTGTATCGGCAAGTTGTTCGGTTGCAGTTATTTGCAGTCGTTGTCCGGATTGCTATCCGGTTCGCTACCGCGGAGCGAAGAATCGCCGCGGTATCAGTCCAATTGGGGGAGGAGCCTTTGCTCTGGACGGATTGACCCCGTATCAGCCAATTCTCGGCGGCTTGATCGCGGTTTCCGGATTCGGAGAGGAAGTGAGATCGCGATAGGTATTGGTCGCGAAGGCGCGCGGCAGAATATTGCTGCCGAGCTCGGCGTTGGGCAGTACCGAGGCGCAGTGGCCGGGACAGCAGGTACAGCTCTGACCGCAGTCGTCCGCAGCGCTGGGGGTTTCATCGCAGTGTGACTGCAGGTCCGCAACCGTCACCATGACGTCACCGCAATGGGTGTCGTGGCCGTCGCCACCGCCTTCCATCGGCTGGTCAGTCATCATTTCCGCGCTGGCGGTCATCATCTGCGTATGCATATCCGCGCACGGCTGTGCCATCACCTGTCCGAAAACGGTGATCAACATCAGCAACAGCAGTGATTTCGCGATGATTTTTTGCATGTACAGCGCTGGGTGAAATTTGGCCCTGAAGGTTAGAGGTTGTACGGCAGCTTGGCAAGCGCCGGGGCCGGGAGTTCCGGCCGGCCGACGCCTGCCGTCTTATCAGCAGCCGAAATCGTCGAAGGCGATCCTGTCTTCAGTAACCCCCAGCTGCGTCAGCATGGCGATACACGCCTTCAGCATCGGCGGCGGGCCGCAGAGGTAGAACTCGCAGTTGCCAATCTGCGGGTGGTCGCGCAGGTACTGTTCCGCGACGATATCGCTGATGAAGCCGCTGGCTCCGGACCAGTTGTCCTCGGCGCGCGGCTCCGACAGGCCCAGGCGCCAGCAGAAGTTGCTGTGCTCCGTGGCCAGCTGGTGGAACTCGTCTGCGTAGAAGACTTCGCGCAGGCTGCGGGCGCCGTACCAGAAACTGATTTTGCGGTCACTGCCCCGATTGCGCAGCTGATCCACGATGATCGAGCGCAGCGGAGCCATGCCCGCACCGCCACCGATAATCACCATCTCGCGATCGGTATCCGCTGCATGGAAATTGCCGAAGGGGCCGGATACTTTCAGCTGGTCACCGGGCTGCAGGTTGAACATATAGCTCGACCCGACGCCGCCGGGCACGGCGCCGTTGTCCTGGGGCGGCGGCTGAATACGCACGTTGAGCACTATGCAGTTGCCGGACATGGCTTCGACGGGTGCGTTGGCCATTGACTCGCCGGGGGCGTTAGCCATGGAATAGGAGCGCCGCACCGGTTCCAGGTGCTCGGCGGGAGCCGCGAGCCGCCACTGGCGCCAGTCCGCGCGGAAGTCGGTGTCTACAGGCAGATCCGCCAGCTGCAACCGATGCGGCGGCACCTCGACCTGGACAAAACTGCCGGCGCGGAAGTCGAAGCCGGCCGTATCGGGCAGGCGCAGGTGGATTTCCTTGATGAACGGTGTCAGGAAGCGGGTTCCCACCACTTCGGCGGTGTGCTGGCCGGCCTGCAGCAGGCTGTCATCCAGCGTCAGGCGTGTTGCGTCGGCGGCGCGCTGCTGACAGGCCAGCCGGTAACCGGCCGCCAGCTCAGTGCGGGACAGCAACGCCTTTTCACTGGCACTGACCGGTGCATCCGTCTCCATGCGTACCTGGCACAGGCCGCAGCTGCCACCACCGCCGCAGTTGGACGGCAGCTGTACGCCGTTGGCGGCGAGACCGTCGAACAGGTTGCTGCCACTGGCCAGGGCCAGTTGGTTGATCGGATTGGCATTGCTGTCAAACAGCTGCACTGCCACATGGCTGCGGCGCAGCTTCGCCACCAGGTTGAAGTCGTGACGGGAAAAGCTGGTGAACAGCAGCAGACAGCCGGACAGGGACATCAGCAGGGCGCCGAGACCAAATGCGATCACGAACGGGTTGTTGAAATCCTGCCGCTCGGTGTAATCCATGATGTGCAGCATCCAGAAGATGTCGAACAGGCGCCAGCTGTCGTTGCGGCGTTCGAGCACCCGGCCGTCCTGCGCGGAGATATACAGGCTGGTGGCAAACTCGTCCGCGACATCCACACGCCACATGGGGCCCTGATGTCGGCGCGCTTCCATATTGGCGGCATCCAGGCGCACCGGCTCGCCGATCAGCTGGTCGTCGCCGGCATAGTCCCGCGCGGCGATGGCGGCTGCGCGTGTACTGTCGATCACCAGCGGCGCGCCGCTTTGGGCATCGCGCAGCTCGATGCCATCTTGGGTCTGCACGCGGTAGACCGGGTGTTCAAGGCCGGGCTGCAGGCGAATATCGACGACGGAGCCGGGTGCGTACAGACGCGCGATAGCGTCGTGACCGACCGTCACGTCAGCCGTGCTGAGCTCGGCAGTCGCCGGGCTGGCTGCCAGGTGGCGGCCGCTGACGACACTGGAATCGAGCAGGTTGAACGCCAGTCCGCTGGCCAGCCACAGCGCCAGCTGCAGCCCGATGACGAGGCTGAGCCACTTGTGGGCCACTTTGACAAAATTCATGCGGTGGCCTCCTGCTGTTGACGGCTGTTTGCATTCCTGCGCTTGCCGAAGCTGTAAAACAGCAGCACCAGCCCGGCCAGTACGCTGACCAGGCTGAACAGTGTGGCGATCAGCAGCAGCGGATTGTGGATATTCTCGCGCGCCTCGTAATCCATGATGTGCAGCATCCAGAAGAAATCGAAGGCGCGCCAGTAATCATGGCGGCGTGTGGCCAGGGCGCCGGTATTGGGATCGATATAGAAACTGGTGCCGTAGCGATCATCGAAATTCACCCGCCACAGGGGCAGCGGGCGGGACTGCAGTTCGGTCGGCGGGTTATCGCTGATCAGCTCTGCGGAGGCCGCCGGCTGGTCGCCGGTATAGTAGTACTCCGCCAGGGCAATTGCGGTCTGTTGATCGAGCGGGGAAACCTCGGTACCGCTGTGGGCATCGAGCAGGTGGGCGCCGTCAGCGTCGCGCACGACGTAAAATAATTTTTCGCGAATCGACTTTAATTGCACGGACTTCACGCCCGCGCGATCGCGCAGCAGCGCTTCGCTAGGAAATAATTCTGCAGAAGTGGCCGGCAGTGGTTCGCGCAGATTCTGCACCAGGTGGTCGCCGTGGATAAAATCCAGGTTCATTACCACCATGTAGAAACCGCTCAGCGTCCACAAGAGCGCCTGCACTCCGATAAAAAGAAAAATCCACTTGTGGACTTTTCGCGAGATAGTTGCCGTTTTCATTGTAATTCTCTCGGTTACCTCATTGAGAATCGCACGGTAAGGCGGGAGTTTAACCCCCGCCGCCGTGAATGTATCAATCGAACCGGTAAGTCATGCGCACGTAGCTGCGCATGCCGGCCAAATCGTAGGTCATGGTGTCCGTATTGCCATCGGTCCAGCTGGCGACACGGGGTGCCTCCTGATCAAACAGGTTGTCCACGCCAAAACTCATCCGCAGTGCGTCGCTCATCGCGTAGGAGAGCTGTACATTGTGGTAGAAGATATTGGGCATGCTCGAACCGATTCCGCTGTCCGCGTTGAAGTCATCACCCTCGCCGATCATGCGGATCGAGTAGGTGCCGCTCCACTGGTTGCCGCGCGTCGTCAGCGACGCGTTGGCGCGCCAGTGCGGATAGCCGCCGTTACCGCTGCCGATGAAACCGTCGAGCACAAAAGGTTCGTCGCCTTCGAAGGCGGTGGTCTCATATTTCTTCAGGTACGAGGCCTTGAAGTCGAAAGTGTGCGACAGGCCGACCAGGTCGAAATCATACAGCGCACCGAAATCGATACCCTGCATGACTTCGTTACCGGTATTGAACTTCTGCGTGGACAGATAGTTCACGTCACCGTTGACCGGGTTGCGGGTGTGCTGGTCCGGCGCACAGAAAGCGTGGCCCAGGTTCGCGGACTCGTAACACATGGCCAACTTGGTGGAGCCGGACACTTCGCGGATGGCGTCGTCGATCTCGATATCGAAATAGTCGAGGGTCAGCGACAGGCCGTCCATCGGCTGCAATACCAGGCCGAGGGTAAAGCTTTCGGCACTCTCCGGGGTCAGGTTCGGGTTGCCGCCGCGATCGGTCAGGATGGTGGTACCGAGCTGGGTGTAATTCAGCGGGACGCCCGCGGCCTGACAGTTCTGGTACACGGTGCTGGACGGATCCAGTGACGCATAGTCGGAGCACGGGTCGGTGGTGGTCAGGTTGCCCTCGGAAACGCCGCCGAACAGTTCCGGCACATTCGGCACGCGGAAAGCCGTGGTCATGGTGCCGCGCACCTTCACCATGTCATTGACCTGCCAGTTGAGGCCCGCCTTGTAGGTATCCTCACCGTCGAACATGTCGTAGTCGGAGTAGCGCAGGGCCAGGTCCAGTTCCAGGGACTGCACCAGTGGCAGGTCGGCCAGCACCGGTATCAGCAGTTCGCCGTAAATTTCCCGCGCTTCGGTGGAGCCGGAAATCGGATCTTCCTGGTTGCCGAGTGCATAGCCCGCCTGTACCAGCGAGTCCGGCTTGCGCCAGCCGCTGTCTTCGCGCCACTCCACGCCCGCGGCCATGCCCACGGTACCGGCCGGCAGTTCGAACAGGGAGCCGTTGATATTGGCACTCACGCTTTTCTGCTCGTTGCCACCGGTGCCTTCCTGGTTGAAGACGATGTAGTCGAGTACTTCCGGCGTGACGTCACCGTAACCCAGGTAGTCGGCACAGGGAATACCGTTGCTGCCGCACAGGTTGGTGTCGATGGTCTCGCCCACGCGCTGCATATTGATGTTGTTGGCGATGGCATCGCTGGCGGTGTTGCGGCCCCAGTTAAACGCAATGTCGTAGCCCCAGTTGTCGTTGAGGTCACCTTCGATGCCGGTGACCATGCGCCAGGTGTCCACTTCCTGATAGAAATCCCGCGCGCCGTTTTCCAGCAGGCGGCGACGCTCCAGCACAACATCGCTGCCGGTGGGGTTGGTGGGGTGGTCGGCGCTGTACGCGAGGCCGGACAGGCTCGCCGGCGAGGCTGGCTGCATCGACTGGCGGTTGGTGAACATCAGCTCAGTGAACAGCGTCGCCGACTCGGAAATCTCATAGTTGCCGAGGGTGGTAAAGCTGAAACGCTCGATCGGCTGCACCGCATTGAAATACGGGTTGTAGTTAAAGCCGTGCTTCAGCCCGTCGTAGGGCTCATAGAAATCGCCGCTGCCATTCGGGTCCTGGTTAAAGTTGATACGGGTGGCTTCGGTCAGCACGGTGCCGTCCGCCAGTACGGCGCCGGCGGGCAGGGTCGTGCGGCCGCCAATGGTGGAGGAACTGCCGCTACATTCGCTGCGGCTGTCGCTGGTCAGCGGGCAGGGCACACGGTCGACCAGCGGTGAGGGGCCATTGTCCTGGTAGCTCATATTGACCATCAGGTTGCCGCGGTCGCCGGACACGCCCCAGGTCAGGTCGAGCACGGTTTCCTCGCCGTCGCCGAGCGCGGTCTGGCCATATTTGCCCTCGATTTCCAGACCGTCGAATTCCTTCTTGGTGATCAGGTTGACCACACCGGTAACGGCGTCGGCACCGTAAGTGGCCGAGGCGCCGTCCTTCAGTACTTCAACGCTGGAGATCAGCGACATCGGAATCATGGACAGGTCGACGCTGCTGTTGGCGCCGGTGCCGCCGTTGACCACCCGGCGGCCGTTGACCATCACCAGCGTGCGGTTAATGCCGAGACCGCGCAGGTTGATCTGCGGCGTGCCCCAGCCGTTGGAGGTCCAGTAGGCGTTGGTCTGGTTGCCGCCGAAACCGGCTGCCGCGGGCAGGGACTGCAGCAGGTTTTCCAGCGAACTCATGCCGGTGGCTTCAATGGAGGATTCACTGAGGACGGTAACCGGGCCGACGCCTTCGATATCGGCCCGCTTGATGCGGGTGCCGGTCACATTGACTTCTTCAATCTGCGACTTGGCGCCTGCATCTTCTGCCTGGGCGTAAGTCATCTGGCCGTAACCGGCAGCGGCAGCGGCCAACGCAATAAACAGCGGTGTTCTCGCGATCTTGTTGCTCATAGGTGTCATCTCGAGTTCCTTTATCTTCTAATTGTTCGAGTCCCGCGCGATAGTTGTGAGGGACTGGCGCACAGGCGTATGCGTTGTACACCGTGCGATTTCGGACATGACTGGTCAGGGCGGGAATACAGGCGATACCCCAGCCTACCGAAGTGATTGTTCAGTCTGCGCAGTGGCAGAATGGGTTTTCAGTAGGCGCACCTATCCCGCGTCAGGCGGCGATGGGAGGGCGTAGAGCTGCTTCGGGAAGAGGAGAGGAATGGAGTTCAGCGTAGACGGCCTTCGCCATCGTGGGCAGGTTCGCCGAACCGTGGATTTCACTGCCCGGCATGGCACTTGCGCAGTGACCGGGACAGCAGCTGCAGGCCTGTTCACAGGCTTCGAGCGTTTCGTCCGCATCACCGGATTCGCAGTGATGTGCGTTCTCGGCAACGGCACAGTGATCGGCAGTCGCCGGCTCGGCACCCTGATGATGGCTATTGTCGCCGTCACGAGTGGACGCGCAGGGTGCTGCAAAGGCCTGGCCGTTCAATGCCAGTAGCAGAAATATCAGCAGTATCCGGGAGAGCGCGTCGTTCATGAATGATTCGGGGTGATTCCGAAACTTTTATTGTCTGATTAGCTGTCGAGATTACGTGCCAAAGCGGAAAAGGACAAGCCCCGTTGCCACCATTTGCGGTGATCGGTATCCACTGCGCAGATCGGCGACGTAGCAATTTATCTGAATAAAAACCTGGACTGATAATGAACAATTGGGCGAACTGCGGATCGCTATCCGCTCAGGCTATAGTTTGCCGATATGCGATTGCTATACCGATTGGCTCCTGTCGAAGATTTGGTGACTTGCCACGGGCAAGTAGTTTTCGCTGGCGGGATTTGCGCTGGTGATGAATTGACATGCAGCGGCTAAACATTGAACAGCAAAAAAGGCTACAAGCAGGCACTGCGTGAACTGCAAATCGATTTGGTGACACTGCAGCGTCACCTGATTGCGCACGATCTGCAGATTCTCGTTTTGTTCGAAGGGCGAGACGCCGCCGGTAAAGACGGTACGATCAAACGTATCGTAGAGCACCTGAGCCCGCGCGAGACCCGGGTGGTGGCGCTGGGCAAACCCTCGGACCGGGATAGCGCCAGCTGGTATTTTCAGCGCTTCGTGCCCCACCTGCCATCGTGTCAGGAAATGGTGCTGTTCAACCGTAGCTGGTACAACCGCGCCGGCGTCGAACGGGTCATGGGTTTTTGTACCGATCAGGAGTACCGGGACTTTATGGATTCGGTGGTGCCGTTCGAAACGATGCTGGTGCGCTCCGGTATCCAGATCATCAAGTACTATCTGGATATCGACAAGGAAGAACAGAAAAAACGCATGAAGGCGCGCAGGGTGGATCCGCTCAAACAGTGGAAGGTCAGCCCCGTCGATGAGGTGGCGATCAAGCACTGGAGGGAGTACAGCGTTGCCCGCAACGAGATGTTTGCCAAGAGCCACAGCGAAATGGTGCCCTGGTACGTGGTGCGGGCCAACAACAAGAAAACCGCGCGACTGAATGTGATCCGCCATCTACTCACGGTGGTGCAGTGCCCGGAGTGCGACCGGCAAGCCGAGACTCCGGATCCGGATATCATTTTTCCCTACGACGGAGCGCATCTGCTCAGTGGCAAGATAGCGCCCTGAATTACTGCCGAGCAGCCTTTCAGTGACTAACCGGGCCGCGGCCCATCTCTTCTCCTGGCGTTGCGGACCCAATATGCAGTGGGCGCTACGGATCATTGCCACGCGACATTATTCTGGATAATCGGGAGGTGATTCTATGCGCCCGAACAGCCAGTACAGTCCTTTTATTGCCGCGCTGGTAATGTGCTTCGTCGCTCTGCTGCTGGCTCCGGCTCAGGTCTCTGCCGATTCTGTCGGCTGGTTTGACGACGAGGCTGCGGTCGATATCTCCGGTGCGCCATCTATTCGAATTTCCCTGGGTGAGCAGCGCGCCTATTTCTATATGGGTGGAGAGCTGGTAGGTATTTCCAGAATTTCTTCCGGTCGGGCCGGTTATCGAACACCCAAAGGCAGCTACCGGGTCAGGGGGAAAAAGCTCAGGCATCGCTCTACTCTCTACGGCAGCTATGTCGACCGGAACACCCACCGTGTGGTGCGTGCCGACGTAGACACCCGCAAGCACCGCCGCCCGCCCGGCACCTACTACCGCGGTGCCAAGATGGATTATTTTATCCGCTTCAATGGTGGTATCGGGCTGCACGCGTCCGGAGACGTACCCAACTATCCCGCATCGCACGGCTGTGTGCGCATGCCGCGGCATATGGCGCAGAAATTCTTTCGCTACGCACGGGTGGGTACGCCGGTAATCGTCACTGATTGAGGCTTCCGCTGGTTCTAACCGCCCAGTCCTTTCCAGAGCCAGTAGGCCACAGCGGTGAGCGCGGCGATCCACAAGATCGCAATGACGGCGCTCGCGCGAAAATTTTTCGGCAATGACAGCGGCTCAGCCTCGGCGCGGGCCCGCAGTTCGAGCCACAAGTCCGGCGGCACCAGCTTTATCGCCAGCCAAATACCCAGCGGTAGCAGTAGCAGATCGTCCAGGTAGCCGAGCAGCGGAATAAAATCCGGGATCAGGTCGATCGGGCTGAGCGCGTAGGCGACCACGGCGATCAGCAGCAGCTTGGCGAGCAGTGGGGTTCGCGGGTCGCGGCTCGCGAGGTAGAGCACCTGCAGCTGCTGTTGCATTTTCCGTGCAAAGTGCTTCAGTCGCTTGACCATTGCGATCAATCCAGCTTGCGGCAGAAACAGTAAACGAAACATTGCACCACACCCGCCGGCGTGTGGTGCTCCTCCCGCTCCTGTCCCAGCAGATCAAACGGCGCGCCGAACTCGCCGTGCAGCTGGTCCGCGCTGTAGCGTACCACCGGCAGGCCGCTACATGTTTCCGGGCCGTCTTCGGCGAAGGTCGCCACTATCACATGGCCGCCGGGTTTTACCGCGCACAGCACTGCATCCACATACGCCTTGCGCTCCCGCTCGTCCGTCAGGAAGTGGAACACCGCGCGGTCGTGCCAGACATCATAGGCCTGATTGGGCAGGTCGATTTCCAGGATGTTGGCTTCCAGCCAGCGTACCTTGTCCGCCTTTGCGCCCAGTCTGCGTCGGGCCTTGGCCAGCGCCTCGGCGGACAGGTCGAGCACGGTGAGGTTGTCGTAACCCCTGTCCAGCAGATCGTCCACCAGCTTGGAGGCGCCGCCGCCCACGTCGATGATATTGGCGGACTTGGATGCACCCGTCTGCTCGATCAGCCGAACCGACACCTCGGCGTGCTCCTGGAACCAGCTGACTTCGTCTTCCGATTTTGAGCTGTAGACTTTTTCCCAGTGGTTTTTCTCTTTCAGAGCTGGATCTCCCGTTATTGCAGAAAATGACTCTCGCCGTTTGCTACTTTGATTTTTCTCCTACTGTGGTGAGCGAGTGGCGTTTCCACAGATAAAATACCACCGGCAGCACCAGCAGCGTCAGCAGCAGGGCGCTCAACATACCGCCGACCATCGGCGCGGCAATGCGACTCATGACTTCGGAGCCGGTACCGGTACCGAACAGTATCGGCAGCAGACCGACGACGATGGCGGCGGCGGTCATCATTACCGGGCGCACCCGCAGCCCGGCGCCGGTCAGTACCGCGTCGCGCAGGGACTCCTCGCCGGGACTCGCGCCCTCGTCCACGCTGTCATCATGCATTTTGGCGTAGCTCTGGTTCAGATATACGAGCATGATCACGCCGATTTCCACCGCCACCCCGGCTAGTGCAATAAAGCCGACGCCGACGGCGACGGAAAAATTAAAATCGAGCAAGTAGATAAGCCACAGCGAGCCGACCAGCGCCAGCGGCAGGGTGCCCATGATGATGGCCACCTCCCAGACATTGCGAAAATTCATGTACAGCAACAGGGCGATAATTAGCAGTGTCAGCGGGACCACATAGGTGAGTTTTTCTATCGCCCGCTGCATATACTCATACTGACCCGACCAGGTCACCGAGTAGCCGGCCGGCAGCTGCAGTTTTTCCTCGACGACAGTCCGCGCCCGGGCGACATAGCTGCCGATATCCACGCCCTCGATATCCACGAAGCTCCAGCCATTCAGCCGCGCATTTTCACTCTTTATCGCCGGCGGGCCGCCCGTCACCGCGATTTTTGCCACGTCGCCCAGGGCGATGCGCTGCCCTGCCGGCGTGACGATCGGCAGCGCCGCCAGTTGCTCCGGCGAGTCGCGGTAATCTTGCGGGTAGCGCAGGTTGACCGGGTAGCGCTCCAGCCCCTCGACAGTCTGGGTCACATTCATACCGCCGACAGCGGTGGCGACAACCTGCTGCACGTCGGCGATATTGAGCCCGTAGCGGGCGGCGCGCGCCCGATCTATGTCCACTTTGATATAGCGGCCGCCGGCAACCCGCTCGGAATACACCGACGCGGTGCCGGGCACCTGCTGCAGAATCTGCTCCAGCTGCTGTCCTATCTGCTGTATTTGTTCAAGGTCCGGCCCCGCGACCTTGATGCCCACCGGTGTCTTGATGCCGGTGGCGAGCATGTCGATGCGGGTCTTGATCGGCATTACCCAGGCGTTGGTGACGCCGGGCAGCTTGACCAGTGCGTCCAGTTCCTTTTGCAATTTTTCCGTGGTCATGCCGTCGCGCCACTGGTCGTGCGGCTTCAGCTGAATAAAGGTTTCGATCATCGTCAGCGGCGCCGGGTCGGTGGCGGTTTCGGCGCGACCGATTTTGCCGAACACGGTTTTGACTTCGGGCACGGTGCGGATCAGCTTGTCGGTCTGCTGCAGCAACTCGCGCGCCTTGCCGATGGAAAGACCGGGGTAGGTGGTGGGCATATACATCAGGTCGCCCTCATCCAGCGGCGGGATAAATTCGCTACCGATTTTACCGAGCGGCCACAGCGCGGTGAGCAGCAATGCGAGTGCCAGCGCGAGGGTGGTTTTCGGAAATTGCAGCACCCGCTTGAGCGTCGGCATGTAGGCGCCGATCAGCCAGCGGTTCAGCGGGTTCTTGTGCTCGGGCAATACCCGTCCGCGAATGAAGTAGCCCATCAGTACCGGCACCAGTGTCACCGCCAGTGCCGCGCTCGCCGCCATCGCATAGGTTTTGGTGAATGCCAGCGGCGAGAACATGCGTCCCTCCTGCGCCTCGAGGGCAAAAACCGGCAGGAAGCTCACGGTAATAATCAGCAGGCTGAAGAACAGCGCGGGGCCCACTTCCGCCGCAGACTCGGTGACGATCTGCCAGCGGTTTTGGTCGGTGAGCGGCGTACGTTCCATATGTTTGTGCATGTTCTCGATCATTACGATCGCGCCGTCAATCATTGCGCCGATGGCGATGGCAATGCCGCCCAGGGACATGATGTTGGCGTTGAGCCCCTGCAGGTGCATAACGATAAAGGCGGCGAGTATGCCTACCGGCAGACTGATAATGGCGACCAGCGACGAGCGCAGGTGGAACAGAAATACCACGCACACCAATGCCACCACAATGAATTCCTCCAGCAGCTTGTGCCAGAGGTTTTCCACCGCGCGCTCGATCAACGAAGAGCGATCGTAGACGGTGACTATCTCCACGCCCTCGGGCAGACCCGCCTTGAGTTTTTCCAGCTTGGCCTTGACGCCGTCGATGGTCTCCTGGGCATTTTCGCCGAAGCGCATCACCACGATGCCACCGACTGCCTCGCCCTCGCCGTTCAGTTCGGCGATGCCGCGCCGCGCCTGTGGGCCCAGTGTGATATCGGCCAGATCCTTGAGCAGGATGGGAGTGCCGTTGACGTCCATGCCGAGCGGAACGCCGGCCAGATCGTCGATACTCTGGATGTAGCCGCTGGTCCTGACCATGTATTCGGCTTCTGCCATTTCCACCACCGAGGCGCCCACCTCCTGGTTGCCCCGCTGTATCGCCATCTGGATATGGGATAGCGGAATACCGTAGGCACGCAGCTTTTCCGGATCCACCTTGACCTGGTACTGCTTGACCATACCGCCGAGCGCCGCCACTTCGGATACGCCGGGCACCGTCTGCAGTTCGTACTTCAGGAACCAGTCCTGTAGGCTGCGCAGTTCGCTGATATCGTGTTTACCGCTGCGGTCGACCAGCGCATAGATATATACCCAGCCGACGCCGGTGGCATCCGGCCCCAATTGCGGCCGTGCATTGGCCGGCAGGGTCGGCGCCACCTGGGAGAGGTATTCCAGTACCCGCGAGCGCGCCCAGTAGGCATCGGTGTCGTCGTCGAAGATGACATAGACATAGGAATCGCCGAAAAACGAGAAGCCGCGCACGGTGACCGCACCGGGCACCGACAGCATCGCCGTCGTGAGCGGATAGGTAACCTGGTCCTCGACCACCTGCGGCGCCTGGCCCGGGTAGCTGGTTTTGATAATCACCTGCACATCAGACAGATCCGGAATCGCATCCACCGGTGTCCTCTGCAGCGAATAGATTCCGGCACCGACCAGCAACAGCGTCCCCAGCAGCACGAAAAGGCGGTTGTTGACCGACCAGCGGATAACGGCGGCAATCATGGCTGTTCTCCATGCTCGCCGTGACCGTCATGCTTGCTGTGATTGCTGTGATTGCTGTGATCGCTGTGGTCGCTGTGGTCGTTGTGATCGCTGTGCTCGTTGTGATCACTGCGCTCGTTGTTCTCGTGCTCGTTGTTCTCGTGCTCGTTGTGCTCGTTGTGTTCCTTGTGCTCTTCGTGCTCGTTGTTCTCTTTGTGCCCGCCGTGGTCACTGTGCTCGCCATGCTCGCTGTGATCCATCTGGCGCCGGGGATCCATGCGCATGAAATCCGAAGTCTTGCTGGATTCGGAGTCGATCAGGAATTGCGCCGAGGTAACAATGCGCTCGCCCTCGCGAAGCCCCGCCAGTATTTCCACCTGCTGCTCGCCGATGCGGCCTGTCTGCACGTTGACCGACTTGAACCTGCCTTCGCCTAGCGCGAGCACCACGCGTGGTTTGCCGCCGGTGCGAATCAGCGCTTCCGCCGGAATCAGCAGCGTCTCCTTTCCGCGGCGCGCGTGAATGGTGAGCTGCGCAAACATATTCGGCTTCAGATCGTGATCCGGATTGCCGAAGCGCGCGCGTATCCGCGCCGTGCGGGTCTTTTCATCCAGGGTCGGGTAGATGTAATCGACCGTGCCGGTCCAGCTCTGTCCGGGTAGGTAATCCAGCCGCATGGTGACCGGGTCGCCCTTGTTTACCAATGCCGCCTGGCGCTCGAAAACTTCGCCGATAACCCACACCTCGTCGAGCGAGGCGATCGACATCACTGCCATACCCGGTTTGACGAAAATACCTTCGCGCACATTGAGCTTGTCCACGACGCCGGACTGGGGCGCGTAAACGGTGACGGTGCGGCGCACCTTGCGGGTTTTTATCAATTCGTCGATGGCACTCCGCGGCAACTGCAGCGCGCGCAAACGCTCGCGCGCTGCGTCTATCAGGACACGGTTGTTGTGCTTCAGCGCCAGCACCAGCTCCTCCTGGGCATTGACCAGTTCCGGCGAATAGATGGTGTACAGGGGCATGCCACGGTTTACCGGATCTCCCTCGGCATCCACGTAGAGCTTTTCTATCCAGCCCTCGACCCGGGGATTGATCTGTACCAGCTGCTTTTCATCGTACTGCACATAGCCCACGGTCCTGATTTCCGCATCGAAGCGGCCGCGCTCAACGGCGGCGGTACGCACGCCGAGGTTATTGACCACCTCCGGAGAGATGCGCACCGTGCCCGGCGAATCACTCTCGCCCTGTTCCTCTTCGTAGACGGGCACCAGGTCCATGCCCATGGGTGACTTGCCGGGTTTGTCCCTGCGGTAGTTGGGGTCCATCGGCGCAACCCAGTACAGCGGCTTGCGTTCGCCGCCGGTGGCTGCCTCTTCCCGGTCGCCGCGCAGTAGCAGTGCGGCGGAGATGCCGATCGCGACGCCCAGCGCGATCAATAGTGTTGTTTTGATGCGGTTATTCATTTTTGCGGCTCTCCTGTGTCCGCGGGAACCTGCGCGAGCAGGTAATTCAACTGCGCGATGATCTGCAGGCGGTCGACCTCGATATCGAGCGCATCGATCTTGGCATTGAGTTCGGCGATGCGTGCGCGCACCGCCTCGGCGAAATCGCCCTCGTCGTTGTAGTAGGCGGCCAGTGATGCCTCGGCCTGCTCGCGCATCTGCGGCAGCAGTTGTTGCCGATAGAGGGCGCGGCGCTGATCGAGGCGGATGAGTTGCAGGCGCGAATTCTCGAGCTGCGCCAGCAGTTGCCGGAGCAACAGGGATCTCTCGGTTTCCGTGGCGGCGGTGCGCGCCACTGCGGCACTGAGCGTTTTGTCCTGCCGCTTTTCAGTGAACAGCGGCAGATCGAAACTGACGCCGACGGTGACCAGGTCTGTCCGGTCCTGCCCCTGCGGGTCTTCGCCGCGGAAACCGTAGGCGGCCTTGAGGCCCCACTCGGGTTTGTATTTCTGTCGCGCCAGATCGATACCGGTGGCCACCGCATCGATCTTCGCGTCCAGCGCCAGTACTGCCGGGTGCAGGCGCAGCTGCTGGTACCAGTCGGACGGGGCCCGGTTGTCCGTAACCGGCAGTAGCGGTTCCAGGTGTGGCAGGGCGCCGCCGGTAGTTCCGGCGTCTTGGACCCATTCGGCCAGTCTGCGCTCGGCACTGTCCTGGCGTTGCCGCAGCATCGTCAAGCGGTCGTCGAGGCGGGTCAGTTCCAGTTGTGCGCGGATGACATCTGGCTGACGCGCGCGGCCCCGGGCCGACGCATAGCCGGCCACGGCGGCATCCACCAGTTGCTCGAACAGTGCGCGGTCGCCCTCGATAAGGTGGATGCTCTCGCGTGCGCCGTAGGCGTCCAGCCATAACTGCGCGACCGTGACGGTTACCCTGGCGCGCCGATCCGCGCGCAGCAGTGGTTCGCGGGCGGCGAGCAGCTCTTTCTGCTGGCGGGAGAGCGCGCGGCTCTCGCCGCGCGGAAACATCTGATTGATGCCGAGGGCGAATTGCGTCATCGGCTCCTGGCCGAAATTGAACGTATCCGTGGGGAAGTTGAGCGCGGTGACCGCAACTTGCGGGTCCGGCAGCTGGGCGGCGGCAATGGCTTCATCCGCCAGTGCGGCCTCGGAATAGCGGCTGCCGTCGAGCCACGGATCGCTCGCCACGGCGATGGCGATGGCCTGTTCGAATGTCAGCTTGTCTTCCGCTGCGCCGGGCGGTGACGTCAGCGCGGCCGCGAGCAACAGCATCGCGGCGTAAATAGGGGATCTCATTGGATTTGCTCTTCACTGCTCGATGGGTAACGGCGGCCTTATGACCGGTTACGGGATCTGCAGGCGCACTTCGCCTGGGAAATCAGGCAATCGGCGGACGGAAGAGCTGGGACAGCGGGACCGGAGGGATGGGGTTGCTTAGGGCTGGGGCGCCAGCAAGTGGTAAGAGGGATGCCAGAGATTCCAGCGGCGAGGGCGGCAGTATCGACACGCTACAACCACCGACAGCGCAGGCGCTACCGGGGTTTGGACAACAGCCGCAACCATCTGTGCCGGCTGTGCCGGATTCCTGCGCGGCATATTTGCCGCTGGGCATTTCCATGCCGGGCATATCCATGCCGGGCATATCCATACAGTCCATCGGCATCGCTATTGCGGTGTCTTTTTCCAGCGGGGCCCAGGCCGGCGGCAATACGGATGCGACGGCCTGGCCGATCAGGGCCACCGCGAGAAGCAGTATTGCTGCGAGCTTGCGTTTCACCGGGAATTGCCCCGAAGACTAATGGACAGAGTTAAAACCATAACACAGAGTTGTAATTTTCGTATGGCGGCGCGTTTCTGTTGGCATTGAGTAGTCCTCATCGCGCATCAGATCCGCGCCGGGTTGACCCTATTACTGTACTTTGTCCAGGTACTGGCTGAGCCGCTCCTTGTTCATCGCAATCTGGCCGCTGATGGTCTGCGCCTGCTGCTGCGCCGCTTCCAGATTCACCGCCTTGCCGACCTGAATGATGCCCACCATGCCCAGGGCCAGATGGGGATCACATTGATAGAGGTAGACCCCTTCCTTCTCCAGTGTGACGGACACCTTCTGTCCCATAGTGCCTTTCCATGTGGCGCCGTCTTGCGGAGACAGGACGGAGCTGCTGTTGTGGGCGACATCGGTGGGCACGAAGGTCACGGTATCGCCGGGCTGCACGGCGAGAAAGGCCGGTTCGAAGACCATCATTCCATCCGCGCCCTGATTGAGCATCTGCACTTCGTGGTCGGCTGCCAGGGCAGGGGTGGCGCCCAGTGCGAGCGCCAGAATGGCGTGGCGGAGAAGTTGGAAAGGCATGACTGCGTCCTTCTTTGTGGTGAATTATCTACTGGTTAGTGCCTGTGACCGGCCTATCCAACCGGTTCAGCACGTGGCGATGTTAGTCGCGCACAACGGGCCGCCTATTGATCTGGATCAATCGCGCGCCGGGCGTCGATATGGGGGCCTGCGCGCTGAAGCTGAGCCGGGATTTGGGCGGCCGGCCCCGATACGGGGTAAACTGTGCGGCAGTTTTTTCAGCGGGTTGATGACAGGGGATCGGCTTTGGCCACGAAACGCAAAACCGCTTATGTATGTAACGAGTGCGGCGCCGACTACTCGAAGTGGGCCGGCCAGTGCAGTGCCTGTGGTACCTGGAACAGTCTCAGCGAAGTGCGCCTCGGCCCCGAGCACCGCGACAGTCGTGCGGCCAACTTTACCGATGCCCAGAGCGGCTATGCCGGTGCCGCCGCTGCCGGCCATGGAAAGGTACAGAAGCTTTCGGAGATAGATCTCAGCGAACTGCCGCGTATCCCGACCTCGGCCTCCGAACTGGACCGCGTGCTCGGCGGCGGCCTGGTGCCGGGTTCGGTGGTGCTGATCGGTGGTCACCCGGGCGCCGGCAAGTCGACGGTGCTGCTGCAGACCCTGTGCCACCTGTCCAAGAACATGCCCGCGCTCTATATCACCGGCGAGGAATCCCTGCAGCAGGTCGCCATGCGCGCCAGGCGTCTGGGCCTGCCGGCAGACGACCTGCAGATGCTCAGCGAAACCGATGTGGAGCGTATCTGCCAGGTGGCCAAGGAGGTCAAGCCGCGGGTGATGGTGGTGGATTCCATCCAGGTGATGCATATGGGTGACGTGCAGTCGGCGCCCGGCTCCGTGGCGCAGGTGCGCGAGAGCGCCGCCTACCTGACCCGCTTCGCCAAGCAGACCGGCACGGCACTGATTCTGGTCGGCCACGTGACCAAGGACGGCAGCCTCGCCGGCCCCAAGGTACTGGAGCACATCATCGACTGCTCCATCCTGCTCGAGGGCACCCACGATTCCCGCTTCCGCACCCTGCGCGCGCATAAGAACCGCTTCGGCGCGGTGAATGAGCTGGGGGTGTTCGCGATGACCGAGCAGGGCCTGAAGGAAGTCTCCAATCCGTCGGCGATCTTCCTGCAGCGGGCCGAGGAGGTGGCCGCGGGTTCGGTGGTGACCTCGGTGTGGGAGGGCACGCGCCCGCTGCTGGTGGAGCTGCAGGCGCTGGTGGACGACAGCAGTCTCGGCAATCCGCGCCGGGTGGCGGTCGGCCTGGACCAGAACCGCCTGAACATGCTGCTGGCGGTATTGCATCGCCACGGCGGTGTGCTGGTCGGCGACCAGGATGTATTCATCAACGTGGTCGGCGGGGTCAAGGTGATGGAGACCAGCGCCGACCTGACCCTGCTGTTGGCGGTGGTGTCGAGTTTCCGCAACCGCCCGCTGCCCCGCGACCTGGTCGTGTTCGGCGAAGTGGGGCTCGCCGGCGAAATCCGCCCGGTGCCATCCGGGCAGGAGCGATTGCGCGAGGCCGCCAAACACGGTTTTCGCAAGGCGATAGTGCCGGCCGCCAACCGCCTGAAAAACGATATCGACGGTATGGAGATGCGCCCGGTCAAGACGCTGGCCGAGGCGCTGGCGGCGATCGATATGTCTTGATGGAGGAGTGTCGGGCTGCGGCCCGACAGATTGCAGGGATGTCTGTGTCGGTGAAAAAGCTGTTTCTGTTAAGCCTGCTCCTGCTGCCGCTGCCGGCGGCGGCCTACGAGCGCATCGCCTCGCTGAACCTGTGCCTGGATCAGATTCTGCTGAACTGGGTCGCGCCGGAGAAAATCGCTTCGGTTACCTGGCTCTCCGCCAACGAACACTACCGCTCGGCGCCGCTGCCGGAACAGGTGCATTTGAACCGCGGTCGGGCCGAGGAACTGTTGCGCCTGCAGCCGGACCTGATACTCGTCGGCCAGTTTGGTGCCCAGCGCGCGGCGCGGCGGCTGCGCGATCTCGGCCTGAATGTCGTAGCCATTCCCGATGCCTACAGCCTTGAACAGCTGCGCGACCAGCTGGGCGCACTGGAAAATACGCTGGGCCAGTTGCAGCCTCTGCAAAAACAGAAGCAGCAACTGGACAAGCTGCTCGCCGCGCCGATGCCGCCGGCACAGGCCTCGGCGCTGATACTGTCTGCGAACAACATTACCTACGGCGACGGCATGCTCGAACACCAGTTGCTGGAGCGCGCGGGTTTTCGCAATCTGGCTGCGAAGCAGGGGGTAAAGCAGCTCGGACGGGTCAGTCTCGAAGAGGTGATCGCCGCGCAGCCGGACCTGCTGGTTTTTTACGGCGGTGAAAAAGATTTCGCCGTGGCGCACCTGGCCGCGCGCCACCCGGCATTGAAAAATTATATCGACAGCGGTCGCACCTACACGCTGCCGGCGGAGTTGGGCTTCTGCCCGGCGCTGGTAGCGGCGGATGTATTACAGCAGCTCACGGACAAGAGAAAATCCTTTGTTGAAGCCCGGTAAATTTGTTCTCGCCATGTTGTTCGCGGCGCTGCCGCTGGCATTGATCGCCGCGCTGGTCAGTGGCCCCGTGCCGGTGGATCTGGGCGCGGCACTGAGCCAGGGCTGGCACAGCGACAGCAGCGATGCAGTGATTCTGTGGCAGCTGCGCCTGCCGCGGGCGCTGCTGGCAATCCTGGTGGGCGCGGCGCTGGGTATGGGCGGTGCCGCCATGCAGGGCATGCTGCGCAATCCGCTGGCGGAGCCGGCGCTGCTCGGTGTATCCAGCGGTGCGGCGCTCGCCGCGATCCTGCTGCTGTATTACGGCCTGGCGTGGCTGTCTGGCTGGCTGTTGCCGGCACTGGCCATATTCGGTGCCTTCTGTGCGGTCGCCTGTGTGTGGATGCTGGCCGGGCGCGGCGCCAGTGCCAGCCGGCTGGTACTGGCGGGCGTGGCGATCAATGCGTTTCTGTCCGCACTGATGGCGCTGGCCCTGAACTACGCGCCGAGTATGTTTGCGATGCAGGAAATCGTCTTCTGGCTGCTGGGCTCGCTGGCCAACCGCGGCTGGGATCAATTGCTGCTGGCGGTGCCGTTCATCCTGTTCGGTGGGGTGTTGCTTTACTGCGCGAGAAATTATCTGCGCGCGCTGTCTCTCGGCGAAGACAGTGCCGCGTCCCTCGGCTTTCGCGGCCGCCGCTATCCGTTGATGGTGTTGCTGGGCATTGCCAGCGCCGTGGGCGCGGCGGTGGCGGTGGCCGGCACTATCGGCTTTGTCGGTCTCGTCGTGCCGCACCTGATGCGCCCGCTGGTGAAACAGGACCCCGGCCGCTTGTTGTGGAGCAGTGCGCTTGCTGGTGCGCTGCTGTTGCTGCTGGCGGATATCCTGGTGATCAACTTTGTCGGCGCCCAGGAACTGAGAATAGGGGCGGTGACCGCCTTTATCGGCGCGCCGTTCTTTTTCTGGCTGATCGTCAGTGCGCGCAGGGGGCAACAGCTGTGACTGTAGAAAAGCATCTCGAAGCTTCGTGCCTGAAGCTGGCGCTCGAGCGCCGACACCATCGCGTACTGACGGACATCAGCTGTAGCTTCAAGCCGTTCGAACTGACCGCCGTGGTGGGACCGAACGGCGCTGGCAAGAGCAGCCTGCTGCAGTGTCTCGCCGGCGTGCTGGCGCCGACTGTCGGGCATATCGAACTGAACGGCGAAG
The DNA here is from genome assembly GCF_900107725.1 of Microbulbifer marinus. Taxonomy (GTDB): domain Bacteria; phylum Pseudomonadota; class Gammaproteobacteria; order Pseudomonadales; family Cellvibrionaceae; genus Microbulbifer; species Microbulbifer marinus. Next base: position 115,212 of record NZ_FNQO01000005.1, on the reverse strand, counting down.
CCGTCGAACAGATCTCCGCGGCCGAGCGCGCGCGTCGCAGCGCCTACTTGCCCCAGTCCGAGACGCCGGCCTGGAGCCTGAGCAGCGCGGACCTGGTCGCGCTGGGGCTGCTGCCGTGGGGCAGGCCGGCAGACCGCGAGCGGCGCGTCGCCGCTGCATTACAGTTGGTGGATGCGCAGCAGTTTGCGCACCGGCCGGTGACACAGTTGTCCGGCGGCGAGCTGCGCCGGGTACAGCTGGCGCGGCTGCTGGTCGGCGAAGCGCCGCTGCTGATTGCCGACGAACCCACCGCGGCGCTGGATATCCGCCACCAGCTGCAGCTGATGCAGAATTTCCGCCGCCAGGCGGATGCGGGCAAGACGGTGGTGCTGGCCCTGCACGATCTCTCTCTGGCCGCGCGCTACTGCGACCGGATCCTGCTGCTGCATGATGGGCATCTGCGCGCCCAGGGCACGCCGGAAGATGTCTTCACGCCGGCGTTGGTCGGCGACGTCTACGGCGTCAGCTGCGAATTCCGCTGGCGCGACGGCGTCGCCGATTTCGTGCCGCTCGACTTGCTCTAACGTCCCTACTGATTTCTCTCCGCACACTGGTATACTTGCCGCCGCCCTGGGTGCCCAGCAGTGCGCATGCGCTTGGCTGGGGTAAACGGGAAGTCCGGTGATGTGTTTCATCACAGAGTCCGGCGCTGCCCCCGCAACGGTAAACCGCAAACGCGGTAAGCCCGATACCGGCCCTCGGTGATAGCCCGGACATGCTGCCCCCAGTCTTTGCTGCGGCGGTATGTCTCGGCCGGAGGATAAAGCGGAGGGCTTTGTCTGGTCTGTGTGCCCTGCCATTTGTCGCGCACCGATTGCACTCACCCTCCCTCAATCCGCGAACACTTTCGAGATTGGGGAACCACCATGAAAAAAACTCTTATCGCCGCGGCCGTTCTCGCCGCCGGTCAACCGCTGTTGTCTGTCGCCGACGAGTTGGAACAGATAACGGTCACCGCCAGCCGTGTGGAAGTGCCGAAAAAAGAAGTCGGCGTTTCCGTTTCTGTTCTGACAGCCGCGGATATCGAGCGCCTTGGCTACAGCAGCCTGCTGGATGTGATCCGCACGCTGCCGGGAGTCTCCGTCAGTAACAACGGCGGCGCCGGCAAGGTCAGCTCCGTGTATCTGCGCGGGGAAAGTAATTTCCGCACGCTGGTGCTGTTGGACGGTGTCAATATCGCCGATCCGGCAGCGCCGCAGGTCGGCGCTCAGTTCCAGCACCTGCAGGCGGTGGATATCGAACGCATCGAGGTGCTGCGCGGCCCGCAGGGCATGATGTACGGCGCCGGAGCCGGCGGGGTGATCAATATTATCAGCAAGAAGGCGAGTGAACCGCTGCGGGCACAGCTGGGGGTGGAGGCCGGGCGCTACGGCACCCGCAAAGCCAGCGCCAGCCTGGGCGGCAGCCGTGAAAGCTGGGACTACGGTCTGACTCTGTCTGATTTCTCCAGTGACGGTTTCAACAGCCGCGAGAGCGATAGCAGCGGCGAGCGCGACGGCTATAACAACCTTTCCGGCAGCGCGCGCCTCGGCTATCAGTTCAGCGAAAACTTCTCCGTCGAAGGGCAGTTACGTCACACGGATGCGGAGTCCGGATATGACGGCTGCTATGACGCCAGTTTTATGCCGACCAACGCCTGCGAAGATCAGTTTGCCCAGACCAGCTACCGTCTCGTCGGCAATTACCGACAGGATCCCGCCACTCATGAGCTCGCCGTGGCGCGTCAGCAGATAGAGCGCGACAGCATCGCCGCGGGGCAGAGCAGCTTTGCCGTGGACGGCGCTGTCGCCGAGTTGAACTATATCGGCAGCAGCGCTCTGGCCGATGGCCAATTGCTGTGGGGTACCGAGTATGAGCGGCAGGAATTCAGCAGCGTTTACAGCGAGCAGGATATCGACAGTCTGGGCCTGTTCGCCGAGTGGCGCGGCGACCTGGCCGACAAACTGTTCTACACGCTGGGCTACCGCCGCGACAGCCTGGAAACCGAGCATCACAACAGTTGGCGTGCGTCCGTCGCTTACCCGGTATTGCTGGGTGAACAACAGCAGCTGAAATATCGGGCGAGCTTTGGCACCGGCTACCGCGCTCCGAGTCCCTACGAAATCAGTCTGAATCTGGCTGAAGGTGTCGAGGCAGTGGGGCCGGAGACCAGCCGCGGTTACGAACTGGGCCTGGAATACCAGCTGGCCGAGCTATTGCAACTGGAGCTGGTATATTTCGACCAGGAAATCACCGATGCCATTTTCTATGACTTTTCACTGGGTACCTGGGGTGCCTACGGTCAGGATGACGGCGAAAGCCAGTCCGAAGGCATTGAATTGTCCCTGGCCGGCCAGCTAGACGACAGTTTCGACTGGTACCTTAACGGAACCTGGCTCGATGCCGTTGATACCGCCGGCGAGCAGCGTTTGCAGGTACCGCAACGGGTCTATAATCTCGGCGTCAGTTACCACCTGTTCGGAGACCGGCTTACGCTGAACGGCAACTGGCAGCAGGTGGAAGACCGTCGGGATGTCAGTGGCGCGATGCTGGATGCTTACGGCAAGCTGGACCTGAATGCCACCTTCAGCCTGACACAAAAGATGCGACTGACCCTGCGCGGCGAAAACGTACTCGATGAAGACTATCGCGAAGTGGCCGGTTTCAATACTACCGGTGCGGCGGTCTATGCAGGTCTGCAGTTGACCTTGTAAAGGACTGTCGCTGCGTGCGAGCGGTGCGGTATTATTGCCGGCCGCTCCATGCATTCTCCGCACTCTCTACCCTACAATAGCTTCACCTTCTACCAAATAATCCCTGTTCCATGAGCACACCCGAAGACAAAGCCAATCGCCACAAGAAGCGCATGCAGGCCCGCAAGGAAATTGTCGACGCCGGTGTGGCTAAGGCGCTGGAAGAGCGCGGCATCGTCATCATCTACACCGGCGATGGCAAAGGCAAGACCACCGCTGCCATCGGCACTGTTACCCGCGCATTGGGCTACGGCTACGACGTTGTGGTGACGCAATTTATCAAGGGCGTATGGGAGTGCGGGGAGAAGAAGCTGCTCACGCAACTGCCGCAGGATAAATACCCGCTGCAGTGGTATGAAATGGGCACCGACTTTACCTGGGAAACCCAGGACTTCGAGGCCGACAAAGCCGCCGCGCGTGCACTGTGGGGTAAGGCGCTGGCGGCGCTACAGGACGAGAATATCTATCTCGTCGTTCTCGATGAACTCACCTATGCGCTGAATTACCACTGGCTGGACAAAGGGGAGGTGGTGCGGGCGATACAAAACAGGCCGCCTCAGCAGACCGTCGTGATTACCGGTCGCGGCGCCAAGCAATACCTGAAAGATATCGCCGATACCGTCAGTGAAATGCGCGCGCTTAAACACGCTTTCAGTGACGGTATTGCCGCGCGCAGGGGAATCGAGTGGTAGGCAGCTAAAGTCCCATGCGGAGTTAACCCGGCAATGTCGACAATTGCCGGGTTAGCACAAGGCCGGGAGCGGCGGATCTTTTTCAGCTGGGTTCGGTTTCAGGCACGGACCGATATTCAGCGGTAGCTGTTCCCAGCAGTCGCCGGCGCACCTGCAGGGGGGTAGCGCCAAACCAGCGGCGGCAGGCGCGGTTGAAGGAACTCTGCTCCCGGTAACCGAGCAGCGCCGCGATCTGTGTCATTGGTATGTTCGGCTCAGACAGGTAGCTTGCCGTGCGCTTGCGGCGAATGCTGTCGAGCAAATCTTCGAAAATGACTTCACTCTGGCTGAGTCGGCGCTGCAGCGTTCGCTTGTGCAGTCCCAGTTGGTTGGCGATCTCCTGCAGGCTGCAGCGCTGGATCGGCATCAGTCGATGTATCAGCATTTCCACCTGGTGCCTTAATTCCGTTGGCTCGTCGGCTACTGCTTCGCGGATATATTGGTTCAGGAATTCCAGCAGTTGTGGATCGTTGTGCGAAATTTTTTGTTCCAGGTGCTGTGCGCTCAGGACGAGGGCATCGCAGTCCTGAGAGAAATATACTGGCGCGCCAAAAAAATCCTGGTATTTATCGTGCAGCGCGCTGTCGGCTTTCAGCAGAATGGCCTGGGGGCGAAAGTCCTCGCCATAGAGCATTTTCAGGGTCATATGCGCGACGCCGAGCATCAGTTCCTGATATTGACGTAATGCCGGTAGTCCTTCGGTCGGCTCAAACCAAAGTCGGCTATTATTGCTTGCGCTGTCATAGTCCAGCCCCGTGCGCAGGCCCTGAGTGAAATAATGCAGGGTGTTGATGGTCGCGCGCAGGGCGCACTCTACCGTAGGTGTGTTCAGCGCAATAGCGGCCACCGGGCCGAATACCATCAGGCCTTGATATTGCGCCATGCGCAGGCCGAAGTCCGGGCAATCCAGCTGCCGGGACGCCTCCTCGATCAGCTCGATGGCAGTACCTATTGGCAGTACGCGTTCGAGATGTTTTACCTTGTCCGTCTCTATATTGAAGCGGCTGAGCAAGGCTTCCGGATTTCCGTTGAGCCGAGTAACCAATTCATAAAACCCCGTTAATGAAGCGGTTCTTATCAGCTGAGTCATTTTCCTGTGAGTCCCCAAAGTGCCCCGGAAATGCCGGAGCGAGTTATGAAATGTCCGTGCGATCTATAGGTCGCTTTTCAGGCGGAGTATTTTTTTAATCAGTTTTAGAAGAAGTCTTACGTGATGCATTGGAACAAATACGTCGGTTTCTGTGTTGCTGAGAAATGTCACCTGCGATGAATAGATTTCGGTTCTGCGGCTGATACTGATCATGCATACGTGGTTCGACCGGATTTGGATCTCCGATGAGCGGTGCTATTCGGCTGAAGTGAATCGTCGATACCAACCTCACTGGTGTTTGTTATTCCGGGATTCGGTAGATTCGCCGATAGGTGCCGGCAGGCAAACTCGAAGAATTTATAAATCTTGCTTATAAGCTAATGAGGGGGCGTCGATGTTACTCGTTTTTTTAGGACATTATGTTGGTAGATGATGACATCGGGGTTTTTCGCAGCGCCGTATGTCGTGCAAAGTGGAAATAAAATGCCATGCATATATTTTTAAGTAGAAATCTATTCTAATTTTAAAATTTTTTTATGTTGTTTTTTCTGGCTGGGAGTAGGGCGCCGTAATATCAATCCAATTTCTTATTTTCGATTGATGTCTGCTCAGTCAGCTGAGCTGACAGGTACCCGCGATCTCTGTCGTGTCGTCATCAGTTGAGTGTGGCGCTCAAGCCTTGCGCAGTTAAGTGCAGGTGGTGGGTACTGTTGTGTGTTGCCGATAGCGTCCGCTGGCAGTGCTGGGGTAACAGGCGGCCCGCTGGAATTGGAGAAGGTGTAGCCCGGCGACCGCCGGGCCGTGAGAATCAGAAGCGATAGCCGATGCCGACAGAGTAGACCCAGGGATCGATATCCAGGTCAGTTTTGATCTCCGTAGTTCCGGTAACCGTCGGGAAACGGATTTTCGCCCTGCTGTCGAGATCGAGGTACCAGACGGCCGCGTTGAACAACCACTGGCTCTTGCGGCCGAGGGCGATATCGACTCCCAGCTCACCCGCCAGGCCCCAGGAGTCTTTCAGGTCGAGGCTGGCTCCAGCCTGGGCGCCCAGTACGGTCATGAAATAGTTGTTGGCGGTGCGGCTGATATCCTCGTCCATAAACGTGGTGTAGTTGACCCCGATACCGGCATAGGGCTGAATCCAGGATTCTACGCACACCGGGAACCACTGAACCGTCAAAGTCGGCGGCAGATGCTCGATGTCACCCAGGTTGACGCGCCCCAGCGACGCTCCGCCATTTGGATTGGGGAGTCCCGAAATCTTCAGGTCGTGTTTGAATGGGAATGCGACCAGCAGTCCTAGTCCCCAGTGGTCAGCAAATAACCAGCTGCCGGTAATCGTGGCGCTCTCGCCCGTGTCTACGTAGATGCGGGAGTCCGGCAATTCTGTCCCGTCCAGCCGTAGCCAGTTGGAGTCGTCGTTGGGATCTACCCAACCCGCTCCGATGCGCCCGATAATAGTACCCTTTTCATAATCGGCCAGGGCCTGGCCGGCACTGGCTGCCAGCGCCAGACCGGCGGCAAGGAGGTAGGCGGCTTTCATTTGTGATCGCTCCGTGAACTGCGAGGGGCTTCCATTAGTCAGTTTAGACACAGGTTCAGTTTGGCGACGTCAGGAGGTTGTTTTAGGTGACAGAAGGTCGCATTGAGCCCGGGCGAACCGGGGCGCTTGAATATGTCATAATCCGTGCTCTCAACTGACAACCGATAGCAGTCAACTCAGCGGTGGAATAATGAAAATTGGAGTTTTGAAGACCGACGACGTACGCAAGGAGCTGGTCGGCGAGTTCGGCGAATACCCGGAGATGTTTGCCGAACTGCTGCGCAGCCAGGATCCTGAGCTGGAGTTCGTAACCTATGAAGTCCAGCGCGGCCATCTCCCGGAGAATATCGACGAGGTGGACGCCTACCTGATCACCGGCAGCAAGACCGGTGTCTACGAGGACAAGGAGTGGATTCCGCCGCTGATGGAATTCGTGCGCAAGCTGCACGACGCCAAGAAGCCGACCATCGGTATCTGCTTCGGCCACCAGTTGATCGCCCATGCCCTGGGCGGCAAGACGCGCAAGTCCGACAAGGGCTGGGGCATCGGCGTGCACAGCTATGAGCTGCAGGAGACGCCGGCGTGGATGTCCGAGCCGATGCCGAACTTCAGCCTGCTGGTCAGTCACCAGGACCAGGTCGAGGAACTGCCGCCGGGCGCCAAGGTGCTGGCTTCCAGCGAATTTTGCCCGATGGCGATGGTGCAGGTGGACGACCACATGCTGACCTTCCAGGCTCACCCGGAGTTCACCAAACCCTACTCCAAAAGCCTGATGGAGCTGCGCCGCGAAGTCTTCGGCGAGGAGCTGGTGGACAAGGGGCATGCCTCACTGCAGAACGACATCCACGAGAGCGCCGTGGCCAAGTGGATGGTGGAGTTCCTGCGCAAGTAACCTTTCTTTTGCAGGCGGGCAGTGCCCGCCTCACTTCCACTTTATATTGCAGCCCACTGACGGCACCTGGTCGTCACTGGGTTTTTCTCCAGCCAATACCGCATCCACCGCCGCACGCAGATCGCTACCGTTCACCGGTTCATTATTGCCGGGGCGGCTACTGTCAAACTGTCCGCGGTAAACCAGCTTGTGCTCGCGATCAAATAAAAAGAAGTCCGGCGTGCAGGCGGCACCGAACGCACGGGCCACTTCCTGGCTTTCGTCCACCAGATATGGAAAGACATAGCCGCGCGCGGCGATCTCTTCCTGCATTCTTTCCGGGCTGTCCGCGGGGTAATTCTCGAAGTCATTGCTGTTAATAGCGACGATGGCCAGTCCGGCTTCTTTGTACTCCCGTGCAAACTCTGCAAAGGCGGCGGCGATATGTTTTACGAAGGGGCAGTGATTACACAGAAATACAATTAATGCAGGTTTGTCGTGAAAGGCATCACTGCTGTACAAATTTCCCGCGGGATTTGGCAGGGAAAAATTGGGTAGTGCGCTGCCAAGAGGGATCATTTCAGACGAAGTTAAAGTCACAAGTGGATTCTTACTCAATAGTTTTCAATGGCTGAACTTTAAAAAAATCAAATAAAACAAACAGTTAAGTTTTTTTTGGGGTGCTTGATGTGTTGAACCGTCAACAGGGGCCGTTAATTTTAGATGCACTTAACCCGAAAAAAATCCAATAGTGTGATCCAGTTAGCAAAAAAAAGTCGGGTAGTCGCCGTTTTGTTCGTTGAGTTCTATGTGTTGGGAAAAAAGTGATCACTGGGGGGTGATCACTTTTTAATAACGATAAATCCAATAGCAAATTCAATGATCAAAGAGGTCAACTATGAGTTCTAACCGCACTCTGCGTAAGAACCTGGCGAAAAGCGTTCTCGCGCTGGCGATCGGTGCTACCACCATTGCCAGCCCGACCGTTTTCGCCGACGAAACTACCGGTACCATTCGCGGTTCCGTTGTAGGTGTCGAAAATGTAACCAAAATCAAGCTGACCGACACTGCGCGCGGTATTTCCAAGGAAATCGGTATCGATGCCGATGGAGATTTCCGCTTCGGCAGCCTGACTCCGGGTAAGTACCAGCTGCAGGTCTTCAACGATGGCGGCGTGGTGGATACCCAGACCGTCATGGTTGGTTTGGGCGGCACTGCCTCAATCGTACTGGGCCAGGGCGCTGATCTGGAAGAGGTGGTTGTTAACGGCGAGCGCATCTCTCAGGTGGACGTGGGTATTGCCGAGTCCGGCATGGTGATTTCTTCAGAAGAGCTTATTGAAATCCCGGTAGCCCGTGATCTGACTTCTGTGACCTTGCTTGCACCGAGTGTATCAAAAGGTGACCGCACTTTTGGTGACAACGCCAGCTTCGCTGGTGCCTCCGTGGCAGAGAACGTGAGCTACATCAACGGCCTGAATACCACCAACTTCCGCAATGGCCTCGGTTTCTCGAAAGTGCCGTTCGAGTTCTACGACAGCATTCAGGTCAAGACTGGCGGCTACTCTGCCAAGTTTGGCCGCTCCACTGGTGGTGTGATGAACGCTACCACCAAGAGCGGTTCCAACGAATTTAAAGCTGGCTCCAGCTTTTATTACGACGAGCAATTAGAGACTTCTCCGAATACCTATGCGGCTGTCAATGATAGAGATGTCTTCGACAGCAGCGAGGCGAATGTCTACGCGTCCGGTGCGATTATTCCGGATCGCCTGTTCTTCTACGCACTTTATAGTAAGGATGTGGAAAACGAAGAATACTACGGTATGACCAGTGGCCGTGGATACAAGGCGAAGACCGATACCGATTTCTGGGGTGTCAAGCTGGATGGTTACATCAACGAGAATCACCGGGTCGAGCTGACCGCTTTCAGCGATGAGCGAGATATCGTGGAGGGGGCATACGGCTACGATTCCGATACTGACGTAGTTGGTGATTATGTCGGTGATACCGTTTATGAGAGGGGCGGAATGAATTGGATTGCTAGCTATATCGGCAATCTGAATGACGCCATGACCCTGTCCGTTTCTTACGGTGAGAACGAGCAAAGCAGAAGTACGATTCCGGGCAATTCTGATTCCCCGGCTGTCTACCTGGACGATGGCGGCCTGACTGCTCTCGGCGATTGGCTTAGCCTCAGCATGTCCGAGGGCGAGGATACGCGGGAGATGGTGCGTGTAGACTTCTCTTGGGATCTTAACGATCACTTTATTGAGGTAGGTCTGGACCAAGAGATCAATAGCTCTTCATCCAACACTTTTTACTCTGGTGGTCAGTACTGGCGTCTGTACCCTGCGGACGGGCTGGCGCGGCAGCGCATATATAAGGCCGGCGGTACTTTCGAAGTGGAATCCAACGCTTTTTACTTGCAGGATACTTGGCAGGTGACCGACACCCTGTCACTGCAGGCCGGTTTGCGTAACGAGACCTTTACTAATAAAAATAGTGAAGGAAGCCCCTTCATCGAGGTTGATAACCAATGGGCGCCGCGTCTGTCTGCAGTATGGGATCCCACAGGCGCAGGCAACCAGAAGGTGTTTGCCAACTGGGGTATGTACTATCTGCCGATTGCCTCCAACACCAATATCCGGATGGCTGGTAATGAGCTGTTCACACAGGAATATTTTGATTGGGATGGCTCTTGTCTGAATGCTGACTCTACGCCTTGTAATTTGGGTGACTCTTACGGGTTGGGCTATTTTGCCGATGGCTCAGTGCCGGATACCCGCAGCCTTGTGGATACCAATATTGAGCCGATGTATCAGTCCGAATTCATTCTCGGTTACGAGTATGTGATGGACAATGGTATACAGCTGGGCGTGAAGGGCATGTATCGCAACCTGGAGACTTCAATCGAGGACGTGGCTATCGATGCGGCAGTAATCGATTACTACAACTCTACCGGCTCCTGGGATGCTTCCAAAGTTGATGGCGACACCGTAGAAGACGTATTTGGTGGCTTCCACCAGTATGTTCTGACCAATCCGGGTAACGATATGCGTATCTACATTCCGGAGATGGATGAGTTCGTCAATCTGTCAGCTGGCCAGCTGAACTACCCGGAGGCCAAGCGTCAGTACGGTGCACTTGAGTTTACTTTCAAGCGTCCGTTCGACGGCAAGTGGGCTCTGGATGCATCCTATACTTGGGGGCACAGCTGGGGTAACAACGAAGGCTACGTGCGCTCGGACAATGGCCAGGACGATGCTGGTCTGACGACCAACTTTGACCAGCCGGGACTGCTGGACGGTGGCTATGGCAACCTGCCGAACGATCGCCGTCACACTGTCAAGGCATTTGGTAACTATCAGTTCGACATGGGCCTGCGTCTGGGTGCCAATTTCATGTGGCAGACTGGTCGTCCCAAGAACTGCTTCGGTGTGCATCCGACGGATGTATTTGCACAGGCATATGGCTCGGAGTCCTTCTACTGTCAGGGTGAGTCCACCCCGCGTGGCAGCTTCGGCCGTACCGACAATGTATGGAACCTGGATGTGAGCGCCCAGTATCCGGTTCAGTTCGGCAATAACCAGGAGCTGTTGCTGACTATGGATGTGTTCAACATCCTGAACAGCGATACAGTGGTTGAGTCGCAGGAGATTGGTGATAACGAAGCTACCGGTGCACCGTATGAGTTCTTCGGTGAGCCGGTCTATTACCAGGACCCGCGCAGTATTCGCTTCGGCGTACGCTACGACTTCAACTAATTTAAATAGCTGAAGTAGTAATAAATCCCCGCCATAAGGCGGGGATTTTTTTGTCTCAATTTCGGTCGGGGTGGAGAGCGAACACACCAATGAATCCGAGCTTTGCCCTTTTTATATTGCATGTCCTACTCATGGTAGTAGTTCAGCTCACCAAGCAACTATTGTCATTAAATTGATTGCCTTTCTTGAATGTTGTCAGTGTATTAGACGCGTATTCTTTTACCGTAAAAATAACGTATGCCAGTCTAGTAATTAAATCGGTTGGGCAATGATTTTCAGAATCGATGCATCATGCCTGTTCGTTACGATCCAGAAAAGATTCCAATATAAATACGTAACGACAAGAAATTGTGTGCAGTAGATGCGTCGATCGCCTCCCTAGTCTGTTTGCGCCGACAATTTAAAGCTTCCGGTAAGATCCAATATCTATGCTCTGGGTTGCATTGGGTATCGCGGCTTTCTCTGGGTGGTCCGTGCAAGGCTGGCGGGCTGCGCTGATATAAATAGTTCTTGCGCGAGGGTGGCTCTGGTTGTGTTGTGCCGGTGGCCCCCATCTGGTTCGGCTGCGTTTCGATGGCAGTCGCGCGACGAGTATAAGAAGTATTCGCTGAAGAGTTCAGCGGGACGTGGCTGTCGACCAAGGGACAGAGTTGATGCTGCATGGGTTGCTTCAATGTGAGGCTTTGAAGGTGGTGTCCAAACAAAATCGAAATGCAGTGTTGAAATTAATTCGATTAACTACCTTGGTTTTATGCGGGAAGTTTTACTGGTGGAAAAATTTTGAATAATAAATTCTTTAATTTGTTATTCATTGGTACGAAAAATTATCAAAATATATTTGATTAGAAAATCTTTCTATTTTTGGTTGTGGGTTTAGTCGTTATGTTCGTCACTTTCTTTGTTGGGAGTGGAGGCGGTCATGGGGGTGGCTGCTTCTGATAGCAACTCAAGGACGATCCATTTGGGTCGGCAAACAACAAAGAGAGTATGAGTAATGAAAAGGAATATCCTGTCCTCTGCCATCAAAGCAGCGTTGGGAATATCTGTTGTACTGGGGCCGTGTGCACAAGTCCTGGCGCAGGAGTCTGTAGATGGTAACGAAGCAGCGCAAGTAGAAGAGGTTGTGGTTACAGGTTCGCGTATTATTCGCGCCAACCTGGAAAGTGCCACTCCGATCACTACTGTCGACTCGCAGACTATCGAGTTCTCCGGTGAGCTGAACAGTGCCGACATCCTGCGCTCCCTGCCGGCCACCGGCGTTTCCGCCCTGTCCTCGAATAACTCTAACTTCTTTACTTCCGGTGGCGGCATTAACACCGTAGAGCTGCGCAACCTAGGTGAAGACCGCACCTTGACTCTGGTCAATGGCCGCCGCTACGTGTCCGGTGTGATGGGCAGCTCCGCCGTAGACTGGAACACCATCCCGACCGAACTGATCGAACGCGTTGAAGTGATTACCGGGGGCGCCTCGGCCATTTATGGTTCCGATGCTCTGGCCGGTGTAATCAACGTTATCCTGAAGGACGACTATGAAGGCGTGAGCATCAGCAGCTCTCACGGTGAAACGCTGGAATTCGGTGATGACACTACAGACCGTTTCAACCTGACAGCGGGCGGCAACTTCGACGACGGCAAGGGTAACGCCGTAGTCTCCATGACCTACACCGATGAAGGTGGCGTATACGCGCGCGATCGCAAGAATACCCGAGTCGACGACATTGCATCTTGCTACTTTACTGATGACAGTTGCCAGACCAGTCTTGCTCCATTTTACTCCTCCTACTCCGAGAGCGGCCGCTTCTGGGCTCTCAATGACGCAACTAAAGCCAATTACACCTACGACGATGGTGTAGTGGCCTGGGATCCAGATGAGTACGGCTTCAACCGCCAACAGTTCCGTCGCTACTCAGTGCCGACCGAGCGCTTCCTGGTTAGTAGCAACCTTAACTACGAAATCACAGATTCTCTTGAAGCTTTCGTAGAGACGACCTTTGCGCGCACCGAAACCCAGACTGAGCTCGAGCCCTACCCGCTGCATTCCGATGATCTGTTCATTGATGGTATTTCCATCGAAAATCCTTACGTACCTCAGGAACTGCGCGATGTAGCAATGGCCTCCGGGGACGAGTACATCCAGTTCGTGCGTCGTACTACTGAGCTCGAACAACGTGGCTCCTTTGCCGAGCGCCAGACTTACCGCGCCCTGATAGGCCTGCGCGGTGAGTTCAATGACTGGAACTGGGATGCGTTCCTCGGCCAGGGCCAGATGCAGGACAGCCAGCGCGGCACCGGCCAGCTGAACATCTCCAACTTCCGCAACGCCCTGAACGTGATTGAGGACGCCGATGGCAACATTGTCTGTGCGGATCCAGCTGCCGTCGCAGAAGGCTGCGCCCCGATCAACCTGTTTGGTAAGGGTTCCATCTCGCCGGAAGCTGCCGATTACGTCTCAGCACCGTCCGTCCGCGACCAGCGCACCAAGCAGACTATTGCCGGTATCAACCTGAACGGTACCATTGTCGATCTGCCGGCCGGTCCGCTGAGCTTGGCCACCGGTTGGGAATACCGCGACGAGTATGCGGCTGACTTCCCGGACGCGCTGACCCGCACCGGTCAGAACGCCGGTAACAAGGAAGAGCCGACCGAAGGCAGTTTCGACGTCAATGAAGTCTATGTTGAGATGGAAGCGCCCATCGTTGCCGACCTGCCGCTTGTGCAGTCCCTGAGTGTGGGTGCTGCTTATCGCTATTCGGACTACAACACCATCGGTGACACCGACGCCTACACTGGCCGTGTAAACTGGGTCATTAACGACTCTTTGCGTGTTCGTGGTCAGTACGCCCGCGCCGTGCGTGCGCCGAACATCAATGAGCTGTTTGCACCGGGCGGTGAAAATTTCGCCAACGTCTCCGATCCCTGTGATGGCGTAACTGCGACTACCTCCGGTGTTGTGGCGGAAAACTGCCGCAGCAACCCGGCCGTAGCCGCCCGTATCGAATCTGAGGGAGTTTTTGAGTTGACTCAGCCTGAGCTACAGGGCACCGGTGGCTTTACCAGCAAGGGTAACGAAAACCTGTTTACTGAAACCTCAGACAGTTACACACTGGGCGCTGTTTTTGATCAGGATCTGGGTGATCTCGGCAGCCTGACCGTGTCTCTGGACTGGTACAGCATCGAGATCGAGGACCTGATCGACACGGTCGATCGTCAGACTTCGGTCGATTTCTGCTACAACTCCACCAGCTTCCCGAACAACTTCTGTGACTTTGTCGTTCGCGATACTTCAGGCCCCGACTTCCAGCAAGGTGAAATCACCGAAGTGAACTCCGGCTATATCAATGAGGGCTCCCTGAAGACTGAGGGTATCGACCTGCAGCTGATGTGGGGACTCGCAGTTGGCCAGGGTCAGCTGGACATGAAGCTGAACTACGGTCATGTGATGAAATACGATCAGACCAAGTTTGGTGAAACTGATGAGCTGGTTGGTGAAATCGGTTACTTCGACGATCAGTGGGTAACTACCATCAACTATGCTCTTGATCGTTTCATGGTCCAGTTGGAAACTACCTATCTGAGCGACGCGGTACCAGATGTGAGCAGTGACTACGGATTTTCCACCGGGGAATACGTGACGCACGATCTGTTCGCATCCTATCAGTTCACCGATAGCATCAGTGCTAACTTGGGTGTAAACAATCTGCTGGATGAAGAGGCTCCGATCATTCTGTCTGGTATCCCGGGTAACACTACCGGTACTGACACTAATGCTTCTGTTTACAACCCGATTGGACGCAGTGCCTTTGTGGGCGTTCGCATGGAGTTCTAATCCGGATATCCTCTCTTAAATCTTAAGCGGGCCCTCGGGCCCGCTTTTTTGTCGGGCAAGCTGCAGAAAAGTAATCGCTTTAGTCATAGAAAGGTGACTGGGGAGAATAGCCTTGGAAACGAGATCTGAGAGATAAAGTTACTTTAGTCGAATCAAGTGAATTTAATTCAACTAATAGTCCGTAGCGGAGGCGGCAGCAACCTGGTAACTCCTTGTCGGGTATTGTTCATGTTCCTGCCAACAGCTGTAACAGAGCTTGATGACATGGTCATCATCACTATCGCAGGCCTTCTTTCTGATTTCCTTCCAAGTGGGAAGCTCTGCATTATTATCAGCAATTGTGATTTGCTTTGGGCCAGTACTTAGATAGGCGACTGCTAGCCCCTCCCAGAAATAGCGAAGCGCAGTTTCAGGACTTGAGCAATAGGGCAACACCAATCTCAGTGCATGAGCGCCGGTCACTCCGTGAAGCAGCGTGAAATCCATCGTTCCGCAGTATGCGTCGATAGCCACTCGCGCAATATCCTCCAATCCCAGCTGCTCCGGTTGAATCTCGGTGTCCATCCAACCTCGCTGCTGCGTCACCGATTGCATGTGGTCAGAAATATTCCCCGGTGCCAATGAAATAATCGGGAAGCGTTCGGCTAATTTGTGCAGTATCTCCGCAGCGGGCACAGAGGTCCGCACTTCACTTGCGGCCAAGGTGTGATATTCGAGATTCCAGTAAGCCAGCCCGGCGGCGACTTCCTGCTGATGCCTTGCATCTATGCCGTAGGCGGTACGAATGAGTGGATGAAAGGCGGCGGTGGCAATGGCTGGCAGCAATGGCGGCAACTCGCGGCGTAGACAGTCAGCGATGCCGTGCTGTTTAACCTGGATTTCGTAATAACGCAGCGCGCTGGGAAAGCGCTCTTCGCGGTTGCGGCAATCGGAGATTGAAAAGCTGGCGTTCGGGGGCAATAACTCGGGTCGCTCCAGGTGTGGAATGGAGCGGTCGAAGGCGTGCTGCAACTGCTCGCGGCTGGCCCCCATCTTGTCCAGCGCGATCAATACCATCGGCAGATGGTTGGCGAGGCGGTCGCCGTAACGCACGTGGTAGCGGCTTGCTGCCTCCAGCAATTCCGCACAGTAGCGGGTGATACTCATGGTTAATATCCAGTAACCCTTCGTTACTTTACAAGTTCCACTCTATCTCCCAAGTCTATGGTGATGCCGCGGGGGTCGCTAAGGCGGGGTGCGAGGTTCTGCCCGAAGTAGACCAGGCCGTCATCTCCTCGGCGGTATCGAGCCAGCGTACGCAGCGGCTCTTTGGTTACTGCACCAGTCAGCGGATCCAGTCCGGGTATCGCACAGCGCGCGCAGGTGTGCGTGCATTCCAGTTCCACCGGCCCGGCGGCGGTGTGGATGCGGATCAGCTGCCAGTTGTCCTCTGCAAAGGGGGCCGCGCCGTCGATGACGAGGTTGGGGCGGAAGCGCAGCATGGAAACCGGTGTTTCGAGGCGGCCGTTCAGGTCGTCGAGGGACGCCTGGCCGATCAGCAGCAGCGGGGCGCCGTCGGCGAAACCGACCTGGATCTGCTCCCGCGGCGCGCTAAGCGACCGGCGGAACTCTGGCCCCATGGCCACCAGACGGACCGGGGTCTGCAACTGCTCACTGAGCCAGGCGGCGGCACGGTCGCCGGCATCGCGGGCGGTTACCGTGTCATGCCAGACAGTAACGTCGCGCAAGATGGCGGCATCTTCGGGGTAACTGATTTCAATCCGGGCGCCGTTGTCGCTTTCGATACGTACGCCCGCGGCTATGTTGGTCGCTTTCAGTCGCACCATGGTGCGCAGGCTGCGCTGGGTGACGAACTGGTTGTCGTTGTCCACCAGCATCCAGCGTCGATCGCCGACGGCGCCGTAGCGGTCGAGGGGCAGGGCGTCGCAGCTGTGCCCCTGCAGTGACTTGACCGGATAGTGATAGAGGGCGGAGATATGCATGTCGTTCGTTGTTTTCTGCTGTTGATTAGCGGCGAAAAAAAAGCCCGCTGAATGCGGGCTTTTTTATATCAGGTCTTGAGCTTCTTGTAGTGCATGCGGTGCGGAGCGGCGTCCTCACCTTTGCGCTTGACGAAGTCCTCGTGGTACTCGGTGTAGTTGCCCTCGAAGAAGACCACTTCGCTCTCACCCTCGTAGGCGAGGATGTGGGTGGCGACCCGGTCCAGGAACCAGCGGTCGTGCGAGATCACCAGGGCGCAGCCGGGGAAGTTCAGCAGCGCTTCTTCCAGTGCTCGCAGGGTCTCGATGTCCAGATCGTTGGACGGTTCGTCGAGCAGCAGCACGTTGGCGCCCTGCTTGAGGGTGTAGGCCAGGTGTAGGCGACCTCGCTCACCGCCGGACAGTTCGCCCACGCGCTTCTGCTGGTCGCTGCCCTTGAAGTTGAAGCGGCCCACGTAGTTGCGCGAGCCCACCTCGTAGTTGTTGATCTTCAGCACGTCCTGGCCGTCGGAGATGGCTTCCCAGACAGTCTTGTTGTCATCCAGGTTTTCGCGGCCCTGTTCGACGTAGGCGACCTGTACGGTTTCGCCGATCTTGATCTCCCCGCTGTCCGGCTTTTCGGTGCCGGTGATCATGCGGAACAGGGTGGACTTACCGGCGCCGTTGCCGCCGACGATACCGACGATCGCGCCCTTGGGCACGCGGAAGGACAGGTTGTCGATCAGCAGGCGGTCGGTGAAACCCTTGCGGACGTTGATGAATTCGATCACGTTGTCGCCCAGGCGCTCACCCGGCGGAATGTAGATCTCGTTGGTCTCGTTGCGGGTCTGGAATTCCTGCGACTGCATCTCTTCCAGGCGGGCCAGACGCGCCTTGCTCTTGGACTGGCGGCCCTTCGGATTCTGGCGCGCCCACTCCAGTTCCTTCTGCATGGATTTCATGCGCGCCTGCTCGGATTTCTGCTCCTGCTCCAGGCGCTTCTCTTTCTGTTCCAGCCAGGTGGTGTAGTTGCCTTCCCATGGAATACCGTGGCCGCGGTCCAGTTCGAGGATCCAGCCGGCGACATTGTCGAGGAAATAGCGGTCGTGGGTAATCGCCACCACGGTGCCGGTGAAGTCGTGCAGGAAGCGCTCCAGCCAGAACACGGATTCCGCATCCAGGTGGTTGGTGGGTTCGTCCAGCAGCAGCATGTCCGGGCGGGACAGCAACAGGCGGCACAGGGCCACACGGCGCTTCTCACCGCCGGAAAGGTTGTTCACGTCCGCGTTCCACGGCGGCAGGCGCAGGGCGTCGGCGGCCACTTCCAGGCGGTGCTCCAGATTGTGGGCATCCCAGGCCTGGATGATGTCTTCATACTGCTGCTGCTTCTTGGCCAGCGCATCGAAGTCGGCGTCCGGCTCGGCGTAGTCGGCGTAGACCTGTTCCAGGCCGGCGAGGGCGTCGATGGCCTCGCGTACGCCGTCTTCCACATTGCCGCGCACGGTCTTGGATGGATCCAGCTGCGGCTCCTGGGGCAGGTAGCCCACTTTGATGCCCGGCATTGCGCGGGCCTCGCCGTTGTAGTCCTGATCCACGCCGGCCATGATGCGCAGCAGCGTGGATTTACCGGCGCCATTCAGGCCCAGCACGCCGATCTTGGCGCCGGGGAAGAAGGACAGGGAAATGTCCTTGAGGATTTCGCGTTTGGGCGGCACTACCTTGCCCACCCGGTTCATCGTGTATACGTATTCGGCCATTGAGGGTTCCAGTCAGGGAATAGCTCAGAATTTGCGCGCAACTTATCAGTTTGCCGGAAAAGTGCAACCGGGCGCCCGGATGTCCGGATCCCGGCGCAGATCCCCGGCCGCCGGTGCGGCTGACGTCGCGCCCCATCTGTGTTTAACTGCGGCGCAACATAAGTCAAAACAAGCAGTGAGATGGATCAGCTAAAAATGGGTGATGGCCCCGTATTTTTCTCCCGCCGCGGCGCCCTGGCGGCCGCCACCCTCAATCTGCCCAAGGCGCTCAACGCGCTGAATCTGGACATGATCAAGCTGCTGTCCGCGCAGCTGGATCAGTGGGCCGACGACGACAGCGTTGCCGCGGTCTGGATTGACGGCAGTGGCGACAAGGCCTTCTGTGCCGGTGGCGACGTCGTGGCCCTGTACCGGGAGTCGGCGGCTTACGGCGAGACGCCGGACTACACCTACACCACGGACTTTTTCGCCCGCGAATACCGCCTCGACTACAAGATTCACACCTATAAGAAGCCCATCGTGGTCTGGGGTGGGGGCTTCGTGATGGGCGGTGGTATCGGCATCATGGCTGGCGCCAGTCATCGTATCGTTACCGAAACCACGCGCCTGGCGATGCCGGAGGTGACCATCGGCCTGTTCCCGGATGTGGGTGGCAGCTGGTTCCTGAATCGGATGCCGGGCCGCACCGGTCTTTTCTTGGGGCTTACCGGGGCCCAGTTCAACGGCAGCGACGCGCTCTTTGCCGGCATGGCCGATCGCATGCTGCCGAGCGTGCAGCGGGAAGCGGCACTGGCGGCGCTGGCCGAGCTGGACTTCGACGCCGATCCCGATGCCAACCACCGCTTGATCAGCGACTGCCTCAAGCCGCTGGAACTGCCGCTCGGCGAGCGACCGGTGTCCGCACTGCGCGAGCACTACGACCAGATCCAGCAGCTCACCGATTTCGCCAGCCTGCCCGATGTCTGCCGCTCCATCACCGGCTACGAAGGAGAGGACAAGTGGCTGCAGAAGGCCGCCGCGACGCTCGCCGGCGGCTCGCCGCTGACGCCGTGGATTGTCTGGGAGCAGCTGAAGCACGGCCGGCATATGTCGCTGGCCGATGTATTCCGCATGGAGTTGGCTCTGGCGGTAAACCTCTGTGCCAGCGGTCATTTCAAGGAGGGTGTACGCGCGCTGCTGATCGACAAGGACCGGCAACCGCAATGGCAGCCGGCGACTGTCGAGGAGATCACAGCGGAGCAGGTCGAGCGGTGTTTCCACGGCCCTTGGCAGGGAGCGAATCCACTGGCAGATTTGTAACAGCGGCCTCGGTCGCTGTCGCTTAAAAAATAATCAAAAACAGCAAGGAATCAGCGCAATGGAGAAAATAGCTTTTATCGGTCTCGGCAATATGGGTGGCCCTATGGCCGCCAATCTGGTCGGGTCGGGCTATTCAGTGACCGCCTTCGATCTGTCCGCGCCGGCCCTGGAGCAGGCGGTAGCGAACGGCTGTGGCCGTGGCGAGAGTGCGGAACAGGCGGTGCATGGCGCCGACGTGGTGATCTCGATGTTACCGAGCGGCGATGCCGTAAAAAGCCTCTATCTGGGCGCACGCGGCCTGTTGCAGGCACTCGACGCGCACACGCTGGTGATCGACTGTTCCACCATTTCCGCCAACGATGCGCGCCAGCTGATCGCCGCCGCTGGCGAACGGGATATTCGCGCCGTGGATGCCCCGGTGTCCGGCGGCACCGCTGCGGCAGCGGCCGGCACCCTGTCCTTTATGTGCGGTGGCGATGCTGGATCGGTGGATGCGGCGCGCCCCTTTCTTAAGGCGATGGGAGCGAATATCTTTCACGCCGGCCCGGCCGGGTCGGGTCAGGTGGCGAAGATCTGCAACAATATGCTGCTTGCCATTCATATGATTGGCACTGCAGAGGCGCTGCAGCTGGGCGTAGACAACGGCCTGGATCCCAAGGTGCTGTCGGACATCATGAAAGCCAGCTCCGGCGGCAACTGGTCGCTGGAAAAATACAATCCCTATCCGGGGGTAATGGAAAATGTGCCCGCCAGTAATAGCTACGCCGGGGGATTTGCGGTGGCGCTGATGCTGAAGGATCTGGGGCTGGCGATGGACACTGCCGCGGGCAGTGCATCTTCTACTCCGCTCGGGGCGCTGGCGAAAAATCTCTACCAGTTGCACGGCGGCACCGAGGAAAACTGCCGGCTGGATTTCTCAAGTATTCAGAATCTCTTCCGCCGCCCCGCGGGCGACTGAGCCTTGGCGGCCTTGGCGTCGGCTCAGGAGTCCGGTGCCGAGTAGCGGAAGGCCCTCACCTGTTTGCCGCCGGCGCAGCGGTCAATAATTCTGCCGTTGTTACTTCCGCGCAGCCCGGCCTGGCTGAGCATCCAGACCTCCAGTACTGCCGGGTCGTCCCCGGTCCGCTTCTCCAGCAGGTTATTGTCGAAGTAAAGGCTGGCCTCAAAACGGGCCGGCGCTACTTTTGCTGTTACCTCTTTCATCGCACTTTCCCGAAAATTTTCTCCATGGTAGACGGTCGCTGCCGCAATTGATTGACATGGATCAAGCTGCGCGCGCCAACGCGGCGCTAAGCTGCGCCGGACTCGCAGTTGAACCGCAGGAAACCCGGGCGCGAGTCGCAATAAACAGCAAAAAGTCTTATGGAGAAGTTGATGAAACGATTTTTCGCGTGCGCCACTCTCACTCTGTCCGCCGCCCTGTCAGCACCGCTCTATGCCTACGAAGCGGGCAGCATGATTTTGCGCGGTGGCGCCGCAACGGTCAGCCCCGAGGTCAGCTCGAGCGCGTTGGCGCTTTCCGGCACCGAGCTGGCGGGCACCGAGGTCGCCGTTGATGACGGCTCCGCACTCGGCCTGACCGGCGTTTATATGTTGCGGGATCACTGGGGGCTGGAACTGGTGGCGGCGAGCCCGTTCACCCACGACATTCAGGTCGAGGGCCTCGGCGACACCCTGAACCTGGGCGAAACCAAGCACCTGCCGCCCACGGTGCTGCTGCAGTGGTATCCGATGCAGCCGAGCTCCGCCATTCAGCCCTACCTGGGCCTGGGGGTGAATTACACCGCCTTCTTTGACGAGAAAATTGACCGCAGTGCCAACGACGTTTTCGCGGCGCTGGGCGCTACCGACGGCGCCAAGCTGTCCCTGGAAAATTCACTGGGGCTGGCTGCGGAAGCCGGGGTGGATTTCACCTTCGGTCCCGAGCAGAAATGGCTGTTCAACGCCTCGGTCTGGTGGATGGATATCGATACCGAAGCGACAGTAAAGGTGCCGGGTGTCGGCACTATCATGGCAGATGTGGAACTGGATCCGCTGGTATATATGGCCGGCCTGGGCTACCGCTTCTAGCGGCAGGCGAGTTTGCGGGGCAGCGCCCCGCAGACACCGAATGAGGTTTAAACAAAATGACTTATGAGTCGAACAGTGCTGAGTGGGGCTTGTCGGCAGACCTGCTGTCCCGTTACAGCGGTCCCTGCCCGCGCTATACGTCCTATCCGACGGCGGACCGGTTTGCGCCCCTGGGCGGCGTCGAACCCTGGCGCGCGCTGCAGGATATTGGCAGCCTGTCACTGTATGTGCATATCCCGTTCTGCCAATCACTGTGCTATTTCTGCGCCTGCAACAAGGTCATCACCCAACAGTACGGGCTGGCTTCGAGCTATCTCGACCGCGTGTTGCAGGAGGCCCAGTGGTACCGGGACAAGGTGGCCAAGGTGCCGGTTACCCAGCTGCACCTGGGCGGCGGTACACCGACCTTTCTCAGCGATAGCGACCTGCGGCGGCTGATAGAGGGGCTGGGGGAGGTGTTCGAACTGCGCGCCGGCGATGACGTCGAGTACAGTATCGAGGCAGACCCGCGCACCCTGGAAATCGATACGCTGGATACGTTGCGCGAACTCGGCTTCAACCGCCTGAGCCTCGGTATCCAGGACTTCAATATCGATGTACAGCGTGCCATCAACCGTATCTGCAGCCCCGAGCAGGTGGCGCAACTGACCAATGCGGCGCGGGAGCGCGGCTTCGAGTCTATTTCCTATGACCTTATCTACGGCCTGCCAAAACAGAATCTGGCCACTCTGGAGGCCACCCTCGAACAGGTGATGGAACTGTCGCCCGACCGCATAGCGCTCTATCACTACGCCCACCTGCCGCACCGGTTCAAGGCCCAGCGGTTGATCGACACGGACCTGGTGCCGTCGGCGACAGAAAAGATCGCCATGCAGCTGGCCGCGGTGGAACAGCTCGGGCAGGCCGGTTATGAGTTCCTCGGCATGGATCACTTCGCCAAGCCCGGCGATGAGCTCGCCAAGGCTGCCCATGCGGGCATGCTACAGCGCAATTTTCAGGGTTATACGCTGATGCCGGCGGATGCCTTGGTGGGCCTGGGTGCGTCGGCGATCAGCTACAGCCGCGATGGATACTGGCAGAATCTGCACCGCCTGAAGGAGTATGCCCAAGCCATCGGCGAGCGCGGCTTCGCGGCCTGCCGCGGCTGGCAACTGAATGAGGACGACCGGCTGCGCCAATGGCTGATTACCGAGCTGATGTGCCGGCTGCGGCTGGACAAGAATGAGGCGGCGCGCCGCGCCGGCGCGCCCTTCGATACGTTCTTCAGTGAGGAGCTCGAGCGGCTGCAGCCGATGTTCGAGGACGGTCTGCTGTACCAGGATGCCGAGACGCTCGGCGTCACGGAGCGCGGCCGCTGGTTCGTGCGCAACGCCGCTGCCGCCTTCGACCGCTACCTGCACAGCCGCGAGACCGAGGCGCGCTACTCCCGCGTGCTCTAGGGCCTGTTGGCACTAAAGAAGACGATCGTCCAGTGAGCGGGTACAATAGGGCCCAAGTTGAACTCACTGGATGGTATTTTCATGGCTGGCTCCCCGACAGCGGTAAGTTGCGGAAACTGCTCGGTCAGGCGCCTGTGCCTGCCCGCAGGGTTGTCGGCGGCGGATATCGATCGTCTCGAACAGGTCACCCGGCGCAAGAAAATCGTCAAGGCCGGCGAGGCGCTGTACCGGGCCGGTGACCCCTTCGCCAATCTGTATGCGATCCGTTCCGGCAGTTTCAAAACCGCGGTGATCGCTGCCGACGGCGACACCCAGGTAACGCATTTCGCGCTGCCGGGAGAACTGCTGGGCCTGGACGGCTACAGCGATCGCAGCCATCCCAGCTACGCCGAAGCGCTGGAGGATAGCAGTGTCTGCGTGCTGCCGTTCGCGCAACTGGAAACACTGGCCCAGCAGGTGCCGGCGCTGCAGCAGCAGATTTACAGCATCTTCTCTGAAGAGCTGAAGCAGGAGAACGATATCCTGATGCTACTGGGCAAACGCTCCGCCGACACGCGCCTGGCGGCGCTGCTGATCAATATTTCCAGCCGCTATGCGCGCCGCGGTTACTCCGCCAGCCAGTTTGTCCTGTCCATGCCGCGCACAGATATCGCCAACTATCTCGGCCTGACGGCAGAGACGGTCAGCCGACTTTTTTCACGCTTCCAGAAGGACAAGCTGATTCGCGCCAGCGGGCGCACGGTGGAAATCCTCGACCTGATCGGGCTCAGCGAGCTGGCCGGTACCCACTGTAGCTACGACAGCGACGGCTGAGGCACAAGTTTCGTCCCACACCCCGGTTTTGGTTGATCCCAAACAGCGGGTCACTCCGTGACGACCAGTCATCCTTTTTGCGAATAACGGCCAGCGATTGCTGGCCGTTATTGTTAAGGTGTCGGTTTAGGTGTGCGCGGGGAAAATCCGCTTGCCGCCGCTTTTGGAATCGGTGGGTGCAACGGTGTCCTGCGACAGTGGTTGCGACAGCCACTTTAACGCGTCTTCCTGTTCTTCAAAAAAGCGCACTTCGCCGCTGACAAACCAGGACGCGATACGCGCGACCACCTCCTGCCATTTGTCTTCGCCGACGATGGCTATTCGCGAAAATTCGTTGCCGTGTTTCAGTGCCAGTTTGAAGTCGTCCCAGGCGGCACGCAGCTCCCAGCCTTCGAATTCTCTGGCGTCCACCAGCATCTGTACCTGCGGATCTTTCACCCCTTCCAGGGCGTAGTCGAGTAGCGGCGAAATCCGCTCGTAATCATCGTGCGTGAGACGACCGATAGCCTTGAAGTAGAGAAAGAATTCGGGGCCGATACGCTCGATGCCGATTGAAATGCCGTGGCGCTCGATTTCCATGGTTCCTCCTTGATTGCCGGATTAACTAATGGTTTTTGGTTTTCCCGTTCATGCTACAGCGACTTCGGGATTCTGGGGTTCTGTCAGGTACTGGCGCAGAGACTCGTAGATTTTTCTTGTGTCGTCATTGAACAGCGGATCCTGCTGGGTGCAGAGCTGTGTGCGGATAAAGTCCCAGTCCTGGTCGGTCAGGTACATTTCAATCTGTGGGAATATGGTCCGATTCTCCAGCTCCATATGATCCCGCTGCAATCGCAGATAGTCATTGCATGTACCGACCAGGGTGTGCCGTTCCACCGCTGCATCGTTGGCTACGGCGTAAAATAGCGCGCTCATATTTTTAGTGGCCGCGGCGATGCGCTCGTGTTGCATTTGCGCCTTGTAGATCCCGTCGCGGTCGTGGATTGGCTTGGTCAATAGCCGCGCGAAAACCAGCTCTTCGGCCGGGTGGTGCCATTTGTCCGGGTAGACGGACAGATAGTCCAGCGCGTCGAGTATCAGGCCAAGGGTCGCGGGATCGCGATCGTTTCTGCCCAGCTGATGCAGCAACTTCTCGAAGGCATCGAGGAGCTGCTGCATGTGCTTGTGATCGCGGCAGAGTTGCCGGTAGATAGCGTCCATTCCATACCTCCTTCGATTTACCGATAGGGTCATTGTTGTCGGGGCGGAACGGGGCGGCTTGATATGGATCAAGCCGCTGCGCTATTGGGTGATTGCGGGTGGGATTCGGCGCTGCGGAGGTGGCGGATTCCGGAGCAGCAGTCATCGTCTGGATCAATCCTGCGCCCGTCGCGGTGAAGCCGCTCACTGCCGGAGGTCGCCGGACTGGTGGTTGCCGTGGGGCGGTCCACATTTTACTGGCCGCGCCGCGACGAGCGCCGCCTGACATGACGGGGCGGTCGCCAATTGCGCAGGAAGGAGAAAAGATGCCTGGAATTGTCGCGACGGAACAAATGCTTGGCAGCAATTGTCACAAGTGGCCCTGCGGCGATTACCTCCCACTTCTGTGATCCGGTAACTGTTCGGCGGGTAACAAGGCGGTTAAAATCCGCGCAACCAATTCTGGGAACAACAATATTGGGGATTTCCTATGCGTAAGATTGCAAAAGGTGTAGCTGCACTGGCGCTGGTTTGTTCTTCTGCCGCCTCGGCCGAAGGCGGCTACTGGGGTGCAACCGTTGGCCTGATGGACATAGACCAGCGCAATGTCGACAGCCCGCTGAACGTGGGCCTGCGCGGCGGCTATACCCTGCCGTCCGGCTGGGGCTTTGAGGCTGAGTACACCAACTCGCTGATCAGTGGCGAAGCGGATGTCTTCGACGGTGATGTGGACGTGGACGTGCAGACACTGGCCGGCTACGGCACCTACCGGTCCTACGGTGACCTCTACTTCAAAGGCCGTCTCGGCGTGCTGTACGAAGACGTATCCGTCGGTCGTTTCAGTGAAGACGATACCGGCATCTCCCTCGGCGCCGGCGTGGGTTTCAATTATAGCCCTAACACCAACGTCGAGCTGGAATACACCGTGATCGAGGAAGATATCGGCTTCTGGTCCGGTACCGTGACTCTGAACTTCTAAGAGTCCTTAAATCTCCTCCCTCGCGACGCGGTCTTCTGACCGCGTCGTCATATCTGCGCAGGCCATATTTCCTTGGTGTACAATGCGCGCCTTTCTATAGTTTCACCGAGTCTCTACTCAGCCCGCATTACCGAGGGAACACCATGTTTGATTCATCAGTCACACTTGCCTCCTACGACCCGGATATCTGGGAAGCCATTCAGGAGGAGGATCGCCGCCAGGAAGAGCACATCGAGCTGATTGCCTCCGAGAACTACACCAGTCCGCTGGTGATGCAGGCTCAGGGCAGCAGCCTGACCAACAAGTACGCGGAAGGCTACCCGGGCAAGCGCTACTACGGCGGCTGTGAATACGTGGACAAGGTGGAAACCCTGGCCATCGAGCGAGCCAAGAAACTGTTTGGTGCCGACTACGCCAACGTGCAGCCGCACTCGGGCTCCCAGGCCAACGCCGCCGTCTATCAGGCGCTGTGTGCCCCGGGCGATACCGTGCTGGGCATGAGCCTGGCCCACGGTGGTCACCTGACCCACGGTGCGCGGGTCAATTTCTCCGGCAAGATCTACAACGCGGTGCAGTACGGCCTGAATCCGGAAACCGGCGAAGTGGACTACGAGGAAGTGGAGCGCCTGGCGCTGGAGCACAAGCCGAAGATGATCGTTGCCGGCTTCTCCGCCTACAGCCGCGTGATGGACTGGGCGCGTTTCCGCGAGATCGCCGACAAGGTGGGTGCTTACCTGTTCGTCGACATGGCCCACGTGGCCGGCCTGGTGGCCGCCGGTGAATACCCGACGCCGATTCCCCACGCCGACGTGGTGACTTCCACCACCCACAAAACCCTGCGCGGTCCGCGCGGTGGCATCATCCTCGCCAAGGCCAACGAAGAGATCGAGAAGAAGCTCAACAGTGCTGTATTCCCCGGTGGTCAGGGCGGCCCGCTGATGCACGTCATCGCGGCCAAGGCGGTTTCCTTCAAGGAAGCCATGAGCCCCGAGTACAAGGCCTACCAGAAGAAGGTGGTGGAAAACGCCCGCGCCATGGCCGAGACCTTCCTGGATCGCGGTATCAATATCGTCTCCGGTGGCACCGACGACCACCTGATGCTGGTGGACCTGATCGGCAAGGAGTACACCGGTAAGGATGCGGACGAGGCCCTCGGCAACGCCAACATCACCGTGAACAAGAACGCGGTCCCCAACGACCCGCGCTCGCCGTTTATCACCAGCGGTCTGCGCGTCGGCACCCCGGCGATCACCACCCGCGGTTTCGGCGTCAAGGAAACCCAGCAGCTGACCCACTGGATCTGTGACGTGCTGGATGCGCTGGAGAAGGGCGACGCCGAGTCGACCATCGCCGAGGTGAAGCAGAAGGTGCTGGATATCTGTGCCCAGTACCCGGTCTACAAAGGCTGATCAGCTGACAGTAGGCAGACAAAAGCGGCTCCATTGAGCCGCTTTTTTGTATCTGCCGCACGCGTTTTCTCCTTCGCGCCGTTGGACTCCTCAGTGCCGAGTCTGTTTTGCAGACACCTTTGCTAAAGTTGAGTGCTGTTTCGGTTTTTGGTCGGGCCGGCAGCCACGCAGGCCAACACGCCGACCCTGCGCCAGAAGCTCTGGACCCGCATCATCGACCGCGAAAGGCTCTGGGCTCGGCGTCACAGCCGCACCGTCGGAGCGGCTGTGGTAAACTGCGGCCCATTTTCATACCCCCAGGGCCAATCCTCCATGCACTGTCCTTTCTGCAGCGCAGAAGAAACCAAAGTCGTCGATTCCCGCTTGGTGGCCGAAGGCGACCAGGTGCGCCGCCGGCGCGAGTGTCTCGAGTGCCACGAGCGCTTCACCACTTTTGAAACCGCCGAACTGCTATTGCCGCGGGTGATCAAGCAAAACGGCCAGCGCGAACCCTTCAACGAGGACAAGCTGCGCGCCGGTATTCAGCGCGCGGTGGAAAAGCGGCCGGTCAGTACCGAACGGGTGGAATCCGCGGTGTCCCAGATCAAGCACGCCCTGCAGGCCACCGGCGAGCGCGAGCTGCCGGCCCGTGCCATCGGCGAACTGGTGATGGAGCAGCTGCGCGAACTGGATCAGGTGGCCTATGTGCGTTTCGCGTCTGTGTACCGGCGTTTCGAGGACGTCAGCGAGTTCAGCGAGGAAATCGAGCGCTTGACCAGCAAGGGGACGGAAACGGAATGACGGCAGCGGCGGAAACAAGCGCCCAGGCGCTGATGGCGCGCGCGATCCAGCTAGCGGAACGCGGCCTCTATACCACCATGCCCAATCCGCGCGTCGGCTGCGTCATTACCGACAGCGCCGGCGAGATCGTCGGCGAGGGCTGGCATAGGCGCGCCGGCCTGCCGCACGCGGAGATCGAGGCGCTGGCCGACGCCGGCCCACGCGCCCGCGGCGCCACCGTTTATGTGACGCTGGAACCCTGCAGCCATACCGGCAAGACCGGCCCCTGCGCCGACGCCCTGATCGAGGCGGGCGTCGGGAAGGTCGTCTACGGCATGCAGGACCCGAACCCATCGGTGAGTGGCGAGGGGCTGCAGAAGCTGCGCGATGCGGGTATCGACGTGGAAGGGCCGCTGCTGGAAGAACAGTGCCGCGCGCTGAATCCCGGCTTTATCAAGCGCATGACCCTGGGTCTGCCGCTGGTGCGCAGCAAGTCGGCGATGAGCCTGGACGGTCGCACCGCCATGGCCAGCGGCGAGTCCAAGTGGGTGACAGGCCCCGCGGCGCGCGCCGACGTGCAGCGGTTGCGCGCGCGCAGCTGCGCGATAGTCACCGGGGTCGAGACTGTGCGTTTCGACAATCCGAATCTGAATGTGCGCGCCGACGAGATGGCGCTGGAGCTGCTGTCCGCCGAACAGGCCGCCGAGGTGCAGCCGCTGCGGGTGATTGTCGACAGCAAACTGCGCACCTCCCCCAAGGCCTTTATATTGCAGGGTGACGCCCCAACATTGGTGTGCACCACCGACCGGGCCGATTTGTCGCGCCGCGAGCGCCTGGAGCAGGCTGGTGCCGAAGTGCTGGTGCTGCCGGCAGACAAGGATGGCCGCGTGGACCTGCAGGCACTGCTTGAGGAACTGGCGCGGCGCCAGTGCAACGAGGTGTTGGTGGAGAGTGGCGCCACCCTGTCCGGTGAGTTCCTGTATCGCGGCCATGTGGACGAACTAATCGTCTATGTGGCGCCGAAATTGCTGGGCAGTACCGCCAGGCCGCTGTTTGAACTGCCGATCGAGCGTATGGGCTCGGTATTGCCGATTACCATTACCGATATGCGTGCCGTCGGCCACGACTGGCGCATTACCGCGACGACAGATATAGAGAGATAGCACTGAGGGCCGCTGGTGTTTACGGGAATTATTGAAGCTATTGGCGAAATCGCCGAACTGCAGCCCAAGGGCGGCGACCTGCGGGTGCGGGTCAAGACCGGCAAGCTGGACCTGGCCGATGTGCAGCTCGGCGACAGCATCGCCACCAACGGCGTCTGCCTGACGGTGGTGGACCTGCCCGGCGACGGCTACTGGGCCGACGTGTCGGCAGAGACGCTGGCGGTGGCGACGGTCGGCGGCTGGAAGCTCGGTGACCGAGTGAATCTGGAAAAGGCGCTGACACCGCAGACTCGCCTCGGCGGCCACATTGTCAGTGGCCACGTCGACGGCATCGGCGAAGTGGTGTGGCGCAAGTCCGAGGCACGCGCCGAGCGCTTCCGCCTGCGCGCACCGGACAACCTGGCCAAATATATCGCCCATAAGGGCTCGATTACCGTCGACGGCACCAGCCTCACCGTCAATGCGGTGGACGGCGCCGAGTTCGAGCTGACCATAGTGCCGCACACGCTGCAGGAAACGGTGATGGATAGCTACCGTGCCGGAACCCGCGTCAATCTGGAAGTGGATCTGATCGCGCGTTACCTTGAGCGGTTGCTGCTCGGCGATGCGGCGGCCAAGCCGGAAAGCGGTGGCCTCACGGTGGAATTCCTTGCCAAGCACGGTTTCCACCGGGGTTAACCGGCATCAAGAATGGCTTTGAGCGGGCCGACGCGGGCTTGAAGCAAGACCACGAATCACGATTTAGAGAGATTTATGGAACTCAATACGGTTGAAGAACTGATCGACGATATCCGCCAGGGCAAGATGGTGATCCTGATGGATGACGAAGACCGCGAGAACGAGGGCGACCTGGTGATGGCCGCGGAGCAGGTGCGCGCCGAGGACATCAACTTTATGGCCACTCATGCCCGCGGCCTGATCTGCATGCCCATGTCCCGGGAGCGCTGCGAGCAGTTGGACCTGCCGCTGATGTCCCGCGACAACGGCGCCCAGTTCAGCACCAACTTCACCGTTTCCATCGAAGCGGCCGAAGGCGTCACCACCGGTATCTCCGCCGCCGATCGCGCGCGCACCGTACGCGCGGCAGTCGCGCGCAATGCCAAGCCCAGCGATATCGTCCAGCCCGGCCATATCTTCCCGATCATGGCGCAGCCCGGCGGCGTCCTGAGCCGCGCCGGCCATACCGAGGCCGGTTGCGACCTGGCGCGACTGGCCGGATTCGAGCCGGCCGCGGTGATCGTCGAAATCATGAATGAAGACGGCACCATGGCGCGCCGCCCGGACCTGGAAAAGTTTGCCAAGGCCCACAACCTGAAAATCGGCACCATTGCCGACCTGATCAATTACCGCGCCCTGAACGAGAAAACGGTCGAGTGCACCAACGAGCGCAAGGTGCATACCGAATATGGCGAATTCAAGCTGCGCACCTACCTGGACAAGGCGCGCCGCGAGCGCCACTTTGCCTTCGTAATGGGCGAGCCGAAGCCGGAAGAGCCGACGCTGGTACGCGTGCACGTCGCCAGTACCACACGCGATCTTTTTACACTGCGTCGCGTTGATGAAAAATATGCGCCGTGGACGCTGCACCGGGCGATGAAAAAAGTCGCCGAAGAAGGCAAGGGCGTGGTGGTTGTGATCTGTCACAACGAGACCACCGAGGAAATCGAAGAGAGCATCGACTGGCTGATCAGCGGCAAGCAGCAGCGCCCCAGCCAGGATCTTGTTTACAAGCAGGTAGGCACCGGCTCGCAGATACTGCGCGACCTGAAGGTGCGCAAAATGCGCCTGATGAGTGCGCCGTTCAAATTCAGTGCCATTTCCGGTTTCGATCTGGAAGTGGAAGAGTACCTGAACGCTGACGAGGCGAAACCCTGAGTTGCGGCTGGCCGTGCGCTTGGTGGCATCCGCGCACTAAGCGCTTCAGAAGTTCGCAAGATTAAGTAAGGAAAAATCATGAGCAACATCCAAGTCATCGAAGGCGATTTCGTCAACAGCAAAGGCAAGTACGCACTGCTGGTCAGCCGCTGGAACAGTTTCGTAGTCGAGAGCCTGAAAGACGGTGCCCTGGACACATTGCGCCGCAAGGGCATCAAGGATGAGGACATCACCATCTACTATGCGCCGGGCGCTTTCGAGTTCCCGCTGGCCGCGCAGAAGCTGGCGGAGAGCAAAAAGTTCGACGCGATCATCGCCCTGGGCGCAGTGATCCGCGGCGGCACCCCGCACTTCGAATACGTCGCCGGCGAATGTACCAAGGGCCTGGCCCAGGTGTCGCTGAACGCTGGTATTCCGGTGACCTTCGGCGTGCTGACCGTGGACTCTATCGAGCAGGCGATCGAGCGCTCCGGCACCAAGGCCGGCAACAAGGGCTGTGAAGCGGCGGAAACCGCGCTGGAGATGGTTTCCCTGCTCGGCAAGATTTAAGGAAACTCTGAAAGCTACTGCGCGTGTGCCTGGCGGCGTCCGGCGGTGCAGGTGCGCCAGCCCGGTTGGAATGCTCATGTACGATTTGTACACTCCGCTTCCTCCGCTCCGGCGGCCACCACCAGGCACACGCTCGCTACGCTTTGCAGAGTTCCCTTAGGGCGATTCATTTATTGGCAGGAGCGGCCAGGGCCGCGCCTGCCGGGTAATTATCGGAATAGACAATGACCGTAACCGCATCCGCGCGCCGCAAGGCTCGTCACTTTGCCATGCAGGCGCTGTACCAGTGGCAAATGGCTGGCGCCAGCCTGAATGTGATCGAGGCTGAGTTCCAGACTGACAACGATATGAGCAAGACGGACGTGCCTTATTTCCGCGATCTGTTCCACGGCGTAGCGAAGAATCTCGATGAGGTGGAAGCCGGCTTCACGCCGCACCTGGATCGCAATGTCGACGATCTGGATCCGGTATCCCGCGCGCTGTTGCGCATGTCCACCTACGAGCTGAAAAACCGTATCGACGTGCCCTACAAGGTGGTGATCAACGAAGCGGTCGCGCTGGCAAAGAAATTCGGCCCCACTGACGCCTACAAATTTATCAACGGCATCCTGGATAAAACCGCCGCCGACCTGCGCGCGGCGGAAGTCGCCGCGGATAAGAAGTAGCGGCGGGTGAGGGCGGCTGAGGCCTAGTCACGTATGCGGAGCGCTCCGGGCGAATTTGAAATCATCCGCGATTACTTCGCCGACGCGCCGATTGGTGAGGGCGTGGTACTCGGGGTCGGTGACGACTGTGCGCTGCTGCAACCGCCGGCGGGCGCCTTGCTCGCCACTTCGGTGGATACCCTGGTGGCCGACCGCCACTTCCCGGCCAGTGCCGACCCGGCCGCCATCGCCGCGCGTGCGTTGCGGGTCAATCTCAGCGACCTGGCGGCGATGAACGCGCAGCCCCTGTGGTTTACCCTGGCTTTGACGCTGCCGCATAGTGATGCGGCCTGGCTGCAGAAATTTGCCGATGGCCTGCTGCAGACGGCGAAAGCCTACGGTGTATCGCTGGTCGGTGGCGACACCACCTGCGGGCCTTTATCGATCACCATTCAGGTAACCGGCAGCAGCGTGAAACCGCTGCGCCGGGATGGCGCGCGGATTGGCGATGCCGTCTATGTCAGTGGTGAACTCGGCGCCGCCGCGGCGGCACTGCCGGTGGTACTCGGCCAGAAGCTCGCCGGTGAACCTGATAGGGACGCCGCAGAGCGGGCCTATTATTTCCCCGAGCCGCAGCTCGCGACCGCCGCGGCCATCGGTGACATAGCCAGCAGCGCGCTGGATATTTCCGACGGCCTGCTGGCCGATCTGGGTCATATCTGCGCGGCAAGCGGTGTGAGCGCCGATATCGACTTGCACGCGCTGCCGGTGGCGCCGCTGGCGCGGCAGCTGGCCGGTGAGCGGGCACTGGAGCTGGCCGCCAGCGGCGGCGATGACTACCAGCTGTGC
Source organism: Microbulbifer marinus (assembly GCF_900107725.1). Classification (GTDB taxonomy): domain Bacteria; phylum Pseudomonadota; class Gammaproteobacteria; order Pseudomonadales; family Cellvibrionaceae; genus Microbulbifer; species Microbulbifer marinus. The sequence continues at coordinate 81,875 of NZ_FNQO01000005.1, read as the reverse complement.
TTTACTGTGCCACAGGAGCAGGTTGCGACTCTGGAAAAACTCGGCCTGGATGCGGTGTGTATCGGCACCATTGTCGAAGGGCAGGGCGAGGTGCACGCCTGGCTGGATGGCGAGCGCTGGTTCCCCGAGGCTGCCGGCTACGAACATTTTTAACATTATGGCGACTATGGAAAACCCCACCTTCGGCCAGTTGTTACGCGATCCCACCATGATGCTGGCCTTCGGCTTTGGTTCGGGTTTGTCGCCGAAGGCGCCGGGAACTTTCGGTACTCTGGCGGCCATTCCGCTGTGGTGGCTGATGCAGGGACTGTCGCCCGCCTGGTATATGGCGATCGTCATCGCCGCGGCGCTGGTGGGCTGTTATCTGTGCGGCGCGGCGGCGGAAAAGCTCGGCGTGCACGATCACGGTGGCATTGTCTGGGACGAGATGGTGGGTTACTGGCTCACCATGTTTATGGCGCCGGCCGGTTGGGGCTGGGCGCTGTACGGCTTTGTGCTTTTCCGCATATTCGATATCGCCAAGCCGCAACCGATCCGCTGGGCGGACCGCCGGGTGCACAGTGGTGTCGGAATTATGCTCGACGATATACTGGCAGCCGGATACGCGGCACTGATTCTGCAGCTGACCGCGCATTTTATTGGGTAGGGATAACCGATGCGCCACTTTCTCCTGTTCACGCTGAGTCTCTTCATTTCGATAGGCGCCGTGGCGCAGCAAGTACAGTTGAAAGGGTTGTTTGGCAACAGTGCGATGCTGGAGATCAACGGCCAACAGCGATTGCTGAAAGCCGGGCAGAAAACCCCGGAAGGGGTGAAACTGCTCGAGGCCACGACCAAATACGCGCGGGTGCTGATCGATGGCCGCGAGCAGAAACTGACCCTCGCTGCTCCGGTCGCCGCCAGTTATGCGGAGGCCAGCCGCGCCGAGGTGCGGCTGAAGCCGGACGGCCGTGGTCACTACAGCACCAACGCCTGGGTTAATGGCCGCAGCGTGGCGATCATGGTGGATACTGGTGCGACCAGCATCGCGTTCAATTACCCCACCGCGCGTCGACTGGGGCTGAACCTGGAGCGTGCGCAGCCGATCCGCGTGTCGACGGCCAACGGCATTGCCCGCGCCTATAAGGTGAATCTCGACAGCGTCACCATTGGCGGTATCAAACTGCACAATGTCGAGGCCACCGTGCACGCTGACGATTTTCCCCAGATCACCCTGCTGGGTAACAGTTTTCTCAGCCGGGTCGATATGGAACAGCAGGGCGGCGTGCTGATACTGCGCGCGCGCAATTGATTGAAGAGGTATTACGTTGACCATTCGTTATGTGGAATCCTCCAAACTGCCCACTTCCTGGGGCATGTTTGAAATGCACGGTTTCGAAGATGTCGAAGCCGGCAAGGAGCACGTGGTGCTCACCATGGGGGATATAGACACGGACGAGCCGCTGCTGGCCCGCATTCACTCCGAATGTCTGACCGGTGATGCGCTCTTCTCCCTGCGTTGCGACTGCGGCGCCCAGCTACAACACGCCATGCACCGTATCGCGATGGAAGGGCGCGGCGCTATCTTTTACCTGCGCCAGGAGGGGCGCGGTATCGGGCTGTTGAACAAGATCCGCGCCTACCATCTGCAGGACTGCGGTGCGGATACCGTGGAAGCCAATGAGCAGCTCGGCTTCGGTGCCGATATGCGCGACTACTCGATCCTGAAGGCGATGGTCGATCACCTCGGCATCAAGTCCATTCGCCTGATGACCAACAACCCGCGCAAGGTGAAGGCGCTGGAAGAACTCGGCATCAACGTAACCGAACGGCTGCCGCACCAGACCGGCCGCAATCCGCATAACGTGAAATACCTGTCCACCAAGAAGGGTAAGCTGGGACACCTGTTCGACGAGAACAGTGAAGAGCAGGAGTAATGCGGCGAACGTTATGATGAAGGGGCGAACCTTGTGTTCGCCCTTTTTCTTTCGGCACGTTGTGGGCAATTTGGTGGTGTCCCTGCTGCCGGGGGCCTTAGGCGGGACACGGGCTAGGCGCCCCCCCTAAACCCATCCCTGGGGGCTTGTCTGCGAGATCCCTCTCGCAGACAGTCCCACCTAAGACCCCCGGCATCAGGGTCTTCGCGTGAAGATCACCGCATTAAAGACGCTGGCCCCTTTGGCGTTTGCTTACAGTGTCGAGCAGCCTAAATTGAAGGCAAAATGCTGGGTGTACCATTTCGAAACCGTCGGCGACAGGGATGTATTCACAGCGGTTTCGAAATGGTACACCCAGTACTTTGCCGCCACGCAGCCAAAACAAAGCACCGCGGAACCAGATACAAAAAGGGCGAACACAACGTTCGCCCTTACCGTCAATTGTCTGCTAATTAAATTCTCCCGCGACGCCGCTGCACGAATACCGCGGTGCTCCGCCCCGGCAGCGTGAAGCTACCGTTATCGTGCTCAAAATGCACATCGCGAAGCCGCGCGTCCGCAGAATCACGCTGGATTGGATGCAGCTCGAGGCGCAGACCGCGCAGTTGGTCGCTGCCGAACTGCACCGTCTCATCGTCGCCGTTGAACAATACCAGTACGCGTTCGTAGCGCCGGTCGAAGTCGCCGTCCGGGTCGTGCAGCTGCATTGCGATCAGGCCCGGTTTTTGTTCCGGTCCGGTATTGAGGAAACTCAGGTGCTTTTCCACCGCCGCGGCTGTGGGCAGGCGGAACAGGGGCGAGCTGTTGCGGATCGCCAGCTGTTCGCGGAACAGCGCGATGCTCCACAGCCGGTGCTGCCGTTGCGGCGCCAGTGCCGGATCCGCCAGCAGCGGCTGCATCAGCGGCCACTTGTCCTGGTTCTTGTCGGCGATCGGCAGACCCACTCCCCAGTTGCCGCTCTCAAAGCTGAAGTCCAGCGCATTGAACCAGTCGCCGGAGTTGTAGCTGTCCCGGTCCATGGATTTGGAGCGCAGGAACTCCTGCCCGGCGTGGATGAACGGGATCCCCTGGGCAAACAGCACCAGCGAATTACTGAAGGCCTGCATGCGCACCCGCTCTTCCAGTGAGGCGCCGCTGTTGGCCTTGATCTGGATACCGTCGAACAGGGTTTCGTTGTCGTGAGCGGCGATGTAGTTGATCGACTCCTGCGGGTCAGCGGTGTAGCCGGTAGGCTGGCCGTTGTAGATCAGTTGGCGGCCGACGATGCGGTTGCCGTTGGCATCGGTCAGCGGGTAGTCGGCCAGGTTGCCGGCCAGTGAGATACGCACCTTGTCGGCGAGTGTCAGCAGCGTCGCCCGTTCATCCCAACCTTCGAACTTGCCATTACCGTCGGTAAACAATCCGGTGCCGAAACCCTGTTCCTCGTAGCCGCCGAATGGGTTGCCGCCGCGCACACTGTCTCTGAGGCGATCGTTGAAGGTACCCACACCTGTACCGGCCATATTCGACTGGCGCGCCTGCACGAAGCGGGCGTCGTCCGCCACTTCGCCGAAGTTCCAGCCCTCGCCGTAGAGGTAGATGCTGTGGCCGTCGACACCGTCATCTTTCTCGGTCAGTGACTGCAGGGCTGCCTGCGCCTTGAGGATATTGTCGCGGCTGTGGTGCCCCATCAGGTCGAAACGGAAACCGTCTACCTTGTAGGCCTTGGCCCAGGTGAGCATCGAATCCAGCATCAGCTTTTCCATCATCGCGTGTTCGCTGGCGGTGTTGGCGCAGCAACTGCTCATCTCCACGCCGCCTTCCAGGTTGCGGCGGTGGTAATAGCCGGGCACGATTTTATCGAGAATGGCATTGTCATACTGGCCGTAAGAGCTGGTGTGGTTGTAGACCACGTCCATCACCACGCGCAGACCGGCGCGCGAGAGCCCCTGCACCATCTCGCGGAATTCGCGAATGCGCGTGACGCCGTCGGCATCGGTACTGTAGCTGCCCTCCGGTACTGTGTAGTGCAGCGGGTCGTAGCCCCAGTTGAAACCGTCACTATCGCGGATGCTATTGACCTCTTCTTGCTGTCCGCTGCTGTCCGGCGCGTACACGGATAGATCCGGCGTCTGCGCCTGCTGCATGCGGTCTTCATTGACCGTGGCGAAGTCGAACGCCGGCAACAGGTGAATATGGGTCAGTCCGGCACGGGCCAGGCTCGCCAGATGGCGCATACCGCGGCTGCTGCGTTCGGTGAAGGCGGCAAAAGTGCCGCGTGCATCGGTAGGCACGCTGTCGTCCTCGATACTGAAGTCGCGCACGTGCAGTTCGTACACGCTGATATCTTCCGGATTGTTCAGCGGCGGCTTGTGTAGTTGGTCCCAGCCGGCGGGTTTCAGGTCAGCATCATCGAGATTGACGATCTGGCTCTTGCCGCTGTTGATGGACAGGCTCAGCGAGTAGGGGTCGGTGACCAGATTGCTTTCCATCTGGCGGCTGAAGTAGGAGTAGACTTCCACTTCGTACTGGTAGAACTTGCGGTCCCACTCTTTGCCGACATCTGCGGACCAGACTCCGGTAGCCACGTCGCGCTGCATCGGCACTACCATATCGGCGCTGTCGTGAGCCGCATCGCTGAACAGATGCAGTTTTACCGAGCGCGCGGTGGGCGCCCACAGATCGATCTGGATAGCAGACGCGCCGACTCTCGCGCCCAGCTCGCCGCCGTAATAGAAACGGTCATCGAGGGCGCCGGCCAGCTGCACGCCGGTGGCATCGCGCACCTTACCGTCGCTGTCGTAGGCCGCCACTGCGAGCTGCTGCGTGACCAGATCCTCCAGTGGCACGCTGCCCGCAGGCAGCCGCAGCGCGGTATAGGAAGACAGATGCGGGAACTTGTGTCGCACAGCTGCGGAGAGCGCGGTATCCGCTTGTAACGTGATCGCGCCATCGCCGGAGACACCGTCGGCATCGAGTTTCAGGTTGGCATCGATGCTGTAGTGCAGCTTGACGGTATCGCCGTCCTGCAAGGTGATATTCCAGACAAAAGTCTCCGCATCTACCCAGTGCGCCTTGTCGAGCGTCAGGTCGCCGCGGGGAATGCCGTTACTGCTGACCGTCACCTGTTTGCTGGCCGTGTCGAAAGCGAAATAGATTTCGTCGTTATCGGCGGCGACGGTAAACGGCACGTTGGAACCGTAACTGCCGTAGCTTTCGCTCCAGTTTTCGTTCAGTGCCACCTTGAACTCGTAGCTGCCCGCGGCAATCTTGTCGGTCACGAAGGTGTAGATACCGTCGCCGTCGGCATCCTGCATCCAGCTTTGCAGGCAGTCCGGCTGCCAGTCGCCGGGGCAGCCCAGCTGGTATTGGAAGTTACCTGCAACGGTGGCGATGGTGGCGTTGACGTTATCCGCTATCCAGTGGGACTCGTGGTCGTAGATAAATTTCACTTCGCGCGTGGCGCCGATATTGAGGGGAATATTGGCACCATTGCGCCAGCCACCTTGGCCGTAGTTTTCATCCCAACTTCCGTTCAGCGCCGCCTTGTACTCCCAGTTGCCGGCGGGCACAACGAAGCTGCCCTGCCATTTGTCGTCGCTGCTGTCGTAGCCGAGCATCGTCGCGGCGCATTCCGGTTGCCAGTCACCCGGGCAACCGAGCTGGCTCTGAATAGTGCCGGGAATGTTGACGGCCGAAGGTGCCGGCGTATCAGCGCCGAACACCGGCAGTTGCGTGGCGCACAGCACGCCGCCGAGTAGAAGTCGCGCCCAGCTGTCTGGGTGACAGGCGCGCGGGTAAGAGGATTTCATCGATCGCATAGGTTGGCCCCGTTTTATTTGTTATTCCTTTTTATTAATCCCTGGGGTACTGCAAACATCTCCCGCGCGAGCATTGAAGCGCAGAGCCGGTAGCGGGGCATCCCACCCCGGGGAGGCGGAGCTGGTAATGGGGGAGGGTGGTGGTCGGAATTGCGCGCGCTGTCACAAAATTTTTGTAAAAGCGTCACCTCGTGGAAATCTGGCGGGCGCATTCTTTCCTACCGAGTAAAACCACAGCGGAACGAAGAGTTGTGTCTATACTCAGACAATCTGATTGTGGCGGGTCGAGAAAGGTGATGCACTCGCGGCAATTGGATAAGAAGGCCGGCTCCAAGCCGGCTTTTTCTTTTTGGAGCCAAGTGAAAAAAATACCATCGCCCATCGTTACTGACATTCGCCGCCAGGCCGATGTTACGTGGCTCCGGCAATCGGCCGGCGGCACAAAAGTCGCTTGCGCAGTGGCCGAAGCGCTGCTAGATTCGCGCCTAAATATTCACCAGCGGAGGACTACAGATGATTGTATCCATCCTTCGCCGGGCCTCTCGGCACTGAGCTGCAACAGCAAGCTGCCCCAGCCCGGCGACTATCCTAACCGTCGGGTTTCCCCACACCGGAAGCCCCGTTGACCGCATTCTCGCGGTCGCAATGCGCCTTGTGCGCCCTGAGGGTTTTGACCTTGAGTAAATCATTGATTTCACGCCGCTCCCGCATCGGGCGCGGCAGCGCCGCTGTGCCGTCGAGCGGTGAACGCCAGCTTTCCGCGTTGCAGCGACTGGGCTGGAAACCATTTTTCCAACAACAGCTGTCGCTCGCCGAGCTGAGTGACTGCGAGCCGGTGCGGGTTATGGCCGTACATCGCAGCCAGCTGGAAATTGCCGGTGAACAGGGTGAGCGCTCACTGCCGCTCGTGCCGGCGATGGTGGCTGAGGATATCGAACAGCGCCCCACCGTTGGCGACTGGCTGTTGCTCGAACGCGAAGGCGGAAAGTTCGTACGCCGACTCGAACGCAGCAGCCTGTTTCAGCGCATGGCACCCGGGGCGCAACAACTGCAGCTGATTGCCGCCAATGTCGACAGCGTGCTGATCGTGTCGTCCTGCAATCAGGACTTCAGTCTGTCCCGTATCGAGCGCTACCTGACACTGGCGCGCGAAGCCGGCTGCCGGCCCTATCTGGTGCTGACCAAGGCGGACCTGTGCGCCGATACCAGCGGCTATATCGAGGACTTGCAGGATTACCGGGACCTGCCGTTCGCGCTGGTGAACGGGCTCGACCGCGACAGCGTGGCGCAGTTGCGCCAGTGGTGCCTACCGGGTGAGACGATCGCACTGCTCGGATCCTCCGGCGTGGGCAAGTCCACGCTGCTGAACAGTCTGTCCGGTGATCAGCTGGCGGCTACGGCGGCGATCCGCGAGGACGACAGCAAGGGGCGTCACACCACTCGCCATCGCGCCCTGTATCCACTGGCCTGGGGCGCCCTGCTGCTGGACAGCCCCGGCATGCGCGAACTGGGGTTGGCCAACGTCGAAGCCGGCCTCGCGGCCACTTTCGACGATATCGGTGCCCTGGCGCGCAGTTGCCGGTTCAGTGACTGCCACCACGAGTCGGAACCGGGCTGCGCGGTGCAGGGAGCGATCGATACCGGCGAGCTGGATGAACGGCGGCTGCGCAACTGGCGCAAGCTGGAGCGCGAGGTCGCCCGCAACACCCGCACCCTGGCCGAGCAACGCGCCGGCGACCGGGCACTGGGGCAGTTCTACCGCGAGGTGCAGAGTCACGCGCGGGAGCGCAAGCAGCGCGGCGACTGAGAATAGGCCGTCCGTTCTTACAGTTTGGGAATGGAGGAGGTGGATGGCCGAACCTTATATCGAAAGGGGAGTTGCCGGGGTGAACGTCACGCTCACCCCGGCAAAGCGTCAGCTCGCTGTTACCTGGCCGCTCTGCGCCGGCGTGGTTTTGCTCGCGGCGGAGCTGCCATTCTGGGCTTCGATCCAGTCGTCCATGCGGCTTTCCAGTACATTCAGCGGCACGGCGCCGGCGCCCAGCAGCTGGTCGTGGAAGGCGCGGATATCGAAGTTGCTTCCCAGTTGCTCCTCGGCCTTGGTGCGCAATTCCTTGATCTTCAGCTGGCCCAGCTTGTAAGCCAGGGCCTGGCCCGGCCACACCAGGTAGCGGTCGATCTCCACGGTCACGTCATGCAGCGGCTTGGCGCTGTTGTTCATGAAGTACTCGATCGCCTGCTCGCGGCTCCAGCCCAGCTGGTGCATGCCGGTATCCACCACCAGGCGTACCGCGCGCCACATGTCGTAGGTGAGGGCGCCGAACTCGCTGTAGGGATCCTTGTACAGACCCAGGTCGTAGCCGAGGCTCTCGGAATAGAGGCCCCAGCCCTCGACGAAGGCGGTGTAACCGCCGATACGCCGCAGCGGGTGAATGTCATTCTGTTCCTGCGCCAGGGCGATCTGCAGGTGGTGGCCGGGCATCGCCTCGTGCACCGTCAATGCTTCCATTTCCCATTTCGGGCGGCTGGGCAGGTTGTAGGTGTTGGCGAAGAAGACCCCGGCGCGGCCGGCTTCATTGGAGCCAGGCTGGTAGTAGGCGGTGGTCTGGGATTTCTCCGAGTAACTGGGGATGGGCTTCACACCATAGGGCAGGCGCGGCAGCGTGCCGAACAGTGCCGGCAATTCACCATCGATACGCTTGGCGATATCGCGGTAGCCGCGCATCAATTCTTCCCGGTCGGTGTAGTAGAACTGTGGATCGGTGCGCAGGAAATCGGTGAAGTCCTTGAAGTCGCCCTGGAAGCCGGTCTTGCGGATGATCTGCTCCATTTCGCCGCGGATGCGTTTCACCTCGGCCAGGCCGATACGGTGAATCTCCTCCGGACTCAACGTGGTGGTGGTGTTGTCGCGTACCTTGTGCGCGTACCAGCGCAGGCCGTCCGGCATGCTGGTGAAGGCGGTGTCCACCTTGGCGCCAGGGATATAGTCGCGCTCGACGAATTCCGCCATGCCCTGCCAGGCCGGCACCAGATCCTTGTGATACAGCGCGAAGGCGCGCTGCTGCAGGCGGCGCTGCTGGCCGGCGGAAATCGTACTCGGCATTTCCGCAAAGGCTTTCAGCAGCGGGCTCTGCTTGGGATCGGCGGGGACCAGCGCGCGGATCTGCCCTGGCAGGTCGCGCAGGGTGATCTGCGGCGGGGTGATTTTCTTTTCCAGCCCTTTTTGCATCAGTGCTTGGACTTCTGAGATCAGTGCCGGAAGTTTTTCCAGACGGGTGAGGATCGTCTCGTAATCGGCGACGGTGCGCTTTGGCATCGCATTCAATATTGCCGGTACATTGCGCTGGGGTCCGTTCATATGATTTACCAGCAACAGGTGCTCGGGGAACTGGAAACCCTTCACTTCGGACAGCAGGTCCTGGTACAGCAGCTGGTAATCGAGTTGCTGATTCTCTGGCAGCGCGGTTTCGTCGATATGGCGGCTGGCGGCGAGCATGCGGCGCGTCTGCTGCTGGCGGCGCTCGATCCCCTTGTCGGAGGCGTCGGTCCAGCGGTCGTTGACGCCGGGGTAGCCCTCGTAGGTGGCCGAGCCCGGGAAGCTCTCCATGATCCAGCGATAGCGCAGATCCTGCAGTGCCTTCAGCTGCTCGCTGGCACCTTTTTTCGGCAGTGCGTCGAAGGCTTTTTCAAAGGCCTGCTCCTCCATCGCCGAGGCGGCGGTCGCCGCGATCAGGCCGATGGCGGCGACAAGTGATTTTCTGAATAAGGACATGGTCCCCCCTCATCCGAATGCAAAATAATTCAGTGAAAAAAAGGGCCCTCGAGGGCCCTTTAGTGGTTTAGATAGCGGCCGCCTGTCCCTTGAAGCCCTTGCCGTGCAACAGCTGCAGGCGGCGGCGAATCTGTTCTTCGATACCGCCGGGATCGAGGCCGATGGCGGCGAGCAGGTCCTTGTGTTTGCCGTGCTCGATGATCTTGTCCGGCAGTCCCAGCTGCAGCAGCGGGATCAGGGTGCCGTTGCTGTTAAGGTATTCCATCACCGCACTGCCGGCGCCGCCGGCGACGGTGTTTTCCTCGATAGTGACCAGCAGCTGGTGATTGGCAGCCAGCTCGTCGATCAGTTTCTCGTCCAGCGGTTTGACCCAGCGCATGTCGACGACGGTCGCGTCGAGCTTTTCCGCTGCGGCCAGCGCCGGCGTCAGCAGGGTGCCGAAGTTCAGGATGGCCACCTGACTGCCTTCGCGCATCATGCGGCCCTTGCCCAGTGGCAGTTCTGTCATCTCCTCGCGGATTTCGACCCCAGGGCCGGTGCCGCGCGGGTAGCGCACCGCCGCTGGGCCCTGGTATTGATAGGCGGTGTACAGCAGCTGGCGGCACTCGTTCTCATCGCTGGGCGCGGCGATCGCCATATTCGGCAGGCAGCGCATATAGGTCAGGTCGAAGCTGCCGGCGTGGGTCGGGCCGTCCTCCCCGACCAGGCCGGCGCGGTCGATCGCGAAGGTGACGTCCAGATCCTGGATGGCGACGTCGTGAACCAGCTGGTCGTAGCCGCGCTGCAGGAAGGTGGAGTAAATGGCCACTACCGGTTTCTGACCCTCGCAGGCCAGGCCGGCCGCCAGCGTCACCGCGTGCTGCTCGGCGATGGCGACATCCTGGAAGCGCTCCGGGAAGCGCTCGGCGAACTCCACCATGCCGGATCCTTCGCACATGGCCGGGGTGATGCCGATCAGGCGCTGATCGCGCTCGGCCATATCGCACAGCCAGCGGCCGAAGATGTCCTGGTACTTGGGTTTTTTCTTTTCGCCGCCTTTCTCCCCCGGATATGAGGCCACCTGTACCTTCGGCTCCGGTTCCAGCTTGTTGAGGGCGTGGTAGCCGACAGGGTCTTCCTCCGCGGGTCCGAAGCCCTTGCCCTTGGTGGTGACGATATGCAGCAATTGCGGACCGCGCTGGGCGCGCAGGTTGCGCAGGGTGTGCACCAGGTCGTGCATGTTGTGGCCGTCCACCGGCCCCACGTAATTGAAGCCCAGCTCCTCGAACAGGGTGCCGGGCGTGATCATGCCCTTGACGTGTTCTTCCGTGCGCCGTGCCAGCTGCCAGGCCTTGGGGATCTTGGACAGGATCTTGCGGCTGCCCTCGCGCATCGACAAGTAGGTCTTGCTGGCCAGAATCTTGGCGAAATAGGTGGCCAGGCCGCCGACGTTCTTGGAGATCGACATGCGGTTGTCGTTCAGTACCACCAGCATGTCGCGGCCGGTATGCGCGGCGTGATTCAACGCCTCGAACGCCATGCCCGCGGTCATGGCGCCGTCGCCGATCACCGCTACCGCCTTGCGCTCGTCCGGCGAGCCCAGCGCCATACCCAGTGCCGCACTGATGGAGGTACTGGAATGACCGACGCCGAAGGTGTCGTAGGGGCTCTCGCTGCGCTTCGGGAAACCGGACAGGCCGCCCTGCTGGCGCATGGTGAGCATTTGCTCACGACGGCCGGTAAGGATCTTGTGCGGATAGGTCTGATGGCCCACATCCCACACCAGTCGGTCCTCCGGGGTGTTGTAGATGTAGTGCAGGGCGATGGTCAGCTCCACCACACCCAGGCCGGCGCCGAAGTGACCGCCGGTCTGGCCGACGCAGTACAGCAGGTATTCGCGCAGCTGGTTCGCCAGTTCCGGCAGCTGGCGCTCGTCGAGCGCGCGGAGCTGCGCCGGTTCATCGATGGCGTCGAGCAGCGGTGTCTGCGGGCGTGTGCGTGGAATTTCGTCGAACATCAAAGGTATCAATTGCAACTGATGTGTAAGAGAGGGGATTGTATGCCTGTGACGGGGATATTGCATCCCGATTGCCGCCAGAGTCCGCTTGCGAAGGCGCCCGGACAGCCTCTGCGCGCGGGCAAAATCGGGCTTAGTGACTGCGCTGTACGATATAGTCGGCCAGCTGCTGCAGCAGGCCGCTGTCACCCGGCAGCTGCGCCAACGCATCGATCGCCTGCCGGTGCAGATCCTGCAGTTTCTCCCGCGCGCCGTCGAGCCCCAGCAGGGAGACATAGGTCGGCTTGTTGCGCGCGGCGTCGGCGCCCTGGGTTTTGCCCAGCGTAGCGGTGTCGGCGATGACGTCGAGGATATCGTCCTGCACCTGGAAGGCCAGGCCGATGGCCTCGGCATAGCGGCTGATCGCCGCCAGCTGCGTCTCGCTGGCGCCACCGAGCAGGGCACCGATACGGGCGCTGGCGCGAATCAGGGCGCCGGTCTTGAGCCGGTGCATGGCTTCCAGCCGGGCCAGGTCCAGAGTCTTGGCCACCGAATCCAGGTCTATCGCCTGGCCGGCGACCATGCCGCGGCTGCCTGCGGCCTCGGCCAGCTCCGCCAGCAGGCGTAGTTTTAGCTCCGGTGCGCCGGCGCTGGCCAGCAGCAGTTCGAACGCCTGGGTCTGCAGTGCGTCGCCGGCCAGTATCGCGCTGGCTTCGTCGAATTCGATATGGCAGGTGGGGCGGCCGCGGCGCAGGTCGTCGTCGTCCATCGCCGGCAGGTCGTCGTGGACCAGGGAGTAGGCGTGGATACATTCGAGCGCCGCCGCCGCGGCGTCGCAGCGCTCCGGCTCGAAGTCCGCGCCGCGCAGGGTCTGCGCGCAGGCATAGACCAGCGCCGGGCGCAGGCGTTTGCCCGGGCCGAGCGCCCCGTAGCGCATCGCCGCAAACAGGGTTTCGGCACCGGTAGTGGTCTGCCCGAGGGCTAGTTCAATCTGGCCTTCCACGCGTGTGGCGGCCTGTTGCAGGAAGGTCTGCAGTTGCGCGGACATGGGTTCTGGGGCGGTCACTCAGGCATCTTCCTCGGGGTTGCCTTCGTCGGCATCGAACGGCAACTCGCGAATAGTGCCGCTCTCTTCCATCAGTACCTTGACCTTCTGCTCGGCACTGGCGAGTTTCTGCTGACACTCGCGGGTGAGCTTCACGCCCCGCTCGAAGTCCGCCAGCGCCTCTTCCAGTGGCAGGTCGCCCGCCTCCAGGCGCTCGACCAGCTGCTCCAGTTCTTCCAGAGCTTCTTCAAAGGTTGCCGATTTCTTTTTTGCCGCCATCTTTGTGCCTCACAGTCTGCGACACCGGGATGTGCCGCCGCCGGCCATGGGCCGGCGCGAGCCTCGGAAATACCAGTGGATCGACGCATCAGCGCGGGTATTTCGCGGGCGACAATCCACTGGGTCGCGCGTGACCGGTCGGATTGCCAGGTTAATAGTGCCGCGCAACCTTAGCCGCTGGGGCCTGAGGGGTCAATTGGAACCGGGGTGCCCGGCGGCAAAAGCAAATTTGCGCCGGATTCGATCTCGACTTCCCGGGCCATCAGATAGTGTGCCAGGGCGCGTTTCTGCGTGCTGCTGAAGCCGTAATTTGGCATCGGCGGCGTCGGGGTATCGAAGTAGTCCGCCAGCGTCTGCAGGTTGTACTTCTTGGCCAGATTCTGCAGCGGCACCTGGGTGGCGTGGCACTCGGCGCAGTTATGTCGCTGGTAGAGTTCCTCGCCGCGCTGCGCGGCGCCCGAGTCGATGACCAGGGGCTTGTTGGGTGCCTGCATGCGCGGTTTGCTGGCGGCGACGTTTGCGGCGGATTCCCCGTCTCCGGTTGTCACCCGGTAGACGGCGCCGGCGTAATCGTCGGAAATATAGATGTTGCCGCTGGCATCCTCGGCAATGGCAACGGGGCGGCCGTGGACCTCCGACTTGTCAGCGCTGAGAAACCCCCACACAAAGTCCTTCTGGTGGATATTGCCCTGCTCGTCCCAGTGCAGCGATACCACCTTGTAGCCGTCCTTGACGCTGCGGTTCCAGGAACCGTGCAGTGCCACCAGGGCCGCGTCGCGATAGGCCGCCGGCTGCGTGGGGCTGCGCAGGAAGGTGATACCCAGCGGCGCGTTGTGCGCGGGGAAGTTGTGCACCGGCGGACGCGAGGCGGCGATTTTCTGCTTGATGTCGGCGCCGGAATTTACCCCGAGATCCGGGTCCGGTATCCGGTTGCCGTTGGCGTAGGGCCACCCGTAGAAGGCGTCTTTTTCCACCAAGTTGAGTTCGCACGGCGGAAAGTCATCACCCAGCCAGTCGCGACCGTTGTCGGTGGCGTAGAGGCCGCCGTTTTTCGGTGACCAGTCGAAGCCGACGCTGTTGCGCAGGCCGGTCGCAAAGATCTCCAGATCGCTGCCGTCCGGTCTGAAACGCATGATCGTAGCGCGCTGGGGGTCTTCCTCTGTACAGACATTGCAGGTGGAGCCGCTGCTCAGGTATACCCAGCCGTCGGGACCCATGCCGATGGTTTTGGTCCAGTGATTGCCCTCGTCGGCGAGACCCTCGACGATTCTCTGATAGCGGCCGGCCAGGCGTCCGTCCGAATGATCGAAAGGCACGCGGCCGACGCCGTCGCTTTCGGCGATATACAGCCAGTTCTCGTGCAGGAAAAGTCCGTGCGGGCGGCGCAAGCCGTCGATCAGCACCCGTTGCCCGTCGGTTTGGCCATCGCGGTTTTCGTCTGCCTGCAACAGCGTTACCTGGCCGCGCTTCGGCTGCGAGACGATCACATCGCCGCGGCGGGTTACCGCCAGCCAGCGCGCGTTGGGCACCGCATCGGCGAAGAGTTCGATCCGATAGCCCGCGGCTACCTGCAGCTGCCGGTCGACGGTTTGCGGGTCCGTGTCCGCGCCGCCGGTCAGCTGTTTCCAGGGCACGCTGACACCAGGCATAAAGACAACCACTGCAGTCAGCGCGACCGCGAGCGCAATAAAAGAAATTAGCGCATATTTCAACAGGCTTTTCACGACAACGATTGATCTCGTAATAAAAGTGGCTATAGTGATCGCATCTCGTTATTAGGGCGCCTGTTTTACCACAAGGGTTGCCCCACGTCTTCGCCGCTTCCTGCGGGTGGGATATTTCACCGCCTTGTGAGATATCTCGCACAAGAAAATCAGCCGATTGCCCCTACTATTTTTTTCGCCGTTGTCCATAATGAAATTGCAAGGACGCACTAAGGGACTGACTTCAGCGGCAAGGGATAAATGGAATGCGCCGCTCGCCCTAGGGACATGGGCACCATCCTGTGAGACGCACCGCCCGGGCCGGATGCCTGGGCGGTGTTTTAATTTTTACCCGCCTGTTTTTGATCCGCAACCTGCCGAGGCCAAACTGTCACAGTGTAAATACTGTGCATTGCGCGCGCCTGTCTGGAAATTGCAATAAATTTCCGCTTTAATCAGTGCTGTCCGGCCATAAATTTCACCGGCCGGCGGAGGGTGATGCATTCAGTAAGTTACTGCTAGCAATGTCCGCTTTCCTTCAGCCTCCAATGTGCTGGCGGGCGTCCCCCCTCTCACTCCTGAATTTTCGCAAAAGCCCTGCCGGGAAACCGGCGGGGCTTTTTTGTGCAGTGCATCCCGGTGCTCCACTTCTCGGTTCAGCAGATACGCTCGGAAAGCGCGCGCGGCACTCCTCCTCTTTTCCCGCTTCCGTTTCCAGCATGCCCGGCAGTTGGCGGCTACTGGCACGGCGGCAAATTCGAAACAGCGGCTGTGGTCCATTCATCTGTGGGGAGGCGAAGTGATGCAACCGAGAATTCTGCGTTTGAACCTGGCGGGACAACCGCTCGAGTGGCTGAGCTGGCAGGAGGCGGCCTGCCTGTATGTGCGCGAACTGGTGACCTGGTCGCTGGGCGGTGTCGTGCAGCGGGTGCACGGGGGCATCAATCGCTACGGCGAGCGCTCGACGCTGGATCTGGCGGCGATTATCGCCTGCGGCGGGGAGCGCATGGCGCGCCCACGCAGGCGGCCACCGCTGACCAACCGCGCGCTTTTTTTTCGCGATGCGCACACCTGCCTCTATTGCGGCAAGGAATTCCGCACCGGCGAACTGACCCGCGATCATGTGCACCCGGTGTCCAAGGGCGGCCTGGATGTCTGGGAAAATGTCGTGACTGCATGCCGTCGCTGCAATCAGCACAAGGGCAATCGCCTGCTGGAGGATATCGAGTTGGAGCTGCTGGCGCTGCCGTTCTGCCCCAATGCCGCGGAGTACCTGGCACTGATCAACAGCGAGCGTATTCGCGGCGACCAGATGGAATTTCTGCGCAGCCAGTTCTCCCGCCGCAGGCAGGAGGGCTGGCTTCAGGTGTCATAACCGATGGGAGGAAGACCTTGATAGCGAGAAGTGGATCCCGGTTCAAAATCTTGCCGCAGCGGGCAATTTTCAAAGCAGCTATTGCACTGCCGCACGAATCAGGCTGGTCAGGTACTGGGAGAAGTCGTGGCCGGCATTTTCCAGCATTTTGGGGAACATCGAGATGGGCGTCATACCGGGAAAGGTATTGACCTCATTGAGGTAGATTTCGCCATCGTCGGTCAGGAAGAAGTCGATACGCGACAGATCCTTTAACTGCAGACCGACAAATGTGCGCCGTGACGCCTCGCGGATCCAGCTCAGCTGGGCGTCGCTGAGCCCCTGGGCCTCCACATGGGTGACGGCGTGGCTGCCCTCGGCGTATTTTTCCTCGTAGGTATAGAAGGTGCCCTCTGGAGCGCATACCTCTCCAGGCGGGGTAATCATCAGCTCGCCTTCGTAGCTGTAGGTGGCCACCTCCAGCTCGCGTACTTTCAGGCACTTTTCGATCAGCACATACGGCGACAGCGCAAAAGCTTGCTCCAGGGCAGTTTCCAGTTCCTCTGCCGAGGTCACTTTGTAGCAGCCGACCGAAGAGCCCTGGTTGGAGGCCTTTACAAACACCTCGCCCCATTCCTGCAGGGCCATACTGGCCTTGCCAACTTCCTCCGCCTCATTGCTGCACAGGAATTGGTAGGGCGTGTTGTCGATGCCCAGTGCATTGAGCCACAGTTTGGTGGTGATCTTGTTGAAGCAGATCTTGCTCGCCTCGGGGCCGCAGCCGTAATAGGGGATGCCGAACAGCTCCAGTTGCGACTGCAGATCGCCGGTTTCACCGGGATAGCCGTGGATGGACGGGATCACATAGTGAACCTCCCAGGCTTCGCCGTCTGCATCGCGCAGCATGCGGTCCTGGGATAACTGCTGTACCCGGCCCTGGCTGTCGGTCAGGCGGCCATTGCCGTCCATTTCCACGCGCACCAGGGAGATATCGTCCACGTGGCCGAGTTGGCGTTCGATAAAGTCTGCCGTGCGCAGCGATACCTCATGTTCGCTGCCGCCACCGCCGCAGATAAGCAGGGTGTTGATCATGCTGTTATTCCTGTATCCGTTCGTGCTCAGGGCGCGCCTAATACTTGTTCGCACTGCCTGGGCATAGGCTTGGGCTTCGGCCTCTCGGGCTTGGGCGCGGTGCCGCTGAGCATTGCGTAAAATTCGTCACTAAACCACCAGTCCAGGTCGGCGCCGCAGGGATCGTTGCGTACCGGGTTCTGGGGCTTGCAGTTCTTATCGCCATCCGGGCAGCCCAGGCGCACATGGAAATGATAGTTGTGTCCCCACCAGGGGCGCACTTTTCGCAGCCACTGATTGTCACTACCGGCGATTTCGCACAGCTTCCGCTTGATCGTCGGGTGGACAAAAATCCGTTCGACCCGTTCGTCTTCTGAGGCCAGGCGCAGTATCTGTGGGACTTTGGGATCCCAGTTTTCCTTGATCAGGCGGTGATCCCGCTCATCGGCGAGCGGTATGGCGGAAATATTGTCGCGTTCCCAGGCCGTCAGTGGTCGTTGCACGGCGCGCCAGTCCTGCGAGTACCAGATATCGATATCGAGCCCGGTCTGGTGACTGCGGTGACCGTATTGGAAGGGGCCGCCGCGGGCCATGGACATATCGCCGATCTGCAGCCGGCCCAGGTCACGGCGCGCCACGCTGCGGGAAAAATCCTGCAGGAAGGCGACGGTGGTGGGGTGGGCGTAACGGCGACCCCGTCCGGTACGTACCAGCTGGAAGCCCTCGCCGCGCAGCGGCATTTCTGCCGCGCCACTCAGACAGCCGTTGGTGTAGGTGCCGATACTGGCAGAGGCCTGAGAAGATGGCCGTGTCACCTCTTCCCAGGGATTGGCGGCGGCACTGCCGCTAAAGGCGAGCAAGGTGGTGGAGAGCAATGTGGCAACAACGGGTAGATACATAACCGCTCGACGACAAGAAATTACAGGATTGCAGCCGTATGCCGATTGCGGTGACGGCTGCGCTTACATTATGTGGCGTCCCTGCGCATGAGCCCCACTCATTATAGAGACACCGATCACTCGGTCTGTGAAGCGATTATCTCCCTGCAACTCTGCAGCAGTGTGTCCATTTCCTCATCGGTGCCGATGCTAATACGCAAGTACTCACTAATCCGCGGCTTGTTGAAGTAGCGCACCAGAATATCGCGCTCGCGCAGTGCCCGGTACAGGGTCTCCGCGCCCAGTTTGCGCGGTCGCGCCAGTACGAAGTTGGCCTTCGACGGCACCACGTCGAAGTCCATTTGCTGCAGCGCCGCCACCGTGCGTTCGCGTGTGGCGATGACCTTGCCGCAGCAGTCCGCCAGCCAGGCGCTGTCGCCGATGGCCACAGTGGCCAGGCGCTGGGCGATGGCGTCGATCGGATAGGAGTTGAAGGAGTCCTTGGCCCGGTTCAGGCCCTCGATAAGATGTGCCTGTCCCATCGCAAATCCCAGCCGCAGGCCCGCCAGTGCGTAGGATTTCGACAGCGTCTGCGTCACCAGCAGGTTGGGATGGCGGTCGATCAGCTGCACCGCGCTGTCGCCGCCAAAATCGATGTAGGCCTCGTCGACAACCACGACCCGTTGCGGCTGCAGTTGCAGCAGCCGCTCGATTTCCGCCAGCGGCAGGTAGCGGCCGCTGGGCGCATTGGGGTTGGCCAGTATCACGCCGGCGGCGGGGCCGCTGTAGTCTTCCACCGCGAGGCTGAAGTCATCCCGCAATGGCACAGTGCGGTACTCGATGTCGTACAGCTGGCAGTAGACCGGGTAAAAGCTGTAGGTGATGTCCGGGAACAGCAGCGCCTCGTCACGGCGGAAGAAACTGTAGAAGGCGTGCGCGAGCACCTCGTCCGAACCGTTGCCGACGAACACCTGTTCCGGCGTCAGTTCGAAGCGGGCGGCGATGGCCGCGCGCAGATCGCAGGATTCCGGATCGGGGTAGCGGCGCAGGGCATCGGCCAGCTGCGGGTCGCCGAGGACTTCCAGCGCGCGCGGCGACGGCGGGTAGGGGTTTTCATTGGTATTGAGTTTGATCAGTTTGCGGCCGCGCGGCTGCTCACCGGGCACGTAGGGCTCCAGTCGTGCCAGCGCGGGGCTCCAGAATGGATTGCTCAAGAGTCTGTCTCCGTTGTCTCGCCGGTGCCTTGCTCGGGCGCGGCGCTGTCCTCATCGGTTCCCTGTTCTTCCTCTTCCTTTTTCTCTATGGGGATATCAAACAGCGCCGGGGCGCTGGCAATAAACTGCTCCATTGGCACCGGGTCGCGCAGCAGCAGATTGTCGTATTTCAGTTCGGTGGAAATTTCCGGTATGTCGGTGAAATCATTCATGTCCGCCAGTTCCTCGGCGAGACCAATGCCGAGAAAGCCCCAGGGAATGACCAGCGCCACGGCCCAGCGCCAGCCGCGGGAAATATTCGTGGCCAGGTAACAGGCGCACCACAACATGGCCGGAAATATGGCCGCCAGCACCAGGAAGTCGAATACCTCGATCAGCCTGCCGAGGGCGAAATTGTAATTCAGCAGGCTGCTGAACCACTCCCAGGCGTTGTAGATCAGTGCACCGAGCGCGGCGATAGACAGATGGGCGAAGAAGTGGGTCTCGTGGCGCACGACGCGGCCGACAAATGCCCAGGCACCGGCGTAGATCAGCAGCCCGATCAGGCTGCCCGCCATCAGGTTGACGACGATGGTCCACTCGTATTCACGGGCGTAGCCGAGGTAACTGATCAGCAGGGTGGCCAGGCCCACGGTCAGCAGCAGACCGATGGCGCCGGCCGGGTGCGACAGCCCCTCGAAAAAGCTTTCCAGCGAGTGTAGTGGCACGGCTTCCGCCATGTCCGCATCGCTGTCGATCAGGCGCAGGTGTGTCTTGCCGCACTGCACCAGATCGCCGGTGGCGACTTTTCGCTCGGAAATTTCGTCGAACTTTACCGATTTGTCCCGCGTATTGCCCAGCAACTGTGTGCCGTTGACGCTGCTCAGGTCGTGCAGGTAATAGCTGCCGTCTTCGTCCCGGCGAATCTCCGCGTGGCGGGCGTCGGCGTGGACATCTTCCAGAATGACATCATTGTCGTAACCGCGGCCGAGGGTAAAGTGCTCCCCCTCCATGCGATACCGGGCCTGCACCCGGTGGGCGCGGTTCAGTTCTTCGATAATCAGGGCCATTGGATCTCGCTCGTGAACTTCTCGGTAAACGCTTCGGCAGATTCCTGGGTAAAGCCGGACAGGGTGAAGTGGCTGACCAGGGCGCGGTTCTTGTGGTCCACGCTGAGGCTCAGGAAGAAGATGTCATAGATGTCCGGAAAATCCTTGTAGCGGCGCACGCAGTAGCTGGTGCGCGCGATGATCGGTTTTTCATTGCGCTCCGGCTTGGATTCCGGCTCGTCGCCGCCGTTGCGCTCCTGGGCGGTAAACGCCTGGCGGCAGCGGAATTTGGTGACATCCTCTTCTCCCGCGGTATTGCCGGGATAGAAACTGCTCATCTGCTGTTCATACTCGGCGTAGAAGCGCGACGGCAGCAGGTCTTTAGCCTCCAGCCAGAAGAACTCATATTCCACTCGGCCGGTATTGAAATCCTCCGACAGGAAGATCACTTCCTGACCGGTGCAGCCCTTGTCGATACGCTTGACCGGGTTGTCGTCGCTCTCCTGGGTATTACCCCAGCACTGGATGGCCGGCACTATCTCGCCGACGACGTTGGCTTCACCCAGCGGGCGCTTCTGCCACTCCGCCTTCAGTATCGAATCGATGATGCGCTGTTGGTTGTCCAGCAGCTGCTGGTGGGTCAGCTCCTGCAGATCGAACGAATTGCCGCGCTGGCGGAAATGCTTCAGCAGAGCGGCGAGCTTGTCCACCGGTACCAGGAAACTCACCTGGTTGCCGGCGGTGGCCACGTTGATGCCCACCACCTGGCCGCGGATATTGATCGCCGGGCCACCGCTCATGCCGGGATTGATCGAACCGGCGAAGTGGATACGGTCGTAGAAGCTGCCGCCGGCAATACCGTTGTAGGTGCCGGGGATCAGCGTCATGCCCAGGTCCAGCGGATTGCCGAGGGAGACAATGGTCTCGCCTTTCTTGGGGGTGTCGGTGGCCAGCTGTATGAACTCGGTGCCGGGCTTGTCCTGGCGCAGGATAGCCAGGTCGTTGACCACATCGATATCCAGCAGCTCCAGCGTACCCTTGGTGCCGTCTACCGACAGGTATTCGAGCTGGTACTTGTCCGGATCGCTGACCGCCTCGGCCACCACGTGATAGTTGGTGGCGATCAGGCCGTCGTCAGAGATCTGGAAGCCGGAGCCGAGCCCCGCTTTGGAATTGGAGGACTTCTCGATCAGGCGAATCTGATACAGGCTGCCGCGATAATCGCTGTAGAGCTGTTCGTAGCCCTGCGCTGCGGCCAGGATGGAAAAGGTGACTCCGGTAAAACAGCACAACAGCAGGGTCAGCAGGCGCGCAGAAAGGTTCAGCATCTTGTTTGATTAAATTATGGGCAGAGGAGGATTGATATTACGGGATATAGCGTAGTGCAACAAGCGGCGCGCCGAGAGGTGCTTGCGCCGCAAATGTCGCGCCGGCGCAGCGCGGGCTGGCCCCCGCGTAAATTCGGGAAAATGAATCACGCGCCGCGCGTAGCAATATACGGTGGGTAATTTCACTCGTCAGAGATAGTCCGCCACTTTCGGAAACGCCTCCACCACCTTGCGGTGCGAATCCACATAGAAGCGCGCGAACATGGCATCGGTATCCTCCGCCGACATAAAACCGTCGCTGAAGCCCGGGCAGGCCGGGTCCAGATGCAGGCGCGCCGAGTTGATAACGTGCGCCGCCAGCTGCGCCATGTTTTCGTCGCCGACGGAAATGCGGATGGTGGTGGGAAAAATATTCGCCGCCTCCATGGCTTCCGGCGACAGCTCCGAGTGGGAAGTGAGCGCCGGACACAGCACCATGGTGTTGGTCTGCCCCAGGCTGACCATCTGCCCGAAGGCCGGCTCCAGTGCATCGAAGAAGCGCTTGAATGCCTCGGTGGGCAACTGCGCCGCCTCCATGTCGATCGTGAACAGCGGCGTCGGAAACTGGTAGCGCAGCAATGCCTCGCGCAGTTTGCTGTTCGGATGCTCCTCCAGCGCGTGGCTGTTGACGCGGATCTGCGGATGGCTGGCAAAGAAATGGCTCAGGCACAGGGTGTTGATGCACTTGGTCAGCATGCGCATCTCCAGCGTACGCATGCCGCAGTGCACCTCCCAGGCCTTGTCCGCATCCAGAAACGCGCCCTTGATGTAATACACATCCCAGAACAGGCACTGGTTCCAGTTCAGGCCCTTGGCGCTGTCGCCCTTGGGGATGAACATGCGGTGATTCTCGCCGATCACCACGCCGGCGGTGGCGGCACCGGTGCCGCCAATGTCCTTGGTATAGGAGTGCACCACGAAGTCCGGTCGCTCGGCAGGATCTTCCCGGCGCAGCGGCTGATAGAGGAACGGGGTGGCCAGGGTGGCGTCCAGGCTTACCAGTAGTTGCTCCTGGTGGGCTGCGCGGCAGATGGCCGGCACATCCAGCATGGTGCCGTGGGGGTTGCAGGGGGATTCGAGATACACATGAATGCGCGCGCCGTTCTGGCTGGCTTCGCCGTAATCTGCCTGCGTCTGTTGCAGCAGCTGCTCGAATTCATCACCTGTGGAGCCGTCGAACCAGACCAGTTCGATCGCCAGCTTGTCTTTGCGCGCGTAAAAGTCCTGCAGCAGCTGGTGCACACCGCCGTAGATATTTCGCGACACTATTAATAGGTCGCCATGGCTCAGCTGGTTTGACAACAGCGCATCGATCGCCGCCATGCCCGAATTGAAATTCCACGCCAGGTATTCGCTGGCCTCCGGCCCGCACTCCAGATCGACGATCGCATTGGCCAGCGAGATGGAGGTGGGATTCAGCAGGCGCGAATAGATATCGTGGCTCGGCTCGCGGCCGCGAAAGGCATCGTCGATCCACTCGGTGCAGGCATATATATAGGTGGCGGTGCGCGCGATCACCGGCGTGGCGGAGAAGATCGCCGGAATATTGTCGAACAGCGGGTAGCCGCCGCGGGTGCTGATATTGAAGTCATTGCCCTGCAGACTCTGGAAACTGGCGCGCAGCGGGTTCTGCAGGGTATCCAGCAGCTTCGCCAGCTGGAAGCTCATAAAGCGCTTGGCGTTGAAGTAGGCAACCTTGTCAGCTTTATCGAGCCGGCTCAGCGTGGACGCGGTCTGCGCCCACAGCTGGCTCAGGTTGCCCTGTGCCCGGTACAGCTCCTCGGCGGTGGCCAGCAGCAGTTTGCCGTGTTCGGACTCCGTATCGATAGCGAAATGCTGCAATTGCTCGCGCGCCAGCTCCTCGATACTAGCCGCCTCAGTCGTGTTGCGGCGGGGTGAGAGTATTTTCGCGTCATCCAGGTTAGCTTCCATCTCGTCCTTCTCCCTTTGTGCTTACTGTTATAGCTCGGCCCTTTCACTCTGTGGCAGCAGCGAAATTGGCTGTCGTGTAATTGCGCGTAATGGGATGTGATCGACCTGTAATCGGTGAACCCGTACAGTAACGCCCAAGGTTGAGGGGCGAGTGCAGCGACAGCTATTCAAGTGCGCCGCCTAAGGATAGGCGAGCCTCACAACATGGAATCCGATGGATCGGATGCCTGCGCACCCAGTTGCGCAGTGCGGGAAGGAGACCCATTCAGCGCAAGCTGGACTGCCAAGCCGGGCTCGGCAAACACAGAGCCTAGTCTGCCGAGATATGGGGAAGGGCTTGGCCGGGGCAAGGATGCCTCATTTCGCTCTTGATAGTGTTGTTGTAACCGTCGATGGCTGGGACCATCAATTCGGGCCGGTGGTAACTGAGTTACCACCGGCTTTTTTTTGCCACTTTTCAGTGGAAATGTGATGGAGTTCCGGTGGCGGTTCGCATTATGCTATCCAGCGCGTGTTTCCTCTGGCGTCCTGGCGATGCCGACGGAAAATTCCAGCCAACTGCCCTGCGCGGTATTCAGGGTCAAATAAGAGCAAGAAACTCCAGGAGTGGAATATGACTGAAGCAGCAGAACTTGTTGAATCGATTATCGTTGTGCCAGCTAAGGCTGATGTGACTGCCAACTTTACGCTTGAGCCTACTGGCCAGGACCAACATTGGATTTTGAAGGATGCCAGCGGTGAGGAAGTGGATACTATTCGGGTGAGGTTTGAGGGAGTTAAGAATGGAGGTATTGGCCAGTCTGGTAAGGCGATGCTGAAAATTACCCTGGTCAACTCTGATCTGGCGTTCAAAAAGCTGAATGGCAACGTTGACGGTATGGAGACCTATGATGACGATAATGGCGGGACCGGTGCCATTAACTCCTGCAAGGTCGATCAACAGAATGAAAAAATTCTGAATGTCGTCTGTAAGGCTAACAAACAGACTCCGAATGGCTTTTCGTTTAAGTGGGTGGCCTATGGCGAGACTTTAGGGACTGTTGTTTCAGCAGACCCCAAAATGGAGTATGAGCCGGTATAACTCCTATTGGCTGCATATTAAATTTGAAGCCTTAATAAACTGCTCTCTCTTTGCGCAGACCTGGTTAAATTCCGGCAGGAAAAACCAATCTGCGCTAAGGCCACCCTCGCGCGTCTTGACTATATAATGGCTGGCGGTATGTAGCTCTCCGGCGAGAGTGTATATTTGTGCGGCATAATAATTTGTATAGACGTCATCAGGTGAATCAATTGTCAATCTCTGGATTAGGTCTATTGCTTCAGTGAATTTGCGAAGGTGCGCAAGTGCTAATGACCTGTAAAGTAGATCCCTCGGGTTGGATTTTTCAGTTGTTAAATTTTCAATTATTGAAAAATATTTTTGAGATGCCTCGATGTCACCCTTCATTAGTGCTGATTCGGCGACTCCTTGCAGGGGGGCTAGGTTGTTAGGTGTGTTTTCTAAAACTTTCCTATAAGTTTGCTCTGCCTCTTTATATCTCTTCTGAAGAAAATAAGCACCAGCAAGGTTTGATTGAGTTCTCCAGTTTAGAGACTGCTCGGGAATTTTGGTGATTATTTTTTCCGCTGCTAGATAATTGCCTGATTCGATTTCTATTCCTGCTAGTACGGCATATGATGGCCAGTGCTCTGAATTTAGCTGAACCTCAGCTTTTAAGATCTCTTTGGCTTTGTCGTTATTGCCCAAGGAGGTATGGTTTAGAGCAATTAGATAGCTTAGATATGCTGAAGGGTTGAGTTTTTTGGCTTCATTTGCCTTTTCTAAGCTCAGATTGTATTGCCCATTGATGAATAAAGTTCTTGCATAGCTGGTTAGAAGGTTTGCTGAGGGAAACTTAATTTGGTTTAGTTGCTCTATAAGGCTCTCTATTTTTTCTTTGCTGGAGTTAAAGATTCTCAGCTTTGTTTCCATCTCTAAAAGAAGGGCCTGATCCTGTATTGCTCCTATTGCTTTGGCGCTGGCAATTTGGGTTAGTCCTTTTTCCAAAAAATATTGGTCGTCATGAATGGAAAAGAGGCTACTGCATAATTCTGCGTATGCGTGATAGAGATCTGTTTTTTGCGGGTATTTTCTTATTAGTAATTCTAGGGTGTCTAAGTGTTCGGTCTCTGGCTGTCTGTTGTTTAGTTTTGTCAGGATCTTAAGGAAGGTTTCATAATCTTCACTGCTTAATATCCTATCCTCAGGAGATGCTTTTAAATAATTTTCACCGAAGAGACTTGATGCCACAGACAATACGTGTGCTTCGGCGGCGGGGAGTCGCTCTACCAAGAAGCGAAAATCAGATTGTTTCTTAACTAGACCGTCTTCTGGTCCAATCCGCTGCAATTCAATCTCACAGCGTATCTGCGCGCACTCTAGCCGCGCAAACAGCGCATCGGTCACACCCTTGTCCCGCAGTGCCTGCAGTTGCGCATCGAAATCCTGCCCCTCTTTCGGGATAAAGCTCACCAGTGCACTGGCCTTCAGCTGCGAAGTCGCATTCATCAGCGCCTGCCGCACCATGGTTTTGGTCAGCGCCTTGGCGTTGTCCTCGCCGCGCACCTCACCATGGATCTCCACCGGCAGCACGGCAATATATTGCGGCTCCAGTCGGGTGATTTCCTTCCAGCCCCAGTAGCCGGCGCTTGCCAGTATCGCCAGTCCGGCCAATGCGGCGAAAACACGCTTGCGCTTATTCGGCGGTTTGCGCAGTAGCTGGGTGACGGTGGCGGAGAACTCGCGGGTGTCGGTGCCGGCACTGTGCTGCTGCAGAAAGGTCAGGGCCTCGGCCACCTGGGCGGCGGAATCGGGGCGCTGTTCCGGCAGCTTGCCCAGCAGCCTGTCCAGCAGTACCGCCAGCGGCTCCGGCAGCTTGGGCCAGGCCTGTTGCGGCGGGATATGGGGATCGCTGATAACCCTGTGTGCCAGCGCCATGGCTCCGCCGTCGCCTTTCTCGAACGGCCTGGCGCCGCACAGCAGTTCGTAGGCGATGGTGCCGAGGCTGAACAGGTCGCTGCGCGGATCCAGTGGATAACCCTGCAGCTGTTCCGGCGACATGGCTTCGACGGTGCCGGCCACCTGGTCCTCGCGGGTGATGCTGTCCACGTCCTGCTGCAGGGATTTGGCGATGCCGAAATCGGTGATATTGGCGACGCCGTTGTCGGTGATCAGGATATTGTCCGGCTTCAGGTCGCGGTGGATGATGCCGAGGGAGTGGGCCTCGCTGAGGCCGTTGCAGATCTGTATCAACAGTTCGAGCTTCTGCTGCAGGCTGGGCGTGTGTTCACGCATCCACTGCTGCAGGGTGGTGCCCTCGACGTATTCCATCACCAGGGCGATGCTGTCGCCTTCTTCGAGTACGTCGTGCAGCTGCACGATATTGGGGTGGTTCAGCTGCGCCAGCAGCTGCGCTTCGGACTGGATGCGCTGGGCGGCGGTGGCGCTGGTGGTGTCCTTGCGCAGTTTCTTGATCGCCACCGGGCGCTGCAGCTTGCTGTCCCGCGCGAGGTAGACAATGCCCATGCCGCCGGCGCCGAGCGTGCGCTCGATACGGTAGCGACCCAGTTGCTGCACTTCCGGTTCGGCGACTTCCATAGTCATTTTTTCTTGTTGGTGTTGTCGATTCCGTTACATCTTTCGCCGGTACTTCCCGCTGGAAATTTGTGCGAGAAATCCAGCCGCGTCCCGCCCAACCCCAACAGCGCCGGCGAAGTGGTGCCTAGTTTACTGCTTAAGTGTGGCGCATTCTATTTGTGCGCGAGCACGGCGTTCTTGCGTCCGGCTGCGCAGAGCGCCGGATAGTCGGCGCGCAGATCGGCAAAATCGGCGCGGCGGCACATCGGCGCAAAGCGCGCGGTATCGAACCAGATCGGTGATACGCCCTGTTCCAGGGTCTTGCGGATATGCGCCTTGGCGGACAGCAGGTCGCCGGTGGTGATATAGATCTGCGCACGCGCGAAATTGACGTAGAGGTCGTCCGGGGCGGTGCGGCGGATCTTCAGCAGCGTTTCCACCGCGCGCCCGGCCTGGCCCAGTTCCGCGTAGGCGCGCGCCTGCATCAACAGCCCCTCCCAATCGTCGCGGTCGGCGGCGATTGCCAGCGCCTGTTCGGCGAGCTGGCGGGCTTTGTCGGGCCGTTGTTGCGCATCGGCGATTTCGGCGCGGTACAGCAGTGCGTCCGCGTCATCGGGGGCGAGTTCGGATACGCCGGCGAAGCACTGTTCGGCGCGATCGAACTGCCGCTCGATGTAGTAAGCCAGGCACAGGTTGTAGGTGTCCATGGCGCCGAGGTTGTCGAGACCCACCGAGCTCAGCAGGCGCACCGTTTCCTGCGGGCGGCCGCTGTCCAGTTCGTTGGCTGCCAGCAGGGACAGGGCGTCCGTATTGTTGTCGCTGAGGGACATGGCCCGTTGCAGCAGTGGCTTGGCCGCGTCCATGTCGCCCAGCGCGCTCAGCGCCATGGCTTTCTGCAGTATGTAGTTAAAGCTGGTGCGCAGCGCGAGGGCCCGTTCCGCGGCTTCCAGCGCCTGGGAGTAGTTGCCCAGTTGCTGATGGTAAACAGCCGTCAGGTAGTGGTAATTGGCCTTGTCCGGCAGGCTGAGTTGCAGCTGATCGAGCAGTTTGCGGCCGAGCTCGGCATCCTGCTGGAAAATCGCGAGGCGCAGGCGTGCGGTGATCAGGTCGGGGTGATCGGCTATGTGCTTCGGTGCGCGCTCGAGGAAGCGCGGCAGCCGCTTCAGGCCGGCGGGGTCGCGACTGTTGTAGCGCTGGTCGATCACCAGTTCGCCGTAGAGCTGGTACAGCGGTGTGAATGCAGGGTTGCGTTCCTGCAGCTCATCCAGTTCCGACAGATACTTCAGAAGGTTGGCATCGTCGTCGCGCCGTTCGAACAGCTCCAGATAGCGCTCGTAGTCCGCGGCGCTGATTTTTGGGTTCGACTGGCGGTCGCGCGGCGGGTTGTGGGGCAGCAGATAGTTGAGTTGCTGCAGGGTGCGTGCGCGGGTCTCGAGATTCTCTTCCAGTTCCAGTGTGGTGCTGCGGCTGGCGATAACGGAAAAGTTTGCCGTATCGATCAGCTCCAGCGAGGCGTCGCAGTGTGCCACGCCGCAGGTGATTGACGGGTGCAACAGCAGTTGCGCGTTGAGCGCCTGTGCCTGTTCGCGCAGTGACTGGCCGCGCAGCTGTGCGGATTCCGCGTAGGGCACCAGCAACAGCCCTTCGCGGCTGGAAAGCCCCTGCTTGATCGCGCTCAGTACGTTGTTGCCGAGCAGCCTGGTTTCGCGCGTGGCGAATGCGTCTTCATGCGGGGCGATGATGGCGATGTACTTGCCCATCGATTCGCTTTCCGGCTCCGGTAGCAGTGCCGCGGCTGCCGCCACCAGCAGGGCGGCGCTGCCGGCGAGCACGGCGCCGGCCAGAGCCTTCAGTCGTTTGCCTCTGCCTATCTGCTTGAGGTGATAGCCCTCGGCGGTAATGGTGACGGTGCGGCTGATGGTGTGCGTGGACCTGTCGTCCAGTTCCATCAGTATCGCATCCAGCTCAACCGCCACCGCGGTGGCATTGAGCGGGCGCTTGTCCGGACTTTTCGCCAGCAGCTTGTCCAGCAACTGGCACAGCGCCGGCGGCAGCTCCGGGTTCAGCTTTTCCGCCGGTGGATGCTGGCTGTTGACGATACGGTCGACGATAACAAAGGGGCTGTCGTGATCGCCGAACGGGCTCTGGCCACACAGCAGTTTGTAGGCCAGCACGCCGAGGGCGAACAGGTCACAGCGATTGTCGAGCGTATTGCCCAGCGCCTGTTCCGGCGACATGGCGCCCCAGCTGCCGGCGACATGCTGTTCGCGGGTCAGGTCGCTGTCTTCGCGCCAGTTCTTGGCGATACCGAAATCCGTGATCTTGGCCGTATTGCTGTCGTCGACCAGGATATTGTCCGCTTTCAGGTCGCGGTGGATGATGCCGGCGCTGTGCGCGCGGGCGAGGCCGTTGCAGATCTGCTTCAGCAGCTGGATTTTCTGCGGTAGCCCGGGCGCGCGCTCGCGCTGCCACTGGGTGAGGGAGCTGCCGTCGACATATTCCATCACCAGCGCGACATCGTCGCGCTCTTCCACTACATCGTAAATCTGCACGATATTGTTGTGGTTGAGCTGGGCGAGCAGCAGCGCCTCCTGGCGGATGCGCAGGTGTGCCGTGCTGCTAGAGGGGTTTTTTATCAGCCGCTTGATCGCCACGCGGCGATGCAGGCGCTCGTCGGTCGCCAGGTAGACGACACCCATGCCGCCGGAACCGAGCTTGCCGGTTACCTTGTATCGCCCGATGTGAAAAGGTGGTTGCTCTGACGCCATGTGTCTTGCTGAGTGGCCTTGTTATTGCTTACGCCATCCTGGCAAGTCGTCATCGAATAAATCTGTAGCTGAGCCGCCCGCTCTCCGTTCGGGCGGCGCCATCGATCAGTCCGCTAGTAGTTTTTCCGGCTTGCCCGCGCGGGATTCCAGTTGCGAGCCCTTGTATATCTCAAAGCGGCGACAGCCGAGGCGGATTTCCCAGGAGCGGCGCTCGACCAGGCCGGAGGTGTCGATCGCATCCGGCAGGGTTTCGGCGATCTGCTTGCGCGCGCGGAAGATCTGCGTATTCAGGTGATTGACGGTAATGCCCAGTTCGCGGGTCGCCACCTGAATGGAGACCCACCCCTGGGCATCCGCGTCCGCGCCCTGTTGCAGGTCGCGGACGCGGGCGCGCGCGAGGTACAGCAGCAGGTAATTGTGGATGCGTGCGGGCAGGTCCAGTTTCATGTCCTCGCGGCGCAGTTGCAGCTGTACGTGTTCCTCGTGGTGGCTCACGGAAAAGCGCAACTCGAAATCGGTAATCGACAGTTGCTGCAGTGACAGTTCTTTGGTCGCGCCCTGATTGTCGGCGAGAAACAGCTGCCAGCTGTGCAGGCCGCAGTCGATACGCTCGCCGTGCTTGATCGCGGTGGCGTGATCGCTGCCGTTGGAGTTGCCGGTGAGTTCGTACAGCCACTGCCCGGTAACAGGGCTGAAGTGCAGGCTGGCCAGCGGTTCGCGTTCGTTGGGCAGCAGGTGGTATTGCTCCAGCGGGAGTGCCTCGCCGCTTTGCAGGTCGACCAGCAGGTTTTCCGGCGCGTCGAGGTTCTCAACAATCCAGAGCGGATTATTGGCGCGGCCGAACGCGATCTGATCGCCCTGCTGCAGCGGGTAATTCTTGGCGGGAACCAGTTGCTGGCCATTGAGCCAGGTGCCGTTGCGGCTGAGGTCGCGAATATTCCAGTGCGTGCCGGTCCACTGGATAGCGGCGTGGATGCCGGAGATTTCCGCGCTGGTGATCCGTGTGTCTACCGCACCCTGGCGGCGGCCAATGGTGTGGTGCGCCATCAGATATACGGGCTGATCCCTGTCTGGATGCTGTAAGCAAGCCATGCTTTTGTCCCTTTATCCCCTTTCTTCGTATTGTTGGGGTAATTCCGCGAAGGCGGCGAGCAACTGGATCGGGACAGGTGGCGCGGGAACAGTGTGTTTGCCCGCAAGCGGAAAACCGGTGGGGCCGATTGGAGGTTTTCATTTCGCCAGGCGACGCTCGGAAACCGCTAATAAGGATGCTGTCGACATTGCTGGCTGAGCCCCGGGGCCAGCGACAAAGCATGAATAGCGGCACTGTTGAATTTGTTATTGCGCCCTGTCTCGAGTAAGCAAGCGCTAACCACAAGGTCCGCGATTGCTTTAGTGTTGTCGCACCATTTATACCGATCTTCGGCGTGAATGCAATGATTGAATGCGATTGTGCCCATTTTCGCCGCGAAGTTGCATTGGCGTCAAAAGCAACTTGAGGGAATTTGCCTGTCGCCGGGTAAATCGCTTGTGAGGCGCCGCCGGGATTTATTTGTTTTTGCGCGCCAGTTCAGGCCTAGTGCTCGTCCTTGTCTTCCTGCTCGCCGGGGGGCAGCTGGCGGCTGTCCTTGCGGTCGAGGTCGCCGACGTCGAGTACCGGCGAGGCGTCGATATGCTCGGCATCCATCATCAGGGCCACCCGCTGCAATGACGAGATGATCATCGACTGCTCCCAGTCGCGCAGATCGCGAAACTGGCGCACGAAATGTTCCTGCAGCGGCGTCGGCGCGTCGCGCAGAATCTCGATGCCCTTGTCGGTCAGGTAGGCGTGGACCTTGCGCTTGTCTTCTGAAGAGCGCTCGCGGTAGACCAGGCCGCGCTTTTCCAGCCTGTCGAGAATGGTGGTCACCGTCGCCTGGCTCAGGCTGATCTCCTTGGCCAGGGCGCCGATGGTCACCTGGCCCTTCTCGCGAATCGCCTGCAGCAGCAACAGCTGCGGTGCCGTCAGTCCGGCGGTTTTCACCAACTGTTTGGAGTGCAGGTCGGTGGCGCGGATCAGGCGGCGCAGGGTGGTCAGTACTTCTTCGATTTTGTCCATCAATAACAGGCTCTGCAGTTCGCGGCGGGATAACTGTGTGCGGCCGACTTTAGGCGTTGCCCGCCGTTTGTCAATCGTCTGTCGCGCCGCGTCCCGGCCGCCGCCGTGCTTGCGGGTGGGGGTGTCGCTCCTCTCCTCCTGTGGATGTGATCTGGTTACCTCTTGATCAAATTGCATCTTGGCCGGCCTTGCGATTTCGCAGTTGTTTAGAGTACTATGCAAAAAATTATTTAGAGCAGTAAATAGTTTTGTAGTTAAAAGGTCAAATTTGACCCTTAAGGTGTAAGTTGTCGCCGAATTACGAACTTTTACACTTCAACCAACAATTTGATGACTAAAGGTATTGATTTGAGCGCCACAAGCGTTGCTTCTTCACCGAGCGGAGGCTCGGACAACAAAACGGAAGAATCCCCGGAAGAAAAGTTTCCCGCGCGGCAGGGGTCTGAGGTTAGAGAAACCCTGCTGCGCCGACCGGTCAGCGAAGACGGTGCCGAAGTGCACCGGTTAATCGGCCGCTGCCCGCCACTGGACGAAAACTCCATCTACTGCAACCTGTTGCAGGCCAGCCACTTCGCCGACACCAGTGTCGCAGCGGAGGTCAACGGCGAACTCGCCGGCTTTATCTCTGGTTACATCATCCCGGAGCGCCCCGACACCCTGTTCATCTGGCAGGTGGCGGTGGCCAAAGAGGCCCGCGGACTCGGTCTCGCCGGGCGCATGATCTGCGAGATATTGCGCCGCCCGTCCTGCGCACGGGTGCGCCACCTCGAAACCACTATCACTCCCGACAACGACGCTTCCTGGGCGCTGTTCCGCGGCGTGGCCCGGAAGCTCGAGACCGATTGTGCCGAATCGGTGATGTTTGATCGGGACCGCCATTTCCGCGGCCGCCACGACAGCGAAATGCTGTTGCGCATCGGGCCGTTCGCCGGAGCCGGAGCCGGAGCCGGAGCGGGAACCCGCGTCGCTGTGGCGAGATAGTGCCGTCCGTTTTTTATTTTTCTTTTTTCTGACTAGCCAACTAAAGGTTGACATCATGAAAGTTTTTGACGAAATCGAATCAGAAGTGCAGAGCTATGCGCGTGCTTTTCCGCGTGTTTTCAACAAGGCCCAGGGTGAGTATCTCTACGATGAGGACGGCACCCAGTACCTGGATTTTCTCGCCGGTGCGGGCACGCTGAATTACGGCCACAACAACCCGGTTTTCAAAGAGGCGCTGCTCGAGTACATCCAGCAGGATGGCATTACCCACGGGCTGGACCTGCACACGAAGGCGAAGCGTGAATTCCTTGAGACCTTCTATGAGAAGATCCTGAAGCCGCGCGACCTCAACTACGTAATGCAGTTCACCGGTCCCACCGGCACCAACGCCGTTGAAGCGGCGATGAAGATTGCGCGTAAATACAAGGGCCGTGAGAACATCATCTCTTTTACCAACGGCTTCCACGGTTGCAGCATGGGCGCGCTGTCCGCTACCGGTAACTCCCACCACCGCGGCGCGGCCGGTGTCAGCATGAGTGGCATTAGTCGCATGCCGTATGACGGCTACCTGGGCGATGACATAGATACCACCGCCTACCTGGACAAGGTACTGTCCGACTCCTCCAGCGGTGTCGATCATCCGGCAGCGGTACTGGTGGAAACCGTACAGGGCGAAGGCGGTATCAACGCTGCCAGCATCGAGTGGCTGCGCAACCTGCAGGCCGTGTGCCGCAAGCATGACGTACTGCTGATCGTCGACGACATTCAGGCGGGCTGCGGCCGTACCGGCAGCTACTTCAGCTTTGAAGAGGCCGGCATCGAGCCCGATATCGTCACCCTGTCCAAATCCCTGAGTGGTTACGGTCTGCCGTTTGCCGTGGTACTGATGCGTCCGGAACTGGACCAGTGGAAGCCCGGCGAGCACAACGGCACCTTCCGCGGTAACAACCTGGCATTCGTCACAGCCAAGGCGGCTATCGAGCATTACTGGAGCGACGACAAGTTCGCCAAGGAAGTACAGCGCAAGGGCGACTACATTGGACAGCGCCTGGAGACAATCGTCGAGAAGTTCGGCGACGGCAATATGACCACCCGCGGTCGCGGCATGTTCCGCGGTTTGAACTGCGTCAGCGGTGACCTGGCCGGCCAGATTACCCGCGAGGCCTTCAAGCACGGTCTGGTGATCGAGACCAGCGGTGCCGACGACCACGTGGTGAAAACCCTGTGCCCGCTGACCATCAGTGACGAAAACCTGAAGCGCGCGCTGGATATCGTCGAAGCGGCGGTGGAAAAGGTACTGAAAGGTACCGAGGTGCCGGAAGAGCACGATTTCTTCGCCGATGATTCCGCCGAGGCGGAAGCGCCCAAGGCCGAACTGGCCGGCGCCGCCTGAAATTTTTGGGGGCCTGATCGCGCGTATGCAACGCACAGCGTTGCGCGCGATCAGGCGCTCCGCCATGGATGGCGGAGCCGGAGCCAATTGATGGCAACGGCGTAGCGCCAGGGACGGCAAGCCCCATTTTGCGGGTCGAGCCCGCGTATGCAACGCGCGGCGTTGCGCGCAAACAGGCGCAACGCCACGGATGGCAAATATTAATTCGCTATCGAAACACTTTTAGATTTGAGAGAAATTCAATGATCGTAAGAACTCTGCAAGAAGCCGAGAAATCTGAGCGCCGCGTAGTTTCCGAAGGTTGGGAAAGCACGCGCCTGCTGTTGAAAAACGACAATATGGGCTTCTCCTTCCACATCACCACCATTTACGAGAACGCCGAGCTCAACCTGCACTACCAGAATCACCTGGAGTCCGTGTACTGCATGAGTGGCGAGGGTGAAGTGGAAACCGTGGCCGACGGCAAGGTCTATCCGATTCAGCCGGGCACCATCTATATCCTCGACAAGAACGACAAGCATATCCTGCGTGCCAAGAGCGAAATGAAGATGGCCTGCGTGTTCAACCCACCGCTGCACGGCAAGGAAGTGCACAATGCCGAGGGGGCCTATGAACTGGAGGCAGAAGAGGTTTCCGACAACAAGTAAGTAGATGTTGTGTTGCCGGGCCGGTGCGGGAGCGCCGGCTCAATCGTAAAGCTCACAGAATCATCTATAGGAAAACCATGAAACGACATACGGTGGAAAAGATTGGCGGTACGTCCATGAGCGACTATGCCGCAGTTCGCGACAACATCATTCTGAAGAACGGTGGGGCCGCCATCGGCAAGGCTGCCGGAGAGGGGGTTTACCAGCGCATATTCGTTGTTTCCGCCTACGGCGGCATCACCGATCTGTTGCTGGAGCACAAGAAATCCGGGCGACCGGGCATTTTTGCCCTGTTCGCCGGCAGTGACGAAGAACAGAACTGGAGCGAGGCCGTGGACGGCCTGCGTCAGCGGGTTGAGGAAATCAATGCGAGCCTGTTCGAAGATCCGGAGATGCTGACGCGCGCCAACGCCTTTATCGGTGAGCGCCTGCAGGATACCGAGCGCTGTCTCAGTGATCTGGAGCGCCTGTGTCAGCACGGCCACTTCGAGCTGGAAGGGCACCTGAATACTGTCAGCGAGATGCTCGCCAGTCTCGGTGAAGCCCACAGCGCCTGGAATACCGTACAGCTGCTGCGCCAGGAAGGCATCAACGCGCGCTTTGTCGACCTGACCGGCTGGCGCGATGGCGAGCACCTGGACCTGGATGACCGCATCCGCCTCGCTTTTGCCGACATCGACCTGAGCAAGGAACTGCCGATCGTCACTGGTTACGCACACACCCGCGCGGGACTGATGAAGACCTTCGCGCGTGGATACAGCGAGATGACGTTCAGCCGCATCGCGGTAATTACTGAGGCCTGCGAAGCGATCATTCACAAGGAATATCACCTGAGCAGTGCCGATCCGCGTCTCGTCGGCGAGATACACGCGGTGCCGATCGGCCGCACCAACTATGACGTGGCGGACCAGCTGGCCAACCTGGGCATGGAGGCGATTCACCCCCGCGCCGCCAAGGGGCTTCGCCAGCAGGAAATCCCACTGCGGATAATGAACACCTTCGAGCCGGAGCACGCCGGCACGCTGGTTACCGGGGACTATGTCAGCGAGACACCCTGTGTCGAGATTATTGCCGGGCGCAAAAACATCTACGCGGTGGAGTGCTTCGACCAGGACATGATGGGCGTGATGACCAGTTATGACCGCACGATCAATGAGATCATCGCGCGCTTCAAGGGAAGTGTGGTGACCAAGGACATCAATGCGAACACCATTACGCATTTCCTGGCCAACAACCTGAAGACGGTCAAGCGGATTCGCAGCACCATCAGCGAGCAGTTTCCGGATTGCGATATCCAGGTGCGCAAGGTCGCGGTGGTTTCCGCGATCGGCAGCGACATGAAAGTGCCGGGCATGCTCTCCCGCGCGGTAGCGGCGCTGGCGCAGTCCGGTATCAGTGTGCTGGCGGTGCATCAGTCCATGCGCCAGGTGGACATGCAGTTCGTCGTCAATGAAAAGGATTACGAAAGGGCGGTCAAGAGCCTGCACCACGCTCTGGTTGAAGTCTACGAGCACGGCGAAGCCATATGCGCTGCCTGAGGTTAAGGCTGGGGCTGTGCCTGCTGGCACTACTGGCCCCGGCCGCCTTCGTGGTTGCGCAGGGTGGGGATACCGCCACGGCGGATTCGCCGGAAAACAAAGAGCAGGCGGTGCGCGAGACGGTGGAAGAACTCGACAAGCCCCTGTACACGCCATTTGTCGAGCGCTATTTGCTCGACGAATTGAAGCAGCTGCGCGCCGACATGGCGGCGCAGCGCGTCGAGCTCACCGAGAAGGTGGTAGACCGGCAGCTGGGCGCTGCCGACAAGGCAATCACCTACGCCACCGATACGGTGACTTATTTCTTCTACCTGATCGCCGGCGTCAGTTCCCTGCTGGTGCTGGTGGGCTGGACGTCCATTCGCGATATCAAGGAAAAGGTACACAGCCTCGCCAACGAGGAAATTTCCAAGCTGGTCAATCAGTACGAAGAGCGCCTGCGCAGCATTGAGGAGCAGCTCAGCGAGAAAACCCGCCATATCGAGCATAACCGCGATGAAATCGAACTGACCCAGGAAGTACAGTCCCTGTGGCTGCGCGCCGGGCGCGAACATACGCCGGCGAGCAAGATTGCGATCTACGACCAGATACTGTCCCTGCGCAGTGACGACTGTGAAGCCCTGACCTACAAGGCCGACGCGGTGCTGGAGTTGGGTGAACCGCAATGGGCCATCAGCCTGTGTCTGCAGGCGCTGGAAATCGACAGCGAGAACGGTAATGCGTACTACCAGCTGGCCTGTGCCCACGCGCATCTGGAGCAGTGGGAGGAAGCGGTGGATTACCTGTCCAAGGCACTGGAAAAGTCTCCGGCCTACCGGGATGAAGCCCTGGATGACGTGGCACTCGAGGGACTCTTTGAATATCAGCCGTTTGTCGAGTTGATGGGTATCCAGCCTCTGGGCAACTCAGCGCAGGAAAGCTGATGACACCCACCAGCTGCACAAAACCACTGCGCAACAACAATAAGAATCGATGAGGAGCCTGCCGTGTTAATCAGCTTTCTGTTTTTTCTGGCCATGTTTGCTGCCATCGGCGTCAGTTCCGTGGTGAAAAGCCGCGGCACCAAAAAGGATTACTACCTCGCCAGTCACGACGTATCGCCGTTCTTGGTTGGCCTGTCTGCCGTGGCCACGAACAACAGCGGCTATATGTTTATCGGTGTGATCGGCTACACCTATGCCACCGGGCTGGCTTCCATCTGGCTGATGGTGGGCTGGATTCTGGGCGATCTGCTCGGCTCCCTGTGGGTGCACAAGTCTCTGTGCCGGGCGACGCGGGAGACCGGTGAATCCAGTTACGCCGGCGTGATCAGCCATTGGGGCGGCTCGCGCTTTGCGGCCTGGCAGCGCCTCGCCGGGGTCCTGTCGCTGTTGTTCCTGCTCGCCTATGCCAGCGCGCAGCTGGTGGCCGGCAGCAAGGCGCTGTACGTGCTGCTGGATATGCCGATCTGGAGCGGCGCAGTGATCGGCGGGGTGATCGTGGCCGCTTACTGCCTGGCCGGCGGCATCCGCGCGTCCATCTGGACCGACGCGGCGCAGTCGCTGGTGATGATCGTCGCTATGGGTACGCTGTTGTATGTCGCCACCAGTTCGATTGGCGGTGTCGGCGCGGCGATTCAGTCCATGGGAGAAGTGGAGGGTTTCCTCAACTGGTATCCACAGGACCTGCTGTTGCCGGGTGCTGCCGGCGGCGTGATTTTCGCTCTGAGTTGGCTGTTCGCCGGTCTCTCGGTCATTGGCCAGCCGCACGTGATGGTGCGCTTCATGGCACTGGAATCGGCAGACCGCATGGTGCAGGCGCGGCTCTGGTACTACCTGTGGTTCACGGCCTTCTACGCTATGGCTACCGGCGTGGGCATGCTCGCGCGCATCATGTTGAGCGACCCGGGCAGTTTCGACGCGGAGTTGGCGCTGCCGATGATGGCGATGGAGCTGCTGTCGCCGGTGTTTGTCGGGCTGATTCTCGCCGGTATTTTCGCGGCCACCATGTCCACCGCGGATTCGCTGGTGCTGAGCTGCTCGGCGGCAGTGACCCACGACATTCTGCCGCACCGGATCGAGAAAACCTGGATACTGAAAGTGGCGACGCTGTTGATCACCGCTGCGGCGGTGGGCTGGGCACTATTGAACAAGCAGAGCGTATTCAGTCTGGTGGTGATGTCCTGGTCGTCGCTGGCCTCGGCCTTTGCACCGCTGCTGATCGTGCTCGCCCTGGGCGGGCGCCCGTCACAGAAGGCGTGTATCGCAATGAGCCTGATCGGCCTGGCGACCGCGCTGCTGTGGCGCTGGCTTGGCTGGCACGGTCATATCTACGAGGGAATGCCGGGAATTCTCGCCGGCCTGACGGTGTTCGGCCTGGCAAGGTGGCTCGAGCGGGAGCCGCTGCCGAGTGGCGCCAACGCCTGAAGAAATCCGCACAGAGTTGATTCTGTACGCATAAAAAAGCCCGGCTGTCAGCCGGGCTTTTTTGTCGATAAGCCCGTCAAAATTTTTTCACGGGATCTGTGGCGCCAAATCACCAGGGCCAGTATTTCGAAAACGCATGAATACATCCCTGTAGCTCCGTCGGTGCCTTCCCTGGCACCGACGGTTTCGAAATACTGGCCCTGGCGCTTTGGCTTCCCGTCGGGTTGCCGGGCTTTTTCGGTCAGCGCATGGATCAGATCTTGACGCCTTCGATATCCAGGATCATTTCAACCTTCTGCGAGGCCGGGCCCAGGTTGTAGTCGATACCGAAATCTTCCAGCGCGAACTCGGTGCTGCCGCTGAAGCCCTGGCGGTAGCCGCCCCAGGGATCCTTGCCGCCGCCGATATTGGTCACGTCGATGGTGATCGGCTTGGTCACGCCGCGCAGGGTCAGCTCACCAGTCAGTTTGGCCTTGCCGTCACTCAGCGGCTCGAAGCCGGTGCTCTTGAAGGTGGCGGTCGGGAACTTGGCGGTGTGCAGGAAGTCGGCACTGCGCAGGTGCTTGTCGCGCTCGGCGTGGTTGCTGTTGAGGCTGGTCACATCGATGTTGACGTTGACGGAGGATTTCTCCGGAGCCTTGTCGTCGTAGTAGAAGGAACCGTCGAAGTCATCGAAGCGGCCGTAGAGCCAGCTGTAGCCCAGGTGCTTGATACGGAACTGGATAAACGCGTGGGCGCCTTTGGTGTCGATCTTGTACTCGGCGGCCTGGGCGGTGGCGCCGAGCAATGCGGCGAACAGAAAAACTGCCAGTTGTTTCATGTTAATTCTCCTTTTAGTTACTAGTCGTCGTGGTTGCAGATCAGAGTGTTGCTCGGGTTTGAACGCGATTACCGGATGCCTCGCTACTGTTGCGGAGGCCCAGCATTTTGCGCAGGGTGGCATCGCGATCGATGAAATGGTGCTTAAGTGCCGCCAGTGCGTGCAGCGTGACCAGGGCCATCAGGGTCCAGGCGAGAACCTCGTGAATCTCACCGGCGATATCCTCCTGGTTGGCAATGCCCTGAATGGTGGCGGGAACACTGAACCAGCCGAATACGTCGATAGGGCGGCCGTCGGCGGTGGAAATCAGGTAGCCGGAGCACATGATGGCGAGCAGCAGCAAATAGA
This sequence comes from Microbulbifer marinus, assembly GCF_900107725.1. GTDB lineage: Bacteria > Pseudomonadota > Gammaproteobacteria > Pseudomonadales > Cellvibrionaceae > Microbulbifer > Microbulbifer marinus. The sequence goes on along the minus strand of NZ_FNQO01000005.1, from coordinate 41,927 downwards.
GGGTGCCGTGGGCCGCGCGCGCCGCCAGCGTCTGCCAGCGCGGTGTGCCGGGCTCGGCCACCGGGCTGGGGTTTAGCCATTTCCACAGCAGCCTTGCCAGTAGCAAGCCGAGCAGCAGGATGCCGATTCCCTTGTGCAGTTCCGGTCCCTGGCGATACCAGGGGTCATAATAGGAAAGCTGCCGCATCCACCAGCCCAGCGCGAACATACCGATAATGGCCGGTGCCATAAACCAGTGCAGGACAATCGCGACCCAGCCGTAGTGTCTGTCGCTGTTTCTGGCCGACATCTGGCCACCTCCGTGCGTTGCAAATCGAAATCGCGGCGCGGCTCGCGGCCACCGCTCTGTGACAGGCTAACAATTATAAAAATTCCGCTGTAGGGAAAAAGCGCAAAAATCTGAAGAAACCTATCGAAAAGATTGGCGCAATCGGTGGGCGGCACGCGCGTGCGAATGGGAGGGGGACTTTGTGGGAGTCAGTGCGGTGTGCCGCGCACACCCTCACGCTCGGCTGCCGCCAGCACGCGTTCCAGGGCGGTGCGGTCTATCGAGCCTGAGCGCTGCGCCAGCTGATCCGCCAGCCAGGCAGTGGAGTGGTGGTTGCCGTCCAGCGCCATCTGCTCGAGCTGCCAGATCACGTTGAGCAGTAGGTGTTGCTCCAGCGGGTGCTCCGTTTCCTGGGCGGAGAAAAGCTGCGGTTCCAGTCGCTCGAGGTCGCTGCGCTTTAGTACCAGCTCGGCCAGGGTCGGGTACCAGCGGCTACTGAACGGCTCGGGACGCTGGCGGCGGTCGAAACTGATGCGCAGGCGGTTGCCTTCAGCGTCTTCCAGTAGCGGCGTGTCCTGTTCATAGGCGGGCAGGGCGGGTTGCTGGCGCAGGATCCCGGTTATGGCGCTCCAATCGCTGTGGTTTTCCGCGCACAGGCGCAGTGGTTCTGTGAGTTCGCTGGTTTCCGGGCGGCCCAGGTAGACGAGCTTCTGACCCGGGCGATACCAGTACAGATCCAGCAGGTGCTGGTCCGCCAGATCGGCCAGATCGGCACTGGTGACCGGTTCTTCTGCCACGGCGCTCAGATGATTGACCGCCTGCTGTACACTCAGCCATTGCCTGCGGTGGAAGGGTTTGGGGATAGTGGTTCCCATGCACTGCCTCCGGCACATATTGGCCGGCACTTATTTGTTGATCGTCAGACTTCAATCTTAGCAGCTGCCCGCTGTGTCCACCGGTCAACCGGCTGACCTTTGCTCCCTCATGGCGATGGCCATTGGCATTCCTGCCTGCAGGTAAACCGGCTGGGGAAATGGGCGTACAATGGCGCCTTTTACGCGCCGGGGGAGCCGCCTGTGAAGTTGAAACCTGTACTCTTGTCCCTGTTCTCGCCGCTACTGCTGTCGTCAGCACTCGCCGGCGCCGATGTGTCACCGGTGGCGCAAAATACCGCGGACTACGCGGTGCGGAAATACGAGACGGCCATGATCGACACCCTGGCCGAACTGGTCAGGTTCGAAACCGTGGCCCGTGACGATGTGCCGCTGGAGCAAAACGAGGCATTCAGCGGTTTCAAGCACGCCCTGCGCGACCAGGCGCGTCGACTGGGGCTCGAATACCAGGATCACGGTCACGTGGTGATCATCGCCCTGGGTGAGGGACCGGAAAAGCTGGGCATAGTGACCCACGGTGACGTACAGCCGGCGAATCCGGCCAAGTGGCGCAAGAGCCCGTTTTACCTGGACCGGGACAGCGAGCCCGGCAAGCTGATCGCCCGCGGCAGCGAGGACGACAAGGGGCCGATTGCCACCGCGCTCTATGCGATGAAGGCGATCAAGGACCGGGGCGTGCCGATGAAGCGGCGCATCGAGCTGTTGATTTATCTTGCCGAGGAATCCGACTGGGCGCCGCTGAAAGCCTTCCTGAAGACCTATCCGTTACCGGCCTACAACATCACCATCGATGCTAATTATCCGGTGGTCACTGCGGAAAAAGGCTGGAGCGAGGTACAGGTGACCGCCGCGGCCACCGCGCTTGAAAACACCGGCAAGCCCTATCTGAGCGAATTTTACGGCGGTTATTTTCGCAGCCAGGTTCCCGATGAAGCCCACGCCTCGGTCGTCAATGCGACGCCGCAACTGATGCGGGCGATCCGCGCGCGTGCGGCCGCGCACAAAGCGGTGCAGTACGAGTTTGCCGAGCGCGACGGCGGCCTCGACATCGTTGCCCGCGGCAGGGCCACGCACAGTTCGGAGCCGGAGCACGGTGTCAATGCGATCGCATTCCTCGCCGATGCCCTGCAGGTGTACGACTGGCCCGCCAATGCGGCCGGCAGTACGGTGCGCTATCTGAACGACCTGGTCGGCACCGGTATATTGGCGGAGCAGTTCGGCGACATCGCCTACCGCGACGACTTTATGGGGCCGATGACTGCGGCAGTAACCATGGTCAAGGCCGAAGGCGAAGGACTCACCAGCTACCTGAATCTGCGTCGCCCGACCGGCAAGAGCGCTGAGCAGCTGGATGGCGAAATCCGCCACGCCCTGGCGGACTGGCAGAAACAGAGCGGTATCGAACTGGCCAACATCGAGGTGGAGCTGGGCGATCCGTACCGGGTCGATGAGGCGCCGCATGTCGAGCCGCTGTTGCAGGTGTTCCGGCAGTTCACCGGTATCGAGGACGCCGGCCCGGTCGCCATCGGCGGCTCCACCAATGCCAAGTTACTGCCGAACGCGGTCAGCTTCGGGCCGTCCATGCCCGGCGCGGCCTACACCGGCCATTCCGAGCATGAGTTCATCACCGTCGAACAGTTTCGCCTGAACCTGCAGATGTACACGGCGATGATGATCGAGATAGGCAATCTATAGACTGGCTGCCGGCCGGGCGAATTATGGGTTCGCTCGGCCGGTAAATCAGAGCCAGCCCTTTTTCTTGAAATACAGGTAGGGCGCGATACCGGCCAGCACGATCAGTACCAGCGCAAAGGGATAACCCAGCAGCCATTTCAGTTCCGGCATGACCTCGAAGTTCATGCCATAAATACTGGCGACGGTGGTCGGTGGCAGGAACACCACCGCGGCGATCGAAAACATCTTGATGATGTTGGTCTGCTGGATATTGATAAACCCCTGGGTGGAGTCCATCAGGAAGTTGATCTTGTTGAACAGGAAGCCGGTATGCGCCGTCAGGGTGTCGATATCGCGGGTGATATCGCGGAAGCTCTCCTGCAGTTCATTGTCGATATGGATATGGCGTTGCAGGAAAGTGATGGAGCGGCGGGTATCCATCAGACACAGCAACACCTTTCCGTTACTGTCTTCCAGTTTGGCAAGCAGGTCTATCGCATCCTCCAGATCCGCGCCTTCATCCTCGAGCACCAGATAGCTCGCTTCCCCCAGCTTCAGGTGAATGTCTTCCAGCGCGTCCGCCAGGTTTTCCACTTTCTGCTCGAACAGCTGCACCGCCAGTTCCTGGGCGCTGCGCGCCTCTACCTGCTGGCGGCGCGCGCGCATCCTCAGCAGGCGGAAATCCGCCAGCTCAGTTTCGCGTACCGTGATCAGTCTCTGCGGCTGCAGAATAAAGGCGACCGTCGCCGTATCGTGGCGCCCCTCGCTCTGGGTCAGGAACAGGGAGTGGATATGCACCCCGGCATCGTCGACAAAGTAACGCGCGGAGGCCTCGATTTCCTCGACGTCTTCGGATTCCGGCAGTTCGGTGCGCAGCAGCTTTTCCAGCAGCTCGCGCTCCTCTTCCTCGGGATCCTGTAGATCGATCCAGACCACTTCGGCGAGTTGCTGTTCGCTAACCCCCGCGTCGCCCGGTTGCTCGACGACCTTGCCCCGCCTGATCTCAAAGAGTCTCAGCATTGCTGTGTCCCTGTGGCGTGATGGTGTTGCTCAGCCACATGGTTGCAATCTGCGGGGCGCAAATCAATCTTTCTCGGATATTTTTCGCCGCTGCCCGGTACTACGCTTACTAGACCGCTACAGCCACTCCGGCAGCTGTGCGCGTATCTCCTCTGGGTCGCAGCTCACCAGATTCTTGCCCATCTCGCCGGCGATGGTGGCGCGCGTCGGTGATTTCAGCGAATCGCGCAGGCTGCCCACCATCTGGGGTTCCGCGACGATATAGAGCTTCTCGAAGCGGCCCTCCTTGCGGCCGCGCTCCAGTGCGTGGGCAATTTCACGGGCGAAATCCTCACCGTTACGACGGTGCACCTCCCTGACATTACCCATGCCGTGACGCCCGTAGGCGCCACTGTCAAAACTTCGTCCCGGCGCATCACTGAATTGCTCACGGCCAGGCAGCCGCGACTCGGGGTGAACCATGGTTTTGAGTTCGTGGAGATCTCCCGCGCGTTTTTCGGCCTCGAACAGCCGCGCCTGCGATTGGTTGGCCACAAGTACCCATGCTAATGCCATGACAGTATCCTCGCCGTTTTTCTATCCTTAATGCTAGTTGAATGAGGCGTCAACGACGCGGGGCAGTTGGTATAAGAAGGTACGCCTGTTGATTCTTTTGTTTATAAAAGATATCGAATCCCGGAAGCCTCTCTTATGACGGTTCGACCCTTAGAAGAGGGGATATAGCCCTACTGAGTGGCCGTGCACTCCCTAGAATTTACGCACGGTGCGACGGGCGCAGGGCGTTGCGTTTTCGATGCCTCATCACTACCTGTGACTCCCGTCAGCGAAAAGGTGTAATAGATGGAGGTTTCGTCATGAGCCTGATACCGAGAGGGTCCCTGCTGGACCTGGACAACATGTTTGAGCAGATGATGTCGCCGGCGCGCAGCGGCGGAGCCGGACGCGAGGGCTTTTTCTCTCCTCGAATCGATGTCAGTGAAAACAAGGACAGCTACGAGATCAGTGCAGAGCTGCCGGGCGTTAGCAAGGACGATATCAATGTCACCCTGGAAAATGGCGTCCTGACCCTGGAGGCGGAAGTGCACCAAGAGGAAAAACAGGAGAAGGAAGGCAAGGTCATTCGCCAGGAGCGCCGCTACGGTAAGTTCATGCGCAGCTTCAACCTGGGTGAAGATGTCAGTGAGGAGGAAATCGATGCGAACTTCAAGGATGGCGTACTGACATTAAAGGTACCGAAGCACGAGGAGCGCCAGCCGCAACGGAAGCGTATCGAAATTCATTAGGTCCCTGCCGCCGTACAGGTCGATGGCCTTTGGTCACCTTACACTGCAGGCGGCGAAGTAACTGTGGAGTTGAACCATGAAAGTGAAGCAAGCAATGCATGAGGGGTGTACCTGGTGTGCACCGGATACACCCCTGTCAGAAGTGGCGAAAATACTGCGCGACGAGGATATCGGTGCAGTTCCCATCGGTGAAAACGACAGACTGGTTGGTATGGTGACCGACCGGGATATCGCCTGTCGCGGTGTAACCAAAGGTGGCGATATTTCTTCTCTGACTGCCCGCGACGTCATGACGGAAGGCATCGAGTGGTGCTGGGAAGACGATGATATGAATACCGCGGTGCAGAAAATGGAGGAGCAACAATTGCGCCGTATGCCGGTGATGAACAGCGAAAAGCGCATGGTCGGCATTTTGAGTCTGGGTGACATTACCCACGCAGTAGCCCGCAAGCAGAGCGGCGAGTTCGCGACTGCGGTGTCCGGGCATCATCACTAGTTTATGTGACAGCAAGAGCGTTGGATCGCGCTCACAGCAGGTGCTCAATCGGAAGCCAGCTGCTGAGGCGGGATCCGACCCTCTGCCAGAAACTGGCGCCGGGCTCGCGGCTCAGGCGGCTGCCATCTGCCCAATGCCAGACTATTTCCCCCTTGTCCAATCGCAGCTGGTAGGCGTTATTACGTACATTGGCGGTAAAATTCTTCGCAATTTTACTCGCCAGCTGAGGTGAATTTATGATCGCGCCAAGTTCGGTATTCAACAGAATCGAGCGCGGATCGAGATTGAAGGAGCCAACGTAGAGCCATTCACCGTCGACGACAAAGGCCTTGGCGTGTAGCAGCGATTTTGACACGCCGTTCCAGTTGTCCAGCTTGTATTTCAGTTCGCTGGAAAGTTCGTACAGGTGAATACCCGCCTCCAGCAGTGGCTTGCGGTATTTGCGGTAGGCGCCGTGTACCAGAACCACGTCGGTGGATGCCAGGGAATTAGTCAGGATATGCACGTCCACGCCGCGCTGGGCAGCGTTGATCAACGGCTGCAGATATTCGTCGCCGGGTAGCAGGTAGGGTGAGATGATGATCAGTTGCCGTTGTGCGCCGAGGATCATCTGCATCAGCTCCCCGCCGGCGAATTTGGCATTTCGGTATGGAGGGTATTCGACTTTCTGTGGCGGGTCATAGAGTGCGCGGGTCTTACCCCAGTACCACAGGCGGTCGTCAGCGCCGAGTGTGGCCAATACCGTCGATGTCTCCAGGCTTCTGCCGTAGTCACTGAGCAGCAACTGGTGTCCGTTGTAGTCCAGCTCGGCGAGCAGGCGCTGCTTCTCGGCAGTGTCCGCGTGGTGATCGAACACCGTCTGCACTGGAAAGCTGTAGCGGCTGTTCCAGTAGAGGTCGAACTGGCGCGCTATATCCGGCACCACCGCGCCGATGGCCACCAGGTCCAGATCGCCGAAGTGGACCTTGTCGTCGATGCCGAAATACTTGTTGCTGAGATTGCGCCCGCCGATAAAGGTCACCCGGTTGTCGACGGTGAAGGACTTGTTGTGCATCCGCCGCTGCAGGCGGCCGAAGTCGGCAAAAAATTCCAGAGGTCTGGGCGCTTTGTGTGGAAATGGATTGAACAGACGCACCTCGATGTTCGGGTGCTGCTGCAGGGCGGCGAGAATCTCAGCGGCGTCGCCAGTGGTGAAGTCGTCCAGCAGGAAGCGCACGCGGACGCCGCGATCGGCGGCGTGCAACAGCTCCAGAATCAGCAGCAGGCCGGTCTCATCGCGGCGAAAAATAAAGTACTGGATATCGATGGAACTCTCCGCGGCGCGGATTGCTTCCAGACGTACAGCCAGCGCATTGTGTGCGGAGGTAACCGGGTAGACGCCACTCTGACCCGGGCGGGTGGTGGTGAGGCGCCTGCTGGCGACGGCCAGGGTCGCATCCGCCGGTGGTTGCAGGTGCTGGCTGGGCACCCGCGGAGGCTGATCGGGGAACAGCGGCTGGCCGGAGCAGGCGCACAGGCAGAGAGGCAGCAGGATGGCGAGTAACAGCGGATACTGGCGCAAGGCAACTTCCATACGGCCAGTACCGGAGCCGGCCGGCGCATTTTCAACAGATTCAGAATCGCAGTATAGATGGGCCCGGATACACCGGCTGGCGCGGAATTCCATCCGTGCCCCAGGCGAACAGCAACGCATGCGGTCAGATTCGTCCACGGTTCCATTGACAGCGGGCGCTACAAACCGGTCGAGTGTCAACACTGGCGGCGATCCCTTATTGCTTCCCGCTGTCCTGCTCACGTCTGAATCTGCCGCACGGATTTTTTGGGGTAGACTGAACGGAAATGGTTGCGAAGCGCGTATAATCCGCGCTTTTTCCCGAGGACAATGTTGTGAGCAGCGAACAGCAACTGATGGAACGCAGCGGTGGCAAGTGCGAACTCTGTAGCGCGGAAAACGGACTGCAATCCTACGCCGTGCCGTCGTCAGAAGGGCGTGGCGATGCGGACATTCTGCTGTGCGATACCTGCCGCGGCCAGCTGGATAATCCCGCCAACCTGGACAGTGCGCACTGGCGTTGTCTGGGCGACAGTATGTGGACCCCGGTACCGGCGGTACAGGTGATGGCGTGGCGACTGCTCAAGCGCCTTTCCGGTGAGACCTGGGCGCAGGATCTGCTCGATATGCTCTACCTGGATGACGACCAGCTCGCCTGGGCCCAGGCCGGGGCGCTGCCGGAAGAGGGCGAGACGCCGGTGCACCGTGACTGCAATGGCGTACAACTGCAGGCCGGCGATACTGTCACCATTATCAAGGACCTGGATGTGAAGGGCACCAGTATCGTCGCCAAGCGCGGCACCGCGGTGCGCGGTATCAGCCTGACCGACAACCCGGAGCATATCGAGGGCCGGGTTGACGGCCAGCGTATCGTGATCCTGACCAAATTCGTGAAAAAGTCCGGCTGAGATAGCGGCGCATCAGCGGTGAATCAGTTTCCGCCATCGACGATAAACCGGCCGCGGTAGATTTTGCGGCTGCCCCGTGCGGCCTGGCCGTGCTCTTGCAGCACCTGCTGGCCGCGGAGGGTTTTACCCGCTGCATGGGGTTCGCGCGTGCCGGCTGTGTGCCGCACCAGTTCGTCGCCGTAGATCAGTTCGTAGATATCCCGCTTCTTCGGCGGCTCTTCGAGAATCGGCTGGCCGCGGTACAGGCGGGCCGGTAACTCGTCGCCGGTCTGGAACGGCGCGCCGCGCCGCATTTCCAGCCCGGCAATCATACGCTGGGTCTCGGAATCGACGGTCCTCGATTTTGCCTGGGCCAGCTGTTGCTCGAAGTCAAAATCGGCGTAGCGCAGGTTGATGTCGAACTCCGCCTTGAGGCGCTTGCGCAGTTTCCGCAGGATGGTCAACACTTCCGAGTTCATGAGCCAATCGTGATTGTCCATAATTCCCTCCCGTTGATGTTCTCGACTTAAACTCAGCAAGAATTGGACCAGAATGATGTACAGCCCCAGAGGGGATGAATGAAACCCGTTTACGAAATCCGCAGCGGTGCGCTGGCCGGCTTCAACCTGCTGGTGCCACAACTCGGCGGCGATCCCTCCGCGCTGCTCACCCGCGTCGGCCTGCCGGCGGATTGCGTGCGCCGTCCGGACATACTGATACCGATCGCGACACTGACAGAGCTGTTGAACCTGTGCGCCGACGAGCTGCGGTGCAATGACTTCGGCCTGCGGCTGGCGAATATGCAGGGGGTGCGCATCCTTGGTGCGCTGGGAAAACTATTACTGCACGACGGGGATCTGGGCGCAGCACTGGCGGCCACCCATCGTTACATGGTGCTGCACAACCAGGCGGATCACTGGCGCATTCAGATGGATGGCGACGAGCTGATCGCACAGCGTATCGATCACTTCGAGGAGCCGCTTGCGGCACAACAGTATCGGGAACTTGCCATGGGTGCCGGCTACCGCCTGATTCAGGATCTGGCCGGCGAGGATATCCGCCCGCGCCGGGTTACCTTCCGCCAGCAACCGGTCTCGCCGCAGCAGTGCTATCGGGACTTCTTCAACTGTGACGTTCTATTCGGAGAAGAGCGCGACAGCCTGGTATTCGATGCGGAGATACTGCAGCGGCCATTGCGCCGCCCCGGCAGCAGGCTCAATCACTACTTCGAGGAATTTACCCAACAGTTGCTGCGGGAGTATCGGGGCGATATTGCCCTGCAGGTACGCACCCTGATTCTGCAGACGCTGGGCGCGCAGCAGCACGGTCTGGCGCAGATTGCCGAACTCATCAATATTCCACCCCGCACTCTGCAGCGACGCCTGCGCGAGGCCGGTACCTCGTTCAAGCAGCTACTGCAGGATGCGCGCATGGAAACCGCGCGCTGGCATCTGCGCGCTTCGAGTATCGATATCAACCTTCTGTCGGCCAGCCTCGGCTACACGGATATCAGTGCCTTTTCCAAGGCGTTTCGTGTCGTACACGGCTGCTCGCCGCTACAGTGGCGCAAAAAACATCGCCAGCCGGGGTAGCCGCAGCACCGAAAAGTGCTTTTGCGCGGGCACTGACAGCCGGGCTATGCTGGGCCTCAGAAACTCCGCCAACTCTCCGATAGGAAAGATAACAATGACAGCAGAAACCATTCGCTGCAAAGCCGCCGTTGCTTGGGAGGCCGGACAGCCGCTCACCATCGAGGAAGTCGACGTAATGCCGCCGCAGAAGGGCGAGGTGCGGGTCAAGCTGGTGGCAACTGGCGTGTGCCACACCGATGCGTTTACCCTGTCCGGCGAAGACCCGGAGGGCGTATTTCCGGCGATTCTCGGTCACGAGGGCGGCGGTATCGTCGAATCGGTCGGCGAAGGGGTGACCAGCGTGAAAGTAGGGGATCATGTCATCCCGCTCTACACGCCGGAGTGCGGCGAGTGCAAATTCTGCAAGTCCGGCAAGACCAACCTGTGCCAGAAAATCCGTGCCACCCAGGGGCAGGGGCTGATGCCCGACGGCACCACACGCTTCTCCATCGACGGCAAGCCCATCTATCACTACATGGGCACCTCCACCTTCTCGGAGTACACGGTACTGCCGGAGATATCGCTGGCCAAGATCAATCCCGAAGCACCGCTGGAGGAAGTCTGCCTGCTGGGTTGCGGAGTGACCACCGGCATGGGTGCGGTGATGAACACTGCCAAGGTGGAGCCGGGCGCGACGGTAGCCATCTTCGGCCTCGGCGGCATCGGCCTGTCGGCGGTGATCGGCGCGCGCATGGCGGGAGCCGGTCGCATCATCGGTATCGATATCAACGAGTCCAAGTTCGAGCTGGCGAAAAAGCTCGGCGCCAGCGACTGCATCAACCCGAAGAATTACGACAAGCCGATCCAGGAGGTCATCGTCGAGCTGACCGACGGCGGCGTGGATTATTCGTTCGAGTGCATCGGCAATGTAAACGTGATGCGCGCGGCACTGGAGTGCTGTCACAAGGGCTGGGGCGAGTCGGTGATTATCGGTGTGGCCGGCGCCGGTCAGGAAATCTGTACCCGCCCGTTCCAGCTGGTAACCGGTCGCGTCTGGCGTGGCACCGCCTTCGGCGGCGTAAAAGGGCGTTCGGAGTTGCCGGATTATGTCGAGCGCTATTTGGCGGGAGAATTCCAGTTGGACGACTTTATTACCCACACTATGCCGCTGGAAAAAATCAATGACGCCTTTGACCTGATGCACGAAGGCAAGAGTATTCGCAGCGTCATTCATTACGACTAAGCCGGGGTGGAAGCAGAAGCATGTCAATAAAGTTACTTAGTAGCACCAAGTCATTTGATGGACTGCAGCAGCAGTATCGACACGATTCGAAAGTTCTGGATTGCCAGATGCATTTCTCAATCTATCTGCCGCAATTGGCAGAGGAGGAGCGGGAGCACAGGTTTCCGGTACTGTACTGGCTGTCGGGGCTGACCTGCACCGACGAGAACTTCTCCCAGAAGGCCGGCGCGCAGCGCATGGCAGCGGAGCTGGGTATCGCCCTGGTGATCCCCGACACCAGCCCGCGCGGTGACGATGTTGCCGATGATCCGGAGTACGACCTCGGCCAGGGCGCGGGCTTCTACGTGAACGCCACCCAGGAGCCGTGGAAGCAGCACTACCGTATGTACGACTATGTAGTGAGCGAACTGCCGCAGCTGATCGAGGCGAACTTCCCGGTGAGCCAGCGCCGCGCAGTATGCGGCCATTCAATGGGCGGCCACGGCGCGCTGGTGATCGGCCTGCGCAATCCTGAGCGCTATACGTCGATCTCTGCGTTCAGCCCCATCGCCAATCCCATTGCCTGCCCCTGGGGCGAGAAAGCGTTCAGTGCTTATCTGGGGGCGGACAGGTCCACCTGGGAAGAGTATGACGCGACGGTACTGCTCGCCCGTGCGACGGAGCAGCTGCCGATCCTGGTTTCCCAGGGCGACGAAGACGAGTTCCTGGAGACGCAGTTGAAGCCGCATGCCCTGCAGGCCGCTGCCGAGGCGTGCGGCTATCCTCTGAAGGTAGAGCATCACGCGGGCTATGATCACAGCTATTACTTTATTGCCAGCTTTATCGAGCAGCACCTGCGTTTCCATGCCGACTATCTGCTAAAACACTGAGGAGTTAGGCGCCTTAGCCGGACTTCTGCTGCCGGCTAATGTGCGTGCAGAGCCATTTTTATTACGGCGAACGCATCGTCGAATTCGACGACTAGCTGCCGAAGAAGGAGTAGGGCAGGCAGCGTCCGTTTGCCTCAGCTGCCCCAGGGCGGCGGGGGTAATTCGGTCGGCTTGCTGAGGTCGAACTCGACGCGGAATCTGCGCCCGTTCGGGCGGGTCAGTTCGTAGGCGAATATTTCGCCGGGGTGGACTTCCATCGCCCAGGTGTTTTCGATCGACGCATCCAGCCCCTCGTGTTTGAACATCGCAATGGATTCTTCGTCCACCGGGAATTCCTGGCGGCTTGCGCTACCCGCAGCTGCCGTATCGCCGCCATACATGGTGACCTTGTCCTCGCTGCCATCCTCGTGGCGGTGATCGTGTTTCAGCCGCAGGCCGTCGTCGGTGCGGGTCAGAATCCAGGTGCGCGAGCGGTCGTCGCCGACGTGAAATGGAATGCGCAGCTGGCGGGTCGGCTCATCGCAACCGCGCACATGCATGATCAGGGTTTTGCCGGCAAAGGGGTCGGGCTGGTTGGAGCTGGGTTCGTTGGCGACGATACGCCCGCTGAACGCCTTGCCGCAGTATTCAGCGATATTGGCGAGAAAAGTATCTGCGGGAGCCCTGTCCGCAGTTTCGGTCCGGGAGTCACAGCCGATCAGTGTCGCCGCTGAGGCCGCCAGCATTCCTGTGATTATCGTTAGTCGTGCCATCAATTTTTCCTTCTGTACCGGGGTTCAGCCGGCGTCGCTCTCGTCGAGCAGTTGTTGCAGCTGTTGTTCGAAAGTGGATACTTCCTGCGCACCACTGATTGCATATTCGCGATTGAAGATAAACAGCGGCACACCGCTGACCCCCTGACTGGTAATCAGTGTTTCGAGTTCGCGCACCGCCCCGGCGTAAGTCTGGTTGCGCAGAATATCTCGCGCCTCCTGTGCAACCAGGCCGACTGCGGCTGCGGCCTCGGCCAGCACCTCGATATCATCGATATTTTTGCGGTCGCGAAAGAAATCGTTAAACAGTCGCAGGCTCAACTCCGTCTCGCGGTCGTACGCCTTCGACCACTGCAACAGCTGGTGCGCATTGAAGGTGTTGTACATGCGCATATCGTCGCTGTAATTGAACGTGAAACCGACATCGGCACCCAGGTCCGTCAGCCGCTGACGCGCCTCTATGCTCTGCTGTGGGGTGGTGCCGTATTTCTTGGCCAGGTGCTCGCGCAGATTTTCTCCCTCAGCGGGCATCTGTGGGTTCAGCTCGAATGGCAGCCAGTGCAGTTCCGGTTCCAGTCGATCGGCATAGGTTTGCACGGCCGTTTGCAGGCGCATATAGCCGATCACGCACCAGGGGCAGACGACATCGGAGACGATTTCGATACGTAGTGGCAGTTTGTTCATGTGTCTCGCCGATTGGAAAAGCCTATTCAGACCAGTTTAGCCGCGCGGCGACCGGCTGAACATTCAGTCCTGGTCAGTGACCACCTGCGCTATCAGCAATAGCCCCGACACCAGCAACAGCAGGCGACAGTACAGGACAAATTGTTGTTCGGGAATTTTGCCCTGTATCCACCGGCCGAGCCAGGTGCCGAGGAGCGCGAGCGGCAGCAGAGCCAGCGACAGCGCGAGTAACTGCAACGTCCAGCGTCCGGTCATCAGGTAGGGAAAGACTTTAACCGTATTCATGACGCCGAAGAACACTCCGGCGCTCGCCAGCCAGGTCAGTTTGGGGAGCTGTCTTGCGATCAGATAAATATTGATCGGCGGGCCACCAGCGTGGATCAGGGTACTGGTCAGTCCGCTGATCCCTCCCCACAGCCAGGCCGCGCCTTTCATCTGGCCGAGCCGCGGCGCCAGCCGGTGCCACAGCGCGAACACAACAGACAGCCCGCCGAGCAGTAGTTTCAGCATCTCCACCGGCAGCCTACCGAGCAGCAGACCGCCGGCGGCGATACCGGCCAGGGCGGCCGGCACTATCTTTTTGAGTTCGGCCGTGCTGGTGTGCTGGCGATAGTAGTGGATGGTCTTGATATCCATCGTCAGCAGCAGCGGCAGCATCAGAAACACGGCCAGTGGCACCGGCATCACCAGCGCCAGCAGCGGTACGGCGACCACGCCGGCGCCGCCGGCAAATCCCGATTTGGAAATGCCGGTCAGGATTACGCCAAGAAACGCCAGCAGCCAGAAGGCCGGCGAGACGAGCAGCCCCTCCACCATCACTCTCGCGGCAGATCGAACCAGAGTGCTTCCAGTCCCTCGGTGCCGGCTACGACTTCCTGTTCGCGAGTCTTGGTAAAGCCAATACCATCGCCGGCGTTGAATTCCGTTGTGCCGGCGTTTGCCGAACCCTGAATAATATGCAGATAGCCGGCGCGGCCACCGGTTTGCAGTGTGAACTCCTCCCGGGGCTGTAACCGCAGCCGGTAGAGGCTGGCATCCTGGTGCATGCTCAGCGAGCCGTCGCGGCCGTCGGGTGTCACCAGCGCCGTCAGCTGACCCTGCTGCTCGATCCTGGCCTGCTCGTAACCGGGTGGAATTCCCATGACATTCGGCTCGATCCAGATCTGCAGGAAACGCAGTGGTGCCGTGCGCGATGCATTGAATTCCGAGTGCTGGATGCCGGTGCCGGCGCTCATGCGCTGTACTTCACCGGCCGGCACGACAAAGCGGTTGCCGATGCTGTCGCGATGTTCGATGGCGCCCTCGATGATATAGGAGATGATTTCCATATCCCGGTGACCGTGGGCGCCGAAACCGGTGCCGCCCTTGACGGTATCGTCATTGATGACCCGCAACACGGATACTCCCATATGCCGTGGATCGTAATAGCTGCCGAAAGAAAAGGTGTGGCGGCTGTCGAGCCAGCCGAAGTTGGCGCGCCCGCGGGCGTCGGCTTTTCTGATGTAGTCCACGACGGTGACCCTCCCGTGAGTTAAGTCATGGCCGGCATCATAGGTGCGGCGCAGGAAAGGATAAATCGCATAATTTGCGACGGTTTAATCAACTGAATCGAAAACAGGACCCACAGGCCACGCCAGCGGGGGCCTGCGTATTGAAACCGTTGTAAAATGCGCCCTAGCTGCAAGGAATGCCGATACAAACGCACGATTAAAAACGAGAAGTTGTATGAAACGAGAATTGCTTCTTCTGCTCGGCTGCACATTTGCCGGCATTTGTTCTGCTGAACAGTTAACTATCGAGAGAATCTTCTCCGACCCGGCCCTGAGTGGCACTTCGCCGCGGGAGCTGGAGTACTCGCCGGACGGCAGCCGCGTAACCTTCCTGAAGGGCCGCGCAGACGATTACGACCGCTATGACCTGTGGGAATACAATATTGCCGACGGCAAGTCTCGCGTACTGGTGAACTCCGATTCCCTGCACAAGGGCGAGGAAGTGCTGTCGGACGAAGAGAAAGCCCGCCGCGAGCGCCAGCGTATCTACGGCAGCGGCATCATGGAATACACCTGGTCCGATGACGGCAAGTCCCTGCTGTTCCCGCTCGCCGGGGATGTCTACTACTACGATCTCAACAAGAAGGCGGCACGGCGACTGACTGAAACCGAAGCCTTCGAAACCGATGTGCGCGTGTCGCCAACCGGCCGCTACGTTTCGTTTATCCGCGATCAGGATATCTTTATCGTCGACCTGAAGACCGGTAAGGAGCGCCAGCTGACCCGGGGCGGTGAGGGTCCGATCAAGAACGGTATGGCCGAATTCGTCGCGCAGGAGGAAATGGACCGCATGACCGGCTACTGGTGGTCGCCGGACGATCGCCATATCGCCTATCTGCAGGTGGACGAGTCGCCGGTGGACGAGGTGACCCGCAGCGAGATTTACGCGGACCGTATCGACATGATCCAGCAGCGTTACCCCGCCGCCGGCCGCCCGAACGTAAGGATCAAACTGGGCGTGCTGGATGTCGCGAGCGGCGAAACCCGCTGGGTCGACCTGGGTAAGGACAAAGATATCTATATCGCGCGTGTGGACTGGGCGCGGGACAATCTGCTCACCTACCAATGGCAGGATCGCAGCCAGCAGAAACTGGAACTGCGTTCATTCAATCTCGACAGCGGCAGGACTAACGTGCTGCTGACGGAAACCAGCAAGACCTGGGTCAACCTGCACGACGATCTGCATTTCCTCGATGACAGCGACCGCTTTATCTGGTCGTCCGAGCGCGATGGCTACCGACACCTGTACCTGTACGACCTGAACGGCAAGCTGCTGCAACAGCTGACCAAGGGCAACTGGACGGTAGACGAGCTGGCAGCCGTGGATGAAAAAACGGGAAAGATTTATTTTACCGGCCGCAAGGATACGCCGCTTGAGCGCCACCTCTATTCCGTAGCGTTGAACGATGGCCAGCGCGTGCAGAAAATTTCCAGGCGCGCCGGCATGCACGATATCGAGTTCGCCAACGACGCTTCCGGCTATATCGACAAGTTTTCCAATGTCTCGACGCCGACTCAGGTGAGCCTGCACGAGGCCAGTGGAGACCGGGTCACCTGGCTGGAGGAAAATGCGGTAGTCAAAGGCCATCCGCTCTATCCGTACAAGGCGGACTGGATCACCCCAGAATTTGGCAGCATCGATGCGCCCCAGGGGCACAAGCTCTACTACCGGATGTACAAGCCGGCCAATTTCGATGCGAACAAACGCTATCCGGTGATGGTATTCCTGTACGGCGGTCCCCACGCGCAGCTGGTCACCAACGGCTGGGACAAGGAATTCAACCAGTATATGGCGCAGCAGGGATATATCGTCTTCACCCTGGACAACCGCGGCTCCGCCCATCGCGGCACCGAGTTTGAAAACCCGATTTTCAAGCGTATGGGTGAACCGGAAGTGGAGGATCAGGTTGCCGGGGTAAAATTCCTGCGTTCTCTGCCCTATGTGGATGGCGACAATATCGGTGTATACGGCCACAGCTACGGCGGCTATATGGCGCTGATGAGCATGTTCAAGGCCGGCGATTACTTCAAGGCCGGTGTATCAGGCGCCCCGGTTACCGACTGGTCCCTGTATGACACGCACTATACCGAGCGCTATATGGGCAACCCGAACCGGGATGGCAAGGCCTATGAAGCCTCCTCGGTGTTCCCCTATGTGGATGGTCTCGGCGGGGCACTGCTGATCTACCACGGTATGGCAGACGACAATGTGCTGTTCACCAATACCACCAAGCTGATCAAGGAGTTGCAGGACAAGGGACTGCAGTTCGAGCTGATGACCTACCCCGGCAAGAAGCACAGCCTGCGCGGCAAGCAGACCCGGATTCACCAGTACACCATGATCAAGGATTTCTTCGATCGCCATCTCAGGCAGCAACACTGAGCTGAGTGGATTTTCAACCCACAATGGCCGGGTTTCATGCCCGGCTATTGTGTCTGCCTCTGCAATCATTCCTGTAAATTTTCTGTTGCTGACAATTCGGCGCGGAATACGCCTCGATGACGCGCTGCTTGCTGGCAGCGCGGGGCAACCGCTTCCTATACTCGGGCTTCCCTACAAAAAGTTCTGTCGTGCAGGTGCGAGAGGAGATAAAGCCCGTGGCTCTGTGGAAACCCGACCCGTCTTTTTATCCGTCGGCCAAGATGGCCATGCAGGCACCGCCCGAACGGCACGCGTATGTGGCGGCGCTGAATCCTGCCGGTAGCAACAAACCCGACGCCATCTGCGTCGTCGACCTGGATCCGGATTCGGCCACCTACTGCCAGGTGGTGAATACGCTCGAACTGCCGAATATCGGTGACGAGTTGCATCACTTCGGTTGGAATGCGTGCAGCTCGGCGCTGTGCCCCTATGCGCCGCATCCACATCTGGAGCGGCGCTACCTGATAGTGCCGGGCCTGCGCAGCTCACGCATCTATGTGATCGATACCAAACCGGATCCGCGCAAGCCGCAGATCATCAAGACGCTGGAGCCGGAAGAGGTGATGGCGAAGTCAGGGTACAGCCGGCCGCACACGGTGCACTGTGGTCCCGACGCCATTTATATCTCCGCGATGGGGTCCGCCAACGGTGACGAGGGTCCCGGCGGTATCTTTATGCTCGATCACTTCAGCTTCAACGTGATCGGCCCGTGGGAGCTGCACCGCGGCGATCAGGAGCTCGCCTACGATTTCTGGTGGCATCTGGCGCAGGATGTGCTGATCAGCAGCGAATGGGCCAAGCCGTCGCAGTTTGAGAACGGCCTGGTGCCGGAGGATCTGCTCGGCAACAAGTACG
Source organism: Microbulbifer marinus (assembly GCF_900107725.1). GTDB lineage: Bacteria > Pseudomonadota > Gammaproteobacteria > Pseudomonadales > Cellvibrionaceae > Microbulbifer > Microbulbifer marinus. The sequence goes on along the minus strand of NZ_FNQO01000005.1, from coordinate 23,908 downwards.
GCCACCGGATTCATTTCTGGGACCTGCGCAAACGCAAACTGGAACAGAGTATCGATATCGGTGCCGAGCACCAGATGCTGCTGGAGCTGCGCCCGTCCCACGATCCGCGGGAATCCTATGGCTTTGCCGGTGTGGTGGTCAGCACCGAGGATTTGAGCGCTTCCATCTGGCTCTGGTACCGGGAAAACGATCAGTGGCAGATGAAGAAGGTCATTACGATTCCGCCGGTACCCGCCGAAGAAAAAGACCTGCCGGATCTGCTGAAAGGCTTCAAGGCGGTGCCGCCACTGGTATCGGATATCGATCTGTCCCTCGACGATCGCTTCCTGTACGTCGCCTGCTGGGGGACCGGCGAAATGCATCAGTACGATGTGTCCGATCCGCACAACCCGCAACTCACCGGCAAGGTTGAGATTGGTGGAGTGGTCAATAAAAAGGGGCATCCGAAGGCCGAGGGGCCGCTGCTGGGCGCGCCGCAGATGGTCGAGATCAGCCGCGACGGCCGCCGTGTGTATTTCACCAATTCACTCTACAGCACTTGGGACGACCAGTTCTATCCGGACAAGATGACCGGGTGGATGGTCAAGGTGGACGTGGACCCGGATGGCGGTATCAGCCTGGACAAGGATTTCTTTATCGATTTCGGCGAGACCCGCGTACACCAGGTAAGGCTCGAAGGTGGCGACGCATCTACCGATTCCTACTGCTTCTCTTCCTGAAGACTGGCATATGTGGCTGGCGATGATCCTGTTCGGCGCCTTTCACGGCCTGAACCCGGGCATGGGGTGGCTGTTTGCACTGACGCTGGGCCTGCAGCAGCGCAGCGAGCGCGTCATCTGGTTGTCGCTGTTACCGATCGCGCTGGGCCACGCCATTGCCGTAATCGCCGTGGTGCTGCTGGTGCTGGCGGGATTACAGTTCGTCCCACTGGCCACCGTGCAGAGATTCAGTGCGCTGGCGCTGCTGGCGTTCGGCTTCTACAAGCTGTTCAACTACTACCGCCACCCGCGCTGGGTCGGCATGAAAGTTGGGAGCGGCGATCTGCTGCTCTGGTCGTTCCTGATGGCCAGCGCCCACGGTGCCGGCCTGATGCTGGTACCGGCGCTGCTGGGTGGCAGCGATGCGGCCCATGCGCATCACGGCGCGCACGCATTGCCGGAAGGGGCGGGCATGTTCCTCGCGGTGGGATTGCATACGCTCACCATGCTGCTGGTAATGGGCGCCGTCGCCTGGATTGTGTACCGCAAGCTGGGGCTCGCGGTACTGCGCAGCAGCTGGATCAATTTCGACCTGATCTGGGCCGTGGCGCTGCTGATCGTCGGCTCGCTGGCATTGTGGATGTCATTCGCGCCCTGAGCCACATGCCCCTCACCATTTCCCGATTTTGCCGTGTGCTGCTATAGCACTTCTAGCTTTGGCAAAGTCGTGGTTCTGCCTGACAAAGACGGCTGGGCGGCGCAGGTGGGTAGCCTTGGTCCGGCTCGGCCGCTGTTCGCGAGCCATGCGAAGCTCGTCCCCGCGTGGCGAGAGTGCCACAGGCCGAGGGGACCGGCGATCGCCGGAAAGGATTCCTCGAATTACCCCCGCAGAGCCGTCGTGGCAAAACTGTCGCGGGCTTCCATCCGCTCGGTGAACTGGCTCAGCTGAGGGCGGCCGCTGCGCCAATCGATGTCGCCGTGGCGGAAATCCAGATAGGCGAGGGCGCAGGCCAGATTGATATGGGCCAGGTTCAGCGGCTCGGGCAGCTGTCCCACGCGCTCTTCCAGGTAGTCGAGGGTACGCCGGATCGCGCTGTCGTAGCGCTGCCACCAGAAGTCCGAGCGCAGCCCCTCCGATTCACGCACTTTTTCCACACGCCGCAGCACCAGAGTATCGATCAGGCCGGAGCAGACGCTGTAGAAGGTTTTCAGATTCCAGTCTGTGTCGAGCGCCCGGCTCAGGCGGCCGTCGCCGAATTCCTTATCCAGATAGGTGCAGATCACTTCGCTATCCATGATCGCTTCACCGCTTTCCCTGTTCAGGCAGGGCACCTTGCCCAGCGGGTTACAGGCAATAAAGTCTTCGGCATTGTTAAACGGGTGGGACACCTCCTCCTGTACGCGCTGATCGAGTTGCTGCTCTCGCAGGACGATGCGGGCGCTGCGCGCGTAGGGGGAGGCGTGGGTAAAGTAAAGTTTCATGGCGCCATTCGCTCCTTGCGGAAAGTCTGCAGTCTGCAGAATGGCGCCCGGGGTGTCCAGCCGGTGGTTAGCCCGACTGGCCGCTGTTGGAGATGCGGTTGTAGAGGTGCTGTTTCAGATAAGCCCGCTGTTTTTTCAGGCTGGTGTAGTGTTCGTCGTCGGTGCCTATGCCGCTTTCCTGGAGACCGCGAATCTGTTTGTCGAGTTTGTGATAGGTGTCGCTTTCAACTTTGAACTGGACGTCTTCTTGTTGCAGGCGCCTGATGGTGTCTGCGTACTCCGGAAAATCCTGATCCAGATCGTGAGGGGCGATGGGCATAGGGGAGCCTCCGTATGGTTTGATGGGAATACCATCCCCAAGTGTAGTTGTTACTAAGCTATTTTGAAGTTTATGCAAATCTAAATGCGAATCAGGCGTTTTTATATTTGTTCGAGATTAAGATACGCGCCTGCGGGTGGAAAACTTTACGGCAACCTGCATCAGCAAGCCCCGGGCGCCGCGGCACAGGTTGCCCTCGGGGGGAGTGCACAGCGGCAACCTCAGTTGAGCCAGTATGCCAGCAGTGTCAGCGACGATACGGAAAACGGCGATTTGATATACGCATCGCCGACCCCGGAGCCAAGGTGGTCGACAATTGTCGTCACCTGCATTTCGGGGATTTTGCCGGGCGGCGAGTAGGAGGCTGTGGCATGCGGAGGGTTTGAGTCCGCTGCCGCTTCTCGTCACGGGGATCTATGGCCTGGCAGCGATGCCGAGGGCAGAGCCGTTTAGTAGGCCGGCGCATCGGCGGAGGCGAATCGCGCCTCACGTCGCTGCAGCAACTCGCCGAGATAGAGCTTGAGATAGGCGGCCGCAGCGCGCTTGCCTTCGGCGGCGATCTCGTCTGTGATGCGTCCGAAGCGCGAGTACGACTGGCACCAGAAAGAATCGTTGATTGTGATTGCCTGCATAAATCGCTCGCGCCAGTCCTGTGAGGGGGGCAGCTCGAATTCGCGCGAGAGATTATTCAGCAGTGTGTCCGCCAGACGCCAGTTATTCTCCATCTGCAATTGACGCAGAGCCCAGCTCGACTGCGGGCCGAAGTGTACCTTCAGGGCCGCAATATTCTGCTCATAGTAAGAGCGTACCAGGTCGCAGACTTGGAACAGTAGATCCTGCCAGCTGTCCAGATACGACAAGCTCGAGTGGCTCAGCATCGCGTCGCTTAAGCAATCGTAGTGGCGCTCTGCCAGTGCGGTCAGGCTGGCGTCAACACTGGGAAAAAAATGGTAAACGGAGGCGGCGGGAACGCCGGCAACCTGGCTCAGATTGGCGAGGCTGATATCGCTGGAATCCTGTTGGGTAATCAGGACTTCGAGGGCATCGAGAAGTTTTTCATACTTCTCACGGCCGTTTTTTCGCTGCGGTTTGCGCGGACTTGCAGTATCGCGCGGGCTGACAGTCCGTCGATCGACTTGATTCAATTTACCACCCCGACTAGCGCACGCGGAATCATACCGACGGCGCTTTACTTCCCTGTAAAAACATTGTCATTTGGCGACGGCAATTATTAACGGAGTGGCTGCATGGGGCAAGAGAGTTTTATCTGATTTGTGGCTTAGTTCCGATTGCTAGCGTCATTTCTTCAGTAGGCCTCGAGTACAGCTGTTCGCTAATTTTTATTGTAATTTTTTTGATTAGCACCCGGACAGGAGAATGCTGGCTAACCTGAGCGGCATTGAGAATTGAAAGTCTGTGCGATAGTTAGTGGGCTAGATCTGCTCGGAACGCTTTGGCACTTTTTCCCTGTTAATGATCGTCATCTATCTTGCCGTTAAATAATAATCTTTGATTAACAGTAAAACTCCTATCGGCTGCCAAAGGTTTCTACCATTGCGCAATGTCGACAAGTCTCTCCTTAAGGCTTGCTTCAGGGCATTTATATATAACTAGCAGGCTGAGGAGCGTGAACCGTGGGCGGTAAGGAAACAGGGGCCGCAGGGCCCCTGTTTCAATGTGGGTTCTATCAGTGATATCGCAACTCCGTGGCCTTGCCACGAAACACACGGTACGAGAACACCGTGTAGGCGAGAATCGTCGGTACCACGATGGCCGCGCCGACCAGAATAAATTGCAGTGATTCGGTAGCGCTGGCGGCCTGCCAGATATCCAGTTTGCCCGGCACTATCTCCGGGTAAAAACTGAACGCCAGCCCGGTAAAGCACAGTAAGAACACCAGCAGTACATTCACGAACGGAATCCAGCAGTGGCGGTCGTCCACTTTCGGCAGACGTCGCAGCAGAATCTCGTTGGCGGTGAATGCGAGGAAACACAGCATCGGCACCAGCAGCGCAAACATCACCAGCGGGAAGGTAAACCAGCGGTCGAACACGCCCGGGTTGACCAGTGGGTTGACGACGGAAACGGCAACCACGCCGACAAAGGCCGCGCGCCCGGCGAGGCGCGTCCAGTGAACGGCGCGGCGCTGTAGCTTGCCTTCGGTTTTCAGGATCAGCCAGGCTGCGCCGATATAGCTATAGGCGGCGGTGACGCCGATGGCGCTGAGCGCCGAGAAGAGTTGCGCGGACCAACTGGATTCAAAGCCCATCACGTATTGGCCGAGCATATAGCCCTGGGTGAGACTGGTGAGCAGCGAGCCGATTTTGAAGGTCCGGTCCCAGGTGAGCTTGTGGTCCACCGCCGCCTTGGCGCGGAAGTCGAAGGCCACACCGCGCATGATCAGCCCGATCAGCATGATGGCGGTGGGAATGTAGAGATTCATCAGCACCATGCTGTGCGCACTGGGAAAGGCGATCAACAGCAGTCCGACCCCCAGCACCAGCCAGGTTTCGTTGGCATCCCAGAAGGGCCCAATCGATGCGATCATGGTATCCCGCTGCGACTCGTCGCTGGCATCCATCGGCAGCAGGATACCCACGCCGAGGTCGTAGCCATCCAGTACCGCATAGATAAGCACGGCCAGCCCCATCAAGCCGATAAAAATAACCGGCAACCAGTCGGCGAAGCTCATGGATTCCATCGTCATGCTGCACCCTCCTCGGTGGCGTCCGGCACGTTGGTGAGCTTGCCGCCCGCCTGTGGCGCTTCCGTCTCGAACTCCTCGACTTTCACTGATTTGCGTGCCATGACCCTGAGCGTGTGGATATAGGCCGACATCAGAACTACGTAAACGAGCAGATACATCGTCAGCGAGAAGCCCACGTTGGCGGGTGCCAGTGGCGTTACCGCGTCCGCCGTCGGCAGTACCCCGGTCACCAGCCATGGCTGGCGACCGATTTCGGTGACGTACCAGCCCGACAGGGTGGCCAGCCAGCCGGAGAAGGTCATCGCCACGACTATCTTGAGCATCCATACCGGCAGCTCGCCGCGTCTGCGCAGCAGCAGGTAGCAGCCGGTCCAGGCCACGGCCAGCATCAGCACACCCATGCCGACCATGACGCGGAAACCGAAAAACAGCGGCTTGACCGGTGGATGGTTACCCTCGAATTCGTTGAGGCCGCGGATTTCGCCGTCGAGTTCGTGGGTCAGGATCAGGCTCGCCATTTTCGGGATGGCGATTTCGAAGTGGTTGGTGCGCTGTGCCTCATCGGGGATCGCGAACAGCAACAGGGGCGCGCCTCTTTCCGTTTCCCATACCCCCTCCATGGCGGCGATTTTCTGCGGTTGGTGCTCAAAGGTATTCAGGCCGTGCAGGTCGCCGACGAATGCCTGGACTGGAGCCAGTATGGCGGCGAGCACCAGGCCGGTTTTCAGTGCCAGTCGCGGTGCCAGCTTCGGGTCTCCCTGCAGGATGCGATAGGCAGACAGCCCGGCGACAAAAAAAGCCGCAGTCAAACCCGATGCCAGCAGCATATGAGTAAATCTGTAGGGGAACGACGGATTGAAAATCACCTCAAGCCAGCTGGTAACGTGCGCGACGCCGTCGCGCATCTCGTATCCGGCCGGTGTATGCATCCATGAGTTGAGTGCCAGAATCCAGAAGGCGGAGATGGTCGTGCCGATGGCAACGATCAGCGCGGAAAGGGTGTGAATCTTGCTCGGCACCCGGTTAATCCCGAACAGCATGATGCCGAGGAAGGTCGCCTCGAGGAAAAACGCCGTCAGCACTTCGTAACCCAGCAGTGGCCCGGCAATATTGCCGACGGTCTCCATGAAGCCCGGCCAGTTGGTGCCGAACTGGAATGACATGGTGATACCGCTGACAACCCCGAGCGCGAATGTCAGTGCGAATACCTTGACCCAGAACCGGTAGGCGCGCATCCACACCGGATTATCGGTCTGGTCGAAACGCAGTTTGAAAAAGAACAGGATCCAGCCCAGCGCGATGGTGATGGTGGGAAACAGGATGTGAAAGCTGATATTGGCGGCGAACTGCATCCTCGACAGGACCAGGGTATCTAGCATGGCAACCTCTGCAGATGAACGGTAATTGCTGTCCGGGAGTCGGCGGGGCGCGCAGTGCCCCCGCATGAACTTATTTGGCTTTGGACGCGCCTCCTTTTACCTTGCCTTTGAGCTCCAGCAGCTTGCTGATACCGGAACCCAGTCTCATCAATTTAAGCAGGTCTCGCTGATCCAGCCGGCTCAGGGTGTTGGCAAATTGATCGAGCAGCTCCAGCAGGTCGTAGACTTCCTGCATCTTTTCCTGTGCCAGGGCGTCCTGTTCGTCCTGCGGTTCGTTCAGCAGCAGCTGGCGCAGCAGGGTCAGGGTCGGGTCGAGTTCGCGTTTGCGCCGTTCCTCGAATACCGTGCGGGCCAGGTCCCAGATGGAGCCGGCGGCGGTAAAATAATCTTTGCGATCCCCGGGCAGGTGGTGCAGTTCTACCAGGCGCCAGGCCTGCAGCTCCTTCAGCCCCATGCTGACATTGCCGCGACTGATCTTCAGCGCCTGCGCCAGCTGATCTGCGTTCAGTGGTTCGGGGTGGATGGTCAGCAGCGCAAACATCTGCCCGACGGTGCGGTTGAATCCCCAACGGCTGCCCATTTCGCCGAAGTGCAGCACGAAGGCCTGGGCCTGACTGGTAAGTTTCATTAATTTCTTAACTTTCAGAAATTTCTGAAAATTGTAAATGTAAATTGATTTATGTCAATGCACTTCAGCTGGATGGGAGTAGAGGGGGGCGCGTTGCGGATAGGGTGCATCCCGGTAGTGACGGCCCTAGATGGTGGCGAGCGCGTCGTCGTACCAGCTGTCCGGCACGATAAAGCCGCGGCTCAGCTCGCGCTCGGTGTCCATTCCCGCGACGCACACCGGGCCGTGCATTTCCTCCTCGCGGAGCTTGCCGGCTAGGGCGTCGCAGCTGTCGCTGTGCGATACCCGGTAACCGCTGTCGGCCAGCCAGGTGCGTTTGGGCAGGCGAATCCAGCGCAGCGGTTGCCCGCCAAAGTGAAACAGAAACTCGTCTAGCTGCCCCCACCAGTAGTGGCAAGTGTCCGGGTTGATGGTCGCGTGCAGGTGTCCGGTTTCATCGAGCGGGCGGAACAGGCGGCCGGGCATCAGCGCCCACTGGCGGTTGATAAGGATATTCTGCCGCTGCAGCAGCTCCCGCGCGGCCGGCTGGCGAATCAGCGGCAGCTGGTGCTCGCGCATTCTCGCGAGTTTTATATCGAGCCGGTCGCGCAGTCCCGGTCCCACCCAGTATTCGCCGGATACCTGCAGATAAAATTTGACCGCGACTTCCCAGTGTTCGATGTGATCGGTGGGCCGGTGCCGCACGACAAAGTCCAGCTCCCCAAGAGTGCGACCCGCGGCGCGCAGCGGCAGGTTGCGATACAGCAGCTCGTAGTGCGGATGATGGGCAAAGGCGAAAGCCCAGAGGTTCTCGAAATAGACCCCGAGCCGGCTCGCCGACCTGTGCCGGTCTGCGTTTTGCAGTTCGTCGTGCAGCTGCGACGCGAGTCGCGTGGAAACATTTTCGCTGGAGAAATATTCAACCAGTTCGGTACGGCGCTGCGCCGGCAACCATGGCAGTCCGCTGCCGCGGACAATATCGGGCGCGCTGAGAGCCCAGAGCAGATTAGCCCAGTGATCCGCTTGCACCTTCACGCTATCTATCGCCATCGGGTATTTTGCCAAGAAAAACTTCAGCTACTAAAAATAAAAAACACCGCGGCCGCCGGCTGAATGGCGGCGCATCCGCATACGGTGTGCTAGGGTTTGGCCACGCACAGCTACATAATAATTAAAGGAGGTTTGTGTGGAATCAGGACCAATGATCTCGATCGGTCTGCCGGTCGCCCTGTTTATCATTATGATCGGTATCGGCATGACCCTGACCGCCAGGGATTTTCACCGGGTCACGGTGAAGCCGGCCGGGCTGATCGTCGGCACTATCACCCAAATCCTGATCATGCCGCTGTTCGCCTTCGCGCTCTGCGGGCTGCTGAGCCTGCCGCCGGCCATCGCTGTAGGGCTGGTGATTATCGCGGCCTGTCCCGGCGGTACCACCTCCAACCTGTTCACTCTGCTCGCGCGCGGCAACGTGGCGCTGTCGATCGTACTGACGGTGTCCGCGAGCATGATCACGATTATGTCCCTGCCGATTTTTACCAACTATGCACTGCAGGCTTACTTTGGCACGCAGCAGGAAATCGTGCTGCCGTTTGGCAAGACCGTGGCAATGTTATCGGCAATCGTACTGCTGCCGGTGGTGATCGGTATGGCGGTACGCGCCTGGCGGCCACAGCTGGCGAATCGCGCCGAGGGTGTGGTCAGTATATTCGGCGGCCTGGTATTGGCGGTGTTGGTGATCGGACTGGTGTACGGTATCCGCGACCGCTTCTTGGAGCTGATGGCGCAGGCCGGTCCGTCGGCGATTCTGTTAAACCTGGCTGGTGTCGCCCTCGGCCTGCTGTCCAGCCGCGCTATCGGCCTGTCCCGGCGCGAAGCGCTGGCGGTGGCTACGGAGTTGGGAATCAAGAACGGCACCCTCGGGCTGATGGTGACATTGACGCTGCTGCACTCCAGCGAAATGTCGGTGCCGTCCGCCATCTACGGCGTGCTGATGTTCCCGGTCGGCTTCCTGCTGGCGGCCTATGGCCGGCGCGTTATCCCGTCTGGCAAAGACGGCGGCGCAGCCGCAGCCGAAATTTCCGAGGCAGGCTAGTCCTTCATTCTTGAGCCGCTGTGGGTCGGGCGCGCGGCGGCTCAGTCCAGCTTCTCGACATGGGCCTGCAGGCGTCCGGTATCCGGAATGGTCACGCGGCCGTAGGCGAATTCAATCAGGCCCTGCGCCTCGATATGCTTGAGCGCCCGATGTGCGCCCTGCCGGGTCATGCCCATCATGTTTGCCAGCTGTTCCCGGGTCAGACGAAAACTGGCGGTGCTGCCGGCGTCGACCGGTGAATTGTGCATCTGCGCGAGAAATAGCAGGCGCCGGGCGAGGCGCGCCTCGGTACCACGCAGCACATCGTCCTGAATAATGGACATCGCCGACCACAGTCTGCGGCTTACCAGATCCAGCGCGACCGGGTAGGCCTCGGGATTGTCGGCCATCAGCGCGCGCAGCACTTCGCCCGGGATATCGACTATCTGGCAGTCGTCGTGGGCTGTGGCTCCGAATACCCGCGGCAGGCCGGGCGAGAATACGGTATCTCCAAACCAGGCGCCGGTGTCCAGGATTGCCAGCGCGGCCTCGCGGCCGCTGGCATTGCTCGAGCAGAGGCGCACGCGCCCCGCGGCAACGATGGACAGCTGGCTCTGCATGGCGCCGGGCAGATAGATGACTTCGTCCGCCCGGTAGCGCCGGATGCGGGCCTGTCGGGCCAGTTCCAGCTTGGCCTCATTCGGTAGTCCCGCCAGCAGTGGACAGTTGTCGAGAATCGGTACTAGTTCGGTCATCCGCCAAGTGTAAACAAGTTGACAGTCTTGTGGGCAGGGCGGTTTCTAGAATGCATTGGCCCAATAACGATAAGAGAGAAGACCGATGCATACGCAACTGGATACGATCCCGTCCCTGAAGGGCAAGGTCAGCGATGAGGAGTGGCAACTGCGCGTCGACCTGGCGGCCGCGTATCGCCTGATCGCCCACTATGGCTGGGACGACCTTATTTTTACCCACCTGTCCGTGCGCGTTCCCGGGCCGGAGCACCGCTTCCTGATCAATCCGTTCGGCGCTATGTTCGATGAAATCACCGCGTCCAGCCTGGTCAAGATCGACGTCCACGGGGAAAAGGTGGATGACAGTCCATTCCCGGTCAATCCCGCCGGCTTCACCATCCACAGCGCGATTCACGAAGCACGCGAAGACGCCCAGTGCGTGATGCACACTCACACGACCGAGGGCGTTGCGGTGGCGGCCCACTCTGAGGGACTGCTGCCGATCTCCCAGCAGTCGCTGTTCCCGCTGTCGAGCCTGGCCTACCACGACTACGAGGGGATTGCGGTACGCGAAGATGAGAAAGCCCGCCTGGTATCTGATCTGGGCACGGCCAATTACATGATTTTACGCAACCACGGCCTGCTGACCTGCGCGCCGACGGTGGCCGATGCCCTCCTGGCGATGTTTATCCTGCAGCGTTCCTGCGAGATTCAGGTGGCGGCACTCGCCGGCAACCGCCCGCTGACCCCGGTGCCGCAGCCGATCATCGATAAAATCCAGAGCGAAGGCGACAAGGTCACCAGCAGTCAGGGCGGCCTGCTCGCCTGGCCGGGCCTGTTGCGCAAGCTCGACCGTATAGACTCAAGCTACCGCAATTAAGGAGGGCGCATGGAGCACGTTATCGAAAAACAGGCCCAGTTCACCCACATGGAAAATGGCACCGCGGAGGATTGGAAGATCATTGCCGAGGCCTTTGGGTCTTTTGCGCGGGAGCTGCCGGATCGCATCATCGCCCACCTGCAATTGCTCGAGGGTGACTGTGGCGGTTTCCCGGTCGACCGTCTGACCCATTGCCTGCAGACCGCAACCCTCGCCTACCGCGACGGCAAGGATGAGGAGTATGTCATCTGTGCACTATTGCACGATATCGGCGATACCCTCGGCAGTTACAACCATGCGGACGTGGCCGCGGTGCTGCTGGAGCCCTTCGTCAGTGAGGAAAATCACTGGATGATCAAGCACCATGCGATCTTCCAGGGGTACTACTTCTTCCAGTACCTGGGTATGGATCCCGGTCAGCGCGAGCAGTTTCGGGACCATCCCCATTACGCGCGCACGATCGAGTTCGTATCCAAGTATGACGCTCCGGCGTTCGACAAAGACGCTGAAACCCTGCCGCTGGAGTTCTTCGAACCGATGCTGCGGCGGGTGTTCGCGCAGCCGCGCAAGTCGCTGTACCAGCAGGCGTTCGAAGCCGCCGGCTGATGTACCAACCGGGGGTCGCCGTCCAGTCAGGTTGGCACGGTGGCCCCAACTCTTCACCTGAATCCACTCCCTTTGAAGGCTAGCTGCTGTCATTGCGCCCCCCTGCACCACAAATGTGCCCCAGCCCCTAGCCGAGAGGGGGTGATTACAGGCACTATAGCGTTGGTTTCAGAGTCGGTTTTATCCGCCTTGTTTCGCCTGTCTGGCTACAGTATTTGGTTGTTTTTTGACCGATTCGGCTGACCGGAAGACGAATAGCGGATGGCAACCGGGCCCGAATCACGAATCAAACGGTCGAAGTCAGCAACCTGTATGTTTCACTACTTTCTGAAAAAACGCCTGAAGAAGCACGATGCGTATAACAACCTGAAACTGGAATCCATGATTCGCAGACAGGGATTGATGCAGCAGGCGCTGTCCAGCCGTGAAGCGGGAGTGGGGAACGACAAGGAACACAACATCGTTGTATCGCTGACCTCTTTCGACAAGCGTATCAACGATCTTTACCTGTGCATCGAGAGCCTGTTCCAGCAGTCGGTGAAAGCCGATGCGATTGTACTGTGGCTGTCCACCAAGAACTTTCCCGACAAGTGCCTGCCGGAAACCCTGCTCAAGCAGCGGGAGCGGGGCCTGCAGATCTTTTTCGTGGAGGAGGATCTCGGCCCGTATAAGAAGTATGTTTACGCCTTCGACAAGTTCCCGGACAGCCTGATCATTACCGTTGACGACGATGTCCTGTACCCGCCGGATACGATCGATATGCTCTATCGGGCCTACCGGCGCGATCCCGCCCATATTTACTGTCTGCGCGGCCATAAAATGCTGCTGGATAAGAACGGCGAACTGCTGCCCTACGATGAATGGCAGTCTGGTGTGATTGATGCGGAGCCTTCCAGCCTCGTATTCCCGACGGGGATGGGCGGTGTACTGTATTTCCCCGGCTCTCTGCACGAGGACGCCTTCGACAGGGACAAGTTTATGGCGCTCTGTCCGAATGCCGACGATGTCTGGCTCAAGGCGATGAGCCTGAAACAGGGCACGCTCAGCGCGCGGGTGGCGGACCCGCGCCACTGGAAGAAGCGCTTCCTGACCATCGAGGGATCCCAGTCGCAATCACTGAAGAAAGAAAACTGGGGTAAGCATGGCGGCAATGACTGCAAGATCCGTGAGGTTTTCGCCGAGTACGGACTGCTCGAGTCACTGGGCTGATTGGTCTGCGGGGGCGGTAAACGCCGTGGCCGGCAGCCGCGACAGCACCAGCCCACCGGCGACGAACAGCAGTATCAGCGCGAGCATCGAGTAGCGCACCTCCCCAAACCAGCTGCCGAAGAGCCCGAATAGCGGCGGCCCTATCAGTGCTGCGAACTTCCCCATCAGGTTGTAGAAACCGAAAAATTCTCCGCTCCTGGCGGCCGGAATCAGGCGTGCATAGCAGGAGCGGCTCAGCGCCTGCACACCGCCCTGGACCAGCCCAATCAGCACCGCGATCACAAAGAATTCCCAGGGCGCGCGGATGAATGCACCCCAGACACACACCAGAATGTAAACGCCGAGGCCGAAGTAAATACCGCGCTGCGGCCCTATGCGTTCACCGAGGTGGGCGAAGAGGATTGCCGCCGGGAAGCCGACAAACTGCACCAGCAGCAGCGCCAGAATCAGGTGCGAGCGCTCGAACCCCAGCGCGCGACCATAGGCGACAGCCATGCGGATAACGGTGCCGACGCCGTCGATATAGAGCCAGTAGGCGAGCAGAAATATCATTACCGGGCGGTAGTGGCGCAGGTGCCTGATAGTGCCGCGCAACTCTGCGAGGGTCTGCCGTAGCAGTGAGCGGCTGGCGGCCGGAGCAGTGGCGGGCGGCTCGCGGACCCAGATAACCAGCGGCAGCGAGAACAGTGCCCACCAGACTGCAGTAACCAGGAAGGCCGCCAACGCCGCCTCGGTGCTGCCGGCAAAGCCGAATGCGGCGGGTTTTAGCGCGGCGGCAACGCAGCCGAGGTACAGCAGGCCGCCACCGAGATAGCCGAGGCCGAAACCGAGACCGGACACCGCGTGCCAGCGCGCCGGCGGCGCGACGCTGGTCAGCAGTGCGTCGTACAACAGGTTGGCGCCGAGGAAGCCGATGGTGGCGCAGACAAACAGCGATGCTGCCGGCAGCCAGGCACCGCCGGGCACGCCGGCGAGCAGTGCGGTGGCGAACATACCCGTTACTGCGAACAGCAGTAACAGGCGCTTGCGGGCACCGGCGCGGTCGGCGAGGGCGCCGATCAGCGGCGCGGCCAGTGCAATGAACAGTGAGGCGGCGGCGTTGGCCCAGCCTAGGCGTAAATTAGCGGTCTCGGCACTTTCGCCGGCGTTCCAGAAATCGAGGAATAGCAGCGGAAAGAAACCAGCCAGTACCACGGTGGCGAAGGCGGAGTTGGCCCAGTCGTAGAATGCCCAGCTCCAGATCGCGCGTCGTCGGTGTATTCCCGTCGGCCCGTGCCGTTCCGCCGCACCGTCCATGGTTTTTCCGCGGGTTTATCCGTTGCCGTCGATTCCGCCCAGCCAGCCGCGCTGGATCCAGTCCTGCAGCAACTGCACCAGAACCGCGGCCGCTTGTTCCGCGGGCACGATTTCCAGCAATGCCTCGCACAACTGACTGAAATCCGCGCCGCCGAGCCCGGTGCGCAAGGCCACCAGTTCGGCCCCGGCAACGGAGGTGAATTCGGTCAGACGCTCGCGATTGCGCCACAGCAACCAGTGGAAGTGTCCCTCGCAGGGTGGTGGCGGCTCACTGTCAGCGCGCAGTGCCTGCCATACCTGCACGCAGTTCCAGTGGCTGTGCAGCAACCTGACGCTCGGGTGGAAGCGCAGGCACATGCGCGGCCAGGCATCGGCGGGCAATCGCTGCAACGCCTCCACCGACAAATGCTCCGCGTCCGCGGCATCGAAGACCGTCATCAGCAATCGCTCGAACTGTGCCAGTTCGGCGATCAGTGGGTGGTGGCTGAATGGTCCGGTTGTGCGCAGGTAGTCGGGCAAGCGTTCACCGAAGTCGCGCAGCGACGGGCGACGCGACGGATGCTTGTCGATATAGCCGAGAGTCATCTCCTCGAATAGGTCATCGCCCAGGTAGCTGCCCAGCACCGGGTGATCGGATTCCAGGGTTTCCTGCAGGCGCTTGCGGTAGGCATTGGCGTAGATGCCGAGACGGATGGACTTGCTGGCCGCGCCCTGGTCACAGATGTATTCACTGATGGCCTCGTCTCCCTGCAGCAGGAAGGCCATCAACTGGCGCTGACGCGTGCGCAGCAATTCACTCACGGCGCACAGGCCGCGCCCGCGGCACATTCTTCGGCATATATCTGCCGGGCCATATCCAGCTCTTCGATCATCTCCGGTAGCGCGGGAATATTGTCATCCCGCTCGATCAGTGTGCTTACCGGGCCGAAGCGGCGCAGCGCGTGACGGTAGAGTTGCCACACCGGGTGGGGCACGTCGTGGTCGTGGGTGTCGATGACATAGTCGCCGTAGTCCGAGTGGCCCGCCAGGTGGAATTGCTGTACCCGGGCCGGATCCAGGTAGTCGATATAGTCGCGGGCATCGAAGCCGTGGTTGCGGGCGCTGACGTAGACGTTGTTGATATCCAGCAGCATCAGGCAATCGGCGCGCGCGCAGACTTCGGCTATAAATTCCCATTCCGCCATCGACTGCTCGGCGAAGGTCAAATAACTGGATACATTTTCCAGTAGTAACTGCCGACCGAGAAAATCCTGTACCCGGCGTACCCGTTCGACCACATGGTCCACCACTTCCTCGGCATAGGGCAGCGGCAGCAGGTCGTGGCTGGTACGGCCATCGACACCGGTCCAGCACAGGTGATCCGAGATCCAGGCCGGCTGCACCTCTTCTGCGAGCCGTTTCAGCCGCTTCAGGTAATCGAAGTTCAGTGGATCGGCGCTGCCGATGGACAGGGACACTCCGTGCATCACCAGCGGATAACGCTCGCCGATAGCGCGCAAAAAGTAGCGGGGCTTGCCACCGGCGACCATAAAGTTCTCCGACACCACCTCAAACCAGTCCACCGCCGGCGACTGCTCCAGTACCTGCTGAAAGTGCTGGGTGCGCAGCCCCAGACCGAAGCCGAGAAACGGCTCCGGAGCGCAGGTACTGGCTGTCACCGGGCTATTGGCTGGCATTGTGTTGTCGTCGAATGCGCAGTGGCGGTTCAGCTTTTGACCTTGCCGCCGATATCGTTACAGGCCTTGGCTGGCATCGCCACCCATCCGCTGCCTTTGCAGGAGGCTTTGCCGGCGCAATCGTGCTTGGCGGTATTGCAGTCGTTGTGCCCCTTGCAGACATTGACACCGTAGCAGTGGGCCAGGTCTGCGGTCTTAACGGAGCCTTTCCAATCATCCTTCACTTTGCCGCCCACATCGGCGCAGGCTTTTGCCGGCATGGCGACGAAGCTGCTGCCTTTGCAGGAGGACTTGCCGGAGCAGTCGTTCTTCGCCGTCTTGCAGTCGTTGTGCCCCTTGCAGACATTGACGCCATAACAGTGGACCAGATCGGTGGTGTCTCCACTGGAAGCCTGTTTGTGATTGGCCAGGCTGGCGCCGCTGGTGATCAGGCTGGCGGCTGCCAGCGCCAATGACGCTCCAGTCAGTATGAGTTTGCGCTCGTCTTTCATATTGAGCTCCTCAGTTTAAAAGGCTGATAAAAGGTCTGTACGACCGAAGGGGTCGATAATCCTTGGTTTCAGTCTAGCCGTGAAACGCGGTACTGCCGGGATGGTCTCGAGCGCTCCCCGTTGTCGCGAAAGCCGTGCAGCAGGCCACCGCCTTCGCTATCGCCGGGATTCTCCAGGCTAGTGGCGTAGTGAATCTCCCCGTACACGGAACAGTAGTCGCCGCACTCGTCATAACTGGCGCCGATACTCGGCTCGCACACCCGGTCGCCCTTCTCCTGATACGGTCGCATGTTGGAGACAGTGATATCTGTCTTCTGGCCGATGTTGTGTAGATGGCACTGGGGGTGGCGCCGAAAGAAAGCCATTGTTGTTGATGTCGGTGACCTCCACTACGCATATAGCACGAATGTCGTCCGCATCTTCGGATAATTAGATCAGCTGGAATTGGCGGCCTAGTAGAGGTTGCGTAATTCGAATCTTCGCCCGGCCTCCGGTGAGAAGGCGTAACCGATCACCTTGGGATATGGTCGCCAGGCACCGATTTACACCGGCAGCACACAAGTCTGTGTCAGATGACTATGGCGATGGTGTGTCACATCGATAACCAGGCGCTGGGTATTGGTTCAAAGTGTAAGTACTGTAGCACTGACAATTTGGTCATTAATTTGGATCTTTGGCGTTCGGACCGGGTCTGTCGTAAAGCTATTCGCTATATCGTTGGAGAAGCACGATTTTACGGCGGGGCTGGAGACACATGCCAAGGATTGTTCGTTCGCTGCGGATGGAGAGGATCTATGGCAAAGTCGGATATCCACCTGGTTAACGAGGCCGAGTCCACGACTGTGTGTGTTGTCATAAAGTTTGCCGAATCAGTGTTGGAGGATCAACGGACGTCCGGAAGTCCTGTTGACAAATGACCGTCGAACCGCGCCAACTAAAATGATGGCAAAATTCAGACTCCAAAGGCTGGCGCTGACTAACAGGAGATCAACGGAATTTTCCGGTAGAAAATCTTTCGCGTAACGGGCTAATGTCGCGCCTGTCAGTAAAAATACGGGCACATAATGCCAGCGGCTGTTTGGTTCGGAGTTCGTTACACAAAACCGCAGAATAATCGTCGATGACAGAGTGCCCAGTGCACCTATCGTAATGACATGTAAACTGGGCTGTACCGGATGCTTTATCAAGAGGGCGAGGCTGAAGGCCAGTATGCCGAGTGCCAGCCAAACATAACCGGTGATGAGAGCCCACAGGCTCGAATAGCGGATGCTCAGCTTATGCGGCTGCCAGCGGTAGAGTCGGACAAGTATTAACAAGGCGGCCGCGACTGATGGCAATGCTATCCAGGGCGCCGCGGCGGAAAAGACGCTGGCGAGGATGGCTCCAAATAGCAATGCCAGTACTGTTGCTTCGAGATGGGGCTGCACTCGGTGTGTTAGCGCTAACCCTGTGTCCGCATAGCCCCGCGTGAGAGACGGTATGATAACGCGGCCGCCGATAAAAAACATCAGTGCCGATATCATCAGCACAAAGCTCGTATTCGCAAGCTTGACACTGTCAGTCAGTCTAGGGATTGTTTCACTTGCAAACGGGAAGCAGCCGATAACCGCGATAAGCGGCATCATCGTCTTGTTGCGCCACTGTTTTGCGGCCCGGAACTTGGGAACTATCAAAATGGCCAGGAAAGCGCCGAAGGTGGAATAGGCGATGGCTGCAGCAAGGCTTTCTCCTGAAACAACTTCTAAAACCCTCCCCAGAATCCATGTTCCGTAGAGTAACAGCAGAGCTGCCAGGCTCTGCCTGCCGGCCAGGTAACCCGCGATCAGGGCGCCGACAAACCCGAATAGCATGCTCTTTGCGTGTGTTGCGACGGTAAACTGCAAGCCCAGTTGACCAGTAAGGGTTAGCAGCAATAACCAGGGGCCTACTATGGCCAGCACTGTGGCCGAAGTAAAGAACAGCTTCTGTGTTGGGTAGCGGAGCATCGGCTTGCTAGTTTAGCTAAATGGAAAGTGCATGAATTCTCTGTTTGCTCTCGGAGGGCTTGCGATAGCCATCAAACACATTGCAGATATTTCTCAGCAACAACTGACCTACAGAAGTTACCGCTATTCTGCGCGAATCAACCTCAATCAAACCATCGCGTTCTAACGAATCGATATCATCGAGAACATTGCTGAAGTAGTCCGTCAATCTGGATTGTGATATGGATTCGAAATAATCAAAATCTAGGTAGCCATGGCACATTAGGGACATGATGACCTGACCGCGAATCCTGTCATCACGCGTCATTCGATAGCCTTTGTTAATTGGCAGCCTTTCATCTTTCAGGCAGTCCAGGTAATCCTTTTCCGATTTCAGGTTCTGATAAAAGATATTGCCGATTTTTCCGATGGCCGTGACACCGAAACCCAGCATGTCGCACTCTTTTTGTGTCGAGTAACCCTGAAAGTTTCTGTGCAGCGTATTTTGACGGCGGGCAACGGCGAGCTCGTCGTCCGGCAGGGCGAAGTGGTCGAGACCGATGTACTCATAACCTGCGGCCAAAAACTGATCGATAGCGATTTCCAGTAGTCCGAGCTTTTTCGACAGGCTGGGAATATCGTACTTGTCGATTTGGGTCTGGGCCTTGAATATCTGTGGCATATGGGCATAGCCATATACGGCCACTCGCTCGGGGCGGGCTTCAATGACTCGCTCTATGGTGTTGCCAAACGTTTCGGTGGTTTGCTTCGGCAATCCGTAGATCAGATCGACATTGACCGATTTGACGCCATTTTTCTTTGCGCTGGCGATCTGGGTAAACGTTTCTTCCGCGCTTTGAATCCGATTTACCGCTTTTTGTACCTCGGGATCCAGATCCTGTATCCCGAAACTCATCCGGTTGAATCCCAGCTGAGTGAGCTTTTCGATCAGTTCCACGCTTGATGCGCGCGGATCGATTTCGATGGAATACTCCCCATCCGGATCCATGTTGAAGTGGCGATTGATTCGGCCCCATAGCTCTTCAAGCTGATTACTGCTCAAGAACGTTGGGGTTCCGCCGCCAAAATGGACCTGGCTGACATTCCTCCGATTATCGGGGATTTGCGCTGCGACCAGCTCTATTTCCTTATAAATGGCTTCCAGGTACGGCTGGCTGCGTGATGCATCCCGCGTGATAATGCGGTTGCAGGCACAGTAAAAGCACGGTGAGCGGCAAAAGGGGATATGGAAATATAGGGAGAATGGTTTGGCCTCCTGAATACTCTGGTCCAGCCCGCGTCTCCAGTCTGCAACACTGAATCCCTCCTCAAACTGTACTGCAGTAGGGTAGGACGTATATCTCGGTAACGGCCTGTCATAACGATGTAACAGCTCTTTATCGTATACGGGGCTCAATTTCATCTCAATTCACCATTAACAGAATTTCTTGGTGCATTTAATCGCCAGATACACCGAGGCGTTCAAGGATCCTCGGGCTCGTGGTCGTGTATTCGAGCATTACTCTTTTGCCTTGCTGTTCCCTGCGCTTGATGGCAAAGGCGGCCAAGGCTGCTTCGTGAAAGCCGGACAGGATCAGGTTCCTCTTGCCCGGATAGTAGTTACTGTCACCGATCGCGAATATTCCTTCGATAGATGATTCAAAGGTATCGGTGGATACCTCGATTTTGTGGTTGTGTAACTTCATGCCCCAATGCAGCAGGTTCTGAATGCTGGGCGACATACCAAAGCACACCAAGACCTGGTCGACGGCAATTGATCTGGCCACCTGATCTGCGCATTTGACCCTCAGATGAGACAGGGTTTTATTTTGGTTGGTGCTGAAATCGATGACCTGTCCGGCCAGAAAAAGTGCCTTTTGTTCTTGGCAGCGGCGCATGTATTTGTCGACAGAGCGTTGCATTGCACGAAAACGATTGGAGCGATGTATCAAAACAACTTCTGCTGAAATTTCGCTCAGCGCGTTGGCCCAGTCGAAAGCCGCATCACCACCACCCAATACAGCGATGGCTTTATCCCTGTGCATGGCTATATCTTCTACGCGGTAAAAGAGTGACTCCCCCTCCAGCTGGTCAATACCCGGCACCTTCAAACGCACCGGACGCATGGCGCCCGCACCAGTGGCAATCACTACGAACTTAACGAGAAAGGTTCCGCCGCTGCTGGTGCCTATGCAAAAACCGGATGGATTGTCGGTTTTCTCTATTTCGGTAACGGTCGTATTAAATTTCCACTTTGGCGAAAACGGCCGAAGCTGCTGTTTCAGGTTGCCGATCAGGTCCTTGGCTAAAATGCTCGGGCAGGCGGGTATGTCGTATATCGGCTTATTCGGATAAAGCTCACTGCACTGCCCTCCGGCCGCCGGCTGGGTATCAAATATCATCGACCTCAATCCGTGAAGCCCCAGTTCAAAGGCCTGGAACAGACCGCAGGGCCCGGCGCCAATGATGCCGACATCTGCAGCGAAGTCTGTTGGAGTATTCATACCTGTCGCTCCGGTCGAAGGTGAGTTACCCGGGCTGACCGTCCACTCTTGGCCGCGTTAAAATCGGCAGGTACAGCGCAAAAAAGCAACCGTAGGCGAGAACCCAGAGTGCAGTGGCGGTCGTGAAAACGTCGCCGTAACTGGGGAATACAGAGATGCCGAATACGCGTACTACAAAGGCGAAAGTCAGTATCAGGAAGGCAGCGTTCATCAGTTTTCCGACCTGAATGGTCCTTCCCGTATGGCCCAGTGAAACCCGGGCAATCATGGCCAGAATCATGATGCCCATGGCACCGACCGTTAAGCTGTGAATGGCCTGTGAGCGGGTGATCGAATCGCTGAGTTCGGAAATTCCGAGCAGGGTCAGGCCGATTGGAATACACCAGTAGCTGACGTGTAGCGACCATACCAAGGGCGTTTTGAGCGTTACCCAGATGCGCCAGCGAAAGACCCGAATAAAATGCAGTGCTGCGGTAACAAATAATAAAAGGGCGTTTACCCAGGCCGGCAAAGCGAATATGCCGACTTGTGTGACGACCACCAGCAGCATGCCGATGATCGCGCTTTTTTCCAGCCAGGCCAGCGGCGGTACACGTGGGGTTTGTGTGCCGTTGGCGGTAAACATCGGGAATACGCGGCCGCCCATAATGCACATCAGCAAGGTCACCATCAGTACCATGCCAACAGCGGCGGATAATGCCAGCTCTGTTAGTCCCTCTGCTGCAGAGTAGTGCATGGTCGCATTGGCCAGTGTCATAG
Source organism: Microbulbifer marinus (assembly GCF_900107725.1). Classification (GTDB taxonomy): domain Bacteria; phylum Pseudomonadota; class Gammaproteobacteria; order Pseudomonadales; family Cellvibrionaceae; genus Microbulbifer; species Microbulbifer marinus. Next base: position 2,523 of record NZ_FNQO01000005.1, on the reverse strand, counting down.
CCGCTAGCAGGGGAACAAAAATAATGTTCCGCCACAATCTCGCCTTGACAACCAGGCGTGTCAGCACCAGAGCCGCTGCGGGGAAGAACAGCAGATCCGTGACGGCTATTATCCAGGGCGGGAGAACAGCCGGCAGCCACATGAAAACCCGCGCCGTCAGCCACAACAGAAAGAGTAGAAAGAGTGGCAGGCCCTTGATACTGGGGAGTCGCGTCCAGGTTTGAACCGCTGATAGCAGGAACCCGACAACAATCGCGCCGACAAAGCCGAATAGCATTTCGTGCATATGCCACCACAGCGGCCCCCCGTGCACCGCGAATCCGATCTTGCCATTCAGCAAGGCGTTCCAGGCAACCAGGCTGACGATGCTGAACAGGGCACCAAAGAGGAAAAAGGGGCGAAAGGCCAGCCTGAACAGAGGCCAGGTATTGTCGGTATTCCTTGGGACGACACTGCCGTCTTGGAGCAGAATATTGTTCACGCGGCGCCTCTCATCGATTCAATTTCCTATCGCCAATAGATTTTTCACCGTCACCGAATCCGTGCGCCCGCCTTTGCTGTCTCTACTTGTGGCGGCAGCCCGCGTCGGAGCACCTCCGTTATCTAGCCCCGGTATATTTGTGACCGGTCGGGCATGGCAGCTTAGCCGCAGGTGGAGGTCGTCTGGTTTTTGACATCTTTATCCAGGCCCCGGCGTCATCGCGCCAAATAGCATCACGGGAATGCGGTCTTGCGGGCTAGTTTACGCTCTTTCCAAAAAGATGCAAATAGGATGCATCTTTATCGCAGGGTAGACGATTGACGCAAGTGAGTGCCTGTGACGGTCGTTGGGCTAAGGAGGGGCTATAGGGGTGAGGGGATAGCTGGGACCTACTCGATTCCGTGGGTTAATCGGTATTCGCTGGATAGGTGGAAGCCCCGAAAATACCGGCTCCCCGGGCCATTTTGACGACGTGCGGGGCCAGCCAAGCGTAGAGCGGGATCCCAGTATCAGTTGCTAGCGGTAGTTGTCCTATTCAGGTTGTACCACATGGGCGCAGCCAGGCCCGTGTGCGAATCGTATCTGGCAGCCCATTGGGATTTTCGATTTCGGCAGCTTTCGCTTCGTAATAGCTCTTGCGGTATGCGGGATCTTCCTGAGCTCGGGCGTCATAGAAGGCATTTTCGTAGGGGTTAAAATCGGGGTCTGTCCACATGGTCGATGGATGCCAGCCGCGCAGCGTCCTTTTTCGTGCTGATAGCGCAGTTCAAACTTGAGGCGGCTGTGCACTCATCGATATTTTTTGAAAAATGGGGCGAAACGTCGCCCATACACTTGTCGAGCTCTCAATCCAAATTAACTGCCTGATCTGAAGTAATGGTACCTATCTGGCACTCTGAGTTGTCTTTTATTGGCATGATCTCCAGCGGCGCTTTATGCGCTCGTGCAATTCGATCGCATTCCGCACCTATTCGGTGCCATAGGTTTTTATCTCGCAGAGTTTGCGGAGATTAACTTTTGACAAGTTGTGATTGGTACATGCGTTATAGTTGGATGTGCTATTTGTATAAAGTCTGTTCCAGTAGATGATTTCAAAGTTATTTGGTTGGTTTCTGGTAGATCTTCCGCGTGATTATTCTGCCTCCCAGTCCGTAAATGCTCAAAAACATTTGATTATTGCTTAGTGGCAGCGTCCATTACATCTCATTACAGTCATCTTCTTTTTTGAGGTGCTGGCTGTGATAATGTGAATTCACTCTTCTTTTCTATTGATTTTGCTTTCTTATTTTCTCGGAAGCGGTCAGCTCAAAATTGTAAAAGAAATAATAATTCCTGTATCTGGGGCGGGGTTTTATGAGTCGTAAACGCAGAAGTAGCTTTTTCACGTTCTTTCTTACTTCATCGATTTCATCTCTATTTTCTATTTCTGTACTTTGCAGTTTGAGCTATGCGGAGGATCTGGACTCAGATTCTGACGGGATGCCGGATTATTGGGAGGCTATTTACGGCCTAGATCCAAATAATCCGGAAGACGCTAGCCGAGATGAGGACTTGGACCTCCTTGAAAACCTCGTTGAATTTGGTCTGCAAACGGACCCTTTCCGGGCGGATTCAGACTGGGATGGTATTCCAGACGGTGAAGATTTGTGGCCGCTGGATCCCAGCAAGGCCATGGACCAGGACGGAGACGGCATTCCCGATGCCTGGGAAATCACCCGCGGCCTGAGTGAATTCGACCCGAACGACGCCGCGATGGACTTGGATGGTGACGGTCTCAGCAACCTCGAAGAGTATCGGGCCGGCACCCGCCCCGACTTCCACGACAGCGACCTGGACGGTGTGCCCGATGGTGATGATGTCGCACCGCTCGATGCCGCCTACAGAATCGACGCCGACAGAGACGGTCTGCCGGAAGCCTATGAAAACCAGTATCCGTTCCTGAATGACGGCTATCCCGAAGATGCCGCGGAAGATCTCGACGGCGATGGCCTGAGCAACCTGCAGGAATTTACCGCCGGCACCAACCCGGAAAATCCGGACAG
>NZ_FNQO01000004.1 GCF_900107725.1 Microbulbifer marinus | reverse complement strand
ACATTTGTTGCCGATGCCGCAGGCCTGGTGGGCACTGCCAGCGACGAGAGTTACACGCTGGAAGACGACGGTGATGTGGTTGTCGGTGGTCTCATCTTCCGGTCACTCACCGGTGTTGATGCTGCCGGGGGCAGCGATACGATTGCTCTGATCTCTCTTGCCGACGCCACCCTGAACGGTACCGACGGCGAGGCGAGCATTCGTGGGCTCGACTTCAGCAATATCGAGTCAGTCACCAATGGGGCCCTAGTGGCCTCGGATGCCGGCGATCGCTACCTGGTCACCGGTGCTGACAGCATCGAAGCCAACGCTATTGCCTTCGCCGGTATCAGTAGTGTCACCGCCGGCAGTGGCGACGATACGGCGACTGGTCTCAATGGTGAGGATTGGTCGCTCAATGGCAGTGGTGGAGCCGTTAACAACGGTATCACCTTTGCCAACGTCGAGACATTTGTTGCCGATGCTGCAGGCCTGGTGGGCACTGCCAGCGACGAGAGTTACACGCTGGAAGACGACGGCGATGTGGTAATCGATGGCCTCACCTTCCGGTCGCTCAAGGAAGTCCGAGCGGGAGAGGGTGTAGATACCGTTTTTGCCAGTACGGCTACACCAAGTGCTGGTGAAACCAACGACAAGAAAAAGGTCAAGATCGGCAATATTGATTTCTGGGATGTGGAAAAGATATTCGCAGATCAGATCAGCTTGAGCGGCGATTTCGATAATATTCTGACCATCATTGGTGATGGCGCATTAACAATAGATGACATTGACTATTTTGGCATAACGTCAGTGGATGCCGCTGAAGGTTATGACATGCTGGATGCGATTGGCACCGTTGCACTGAACGGTGAAACAGGACAGGTCAGGTCAGCCGAAATCGATTTTTTCAATATCGAAGCCGTGGTCAACGGTACGATGTCAGCTTCCGATAATGGAGATGACTTCGTAATTACCGGTGTAAACAGTATCGAAGCTAACGGCATCGATTTTTCTGGTATCACGACGGTAACGGGTGGTGCAGGCAGTGATACCGTCATTGGGCTCGATGGAGAGAATTGGTCGCTGAACGGCGCGAGTAATCCGCAAAATAACGGTATCGTCTTCCTCAACGTGGAAGAATTCTACGCGCAGAACGCCGGCTTGGATGGTACAGCGAGTGCAGACCTATTTGAATTACAGGGCGTAGGTACTGTCAGCTACGGCGGTTTTACCTTCAAAGATGTATCCTCTGTCGATGGCGGGAGCGGCGATGATACCCTGGACACTAGCGGTTCCGGTCTTGCTGTCACGCTGACTGGCAACGACTTCCAGTTAAGTGCGGGTGGTGTCGATTTCTACAACATCGAGAACGCCATTGCTGCGGCCCTGACCGGCAGTGCCGGTGCCGATACCTTCACGGTAACGGGGGATAACGCCCTTGATGCCTGGCAAATTCATTTCAGTGGTGTCAGTAGCGTCGCCGCCGACGGCGATACGTTGGAAGGCACTGCCGCGGGCGACGTGTTCACTCTCGATGCCGCAGGCGCTGTCAGCGTGGCAGCGATGACCTTCAGCAATTTATCAGCGGTGGACGGTATCGGCGGGAGTGACTCCCTGGATGCCAGTGCTTATCTCTCAGGCTTGTCCCTGACGGGTAATGATAACCAGCTCAGTGCTGGATCCCTCGTGCTATCCAATATATTCAGTGCGACCGTCGCCACACTGGCCGGAACTGCAGGTGCCGATATATTTACACTGGATGCTACCAACAACCTGTTGGCCGATGAAGTTGCATTTAGCGGTGTCAGTGCGATCAATGCTGGGGGCGGCTTGGATCTGCTCCAGGTATCCGGTGATGGGCGCAACTTTAGCGTTTCTGCAGATAATGCCCTGAGTTTCGACGGAATTGATGTGACAGGGCTGGAGCAACTGGAAAATGCTGGTAGCACGGCTACCGCGACCGGCGCTTCCGGTGCAGACTGGTCGCTCGGAGCAATCGCCGGCGAGGCGGAGAACAGCCTGGTTACTTTCTCCGGCGTTCAGACATTGGTCGCGAACTCAGCGGGTCTGAGCGGTACTGCAGCGGACGAAAACTACAGCCTCGAGGACGACGGCGATGTGGTCATACACGGCCTCATCTTCCGGTCGCTTGCCGGTGTCGATGCCGGCGCGGGCGCCGACACGATAGCGTTGGTGTCCACGGCCGAAGCGGTGCTCAGCGGCAACGATGGCGAAGCGACTATCCGCGGCATCGACTTCAGTTCTATTGAGGCTGTCAGCAATGGCACGGTGAAAGGATCGGAGCTTGATGACCGCTTCGAGATCACAGGCCTGAACCAGGTGAAGGCGAATAGTATTGATTTCTCTGCTATCAGCAGTATCGATGCACGTGGCGGTCAGGACAGCGTGACAGGAGACGGCAGTGACTGGACGCTCGACGATATCATCCCAGAACTGAACAGCAGTGGAATCGAATTCACCGGTGTGGAGCAGGTTGCAGCGGCCGGCGCCGGACTGTTCGGGGCCGATTCCGCGGAGACCTATGCACTGATGGGTGGCGGTGTCGTGGAGGTGAGTGGCGTCACCTTCGGCGGCCTTACCTTCGTGAACGCCGGTGCGGGGGCCGATGAGCTTAATGCCCAGGCTTTTACCGGCGACCTGGCGCTGAATGGCAACAACAATGAGCTCGATGCCGATGGTCTGCTGTTCCGCTCTATCGATTCGGTCACTGCCGATACCCTACTGGGTTCAAGCGGGAATGATAACTTCGCAGTGGCTGCCGATGGCAGCGTGTCCGTCGCAGGGATGTTGTTCGCCAGCGGCATAGACAGTATCGACGCGCTGGACGGCACTGATCATGTCGAGGCGGCTGCGGACGTGAAGCTGCAGGGCAATAGCGGCAAGGCAACAATTAGCAATATTAACTTCACCAATATAGAAAGTGCCTCCGGCACCGGCGTTGGTGTCATTGCCACCGACGGAGATGACGATTTCGAAATTCTTGCTGACGGAAAAATCTTTACCGGTGGCATCACCATTGACGGTGTTACCAGTATCGATGCTCTGGGTGGTGTTGATACGGTAATCGGGGCCAGTGGCTTCGATTGGTTGTTGCTTGGCTCCAAGCAGGCCGAGAATAACGGCATCGCCTTCGGTAATGTCGAAGAGTTGATTGCTGTGAATGCCGGCCTGCAGGGTACGGCCGGTGTCGATGCCTTCACCCTGCTTTCCAGCGGCGATGTTTTCGTTTGGGATATGACCGTTAGCGGCATGCAATGGGTCCACGCAGGCACCGGCGCCGACTCCGTCAATGCGTCTGACTACTCCGGCGGATTAGCGCTCAACGGTACTGACAATGAGGTGAGCGCTGGCGACCTGCTATTCACCGGAATAGAAAGCGCCGTGACTGCGACACTTACCGGTTCTGCTGGAACGGACATCTTTACGGTCAGCGGTAGCGGTGCGCTGTCCGCGGCGCTGATCGATTTCAGCGGCATCGCAACACTGAATGGTGCTGCCACGGATGCTGTCGAAAGCACCGTAAACGATGATTGGACAATCATGGCCGACAGCAGCCAGGTGGCTCACGCCGGCATTACTTTCTCTGGCATCGAGGCTTTCTCCGGTGGCGGTGGCACACTGCGCGGAAACGATTCGGGGGCCGACTTCAGCATCGATGGGTCCAGGGCCGTATCTGTCGGAAGCCTGCGGTTCAATGACCTGGATGACGTCATCGCGGGTGCGGGCGACGATACCTTAGCGGCAATGGACAGCGTGACCCTGCTTGGCGCCGGCGGCGCCTTCAGTAGCAGTGATATGACATTCAGTGGCTTCGAATCCGTCATTACCGCAGACCTGATAGGCTCGAGTGGTGACGACACCTTCCTGATGCTCGCCAATAGCTCGCTCAGTGTATATGGCCTGGTGATTTCCGGCGTCGATACGCTGGATGCGGGCAGTGGCAACGACAGTGTGCTGGGGCGCAGTGGCCGCGGCTACCTGCTGAATATCGATAACTCTGTCACGCACGACGGCCTGGTTTTCCATAACGTAGAGAACTTTTCCGGCGATAGTGCAAGCCTGACGACAACCAGCGCAGCTGAGAGCCTCACGATGACGGCTGACGATGCCTTAGACATAGATTCGGTGGGTCTCAGTTTCAGTGGCCTCGTGGCGGTTGATACTGGCGCTGGAAATGACGAGCTCGCGGCACGGGGTGCCGTCGCCCTGCATGGCACCAACACGGTGACCGCGGGCTCGATCAAATTTACCAATGTTGATACGGTGACCAACACTGGCACACTGAGCGGCACCGCTGGCTCCGATCAGTTCGCAATAGCCGCAAATAACCAGCTGGATAGTTATGGAATTCGCTTCGAGGACGTCCTCGCCGTTGCCGCTGCTGGTGGCAGCGATGCTCTTACCGGCTTGGATAGTGAGGCATGGCAACTGAGTGGCGCTAATAATACGCTGAGTCATGCGGGTATCGAATTTACCAGTCTGGAAACCACCAGCGGCGGCAACGGAATATTGAATGGATCGGCGTCTGCCGATCAATTTATCCTGACCGCCAACAACCAGGTCACTGCCAATAGCATTACATTTACCGCAATAACTCAGGTAGATGCCGGTGCAGGCGTTGATACGATCTCTTCCCCAGATGGTGAGACTTGGGCGCTTGGTAATGGAACTGGCAGTGCCGCCGCAGCGGGTATTGACTTCGCAAGCATTGAATCGGTTTCTGGCCATGCTTCGCATGTGGACGCGGTGACCAACAATGCCGAGGACAATTTCGTTCTCAGCGACAAGGGGTCGTCACTCTCTGCGCGAGGTATCGCTTTCTCATCCGTTGCCAGCGTAGTGGCGGGCGCCGACAGCGGGGATTCGATTAGTAGTAATGCGACGGACTGGCAGCTGACGGGTACCGATGGAGAGTTGATCGTCAACGGTGTTAACCTTTTCGGAATCGACCAGGTGATTACCGCCGACGCGTTGCTGCGTGGCACGGCGAACAACGAGACCTTTGCTCTGGCGAGTGACGGGGAACTAGGTATTGCCGGTATGGCCTTTGACGGTATTGCACGGGTCGAGGCTGGAGGCGGTAATGATGTTCTACAGGGCACTGTCGCCGCAGATAATTTTGAGTTGACCAGCTTCGGGGATATCAGTGTCGCCGCCATCCAGTTCAGCGGTCTCGAAAGGGTTGCCGCCGGTGAAGGTGCCGATACGGTCAGCTCCAGCGGTGCAAGTTGGACGTCGGTACGTAGTGGCGATGCACTGGTAGATGGCAGCGCCGAGGCGACTGTGGACAGTATTACGGTATTGTTCGAGGGATTGGCAGGAGTCAGCGGTACGGGCGCATACACGGGGCAGGGTATCGATGGGGAATATCTGTTCAGCAGCCTCGACACAATGACCATTGGCGGAATCACCTTCGCCAATCTTTCCAGCCTGACCGCTGGCAGTGGCAATGATGTACTTCGCGGCGCTGACATCGATGGGGTTTGGTCCGTGAACGCGGCGGGGGGCAATATCAGCACTGGCGGCAGCTCGCTGAGCTTTAGTGGAGTCGAAGCCATTGTTGCCGGTGGTGGTGCTGACCAGTTCACTCTCTCCGGAGGTGAGTTTACCAGTATCCATACCGGTGCCGGCAGCGATACGGTGATACTGGCGGGAACCCGCCTCGACAGCCTTTCGTTGGGGGCAGGTAATGATTCGCTGCAGGTCAGCGCCGACAGTAGTCAGGATGTTACCCTGAGCGGCGGCGTCGGTGACGACGAATTCCAGTTCAATATCGCCGGCAAGACCTGGCAGGTCACTGATGCCGATAACCGCGTGGGTAACTTCCTTTTTACCGGCTTCGAATGGCTGGACAACAATAGCGACGGCATAAAGCTGGAAACCGACCGGGGCTTTAATTTCGTCAATGGAGGCGACAGCAGCGCGAGCTTCAATCGCAACGGCGCCGGCATTCTGTTCGCTGACGGCATGCGTCTGGGCTACGACGGTAGCGGTGATATCGCGATTACCAGTACCTCTAGCGACACCATCGGTGGCGATTTGCAGGCCGGCCGCGCGGACCTGATTGTCGCCGGCAATGTGGATATCACCTCCAATGTGGAGGTCCTCAATATCCAGACAGCCGGTGCCGATATCGATATCTCCGTTTTGGCACAGGACGATCTGGTCATCGACGAAGTCAACGCGGGCGGTGGCACGATTACACTGAACAGTGCCAAGTTCGGCAGCCTGACTGCGGAGACCTATGGCGATACTCATCTGACGGCCGGCAAGGTGACGCTGGGTAGTGAACTGCAGCAGTGGAGCGTAATTGGTAGCGCGATCAACCCATTGCGTATGGACGTACTCAAGTCCGTCGATATCGTATCTATCAGCTACTTTGAACCGGACTTTATCGGGCAAGTCCCGACGCTGACGGCCAGGGGGGACGAACTTGAGTCAGTCGCCGGGGCCCAGGCTGCCCAGGGGCTGAAGTCCGCGGTGCAGAACGCGGTAGAGGACTTTGCCCAGGTGGATCCGGGGATCTTCAGTGCGGTAAACCCCTACAGCACCGGTGTGGATGCGGTGAACAGCCCTGAGATGCAGCTGACAGGTGACGAGCTATTGCCCTTGAGTGTGTCCGGGGCGCCAGACCAGGAAGATGAACTGCCGCGCAGGTCTGCCGAACTGGAGGGGAGTGATGACGAATCGCCACAGGAACAGCCTTCACAACAGGGTAACCGGGCGCCGCTGGCGCCTGAAGAGGTTGGAGGGTAACCCACATTAGTCCATATGTGGCTTCCGCTGCTTTAATGCCAAGCCAGGTTATCTGAGGAAGGGCCGACTCCATAAGAGTCGGCCTTTTTTATGCTGCAGTCCCCACCGCCAAAGGCGATTAACCGCTCTCTTAAAAACAGTACCGCCAATTTTCCAGTAACGCTCGTGAGCCAGTGCCTAATAGTTTTAATGCTTGTCATCATTGCTATTCCTTTTTAATTGTCTGTGTAGATTCCATTTGATGTTTTTGCCGATGCGTCGTGTTGGCCGGTTCTTCGCCTGTCACAGGAGGTGCTATTCAATCTTTTTGTTTCTCGAAATTTTCATTCCTAGGGTGCTGGATATTGAAATATTCTCTGGAACAAAGCGGGTTGGCGCGAATGCAGTTGGTGTCACTGGCTCGGCCCGACAATTCGACAGTTCCAGTGATTTGAATCAGACGATCTTCAGTGAAAAGGTTGCAAATGAAAGTAAATTGATCGGAAAAGTCGCTTCCTACCGGAACCTTTTTTCATCGCTAAAATATGCGAAGATGTGCGGTTCGTTCGGTAACGGAGAGAAGTCTGTGAATCAGGATCAAAACGCCCCCCTGAGGGAAGACGTACGCCTGCTTGGCGAGGAACTCGGTGCAGTGCTGCGCGAGCAGGCCGGCGAGCAGTTATTCGATACAGTTGAAACTATTCGCCAGGCCGCGGTGGAAAGCCGCAGTCATGGGGAAATGCAGGTCGGCCGCCTGCGTGAACTGCTCGACCCGCTCGATGACGACACGCTGCTGGAGGTGGCGCGCGCGTTCAGCCAGTTTCTCAACCTCGCCAATATCGCCGAACAGCGCCACCGCGAGCGCCTGCACCGGCAGCACCAGCGCTATCCCGGCGATCCCGATACCGATCAGGGCCTGCGCCAGGTACTGGCAGAGCTGAAAAAAGCCGACGCCGATCAGGAAGAGATCCGCTCGGTACTGGAAGCCCTGTCCGTTGAGCTGGTGCTCACCGCCCATCCCACCGAAGTTACCCGTCGCACCCTGATCCGCAAGTATGACCAGGTTGCCGACCTGCTGACGGACATGGATAGACCGGATCTCACCGAGGAAGAACAGCAGGACCTGCGCCGCCACCTGCATGAACAGATTCTGTCCGCCTGGAGCACCGACGAAATCCGCCGCGAGAGACCCACACCGGTGGATGAGGCCAAGTGGGGTTTCGCGACGATCGAACAGTCCCTGTGGCGGGCGGTGCCCGACGGTATGCGGAAGATCGAGGCGGAACTGGAGCTGGCCGGGCTGCCGCCCATGCCCGCCGATTGGGTGCCGATCCGCTTCGCCTCCTGGATGGGCGGCGACCGCGACGGCAACCCCAATGTCACCGCCACGGTGACCCGCGAGGTGCTGCTGCTGGCGCGCTGGATGGCCGCAGACCTGTATTTGCGGGATGTGGAAAACCTGCTGGCGGATCTGTCTATGCACCGGGCCAGTGACGAGCTGCTGGCACATACCGGTCCCAGTCATGAGCCCTACCGGGTGATACTGCGTCAGGTACGCGATCGCCTGCGTACGACCCGCGCGCAGATGGAGGCGCGCGTCAGCGGCCAGCCGGAAGCGGCGGGCGAGGGTTATAGCAGCGGCCGGCAACTGTTCGATGCGCTGAGCCTGATCGACCGCTCTCTGCGCGAGGTGGGCCTGTCGGCCATCGCCGACGGTCAGCTCAAGGACACCTTGCGCCGACTCAACTGTTTCGGCATCACACTGCTGCGCCTCGACATCCGCCAGGAATCCACCCGCCACATGGACGCGCTGGATGCAATCACCCGCTATCTGGGGCTGGGCGGCTACGCAGACTGGGATGAGGATGAGAAGCAGAAGTTCCTGCTGGCCGAGTTGGAAAGCCGCCGGCCGCTGGTGGACGAAGGTTTCTACCACAGCGAGCTCTGCGATGAAGATGTCAGGCAGGTGCTGGAGACCTGCAAAGTGATCGCGGAACAGGGGCCAGAAGGGCTCGGCGCCTATGTGATCTCCATGGCGAGGACATCATCCGACGTGCTCGCGGTGATGCTGTTGCAGAAGATTGCCGGCGTCAGCCAGCCGATGCGCGTGGTGCCGCTGTTTGAAACCCTGGACGACCTCGATAATGCCGGCGACACCATGAGTGCGCTGCTGAATATTCCGCTGTACAAGCAGCGGGTGCTCGACGGTCAGGAAGTGATGATCGGCTATTCGGATTCTGCCAAGGATGCCGGCTTCCTTGGCGCCGCCTGGGCCCAGTTCCGTACCCAGGAAAAGCTCACCGCAATTTTCAAGAACCACGGCATTCCGCTGACCCTGTTCCACGGCCGCGGCGGTTCCATATCCCGTGGCGGTTCGCCGACGCGCATGGCGCTGCTATCACAACCACCGGGTTCCGTAGCCGGCCGTATCCGCGTCACGGAGCAGGGCGAGATGATCCGCTTCAAATACGGTCGCCCGTCGGTGGCGGCCTATAACCTCGAGCAGTATGTGGCCGCGACCCTGGAGGCCACATTGATGCCGCCGGCGGAACCGCGCCCGGAGTGGCGTGCGGAAATGGATCGCCTCACCGATGTATCGGTGGACGGCTATCGACAGGTGGTGCGCGACGATCCGGCGCTGGTGGCCTACTTGCGCACGGTGACCCCGGAAACCGAACTCAGCCGCCTGGCACTGGGCAGCCGGCCGGCGCGGCGCAAGCCCGGCGGCGGCGTCGAAACCCTGCGCGCGATTCCGTGGGTGTTTGCCTGGACGCAGATCCGCCTGATGCTGCCCGCCTGGCTTGGTACCGGTGCGGCGCTGGAGAGTGCACTCGAACACGGCGATGAGACCGACAGATTGCGGGTGATGAGCGAGCAGTGGCCCTTCTTCCAGGGGGTCGTGGATATGCTGGAGATGGTGCTTGCCAAGACCGACACCCGCGTCGCGTCCTGGTACGAGGAGCGGCTCACCGATGAGCCCGAGTTGATCCAGCTCGGCGACACACTGCGCGAGCGTCTGGCCCGCACGGTGAGCGCACTGCAGCAACTGACCGGTCGGGACAGCCTGCTCGACAACAATCCTGTCATGCGCTGGTCGATCCGCGTGCGCGATCCCTACACCGATCCGCTGCATCTACTGCAGGCCGAGCTGATGGCACGCCTGCGTGAGCGGGAAACTGACTCGGTGCTGGAGAGTGCCCTGATGGTGACCATCGCCGGTATCGCCGCGGGTATGCGCAATACCGGATGATGCTGTCGGAGTTATACCGCTAAATGGATTTTTATTGATTTAAAAAATCATTAGGCCCCAATCTGTAGTGAGCGCGCACGCTGCGGATTTCGGGGTCACAACTGAATTTGCCTGCAGCACCCGAGGCCTATCGGCCCTCTTCCTAGCCAACTCCACACCCTTGCACTAGTCTGGAATTGCGATGTCGTCGCTACATGCCGTTTTTGACTAGTGACGCCCGGACAAAGTTCGGGGGACACGCTATTTGGAGGGTTTTGTGAGGCAAGGGATATGGCTGCCAAGCGGAAGGATGAGAACGCTGAATCAGGGCCTCCCACCAGATTGACAAAAGGGTGGGTCGTCGTGCTGGCGGTGGTGTCGCTGGTAGTCTTCTATTTCTACCACCGCTACCAACAACAGCAGGAAGTCTTTATCAACACCCATTACTTTCGCACGCTGCAGGAGGCGGCCGAGAATTTCAACAATAGGCTCGATCAACTAGTCAGCCTGCATAAATGGGGGGAAAGTTTCACTACCACGATTGCTATTTTTCCAAGCTACCAATGGAACTGGGAAAACACTAAAAGTGATAAGTCGCAACACACCTGTTCGGAGGGGGCCAATAAGGACGAAAAGCGTACTCTGACTCCGCAGGAAAGCTTCAGATATTCTCTGGAATTCAATCAAGTGGAGATCCATTGCGGCTCTGCAGAAGTATCCCGCGTGTTGATTGGAGATATCCTCCCAAAACCCCGTAATGACTTTGCACTCTATATGATTGCCGATGCCGAGGGGCGTGTGCTGGGCAGTACCGGCGGGCTTTCCGGTCTGTTTGTGGCTGATACAAAGGAAATCAGCCGTCAGGTTCAGGAGCTTCGCGGGCGCCGTTGGGCGAATCTGTTGTCCCGTGAAGGTGCAGAAAAAGAACAAATAGATGAGCCATTGCCGGGACACAGCCACTACGTCGATATGGAATTGAGTTCAGGATCCTCACGGCTATTCATTCAACCGTTTCGCTTGCGCGACAAAATAACTCTGCAGGTCGCGGCGACGCCTGAAAATGAAGAAGGCGCGCCGCAAAAGAACGAAGTAGGTTCGCCGGATCAGTTCCTGTATCTGATTGGTGTGTTGCCAGACCGGTTGATCGCCCTGAAAGAGAGCAAACGCTGGAATCTGAGCCTGTTGCTTTTGTCGGTGCTGATCCTGATTTCCTGCTGGATCGTAGCTCGCCTGGTGATGCTGTCGAGAAACGAGCCGCTGAGAAGGGTGTTTTTCGGTACTACGCTGGTCTGCACCTATGCGGCCTTCATCATGATCGTTGCCGTGTGGATTGCCTATGGGGAAAGAGAGGCGGAGATTGACCGCAAGCAGGGAAAAGCGGCGCAGATGATAGATGTTATGCGGCGCGAGCTTGAGAAAGAGCTGTACTGGGTGTTTCGCGAGCTTGCGAGCTTTCATCGTTACTACTGGCTGAGAGTCAGTCATTTCGAACAAGAAGGGGAAGATGGCGGCGAGGTAGATCTTCTACCTCTTCCTGAAGAATGCATGGAATGTCCGTCGAGCAAGTCCCGGCGGATTGATGCTATCTGGGCGCGTAACAAGACGACGTACGAAAGACTGCACGGGATACCGCCGGATTTGAAATTAAAAGAAGGACTCTCCTACATCAGCCTCTTTGGTCGGGGGGCACGTTTTGCGAAGCGGGAAGATTCGCAAAAGGGCGGGGAAGACCCGCGCGTGCCGGGAGTTTGGTTTGATCCCGATGAGATGCGGCGATTGCGAGAGGGGCCAAAACTGATTGATGTTTTTCTGATGAATAAAAAAGGGCATCAAGTGTTGCCCAAATTCTATTTCATGGAGAGCAACAAACCACCTAACAGCTACGATCTCGCCTACAGGGACTATTTCAGTAAGGTGCGGACGCAGCAGGGGTGGAGTGGCGCGACGGTCTGTAATCCCGAGAGCGTTGGCCTGAGTGCCGCCCAGTGCGTCGTAGTGGACAATTTCTACATTCAGCGACTTCGCTATATGACCAGCGGTATAAAGGGCAGTGTGGTGAGTATGCCGCTGAAATTTCCGCCGTGGAAATCGCCTGCTACAGAAGAAGCACCCTGGCCGGTCGGAGATTATATTGTCGCAGCCGACGTCCTGCTGCCTTCTCTGTCACTGACTGAGTGGCGCGACCCTCTGTTGCTGCAGGATATGGTTGTCATGGTTGTCGACCGTGTTTCCGGCGAGGTCCTGTTCCATATGGATCACGAACGCTCGATGGTGGAGAACCTTTTTCACCCGGGGCAGGGCACAGCTGCCATCCGTCATGCTATCCGGTCCGGTATGTTCAGGGGAAAGACCATACCCGGGTACTACCAGGGCCGGTCCGGGGACTTTAAAGCGGGTACCCTGCCGGTGAGCCAGTGGGTCGCGGTGGTATTTATTCCCGACGACAATACCGACGAGCTGATGACGAATTTTTTCCTCGCAACCAGTGCGGGGATGGGGGCTGTCCTGCTGCTCGTTGCCGCTTTGCTCTACCTGATGCCGAATAGCATTCCAGGGCGCGCCCTAGCAAAATGGCTGTATATTCCCGAGGGGATAAATCGCAATTACGTCTTGGTGTTCAGCGCAATATTTATTGCCAGTGTGTTTCTGGGATTTCGTATCGGCTCCACACTGGAGCGTGAACTTGATTGGCGTGGCGCTTCCGAATACTTGTCCATTTTCGCCCTGCTGGTGCCCCTGGGCTGGGGGTGCAGGTCGTACCTCAAGCTGCGCGCCAGTGCGGCGGGCAGCGGCAGGAGCTCCATCCCTCCGGACAAGGGCTCCACAATCCTGGTGCTCCTGTTCCTCGCCGTCGGGCTGGCGGTCATTGTCCAGCTACACCGTGTGGGCGACCAGCCGCTAAAAGCGATGGAGTGGTACTACACAGGGAACCTCCACCAGGCCAGGCTCAGCAAGGAGTTGCAGGAACTGCAGGAGATCGCGTTGACCCGTTACCCGAATTCAATCAAACGCTATGGGGTCGATCCGCTGCAGCTGATGCCTATTTCGGACGAATGGCGATCGGACCTGACCTGCACCCGGGAGAGAATAGCGTCGGGTAAGCGGCATCTGCTGCCGGAAAATATCGGTTCCTTCGGTCAGCTCACTACCAGTACCCGGGTGGCTTCATGGGTTGACTGGTATTTGCTGGGCCTGCCGAAAAATTTTCCAAAATCTGAAGATTGTTACGAGAGAGGCGCAACTGGCGGTAAAGGCGGTGGCGCCGGCCGGTTTCTCCGAGGGCT
Organism: Microbulbifer marinus; assembly: GCF_900107725.1. GTDB lineage: Bacteria > Pseudomonadota > Gammaproteobacteria > Pseudomonadales > Cellvibrionaceae > Microbulbifer > Microbulbifer marinus. Next base: position 225,312 of record NZ_FNQO01000004.1, on the reverse strand, counting down.
ATTGTACGTTGCGATCCAGGTCGTCGTGTTTGTACTTATCTGCCGCTTCTGGCTGATGTTTTACCGGAGAGTGATCATACCGCGGATGCTGGGTACCCCGGCCTTCCTGGCACATCTGGAACGCCTAGCGGAGCCTGAAGACCTGGGGCCCGGTTTCGCCCCCGATACTCGCCTTGTTATCGACCTGCGCGGAAACCCGCCGTCAGCCGACAACCTCAATGCAGTGCTACAACGGGCTGCCGATAATGAGTCCCAGAATGCCCGGGCACTGAACACGCTTGTCAGGAACTGCCCGGTGCTGCAGTCGGAAGAAAAACCGGATGCGTCTTTTCCCGGCGTCAGAATCAGTTGCCGGACGGACGGGCAGGGCATCTCGGTGTCACTCTCGCGACTGGATAACTGCTTCGCCCAGGCCGGCGATCGCGCGCATTTACTGTTGCTGATCGAGCAGCTGAAAGCAATGGTGTTGGCGCAGCAGCTTGACGAGCTCAGGGTGTGTTTCGAGTGCCACAGCTACGAAATATTGCTACTTGATGCCCACACTCTGGCTCCGGAGCTGCCGCAGCTCAGCAGTCTGGAAATGGCTCGCTGGTCCGAAGTGTTGATGGATTTCCGCGTGGAGCTGCCGGGCAGGCTGACCGAAAACCTCGATCCCGCGTTTATATACGACGAGTGCCGGGCCTCCGGGCAGTTGCGCTACCTGCTTCCGGAATTGGTCCCCGATGCGCCTCCCGAAGTCGTTACAGGCAAAATTAGGCGGCGCTGGCGGAAAATGTATGACCGGCATAAATCCGGCCAGGAGTGGGCATCGATCAATTGCATACTGCTCAAGGCCGGCGCCCTGTTCCGCTACCACTGGGAGGCCTGTTCCAGTTCCGGGAAGTTGGCCCTGTACTATCTGGCGAAAGGGAAGCGCGTCAACCCTGCCAACACGCAGTTGCTGGAGCAACTGGCAGTGTTCGGGTTGATCAGGATGGAGCAGGGTCGAATCCAGATTATCAACAACAGCTTCGCCTATTTCGTCCGACACGCCGAGAGTACGGAAAGCTTGGAGCGACTGTTAAAGAGTGGCCAGGAGGGGACCTGGACAAGCTACCGGTTGCCGGTAACTCTGATAGTACTGTTCCTAATGGGAGCTATCGCCGTCACCTCGGGCAATTCGATTTACCTGATTGCCGCATCGCTGATGGGACTCTTGGGTGCCGTCGGCAGCCTGGTCAGCAGCACACGGTTGATTCACGAGAGTCTAAAATAGCCGCTGCGAGGAGAGACCTGCTGCCTGGCCGGTACGCCCCTGCGGATCTGCGCCCCGCAAAACAAAAAAGGCCGACTCGCGAGAGTCGGCCTTTTTGCGGATATGGTGCCCAGGAGAAGACTTGAACTTCCACGACCGTAAGGTCACTAGCACCTGAAGCTAGCGCGTCTACCAATTCCGCCACCTGGGCAAGTCAACGGTGTTCGCCGTTGAGGACGCGCACTATAGAGATTTTCCGGAAGGTGTCAATTGTTCGTCGTGACTGCCCGACCGGGCGATGCCTTCGGCGTCAGTGTCCGCGGAGTGGGTGGCTGATTGGAGGGCGGAAGCACAAATAAAAAAGGCCGACTCTCGCGAGTCGGCCTTTTTGGAATTGGTGCCCAGGAGAAGACTTGAACTTCCACGACCTTTCGGTCACTAGCACCTGAAGCTAGCGCGTCTACCAATTCCGCCACCTGGGCAAATCAACGTGTGCTTCGTTGAGGACGCGCACTATAGAGATATGGCCTGGGGGTGTCAACGGTGCGCCTGCGCTTTTTTCAACTTTTTTCGCGGTGGTCGGGAAATGCACCGAAATCGCTTATACTGCGTGCAGTAGCGACTCTCCCTGAACCGGTAGTCACCGGTGCCAGTCGCCAGTCCAATTGCCGGATTCCCTCCGGAAGCCGCCGAAGCATGTGCGGCTACCTCGAACAACGGATGCTGTTTTGACTCAAAAGAAAACCTCAATTCACGATCTCGCCGATCCGCACGCGGAGCGCGAGGCGGAGAAATACGACAAACCTGTTCCCAGTCGGGAATTCCTGCTGCAACTGCTCGAGCAGCAGCCGGGCCCGGTGCCCTGGGAGACAGTCGCCGACCTGCTGGAAATCGAAGACGAAGATCGCCGCGAAGGCGTCCGCCGGCGTCTGATTGCCATGTCCCGCGACGGCCAGATCGCCAGTAACCGCGCCGGCGACTTCGGTGTGCTGGACAAGATGAGCCTGGTGCGCGGCCGCGTGATCGGTCACCGCGACGGCTTCGGTTTCGTGTCTCCTCGGGACGGCGGCGACGACCTGTACCTGTCCCACCGGCAGATGCGCAAGGTATTCGACGGCGACGAGGTGCTGGTGCGCGAGACCCCCGGCGGCTTCCGCGGCAAGCGCGAGGCGGCGGTGATCCGCGTCATCAAGCACAACACCACCGAGCTGGCCGGACGCCTGTTCCGCGAGAACGGCATCTGTTTCGTGCGCCCCGACAACCCGCGCATCAACCTCGACGTCATGGTGGCGGCCGAGCATTCCGCCGGTGCCGGTCACGGCCAGTACGTGGTGGTCAGGATCGTCACCCAGCCGAGCCGCGACACGCTGCCCCAGGGCGAAGTCACCGAGGTACTCGGCGACCACCTGGCACCGGGGATGGAGATCGATGTCGCCATCCGCAACTACGGCATACCCCACACGTGGCCGGCGGCACTGCAGGGGGAAGTGGACGAGATTCCCGACCAGGTAGAGGAAGCGGACAAGAAGGCACGTGTCGACCTGCGCCAGTTGCCGCTGGTCACCATCGACGGCGAGGATGCCCGGGATTTCGACGACGCGGTCTTCTGCGAGCTGCTGCCCGACGACAGCTGGAAACTGCTGGTGGCCATCGCCGACGTGTCCCACTACGTACGCCCGGGCACGGCACTGGACGAGGAGGCGCACGGCCGCGGCAACTCGGTCTACTTCCCCGATTTCGTCGTGCCGATGCTGCCGGAGAAACTGTCCAATGGCCTCTGTTCCCTGAACCCGGAGGTGGATCGGCTGTGTATGGTGTGCGAGATGCATATCGACCGCAGTGGCCAGATTCGCGACTTCCGCTTCTTCGAGGGCGTCATGCGCAGCCATGCGCGCCTGACCTACACCCAGGTGGGGCAGGTGCTCGACGAGCGTGACAACCGCGCTTCCGGTTTGCGCAAACATTACGCTGCGCTGGTTCCGCACCTGGATAACCTGCACGACCTGTACAAGGCACTGCGCGGTGCCCGCGACCGCCGCGGCGCCATCGATTTCGAAACCACCGAAACGCGCATTATTTTCGACGCCAACCGCAAGATTGAGCGGATTGTGCCGGTGACCCGCAACGATGCCCATAAGCTGATCGAGGAGTGCATGCTCGCCGCCAATGTCTGTGCGGCAGAGCTGATGGAGCTGTCGGAGCTGCCGGCACTCTACCGCGTGCATGATTCGCCCAAAGAGGAGAAGCTCAGCAACCTGCGCGAATATCTCGGCGAACTGGGCCTGCGCCTGCCCGGCGGCAGCGAGCCGCAGCCGAGCGACTTCCAGATGCTGCTGGAGCAGGTCGAGGGGCGCGCCGATGCCCATATCATTCAGATGATGATGCTGCGCTCGATGAACCAGGCGGTGTACCAGCCGGAGAATCGCGGCCACTTCGGGCTCGATTACCGCGCCTATGCCCACTTTACCTCGCCGATCCGCCGTTACCCGGATCTGCTGCTGCACCGTGCCTTGCGCTGGCTGATCCGCAACGGCAGCGCCAATGAGCGCGCGGTGGCGAAAAAGGTGCATTCGGTACCCGGTGCCGAGGCGATCGAGCGCGAGCAGATACTGCCTTACGACACGCCGGCGATGGTGCAGCTGGGCGAGCACTGCTCCATGACCGAGCGCCGCGCCGATGACGCCACCCGCGATGTGGTCAGCTGGCTGAAGTGCGAATACCTGCAAGACCATGTCGGCGAGGTCTATCCGGGCGTGATCAGTGCGGTGACCGGCTTCGGCCTGTTTGTCGAACTGGACGATCTCTATGTCGAGGGGCTGATCCATGTCACCGCTTTGCCAAAGGATTATTACCGCTTCGAGCAGGCCCACCAGCGCCTGATCGGCGAGCGCAGTGGCAAGCGCTATCACCTGGGCGATTCGGTTACCGTGCAGGTGGCGCGCGTCGACCTGGAAGAGCGCAAGGTGGATTTCACGCTGGAGGAACTGGTGCCGAGAGCCAAGCGCGAGTCGACCAAAGTGAGTGCGCGCGCGATGGAGATGGCGGTGGCGCATCAGCAGGAACGCGAGCGCCGCGGCAAGGCGGCTGCGGAAAAGAAAGACACGAGCCAGAAACGCAGCACTAGCCCCTGGGCGCGACATGCGGAAACGCCTGCCGGGGAAACGCCGTTCCGCAAGCGCAAGGTCGGTTCCACCGAGGCGGTGCCGGTTGCCGCCCAGCCGGAGAAGCCGGCGGAGGCGACAGAGGAAGAGGCGCCGAAGAAGCGCCGTGGTCCCAGGCGCACGCCGCCGCGCAAGGGCGGCAAGCGCCCGGCGGTGGCAGCACGCAAGGCGGCACACAAGGCCGCCAAAGCCAACACCAAGGCGAAAAATGGCAAGAAGAAAAAGTCTTCTGCCAAAGGTAAAAAGAAAAAGTAGTCGAGGGATAGTTTGAGCCAACAACTGGTTTACGGCCTGCACGCGGTGCAGGCACTGCTGAAGGGCTCCCCGCAGCAGGTGCGGGAATTACTGCTGCTGCGCGGGCGCAAAGATCAGCGCCTGCAGAAAATCATCCAGCAGGCGGAAAAAAATGATATCGCCGTGCGTTTCGTCGATCGCCGCGCACTGGACGAAAAAGTCGGCGACGACGGCAACCACCAGGGTGTGGTGGCGGTGTGCGCCGGCCAGACCAAGGTCCATGATGAGCGCTTCCTGCAGGAGCTGCTGCAGCAACTGGAGGAGAGCAGTGAGGCACCATTCCTGCTGGTGCTCGACGGTGTTACCGACCCCCACAACCTCGGCGCCTGCCTGCGTTCGGCGGAGGCCGCGGGCGTGCACGCGGTCATCGCACCGAAGGACAAATCCGCGGGACTGACACCGACGGCGCGCAAGGTCGCCTGCGGTGCCGCGGAGGTGCTGCCGTTTGTCACCGTCACCAACCTCGCGCGCACCCTGCAGCAGCTACAGCAGGCCGGCGTGTGGATATTCGGCGCCGCCGGTGAGGCCGAACAGGATATTTACCAGAGCCAGTTGACCGGACCGATGGCGCTGGTGATGGGAGCTGAGGGCAGCGGGCTGCGCCGGCTGACCCGCGAACACTGCGACCATCTGATAAAGATTCCGATGGCCGGTGAGGTCAGCAGCCTGAACGTGTCCGTGGCGACCGGCGTGTGCCTGTTCGAAGCGGTGCGCCAGCGCAACGGCTGACGCGGCATTTCTCCCGCGGCTGTCTGCAGTCGCGGCTAGGGCCGTGCACGAGTCTTTTATGGTGCCGGGATGATCTATCACCCGGCATTTTATTTTTCCGCCTCGCCAAACATTTATTTGCGGTAATCGCTGCCCGCAGTCAGACCCCTCGACACTAAAAAATTCCACTAGATCACAGGATAAAAACTGCGGGTCGCGGCAATCTTTCCTCGTGCCGTTATTGGGGTGTGCCGTACAGCGCGCTGGCCGGCCGGTACATGACCCAGGAGGTGAGAATGTATTTGTCATGCGACTGCGGAACATTGCCGCGGTGTGTATGGGTAAAGCCACAGGGGGAAAGTATCAGGCTGCCTCTGCGCGGTTTGATCTTGGCGCCCTGATAGTGAAACTCGGTTTCCCCGCCTTCTTCGACATCGTTCAGGTACAGCAGCCAGAACAGGACTCGGTGCAGGGATTTCTGCGCGGGATCGCTGGGGTGCGGGTAGTGCTCGGAGTGCCAGTGATGGTAGCCACCCCGCGCCTTTTCATAATGTTGAAAGTTGATGCTGTCCAGCTGGTAGATGCCCGTAACCAGCATCTGTAGCTGCCGCTCGTTCAGATTGCCGATATCCTCGCTGTGCAGATTGCGCGGCTGGCCGCTGGTCTCGTCGAGGATGGTCGGCGACAGGGCGCCGGTCAGCATGTGTGGGTAGCGCCGGCAGTATTCCATCAGGCCGCGAACCACCATGTTGTTGATGGTCGCGCATTCGTCGCGCCAGGATTCCAGCCCGGAGATCATTAGGTCGGAACTGGTTTTCTTGCTTTGATCGACGCCGGAGCCAGTGCGGCCCGGTTGTTTTTCCGCAGATTCGTCAAAGCGCTCAATCAGCCGGTCGCACATCTCCGCCGGCATGGCATTCTCGAACAGGCAAATCAGTGAATCCATTTCTCCATCCTGGGTAGCAAATTAACGCAGCGCAACGGCGGCTACCATAACAAGACGAATCAGCTCGGGATCACTGCAATAGCGCGCCGCCAGACAGCGTGCAGGCGCTAGCCGGTTACGGTCGCGGCTGGTTTCGCTACTCCTCCCGGTTCCAGCCATTCGTCGACCGCTGCGGCAACCGGTCCCGGATTCTTGATCCAGCTCAGGTGGGGGTTGCCCTTCGGGTAGGTCGCCGGCAGTTGCCGGGCTTCGCCACCGGTAATCGCCGCAAGCCTGCGCGTGGCCTGCAGCGGGGCAAACGGGTCTCCGTGCAGCGCGATATGCAGCGTCGGCTGCGCGCCCTGCGGCGCCGTAGAAAAGCGCTTCTCCGGCGCGAACTGCCCGCTGAAGATCGAGCGCGACCAGTCTGTCATCAGGCCTCGGGCTTCGCGTCCGCCGAAACCGAGCCGTGCGCCGGGGAAGTAGCCGAGCAGGTTGGCGACGATACCGGCCAGCGCTGCGGCCCCGAGCAGCTGCAACCGCTGTGCCCCCCGCCAGCAGCGGTAGTGGATATGTCCCGCGGCGACGCTGACGATCCTGGCGTCGCCGGTCAGTCCGGCCCTGGCCGCCAGCGTCGCGGTCTGGCCGCCGATGCTGTGGCCGAGAATCAGCGCCGGCCCGCGGCCGAACTGCTGTTGCAGCAACCGCAGCAGCTGCGGAATAAAGGTGAGCACCAGGTCGCTGTAACCGTAGTCGGCGCCGCGGTGGGGTCGGGGATGGCTGCCTCCCGTGCCGGGCAGCTCGGTGACCGCGGTGTGGTAGCCGCGCTCGTGCAGCTCCTGTTGCAGCAGCGCATATTTGGCCGCCGGCACGCCCAGAGCCGGCAGGATCAGTGCCAGTGGGCCGTCGCCATTGAGGTGGCTGACACTGACCGGCACCTGAAATGGGCCAAACTTGAGGCTGAGGGTCCGCTGGTGCATCGCGTTTCTCGCAGTGGTGGCCGGATACTATAGCCAGTGGCGCCCCGCGCCCGGATGACCGATTCGCTCGTCCCGGTAGCCGTTTCCTCGCAAGGGGCGAGCGCCGCTCGATCCGCCGCTGGCCGGCCCGGCAGCGGTGTCGGGCCTGGGGGGATTGGTTAACTTGCAACCAAGAGGGCAAGTGCCTAGAATACGCCGCCCGCAATGTGCCCCCGCAAGTCGGCACGTTGCTCTCCTTGCCTCACCGGATTGCCCGGGAGGCTGTTTAACCCGTAAGGAGCGAAAATGCGTCATTACGAAATTGTATTCCTGGTCCACCCGGATCAGAGCGAGCAGGTCCCCGGTATGGTGGAGCGTTACACCGCTACCATCAAAGACAGCGGTGGCCAGGTTCACCGTCTGGAAGATTGGGGCCGTCGCCGTCTGGCTTACCCGATCAACAAGATCCACAAAGCGCACTACGTGCTGCTGAACGTCGAGTGCACGGAAGAGGCTCTGGAAGAGCTGACTACCAACTTCCGTTACAACGACGCGGTTCTGCGCAACCTGGTGATTCGCGAAGACGAAGCGATCACCGAAGAAAGCCCGATCATGAAGGCGGAAAAAGAGAGCCGCGAGCGCAAAGCTGCCCGCGCCGAGCGCGCTGAGCGCTCCGAACGTCGCGAGCGCTCCGAGCAGGAGTCCGATGACGAATCCGCGGAAGAGCAATCTTCCGATAACGCCGAAAGCGAAGAGTAAGGGGATTATCTGATGGCACGTTTTTTCCGTCGTCGTAAGTTCTGCCGTTTCACCGCTGAAGGCGTAAAGCGTATCGACTACAAAGATCTCGATACCCTGAAAGCCTACGTTTCTGAAACTGGCAAGATTGTTCCGAGCCGTATCACTGGCACCAAAGCCAAGTATCAGCGCCAGCTGGCCACTGCGGTCAAGCGCGCTCGCTACCTGGCCCTGCTGCCGTACACGGACAGCCACGAAGCCTAAGCCCAGAACTTAGGTTTTTGTGCTTAGACGCTTTACAAGAGAAGCTATCTAGAAGTGCGTGCCCTGGCTGAATTCATTATGCGCGGGCGCGTGCGGGCGGTGCTCATCACCATGGTGGGCATACCGCTGATCAGCCCGGCGGCGCTGGCTCTGGTGAGTCTGCGCCGCGGCAGCAGCGACGGCCTGATGGTTGTGGCCTGGGCCCTGCTGCCGGTGGTTGCCGCGGGCATGAGCGGCTATATGTCGCCGCTGATGACCGGCCTGGCGGCCAGCCATTTCGCCGCGGTTTTCTGCGGCGCGCTGGTACTGCGCAGCTCGCGCTCCTGGGGCGCTGCCCTGGTGGCGGTGACCGCGGTGGCCGCGGCGGGCATTCTGCTCACCGCCCAGTTCAGTGGCGGCCTGTTGCAGAGCCTGTTGCAGGCGGCGGAGGAATCCGGCGGCGGCCAGGCGGAACAGATGCAGCAGATATTCGGCAGCGAGCCGCTCGCGACCGGGTACCTGAGCTGGATCTCGGCCATTACGGCAACCCTGGCCCTGGTGCTGGGGCGCTACTGGCAGGCGCTGCTGTACAACCCCGGCGGTTTCCGCCAGGAGTTTCACCAGCTGCGCATGCCGCTACCGCTGGCGGCGGTTTGCATGCTGGTGTGGGTGTACAGCCTGGTGACCCAGGACTATGTGTTCTGGGGCGCGGTGATCGCCTTCCCGATGGTGGTGGCCGGCATCGCGCTGATTCACTGGCTGGTGGCCAGCCGCGGCTGGGGCCGCGGCCCACTGGTGGCGATGTACGTCATGCTGGTGATCGCGGCACTGCCACTGGCCGGATTCCTGTGCGGATTGGCACTGGTAGATAGCTGGATAGATATTCGCGGGCGCTCCGCTAAATAGGCGCGATCCGCACAAAACTGAAATTGAGGAAACCGAGATGGAAGTTATTCTGCTCGACAAAGTAGGCAAACTGGGCAATGTGGGCGACCGCGTTGAAGTCAAAGCCGGTTTTGGCCGCAACTTCCTGCTGCCGACTGGCAAGGCGATTCCGGCTACTGCAGCCAACGTCGCTGAGTTCGAAGCCAAGCGCGCTGAGCTGGAAGCTGCCGCAGCTGCCAAGGTGGCCGAGGCCGAGAGCCGCGCTACCAAGCTGGCTGACCTGGTTGTGACCATCACCGCCAATGCCGGTGACGAAGGCAAGCTGTTCGGCTCCATCGGCACCCGCGACATCGCCGATGCGATCACCGCTGGCGGCGTCGAAGTTGCCAAGGCCGAAGTGAAACTGCCGGAAGGCGCGCTGCGCGAAGTGGGCGAGTACGACGTTGACGTACAGCTGCACTCCGACGTAATCGCTACCGTTAAGGTAGTCATCGAAGCCGAATAAGGCTTTGATAGCTCGCGGCTGCTGCCGGATGGCGCCAGCCGCGCTACAATCGGGCGCTGGATTCCTGAGAGGATTCAGCGCCTGTTTTGTTTCTGGTAGCCAGTAAAGCCGCATGAACGACGAATACGCCGTCCCCGACGCAGAATTGCAGACCGAAGAGACCTCGCCACTGCCCCACTCAGTGGAGGCGGAACAGTCTGTGCTGGGCGGCCTGATGCTGGATCCGGGCCGCATCGATGCCGTCGCCGAACAGCTCAGCGAGGAGGACTTCTTCGTCGCCAGTCACCGCAAGATCTTTGCGGTCATGGGCGCGCTGACCGATGGCGAGCAACCGCTCGATATCGTCACCCTGGCGGAAGCCCTGGCCAGCCGCGACCTGCTGGCCGAGGTCGGCGGCCCCGCCTACCTGGCCGAACTGGCCGAGAATACCCCGTCCGCGGCGAATATCGTCGCCTACGCCAAGATAGTGCGCGAGCGCTCCATGCTGCGCCAGCTGATCGCCGCCGCCGGTGAGATCAGCCGCACCAGCTTCAACCCCGGCGGCCTCGCCTCCGCCGATCTGCTGCAGATGGCCGAGCGCCGCGTCACCGAGATCGCCGAGGGGCGCGCGAAAGACGGCGGCTTCGTCGGCGTCGACGCGCTGCTGAAGCAGACCGTCGAGCGCATCGACGAGCTGTTCAAGACCGAGGGCGATATCACCGGCCTCAGTACCGGCCTCACCGAGCTGGACCAGCGCACGTCCGGCTGGCAGCCGGGCGAACTGATCATCCTCGCCGCGCGTCCGTCGATGGGTAAGACCGCGCTGGCGCTGAACTTTATCGAAGCGGCGATGCTGAGCCAGGAGCGCCCGACGATGATCTTCAGTATGGAGATGCCGTCTGACAGCCTGGTCATGCGGATGCTGTCGTCCATCGGCCGCATCGACCAGGGCCGCATCAGGAACGGCAAGCTGCAGGAAGAGGACTGGCCCAAGCTGTCCAGCGCGGTGCAGAAGATGAAGGGCAAGGCCCTGTACATCGATGACACCCCGGCGCTGAGCCCGAGCGAGGTGCGGGCGCGGGTCAAGCGCACGGTGCGCGACCACACCAACAAGCTGATGCGCGACAACCCGCAGATGACCCGTGAGGAAGCCGAGGCCAAGAGCATGCCGGCGATGGTCATGCTCGACTACCTGCAGCTGATGCAGGTGAAAGGCTCCACCGAGGGCCGCACCCAGGAGATCTCCGAGATCTCGCGCTCGCTGAAGGGGCTGGCGAAGGAATACAACTGTCCGGTGATCGCGCTGTCGCAGCTGAACCGCGGCGTGGAACAGCGCCCGAACAAGCGGCCGATGAACTCCGACCTGCGGGAATCCGGCGCCATCGAGCAGGACGCCGACGTGATCCTGTTCATCTACCGCGACGAGTACTACAACGAGGACAGTCCGGACAAGGGCATGGCCGAACTGATTATCGGCAAGCAGCGTAACGGTGAGATCGGCACCTGCCGCGCCGCTTTCGTCGGCAAGTACACCCGCTTCGACAACCTGGCGCCGGAATACTACCAGGGGGATTGATCCCAGTTAGAGGGGCAGGCTTGCTTTCCGACAAAGAAATCTGCGCGCTGCTGATCGAGCGCCAGTACATCCACCGCCCCTGGCGCGGCGACCTGGCATCCCTGGTCCGCCACCTCGGCGCGCTGCAGCTAGATGCGATCCAGCGCATTACCCGCGCCCACCATCACCAGCTCTACAACCGCCTGCCGCGCTACCGGGAATCGCACCTGGCACAGGCGGAGCAGCGCCGCGAGATCTTCGAATACTGGTCCCACGCCGCCGCCTACCTGCCGATGGAACACTATCGCTTTGCCCGCGTGCGCATGGACCGCATCCGCGACGGACAGCGGCACTGGTTCGAAAAGAACGCCAAACTCTGCCGCTATGTGCTGGATCGGGTGCGCGCCGAGGGGCAGTTGAAGGCCAGCGATTTCGTGCGCGCGAAAGGCGGCTGGTGGGAGTGGTCGGATGAAAAGAAGGCCCTGGAGCAGCTGTTCCACGAGGGCGAGCTGATGGTCAGTCACCGCGCCGGTTTTCAGAAGGTATTCGACCTGCCGGAGCGGTTGCTACCGTCCGATATCCAGACGGACACCGCCAGCGACCTGGACTACGGTCGCCATCTGGTGCGGACTTTCCTGCGCTGCCATGGTGTCGGGCGGCTGGAGGAAATCGCCTACCTGCGCCGCCACGACAGACCACTGGTCGCCGCCGCGGTCGAGCAGATGCTGCGCAGCGGCGAACTGATCCCGCAGGGCAGCGAGTTGATGCTGGCCGAAGAGTCGTCGCCGCCGGCGCGGGTGCCGCGCCGGGTGCGCCTGTTGTCGCCGTTCGACCCGCTGGTGCTGCAGCGCAAGCGCCTGAAGCGGCTGTTCGGCTTCGATTACCAGCTGGAGTGCTATCTGCCGGCGCCGAAACGCCGCTACGGCTACTTCTGCCTGCCGATTCTCTATGGCGACCGCTTTGCCGGGGTCGTGGACCTGAAGGCGGACCGGGAAGGGGGACTGCTGCGCGTCGAGGCGCTGCACTGGAGTGCGAAGCCCGGTGCGGCGCTGCTGGCCAGTTTCAACCGGGCAGTGGGGCAGTTCGCCCGCTTTCACGGGCTGGCAGCGGCGCGCTGACTAGAGCCGCACCACCACGTACACCTCGCGGCCGTCCCGCTGGGTCGGCATGAAGTAGTCATTGCCGTAGCGGTAGTACTGCACGCCGTTGATCACCTCGGCCGTATAGCCGGGAGGCAGGGACTCGAGCACCTCGCCCGGCGCATAGCCCGACGGTCCACCGGCTACCGGCGCGCCGCCCGCCGGCGGCGGGGCCGCGACCGGGGCGCCGGCGGGCGGCGGTACCACCACATAGGCGCGGTGGGCGGGATGCCATTGATAATAGGCGTCGGCGTACTGGTAATAGGTGAAGCCGCCGATCTGTATTTGCACGGCACTGGCGGGCAGGGACAGCACGGACGCCCCCAGCGGCGCCGACACCACGACGTAGCCGGACGGGGCCGGGCGGTAGAAATAGCCACCATGGTAGTAGTAAGGGTTGCCGCCCACGGCCAGGCTGATATAGCCGGCCGGCAATATCGGCGCGACGAAGCCGATAGAGATGCGCGGGCCCCGGCGGTAGCGGGGGCCGTGATGGTGGTGTCGCTTCCAGTGCTTGTACGGGTGGTGATAGCCGCTCCCGCCGCGCTCATAGCCGCGCGGCGCCGCATCGGCCGGGGGGCTGAAGGCGAATGCCGCCAGCGCGAGCAGGCCCAGGGCGCCGAGCAGGGCTTTTAGTGTTTTCACAGCCTCTCCCGCGAAGTGATTACTTACATAGGTTAAATTTTAACCCTTGTGGCGAGGCTTTGGCCACGCCCGCGCGTTAAGAAGTGTCAAACGACGCCGCGATCAGCGGCGCCTGCGCCGTGCTAAGCCTTTCTGGTGCGTTGCACTATGCCCATCAGCTTGTAGAGCAGCTGCGCGGCGGCGAAATCGTAGGCGTGGAAGCCCTCGATCGGCGCGAATTCCAGCAGATCGAACCCGATGATCTCACGCTGCTTTGCCACCGATTCGAACAGGTTCAGGGTCTGGTACCAGCCGAGGCCACCGGGTACCGGCGTGCCGGTGGAGGGGAAGACCGACGGGTCGATACCGTCCACGTCCAGCGTGAAGAACACCTTGGACGGGAAGTCGGCCGGTAGCTCGAACTCCTGCACATTGGTCGGCACCAGTTGGTGGGCGTCCAGGTAGTGCACACCGTATTTGTCCCGCGCGCCCATTTCCTCCTCGCAGTAGGCGCGGATGCCGAGCTGGAACAGCGGGATTCCCGCCTCCACTACCAGCCGCATCACGCTGGCGTGGCTGTGCTTCTGGCCTTCATAGCGGTCGCGCAGGTCGGCGTGGGCGTCTATCTGCACTACGCCGAAGTCCTCGATCCCGGCGTCCAGGTAGCCTTTGATCACGCCCCAAGTGACCGAATGTTCGCCGCCGATACCCACCGGCATCTTGCCCGCCTCGAGGATCTCCCGTGTGGCAGCGGCGATATTGTCCATCACCTGCTCGGGCGCACCGCTGACATTGACCGGCGAACGGGTGTAAATACCCAGCTCGCAGGGGGAGGAGAAGTTGTCGAACGTTTCCAGCTGCCACGAGGCCTCGAGGATTGCCGCCGGCCCTTTGCCGGTGCCGCCGCCGTAGGACACGGTTTCCTCGTAGGGGATGGGTACTACGTGGAAAAAAGCGTCTTCCGGTTTCGGCTGCTCGATTTCGGAGCCGAGGAATATGGGATAGTCGTTTTCTGACAGCATTCTTTTACACCTGGTAATACGGGGCGGCCCCAATCTCTGGAGCGGATTAAGTTAAGCACATCCGCCATCTGTACCGGCAGGCGCGCTTCGGGGTTCCACCGGCTGTGGATTCGGGCCGGACAGCCGCCCTTTGAAATCCTCGTAGCCGAATTCCTTGACGATTTTCAGCTCGTCGGTGCTGGAGTTCCACAGCGCGATCGCCGGCAGCGGGATACCGTTGAAGGTGTTGGTCTTGACCATCGTGTAGTAGGCCATCTCCTCGAACACCAGGCGGTCGCCGACCTTGAGCGGATCGTTGAAGCTGTACTCGCCGATACTGTCACCGGCCAGGCAGCTCTGGCCGCCAAGACGGTAGTCGTGCGGCAGTTCGCCCGGGCGGGCGGCACCGGTGATCTCGGGGCGATAGGGCATCTCCAGCACATCCGGCATATGGCAGGTGGCGGATGCGTCGAGTATCGCCTGGTTCTCGCCGTTCCAGGCGATATCCACCACCTCGGCTACCAGTATGCCGGCAAACAGCGAGATGGCCTCGCCCGGCTCCAGGTAGACCTGCACATCGTGCTTGTCGGAAAAGGCGCGCACCGCATCCACCAGTTCGTCCACCTGGTAGTCGCGACGGGTGATATGGTGGCCGCCGCCGAAGTTGATCCACTCCATCTGCGGAATCAGGTCGCCGAATTTCTCCTCCACCGCCGCGATGGTGCGTTCCAGCGGTTTGAAATCCTGCTCGCACAGGGTGTGGAAATGCAGGCCGCTGATACCGTCGAGATCCTCGCCGTCAAACAGCGAGCGCACTATGCCGAGGCGCGAACAGGGCGCGCAGGGATCGTAGAGTTCCGTGTGTCCCTCGGAATGCTCGGGATTGATACGCAAGCCGAAGCGCAGTTCCGGACGCTGCTGCTGCGCTTCCAGGCACAGGCTCTTGTAGCGCTTCCACTGGGAGAAGGAATTGAAAATCACGTGGTGGGCGAACTGCAGAATCTCCTTCAGTTCGTCCTCCTTGTAGCCGGCGCTGAATACGTGCACCTCTTTGCCGAGATCCTTGCCGCCGTACTCCTCGTAACCGAGCTTGGCCTCGTATAGGCCGCTGGCGCAGGTGCCGGACAGGTACTCGGCCACGATAGGCCCGGTGCTCCACATCGAGAACGCCTTCAGTGCCGCCAGTACCTTGGCGCCGCTGCGCTGTTGCACATCCGCGAGTAATTCTAGGTTGTCGCGCAGCGCCCGTTCGTCGACGACGAAACAGGGCGATGGGACACGCTTGGGGTCGAAACTGCCGAAATAGTCGATACGCGGAGTTAGATCCATAGATTCACTCGTTGATTGCGTTATGTTTTGCGCGCGCAATAGGAAGATGCGAAGGGGATGATGCCAGGCTCTCTTTGCGGGGCTGTCTGCGAGAGGGATCTCGCAGACAAGCCTACAGGGATGTATTTACGGCGCGGCCCGCAAAGAGAGCCTGGCAGCAGTCCCGCCCGGCATTCGCCATGTAATATATTATTTGAACGGCTTGTCCAGCCAGGTTTCCTGCCACGGCAGGCCGTACTTGTTCAGGTCTTCCATAAACGGATCGGGATCCAGCTGTTCCATATTCCAGACCCCCGGCTTCATCCACTTGCCCTCGAGCATCATCTTGGCACCGATCATGGCCGGCACACCGGTAGTGTAGGAGATGGCCTGGGACTGCACTTCCTTGTAACACTCCTGGTGATCGCTGATGTTGTAGACGTAGTAGATCTTCTCTTCGCCATCTTTGGTACCGCGAATGATATTGCCGATACAGGTCTTGCCCTTGGTCAGCGGGCCGAGGCTGGCCGGATCCGGCAGCAGTGCCTTCAGGAACTGGATCGGTACAATCTCCTGGCCCTGAAATTCGATCGGCTCGATGCTGGTCATGCCGACATTCTGCAGCACTTCGAGGTGCTTCAGGTAACTGGCGCCGAAGGTCATCCAGAAACGCGCGCGCTCGATTTCCGGGAAGTGCTTTGACAGCGATTCCAGCTCCTCATGGTAGAGCAGGTAGATGTCCTTCTCGCCGATGCCGGCGGGGAAATCGAACACACGCTTCTCTTCCATCGGCTTGGTGGTTACCCACTCGCCGTTTTCCCAGTAGCGACCGTTAGCGGTGATCTCGCGAATATTGATCTCCGGGTTGAAATTGGTCGCGAACGGCAGGCCGTGATCGCCGGCGTTGCAGTCGATGATATCCAGGGTCTTGATGCGGTCGAAGTGGTGCTTCTTCGCATAGGCGGTGAACACACTGGTCACCCCTGGATCGAAACCACTGCCGAGCAGTGCCATCAGGCCGGCCTTCTCGAATTTATCCTGATAGGCCCACTGCCACTTGTACTCGAACTTGGCCTCTTCCGGCGGCTCGTAGTTGGCGGTATCCAGGTAGTGCACGCCGGTTTCCAGGCAGGCATCCATGATGTGCAGATCCTGGTAGGGCAGGGCGACGTTGATCACCATGTCCGGCTTCACTTTTTCGATCAGCTTGACCAGCTCCGGCACATTGTCCGCGTCCACTTCCGCGGTGTCGATTTTGCGCGGTAGCATCGCGGCGATCTTGTCGCACTTGCTCTTGGTGCGGCTGGCGAGGGTGATATTTTCAAATACTTCCGGTACCTGGGCGCACTTGTGTGCCACCACCTGACCGACGCCGCCGGCGCCGATGATCAGTACATTGGCCATTAAAATCTCCTTATTTTTGCGGTTCGGAAACCGCCGCTATTTTCAAAAGGCGTTGCGGATCTGTTCATCGAAGGTACCGCAGCCCTATTTTTCGAAGGCGCTGCGGACTTACTTTTCAAAATAGGTGTAGCCGCTCATGCTGGCGGTGTACGTGTGCAGTATCTGTTTGCGCTGCTGGGCGCTGATGCGCCCTTCTTTCACCGCCCGCTCCGCGAGTTTGCGGAAGCGCTCAAACAATTCCTGCGGCCGATACTCCACATAACTCAGCACATCGGAAATGCTGTCGCCGTGGATTTCGCGGCTGTAATCGAAGCTGCCATCCTCGTGAATGCGCACACTGACGACGTTGGTATCGCCGAACAGGTTGTGCAGGTCGCCCAGCGTCTCCTGGTAAGCACCGACCAGGAAAGTGCCGAGGATATAGTCCTCGTCGTCCTTGAGCTGGTGCAGCGGCAGTGTCTTCTGCTCTTCCTGGCGGCCGATAAAGCGGTCGATCTTGCCATCGCAGTCACAGGTGATGTCGGCGATGATCGCCGAGCGCGTCGGCGCCTCGTCCAGCCGGTGAATCGGCACCAGTGGAAACACCTGATCGATCGCCCACATGTCCGGCAGCGACTGGAACACACTCATATTCGCATAATAGATATCCGACAGCACTTCCGGCAGCGCCTGCAGGTCTACCGGAATTTCTTCCGCCTCATCGAGCAGCTTGCGTATCCGCTGCGCGCCCTGCAGGAACAGGTTTTCCGCATTGGCGCGTTCGCGCAGGCTGACCTGGCCGTGCAGGTACAGGGAGCGTACCTCATCGCGGTAGTAGAGCGCATCGTTGTAGCTCTCCTGCAGGTTCTTCGCGCTGACATTGTTCACCGCGTCCTGCAGGTTCAGCAGCATCTGGTGATCGTCCTCGGCGACCTTTGTGTGCTCGAGTTCGATCGGCTCGAAACGGGTGGTATCGAGAATATCGAACAGCAGCACCGAGGAATAGGCAACGGTGGCGCGGCCGGACTCGGTAATGATCACCGGGTGCGCGACGCCCTCGCTGTCCAGCGTGCCCATGATGGCTTCGACCACATCCACGCAATACTCGTCCAGGGAGTAGTTTTTCGAGTGGGTGTAATTGGTCTTGGAACCGTCGTAATCCACTGCCAGGCCGCCGCCGAGATCCAGGTAGCCCATGGCCGCACCTTCCTCTACCAGATCGGCGTAATAGCGGCAGGCCTCCAGCACGCCGGTGCGGATATCGCGAATATTCGGCACCTGGGATCCGAGGTGGTAGTGCAGCAGCTTCAGGCAGTCGAGCATGTCGTGGTTGCGCAGCTGATCGACCATCGCGATCAGGTCGTTACTGCCGAGACCGAAGATGCTGCGGTCGCCGCTGGTAGCATTCCAGTAGCCGCCGACTTTCGAAGCGAGCTTTACCCGCGCACCAATATTGGGGCGCACCTGTTCGCGCTCCGCGCAGCGGATAATGGTCTCGACTTCCGACGGTGTCTCGACGACGAAAAATACCTGCACGCCGAGGCGCTGCGCCTGTAGGCCCAGGTTGATGAACTCTTCATCCTTGTAGCCGTTGCAGACGATCAGCGATTCGGTGTTGTCCAGAATCGACAGCGCCGCGATCAGTTCCGCCTTGCTGCCGGCCTCGAGACCGTGATTGAACTTGCGCCCGGCGGTGGCGATTTCCTCGATCACCTGGCACTGCTGGTTTACCTTGATCGGGAAGACGCCGCGGAACACGTTGCCGTAGCCGCAGTCCTCGATGGCGCGGGCGAAGGATTCGTTGATGCGCGCAATCTGTGCGTCGAGGAGGTTTTCGATACGCAGCAGCAGTGGCAGGCCGAGACCGCGCTCAGTCGCGCCGTGGGCGATATCCATCAGCGAAACGCTGTGGGTTTCTCCGGCGGTATTTTCCACGCGCACGGTGATCTCGCCGGCCTCGTTTAAATCAAAATAACCGGCACCCCAGTTACGGATTCCGTAGAGCTCGGCCGAGTCTTCGCACGTCCAGTCTTGTACTTGTTGCTGTTTCATGGCGCCTGTTCAGTTGGTCATTGGCGGGGGCGCGAATGTTGGGCCCAGTCAGGCCGGAAAGCAATAACTATAGATAACAAAAACGCTATTTTTTAGCAGGTAAAAATTAAATTTTTATTCGGTTTGTGGCGCGCAGATTTTCTAGTTTGTGCAGTTGTTTTGGTTTTGAAGTTTTGTTCGGCTTTTGCCGGGGCGGGAAAATTTTTGTCCGAACCACAACAACAAAAAAAGCGGCCCGGAGGCCGCTGAGGTTTGGGTGGCAAATTGCGTGACAGACTGATCAATAAAAGCCGGGGTTGGCGACGACACGGTAGCCGCCGCGGTAGCCGTCCCACAGATAGTAGGTATCGTAGGCCACGTAATAATGAAGACCGCCGAAAACCAGAGCCACTGCAGAGCCGGGAAGGCTGTGCACCACGGCACCGACCGGCGGAGCTGCTACCACATAGCCATAGCTGGCCGGGCGGTAAAAGATCCCGTCGCTATAGAAGAAGCTCAGGGCGCCGACGCTGATGCTGACAAAACTGCGCGGCAGGTGTCTCCAGCGATAGCCGTAGTGGTAGTGCGCCGGACGCCAGCGCGGTTTGTGCGCGTGATAGTCAGGGCGATAGTAGGGGCGGCGAGGCTTGTGGTGCGGGCGCTTGTGGCCCCAGTCATGACTGTATTTGTATCCGTGCTTGTAGCCGTGTTTGTAGCCGCGCTCGTAGCCCCGGTCGTAGCGGCGCTCGCCCTTGTGATAGTCGCGCCCTTTGTCGTGTTTGGCGTGGCGCCGGTTGTGGTCGCGATCGTAGTTTTCGCCCTGGTGATTACCCCTGTCGTGGCCTTTCCTGCGGCCATAGTCGTGATCCTTCCCGTGCCCCTTGTCGTGGCGCTTGCCGCGGTCGTTGCTGTGGCGGTCGCCGCGATATTCGGGGCGGTGGTCGCCGCGGCGCTCGCGCCACTCTTCGCGGCTTTTGGCGCGTTCCTTGTTGTAGGCTTTGCGGAACGCCGAGCCGCTGACATCGGAATCCTGCTTGCCGCGATAGTGGTGGCGGTCTTCGGCGAGCGCCGGTCCGGCGAGCAGCAGCACGCTGGCGGTGGCGATGGCGGTGATTATTTGTTTCATGGCGTTTTCTCCTGAGCCCAGGGCTCTTACTAGAGCCATGTGGCTCTTTCATAGAGCTCTGAGGGCTCTACAGCGCCGCCGGGGCGGCCTTTTCGTACTGTGGGAGGCAGTTTGCCCGGCGCGGGCTGAATCTTTCCTGAACCGGTGGCAATTAATTCGTTCGGCCTGGCCGGGGCCTTCGGGGAGTGGGGAGGGGGCGGGGACGAAAAAAACCGAACGATGATTCTGGTTTTCGGGTTTTTGCAGCAGATCGCGCCCTGTTTGCGGCTTTTCGGTCGAAATTGACTGTAAACAGGCACTCTGGCGATATTGAGGCGCACCATCGCAGAGAGTATGATGCCGCGCTGATTAACTCAAAGCGGTAGTGATCGCGATGCAAGTCTTCCACCACGTGGCCAGCCTGCGCGAGGCGCTGGCGAAGGCCCGCAAAGACGGCAAGACCGTCGGCTTCGTGCCCACCATGGGCAATCTGCACGACGCCCATATAGAGCTGGTCAAAACGGCGCAACAGCACTGCGATCTGGTGGTGGTGTCCATTTTCGTCAATCGCCTGCAGTTCGGCCTGAACGAGGACTGGGACAAGTACCCGCGCACCATGGAGCGGGACATGGCGAAGCTGCGCGAGGCCGATTGCGATTTCCTGTTCCACCCGGACGAGAGCGAGATCTACCCGAACGGCATGGACCAGCAGACTCGCGTGATCTGCCCGGCGATGACCGACGTGCTCTGCGGCGCCAGCCGCCCGGGCCACTTCGAAGGGGTGACCACTGTGGTCACCAAGCTGTTCAATATCGTGCAGCCGGACAAGGCCGTGTTCGGTATCAAGGATTTCCAGCAGCTGGCGGTGATCCGCCGGATGGTCGAGGACCTGTGTATCCCGGTCGAGATTATTGCCGCGCCGGTGCACCGTGAGGCCGATGGCCTGGCGATGAGTTCCCGCAACGGCTACATCACCCCGCAGGAGCGCCCGAAGGTCGCGGTGCTGAACCAGTCACTGAACTGGGTGAAGGGTGAAATCGAGGGCGGCCGCCGCGATTTCGCTGAGCTGGAAGGCGAGGCTAAGAAACGTATCGAGAAGGCGGGCT
The DNA here is from genome assembly GCF_900107725.1 of Microbulbifer marinus. Classification (GTDB taxonomy): domain Bacteria; phylum Pseudomonadota; class Gammaproteobacteria; order Pseudomonadales; family Cellvibrionaceae; genus Microbulbifer; species Microbulbifer marinus. Next base: position 204,429 of record NZ_FNQO01000004.1, on the reverse strand, counting down.
TCCGCGTGGACTATTTCTCGATCTGCAACAGCAAGGACCTGCAGCCGGCGGCCGATGACGACCGCCAGATCACGATTCTCGGCGCCATGTATACCAGTGCCGCGCGCCTGATCGACAACGTATCCCTGGAGTTGTGAGGAGGGGAACAATGCAAATCGAAATGCTGAAGTGCAAGTTGCATATGGCGGCAGTGACCCAGGCCGAGCTCTGGTACGACGGCTCCTGTGCGATTGACCAGGATCTGGTCGAGCTGGCCGGCCTGCGCGAATTCGAGAAGATCGATATCTACAACGTCAGCAACGGCGAGCGCTTCCACACCTATGTGATCCTGGCGGAGCGCGGTTCGGGCATCATTTCGATGAACGGCGCCGCCGCGCGGCGGGTGCAGGTCGGCGACCGCATCATCATCGCATCCTATGCGCAGATGACCGAGCAGGAAGCCGACAGCTTCCAGCCGAAGCTGGTCTACCTGGACGAAAACAACCGCGTCGAGCGCAGCACCAATACCATTCCGGTACAGCTGGCCGAGGCCTGATCCGCCGGGTATCTCTCTCTTCCTGTCTCTCTGCCGCAGCGGTCGGCCGTAGCTCGCCCCGGGCGGGCCGCCGCTGCAGATTCCCTTCTGTTTATCGAGCCGCTGTGCGGCGCCGAGTTGGCGCGCGCCAGTGCAGTGACTACCATGTCTGCGTCGTCCGCGAACCGACAGGCATCATTATGCTCAGCTGTCCGAAAACCGCCGCGGAGGTGCAGTGGCGAGACCTGCTGAAGTCCGGTTGCCGCATCTTTATCGGCTCCAATGCCGCCGTTCCCAATGCGCTGGTCGCCGACCTGATCGAGCACAGCCGCGGCCTGCACGATATCGAGGTCACCCATATCCTGACACTGTCGGACAATGTCTGGGCGACACCGCGTTTCCGTGACAAGTTCAAGGTCAATTCGCTGTTCATAGGCGGTGCCAATGTGCGCGAGGCCATTGCCGAGGGCCGCGCCGATTACACCCCCTGCTTCCTGTCGGAAATCCCGCGCATGTTCAGTGACCATACGCTGCCGCTGGATGCGGCGCTGGTGATGGTCAGTCCGCCGGACGAATTCGGTTACTGCTCGCTCGGTGTCAGTGTCGACGTGGTGTCGGCGGCGGTCCGCTATGCCCGCAAGGTGGTAGCCCAGGTGAATCCGCGCATGCCGCGCACCAACGGTCACAGCTTCGTGCATATCCAGCAGATCGATGCTTGGCTGGAGGCGGCGGAGGAGCTGCCGGAACTGGAACCACCGGAACTGGACCAGGTTACCGAACAGATCGGCCAGTATGTGTCGCTGTTGATCGGCAACGGGGCGACACTGCAGCTGGGCATCGGCAAGATACCGGATGCGGTACTGCGCTATCTCGGCAACCACCGCGACCTCGGCATTCACTCCGAAATGATCTCCGACGGCATCATCGACCTGGTGAAAAGCGGCGTGGTCAACAACCGCAAGAAGACGTTTCACCGCGGCAAGGCAGTCGCCACTTTCTGTATGGGCACCCGGCGCCTGTACGATTTTGTCGACGGCAACCCGCACGTGGAGTTCTACCCGGCCGAGCATGTCAATTCGCCGACCAAAATCGCCCGCAACGACAAGATGGTGTCGATCAACGGTGCCATCGAGGTGGACCTGACCGGACAGGTGGTCTCCGATTCCATCGGCAGCCGCTTTTACAGCGGCATCGGCGGTCAGGTGGACTTTATCCGCGGCGCGGCCCTGAGCCGCGGCGGCAAACCGGTGATCGCGCTGCCGTCGACGACGAAGGACGGCGCGCGCTCGCGCATCGTCACCACGCTGACCCCGGGCGGCGGCGTCGTGACTTCGCGGGGGCATGTGCACTATGTCGTCACCGAGTACGGTATCGCCTCGCTGCACGGCAAGACGATCCGCGAGCGGGCGCTGGAGCTGATCCGTATCGCCCATCCGAAATTCCGCCGCGCCCTGCTCGATGAGGTGCGCCAGTTGTACTGGGTGCCGGAATACCAGGAGCAGGCGCCGACGTCGGTACCGGAACTGGGGCCGGTGGAATCCAAGACCTTTACCTTCGACGGTATCGAATACACGCTGCGCCCGTTGCGGCCCGCCGATGAAAGGCGCCTGCAGGAGTTTTTCTATACCCACAACAAGGAAACCCTGCTGATGCGCTACAACCACCATGTGACGCAGATGTCGCGGGAGAAGTCCTGCAGCCTGGTCAGCGTGGATCAGCGCCGCGACCTGGCGCTGTGCTTTACCGACCGCGAGGGGCAGGCCGAGGTGATCCAGGGGGTCGGGCGCTATTACTACAATCCGGCCGACAACAGCTGCGAGGTGGCCTTCGTGATCAAGGAGAGCCGCCGCGGCAAGGGGATCGCGTCGGCGCTGTTGAAGGAGATGGAGGCGATCGCGCGCGCCCGTGGCATCGAGCGCATGGTGGCCTGTGTGCGCCGCGACAACCGCCCGATGCTGGCGGTGTTCGACAACTGCGGCTTCGTCACCACACCGGGGGCGGAAATGGACGAGGTTCTGCTGACACTGGATCTTCGCGACGCCATCAACCCGGCGACCAAATAGATCATCCTTGATCTATTTGGTCGTCGCCCTTGAACTATGGGCGCACAAAATCGCCGGGAGCGGTTTTGGTCAGCTTTAGCTGACCCGCAGGGCGAAGCCCATGGATGGGCTTCGCAATTGCGCGGAATTGCTTGTAATTCAAGGGCTCGCGCCGGCCTCTGGCCAGCGGCGGCACGTCCCTGTGCCGCATTAACCCGTCAACCTATTTGGTTGCCGGGTTAATAACAGGGCATAGTTGGTGTTCGCCAAGGCCATCTCGACGCCCGGAGTTCAGCCATGTCTATCGGATATATCACCAGCCCCGCCTGCGCCGGCCACGACATGGGCGCCGGCCACCCGGAGCGGCCGGCGCGGCTCGATGCGATTCAGGATCAGCTGCTGAGCAGCGGCCTGGATTTCGTGCTGCGCCACTTTGACGCGCCGTTGGCGACCCGCGAGCAACTGGCGCTGGTGCACGACCCGGATTACGTCGACTCGATTTTTGCGCGCGCACCGGAGGAGGGCATGCTGGTGCTGGACGAGGACACGTCCATGTGTCCCGGCTCACTCGACGCTGCGCTGCATGCCGCCGGCGCCGTCGTGTCGGCGGTGGATCGGGTGATGGCAGGGGAGGTGCCGTCGGCCTTCTGCGCCGTGCGCCCGCCGGGCCACCATGCCGAGCGGGCCAGGGCCATGGGCTTCTGCCTGTTCAACAATATCGCCATCGGCGCGGCCTGGGCGCGGCAGCATCACGGCCTGGAGCGGGTGGCGATCGTCGACTTCGACGTGCACCACGGCAACGGCACCGAGGAGTTCGTGCGCGACCGCGACGGCTACCTGCTGTGTTCCAGTTTCCAGCACCCCTTCTACCCATTCAGCGGCACCGGCGAGCTGCCGGCGCATATCGTCAATACGCCGCTGGAACCGGGCGCCGGCGGCGACGAATTCCGCCGCGCGGTGGAGGAGAAGTGGCTGCCGGCGCTGGAGCAGTTCCGGCCGCAGATGATCTTTATTTCCGCGGGCTTCGACGGCCATATCGAAGATGAGATGGCGCAGCTGCGGCTGGTGGAACAGGATTACCGCTGGGTGACCGATGTCGTGCGCGAACTGGCCGGGCGCCATGCGGGCGGGCGCATTGTCTCGGCGCTGGAAGGGGGCTACGCCCTCGGAGCCCTCGGGCGCAGCGTGGTGGCTCACCTGAACGGCCTGATCGGCCACGGATGAGTCGGCCGGATAATAATCTTCCCGTTTATTCCTCGTAGATCGCGTAGAACTTCTTCACGGTGCCAACGGTTTCCCAGGTACCCTCGAATCCGGCCGGGATGCAGAAGGCATCGCCGGCGACGACCCGCTCGCTGTGGCCGTCCGCGTCGGTGATCACCGCCTCGCCGTCGATGATGTAGCAGAACTCGTCCTCGCTATAAGTGAGTGTCCACTTGCCCTCGTCGGAAGACCAGATGCCGCAGAAGAAGTTTTCCTTCGCGTTGGTGAAGAAGTGCTCGGTCAGCTGCTGCGGCTGGCCCGCCAGTAACTTCTCCGGCGCCACCGGCCCTGCATCCCGTTCGCCTTTGCCCTCTGAAATCCGTAACAGTTTCGCGCCCATGGCTCACCTCTGTTGTTATCAAAATGTGATCACTTTTTCTCGGGGCTATTCTGCACCGACCCGGAAAAAATGGCACGTGATTCCGTGGCGGGTGCTGGGAATCGGATTTGCCGGCGCGTTATGATGAGGTGAATGTCATTTTGACAGCGTTGTCATCTGTCCGCTGCCGGTGGTATAACTGGTCGGGATCGCGGGTAGTGCGCAATCTGCGGCGGCTGTCCGCCAGTGCACACCCATCTCGGCTATGCTCTAGCGCAAAGCCAGCTACCGGGGCCCGCAACGCCCGATAATACTAATAAGGGAGAAAACGATGTCTGAAGTGCACACCCGTCCCGTGCCCACCGAATTCGCCGCCGACGCGCATATCCGCGCGGACGACTACGAAAAGATGTACCGCCAGTCCGTCGAGGATCCGCAGGCCTTCTGGTCGCAGCAGGCCAAGGATTTCCTGCAGTGGCACAGGCCGTTCACCCGGGTGGTGGACGAGGATCTGAATAAGGGGCACGCGACCTGGTTCGCCGACGGCGAGCTGAATGTCACCGTCAACTGCATCGACCGCCACCTGCCAACCCGTGCAGAGCAGACCGCCTTTATCTGGGAGGGCGATGATCCCGCCGACAGCAGGCACATCACCTACGCCGAGCTGCACGAGCAGGTCTGCCGGCTGTCGAATCTGCTGAAAGCCCGCGGCGTCAACAAGGGCGACCGCGTCTGCATCTATATGCCGATGATCCCCGAGGCCGCCTATGCAATGCTTGCCTGTGCCCGCATCGGCGCCGTGCACTCGGTCGTCTTCGGCGGCTTCTCTCCGGACTCACTGAAAGACCGCATCCTCGACTCGGACTGCCGACTTGTAATCACTGCCGACGAGGGCGTGCGTGGCGGCCGCAAGATACCGCTGAAGGCCAACGTGGACAAAGCCCTGGCCAGCTGCCCGAACGTGCACACCGCGATCGTCGTCAAGCGCACCGGCGCCAATATCGATTGGCACAGCAAGCGGGATATCTGGTATGCCGAGTCGGTCGCCGAGCAGGGCACAGACTGCGAGCCGGAAGTGATGAACGCGGAAGACCCGCTGTTTATCCTCTATACGTCCGGCTCTACCGGCAAGCCGAAAGGCGTGCTGCACACCACCGCCGGCTACCTGTTGATGTCGGCGATGACCTTCAAGTACACCTTCGATTACAAGGAGGGTGATGTCTTCTGGTGTACCGCCGATGTGGGCTGGATTACCGGGCACAGCTATATCGTCTATGGCCCTCTGGCCGTCGGCGCCATCTCGCTGATGTTCGAGGGGGTGCCCACCTACCCGGATGCGTCCCGCTGCTGGCAGGTGGTGGACAAGCACAAGGTCAATATTTTCTACACGGCGCCGACCGCGATCCGCGCATTGATGGGCGCGGGCGATGACTATGTCACCTGCACCGATCGCAGTTCACTGAAATTGCTGGGCACCGTGGGCGAGCCGATCAACCCTGAAGCCTGGGAGTGGTATTACAAGGTGGTCGGCGGCGAGCACTGCCCGATCGTCGATACCTGGTGGCAGACCGAGACCGGTGCGCACCTGATCACGCCGCTGCCCGGCGCCATCGCGATGAAACCCGGCTCTGCCACCAGGCCCTTCTTTGGCGTGCAGCCGGCGTTGCTCGATGAAAAGGGCCAGGAAATCGAAGGCGAGGGTGAGGGCGCGCTGGTGATGAAGGCCAGCTGGCCGAGCATGATCCGCTCGGTATTTGGCGATCACCAGCGCATGATCGACACCTATTTTTCCACCTTCCCCGGCTACTACTTTACCGGCGACGGCGCGCGCCGCGACAAGGACGGCGATTACTGGATTACCGGCCGCATCGACGACGTACTCAATGTCTCCGGCCACCGCCTCGGTACCGCGGAAATCGAGAGCGCGATCGTGCTGCACGACGATACCGCCGAGGCGGCAGTGGTGGGCTATCCGCACGATATCAAGGGGCAGGGCATCTATGCCTACGTCACGTTGAAGGCCGGCCACGAGCCGTCGGACAAACTGCGCCAGGAACTGATCGACCTGTGCGTCAAAGAGATTGGTCCGATCGCCAAGCCGGATATTATTCAATGGGCGCCCAGTCTGCCGAAAACCCGCTCCGGTAAGATCATGCGCCGCATCCTGCGCAAGATCGCCGCCAACGAACTGGAGAATCTCGGCGATACCTCGACGCTTGCGGATCCGTCCGTCGTCGACGAGCTGATCGAGAGCCGTGCGAATAAATGACGCCCCCCAGCGGTGAAAGGCCGGGCACTGCCCGGCTTTTTTGTGCCCGCTGATTCTGCTATCAATTTTGGGTGATCCGGCGGTCATATTGCCCAATGCGCCGCAATGGCATCGTGGCAAAGCCGCGTAAAATATTGATAATGGAACACCGCAAAGTTGAATAATAAAAAGCCGAGATAACGGCTGCACATGGAGGTGACGATGAGAAGACCGGCGTGGGCTTCCTGGTTGTTTCTGCTCATGGGTATGGCAATGCTCGCAGGGGCAGCGAACGAATGGCGTCAAACACGGGCGATGCTCGACAGCGCCGATCGCGTGCAGGGCGAAGTGATCGACATGGCGCGCAGCCCCGGCAGTACCACCTATGCACCGCATGTGCGCTTTACTGCCCGCAGCGGCGCAGAGTACGAATTCACCTCCTCGACGAGCAGCAATCCGCCGGAGTTCTCCAGCGGGGATATAGTCGAAGTGTTATACGACCCGGCCAGCCCCGAGGACGCCATCATTAACAGCTTCATGCAGCTGTGGTTCGGTGCCCTGCTCCTCGGCGGTATGGGCACGATATTTTTCAGTATCGGTCTCTTTCTGGTCACCGCAAACCTGCGTGCCCGCCGCAGGATCAGCCGTCTGCAAGCCACCGGCAAACCGGTGCTCGCCGATTATCAGTGTGTGGAGCTGAATACATCACTGGTCGTAAACGGGCGCAGCCCCTATCGGCTAGTGGCACAGTGGCAGAATCCGCGTACTAGGAAAATACATATCTTCAAGAGTGAAAACCTCTGGTTCAATCCGGAGAAATATGTAGATCGGCAGCAGGTAAGTGTACTGGTGGATCCGAAGAAGCTGGCGCGCTACTACATGGATATTTCGTTTCTGCCGGAAACGGTGGAATAAAGGCGGAGTCGCGCTGCAGTCTCGCGTGATGCTACTGCGGCCGGTATCTGGCGGTAACTGATTGGGAGAGTTCGGTGGACGAACACCAGTATCTGTGTGAACACTATCGCTTCAACGCGGAACAGCGTCTGAAGGGTTTCAATTTCTTCGTGGTGCTCAGCATGTTTGCCGAGGGTGGGATTTTCACTGCGGTCGAGAAGGGCTTTCATCCGCTGATCCTGGCTCTGCTCGGCGGCTTCGTCGTGATCCTGTCGGCCGTATTCTGGCTTGTCGACACGCGCAGCCGACAACTACTGAGCCTGGCGGTGCCGGGGCTGAGATTGCTGGAGCAGCAGCTGCCGGAGAAGAGCCGGATTTTCACCCGGGACCGGGCGAACAGGGGATCGGTAGCGCGCTACACCTTCGCGATTCGCGCGCTGCTGATCGGACAGTTTATCTTCGGGACCGGCGTCGCCTGCTACGGTCTCTATCACTGGATTTTCGCACCGTGAATCCCGATCAACTGGGCACGCAGCTGCCGACTCTGACCGGGGATGGCGTGATGCTGCGCTGGTTGACCGACGCGGACCTGCCGGCGCTGGAAGCAATTTTTGCCGACCCGCAGGTAGTGCGCTATATGGCCACCGAGCCGCTTAATACGCGCGCTGCGGCGGAGCAATACCTGCAGTCTATCCGCGAGGGTTTTCTCGAGGGCAGTCTTTACCAGTGGGGGATCGAGTGCGATGGAGAAATTGTCGGTACCTGCACCCTGGCCGCTATCGACCGGCAGAACCGCCATGCGCAGATCGGCTTTGCACTCAAGCGGCAATACTGGGGGCAGGGGCTGACACTGAAAGCGGTGCCGGCCGTGATCGAATTCGCCTTCGCACGCCTGCAATTACACCGCATCGGTGCCGATGCGGATCCGCGTAATATCGCTTCGATACGCGTGCTGGAGAAACTCGGCTTCCAGCGCGAGGGCCTGTTGCGCGAGTGCTATTTTCATATGGGTGAAATCCAGGACGCACTGTTATTCGGACTGTTGCAGCGCGACTGGTCCGCCTCCGCCTGCCGTCACAATGACGAGCCCCGTTCCGTTTAACTCGTTGACTAAACATCACAGCAGTCGGACTGGCCGGCAACAGCCGGTCAGTTTACTGTAATATAAGAGGGCGAGGCGGTAGGGCGTTACACGGGCTGTCTGTGACTGCGATACCCGCCGCGTTTCCGATCATTCTACCCACAAAGAGCGCTTGACATGTCGCCCGGCGCGGGCGGGAATTTTTACGGCGAGCATGTATTCCGAACGGCCTGGTATAAAAACATACTGCTAGCGTGAATTGCGGAAAATTTATTCCTCCGGCCGCCATCAAATTGTCGCCGCGATCTTCTCACTCCATTGATGCAAGATGTTTTCCGTCTATTTCCCCACGGTTACGTCTTGTCGAGTCATGCAAAATCTTAGTTCGCTGTTCATTGAAGCAAACTTTGATCGGTGCCTATGGATCTGGTCATACACAGGACTTACTGTTTTTACCCCCAAAGGCTTTAGCCCTCTGGTACTGTTACGGGTTAATAACCACTACTCTATGCCCAGCGAGAATTATCTGATTCGAGTGGCGCTACGATTAGTCATCCCGATCGTGACCGAGTGCTTCGCAGGTAAACCGAACAGACGAGACCGTGTGAATGACTGACATCTCTACTTTCGACTACATCATCGTCGGCGCTGGCTCAGCGGGTTGTGCAATCGCCCACCGACTGACGAGCAACCCCGCCATCAATGTTCTGCTGCTGGAGGCCGGGGGGAGTGATATCAACCCATTCGTCGCGTCTCCGCTCGGCGAGACGGCCATGCTCGAAAGCAAGTGGGACTGGGATTTCCCCGGTGAGCCCGAGCCGATGTTGAACAACAGTGCGCTGAAACTGGCCCGCGGCAAAGTGCTGGGCGGTTCTTCCTCTATCAATGGACAGCTCGCTTTCCGCGGCCACCCTGAGGACTACAACGCCTGGGAAGAAATGGGCAATCCCGGCTGGGGTTACAAAGACGTGCTGCCACTGTTCAAACGCATGGAGACCTACGAGGGTGGCGAGAGCGAGCAGCGTGGTGGAAACGGTCCGCTGTCCGTTGTGAATTCCACCTACTCCCACCCGCTGTGGGACGCCTTTATCGAGGCGGGTGAAGAGATGGGTTTCAAGCGTATCGACGACTTCAACAGCGGTGATATGGACGGTTTCGGCTACTGCCAGCATACCCACTACAAGTATCCGCTGCTGCGCTGTTCATCGTCCTACGCCTACCTGCTGAAAGAGCGCCGTCGTCCGAACCTGGCTATTCGCAAGCACTCCGAGGTGCAGCGCCTGATCATCGAAGACGGTGTCGCCAAGGGTGTCACCTACAAGAGAAAAGGTGTGCTGCACAAAGCCTACGCTGCCCGCGAACTCATTCTGAGTGCCGGTGCCTATATGAGTTCCAAGCTTCTGCTGCTTTCCGGTATCGGTCCGAAGGCGGAAATCGAATCCGTCGGCGTGCAGTGCATTAACGATCTGCCGGGCGTCGGCAAAAACCTGAAGGATCAGATCGGCACCTTTGTGCAGCACTACTGCAAAGAGCCGATTTCCTACTTCAAGTACACGAAACTGCACAACCAGATTGTCGGCGCACTGGAGTGGATGGTGCTGGGCAAGGGGCCGCTCACGGTATTCCCGATGAACTGCTCTGCCTTCCTGCGTTCGCGGGAGGACCTGAAACAGCCGGATGTACAGTTCTACATGTTCCCGGTAGCGGTGAACGAGCACAAAGACGATACCTACGATACCAAGTTCCACGGCTTCAATATTCACTGGGGCGCGATACATCCGGAATCTTCCGGTGAGATTACGCTGCGCTCGAATAACCCGGACGACAAGCCGCGCATCATCAACAACTTCTTCACCAACGAGAAGGACCGGGAACTGAATCGCTGGGCCTACCGCAAGGCCCGCGAGATGATGGAGACATCCGCGCTGAGCAAGTTCAGTGCCGGTGAGCAGACTCCGGTTTGCGAGACCGATGAGGAGATCGACGAGCTCACCAGCCGCTACTTTGCCAATCACTATCACGCCGCCGGCAGTAACAAGATGGGCCCGAAAAGCGACCCGATGGCGGTGGTCGACCACGAGTTGAAGGTACATGGTATCCGCAACCTGCGCGTGGCCGATGTGTCCATCATGCCGCGGATGGTGAGTGGCGGCTTCAATATCCCGACCACCATGATCGGTGAAAAGTGCTCCGATATGGTATTGGCCGATTACGACAAGACTGCGTGATCATATTCTGTAAACAGGAATTAATGGTGAGGTAAATGGTGAATATGGATCAGCGCGTTTTTGATTATCTAAATACCTACGGCATTCGAGCTGATACCCGGGCATTCCTCGAGCAGGAAAAGAAAATGCTGATCGGGGAAAAATGGGTCGGTGCCGGTGACCGCGAGACTTTCGATGTTATCGAATTCTCCACCGGTGGTGTGGTCACACAGATCCCAAAAGGCACGGCTGAGGATGTGGATGCCGCGGTCACGGCGGCCCGCTATCAGTTTGAGCAGGGCGAGTGGTCAAAGCTGAGTGGTCTGCAGCGGGAGCAGTTGATCAATCGCCTCGCCGACCTGATGGAAGAGAACCTGGAACAGCTGGCTGAGATCGAGTCAATCGATGTCGGTCGCAACCGCGAGATTTCCCAGGAGGCGGATGTGCAGGGATCGATTGACACCCTGCGTTACTTTGCCGGCTGGGCGTCGAAGATCTCCGGTCGCGTCGGCGAGCCATGCTCATTGCCGGGCAGTTACCTGACCTACACGATGAAGGAGCCGGTCGGTGTCGTCGGCTCGATCGCGCCGTGGAATTTCCCGCTCAACACGACCTGCTGGAAACTCGGTGCCACGCTGGCCACCGGCTGTACCACGGTAATCAAGCCGGCAGAGCTGACTTCGCTGTCTAGTCTGCGACTGGGCGAGCTGGCACTGGAGGCCGGTATCCCGGCCGGGGTCGTCAACGTGGTGACTGGTGCGGGTTCGGTTGTCGGCCGTGCCATTGCCGAGCATCCCGGTGTCGACAAGCTGACCTTCACCGGATCCACTCCGGTGGGCAAGTCGGTTGGACTGGCGGCCATCAACAAACTGAATCACCTTACCCTCGAGCTGGGCGGCAAGTCTCCGGTCATCGTGCTGGAAGACGTCGATATCAAGAGCGCCGCCGCCAAGGTCGCCGAGGGTGTGTTCTTTAACGCCGGGCAGGTCTGCGATGCAGGCACGCGGGCCTATATCCACGAAAGCATCTACGACGAGTTCGTGGCCGAAGTGGCAGCCTGTGCCAAGGCAATGAAGATTGGCCCGGGCCTGGCTTCGGATAGCTTTATTCCGCCGCTGGTCGGGCGCAAGCAGTTCGACTCGGTGGTTAAACATATCCAGCGTGGTATCGAGGAGGGCGCAGAACTGGCCTGCGGCGGCCTGCCGGAGGACATTGTCAACGGTGTCTATGTCGAGCCGACCGTCTTCAAGAATTGCCGCAATGATATGTCGATCGTGCGCGAAGAGATCTTCGGCCCGGTATTGGTCACGGCGCCGTTCAGTACCGATGACGAAGCGATCGAACTGGCGAATGATTCTGAGTATGGATTGGCGTCCTGCATCTACGGTTCCGATATCACCCGCGTGCTGAAGATCGCACCGCGTATCCAGGCTGGCTCGGTAAAAATCAACGGCGATGGCATGGTCGATCCCGCAATGCCGTTTGGTGGTTACAAGCAGAGTGGCGTCGGCAAGGATCTGGGACAGGAGCAGCTGGAGCACTTCCTGGAAACCAAGACGATCTTTATCAATTTGAACGACTAAAGGTGCGTTCGCCTTTATAGGATTAACAGGGGTTGATATGACAGAAGTTGTCAATCTGAATCAGAATATTACGTTGAACCATTCGAATGAGATTGATCCCACCACGATCATCTCGGGCAGTCCGAATGAGCGGCTGGCGAGTCTGTTCAATATTCCCGCCGGCGGCGAACTCGAGGTAGGTATCTGGGAGTCGGATGCGTACGAGGAGCAGATCGACAACTACCCGGTCAACGAGATCATGGTGGTGCTCAGTGGTGGCGCTACCATGATCTCCGCGTCAGGGGTCAAAACCGATCTGAAGCCGGGCGATACTGTGTATCTGCCCAAAGGCTGGTCGGGCAAATGGATACAGACAGAGACCATTCGCAAGATCACCCTGGTCGTGTAACCCGCCTGTGACGCACGGTTTTACAAGGGCCGTGCGTATTCCCTCCCCGCTGGGCGCGCATTTTGCAGCTATCCCTGCATCTCAGTCGATGAAGACTGGGTTCAGTGCTCCGTGCCTTCTACTCGGACCCTTAATCACTCGTTGCAGCGATACTCGCGGCTGGCATTCGTTTCGAAGTGACTCTCTTCCCTGGCCTGAGTTGTCGCCGTGACTTCGCGTGCTGTACCAATCCCAACCCCGTCATCGTCGCAATTCCGGTGACGCTCTGTTTACATCGTCCCCGATCAAAATGTGTTTTGTATTTCCGATATTTTTCCGGGTGTGGGCTACCCCTATATTGCCGCTATCGCCGTAAGAGTTTTTTTAGGAGATAGCGAATGGCAAATCCACAACATGGGGACCTGGTGTTTCCGATCGAGGAATATCAGGAGCGAGTAAGAAAGCTTCGCGAGTCCATGGCTGCGAAGGGTATGGATGCGGTCATCCTGGCGATGCCGCAGGACCTGTTCTATCTCACCGGTTACCAGACGCCGGGATACTACTGGTTCCAGGTACTGGTCGTGCCTCTCGAGAAAGAGCCGTTCATGGTGACCCGCCTGCTGGAGTCCAGCAACATTCCGGCGCGTACCTGGATCAAGAACAGCCGCCCCTACGCCGACCACGAGGATCCCACCAAGATCCTGGCGGACGCGATCAAGGAATTTGGTCTGGATCGCGCAACAATCGGTTACGATCGCGACGCCTATTTCTTCCGTGCTTTCGAGCAGGAAGGTGTGATCTCCAAGCTGCCGAATGCAAAGTTCAAGAACTGCACTGGCATCGTCGAGCAGCTGCGCATGATCAAGTCGCCGCTTGAAATCGATCGTATGGAACGCGCCGCGCGCGCTGCCGACGCCGGCATGATCGCCGGTATCAATGCCGTACGGGCCGGTGTCAACGAAGACGAGATCGCCGCGGAAATTCACAACGCGATGTTCCGCGCCGGCTCCGAATGGCCGGCCATGTCTCCGTTTGTTGCCACTGGATGGCGCGGCGCGGTCGGTCATATGACCTGGGAGCACCGCACTGTCGAAGAGCAGGACTATGTCTTCCTGGAAGTGGCCGGCTGTTACAACCGCTATCACGCGGCGCTGATGCGTACCGTCACCGTTGGTGAAACACCGCAGCGCATCAAGGATGGTGAGAAAGTCTGTCTGGACGCGATGGCCGCCTGTCTCGAGGCGATCAAGCCCGGCGTTCCGGCTTCGGAAGTCGATACCCTGGCCCGCGGCATCATTGCCAAGGCCGATGTAGAACAGGCGGCACGCACCGCCTATTCCATCGGTATCGCCTTCCCGCCGGACTGGGGCGAGGGTCACATCATTTCCATGCGCCAGGGTCATGACATGCCGCTGCAGGCCGGTATGACCTTCCACCTGATCCCGTGGGTACAGGTGCCCGGCCACGGCGGTGTCGGCATTACCGAGACCATCGTCGTAACCGATGATGGCTGTCGCGTACTGACCAACGTAGACCGCAAAGTCTTCTCTGCCTAAACGGCTAAGCGGACTGTCAGAGCTGCTGTTCGCTCCGCGAGCAGCGGCTTTTTTTTTGAACCCTGAATTTAATTCCAACGGCGCTGCCGGGGAACAGTGATATGAATATACCTACCGTCGCCGACGTACTGGCGGCAAGAAAAGCCATTGCCGGTACTGCCCGCCGCACGCCGCTGATCACCTCGGCGCTATCGGAGCAGGTCGAGCAGGACATCTGCCTGAAACTGGAAACACTGCAGCCGACTGGTGCTTTCAAATTGCGCGGCGCGACCAATGCCATTGCCGCACTCAGTGATGAGCAGAAGGCCAATGGCGTCGTCTGCTGCTCGACCGGCAACCACGGTCGCGCGGTGGCCTTCGCCGCGAAGCAGCTGGGCGTGCGGGCGACTGTGTGCCTGTCCAAACTGGTGCCCATGGTCAAAGTTAAAGGCATCGAAGCGCTCGGTGCCGAGGTGGTGCGGATCGGTGACTCCCAGGACGATGCCGGTGCGGAAGCAGAACGACTCGTCAAAGAAAAGGGCATGACCAACATCCATCCGTTCGATGATAGAAATGTCATCGCCGGCCAGGGCACCATCGCGCTGGAACTGCTCGAGGAGCGCCCGGATCTCGACACCCTGATCGTGCCCCTGTCGGGAGGTGGTTTGATTTCCGGCATCGCGTTGGCGGCGAAGGCCATCAAACCGGACATTCGTATTGTCGGTGTCAGTATGGATCGCGGTGCGGCAATGGCGGCAAGCCTGGTAGCGGGAAAGCCGATTGAAGTTGAGGAAGTGGCGTCACTCGCGGATTCTCTCGGCGGCGGTATCGGTCTCCACAATCGCTACACTTTCCCTATCTGCCGGGAGCTGGTGGACGAAGTGAGATTGCTGACCGAGCAGGAAATCTACACCGGTATGCAGGCGCTCTATGGGATGGATCAGCTGGTCGCCGAGGGCGCGTCCGCCGTCGGCCACGCGGCCATTCTCAGTGGCAAGGTACAAATCACCGGCCCGACGGCGCTGATCATAACCGGTCGCAATGTTGATATGCAGCAGTTCTCTGCCGTCATTGCCGGCGATGCGGTGAAGCTGGGAGACGTCATCGTCTCGGGGAAGGATAAGGTTGCCGTAGACGCATAGCGCAGAGTGGCCTCGCGGCCACTCGCTTTTATCTTTTTGTCAGGGAAGTAGAAGTGTCTTGAGGAATCGCCGGCTCCGGTCTATGCGAGCATCACTAAAACAGTTTGGTGACGCTCCATAGACCGGGGCGATCAATTTCTCAGGCGGGCGTTGCAGCTTCTGCAACGTCCGCCGGTTTGGCGTTGCCGCGGCGATCGAGCAGGATGGATACCGGCAGAATGATCGCTGCAGCGGCCAGGCATATCATGCCGGAGGCGATGATGATTTCCGATGCCGACAGCTGATAGGCGAGCAGGCCGCCGAGGCCCGGTCCGAGCCCGTAGGTCAGCATGGTCATGCCGCCGGCGATGGTGGCGATGCGGCCGCGGGAATCCATGCTGGATGCGGTGCCGATGAAGAAAGCCATGACGAAAAGCTCGAATATGCCGAGGGCGAAAGTGGAAATCAGCAGCAGCAGTTCCACTTCTACCAGGGCCACAGTGAAGCAAGCCGCAGTACACGAAGTCAGTGCCACGCAAAAAGGCAGCATACGACCGAAGCGGTGTCCGATCAGTCCGGCAATACCGCTGCCGATCACGCCGCCGAGCGGTAACGCCGCGAGAACCATGCCGATTGCCGCCGGTTCGAGATGCAATTCATCCGCGCGCAGTTCCAGGAACCCCCACATCATGCCGATGCCGACGTTAAAGCAGGTGAGCGCGAGGAAGAAGAAAAACAGGAAGCCGCGCGAAACCATATTCGAATCGCGGTTGGTGTCATCGTCGCTATGCCGTACCAGGCTTTCGGGCATTTTCATTAACAGCGGGGCGAAGGCCAGGGCCAGTACGGCCAGGGCCAGGAAAACGCCGCTCTGCTGTCCGAATTGTGCAGTGAAGGGTAGGGTAACCAGCATTGCGGCGAGCGCCGTCTGACCCAGTGCGATTCCCCAGGCCAGCATCTGATCGCCGCGCGGATGACCGGCAATCGCTGCGCAGGCAGCGCCATAGATAAAGCCCGCACCTGCACCCACGGCCAACCGGCAGCCAGCCAGTAGCGGAAAATTTGTCGCGACGGATGACAGTGCCTGTCCGGCTATGACCAGCACTGCGCCGAAGATCGCCACGTGCGGCTTGGACCACCTGCCAATGCGCAGCGCGAGCAGAATCGGAACGAGTGCCATGGTGGTGATTTCAAGCGTGCCCAGAAAGCTGGAGCGTTGCTCGCTGAATCCGAGCCCCCTGATCAGCGAGCCAATTTGAATCGGCACAGCCATGACGCCCTGCCAGCTGATAAATATCGCAGCAGCGAGGGCGAGCACATAGATGGGCTTGCCGCCCAATATATTGAGAACGGAGTTGTTGTTATTGTTCATGGCTTGACCCACCTGTAAACCGGAGGCTTGTCGGCTCTCTGTAGTAATAATGGATTTCGACAGAAATCCATCATGGAGCATTCGGATGGGTATTGGAATCGAACCATGTAGCGCAGAATCAAAGTTAACTTTGCTCTGCCTCTAAGTATTGTTGCGTTCCTATCCTGTTCGTGAAATTGGCGGACTGTTGATGCCAGAGTTTGTCCGGGGATTCCGGACAACGGTTGGCGCGCAACAGGTCTGCGAGAAATAGTCGCGCTTGTCTGGTCAGTGAACTCCGCTGGCGAGTGATCACGCCGTGCGGTGAAAGGTAAGCGTATTCGGGAGCGTTGAGTTCGTGTAACTGCCCGGATTCAACCCAGGGCCTGGCGTAGTTACGCGGCAGGAAACCGAGATAGCAACCGCTCAGCAGCATAGTCAGTTGCGCTTCCATATCGAGGACGGTGGCGCGCCGATTATAGGCCTCCAGGCGTTCGCAATCGTCGACTGTCGAGAACCCCCGTACACTGATCGGCAGGTCGACTATGTCGTCGTTGCGGATCTCGCGCTCCAGGCCAAACAGCGGATGGCCAGCGCCGCAGTACAGCATATGTTCTTCGTCGTACAAGGGCGTAAATACGATACCGCTGTAATTGGTGGCGAAAAAACCGATCGCCATATCGTACTTGCCTTCGAGGACCGCTTTTTCCAGATCTTGCCGATACTCGATGTGCATAAATATCTGCACACTGTTATCGCGCTGATTGAAACGTTTGACGGCGTCACTGATCAACCTGCTGCCAGCGGCGGTGATGGCATCTTCTACGCCGATATTCAGCTTGCCGCCCAGGTTGGCGGTGAGTGAGCGGGAGATGCTGGTAAACCGCTCCATGGCGTTGCGCAGCAGAATGGCCTCTTCGTAAATCCGTTGCCCTTCCTCGGTCAGGCTGAAACCCGCTCTGCCGCGGCGACACAGCTGCGTACCGAGGCGGCTTTCGAGGGATTTCATGTGAGCGCTGATGGTGGCTACGCCGATATTCAGCTTTGCCTGTGCCGCGGAGTAACCGCCGGCTTCGACGACCTTGATAAATACATATAACCAGCGCAGGTCGATGTCTGATATGCGTCCGATAGCCATGTCGCGATGTACCTCCCGTCGCCGAAATGCTCGACAACATGCGATGCAGAAAAACCAGCGTGAATATGTCTCCTCGGGCTATCCATATCCATGCCGATCGGCAAGCGGGGGGCATATCCTGTGTGGCTGGTGGTGAAAAAGTTTTGTCGATGACTCACATAACCGTCGGTGTCAGCCGGCGACTATTTGCGACCACGGCGCGCATGACAGTCTGATCCTGCCGGGTGAGTACAGATCCAAAATGACTGGCGCTTTGCGGGCGACCGGTTCTCGGAATCCATGACTTTGCGAAGCTGATCCTCGCGTCTTTTCGATAATTGGTCAAGTAAACTCAGAAAACCTCTGATATATCCACTTGCGCCCGGTTGTTAGATTTACGCCAACTGTCAGGGCCCTGTCTGGGTTGGCGCTGTCTGCGCTGACTAAAAATAGGTAGTGAGCCCGGTGAAGACATTACTGAGCATACTCAAAAATAGGTATTGGCGCGGTGAAAACACTTGGTGATTTCTCGGGAGTCCAGCTTCCCGGTCAGGCTGTCCTATCGCCACTGTTGGTAGAGAGGCCATGCTGATGACAGGCGTTAGTGATCTGCGCATCAATTCCGCGCGACTGATGGGCGACCTGGAGTCGCTCGCTGCGATCGGTCGGGCGAGCGAGGGCGGCATCCATCGCGCGGCATTTTCCGATGCCTATCGGCAGGCGGTGGACTGGCTGATAGATCGTATGCAGGCGGCGGGTATGGAAACGCGCATCGATGCGGTCGGCAATGTGATTGGTCGTATGGGGCCGGCCGACGGCGCCGTGATCATGACCGGCTCTCATATCGATACGGTGCGCAACGGCGGACCGCTGGATGGCGCGCTCGGCGTGCTTGCCGGTATCGAGGTCGCCCGCGTCCTCAGCGAAAACAAGGTTGTGCTGGGCGCCCCCTATGAAGTGGTTGCGTTTAACGACGAGGAGGGTGCGTTTCTGAGCCTTATGGGCGCAATGGCACTGTCCGGCACCATTCGCGACGAAGACCTGCAGTCGGCGGCCAACGCGGAAGGCGTGCGATTGATCGATGCGATGCGCGAGTCGGGACTCGACCCGGATCGATACCACCAGGCGGCCTATCCGGCGGAATCAATCGCGAAGTACCTGGAACTTCATATCGAGCAGGGCCCGGTTCTGGAGAACCTTGATCTCGAGATCGGCGTTGTGGACGGAATTGTTTGTCAGCGCAACATCGAATACACGTTTCGCGGACAGTCGAACCACGCGGGCACGACGCCGATGAACATGCGCCGCGACACATTCCGTGCCGCTGCGGAGTTCGTTACCCATTCCTATGCCCTGCTGGATCAAGGTTACGCGAACGAGTCGACCCGGATGACCTTCGGTACCTGTGCCATCGCGCCGGGCTATTCGAACGTGATTCCGCGCGAGACGACGGTACGCCTCGACAATCGGGATCTCGATGAATCCAGCAGTGCCCGGTTGGTGGAGCGGGTTGCGCAAATTGCCGTAGAAACGGCGGACAAATACAACGTCGAAATCGATATCAACGAGCGTTGCACCAATCCGGCGGCGCTGATGGACGGGGGCCTGATCGAATCGTTGCAGGCGGTTGCCCGTGATCTGGGCTACAGCCATCAGGTGATGCCATCTGGTGCCGGCCACGATGCACAGGCAATGGCGCTGATCTGCAAGGCGGGCATGATCTTTGTGCCGAGTCGGCGTGGGTTGAGCCACCATCCCGATGAATGGACCGCGCCGGAGCTGCTGGCGAAAGGTGTGAACGTTCTGTTGCAGGCGTTACTGCGGGAACTGAGTTGAACAATATGGTCGATCGAGCGGGTAGCGTCCCGTGGAGCGACCTTGTAGTTGGTGAGAATTAAGTAGTGGGGGAAGCAATGAGTGAGCTTAAGGAAGATGTAATCGTAAGCGAGCCGCAAGCAGCCGGGGGGCTGCGAGCCAATGCGTTGATCAACGGCTCCTGGGTGAAAGGGGAGGGAACTACTCACTCGGTATTAGCCAGCGACCTGATCGTCGCCGATCTGCAGTCATCGGGATTACTGCGGACGAAAGGCTTCATCAATGGCGCCTGGGTAAATGGGGATGGCAGTACGCACGCGGTATCGAATCCGGCCACCGGCGAGACGGTAGCCGAGGTGGAAAACCTCAGTGCCGACCAGGCCGTGCAGGCGGTCGACGCGGCCGATGCCGCGTTCGCTGAGTTCCGCGCGCTGTTGCCGCAGGAGCGTTCGCGTCTGCTGATGCAGTGGCACGAGCAGATTGTGACCCACCGGGAGCAGCTGGCGCTGATCATCTCCCTGGAGCAGGGCAAGAGCCTGGAAGAGAGTCGCGGCGAAGTCGACTATGGTGCGGGATTTGTCGAGTGGTTTGCCGAAGAGGCCAAGCGCCTCAACGGTGAAACCATCGCTTCGCACCTGAAAGACAAACACCTGCTGAGCACGCGCGTTCCCGTTGGCGTGGCGGCCCTGGTGACACCGTGGAATTTCCCACTGGCGATGCTGACGCGCAAAGCGGCGGCGGCACTCGCGGCGGGCTGCACGGTGGTGGCCTACCAGTCGATGGAGACACCGCTGACGGCGCTGGCGCTCGCGCGCCTGGCCGAGTGCGCCGGTTTCGCACCGGGCGTATTCAACGTTATCTGCGGTAAATCCCGCGTGCTGGTTACCGAGCTTACGCGCCACCCGAAGGTGCGTGCATTCTCGTTCACCGGCTCGACCCAGGTCGGACGCATTCTGAATGAGCAGTGTGCGTCGACGATCAAAAAGGTTTCGCTGGAGCTGGGTGGCCATGCGCCGTTTATTGGCTTCGCCGACGTCGGTGTGGACAACCTGGTCAAGGGCGCGCTGGATGCGAAGTTTGCGACTTCGGGACAGGACTGCCTCGCGGCAAACCGCATTTATATTCAGCGCGAAATCTATGACGAGTTTGTCGAGCGGTTTGCCTCGGCGGTAGCCGGGCTGCGAATCGGCAATGGTTTGCAGGACGTAGATATAGGCCCACTGCAGCACGAAAACCAGGTGCTCAAATCCATCGAGCATGTGGAAGATGCGGTAGCCAAGGGCGCGCGACTGCTGATCGGCGGTGACCGCGATGTCCAGGGGCCGCTGTTCTACCAGCCCACGGTGCTGGCAGACGTGACTCCCGATATGGCCATCTACCGCGAGGAGACTTTCGGTCCGGTAGCCGCGGTGATTCCCTTCGACTCCGAAGAGGAAGTACTGGCGGAGGCGAACGATACCGAGTACGGCCTGGCGTCCTACGTTTACACCCGGGATGTGGAGCGCATCTGGAAATTCACCGACGGACTCGAGTACGGCATGGTCGCCGTCAACAGCGTGAAGATGACCGGTCCGCCGATTCCTTTCGGCGGAGTCAAACAGTCCGGCCTGGGTCGCGAAGGCTCGATGCACGGCATCGATGAATATACCGAGACCAAGTACATATGCATGGGAACACTGCCGCTGTAGCAGCGGCCCGTTCCAGTTAGATTTTCATCCTGTTCAGGAGCCAGATTATGAGTAAGAAGTTTGATCCCAGCCTCAGCCTGGAAGAATTGGATCGCCGCACGATTTTTCACGCGTCGACGCCTCTGAAGCACCACGCCAGTGGCGAACTCGGTTCGCCGCGCATCATCGACAGCGGCAGTGGTATTCGCATCACCGATACCAAGGGTGTATCCACCATCGATGCGTTCGCCGGTCTCTACTGTGTGAACGTTGGATACGGCCGCACGGAAATTGCCGATGCGATCCACGAGCAGGCGAAGAAGCTGGCCTACTACCACACTTACGTGGGCCACTCGAACCAGCCGCTGATTGAACTGTCACGCCGCGTGATCGAAATGGCACCGGAAGGCATGAGCAAGATCTACTACGGCATGTCAGGTTCCGACGCCAACGAGACGAATATCAAGCTCGTGTGGCACTACTGGAACGTGAAGAATCAGCCGCGCAAGCGCAAGATTATTTCCCGTATGCGCGGCTATCACGGTTCCGGCATTATGACCGGCTCCATGACCGGACTGCCGGCATTCCACACCAGTTTCAACCTGCCGATGGACGACATCAAGCACACCGTCGCGCCGCACTTCTACTGGGAGGCAGAGGCGGGCATGAGCGAGCGCGAGTTCTCGCGTTTCTGCGCCGACCAACTGGAGCGCAAGATTCTGGAGGAGAACCCGGAGACGATAGCGGCCTTTATTGGTGAGCCGGTGCTGGGCACCGGCGGTATCGTGCCGCCGCCGGAAGGCTACTGGGAAGAGATCCAGGCGGTGCTGGCGAAGTACGACATCCTGTTGATTGCCGATGAGGTGGTATGTGGTTTCGGTCGCGTGGGCCATAACTTCGGCTCCGATCGCTACGGCATCAAGCCGGATATCATGACCGTCGCCAAAGGACTGACCTCCGGCTACCTGCCGCTGTCCGGTTCCATCGTCGGTGAAAAGGTCTGGTCGGTACTCGAGGACGGCACCGACAAGTATGGTCCGATCGGCCACGGCTGGACCTACTCGGGCCACGCTCTGGGTGCCGCCGCGGCCCTGGCCAACCTGGATATCATCGAGAAAGAGGACCTCATTACCAACACCAATGTGGTCGGTGAGTACTTCCAGGCGAAAATGCACGAAGCCTTCGACAATCACCCGCTGGTCGGCGAATACCGCGGCGTGGCGCTGTTGGGCGCGATTGAATTTGTCGCGGACAAGGATGCAAGGCAGCGCTTTGCCCCCGATCTGAAGGTCGGGCCGCGCATCTCCGCGCAGGCACTCAAGAACGGCATGATCGCGCGCGCTATGCCGCACCAGGATACGCTGGGCTTTGCGCCGCCGATGGTGACAACCAAGGATGAGGTCGACGAGATCGTTGCCATCGCCGAGCAGTCCGTCAACGAAGTGATGGACCAGCTGTTCAAGGAAGGCGCCTGGAAGGGTTGATACCGTGGTAGCGCTGTGAATGGTATTCCCCTGGCGCCGATGGATCTGGCGAGGGCGCTGGGGGTCACGTTCCTGTGGGGGCTGAATTTCAGCCTGATCAAGGTTTGCCTCACCTGGTTTGACCCGTTCACGCTGTCGGGAATCCGCTTCCTGCTCTGTGCACTGCCGCTGATTTTCTTCGTGCCGCGCCCGGATGTGTCGCCAATCTGGGTAGTGGCCTACGGCCTGTGTTTTGGTATCGGTACCTGGGGGCTGGTCAACTGGGGAGTGCAATCCGGTTCCGCGCCCGGTGTCAGTTCGATTGTCTTGCAGACCAGTGCGCTGTTTAGTGCCGTATTCGGTATCGTGCTGTTTGCCGAAAGGCCCACACCCGGGAAAATGATCGGTTTGTTAGTGGCTGCTATCGGTCTCGGCATTTTGTCCCGGTTGCAGGACGGGTCTGTCACCGCCGAAGGTGTCGCACTGGTGATAGCGGGCGCTTTCTTTATGGGGGTGGCCAACAGCCTGGTAAAGGCCGCCGCACCGCGTCGTCACTTATCCTTTCTGGCCTGGTCCAGCCTGATATCGCCGCTGCCGCTATTCGCGCTCGGCTATCTGCAGTTCGGCGGCGTGCCGCTGGTGCCGGTTGCAGAGGCGAAAACCCTGGCGATCGTCTGTGCCTATCTGCTGATTTCTTCCTATCTGGCGACGCTCTACAGTTACTACGTATGGAACCGCCTTATCCATCGCTATGAACTGTCGCAGGTAGCGCCGCTGTCGCTGGTAGTGCCGGTATTCGGCATCACCATCTCCCACTTCGTATTCGCCGAGCCATTCGGCGGCGACAAACTGCTGGCTTGCGTATTGGTGATGCTCGGGCTGCTCATCGCCGGCTTGCTGGATCGCTACCTCGACCGCTACGCCGCATGTCAGGGGCAGAGCTGAGCGCCGATGATTACTTAGCGATACCTGCAATTTAGCTTTGATCGTTGCATATATATACGCGTTTCGATCCGGTGCTAACCTGCCTGCAACCAGTTCCATTCGCGTAGTAAAGGTGTGCGGGCACTGGTGCGCCGCTTCGCTTCCTGGCCACAGCCGCGCAGGCCCTACTGCACTCAGCAACCGGAACACCCGTTAACGCTATTGTGGTCTCACAGGACCGATTTTTAGGAAATTCTCCCATGCCGACGATCAAAATCCTGACCGAAACTGAACTGCGCCAGGCCGTGCCCCTGGACCTGGATGCGATTGAATGTGTGGAGGAAGCCTTTCGCTCGCTGGTGACCGACAAGGTGGTGATGCCGCCGATCCTGTCGCTGCCCGTCGCGGAGCAGAATGGCGATGTCTGCATCAAGACCGCCTACAATCCGAAGTTTGATTCGTTCGCGATAAAGATTTCCCCCGGGTTCTTCAACAACTACAAACTGGGCTTGCCTAGCAGTACCGGACTGATGGTGGTGCACTCGAGCCTGACCGGAATTGTGCAGGGGCTGCTGCTGGATAACGGCTACCTGACCGATGTCCGAACCGCCGCCGCGGGTGCGGTTTCGGCGCGCCACATGGCCCGTGAAGATGCGGCGAGCGTCGCCGTGATCGGCACCGGAGTCCAGGCCCGGCTGCAGTTGAAGGCGATCTGTCTGGTACGACCGATTATCCGCGCGATCATTTGCGGCCGCGATCAGCAGCGGACCGAAGCGGTCGCGCGCGAGCTCAGCGACGAACTGAATATTCCGGTCGCAGCGACCACCGACCGGGAGCAGGCCGTCGCCGGTGCCGATATTGTCGTGACGACGACACCGTCGAAAGAGCCGATTATCAAGGCCGAGTGGCTGCAGCCAGGGCAGCATGTCATTGCCATGGGCTCCGACCAGAGCGACAAGGTCGAGCTCGAGGCCGAATGTGTGCTGCGGGCCGATGTGTTTGCCGTCGATCGGCGCCAGCAATCGGCAGCTCAGGGCGAGTTGCGCCATGCGATCGCCAGCGGGGTGGTAGCGGATAGCGCGCAATTTCCGGAGCTCGGCGAAATCATTGCGCGCGGGACCGGCGGGCGCCCTGCCGCAGAGTCGATCACCATCTGCGATCTGACCGGTATGGGGGTGCAGGATACGGCGATCGCGAATCTCGCCGATCAGCGCGCAGCGCACATGGGCATCGGCACCAGTATCGCCAGCTGATGGAACCTTGCCCGAACGGGTTTGGCTGAAGCGCGGGCGGTTATTCTCGGCGCAACTGCCGTACTGCCGGCGTCTTCATCGACGCCGGACTTACCTTGCCCTTCCAATTTTTACTACATGGCCGTTACACCTGAGCGGTTCGAATGCAGCGGCGCCGTGTAGAAGGGGCGTATCGTCAATTGTGACCGGGCCCGAGCCGTGGTCGGCACTGAGTGCCCGCTGTTCTAGGCGATTCGCGGACGTTTCCCATACGTTACGCTGATACCCCGGCACCACCGTTAAGCATCTCATGATGGCCGACCTTATCGGCAGGCAGGGGTATGGCAGAACCCAGCGCGCGCGATTGCCTGGTCGATGCTGTCCTTTGCATTTCCCTAGGGTGCGACCTCGGTGCACCTCAGCATTGCTAGCCTGTTCATCCCGTTCATGGTACAAAACGTCTACCTCGCGCCGGTGCTCGCACTCGAGCAGGGGCTGGTATCCCTGCGGATGCATGCGGTGGCCGGTGCGGTCTTCCTGCTGATCCTGCATACGATCGGCCCGGCACTTCTGGCGGGCGAGCCGGACGATCGAATCCGACCTGGAGTCTGCCGAGCGCTGAACCCGGGTCAAGCCAGATAATTTGTCACAACAATAAGTCGAATCATTATTTCAATGCCTACTGCAGTGCAACAAGCCAAGCCCGCAGGTCTCCGCGAGCGCAAGAAACTGCGAACGCGGCAGGACCTGCTGAAGGTTGCGGAACGACTGTTCAGCGAAAATGAGTTCGCCGATGTCACGGTCGAGCAGATCGTCGAGCTGGCGAATGTCAGTCAGAAGACGTTCTTTAATTATTTTCAGAACAAGTCGCAGTTTCTGTCCGAATTTATAATGGACTGGTTGCTGACGATCGGCTTTTGGTCATTCGAGGACAGCCCGATTGTTGATTGTCGCTCCGCCATAGTGCCGACTGATGCATCGCAGACTATTGAGTGGATTATCGGCCATCGCCGTATCTGGAAGATGGCGATGCAGCATACCGACTTCTTCGACTACATTTACAAGCTCGACGAGGGCTCGGACGAATTCGACCCTGCGCTGCATGCGGCGGTGCGCGCGCATCGACAAAAGCGCGTGGCGTTGGCCCAATCCCAGGGGTTGGTGCGCAGCGATATCTCCGCGGCGGAAGTCTGCCGGTTGTATGACACTCTGCGCATCGATTCGGTGCGACGCTGGCTCTATCTCAGCGAGGAAAGTGCCACACCGGAAAAGCTGCACGAGCTGTTCGCAGTATGCGTCGATGCGCTGATCAAAGGCATTGAAAAGCGGGACTGACCCCGCCTTCCTGTACCGCTCTTCTTCCCGGCGGGGCACCACCGCCAGCTCTGTAGTTGGATATGCCGCACCGATTTGAGAAGCAGCGGGGAATAGTCTGACCATCGCCCATATTCCCGGGTACTGTTATTTCCGCGATTGCGACCGGGTTCCGCTGCGCATTCTGTCAGTGCAATTATGAATACCTTCCGCTGCGGCAAAATTTCTTTCAGAAAACTTGCTGCCCAACCCACCTGTTCACCTGCCCCGACACAGATCCCTGCAACGGCCCATCTGCTAGATTCGCGCCGCATTCAAACGGTTGTTTGAATGCGACGGCAAGCGCGGCCACGTATCGCAATTCGGTCATTTATTCAGGTGTTGCCGCTCCCGTGTAGCTCTCTAGCTCGCCGATCGCATCAAAACGCGCCAAATCCGCTCTGTCGAGGCACTTCACTCATCGATAACTTATTGATTTTAGGGAATATTTTTCCCGCCATAAAAATACTCGCACACGATATTTACACGGGGTGTACTTTTTGGTTAGATTTGAGTGAAATTTGAACAGAGAAGGCCGCCGTGAACCCATCACGATAGTAAGTCAGTTCGGCGTCTACTTACTCGATGTTTGTCATTCGCGCCGTTGTCATCCGGTTGTGCGAAAGCGCCGGACGCGAAACAGCAAAGCGGAATGTGCGTTTAAGTGAAGGAAGGTAAGAGGACAGTCATTTGTCCGCGAATCCGATCATGCGGCAATCGATTGGCATTTTACCAGTAGAGATATTGGGCGCTCACGAGGCGCACCCGTAGATAAGATTAATAACTGGCACGCGAAATTTTTAGCATCAGCGATACATAAAAAATAAGCCGGTAGAGAAATTTCGGAGGAGAACAACGATGTTTACAAAAAAATCACTAGCACTTGCGGTATCCGTATCTGCAATGTTTTCAGGTCAGGCACTGGCTTCTGATTGGGCCCTTGAGGAAGTTACCGTAACGGCCCAGAAACGCGCGCAAAGCATGAACGACATCGGTGTCGCCGTGAGTGCATTCACCGGCGACCAGGCTGAAAGGCTGGGCATGTCGACGGCCAAGGATATCGCGATGCAGACGCCGGGCTTGAACACCGCCAACGCGGTGTCCGGTGGTGCGCCGGTATTCGCTATCCGCGGCGTTGGCCTGGAGGACTTCAACCTGAACAACTCATCCGGTGTCGGCGTCTACGTGGATGATGTCTATGCATCCTCGCCCGCATTCCTGAATGGCCAGATGTTTGATGTGGAACGTATCGAGGTACTGAAAGGCCCGCAGGGCACGCTGTACGGGCGCAACACCACTGGCGGTGCAATCACGGTCGTATCGCGCAAGCCGACCGAGGATTTCGAGGCTTCGATTTCCACCAGCTACGATAGCTTGAGCCGCGTAGAGACTACCGGCGTAGTCAGTGGCGCGGTCGCGGATAATGTACAGGGCCGTATCGCCGTTAACGTGATCGATCAGAACAAGGGTATTCAGAAGGACATCCATACCGGGCAGGATCTGCAAAAGGATGAAAAGCAATCCTTCCGCGCCCTGCTGGCCTGGCAGCCTACCGACAACAGCGATATTTTGTTCAATATCCATGGCTCCAACGACGATTCCATTTCCGAAAGCCCGCTGAACACCGGGATCCCGGAAACCGATCGACGCCATGTGAGTATATCGCGCCTGCCGCAGCGGGATGAGAAGGGCGCCGGCGGATCCATTATCGCCAACATTGATTTCGATGCCTTTACGTTGACCTCGGTCACCGCCTATGACAAATACGATCGCAGTGTTTTCGACAATGTCGATGGCGACGTGCTGGAACTCAATGACAACACCCCCGATGCACAGGTGAACCAGACTTCCCAGGAGTTTCGCCTTACCTCGAATAGCGATGGCAACCTGAGCTGGATTGCCGGCCTGACTGCATCACAAGAGGAATACAGTGGTGCTACCGCGGTGCTGCTGCGCAACACCGTAGATCTGTTCGTGGGCGCCCCGCTGGGTACAGCCTCGGGTGCGATCGATACGGCGTCAGAGCAGCGGACTCAGTCGCTGGGTGCCTATCTGCACACCGAAACCCAGCTCAGTGACGAGTTCAAGCTGACCGCCGGCGTACGCTACTCCGACGATAAGATCGACTACGAGGGTTCAGTAACCGATAACACCGATATTGATCCACACAACATTCTCGACGCTGGCCTGAGTGGCATCGGCGCTTTTGCCTTCGCGCCGACCGGCACCGTTCTCGATAGCGTGTCGGAGTCCAATCGATCCGACAATGTGAGTGGCCGGCTGGCACTGGACTACACACCCACCGACAATCTGCTGCTGTATACCTCGGTGGCTAGCGGTTACAAGGGCGGCCGTCACTACGGCTTTGCGGTCACGCAGCCGGGCGCGCTGGGCTATGTCGACGATGAGGAGCTGATCAGTTATGAGCTCGGTATCAAGGCGACCCTGCTGGACAATACCATGCAGCTCAATGCCGCTACCTTCCATACCGACTACAAAAATCGTCAAAGCCTGGTCGTGCTGGACGATCTGTCGCAGACCCTGATGAACGTGCCGGAATCCGAGATGTCCGGTGCCGAAATTGACATCACCTGGCGTCCAACCGAGCGACTGGATATCTTCGCCGGTGCATCGTATCTCGATACCGAAATCACCAAGGGGCCGGGCACGAAAGAACGGCGCGGATTGACGCTGTTTGAGCCGATTGCCGGTTCTAAACTGCCGCAGTCGCCGAAGTGGCAGTACAACGCGATGGCGACCTATACCATCCCGCTGGGCGACAGGGATCTGTTCACGCAGCTGGATTATGCTTGGGAAGACCAGTCTTTTTCCCAGCTGGCCGACCCCAAGGCGCTCAATGAAAGCCACGGTAGCCTGAACGGCCGCATAGGCCTGGCCGACCAGGCCGGAGTCTGGGAAGTGGCACTCTGGGGCAGAAACCTGACCGATGAGGATGCGAAAATTTACGGCTTCCCGGACTTCCTCGGCAGACAAGTGGGGTATTCCCAGGAGCCCCGGAGCTTTGGCATTACCGCTAAATACTATTTCTTCTGATGTTGTGTTGTAGTCGCTTTTGACTTTGCCGGGGACTTGTCCCCGGTTTTTTTTTGCTTTGCGGTAAATCGCCGTTTGTGCACGTAATTCTGTCACGTAATGGATGCGCGCCGGGAACGGCATGTAACCGACTCACTTTATGAGTATCGGTAATGAATGCAGGCGAAGTATGTTGAAATTGAGCGGGGCGGGATGGTCGCAGCAAATGCCGGCCAGACAATGTGCACTGGGCCGCACTAAAAATAGGAATAGCTTTAAAGCATAAAAAAGCCAGCGCTGACAGTCAGACGCTGGCACAAACGTTCCACGAAAAAGCGCGTGTTACGATTTGGTATAGCGTCGTATCTGGCTCATATACACCTCGGCCACTTCATGCTGGGACAGTTCGCCGGTCGGCGGCTGGCCCTGCAGGTATTTCTATTATTGTTGCTAGCTACACGGTGGCCGATGAGCCGGCCAACGTGTTAGCAAAGTAGTTGTTAGTCCTCACTAACAATTAAAATACAGCTGCTGTAAGGTTTGGTCAAGCATAAAGTGGTTTTTCGCCGGTAATGCCCGTCGGAGACGGTCGCTGCAATCAAATCAGCGATATATTATTTCGGTATGATTGACCTCCTACAGGGTGATCCGGTGGTAAGCTGTTGCCGCATCACGGGTCGGGCGAGATATTTAGGCTCACTTTGTTGTGTAGATTGGTCTGGCTCGTGCTTGAATCCGATGCCATACGTCGGCCGAAATCGAGAGAAAGCGATGACCTGCGTGCATAGTTTTGCCCCGATCGCCGCCGCCGATGCGACGCACCTGATCCTCGGATCCATGCCCGGTGTCGCGTCGCTGCGCGCGCAGCAATACTATGCGCACCCGCGCAACGCCTTCTGGAAGATTATTGAAACGCTGCTGCAGCTGGACACCGGACTCGACTACGGGCAACGCTGTAGGGCGCTGATCGAGCATCGCATCGCCCTGTGGGATGTATTAAAAACCTGCACCCGCTCGGGCAGCCTCGACTCGGCTATTGAGGAGGCGTCAATAGTGCCGAACGACTTCACCACCTTCCTCCGGCAGCACCCGCTGATTACACGGCTCTACTTCAACGGTGCCAAGGCTGAGCAGATGTATCGGCGTTATGTGCTGCCGGATCTGCCGTCACCGTTGTGTAACATTCCAACCGAGCGATTGCCGTCTACCAGCCCCGCCCATGCATCGCTGACCTTCGCCGCGAAGCTGGCCCGCTGGCGCGCGATTATCGAATAACCTGCGATTACCAGAATGGTCTGCTCCGGCAGGATAGTGATTCTTCGCCCGGCACCGTCTGCACTCGGCGCGGCGAGCGCTAGCGGGAAAACAGGCGGAGACTTTTTATTACCGGTTGCTGTCTTGTCAGCCGCGCAGCGGGGCGGTGTGCATAGGGAAAATCCACTACGCTGTAAATCGAACCGTGCTACTGAACTCGATTTTGGCGGAGAAACATCAGCGATGTTGGATCATATTGGCGTTCATGTTCACAGTTACGAGCGCAGCAAGGAGTTTTACCGGCTGGCGCTGGCGCCGCTGGGTTACGAGCTGATCCTCGAATACGCCGACTGGGCCGGCTTCGGCTGGGCCGACAAGCCGGACCTGTGGATCAAGGGCGGCAAGAGTACCGCGCCGAATATCCATATCGCGTTTCGGGCAGAAGACCGGCAAACCGTACGCGACTTTTACCGCATCGCACTCGAGGCCGGTGGCAAGGACAACGGTGGGCCGGGTGTACGCGAACAGTATCATGCCGATTACTACGCGGCCTATGTACTGGATCCGGACGGGCACAATATCGAAGTGGTCTGCCATATCCCGGGGGACCTGGAAGACTAATACGCAGGCAAACGTTTGACCGACGAGTGCCACCTATCAAGGTAGAACCTCATGGACGCTGCAACTCGCAACCGCTATCTGAAAGTTTTCCTGGTCGTCTTCGGGCTGATATTTGTCGTCGGTATCTTTCCGATGATGATGTGGATCTTCCCGTCCGGCTGGGGCTGGACACCGCGACAGCCGGAATACGAACAGATGATCATGGGTATCTACGCGACCCTGGGTGTATTCCTGATTCTCGCCGCCCGGGATCCCGCCGCCAACGCCAGCCTGATCTGGTTCACGATCTGGTCGAGCATCGTACACGGCGGCATTATGCTGGTGCAGGCGCTGGTGGACCCGACAGAGCGGAGCAACTTGCTCGGCGATGTACCGGCGCTGTTTCTGGTGGCGGCGGTGCTCTGGTATCTGATGCCGAAGAAGCGGCCGGGATAATTCTTTCGTGCACCCGTCGTCACGCGCTTGACCGGAGTTTTACTGGGTCTGCGGCAGGTAGCGATCGCGTATCACGCCGCGTAACTCCTGCCACGGAATCGTCAGCTGCACCGGGCCCATTGCATAGGGGCCCAGCGCATAGACGCCGTAGCGCAATACGAGGCCGTCGTCGTTAAAACGAAAATCCTCGCTGCGCTGGAACGGCCAGGTATCGCCATACTCCGCATCAGTACCGCTCTGCTGATCGAGCCAGCGTTGGTACGCCGCCTCGGCCAGTTCCCAGAATTTTGCCTGTTGGCCCGCGGCGATAACCTGTTGCAGCGACAGGCGCTCGCCCGTGGACAGATCCCAGTTGAGCCATTCCACCGATGGTATGCCGTGGGCGCCGCCGCTATAGCGGTAGGTCTTGATTTCGACCGTGAGCAGGTCGTCCCGGCGCGCTACGCGTTCGGCGGTACCACTGAGTTGCCAGCGCGCACTGCTGATCCGCTCTACCTCCGCCGCTTCTGCGAGAAACTGGTCGGCGATCTCATCCAGGCTGTCGGTTGTTTCCTGAACCTGCTCATTACCCTGTAACTGGGCCAATAGCTGCTCGCGGATGATCTTGTTCAGGGCGGGCTGCTGCTCGAAGACCTCGCGGGTTACGGATACGGAAGAGCAGTCGTCGCGATCAGGGCAATTACTGCCGAATCGCTCGAATGTCTCGCGCTCCGATTTCAGCGCGCCGGATGCAGGGGCCCTGGCAGCGGTTTCGACCCGCGCAGGCCGTTCGCGCTCGCATCCATGCAGTATCGTTAGCGCGGCAAGCACGGCGATAAATCCTGCGGTAATTCTGTTCGACATTGTGGCTCCCTGTCAGCGATAAACCGGCGCAGCGCGGCCGGGACTTCGTGGATGATCGCGAGAATGCGCTACCGCGGCACATAGGACAAGCGGGGCGCAGGAAGTGGATAAAGTGCCGGATCACTTTGACTAGCAATAATACTGCTTCTCACCGGAGGTGACTGTTGCAGCAATATATTTGCAGTCGGCGACAGCGGCCCCGGTATATTGGCCGGGTTGAGTAGTGCTTGCCGTCCGTGCAAGCGCCTGCGAGTGCGACTTCGACTGCAGCGCCATCTTCTCTGTTTGTCCCCGGCGGCGGGGGCGCGGTAGCATAGCCGGCCAATAAGCGCCGGAATGCCCCATGTCCCAGAGTCACCACCCCTATGAAGCCCTCACGCCGGATACGGTTATCGACTGTGTCGAAAGCGCGGGCCTGATTTCCGATGCGCGTATTTTTCCGCTGAACAGCTACGAAAACCGCGTCTACCAGGTGGGCATCGAGGATGCTGAACCGCTGATCGCGAAGTTCTATCGCCCCGGTCGCTGGACCGATGCGCAGATACTGGAGGAGCACCAGTTCACCCTCGAACTCGCGGCGGCCGAAATCCCGGTGGTCGCACCGCTGCAATTCGACGGGCGCACGCTAATGGAGGCGCAGGGATTCCGCTTCGCGCTATTTCCGCGCCGCGGTGGCCGCCAGGTGGAGCTGGACAACTTCGATCACCTGGAGCAGGTGGGCACCATGCTCGGGCGCATCCACGCCATTGGCGGCGCCAAGCCATTCGAGTTCCGGCCGGCGCTGACACTGCAGCACTTTGCGATCGACAGCCGCGAATTTATCCTCGCCGGCGACTTCCTGCCGCGGGAAAACCGCGATGCCTACGCATCGGTGACCGCGCATATCATCGAGCAGATAGCGCCGCTGTTTGAGCGCGACTGGCAGACGCTGCGCCTGCACGGTGACTGCCACAGTGGCAACTTCCTGTGGCGCGACGATACCCCCTGGTTCGTGGATCTGGACGACTGCCTGACCGGGCCGGCGATCCAGGATATCTGGATGCTGATTTCCGGTAACCGCGCCGAGCAGACCGCCTACCTGGACGCGGTGATCGAGGGCTACGAGACCTTTGCCAGT
Organism: Microbulbifer marinus; assembly: GCF_900107725.1. Classification (GTDB taxonomy): domain Bacteria; phylum Pseudomonadota; class Gammaproteobacteria; order Pseudomonadales; family Cellvibrionaceae; genus Microbulbifer; species Microbulbifer marinus. Next base: position 171,030 of record NZ_FNQO01000004.1, on the reverse strand, counting down.
TTCGATCCCCAGCAGCTGCAGCTGATCGAGCCGCTGCGCTGTCTGCGCCAGATGCATCACGCCGCCTGGCTGGCGCGGCGCTGGCAGGACCCGGCTTTCCCGCTGGCATTTCCCTGGTTCAATACGCCGCGCTACTGGGCCGAGCATATACTGGCTTTGCGCGAGCAGCAGTCGGCACTGCAGGAGCCGCCGCTGACCCTCGGAGCGGTGTAAGACGAGCGAAAGAGCGACGGCACGCAAAGTTTCGGCCGGTATCAGGCAAGGCGCTGACGCGGGTGGCCATCCGGCAGATAGTTACCGATGAGGTTTTCTGCCGGATGGCCACCCGCGGCAGGGCCGATAAGACGCCCTGCAGCTGGCGGCGCCCGAAATAGGAGGAGTGACAAAATGGAAGCAACACAAACGGAGCAAAGTGCGGCGACGCTCTGGCAGCAGATTCGCACCGATGTGGCACAGCAGGTGGAACGCGAGCCGATACTGGCGAGCTTTCTGCACGCGACTATCCTCAATCACAATTCGCTGGAATCCGCGCTCAGTTTTCATCTGGCCAACAAACTCGACAACGCGGTGGCGCCTGCACTGCTGATCCGCGAAGTGATCGACGAGGCGCTGGAGAGCGATCCGGCGATAGGTCACGCGGCGCGCGCGGACCTGAGCGCGGTCTACCAGCGGGATTCCGCCTGCAATTCCCTCTACGAACCCTTCCTCTATTTCAAGGGCTTTCACGCGTTGCAGGCCTACCGCGTCGCCCACTGGCTGTGGCGGCAGCAGCGCCGCTCGCTGGCGCTGTTCCTGCAACACCGGATTTCTGTGGTCTTCGCCGTGGATATTCACCCGGCCGCGACATTGGGCGAGGGCATTTTGCTGGACCACGCCACCGGTATCGTGATCGGCGAGACCGCGGTAGTGGAGGACAATGTGTCGATCATGCAGTCGGTGACGCTCGGCGGTACCGGCAAGGAGAGTGGCGACCGCCACCCGAAAGTGCGCCGCGGGGTGCTGATCGGCGCCGGCAGCAAGGTCTTGGGCAATATCGAAATTGGCGAGTGCGCGCAGATCGCATCCGGCAGCGTCGTGCTGAAATCGGTGCCGCCGCACAAGCTGGTGGCCGGGGTGCCGGCGCGGGTGATCTGCCGGGCCAGCTGCGCCGAACCGGCGCTGTCGATGGACCACTGCGCCCTGTCACAGGTCGACAAACAGCTGCCCTGAGCCGGGCTCTGTCGACGATCCAGTGCAGCACAGGGTGTCACGTCGCCACCCGGCGCGGAATTCGCGTCGCGTCATGCGGGCAAAAGGATAAACGGAGCTATCCTTGAAGGCATGAAATACAGTCTCAGCGCCAAAAACCTCGTCAACCGGAATCTGGAGTCCCGCGCCAGTTACTGTGCCGGTCTGTTAAACCCCGATCCCACGAAAGAAATAACCGGCGTTGTGCGCAGCGACAGCGGCCTGCTGTCGCGCACTTTGAATCAGGCGGTGACGAATGCGGTGATGCCGACGCGCATATTGCAGCGCTTCGTCGTCGACTACTTTGCCGAGCGCCACAGCCCGTTCACGCTGTGGCACTGCGCAAGCAAATCCCTCGATGACGCGGAACTGGCCGAGCTTGGCTTGAAGCGCAGGGAGTCGCTGGTGGCCATGGCGGTGGAGGTCCAGCGCCTGGCCGCGGACGAGGAGCTGCCGGAGTCGTTGCGTGGCAAGCTGGAGTTTGCTCCCGTCTCCACCGAGGAGCTGGTGATTTACGGTGAGATCCAGGCTTCCGTCTACAACGGTGAGCGCGAAGGATCGCAGATCAAGAAATTCTACCAGCGGCTGCAGGACATTCCGGAACAGAAGCGCAGCCGGCTGAAACTGTTCCTCGGCAAGCTGGAGGGGCAGGCGGTGGCAGCCGGTTGCCTGTTCGCCTCTGCGGACGCCCTCGGCTTCTACGACATGGTCACGCTGGAGGACTATCGCGGCCGCGGCATCGGTCGCGCGCTTTTCTACCACCTGGTGGGCCAGGCCCTGAACAGCCACCACAAACACGCGGTGGCACTGGCGCCAGCCAATCGACAGGAGCTGCTGCTGGAAGCCGGTTTCTTCGCCGTCGGCGAAGTGGCTCAGTACTGTTTCGATCCCTGAGCGGGCACTGGCAATCAGGCGCGCTCGATCGGGAAGGCAATCACCTCGTCGATGGATGTATAGCCGCCCACCAGCATCAACAGCCGATCGATCCCCAGCGCCACACCCGCGCACTCGGGCATGCCCGCTTCCAGCGCGGCGACGAGTCTTTCCTCGAACGGATAGACGTGTAGTTTGTGTATGCCGCGGTAGCGGTGGTCCGCCTGGAAGCGGCGCAGCTGTTCATCGGCGTCGGTCAGTTCCCAGTAGCCGTTGGCAAGCTCCAGGCCGCCCACGTAGGCCTCGAAGCGGCGTGCCACCGGCGTGCCGCTGTCGTCCGGTAGCACCTTTGCCAGTGCGGCCTGACTCGCCGGGAAGTCGTACAGCAGGGTAATGCCTTCGCCCATCGCGGGCTCCAGGCGATGACTCATCAGCAGATCCAGGCACTCGTCGCGATTCGCCGGCACAAACGAGAGCTCCACCTCGCGCGCCGCACAGTCGTGCAGTTGCTGTTCGGAAGCAGTGTGCGGGTCCAGCTGCAGTTCGCGCAGGAACAGCTCGCGGTAGCTCAGCGACTGCACCCGGGCAGTATTCAGCACCCGGCTCAGCAGTTCGCCGACCTCTGTCATCAGGCGGCGATCGTCCCAGCCACAGCGGTACCATTCCAGCATGGTGAATTCGGGATTGTGGCGACCGCCGGCTTCACCCTCGCGAAACGCCTTTCCCAGGTAGTAACAATCGCCGATACCGGCGGCGAGCAGGCGCTTGAGACCGAATTCCGGGCTGGTGGCGAGGTAGGCGGTATCGCCGTTGCACAGCGCGGTGATGGAGTCGATATGCGGATCACTGGTTGCGCGGCGGGAGAGCACCGGCACTTCGACTTCGAGCACATCGCGCTCGGCAAAGAAGCGGCGAATGTCCGCCAGCAAGGCTCCACGGCGGTGCAGGGCCTCCACGGAGGCGGAGGGCCGCCAGCAATTCTCAGTCATTGGTAGGGGGACCTTGGTCGGAGCGGCCCGCTGTTAGCGGGCGCTCCTGCGGGAGACGAGAGGAGAAGATCAGTCTTCCTTGGCACGGCCCAGGTATTCGCCGGTGCGGGTATCGACCTTGATGGTCTCGCCGATTTCCAGGAACAGGGGTACCTTGACCACGGCACCGGTGGACAGTGTGGCCGGCTTGGTGCCGCCCTGGGCGGTATCACCGCGCAGGCCCGGATCGGTGTCGGTGATTTCCAGGATTACATGGTTCGGCGGGGTAACTGCCAGCGGCGAGCCGTTGTACAGGGTTACCGTGCAGACATCCTGCTCCTTCAGCCACTTGGCGGCGTCGCCGACGGCATCGGCACTGGCCTGGTGCTGTTCGAAGGTCTCCGGCTCCATGAAGTGGTAGAACTCACCGTCGTTGTACAGGTACTCCATTTCGCGGTCCATGACATCCGCGGCCTCGAGGCTCTCGCCGGAGCGGAAGGTGCGCTCCCAGACGCGGCCGGTCTTCAGGTTGCGCAGTTTGACGCGGTTGAACGCCTGGCCCTTGCCGGGTTTGACGAATTCATTTTCCACGATGGAGCAGGGGTCGCCGTCGAGCATTACCTTCAGGCCGCCCTTGAATTCGTTGGTGGAGTAACTAGCCATGGATTCCTCTAAATCAATACAAGCTTTTAATTTCTGTGGATGTGCTTAAAATTTGCGCGCTCGAATCAGCCTCATCCCACAGCGTAACTTGCCGCCTATGATACAGCACGCCTCCGCCACCAGTGAAATAGTCGCTCGCGATAGCGCCGCGGAAGGTGCCGGCTGCCGCTGGCAGGACGAGATGGCGGACCTGGTCACCGACCCGGCGGAGCTGATCGAGTTGCTGGGGCTGGACCCGCATCAGCTGCCGGACGCACTGCGGGCCAGCGGCGATTTTGCCCTGCGCGTGCCGCGCCCCTTCCTCAAGCGTATACGCCCCGGCGACCCGCAGGACCCGTTGCTGCTGCAGGTGTTGCCGGGCGCGCCGGAATTGCGCCCGAGTCCCGGCTTCAGCGCCGATCCCCTGGAGGAGGCGGCGGCCAACCCGGTGCCGGGGGTGGTGCACAAATACCGCGGTCGCCTGTTGCTGATCGCCGCCGGCCAGTGTGCGGTCAATTGCCGTTACTGTTTCCGCCGCCAGTTTCCGTACGGCGATAATCACCTGAACCGCAGCCAGTGGCGGGCGGCACTGGAGTACATTCGCGCGCGGTCCGAGCTTCGCGAGGTCATTCTGAGCGGTGGCGATCCGCTGGTACTGAACGATCGCCAGCTCGGCTGGCTGGCGGAGCAATTGGCAGAGATTCCGCAACTGGACAAGCTGCGCGTGCACAGCCGCCTGCCGATCGTCGCGCCGAGTCGCATTACCGACGAGCTGCTCGCCTGGCTGACCGGCTCGCGTCTGCGGCCGGTACTGGTACTGCACTGCAACCACGCCAACGAAATCGATGGCGAGGTGCGCGCGGCCCTGGCCAGACTGCGCGCTGCCGGTGTGACGCTGCTGAATCAGGCGGTGCTGCTGAGGGGGGTGAATGACCGTGTCGAGGCGCTGGAGGATCTCAGTGAGGCGCTGTTTGCTGCCGGCGTGCTGCCGTATTACCTGCACCAGCTGGACCGTGTGCAGGGCGCCGCCCATTTCGATGTGGACGACGATCGCGCGCTCGCGCTGGTTGAGCAGTTGCGCCGGCGCCTGCCGGGTTATCTGGTACCAAAGCTGGTGCGAGAAATTCCCGGAATGTCATCAAAGTCACCCATTGGTAGCTAAAAGTAGCTATAGGCGTCGATCTTTTAGATGACACAGGTCGCAATTTCGGCGCCAAAATCAACCCGCTGAACTTGTTCACGTAAAAGCCCGCTTCATATACTGCTTGCAAACCGAGGGATGGTTCATCGCAATGCAGGACGCTGTTCAAGAAGTGGCTGCCGCCACGGCCGCCGAGGCCCAACAAAAACTCTTCGCCATACTCCAGTTGCCGGCCCAATCGCTGCCGGAACTCAGCTGTGGTTGCGCCACTGAGCGGCAACTGTTCAGCTGGCTGGAGCAATACGATCTGCAACCCTACCAGCCCGCCGACCAGCTGCGCCTGGCCGGACTGTTGTCCACCCTGATTGACGAGGTCGCGGTGTGGCAGGCTCCCGCCAGCAAGCGCCTGGGCATGCTCGATCTGCTGCGCGAGTACACGGTGGCCTGTGTCGAAGCCATGGCAATTCAGCGCGCGGTGATGGCCAACGCGCAGACCGCGCAACTGCGCAAGACCATACTCGCCGCGGTGCGGCTGTTGCAGCAGCTGGGTAAAGGATTTGCCGGTGTGGTGCGGCAGCTCGACGGAGAGAGTGGCCTGGCGCTGTTGCTGCGCGACAGGCGCGCGCGCAGCCTGCAGCGCGCCGTAGACAGCTATGCCCGAGTGATTCAGGTCGTCTCGCTGTTCGGGCTCGGCACTCCACAGCACTGCTGGCGCAATATGCAGATATTGTTACGGCTGGCCCAGTTGCAGAAACTGGACGGCAAAACGGTCGGCGATACACTGAATCCGCGCAGCAAGAGCTGCACAGCCGGTACCTACCTGCAAGCGGCATTGTTTGCCAGTGCCAACCCGACTCAGCTGAACAGCCGCGAACAGGAGCAGCTGTGGGGGCTGACCCGTGACTGGAGCCGCGAGGCCCAGATCGTGTTCGCCTACACTGAACGCGACAACGGGCTGTTGGCATCGCTGGCGCTCGACCAGCCGCCGATCCCCGCAAACCGGCTCGGCTCCTGCAAGGTGGATCTGCGGCATTTTACCGCACCGCAGGGTTGGAAGGTGGATCTCACCAACCTGTTGGGGGTGTTGGAACGGCAGATGAAACGGCGTTACGATCCGCTGCTGGAAAGGTTGCGGCATGGCTGGGCCTCCAAAACCGGGCGCAGCGAGCGCCGCACCCCCCTGCAGCAGACCTGTGAGTTTGTTATTGGTATCGGCGCCATTTGCCATCACCTGGGTGCGGACGGGGCCGGCCACGGCACAACCAGGCAGGAATTTTTCCAGTCGTCCGAACAGAACAGGGATCTCCTGCGCCTGGATGTGGAGTCGGTGGATTATCGTACCGGGGGCGCGGTCGGTGAGTACGATGTGGTGCTGCCCACTGCCCCGAGTCTGCGCCGGGAGGCGCGGGCGCGCGCCGGTGGTGGCGCCGAACGGATTGCCGAGCGTTACCGCCCCCAGGTGGCCAATGTGCTGAACTGCAGTGGCCGCGGCATCGGGCTCAGCCTGCCGCCTTCCAGTAGCGACAAGCTGCGCATTGGCGAGTTGGTGGGTATTCGTCTGCAGGAAAAGTGGCAGGTGGCCGTTGTCCGCTGGCAGCACACACTGCCGGACCACAGCCGTGCCGGTGTGGAGGTACTGGCCGCCGAGTCGATGCCGGTGCAGGTGCAGCGTCATACCGCCGCCGGGCACTTGTCCGCCCCGATTGCCGGGTTGCTGGTCAAGTCGGCAGCGGAGGACAAGCCGGCGCTGATATTGCCGGTGCCGCTGTTCAAGTCGCACGACAGCGTGGAATTGCTGGCGCAATCCGATCCCCAGCCGGTCACACTCCAGCGGCAGACACTTGCCACCGGAAGTTTCGCGCGCTTCGAATTTGTGTGACCTGGGTCGCGCGCTCGCTCCCTGAGCGCCCTTGTATGCGACCGCCGCCGCCGCCTAAACTAACGAGTTAGCGGCAGCGGTACGCCGCATATAAGTAAAAGAGCAAATAATGAGCAGCAACGACACCATCCGACTTCTCCTGATCCACGATACCCCTTCCGAGGCCCAGCGCCTGGTGAGCATGCTGCACAACGCCGGCCGCCCGAACCGGGCGCAACATGTTGCCAGTGAGGCGGCGCTGACCAAGTTGCTGCAGGATAAAACATGGGACCTGCTGATCGCGGCGGAGGGCAGCAAGCTGGTGCCACCGGCCGCGGCGCTGCGCACCATCAGCAAATTGCAGAAAGATGTGCCGGTAATTCTGTTGAGCGAACGCAGCGGCTGTCAGCCTGTAGTCGAGGGGCTGAAGCTGGGCGCACGGGACGTGGTCACCGTCGATGAGGATCAGCACCTACTGCTGGTGATACAGCGCGAAATGACCGCGCTCGCCGACCGGCGCCAGTCGCGCCAGCACGACCGTCGCTACCACGCCACGCTGCAGCGCGCCAAGGAGCTGCTGGATAGCTCCAAAGATGCCATCGCCTACGTATCTGACGGTCTGTTGGTCTACGCCAATGATTCTTTCGCCGAGCGCTTCGGTTACAGCAGTGGCGAGGATGTCGAATATCAGCCGTTGATCGACATGCTGACCGAAGGCGAGCAGGAGGATGCGAGGGAGTTCCTGAAACAGTGTGCCTTCGACAACAATGAAGTCGAGGCGCAAGAGTGGAAGTTCACCGCCAAGACCGCCTCCGGAAGCCCGCTGCCCACCCGCGCCGAGGTGTTGTCCACCGTCTACGACGAGGAGCGCTGCCTGCAGGTGCGCATCGCCGCCCGCGGTGGCGACACCGAGCAGCTGGAAGCGCAGCTCAGCGATATCAAAAACCGCGATCCACTTACCGGTCTCTATAACCGCCAGCACTTTCTGCAGCTGCTCGGCTCTGCGATTCAGGCCGCTGCAGGTTCCCAGCGCACCGGCGGCCTGATGTTTATCGAGATCGATCGCTTCGAAGACACCGTGCAGAAAGTCGTCGGGGTGGCCGGAGCCGACGCCTTGCAGAAGAAAATGGCGGAGCTGCTGCAGTCCAGCCTGCGCCGCGGCGACATAGTGGCGCGCTACGGCGACGAGAGTTTCTGCCTGCTGATCCCGGATACCACGCCGGATAGCGCCGAGCACCGCGCGAAAGAAATCCTGCGGAAAGTTTCCGATACCATCTTCGACGCCGCCGGCAAGACGCTGCAGATCACCGCGTCGGTGGGTATTTCGCTACTGAGTGAGGCTTCCGGCAATGCGCAGAAGGTGCTGGACCAGGCACTGGAGGCGCACGACCAGGCATTGCAGAAGAGCCAGAAAGGCAGTGCCGTGGCGCTCTACGAGCCGGACAGCAGCAAGCAGGGCGATGCCGATACCTATCACCGCGCGCGGGTGATCCAGGCGCTGGAAGCGGGCAAGCTGAAACTGCTCTACCAGCCGGTGCTGAGTCTGCAGGGTACCGGTGAACAGATGTACGAAGTGCTGGTGCGCATGAAAGACGGTAAGGAAGAGCTGGCGCCGCTGGCATTCCTGGAAGCGCTGGGCGATGCCGGGCTCGCCACCAAAATGGACCGCTGGGTGACTCTGACGGCGATCAAGGCCGCGGCGGCCGAGCGGGCCGCCGGCAAGGATGTATCCCTGCTGCTGCATATCACCGCCGCGTCGCTGACCGACAGCGGCCTGCCGGCGTGGCTGGGGGTGGCCTTCAAGGCGGCCAAGGTACCGCCGAAGGCGGTGGTGTTCCAGCTGCGCCAGGAGGATATCACCAGCAATCTGCACGCCGCCCGCGACTTCACCAAGCAGGTGCAGGAACTGGGCTGTCGCGTGGCCGTGTGCCACTTCGGCACCGGACTGAATCCGTTCAAGGCGCTGGAGCACGTAAAGGTGGATATTGCCAAGGTGGATCCGTCTTTCGTGCGCGAGGTGCAGGACGAGGGCGAGAGCAGCGAGACCCTGGCCAACCTGGTCAAGCAATTGGGCCAAGCCAGCACCAGGGTAATCGTGCCACACATCGAACAGGCCAGCATGTTGCCGACCCTGTGGCAGACGGGCACCGACTATATCCAGGGCTACTATGTACAGGCTCCGGCGGAAGAGATGAGCTTCGATTTCAGTCTCGACTAGATCCGTTTGCCGGACAGGGATGTCCGCGTTAATTTCCCGCCCATCCGTTTCCCATCCCGCGGTATTTCACCGCTTGCGCGCTATCCGAGTGCGCCAAATCGTGCGGTCGATGCCCGCGCCGCAGTCGGCTGCTATTGGCAGAGTCATTCATCATTGTGCGATGCTCCTGTATCCTGTGCCGCGAATTAATAAGCAGAATACTTTTGGAGCCATCCCATGTTGCCCCGCTTACTCTGTACCAGTCTTTTTGTCGGCGCCCTCGCCCTGGCCGGCGGTTGCTCAAAATCTGAACCGACTTCCGCGCCGCAGGCAAAGAGCGAGACGGCCGTCGCGCCGCAAGCCGCTGACACTGCGCAGCAAGCTGCCGCAGACAAGACACCGCAATCCGGTGTCGATTACCACTCTTTCGCCAATACCGATGATTACCGGGTGCAGCATCTCGACCTGGACCTGACCGTCGACTTCTCGCGCAAGATACTCGAGGGCGAGGCCCAGTTGCAGGTCAAGCGCCTGAATGACAAGAACCCGCCGCTGATCCTCGATACCCGCGGGCTGGACATCGAAGCCGTACGCGCCGGTCACGGCGACAAGCTGGAACCGGTGAAATTCTCCATGGGCGAGAAGGACGATCACCTGGGTACGCCCCTGAAGATCAACCTGCCCAAGAACGCCACCCGCGTGGCGATCCAGTACCGCACCTCCCCGGACGCGTCCGGCGTACAGTGGCTGGAGCCGCAGCAGACCGCCGGCAAGGAGCACCCGTTCCTGTTCACCCAGGCGCAGGCAATTCACGCGCGCAGTTTCGTACCGCTGCAGGACTCGCCGAAAGTTCGCATCACTTACAACGCGACCATCCGCACGCCGAAAGAACTGCGCGCGGTGATGAGCGCGAACAACGATCCGCAGGCGGAAAAGGACGGCGTCTACGAGTTTGAGATGCCGCAGCCGATTCCGTCCTACCTGATCGCGCTGGCGGTCGGCGACCTGGAGTTCAAACCGATGGGCGAGCGCACCGGCGTCTATGCCGAGCCGTCACTGCTGGATGACGCGGCCGCCGAGTTTGCCGATACCGAGTCCATGCTCGAGGCCACCGAGGAAGTCTACGGCCCCTATCGCTGGGATCGCTACGACCTGCTGATCCTGCCGCCGAGCTTCCCGTTCGGCGGTATGGAAAACCCGCGCCTGAGCTTTATCACCCCGACCGTGATCGCCGGGGACAAGAGCCTGGTGGCGCTGATCGCCCACGAACTGGCGCATTCCTGGTCCGGTAACCTGGTGACCAATTCCAGCTGGCGCGACCTGTGGCTGAACGAGGGCTTCACCACCTACCTGACCAACCGCATCATGCAGAACGTCTACGGTGACGAGCGCTACAAAATGGAGATGGCGCTGGGCTACGACGATCTGCAGGCGACGCTGGAGGACAGGCCGGACAGCGATGAGATACTGGCGGTCAATACGCGCGGCCGCGATCCGGACGAGGTCTTTTCCGATATTCCCTACGAGAAGGGCTCGCTGTTCCTGTACGAACTGGAGCAGAAAGTCGGTCGCGAAAACTTTGACCAGTTCCTGTTGGATTACTTCAACCATTTCTCATTCCAGAGTATTAACACAGAAGATTTCGTGAAGTACCTGAATGAGACGCTGCTGAAGCAGTACCCGGACAAGCTGGATGCCGAGCGTATTCACGAGTGGATCTACGAGCCGGGCATTCCGGAGGGCGCGCCGCATCCGCAGTCCGATGCCTTTACGAAGCTGGATCCGGTGCGCCAGCAGTGGCTTGACGGCGAGATTGCGGCGAAGGATATCGACACCAGTAACTGGACTTTCCACCAGTGGAAATATTTCCTCGACGGCATGCCGGAAAAACTGAGCGACGAGCAGCTGAAGGAGCTGGACAGCGCATTCGGCCTGACCGAGTCGACGAACAACGAGATCGCGTTCAGCTGGTTGATGATCGCGGTGCGCAACCAGTATCAGCCCGCCTACCCGCGTCTGGAGGAGTTCCTGACCAGTATCGGTCGCAACAAGTTCCTGCGCCCGCTGTACCGTAATCTGGTCGAAACCGGGCAGAAGGATCTGGCTGTGCGCATCTTTGAAGAAGCCAAACCGGGTTACCACCCGCTGTCAGTGAAAGTGAATAGCTGGGTGATTTACGGCGAAGACAAAGGCTGATCTTCGCGTCTTCTCCACACAATGCCTTCACTTCGCCGCGGTGCGGGGTGAAGGCATTTTTTTGCGAGAAATCTTCAGGCGTCAGAATCCCCACGGATAGGTATCCGGTGGTGTCGCGGCCCGCGACGCCTCGATATGCAGGGGATGCAGCGCGCGGGTTTCCTCCAGATGGATGAACGCATCGTAGCGCCGTGCCAGTTCGGTCGGCACATAGTTGCCCCGTTCCCATTCCGGGTCGTAGACCACGCCGACGGCGCGATGTCCGCGCGCCTGAAGCAGGTCGGGATCCGGCCGCTCTGCATCCAGCAGTAAAATCCCGTCCTTGCCACGGGCGCGGTGAATGGCGCCTTCCCAGCTGTCGTCCGGGGCCGCCGGCAGCGGCAACTTCTGCATCGCCGCGCCCCAGCGGTGGCCGGCAATGACGCTGCCGCGATGGCTGCCGAAGCCCACCAGTCGCACCCGCTCGGCACTCCACTGCTCCCGCGCCAGCTGGCCGATGTTATGCATTCCATCCGCCAGCATATCGGTGGCGCGGGCGTCGCCGATATGGGTATTGTGCGCCCAGACGATGGCCTTGGCGCCGGCGCCGTGGTGCTGCATCAGGCGGTCCAGTGTCTCCATCATATGGGTGTCGCGCAGGTTCCAGGAGCCGGCGCCGCCCATCATCATCGTGCGGTAATAGCGCTCGGCACTGACCATCACATGGGCGTTCTGCTCGGCATCGAAGTCGCCCTCGGGGTCGGCATCGAAGTGGGGGTGAGTATGCGCCAGCCGCAGCAGCAGACGGGTTACTTCGTCGGCACAATCGTGATGGGACACGGCGGTATGCCGGGCGTAGCGCTGTTCGTCGCGGCCATAGGGCTGGAAGCAGTTGACTACCCGCTCGGCCACTGGCATCGACTGCGGGTCGTTGTGTTGCAGGTGCCGCACGATCGCGTCCAGCGATTCCCACAGGCTGTAGACGTCCAGACCGTAGAAGCCAACCGGCTGGCCGTCGGCGCGGGCATTGTGTTTGCGCAGCCACTCGGTGAAGGCAACCATCTCCCAGTTGGCCCACATCCAGGTCGGCCAGCGGTCAAAACCGCGCAGCACGCTCTCCGCATGGTCACCGGACTGCGGGTAGGCTTTGACGTAGCGGTTAACGCGATAGCAGTCGGGCCAGTCGCCCTCGACGGCGATAAAACTGAAACCGTGCTCTTCGATCAGCCGGCGGCTGATTGCCGCCCGCCAGACATAGAATTCGGAGGTGCCGTGGGAGGCCTCGCCGAGCATGACGATGCGGGCGTCAGCCAGTTGTTCGACCAGCGGGCTCAGGTCGTCCCGGCCGCGCAGGGGTTGGTGCAGGGCGCCTAGGGTTTCCTGCAGGGAGGTGTCGCTATTTGTGCTTGGGGCTGGCATTGAATCGGCGATCTTCCGCGGGTGCTCTCTGTGAGCATAGTTTTTCCGCCGCTGTCACGCGCCGCCAATTTACTGGCGGGATATTCAACCGCCGACTGTTCACCGCCGAACCCATTGCGTAATCTGCAGTCCGATAAAAACCGGTGCTAACGAAGGGAAATTCTCATGGCGAAACGGATATTCATGTTGCTGTTGCTGGCCCTGCTGACGGTCAGTTGCAGCGGCGGCATCAGTGTGTGCACCGACAACAACAAGTCCCGTCCGCTACCATTCCCCCACGCGATGGCGTGACCCGCCAGAGCCTGAGGCAGCGGGCCGCACATGGTGCGGAGAGTTACCGAGCAGGGGAGGGCCGTGCTGCTACCCCAGCTCTTCTATCTGCCGATCGTTGAGTCCAAACAGGTACAGCGCTGCATCCAGGCCGAAACGCTCAATCGACTGTGGCGCTTCCAGGCGCACCTTGGGTTTGGGGTGGATAGCGATCCCCAGGGCGCCGAGGTTCAGCATTGGAATATCGTTGGCGCCGTCGCCAACCGCGACCACCTGCCCGAGATCCAGTCCCATCTGATCCGCCATCTGCTGTAGCAGTGCCCGCTTGCGCATACCATCGACGATCGGTTCGATCACCCCGCCGGTCAGAGCGCCGTGTTCGAACTCGAGCTGGTTGGCGTGCACGAAGTCCACTGGCAGCTGCTCGCGCTGCAGGTAATCGGCAAAATAGGTGAAGCCGCCGGACAGAATCGCGGTCTTGCAACCGAGTGCACGCAGTGCACTGAGTAGTTCCTTAGCGCCTTCCTTTAGCGGCAACTGCGTGGCGATCTCCGCCAGTCGCTGTTCGGAGAAGCCCCGCAACAGCGCCATGCGCTTCTTGAAACTTTGGCGGAAATCCAGCTCGCCGCGCATGGCTGCCTCGGTGATCGCGGCCACCTGTTCGCCGATGCCGGTGATCTTCGCCAGTTCGTCGATGACCTCGGCATCGATCAGCGTCGAATCCATGTCGAAGCCGGCCAGTGCCGGCACCCGCTGGCTGCTGCCCGGTTGCAGCACCAGGTCCGCATCGATTTTTTCCGCCAGTTGCAGGCAGGCGTGTTTGGCGGCGGCAAACTCGAGCTCCGCGTCGAGCTGGAAGCGCAGTACCGTGCGATCGCGGCGCTGCGCCAGTGTGTCGACGGCGCGCACCGACCAATCGTGCGCGGCGAAAAACCTCAGCAGCTCCTGTAACTGCGCCAGGCGGGCGGCGGGAGCCAGCATGGTCACGCACCAGGGGGTGGTTACTGCGGCAGGCTCCCGCGCCGGCGGTGCCAGCTCGCAACTGGTGATGTCTTCGAAGGGCGCCGCGCCGTGATACTCGAGGCCCAGATGGGCGTAGTCACCGGAAAAATCCAGGTAGCGCAGGGGGCAGTCGAGCGGCGTCTGCGTGATCTGTGCCAGGGGCAGGTGGAATTCTTGAGAGGTCGGCTGGTCGCCCATGGCGCTGCTCCCTGCTGTTTGAGAAAGTTGGGGGCGCATTATAGCTCGTGGCGCATTCTTCGCTAAAATCACCTCCATTCCTACAACGACAACAATCCCAGCGGCTTCCTATGCTTGCCTCCATTTTTTCGAACTCCCGCAAACTGCCCGAACTGATCGCCGGGCTGCCACAGCGCACGCAGCAGCAATTGCTGGCAGCGGCCATCTGGCTGGTGCTGGGACTCTTCTGCGGTGCCGCCCTGGGCCATTACTACGGCCAGCAGAAGTCTGCGGCCGTAGCGCGCGACCGGGACTCGGCGGCGGCGGCGGCGGCTTTCCTCGCCAGCCAGAGCCTCGAGAGTATCGTCGCCGGTGACCGCATCAGTATGCAGCTGCTGACGCAACAGCTGCTGGAGCTGCCGGCGATCAGCGGTATCACCGTGCAGGATGTGGAGTCCAATACCCTCGCGCAGGTCGGCGACTCCGGGCGCGGCGAGAGCATCAGTGCACCGGTGGTGTTACACGACAGTATTGCCGGCAATGTCACCGTGCACCTGTTGCCGGGCAGTGGAGTGTCCTTTCCCTGGGCCAGCCTGCTGTTGAGTCTGGTGTTTGCGCTGCCGTTCAGTGCCGCCGCGGCGCTGGCGGCGGGCGCGAGTTCCTCTGCGCGTGCGGGTGCCGCTTCCCGCCGCAGCGTGCCGGTGGTGCAGGCGCGGCCGGCACCGCCGCCCCCGCCGGAGCCGGAAATTACCGTCGGCCTCTATATCCGGCCGCTGAACTGGGCGCAGCTGGGCAACCAGCTCAGCCGCAGCGCGCTGGAGAAACTGCAACTGGAGCTGGAGCAGCGGTTGCAGCTGCTGCGGCGGATCTACGATGCGCGCCCGCTCGAGCACGCCGGCCCACAGCAGGGACTCGGCTTCTGCGGCGGGGACGCGGCCTTCCGCGCTGTCTGCTGTGGGCTGCTGCTGCGCGAGTTGCACAGCGCCAGCCGCGCCACCGGGCTGCAGCTGGCGCTGGCAGTGGTGCCGGCGCGGCCACAGTCGTTCGATTTCTCCGGCGAGCAGCTGCTGGCCCAGTCCCGCGGTCTGTCGCTGCACGCCGAACTGCTCGACGACAAGTCTCTCGATGGACGCGTGGAGCACCACGGTGCCAGCTGGGGTGCCGAGGTGACCGGCCTGGTGCCGACTTATCAGAAACTGCTCGACAATCAGTTGCATCAGCTGCTGAACGCCTAAACTCCCCCCTGTAGCGCATTCTCTCACTCGGTGACCAGTCATCGGGTGAGGGTCAATTTTTGTCATAAAGCTTACGTTTACGTTAACGTAAACTCCTGCTAGTCTTTTGCGCGTTCAGAGGAAGTTGCCATGAAAGCCAAAGACAGCCCCGCAGAGCCCTCCAGCTACAGCATTTCCGAGCTGGCGCGGGAGTTTGATATCACGACCCGCGCCATCCGCTTCTACGAAGACAAGGGGCTGCTGTGCCCGGCGCGACGCGGCCAGACCCGCATCTACAGTCCGGAAGACCGGGTGCGGCTGAAATTGATACTGCGCGGCAAACGGCTGGGTTTCTCCCTCGACGAGAGCCGGGAAATCATCGACATGTACGACCCGGCGCACGGCAACGTGGAACAGCTGCAGCGGCTGCTGCTGCACATAGAACAGAAGCGCGCGCAGCTGCAGCAGCAGTTGCGCGATATCGAGAGCCTGATGGGCGAGCTGGACGACGCGGAGGCGCGTGCCCGCACCGCCCTGCAGCTGAACATCGACAGCTGACGGAATTGAGATACGAAGGCCCCGATACCCGCGGCCGCCCCGAACCCCGAATTGCGCCCACAAGGCGAAGAGTGAAAAAACAGTAACGGAGTCGCTATGAACACCTCCTACCCAACCCTGAATTTCGACCTCGGTGAAGAGATCGATATGCTGCGCGACATGGTCTACAAGTTCTGCCAGGCGGAACTGGCACCGCGCGCGGCGCAGATCGATGAGGACAACCTGTTCCCCGCCGATATGTGGAAAAAATTCGGCGAGCTGGGCCTGCTCGGCATGACCGTGGAAGAAGAGTACGGCGGTTCCAACATGGGCTACCTGGCCCACGCGGTGGCGATGGAGGAAATCTCCCGCGCCTCCGCGTCGGTCGGCCTGTCCTACGGGGCCCACTCGAACCTGTGTGTGAACCAGATTCGCAAGAACGGCACGCCCGAGCAGAAGGCCAAGTACCTGCCCAAGCTGTGTTCCGGTGAGCATGTCGGTGCGCTGGCGATGAGCGAACCCAACTCCGGTTCCGACGTGGTCAGCCTGCAGCTGCGCGCCGAGAAGAAGGGCGATCGCTTCATCCTGAACGGCAACAAGATGTGGATCACAAACGGCCCCGACGCCAATACCTATGTGATCTACGCGCGCACCGAGCCGGGCGTCAGCTCCGGTGGCATCACCGCATTTATCGTCGAGCGCGGCTTCAAGGGGTTTTCCCAGGCGCAGAAGCTCGACAAACTGGGTATGCGCGGCTCCAACACCTGCGAACTGGTGTTCGAGGATTGCGAGGTGCCGGAAGAAAACATTCTCGGCGAGCTGAACGGCGGCGTGCGCGTGCTGATGAGCGGCCTCGACTATGAGCGCACGATCCTGTCCGGTGGCCCGGTCGGCATCATGCAGGCGTGCCTGGACGTGGTGGTGCCCTACGTGCACGAGCGCAAACAGTTCGGCAAGGCCATTGGCGAATTCCAGCTGATGCAGGGCAAGCTCGCCGACATGTATGCGGACCTGAACGCGAGCCGCGCCTATCTCTACGCGGTGGCCAAGGCCTGCGATCGCGGCGAAGACTCGCGCAAGGACTCCGCTGCGGTGATCCTGTTTACCGCCGAGCGCGCCACGCAGATGGCGTTGCAGGCCATCCAGACCCTGGGCGGCAACGGCTACATCAACGAGTACCCCACCGGCCGCCTGCTGCGCGACGCCAAGTTGTACGAGATCGGTGCCGGTACCTCCGAGATCCGCCGCATGCTGATCGGCCGCGAGCTTTTCAGCGAGACTCGCTGAGGCACTTTGTCGATGGGGCCGCGGCGGTACTGCTACCAATACTGGTTCGCAGGGCGCCGTAAACCCATCCATGGGACTCTTCCGCGGCATCCCTGTCGCAGAAGGTCCCGCAAACCAAAACCGGTATCAGCACCTTCGCATTGACGTGCTGATCTCTAATCAACTTCGTAAGTTTTTATGAATCAGATTCAGAGCAAGATTAATACCCGCGACGCCGCCTTCGCCGATAACCGCGCGCACATGCAGAAACTGGTCGCGGACCTGCGCGAGAAAGTGCAAAACATCGCCCAGGGCGGCGGCGAGCGCGCGCGTCAGAAACACCTGGCGCGGGGCAAGCTGCTGCCGCGCGATCGCATCGATGCGCTGCTGGATCCGGGCAGCCCATTCCTGGAATTCTCCCAACTGGCCGCCTACGACGTGTACGGCGAGGATGTGCCGGCGGCCGGTATCATCACCGGTATCGGTACCGTGTCCGGTCAGCCGTGTGTGATCGTTGCCAACGACGCGACCGTAAAGGGCGGCACCTATTATCCGCTGACGGTGAAAAAACACCTGCGCGCGCAGGCGATTGCCGAGCAGAACAACCTGCCGTGTATCTACCTGGTGGATTCCGGTGGTGCCAACCTGCCGCGCCAGGACGATGTGTTCCCGGACCGCGAGCACTTCGGCCGCATCTTCTTCAATCAGGCCAACCTGTCGGCGCAAAACATTCCGCAGATTGCCGTGGTCATGGGCAGCTGCACCGCCGGTGGCGCCTATGTGCCGGCGATGGCCGACGAATCCATCATGGTGAAGGAGCAGGCCACCATCTTCCTCGCCGGCCCGCCGCTGGTGAAGGCCGCCACCGGTGAGGAGGTGTCCGCGGAGGAGCTGGGTGGCGCCGAGGTGCACTGCCGCACCTCCGGGGTCTCCGACCATTACGCGAACAACGACGTGCACGCGCTGCAACTGGCACGGCGCTCGGTGGCGCGGCTGAACCGCATCAAGCATCCGGGCCTGGATATCCAACAGCCGATCGAGCCGATCTATCCGCCGGAGGAAATCTACGGCGTGGTGCCGCAGGATTCCCGCCAGCCCTACGATGTGCGCGAGATCATCGCCCGCACCGTCGACGGCTCCGAGTTTGATGAATTTAAGGCGCTCTACGGCACAACACTGGTGACCGGTTTCGCGCGCATTCACGGTTACCCGGTGGGGATCGTCGCCAACAACGGCATCCTGTTCGCCGAGAGTGCACAAAAGGGCGCGCACTTTATCGAGCTGTGTGCCCAGCGCAATATTCCGCTGGTATTCCTGCAGAACATCACCGGCTTCATGGTGGGCAAGCAGTACGAGGCCGGTGGTATCGCCAAGCACGGTGCCAAGATGGTAACCGCGGTGGCCACCGCCAAGGTGCCGAAGATCACCATTCTGATCGGCGGTTCCTTCGGCGCCGGCAACTACGGCATGTGCGGGCGCGCCTACGATCCGAACTTCCTGTTTATGTGGCCGAATGCGCGCATTTCGGTAATGGGCGGTGAGCAGGCCGCCGGTGTGCTCGCGCAGGTGAAGCGCGACCAGATGGAAGCGCGCGGCGAATCCTGGAGTAACGAGGAAGAGCAGGCGTTCCGCCAGCCGATCGTCGACGATTACGAGCACCAGGGGCATCCCTACTATGCGTCGGCGCGCCTGTGGGACGACGGTGTCATCGATCCGGCGGATACCCGCCGCGTGCTCGGCCTGTGCCTGGCCGCCGCCAGCCACAAGGAACCGCAGGAAACCAGGTTCGGTGTTTTCCGCATGTAAGGCGGAAAATAGTTCGCAGGAGCCGCCGCGTGCGGTTCCAATGAGAAAGAGCAGACGGCGCCCGAAATTAAGGAATCCATTATGAGCGACAAAATGCTGTGCGAAATCGACAGCGAAGGCGTGGCCACGGTCACGCTGAACCGACCGGAAATTCACAATGCCTTCGACGATGAGCTGATTCGCGAACTGGGCGAGACGTTTGACCGCCTCGGCCAGGATCCGGAGGTGCGGGCACTGGTGCTGGCGTCCGAAGGCAAGAGCTTTTCCGCCGGCGCGGACCTGAACTGGATGAAGCGCATGGCGAACTACTCCGAGGAGGAGAATCGCCGCGACGCCGCAGCGCTGGCCGCCATGCTGCACAAACTGGACACCTTCCCGGCCCCGACCATTGCGCGGGTGCAGGGCGCGGCCTTCGGCGGCGCCGTCGGCCTGGTCAGCTGCTGCGATATGGCGGTGGCGAGCGAGCGCGCCAGTTTCTGCCTGTCGGAAGTGAAGATCGGATTGCTGCCGGCGACGATCAGCCCCTATGTCATCAATGCCATAGGTGCCCGCCACGCGCGCCGCTATTTCGTCACCGCCGAGCGTTTCTCTGCCGAGCGCGCGCAGCAGATCGGCCTGGTGTCGGAAGTCTGCGCCGAGGGCGATCTGGATCTGACGGTACAGCAGCTGGTGAACGCGATTACCGACAACGGTCCGCGGGCTGTCGCCATGGCCAAGCAACTGGCGATGTCGATGTCCAACCGCGTGATCAACGAGGAACTGCAGGGGCAGACCAGTGCACTGATTGCCGCGGTGCGCGTGTCGCCGGAGGGACAGGAAGGCCTCAGCGCATTCCTCGAAAAGCGCGCCCCCCAGTGGATGAATAGCAGCGACGAATAATTTTCAGGTTTCTTATGATTCGCAAACTGTTAATTGCCAACCGCGGCGAGATTGCCTGCCGCATCATCAAGACCGCCCGCCGACTGGGTGTGGCGACCGTAGCGGTCTATTCCGACGCGGATGCCGATGCCCTGCACGTGCAGCTGGCCGATGAGGCCGTGCACCTGGGCCCGGCGCCGGCCAAGGATTCCTATCTGGATATTGAAAAGGTGCTCGATGCCGCCAAGCGCACCGGCGCCGATGCGATACACCCGGGTTACGGCTTCCTGTCGGAAAATGCCGAATTCTGCCGCGCCTGCGACACTGCCGGCATTATCTTTGTTGGCCCGCCCACCGGTGCCATCGATGCGATGGGCTCCAAGTCCGCGGCCAAACGCATCATGGAGGAGGCCAAGGTGCCGCTGGTGCCCGGTTACCACGGCAACAACCAGGACGCGGATATTCTCGAGGGCCACGCGCAGCGCATCGGCTATCCGATACTGCTGAAGGCCGCTGCCGGCGGTGGTGGCAAGGGCATGCGCCGCGTCGACAGCCCGAGCGAATTCCACAGCGCCCTGGAAGCGGCCAAGCGCGAGGCCATGAATGCATTCGGCGATGACCTGATGCTGCTGGAGCGCTATGTGGTCAGCCCGCGGCACGTCGAGATCCAGGTGTTCTGCGACCAGCAGGGCAATGGTGTCTACCTGTTCGAACGCGACTGCTCGGTGCAGCGCCGCCACCAGAAAGTGGTGGAAGAAGCTCCGGCGCCGGGGCTCAGTGAAGACCTGCGCGCACGCATGGGTGAGGCGGCACTGCGCGCGGCGCACGCGATCGGCTACGTGGGCGCCGGCACGGTGGAATTCCTGCTGGATGCCAGCGGTGCTTTCTATTTCATGGAAATGAACACCCGCCTGCAGGTGGAGCACCCGGTGACCGAAATGATCACTGGCCAGGACCTGGTGGCCTGGCAGCTGGCGGTCGCCGCCGGCGAGCCACTGCCACTGCGCCAGGACGATCTGCACATCCTCGGCCACGCGCTGGAAGTGCGCATCTATGCCGAGGACCCGGACAACGATTTCCTGCCGGCCACCGGTAAGCTGGTGCGTCACCGCCCGCCGCAAGAGAGTGAGAGTGTGCGCGTCGATACCGGTGTGCAGAGCGGCGATGAAATCAGCGTGCACTACGATCCGATGATCGCGAAGCTGATCTGCCACGGTCGCACGCGCAAGGAGGCGCTGGCAAAACTGGATCGCGCGCTGCAGGAATACCAGATCGCCGGTGTCCGCCACAATATCGAGTTCCTGCGCCGGGTCATCAACCACAAGGCCTTTGCCGGCGGCCGCGTGTCGACGCATTTCATCGAGGACTACGAGGCGGAAATCCTGCAGCAGGAGCAGCAGCTGACGCCGCTGAAATGCGCCGCCATTGCCGGTTACCTGAACCAGCGTGAAATTCACGACCTGCGCGCCAGCGCGCCGGCCGCCGATCCGTATTCTCCGTGGCACAGCGGCGACAACTGGCGCTCCGGCCTCGCCGCCAGGCGCGCGCACAATGTCGAGTACCGCGGCCAGCATGCGGAGATCACCTTCGTCGCCCGGGGCGGCAGTGTGCAGTGGCAGTGCGACACCCTCGACGGGGACGAGAAGAGCGGCGAAATCCGCGTGCTGCCCGGGCGCGAACTGGCGCTGGTGGACGGTCGCCGGTTGAATTTTTCCAGTGTCGACACCGAGCATGGCGGCTCGATTTTTATCGACGGCACTCAGGTTGAGTTCAGGCTGCTGCCACCGGATCTCGGGGAAAGCGGTGATCAGGCCCATGGCCTGGAAGCGCCGATGAACGGCACCATCATTGCACTGCTGGTCGAGCCGGGTGCTCAGGTGGAAAAGGATCAGCCGCTGCTGGTGATGGAGGCAATGAAAATGGAGCACACGCTGCGCGCGCCGGCTGCCGGTACCGTGCAGCAATTTTTCTGTGCCGAGGGCGAGCTGGTAGACGGCGGCAGCCTGCTGATTGATTTTGCCGCGGAGGAGTAACAATGCAGCTTCCCCAGAAAGTGAAAATGGTCGAAGTGGGCCCGCGCGACGGCCTGCAGAACGAAAAGCAGCCCATTTCGGTGGCAACCCGCATTGCGCTGATCGATCGGCTCGCTGCAGCCGGCCTGCCGGTCATCGAGGCGGGTAGTTTTGTCAGCCCGAAGTGGGTGCCGCAGATGGCGGCGAGCGAGGAAGTGCTTGCCGGAATCCAGCGCAGGCCCGGCGTCGTCTACAGCGCGCTGACACCGAACATGAAGGGCTATGAGCGCGCGCTGGCGGCCAAGGCCGACGAAGTGGCAGTGTTCGGCGCGGCCTCCGAAGCCTTCACGCAAAAAAATATCAACTGCACCATCGCCGAGAGCCTAGAGCGTTTCCGGCCATTGATTGAACAGGCACGACAAGACGGCATCCCGGTGCGCGGTTACGTGTCCTGCGTTCTTGGCTGCCCCTACGAGGGCGAGATAGACCCGGCCAAGGTGGCGGAGGTGAGTGGCGCCCTGCTGGATATGGGCTGCTATGAAATTTCCCTTGGCGATACGATCGGTGTCGGCACGCCGGAAGCGGCGAAACGCATGATCGAACAGGTGTCCGCGCGGGTGCCGGTGGAAAAACTGGCGGTGCACTTCCACGACACCTACGGCCAGGCGCTCGCCAATATTTACGCGGCATTGCAGATGGGTATCGCCGTGGTCGATTCCGCAGTGGCCGGCCTCGGCGGCTGCCCCTATGCCAGGGGTGCGTCGGGCAATGTGGCCAGTGAGGATGTACTTTACCTGCTGAACGGTCTCGGTATCGAAACCGGCGTGGACCTGAATCTGCTCGTCGAGGCCGGTAACTTCATATCTGCCGAGCTCGGACGCGAGAGCAATTCCCGCGTGGCCCGCGCGCTGGCGCCGGCCTGATATTTTTCCCGTCCTCAGAGGCGGCCGACGGTCGCCTCTCTGCCCGCCGCCCTGCGGGGCTCTGTTACAGAGAATCTGTTAAGATCGGCGAAAGTCTTTCGAATCGAACTGTTTCGCCATGAAATTACTGCGGATATCTTTTTTTACCCTGCTCGGCCTGGCAGTAGCGGCTGCACTTGCGGCGCCCGGGTTTATCGGGCCGAAAGTGGAAGAAATCTGGAAGCAACAGTTTGGCAGGCTGCAGGGCGGAAGTATCGAGCAGTATCAACGCGGCTGGTTCGGAGCCCGCGCCAGCACCGAATTTACCAGTGAGGATGGCGAGACCGAATTACACACCGCTATCCAGCATGGGCCACTGCTCTTCACCGCGCGCGGTCCGCGCCTGGGTGTCGTGTACAGCGAGACCCGCCTGTCCCTCGAGCAGTTGGCTCCACAGCTGCGCGCGCAACTGGAAAACATCTACGGCCGCCTGGAGCAGAGTCCGCTGGTACTCGAATCGCTGGTCAAGGCGGACAACCGCGTGATCAATTACCTGCGCCTCGAGCCGTTCACGCACAGCAATCAGTATGGCAAGACGACGTTCGACGGTGGCGAGATTCTGATTGAGACCGACTACAGCGGTGCACTACTGACGGGCTCGGTGGAGCTGGGCACCCTGCGCCAGACTCGGGGCGGGCTGGAAACACTGTTCACCAAATCCGTCAGCGGCGAATTCCAGTACATACCCGGGCAAGGCGGAGAAGCGAAGCTCAGGCTGCCGCTGCTGCGGGCCGAGTCGGATTCCGGCCCGCTGGAGCTGCATGACATAAGCCTGCAACTCACCATACAGCAGCTGGCTGGTGGCGCGGTCAAGCTGGTCTCCGATCTGCAGCTGCCGGAGGTGCAGTCCGCCACGCCGATCACGTCCTTGCAACAGCAAATGACTCTGCCGCAGATCCATGCCGCAGATCTGGTGCACTATCTACGCGCCCTGTTACCGGCAGCCACGCGCGACTGGCCGCGGGATATGCAGCGGCCGCTGCAGTTACAGCAACAGCTGGCGGTGCAGTCCCGCAATGGACCGGTGTTGGTGGATGCAAATATCGACTGGCGCGGCCTGCCGGCAAATGCGCAGCGTGACAAAGCAGTAGCTCAGTGGCTGGCGCCGCTGACCGGCACCATGACGTTCAGTGCGGCCGAACAGGCGTTGCTGCAGTCACCGCTGGTGGGACAGGCGATGATGCTGCGCCAGTACGGGCTGTTGCTCGAGAGCAATGGCGAGTTGCAGATGCATTTGGAGGTCGACAACGGACAGTTGCAGGTTAACGGGCAGCTGTTACCGCCGGACCTGTTCATGATGGCATTGATGGGCGACTTCTAGCGCTTGGCGAGCACTGCTCGCCGCTAGAAGTCGCGCCCGGCCAAGGATGGCCGGGCCGGAAGCCGCTCCACGGACGGCTGCTTGCAGCAAATCTTATCTATATCAATACGCCGGCCGGTTATCCGCCAGCACCAGCCAGCCGCGAATCACCCGGTAAACCACCCACAGCCAGCTGATGCCGAGGATCAGGAATCCGATGCCGAAGATCCAAACGGTCGCCCAGCCCACCAGGAACCAGAGAATACTGAACCAGAAGGTACGTATCTGCCAGCGGAAGTGGGATTCCGCCATGGTGCCGCGCACGTCGCCGCGCTTAACGTAGTTGATGAGAACGCCGACAAAAAACGGCACGGCGGTAAACAGGCTGATGGCCTGAATCAGGTAGACCAGTGTGGCCAGATCGCGGCCGCTCTGTTCGCGGGCTTCCTGGGTCTTGGCGGGGAACTGCTCGGACATGATGTTTTCTCGCAAGGAATTCAATCCACTATTTTGCGGGCACGGGCCCGCATTTCAACTCGTGTTGATTGTAGTGACGCTTCTGGCCGGCCCGCGGGATGCACCTGTGTCATGTCTAATAGTTCGCGCCGCCGGTCTGCCAGCGTAAACGCTCTTTATTTCAGTGCCCATTCTGTATGGACATTCTGCTCGCGCCAGGCCTTCAGTTGCTGGACGGATGCGCGCATCAGGTTGAGCAGCTCGGTGCGCTGGTGACGACAGTATTCCCGCTCACTGTCGATCGACAGGCGGGCGGCCAGGGCGCGCAGGCGTGCGGCCACCGCCTCCAGGCCGATTTCCTCGGCGCTTTCGGCGATCGCCTGAGCTTGCTGCTCCGCATCCAGCCAGTGCCGGCCGGTCAGTGCGCTGGTGAAGGCGGTGGCGCGTTTCGGCAACGTGGCGCAGCGGTCGCTGAGCAGTTCGGCAAAGGGCACGTGCCCGAGAATATCCCGTTGCCGGCGCAGGGTGTCGGTGTTGAGCAGGCGGGTGGGGCGCGCGGGTTTCTGTTCGGCGACGGTGCCATCCATGCGGCGGGTTATCCAGTCGAGCAGTTGCTGCAGCTGTTTGTCGGCAACGGGGCGCGCCAGCACGCCGGTCAAGCCGCGGGCCTGATAGCGCTCTCGGTCACCGGCCCGGGGGTTGGTGAGCAGCGCGAAAATGGGCAGTGCGGGGCCGAGACCGCGGCGAATCTTTTGCGCTGTCTCGACACCGTCCATCAGCGGCAGCTGGCTGTCGATCAGGATCAGGTCGAATTTCTGCTGCAGCGCCGCATCGGCGCCATCGACGCCATTGTTTTCCCATACCACCCGATGTCCACGGGATGCCAGGTCGTCGCGCAGCGAGTGGTTGTTTTCGTTTTCTACCAGCAGTATCGACAGGCCTTTTTTTTCGGTCTCCTGGCCTTTTACCGCTAGCTTCAGATCGTTCCTTTCCAGTCCGCCGCAACGCTGGATTTCCTCCAGTGACTTGAGGGCGGTCTCCAGTTGGTGTCGCGCCATTTCCAGCAACTGTCCGGCGTCATCGCCGCCGCTGCGCGTGAGCAGGTTGAGAGTGCCTTGCAGGGCGCTCAGCGGCTGGCGCAGATGCTGGCCGGTGATAGCCAGCAGATCGGAGTTTTCCTGGCGTTGCTGTTGCAGCGCTTCGCGCGCCTCGGTCAGTTGCCGCTCGCGAGCGGAGATTTCGCTGCCGTAGGATTGCAGCTGGCGGTAGATCTTGTCGTTTTCGTCTTTCATCGTGGCTGCCCGCTGTTCGCTGTCGGCAGCTTCCCGGTGCAGACGCAGCCAGGTCATCAGTGCAAACGCCGAGACAATAAACATTACGGTTCCGAGCAGTACTGGCCAGAGCAGGGCAACCCGGGTGCCCGTCAGGGAAAGCGGTGCCGCGCTGGCCGCTGCCGGGAGCAGGGCGGCAATGGCAGGTAGAAGTTTGACGGAATAGGCGCGCAGGCCGAAACGGGGAGAGATTCCTCGCCCACGGGATATGGTGTTATTCATCCTTGTTACCACTTGTGTTGGTACGGACTAAATCCTGCAGTCCGCATTAATTATTGATGTAAATGACCTCCGTCGGTTTCAGGTCAGCTTGATACTGCAATCCGGCGGCGCATACAAGTGAAATTTGCGCTGATACCGGCCGCAATGGAGATATAAATGCTGATTGTGGCGGGGAAAGACCGCAGGCTGCCGGGATTCAGGCAGCCTGTGGCAGGCGCTCCTGCAACAGCTGCAGCATGCGCTCGGAAGGCAGGAACAGGCGAATGCCATCGCAGTGCTCGAGCAGTTCGCGGTAGAAATAATCGAAGTGGGTACAACCGAGAATCAGTATCTGCACGCCGCTTTTCACCAGGGCCGCGGTCAGGTCGTCCAGTGCGTGCTGCTGCACGATCATCTCCGGTGTCAGGCCGTCTTCGATATCTTCGACGATCTGCAGATTGCCGATGCCGATGACCTTGGCGGTCTTGTTGCGGGCGAGAATCTCGCGCTCGATATTGGCACAGCTCTGACAGTTGGCCGCCAGCAGGCCGAAATTGCGATAGCGCTGGGTCAACTCCGCATAGACCTCCAACGGTGACACGACGGCGATCGGCGCGGCCGCCTGTACCGCGGCCATATCCACGGCGCCGGACAGCGAGTTGCAGTAGATCATCGCGGCCTGGGCTCCGGCTTCGTGCAGTTGCGCAATGGCGCGGATCAGCTGCTGGGTCAGCGCGCCGCGCTCCAGTGCCTGCAGCTGGGTCTGCGCCTGCGGCGAGGCGGACAGGGATACGCCGATGCCGCGCACCTGGCGTGCGGCGAGGAAATCCAGGCCGAAACGGGTATCGGTGGCGGTACCAGCCACCACACCCACCGTCATGGCGCTGTTTTCAATGGCGTTGGTCAACACGGCACAATCCTCTCTGCAGACTTCAGGCGAGCGCGTGCGGCTCGACCAGCGGGCGCCTATTTATCCACACTCGGCGCAGCCAGTCGAGATAAATTCCGTACGGGCGTCCCAGCGCGCCGGCGATCAGCATGAACGTGATACTGGCGGTCGCGATTTCCCCCCAGTTGGCACCGCCCAGCAGCATGTTGCTCAGGTACAGCGGGAACTGGAAACTCAGAAATACGAAGGTATCCACCAGGTAGGCATTCAGCACGCCGCCACCACCGAAGCGGTTTACGACCCACAGGCGGTAGAGGCTGAACGGGCGTGCGATCACGGTGTTGAAGATCACTGCCAACAGTCGCACCTTCAGGTGCTCCTGCCAGCTCATGCCGGCCAGTAGCAGTTCGATGGGCACGGCGATAGCCCAGGAAAAGCTGTTCATGGCGAAGATATCCAGGAAAAGCTCGCGCCGGCGCGAGGGGTTGCTCACGGTGGGCTCGGCGTTTTCCGGGGTTAGCGCGGGGGCGGACATGGGCGCGGGTACCTCTGACAAACAACGAGCCGCCGACACGGGGACGGCGGCTGATAACGGCTGGCGATTATATCCACAGTTTGGCTAAAAGCTAGTCTTACATATTAATTTATTTAAGATAGCGATATAACCATCCTAATATTGCAGTTTTTTGTAAGCAGGATATTTTAACGTGACTGCCTTAGACCTTTGGCGCCGCCGGCATCCCGCGACCAAAGCGGTTAATATGAAACTCTTTGCATAACAAGATCGGAGTCCCAATGTCCCTGCGCTACGCCGTTCTGACGCTGCTGGATATAGAGCCGGGCAGCGGTTACGACCTGAAGCGCCGTTTCGAGCGCAGCGTGTCGCACTTCTGGAGTGCCAGCCACCAGCAGATGTACCGCGAACTGCACAAACTGCACGATGAGGGCCTGCTGGACTGCACGGAGCAGCCCCAGGAGGGCAAGCCGGACAAGAAGATCTACAGCCTTACCGAGCGCGGCCGCGCCGCGCTGCAGGCGTGGGTGCAGCAGCCGACGCCGGCGCAGAAGATCCGCGAACCGTTTCTGATCCAGTTGTTTGCCGGTCACCACCTGACTGACGAACAGGCGCGCGCGGCGGTGCAGCGCCAGCTGGAGGAGCACCGCGCGCTGCTGCACAGCTACCTGGAGCAGAACGAGCGGGTGTTGCAGAGCGATCCGGCCGTGCAGGAGCGCTATTGGCTGGCTCACCAGACACTGCTGCTGGGGATAGAGGCGGAAAAGACCTGGGTCGCCTGGGCGGAGAGGTTACTGCGGCGACTGGATCAGCAGTAACGGGAGCAGCAACAAAAAGCCGGGCGTCGCCCGGCTTTTTGTACGTCAGTATCAGAGGGCGATTTTCTCGACCACGAGGCTGCCGATCGAGTAACCGGCACCGAAGGAGCAGATGACGCCGCGCTCCCCGGGTTGCAGGTCGTCGCTGTAGAGGTTGAAGGCGATGACGGAGCCGGCGCAGCCGGTATTGGCATAGCGGTCCAGTACGATCGGCGCGCGCTCTTCGCTGGTGTCGTCGCCCAACAGCTTCTTCGCGATCAGGTTGTTCATATTGATATTGGCCTGGTGCAGCCAGTAACGGCGCACCGCGGCCGGCTCACTGCCGGTCTCGCGCACGTGTTCCTCGATATGCGCGGCGGCCATCGGGCAGACTTCCTTGAATACCTTGCGACCGTTCTGGCGGAAAGTCTTGCCGGGGCCGAATGGGTCTACATCGGCAGCGCGGGCGGTAAAGCCGAAGTTGGAGCGGATATTGTTGGAGTACACCGTCTTCGCCTTGGTGCCGAGTACTTCCCAGGCGTTGTCTACCGCGCAGGTGTCGCGCCGTTCCACCACGCTGGCCACGGCCACGTCGCCGAAGATGAAGTGGCTGTCGCGGTCGGTGAAATCGATCTGCGGCGAGGGCATTTCCGGGTTGATCACCAGTGCGGCGCGCGCGGCCCCCGATGCGACCGCGTCTACCGCGCGCTGCAGGGAGAAGGTCGCGGAGGAACAGGCCACTTCCATGTCGAAGGCGAAACCGTCGATGCCCAGTGCGCCCTGTATCTCGATGGCGATGGCCGGGTAGGCGCGCTGCATATAAGAGGCGCCGACAATCACCAGGTCGATGTCTTCCGGCTTCTTGTTCGCCTTCTCCAGCGCCAGTTTCGCCGCTTTTACGCCGATCTCCGCCTGCAGACAGAGTTCGTCGTCGGGGCGTTCCGGCAGATAGGGGCGCATGCGCTGCGGGTCCAGGATGCCGTCGCGGGAAACCACATAGCGGTTCTTGATGCCCGATGCCTTCTCGATGAACTCTGCCGACGAGTAGGGTTTGGCGGTCAGGTTTCCGGCCTCGATCTCGGCGGCGTGTTCGCGGTTGTACTGCTCCGCGTAGGCGTTGAAGGCTGCCACCAGCTCTTCGTTGCTGATGGCGTCGGGCGGCGTCCACAGCCCGGTACCACTGATGACGATACCCCGTGGCAGCTTGTATTCACTCATCGCTGAATCCCCGGCTCGCGCCAAACGGCGTGCGAGCGTTTAGTCACTAAATAGAACCTTAGCAGCGCTGGCCCGAATGAGACGTGGGTACCAGCCCGGCAAGGGGCGGCCATTGTGGCGGGTATGTCAACAGCGGTCTATGCCCGGTCGGGCCGAATTGTCAGGGTGTTCTGGCCAGTGCGTAGGCGCTGACCCGGGTGGCGCCGGCATCGAGTAATGTGCGGGCAGCGGCCTCCAGCGTCGCGCCGGTCGTGATGACGTCATCTACCAGGCCGATATGCAGGCCGGCCACCGCTCCGGTCACCGCAAAGCTCTGGCTCAGGTTGCGCAGCCGCTGAGCGCGTTTCAGCTGCAGCTGCGTGTCGGTGGCGCTGTGTTTGCGCAGCAGCCGCGTGCGGACCGGCAGTTGCCACTGGCGGCCGAACTCGGCCGCGACCAGCTGGGCCTGGTTGTAGCCGCGGCTCCAGTAGCGACGCCAATGCAGCGGCACCGGCACCAGCAGATCCGGCCGCGCATCGCGCGGTTCGATCGCCGGCGCTGCCAGTCGCGCGAGGCTGTGGCCGGCGGCGAGATCGCCGCGATATTTGAAGCGTTGCACCAGTGGGGCGATAGGAAAGGCATAGTGCCAGGCGGCACTGGCGCGGCTGAAGCTGGGCGGCTGCTGCAGGCAGCGCGGGCAGCTGCTCGCGCCCGGTTGGAGCGGCAGCGCGCAGCTGGTACAGGCATCGCGCAGGTAGGGTAGTTCGGCGGTACAGGGCGCGCAGAGACCGCTGCCGGCAGCGCGGCCACCGCACAGCAGGCAGTGCGCCAGCCTGGGCGCGACAGAGCGTGACAAAAAGTGCGAAATCAGTCTGTAAACCATTCCGTGGCTATTTGGTTGACAGCGACCCGGCCACCGCTAAACTGGCCAGTCTGTTGATGCCGAATGCGCCTGGCCGCCGAACGGCGGCCCCTAGCGGGCGATAGGCCCAGCACAACCGCGGCGCGCTGCCGCGCCATTACCGTTAGTAGAGAGATTACGCCCAGTGACCGCAGCTCAGCAAATGCCCGCCGCCACCTATCAATACGGCGACAGCCGCCACGACTGGACTCGCCAGCAGGTGCTGGACCTGTTCGCACTGCCATTCAACGATCTGCTGTTCACCGCCCAGCAGGTGCACCGCACGCACTTCGACGCCAACCGGGTACAGGTCAGCACCCTCTGCTCGATCAAGACCGGCGCCTGCCCCGAGGACTGCGCCTACTGCCCGCAGAGTGCCCGCTACGACACCGGGCTCGAGCGTGAGAAGCTGATGAAGGTGGAGAAGGTGCTGGAAGAGGCCCGCGCGGCCAAGGCCAGTGGCGCCACCCGTTTCTGCATGGGCGCCGCCTGGCGCTCGCCGAAGAAGAAGGACATGCCCTATGTGACCCAGATGGTGCGCGAGGTGAAAGCGCTGGGTCTGGAGACCTGCATGACGCTGGGCATGCTCAACGACGACCAGGCGCAAGAGCTGGCCGATGCCGGCCTCGACTACTACAACCACAACCTGGACACGTCGCCCGAATACTACGGCGAGATCATCACCACCCGCACCTACCAGGATCGCCTGGAGACCCTCGATCGGGTGCGCGCCGCGGGCATGAAAGTCTGCGCCGGCGGCATCATCGGTATGGGCGAGGGCGAGCAGGACCGTGCCGGCCTGCTGATGCAGCTGGCCAACCTGCCGGAGCATCCGGAGTCGGTGCCGATCAACATGCTGGTCAAGGTCGCCGGTACGCCGCTGGAGGAAGAGCAGGATCTGGATCCGTTTGAATTCATCCGCTGCATCGCCGTGGCCCGCATCATGATGCCGAAGTCCCACGTGCGCCTGTCCGCGGGCCGCGAAGCCATGAGCGACGAGATGCAGGCGATGGCGTTTCTCGCCGGTGCCAACTCGATCTTCTACGGTGAGAAACTGCTGACCACCGCCAACCCGGAGGCCAACAAGGACATGCAGCTGTTCCAGCGCCTCGGCATACAGCCGGAGGAATACCAGCAGTACGCCGATGAGTCCGAGGTGGAAGCCGAATTGAGCGCGCAGATCACCGAACAGCAGAACGCCCCGTTTTTCTACGACGCGGCCAAATGAGCCCCATTTCGAGCCTTGAGGTAACCCTGCGCCAGCGCCTCGATGAGCGGCGCCAGCGCAACCTGTACCGCGAACTGAAGACCCTGGCCGCCGCGCCGGGGCCGCTTGCACAGGTGGACGGCCGTGAATTGCTGACCTTCAGCAGTAATGACTACCTCGGTCTCGCCACCCACCCCGATGTCATTGCCGCCCAGCAGGCCGGCGCCGAACTGGGTGCCGGCGCCACCGCCTCCCACCTGGTCAACGGCCACCTGCAGATTCACCGGCAGCTGGAGGACAAGATCGCCGAGATCACCGGGCGCGACGCGGCGCTGGTGTTTTCCAGCGGTTATATGGCCAATGTCGGCACCATCTGTGCGCTGGTGGGCCGCGGCGACAATGTCATCTCCGACCGGCTCAACCACGCCTCCCTGATCGACGGCGCACGTCTGTGCGGCGCCACCAGCCTGCGCTTCGCCCATAACGATCTCGACGGGCTGCAGCGCCAGCTGCAGCGCGCGGCGGCCAACGGCGGCCAAACCCTGGTGGCCGTGGACGGCGTCTACAGCATGGACGGCGACTGCGCGCCGCTGGCGGAAATGGCCGAACTGTGCCGCCGCCACAGTGCCTGGCTGATGGTCGACGAGGCCCACGGCTTCGGCGTCATGGGCAGCCCGCAGCTGCCGCTGGCCGGCAGCATCGCGCTTGCCGGACTGGGGCAGGACGACGCCCCGGTAATGATGGGTACGCTGGGCAAGGCGGCCGGCAACGCCGGCGCCTTCGTCGCCGGCTCGCGTGCACTGATCGACTACCTGGTGCAGTTCGCGCGCCCGTATATCTATACCACCGGCATGCCGCCGGCGGTGGCAGCCGGCGCGCTGGCGGCGCTCGAGGTCATGCAGCGCGAGCCGGAGCGTTCCGCCCGGCTACAGCGCAATATCGAATTTTTCCGCCGCCGCGCCGCGCAGCTGCAGCTGCCGCTGGTGGAGTCCGCCAGCCCGATCCAGCCGTTGCTGCTCGGCGATGAAAATGCGGTGATGGCCGTGGCGGCGGAACTGCAGCAGCGCGGCTTCCTGGTCGGCGCGATACGCCCGCCGACCGTGCCCGCCGGCACCGCGCGCCTGCGCATCACCCTCAGTGCGAACCACAGTGAAGCGCAGATCGACCAGCTGCTGACGGCGCTGGCCGAGAGCCTGGGGCCATGGGCGGAGACGGCATCGTGAAGCCGGTGGAGCAGCTGGTATTCCTGCATGGCTGGGGCGGCGACCGGCGCCAGTGGCAGCCGCTGCTCGAGGCCCTGCGCGATGACTGCCCGCTGCCGGTCAGCTGTCTCGAACTGCCCGGCTTCGGCGAAGCGGCCGGGCGCTCCTGGCCGGATGACGAAGAATTGCTGCAACAGCTGACCGAACAGCTGCCACACAAGTGCCTGCTGATCGGCCACTCCCTCGGCGGTATGCTCGCCGCGCGCCTGGCCGCCGGAGCGGGGCGGGAAAAGATTGCCGCGCTGATCACCATCGCCGCCAATGGCTGTTTCGTGCAGCGGGGCGACTGGCCGGGCATGGATCCGGATACCTTCGCCGCTTTCCGCCGCTCGCAGGCAGCCGAGCCGCAGGCGACCTGGGAGAAGTTCTGCGGCCTGCAGGCCCGTGGCGATAGCGCCATGCGCGCGGTCCTGAAACAGCTGAAGCAGTGGTCACCGCGAATCATCGGCGGTGCCTGGCGGGATGCACTGGACTGCCTCGCGCGCCTGGATAACCGCGACATTTTGCCGCGGGTTTCGATGCCGTCGCTGCACCTGTTCGGCGACAAGGATGCTCTGGTGCCGGCCGCGGCGGCAGGGCGTCTCCGGGCACTGGGTGCCGACGTGGAGGTGCTGGCCGGCTGCGGTCACGCGCCGCAGCTATCGGTTCCGGATCTGCTGGCGGAGAAGATCTGCAAATTCGTGCGCAGTCTGAACGATGGCGATGCGCCGTTCGACAAGGGCGCGGTGGCCAGGTCTTTCGCCCGCGCCGCCGCCAGCTACGACGCCTGTGCGCACCTGCAGCGCGCCGTCTGTCGGCAGTTGCTGGGCGAGGCGGACAGCGTCTGGGCACCGAAAACCATTCTCGATCTGGGCAGCGGTACCGGCTACGGCAGCGAGCTGCTGCGCCGGCGCTTTCCACAGGCGCGGATCATCGCCCTGGATCTGGCCGAAGGCATGCTGCAGTACGCGCGAGCTGAGCGCCCGGTGGCGGATTGCTATATCGCCGCCGACGCCGAGCAGCTGCCGCTGGCCGACGGCAGCGTCGATCTGGTGTTCTCCAGTATGGCGCTGCAGTGGTGTTACCGGCTGCCGCAGCTGTTCGCCGAGCTGCACCGGGTGCTGGCGCACGGCGGTCGCTGTCTGGTCGCGACCCTCGGGCCGGGCACGCTGCGAGAGCTGAAAGACAGTTGGGCGCAGGTGGATGACGGTGTGCATGTAAACCGCTTTCTGCCGCAGCGACAGTGGTGGCAGTCAGCGACCGACAGCGGGCTGCCGGGAGAGGCGCGCCGCGAGCAGCGGGTGCTGCATTTCGACAATGTGCGCCAGCTGATGCGCGAGCTCAAGAGTGTCGGTGCGCACAATGTGAACCGCAGTGCGGACCGCGGCATGACCGGCCGCGCCAAACTGCGCCGGCTGGCGGAGGCCTACGAGCCGCTGCGCGCGCGCGCCGGCCTGCCGGCCAGTTATGAAGTGATTTACCTGAAATTGGCGCGCGACGCGCAGGGGCAACTGGCGGGGCGGGCCTAGCGGCAGTTGCCGCAACGAAAACGCGGGCCAGTAGGCCCGCGCGGAGGATGTGAAAGCTGGAAGAAGGAGATCAGGGATAGATATCGATCGTCGTCGGTGTTTTCACCATCGCCCAGATCTCGTCCATCTCGCGGTTGGTCACTGCGATGCAGCCCGCGGTCCAGTTCATCTTTTGCAGGTACTTCTCCATGCCCTTCCACTGCGGCTTCATGCCATGGATCATGATGTCGCCGCCCGGGTCGACGCCCAGCCTGGCCGCACGGGCGCGGTCGCGCTTGTTCGGGTAAGAGATATGAATCGAGCGGTAGAAGCGGCTCTTGGGGTTCTTCCAGTCCAGCGTATAGCGGCCCTCGGGGGTGCGCTGATCGCCCTGTTGGACCTTGTGGCCCCGCGGGTTTTTCCCAAACACGACCTTGTAGCTTTTGACCACTCGGCCGTCGCGTTTGAGCTGCATCAGTCCCTTGGACTTGTACACGACCACATGGTCGACGGGTTTGATGGTGGCTGAGGCGAACAGTGGCGCCATCAGCAGCAAAGCAAAAATCAGGTATCGCATGGTCTCTATAAGCAGTCTTAATAGTTGTCAGTTTTTCCGTGGTTCCGGTAGCTTCCTTACTGTTCCTTTTCCTCGTTGGGAAAAAGTTTTGACAGCGTTGTCTTTTGCTGCCCGCCCGATGCGTCTCGGGGCAAGTTTCTAGAGAATTATCCTAACCCCGAAGCGAAATCAATCTCGAATGTGGTTAAAAATTACTCTATGCGGGTAACTTATCATCAACTAGTCGGCGTTTAAAGAGGCGTCAAGAAAAAAACCGAGGTTCCCTGATGAGAGGATTGTGGTCGTGACTCGAAGCTATTTTGTCGCCGGAACAGATACCGAAGTCGGCAAGACCTATGTGACCGCGGCGCTGCTCGCAAGTGCCGCAAACGCGAAATTAAAAACTGCGGCAGTGAAACCGGTCGCCTCCGGCTGCGAGAACACCGCGGAGGGGCTGCGCAATGCCGACGCGCTGCTGCTGCAGGAGGCGATGACGCTGGAGCTGCCCTACCAACAGGTCAATCCGTTTGCGCTGGAGCCGGCCATAGCGCCGCATATCGCGGCGATGGAAGCCGGCAAGCAGCTCAATCTGCAACGGATGGCCGGGGTCTGCCGGGGCGTCATGTCTGCCGGTGCCGATCTGGTACTGATCGAGGGAGCCGGCGGCTGGCGTACGCCGCTTGATTTTGTTGGAGGGCGGCCCAGGACGTTTCTGTCACAGCTGCCGCAGGAGCTGAATACGCCGGTGATCCTGGTCGTCGGTATGCAGCTGGGCTGTATCAACCACGCGCTGCTGACAGCCGAGGCTATCCGCCGCGACGGTCTGCCGCTGGCGGGCTGGGTGGCGAACTTTGTCCGCGAGGGTATGGCGCGCGCGGACGAGAATCTGGCGACTCTGAAAGCCCTGCTACCGGCGCCACTGCTGGGCACACTGCCGTTCGACGAGCAGGCCGACTACCGCCGGGCGGCGCACTTGCTCGATCTGAATCCGCTCACAAATTCCCCATAATGGCGAATTAATCGCCAGTCTCGGTCCGTCAGCGTAGTTGACAAGAGGCCGCTTCGCGCCTAGATTCAAACGATCGTTTGAAACACTTGAATGAGGACCGGGAGCATGGCCGAGTATAAGGCGCCACTGCGGGAGATGAATTTCCTGCTGCACGAAGTATTCGCTGCGGAAGAACTCTGGGCGCACCTGCCCGGGTTGGCAGGCGCGGTGGACCGCGAAACCGCGGACGCGATCCTGGAGGAGATGGCCAAGCTGGCCGCGAACACGCTGGATCCGATCAATCGCAGCGGCGACGAAGAGGGCTGCCAGTGGAATGACGGTGTGGTCACCACCCCCGCGGGCTTCAAGGAGGCCTACGCCACTTTCTGTGAAGGCGGCTGGGGCGCGCTGCTGGGCAATCCGGAATACGGCGGCATGGGCATGCCGAAAATGCTCGGCGCCCAGGTCGAGGAGATGATTAACTCCGCCGGCATTTCGTTCGCGCTCTACCCGGTACTGACCAACGGTGCCTGCCTGGCCATCGACGCCCACGGCAGCGAGGCATTGAAGCAGCAGTACCTGCCGAAGATGTACGAGGGCACCTGGTCCGGTGCCATGGACCTGACCGAACCGCACGCCGGTACCGACCTCGGCATCATCCGCACCAAGGCGGAGCCACAGGATGACGGCAGCTACAGGATCACCGGCAGCAAGATTTTCATTACCGGCGGCGATCAGGACCTGTCGGAAAACGTCATTCACCTGGTGCTGGCGAAGCTGCCGGACGCGCCGAAAGGTCCCAAGGGCATTTCCCTGTTCCTGGTGCCGAAATTCCTGGTCAACGAAGACGGCAGCCTCGGCGAGCGCAACCACGTCAACTGCGGTTCCATCGAGCACAAGATGGGGATCAAGGCCTCGGCCACCTGCGCGATGAACTTCGATGGCGCCAAGGGCTGGTTGGTCGGTGAGGTCAACAAGGGCCTCGCGGCCATGTTCACGATGATGAACTACGAGCGCCTGGGTGTCGGTATCCAGGGCCTGGGCGCGTCTGAGCGCTCCTACCAGAACGCGCTGGAATACGCCCGCGACCGCGTGCAGAGCCGCTCCCCGGCCGGTGCGCAGCAACCGGAAAAGACCGCGGATCCGATTATCGTGCACCCCGATGTGCGCCGCATGCTGCTGACCCAGAAGGCGCTGATCGGCGGCGGTCGCGCGCTGTCCACCTACGTGGCCAAGTGGCTGGATATTTCCAAGTTCGGCGAGGGTGAGGAGAAGAAGAATGCCGAGGCGATGGTCGCGTTGCTCACGCCGGTAGCCAAGGCCTTCTTCACCGACAAGGGCCTCGACTGTACCGTGATCGGCCAGCAGGTGTTCGGTGGCCACGGCTATATTCGCGAGTGGGGCCAGGAGCAGCTGGTGCG
This sequence comes from Microbulbifer marinus, assembly GCF_900107725.1. Lineage (GTDB taxonomy): Bacteria > Pseudomonadota > Gammaproteobacteria > Pseudomonadales > Cellvibrionaceae > Microbulbifer > Microbulbifer marinus. The sequence goes on along the minus strand of NZ_FNQO01000004.1, from coordinate 133,919 downwards.
CGACGTGCGTATCACCCAGATCTACGAGGGCACCAACGGCATCCAGGCGCTCGACCTGGTGGGCCGCAAGACGGTCGCCAACGGCGGCGCCCTGTTCGAGCTGTTTGCCGCCGATGTACAGGCATTTATCGATGCGGAAGTCGATCGCGAGGAAATGGCCGAGTTTGTCCAGCCGCTGGCAGCGGAGCTGCAGCGCCTGCGCGAGGCCACCGAAAAGATGGTCGCCGCTGCGCAGGAAGATCCGCACGCGCCCGGCGCCGCCTCGGTGGAATACCTGCACCTGTTCGGCTACGTGGCCTACGCCTTTATGTGGGCGAAGGTGGCTGCGGTGGCACTGCCGAAGGTCGAGCAGGACAGCTTCTACAAGGGGCAGGTGAAAACCGCGCGTTTCTACTTCGCGCGCCTGCTGCCGCAGGCCCAGGCCCTGGCCGCCAGCGTCAACGCCGGCAGCGCCACACTGATGGATATCGAAGACGAGCTGTTCTGACAGCCGCTATCCACTTTTTGATCTGCCGATCAGGCCCCGCACTGCGGGGCTTTTTTGTTTCCGTTAAGCGGCCAAAGCCATCCGGCACTTTTGTCTGTCGGCACTATCTTCTAGACTCGTGACAAACAATAACGAGCGCAACAGCCACATGTCCGAGCAACCGCAAAAAAAACTCTCAGACGAAGACCAGGCCAAGGTCGACAAATACCTGCACAGCGGCGTCAACAAGGTGGAGCGCAAGCCGTTCCGACCGCTGCTGTTGCTGTTGGTGATTGTCGGCGTACTGACCCTGTTATCCCTGCTCAGCATTATGATCGCGCGCACCAAGGGTGTGGTCTGAGGAGACGTATGACTAACGACAAAACCTTTCTGCCACTGCAGTTCGAGCGCCTCGATGAGGCGGAGATGTGCCGCCGCGCGCAGGCGTTCACCGAACTGATGCGCAGCCGCCGCAGCGTGCGCGACTTCTCCGCCGAGCCGCTGCCGCGGCAGGTGATCGAGCAGGCGATCCGCGCCGCCGGCAGCGCGCCCAGCGGCGCCAATATGCAGCCGTGGCATTTCGTCGTCGTGGAGAGCGCGGAGATCAAGCGGCTGATTCGTCTGGCGGCGGAAGAGGAGGAGCGTGAGTTCTACCAGCGTCGCGCCTCGGCCGAATGGCTCAGTGCGCTGCAACCCCTGGGTACCGATGCCGACAAACCGTTCCTGGAAACGGCGCCGTACCTGATCGTGATCTTCCTGAAGAAGTTTTCCAGCAGTGACGCCGGCGAAAAGCTGAAAAACTATTACACCGCCGAATCCGTCGGCATCGCCACCGGCATGCTGATCGCCGCGCTGCACAACGCCGGCGTGGCCACACTGACCCACACTCCCAGCCCGATGAAATTCCTCAACGAGATTCTCGGCCGCCCGGCCACGGAGAAGCCCTATATGATCCTGGTGGCGGGACTGCCGGCAGAGGGCGCCGAGGTGCCGGCCATCGACAAGAAGCCGCTGGAAGAAATCGTGGAGTTCGTTTAGCCGCCGGGCGCTACAGGGCGCCCAGCCGCACGATGGCCTGCCATTGCCGCGGCGTCACCGGCTGGATGGACAACCGCCCCTGCTTGACCAGCACCATGTCCTCCAGCTCCGGGTTCTGCTTGATTTCTGCCAGCGGTACCGGCCGCGCGAATTCGCTCTGCCAGCGGACATCCACGCAGTACCAGCGGGGCTGGTCACCGCTGGCCTTGGGGTCGAAGTACTTGGATGCCGGGTCGAACTGGGCCGGATCCGGGTAGGCGGCGCGCACCACCTCGGCGGTACCCACTACCGCCGGCACCTTGCAGGCGCTGTGGTAGAAGAGGACACCGTCGCCCTCCTGCACCTGGTCGCGCAGGAAGTTGCGCGCCTGGTAGTTGCGGATACCATCCCAGCGGCCGGTATGTCCGCGCTCTGCGGCGAGATCCTGAATGCTGTATTCGTCCGGTTCGGACTTAAATAACCAGTAGTTCATGCGGCAGTCCGTCCATATGCTGCGCCGGTTGGTATTTCACCAGCGGGAAGCGCCATTTAGTATGAACCCATACGAAAGTGTCAAATCGGCGCCGCTAGCCGCTATACGAGGCCGGCGTCGCGAACTGGGAGTTTATGGGTAACAACGCATTTCATTGGCTGTCCGAACGGCTGGCGATGCAGCACTGGCAGTACTGGGCGCTGCAGCTGAGTGGCTGGGGCGGCTACACGCTGCTGACCTTTGTCGGCAGTTTCTTCTGGGTCAAGGATCACTGGCTGCACACCGGCTATATCGCCGTGGCCACCGCGTCCGGCGTGCTGCTGTCCGAGGCCATGCGCCGCGGTTTCCGCAGGCTGTGGGACAAGCCGCCGGCCAGCCGCCTGTTCGGCTCGCTGGTGGTGGTGATACTGGCGGCGGCGCTGTGGGCGGCGATCAAGTTCGGCGGTTCGCTGTGGCTCTACGGCAAGGAGAGCGACGAGCACCCGGCGGTGCTGGCGATCTACTGGTTCTCCTATTCCTTCCTGATCCTGATGACCTGGGCGGCGCTCTATTACGGCATCAAGTATTACCAAGCTTCGCTGACCCAGCAGGAAAAAGCGCTGCGGGCGGAATCCATGGCACACCAGGCGCAGCTGAAAATGCTGCGTTACCAGCTGAATCCGCACTTCCTGTTCAATACGCTGAACGCGATTTCGACGCTGATCCTCGACAACCAGGGGCGTACCGCCAACGATATGGTCACGCGCCTGTCCCAGTTCCTGCGCCACTCGCTGGACAATGATCCGATGCAGAAGGTGACCCTGGCCAAGGAGGTCGAGGCACTGATGCTCTATCTGGATATCGAGAAGGTGCGCTTCGCCGACCGGCTGGGCGTGAACCTGGACCTGGAAGGCGATTCGCCACGGGCGCTGGTGCCCAGCCTGCTGTTGCAGCCGCTGGTGGAAAATGCGATCAAGTACGGCATTTCGCAGCGGGAGTGGGGCGGCGAAATCATGATCAAGGCACGGGTCTTTGCCGGCGAGCTGCTGCTGGAAGTCAGTGACAATGGCCCGGGCATGCCGGAGGAAGATCTGGCCAAACTGGGCAGCGGCTCCGGCGTCGGCATCCGCAACACCTGCGAGCGCCTGCGCGCACTCTACGGCGATGAACAGAAAGTGCGCTTCCGTAACCGCCCGGAGGGCGGTCTGGCAGTGCATCTCCGCATTCCCTTCGAACAGGAATAAAAATATGAATGGCACAGCAGACACTTCATCCAAAGCCGCGGACACTGTTAAGAGGGCGGGCGTCCTGAGAGCCATCGTCGTCGACGACGAGCCGCTGGCGCGCCGCGGGCTGCGCCTGCGCCTGGAGCAACTGAGCGACGTCGAGGTCATTGCCGAGTGCAGTAATGGCCGCGAGGCGCGGGAGAAAATTCTCGAACTGCGGCCGGATGTCGCCTTCGTGGATATTCAGATGCCCGTTGTCAACGGCCTGGAAATGGTGCAACAGATTCCCGTTGAAAAGCTGCCGCAGGTGGTGTTCGTGACCGCCTATGATCAGTACGCGGTGGAGGCCTTCGAAATCAATGCGGTGGACTATGTGCTCAAGCCGATCGAAGACCAGCGCCTGACACTGGCTCTGCAGCGGGTGCGGGAAAAACTGGCCAGTGCCGATATCGCCAGCCAGCGCGAGCAGCTGCTCGAAGCCGTGGCGGACCTGACACAGGAATCGCCGGAAGAGCTGGCGAAGAAGCTGGCTGCCGGCGAACTGGGGGGCAGTTCCTACCCGGACAAAATCGCAATCAAGGATTCCGGCAAGATCACGCTGGTGCCGGCGCGGGAAATCGATTGGATCGATGCCGCCGGTGACTATATGTGCGTGCACGCCAACGGCGAGACCCACGTGATGCGTATCACGATGAAGGAGCTGGAGCAGCAGCTGGATCCCAAACTGTTCCAGCGTATTCACCGGTCGACCATCGTCAATCTAAGCCGCGTACGCGAAATCTGCGCCCATATCAACGGCGAATATCACCTGGTGCTGAACAACGGCGAACGGCTGAAGATGAGCCGTAGTTACAAGAACAAAGTTCAGCACTTTCTGTAATCACTTCCTTAAAAAAAATCTGGGCTCGATAAGACGGTGGCGAATCCGCCACCGGCCCAGCTTGATCGACAAAAGCCGGCCGTTGATCGCAATCACCTTGCCCTTTACCCGCAACCGTTTAGCCTCTAGCGCCAGTTAAAAAAATAAAGGGTCCGGGTATGGCGCTCACCAGAGCCGCGCTGAAAAATCCTGCCGCCACCGCAGTGGCCGTGGTGCTGGCCGTGTTGCTCGGCGCCTTCCTCGCCAGCCGCCTGCCGGTACAACTCTTCCCCGATATCGACAATCCGCGGATCACCATCCAGGCCGGTTGGCGTGCCGCTTCGCCGAAAGAGGTGGAGGCGGAAATCGTCGAGCCGATCGAATCGGTGTTACAGGGGCTCACCGGCCTGGAGATGATGCAGGTCAATGCGGGTCGCGGCTTCGCTTGGGTGAACCTGGAGTTCACCATGGGCACCGACATGGACAAGGTGCTGATCGATGTCATCAGCCGCATGAGCAGCCTGCCGCCGCTGCCGCGGGATGCGGAACCGCCGCGGGTGATGCTGGGGGGCTGGGGTGGCGATGCCACAGCGCTGACTTATTTCTTCCTGCAGCTGCTGCCCGACAACCCCCACAGCCTCGAGGATTACACCGGCCTGATCGAGGACGTATTGCGCCCGGAATTGGAAGGTGTGCCCGGCGTGGCCAGCGTCGAGGCCCAGTCTGGCCGCGCCGGCCGCGAAGAATTACAGGTGATTTTCGATCCGTGGAAGGCCGCCGAACTCGGTATCCAGTTGCCCGCGGTGACCCGCCAGCTGGCATCGGCGCGCGACGTGTCTGGCGGCTTCACCGACGTCGGGCGGCGTCGTTACACATTGCGCTTTGTCGGTGAGTACGATCCGAAGAACCTGTCCGAGTTGGTACTCGAGTGGCGCGACGGCCAGCCGGTACGTCTGGGCGATATTGCCGAAGTGAAGGTGGCCCCGTCCGAGACCGGCGGTGTCACCACACAGAATGGCAACCCGGCTGTGTCGCTGCGCATCAACCGCACCAACGATGCCAACATGCTCGCGACGCTGGAACGGGTCAAGCACAAGGTCGCGGAGCTTAACGAGGAGAAACTCAAAGACGAAAAACTGGTGTTGGTGCAATCCTTCGATGCCTCGGTCTTCGTCTACCGGGCGCTGAATCTGCTCGGCGGCAACCTGTTGCTCGGTATCTTGCTGGCGGTGGGGGTACTGTGGTGGTTCATGCGCCGCATGCGTGCCACGCTTATCGTCGCCGCGGCGATCCCTATTTCCCTGTTCGCCACCTTTGTCGTGCTGTCCGCCGCCGGACGCAGTGTCAATGTGATTTCGCTGGCCGGCCTCGCCTTCGCTACCGGTATGGTGTTGGATGCGGCCATCGTCGTGCTGGAAAACATAGTGCGCCTGCGCGAGAAGGGGCTCGGCGCGCAAGACGCCTCCGAGCAGGGGGCGGGCCAGGTTTGGGGCGCTCTGCTCGCCAGCACCGCCACCACCGTCGCCATCTTCCTGCCGGTGTTTTTCCTCAATAGTGTCGAGGGTCAGGTGTTCGGCGACCTGGCGCTGACCATCGCCGTGGCGGTGGTTTTTTCCCTGCTGGTTGCGGTGGCCGTGGTGCCGCTCGCGGCCAAGCTGTGGCTGCCGGATATTTCCAGTCGGGACCGTCTCGCGGGATTCTGGGAAAAAATCACCGCAGGGGTTATGGGGCTGACGTGCACGCCGGCGCGGCGCTGGAAAGTGATAGGCGCGCTGTTGCTACTGCCGTTACTCGCAACCTATTTCCTGTTGCCGAAATTGGATTATCTGCCGCCGGTGAAGCGGGACGCGGTGGATGTGTGGATGAACTTCCCCGCCGGCACCAACGTCGAGACCATCAAGCGTGAAATTGTCGCAGAGATAGACCGGCGTATGGCCCCCTACATGAGCGGTGAGCGCGAGCCAGCCCTGAAGAATTATTACATCATCACATGGCCCAATGGCGGCACCATGGGGGTGCGCGTCAAGGACATGGACAAGGCCAAGGAAATGGAACGCGTGCTGCGCGAGGAAGTGCTGGTGGATATCCCGGACTTCCGCGGCTTTGCCGCCCGCGGCAACCTGTTCGGCCAGTTCGGCGGTGACCGCCGCATCGCCCTGCATCTGCAGTCCCGCGATGCCGAGGGACTGATGAACGCGGCTGCCCGTGGAGTGGAGGTGATTGGCGAGGTGATGCCCGGCGTACCGGTCAACCCCAACCCCGGTCTGGCGCTGGCGGAGCCTGAGCTGACGGTCTACCCGAACGATCGCGCAATGCACGAGCAGGGCTGGAACCGGGAGGCGATGGGCAGCCTGGTGCGCGCCCTCGGCAATGGCCTTTACGTCGGCGAATACTTCAATGGCGAGAAGCGTCTCGACGTGATCTTCCGCGCACAGGAGTGGAGTACACCGGAGCAGCTGCAGAACACGCCGCTGGTCACACCGCGTGGCGAAATCGTCCCGCTGAACCAGCTCGCCAGCATCGAGCGCACCGTGGGCCCCGGCAGCCTGCGACGTGTGGACGGCCGCCGCACCATTACCCTCAATATCGTGCCGCCGGACGACATCTCGCTGGAGGAAGTACGCGCGCAGTTGGAGGAAGAGGTGCTGCCGCAGATCCGCGCCGTGTTGCCCGCCGACGGCAGCATCATGGTCGGCGGCAATGCCAGTGATCTCGATAAGGCTCTGGTTTCCCTGTCGCAGAATTTCGTGCTGGCACTGTTTATCCTGTTCCTGTTGATGAGCGCGCTATTCCGTTCGCTGCGCGACGCCGGCCTGGTCCTGCTGACGGTGCCGCTGGCGACGGTCGGCGGCGTGCTGGCACTGCAATTACTCAATCTGATTGGCTTCCAGCCGCTGGACCTGCTGACGATGATCGGTTTCGTGATTCTGCTTGGTCTGGTGGTTAACAATGCCATCCTGCTGGTCCATCAAACCCGCGCCGCCGAAGCGGCGGGTGCCAGTCGTGTCGAGGCGGTGGAGCAGGCACTGCGCCTGCGCCTGCGGCCGATATTCATGAGTACCCTGACCAGTGTGTTCGGCATGCTGCCGCTGCTGGTGGCGCCGGGGGAGGGCAGTGTGATTTACCGCGGCCTGGCGGCGGTGATCGTCGGCGGCATGGCGGTCAGTACCCTGTTTACTCTGGTTCTGTTGCCGGCGCTGTTGCAGACTGGCCGGATGCCCCTGCCGAAATTCGCGCAGCTGCGCGAGCGATTGCTTGCAAGGAATTCCCTATGAAAAACATGATTGGCGCCGGGCTGCTGGCGCTGTTGGCGGCGTCCCCGTCACTGGCGCAGCAGCCGCCGGCGGCGGTTACCGTAGATCGCGCACAGCTGCGCGAAATTGCCCCGAGCCAATGGTCGGCCGGCAAGGTAGTGAGCCGTCGCGATATTCGTATTTCCGCCGAACTTGACGGCGCGCTGGAGTTTGTCGCCGAGCCCGGCAGCCTGGTTAAAAAAGGCGAGCGGCTGGCGCAGCTCGATGCGACCCACTGGCGGCTGCAGTTGCGCAACAGCGACAGCCGCATCACCCAGTTGCGCGCCCGCCTGACTTATCTGGATGCACAGCTCGAACGCCTTAGTAAGCTCGCCGAAACCAACAGTACTTCCCGCGCCGCGCTGGAGGAACAGCAGGCGGAGCGCGAGGCCATGGCCCAGGACCTGGTGGCCGCCCGTATCGAGCGGGATCGCCGCGCCTACGAGCTGTCCAAGACGAAGATCAACGCACCTTTCGACACGCTCGTCGTCAGCCGCGAGCATCAGGCCGGAGAATATGTGCGCACCGGCATTGAGCTGTTGCGCGCACTGGATATGTCGCAACTGGAAGTCGAAGCAGATATCCCGCTGGTCGCGCTGCCGCTGCTGCGCGCCGGCGAGCCGATCGCACTGCGCAGCGACGCGGTGTCGATCACCGAAGATGCGCGTGCAGGCGGTGAGTTGCTCGAGGGGCGTGTGCGTCAGTTTGTGCCGGTAGCCAGCGATAATTCGCGCCGGGTAAAACTGATGGTCGATTTACCCGCACAGTCCAGCTGGATTGTCGGCATGCCGGTGCAGGTCGCCGTGCCGGTGGCGGCGGCGCAGCGAATGGTGGCGGTACCGCGCGACGCGCTGGTGCTGCGCAACGGCGACGCCTTCGTGTTCCGCGTCGACGGCGACAACAAAGCGGAGCGCCTGCTGGTAACCACCGGTAGCGGTGACGGCGAGTGGATCGCCGTGCACGGCGGACTTTCCGACGGCGACAGGGTCATTGTCCGTGGCGCCGAGCGACTGCAGCCGGGGCAGGCGGTCAAGGTGCTGTCGGAAGTGGCAGCACGGACAGACGAAGGCGCCTCGATTTAGCCACACTCGATTTGGCAATAGCCTTGCCTCGTGAGGGTGCGCTTTACGGCCGCGATTTGGGATGGGCGTCGCCGCTCAGTAAACTCCTAGTAGTTTGCAAGAGAGGGGCTGCGGCCATGCACTACGCTATTGCACTCCTGCTCAGTCTCGCCGTGTCGCTAGCCTGGGCGCAGGATCGGTTGAGATCCCTGCCTTCTGGCGCTTCGCAAATCCTGGCGGGCGGCCAAACCTATCACTACTGGCGCGGTTCCTTCTACCGGCCGAGCCAGGGTGGCTATGTTCGTGTGGAACCCCCACTGGGTGCAAGGGTCCCCAATGTGCCCGGCAGCAGCGCTACCTTCAAGATGGGCGGCGAACGCTATTTCGTCTCCAGAGGCACGTTTTTCCTGTACGACCCCCGCGGCGACGACTTCGCGGTCATAACCCCGCCTTCCGGCTGGCGCGAATACTACCGGGAGCCGCCGCAGCTCCGCTCTCTCGCCGCCCCGACGCCGCGTCCCCCGGCAGTAACACCCCGAACCTATCCGGCGCCTGAACCCAGATATCGCCCTGAAACTTACTACGGGCGCTATCGCGGCGATTACTATTACCGCGGCAATGGTTACTACGGCCGCTATGGCTACCGCGACAATATTGCCGACCTGAGCTACCGCGAGCTCAGATCGACCTGCCGCAGTATCGCCAGGGATCAATCGCGCCGCGGCGACGTCGGTCCCTACCGTCGCCAGCCGGGCAGTTACTGGGATGAGTACAAACGATGCATGCGCTAGCTCCCTGGCGCATGTATCTCTGCCAATGATCGCTATCGAAAATTGTTCCCCTTAAAAAAATCGTGATCTGCGCGCTCGCTGCCTTCAATAGAGGGAGTGTTTGCGCGCAAGCTTGTGCGGGTTCCACTGTCAATTTGCCATAAATGACGCCTCTGTTCCCCCTCCGACAAAATTCCCGACACTTTCGCCACGCGCGGAGCGCGCAATATTTCTAGGCTGTATAGAGAGCATTTCTCACCGGCCGGAATTTTCCGTGCCAGTGCCAACCGGAAAACAGCCGCAATGTCTTAGTTGCGTGCGGCGAAGTTGTTGAAGGGAATCACATGCAGATGGAAAGGGATTTGTTCGCCGCTTGGCGAACCTGCGTCGCCCTGCTCCTCGCCTTGACGCTATCCGCCTGCGGCAGTGGCAGCAGCAATAGTAACGGCGGCAGAAACGACGGCGTTCGCTCCTCCAGCACCGAGGCGGTTGTCGCACCCTGTAGCACCAGTGATGAGGAGCCGGCGTCTGAAAGGTGCGGACAGCTGTACATCGGCCTCACCGATCTCGAAGGAGACTTTATCCGCTATCAGGTGGATATCGGTTCGTTGCGGCTACAGCGCTTCGATGGCAGCTGGTTCGAGGTACTGCCGCCGGCCACTAGCGTGGACTTCGTTCAGTACCGCGATCGCACGGAACTGGTGACCACCGCGACACTGCCGCTGGGCAATTATGTGCGCGGCGAAATCACGCTCGATTACAGCGAAGCGGATATCCGCGTCGATGTGGATGGGTTTGCCGAGCGGGCGCGGGTGGCGTTTGCGGACGGCAGAAAAGTCCGCACGGTGATGCTCGACCTGGAGTTAGACCCTCTGCGCCCGGTGGTGATCGTGCCCGATATACCCGCGCTGTTGGAGCTCGATTTCAATCTGCGGGCCGCCAACAGCGTCGACACCGAGATACTGCCGCCGGAAGTCACTCTGTTCCCGGTGGTGAGCGCGGAAAATGATCCGCTGCTGCCGAAACCCTTCCGCATGCGCGGACCGCTAATCGGCGTCGACGAGAAACAGGTTTCCTTCCGCATCGCACTGCGTCCCTTCTTCCGCGACAGCGGTCGCCTGGGTGGCGTCGATATCGAGATTCGCGGCGACACCGACTGGGAAATTAACGGCGAGCGTTTCAGCGGTTCCAGTGGCCTCAGTGCGCTGGCGGAGCTGCCCGGCGGCATTGCCACGCTGGCATTCGGCGTCTTCGACCGCAGCCGGCGCAGCTTTATCGCGGACCTGGTCTACGTCGGCAGCAGTGTGCCGGGCGACTCTCTCGATACGGTCAAAGGGCATGTACTGGCCCGCGAAGGCAATCTGCTGACGATTATCGGCGCGCAGCTGATACGCACCGATGGCAGCGTGTCCTTCCACGACGAACTGGAGCTACTGCTGGCCGCGAACACGCCGGTCAGCGTGCCACGCTTCCCGCTGCGCCAGGAAATCACCCGGGCGATATCTGTCGGCCAGCGCATCGCCGCCCTCGGTCACTGGGACAGCGATCTGTTGCGGCTGAATGTCGATGACGGGCGCGTGCGCCTGCTGCCGACCACGCTCGATACCTTTCTGAACTCCCGCATCGACGACGTTCTGAACGTCACCGCACTGGAATTCGGCGGGCGCGATGCGCTGCTGTTCGATTACCGGGGCACCGGCACCGACGAGGCCGTGGATGCCGATCCGGACGCCTACCAGGTGGATATCAGTGTCCTGGACGTCGACCCGCTGGCGGTGGGTACGCCGTTGCGCTTTCACGGTTACGTGAATTCATTCGGCCGCGCGCCGCCGGATTTTGGCGCCATCGGGCTGCAGGATTTCAGCGAAAGCGGCGCACAATTCCTGGTGAGCTGGATCGCGGGCGGCAGTGATATCCCATTCCTGACCCTGGATGCGTCGGGCCTGACCGTCAATCTGGCGCCGGATCTGCTCGGCGCCGATCACATCATTCGCCGCGGCGCCGTCATCACCGACCTGCGGTCGCTGATCAGGGTGCCGCAATTGCAGCCGGTGCCGGAGGAGGAGGGCGGACTGTATGTTCTGGCCGAGGATGACATCATCGTTATGTACTCCGATTTCGGCGACTTCGTTACCGACCTGAACCGGCGCCTGATCGACGGCGCGCTGGTGCAGCGGCTGTTTGCCGAGGGCGGCTATGTGAGCGGTGCCGGCTTCATGACAGTGAACGGCGTGACCGTGCTCCTGAACCGCTAGCGGCGACCCGGCGCGACGGCACTGACGCGGACGGGCCGAATCCTGCCTCGGCTACACTGAACAGAGCGGATTCTCCGGGATTCGTGTTGTTTTACGCGTCGGAGTTTTTCACGGATAGATGCGCACTATGGCGGGCGACCGCAGTTTTTCCTCTCTTCGCCTGGCTCGCTGCGATCGCAGTGCTGTTCGCACACTGCTGAGTTTTTTTCTCGCCTTTCTGTTTACCTGCCTTTCACTGACTGCCACTGCCCAGCTACCGGGCAGCGAACCCAAAGCATTCGAGCCGGTGATTCCGGATTTTTCTGCCCCGTCGGCGGACTGGTGGACAGGGTGGACGGAGGCCTCCGCCGAGGAGCGCCAGCAGTGGTTGGAGGCACTGACGAAAGCCTGGCAGGAGTGGCGTAAGAGTCTGCCCGACGAGAAGAAATTGCAGGCGCGCGCCGAATCGATCAGCCAGAGCCTGAAGGGGATTGAGGCGACCTGGCAGCGGCAAAAGGAATACCAGAAGGTCCCGGTGCTGCCGGATGTCGAGTTTCCGGAAAATCCGGACATCATGGACTGGGCCAAGGCAGACGCGGCAATCACTCGTGGCCGCCAGCGCTTATTGAGTCTGCAGCTGGAGGCGCGCCAGCTGGACCAGACCCTTGATCAGTCGATCAATCAGCTGCGCAAGCAGGTCATCCTGCTGCGTGAAGCCCGCGACGGGGCGCAGAAGGACTCGGCCGCTCTGGCACTGCTGCTGACGCAAATCAACCACCTGAACATCCTTGAGCAGCGCGAGATGCTGGAGGAGTTTCTCGGCAACTGGCAGGGGAAAATTGACCATGCCGAAAGCCAGCTACAGCGCATGCTCGATAGGCTGCAGTACAGTGCGGAGGCAACCAAAGCACTGGAAAAAGACGTCAAGAAGCAGCTGGATGCGATCGAGAAAATAGGTGCGTCGCGCACCAGCATCCAGGGCTCGCCGGAGTTAACCACCGACCCGGTCAAGAACCTGCAGAAAGACCTCACACTGATGCAGCTGGAAGTCGACCTGATCGAAGCGCACCTGAAGAAGCGCAAGGCCGAGTTGTTGTTGTCGATCAACTCGGTGTTACAGCAGGGACAGGAAGGTGAGAAGGATCGGCAGATGGTGGTGAGCCGCGATCTGTTGGAAACGGCGAGCACAATGATCGAGGGCACCTCACGGGAGCTGAACCTGCGCCAGCGCCAGGTCTCAGCCTGGCGCGGCGAAGAGGGCGAAGAAGAGACAGACCTGAGCCGCTGGTGGGGTTATTTCGAGCGCATCGACAGTGGCCTCGACCGGGCCGAAGATCTGGTCAAAGACATTCAGCGCTACGAGGCCGCGCAACTGAGCGTGTACAAGGAGCAACAGGGCTGGTGGGCAACGGTGCGCGAGCGCACCGGTTTCATGTTCGAGCAGATCTACAAGCACTGGCGCCAGCTGGCGGACTTCCAGCTGTTAATTATCGCGCAGAATCCGATTACCCTGCGGGACATCGCCAAGATCATTTTCGTCATGGTGTGCGCCTGGCTGATCTCGAGCCTGGTGCGGCGCTTTCTGAATCGCATGGTGCGCAAGAATCACGCCAGCGAATCCTCGATGTACACCCTGGGGCGCGTGCTGCACTACAGCATCATCGCCATCGCCATAGTAGTCGTGCTCAGCATGCTCGGGCTGGATACCTCCAAGCTGGCAATCGTCGCCGGTGCCCTGTCGGTGGGTATCGGTTTCGGCATGCAGGCAATTTTCTCCAATTTTATTTCTGGATTGATCCTGTTGTTCGAGCAGCCGCTGCGCGTCGGCGATCTGGTCGAACTGGAGTCCGGCGTATTCGGTCGCATCCGCGATATCAATGTGCGCTCGACCAGAATCACAACGCGCGACAATGTCGATATATTGGTACCCAATACCGAGTTCGTCGCTGGTCGCGTCATCAACCATACCCTCGACGACCCGGTGCGGCGCATTCACGTCCCCTTCGGCGTGGCCTACGGTTCCGATCCCGACCTGGTGCGTGAGGCGGCGATGGCGGCGGCCGAACACGTCAACATCACCCACACCGACTGGAAGCGCAAGACTGAAGTCTGGTTGATGGAGTTCGGTGACAACTCGCTGAATTTCAAACTGGTGGTGTGGATCAACAGCAATATGGTGTCGCCGCTGGGTGACCCCTACGCGATGTACAACATCGAGCTGCTGCGCGAGTTTAATGAAAAGGGCATCGAGGTGCCGTTCCCGCAGCGCGACCTGCACCTGCGCAGCTGGGATGCGCCGCTGCCGATCACCCGGCATTCGCCGAAGTAGCGCCGGGCACACGTGTGACGACGCCGAAGCCCATTGCAACCGCTTCCGCTACCTATGCCGCCCAGGTGGGCCTGCCGTCCAAGTCCGGGGTCGGCGGTGGCCTGCTGGCGGTGCTGCCGGGGAGTTCACCGTCTGCGCCTGGTCGCCGGCACTAGATAGCCTGGGCAATTCGATCGTCGCCAGCTGGGCGCTGGAGCGGTTGGTGGAGCATATCGGCCGCTCGCTACTCGGTTAAATTTCAGCCGGAGTGTTTGTTATCCGAACGGCGCCCCTGTATTCTGGGGGGCCATTTCAACCCTCAGTTTAAGGCCGGCCGCAGTGCTCATCATCCCCATCCAGAACAAGCCCGATTGGCGCCGGCCGCCGCTGATGTGCTTCGCCCTGATTGCCCTGAACCTGCTGGTGTTCGTGTTCTACCAGGGCCGCGACGAGGCGCGCTGGCAGCAGGCGGAGGAATACTACTTCTCCAGTGACCTGCCGGAGCTAGAGGAACAGCGCTTCCTGATCTATGTGAACGAGCTGCACCCGGAATGGCGCATGCAAGTGGACGTGCAGGGCGAAGATTTTGTCTACCGGGAACTGCTGTGGAACCCGGAATTCCACCACTGGCTGCTGCCGCAGCTGCGGGCCGAGGGCGAGACCGAGTGGCTGGCGCAGCGCCAGAAGTTCGCCGATATGCGCGACCGCCTGAGCAGCATCGCCATGGGGCTGACGCCGGCCGAGCCGAGTGTGTCGGGACTCTTTGGTCACATGTTCCTGCACGGCAGCTGGGACCACCTGATCGGCAATATGCTGTTCCTGTTGCTGTTCGGCCTGTCGGTGGAGCTGGCCCTGGGCGGACTCTGGTTTGCCGGCCTGTATCTGCTCGGCGGCCTCGCCGCCGCCGGCCTGCATATGGCAGTCGAGGCGGGCAGTCTGGTGCCGATGGTCGGTGCCTCCGGCGCGGTATCGGCGGTGATGGGCATGTTCGTTGCCATTTACGGCGTGCGCCGCCTGCGATTCTTCTACACCGTCGGCTTCGTGTTCGGCGAGTTCAGTGCGCCGGCGCTGCTGGTGCTGCCGCTGTGGCTGGGCAAGGAAATTTTCGGTTACTTCTACGGCGATGCCGGTATTGCCTACTGGGCCCACACCGGCGGCCTGCTGGCCGGCTTTGCCGCCACCCTGCTGCTGCTCAGCCGGCGCCCGCCACTGGAGCAGATGCCGGTGGAGGCGGAGGCGCCCTCGCCGCAACTGCGCGCCCTGGCCCGCATCGATCGCTTTCAGGAGGAGGGCAAGCTGCTGGAGGCTGCGGACGCCGCCACCGCCGCGGTGCGCCAATACCCGCAGTCGCTGGTACTGATCGAGCGCGCCATAGAACTGACTGCCGCGGCCCCGGAAAGCGAAGCCTTCCACCGCGCCAACCTGGCGCTGTTTGCGCAGGCGAGCAATACCGCCATCGACGGCCATACCCTCGCCGACGGCTACCGCCGCTACCTGCAGCAGGCGACCCAGCCGCGGGCACTGACGACCAAGGTATGCCTGTTGCTGGCCCGCCGCGCGGCGCAGGAAAAGGACTGGAAATGGCTGGACGAGCTGTTGCGCCGGTTGCACAAACAGCAGGTGGAGCACCCGCTGCTGCCAAAGCTGAGCATGGCCCTGGTCGGCCACTACCGGCGCCTGGGTGACGAGAGTCGCGCGCGCGAGGCGCTGCATCTTTTCCGTGGCGGAGAGGTCCCCGCGCAGCAGTGACGGGTACGACTGGACCGGCTTGCTCATGCCAGTCCGGTAGCGCATCATCGCATCGGCTAAGCGCCGTTTATCCAGCCGATGCTCAACAAGTAGCGGTTGCCCTGCTCGACTTTTGTTACCGAGTGCTCGCAGATGTCCGGCCGGAAGAATTTGACTCTGCTACTTTGGTAGATTGGCGCGGCGCAGACAAACTGTCCACCTTTTTTCGCCTTCCTCAATACGATATTCAGGCGGTAGTGTTTGCCGCTGGTTACCGAATCCATGTGCGGTGGCACCTCGCAGCCCTGCGGGAATCGCAGCAGGTAACAGTCAAACTTTATTGGCCAGTGTGCTGCCGCCAGCAACATCTTCTCGTAGCCGGTCTTTTGCCGGCCTTTTTGCCAGCGAAATAAATGGGCGAATCCGCTCATTCTCAGTGAACCCGCCCGCTAAAACCTGGAATCGTTTTCACAGGGTATGCCATCCCGGTCGCCGTCCATTTTGGTGTTTGGGCAATTTTTAATGAAGAACTCTGCTTCCTCGCGGGAGCGCATCTGGCTGCAGTACCGCCGGCCATCACAGCTGTATTTGGCTGGCGACAGTTTAATAGTCGGCATGCTGTCCGCCGCGCTGCTACTATTCTGAACAGAATAGTTACCCCAACGCTGGCTCTGGTCCTTCACCTTTTCGGCATATATTTTCCAGCCGGCAAATCCGAGCAGGGCGACGATGACCAATTTTTTCATCTGCATTCTCCGATATTGTTCTATCGGTATGTAGTTGGGGTGCGCTCCGCGAGCAAACTACGCCAGGGCAAGTTCCACTGCCTTTTCTGCATGAATAGCCGTCGTATCCAGCAGCCTTACAGCTGTGTCCGCCTGGCGGACCAGCATACCGATCTCCGTGCAACCGAGAATGACTGCCTCGGCACCCCGGGCGGCCAAGTCGTCGATGATGCGCAGATATTCCGCCCGTGATTCCGGCTCGATCTTGCCCTGACAGAGTTCCCGATAGATCACCCGGTGCACCAGTTCCCGGTCTTCCCGGTTCGGCACCAGTACCTGCATGCCGTAATCGTTCGTCAGCCTTCCCCGGTAGAACTCCTGCTCCATCGTAAAGGCCGTACCCAGCAGGCCGACCGTCTTTATTTCCTTGTCGACCAGCAGTTGCGCGGTGGCGTCTGCAATATGTAGTAACGGAATGTCGATGGCCGCTTCAATCTCCGGAGCGACCTTGTGCATAGTGTTGGTGCAGATCAACAAGAAGTCCGCGCCCGCAGCTTGAATGCCCTTTGCCGCCTCGCTTAAGATCCTGGCTGTGCCCTGCCAGTCGCCGGCATGTTGCAGTTTTTCGATCGGACCGAAATCGACGCTGTACAGGGCAGTTTTGGCCGAATGCAGGCCGCCGAGCTTCTGCCTGATTCCCTCGTTGATTGCTCGGTAGTAGCCGAGTGTGCTCTCCCAGCTCATGCCGCCGAGTAAACCGATTGTTTTCATGGGCTCTCTCCGTGTGTCAGTACGGCATGATGTTGGGATTGACGGGCTTGACTTACAGGCCGGGCCACCCTGCGCGGGCCGCGGGACCGGAACAATCTGCCTGCGCTTGTTATGCCCTTGTGCACTCTCCGTTGCGAACCTTGTTTCTAATGTGAGTAATCTCTTCCAGGATTTCTTCTACATTAGCGTGCTCTACCTGCATTCGTTCTTTGGAGTACGAAGAAGTTAGAGTTTCAAGGATCTTAAAAGCGCTATCTATAAGAATTTCTGCTTTTTTGGGCGAGACATCGAAATATGATAATTCACAGTAATATGTCGCAGCATGCAGCGCACCTAATGCCCCCGCGTAGCCATAATCAATTCCTGTTTCCCACGCCGCAAGTTGCCACTTCATTGCCTTATTGAAATCTTGCTCTACTCCAGAGCCAGCCAAATACAATGTGCCCAAAATTTGTGCGCAGCCTCCATGGCCAAGCTCTGCACATTTCTTAATGTCCACAATGCCTTGTTGTGTGGATAAATTTTTCCTACCTTTGACATATAACTGATCTGGACTTCTACTCTCTTGAGTAGAGCAAGCGATCAATAAAAATACTGTTAAAATAACCAAGTAATTAGATGTCATTTCAGGTTGGCTCTGATTACATAGTATTGGGCTTTCCGCGGAGGCCCGAAGGGCCGGATCAAACTTCCTGCGATTGTTATGAGTTGATATACACGTAGTATCCGACGAAGCCCGTAAAATCACGACTTAAATAATAAGGCAGTTCTTTTCCAATCAGGGCAGATAGTGTTTGGGCCATATGCCGAGCTGGAGCTTCTGTATCCCAAGGCTCTACACCTTCGGCAACATAAGCCACCGCTACACCAGTGGCAGCCGTGGATTCGTTGGCTTCTTCAAGTTTGCACCACCCGCCACCGGGTAATTCAAGATAGATACTATGGTTGCCGATATGTGCACGTATTTTTTCAACAGTTCCATGCCACTCATACGGCTTTTTTATCGGCATGCTCTGACGAGAGCCAAATATTTTTTCAAAAATCGTACGAAACACTGAGTTCTCCGTTATACATAACGCCCCGCGGAGGGCCGCAGGCCCGGATGCCCGGCTTTGTCATGTGGGACGCACTCCCAGTCTATTACGTAGCTAATTCTATGCTGTAATTTTTTGCTTTTAGGATCAACATTGTAAGTATCTTGTACTTGTTTTGACGCCTTTAGTAGCGCAGATTTTGCAGAGTCTTCGAATATGCCATGAGGCTTAGAATCAACAACAACTATATTGGTGATCTCGCCCTGCTCGGTAATCGAAAACTCTAGATCAACCCAACCTTCGATACATTTCTCTAGAGCATCGATTGGATAATTTAGTCCTCCGAATACTCTCGTCGCTGAAAAATTGCCACTAATAAAAATCAGTAGTATGCCGAGCATCACTATTATTTTATTCATTGCTCTGCCACATAACGCCCGCAGCAGGGGCGACCAATGCTATGCGCATTTTGTGCGAAACTGGGAGCGAAGCGACCCGCACAAAATGCGCATAGCGCTGGGCGTCCCGCGGAGGCCCGAAGGGCCGGAGCACACTGCTTGCGCTTGTTATGTGATTCATGAGTGGTCTGCATGCGAGTCTTCACCCTGAAACCTATTATCAGCTTGATCGTTGGCTACCGGACCTAGACTTAAGTAATGCCAAATGTAAATCGGGCCTAACAATGGTAAGAGCCACAATATAGATCCTTTTACGACCTTTCCAATACGATTTAAAAATGGATACTCAACCAGCTCTTTTGTGTAGAAAACGCATAGCGCTAAATGAAGTAGTAAAGCGCCGGCCAGAATTTCAAAAACATATGTCATAGCTAAGCGATAAACCTTCTAGTTGCGGAGCACATAACACCTTGCTCAGCGGTTAGTTAAACTGGCGCTTGTTTTTCCGGGCTTATGGCAAAAAAAGTGACAGTTTAACGAGTCCGACTGCAGCAATTTGTTAGGCATTCTCTCTAACCTGGTCATCTTCTGGCAATGGACACTCGACTTTATTAAGTCGATCCCGTGCAGTATTAAGCTGGTCTTCGGTAAATAAGGTGCACCAGGGTCTCTGCAAAACCAGATACTCTACACTTAGTTTTAAATTTTCTTTCCCTCGAAGATACAACTCAGCAAAGCCCTGGGAAGGTTCTGTTGTAGCCAGTAATCTATTGGCAGCCTCCTTACCGCCATGTTCCTGAACCATTCGTAGAAAAAGATTGGCTCGATACGGAGGTTTCAGGTTCGCTGCTGAATGATAGATATGCATCATTTCATTATGAAATCTTTCTTCTATCTCTCTATCCATACTTCAATACTCCTTGATGTGCCTAACGCCTAAAGCACCGGCGGTAAAACCTGAGCGAAGCGGCGGTTTTGACGCCCGGTGCCTTTACTTGTTAGCTGCACGCCGCATACCTCGAGAAAAAGCATACAACGAAGACAGCAACTCTTGATATTGATTATTAATTTCTTCGTAATTTGGTTTTCGTTGGAACTTACCATGCTGATCTGTAGTTTGAGCTAGAACCAAATCATTAAGACTACCCATGCCGCCGCTACCTGAAAGTATGGTTTCAGCACAGCGTTGATACTCGCCGTTATCAAAGAAAGCCAAAGCCTTTTTAAAGAACTGTGCCCATCGATTCTCGTCGTTTTCAAGAAGCTCAATCATCAGAATGAGTTCTTTTCTAGTTTTATCGTACATGACTTTCCTAAGGCAGCTAACGCCGTCAGCAGGGGCAGCTTACCGTATGCGCGTTTTGCACAAAAATGGGAGCGGAGCGACCTGTGCAAAACGCGCATAAGGTAAGCTGTCCCGCGGAGGGCCGAAGGCCCGGAGCTTTACTGCCTGGCTTTGTTAACACCGACGATCCTGCGGGCCTCTACTACCCTGGATTGTGCTACGGGCTCAATATACTCGCAACTATAAACTTGCAATGTATCTTCGTACTTGGCACCCACTACTAAGTACGTGATTCCGGGTTCAAACTGATACTTGCATGCGCAAATATCAGTGCTATTGGTAACTAACTCTTTAGATACGTTACCTTTGATAGTTTCTTTTACATCAAATTTTGCCTCTACCTGGAGAACGACCGGCTCAATACCCACTTCCTCATAGATTGTTTTTTGGACGCTTTTTGCTCTACCCACGAAAACAATTTGTGCTCGGTCAATAGCAAATTCAAATGGATCTTTACCGTTGCTCTTTGCCACCAACTCATTTTGAGATTGGGTCCAGCACTTCGTAGCTAGGGCTGAAGAGCTAAAAATCAAAAGGCTTAAAATTGCGATGTATTTCATGTGTTAACGCCCCGCACAGGGGCAGACAGATAAGCGCAGCGTTTTGGCTGTCCCAGCGACCAACGGGAGCGATTGCTGCGGCTTGTTATGTTTATGACTCTTGATAATGTGCCTGCCTCCAGGAACTTATATCAGACTGACCTAAAACAACATTATTTACAAAAGACTTCATGTTTCTATCAGGCCTTGCAAGGATGAAACGTAGATAACTTACGCAAATTTCAGGACCATGCTCAGATAGTTTTTTAAAGTTATTCATGTGCAGATCACTTATTAACTCATAAGAACTGACCGCACTCTCCTCAAATACACTGAGTTCTCTTCCTAAGATTTCCTGTATTTTCCCTAAAATCTCTTGCTGCTTACTCATCCTATTCCTTAAATTTTATTGCAACTTCGCACTCGGAAACATAACAGTTTATTCAAAAGCATGGTTATATCTGGATATGTGGGTATATATGACCACGGGAGTCCATATATACCCAGAAATGGTCAGATATGACCATGCGAATGTTTGCCCCGCGCTGTCCTCCGCAGAACGATCAGCCAGCCACCTGTGCACCCTGAAGAATCTCCTCCAGCGTATCCACCTGCTTGCGCAGGCTGCTATTCGGAAACTTCTGCTTTACATAGGCCAGCAGTTTTCTCGCCAGATCCTCGCGGTTAAAACCGTCGATATAGATCTGTGCCAGCAGCAGATAGGCCGCGTCGAGGTGGCGGTAGTCCCAGTCTTCCTTGTGCAGGTTGTTCAGCAGTTGCGCCGCCGGGCGGTATTTCTGCTGGCGGTACAGCGCTTCCGCCAGGCCGTGGCGCAGATGGGATTTGTCGATGGTGGGCAGCGGGTCGGTGGCCAGGTAGAGTTCCGCCGCCTTGTGCGCGCGGTCCATGCGCACGAACTTTTCCAGCAGGTGCGGGCCCAGTTCGCGCAGCGCCTTCTTGTCCTGGGACGCGAGTAACAGGCGGTAGTAGCGCTCGTTCAGCGCGATATCGTCCGGGTAGCGGCGCAGGCAATCCACCAAAGTGCGGCGCGCGGTCTTGAAATCGCCTTCGCGCATCAGTATCTGCACTTCCGCCAGCGCGCGGGCGCGTTCGAACTCCTTTTCTTCTAGGTAGCTGTCTTCGTCATCGTGCGCGGCGGTGATACCCAGGCGCTGCTGCCGCGCGAGACAGATATAGCCCATCATCGCGCTGGTGACGATATAGAAATAGCTGGTGCTGGCCGCCACGACCGGAACTATGGCCCAGGGTGGCAGCTTGTCGCCGACCAGCAGCAACAGGTAGCCGGGTGCGGCGGAGACGGCGCTGGTGGCGAGCCACAGCAGCCAGTAGGGCCAGCCGATGATCAGGGTGAACTGCAGCAGCTTCAGCGGATTGATGGCCGCGCGCAGACTCTTCTCCAGTGCCAGCACGATCATCGCCGCCGGCGCCAGCAGCGACAGCGCGATGGAATAGAGCTGCAGGGCGCCGCTGCCGAGTTTCATAAACTGGTAGCCGACGAAGCCGGCAATCAGTGTCATGCCGATGACCTTGACGAACAGCGGTGCGCTGTTGCCGTCCAGGGCGTCGCCGAAGGCCGGCGCCTGCAGTTGGCCCTCGGCGAGCCGCTCGATCACCAGCAGGTTGTAGCGGGTGACCAGCGCGACGGTGGCCAGCAACAGTACCAATGACAGTATGCCGAGCCCGGAGATCAGCAGGCTGGCGCCGGTGGCCAGCGCCAGCACCGTCAGCGGTCCGGACTGCAGTGCGTACCTGAAGTAGAAGAGACCCATCTGCCAGAAGGGCTTGGCGCTGTTACTGGCGCCGATATAGTCGATCGGTTTGCGACACAGGGGGCAATCGGGGCGGCCGTTGTGATAATTGGCGCTTGCGCCGGGTATGCAGTCGCCGCAGTAGTGGCGGCTGCAGGGCTCGCACAACCAGGCGGCCTCGGCGCTGGAGTGGTAATTGCAGGATTCGGCCATGATCACTTCCCTATGCTTTTGTTATTCCCTGGCCGCCAGTTTATCCGCGGCGGTCCTGGCGGCGCAAACATCGGTGCAATCGTGGCGGCCTGTTAGAATGCCGGCGGATTGCACACATAATTCGCACAAGAGTTTTCAAAAGAAGGTGTTGTATGACTAAGGCAATGCAGGTCCAGTTGGTTGAATCCGCAGCGACGGATGCCTGGGGTGAGAAGGCGCTATTGAGCTTTACCAGTCGTGGCGCCACAGTGCACGCGACCAAGGCCACCGGTGCGCCGCTGGTCGCGGCCCAGCGCGCGGCGCGCCGACTGGACGGCATGGGAATATCCGCCGTGGAACTCAGCGGCGACGGCTGGGATCTGGAGCGCCGCTGGGCCTTCTGGGCCGGTTACTTCAATCCGCGCAACGACAACCGGCTCGACTGGGGCACGGAAAAGGCAGCGGAACTGAAAGAGCTCAATGCTCGCGAGACAGCGGCGCGCTGGGTGCGGGAAATCACCAACGGCACACCGGACGAGGTGTCACCGCGGGTACTGGCGGAGAGCGCAGCGGAAATGCTACAGAAGCTGGCGCCGGATGCGGTCAGCTACAAGATCATCGCCGGCGACGATCTGCTGACCGAGGGCTTTGTCGGTATTCACAATGTCGGCCGCGGCAGCGTGCGCGAGCCGGTGATGCTGCAACTGGACTATAACCCCGGCGCTGAAGGCTCCCACCCTTCCGGTGACGACGCGCCGGTGGATATCTGCCTGGTGGGCAAGGGCATTACCTTCGATTCCGGCGGCTACAGCATCAAGCCGTCTGCCGGCATGGCGACGATGAAGTCCGATATGGGCGGCGCGGCGATGGTCACCGGTGGCCTGGCGCTGGCGATCGCGCGCGGCCTGCAGAAGCGGGTCAAGCTTTACCTGTGCTGTGCGGAAAACCTGATCTCCGGCCACGCCTACAAGCTGGGGGATATCATCAAGTACAAGAACGGCGTTACCGTGGAGATCCTGAACACCGACGCCGAAGGACGGCTGGTGCTGGCGGACGGCCTGATCGCGGCCTCGGAGCAGGAGCCGCGCTGGATTCTCGACGCCGCCACGCTGACCGGCGCCGCCAAGATGGCGGTGGGGCGCGATTACAACTCGGTGCTCAGCTTCGAGGACGACACCGCACAGAAAGTGCTGGATGCCGCCGCGGCGGAAAACGAAAAAGCCTGGCGTCTGCCGCTGGAGCCGTTCCACCTGGAGCAGATACCGTCCGGCTTCGCCGAGATCGCCAATGTCGGCATCGACGGCAGCCCCGGCGCCTCAACCGCGGCGGCCTTCCTGGCCCGCTTTGTGCGTGACCAGGGCCGCAACTGGGTGCATATGGACCTGTCCGGTTCCTACCAGCCGGGTGCCAATGATCTCTGGGCCCAGGGTGCCAAGGGCCACGGCCTGCGCACGATTGCGCGCTTCCTGCAGGAAAGCTGAGTAACAGTAAGCTGGACGCGAGACGGCACCGTATCCCTTGTCATGGATGCGGTGCCCGTCCAATACCCCCTAGCGAAGGCACTCCGGCAGCCTCCAGGTAGCCGAATGGCCGCCGGCAACATTGGTGATTGTTGGCGCGGTATGCTTCATCGCAAAATCGCGCTAATATCGACGACATAACAATCTCCGGCGCGCCTCATAGGCGCAAATAGACGCAAAGTCAGGCGCAAAGTCCGCTTTGCTAGCGCCGGTTTCCCTGTCAGTGAAATAACGATAACTAGAAAATTGACCAGTTCATCTGATACCGCGGGCTCTCCCGCCAAACTTCCGGCGCAGTGCGCCAACTGCGGCACTCAACTTCTCGGCCCCCACTGTTATGCCTGTGGGCAGCCGGTGAAAGGTTTGGTGCGGCAATTCTCCAGCATTGTCGGCGACTTTTTTGACACGCTGCTGGCACTGGATTCCCGCCTGACGCGTACGCTCGGCCCGCTGGTGTCGCGGCCGGGCTACCTGACCGCGGAATATCTGGCCGGGCGCCGGGTGCGCTACGTCAGCCCGGTGCGGCTGTTTATATTCCTGTGTCTGACCACGTTCTTTATCGTGCAGCTGAGCAGCGACTGGGACATCAATGTTATCAGCAGTCAAATTGCCAAGGCGGAATCGGTAGAGGAAGTGCAGCGGTTGCGCGACCAGACACTGCACGAGCTGCGGCAGGCCATTGAAGAGAGTGACGAAAATTCCCCCGCGTTGGATGCGCTGAAAATCGCCGAGACGGAGGTGCGCCAACAGGCCGAAGAGCGCATCGCGGTGTTACAGGGCAAAGTGCCCGCCGTCGAGTTGTCGGAGCAAGCTTCCATCAGCGGAGAATTTTGCCTGGTCGGCCTCAGTGACAGTTGCTGGGACCCCCGTGTGCAGCCGGTGAATATCGCTGGCCTGCCCGCCGCCGTCAACGACTGGCTCACGGCGCGGGCGGTAAGGGCCAATGACAATATCAAGGTGATGAAAGAGGATCCAAATCGCTTCAAGGATGCTTTTCTCAGCGCCATCCCGGCGACGCTGTTTTTACTCCTGCCATTGTTCGCATTGATATTGTGGTTGCTGTACCTGTTCCAGCGGCGGCTGTATATGGAACATTTGATAGTGGCGCTGCACAGCCACGCCTTCCTGTGCCTGGCGGTGCTGCTGGTAACACTGTTGATAGACATCCAGGAGTGGCTGCAGGCCTATTCCATTATCGATTCACTGTGCAGCTGGGCGATCTTGCTCCTGTGCCTGTGGATGCCACTCTACCTGTTGCTGATGCAGAAACGCGTTTACGCTCAGGGCTGGGCAATGACCCTGGTGAAGTTTTACGTGCTGGGAGTCATCTATTCGTTACTGCTGGCATTCGGCGCAACCCTTACCGTTCTGACCAGCCTCGCTTGGATGTAATCGCCGTTCGTTGATTGCCGTCGCGCCATCGCGGCGGCGCTTCCGACCTCCACGATATCTCCGTATTTTTCTCTCGTATAAAGCGTTTCCGCGCCCGGGCGTCAGCCGAGTGACGTTATTGTGCTCGCCTCCCCCACCGTCTATACCTAATGCTGTGCTTTGCGCCGAGAGTCATTCTGGAGGCATATATGGACGCCACTCATCCGTACCGCCAGTGGCCGCGACGATTTATGGCGATCGCGGCACTGCTGCTTGCCGCCGTGCAGGCGCCACCGCTGGCGGCCGCCACTTATTTGCCCGGCAAGATAGTGCGCGCCGACCTGCTGACGACCAATCTGAATGCCGCCGCCAACTTCTACAGCCAGGTGTTCGGTTGGCAGCTCCGGCGTAACGACGCCGAGGGTTATATCGATGCTTTTGTGCGTGGCGAGCCGGTCGCGACGCTGGCTACCTACACCGGCGCAGGGGTGCCGCAGGATGGTTCCATCTGGCTGCCCTCCATCTCGGTGACCGACGTGGATGCAGCTGTCAGAGCTGCGACGGGCAATGGTGGCAAGGTCATCGAACCCGCGCAGAATGTGCCGGGTATCGGCCGTGCGGCGGTGATCGAGGACCCGAACGGTGCCGTGGTCATGCTGCTGCGCAATGAAAACGGCGACCCGGCGGATGGCCCGGCGCGCAACAACGAGTGGCTGTGGCCGGAATTGTGGACTGAGCGCCCCGATGCCACGGTGCAATTTTACGACAAGGTTGTCGGTTACAAGGCGGTCACGCGCAGGGGCCAACAGGGTCAGGACTACAGAATCCTCGGCCGTGACGGCGTTGCCCGCGCCACTATCCTGCGCACGCCGCTGGCCGATGTCGATTCGAACTGGCTGCTGTATATGAAGGTCAGAAACGTTCATGCGACCGCGCGCAAAGTAGTGAAAAACGGTGGCAGAATCCTGATCCCGCCGATGAAGGGCGACTTGAATGCGGATATCGCCATCGTCGCCGATCCCACCGGCGGGGTGTTTGCGATACAGGCGGGAGGCGAGTAACCATGACGGCATTGAACAGATTGCTGGCCGTTGCCGCGGCCGTGGCTATTACCGTCCCGCTGACTCTCGGTAGCGGCTGCGCCGGCAGCAGTAGTAGCGGCTATCAAAGTAGCGGCACCAAGGTAAGGAGCGCGCCGAGGGTGCGCGCCGGTATGCACTATCGCAGCCATTATTACGGCCATGCGTGGCGCCCGTGGGTCGGCTTCCGCCGGCCGATCGTTGTGGTGCCGCCCGGTGGCGGCAGTGGTGGCGGTGGTGGTATCGATCGTGAAGTCGATCCGGACTGGGGGGTAGAGGCACCGAGAATGCCGGAAGCCGTGACCCTGCCGTCTACGCCCGATATGGGCATGCCGGACTTCGGCGGAGACATGGGCATGGGCCTCGATCTGGGTGGCTTCGACTTCTGAACGTCAGTGTAACGAGGTTCCGCCGGGCGCAACCGGGGAAAACATCATGCCTATATGCCGATTTTCAATCGGTGCAGACGGCTTGCCCGTGTAACAATATTTTGCATGGAATAACCACACTTCCGACATGGCGTGCAGGACTCACGCCCCGAAAAAGTCCGCGCAAAAATATTCGCTACCACCAACACCCGCATAAAAGTCCAAAAAAGACGCCTGCAACTGCCGAGTAACAGTGGTCCCACTTGCGGGCCACTGATCCACCGGCGTGACGCGACGGCCACAACTTCGAATCAATAAACGCTACCATCCAGTCTGCTCGTGTGAGACGAATACATGGCACCGCGCCAGTGACCGGCTTCGCTCGCGGCCTCGACAATCTCGCGGGCATCGGGCAGCTGCTGGCGGATATTTCTGCAACGGATTCGCGCGGCGGGAGGTGACGGGGAAAGCGAACAGGCGGCATTGAGGCGCGATAATGCTCGACATCCCTGTGTGAAAATTGATCGATGGGGAAATTAATGGGTAGTCCAACGCCATTCAATTGAAAATTGCTATTTGGTCGAGGAACATTGATATAAACAAAAGCCACGACGAGAAGCCATGCGCGCAATCGACTACGCAGGCGTATTGAAGCACCAGCCGATTTTCTCGCAATTTACTCCCGCAGAATGTGAGGAGTTATTGGCATATTGTACCCCCCATAACCTGGTCAAAAACGAAAACCTCTTTCAGCAGGGAGAAACTGCAACCGGCTTTTACGTTGTGGTGCATGGACGTATCAAGCTCGCACTGCAGGCGCCTCGAGGTGCTGAAAAGGTCGTTGAGATAGTCACCGACGGCGGCAGCTTCGGCGAGGCGGCCATGTTTCTGGCCAAGCCCTATCCGGTGCTGGCACAGGCGTTGTGTGAGTCGCTGGTGATATTTGTTCGCGGCGAGTTTATCTTTGCCAGGATCGCGAGCGATCCGCAGTTTGCGCGCAGTATGCTGTGTGTGCTGTCGCATCAGTTGCATGCACTGATCGCAGATGTCGAAAGCTATTCTCTTAAGTCCGCTACCGAGCGGATCGCGGCCTTTGTCCTGAAGGAGAGTGCCCGTCGCAGCTCGGACCAGATTACCCTGGCCCTCTCTAAGTATGTGCTGGCTTCGCGCCTGAGTATCACCCCGGAAACTTTGTCCCGTGCACTGCACCAGATGAGTAACCGGGGCCTGGTCGAGGTGGATGGACGCAAGATTCGTATTCTCGATAGACCCCAACTGCATGAAATGCTGCAGCCCGCCTGAGCTAGGAGAAACGCTATTGTCCGAACTCTACTACCAGCCCCAAGCCGATGAAATCGAACTGTTCCAGAGCGCGCACCTGCAGCAGTTGCCGATATTGATCAAGGGGCCTACTGGCTGCGGCAAAACTCGCTTCGTGGAGTATATGGCGCGCAAGCTCGAGCGGCCGCTCTATACCGTCGCCTGCCACGACGACCTGACCGCGGCGGACCTGGTCGGGCGTCACCTGATCGGCAGTACCGGTACCTACTGGCAGGATGGCCCGCTGACGCGCGCCGTGCGCGAGGGAGCGATTTGCTATCTGGATGAAGTGGTCGAGGCGCGCAAGGACACGACGGTGATCCTCCATCCGCTGGCGGATGATCGCCGCACCCTGCCGCTGGAGCGTACTGGGGAAGAACTGCAGGCGGCACCGGGATTTACGCTGGTGGTGTCCTATAACCCCGGCTATCAGAACCTGCTCAAAGGCCTGAAACCCAGCACCCGGCAGCGCTTTGTCTGTTTGAACTTCGGCTATCCGCATAGGGAACATGAAATAGATATCGTCTGTCGGGAGGCGGATGTCGCGCCTGCTGTTGCCGCGCGCCTGGTGGAGCTCGGACATGCATTGCGGCGACTTGAGCAACACGACCTGGAGGAGGTCGCTTCCACCCGCTTGCTGATCCACGCCGGCCGTATGATCAACAGCGGGGTATCGCCAGTCCGTGCTTGCGGCAGTTGTATCGTCGAGCCACTGAGCGACGACGCAGATGTCCTGCAGGCGCTGATGGCGTTAGTGGATTTGCACTTTGGCGAGACCTGACCCTTGCACGGAAACGGCAACGCAGTGTTCGAACGGCGTATCGCGATGCGTGCGCAGATTCTGTATCTGCTGAATTTTCTGTTGTTACCGGGTATCGCCTTTATTCTGTTGCTAGCGATTTGGTACCGCACGGCTACAGAGGGGGAGTCGCTGCACCGGCAACATCTCGCGAGCGCGATCAAATGGGCGCTGATCGGCGGGCTCACACTGGTTATTGTGCCGATTAGTTACGTTTTTTTTTAGCGGAAAATCGGCCACGGCGATTGCGATACTGGTGACCGGCTGGGTGTGTATTCACGGCCTGCTGGTGTTGATCGGTGCCCATGGTCTGATGCGTGCGGCCAGCAATCGTCCACCGGTATTCTGAACAACTTTTATTGCCGGTGCAGCACAGGCGGCTGTCCGTCACGGCCAGCAGGAATGCTGGTCCGGCGAATTATTCAGTTCAGCGCGAAAGTGGTCGCTCGGCTAGCGCTATTCCTTACCGAGAACTCTCAGGAGAGCAGATATGGCAGAGAAATTCACCAAGGGAGCCGCCAGAAATATCTACTACGGGGGCAGCCTGTTTTGCATCCTGCTGTTTCTCGCGCTCACCTTCCATACAACGCGCGAAGCGCCGCAGACGAGTCATGAGGAAAACCTGACCGAGGCGGTGGCGCGCGGCAAGCTGGTATGGGAGGAAAATAACTGTATCGGCTGCCATACCCTGCTCGGCGAGGGCGCCTACTATGCGCCGGAACTGGGCAATGTCTACGTGCGGCGCGGAGGCGATGCAAGTTTCAAACAATACTTTGCCGCGTGGATGAAAATACAGCCGCTGCCGGCACCGGGGCGGCGCAAGATGCCCCAGTTCAACCTGACCGACCAGCAGGTTGACGACCTGGCCGAGTTCCTCAAGTGGACGTCGGAGATCAACACGCAAGACTGGCCGCCGAATGTGGAGGGATAAGGCAATGACAAATACCAGCACGTTAAAATTCGCCTCGCAGAGCGTGGCCAAGCCCTATTTTGTCTTCGCGCTGATCCTGTTTGCGGGCCAGATTCTGTTTGGCCTGATCATGGGGCTGCAGTACATCATCGGTGATTTCCTGTTTCCGGCAATTCCCTTCAACGTCGCCCGCATGGTGCACACCAACCTGTTGATCGTGTGGTTGCTGTTCGGTTTTATGGGGGCCGCCTATTACCTGGTGCCGGAAGAGGCGGATGTGGAACTGCACTCGCCGCTGCTGGCATGGATACTGTTTTGGGTATTCGCGGTTGCCGGTACCCTCACCGTGCTCGGCTACCTGTTGGTGCCCTACGCAACGCTGGCCAGCATTACCGGTAATGATCTGTTGCCGACGATGGGCAGGGAATTTCTCGAACAGCCGACAATCATCAAGGTGGGGATTGTGATTGTCGCACTCGGATTCCTCTACAACGTCGGCATGACGGTGCTCAAGGGCCGTAAAACGGTCATCAATATGGTACTGATGACCGGGCTCGTGGGGCTGGCGGTGATGTTCCTGTTTGCGTTCTACAACCCGGAAAACCTGGTGCTGGACAAGTTCTACTGGTGGTGGGTAGTGCACCTGTGGGTGGAGGGAGTCTGGGAACTGATCCTGGGAGCGATCCTCGCATTCGTCCTGATCAAGGTGACCGGCGTCGATCGGGAAGTGATCGAAAAGTGGCTCTACGTGATTATCGGCCTGGCGC
Organism: Microbulbifer marinus; assembly: GCF_900107725.1. Lineage (GTDB taxonomy): Bacteria > Pseudomonadota > Gammaproteobacteria > Pseudomonadales > Cellvibrionaceae > Microbulbifer > Microbulbifer marinus. The sequence continues at coordinate 103,578 of NZ_FNQO01000004.1, read as the reverse complement.
TGATAACCGGCATCATTGGCACCGGCCACCATTATTACTGGATCGGCACGCCGTCCTACTGGCAGCCACTGGGCTCCATATTTTCTGCGCTGGAACCGCTACCATTTTTCGCCATGGTGCTGTTTGCGTTTAATGCCATCAACCACCGCCGCAAGGAGCACCCCAATCAGGCCGCTGCCCTGTGGGCCATGGGCACCAGTGTAATGGCCTTTCTCGGCGCGGGGGTCTGGGGCTTCCTGCACACACTGTCACCGGTGAATTACTACACGCACGGTTCGCAGATCACGGCCGCCCACGGCCATATGGCCTTCTACGGTGCCTACGCGATGATCGTGCTCACCATCATCTCCTATGCCATGCCCATCATCCGCGGCCAGGGTCAGGCCGCTCCCAATCGTGCGCAGGTCACCGAGATGTGGGGCTTCTGGCTGATGACTGTGTCCATGGTGTTCATTACGCTGTTTCTGACCGCCGCCGGTGTGGTGCAGGTCTGGTTGCAGCGCCTACCGGAGAGCGGCGCGGCGCTCAGTTTTATGAACACCCAGCAGCAGCTGAATATCTTCTACTGGGCACGTGAGTTGGCCGGTGTCATCTTCCTGATCGGTTTGGTGGTCTACTTCGCCAGCTTCTTCGTCAAAGGCGAAGCGGCCGATGTCGCCGCGATGAAGGCGGCCCGGGCCAGGGCACAAATCTGAGTTGGTCATCGTGCCTTCGCCTGGCGGAGGTGCGGTGCTGCCTTGAGGGCGGATTTTGGAAGAGTGGATCGGCAATCGCTGGCACAAGTTCATCACGCGCCGGGCCGACCGCGGTTTTCCCGCCGCGGCAGTTGAACTGGAGGCGGAAAAGAAAACGATCGGGGTGCTGTTTCGCGCGCTCGGCGGTGCGCCCGGCGTGCGTATTGAGGCGGCCAGTGCACAGGAAGTATTCGTTCGTCGCAGCTGGCTGCAGCGCCTCGCCGGCAGTGCGCAGAGTGCGGTGATTGCCTGGCAGGATGGCGACGCATTGCGCCTGCCGCCGCTGCTGCAAGTCTTTCCGCAGCAGTCGCTAAACCGCGACCTGTACCTGTGGCTGGCGATACTGGCCGCGCGCAGCCCGCAGCAGTATCGCAATTGGGCGCTGGACAATCAGCGCCTCGTCACCGAGGCATTAACGCAGTTTCCGGCGCTGCGTCCGCGCTACCGGCGCCTGGTCGAGGCGCTGTTGCCGCTGCGTCCCGCACCGGAATCCCTGCCCGATGACGAGGCTGAACTGGAGCGGGCCATCCGCCGGGCGCTGCTCGACCCGCAGACCGCCACAGATCTTCCGCGTGCGAACCGTGCGCCGCAGCCGGTGCCGCTGTGGCTCTATCCGCAGGCTGCCCTTGACGACCCGCTCGCGGTCGCCGCCGATATTCCCGAAGAGGGCGATTGCACGGCCGGCAGCACCCAGAGCCTGAGTGAGCGCAAGCGTGGTGAGCGTGCGGAGGAGCGCGAGCGGCGCGACGGGCTGATGCTGTTCCGGCTGGAAAACCTGTTCAGCTGGTCGGAATATGTGAACCTCGAGCGCAGCGAAGACGACACAGAGGACGAAGACGCTGCGGCCGCGGCCGAGGACATGGAAAAAATCGTGCTGTCGCGGCAGCGCAATCAGCGCAGCTCTTCCATCCGGCTGAGTCTGGACCTGCCTTCCGAAGCCTACGACGACCTGCCGCTGGGGGATGGGATTCGCCTGCCCGAGTGGGACTGGCACCGCCGGCGCCTGCTGGAAGACCACGTGTGTCTCCAGGCCTACTATCCGCGCAACGGCGACCCGGCACCACTGCCGCAGCACTTGCGACGCGATGCGGCGCTGTTGCGCAGCCAGTTCGAGCAGTTGCGGACACAGCGCTGCTGGCTGCGGTCCCAGTTGCAGGGAGAGGAAATAGACCTGAAGGCGTGGGCGGATTTCTGCGCTTCACGCCTCGCCGGTCACGCCCCGGAACCCGGTGTCTACCAGTCGTTCCGGGCAACCCATCGCGATATGGCGACTCTGCTGCTGGCGGATCTGTCTATGTCGACGGATGCGGCGCTGGATGAGGACAATCGTGTGGTGGACGTCGTGCGCGATGGTTTGCTGCTGTGTGCCGAGGCATTGGCCAGCGTCGGCGATCGTTTCGCGATTTACGGATTCTCCTCCGTGCGGCGCCAGCAGGTGCGCTTTACGCTGTTCAAGAATTTTGCCGAACCCCACGGCGATCCGGTGCGCGGCCGCCTGCTGGCCATGCGGCCGGGTTTCTACACGCGTATGGGCGCGGCGATACGCCAGGCGACACTGATCCTGCGGGACCAGCCGCAGCAGAAAAAGCTGCTGCTGATCCTGTCGGACGGCAAGCCCAATGATATCGACCGTTACGAGGGGCGCTACGGTATCGAGGATACGCGCGAGGCCCTGTCAGAGGCCCGCCGTGCGGGTCTGCATCCGTTCTGTATCACTATCGACCGCAGCGCCGAGGAGTATTTGCCCTATCTGTTCGGGCAGAACGGCTTCACCGTGCTCAACCACCCGGCGCATCTGCCGCTGCGGCTGCCGGAGCTGTATCACCAGCTGACTCACTGAGCGCAATTACGGGCTAGCCGAGCGAGCGCGGTAACAAGAAAATCATCACCGCACAGAAAATCACCACCAGCCAGAACAGCCACAGGAACGGACGGCGCAACCGCTTCCGATCGCGCAGCTCCTCGCGCGGCAGCGGCATGCCGCAGTGCCGGCAGCGGCTGCTGCCGGTCTCGTTCTCCGTATTGCAGTAGACGCAGCGCATGGCTTTACAGGTGAACGCTGAGTTTCAGCTGCACATGGCGACCGGGCGCCAGCAGGTTTTCCGTCGCGCTGGAGTAGAGTTTGTCGCCCAGGTTCAGGCCGCGCAGTACCAGCCGGTAGCGCTGCTCGCCTCCAAGCTCGATGCCGGCGGCAAGATTGACCGTGCCCCAGCCGGCGTTATCCGTGATTGTTCCGGCCTCATCCTCTTCGGCGGAATCGCTTTCACCGCGTAAGTACAGGTCGAGCCAGTAGTCCGACTGTGCGAGCCGCCCGGACTGGCGTAGGCCCGCGACCGCGCGCAGTGACGGGATGCCGCTGTTGTCGGTGGCAGTGCTGTCGGGTGTGGTGTTGAATTGGATTTCCCGCTGCATCCAGGTAGTGGTTCCGTAGAGTTCCAGGGAGTCACTGATAGCGTAGCTCAATATCATTTCCGTGCCGAGCGTCTCGGCACGGCCGACGTTTTTATAGATCTTGCTAGGGCGGCTGGATGAGCCGGGGATCTGGCAGTTGTCCGCAGCCGTACAGAACAGGTGGTCGATGTAATTGTCGGCGTCGGTGTAAAAGGTAGCCAGGTCCAGCGACCAGTTATCGCGTTCGAGACGCAGTCCCAGCTCAAAATTGTCAGAAGATTCTGGAGCCAGTTGCGGGTTCGGATTGACGTAGCGGCTGCCCGCCTGTGCACCCACGGCCGTATTCAGTAGTGATGGAAAGACGTAACCTTCGTTGTAGGAGGCGCGCAGCAGTGCGCGCGGAGCAAATTCCCACACCAGCGACACGGCCTCGATCGTCTTGCTGTCCCGCTGCTCGGCTACCTCCAGGTCCGGGCGATCCGTCTCCAGCAGTTCGCTGCGCATACGGTAGTGTCGCGCACCGGCCACCAGCTCAAGGTCGTCGGTAATCGCCCACTGGTCCTGCAGATACAGTGCGTCTGATTGCAACTGTGCTTCGTCGTGGCCGGGCGTCTGCCGATCGAGAAATGGCATCGTAGGGAAGGCGAGGGTGCTCAGGCGGTCTTGCACCAGATCGTCACGCAAGCTGCTCAGCCCGGCAATCAGGTAATGGCTGTCACTGAGTGACCAGTCCGCCTGCACCAGGCCGCCGCGGGTCTCCAGCTGGGAGTCGGTGCTGCTGGCGGTCTCCATAAACGGCGAGTAGGTCGCGTTTTGGAAAATACGATCACTGACCTGCCGATAGGCATTGGCCTGCAGCTTCACCAGCGACTGGCTGAGGTTGTCTCCGCTGTAAAACAGTGCGGCCTTGCGCCGGTCACGCTGCGGAATGGCCATGGTGAAATCGGTGAGCCCGTTATCGATGATGACCTGGGGATCGATATACACATCGGCGTTGGCCTCTACATCCTCGACGCGCGCTTCCAGGCGATGTTTGTCAAACTGTCGGCCCAGGTACAGCGACCAGGCACTGTTTTGCGCCGCGGTATTGTCCAGTTCGCCCGCGGGTGTGTTTCGCAGGCCCAGATCGTTGTCGATGCTGCTCAATCGGTACGCGGTGCCTGCCAGTTGGCCGTAGACCGAACCGCTGTATGTCTGGCCGCTGGTGGCACCGTTGTGGCTCAGGCCCAGATCAGCGGCGAACTGTTTACTGCCACCTTTCCTGGTAATGAAGTTCACTACACCACCTAATGCCTGGGAGCCATACAGTACGGAGCCAGACCCGCGTACTACCTCGATGCGCTCGATGGTATCCATGTCCAGCGTAAGCGGCACGCCTTCGCCACGGTGATCGGTGATCTGTTGTCCGTCCACCAGCACCGCAACCCGTGACGAATCCTCTCCACGCAGGCGGATCCGCTGCATACCCGCCTGGCCGGAATCAATGATGCTGACGCCGGGCACGTCTTTGAGTAGCTCCGCCACGCTCTGTCCGGTATTCTGCGCCAGCTCCTCTGCGGTCACCAGCGTGGTGGCCCGCGGACTGTAAAATACGGGTTTTTCGGTGCGGGTTGCCGTGACGACAATCTCTTCCAGTTCGCCCTGCTGTGCGAGGGAGACGCTGCTGGTTACACCAAGTGCCAGCGCGAGCACTTTCAGCGGGAATTTTTTCCGGGACATTGCGAGGTTCCTTTTTATTGATCGGGTTGGGGACAGTCCGTGAGTTTTTCGGTCAGCGCATCAAGCAATTCTTCATCGAGTATGAATTGCTGTGTTTCGAGGAGTTGATAGGCCCCACGATAATCGGGGCATTGGCGGAAAAAGCGACGTTCGCGATCGTTGTAAATATAACCACACAAATCGAGTTGTGTGCGCAGTGAAGGTGGAAGTGCTTCTGTGCTGTCGGCCCGTTCGGTATCGGGCCCTGCGAGTATGACAGCGATTATCTGTGTACAGTCCAGCTTCCACATCTGCTCCATATCACGCGCAGTATATGGCAGCCGTTCATTGACGAGCCCTTGTTCGTCAGTGGATTCCTGCGCCAGTGCCGCAGGCATGAACGAACACAGGAGCGCTATTAATGTTGTAGTGAAACTGCGGATTGTTAGAGTTAACTTGCGCATGATTGACTTCAGTCATTTCCTTTAAGCCGGTTTTCTGTGTAGAGTCCTGAGACTCAACCGGGTAGTTGCGAAATGCATAAAATCGCTTTTATCGTCCTGACTGTTTTGGTCTTTCTTTCTGCCAGTGCTAGCAGGGCGGCACCTCACGGTACCGGTGAGCTACATGACCTTTCCCTGCAGAGTGCCACACTTTTTTTTCCCAATGCGCAAAAAATAGCGCCTGTCCTGAATGATATCCCGGCGCGCCCGGTATTTGATAGCGATGCACTGATCGGTTACCTGTTCATTACCGATGAGATAACACCGATCCCTGCCTATTCTGGCAAGCCGATATCCCTCTTAGTGGGTATGAGTGTCGACGGAGAAATACGCGGTGTAAAAATACTGCACCACGAAGAACCTGTTCTGGTCATCGGTGTTGAAGACCGACAACTGCAGGAATTTATCGGTCAGTACGCGGGTATTAATGCCGAACAACGTGTGCGTATCGGAGCCTTCGATCGGGCGGGCTACCAGGGGGTCGATGGCATTACCGGCGCGACCATAACCTCAATGGTGATCAACCACTCCGTCATGCGATCGGCGAAGGAAGTGCTGGATGCCGTGCGCAAGCACCCCGAAGAGGTGTCTGCGGCCGTCCAGGATAGCCTTGAACGTGGAGCGGGGGCTGCGCCGCAAGAGGAAATTAATGGCATCGATTTCCTGCGGGAAAATTACGCCACGGTAACGCTGCTGGGTGCCGCGCTGATTTTTCTGCTCGGTATCCTTTTCTTTCAAGACTGGCTGGTGAAAAAGAAACAGCGATATGAATATGTCCGCACCGGTTACCTGATATTTACCGTGTTATATATCGGTTTGTATCTGGGGGCACAGCTGTCAGCGGTTAACTTATTCGCCTTTGCCCAGCGCCTCGGCCAGACGCTGTTCTGGGAGTCTCTGCTTTACGATGTCGCCATTTTCATGCTGTGGGCATTTGTAGCCTGTACGATCCTGCTGTGGGGGCGCGGCGTCTATTGCGGTTGGCTGTGCCCCTTCGGTGCGCTGCAGGAGCTGATTTACAAGGCCGCGCGCAAGTTGAGGCTGCCGCAGTTCACCTTTCCATCGGTGGTGCACGAGCGCCTGTGGGCGATCAAGTACTTTCTGCTCATTATTCTGGTTGGTGTCTCTCTGGGCTCAATGGCGCGGGTTGCGCCGTTACTGGAAGTCGAGCCGTTCAAGACCACCTTTGGACTGCTGTTCCAGCGTGAATTCATCTATGTCGCCTATGCATTGGGACTACTGTTGATCGCCGCGTTTAACAGCCGTTTTTACTGTAAGTATCTCTGCGTGCTCGGTGCCGCGCTAAGTATTTTCAGCCGCTTTCACGTATTCGACTGGCTGCGCCGGCGCAAGGAATGCGGGCACCCTTGCCAGGCATGTGCTAAGGCCTGTCCGCTTGATGCGATAAAGCCAACCGGAGAAATTATCGATTCGGAATGTCACTACTGTCTGCGTTGCCAGGTTCTTTACTGGGACGAATATACCTGCCCCCCGCTGGTGGAAAAACGCAAGCGCAGGGAGCAGCGGGCACTAAAACAACAGTCCGGGAATTTGATCGGCACCACGGAAGTGCGCTGATACTTGTACCAATAAATTCACGTGGTAACTCTTTGTGGTTAATTGATTCACGCATTGCCGAAAGTTGACCTTTGTCAAGGATAGTGCTGCGGCCGGGCCACAAAATTGATCTGAAGCTGGGAAGGTGAAGGAGAGCATCTGTGATGAAAAATACATTGGGCAGGCTGAGCGCCCTGAGCTTGGTCATAGCAACATTGTCCGCCGGCGCCTTGTATGCGCAGGAAGACGAGAAAAAGAAGACGGACCATCCGGGCACTACCGAAGGTGAGCGGCGCTATATGGGCGCGCCGCATATGACGGATGCCGGGGAGATGACGCTTCATCCCAACGGTCCGGAAATCACCTCGGCAGAATGGGCGGAATCCACAAAAATCTATTTTGAGCGCTGTGCCGGCTGCCATGGCGTGCTGCGCAAAGGTGCCACCGGCAAGCCGCTTACGCCGGACGTAACACAGCCAAAGGGTACCGCTTACCTGAAGGTGATGATCGATATGGGAACGCCGGGGGGCATGCCCAACTGGGGCAGCTCCGGCGACATGACCGCCAAGCAGATCGACGCGATGGCGCGCTACCTGCAACACATACCATCGCCGCCGCCGGAATTCGGCATGAAGGAAATACGCGACAGCTGGAAGGTGTACGTCAAGCCGGAGGACAGGCCCAAGAAGCCACAACACCAATACGACATCGACAATATCTTTGCGGTCACGTTGCGCGACAGCGGTCAGGTGGCGCTGATCGACGGCGACAGTAAGGATATCATCGCGATCGTGGATACTGGCTACGCGGTACATATCTCGCGCCCATCCAGCTCTGGCCGCTATATCTTTACCATTGGCCGGGACGCCAAGATCAATATGATCGACCTGTTCATGAAAGTGCCGAAAACCGTTGCCGAAATTAAAATCGGCACCGAGGCGCGTTCAGTAGAGACTTCCAAGTACAAGGGTTACGAGGACAAGCTGGCCATCGCCGGTGCCTACTGGCCGCCGCAGTACGTGATCATGGATGGCGACGATCTGGAACCAAAGAAAATCGTCTCCACCCGCGGTATGACGGTGGATACCCAGGAATATCACCCGGAGCCTCGCGTTGCCGCCATCGTCGCCTCGCACCAGCACCCGGAATTTATTGTAAACGTAAAGGAAACCGGCAAAGTATTGCTGGTTGACTACAGTAAACCGGATGCCCTGACGGAAACCACTCTGGAGGCGGCGCGCTTCCTGCACGATGGTGGCTGGGATTCCACCCACCGCTATTTCCTGACCGCGGCGAATCAATCCAACAAGATTGCCGTGGTCGATTCCAAAGATCGCGAGATGGAAGCGCTGGTGGACGTTACCAAAATCCCACATCCAGGCCGCGGTGCAAATCTCAATACCGCCAAATACGGTCCGGTCTGGGCGACCAGTGCACTGGGCAGTAACGAGATTACCCTGATCGGCACCGATCCGGAGAAACACCCGCAGCAAGCCTGGAAGGCGGTTAAAGTACTGGAAGGGCAGGGCGGTGGATCGCTGTTTGTAAAAACTCATCCCAAATCAAAGAACCTGTGGGTGGATACCACGCTCAACCCGGACGCCAAAATCAGTCAGTCGGTGGCCGTGTTCAATGCCGATGACCTGGATGCAGGATACGAGGTGCTTCCCATCGCGGAGTGGGCTGGTGTCGCAGACAAGGGGCCGGCGCGGGTGGTGCAGCCGGAGTACAATAAGGCCGGTGACGAGGTGTGGTTCTCTGTATGGAGCGGCATTGATCAGCCATCGGCTATCGTGGTGGTAGACGACAAGACGCGCAAGTTGAAGAAGGTTATCAATGATCCGCGCATCAAGACGCCTACCGGGAAATTCAATGTGTACAACACCAAGCACGATATTTATTGATCAATTGGTGTGACAGTACAAACCCGGACCGGCGCCTCTGGCGCCGGTCTTTATTTGTGTGAAGTACTGGCATACTCAGTAAAAAGACCTATACGGGATTGACGCGAGCCGGCCTCGCGCTGGTGTTGAATGTAACAGGGGAATTGGACTGGCCGTGAGCTAGCGTCAAGCGGCAGGCATAAGAAACGGGCAGCGCTGGCGCTGCCCGGTTGGCGTTACTTCAGACTGGCGTAGTAGGCGGCCAGATCGGCGATATCCTCGTCGCTCAGGTTTTTTGCCATGGGTGCCATCATCGGATCGTTGCGGGTGCCATCGCGGAATGCCTTCATCTGCTTGACCAGATAGCCCGCTTTCTGACCCGCCAGGTTAGGCCACAGGTCGTTGGGACTGATACCGTCAGCACCATGGCAGCTGGCACACAGGGCCGCCTTTTCCTTTCCGGCGGCGGGGTCACCGGCGGCGAAAACTGCCGTGGAGGCCAGCAATGCAATCAGGGCAATAGACCATCTCATAGGTGCAATCTCCTTTCCTGAATAGAAGTCTGGCTATTCTAACGCGCCCATACTCGGGGGAACCGCGTGCAGATCAAGAAACAGACAAAATACCCACATTGCGCCGCAAAAGCACCGTCAAACTCCTGTAGCAGATAGCAATCTATGGGGGAGTGGTATTGGTCCCTATGCGGGTGGCTCGGTGGGGCCCCTGGCCCTTTGACTGCCAGCGGCAGGCGCTGATCGCCGCGACCATTTATTTTGCAGCTCCTGCTGTGTCCTATCGATAGCGAGCTTCGAAATCGATAACCCCGTACTGTCCACCGGCATCGCCTCACATCAGCATTCGATCAGCGGTTGAGCGGGACAGCTTGGGGAGCCGCCACGGAGAGTGGCCAATATGCGGGGCTGCCGGTCGACAGTTGGGTGGGGCACAGCACGGCCTTGTCGTGCTGGACAATTGCATTAAGTCCATCTTGTAGCTGGTTCCACAACGCGATTCGTGGCTGGAAGTACCATTTTTTCGACCCTTGCTCTGTGATTGGCGGCAATCTGCTATTGAATTGGTAAGGCTTAAATTAAATTTTCTCGAATTTTGGTAAGACGCTTTTGGCAGGAAGGATGGTTGTCGCTGTCAAGCCTTGTCTGCTAAATTGGTCGACAGATTATATTGACCAATTGGAGACACGCTTTATGCAGCGCGCGCGACTATATCAGCAGGTGGCGGAGCAACTGGCTGCCGCTATCGCCGCTGGCGACTACCCGCCCGGCACTCGCCTGCCCGCGGAACGCAAGCTAGCGGAGCGTTTCGAGGTCAGCCGGCCGACAATACGGGAAGCGATCATTGCCCTCGAAATCGCCGGTTGTGTGGAGGTGAAGGGCGGTTCGGGTGTCTACGTGGCGGATGCGGGTAACTTTGCGGCGACCGCTACCGATATAGATCCCTTCGAGATACTACAGGCGCGGATCATGTTTGAAGGCGAGGCTGCCGGTCTGGCCGCGCGGCGGATGAGCGAAGAAGAAATCGCCGAACTGGAACAAATGCTGGAGGAAATGATTGCCGAGTATGCTGCGGATACCGAGGCAGAAGCGATGGACCAGAAGTTCCACGTGCTGATTGCCCGCGGTACGCACAACGACGCGGTGATCTCCGTATGCGAGCACCTGTGGCAGCTGCACAACAGTTCGTCGATATCAGCGCGTGTCCTGGAGAAGGTGCGTCAAGCCGGCTCCAAATGGCGTATCGATGAGCACCGCAAGATCCTGGCTGCGATTAAGAAGCGCGATGCCGATGGCGCGCGTAATGCCATGCGCGGCCATTTGCAACGGATGGTGCAGCAGTTGCTGGACGCCACTGAAGCCGAGGCTCTTGCAGCCGCGCGCCGCGAAGTCAATGCCGCCCGCGAGCGTTTCTCCCTGCCTTGAGCTTGGCCGCCTTGCGGGGACGTAACGCTCCGGCGGAACTGTATCTGTCTCGCCCTCTTTGCTGTAGCGGCCTTATCTCGTTGTTCTTACGGTAATTGGTAAGACACGGGGCTGCAAAACCGTTCCCCGGACAACAGCGCCGTATTATTCGTCTCATGCAGCCCGCCTGGCTGGCCCTGTTCGGGTGGGGAGATTGGCAAGCGCGCGACAAGCGGGTAGGGTTGGCAACAAATAAATTAAAGGGATCCGCAATGCGTTTTTCCATGTTTGTCGCCGCCACGGCTCTCGTCCTAGCTACTGCCGCACGCGCCGCAGTCAGCGTGCCGGAGGGCTTTTCTGTCTCAATGCTCGCCGATGACCTGGGAGCGACGCGCCACCTGGCTGTATCTGATAACGGTGTCGTCTATGCCTCGCTGATGCGGCCGGTGCAGGGCCACGGCCTGGTAGCGCTGGTCGACAGCGACGGTGACGGTGCGGCCGACGAACGCCATTATTTCGGCGAAGGATCCGGCACCGGCCTGGCGATCCACGATGGCTATCTGTATTTCAGCTCCGATACCGAAGTAAAACGCTATCGCCTCGGGAAGACACCGGTGCCCGCATCCGTACCCGAGGTTATCGTTTCCGGCTTCGCCCCCCAGTCACAACACGCGACCAAGCCGATGACGTTTGATGGCAAGGGCAACATGTATGTCACCGTGGGTGCGCCGTCGAATGCCTGCCAGCAGAAGCAGCGCACGCCGGGCAGCCCGGGTCTGAAACCCTGCCCGCAGCTCGAATCGCAAGCCGGTATCTGGCGCTTTTCCGCCAGCAAGCCGGGCCAGCGGCACGGCGTCGATGGCGAGCGCTATGCCACGGGTATCCGCAATGCGCTCGCGATGGACTGGAATCACAGTGCCGACGCCCTGTATTTCGCCAGCCACGGCCGCGATCAGTTGTCGCAGCTGTTCCCCAAATACTTCAACGATGAGCAAAATGCGGAACTGCCGGCGGAAGAATTCCACCGCGCAGTGCCCGGCGGCGATTACGGCTGGCCCTTCACCTACTGGGATCCGATGGTGAATGCGCGGATGCTGGCGCCGGAATACGGCGGCGATGGCAGCAAGCGCGCCGAGGCGGGTAAATATCCGGATCCATTGATCGGCTTTCCCGCCCACTGGGCGCCCAATGATCTGATCTTCTACACCAGCGATGGCTTTCCCGAGCGCTATCGCAACGGAGCTTTTATCGCTTTCCACGGTTCCTGGAACCGAGCGCCGCTGCCGCAGGCTGGCTTTAATGTGGTATTCGTACCGATGAACAGCAAAGGTGAAGTGAGTGGCCAGTGGTCGGTATTCGCCGACGGCTTTCATGGCAAAGATTCCAATGATCGTCCCACCGGGCTGGCCCAGGGGCCGGACGGTGCGCTCTATATTGCCGATGACCGCAATGGTCAGATATGGAAGGTCACCTATAAAGGGTGATGCTGGAGCGCAATTCCAGCCTCTGGACACCGCCTTAAGTTCTTATAGCTTTTGGTGGTGCCCACCTGCTCCGGTGGTCATAGGCAGCTGCCGAAAACCGGAGCGCGCCCGGGACTGGAGTTATCGCCGGCTATTTTTGCGGTAGTATCTGCCCAATAATATTCATAACACTGCCCGCTCGGAGGTCCATCTTGCGCCGCTTCACCCTTATTCCTACAGTTCTTGCCCTCGCTGCGGTCACACCTGCACTGTCACAGCCGAACACCAATGCCGCTCTGCTGGAAGAAATCCGCCAGGACGTCTCCGCGGACCGTATAGAAAAGGATATCCGTACCCTGGTGGGCTTCGGCACCCGCCACACGCTGTCGGAAACCGAGTCTGACACCCGCGGTATCGGGGCCGCGCGGCGCTGGGTCTACGAGGAATTCAAGCGCATCAGTGACGACTGCGACGGCTGCCTTCAGGTCTATTACCAGTCCGATTTTATCGAGGGTGAGAAGCGTATCCCCGCGCGCACCGAGGTGGTGAACGTGATCGCGGTGCAGCGCGGCAATGTGGATCCCGGGCGCTACGTGATCATGTCCGGCGATATCGACTCACGGGTGTCCGATGTCATGGACTACAAATCGGACTCCCCCGGCGCGAACGACAATGCTTCCGGCCTCGCCGGTACCATCGAGGCGGCGCGGGTGCTGAGCAAGCATAAGTTTGCCGGTTCAATCGTCTACGCGGGCCTGTCCGGCGAAGAGCAGGGGCTGTTCGGCGGCAAGATCATGGCCGCCGCGGCAAAGAAGGGCGGCTGGCGTATCACCGGCGTGCTGAACAACGACATGATCGGCAATATCGAAGGCATCAACGGCGTTATCAACAACACCACCGCGCGGGTCTTTATGGAGGGTACCCGCATGAACGAAAGCGCCGATGATGCGCGCATGCGACGCTTTACCGGTGGCGAAGTCGATTCGCCCTCCCGCAACCTGGGCCGCTACGTGCACAAGATTGCCGAGCGCTACATTCCCAACCTGGACGTGATGATGATTTACCGTCTGGATCGCTTCGGTCGCGGCGGCCACCATCGCCCGTTCAACGACCTCGGTTATCCCGGTGTGCGCATCATGGAAACCAACGAGAATTACAACCGCCAGCACCAGAACCTGCGCACCGAGAATGGCATCCGCTACGGCGATGTCATCGAGGGGGTAAACTTTGATTATGCCGCCAAGCTGACCTCGCTCAATGCGCTGACCATGGCCGCGTTGTCCAAGGCGCCGGCACCGCCCGCCAAAGTTACGATCGAGGGTGCCGTATCGCCCAATACAACGCTGAAATGGCAGGCGGCGGACAAGCGCGAGAAAAACCTGCTGGCCGGCTACAAGATCTACTGGCGCCTGACCGACGAATCCACCTGGACCAACAGCCGCTACGTCGGTAATGTCGATGAATACACGCTGGAAAATATTGTGATCGACAATTATTTCTTCGGCGTGGCTTCCGTGAGCAAGGACGGCTTCGAGAGCCCGGTGGTATTCCCGGGGCCGGCGGGATCCTTTTATCCCGGGGAATCCGGCGCGGAATAAACTGTACTAGCCGGGTGCGATCTGCGGACGCGGAGTAAAGGGTCACATACATTTATGTGGCCCTTTTTTGTTGCCGCTTCGGCCGCTTATCCGGATGTCGAAATCGCTGCCCGGCCTGGTTCTATACTGTGACGGCCCGAGCTGACAGCCGGGGAATAATCTGCATCGGAGAAACCTTGAACGATATCCTGATACAGGCGCGGGATCTCTGTGTTTCCTACCGCACCAGCCGTGAGCGCATCAAAGTGCTGCGCGGGCTGTCGCTCGAGCTGCGGCGCGGCGAGGCGGTGGCCATTATCGGGCCGTCGGGTTCGGGCAAGAGTACGCTGCTGAACCTGCTCAACGGCCTACTGCGTCCCGACAGCGGCCAGCTGCGGGTGTTCGGCCGGGAGGCGGCCGAACTGGGCGAAGGCGACTGGGCCGAACTGCGCCGCACGCGCATCGCGACGCTGTTCCAGGACGGCAACCTGATCCCAACGCTCACTGTGGAGCGCAATATTGCCTTTCGCGCCGGGCTTGCCGGGCTGCAGCAGCACGGTGGCCAGGCATTGCTCGAGCACCTGGATATTGCCGCCACTGCACAGCGTTATCCCGATCAACTTTCCGGCGGCCAGCGCCAGCGGGCCGCCCTGGCCTGCGCCTTCGCCATGCAGCCGGAACTGATACTGGCCGACGAACCCACCGGCAGCCTCGATCAGGCGACGGCCCAACGGGCGATACCGCTGTTCTTCGACGCCATCCGCGAGCGGACGGTGGGCGCGCTGATCGTCACCCACAACGCGGAGCTGGCCCGGCGCTGCGACCGGGTACTGGAACTGCGCCAAGGAGCCCTGAACCCATGGGACTCGGCACTGTCTTCCTGAGCCATTACCGCCGCCACCCCGGTCAGTTGGCCGGACTGCTGCTGATCCTGATCTGTGCCGCCATGCTGTGGAGTGGCGTCCGCTCACTGACCGGCCGGGCCGAGGATGCCGTTGCGCAATCCAGGGCCGCGCTGGAGCCGCGCCTGAGTGTCGTGCGCGTCGACGGCCAAGCGGTGGATGTAGCAGATTTCGCCGAGTTGCGCCGCGCGGGTCTCTGCGCCTCGCCGCGGTTGCAGGTGACGTTTCCGGCGAGCGAGGCACCGGAGGTTGTCGGTATCGATCCGTTCAGTGCCGCCTGCCTGCGCCAGTACAGTGTCGGCACGCCGGTAGTCGATGAACTGGTCGCGGAGCTCGATCAGCCGATACTGCTCGGCAGTGCCAGCGACCTGGCGCGTTGGCGGCGGCTGTCGCTGCCGGGCATGGGTGAATACCAGCTTCAAGAAACCGAAGGATTGCCGTCAGGTGTGTTGCTGACCGATATCGCCGTGGCTGCCGAGCTCGCGCCGTCTGGAAGGGCGGGGCTCGAGATTCTGCTGCCGGCGGCGGAGCTCGATAGGTTACCGCTGCCCGCCGGCTACCGCGGTCAGATCGAAGACTATGGCGTCGAACCGGATCCGCTGGTGGAAGCCTTCCTGCTGAATCTCAATGCGCTGGGGGCGCTGGCACTGCTGGTGGCGGCGCTGCTGGTGCGCAGTATCTATCGCTTCGCGCTGGAGCAGCGCCGCCGCAGCCTCGAGATCCTGGTGCGGCTCGGTGTCCGCACCGCACGGCTGCGGATGGCGCTGGTAGTGGAGGTGCTATTGCTGGCGCTGGTTGGCGCCAGTCTCGGTGTCCTGCTCGGTGAATGGCTGGCGTCGGCAATGGCCGACGGATTTCAGGGTACCCTCAGTGGACTGTTCAGCGTCGATACCCTGGCGCGCAGCCCGCCGGCGCTGGAAACCTGGTTCGGCATGGTGCTGATTCTGGTCGTCGTCGTCGGCTGGGCCGGCGTCGACCTGCTGATGCTCGGCCGCCGTGAGCAACGGACGGTGGCGGAAATGGAAAAGCGACGCTGGCTGACGACGCCGACTCTGGTGCCCCTAATTCTGGTTGCAGTATCGCTGGCAGTCCTGCTGGGGGCAGAAAAACTCTGGCTGATTTTCCTCGCCACCACCGGCTGCCTGATCGGCGCCGGCCTGCTGCTGCCCGGGCTGCTGAATCGGTTGCTGGCGCGGGTGCAGCGTCGCAGTCGGCAGCCATTGCTGGAGTGGTCCTGTGCCGAAATGCGCGCGCTGTGTCGATTGCTGCAATTGCCCCTGGTGGCGCTGGCATTCGCGATCGCGGCGGCCATCGGCGTGCAGGCAATGGTCGCCGGCTTCGAAGCGACCTTTGCCCGCTGGCTCGACCAGCGCCTGCAGGGCGATCTCTATCTCGATCCCGGGCGCCCCCTGGTAAACGGAGCAGCTGCCGACTGGCGCGGCCGACTGCAGGCGCTGCCCGGCGTGAAGACCGTATTACCGATGGTGCGCGGCCGCGGCCTGGTCGACCGGATGCCGGTGGATGTACTGGCGATCGATCCGGCCTCGACGCTGGTGCGGGGATGGCCCTTTCTCGCCGCCGTGTCCGACCCCTGGAGTGCACTAGTGGAGCGGGGCGTACTGATCAACGAACAGCTCGCCCGCCGGCAGTCGCTGGCATTGGGTGACGATATCCGCTTCCGCCTGGGCACAAAGATGCAGTCGCGCGAAGTAATCGGCATTTACGCCGACTATGGCCGACCCGAGGGCGAGCTGCTGTTGCCGCTGGCGACATTGCCGGATGTTCTCCCCCGCAGCTACACGACGTTTGTACTCGGCACGACCGCGGCCAATAAAATCAATTGGCAGGACTGGCCCGGGCAATATTCGTGGCTGGCCGGCAGCCGACTGCGGGATCAGACGGGACTGAAGCGCGCGGCCAACGCCGCTTTTGCGCGTACCTTCCAGATGACCCGGTTGCTGAATGGCCTGACGCTGGCATTGGCCGGTACTGCGCTGGCACTGATGGGGTTAGTGATTTTCCGCTTGCGGCAGCGTAGCTACACCCTGCTGCATGTCTATGGCGTGCCGCGGCGACGTCTGCGCCGGCGATTGCTTGTGCACAGTATGCTGATTACCGGCTTGCTGGGGGTACTGGCGACGCCGTTGGGTATTTTCCTCTGCTGGGTGCTGGTGGCCCGCGTCAATCCGGCCGCCTTTGGTTGGGCGCTACCGCTGCATCTATACCCTGGTTTCTGGCTACAGGTCTGGCTGGTGTGCATGCTGATCGGCGCCTTCGTAGGTGCGCTGATGCGCGATCCGGTGCACTTGGAGACGCTGAAGAATGAATAGTGCCAGCCGGATAGTGCTATTGGTGTTTTTGCTGAGCGGCTGCGGTGAGTCTGCCGATCGCGAAGTGTCGCTCGGCGCCCTGCGCGAATCGCCCGCGGGTTTCACCCAGGCGGCGCCGGGCATGACCGTCAGCCTGCCGGAGGATATGGGGCCGCACCGGGATTATCGTCTCGAATGGTGGTACCTGACAGCGAACCTGCACGGCGCCGACGGCGAGCGCTTCGGTGTGCAGTGGACATTGTTCCGCATCGGTTTGCGGCCAGGACCATACCAAGAGAAGGAATCGGGCTGGCGTCGCGATGAAATCTGGCTGGCTCACGCTGCGCTCAGCCGCCCCAACGACCACCGCTTCGCGGCCCGCAGCGCGCGTGGCGGTACCGGCCAGGCCGGCGTAACGGTGCAGCCATTCAGGGCCTGGATCGATCACTGGCAGCTCGAAAGTAACCATTCAGGGAACTGGTCGTTGGCGGTGGACAGCGAAGACTTCGCCTACCGGCTGCATCTGAAGCCGCGTCTGCCCCCGGTGCTAAATGGCGACCGCGGCTTCAGCGCCAAATCCACGGGTGGCGGCGGCTCGATGTATTTCAGCTATCCCCTGCTGGCGATCGACGGCGAGGTAATAACGGACGGCCAGCGCTTTCAGGTGGCAGGGCAGGGCTGGTTCGACCGCGAATGGAGCAGCCAGTACTTGCAGCCGGATCAGCAAGGCTGGGACTGGCTGGCGCTGCATCTGCAGGACGGCCGCCACCTGATGCTGTTCCGCATCCGCGGCGATGAACCCTATTTCACCGGCACCTTGGTGGCGGCCGATGGTAGCGCCCGAACGCTAGGCGCCGATGACTTCAGCCTCCAGCCGAGCGAGTACCGCGACAGCCGCTTCGGTCGTGTGCCGGTGGTGTGGCAGATGCAGTTGCCGGCGGCCGGGCTGGATCTAGAGATTCGCTCCTGGCCGGGTGATTACTGGAACCCGGGCCAATTGCGCTACTGGGAGGGGCCGGTCAGCGTCAGCGGCAGTCACTCCGGTGAAGGCTATCTGGAGATGACCGGGTACGCAGATTGACGACGGTGGCCTCCGCACACAGCCCTACGCCGTGACCGACGCCAGCTTCGTGCTCCAATAGCGTTTGATCCTGTCGTGATCTTTTCTCGCGGCCCGCGCTATTCGGCAACACCAGTTCGATAATCTGAAAGGCCAAGAAAAGGGCCGTTTACCCGATGTTCTCAGTAACAGGACGGCTAGTATTGCATCTTCTACACTAGTTTTGTCGCTGCCGGCAGTGCACCGGCCGGAATGCCGCTGTAAATATATGCCCAACAGTTTAAATTTTTGGCGCGCCAACCAATTCATTCGTTCATTTCAACAGAAAGGTGACGTGCCGATGGCGGGTGGCGCTTTGGGGATTGGCGAGCAGTCGCAAGAAAAGGCGGAAAATCTTTCAACATCAAGGTTAAAGAATGATGAGCAATGGAGCGAAAATACTGCCCGGTGCTAAAGCGCCGAATTTGGTAGTTACCAAAATGGACGGTGAGACTTGGGATTTGTCAAAACAGTCACCGGAAAATTTTACCGTGCTGATGTTCTACCGCGGCTTACACTGTCCAATTTGCAAGAAAACGCTAGAGGAACTCAACAAGAATATGAGTAAGTTTGAGGCGCGTGGCACGAAAGTTTTTGCGGTGAGTATGGATAGCCAGGAGCGCGCTTCACGCACTAAAGACGAATGGGACATTGACAAGGTGCCGCTGGGCTACGGCTTAACGGAAGAGCAGACCAACGAGTGGCAGCTATTCCTATCAAAAAGTATCAAAGAGGAAGAGCCGCGCAAATTCAGTGAGCCCGCGCTATTTATCATCAAGCCCGATCAGACACTGTATGCCGCCTACGTACAATCCGCGCCGTTTGCCCGCCCGAGGATCGATGACATTTTGGGTGCGATAGACTTCGTGTTGGAAAAAGATTACCCGCCACGCGGAACGCTGGGTCGATAGTTGATGCTGCAGTTGTGCTAATTGTCCCGGTGCGGCATGACAGCCGCGGTTTGAACACAAGCGGGTCACCGGTGGCGGTCATCTAGCAACAGCAACTTCCTGCGACCACGTTGGGTTTGGCCTAGGCGACTGCTGTTTGCGAACTGAAGGCTACCTAGAGCGGGTGAGAGGGCGAATAATTACGGTAGGTGCGAGGCCGACTGGTTTCGGTCGGCTGAAACCATCCTTGAAGTCGTGCGCTGTATCGGGCGTATATTCGTAGCGATCATAATACGATTTCGACTTGGAAATCCAATCAAGACATAACCCCCGCAGCATCCTGCGTGCGATTGTTATGTTTTTCTGCTCAGTTTCCTTAGTGTGTAGCTAATACAGAGAGCCAGTAGATAAAAGAAAATTAAAAACTCATGGTTGCCCGTGTTGTTAGCCCAACCAATTGCCCGCTTTCTACTGCCCAGTATGCTCACAAAAATAAAGGGCATTCCGATTGCACCAAACAATCCACCAAATGCAACCGCTGGTGCGCTATCTATACCTTCTCTATAGAAAATTGCAGCCGCGAGAGCCAGCAAGGCAATACCTATGAGAAAAAGCAGGCTCCTAGAAAGTAGCTCATCAAATTCGTTTCTTTGTCTTTTTGTGGCCACTTACTCTCCTGAAATATAACGCCCGCGGAGACCCGAAGGGCTGGAGCTTTCTGCTTGCGATTGTTGGCTGAAGTATCGCGTGCCCTAATAGCCCAAGTATCGGTACTGAGAGGGCGCATGTATTCGATGGAAAGGACCATTATCATGTGGCACACTGCTCCCCAAATTCCAACCACCTGCTTGGTAGGCGACTGCGCAAGTTTGGTCGAAATTACCTACAGCTCCCGCGTATGGGTGACTTACTTGTTGATTAGCCGGAACCCCAGCAGGTATGTTTCCTGCATAATTGTGGTAGATTTGTCCTGCCTGTATATAAACACTACATCCTCCTAAGCTCTCAGTGAATATGTAATTTGTTCCCACAGGAAGAGCATGGCTTGAAATTCCCTGTCCTGGGGGGGCTGCCAGCCACATGGCATTTATACCTCTTGTCCAGTGACCTACATTTGTTCCCCTATTCTGCATAACAGTGAGCAGAACCAAATTTCCTGCAGCAGGTGCCTGTATATTGATATGAGCTGCGGGATTAATGATTTGTAAATCGAAATTATAAATTTGACCACTTACTAAAGCTCTTCCATTATGATTATCGGTAAAACAGGTTGGCACAATAATTGAGTGATTTGCTAAATAGTTAGCGACATTGGCAATAAATCTCTTGTTTTGTCCATTCATTGGGTTGCTCCATATTTTTTCTTAGGAATAAATTGAAATTTATTAACTACTTCGCTTTAGATCGACCGTCTTACCCAGCTAACGCCCGCAACAGGGGCGACCAATGCTATGCACGTTTTGTGCGAAAATGGGAGCGAAGCGAACCGCACAAAATGTGCATAGCGTTGGGCGTCCCGCGGAGACCCGAAGGGCCGTAGCATGCTGCTTGCGCTTGTTAAGCATGTCTGTCGACTCGATAAAATGAGTAGACACACAAGGCCAAACCTACTGCAAAGAGCGTATCAACAGCTAAACCGGTTAATGCATGATTGACGTACGATTCTACGGGCTGCCATTTTTCCCATACGAAGTTTGTAATGGGGATTCCGAAAACCATTGAAAAAGTCATTATTGCTAGGCCCGCTGCGAACAATTGAGATGAAACGGTTCCCTTTCTCATTAGCAAGCCAATAGACACCAAACAGAGAGCGATGGTCGCGCCATGGCCTATTGCAGTTATTTTAATTATTTCCAACATTTTATTTTCGTATGCTTAACGCCCGCAGCAGGGGCGACCAATGCTATGCACGTTTTGTGCGAAAATGGGAGCGCAGCGAACTGCACAAAACGTGCATAGCGTTGGGCGTCCCGCGGAGGCCCCGTCAGGGGCCGTAGCATACTGCCTGCAATTGTTAGAATTCTACTTGGTCAGGAGCTCAAACAACCTTCTATTGTAACCAACAACGTAAAATTGATTATGCTTGTAATCTTCAGGCACGCTCCAAGATTCATAGCCCTCAGTAACTACCACACACCAAAGATATGCAAAGGCCGACGGCTCAACATCAAACTTTTCTTTAATTATTGAGTCTTCAACGCCGAGAAAAGTAAGCTTTTCCCTCTCGTTGCGAGCCATCTTAAATTCCCAATGCCCCGTTCCGAAGTCTTCCTCTGCTTCAGCTTCACCGCGAAGGAGAGATGTCGAGGGCTCGGAGTATTGCGCAATTTGGGCCTCACTCTTCGTAATCTCGAAGTAGATCCAGGCCACCAAAACAAAAATAATGGCGGCGCCTAAAAGTACTATATTTTTCTCTATGCCAACTAGTCTCATAAAATTCTAACGCCGTGCTCAGCGGCGGCTTATTTTATGTGCTTTTTACACGAAAATGGGAGCGCAGCGTCCGTGCAAAAAGTGCACAAAGTAAGACGTCGGCTGCAGCACCTTGTTAAGGCAACCTCACTATCTGGTAGCTCGTAACCTCTATACCCAAAGAATCAATTTTTCTTTGAGTGCCAATTGGGTCCCATGACGAAGCAGACCCTCTATACGGATCAACGGAAACCCCTGTATTGTATGGAACAAGATTCCCCTCCATTAGCGATTGGCAGCCACCAGTTGGGAAGTACAAACTAAGATCTGTTGTGATCCCTTTTGGCCGCAGCTTATCGGATCCGCTTTGTAACTTAAAATCCCATTTATTATGCAAGCCACGACCGTCACAGGATCGACCTACATAAGTACAGGTGCCTACGTCTGCGATATCGTACCTTTGGTCTCGATATTTATATGCAATAGCAAATGAAAAATTTGCTGTCCTCTCCTCCGGAATTTTCTCGATAGGCTCATCAAGAAAGCATCCTGCTTTTACTGCCATTTCGACACACCCTGATAGAATAAAAGCCATGATGAATAGATGTACTTGCTTCATTTTACATGCCTTAACGCCCGCAGCAGGGGCGACCAATGCTGTGCACATATTGTGCTAAAAATGGAGCGCAGCGACCAGCACAATATGTGCATAGCATTGGGCGTCCCGCGGAGGTCCCAAGGGCCGGAGCATACTGCCTGCGTTTGTTAAAGGGGCTTCGCGCACCATTCTGTCAGCGCCACCTCAGCATCAACCTCAGGCTCATTTACCTTTTCTCCAGAGCTAGCGCCGCACTTGTTACTCCCACACGTGTAGCCAACTGCGCGATCTACTTCTCCGTACTCCTGAATCAAACCAACCGCTACATTGTTCCGCAGATAAAAACGATTTTTATATGTTCCAGTTGGAGCTACGAGAGGAACCGGTACTATACCAACAAACGCACCAGCACCAGACCATGAGGTACCATCTTTATAAATAAGAACTTTACATTGCTCAAATAGACCTACGGAATCAGGACTGCCCCAATGTTCGATAATTTCATCCTCTGAGTAAGGCAAATCTCTCTTCTCGAAACTAAATATATTTCTCTCTTTCTCTAAGCTGAATTCTGTTCTTGCCAATTCCTTTTTGCCGTATGTGCCAGCAGCCAAACCGACACAACCAGAGAGCATGGTTAACAGGAAAATTACGAAAATGGCTCTCATCACTGATTTACCTTTAACGCCCAGCGCAGGCGCAACCAGCGTGGAGCGCCTTTTGTGTTAATGTTTGAGCGACAGCGAGTAACACAAAAGGTGCGTAACGTTGGCTGTCGCTCTGCCGCTGCTTGTTATGGTTTTTCACCCCTCGAAGCACCACAGGTAACGGTCCCGATAGTACTTGTAGGGATTGTCCAACCGCACAATCGGTGAGTCTTCGAAGTTATACTGGATTAATGCAACATCGTAGATCCCGTGGTTTAGTTCCTCTTTATCAAAATTGCATTTCATTGACTTTCTCTTTCCTTTTGCAATTTTGATATAAAGAACATCACCCATCTCGCTATCATGGGCACTAAATATGCCGTGCTCAATTTCCATTGTTTGCAAATCAAGATCAGTAAGCTTTGCCTTCTCCGACTCAGAGAAGCTGACGGGCTTTCCATCTATATGCATAGAAATATTTCTTAGATCATCATTTTCCGGATCTAGATCTATCTTCACAGAAACATTTTTATATGGCTCAGGAAGAACTCCCTCTACATAGACATGATGAGAATGCAATTTGGTTGTGTCATAAGCTGCTGAAAACATTGGGAAGACAGCAAGCAAAAGTATGAAATTCTTCATGGGCTCTTGGGAACCATAACGTTGCCATCTGTGGCGGCCGGAGCGATTTTAGCGCGAAGCGCGTTGTGTAGGCCGTCCGCAGCATGGCCTAGTTATGCGCTTTACTCGCGGCCCACTCCAAAGCCTAGTCTTCGTGCACACTTCCTCGATTGTAAACCACCATCAAGGTGTTTTGAGAAGTTAAAACATCCTCTCTATTGTTTAGAAAAACCAAGAAAACGGCTTTTTCTGAAAGATCTGGAGCCTCGCAGACTTTTGTACTTGGGTATAAATATCCCTCACTTTCAATTTCCCCTTTTAGGACTGGAGAAATAGTAGAGTAACGCCACCTTAGATGGGGCGCTTCATCAAGGTGCTCGATTTCGACATTTGCCAAGAAGACTATTTTCGCCCTCTCATACGCAGAATCTAGCATATCAACTCTGTCGAGTGATTTTCGATCATTGCAGTAAATATCGATTGCTAAGGCACTTCCACTGAGCATTAACAGTAGAAAAAACTGAAAGACTCTATTCATACGCTTGCCGCATAACAGTTTTATTCAAAAGCCTAGGGCTTTATATCACCGTGGCTCGATATATTGGAGGTGGATTTAGCTTCGTGAAAAAAATATCCAGAAATCAATGAGTTAAAAGCGATTAAATAAGAGGCTCCAGAATCATATGGCCTGCTGTCGAATGGTGTGTCTTGTGGGATGGCTCTTGTTCTCAGGTGCACATGTCGAAAAATCAATAAGTTACGCGATTTAGGGAGGTGATATAAAGCCCATGGCTTCTGAATTCGGTTCATTTTCGTGTCGATAGTGGGCGTGTCGAGATTGCGGCCTTTCCCACGGCTCTAAATCTGTACAAGTGTTGGTTGCCAACAGTTGGTCTGTGGCCGTACGTGGAACAGGTTTTCGTGCGGACGCTCGATAAAATTGGAGTAGCGGACAGTAGACTGGCGTAGGCACTTTTAGTGTTGGTGTCTAACAGGATTGCTGCGCATTTTGAAAAAATTGCTTGTGTACGCAGTGAACCCTAGGGGCTCCGGAACTACGCCGGGTTTCGATAAGCGAGCTGGGATAAACAGAATGGGGGAGAGGAAATGGTGGGCCCTCCGGGACTTGAACCCAGGACCTGCCGATTATGAGTCGGATGCTCTAACCAACTGAGCTAAGGGCCCCCAAAGTCGCTTGCGTTGTGGTGCAGGCGGTTGGGCAAAGTACTCGATTTTTCCTTGTAAATCAACGCCTTTTCCGGCGCGGGTTACCAGGCCCAGGCGAAGCCGAGGTTGGCGCTGCCTGCCTCCCAGTCCAGGTCATCGATCGAGCGCTGGTAGCTGAGATTGAAGTAGATACCTCCACCCTCCCGCTGGAGCAGCACCATGCCGGCGCCGATTTCAGCCCAGGTGGCACCGCGGTCGTTTTCCAGATAGAGGCGATTGTCGAACTGCAGTTCGTCGTTGCCGTCTAGGGTGTACCAGAGGTTGCCGAAGGCGTAGTACTGGTTTCGGCCGTCCGGGTTGTAGCCGCGCAGGCCGGCGCGGAAAGTGAGTTCCGGCGTCATGTCCGGCTCTATGCGCGAGATGCCGTCCTCGTAGGCATCGAAGTTGGTGTAGTTGGCCACCAGCTGCAGCTGCGGTTCCAGGCTGATGCGCTCGTTCAGGGTGCGGGTCCAGCCACTCTCCAGCGAGACGCTGAGCTGCGGGGCGAAGACTCTGTCGTCGACGCCCCGGTTGGAGCGGCTGTCCAGCTCCAGGTAGGCAGCTTTGACGAACACGTCCAGGTAATTCCGGTTGAGGCGGTAGTCGGTGAAGTAGCCGCCGAAATAATAGGTTTCCAGTTCGTTGCGGCCGGCGTCGAAATGCCGGAAGCCGCGGGCGAAGCCGCTGACATCGCCGCCGGCGCGGCTGCTGCCGACAAACACGCCCAGCTCCTGGGAGCCGCGGCAGCTGGGCGCGGAGTAGATATTGCCGCCCAGCTGTATACCGCCCAGGTTGCCGTCGAAGCGGCTGTATACATCGCCGTCCCAGTCGATATCCGCACTCTGGTAATAGAGCCGCATCCAGGCATTGTTGCCGGCGCTGCTCCAGTAGCGCTGTTCGCCACGCCGCTTGTGATAGCTACCCATTTCCGTGAGCGACAGGAAGTGGGCGAGGGATTTCGCCTGGGCGTAGAGGGGGATTTCCGGCCGGTACAGCGGGATCGGCCTGGCGCCAGCCGGTGGTGCGGCGGCGACCATCGGTAGCGCGCCCAGCGGTAGTGTTGGAATGGACGATGTGTTCGGTGTGGATGGTGTAACCGCCCTGACGCTGGGCGCGGCGCTGCCGGGCAGCAGCGTCGAGCGCAGGTACCAGTTGTCCGACGCGCTGGGCTCACCGGTGCCGCGGAACAGGAAATACTCGTAGGGCCCGGCGGACAGGGACCCGGTGGTGAAGAAGGCATCCGGGGCGGTAGTGGCACCGTTCAGCGCTTCGATGACCAGGATGCCGTCGCCCGTTGCGGCGCCCTTGCCACCCTGCACGTTGAACGCTATCTGGGTGTTGCCGTGGGCGTGGCCGCCGTCGATCTGCAGCACATCGGCGTCGCTGCTGTCGTCGCCGAGAATCACGTCGAGCAGCAGCAGGCCGTTGCCGGTGTAGTCGCCGACGATGCGCAGCGTGTTTTCCGACGGGCCGCGCAGGTCGATGGTACCGTTGTTTTCCAGTAGCAGGGGCTGGCCCGCGGCGGTGAATAGCATCGAATTCATGTCGATCAGAAGCAGGCTGCTGCCGCGATCTACCGTTAGCCGGGTAGCCAGTGCATCGGTGCCGCCGAGTTCGAGGTTGTCGCTGAACTCGATCGTCGAGTTGTCGCTCAGTCGCACGGATTCCCACTGCAGCAGCTGGGCCGGATCGGTGATGACTTGATTGCGCAATAGCAGGCTGTCGTTGCCGCGGCCGCCGTTCAGCAGGGTGCTGCCCAGCGCGGTGACCGAATCGAGGGTGGCGCTGTCGTCGCCATCGCCCAGCAGTACGGCGCCGCCGATACTGCCGCCGCTCCAGTAAAAGCTATCCCGATCGCTACCCGTCAGGATGTGATTGCCGATGCTGCCGCCGCTCAGCTCGATCACATTTTCGCCGCGGCCGAAATCCACGTTGCGGTCGATGGTGCCGCCGGACATGCGCAGCGTGTCGTTCTGGAAGCCGGCGAGAATATCGTTATCGACCAGGCCACCCTGCATCGCCATTTCATTGTCGGAGGTGCCCAGGTTGATCGTGCCGACGCGGCCGCCGGTCATAGTGACAAGGTCGCCCCCGGAAAAGGTGCCGACAATCCGCCCGCCCTCAATCAGCGCCCGATCCTGGCCGCCGCCCTGATCAATGCTGTCGATCACACCGCCGCGCAAATTGAACCGGTCGGCTCCGCCGCGCTGGGCGATATGGCCACTGACGCGACCGGCGTTCATATTGAAGGTGTCGCGCCCATCGCCGTCGCCAAAATCAATCGCGAGGCCGCCGCTACTGCTGATATTGCCGCTGTTGGTCACCGTGTCGTCACCGCTGGCAGAGAGCTCGATGGTGTTGGCGCTGCTGGTGGTCAGGTTGCCGCCGTTGTCGATCTCGGCGCCCGGGCCCAGTTCGATTGCGGTTGTTGCGCCGGTATCGATGGTGGCGCCGGTGGTGACGGTCACGCTGACGTCGCTGGCCGCCGGCGCCTGGATGCCGGTGGTGTCGGTGCCGTCGCAGATCACATCGCTGCCGCTGGCTGGGGTATTGTCGCTACAGGCGGCGAACAGTGCCTGCGGACTGGCCATGCCGGCGGCCAACAGCAGGCCGGCACAGTGACGCAGGACATCCTTCGCGCGCGCGTGGGGCATAAACCTTCCCTGGTTTATAGGAGTTAACAGGCTCGGAATTCTTTTGGAGCAGAAAGTCTAGACGAGCCGGGCGCACCTGCGAGGCAGCCAGAAGGGGCGAGGCGAGCGGCAATGGTGGGCGCTCCCGCCGTGCGGCGGGAGGCAAAAGACTTAGCCGAGCCAGCGTGGCAGCAGGATGCAGCCCCAGGTAGACAGCCACAGCAACAGGGCAATGGATACCGCCGCCGAACCGGTGTCTTTGGCAATTTTCGACAGCGGATGCCGCTCCGGGCCAATGCGGTCGATGGCCGCTTCCACGGCGCTGTTGAGCAGTTCCACCACCATCACCAGCAGCGTCGCGCCGATCAGGATGGCGCGCTCGACACCGCTCTCGCCGAGCCACAGCGCCAGCGGAATCAGGAAAATGGCGAGGGTGACTTCCTGGCGGAAGGCGGCTTCGTTGCGCCAGCTGGCGAGCAGGCCCTGCCGGGAATAGGAGGTGGCGTCGATCAGGCGGGAGATGCCGGTCTTGCCGGGTTTGTTGATGAACTCTTCTTGTTGCATGGTGTTTTTCTTGCGGCGCATGGTCGTGCCGGAAGTTCGCGGTAGCAGGTCCCGGCGGTCACTGAACTGTCACATAAAAAAGCCCGGCGTTGCCGGGCTTTCAGTGTGGTGCTTACCCCTCGTCGAGGAAGCTCCGAAGATGCTCGGAGCGAGACGGGTGGCGCAGCTTGCGCAGGGCCTTGGCCTCGATCTGGCGGATACGCTCGCGGGTAACGTCGAACTGTTTGCCCACTTCTTCCAGCGTGTGGTCAGTGTTCATATCGATACCGAAGCGCATGCGCAGTACTTTCGCCTCGCGCGCCGTCAGGCCGGACAGCACGGAGCGGGTAGCGTCGTGCAGGCCAGTCTGGGTGGCGGTGTCTACCGGCGAGGACTGGTTCTGGTCCTCGATAAAGTCGCCCAGATGCGAGTCTTCGTCGTCACCGATCGGCGTCTCCATGGAGATCGGCTCCTTGGCGATCTTCAGTACCTTGCGCACCTTGTCTTCCGGCATATCCATGCGCTCGCCCAGCTCTTCCGGAGTCGGCTCGCGGCCCATCTCCTGCAGCATCTGGCGGCTGATGCGATTGAGCTTGTTGATGGTCTCAATCATGTGCACCGGAATACGGATGGTACGGGCCTGGTCCGCGATGGAGCGGGTGATCGCCTGGCGAATCCACCAGGTGGCGTAAGTCGAGAACTTGTAGCCGCGACGGTATTCGAACTTGTCCACCGCCTTCATCAGGCCGATGTTGCCTTCCTGGATCAGGTCGAGGAACTGCAGGCCGCGGTTGGTGTACTTCTTCGCGATGGAGATCACCAGGCGCAGGTTGGCCTCGACCATCTCCTTCTTGGCGCGGCGGGAGCGGGCCTCGCCGATCGACATGCGGCGGTTGATCTCCTTGATCTGGCCAATCTCCAGACCGGCACGCTCCTGGCACTGGGCCAGCTTGCGCTGCGCTCGGATGATGTCCTCGGCTACCTGGCGCAGGTTGTCGGAGTAGTCGCGCTTCTTCTTGATGATGCCGGGGATCCAGTCTTCGTTGACTTCGTTGCCCGGGAACTCCTTGATAAAGGTCTTGCGCGGCATCCTGGCCCGCTTGATGCACAGATTCATGATGGTGCGCTCTTGCTCGCGCACGTCGTCGAGAATGCTGCGCACTTCGTTGTACAGCGGGTCGAACTGGCGCGGGGCCAGCTTGAAGTAGCGGAATACCTCGCCCACGGCTTCCATGGCCTCGCCGGCCTGTTTGGAATCGCGGCCGTGCTTCTTGATCGCGGCGTCGGCTTTCTTCTGCGCGGCGATCAGCTTCTTCATGCGCTCGGCCAGCTCTTCCGGGTCGATGCCGCCGACGTTTTCTTCTTCTTCTGAAGAGGAGTCGTCGTCATTGTCGTCGCTGGCGTCATCGTCGTCGCTGCTGTCGCTGCTGTCGGTACTGGAAGCGGCGGCGGCCTGGCCGGCCTGTGCGCCCGGAGGCACTTCGTCGGCCGGGTCGAGCCAGCCGGCGATCACATCGGGGATGCGGCGCTCTTCTTTCTCGATCAGCTCGTACTCGTCGATCACATGCTGTACCGCGCCCGGCCAGTAGGCGAGGGCGGCCATCAGTTCACGCAGGCCCTCTTCGATACGTTTGGCAATGGCGATCTCGCCCTCGCGCGTGAGCAGCTCTACGGTGCCCATTTCGCGCATATACATGCGTACCGGATCGGTGGTGCGGCCCACGTCGGATTCCACCGCGGCCAGAGCGGCGGCGGCTTCGGCGGCGGCGATCTCGTCTGCGGAGCTGTCTCCTTCGGCCATCAACAACTCTTCGGCATCCGGTGCGCTTTCAAACACCTTGATGCCCATGTCGTTGATCATGCCGATGATATCTTCCACCTGATCGGGATCGGAGATGTCCTCCGGCAGGTGGTCATTCACTTCGGCGTAGGTCAGATAGCCCTGCTCTTTACCGCGGGCGATCAGTTCCTTAATACGGGAAGTCTGCTGTTGGGTTTTGTCGGTCATGCACAACCCTGAATTCTGGGGATGAAAATACGGGACAAAGACGCGGGATTATAGCGTATTTGCGATAGCAATAACCACTCTGGCTGTCAAGGGACGCCTTGGTGCGATGTTTACTGTGCTTGAGTTCCCGATCCCGTCCGGGGTGAGTGAATATGGTGCTGGGCCGAGGGATTTCAAGGCCTGCACCGGTGATTAATCCTGTTTCTGTCGCCAGTTGGCCAGCAGCGCCAGTTGTTCCTCCGCGCTGAGCTGGCCGCCGCCTTTCAGCTGCGCCAGCAGGTCGCGGTTGCGCTGCTTCTGCGCGGCCCGTTCCAGCCGCTGCAGGCAGTCGACGAACTCGGCCTGCGGGTCATATTCCAGTTTGCTGTCGCCCTGCGCCAGTTGGCGCACGCCGCTGACCAGCTGGGAGGCGGCAAGCTTCGCCAGCGTGTCGCAGGAGTCGGCGCCGTGGTGCGCGCGCCAGTAGCCCAGCAGCTGATTCAGATTGTAGTCCGGCCGGCTCTTGAGCAGGTCCACCAGTTCCGCGAACAGCTGCAGGTCCGGGTGGCCGCTGGCGCGAAACTGCGCGCTGTCCTCGATCTGCTGGGCCAGTTGCGGGTGGTGCAGCAGCAGTGCGATCAGCATGCGCTCCGCCGGCAGCCGGTACTGGCCGCTGCGGCGCGGCTGCGCCGGTTGCGAGGGCGTCCCGGCAAAAAATTCTTCCTCCGGCGGCGGCACGTCGGCCAGCTCTGCCGGCGGGGCATCGGGCTCCGGTGCCTGCCGTTGCGGCTGTTGTTGCGATTGTGGTCCGGACTGCACTTGGGGCTGGGCCTGTGCCTTTGCCTGGGCCGCGCGGGCCTTTTCCGCGCTGATCACTTCCTGCAGCGTATCCTTGTCGAGGCCGGTACGCGCAGCCAGCTGCTGGAACATCAGCTGGCGGTAGACCCCGGCCGGCAGCAGGTCGAGCAGCGGTGCGGCCAGTTTCGACAGGCGCGCGCGGCCGTCCATCGTCTGCAGGTTGATGCCCTCGCCGAGCAGGTCGAACAGGAAGTCTTCCAGCGGGCGGGCCTGTTCGTCGATCATCTGCTGGAAGCGCTCGCCGCCCAGCTGGCGCACCAGCGTGTCCGGGTCCTCGCCTTCCGGCAGCAGCAGGAAGCGCACGCTGCGGCCGTCCTGCATATGCGGCAGCGCCGCTTCCAGTGCGCGCCGGGCGGCGGTGCGGCCGGCCTGGTCGCCGTCAAAGCAGAACACCACTTCTGGCGCGTTGCGGAACGCCAGTTGAATATGTTCCTCGCCGCAGGCGGTGCCGAGGGTGGCGACGGCGCAGCGGATACCGAACTGCGCCAGCGCCACCACATCCATATAGCCCTCGACGACGATCAGCCGTTCGAGCGTGCGGTTGGCCTGGCGCGCCTCCCACAGGCCGTAGAGTTCGCGGCTCTTGTGGAAGATCGGGGTCTCCGGCGAGTTCAGGTACTTGGGCTTCTCGTCTCCCAGTACCCGCCCGCCAAACGCGATGGCCCGGCCGCGCTGGTCGCGGATCGGGAACATGATGCGGTTGCGGAAGCGGTCGTAATGGTGGCGCGCGCCGGGTTTGGTATTGCCGTCGCTGTCCTGGCGGCGGATCGCGAGGCCGGCCTGCTCCAGCAGGTCCGCGTTCTGCGCCGTGTCGCCGAGTTCATTCAGCAGGTTGTCCCAGCCCGGCGGGGCCAGGCCGATACCGAAATCCCGTGCAATCTCGCCGGACAGACCGCGGCCGCGCAGGTAGGCGATGGCGCGGCCGGCGGCCGGATGGGCACGCAGCTGGCTGCGGTAGTAGTCGGCGGCTTTCTCGGTCAGCTGGTACAGCGACTGGCTCTCGCGCTGGCGCTTTTCCTGGCCCGGGGCCAGCTGCTCGCGCGGTACCTCGAGGCCCTGGTTCGCGGCCAGCTTTTCCACCGCCTCGGGGAAGGGCAGGCGGTCGTACTCCATCAGGAAGCCGATCGCGTTGCCGTTGGCGCCGCAGCCGAAACAGTAATAGAACTGCTTGTCGGGGCTTACCGTGAAGGAGGGGGTTTTTTCATCGTGAAACGGGCAGCAGGCGGAGTAGTTTTTGCCTGTCTTGCGCAGTTTGACCCGGCTGTCCACCAGCTCGACGATATCCGCCCGTGCGAGCAGGTCGTCGATAAAGTGCTGGGGGATCTTGCCGGCCATAGGGTCTCGCTAGCGCGTCGGCGATCAGCCGAGCTGCGCCTTCACCAGTTTGCTGACAGCGCCCATGTCGGCGCGGCCCTGTACCTGCGGCTTCACCTGGGCCATGACTTTGCCCATGTCGGCCATACCGCTGGCGCCGGTGTCTTTGACCGCCGCGGCGACGATCTCGGCAATCTCGTCTTCGGACAGCTGTTCCGGCAGGAATTCCTGGATCACGTCGATTTCCGCCTGCTCCACGGCGGCCAGCTCGGCGCGGCCGGCCTTTTCATACTGGGTGATGGAGTCGCGACGCTGCTTGGTCATCTTGTCCAGCAGGGCCAGAATGCGGGCGTCGTCCAGTTCGATGCGCTCGTCCACTTCCACGCGCTTGATCTCGGCATTGATCAGGCGCAGCGTGGCCAGTCGCTCCTTGGCGCGGGCTTTCATCGCATCTTTGGTGGCTTGAGCCAGGGTGTCCTTGAGGGTGCTCATAGTGGCTGATCCGGAATTTCGCTTGTTATTGGTTCGGGCCGGTAAGAATAGCGCGTCCGGCGCGGGTGGAGAATGCGGCAGCGGAAACGAAAAACGGCGCGCGAGTCAGGCTCGCACGCCGTTTTGTGAAACCGCTGCGGGATCGAACCCGCTGGGCGACCTCTCTGAGTCAGGCTTAATGCTGACTGCAGCTCTTAGTAGAGGCGCTGGAACTTGCGGTTTTCGCGCTGCAGCTTCTTAGCGTGACGCTTAACAGCGGCAGCAGCCTTGCGCTTGCGTACAGCAGTCGGCTTCTCGTAGAACTCGCGACGACGTACTTCGGACAGTACACCGGCTTTCTCACAAGAGCGCTTGAAGCGGCGCAGGGCGATATCGAAAGGTTCGTTGTCTTTGATTCGTACAGAGGGCATTAGGATACCTGTAAAATTCGTTTCTCTCGGCCATTCCGGCAATGCTCTCGCAGTTGCTTCCGGTGGCCGGTTCACAGCGAGGGCGCAAATTCTAAACACTCCCCCACGGGATCGCAACCCCATTTTCCAGTATGATAGCGGCCCCGCGAGGCAGTCACGAGTAAGAAACCAAGTGCGCGTTCTGGGTATTGAAACCTCCTGCGATGAAACCGGCGTCGCTATCTATGACACCGAGTCCGGTCTGCTCGGTCACGCCCTGTTCAGTCAGGTGGATCTGCACGCCGATTACGGTGGTGTGGTGCCGGAACTGGCCAGTCGCGACCATGTGCGCAAGCTGCTGCCGCTGGTGCGCCAGGTCATGCGCAAGACCGATACCCGCCCGGCCGATCTCGACGGTATCGCCTACACCGCCGGTCCCGGCCTGGTCGGCGCGCTGATGGTGGGTGCCTGCGCCGGCCGCGCACTGGCCTACGGCTGGGGCATCCCGGCAGTAGCCATCCATCATATGGAGGGCCACCTGCTGGCGCCGATGCTGGAGGAGAATCCGCCGGCCTTTCCGTTCGTCGCGCTGCTGGTATCCGGTGGCCATACCCAGCTGGTGGACGTGCGCGGCCTCGGTGATTACGAATTGATGGGGGAGTCCCTCGACGATGCCGCCGGCGAGGCCTTCGACAAGGCGGCGAAGATGCTCGACCTGGATTATCCCGGCGGTCCGCGCCTGGCCGCGCTGGCAGAGAAGGGCGATCCGTCGCGCTTCACCTTCCCGCGGCCGATGACCGACAGGCCCGGGCTGGATTTCAGTTTTTCCGGCCTGAAGACCTACACCCTGACCACGGTGCGCGAACACGCGCTGGCAGACGGCCTGCCGGACGAACAGACCTGTGCGGATATCGCCGCGGCCTTTCAGGAGGCGGTGGTCGACACGCTGGTAATCAAATGTCGCCGCGCGATCCGGGCCTCCGGCCACAAGACCCTGGTCATCGCCGGTGGCGTGTCGGCGAACAAGCTGCTGCGCGAGCGCCTCGAAACGGTGCTGGCCAAAGACGGCGCCCGGGTCTATTACCCGCGCCACGAGTTCTGCACCGACAACGGTGCCATGATTGCCTACGCCGGTTGCCTGCGCCTGCAGGCGGGCGAGCATGCGGATCTGAAGATAGAAGTGCGGCCGCGCTGGCCGATGACGGAGCTCTGAGAGACTGCTGCGCCTGGCATCTTGGCCGCCGGCGTTCCTTGCACGAAATACAAATGAGTTGGCGGATGGATATCGTTTATATACGGGATTTGAAGGTGGATACCATTATCGGTATCTACGACTGGGAGCGCGAAGTGCGCCAGACGGTGAGTCTGGATCTGGAGATGGCCTTCGATATCGCCGAGGCCGCGCGCACCGACAATATCGAACACACCCTCAATTACAAGGCGGTGGCCAAGCGGCTGATCGCATTTATCGAGGGCAGCGAATTCCTGCTGGTGGAAACCATGGCGGAACAGGCCGCGGCCATCGTGCGCGATGAGTTCAATGTGTCCTGGCTGCGCCTGCGCCTGTCCAAGCCCGGCGCCGTGCGCGGCTCACGCGATGTGGGCGTGATCATCGAACGCGGCGACAGGCCGGCCAGCGGCGCGGCCGCTTTTTCCGGAGGCTGACCGTGGCACAGGTATTCCTCAGTCTCGGCAGCAATATCGATCGCGAACGGCATATCCGCGCCGGCCTCGATGCGCTGGCGCAGCAGTTCGGCGAGCTGCAGGTCTCCCGCGTGTTCGAAAGTGTGGCGGTGGGATTCGACGGCGATAACTTTTATAACCTGGTGGTCGGTATTCACACCGACCTGCCAGTGGGCCAGCTGGCCCTGCGGCTGCGCGAAATAGAGGATGCCAACGGCCGCCTGCGCGCCGGCCCGAAATTCAGCGCCCGTACGCTGGATATCGATATCCTGACCTACGACGACCTCACCGGCACCATCGACGGCGTAAAACTGCCGCGGGGCGAAATCCTCAAGAATGCGTTCGTACTGCTGCCACTGGCGGAGCTGGCGCCGGATGCGGTGCATCCGCTGGAACGAATAACTTACCGGCAGTTGTGGGATGAGTACGATCAGGCTTCGC
Source organism: Microbulbifer marinus (assembly GCF_900107725.1). Lineage (GTDB taxonomy): Bacteria > Pseudomonadota > Gammaproteobacteria > Pseudomonadales > Cellvibrionaceae > Microbulbifer > Microbulbifer marinus. Next base: position 68,829 of record NZ_FNQO01000004.1, on the reverse strand, counting down.
AGAAGCTGTGGCCGGTGGCCTTCGACTGGCCGGGAAAATAAACGTCCGAGTGCGGCAATAAAAAAGCGGCCTGAATCGGCCGCTTTTTTTCTGCTGTCCGTGCCCCTTAGCTCAGGCTGGCCAGTGCCTCCTTGGTAAAGGGGACTATCTCTTTCTCGCGTCCGTCCCGCATTTTCAGCAGCCAGTTGGGATCCTGCAGCAGGGCGCGGCCCACCGCGATCATGTCGAACTCGCCGTTATCCATGCGCCGGGTAAGCTCGTCCAGGCCGGTGGGGTTGGCGGTGCCGCCCATGCCCTGGTTGTTGCCGCCGATAAAATCATCGTCGAGGCCGACGCTGCCGACGGAAATAACCGGCTTGCCGGTAAGCTCTTTGGTCCAGCCGGCCAGGTTCAGGTCGGAACCCTCAAACTCCGGCAGCCAGAAGCGTCTGGTGGAAGCGTGGAAGATGTCGACACCGGCGTCCACCAGCGGTGTCAGGAAGCGCCGCAATTCCTCCGGGTTTTGTGCCAGCTTGGCGTCGTAGTCCTGTTGCTTCCACTGGGAGTAGCGCAGCACTATGGCGAAGTCTTTGCCCACTGCGTCGCGCACGGCTTCGACGATTTCCACAGCAAAACGGCCGCGGTTCTCGATGGAGCCGCCGTACTCGTCGTCGCGCTGGTTGGTGCCTTCCCAGAAAAACTGGTCGATCAGGTAGCCGTGCGCGCCGTGGATTTCCACGCCGTCAAATCCGACTTCCTTGGCCGCTCTGGCGGCATCGGCGAAGGCGCGGACCACGTCCCGGATGTCTTCCCTGGTCATCGCGTGGCCGTTGGGCTTGCCCGGCTTGAACAGGCCGGATGGCGAATACCCTGGAACGGATTTATCCGGCCCGATTCCTTCCTTGCGCACGGAACCCACATGCCACAGCTGGGGGATGATCTGGCCGCCGGCAGCGTGCACTTCGTCGACTACCTTCTTCCAGCCGGCCATGGCTTCGTCACCGAATATCGCCGGCACATTCTCGTAGCCGTTGGCGGCCTTGTGGCCGACGAAGGTGCCTTCGGTGATGATCAGGCCGACTTCGCCCTCGGCGCGGCGGCGGTAATACCCGGCCACCTGGTCGTTGGCGACGTAGCCGGGAGAAGCGGTGCGCGTCATCGGGGCCATTGCCACCCGGTTGCGCAATTTCAGGGTTTTATGCTCGAACGGACGCAGCAGGCTATCCAGGGAACTACTCATATCACACTCCCGAATCTCTTCAGTAAACAGCACTAGCGGGCCAGTCGTATGACTGGCTCAGTAAATATGGTTGCGTTATGAGACTTGATTTGGTTTTTTAATGCAACCTTTTTCGCTTATACTGCCCGCATGACACGTAAACGTTTTGATGATCTGGGCTGTTCCGTGGCCTGCGCGCTCAATGAGGTGGGTGACTGGTGGTCGCTGCTGGTGATCAAGCAGGCCATGCTGGGCACACGGCGCTTTGTCGACTTCCAGAACGGCCTCGGCATCGCCAAGAATATCCTCTGTGACCGCCTGTCCCGCCTGGTGGACAATGGCGTGATGACCCGCGTCAACGTGGGCGAGCACGGCACCCGCTACGAGTACCGCCTGACCGACAAGGGTCGGGACCTGTTCGCGGTGGTGGTCGCCCTGCGACAGTGGAGCGAGCGCTGGAACGGCAACAAGGATGCTATGCAGCTGGTGGATCGAAGCTCCGGTGCGCCGCTTGCGCCGGTGGTCGTGCAGAACGCAGACGGCGAGGTGCTGACCGTCAAGGATGTGCTGTTTGTGGACGAGAATGGCCAGCCGCTGGAGCGGGCTGGCTGAGTGCCTTTACTCCGTAGAGATTGGCCGGCCGTCATAACCAGCTGGGAGCGGCAGAGGCCGCTCCTGTTGACGTTAGCTAACCTGCAAGCTTTTTGCCTGCGCCAGTAGCCGCACAATATCCACCGCCTTGCCGAGCTGGCCGCGCATAATTGCAACTATCCCATGCATGGCCAGGAGCCTGCGGTCGATAATTGCTCCTTTATGCTCAGTGATCCGCAACAGTTTTTTCTGAGCTGGTGCTATACCCTGTTGTTCATAAGTAAGCAGTAGCTCCACGGTGAGTTCTGCGGGTGTCAGCGAGCGCGGGGTTGGCTGATTACCCAGCGCCTCGACCATGGCCTCTGCCAGCGGCCATACCGACCAGGGGTTCTGCCCGGTAAGAAGGCGCCCGTCGATACTGATCTGTTTTAAATAGGCCGGCCCCGGCTCAAAAATAGCGCCGCTCTGGCGCAGGCCATCCTCGAGCAGAAACGGAAACAGTTGCGGCGCATCGGGAATCAGAAAAAGCTCTTCCTCGTTGGTGAAACCGCTGACCCGACGATTTGCCAGCAGTGGTTCGCCTCCCGGCAGCTTTACGTTGACGAGCGCCGCTGGGCCGTGACACACGGCGCCGATGACTCCGCCGCTGATATAGGTTTGGCGCACCAGCTTCTGCACAGATGGATTATCCGGAAAATCAAACATGGCGCCCTTGCCGCCGACAAAAAAGACCGCCTGGTAATCTTCGCTCTGTACCTGCTCGATGGGGATCGTATGGTTCACTTTCCGTTGAGCGATCTTGTCGTTGAGGAAGGCGTAGTCGAACGGTCCCATATCGTCTTTATCAATCACCACCGGCGGAATACCTCCTGCGGTGCTGGCGATATCTACCTCAAACCCGTTGGCTGTAAAGACATAGTATGGGCGCGACAGTTCTGTCAGCTCATAGCCGGTGCTTTGGCCACTATTACCCAGCGTGTCGGTGCTGGTCACGACAGCGAGAATTTTGCCCCGCTTTTCCGGTGTGATCTGCTGAAGATAGTTGAGGTCCGAGGGACTGGTTTGCGCGAGCGCTACGTGATCTTGTGGCGGAGGAATCAGGCTCTTGAGCCAGAATCCGGTGCCGAATAACGAGAGAGCAATAATAGAAAGTGTCAGTAACAGTTTTTTAACCATGGTCCAGGTCTCCTATTTAGCAGGAGCAGCCTACTCACCGAAGGGTAAAATTCAGGTGAAAAAAATCGCCGATCGGAAACGCAGTACCATTCTGGCCTGGCTTCAGGAAGCGCGATCAGCGTCAAGCGCCGGATATCTGGGAAAAGGGCGGAAAACTGAAACCTACTCGAAGGCGTTTCCCGCCCTTGGTGGGCGTTTTTCTTTCCTCTACAGCCGCTGGGCCAAAGCCTCAACGTAATCTGCCGGGAGAATGTGGCCGCTGTCGAATGCCAGGTGTTCCTTGTTCTCGCTCGCAATTGCCAGGAACAGAGCCCTGTTGTCCGCCGCCGATGCGTATTCATCGTCGTTTGCGGTAATCAGGAGGACCGGGGGTTCCTCGATCAGTGAGGCGAGATTCTTGGGAGCCACCAGTGCGGTTTTATCGTCGACATGTGGTGGGACCATGGCCACAAGCTGGTCGACACGTCGGTCCAGAGCTCCGAGCAGCAGGCCGACCTGCGCACCCATGCTATAGCCGACAGCGGTGATCCGGTCGCTGTTCAGTGTCGGCTGATCGGAAATCCAGTCGAGAAGCACTCGGTAATCCAACACTGTTTTCCGAATCATATTTTCATAGTTGGTTTTGTCGCCGAAAAAGTGGAGGTCGTTCATGATCGATTTCAAGGGTCTGTCAGGATCTTTCCTTGTGCCGTGAAACCTGGCATCGATGGAAATCACTGCATAACCCTTATCGGCGGCCAACTTGGTGATTTCATTTACCCGGGTAACAGTCGGGCGCCCCTTGAATGAATCTGTCCACCAGCGCTGGTAACCCCTGCCCATGGCGGATATGCCGATCAGCACCGGGTGCTTTTCCTGATGAGAAGGGGGGTAGCTGATCTGGCCGTTGACCAGCGCACCGTCAAAACTCCGGAAGGAAAGACTGAATTTGCCGTCGCCGATAGCCTCGAGGCGCATATCGATATCGGCCGGGGGCTCGTAGTCGTAGGCAGCAAGAATCTGGGCTTGCGGTATCGGTTTTGCCTTGAGAGCAAAAAATTGATACCAAACTGCAAGTGCGCCAAGCAATGCGACCAGTGTCGTCCCGAATAATTTCTTAATCATAGTGTCCGTCTCCATATTGATGGAGGCAGACTAATTGCTGGCAGGTGAAATTCAGGTGAAAAGCTTGGGGTGAACGGTGCAGCTGAACAGGCCATTATTGCAGCGGGCGGAGAAATCCCAGTCCAGCGCGTTCAGTATCCGCTTGGCAAGGAAGAGTCCCTGGCCCATGCCGTCGCTCCGCGCGCCTTTGTGTCGTGGCAGGAACGCCGCTTTCGTGTCCGGCACTTCCGCTACTGGATTTTCGAAGACCAGCGCATCGCCATCCTGATAGATGCGCAGTTCCGCCCGCGACGCGTGGCGGAGGGCGTTGTCGAGCAGGTTGTCCACCAGCAGCGCGGACAGGTGGCGGTTGCCGAGGGCGCGAATATTGTCCGGCAGCTCTATTTGAATACGAAACTGCGCCTTCGCAATGCAGTGGTGGCGCGCGAGCAGGCGCTCTTCCAGCAGGTGGCGCAGTCCAAACGAAACCTGCTCCGCAGACTCGGCACGCGCCAGTGCCAGCAGCGAGGTGATCGTGTTTTCCATTTCGGTTAACGCACCGTGCAGCTGCTCAGTTTCCTGTGCTGAGAGTTCACGCCGGCCGGACAGCGCCAGTGTGTTTTTAGCAATGGTGATTGCGGTGCGCAGCTCGTGGCTGACGTCGCGGGTGAATTCTGTTTCGCGCTGCAGGGCGGACTCGAGCTGGTTGAGTGCGCCCTCCAGTGTTCGAGCCAGGAAGCCGATTTCATCCCGGGCGGAACTGGCGGTTAGCGACAGGGCCGCACTGTGGGGTTGTCGATTTTCGACTTCCTCGGCGAGGAGCAGTACTGGCCTGACGGTTCGCGAGGACAGCCGGAAAGCGGTCCATAGCGCCAGAACTGCGGTGGCCAGCAAGGCGCTGATCAGCAGCCATAGCAGGTTACCGGACTGGCGGGAAACGGTGAGCAGCCGGCTCACCTCGGCGGCGAGTATCGGTGAGGTATTTTCGTCCAGGTCCAGCCGGCGCAGGTGGAAGTGGCGCTCGCCATCGGCGAACCACTCGGCCCTGGTCTTCCCGTCCGGTATTGCGGCGAGGAGATCCTGTGGTGCCGGCTTGTTGTCGTGGTAGAGCTCGATATAGGGCAGCCGCGGCGGGGGCAATTCGCCGCTGGCCTGAAACTCCGTTTCGATATAGCGGACTTCGTCGGCGAGCAGGTTGTCCAGCACCTGGTCTTCGATGACGTAGGCCGCCAGCGCACAGATGGCGCTATAGAGCAGGCAGAGCAACAGGGTGAAGGCGCCGAAAGTAGCGAAGACGCGTCGTTGGAGGCTTCTATTGACCCGCACCAGGCACCTCCAGTCGATAGCCCAGATTGGTAATGGTCTTCAGCATCGGCGCGCTGAAGTGCTTGTCCAGCGCTTGGCGCAGGCTGTAGATGTGGGATTTCAGCGCGTCTGTCTCCGGCGGATTGTCTCCCCAGATCTGATGCAATATTTCTGAGCGGCTGACTGGCTGCGGGTAAGCCCGAGCCAGGATTGAAAGTATCTGAAATCCGATCGTGGTCAGTTGCAAAGCTTGCCCCTCTCGGCATGCCGAGTGTTCGCGGCGACGGATAACGAGATCGCCGATGCGTATTTTGTCGCTCTGATGCAATTCATTTCGGCGCGCAAGGGCACGGCAGCGCAGCGCCAATTCACGGGGATCGAAGGGCTTGCAGAGGTAGTCATCGGCGCCGGTGTTGAAGCCTTCCGCCATGTCGCTGAAGGCGTCGCGGGCGGTCAGCATCAGTACCGGCATATTCACCGTGGCCTGTTCTTTGATGCGGCGGCAGACCTCCAGCCCGTCCATATCCGGCAGGTTCAAGTCGAGGACAATCAGATCGTAAATCTGCTCCAGGGCCAGTTCTTGGCCGAGGCGCCCGCAGTGGGCAAAATCGATATGCCAGCCGTGTCCACCCAGAAACTCTCCGGTCTGGCGGGCAATGGTCGGGTTGTCTTCGATGAGCAGAATCTTGAGTGCTTTCACCGGCTCGGATCTAGTGGTTTTTTGAGCGCGAGACCATTGTGACAAGATCCGGGTGAAATTGAAGTGAAATCAAATATTGAGATTGCGGCCGCCATCCACCGCGATCACCTGGCCGCTGATATACGGCGCATCAGAAACGAGGAAGCGCACCGTGCGGGCTATATCCTCGGCGTTGCCGGTGCGGGCCAGCGGAATGCGCTCGAGAATCTTTGCCTTGGATGTGTCGTCCACGGTTTCCTGTTCCGGCCACAGAATCGCGCCGGGGGCCACCGCGTTGACGCGCACCTGTGGCGCCAGCTCCAGCGCCAGGCTCTTGGTCAGCATCACCAGCCCGGCCTTGGCGGCGCAGTAGAGAGGGTGCTGCGGCATCGGGCGCTCGGCGTGGATGTCGGCCATATTGACGATGCAGCCGTTGTCTCTCGCGAGGCTTGCCGCCAGTGCCTGGCTGAGGAAAAAGGGCGCTTTCAGGTTGCTGCCGACCAGCTGATCCCACTGCTCCTCACTGGCGCTCCCGACCGGGGTCGGGAAAAAGGCGGAGGCGTTGTTGACCAGTACATCGATACCGCCCCATTGCTTTACCGCCTGTTCGGCCAGTTGTTCGCAGTCGGCGGCCCTGGCCAGTTCGCTGTGCAGGGCCGCGGCGGAGTCAGGACGGATGCTGTTCAGCTCGTCGGCCAGTTGCCGCGCTACGGTGGCGGAATTGCGATAGTGGATGATGACCCGGTGATCCCGGTGCAGCTCGCGGGCTATGGCGCGGCCGAGGCGGGCGGCGGCGCCGGTGATCAGTGCATTACGCATCGCCGTCTTTCCCAACGTGCTGGTCCTTTATGCTGGCGATGGCGGCGATACGGGCGCGATCCAGCGCCTTGCCCAGCTCGGCGCCTTCGAACCCCTGTTCCATCAATGCATCTGCGGTGACCGCCGCTGCGGCGTCGCGTACTTTGCGCAGGTAGTCCACCTGCGGGTAATCGCGATCCTGCAGGCCCTTGCGCCCGCGGGCATCCGCCTCGCAGGCGAGCAGGAACTGTTCGAACCTTTCCGGGCGGCGCAGGGCGTCCAGTGCGCGCAGCATCTTCATCAGCGTCTGCGGACGCAGCTCGAACGCCTTGTGGCAGTGCAGGTGATACTCGCATACCCCGGTTGCCAGTGCGGTCAGCTGCTTGGGCACGCGCCAGCGCTTGCAGACATCGCGCACCAGCGGCAGGCCGCCGCACTCGTGACCGCGGTGGCTGGGCAGTATCTCCTCCGGCGTGATGCCCTTGCCGAGATCGTGCACCAGGACCGCGAAACGCACCGGCAGCTCCGCCGGCGCGATACGCAGCGCCATCATGACATGTTCGCCGGTGTCGATTTCCGGGTGGTGCCGGGGTGGCTGCGGCACACCGAACAGCTGCTCGACCTCCGGTAGCAGAATCTTCAGCGCGCCGCACTCGCGCAGCACGCGGATAAAGATATCCGGGTCGGGCTCGGTCAGCGCCCGGCTGATTTCTTTCCACACCCGTTCGGCGACCAGGTGCTGTACCTCTCCCTCTGCGACCATCTGCCGCATCAGGGTCATGGTGTCGTCGGCAACGGTGAAACCGAGGTGGTGATAGCGGGCGGCAAAGCGGGCGACGCGCAGTATGCGCAGCGGGTCCTCGGCAAAGGCCGGCGATACGTGGCGCAGCAGCCGTGCTTCCAGGTCGGCGCGGCCGCCGTAGGGGTCGATCAGCTGGCCGTCTTCGCCCTCGGCCATGGCATTGATGGTGAGGTCCCGGCGCAACAGATCCTGTTCCAGGGTCACGTCCGGCGCCGCATAGACGTTAAAGCCGCCGTAGCCGTGACCGCTCTTGCGCTCGGTGCGCGCGAGTGCGTATTCCTCGCCGGTGTCGGGATGCAGGAATACCGGGAAGTCCTTGCCCACCGGCTTGAAGCCGAGTTCGCGCATCTGCGCTTCATCGGCGCCGACCACCACCCAGTCGCGCTCGTGGACCGGGCGATCGAGCAGCTTGTCGCGCACAGCGCCGCCGACCAGGTAGATCTTCACGGAAATTGCTCCGGGGAGCGGGAGGATTGGTGCCGGGGTGAGCTTGCTACTGCCATAAATCCATTCGTTCCGGCGCCGCATCGGCGTACAGGGGCGGTTAGATCGGGGAGATCTGAGGATTTGGCAAGATAAAAAAAAGGCCCCGAAAAAACAAGGGGGCCCAGGGTCTTAGGGTATTCGCTCGGGGAATATCCATTCGCCATTCAAAAAGACTGTTGCCTGCCTGGCGGTTGGCCCGGGAGGGCCTCGGCGTCCACTGATCTGCCGAATTGTGACCATTCTATTTAACCTGTCATACCTGTCAACTATATCTTTCAGTATTTTTTGAGGGGGTTCGGCTGCCGTTCGTTAATAATGAACATAACCCGAGTTTCAGACTGGTTTTTCAGTGTTGAACAGCATAATTTATAAGGGCACTTGAATCAGACAGGATAAATTCGCGCTAAGTGGCAAAAATCAGCCGCATGTTGCGTAAACGATCTTGGCGGGTGCCTGCCAGTAATTGCAGGATGTTGGGGGAATAATAGAGATGAGCGAACTGCACGTGCTTACCACGGGAGAGGCAGCGAGATACTGTGGGGTGAATTTCCGCACCGTGATTCGCTGGATAGAACGGGGCCAGCTAAAGGCCTATAAACTGCCCGGCCGCGGCGATCACCGTATCTGTGTCGAGGACTTTGTCGGCTTCCTGCGCGATAACTCCATGCCGGTACCCAGCGAACTGGCTGCGGCCAGCCGCAAGGTACTGCTGCTGGCGAGTGATCCGGAGTTGACCGCCGCTGGCCGCCAGGCCCTGCAGCAGGTGGGCTGTGACGTGGAAGTGGCCGGCGACAGCTTTGTCGCGGGTACCCTGATGGCCGGCTGCAAGCCGGCGCTGATGGTGATCGATGCGAACCTGGTGGGCGTCAACGGTTTCCAGATTCTGGATCACCTGCGCTCGCGCAGCGAATACGCCAATGTGCGTGTGGTCGTGATTGCCCCGGCGGGTGAGCGGGATCAGCAGCGCTGGCTGAATGCCGGAGCCGACGCTCTGGTGGCACATCCGGGTGAGCGCAGCGAACTGGCGGCCAAAGTGAAGCTGCTGCTGGAAGTTTGAGTGAAAGCTGAACGATGAGTGCGGAATGGTCGCTAAATGCGCCACTTCGCCGTCATCATTCCGTATCGCCAGGTGGGTCCAATCGTCAGAAGGTCCGGATGGGCCTAGATCGGTTTGGGAACCAGCATTGATTCCTCGTCGCCTTCGAGGCGGTCGCGCCCCTGTTCCGGGCAATGGAAACTAGCGGTGATTTCATCGCCATTCAGACTGTGCAGATGCACATCGAATCCCCACAGCCTGTGCAGGTGTCTCAAAACCTCGCCGGTGTCTTTCCCCAGTGGGCGGCGGCGATGCTGGGTGTGGTGCAGGGTCAGTGAGCGGTCGCCGCGAGTGTCCACGGCGTAGACCTGAATATTGGGTTCGCGGTTGCCCAGGTTGTACTGGCCCGCCAGATTGGCGCGCAGCTGGCGGTAGCCATCCTCGTCGTGAATCGCGCTGACGACTATCTCGTTCTCCCTGTCGTTGTCGCTGATACAGAAGAGCTTCATATCGCGCATGACCTTGGGTGACAGGAACTGCAGGATGAAGCTTTCGTCCTTGAAGTCGCGCATCGCGAACTGCAGGGTGTCCTTCCAGTTGCTCCCCGCAATATCCGGAAACCACTGGCGGTCCTCGTCGGTGGGGTTTTCACAGATACGCCGCAGGTCGCTGAAGATGCTGAAGCCCAGTGTGTAGGGGTTGATGCCGTTGTAGTAAGGGCTGTCGAATGACGGCTGGTAGATCACATTGGTGTGGCTCTGCAGGAACTCCATCATGAAGCCTTCCGTCACGCGCCCGCGCTTATACAGCTCGGACAGCAGCGTGTAGTGCCAGAAGGTCGCCCAGCCCTCGTTCATTACCTGGGTCTGTCGCTGCGGATAAAAGTACTGGGCCAGCTTGCGCACGATGCGCACCAGTTCCCGTTGCCAGTTCTCCAGCAGCGGCGCATTCTTTTCGATGAAATAGAGGATATTTTCCTGGGGCTCCTCGGGGAAGCGCCGCTCTGCCGCCTGCTCCGCACCGTCCCCCATCTTCGGAATAGTCCGCCACAGATCATTGAGTTGCCGCTGGCGGTACTCTTCGCGCTCTTTCTGGCGGCGCTCTTCCTCTACCGCGGAAATCGGATAGGGGCGCTTGTAGCGGTCGACGCCGTAATTCATCAGCGCGTGGCAGGAGTCCAGTATCGCCTCCACCTCGTCCATGCCGTGGCGCTCCTCGCACCGGGCGATATAGTTTTTGGCAAAAATCAGGTAGTCGATGATGCTGCTGGCATCGGTCCAGGAGCGGAACAGGTAGTTGCCCTTGAAGAACGAGTTGTGCCCGTAACTGGCATGGGCGATGACCAGCGCCTGCATCGTCATGGTGTTCTCTTCCATGAGATAGGCGATGCAAGGGTTGGAGTTGATCACTATCTCATAAGCGAGCCCCATCAGGCCGCGCTGGTAACTGTTCTCTACACTGATGAACTGCTTGCCGAAGGACCAGTGGTTGTAGCCCACCGGCATGCCGACGGAGGAGTAAGCATCCATCATCTGCTCGGAGCTGATCACCTCTATCTGGTTGGGGTAGGTGTCCAGGCCGAACTCTTCGGCCAGTTCGCCGATGGCGCGGTCATATTCCTGGATCAGCTCGAAGGTCCATTCGGAACTGGTGGAAATGGGGCCGCCGGATTCGGATTCCGGCGCGTTGGTGCCGGTGGTAAACGTATCTAGCATCAGGCGGACACCTTCTGGCTGAACAATTGGCGGAAGACCGGATAGATATCCTGTACATCGACGATCTGCTCCATGGCGAAGTGCTCCGGGAAAAGGGTGCGCACACTCTCGTACTCCTCCCACAGCGCCTGGTGATCGCGCGGGGTGATCTCCACATAGGAGTAGTACTGCACGTGGGGCATGATGTCGTCGATCAGTATCTTGTGGCAGGTGCTGGAATCGTCGTTCCAGTTATCGCCGTCGGAAGCCTGCGCACCGTAGATATTCCACTCGCTGGCCGGGTAGCGCTCGCGCATGACGCGGCGCATCAGCTTCAGTGCACTGGAGACGATGGTGCCGCCGGTTTCGCGGGAATAGAAAAACTCCTCTTCATCCACTTCCTTGGCGCTGGTGTGGTGGCGGATAAATACGACTTCCGTGTATTCGTAGCTGCGCTGTAGAAACAGGTACAGCAGCAGGAAGAAGCGCTTGGCCATGTCCTTGGTGGCCTGGTTCATGGAACCGGACACATCCATCAGGCAGAACATTACTGCGCGCGATCGCGGGCGCGGCTGGCGTACCAGCAGGTTGTACTTGAGATCGAAGTCGTCGAGGAATGGCACCCTATCGATGCGGCGGCGTAAATCGGCGATCTTGTCGCGCAGCGTTTCAATTCTGCGCTGGTCGCGCAGCACCAGATCCTTTTCCTCCTCCTGCGCCAACTCCAGCTCCAGTTCGCGCAGGTTGCGCCGCTTGCTGCTGGTCAGCGCGATGCGGCGTGCATTGGCGGCGCGCAGCGAGCGCACCACATTGAGACGCCCCGGCGTGCCTTCGTTACTGATGCCGGCGCGCACTACCTGAAAAGATTCGTTGCCGGCCAGGCGGCGCTTGATCATATTGGGCAGCTGTAATCCCTCGAACATGAAGTCGAGGAACTCTTCCTGCGAGATCTGGAAGACGAAGTCATCTACGCCCTCGCCGCTGTCACTGGCACCTCCGCCACCGCCACCGGCGCCGCCCTGTTGTCCCTGGCGGGGGATGCGGTCACCGGAGATAAACTCCTTGTTGCCGGGTAACACCCGCTCTACGTGGCCGCCGGCACCGTGGGAGAATATGGGTTCGCTGATATCGCGGGTGGGAATACTGATGCGTTCGCCCTTGTCCATATCGGTAATGGAGCGGCTGTTCATTGCCTCGCCGACGGCCTTCTTGATATGGGCCTTGTAGCGTCGCAGGAACCGCTGGCGATTGACGGTGCTCTTTTTCTTGCCGTTCAGGCGGCGGTCGATGATATAGCTCATATTACTGCCTCTTGTCGGAGTGGCTCGGGCCGGAGGCGCCGCTTTGATGCCGCACCTCCGGGAGTTAAGCCGTGACCGGCATTAAACTTTCGCCACTCCTCGATGACCGCTTCAGTTCGTTACTGCGACTTGCGCACGCGCAGGTACCATTCCGAAAGCAGGCGCACCTGTTTCTCCGTGTAACCCCGCTCCACCATGCGGGCGACAAAGTCCGCGTGCTTCTTCTTGTCGTCCGCAGAGGCCTTGGTATTGAAGGAGATTACCGGCAGCAGGTCTTCGGTATTGGAGAACATCTTCTTCTCGATGACCGCGCGCAGTTTTTCGTAGGAACGCCAGTCCGGGTTCTTGCCCTGGTTGTTGGCGCGGGCGCGCAGCACGAAGTTGACGATCTCGTTGCGGAAATCCTTCGGGTTGGAGATGCCCGCGGGTTTCTCGGTTTTCTCCAGCTCTTCATTCAAGGCGCCGCGATCGAGGATCTCGCCGGTCTCCGGATCGCGGTATTCCTGGTCCTGGATCCAGAAGTCGGCGTAGGTCACATAGCGGTCGAACAGGTTCTGGCCGTATTCGGCATAGGATTCGAGATAGGCGGTCTGGATCTCCTTGCCGATAAACTCCACATAGCGCGGGGCCAGGTATTCCTTGATAAAGCCGAGATAGTTTTCCTGCTGTTCCGGGGGGAACTGCTCCTGCTCTATCTGCTGCTCGAGCACATACAGCAGGTGCACCGGGTTGGCGGCCACTTCGGTGGCATCGAAGTTGAATACCTTGGACAGGATCTTGAACGCGAAGCGGGTGGACAGGCCGGTCATGCCCTCGTCGACACCGGCATTGTCACGGTATTCCTGCATGGTCTTCGCTTTCGGATCCGTGTCTTTCAGGTTCTCGCCATCGTAGATCCGCATCTTCGAGAAGAGGCTGGAGTTTTCCGGGTTCTTGATACGGGACAGCACCGAGAACTGCGCCAGCATCCGCAGGGTGTCCGGTGCACAGGGGGCCTTGGACAGCGAGCTGTTTTCCAGCAGCTTCTGGTAGATCTTGATCTCTTCGTGGACCCGCACGCAGTAGGGCACCTTGACGATGTAGATGCGGTCGAGGAAGGCCTCGTTATTGCGGTTGTTGCGGAACGACTGCCACTCGGACTCGTTGGAGTGGGCCAGGATGGTGCCGTTGAATGGAATCGAGCCGAGACCCTCAGTGCTGTTGTAGTTGCCTTCCTGGGTCGCCGTCAGCAGCGGGTGCAGCACCTTGATCGGCGCCTTGAACATCTCCACGAATTCCATCAGGCCCTGGTTGGCGCGGCACAGGCTGCCGGAGAAACTGTAAGCGTCGGGATCGTTCTGCGGGAAATCCTCCAGCTTGCGGATATCGATCTTGCCCACCAGCGAGGAAATGTCCTGGTTGTTCTCGTCGCCGGGTTCGGTCTTCGAAATGGCAACCTGGTCGAGAATGGACGGGCGGATTTTTACCACGCGGAACTTGCTGATATCGCCCTTGTATTCGTGCAGGCGCTTGACCGCCCAAGGTGACATGATGGTGTTTACATAGCGCCGCGCTATGCCGTAGTCCTCTTCCAGGATCTGGCCGTCCTCGTCCGGCGAGAACAGGCTGAGCGGGGATTCGAACACCGGTGAGCCCTTGATCGCATAGATGGGGATTTTTTCCATCAACGCCTTCAGGCGTTCCGCCAGGGAGGACTTGCCGCCGCCGACAGGGCCCAGCAGGTAGAGAATCTGTTTCTTCTCCTCCAGGCCTTGGGCGGCGTGGCGGAAGAAGGAGACGATCTGTTCTATCGCCTCCTCCATGCCGTAGAATTCACTAAACGCCTTGTAGCGCTTGATCACCTTGTTGGAAAAGATGCGCGACAGGCGTGGGTCGCGGGAGGTGTCCACCAGTTCCGCTTCGCCAATGGCCATCAGCATGCGCTCCGCGGGGGAGGCATAGGCGCTGCGGTCGGTTTTACACAGCTCCAGGTATTCCTGGATGCTGAGTTCTTCATCCTGGATCGATTCGTATCTCTCCAGGTAGTGATTGAATATCGTCATGATGTACAGCTCCCTGTAGCGTGTCGGACAGCGTTCGACGTCCTACCGGTCGCGCTGGATGAGGGCACAGGTTACTTCTTAAAATGTGCGTCTGACCCTGAGGGCTGGCGACCTGGACGCGAAGCTGCTGCGCAGTCTTCGCGTTTACTGGAATATTCGCTTGGGCGCGAAACACTATCTTTATAACCAGTGACAGAGGTGCCTCTCTGCCGCGCGGAAGCAAATGCGAAATCACCTCCCGCTTTTCCAGCATAGCTTTCCGTGTAGTCGCGGCGGCGAACTGACGCCAACACAGGTTGAATTAGGCGGCAGTTTTGCGCTCTACTAAGCGCCCAATTAAGAACACAAAGTGATTAAAGGAACTCTCTATGGCAATCCTGGTGACCGGCGGCGCCGGTTATATCGGCAGTCATACCTGTGTCGAAATGCTTGCCGCGGGCTGGGAACCGGTGGTGGTCGATAACCTCGCCAACAGCAGCGAGGAGGCACTGCACCGGGTCGAGGCGATTGCCGGGCGACAGGTGCCATTCCACCAGGTGGATATCGGAGATGTAGAGGGACTGCGGGAAATTTTTTCCCGTTATGACGTCGAAGCTGTAATCCATTTTGCCGGCTTGAAGGCCATTGGAGAATCAGTGGCGCAGCCATTGCGCTATTACCAGAATAATGTTGCTGGAACTTTGACGCTGTGCCGGGTCATGGCGGAGTTCGGCGTGCACCGGCTGATATTCAGCTCATCGGCCACCGTTTACGGTGACCCGGCAAGCGTGCCCATCCGCGAGAATTTCCCCACTGGTGCGACTAATCCCTACGGCGCCAGCAAGCTGATGGTGGAAGATATGCTGCGCGATCTGTGCGCGGCGCCGGACAGTCAGTGGAAGATCAGCCTGCTGCGCTACTTCAACCCGATCGGTGCCCATGAGAGCGGTGCGATTGGCGAGGATCCCCGCGGTATCCCCAACAATTTGCTGCCTTATGTTTCCCAGGTGGCGGTCGGCCGCCTGCCGCAGTTGCAGGTGTTTGGCGATGATTACGATACGATCGACGGCACCGGTGTGCGCGACTACATCCATGTCGTCGATCTGGCCCGCGGCCACCTGGCCGCGCTGACAATGCTGCGCCGCGATGGTACAGCGGCAGGTTGTTATACCCACAACCTGGGGACCGGCCGCGGTAGCTCGGTGCTGGAGATAGTGCGGGCCTTCGAGCGGGTCAGCGGTCGACCGGTGCCTTACCAGATTGTACCGCGCCGCCCCGGTGACATCGCCGAGTGCTATGCCGATCCGGCGCTGGCAGAACGGGAGCTGGGCTGGAAAGCCGAGTACGATCTCGAGCGCATGGTTAGGGACACCTGGCGCTGGCAGTCGCAGAATCCGAACGGCTACTCGACTGACTAACAACAGCTGTGGCGGTCCGGGACAGCCTCAACTCCCACCGCTACCAGCCCAGCAAGAAGCTTTCGCCCTCTGTTGTAAATCGCAGCGCAGAGCCCAGGTGGTGGCACTCGCGGTCGAGGGTGTTGCGCAGCCAGTCGCAGTCGCTGTCGGTCGGTTTCTGCAGGCGGAAGCGACGCATTTCCATCGGAATGACTTCCAGCCGCTGCAGCGTCCCGCTTTGCCACTGCAGGTCGACGCAGTACAGCGGGCGCAGGTAAGAGCGGTATTCCTCACGGCCGCTGATGCCCTCGTAGTCGTTGATCAAATCCCCACAGCCATAGAGAATCGGGTGCCCGCGATAGACTTCTATGCCCTGGGGGTGGTGGGAGGAGTGGCCGTGGACCAGGTCCACACCGGCGTCGATCAGCCGGTGGGAGAATTCCCGCTGTTGGCGGGCAATGCGATAGCCCCAGTTGCCGCCCCAGTGAACGGACACGATTGCCAGGTCGCCAGGGGCGCGCCGGTCGCGTATTTGCTGCGCGATTTCGCCGGCAGCCCGCGCTGACAGTTCGTCGATAAAAAACACTCCGGCTTTCGTCTCGGTCGCGGCCCAGTCTGCGGGAATACCGCTGCTGGGATGACCGCAGGCAAACAGCAGCAGCCGTCGCTCGCCCAATCTGATTACCGCCGGCTCTATGGCCGATAGCAGATTGGCGCCGGCGCCCGCGGTCTTGATGCCGGCCTGATGCAGGCTGGTCATGGTCTCCGTCAGTCCGTCGTAGCCCCAGTCAAGAACGTGATTGTTGGCCAGGCTGCAGGCATCGATCTGCGCCACGGACAGACAGGGCACATTGCCCGGGTGCATACGGTAGTTGATGCCCTTGCCGGGCCAGAAGTCATCGCTGCGGGTAACCGCCGTTTCCAGGTTGATAATCCGGCAGTCGGGCGTGCGCGCCGCCATTGCCGCAAGGGCGTCACCCCACAAATAATCATATGTGGCCGGTTGTGGAATGCCGCCATTGCGCTCCTCTGCCAGTGCGACATAGCCTCTGGCGGAGTGCATGTAGGATTCGTGGATTTGCGGATCACCGGCGCACGGCAGTATCTGATCGATACCGCGGCCGGTCATCACATCACCGGTGAGCAGCAGCCTTAAGTTGGGTGACGAAACCATATTTCCGCTCGGTCACAGTATAAGAGGCGCGTCTGTTCGCACCCTCTGTCGAGGTGCCCCACAAGGGTACAGTCGAAATTGCGGAAATGGTTGTTGCCCGGTGCCGGCGGCCGGGACTAGAGATCGCAGTCCACACAGAAGAATGACTCGTCGCTCAGCCGCATCGCGGTGAGCATGCCGCCCCAGACGCAGCCGGTATCCAGCGCGTAGACATTTTTCGTGTCCGCGCGGCCTTCCAGTGCGGCCCAGTGGCCGAAAATAATCTTATCGTTTTTGGTCTTGCGCTCGGGAAAGGTGAACCAGGGCTGGAAATCGCCGTGGGCAGCCTGAGGCCCGCGCTTGGTTACCAGGTCGAGGGTGCCGTCAGCCTTGCAGAAGCGCATGCGGGTGAAATAGTTGGTGATAGAGCGCAGTCGCTCGATACCGAGCAGATGGTCGCTCCAACAGTGGGGTTCGTTGCCGTACATACCGTAGAAATAGGCCTTGGCCAGCGCGTCATCCGCCAGCGCCTGGTGCACTTCGCGGGACAGTTCCAGCGACTTGGTAATACTCCAGATCGGCGGTATACCGGCGTGCACCATCGTGAATCCCTTCTTGTGCACCACGAGCGGCAGACTCTGCAGCCACTGCAGCAGTTTGTCCGCGTCCTTGGCCTGCAGTACCTTTGCCAGGTCGTGCTCCCGCTCGGACAGCCGCTTGGCGCCGTGGGCCAGGGCAAGCAGGTGCAGATCGTGATTGCCCAGCACCGCAGTGACCTGGTGGCGGTGTTCGTAGAGAAAGCGCAGTGTGGCGAGACTGTCGTGGCCGCGATGCACCATATCCCCGGCCAGCCAGAGCTTGTCGCGGTCCGGGCGGAAATGGACTTTCTTCAATAACCGCTGCAGTTGGTCAAAGCAGCCCTGGATGTCGCCGATGGCGTAGGTGGCCAAAGCTCTACCCCGAAATCGATTGTGTGATTACTTGTCTTCAAGCTCCGCACAGTAATTTACCAGCTGGACAAACTCCTGCACGCTGAAAGTTTCCGGCCGGCGGCCGGCGTCGACCGGTAGCTGATCGGTGTCCAGTTCAGGATACAGGGGTTTGAGGGCGTTGCGCAGTGTCTTGCGACGCTGCTGGAAGGCGACGTTGACGATGCGTTCCAGCAGCTGCTCGTCGCGGGCCGGGTAGGGCGGTTCCGCGTGTGGCACCAGGCGCACGATGGCGGACTCCACCTTCGGTGCGGGGCGGAAGGATTGCGGCGGCACCGGGAACAGCCCCTGGACGCGACAGTGGTACTGCACCATGACGCTGAGGCGGCCATAGGCCTTGCTGCCGGGTGTTGCGCTGAGACGATCCACCACTTCCTTCTGCAGCATGAAGTGCATGTCCTGCACCTTGCCTCGGAAGCTGAGCAGGTGGAACAGTAGCGGCGTGGAGATGTTGTAGGGCAGGTTGCCGACAATACGCAGCTTCTGGTCGCCGGCAAATGTGCCGAAATCGAACTTGAGTGCGTCCTTCTCGATAATCTGGAATTGCGGGTAATCGCGAAACTTGAATTGCAGTAGCGGAATCAGGTCGCGGTCGAGCTCCACTGCGGTCAGGGACGGGCAGCGTTGTAGCAACAGCTGGGTAATAGCGCCCTGGCCAGGGCCAATCTCCACCAGTTTGTCGCTTTCCTTGGGCCCAATGGCGCGTACTATGCGCTCGATAATATTCTCGTCCACCAGAAAGTTCTGGCCGAAGCGCTTGCGCGCCTTGTGTTGGAAAAAGTTGTCCATAGGATAAATTTCGGAATCTAGGTTCTGGCTTACAGGCTGCGCAGTCTGGCCAACTGGATTGCCTGTGACATCGCTGCCTGCAGGCTGCCGCTATCGGCGATGCCCTGGCCGGCGATATTGAGGGCGGTGCCGTGATCCACAGAGGTGCGGATAAACGGCAACCCCAGGGTGATGTTTACCGCGTGGCCGAAGCCCTTGAATTTTAACACCGGCAGGCCCTGGTCGTGATACATGGCCAGCACGGCATCGCAGCGTGCCAGTTGCGGCGGCGTAAACAGCGTGTCTGCCGGCAGGGGACCGATCAGCTCAATTCCTAAAGCGCGCAACTTGTCCAGCGTGGGCCCAATGATCTCGATTTCCTCGCGCCCTAGGTGGCCGCCCTCGCCGGCGTGCGGATTGAGTCCGCAGACGCCGATACGCGGTGCGTCGATACGGAACTGATGGCGCAGGCTGCGGTGCAGTATCGTGATGATCTGCTCGAGGCGCGGAGCGGTGATTGCGGCACTGACATCTTTCAGCGGCAGGTGCGTGGTCACCAGGGCCACCCGCAGCTCCTCGGCGGCCAGCATCATGACCACCCGCTCGACACCGGCCAGATCGGCAAAAAACTCGGTGTGGCCACTGAAGTTGATGCCGGCGTCGTTGATCACGCCCTTGTGTACCGGGCCGGTCACCAGGGCATCGAAGCGCCGTGCCAGACAGCCTTCGGCGGCAATGCGCAGGGTTTCCAGTACATAGGCGGCGTTGGTGCGGTCCAGCTTGCCCGCTTCGGCGGGTTTTGCCAGTGCAGTCGGCTGGATGTAGAGGGTGCCGGCGGGGGTGGCCTGTGCGGGTGCTGCGGGATCGAACGGCAGCAGGTCCAGGGATTGATGCAGTTGCGCGGCCGCTTGCAGCAGCAGTTGCGGATCGGCAATCGCGACTATCTGCGCGGAGCTGCCGGCGCCGGCGAGCCTGACCGCCAGTTCCGGGCCGATACCGGCGGGTTCGCCGGGTGTGAAGGCGATTCTGGGAATCATGTTTCCGCCGGGTTCGTCCATAAAAATACCGGGCGCCTTGCGCCCGGTATCGAATATCTTTGCAGGCCGTTACTGCTGCTCAGTGCTCTCGGACTGCCCCTGTGCATCTGGCAGCTTGATCTCCACATAGGCCTGGTCGCGGATTTCGCGGCGCCAGTTCTGCAACTCCTCCTCGTAGCGGCGGTTGCGCAGCAGGTTGGCGGCCTGGTTGCGGATGTACTGATCAGTCATGTCCTGCTTGCGGCGGCCGTCCACCTTGAGGATATGCCAGCCGAACTGGCTGCGGAACGGCATGCTTATCTCGCCGACCGGGGTGTTGTCCATGGCCTGGGTGAACTCGGGCACGAACTGGCCGGGCATCGACCAGCCGAGGTCGCCGCCGGCCAGCATAGTGCCGATATCCTCGGAGTTCTCCCGCGCCAGCTCGCCGAAGTCGGCGCCGTTCATGATCTGCTCGCGCAGCTCGACCAGTTTGTTGTAGGCGTCGTCATCGCTGAGGATCGCGGAGGGTTTGACGAGGATGTGGCGCACCTTGGTCTGCTCCACCAGCTGCTCGGTGGAGCCGCGCTGGGCGTGGATTTTCAGCAGGTGGAAGCCGGCGTCGCTGCGGAAGGGTTCGGTCACATCGCCGACCTTCAGCCCTTCGAGGGCGTCGGCAAACAGGCTCGGCAGCTCCACGGTTTTGCGCCAGCCGAGGTCGCCGCCGGACAGCGCATTCTGGCCGGCCGAGTTGGCGATGGCGAGGCGACGGAAGTCGGCGCCGCCGCGGGCCTGCTCCGCCAGCTGCTCGGCCTTGGTGCGCGCCGCCGAAACCTCGTCGGCGGGTGCGCTGGAGCTGACCGGGATCAGGATATGGCCGAGTTCGTACTGCGGCGACTTCCAGAATTCCCCTTCCTTGGAGCGCAGGAAGTTGTCGATGTCCTGGTCGGTGATCTGGATACGGCGGTTGACGCTGCCCTGTTCCACGCGGCGGATCAGCAGCTCCTGGCGGATCTGCTGGCGGAAGCTTTTCATCGACAGGCCGTCCGCGGCCAGACGCTGACGGAACTCCTCCGGGCTGACACCCGCGTTCTGCTGCACCCGCGCAATCGCCTGATCCAGCTCGGCCTCGGAAATGGTGACGCCGGCGCGGGAGGCCATCTGCAGCTGCAGTCGTTCGATAATCAGCTGTTCCAGTACCTGGCGGCGCAGCACGTCGATCGGCGGGGCCTGAACTTGTTGGGCTTGGATCTGGTTCAGAATGGTATCCAGGCGCTGTTGCAGTTCACTGGCCATCACCACGTCGTCATCCACGACGGCGACTACGCGGTCGAGCGTCTTTACCTGGGCCGAGGCGGTGCCGGCGGCCAGCAGGCACGCGGTCAGCAGGGCCAGCAGGCTGCGCATTGAAGTGAACTTAGTCATTATTCTCATCACTGTTTCAGTAATTCTCTCTGGTCAAAGTTGGCAATGCCCTGGCTGAGCATACTGGTTACGGTGGTGCCGATGCCAGCGAGGCCTTTCAGCTGGATCTCCAGATAGACTCCCTCGTCGTATTTGAGGTCTTCCGGCTGGACCACGTCGGCGAGATCATTATCCAGGGTGCGCCGCCATACGAGGCGGGCTCGATAGCAGCAGCTGTCATATTCGACGCCCGCCAGGTATTCCAGTTCCCGCTCGTAGGTCAGATCGTAGGCCGCGCCGGCCACTATTGATGTATGGGCGTTGACCGGCAGTACCGTCGAGGCGTTGGCCTGTTTGGTCGAGGCGTCGGTCAGTTCACCGTCGGCATTCAAGAACACGCTGTTCTTGCGCTGATAGTAATAGCCCAGGTTAAAGATGCGAAAGTCGTCATCAAGGTAGCGCAGGATGAAGTTGCCGCGGTTGATATTGTGCTCGCTGTCGTCGTAGACGACCTCGCTGCCGATACGCATGGCCTGGATAGGACGGCTCTCGATGCGGGCGGCGAGCTCCGAGCGGGGTGATCCCTCGATCAGGCCTTCGCGACCGATGCGCACGTCATCGGAATAGAAGATCTGTCCGACACTGGCGGCCAGCAGGTCGCGGCCGCTGACCGGGTCGATAAAGCGCGTGGTCAGGCCCAGCGCCACGCGGTCGGCGTCATCGATGCGGTCGTTGCCGGTAAAGCGGCTGGCGCGGAACAGCTGGTCGTAGCTGAACGTGAACAGCGAGGTGTCGAACAGCAGGTCGCTACCACCGTCCCGCGGATCCTCGGTAATATCGAAAAAGTCGCTCTGGTCGGCGGTGCTGCTGGCCAGCGCGAACAGCCGCGGTTCCAGGGTCTGTACATAGTCGCGACCGAAGGCCGCACTGTTGCGCTCGAAGAAGAGCCCGGTATCCAGCGTAAATTGCCCGGCGGAGGCTTCCGGGGTGTCGCTGCTCTCCGGCCTCAGGAACTGATCATCGAGACGGTAGCCCAGGTAGCGGGCGGCCAGTCCCGGCTTGATATAGCCCCACAGCCACTGTTTGTCCCAGTTCAGCTCGTAGTCGAGCCGCAGTCGCTCGGCGGTCACGAAGTTGCGGGTCAGCTCGGTGACGCTGTTGGGGTCATCGGTGTCGCGGATAAAGCGGATCGTCTGGGTGTCGTCGTGATCCCAGCTGGTGACCTGGTTGCGCATCGTCAGCAGCCAGTCGCCCCAGCGGTAGTCGCCGTCCACGTCCAGGCGCGGCAGCTGGCTGTAGACATCGAAGCGGTCCTTCACCAGCAGCTGGTAGTCCTGGCCGCGCAGTGTCGCGCGCCAGTGTTCTCCCAGCAGGCTGCCTTCGGCCATCTGGCTGACCTGGGTCTCGGCGGAAACGCTCAGGTTGGCGGTGTCGAGGTCGCGGAAGAAGTCCGGATCGCTGACCTTGGTGTAGTCGACATTGGTACGCCATAAGCCGCCGGTGCCGCCCTGCTGTTCCAGGTTCACCAGCCAGCGGTCCTCCCCCTTGGCCGGCAGCACCAGGTCCTCCGGAAACCCTCTCCTGATCAGGTCGCGGGCGTCCTCATCGTCGCCACCCTTGTCATTCGGCAGGCCGGCAAGGCGCAGTTCGGTATTGAACAGCTGGCTCAGGTGGCGCACTTCCGCTTCCGCACCGGTGCCGCGGTACTGGATATAGCGCGGCACAATGGTCGCATCCATTTGCGGCGCGATATTCCAGTAATAGGGAATGGCGACATCCCAGCCATTCTTGTCGCTGTTGCTGATGCTCGGGAACAGCAGGCCGGACAGGCGCGCATCGCCGACCGGGAAGCGCATATAAGGGAAATAGAATACCGGCACGTCGAGGATTTCCAGGCGCACGTCCCGGGCCACCCCCTGACGCTCGACATTGTCGATACTGATCTGGCCGCCGGTCACACGCCAGATCTCATTGCCGGGCTCACAGCGGGTGTAATTGCCCTCGGTCAGAATCAACTCGCCGCTCGCTTCCCGCGAGGCATGATCGGCATTGCCGTGAATGAAGGCATCGTGCACCACATAAGTGGCATCCTCGATGGCGGCGGCCTTGCTGTCGGTGTGGACCTCGGCCGCGGCGCCGCGCACCAGCAGGCTGGGTTCCCGTATTTCGATGGCGCCGCGCAAATAGGCGGTGTTCTCTGCGCGGTTGACGTCCACCTGGTCGGCAAACAGCTGGCGATGCCCCTGGGTGACATGCACATTGCCGCGCAGTTCGGCGGTGCCGTCATCGAGCCATTTGGACTGGTCGGCGGTGGCGCGCAGGGGAGCATCCTCCGGTACCAGATCGGCGTCGGGATAATACTGCGGCGGTGCGACAAAGGCGCCGGAGCAGACCGCCGGCATAGCCGCGCGCTGTTCCGGCGTTAGTTGTGATTTCGGCAGCCAGTCCAGGTACAGATAGGGGTTGTAGTCGGGATCCGCAGGTAGTTCCGGTTCCGCCGCTTGCGCCCACAGCGGCTGCGCGGCAATCAGGCCGATGGCGAGCGAGCGTGGGCGTGAAATTCGTGCAATCGCCAGCGTGAGACGATGCCACCGGGAAGCTTCCAGCATCAGGTGATATGTTCCGGCTATCTTTAGTGTTTCTTCCGTTGGGGGGTGCGCACAACAATAAGGGTTGTGTGATGAGGCGCGCAAAAATCAGCGGACGATTCTACTTGAATGTAGAAGTGGTTAATAGCGGCTTCCCGGCACCCTGTCCCAGAGAATTGTACCGCCGTCGCTGGACGCGGGCCGCCCCGCGGTTACAATGCGGCCAAATAATTGGAGTAGTAATGGCGCATGAGTGAGCCTTCGAGCGGCCCAATAGATCGATCGCGCGATGAACCGCATAACGCGCATAATGAAAGGCGCGAGGCATTGAGCCTCTGGGCCGGTCGGGCACTGGGGCTCGATAGCGGCGCACAGCTGACGAAATTGGCCGGTGATGCGGGTTTTCGCCGCTATTTCCGTACGCTGAGTGAGCCGCACATGATTGCGGTGGATTCGCCGCCGCAGCGCACCAACCCCGCCCGCTTTGTCGCTGTGGCCGACTACCTGCGCCGCTATGGTATCCATACGCCGATGATAGCCGCGGCGGATGTGGAACACGGCTTTATGCTGTTGGAGGATCTCGGTGACTGCCAACTGCTGAGCCAGCTGGACGACGACAGCGTCGAAGGGCTCTATGCCGAGGTGTTGAGCGAGCTGCTGTGCCTGCAGCAGATACCGCCGCCGACGGATGACCTTTTCCCGCCCTACAGCCGTGAACTGCTGCTGACCGAGATGCGCATCCTGCCTGAGTGGCTGGCGGAAAAGCTGCTCGGCCACTCGCTCAGTGAAACGGACAGAAAACTGCTGGAAGATACTTTCAACTTGTTGCTGGATAGCGCCACGGAGCAGCCGCAGGTGCTGGTGCACCGGGATTACCACAGCCGCAACCTGATGATTCGCGACGGTGAGCGCCCCGGGGTGGTGGACTTCCAGGACGCGGTGTGGGGGCCGGTCACCTACGACCTGGCCTCGCTACTGCGCGATTGCTATATACGTTGGCCGCGGGAACGGGTGGAGCGCTGGGCGCTGGCCTATGCCGCGACTGCCGAGGCGGCCGGCGTTCTGGAGTCGGTGGAACCACAGACTTTCCTGCGCTGGTTCGACTGGATGGGGCTGCAGCGGCATATCAAAGTGCTGGGACTCTTCCCGCGCCTGTATCTGCGCGACGGCAAGGAGGGTTATCTGCCGGATCTGCCACTGGTAATCCGCTATGCGCTGGAAGTCTCCGAACGCTACCCTGAATTGAAGCCCTTTGCCGATTGGTTCCGCGCCGAACTCCTGCCGCTGATTGAGGACCAAGACTGGTACCGCGATTATCGCAGCGCCGGCGACCGCCGCCGGTAACCAGACAGAGTAACCGTACAGAATATCTCGATGACCGACCGCACACAGTATCCCATCCCGACCGCCATGGTGCTGGCCGCCGGCTTTGGCAAGCGCATGCGCCCGCTGACCGACCAGGCCCCCAAGCCGCTGCTGCAAGTGGCCGGCAAGCCGCTGATCGAATATGCGCTGGATCGCCTGGCGGCTATCGGCGTGCAGCGCGTGGTGATCAATCTCGGCCATCTTGGCCATATGATTCGCGCGCAGCTCGGCGGCGGCGAGCGCTGGGGTCTGGAAATCCGCTATTCGGTCGAGAAAGAGGAAGAGCCGCTGGAAACCGCCGGCGGCATTATCAAGGCGCTGCCGTTGCTGGGCAGCGATCCGTTCCTGGTGGTCAATGGCGATGTCTGGTGCGATTTCGACCTGGCCCGCTGGCTCGAGCGGCCGCTGCCCGACGGGTGTCCCGGCCGCCTGCTGATGGTGCCCAATCCTCCGCACAATCCCGAAGGGGATTTCGGCATTGATGAAGGCCTGCTGTCGGGCACGGCGAAGCCCCGCTATACGTTTGCCGGCATCAGCTGGCTGCGGCCGGAGATACTGACCGGTTATCCCAATGTGCGCGCCTGTTTCGGGCTCGGCGAGGTCTTCACCTACAACGAGGACAAGCTGCAGGCGGAACTCTACGAGGGGGACTGGTGTGACGTCGGCACACCGGAGCGTCTGCAGCGACTGGACCAGCGCCTGACCTCAGGCAAAGAGAACAACTGAAGGATATCGACATGTCGGATTACAAGATCGCCCCGTCCATTCTCTCCGCCAACTTCGCTCGTCTCGGCGAGGAAGTCGATGCGGTGCTGGCTGCTGGAGCCGACTGGGTGCATTTCGACGTAATGGACAACCACTATGTGCCGAATCTGACCATCGGACCGATGGTGTGCCAGGCGCTGCGCAAGCACGGTGTCGAGGCGCCCATCGATGTGCACCTGATGGTGGAGCCGGTGGACGATATGATCCGCATGTTCGCGGATGCCGGCGCCACCTACATCACCTTTCACCCAGAGGCCTCGCGGCACGTGGACCGCTCCCTGCAGCTGATCCGCAGCTTCGGCTGCAAGGCGGGGCTGGTATTCAACCCGGCCACCGGTCTGGATGCGGCCAAGTACGTGATGGACAAGCTGGACATGATCCTGCTGATGTCGGTCAATCCCGGCTTCGGCGGGCAGAAATTCATTCCCGCCACACTGGACAAGCTGCGCGAGGCGCGCGCGCTGATCGACGCGTCGGGCGAGAATATCCGCCTCGAGATCGACGGTGGTGTCACCCAAGACAATATCGCGGAGATTGCCGCCGCCGGCGCCGATACCTTTGTTGCCGGTTCGGCGATCTTCAATGCGGACGACTACGGCGAAGTCATCACCGCGATGCGCAAGAGTCTGGGATGATGTGTGACCGGGCGGGCAAACTCTTGCCCGCCCGCAGCGGGATTTGTACACTTGAGCGCCTGCAACGAGGGAATGCCCGTGAGCCACACTGCCCCCCACAACACCTGCTGGCGATGGCGCCGGTAATCCGCTGAGGCCAATCCGGTACCTGGTATTTTGATACTGGTATCGTAACGGCCACCCCGTTGGGAACGCCTCCCGTTTCATGGTTCTGGCGCCCACAAACCGAACCTCTCGGCACTCACAGTCCGGAACAGTCTCGAACCTTAGTCGGAGTCGCCATGACCCCTAGTGAATACGCCCAACTTGCGTCCGCGGGTTACAACCGCATACCGCTGGTGCGCCGCGTGCTGGCGGATATAGAAACGCCCCTATCGACCTACCTGAAACTGGCCGCCGGCCGCTACAGTTATCTGCTGGAGTCGGTGCAGGGTGGCGAGAAGTGGGGTCGCTATTCAATCATCGGCCTGCCGGCGCGGACCCTGCTGCGGGTGCGCGGCCACGAGATTACCGTTGAGCGCGATGGCGAGGTCGTGGAACGGCATGAATCGGCCGATCCGCTCGCGTTCGTAGAGGAGTTCCAGCAGCGCTACCGGGTACCCGAGCTACCGAATCTGCCGCGCTTCAACGGCGGCCTGGTGGGCTATTTTGGCTATGACTGCGTGCGCTATATAGAGCCGCGCCTGGCCGACAGCGCGCCGCCGGATACCCTCGGCAATCCGGATATCCTGTTGATGGTCAGCGATGAGCTGGTGGTATTCGACAATCTTGCCGGTGCGGTGATCTTTATCGTGCATGCGGATCCACAGCGGGAGAATGCATTCGAGCGCGCACAGCAGCGCCTGGATGAACTGGTCGGCAAGCTGGCACAGCCGCTGCCGGATACCGTGCCGCTGGATCTGGACGGCAACGCCATCGACGAGAGTGCCTTTCGCTCCCATTTCGGCGAGGAGGCGTTCAAGCGGGCTGTGGATACCGTCAAGGAATATGTGCTCGCCGGCGATGTGATGCAGGTGGTGCCGTCGCAGCGGTTGTCTGCGCCGTTCGACGCGCCGCCGCTGAATTTCTATCGCGCGCTGCGCAGCCTGAACCCCTCTCCGTACATGTATTTCCTCGATCTGGGCGACCATCAGGTGGTGGGCTCCAGCCCGGAAATCCTGGTGCACCTGGAGGAGGGTGAGATGACCGTGCGACCGCTGGCCGGCACCCGCCGCCGTGGGGCCACCGAGGACGAGGACCAGGCGCTGGAGAAAGAGCTGCTGGCGGATCCGAAGGAGCTGGCCGAGCACCTGATGCTGATCGACCTGGGGCGCAATGATGTGGGCCGGGTCGCGGAAACCGGCAGTGTGCAGGTCACCGAGAAGATGGTGGTGGAACGTTACTCCCACGTGATGCACATCACCTCCAACGTCACCGGTAAGCTGAAGGCAGGCCTGTCGGCGATTGATGCGCTGCGCGCGGCGCTGCCGGCCGGCACTCTGTCGGGGGCACCGAAGATCCGCGCGATGGAGATTATCGACGAGCTGGAGCCGGAAAAACGCGGGATTTACGGTGGTGCCGTCGGCTACCTGGCCTGGAATGGCAATATGGATACCGCCATAGCCATTCGGACCGCGGTAATCAAGGATGGCCAGCTATATATCCAGGCCGGAGCCGGCCTGGTCGCCGACTCGGACCCGCAGGCCGAGTGGGATGAAACAATGAACAAGGCGCGCGCACTGTTCCGTGCCGCGGCCATGGCTCTATCTGGCAGTGGTGAGACAGCGAATTAACTGCAATGAACGAAGTTAGTATTTCCCCGACATTATCTTTTGCCCAGCGCTGCGAGCGCACCGTCGCAGCGCCGCTTTTCAGCCAGATTATCATCGGCCTGATCTTACTGAACGGTATGGTCATCGGCCTGGAAACCTCGACCTGGATGACCGAGCGCTTTGGTGGCCTGCTCGCCGGCGTGAATCAACTGATTCTGCTGGCCTTTGTCGTCGAGGCCGCGATCAAGATGGCCGCCCATGGCAGCCGCCCGTGGCGCTACTTTGCCAGTGGCTGGAACTCCTTCGATTTCAGCATTATCGCGCTGAGCCTGATTCCCGCCGCCGGACCGCTGGCGACACTGGCACGCCTGGTCAGGGTGCTGCGCGTACTCAGGCTGGTATCGGCGTTTCCGGAATTGCGCCTGCTGGTGGACACACTACTGCGCAGCCTGCCGAGCATGTTTCATATTGCGCTGCTGATGGGCATCATTTTTTATATCTACGGCGTCGCCGGCTATTTCCTGTTCCACGAAATTGACCCGACCCACTGGCGCAGTCTGCCGATCGCGCTGCTGAGTCTGTTTCGCATCGTCACTTTCGAGGACTGGACCGATATCATGTACACGGCGATGGAGACCATGCCCTGGGCCTGGCTCTATTTTGTCAGCTTCGTCGTGATGGGCGCGTTCGTGATGATCAATCTGTTTATCGGCGTGGTCCTGAATAATCTGGAGGAGGCCAAGCTGCGGCGCCTGGACGAGCTGCAGTTGCCGCCGAGCCAGACCGAGATCCTGCGCGAACTGCGCGCAACCCAGGATGCACTGGCGCGCCTGCAAAAGCGTATGCAGCAATCCGCATCATCTCCAATGGCCAAGGGAGCCGAGCAATGATTCTGATGATCGACAACTATGACTCCTTCACCTGGAATGTGGTGCAGTACCTGGCCGAGTTGGGTGCCGAGGTCGTGGTCAAGCGTAACGACGAGATTACCGTCGACGACATTGAACAGCTGGCGCCGGAGAAGATCGTCATTTCCCCCGGGCCCTGCACGCCGAATGAGGCGGGTATCTCCATGGAGACCATCCGCCGTTTTGCCGGTCGGATTCCGATACTGGGTATCTGCCTCGGCCACCAGAGTATCGGCCAGGTATTTGGCGGCAAGGTGGTGCGTGCCGGCAAAGTGATGCACGGCAAGACTTCACCGATAGTGCACAACAATCTGGGGGTGTTTCACGGGCTGTCCAACCCGTTCGAGGCCACCCGCTACCATTCGTTGGTGGTGGAGAAGGACAGCCTGCCGGAATGCCTGGAAATCACCGCCTGGACCGAAACCGACAGCGGTGAAATCGACGAAATTATGGGTTTGCGCCACCGTGAACTGGCGGTGGAGGGAGTGCAGTTTCATCCCGAATCCATTTTGACTCAGCATGGTCACGATATGCTGAGAAATTTTCTGGAGGCCTGAGGCCATCAGCCGGCGCATTGCGCCGATGAGCGCCTGGTCCGGGAAGAAGACTGAAGTCAAAGGGGAGAGCGGAGTGAATATTCAGCAAGCCATCGCCAAACTGGTTGACGGCGAAAACCTGACCCGTGCGGAGATGCGCGCGGCGGTCGGCCAGATAATGCGTGGTGAAGCGGAACAGGCCCAGATAGGGGCGCTGCTGGTAGCGCTGCGGATTCGCGGCGAAACGGTCGATGAAATCGCCGGCGCCGTTGAGGTGATGCGTGAACTCGCCACACCGGTGGCACTGGATCTGACCGATGCGGTGGATATCGTCGGCACCGGCGGTGATGGCGCTAACCTGTTTAACGTCTCCTCGGCCGCCAGCTTTGTCGCCGCCGCCGCCGGCGCGCGGGTAGCCAAGCACGGCAACCGCTCGGTGTCGTCCAGCAGCGGCGCCGCCGACCTGCTCGAGCGCGCCGGCATTTATCTCGAGCTGAGCCCGGAGCAGGTCGGTCGCTGTGTCGACACCATCGGCGTCGGCTTTATGTTTGCGCCCAGTTTTCACAGTGCCGTGCGCCATGTGGGGCCGGCCCGCAAGGCGCTCGGTATGCGCACCATCTTCAATCTGCTCGGCCCGCTGACCAATCCCGCCGGCGTGAAGCGCCAGGTGATCGGCGTCTACGACAAGCACTACTGTCGCATCCTGGCGGAGGTGCTGCAGAGTCTCGGCTCCGAACACGTCATGGTAGTGCACAGCGAAGATGGGCTCGACGAGGTGAGTCTGGCCGCGGATACCTTCGCGGTGGAACTGAAAGATGGTGAGATTGGCGAGCGGGTTATCCGCCCGGAGGATTTCGGCATCGAGCGCCGCAGTCTCGACGGGCTCTGTGTATCCGGTTCCGAGGAGTCGCTGGGGCTGATCCGCGATGCGCTGGGCAAGGGTGCCACCGACACCGGGCAGAAGGCGGCGGATATCATCGCCCTGAATGCCGGACTCGCCATTTATGTCAGTGGCGTGGCGGATTCGGCCGAGCAGGGCGTAGCCATGGCCCAGGATGCGATCGCCAGCGGACTCGCCGGCGAAAAGATCAACGACCTGGCGGCCTTTACCAGCGCCTTCCGCCCGGAACAAGCAGCTGTGAGTCCGGGGGAGAGACAGCCATGAGCGGAAAGGAAACAGCCATGAGCGCGAAGGAGACTGCCATGAGCACACCGACCATCCTGAAAACCATCGTCGAGCGCAAGTGGCAGGAAATCGCCGAGCGCAAGCGACAGTGCTCGCTGGAGGACATGCGCGCGCGGGCGCTAGACCAGCCGTCCGCGCGCGGTTTTGTCGCGGCTATCGAGAACAAACTGTCCAGCGGTGAGGCGGCGGTCATCGCCGAGATCAAGAAGGCCTCGCCAAGCAAAGGCGTTATTCGTGCGGACTTCATTCCCGCCGAGATCGCCACCAGTTATGAAAAGGGCGGTGCCGCCTGTCTGTCGGTGCTTACCGATGTGGATTTCTTCCAGGGTGCCGACGCCTATCTGCAGCAGGCGCGGGCGGCTGTGCGGCTGCCGGTGCTGCGCAAGGACTTTACCGTAGACCCCTATCAGGTGTGCGAGGCCCGTGCCATCGGTGCGGACTGTATCCTGCTGATCGCCGCCTGTCTGGAAGACGGGCAGATGCATGATCTGAACGGCCTGGCGCAGGAGCTGGGATTGGACGTGCTAGTGGAAGTGCACAACCGCGAGGAGCTGGAGCGGGCGCTGGTGTTGCCGAACCGGTTGATCGGTATCAACAATCGCAATTTGCACACTTTCGACGTGCAGCTGGAGACGACCTTCAAGCTGCTGGACCTGATTCCCGACGACCGCATAGTGGTCACCGAGAGTGGTATCCACACCACCGATGACGTTGCCGCGATGCGCGGTCACGATGTGAATACCTTCCTGGTTGGCGAGGCGTTTATGCGCGAACCGGATCCCGGCCGCAGATTACTGGAAATGTTCAATTGACCCGCGGCTACGCCCGGGGCTGACAGTTGCGCCCCGGCGCAGCCACAACGAAAAAGGGCGATCCAGAGGATCGCCCTTTTTCGTCACGCATGGCGCCGTCAGCGGGTGCCGTAGACCACCATGGTCTTGCCCTTCACCGATACCAGTCCCTGTTCTTCCAGGGTCTTCAGTACCCGGCCGACCATCTCCCGCGAGCAGCCGACGATACGGCCGATTTCCTGGCGGGTGATCTTGATCTGCATGCCCTCCGGGTGGGTCATCGCATCGGGCTCGTTGCACAGGTCCAGCAGTGTGCGCGCTACGCGGCCGGTGACGTCGAGGAAGGCCAGGTCGCCGACCTTGCGGGTGGTGTTGCGCAGGCGGCCGGCCATCTGCGTCGCCAGCGCAAACAGGAATTCTGGGTGCTGGCGAGTCAGTTCCTGGAACTTGCTGTAGGAGATTTCTGCCACTTCGCATTCGGTCTTGGTGCGTACCCAGGCACTGCGGGTGTCCTGATCGAACAGGCCCATCTCGCCGAAAAAGTCGCCGTCGTTCAGATAGGCCACGATCATCTCGCGCCCTTCATCGTCCTCGATCAGCACGGTGACAGAGCCGCGCATGATGAAATACAGGGATTCGCAGCGGTCGCCGGCGTAGATGATGGTGCTTTTGGCCGGGTAGCGGCGCCGGTGGCAGTGGGCCAGAAAATCTTCAATATTGCCGATGGTCAATTGTTCTTCGGTAGCAACCGTCACGGATCTACTCCTTATTTATTAATTTTGTGCCTGATCCCGACATGAATGCGCCACAGCACACGCGGATTATCGCGTGAAATCACTGTCCCCAACAGTGGCTGCATCCGGGAAACTCTCGCAGTGTGACCTGCGACACTTTTGCCTTGCAAAGAAATGACCTTATAGCGGCAGTAGAGTTCGGTGACAACCACCAATAAGGCTGACTGCCTATTCTCATTTCGCGACAAAGTAATATAGCGAACACTATACCGGAAAACGGCCGCACGCAGGTTACAGCGACGCAATATGCTAAGCTTCGCGCCCTCTATTTCAGAAGGAGTGTGGCAATGCAGGGCAGAGTGACCTGGGTGGATGAGCTGACTTTTGTCGGCGAGGCCGGCAGCGGCAATTCGGTGGTGATGGAAGGCGGACGCAAGAACAACGGCATCCGCCCGATGGAGATGATCTTGCTGGGTGTCGGCGGCTGCGCCTCCTACGACGTGGTCAGCATCCTGCAGAAGGCGCGTCAGGACATTATTTCCTGTCACTGTGAGCTGAATGGCGAGCGCCCGGATGCAACGCCGGCACCTTTTACCCGCATCGAAATGGAATTCGTGGTGCGCGGTCGCGGGCTGAAGGAGACCCAAGTAGCGCGGGCGGTGGAGCTGTCGGCGGACAAGTACTGCTCGGCGTCCATCATGCTGCGCAACGCCGGGGTGGAAATAGTCCACAGCTATCGCATTGAGGAATTGTAACGGCGGAACCCGTTAGCGGAAGCGGCCTCTACGCAGCCCTGCTGCCGGTGGCCGTCCGCTCATTCACGGACGGCACCGGCAGCAGAGCCTTCGCATCGAACTTCGGTACTCTTTCCGAACCCTGAGGTCCACTCAGATCCGATAGCTGGCCGAGGTCATGACCTTGGACACCAGCGACATCAGACCCTTCAGCGGCGCCGGGAAACGGGCGCCGCCGGCGTCCAGTGCGGCATGGCCGTGCTCTTCCTCGTCGATACGCATCTGCTCAACCACCGCGCGGCTTTTCTTGTCCTGCGCCGGCAACCGCTGCAGATGACTCTCGAGATGCTTACATACCTGTTCCTCGGTAGCGGCGACAAAACCGAGGCTGACGCGGTCACTGATTTTACCGGCGGCGGCGCCGAGGCCGAACGACAGGCCGTACCAGAGGGGGTTCAGCAGGCTCGGGCGGCTGTCCAGTTCGCGCAGTCGCAGTTCACACCAGGCCAGGTGATCGATTTCCTCGTCCGCGGCGCGCTCCATCTCACCGCGCACTTCCGGCAGCTTGGCGGTCAGTGACTGGCCCTGGTACAGCGCCTGGGCGCAGACCTCGCCACTGTGATTCACGCGCATCAGCCCGGCGGCGTGCCGGCGCTCGGCGTCGCTCAGCTCCGCCTCTGGTTCGGCCTTGGCCGGCGACGGTCGCCCGTGGCAGGGGGTGCCGGGGCTCAGGGTGCGCAGTGCGCGATCCGCCTGCAGCAGCAGGTGGTCCAGTCCGGTCAGTTTGCGTTCACTCATCTCAGTTGATTCCGCTCAGATGATGATGGCGGGACGGCATCTGGCCGTGCCCGCAGGTTTAGCTTCGGTGTCAGCTGGTGGCGGCTTCTTCCCGCTCTACCGCGCGATAACCGATATCCTTGCGGTAGAAGACGCCGTCCCAGTAGATGGCGCGGGCCGCGGTGTAGGCGTTGGCCTGGGCTTCGGCGACGGTGTCGCCGAGGGCGGTGGCGCAGAGAACACGGCCGCCGTTGGTGACGACCCGCTCGCCGTCCAGCGCGGTGCCGGCATGGAATACCTTGGCATTGTCGCTGTCGGCGCGATCCAGGCCGCTGATGGCGTCGCCTTTGCGGTAGCTGCCCGGGTAGCCGTGGGCGGCCAGTACCACACCGAGGGCGGGACGGGAATCCCATTCGGCGGTGACTTCATCCAGACGCTTGTCCAGCGCCGCCTGGCACAGTTCCACCAGGTCGGACTTCAGGCGCATCATGATCGGCTGGGTTTCCGGATCACCGAAACGGCAGTTGTACTCGATCACCTTGGGCGCGCCATCGGCATCGATCATCAGGCCGGCGTAGAGGAAGCCCGTGTAGGGGATGCCCTCGGTGGCCAGGCCTTGGACGGTGGGTTCGATCACTTCGCTCATGATGCGCTGGTAGACGCTGTCGGTAACCACCGGGGCGGGTGAATAGGCGCCCATGCCGCCGGTGTTGGGACCCGTGTCGCCGTCGCCGACGCGTTTGTGGTCCTGGCTGGTGGCCATCGGCAGAATGTGCTCGCCGTCCACCATCACGATAAAGCTGGCTTCCTCACCGGTCAGGAACTCTTCGATTACGACGCGGCAGCCGGCGTCGCCGAAGGCATTGCCGGACAGCATGTCGCGCACCGCCAGTTCCGCCTGCTGTTCGGTTTCGGCGACGATGACGCCTTTACCGGCCGCGAGGCCGTCCGCCTTGACGACGATCGGCGCGCCGCAGTCGCGAATATATTCGATCGCCGGCTCGATCTCGGTGAAATTGCGGTAGGCAGCGGTGGGAATCTTGTGGCGCTCGAGGAAGTCCTTGGTGAAGGCCTTGGAGCCCTCCAGCTGCGAGGCGCCCTTGCTGGGGCCGAAAATGGCCAGGCCGCGGCCGTTGAAGAAATCGACGATGCCGTCGACCAGCGGAGCCTCAGGCCCGACGATGGTCAGATCGACGCCTTTTTCCTCGGCGAACTCGGCCAGCGCCGAGAAGTTGTCGACGCCGATGGCGACGTTCTGCAGCTTGGGCTCGCGCGCGGTGCCGGCATTGCCGGGCGCGACAAAAACGGTGTCGACGGCGGGGTTCTGTGCCGCTTTCCATGCCAGGGCGTGCTCGCGGCCGCCTGCGCCGATAATCAATACATTCATTGTTAATTCCCCCTGAGTCGGCCGGTGTAGTCCATTGGGTACGGATTGAGATGGGCTATTTTAGCCCGGAATTGTGACGGACAAGAAAAAGCCGGCCCATTGAGTGCCGGCTTGTGCCTGAAAATCGGCTATCGGTAGTGCCGCTTAATGACGGAAATGGCGCATGCCGGTGAAGACCATTGCCATATCGTGCTCGTCGGCCGCGGCAATGACTTCCTCGTCGCGCATGGAGCCGCCCGGCTGGATGACTGCGCGGATGCCCACTTTGGCCGCATTGTCGATGCCGTCGCGGAACGGGAAGAAGGCGTCGGAGGCCATTACCGAGCCTTTGACTTCCAGGCCGGCGTGCTCCGCCTTGATCGCCGCGATACGTGCCGAATTGACCCGGCTCATCTGGCCGGCACCGACACCGATGGTGCGGCCGTCGTTGCCGTAGACGATGGCATTGGATTTGACGAACTTGGCCACCTTCCAGGTGAACAGCAAGTCGCGGATTTCCTCTGCACTGGGCTGGCGCTTGGTCACCACCTTCAGGTCGGATTCGGTGATGACGCCGTCGTCGCGGTCCTGTACCAGCAGGCCGCCGTTGACGCGCTTGTAATCCAGCGCCGCTACGCGTTCCGCGCTCCACTGGCCGCAGATTAGCAGACGCACATTCTTCTTCTCGGCGACTGCGGCTTTCGCTTCCTCGGATACCGAGGGCGCGATAATCACCTCGACGAACTGGCGCTCGACGATGGCTTTCGCCGTGGCACCGTCCAGCTCGCGGTTGAAGGCGATAATGCCGCCAAACGCGGATTCGGTGTCGGTGGCAAAGGCCAGGTCGTAGGCCTTGCCGATATCTGCGGCGATGGCCACGCCACAGGGGTTGGCGTGCTTGACGATCACGCAGGCCGGCTCGTCGAAAGCCTTCACGCACTCCAGTGCCGCATCGGTATCGGCGATATTGTTGTAGGACAGCTCCTTGCCCTGCAGCTGCTCGGCGGTGGCGATGCTGGCTTCCGCCGGTTCGGCTTCGACGAAGAAGGCGCTCTTCTGATGCGGGTTTTCGCCATAGCGCAGGTCCAGCTTCTTGATGAACTGGCTATTGAAGGTGCGCGGGAACTGCTGCTTCTCGCCATCCTTGATCCTGCCCAGGTAGTTGGCGATGGCGCCGTCGTAGCCGGCCGTGTGCTCGAAGGCCTTCACCGCCAGGTCGAAGCGGCTGGCCTGGCTCAGGGCGCCGTCATTGGCCTGCATTTCGTCGACGATGCCGTCGTAGTCGCTGGCGTTCACGACGATAGCGACATCTTTGTGGTTCTTGGCCGCGGCGCGCACCATGGTCGGGCCGCCGATATCGATGTTCTCGATCGCGTCGGCGAGGGTGCAGTCCGGTTTGGCCACGGTCTGGGCGAAGGGGTAGAGATTCACCACCACCATATCGATCGGGGAGATGCCGTGCTCTGACATGACGCTGTCGTCGGTGCCGCGGCGGCCGAGGATGCCGCCGTGTACTTTCGGGTGCAGGGTCTTTACGCGCCCATCCATCATCTCCGGGAAGCCGGTGTAGTCGGAGACTTCCACGACCGGGATACCGGCTTCTTTCAGCTGGCGGTGAGTACCGCCGGTGGAGAGGATTTCCACGCCCATCGCGGAGAGCTGTTGGGCGAATTCCACGATTCCGCTTTTGTCCGATACGCTGATCAGCGCGCGGCGAATCGCAACCTTGTCAGTCATAGCACTTGGTCCATCTGAGTTTCTGAAAAGGGTAGTTGAGCCCCGGCTTGGCGGGACCGCGGCCGCGGGCAGGGCCGCGGCCGGGAATCGAGGCCGGTGTGCTGGAGCCGCTTCGCAGTGGCGTTGGCTTCGATTCGGAGCGGCGAAACCCGCCGCCAGCAAATAGCGAGGGGGGATGAGTAGCCTCATCCCCCCTCGAGTCGTCTGTGCCGCCGATACAGCGCGGTGCTTACAGCAGCCCGTAGCGCTTCAGTTTCTTGCGCAGGGTGCCGCGGTTCAGGCCCAACAGCTGCGCCGCACGGGTCTGGTTATGGCGGGTGTACTTCATGACCACTTCCAGCATCGGCGCTTCGATTTCTGACAGCACCATGTCGTAGACATCGGTGACCATCTGGCCGTCCAGGTGACGGAAGTAGTTTTCCATCGCTTGCTCAACGGCGTCGCGCAGAGACTGCTGCTGCGGCTGTGCCAGTTGAGTCTGTCCCCCGGTGGATACTTCGTCGCTGCCAGTATCCGGAATCAGTGCTTCGTTATTCATGCCGCTTGTGCCCCTCTCGTTATTCGGCGTTCAAACCACTCGTGAACGCTGGCATGTTGTGCTTCTGCGCTATCCAATTGGAAAAAGGTCTTGCGAAAGGACTCGCTCCCCGCGAGTGTCTTCAGGTACCACCCCACATGCTTGCGGGCGATACGGACCCCCATCAATTCACCGTAGAAACGGTGCAATTCACCCAGGTGGGCGAGCAATATTTCCCTGACTTCATCCAGTGAGGGTTCGGGAAGCCGCTCGCCGGTGGCGAGGTAATGGGCTATCTCCCGAAAAATCCATGGCCGTCCCTGTGCTGCACGGCCAATCATGACTGCAGCTGCGCCAGTGTAGTCGAGTACCTCCCGGGCCCTCTCTGCACTGGTGATGTCGCCATTGGCGAAAACCGGAATTTTCACCTCGCGTACAATTTCAGCAATGGTATCGAATTCGGCCTGCCCGTGGTAGCCGCACGCGCGGGTGCGACCGTGTACTGCCAGCGCAGAGATACCAATGTCTTCGGCCATTCTGGCCACAGCGACGCCGTTGCGAGAATCCGGGCACCAGCCGGTGCGGATTTTCAGTGTCACTGGTACTGAGACGGACTGAACCACGGCTTCCAGAATATCCGCGACCAGTTTTTCGTCTCGCAGCAGGGCCGACCCCGCCGCTTTCTTGCAAACCTTCTTCGCCGGACAGCCCATATTGATGTCGATAATCTGGGCGCCGCGACGGACATTTTCCCGCGCGGCTTCCGCCATCATCTCCGGGTCACCGCCGGCGATCTGTACCGAAATGGGTGCGGTCTCGCCCGCGTGGTCCAGGCGTAACCGCGACTTGCGGCTGTTCCACAGCCGGGTGTCTGAGGTCACCATTTCCGACACCACCAGTCCGGCACCGAGCTCTCGGCACAGCTGGCGGAAGGGTCGGTCGGTAACACCAGCCATAGGCGCCAGAATTACCGGTTGGTCGATAATGTAGGGGCCAATGGCGATGGACACGGCAGCTCCACTCGGGCGTCGAACAGCCCTCAGGTCCTCGCGGACCGGCCTTGGGCTCCAGGAAAAACAGCCGCCTATGATAGCGGCTGGCCCGACATTGGAAAAGCGAAAAAGCGGGCAAATTGGTTGCTCGCTGCGCGTTTAGTTTGCGGATTGCGCAATATTGGCAGTTTTCTGCGCCAACTTGTTGCTCTACTTCACGCAAAGAGTGCGCGTCAGCGCGCGATATGCAGTTCGTAATTCACCGCCTCGCTGCCCGGATCCACAATCTCGATCGCAATATGCACCGGGCTGCCACTGGGCATCTGCCTGCGCCCGGCCAGCTCGCCCTGCAGGTAGTCGCGGGGCGCAAACAGTCGGCTGGCGACCGGCTTGTTCTTCAGGTCGCTGAAACTCAACAGCAGGCTCGGGAAGGGCTGGGCGTAGGGGGCGGTATTCAACAGTACCGCGTCCACCACCAGTGCGCCGGCCAGCTGCGGGTGGCTGCGCACCATCAGGTTAGAGGTGTGGATTGCCTGCAGGTCCTCCAGTGGCGGCAGCTCGCAGCCCAGCACCGGGCAGGCTTTTCCGTAGAGATCGCGCCAGGGCTGCTGCTTGCTCAGGCTGTCGAAGCGGAAATAGGCCAGCTGTGCGGCGATGGCTACCAGCAGCAACAGTGCCGACAGCCCCCACAGCCAGCCCGGGACACGCCGGTCGCGGCGCGGCCGCCAGGCGACTTCGAGCGGTGCGGGCTCGATCGCCGAGATCAGCCGCTCGCGCTCGGGGTCGGCGGAGAAAGGCGGCTTCTCGGTGGCCGGCGGCTCCGTCGTGTGGCTCTGGATATGCTCCAGTTGTTCGCTGAACTCGTCGGCGGAGGCATCGTCGTAGCGGGAAGTAAAGGCGGGTTCGCGCTGTTGTGGTGGTTCCGGGGTGTCGTTGGCCCAGGGATCCTCCTGCCAGTCGGGCTTGAGAGTTGCGCCGTCGTCGTCTTCGTCTTCGGCGTCCCCGGCTTCGGCGGAGGCTATATCCTGCCACTCGGTGTCGCCGAAGGCCTCGCCGATCAGCGGCTCGTCCTTCATTTTCTTTTCTGTGTCCCTGTCGGCGGCGTTAGTGGCGGCCGCTGCGGGCACGGTGGGCGGTGCCGGCTCGTCGTCTTCCAGGTCGATGTCGTCATGAATCAGGAAGTCGTCATCTTCGAGCAGCGCGTCAAGATCCTTGCTTGCGTCGGCATCGCTGTCGGCAAAGACGATATTTTCGTCGGCGCGGAATACCTGCAGGCAGGAGCCACAGCGCACGGCGCCGCGGGCCGCACGCAGCTGCTGTTCGTTGACGTGAAAGGAGGTGCTGCAATGGGGGCAGCGAGTTACCAGTTGCGACATGCTTGTTCGGAAAGTTTTATCAGGCGGCCAAGTCTATCAGCCTGTCCGGCAGCCGCGTAGTGCCTGGTGTCACATCAGTGGTTGCGGGTGCCGGCGAGGCGCACCCAGTCGTCGCGCTGGCCGTCGGCATCGAAATCGACCCACTGGCTATAGGCGGCTTTTACCTGCTCGGCCTGGGAGGCGAGTATGCCGGACAGGCAGATGCGCCCGCCGACCTTGGTCAGTTCGATCAGCTGCGGTCCCAGTGTCACCAGCGGGCCGGCGAGAATGTTGGCCAGCATGACATCCGCGGGCTCCCGCGGCATCTTTTCGGGCAGGTAGACCGGAAAGCGCTCGGGGTCGATGCCGTTGCGGGCGGCGTTATCGCGGCTTGCGATCAGGGCCTGGGGGTCGATATCGGTGCCGGTGGCGCGCGCGGCACCGAGCAGCAGCGCGCCGATGCCGAGGATGCCGGAGCCGCAGCCGAAATCGATGACACTCTTGCCGGCCAGCGATTCCCCCGCCAGCCACTGCAGGCACAGGAAGGTGGTGGGGTGGGTGCCGGTGCCGAAGGCGAGGCCCGGGTCCAGCAGCAGGTTCACCGCCTGCGGTTGTGGCGGCTCGCACCAGCTGGGGCAGATCCAGAGATTGTCGCCGCACTGGATCGGCTGGTAGTGCGACATCCACTCGCGCTCCCAGTCCTTGTCCTCCAGTTGTTCCCAGCGGGCATTGGGGAGCAGTTCGCACAGATAGGAGGCCGCCTTGGCCTCAGTTACAGCGGTGTCCACTTCGGCGTCGAAGAGCCCGGTGACCCGCGTCTGATCCCACAGCGGGACCTCGCCGAGGCCCGGTTCGAGGATCGGCTGGTCCGCATTGTCCTGCAGGGTGACAGACACGGCGCCGGCGAACAGCAGTGCCTGTTCGATCCTTTCCGCCTGCTCGCGGTTGGTATCTACGCGGAGTTGTAGCCAGGGCATAGTGATGGTGGTCGCTGATGGATGGGGTGGATTGATTGTAGGGGCGGGGTGTCGGCAGTGCCGGGAGCAGCGGGAGTGTCCCGCCGCCGCAATGGCGCTACGGGACACCCCGTCAGCCGGGATCAGAGTCCGAGCTTCTTCTCGAGGTAGTGAATATTCACACCGCCCTCGGCGAATGCGCTGTCGCGCACCAGCTCTTCCTGCAACGGGATATTGGTCTTGATGCCGTCCACGATCAGTTCCGACAGGGCCACGCGCATGCGCGCCAGGGCTGCCGTGCGGTCTTCCGCATGGGTGATGACCTTGGCGATCATCGAATCGTAGTTGGCAGGTACCGTATAGCCGGAGTAGAGGTGCGAATCGACGCGCACGCCCAGTCCGCCGGGAATGTGGAAATTGTTCACCTTGCCTGGGCAGGGGAAGAAGGTCTTCGGATCTTCCGCATTGATACGACACTCGAAGGCGTGCCCGCGAATGACGATGTCTTCCTGTTTCAGGGACAGCTTTTCGCCGGCGCAGACGCGAATCTGCTCCTTGATCAGGTCGACGCCGGTAACCATCTCGGTGACCGGGTGCTCCACCTGGATGCGGGTGTTCATCTCGATGAAGTAGAAGCGCTCGTCCTCGTACAGGAACTCGAAAGTGCCCGCGCCGCGATAGCCGATATCGATACAGGCCTGTACGCAGGATTCGTACACCGCCTGGCGCACCTCATCGGGGATGCCCGGTGCCGGTGCCTCTTCCAGTACCTTCTGGTGGCGGCGCTGCAGCGAGCAGTCGCGGTCGCCGAGATGGATGGCGTTGCCCTGGCCGTCGGACATGACCTGGATTTCCACGTGGCGCGGGTTCTGCAGGAACTTCTCCATATACACGGTGCCGTCGCCAAAGGCCGCCTGAGCCTCGGACTTGGTCACCGAGATGGCGTTCAGCAGTGCAGCCTCGGTGTGTACCACGCGCATGCCGCGGCCACCGCCGCCGGCCGCCGCCTTGATGATGACGGGGTAGCCGATCTTGCGTGCGATCTCGTGGCAGCGCTCGCCGTTTTCCGGCAGCGGACCGTCGGAGCCGGGAACCGTCGGTACGCCGGCCTTTTTCATCGCGGCAATGGCGGACACCTTGTCGCCCATCAGGCGGATTACATCGGGATCCGGGCCAATAAATGTGAAGCCGCTCTTCTGCACCTGCTCGGCGAAGTCAGCGTTTTCCGCCAGGAAGCCGTAGCCCGGGTGTACCGCTACGGCGTCGGTGATTTCCATCGCCGAGACGATCGCCGGGACATTCAGGTAGCTCTGCGGCGAGGGGTTGGGGCCAATGCACACGGATTCGTCTGCGAGGCGCACGTGCTTCAGGTCGCGATCTATCTGGGAGTGCACGGCCACGGTGCCGATACCCATCTCCTTACAGGCGCGCAGTATCCGCAGCGCGATTTCGCCGCGGTTGGCGATCAGAATTTTGTCAAACATACTTGCTCACCCCGCTCAGACGATGGTCACGAGCGGCTGGTCAAACTCTACCGGCTGGCCGTCTTCCACCAGGATGGATTCGATGGTGCCGGCCTTGTCGGCTTCGATCTGGTTCATCATCTTCATCGCCTCGATGATGCAGACCACGTCGCCTACTTTCACCTGTTGGCCGACCTTAACAAACGGCTCGGCGCCGGGGCTGGGTGCCGCGTAGTAGGTGCCCACCATCGGTGACTTCACCGGGTGGCCGGTCAGCGCGGGTACCGCTTCCTTCTCCTCGATAGCTGGTGCAGCTGCAGGGGCGGGGGCGGCGGCCGCCGGGGCTGCTGGCGCTGCGTAAACCGGGGCTGCTGCGGCCTGCGGGGCGCTGCTGACGCCGCGGCTGATGCGCACGGACTCTTCGCCTTCCTTGATCTCCAGCTCGCCGATATCCGATTCTTCGAGCAGCTCAATC
Organism: Microbulbifer marinus; assembly: GCF_900107725.1. Taxonomy (GTDB): domain Bacteria; phylum Pseudomonadota; class Gammaproteobacteria; order Pseudomonadales; family Cellvibrionaceae; genus Microbulbifer; species Microbulbifer marinus. Next base: position 26,301 of record NZ_FNQO01000004.1, on the reverse strand, counting down.
AGTTTCTTAATCTTGCGGATATCCATAGTTCTTCACTCTCAGTGTCTTGTGCAGTTCTGGGTTATTTATTGGCTGGCGCCACACTCAGTTGGTGTATGGCTGCCTGCAGGGCCAGGGTGTAACTTTGTGCGCCGAAGCCGCACACGACACCCCGAGCCAGGTCGGAAAAATAGGAATGGCGGCGGAACTCTTCCCGGGCGTGGGGATTGGACAGATGCAGCTCAATAAAAGGAATAGCCACAGCTGCCAGGGCATCCCGCAATGCCACACTGGTATGGGTGAAGGCGGCGGGATTGATCACGATAAACTCCACGCCTTCGCCGGCCGCCGCCTGTATGCGCCCGATCAGTTCCGCTTCGCTGTTGCTCTGCAGAGTGTCCAGCTGGTGGCCGGCCGCCTCGCACTGGGCGCGCGCCGCCGCATCAATCTGCGCCAGCGTGGTGGCGCCATAGATATGCGGCTCACGGGTGCCGAGCAGGTTGAGATTGGGGCCGTGCAGCAGAAGAAGTCTAGCCATAGCTTGCTCTGAAGAAAAAGCGCAAAACGGTCACAAAAACGGGTGATTGGCAGCTATCTTGCGGGCAAACTCGATTTTTTGGCCGGATTGCCCGAGTGCCGGGGCGAGTGTGCCGCAAAAGTGACTCCCTGTCCATGCCTGCGACACGGTTTATTGAAGTTAGCCGCAGTTCGGCGAATTTTCCGTGACATTTAGCGCAAAATTATCCTGGCGCTGGCTTTTTTGCCCGCTTGAATGGCTACAAAGGCAGTTTGTCGTCACTTTCGGCTTCCGAGGCGCTGAGCTGGCTCTGCGCCGCGGCATTGAGCGCCGCCAACAGCCCCTCGCGGGTCAGTATCTGCGGCAGGATTTTCGCCTCGCCACCACCGGCCGGGTAGAGTAGATAGAGAGGAACGCTGGTGCGGCCGTACTTGGCCAGCAGCGCACTGATCTGCGGGTCCTGATTGGTCCAGTCACCCTTCAGTGCGACCACGCCGAGCTGTTGTACCGCCTCGCTGACCTCGTCGCTGGACAGCACCACCTTTTCATTCGCCAGGCAGGTAATACACCAGGCCGCGGTCATGTTCGCCAGCACCGGCCGTCCTTCGCTGCGCGCGGCGCTTAGCCGATCGGCGGAATAGGGTTGCCAGTAGCTGCCTCCGGCGATCGTGGTCGGCTGTTGCACCGTGGTCAGGCGCGGCAGCAGCAGTAGCGCGAACGCCAGTGCCAGCAGTGCGGTCGCTCCTTTACCCCAGTGCCACTTATTCTGCGACTCGAGTGGCCGCGGCCAGAGCCACAGCGCGAAGGCGATCGCCACGGCGCCGGCCAGCACCAGTGCCACACCGTCACTGCCGCTTTGGCGGCCGAGCACCCACAGCAGCCATATGGCGGTCAGGTACATCGGGAAAGCCAGCAGTTGCTTGAACCGGTCCATCCACGGGCCCGGGCGCGGCAATTTCTCGGTCAGCCGTGGAATATAGGTCAGTAGCAGGAAGGGGGCCGCCATACCCGCGCCGAGCGCCGCGAACACCGTTAGGGCGACGGCCGCGGGCTGGGTCACCGCGAAGCCCAGTGCCGAGCCCATCATTGGCGCAGTGCAAGGGCTGGCGACCAGTGTGGCCAGGGCACCGGTGGCGAAAGAGCCGCGCAGCCCGCGCTGGGCGCTGAGACTGCTGCCGACGCCCATCAGGCTGCCGCCAAATTCCGTCACGCCGGAGAGGCTGAGCCCCATGGTAAAAAACAGGTAGGCCAGCGCTGCCACCAGCCACGGCGACTGTAGCTGGAAGCCCCAGCCAACCGCTTCACCGCCGGCGCGCAGCGCCAGCATCAGGGCCGCGATCAGCACGAAGCTCAGCACCACGCCGGCGCTGTAGGCCCAGCCGTGGTGATGGCGCTGGTTGGCGTGCTTGGCCGCCTGGCTGACGGCCAGTAACTTGATCGACAGCACCGGGAATACGCAGGGCATCAGGTTTAGCAGCAGGCCGCCGGCGAATGCGAGCAGCAGTGCCAGCGGTAATGCCATGCCGGCGCTGCCGCCGGCAGCGGTCCGCCTGGCACCGGTTGCCGCCGGGGGTGCGCTTGAGTCGGCGGGAGTGACGCTGCCGCTGGTGGGGTCCAGCGTGAACTGGCGCACCTGCGGTGGGTAGCAGAGGCCGGCATCGGCGCAGCCCTGGTAGTGCATCTCCACACGCACCGGACCGCTGCTGTCCCCCAGGTCGATCGGGAATTCCAGCTGTAGGCGGTAGACCTCGGTTTCCTTCTCGAAATAGTCGTCCCAGATGACCTCTCCATCCGGAAGAGTCAGCGGCAGCGGCGTCTTTTCTTCGCCGTCCAGCCGATACAGCGCGAGTTTTTCCCGGTACAGGTAGTAATCCGGGGCTATCTGGAATATCGCGCTGACCCCCTGGGCATCGAACAGGAAATCCTGCCGGTAGGCCTCATCCACCGGCAGGAATTGGACACTGTCGCTGCCACCCGGGGCGGGAAGAAGTGGCTGGTTCGACTGCGCTGCGGCACCGCCAGTCAGCACAAATGCCAGCGCTGCGAGCAGGTAGAGGAAATTTTTTCGGAAACTGTCGGTCATCACAGCCATAGCTACAAAAATTATTTATAGTCAGACGCATGCATCTGACTGCCGCCGTGGACGGGGGTTCATTGGAGTCGGCAGTATAGCGATGCCTGCGGTACAAAAAAACAACAGCGGGGGATTTGATTTGCCGTCATTTGACCGCCTTCTCACTATCGGAGTATCGCTGCTGATGGCCTTGTGGCTGAGCGGCTGCGTTACCCGTCCGCCTCTGCCGGCGCCGCGGGCTATTCCGCTGCCGCAGTCGACCGCTCCGTCACCCGAGGAGATTCGCCAGCGCAATGTGGCATTCTTCCTCGAGCGCGCCGAGGCTGCGCAGCGTGAGGGCTTCCTGACCCAGCCGGCCGGTGCCAGCGCCTATGACTACTACCTGCGTGTGAAACAGCTGGATCCGGACAACCGCCGTGCTGCCAGCGGTATTCAGACCATCGTGATCGAATTCGTCGAACGCGCGCGCGACGCACTGCGCCGGCGGGCCTTTGGCGAGGTAAATAGCTACCTCAGCCGCGCGGAGGAATTGGCGCCGGGCAATGCGCTGGTGGCCGAGGTGCGCGCGCAGCTGGTGCGCGAGCGCAGCCGCGCGAAGCTGGACTTGCCGCAGGGAGAAACCGTGGCGCTGCCGGCGGCGCAGCTGGCGGCCAAGTCCGATGACGCGGTGGCGTTACTGCGTGGCGCGGCCGAGCGTATTCGTCGCGATGGGTTGCGCGTGATCATTGTGGCGCGCACCGATGCGGAGGGCCGTTGGATTTACCAGCAGCTGCGGGAGGCCGTGCCCGGTTACCGCATACGCGGCGATATCAAACTCGGCAACCCGCCGCGGCTGCTATTGATCACATCGACCGGGGGAGGAACACCGTGAACAAGTTGCTGAAAACTCTCGGCGCCATTTTTATCGCAGGCGCCTTAGCTGGCTTCACTGCGGCCGGTGACGATGGCACTGCTGCAGCCGGCAGCCAGGTTACCGGACCTGCTATTCCCGGCGTGCATCTGGATGGCTTTGCCCGCGAGACGCTACCGGGCATGGCGATGAGTGCGGCGTATCTCTCCGTACGCAATTCGGGCGGCGAGGCCATGCGCCTGACGGGGGTGGAATTGCCGGGCCTTGAAGATGCCACCGCAGATCTCCATACGACAGTTAATGAAGACGGTGTCAGTCGTATGCGCGCGCTGCCGGAACTGGCGATTCCCGCCGGAGCAGCCATTGTAATGGCGCCGGGCGGCGTGCATCTGATGTTGCACGGTGTGCGACTGCGCGCTGGCGAACAGTTACCGCTGCGCGTGCACTTCGCCGACGGCCGGGTAGTAGAGCTGAGCATACCGGTGCGGCAACTGAAGGCTGCTGCCGAGCATCACCACCACGGCTGAACTTTTTCTGCGCCGCGTTTACGAAAAGAATCAAAAATTTATCTGCAAAAAATTGCTGGAGGAATGAATGAAAAAGCTGCTGCTATTCTTGGGAGCCTGCGTACTGACTGCCTGTGCCCACAGTCCGGTAGAGGTCCAGGTGCGTCCGCAAGTGCAGGTGCCGTCCGAAATGATCGGCGCCGGCTATACATTGAGCGTGCGCGGTGTCAATCAGTTGCCGGGTGGCGGTCTCGGCTCTCTCGGTGGCATCTACGCGGACACCTCGAATGTGCGTCTCGCCAATAATGTCGAAAACGCGATCGCCGATACACTGCGCGATGGCTTCGCCAACTGGTCTTTCCGCACCGTGGACAGCGCCGCGGACGTACAGGTGCTGGCCAAGCTGACCGGCCTCAGCTACGACAGCCCGGACAAGCTTTACACCAGTAAAGTGGATACCTCCGCCGAAGTGCAGCTGGAAGTAAAAATCGGTGGCGCTACTTATTTTGGCAATTACCGCTCCAGCGGCAAGGATCGCAGTCTGATCAAGCCGAGTCGCGAAGAGGTGGAGACTCGCGTCAACGACCTCCTGAGCGCCACACTGCAGCGCGCGTTCGAAGATGAGAAACTGAAAAATTTCTTGCGCACACATCTTTGAGTGTGCAACTTAGACGCCTGAAACAGCCGGCGAACAGGGAGCGTTCGCTATTTGAACTGTGTCGCTGGGCCTTTGCGATGGAGTATGCATACTCGCCATACTACCGGTCGACTGGCTGTCCGGGGGGCTGTCCACCCGGCGCCGATTGAGGCCATACAGCAGCATAAAATCGCGAGTTTGCGGCATTGACTGAATTTGATCCCAAATCTGTCGAGTACCTCGGCCTGCTGATGCGGGAGGAGCACGAGCTGATGCCCGGCGCACAAATCAGCCTGCCTGCGGCTGAAGCAGCGCTGAGCGAAATCGCCGACGGCGTGATAGTGACCGATGCGCAGGGGCGGGTTACCTACAGCAATCCACTGATCAGCGAGATGACCGGTAACCTAGTGGGCCTGCTGCCCGGGCAGTTTCTCAACGATAACCTGCCGCTTCACGACAACAGTGGCGCCCCTTTGCCGCCGATTCTGCCGCAGACTGGTGCGGAAGCCGAGCCACCGGGGATGCGCGAGTTCAATGCCTGTATCCTGCGCCCCGGAGAGGAACAGAGCCCGCTGCAAGTCAGCGTGCAGGTGATGGCGGTAAGGGAAGGCGCCGCGCTGAAAAACTTTGTCCTGATCCTGCGCGATACTTCCGCCGCGCGCCGCATCTCCTCCCGCCTCAGTTGGCAGACCAGCCACGATTCCCTCACCCGCCTGCCGAACCGCCAGTTTTTCGAAAGCGAACTACAGAAGACTTTGACTGGCTGTGTCGACAGGCGCCAGCATCATGTACTGCTGTACCTGGATATCTACCAGTTCAAAGTGGTCAATGACACCCTCGGTTACGGTGCCGGCGACCAGTTGTTGGTGCAGTTGGTGCAGCAGTTGCGCCGCTGCCTGTCCAGTGACGATCTGTTCGCCCGCGTCGGCAGCGATGAGTTTGCGGTACTGCTGCACAACTGCACCTTGGAGGAGGCGGGGCGGGTGGTGGCGCGCCTGCGCGAAACGGCGCAGGACTTTGCCTTCCACTGGGATGGCAGCGACACGCGCGTGGCCCTCTCCATCGGCGTGGTGGCGGTAGATCGACACGCCGCTAACGCCAGCCAGTTGTTAGCCGTGGCCAACGACGCCTGCTGCGCGGCGCGGGACCAGGGGCGCAATCGCGTAAAGCTGTTCAGCGACTCCCGCAAGGTAGTGGAGAAGCGCCGCGAGACTACGTGGGTCGCGGAGATACACGCCGCACTGCGGGAAGACCGCCTGATGTTGTATCGTCAGCCGGTGGTAACCCTGAAGGGCGAGCAGCGCGTGCACCACTACGAAATTCTGGTGCGCATGCGCGGACGTGACGGCAGCGTGATCTCGCCGGGGTTATTTCTGCCCGCGGCCGAGCGCTACGGCCTGATCGAGGAGGTGGATCGCTGGGTAATCCGCCGGATCTTCGCCTACATGGCGCTGGAGCAGCGTCTGAGCATCAGCGGCTTCGGCTATGCGATCAATATCTCCGGCATCAGTCTCGGTGATGAAACCTTCGCCGATTTTGTCTTGCGGGAACTGACCGAGGCGGGTGTGACGCCGTCGCGGGTGCAGTTCGAGATCACCGAGACCAGCGCCATCGATAATCTCGAGCGGGCGCTGATCTTTATTCACAAGCTGCGCGCTGCCGGCTGCAGCTTTGCCCTGGACGACTTCGGCCGCGGTGTCTCTTCGCTGGCTTACCTGCGGCAGCTGCCGGTGGATTACCTGAAGATCGACGGCAGCTTTGTGCGCAACATGCTCGAAGACGAGATCGACAGCGCCATGGTCAGCACCATCGATCACCTCGCCAAGCGCATGGGTATCAGCACCATCGCCGAATATGTCGAGACGCCGGAACTGATGGACAAGCTGCGCCTGATGGGGGTGGATTACGCCCAGGGGTTCGGCATCGCCGCTGCCGCCAGCCTGCCGGAACTCAACGATCCACCGCCGCAGTCGAAAGTCCGCTCGTAAGGGCACGCCGCGGTTAAACCACCGGCGCCAGCAACTCGGAGTGCTGCTCTGCCCGCAACCGCGGTCCGTACTGACTCACCACCTGCGCGGCCGCGCGGCAGGCCAATTCACCCGCGTCGGCAAAAGACATGTCCCGATTTATACCGTACAGGAATGCCCCGGCAAACATATCGCCGGCGCCGTTGGTGTCGATCGCGTGTACCTTGGGGCTCGCGACGCGGTACTGCTGCTCCCCGTCCCACAACAATGCGCCCTCGGCGCCCAGGGTGATGGCAAAGCTACGGCAGTAAGCGCGCAGCGCCTGCGCGGCCGCATCGATGGAATCGGTGGCGGTAAAGCCGATGGCCTCGTCGCGGTTGCAGAACAGCATATCCACACCGGCGCCGATCATTTCCCGCAGGCCGTCGCCGAACAGCTGCACCATCGCCGGGTCGGACAGGCTGAGGGCGGTCTTCACGCCGGCCCGCTGTGCCTGCTCGCGCAGCGCGATGGCGGCGGCCCGCCCGCTGTCAGAGGACACCAGGTAGCCCTCGATATAGGCCCAGCGGGACGCGGCCAGTGCGGCTGAGTCCAGCTCGGTTACGGACAGCTGCTCGCTGATGCCCAGGTAGGTGTTCATGCTGCGCTCGGCGTCCGGGGTAACCAGCACCAGGCATCTGCCGGTGGTGCCGCCATCCGCCTGTTGCAGCGTGGCCGGGTAGGCGACGCCGGCGTTGGTCAGGTTGGCGCGGTAAAAGTCGCCGTTGTCATCCGCCGCCACCTTGCAGGAATAGAAGGTGCGCAGGCCGAAGTAGCTGGCGGCGATCACGGTGTTGGCGCCGGAGCCGCCGCAGGCGCGTTTGGCGGTCACCAGGTGATCCTGGAGGTCATCGACCAGTTGCTGCTGGCGGGCGTCGTCCACCAGGGTCATCACCCCCTTGTCGACGCCGAGTGTCTGCAGGTCGCCGTCGGAGACCTCGATTTCCGTGTCGAGCAGGGCGGCGCCGATGCCGTAAAGATCATACTGGTGCATATCTGTCTTTTTCCGAGCTGTTTTGCGTGTTTTCCGCGCGCATTATGGCCGCCCGCGGGGCAAGTTCAAGGCGCCGGTTTGACTTGCGCGCTGCAGACCTTATAAAGGCCCGGCCCGTTTCGCGGTGAACTTCTGGGCCGAAATTGCGGTCAATCATCGGATACGTGGGATTGGCACCTATCTATAGTTGATTTAGTAGCTTGGTATTGCATCTGTATGGCAGCGACAAATCGCCGGCGCCGCAAGGCGTCTAAACCGGGAAGACTACACCGCTGGATGGTGCGGCTCGGCCTGCTGGCCCTGGTTGGCGGCCTGGTGCTGGCCGGCTATATGGTCTACCTGGATGTGCAACTGCGGCAGCGACTGGAGAGTCGGCAGTATCAGCTGCCGGCGCGGGTCTTCGCACGGCCACTGATTCTGCGTGAAGGCATGGTCATGCGCCCGGACGAGCTGGAGGCGGAGTTCAATGCCCTCAACTACAGCGAGCAGGGCACGCTTTCCGAGCCGGGACACTGGAGCCGCGAGGGCATGAACTACCGGGTCTGGCGCCGGGATTTCGTGCACGCCGACGGGCGCGAGCCGGCCGCGGTGGTCAGTTTCCGCCTGCGCAACGACGAAATCAGCAACCTGCGCGGTGAGAATGGCGAGCGCTTGAAAGAGTTCCGCCTCGATGCCGCCAATATCGGCACGCTGCTCGGCGGTGGCGACGACCGCAATCCGGTGCACTTCGCCGATATTCCGCCGCTGTTGGCCAACGCTCTGATCGCGGTCGAGGACCAGGATTTCCTGCACCACTTCGGCGTTTCGCCCCGCGGCATCGCCCGCGCCATGGTCGCCAATATCAAGGCCGGCGAAGTGGTCCAGGGCGGCTCCACGATCACCCAGCAGCTGGTCAAGAACATCTTCTTCGATCACAAGCCGAGCCTGTGGCGCAAGTTCAACGAGGCGCTGATGGCCGTGCTGATGGAGATGCACTACGAGAAGGCCTACATACTGCAGGAGTACATCAACGAGGTCTGGCTGGGGCAGCAGGGCAGCCGCGCCATTTACGGCTTCGGCCTGGCGTCCGAGTTCTACTTCCAAAAACCGCTGGATACCCTGGAGCCGCACCAGATTGCCTTGCTGGTGGGGCTGGCCAAGGGCGCTTCTTACTACAATCCCTGGCGCAACCCGAAGCGGGCGCTGGAGCGACGCAATACCGTGCTCGACCTGATGCTGGAGCAGGGCCTGATCACGCCCGAACAGCACCAGACGTACAGCGCCAAACCGCTGGAGGTGGCCAGTGCCGGTGCCGCCGCGCAGAATCCCTACCCGGCATTTACCGAGCGACTGCTGGCGGAACTGCGTCCTTTCTACTCCTACGAAGAACTGCGCACTGCCGGCCTTCGGGTCTACACCACGCTGGCGCCATCGGTGCAGAAACTGGCGGAAGATGCCGTCAGCGAGGGGACCACGCGGCTGGAGAAGAATCGCGGAATCCAGAAGGATTCCCTGCAGGCTGCCACGGTGCTGCTCGATAACGATACCGGTAACGTTCTCGCCATGGTCGGCGACCGCCGACCCCACTTTCCCGGCTTCAACCGCGCGCTGGAGGCGCGCCGCCAGATCGGCTCGCTGATCAAGCCGGCGGTGTATCTGACCGCACTGGAGCGCCCCTTCGATTACAGCCTGGCGACACTGATCGACGACGCGCCAATTCGCATCGAGGGCGATAACGGCGAGGTGTGGATGCCGCAGAATTTCGACAAAAAAGCGCATGGCCAGGTGCCGCTGTATATGGCGCTGGCAAAATCCTACAACCTGGCCACCGCGCGGCTGGGGCTGGATCTGGGACTGGAAAATGTGCGCCAGACGATCCGCCGCCTCGGCGTACAGGCGGATCTGCCGCGCGTGCCATCCATGCTGCTCGGGGCGGTGGAGCTGACCCCGTTTGAGGTGGCCGACATGTACCAGACCATCGCCAACGGCGGCGAGCACGTGGAGCCGCGCACCCTGCTGGCGGTATCCGATGCCGACGGCGACCAGGTACAGCATTTTCGTCGCCGCACCAATCGTGGCGTGGATCCGGTACCCGCCTACCTGCTGCGCTACGGCCTGGAGCAGGTCATGCGCCAGGGCACCGGCCGCAGCGCCTACAAGAGCCTGCCCGGCAGTGTGGCCTTTGCCGGCAAGACCGGTACCACCAACGATTACCGCGACAGCTGGTTTGCCGGCTTTTCGCCGGGTGTCACCGCGGTGGTCTGGATAGGTCGCGACGACAACGAGCGCACCGGTTTGACCGGCTCCACCGGGGCTCTGACCATCTGGACCGACATCATGCGTGACTTGCCCCATCGCCACGGCCGTATCGAGCCGCCGAGGGGTGTGGAATACAAGCCCGTCAATGCGCGTGGCCAGTATATGAATCCCGAGTACTGTCGCGGTGGCACGGAGTTGCCGTTCTCGTACGAAACCAAGCTGCAGCCGGCACCGGAATGCGCCGGGCGCGACCGCTGGCGCTGGTTCCGCGATCTGTTCGGCGATGACGAGCAGCGGCAGGAGGCGGCGCCGCGCGAAGAGATGACGCCCGGCTGGGGTATAGATCCGCGCGAACAGCAGCGCCGTGAGGAGCGCGAGCGCCAGTTGCAGGAACAGTTGCGGCGGGATGACGAGATGCAGCAGGCGCCGCAGTTCGAAGAGGAGCCGCTGCAAATCCCGCGCACTGAGGAAGAGCGCCTGCAGCAGCTCGAGGAGGAGGACCTGCGCCAGGAGCAACTGTATCTCGAAGAGGAACGTCGCGCCGAGGAAGAGCGGCGCATCCTGGAGGAGCGCCTGCGCCGCGAGGAAGAGTTGCGCCGCAGCCGCCAGCCGGGCGCCCCCGTGGAAGAGGCCGAGCCCTGGCCGATGGAAGAGGAGGATCAGTGGCCCTGAGGCCACTGAACTGCGCTCCCGTTATCTGGCTTGCAGCAGCCGCGCCGCGTCCTCGGCAAAGTAGGTCAGGATACCGTCGGCACCGGCGCGCTTGAACGCCAGCAGCGACTCCAGTATCACCGCCTCTCGCGCCAGCCAGCCATTGTCGAAAGCCGCACAGTGCATCGCATACTCGCCGCTCACTTGGTAGGCAAACGTCGGCACGCGCAGCTCGTCCTTCACCCGCCGCACCACATCCAGGTAGGGCATGCCCGGCTTGACCATGATCATGTCCGCGCCTTCCTGCAGGTCCAGCGCACATTCGTGCAGTGCTTCGTCGCTGTTGGCCGGGTCCATCTGGTAACTGGCCTTGCTGCCGCCCTTCAGGTTGCCGGCGGAGCCGACCGCATCGCGGAAGGGGCCGTAGTAAGCCGAGGCATACTTGGCGGCATAGGACATGATCATCGTGTTCACATATCCCTCGCGCTCCAGCGCATCGCGAATAGCGCCGATGCGGCCGTCCATCATGTCCGACGGTGCCACCACGTCGGCGCCTGCGGCGGCGTGGGATAGCGCCTGCTGTACCAGCACCTCGACGGTATCGTCGTTGACGATATAGCCGCCGTCATCCATCAGACCGTCCTGGCCGTGGCTGGTAAAGGGGTCCAGTGCCACGTCGGTGAGTACGCCCAGTTCCGGCACCGCATTCTTCAGTTCGCGCACCGCGCGCTGGGCCAGGCCGTCGGCGTCGTAGGCGGCGCGGGCGTCTGCGGATTTGTGCGCCGGATCCACCACCGGGAACAGGGCCACCGCCGGAATACCCAGTGCCGACAGTTCCCTGGCTTTCTTCGCCAGTCGGTCGACTGTCAGTCGCTCTACGCCGGGCATGGAGGCGACGCGCTGGGTCTCGTCGCGCCCCTCGATCACGAACAGCGGCAGTATCAGGTCGTCGCAGGTAAGTTGGTGCTCACGCATTAAACGGCGGGAAAAGTCCTGCGCGCGCAGGCGGCGCAGGCGGGTGTTCGGATAGGCGCCGCGCTGAAGGCTGCTAGTCATAGGGAAAATCACTCCGGCTGGAAGATCAGGTTTTGCCGCGACAGGCCCTGTGCGGCTAGGCTGGCGGCAATGATAACAAAATGGAGACGGAACCATGGCCGTTGCACTCTGGAGTCTACTGCTGGCGGTGCTGATGCCGCCGATATTTGCCGCGATTGCCAAGGCGAGCGCGAGCGGCCGCTACGATAATCGAGCGCCGCGGGAGTTTCTGGAGCGGCAGACCGGATTGTCGCGCCGCGCGGACTGGGCCCAGCGCAACAGTTTCGAGGCCTTGCCCGCCTTTCTCGCCGGGGTATTGGCAGCTGCCATTGCCGGTGTCGATGAGCGCTGGCTGGCGACTCTCTCGGTCGCCTTTATTGTCGCCCGGATCCTGTACGGCATCTGCTACCTGTGGGACTGGGCCGCGGCCCGCTCACTGTGCTGGTTTACAGGTTTTTTCTGCTGTATCGGACTGCTGATCCTGGCGGCACTGGCCGCGGCCTGAGCTGCGGTTCAACCGCTGCCCGAGCGCAGGAAGGCCACAAGCTGTTGTCCGGCGGCGGCAATATGTTGTTCCAGCAGGGTGGCGGCCGTGTCGCTGTCATCCCGCTGCAGCGCGTCGAGAATCGCATAGTGTTCGCGCTGGCTGGTGTCCTGGTAGTCGAGACTGCGGGACTGGTAGCCGATATAGCGCTCGCACTGCCGGTGCAGTTGCTCCACTGTGGCAAACAGGGTCGGGCGCGCGGCGGCCCGATACAGGCAGGCGTGAAACTCCCAGTTCAGCGCGCCTATCTCGGTCGCAGCCAGTGTTTGGTCCGATTCCATGCGATCGAGGATATCCCGCGCGCGGCCCAGGGTCTCCGCATTGAGCTGCGGCGCCGCGAGGTTCTGCAGCAGCGGTTCCAGCCGCATACGCATCAGGTAAAGATCCTCCACTTCGAGCGGGTCGAAGCGTGGCACCGCGACACCGCGCTTGCCGTGCCCGGTGAGCCAGCCCTCACTTTTCAGCTGCTGCAGTGCGTCCCGCACCGGGATGCGACTGACGTCGTAGAGTTCCGCCAGTTCCGCCTGCTTCAGTACCTGGCCCGGGGCGAAACGGCCTTGCTGGAGATCTTTCTTGATGCGCTGGTAGAGGTTCACGAATTGCCCTGTCGAAAAACCCAGTAACTTGCCAGTCCGCCGATCAATCCCCAGAAAGCCGCGCCGATACCGAAGAAGCTGGCACCGGAGGCGGTGATCAGGAACGTGATCAGTGCCGCTTCGCGGCTGTCGACTTCGGCAGTTGCACTGGCGAGACTGGAACCGATGGTGCCGATCAGCGCCAGGCCGGCCAGGCTCGCGATCAGTGCCTGGGGAAATGTGCTGAATAGGGCAACGACGCTGGCGCCGCAGAGTCCCACGAGCAGGTAGAAAATTCCGGCGGCAATGCCGGCGGTGTAGCGCCGGGCGGGATCTGCGTGGGCCTCCGGGCCGGTGCAGATGGCGGCGGTTATTGCGGCGAGATTGAAGGCGAAGCCGCCGAACGGCGTCAGCAACAGCGAGGCCAGCCCGGTACCGCTGATTACCGGCGAAATAGGCACCCGCGCATAGCCGCTGGCCCGCAGCGTGGCCACGCCGGGAATGTTCTGCGAAGTCATGGTGACGATAAATAGCGGCAGGCCGACGCCGAGCAGCGTCGACAACTCAAACTCCGGCGCGACCCAGATCGGTTGGCTCGGTGACCAGTGCAGCTGCTCGAAATGGATCAGCCCTAGCAGCCAGCTGAGTGAAAAGCCGATCGCCAGCACCAGGATGATCGCGTAGCGGGGCAGCCAGCGGCGGCCGAGGAGATAGGTCAGCAGCATGGCGCCAACCAGCAGCGGATTGCTCTGCAGCGAGGTGAAGATCGACAGGCCGAACTGCACCAGAATACCGGCGAGCATGGCGCTGGCAATCGGTATGGGGATCCTACGCGTGATCCTGTCGAAGGTGCCGGACAGGCCGAGCAGCAAGGTCAGCAGCGCGCTGAATAGAAACGCACCGATGGCATTGGCCATCGGAATCCCCACCAGACTGGTCGCCAGCAGCGCGGCTCCGGGCGTGGACCAGGCGGTGACTACCGGCGCGCGGTAATACCAGGAAAAGGCGATGCAGGTCAGTCCCATACCGAGCCCCAGGGCGCCGATCCAGGACGCCATCATCGCCTCGCTGGCCCCGGCGGCGCGGGCCGCTTCGAAGACGATGGCGACGGAGCTCGCAACGCCGACCAGTACCGCGACGAAGCCGGCACTGACCGTGGACAGGCTGCTATCTGCCAACAGGGAACGCGCCACAATGTATACCCCTATAAAAATGTATACATTTTTATAGGGCGACGAGACAGAGAATGCAATGCTTTTTCCGCGGTAGTGGAAAGACGGTGGGCTTGTGAGGAGGGAGGTGCACCCGCTCTACATCAGAGCGGGCGCGGTGCGGAACGGATCAGGCGAGTCGCGCAAAGACCCTGCGCGCGGCGGCGATAGTCTGCTCGATGTCCTCGTCGCTGTGGGCCGCGGACATAAAGCCGGCTTCATAGGAGGCCGGTGCCAGGTAGACGCCTTCCTCCAGCATGCCGTGGAAAAAGCGGTTGAAGCGCTCGGTGTCGCAGGCCATCACCTGCTGGTAGTTGGACACCTGCGGTTCCTCGGTGAAGAAGAAGCCGAACATGCTGCCGGCCTTGTTGGCGGTCAGCGGAATGCCGGCTTCCCTGGCCGCGGCCAGCACGCCTTCGACGAGGCGGTCGGTCTTGGCGGTCAGCTCTTCGTAGAGACCGGGCTCCTGCACCAGGCGCAGGGTTTCAAGGCCGGCGACCATCGCCACCGGGTTGCCGGACAGGGTGCCGGCCTGGTAAATCGGGCCCAGCGGCGCGATCTTTTCCATGATCTCGCGCTTGCCGCCGAAAGCGCCGACGGGCATGCCGCCGCCGATAACCTTACCGAGTGTGGTGATATCCGCCTCGATACCGTAGTGACCCTGGGCGCCGGTCAGGCTGACGCGGAAGCCAGTCATGACTTCATCCAGGATCAGCAGGGCGCCGTGCTGGTCGCAGACTTCGCGCAGGGTTTCGAGGAAACCGGGCAGCGGCGGAATGCAGTTCATATTGCCGGCCACAGGCTCGACGATGATGCAGGCGATCTGGTCGCCGATCTCATCGAAACATTTGCGCACGCCGTCGGCGTCGTTGTAGCTCAGGGTGATGGTGTGGTCGGCGAGGGAGGCCGGTACGCCCGGTGAGGAGGGCACACCCATCGTCAGGGCGCCGGAGCCGGCCTTCACCAGCAGCGAGTCGGAATGGCCGTGATAACAGCCCTCGAATTTGACGATCTTGTCGCGGCCGGTATAACCGCGCGCCAGGCGAATGGCGCTCATGGTCGCCTCGGTACCCGAGTTCACGAAGCGCACCAGGTCCATATTCGGCCACAGGCGACAGAGTTCCTCCGCCAGCTCTGTCTCCAGTTCGGTCGGCGCGCCAAAGCTGAGACCGGACTGTGCCTGCTCGACCACGGCTTCGATCACGTCCGGATGCGCGTGGCCGAGCACCATCGGCCCCCAGGACTGCACATAGTCGATATAGCGCTTGCCGTCGGCGTCGTACAGATAGGCGCCTTCGGCGCGCTGGATAAACAGTGGCGTGCCGCCGACCGCGCGAAACGCACGCACCGGTGAATTCACGCCGCCGGGAATATATTGCTGGGCTTCGGCAAAGAGTTGCTCGGATTTACTCATAGGATTCTTTCAGGAATTGGGGAAATGGCTCGGAAACTTGGCGGGCTATTATCGCGGCCTTGGCACGGCGGCACAATGTGCGCCTGTTTCGTGGGGTAGCTTAGTGGTTTGTCTTCGGTACCGGATCAGCGTTTGCACCAGAACAAGCGGTTGGGGATCGGCCGCCCCATGCCCAACCGGCGGCTGTCGGCAATCGCGCTCCAGGTAAACTGCTGGCTACGGCTGACCGCCTCGATAATGGTCAGGCCGTGGGCGATATGGCAGGCGATCGCGGTGGCGAGCGTGCCGCAGACACCGTAAGCGGCCGGTGGCAGTCGCTCCCAGTGGAACTGGCGGATCAGGCCGCGCTCGTCATAGAGGCGGTTTTCCAGCTGCTGTTCGCGGGGTACTCCGGTCAGCAACAGGTAGCGGCAGCCGCTCTCGAGCAGTTCCTGCGCCATCGCGTCCAGCACGTCGGCCTCCAATGCCATGGCGCGCGCCTCGCGCCGGTTCGGGCAGGCCATGGTGGCGTAGGGTAGCAGCAGCGATGTCATCGCCTCCCACAGCGGCGGCGCCAGCAGGCTCTCCTTGTCCGCCAGCGTGGCGTCGGGATCGATGATCACCGGGATATTGGGGTAGTCGCGCAGCACGCTGTGCAGTGCGCGCACATTTTCCACCGAGCCCAGATAGCCCACCTTGATGGCGCCGACCGGCATGTCCTCGAGGACCGCGCGCGCCTGCTCCACCAGCAGGCTGTCGTCCACCGGCGCCACACCAAGCAGCCCCCCGGTATCGCCGACACTGATGGCAGAGACCACCGAAGCGCAGTGGCAGCCCAGGCTGACTGCGGTCTCGGTATCCGCGGCAATTCCGGCGCTGCCGCTGGGGTCGTGGTGAGTAATGGTCAGAATAATGGGTTGGCGCGTGTCCATATATCGCCTGTAGAGCTGCCGGTTGCTGTGCGCCTAATTCTAGTTGCTCGGCGCACAGCTATTGGAGTGATCCGGCGCCAAATTAAAACGGCCTCACCACTGCCAGTATCACGATGACGACCAGTGCAATTACCGGCAGTTCATTGAAAATACGGAAGTAGCGCCCGCTCTTGGTGTTGGTGCCGGCGGCAAATTTGCGCACATAGGCACCGCAGATATGGTGGTAGCCGATCAGCAATACGACGAAAAACAGTTTCGCGTGCAGCCAGCCGGCGGTCTTGTAATAGGCCCAGTTGTAACTGATCAGCCAGATACCGAGAGCGACGGTGGCAATCATCGACGGGATGGCAATACCGCGGTAAAGGCGGCGTTCCATGATGCAAAAACGGTCGCGGCTGACGGCATCGGTGGCGTCCACGTGGTAGACAAACAGGCGCGGCAGGTAGAAGAGTGCGGCAAACCAGCACACCACGGCGACCAGGTGAAAAGCTTTAACCCACAGCATCGAGTTCCCCCTCGGCAAATTAATTGGTTGTGACTATTTTCGGTAATAGTTATCGATATGTTGCGGCAGGATAATACCGGTAATCCGGTTGTCCAGCGCACCGCCGTGGCCGCGGCTGATAATCAGGGCGCCGGCGCCGCTGGATTCCAGCGCTTGCTGGGCCTCGAGCAGGGTGGCGCGCCAGTTCAGCTCGGCCATTTGGTCGCGGTCGCCGGGCAGTTTGAGCAGATCCACTGGCTCCTCTTTTTCCGTTTTCGGCTCCTTGTCGGCTTCTTTTGCCTCCGCGCGCGCTTCCTTGACGCGTTCCATAAACGTCGCCAGATCCGCGGCGCGGAGTAATTGCGGAGTCGGTTCCTGCGGCAGGTCGATCAGAATCCATTGCGGGTGGCGCTCAATCAGGCGCGTCGCTTCCTCCTCGCTGATTTTCTGTGGGGCGATGACGAAGCGTCGCTCCATCACACTGGCGACGCCGACACGGCTCAGCATCTGCTGGCGCCAGCTGGGGGTGCCACTCTTATCGAGCGCGCGCAGGGTCTCCTGGAAAATGCCCTCTGTGGCGAAGAAATAGCGGCTGACCAGACTGGCAACGACAATCATCATCATGCTGGGAAACAGGACATTGGCGTTGTAGGTGAGTTCGAGAATGGCGAGCAGGGCCGCCAGCGGTGCATTCAGCAGTGCCGCCATCATCGCGGCCATACCGACCATCGCGTAGAAGCCGGGGCTGGCGGTGTATTCGCCGAGCCAAAAATTAGTGAGGCCGCCGGCGATACCGCCGAGACAGGCGCCGAGAAACAGACTGGGGCCAATCACTCCGCCGGGGATGCCCAGGCTGGTGCCCAGTGACGTGGCGACGAGTTTCGCCACGACAATGATCATCAGCGCGGAAAGCCCTATCTCGCCAAGCATGGCCTTTTCCAGCGTATCGTAGCCCGTGCCCAAGATTTCCGGCACCCAGATGGCGATGGTGCCGGTGGTCAGTCCGACAATCAGGAAACGGGTCAGTGGTGAGCTGCGTTGATATTTTGCCAGCCGGCGATGCACGCGGATAAACAGCGCGGCCAGGGTGCCGATGACCAGAGCGCAAAGCAGCAGTACCGGTAATTCTGCCAGTGAGGTGAGCTGGATTGCGGGGACGTTAAAGGCGGGTTGGCGGCCGAACGCAATTTGAGCAGTAGTGCTGCCGGCCACCGCTGCCAGCATCACTGGCAAGAAGCCGACCACCGAATATTCCAGCATCACGACTTCCATCGCGAAAACGACCCCTGCCAAAGGGGTATTGAACGAGGCCGCAATTGCCGCGGCAACGCCGCAGCCAAGCAGGCTGCGCACCGAGTTATTCGGCAGACGCAGCTTGCGTGCGACCCAGCTGCCGCTGGCGGCACCCAGGTGGACCGCCGGCCCCTCACGTCCGACGGAATGGCCGCTGACCAGTGCGGTGGCGCCGGCGAAAAACTGCAGAAAGGCGTTTTGTATCGGCATGAAGCCCTGGTGATTGTGCAGGCGGTCGAGCACGTGGACGACACCGACATGGCGGCGGCTGGGTTTCAGTAACAGGTACATACTGCCGAGCAGCAGGGAGCCGAGCACCGGCAGGCCGAAACGCCAGTGTGGTGGCAGGGCTTCGTAGCGCTCGGGGATGGCCAGAAACAGGTGGGTCGGCCACTCACTGACCAGGCGAAAGAGCACCGTAACCGCGCCCGCGCAGATGCCGATCAGCAATCCCATGGCCAGCAGCGGCGCCAGCGCGTCCTGGGCGGACAGCATCAGGCGCAGCCTCTCCAGGCCGTGCTCCCGTTGTGGCCAGCCGGGCAGGGTCTTTTTGGTAGATTTGCCGGTACGCTGTGACACCACACATCCTTAAAGTGCAGAAGCTTGTGGTAGAGTGCTCCGCTGATTCAGGCGCTGCCGCCGTGGCCGGCGGGGAAACAGGGAGACTCGAACGAGGTGATTAAGGTAGCAATTGTCGGCGGTACCGGCTACACGGGCGTAGAATTGTTGCGCTTGCTGGTCACGCACCCGCAGGTAGAACTGACGGCGATAACTTCCCGCGCGCTTGCCGGCACGCCAGTGGCAGAGCTATTTCCGAGTCTGCGCGGTCACTGTGAGCTCGCCTTCTGTGAGCCGGATCTGGAGCAGCTGGCGGCCTGTGATCTGGTGTTTTTCGCGACGCCCCACGGTGTCGCGCAGGCGCAGGTGCCGGAGCTGATCCGCCGCGGCGTGAGGGTGATCGACCTGTCAGCGGATTTTCGCCTCACGGATATCCCCGCCTGGGAACAGTGGTACGGCCAGCAGCATGCGGCTCCGGAACTGGCGGCGCAGGCAGCCTACGGTCTGCCGGAGATCAACCGCGCGGAGATTGCCGGTGCACAGCTGGTGGCCTGCCCCGGCTGTTACCCGACGGCGGTCCAGCTCGGCTGGATACCGCTGCTGGAGGCGGGTATCGTCGACCCGCAGCAGCTGATCGCCAGCGCTGCCAGCGGCGCCAGCGGCGCCGGCCGTCAGGCCAAGACGGATCTGCTACTGGCGGAGAACAGTGACAACTTCCGCGCCTACGCCGCCGGCGGTCATCGCCACCTGCCGGAAATCGAGCAGACTCTGCGCCGGGTGCAACCTGCCGGAGCCAGTCCTGCGCGTGTCACCTTCGTCCCCCATCTGGTGCCGATGGTGCGCGGAATCCACGCGACCCTGTTTGCAAATGTGCAATCCGGCCAGTCGGCAGCGGAACTGCAGCAGCTGTTTGAGAGTCGGTATAGGGACGAACCGTTTGTCGATGTCATGCCGGCCGGTAGCCACCCGCAGACCCGCAGTGTGCGGGGCACCAATATCTGTCGCCTCTCGGTGCTGCAGCCGCAGGGGCGGGATACCGTGGTGGTGTTAGCGGTGATCGACAACCTGGCCAAGGGGTCTTCGGCGCAGGCGATGCAGAACATGAACATCATGTTCGGGCTGGATGAGGCCCTGGGGCTGGAGAGCCCGGCGCTGCTGCCTTAAAATCGGCAGGCTCACCACGACAAACGTATAACCAGATAACAACAGCGGATTTCATGACGCGCAAAGTAAAAGGCAGCAAGCAGTACCGCATGAAGGTGGTGCCCCATCGGCCGTTTTCCGGTGCCCTTTCCATCGTGGGTGCCGCCTTGCTGGTGTTGGCCACTTCCGCGGCGGCCTATTTTGCCGGTCAGCACCACCTGCGCAGCAATCTCGACCAGAAGACACTGGCTCACGAGAAGGCCCTGCAACAGCTCGATGAACTGAAAAGTGAAAACGAGGCATTGCGTCTGCGGGCCGCGACCGCCGAGCAGTCGCTGACGATCGGCGAACAGGCCAGCGAGAAGGTGCGTGCGGAATTGGTGCAGAAAGAGAGCCGTATCGCCGAGCTCAAGCAGGAAATTTCCTTCTACCGGGGCCTGATGGCGCCGGCCGACGGCAGCGATGGGGTGTCCATCGGCCGTTTCAGTATTTCGCAGACCGCCGATGTGCACCGCTATCAGTACAAACTGCTGGTACAGCAGTCGGCCACGCGACACACTGTCGTGAAGGGGAATGCAACCTTCACCATTGTGGGCCGCCAGGATGGACAGCCAAAACGCTACCCACTGAGCGACCTGTCGCCACAGGTGGATAGCGAGTCGATTCCATTGCGTTTCAAGTACTTCCAGAATATCGAAGGCGAGCTGCAGTTGCCCGAGGGTTTCGAGCCGGAAGGCGTCGAGCTGTCGCTCAAATCGAGCGGACGCAAGGGTTTCAATATAGAGCAGCGCTATGGCTGGCTGGTGCAGAAAAGCTAGCCACAGCGCTGAACGATGAGGTTTGACTGAATTATGTTTAGTAAAAAAGAGAAGGCTCCTACTATGGCTAGCACGAGTAGCAACCACACGACTCTGATTGCACGCCAGACTGAAGTGTCCGGCGACCTGCATTTTCGCGGCAACCTGGTGATCGAGGGCAAGGTGCGCGGCAACGTCAGCGCGCATAGCGATAGCGACGCCCGCCTGCAGATCGTTGACGGTGGCACGGTGGAAGGTGAAATCCGCGTGCCCCACGTTGTGATCAACGGCAATGTCCAGGGCGATGTCTACGCTGCGCGCCACCTGGAGCTGGCCACCAAGGCGATGGTGGAAGGCAACGTTCACTACAAGCTGATTGAAATGGTCAAGGGTGCCCAGGTTAACGGATCTCTGGTTTCCAACATCGACATGGATGCCACCGGTGAGCCGCGCATGATCGAGTACTCTGAGGAAGAGACGGTCATCGAAGCCGACTGATATCGGCGCCCGTTGGCGCTGCTCACGAGCCCCGGCTACCCTGTGGTGTCGGGGCTCGCTGCTTCATAATACTTGACTGTTTTTCTGGGTTTAAGCAAGATGACCGCCTCGAGGCTGCGCTCTGTATAATTTTCTTACGAGTCGCGAATGTCTCGATGCGCTGAGAGAGACCTATGTCAGAAGCTGTTTCCTTTTCTCCCGAACCGGTGGTGGTGACCGATAAGGCGGTGGCCAAGGTCAAAAGCCTGCTGGAAGATGAGGGCAATCCCGAACTGAAACTGCGCGTTTTCGTGACAGGTGGTGGGTGCTCTGGTTTCCAGTACGGTTTCACCTTCGACGAGCTGGTGGCGGAAGATGACGCAGTGGTCGAAAAGGACGGTATTCAGGTGCTTGTCGATGCGATGAGTTATCCCTACCTGGTGGGCGCCAGCGTCGACTACGAAGAGGGCCTGTCCGGCTCCCGCTTTGTCGTTCAGAACCCCAATGCCTCATCCACCTGCGGTTGCGGTTCCTCCTTCTCCATCTAGACCCTACCTGTTGGGCACACCTCCAGATCACTGTTGGCGGCTGCGGAGTCAAGATTGTCCGCAGCGGGATCAGCGGCAACACCCTGGTTCAACTATATTTTCAATATCCTGTGATGTCAGGAGGTGCGGCGGTGCTCAGGCGGGGTAAATGCCGCCCAGTACCGCCTCCTGCCGGGCACCGGTGACGCCCGGGCAGTTCCCCGGCAGTCCGAGCAGTGTCTGCCGCGCCAGCCATGCAAACCCAACGGCCTCCAGCCAGTCTGCATCTATGCCGTAACTGCCGGTATCGGCAATCGACCAGGTCGGCAGGCGTCGACGCAGGCGCGCCAGCAGATCTTTGTTCTTGGCGCCGCCACCGCACACGAGTAATTCCCCGCCGTCGGCGAACTGATGTACCGCCTCGGCAATACTGGCGGCAGTGACTTCCGTCAGCGTCGCCTGTACGTCCGGCGGCGCCAGTTCCAGGCCCGCGCAGGCCTGCTCCAGCCAGTTGGCGTTGAAGGTTTCGCGCCCGGTGCTCTTGGGCGGTTTGGCTGCGAAGTAGGGATCGGCCATCAGCCGGTTGAGCAATTCGGGATTGGCGCGGCCACTGGCGGCCCAGGCACCATCGCGGTCAAAGGACTGCCCCTTGTGCAGGCCGATCCAGTAATCCAGCAATGCATTGCCCGGGCCGGTATCGTAACCGTAGACGCTGCCGTCTGCGGCCAGTTCGGTGATGTTTGCCATGCCGCCGATATTAACCACCGCGCGATCGCAGTCGGTGGCAAAAGCGGCGCGGTGGAATGCCGGCATCAGCGGTGCGCCTTGGCCACCGAGGGCCATGTCGCGGCGGCGGAAATCGGCGACCGTGGTAATACCTGTGAGCGCGGCAATGGTATTGGGGTCGCCCAGCTGCACGGTAAAGGGCGCAGCCACCGTACCCGGCGGCCGGTGGCGTACTGTCTGTCCGTGGCTGCCGATCGCGGTGATATCCGCGGCTTCAACGCCGGCGCGCGCCAACAGTGTGTTGGTCGCCTCGGCAAATGCCTGCCCCAGCTGCCGGTCCAGTTGACCGGCGCGATCGAGCTCGGAGGGGCCCGGCGCGCAGAGAGCGAGGATAGCGTCGCGGAGTGTCGGGTGGATCGGGTGACCGAGAGCGGTCAGGATACGTGGTTTTGGCTTGTCTTCGTCGCCGAAGTCGACCAGCACCGCGTCGATGGAGTCGACGCTGGTGCCGGACATCAGGCCGATATAGAGATCGGGCATTCTAGTTAACGCTGTTGTTGTCGTTATCTTCGCTGCGTTGCGCCAGGGCGGGTTGTTCGTAGTTTTCCAGTTTTGCCAGCAGAGGCTGTGTCTGGGCCTTGAAGCGGGCCATTTCCGCGTCGGGAATGGATTTGGCTTTCGGCAGCTTGCGCACGATGGTGGCCGGATTGCGGTGGCGGCCGTTGACCAGGAATTCGTAGTGGAGATGCGGTCCGGTGGCGTAGCCGGTGGAGCCAACGGTACCGATCACCTGGCGCTGCTTGACTCGCTGACCCCGCTTTACCTTGCGCTTGGTCAGGTGCAGGTAGCGGGTTACGTAGCGCTCGCCATGCTGGATAAACACATAGTTGCCATTGGACTTGCTGTAACCGGCCTTGATCACACGGCCGTCGCCGGCAGCGTAAACCGGCGTACCGCGGGGGGCGGCGTAGTCGGTGCCATTGTGCGGGCGGCGCGTCTTGAAGATCGGGTGCAGGCGGCGCGGGTTGAAATGCGAGCTGATGCGGCCGATATCCACCGGCGTGCGGATAAATGCCTTGCGCATGCTCTTGCCGTCGGGCGTGTAGTAGTTGGCGTCACCATTGCTGTCGACATAGCGCACCGCACTGAAGGTCTTGCCCTGGTTGGTAAAGCTCACTGCCTGGATCGGGCCGTTGCCAATCTTCTCGCCGTCGAGGAATTTCTCGTCATACATCACACTGAAGCGGTCGCCCTTGCGGATATCCAGTGCAAAGTCGATATCGGAGCTGAACACTTCCGCCATTTCCATGATCAGGCTCTGGCTGAGGCCGGCGTTGCTGCCGGCGACGAACAGCGAGCTGTCGATCTCGGCCTCGCGGTAGGCGGCGTAGCTGTCCGGTTCCCGCTGGTGCAGGGCATAGGTGAACTTGTCGGCTTCGCCGCGACTGAATTCAACCAAGTTGAGGCGGTCGCGGTGCAGCTCCAGACTCTGCAGGGCGCCGTCGTCGTCAATATGGAAGGTGAGCTCCTCTCCCGGTGTCAAACGGGCTAGCTGCTTTGCTTCTTTGCCACTGGAGAGCAGCTGGTACATCTCAGCCGTGCTGATGCCGGCGCGCTGGAACAGGTCCGACAGCGTATCGCCATTCTGCACTTTAAGGCTTTGCGAGCGCAGTTTGGGCTCAATCGTTTCCGGGGGCTGCTGTGCTAACGGCGTTGCGGCGCTCGCTTCCTCAACAGTGGAGAGGTTCACCGGTAGTGACAGTCGTTTGGCCTCCACTTCCGGGGTGGAGACAAACATGGTCAGCGCCAGGGCGAAGCTTGCCGCACCGGCGGTGACAGCGTGGGTGCGCGGGAAGTGCTGGCGCAGGGCGCCCAACAGGCGCGGCGTCGGTTTGCGTTTATTTTGCATGGTCTTAACGATTGGCGCTGGTTGTCTTTGTTATCGGTGCTGCGGGCAGCGGGTGCCTAAAAAACGAGCACTGAGGCGGCTTTATAACAAATATTCCGCCGTGGTTCACGGAGTAATTGACCTGTCTGTCCATGACTGAGTTCCTTTCCACTTGTTCCCTGACGGTAGTTTGCGCCTGCGCTAGGCGCATCTACCGGCCGCAGCTTGTATTTACCGCAAAGTCCGGTAATGTTGCAGCCCATTTCGCCGCCGTCCGGCGGTCTTAATTCGAGTCATATTACGAGGGAAAACCATGGCTGGGGTCGACGCGACACTGCTTAAAGACTTGGATCGCCGCGGGCTGATTAATCAGGCGACCGGCGACGGCGAGCTGACGCAGCATTTGACGGAGAGCCGCACCCTCTATTGCGGTTTCGACCCCACTGCAGATTCCCTTCATATAGGCAGTCTAGTACCGCTGCTTACTTTGAAGAGGTTTCAGGCGGCAGGACACAAGCCTATTGCACTGGTTGGCGGCGCAACCGGCCTGATTGGCGACCCTTCCTTCAAGACGCAGGAGCGCAGCCTCAATACGCCGGAGGTGGTTTCCGGCTGGGTGGAGAAACTGAAGCGCCAGGTGTCCCAGTTCATAGATTTTGATTGTGGCGACAACAGTGCCGTCGTCGCCAACAACCTCGACTGGACTCAGGATCTGAATGTGCTCGATTTCCTGCGTGACGTAGGAAAACATTTCTCCGTCAACAATATGATCAACAAGGAATCGGTCAAGCAGCGTATCCAGCGCGAGGGTGAGGGTATCTCCTTTACCGAGTTTTCTTACATGCTGCTGCAGTCAATGGACTTCGCGGAACTGTTCAAGCGCTACAATTGTACTCTGCAGATCGGTGGCTCAGACCAGTGGGGCAATATCACTGGCGGCGTCGACCTGGCCCGCCGGCAACACCGCGGCAAGGTCTACGGCCTGACCCTGCCACTGGTCACCAAGGCGGACGGCACCAAGTTTGGCAAGACCGAGAGCGGCACTATCTGGCTGGATGCGAACCGCACCTCGCCCTACGCTTTCTACCAGTTCTGGCTGAATACCGCCGACGCGGATGTCTACAAGTTCCTACGGTACTTCACCTTCCTCAGTGTCGACGAGATCGACGAAATTGAGGCGGCGGACCGCGAGCGTGCCGGCAAGCCGGAGGCGCAGGGTATCCTGGCGCGCGAGGTGACTCGACTCATACACGGCGATGAGGGGCTTGCCGCGGCAGAGCGCATTTCCCGTGCGCTGTTCTCCGGCGACATCGCCGACCTGTCAGAGAGCGATCTCGAGCAGTTGCGCCTCGATGGCCTGCCGAGTTCAGTGCTGCCGGCCGACTTTGGCGGTCAGAGCCTGATCAATCTGCTGGTTGACGCGGGCATGGCGCCTTCCGGCAAGCCGGTAAAGGATGCACTGGGGCGCAATGCGGTGCTGGTCAATGGGCAGGCTGTAGGGATGGAATTCAATGCTGATCCCGCGGCGGTCTTCAGTGCCGATCGGGCGTTGTGTGGGCGCTTCTTTATCGTTCGCCTGGGTAAGAAGAAGTACCACCTGTTTACCCTTGAAAGCTGATTGGTTTTTGAGCGAATTTTTGCCGGAAAAATCTTTTTTACAGTTTTGTCACGAAAGTGCTTGCGGCGGGTTTCGGCAGCCCTTATAGTTCGCGCCCTCGCTGCTTGAGAAGCAGTGAGGAGGTGGCTCCAAGTGATTGATTTTCTTAAGAAAATTTCTTCAAAAAAGAGCTTGCCAAGGTCGAAGAGGTCGCTATAATGCGCGCCACTTCGAAGGGAGTCTGAAGGCTTCCAGAGGGGGTTCCTGGCAACCCTTCGAGGGATGAAAGAGCAGCTTTTAGCGGCGCTTTCCTCTTCCGAAAAAAGCTCCAAAAAAGAGCTTGTCAGGGTTGAGGAGGTCGCTATAATGCGCGCCCCTTCAAGCGGAACCGGAAGCGGTTTCGCGAGGTTGGAAAGAGGCTCTCGAGCCGCTGCGAAAACCTCGAAAAAAGCTGCAAAAAAGCACTTGCTTCAGCAGCCCGGATGTGTAGAATACGCGTCCCGCAGTTAGGGCCTAGCGCTCAACTGAGTTGTTTAAAAATTCGATCAAGCAATATGTGTGGGTGCTTACGGGGCGATGAATCGATACATCTGGCTTCGGCCAGAAAACGATTTATCGGAAGTAAGTAACTCATGTCAATGAATTACGTTTTAATTCCGAGCAAGACTT
>NZ_FNQO01000003.1 GCF_900107725.1 Microbulbifer marinus | reverse complement strand
CGAGAGACGCGCAAGACTTGCGGTGTATTACTACAGATTGTTTTACCGACTTATTTGGGGTTACTGCCGATCGAAAGATCGAGGCAAACAGCAGTAACACGGCAGCGCAGAGCAAGAGCTCATAAGACCAGGCCAACCCAAGCCAGTTTGCCTGACGACAATAGAGTTGTGGAACCACCTGATCCCTTGCCGAACTCAGAAGTGAAACGCAACATCGCCGATGGTAGTGTGGGGTTTCCCCATGTGAGAGTAGGTCATCGTCAGGCTTCTATTCCAAAAGCCCTGATCGCTAACGCGGTCAGGGCTTTTTTCATTCCAGCCTGCCGATGAGCTACCGCTTCGCGAAAAGGTCATGGTGATTCGAGCCTACGGCTCTCACCCTCCGGGCTGCCTGTGTCAGTCCAAACGGCGTAGCCGTTTGTCAGGCTGGAGCGCCAGCCCGGTTCAAATAAAAGAAAGGGCCACCCAATCGGGTGGCCCTTTCCTATTTGCGCCGGACGATGAATCAAAGCCAAACATCGTAAGAATCTGGCTAGTCCAGTTGTTTACTAAATAGCGGTTAACCATCACGGCATACATGCTCCTATTATGCGCTGGTCGACAAGAGCCTTGCCTCAACAACAATCTCTAAACCGTTCGCTATATCCGTTTATCAACCGGCGGTTTTTTACTCTCCCCCTCGAAACGCCACAATGGCGCGCCCGCACCTTGATATCCCAAACTTATTCACAACCCTTTCCAGATTTTCTGTTAGTAACAATGAGTGCGGCGGTCTTTGCCCTGGGCCTTCCATGCCCGGAACATATAGTTAATTAATGTCAGCACAGTAGGCCTTAGGCTCGCCGGAGTAACTGGCGGTAAAAAATAAAAAGCGTTGACAATTAAAGACTTGGCACTGAAAGTTCGCCGCAAAGCGACTCTGCCGCGAAACTGAAACCGAACACGATCTGGTCGGCTTATTTTTATACGGGCTCGACAGTGCTTGTAACCGCGGGCGCCTGCGCGGATATCCCGCACTTATGCACAACTCTGTCCAGAAGTTCTGTGCATAACAAACTTGTCCGAGCCTTTTAGCTCCAGCGGTTATTGCGCGGGGCATTTCATGGGGAAGCTCAGCGCGGCGTATTACCGCGACAGAGTTAAGGGTGAGGTCGAGCCGCGATACAGTCGCTCTGAGTGCCGGCGAGATACTGGTAACTGACTGGCAAAAAAATACCCCCGCCGAAGCGGGGGTATTGCGTTATGCCTTGACGGTATCTCCTGTCGCCACAGGTCGGCGGCCGCGCCGCCAGATCCATGTGGCGGCGATCAGGATTACGGCCTGCAGGCCGATGCCCTCCCAGGTGGAATAGATACCCAGCCAGTCAAATGAGAAGGAAACCGGCAGCGGATTCATGCTGATCAGCGCGGCTTCCTGCAGGGCGGCGATTGCCTTGCCGGCGAGTACGAAGGATAGCGCCAGCAGGATAATGGTCGTTACCGAGAAGAATTTGCCGAGCGGTAGGTGAGCGGAGTAGCGCACCATGGCCCAGCCCAGGAATGCCAGCAGCACTACCGCCGCGCCAACGCCGCCCCACAATGCGCCGTACTGTCCGGCGGAGGTCTGGGTCAGCAGGGCCTGGTAGAACAGGATGGTCTCAAAAATCTCCCGGTACACGGCCAGGAATGACAGCGCGGCGATACCCCAGAGAGTGCCGGTGGTAAGGCTGCGATCGATACTGTTGCGGATGTATTTCTGCCACCCGTGGGCGTGGGTTTTGCTGTGCATCCAGTAGCCCACATAGAAGAGCACGGCAGCCGCCAACAGCGCGGCGACGCCTTCCATTACCTCGCGGCTGGCACCGCTGATGGTGATCAGCCGCTGCGCCGCCAGCCAGGTGGCGAACCCGGCTACGAAGGCCGCAATCCAGCCGAAATGCACATACTTCAGTGCGTCGCCGCGTTCTGTCTTGATCAGGATCGTGGTCAGGGCGATCACCACCAGCAGCGCTTCCAGGCCTTCGCGCAGCAAAATAATCAGGCTGGCCAGGAACAGCGTGGTGCCCGACAGGTTGGATTGGTCGAGTAGTGCCTGTGCTTCGTCGAGGCGTTCCAGCACCAATGCCACCTGCTGCTTCACTTCTTGCGGGTCGCTGTTGGCATTGAGCTTGGCGCGCAAACCGAGCAGATCCCGCTCGATGGATTTACGCAGCGCCGTATCGTGGGAGTCGAGGGTGCTTTCGACCAGTTCGAAGCCGTCCAGATAGGCGCTGATTGCCAGGGTGCGGGCGCTGGCATAGTCGCCCTGCTGATAGGCACCGAGGGACTTCTGCAGCTGGCTGCGCGCGGTTTCCATGGGTTGCTCAGCCTGGGCTTTCTTGCGGGCGAACAGTGCTGCCGGATTGGCGCGCAGGGCGGCCACTTTTTCTGCGGGAATCTCGGGGCGGTCGTTGCGCAGCACTTGCGGGCTGTACATCACCAGGTCGGCCAAGCCCAGCTCGCTGCTCGCGATATCGGTTGTTTCTCCGCTGAAGGCAAGGCTGCCGACATAGAATGCCAGCGACCAGCGCTGCTGTTCGCTCAAATTGCTGAACGCGGTCATCGCGGTACCGTCGATACCATTGCTGATGGCATCGTAGAGTCCCAGCAGTGAACGGTTTTCCGCGCGCTCGCGGTCGTGGAAGTTGGTGGGTGCCGGTTCCAGTTGCCCGGCCAGGGGGCCGTCACCGAGTCCGCTATTGCCGTGACAGGCAATGCACTGGCTTTGATAGAGGGCGCGGCTCTCCTCGACGCTGAGCAACTGTTGCGGCAGTGACAGTGCCGGGGCAAGAGATAGCAGCCCCTGGCGCAGCTTGGCGGTGTGTCCCTGTACTTCGGCCAGGCTGGCCTTGCGCTGTATGGCGGCCTGCAGTGCTTCTGCCTCCTGCTGGATAGTCGTCGCTTGGGGCGACGCGGACAGCTGTTGTCCGCGATCGCTCAATAGCTGCGCGAACTCCTCCATCTCGGCGTATTCGTCCGCATTGATGATTTCACCTTTCTGCACCGCTTCCGAATAGTCGACGCCGATGTACTCCGCCATCTGCATCAACTGACGCAGCTCCTGTTCGCTGAGGTCCGGCTGCTGAGCCACGGCAGGGGTAACGGTGATGACTAACATTGCCAGCAGTAAGCGGGCCAAGTGCAGAGAGGTGCGCATGGAGAGTCCTATTAGTTGCCGCAAAAGGCGTTAGAAATTCGAGGCATAATATAATTGATAATTATTCTCATAACAAAGCCCGGGTTGATTCAACTTGCATGAATAAAGCTTGCATTTAACGTTGTGCGCAATTAAATTGTACACAATCTAATTGTTGGAGCGGGAGCATCCCCATGAGCGAACTCTATTCGATACCGGTACAGGCAGCGGATGGCAGCACCACCTCACTGGAAGAGTACAAGGGCAAGGTGCTGTTGATCGTCAACACGGCCAGCAAGTGCGGCTTCACCCCGCAGTACAAAGGGCTGGAAGCGCTGCACAACAAGTACAAGGATCAGGGCCTGGCGGTGCTGGGTTTTCCCTGTAATCAGTTCGGTAAACAGGAGCCGGGCAGCGACGATGAAATCCAGCAATTCTGCGAGCTGAACTATGGCGTCAGTTTTCCCGTCTACGCCAAGTTGGACGTCAACGGTGACGGCGCCCACCCGCTGTTCGTGCAGCTGAAGAAGCAGGCGCCGGGCATTCTCGGCACCGAGGGGATCAAGTGGAATTTCACCAAGTTCCTGGTCAATCGGGATGGCCAGGTAGTGAAGCGCTTCGCCCCCAAAGACAAGCCGGAAGCGCTGGAAACGGAAATCGAGCAGCTGCTCTGATGACGATATGTGACCACGACAACGGGGCACTGGCGCTCAACCGGCAGCTTTGTTTTGCCCTGTATGCGGCATCCCGTGCGATGACCCGCGCCTATCAGCCGATGTTGCAGGACCTGGGGATTACCTATCCCCAGTACCTGGTGCTGCTGGTACTGTGGGAGTGGGATCAACCGGGCGAACGCGACGATACAGATTTCAGTGTCGGTGCCCTGGGCGGCCGACTGATGCTGGACTCCGGTACGCTGACGCCGCTGCTGAAGCGCATGGAGCAGCGGGGCCTGGTAATACGCCGCCGGGCTGCCCGGGACGAACGCGTAACATTAGTAGAGATCACCGATGCCGGGCGTGCGCTCAAACCGCGTGCACAGGACTGGGTGACCCGGCAGCTCGACGACTCTCCTGTTTCTCCCCAGGAGGTGGAGCAGTTGCGCGGCCAGTTGTGGACCTTTTTAGCAAAGCTTGGGGGAGGGGCGCCGGTTTCGGGGTCCTCCGTCGATGATTAGCGTTTGGGCATCGACTGCTGTTGGGGGTAAATAGCGGTCAATAGGGAGTTTGTTAGGATGTTCATCCTATCTGTTGATGCTTTTTTTGTTGATATTAGGACGCCTGTTGACCTCGCCGCTGGCGCGGGCGCATAATGCTCGAATTCCAACCCCGCGCAGCAACCGCCATGCAAACTGAACATTTCAATTCCTGGCACCTCTATCGCGCCCTAGCTTTCTCGCTGCGACTGCCGCGCTGCGGCATATAATTTTATTCCCATACCCTCCGGCAGAATTCCACACTGTATTTTTTTGATGCATAGACAGCGACGCAGCTGCTGTTTAGCCTCGTGCGAGATTAGGAGATGAGCCCAAAATGAGTACAAATAAAGATAAATTAGTCATTTTTGATACCACTCTGCGCGACGGCGAGCAAAGCCCCGGCGCCTCCATGACCAAAGATGAAAAGATCCGCATCGCGCGCATGCTCGAGCGTATGCGTGTCGACGTGATCGAGGCGGGCTTCGCCATCGCCAGCCCCGGCGACTTTGACGCGGTGAAGGCCGTCGCCGAGACCGTAAAGGATTCCCGCATATGCAGCCTGGCCCGCGCGGTGGGCCCGGATATCATCCGCGCCGGCGAGGCGCTGAAGAACGCCAACGCCTCGCGTATCCACACCTTTATCGCCACCTCGCCGATCCATATGAAGTACAAGCTGCAGATGGAGCCGGACGACGTGCTGCGCCAGGCGGTGGAGGCGGTGAAGACCGCGCGCCAGTTCACGGACGATGTGGAATTCTCCCTCGAGGACGGCAGCCGTTCCGAGCCGGAATTCATGTACCGCATTATCGAGGCGGTCATCAGTGCCGGTGCCGGCACCATCAATATTCCGGACACCGTTGGCTACGGCGAGCCGGGCGAGTACGGGGCCATGTTCAAGCGTGTGATCGAGAACGTGCCCAACTCCGACAAGGCAATCTTTTCCACCCACTGCCACAACGATCTCGGGCTGGCGGTTGCCAACTCCCTGTCTGCGGTGATGAACGGCGTGCGCCAGGTCGAGTGCACCATCAACGGCCTCGGCGAGCGTGCCGGTAATGCATCACTGGAAGAAATAGTGATGGCGGTGCGTACCCGCCAGGATCTCTACCCTGTGGAAACCCAGATCGACGCCACCCATATCGTGCCGACGTCGCGCATGGTGTCCTCCATCACCGGTTTTCCGGTGCAGCCGAACAAGGCCATTGTCGGTGCCAATGCGTTCGCGCACGAGTCCGGCATTCACCAGGACGGCGTGCTGAAGCACCGCGAGACCTACGAAATCATGCGCGCCCAGGATGTGGGCTGGGGGCACAACCGCCTGGTGCTGGGCAAGCACTCCGGCCGCGCTGCGGTCAAGGCGCGCTACGAGGAACTGGGTATCCACTTCGAGGATGCCGGTGAATTCCAGCTGATCTTCGAGCGCTTCAAAGAGCTGGCGGACAAGAAGCACGAAATCTTTGACGAGGACTTGCACTCGCTGGTGGCGGGTACCGAGGCGCCGGTGGAGCACTTCCAGCTGGAAGATCTCGAGGTGCGCAGCAAAATCGGCACCATGCCGCAGGCCTATGTGCGCCTGTTGATCGATGGCGAGTCGCACCGCTCCGAAGCCTACGGCAGCGGTCCGGTGGATGCCACCTTCAAGGCCATCGAAGCCGTCGCCGACAGCAAGGCCGACCTGAAACTCTATTCGGTCAATGCCGTGACCCAGGGTACCGACTCCCAGGGTTCGGTGACCGTGCGCCTGGAAAGGGATGGTCGGCTGGTCAATGGTGTCGGTGCCGATACCGATATTCTCGTCGCTTCCGCACAGGCCTACCTGGATGCGTTAAACTTGCTCGCCAGCGGAGAGCGCAAGAAGAAAGGCGTGTAAGTGAACGAACTGCAGCGAGCGGAATATTTGTCAGTCCTGGGCGTGGCCAGCTATATGCCGCGCTTTGTGCTGCCGCTCGCGCCGCAGCCGCGCCAGGCGGAACTACCGCCGGCGGAAACCGCGCAGCCCGAGCCGGCAACGCCGCTGCAGCAGATGCGCGAGGCGGTCAAAAACCCCCTGCCGCAATCCGCGGCGCAGATGGTGGTCGCCCCCGCAGAGGCTGGCCCCGGATCCGCCGGCGGGGAATCGGAAGCGCAGGTGCTGCGCGACATCGGCGCGCTCACCGAGCAGACCAAGGTCAGTTCCGGCGTCCAGGCCGCACCGGTATCCCAGGTGGCGCCGCCGCGCCAGGAAGTGCAGCCGTTCGTGCTCAGCTGCTGGTGGCTGGGCGAGGAACTGCTGGCGGTGGACAGCCGCGAGCCGGGCGTCGCTCTGCCGGTAGAGGCACTGTTCAACAATATCGCCCGCGCGCTGGGCTGGCACCAGCTGCCGCGTGAGCAGGACCGCCTGCGCTGGCCGCTGGCAGAAAACCGTTTTGGCCCCGCCGCCGATGCCTCTGAAGCGCGCGATACCTGCTCCAGCTGGCTGGAGGCGGCCAGTGCGCGCCGCCCGGTGAAATCCATCTGGCTGATGGGGCGCGAAGCGCGCGATTTCTGTGCGCCGGTGCCGCTGGCGCAGCCGGTGAACGACTGGAACGGTATTCGCGTGATCGCGATGCCGAGCCTGAGCCAGTTACTGCTGGAACCGCAGCGCAAACGCGCCCTGTGGCAGCTGCTGCAACAGACTTATCCCGAGCACACTCACCCTGAGAAAAATGGGGTCAAATGACCCGCACCCTTCCCGCGCTCGACATTCCCGGTGCCCACCTGATCGCCGCCAGCGCAGCGGACTGCAACGCAATGGCCGAGCTGGCACGCCGCGCCCACAGCCTCCCCTGGAGCGAAAAGCAGTACCGCGACAGCCTCGATGCCGGTCATCGGTGCTGGCTGCTGCTGTCGCCGCAGAGTGAGCCCATCGCCTGCTGCGTGATCTCCACGTTGTTTGACGAAGCGGAGATACTCGACGTGGCCGTGTCTCCGGACTGGCGCCGGCGCGGTATCGCCGCGGCGCTGCTCACCGCGCTGATTGCTCAGTTGCCGGCGGAAATCCGTCGTGTGTTGCTGGAAGTGCGCGCTTCCAATCGCGCCGCCCTGTCCCTCTACCGCAAACTGGGTTTTCACGAGGATGGACTGCGCAAGAATTACTACCCGGTGGACCGCGGTGCGCGCGAAGATGCCGTGTTGATGAGCCGCTCCCGCTAACGATTGTCGGGATTGCGGTAGCGCTACTTCCGTTGTCAATACTCCGCCATACCGGTGCTGGTAGAATACCGGCACTGCGAAATTCGTATTTGTCCGCTGCAGTCTGGCAGACACTCCCATCTTCCGCGAAGAGTTATTCATGGCGTTATCCAAAAATAATCCCTCATTACTCGAGGGCTCGGTGGCCGGCCATCTGCAGCGTCTGGCACTGCCGATGGTGTGGGGCATTCTCGCCACCATGTCTTTCAACGTGGTGGATACCTATTTCGTCGCGCAGCTGGGCAAGGCACAGCTGGCGGCGATGAGTTTTACTTTCCCGGTGGTGATGGTGATCAACAGCTTCGCCATCGGTCTCGGCGCCGGTACCTCATCGGCGGTGGCGCGGGCCTATGGGGCCGGGGATCACGAGCGGGTGCGGCGTTTGGTCACCGATGCATCCCTGCTGGCACTGCTGGTCGCGCTGTGCATCAGTGTTGTTGGCCTCGCTACCATCGAGCCCCTGTTCCGGTTGCTCGGCGCCAGCGGGGAAATGCTGCCGCTGATTGCCGACTACATGGTGCCGTGGTTTTTGGGGGCTGTGTTTGCGGTAGTGCCGATGGTGGCCCTGTCGTCGCTGCGTGCGATCGGCAATAGCGCGTTGACCGGGCGCATTATGGTGGCGGTGGCATTGTTCAACCTGATCCTGGACCCGCTGCTGATATTCGGCCTGCTGGGTTTCCCGCGGCTGGAGCTGCAGGGCGCGGCGATCTCCACGGTAATTGCCCGCGGAGTCAGCTTTTGCGCCGCACTGTATTTCCTGATCCGCCGTGAGCACCTGATGGCGGCGCCGCGCTGGGATCTCGATTCGCTGTTCGCATCCTGGCGTAAAGTACTGGCCGTCGGTCTGCCAGCGGTGGCGACCAACGTGATTATTCCGATGGCCGGCGGTGTGGTCGTGGCGCTGGTGGCGGTGCACGGCGCCGATGCCGTGGCCGGGCTGGGGGTGGCGCTGCGGATTGAACCGGTAGCGCTGATCGTCTTCTATGCGCTGTCGTCAGTGGTCGGCCCCTTTATCGGGCAGAATGCCGGCGCCGGCAAGATAGAGCGCATGCGCGAAACCGTGCGCGTACTGGCGCGCTTCTGTGTCGTGTTCGGCTTGACGCTGGCGGTAGTGCTGTATTTTGTCGGCGAGTCACTGGTGCGGTTGTTCAGTGACTCGCCGGAAGTGCTGTCCGTGGCGATCGCCTACCTGACGCTGGTACCGTTCAGTTACGCCGGCTATGGCTTTGTGATGTCTGCCAATGCGGCCTTCAACGGTCTCGGACGGCCGCTGCCCGCCACGTTGATTTCTTTCCTGCGCGTACTCGGTATCTATCTGCCGCTGGCCTGGCTGGGGAACCAGTTGTGGGGCATCACCGGCCTGTTCGCTGCGACGGCGATAGCCAACCTGCTACTCGGGGCCCTGGCCTGCTGGTGGCTGCGACGGGATATTATCAGTCGAGCCGCGGACGGCGAGGATCGCGTAACATTGCCGGTCCAGTAACCGCTTACGTCAACAGGAGGGGCACAGGATATGCGCCGATACGCTGTAGTTTTTGCCGCGGTTTTTCTCGCACTGACGGCACTTTGCGCCAATGCCGCGCAGGACAATCCTTTCGATCGCCACCCGATTCATTTTGCCGAAATCCAGGGAGTTTCTATCGCCTACCAGGACATGGGTGCGCGGGACGGCGAGCCGGTGCTGTTGGTGATGGGGCTGGGTGCACAGATGCTGCACTGGGGCGATACGCTGGTGCAGCGGCTCATTGACAGCGGTTACCGCGTGGTGTTGCTCGACAATCGCGATGCCGGCCTGTCGCAGAAGTTTTACGAACTGTCGGCACCGCCGGTGTGGTGGATGCTGCTGAAACAGAAAGTCGGTCTCGCCGGCGAGCCGCCTTACACGCTGCAGGATATGGCTGCGGATGCCGTGGGGCTGCTGGACCATTTGCAGATAGAGCGCGCGCATATCGTCGGCGCCTCCATGGGCGGCATGATCGTACAGATCATCGCGGCCGAATACCCGCAGCGAGTCAGCAGCATGACTTCGATCATGTCGAGTTCCGGTGCGCCGGAGCTGCCGGAGTCGAAGCCCGAGGCGATAGAGGCATTGGCATTGGCCGCGCAAGGTGCCGATTCTCGTGCGCAGCGGATCCAGAACGGTGTCTTTATCGCCCGCGCGATTGGCTCGCCGCAATTTTTCGACGAGGTACACGCGCGCAATCTGGCGCGACGAGTGGCCAACCGCGGCAGTTACGGCCCGGGTATGCTGCGACAACTGCAGGCCATCATGGCCAATGGCGATCGCTCGCCGCTGCTGGAGCAGATAACCGTGCCGTCCCTGGTGGTGCACGGCGAGGCGGATCCGCTATTGCCGATTGCCCACGGTCGCGACACCGCCGAGAAGATTCCCGCTGCGCGCTTCGCGGCGATTCCGGGCATGGCGCACGCCCTCGAGCCGCGAGTGAGCGAGCTGGTGCTGCGGGAGTTGGTGCCGTTCTTGCGAGCGAAGCAGCAGCTGGCTGCGGACTAAGTCTCTACATCGTTATACCGGCGCGGGCCGGTATCCAGGCTTGCGGCACCGAGCCGTTGCTAAGCTCCGAAGCCGGGCCCCGAATCGAGTCCGGAGCGACGAATCTGAAAATCCCGTGCTCAACCGATGGGCTGTGTGGCTTCCTGCAGCCAGGCCTGGGTCTTTTCATTCACCAGCGGCATCAGTGTCTCCCGCACCCGCTGGTGATAGTTGTTCAGCCAGTCTTTTTCCTGTTCCGTCAGCAGGTCCGCGTCGATCAGTTTCCTTTCGATTGGTGCCAGCGTCAGCTCCTCGAACTCGAGGAAGCCGTGATGCGGCTCGCTCTCTTTCACGAAAATCAGGTTTTCGATGCGGATGCCGTACTGGCCGGTGAGGTAGAAGCCCGGCTCGTTCGACAGGATCATGCCCGGCTGCAGAGCCACGCCGGAGCTCACCTTGCCGATGCGCTGCGGCCCCTCGTGCACGCTGAGAAAGCTGCCGACGCCGTGGCCGGTACCGTGGGCGTAGTCGAGGCCCGCATCCCACAGCGATTTCCGTGCAAAGGCGTCTATCTGCTCGCCGCAGGTGCCCTTGGGAAAGCGCAGCGTGGCGATGCCGATATGCCCCTTGAGTACGCGGGTAAAGTGGTCGCGGGCGTGGGCGGGGAAGTCGCCCAGGGCCACGGTGCGGGTCACGTCGGTGGTGCCGTCCGGGTACTGGGCGCCGGAGTCGATCAGATAGATGCCCTCCGGTTGCAGCGGCAAACTGGACTCGCGATTGACCCGGTAATGCACGATGGCGCCGTTCGGCCCGTAGCCGGAGATGGAGTCGAAGCTGTCGTCGGCGAAGCCCTCGCGCTGTTCGCGTTTGGCGCGCAGCAACTGCACCGCCTCCAGTTCGCCGAAGCTGTTATCGGGAGCGCCGGCGGCAACCGCATCCGGCAATTCGGCGAGGAATTCGCACAGGGCGGCGCCGTCGCGCTCATGGGCGGCGCGGGAGCCGGCCAGCTCCACCGCATTCTTGCACGCCTTGGCCGCGGTAATGGGATCCGGTTCCTGCAGTAGTTCTATGTCGAGTGCGCGCAGCTGCTGCAGTGTCCAGCAGTTGGTGATCCGTGGATCTACCCAAACCTTGGATACATGGTGGCGCTTGGCGGCGGTGAACAGTGCGTCCTTGTCGCTGACGATATCCACATCGCTATTCAGGTGCTCGATCAGCGCCTCGCTGACCGCCTCTTCGGCCAGGTACAGGGTGGCGCTGCCGTCGCGGTAGAGCAGGGCGCTGGCCAGGGCTACCGGCAGGTGCGGTACGTCACTGCCGCGGATATTGAACAGCCAGGCGCACACCTCGGGGTTGGGCAGCCACAGGGCGTCGGCGCGCTTGTCCGCCAGCAGCGCGGCGATGCGCTCGCGCTTGTCCTTGGAGTGCTCACCGGTAAAAGTGTGGGGGTGCGGGCGCGCCGGACCACAGGGGGTTGCCGGTCTGTCGCTCCAGACGGCGTCGATCGGGTTCTGCTCCAGTGGCCGCAGGGCGATATCGCGCTCGCCGAGGCGCTTCTTCAGCAGGGCGAGGCCTGGCTCCGTGTGCAGGCGCGGATCGTATCCCAGTGACTGGCCATCCTTCAGTTGCGCACACAGCCAGTCGGCGATGACGCTGTTGTCCAGGTTCTCCTGGTCGATCGGCTGGTCACCGAGCTGCTGCTGGGCCTGTAGCGTGTAGCGCCCGTCAACGAACAGCGCCGCATGCTCTGCCCCGACCACCGCCATACCGGCGGAGCCGGTAAAACCGGTCAGCCAGGCCAGGCGCTCGTCGGCGGCGGGCACATACTCATTCTGGTATTCGTCCCCGCGCGGCACCAGGAAGGCCTGCACCCCCTGCCGCGCCAGTTCGTCCCGCACTGCCTGTAAGCGTTCCCGACTCATGGTTCACCTCCTGAACTTCGCTGGTTCGTCCTGGTTCCAGGGCCCAAATTCCGCAGTCTACCAGCCCCCTTAGGCCGCTGCCGACGTGTATAATGCGCGCCTTGCTTTTCCGCACAACACCGAGTTATCAAATCTAGATTATGGGTCAGAGTTCTTCCCTGGCGGGCTATAACGGCCGCCGCACTTTCGCGATCATTTCCCACCCGGACGCCGGTAAGACGACGGTGACCGAAAAGCTGCTGCTGTTCGGGAATGCGATCCAGCTGGCCGGCTCGGTAAAGGGCAAGAAGGGCCCCCATGCGCGCTCCGACTGGATGACCATGGAGCAGGAGCGGGGTATCTCGGTGACCTCCTCGGTGATGCAGTTCCCCTACAAGGGCCGCACCGTCAATCTGCTCGACACCCCGGGTCACGAGGACTTCTCCGAGGACACCTACCGGGTACTGACCGCTGTGGATTCCGCACTGATGGTGATCGACGGCGCCAAGGGCGTCGAGGACCGCACCATCAAGCTGATGAACGTCTGTCGACTGCGCACCACGCCGATCCTGTCGTTTATCAACAAGCTCGACCGCGATATCCGCGACCCGATCGAGGTGATGGACGAGATCGAGCAAGTGCTGAATATCCAGGCAGCGCCGATCAACTGGCCGCTGGGTTCCGGCAAGGGCTTCAAGGGCGTCTACAACCTCTACACCGACACCATTCACGTGTTCAAGCAGGGCCAGGGCCACACGATACCCGACGACATCCAGGTCAAGGGGCTGGACTCCGCCGAGGCGACCGAACTGCTGGGCGAGTACGCCGACGATATCCGCGAGGAGATCGAGCTGGTGCGCGGCGCCACCCATGAATTCGATCTGGACGCCTATCTGGCCGGCGAGCTGACGCCGGTGTTCTTCGGCACCGCGCTCGGCAACTTCGGCGTGCGCGAGATGCTCGACGGCTTCGTCGAGTGGGCGCCGGGTCCGCAGCCGCGCGACACCAACGAGCGTAAAGTCGAACCGAACGAAGACAAGTTCAGCGGCTTCGTGTTCAAGATCCAGGCGAACATGGATCCGAAGCACCGCGATCGTATCGCCTTTATGCGCGTCTGCTCCGGTACCTACAGCCGCGGTATGAAAATGAAACACGTGCGCATCGGCAAGGATGTGAAGATTGCCGACGCGGTGACCTTCATGGCCGGCGACCGTACCCATGTGGAAGAAGCTATCGCCGGCGACATCATCGGCCTACACAACCACGGCACCATCCAGATCGGCGATACCTTTACCGAGGGCGAGAGCCTCAAGTTCACCGGCATTCCCAATTTTGCGCCGGAACTCTTCCGCCGCATCCGGCTGAAAGATCCGCTGAAGCTGAAGCAGCTGCAGAAGGGGCTGCAGCAGCTGTCCGAGGAGGGCTCGACCCAGGTGTTCTTCCCGCTGGACAACAACGACATCATCGTCGGTGCCGTGGGGGTGCTGCAGTTCGAGGTGGTGGCCTATCGCCTGAAGGACGAATACAAGGTGGAAGCCATCTACGAAAACGTGAACGTGAATACCGCGCGCTGGGTGGATAGTGACAACGCCAAGGAACTGGAGAACTTCAAGCGCAAGGCCAGTACCAACCTGGCCCTGGACGGCAGCGGTCACCTGACCTACCTGGCACCGACGCGGGTCAACCTGCAGCTGGCGGAAGAGCGCTATCCGGATATCCGCTTCTACGCCACACGTGAGCACTAACAGGTCAGGCGATCTGGCAGTTATTTGAGAGACCATAAACGTGAGCATTCCAAAACAACTACCCGAAGAAATGCCGCGCATCGGCAACTGGTTTACCAAGGGCATCGGCCTGCTGGTCGTAAAAATGCTCGGCTGGCGCATCGACGGCGAGTTTCCGCCGGAGAAAAAACTGATGGTGGCACTGGCTCCACACACTTCCAACTGGGATTTTGTCGTCGCCATGCCGTTTATCCTGGCGCTACGGGCGAAGATTTCCTGGATGATGAAGAAGGAAGCCTTTTTCTTCCCGTTCAAAACCCTGTTCATGTGGCTCGGTGGCATTCCCACGGACCGCTCCGCGCCGGGTGGTATGGCCAAGCAGGTGGCCAACCAGTTCCGCGAAAACGAAAAGATGTGGGTGGGTATTACGCCGGAGGGCACGCGCAAGAAAGTCACCAAGTGGAAAAACGGCTTCCTGCGTATCGCCTACGCCGCCAACGTGCCGATTCTGATCATCGCCTGGGATTTTCCCAACAAGCGTATCTGTGTTGACTCCGTCTATCGCCCGACCGGGGATCTGGAGGTGGATATGCGGGAGGTGCAGCGCCGCTTCAGCAAGTACCAGGGCTGCAACCCGGAAAAACAGACCGATTTTATCGAGGGCAATTAACCCCTCCCGTAGGGCACTCCGTGGCGGAATTGACCGGCGACCTCTCAATAACTGTCTACCTGATACTGACCGCGGTGGCCTTTGCCGCGGGCTTTATCAGTGCCATTGCCGGCGGCGGTGGCATTATCACCCTGCCGGCGCTGCTGTGGGCCGGCGTGCCGCCGCTGGACGCGCTGGGCACCAACAAGTTCCAGAGTGTGTTCGGCACCCTGTCGTCGACGATCAACTTTTTCCAGAAAGGGCACCTGGACCTGCGCCCGTTGTGGCCGGGCCTGCTGGCGGCGATTGCCGGCTCGGTACTGGGGACCTGGAGTGTCACCCAGCTCGGCGGCGAGCAACTGAAAACCCTGCTGCCGATACTGCTGATAGCGATCGCGCTCTACTTCATGTTCTCGCCGCGCATCTCCGATCTGGATTCCAGGCCGCGCATGGGTAACGGCCTGTTCAACATTCTGGTCGGCGGCGGTATCGGCTTTTATGGCGGTTTCTTCGGCCCGGGCATGGGCTCCATCTACGCGCTGGCCTTCGCCGCGCTGCTCGGCTACAACATGCGCAAGGCCACCGCGCACACGAAACCGCTGGTGCTGGCCACCAACACCACGTCAATGGTGATATTCATGCTCGGCGGTCACCTGCTGCTGTCACTCGCCATCAGTATGTCGGTGGCCCAGTTTATCGGCGCGCGGCTAGGCTCCAACCTGGTCATCTCCCGCGGCGCGCGGCTGATCAAGCCGGTCATCATCCTCGCCACCATCGCGGTGGCGATCAAGCTGTTGCTGGAGGCCTGATCTAATGACGCTGCTAGTTACCCTGCTGCTTTCCTTTTGCGTCTTCGCCCTGATAATCTGGGGGCTGATGCATATGCGCACGCCGCGCTTCCGTATCGACCGCAAGGACTTTCTCAAGGGACTGGAAGACGTGATCGCCGGCCAGGCCGACGACAACGAGTGGCGGGTACTTATCGGCTACCCGATGCGCCACGATCCGCTGCTGGAGCAGCTGCGCCTCGAGTGCCTGGAAATCGAGGAGGGCGAATACACCGGTGGTTCGCCCTATCTATTCACCGATGCCGGCCTCGAGCGCCTGCGCCAGGTGCGGCGCCGATTACTGGCCGCCGGAATCGACAAATAAAACAATAATCCAACGAGCTTTAACCAAGGATTACAGCATGTTCAGACCATTACTGACCCTGACCGGGGGATTGATCGCGGCGCTGGCCGTGACCGCGGCACAGGCCAAGCCGCTGACTCAAGAAGACCTGTCTGTTGCGGAAGTGCTGCGCGACCGCGCGCTGGAATCTTCCGATGCCTACAGCATCGTCGAATCCCTGACCGTGGAAGTCGGCCCGCGTCCGGCCGGCTCCGAGGGCGACCGCCGCGCGGTGGCCTGGGCCCAGGAAAAAATGAAGGCGCTGGGGTTTGACCGCGTCTACACCGAGCAGATCGAAGTGCCGCGCTGGAATCGCGGTCATGCCCACGCGCGCG
This sequence comes from Microbulbifer marinus, assembly GCF_900107725.1. Lineage (GTDB taxonomy): Bacteria > Pseudomonadota > Gammaproteobacteria > Pseudomonadales > Cellvibrionaceae > Microbulbifer > Microbulbifer marinus. The sequence goes on along the minus strand of NZ_FNQO01000003.1, from coordinate 574,242 downwards.
TGGTGGCGCCTTTCCCGCAGCCGCTGGTGGTGACTTCCCTCGGTTACAGTGTGGGCACGCCGGAAGGCGGTGTTTCCGCCGAGATTGTCGAGTTCGCGGACGTGGAGGCACTGATGAAGGCCCCGGCGCGCAAGGTGAAGGGCAAAATCGCCTTTATCAACAAGCGGATGGAGCGCGCCCGCACCGGCGAGGGTTACGGCCCCGCGGTGGGTGGACGCAGCAAGGGGATGCGCGCCGCCGCCGAGAAGGGCGCCGCCGCGCTGCTGATCCGCTCCGTGGGCACAGACTCGGACCGCTTTGCGCACACCGGCATGATGTCCATCGACGGCGTGGAAAACCCGGTGCCGGCGCTGGCGCTGTCGGCGCCGGATGCCAATTTGCTGGAAGCCATGCTCAAGCGTGGCAAGCCGGTGGAAGTAAAGCTCGATGTGCACAACCAGCGCCTGGAGGACGGCCCGTCCTTCAATGTGATCGGTGAGATTACCGGTCGCGAGAAGCCGGAAGAGGTGATGATTATCGGTGCTCACCTGGACTCCTGGGACGAGGGCACCGGCGCACTGGATGACGGCGCCGGCGTGGCGATCGTCATGGAAACCGCGCGCCTGATCGCCGAACTGCCCCAGCGCCCGCGCCGCACGCTGCGCGTGGTGCTGTACGGCGCCGAGGAAATCGGCCTGGTGGGCGCCAAGCAGTATGTAGACGCGCACCGCAGCGAGCTGGATAACATCGTCGCGGTATCCGAGTCCGACTTCGGTGCCGGCAAGATCTGGCGCTTCGACACCCGCCTGCCGGAGAGCAAATTCGCCATTGCCGATCAGATTATGCAATTGCTGGCACCGCTCGGTATCGAGCGCGGCAACAACAAGTCCAGCGGTGGTCCGGACAGTAGTGTCTTCGTCGCCCAGGGCGTGCCGGCCTTCGGCCTCTACCAGGATGGCAGCGATTACTTTGACTACCACCATACGCCGAACGATACCCTGGACAAGGTGGATCCGAAGATCCTGCAGCAGAACGTTGCCGCCTGGGTGGTGATGTCCTTCCTGACTGTGGAAATGGAAGGCGATCTGGGGCGGGTGCCGACCGAGCACTGAAGCCCCTGTTGTGACTTGGTAAATGTTCCGAGAAGCCGCTCCGCCAATCCCCAAAGAGCCCCGCCAGAGTGCGGGGCTTTTTTATGCTCGGCGAGAAATGAGGCAGGCCCTACCTTCGAATGATCGGCTTTGGTGGCTCGTGTGCGCCCAGCGTTCAAGTCTGCGCAACACAAACCCCATTTCCCGCTTTAGCTGCTGGTTTATAGGCGTCGCCAGCGGATGAAGCGCCGACGGCCGGTTGACTCTGGCACGTCACGATTCCGGCAACTAAGCTCATCAAACATCCGCAGGACCGCTTGTCCACCAGCATTGCCTGATGAATCTGCTGACGATTCACCTGGCTTCTTCGTTGCCATTGATTGATACGAGTAAAGCCCCCCGGTGGCGGACGTGCCGTCAGCTAACCTGCGAAAATTTCTGAGCCTCGAATAAAGAATTCGGAGAACGCTATGTATTACGTCGTAGAAACCGCCAAGCCATTTGAAACTGCCGTGGCCGACCTGGAAGAGTCCGTCAAAAACCTTGGCTTTGGTGTTTTGCATATTCACGATCTGGGCGAAACCTTGCGGAAAAAAGGAGAAGACTTTTCTGAGCAGTGCAAGGTCTTGGAGGTTTGCAACCCGGCTCAGGCGGCCAAGGTATTGAGCGTTGATATGAGGCTGAATATGGCTTTGCCGTGTCGTATTTCAGTCTATACGCAGGACGGCGTGACAAAAATGGGATTGATAAAGCCGGCGAAAATGCTCGAAAGCCTGTCAGATGACGCCGAGCTGAAAAAAGTAGGAAAAGAAGTGGAAGAAAAAACGATTCAAATGATTGACGCTGCCAAGTGACAGTTGGTTATTTTCTTTTTTTCAGGGTGAAACACATTTTTTCTCTGGTTTTAGCTGCGGTTTAAGGAAGAGAAATAGGTTCGCTGCCAGGGGCAAGGTTTAGTTCCATATAGGGACATGCTGCCGGTGTATCCGCAGCAGCAGGCGCGCGGGGCTATGTCGACGTCGACCGCCACCGGCCGTACTGTGCGGTGCGCCCTGGAACTCAAGGAGGTGCTGCGGTGAGCTGGCTGGTCATTGACGGAAGCTTCGGTGAGGGCGGCGGTCAGCTGAGCCGTTATGCGGTGGCCTTGGCCGCAATCAGCGGTCGTCCACTTAATCTCACGAACATCCGTGCCAGACGAGCCAGGCCAGGGCTGATGGCGCAGCATCTGACGGCGCTGCGGGCCGTGGCTGAGGTCGCCGGTGGCTCGCTCGAAGGTGCCGAACTCGGCGCGACGGAGGTTTACTACCGGCCGGACCGGATTCGCGCTGGTGATTACCATTTTGATGTCGGCACCGCCGGCAGCATAGTACTGGTGCTGCAGGCATTGCTGCCGGTGGCGCTTCGTGCCGATGGAACAGTGAATCTGTCCATCACGGGAGGCACCGACGTGAAGATGGCGCCGCCGGTGGATTACTTGCGTATGGTATTTCTGCCGTGGCTCGCGCGCATGGGAATCAGCGTGCGTGTCGGGACGGTCCGCCATGGTTACTATCCGAGGGGCGGCGGGCTGGTGCAGCTGCAAGTAGCGCCGTGCCACTCGCCGCGGCCACTGTTGGCCGAGCGGCCGGGTGTGCTGCGGCAAATCAGCGGTGTGGCTCATATCGCCCACCTGCCTTTGCATATTCCCGAGCGTATGGCAGCGGCGGCACGCGGAGTCCTGGCCGATCTCGGTGCGGTGCAGATTGACGTCAAGGTGCTGGGGGATACCGAGGCGTTTGGCACGGGCGGGGCCGTGGTACTGGCGGCCGAAACCGAACAGGCGGTATTGGGCGCGGCAGCCGTGGCCGAGCGCGGCGTGCCGGCCGAGCGTTTGGGGGAAGACGCCGGCTGTTCACTGCGCGCCGAACTGGAAGCGGGGGCCGCCGTGGATATTCATGCCTGCGACCAGCTGCTGATCTACGCCGCGCAGGCCCATGGGACCTCGCGACTCCTGGTGCGCAAGGTGAGCCAGCACGCGCGGACCGTGATATGGCTGATCGAGCAGTTCCTGCCAGTTAAGTTCAGCGTCGAACCCTACCGGGGACTGTACCGGATCGACGTCCGCCAAGAGTGACCTGTGGAAATAATCGGGGCCGGCTATTGGTTGACCCCGCTAGCCGTTACGTTGCCCCGAGAGATCGTCGACTTAGAACGGGTTAACGGTGTAGCCCTGTTGCTGCAGTAACGCGTGGGCGGTCATTGCCGAGAGGGCAGTTTCCACTCCGCTCTGGAGTTGTGAATTTTCGATGCCGTGATAGGCGGCCGACTGGCCGCAGATAATGATGCGAACCTTGTTCTTCAGCAGTTCCTGCAGCAGCGGAGTATTCGGGTTCTCGGTGCCAAAGCGCGCTTTGTAACTGGCATCGTTGAGCAGGTCAAACCCGGCCTTGCCATGGACCACCAGCGCGAGATGGATATTTTCCGCGGGTATGCCGGCCCCGGCGTGCATGTTCAGGAAGCGGGCGAGACTCTCTATTTTTCGGTTCACTTTGCCGGTATCGCCCTGCTCGGCGACATCGAAAGCTACCTTGAACGATTCCTTTCCACTCAGCGGCTGCGTCTGTTTGACTTCCGCGTGCGCGCCGTATTGACCGATCAGCGGTCCCTTGGCGAACTCTGCGGCGACGGTGGTTGTTGCCGTTAGCGCGAGTATCGGGGCGACGAATATCTTCATAAATTGCATGTATAAAAGCCTTGGTACGTATTCTTATTTAATTCGGCGACAACGGAGTGCTGTTGTCATAGCCGTGTAGTTAGAGTTGTTCGCCCCGTAAGCCGAGAACTACCTGCTGCAGGTGATCCGGCTTGGCCGTGCCGGCATCCAGTGGCTTACCGGCCACTACGCTCACCCGGGACCAGAATCTCTTCGGCCAGGTAGTAAAGGCGTTGCCGCCCTTGTGGCTGAAGAAGCTGCCCCAGAGACCGCGCAGCGCCATTGGAATCACCGGCACCGGGTTTCTTTGCAGAATTTTCTCGATGCCGGCCTTAAACGGCTGCATTTCCCCGTCCTTGGTCAGCTGGCCCTCGGGGAAAATACACAGCAGGTCGCCATCTTTCAGCCCCTGCTCGATCTCTTCAAATGCGCGGGCATAGCCCTGCGGATCCTTCTGTTTGGAGCAGATCGGAATCGCGCGACCAGTGCGGAAGATAAAGTGCAGTACCGGAATCTCGTAAATCGGCTTGTACATAATGAAGCGAATCGGGCGGCGCACCGCACCGGCCAGCAGCAGGGCGTCCACGTAGCTTACGTGGTTGCAGGCGATGATTGCCGGGCCCTCGGCGGGAATCTGCTCGAGCCCCTCGTGTTTTACCCGGTACATGGTATGCGACAACAGCCAGATCAGCAGGCGCATGGCGAATTCCGGTACCTTGCTGAACACGAAGATTGCCACGGCCGCGTTCATCACGGCGATGATCATGAAGAACTGGGGAATGGTCGCCTGCAACAGGTTCAGGAAGATGATGCCCAGTATCGCGGCGATCACCATGAACAGCGCGTTCAGTACATTGTTGACGGAAATGATGCGCGCGCGGATCGATGCCTCGGAGCGCTCCTGCATCATCGCGTAGAGGGGCACTATGTAGAAACCACCGAAGATACCGATCAGGGTCAGGCAGGTGAGAATCGACAGCGAACCTTCGCTGATCCAGAAATTGGCCAGGGTTGGTTCGACCAGCGGTGTGAAGCTGCTGCCGACGGCGCCGAGGACAATACCCGACAGTGTCAGCCCGGCGGCACCAAGCGGTACCAGCCCCAGCTCGATGCGGCCGCCGGAGAGGCGCTCGCACAGCAGGGAGCCCAGTGCGACGCCGATGGTAAAGGCGCACAGCAGCAGGGTTACCAGCGATTCGCTGCCACCGAGTACGTTCTTGGTAAAGCTCGGAATCTGTGTCAGGTAGGCGGCACCCTGCAGCCAGAACCAGGAGATACCGATAATCGCGTAGAAAACGGCCGGCGTTTTGGCGGCTTCGCGCAGTACGCGCATAGTCTGTGTGGCCGGATTGAAGTTGATCTTCAGTTCCGGCGCGGGAGCCGTGGCCCTGGGGATGGCGCGGCTGGCCATATAGCCGCACATCGCCGCCCCCATTATCACCAGAGCGAGGTAGAGGATGCCGTTCTCCCCGGCATCGGTCATGCCCGCCAGCAAACCGCCGACGATGGTGCCGCCGAGAATAGCGACGAAGGTGCCCATCTCCACCAGCGCGTTGCCGCCCACCAGTTCGGATTTCTTCAAGTGTTGCGGCAGGATTGCGTACTTCACCGGGCCGAAGAAGGCCGATTGCACGCCGAGCAGAAACAGTACGCTGAGGCACAGGGCATTGTTGCCGCTGACCAGTGCCGCGACGCCAAAGGCGCCGATGCCGATTTCCGCCAGTTTGATCAGGCGGATCAGGCGGCTTTTGTCGTATTTATCGGCCAGCTGCCCGGCGGTGGCGGAAAACAGGAAGAACGGCAGGATAAACAAGCCCGCGGCCAGATTGATCAGCGCGTTGGCCTCACTGGCGGCGAGGCGAAAGGCGATCATCACGATCAGTGCATTCTTGAACACATTGTCGTTGAAGGCGCCGAGAAACTGGGTCAGGAAAAATGGCAGAAAGCGGCGGCTGGCCAGAAGCTCGAACTGATTGTGGGCCATGGCTGGATCTCCGTCTTTTTTATGGCCCCAATAGTACGCGATTTATGCGCGGTTGACGCGAGTTGTGCTCCGCTGTCGTTACCGCATCCGCAATGTGCAACTGAACCGCTTCAGCCGACGCCCTGGGCGACCAGACCCCTTGCGACCCGCTGGAACGCGGCGAGGTTGGCGCCCTCGTGATAATTGAGATAGCCGTCCTGCGCTTCGGTGTTCTCGAGGCACTGGCGATGGATCGCCTGCATGATATCGACGAGTTCCTCGCACAGGCGCTCCTCTTCCCAGCGGGTGAAGGAGGCATTCTGGGCCATTTCGAGGCCGGACAGTGCCACGCCGCCGGCGTTGGAGGCCTTGCCGGGAGCGTGGATGATACGCCGTTCGCGCAGTAGCCGCACCGCGGCGGCCGTGCACGGCATATTTGCTCCCTCGGCCACGAAGCGGGTGCCATTAGCGGCCAGTGACTTTGCATCGTCCTCGTCGAGTTCATTTTGCGTGGCACAAGGCAGGGCAATATCGCATGGGGTCTGCCAGGGTTTGCAGTTGTCGCGCCACTCACCGCCCGAAGTTTCCTGAATATGTTGCAAGATTTTTGTGGAGCCGCCGCGGTGTTCGATGGCCTTGTCCACCTGCTCTGCGGGGATACCGTCTGTATTGAACAGGGTGCCCTTGCTGGAGGAGAGGGTAATGACCGTGGCTCCCAGTTCGATCGCTTTCTGTGCCGCGTGCAGGGCCACATTGCCGGCGCCGGAGATGGCGACGCGCTTGCCCTTGAGGTCTTCATCCTGCTGGCTGAGCATGCAGCGGAGGAAAAAAATCAAGCCGTAACCGGTGGCCTCCATCCGCACATGACTGCCGCCAAACTCGATATCTTTACCGGTGAGAGCGCCGCTGAAGGTATTGGCCAGGCGGCGGTACTGACCGAATAAATAACCAATCTCGCGGCGGCCGACGTTGATGTCGCCGGCGGGTACGTCGGTATTCTCGCCGATATGCCGGTACAGTTCGTTCATGAAGGCCTGGCAGAAACGCATGATTTCGCGATCGGAGCGGCCGCGCGGATTGAAATCGGAGCCCCCCTTGCCGCCGCCGATAGGGAGTCCGGTGAGGGCATTCTTGAAGGTCTGTTCGAACGCGAGAAATTTGAGGATCGATTCGTTCACAGATGGGTGAAAGCGAATACCGCCCTTGTAGGGGCCGATGACGCCGCAGTACTGCACGCGCCAGCCGCGATTGACGTGCACATTACCCTCGTCATCCTCCCAGCAGACCCGGAAAGAAATAGTGCGGTCTGGCTCGCTGAGTCGTTCGAGTACTGCTGCGTCGCGCCAGGCTTCGGTGCCCGTGTAAAGATCGAATACATCGCAGGTGAGATCCTGCACTGCCTGGATAAATTCGGGCTCGTGCGGGTTGCGGGATTCCACCCACTGGATGAACTGATCCACGGATTCCGGCATCGGCTGGCGCTCCCATGATTAGGGCTGGTATGACTACTGACACAAGGACAGTGGCAAAGCATAACGCGTGCGGTGCAATTCGTAGTCGATTTGAACGCCGTATCTGCGCCTCTTGAAGGACTGTAACCGCACACACAAAAAAGCCCCGCAGGGCGGGGCTTTTCTGAGACGGGGATCCGGCGACTTACCAGATCACCACGCGCTCTTCCTCCGGCAGGTACATACCGTCGCCTTCCTGGACTTCGAAAGCGGTATAGAACGCGGAGATGTTGGGCAGCACGCCCTTCACGCGATACTCGGCCGGGGAGTGCGGGTCTGTCTTCAGACGCTCACTGAGGGCCTCGTCGCGGATCTTGCTGCGCCACACCTGGGCCCAGCCCATGAACAGGCGCTGGTCGCCGGTAAAGCCGTCGATAATCGGCGCTTCCTGGCCATCGAGAGACATCTTGTAGGCCTTGTAGGCGATGCCGAGACCGGACAGGTCGCCGATGTTTTCACCGAGGGTCAGCTCACCGTTGATGTGCTCGCCGTCGATCGGTTCATAGCCGTTGTACTGCGCTACCAGCTTGCCGGTCAGGTGCTCGAAGTTTTCACGGTCGGAGTCGGTCCACCAGTTGTTCAGGTAGCCCTTGCCGTCGAACTTGCTGCCCTTGTCGTCGAAACCGTGACCGATTTCGTGACCGATCACACCGCCGATACCGCCGTAGTTGACTGCGTCGTCGGCCTGCATGTTGAAGAACGGCGGCTGCAGAATGGCGGCGGGGAATACGATCTCGTTCATCGCCGGGTTGTAATAGGCATTGACCGTCTGCGGCGACATGCCCCACTCGGTGCGGTCGAGTGGTTTGCCCAGTTTGCCGCGCTCGTAGCTGGTTTCAAACAGGTTGGCTGCCAGCACGTTGCCCACCAGGTCGTCGGCGCTTACTTCCAGGTCGCTGTAGTCGCGCCACTTGTCCGGATAGCCGATCTTGGTGGTGAAGTTGGCCAGCTTGTCCAGCGCCTCCTTCTTGGTCTCTTCACCCATCCACTGCAGGGACTCGATGGATTCGCGGTAGGCCGCCTTCAGGTTGTCCACCAGTTCGACCATGCGCGCCTTGGCTTCCGGCGGGAAGTGTTTTTCCACATAGCGCTTGCCCACCAGTTCACCGACGGAACCGTTGACGAACTGTACGGCGCGCTTCCAGCGCGGCTCCATCTGCTCGACGCCGCGCACCGCGGTGCTGTAGAAGTCGAAGTGTGCCTGGGCCAGCTCGCTGTGCATGTACGGGGCCATGGAGCCCATTACCTTGACTTTCAGGTAACGGCGCCAGGTAGCCATGTCAGTGTCGGCAATGACGTCGTTGGCGGCCTGCAGGTATTCCGGCTGACCGACGACGATATTGTCGGCCTTGTCCAGCATGGCCTTGGGCAGGTAGCTGTCCCAGTCAACATCCGGCATCAGCTCGGCCAGTTCCTGTACGGATTTTTTGTTGAAGTACTTGTCCGGATCGCGGTTGTCGACCCGCGAACGGTGATGTTCGGCCAGGCTTTTTTCCAGTGCGTAGATCTTGTCCGCATAGCCCTTGGCCTCTTCCAGGCCGGCCAGCTGCTGTACTTTTACCAGGTAGTCCATGTAGGCCTGCTGCAGCTTCTGGCCCTTTTCGGAGTCGTCGAAGTAGTAGTCGCGGTCGGGGAGACCGAGGCCGGCCTGCCACATGAAGGCGATGTAGTTCTCCACATCCTTCATGTCCTGATAAATGAAGGCGCCGAAGGGGGCGTCGTAGCCAACAGTGTCGGCGTAGGCGAAATAATCGGTCAGGTCGGTGCGGGTTTTGATCGCATCCACCTTAGCGAGCTCGCTTTTGAGCGCCGCCAGGCCTTTTTCCTCAATCAGCTTTTCATTCATGAAGCTGTTGTACAGATCGCCGATCTGCTTGGCACCGGTGCTGCTGGCGTTCTCGCCGGCTTCCATGATCAGTGCCTTGACCTGCTCGGTGCTCTTGTCGCGCAGGATCGAGAAGCCGCCCCAGCGCGACTTGTCTGCGGGAATCTCGGTGTTCTGCAGCCAGGTGCCGTTGACGTAAGCGAAGAAATCGTCCTGCGGGCGAACGTCGGTGTCCATGGCCTCGAGGTCGATGCCGGAACCGAGCTCTGCCTGCTGTACCGCGGCGCTAGTAGCGGTATCGTTGGCGCTCTGTTGGGTTTGCGGCGCTTCAGACTTGGAGCAGCCGGCCACTATGCCGGCGATGGCGAGAGATAGCAGTAATTTATTCATTGTTGGCCTTTGTTGGGCTGATTATTCCGCAGCCATAGTAAGTCGTTGCGCCCTTGGGGGGCAACCGGGCTGCGGTTAGCGGGAGCCTGTTCGCGATAAAAGGCCAGATGGGTAAACAAAAAGCCCCGCGGGTGCGGGGCTTCGTTGGCGTTCAGGGAGCAGATCAGTCCGGCAGGCGGAAGGTGATCGGCACCGAGAAGCGGTAGTTGTTGCGGGCCAGCTGCGGCGGCGCGGCCGGATAGGGGCCGGCGCGCTCGACAGCTTCGCGGGCTTCGCGGTTGAGGCTGGCATAGCGGGATTCCTGCAGGGTTTCCACTTCTTGCACGCGGCCGTTGGAGTCGATGGTCACGTTCAGGCGCACGCTGCCTTCCTGGCCGCGCTCCTGGGCACGCTTCGGATAGCGAATGTACTTGAACGTGTGGCGCAGCAGCATTGAATGGTAGATCTGCCGGGCCAGGATCATGTCCGCCGTCAGCGGCGCTTCATCGTCGTCCTCGTCTTCTGCTACCTGCGACGGCGCGCTGCGCTTCGCGGCAACCTTGGCCGGTTGCGGTTTGGGCTTGGCCGGGGCAGCCGCTTTGGCGGCAGCCTCGGGCTTGCTGCCGATGGCGGCAAGGGTGGGTGGCGGAATCTCGGCGGCCAGCTTGGGCTTGGTGGGCTCAGGCTTTGCGGCGGATTGTGTGGTGGCCACCTGTTGCTCTGCCACCGGCTCCTCCTCCGCTTGCGAAACCTGGGCGGTCACCTGGGCGATGCGCTGGCTGCTTGGCTTGAGCAGCTCGTAATTGGCACGCAGACCGGCGGGTACCTGGCCGGCCACCAGCAGGCCATCACGGAAATCGCTGGAAGGCGGTACCGGGCCGATCCAGGCGCGCAGCAGCGTGTTGAAGAAGTCGCGGTCGCGGATCTTGCCGAGGCCAATGCCATTCAGGGAGACAGTCGTGATACCGGAATTACCTTCGAAGTCGATCGCCAGTTGATCGCCGTTGAGAAGGCGACCCTTGAACAGGTTGGCGAAGGTCACCATGTTGTCGGCCTGATTGCTCAGGGTGTCACCCGGGTTGTTGATGGCGATACCTTCCATCCACTGGTTGCGGAAGCGTCGTGCGGACAGACTTTCGGCGACAACGCGCACTTCTAGACGCCGGGTTGTATTATTGTCGAGCAATACACTGGCACTGCTACCCAGGGTGTCTGAATACAGCGCGGCGATGTAACGGTCCTTGTTGAATTGCTGCTCCAGCGCGAGTCCGTTCAGCAGTGGTTCGGCTTGTGCGGATAAGGCTGTCGCAAACACCAGAAGTGCGATGACAAATTTTATCGGTTTCATTGTTTTGCGGTGTCTTTATTTCCGGATGGGAAGAATCCGGCGGATAAGATTTGTGGCGCCCCCTCCCCCGAGGCGCGCCGGTCAGATTAAAAAGTGCACTGCCTGCCTGGCACTACCGCCCAAATTAACCTGAACTGTGCCTAACTCTACTGTAACTGCAATGGAGTTCAACCCTGAAACAAGTAGAATGTCTCGTTTTTCCAATTTCGAGGAATCTCGGTGAAGACAGTGGTCACACCGCCGATAGAATGCGGTAGATTGGTATTGTTTAAATATCTTCTTTTTAAGTGGCTTCGGCAGCGGTTCCGCCCGAAGTAGAAAAAATTTCACTAATTTTTAAGTAGCGAATGGATATAAAGCCACTCAGTGACTGTCCGCGGGACGCCGTGGATCGTCTGCTCAATGTCATTCATCTTTTTCGTGACATTCGCGCCACCAGTGAATGGCAGTACGATGTGTTATTGAAACGCTCCCGACTGGTAGGACTGCAGGCAGGGGAGCATTTGTTGCGCGCCGGTGATGTGGATCAGTGGGTTTATTTCCTGCTGCGCGGGGAACTGCACGTGCATGTCGATGGCACGGAGGGCGGCGCGCTCGGTGCCGAGCGCCCGCTGGCGGTTATTCGACCGGGAGAGGTCTTTGGGGATCTGTCGATGCTGCTCGCCGAACCGCGCAGCGCGACCATCGTTGCGGCGCCGTCAAGCCGGGATATTCAGGTACTTGGCCTGGATTGCACACTGTTCGGCGATCTGGACGATTTTTCCCTGCTGCAGCTGCCCACCAAGCTGGTATTTTATCGCAATATGGTGCACTCGCTGCGCTGGAAGCTGGAGGTCTATCGCTCCAAGTATCCGAGCCACCAGCTGGCGGACAGCCACCGCAAGCTCAAATTGTATACGGGGCCGAAGAACTGCCGCGAGGAGTTACTGGCACTGGCGGACCAGGCGCGGGCGCTGGCCCGGATCCTGCTCGACTGGAACGTCGAATTCGGCACTGGTGAACTGATGGACGAAGACTCCGACATGTCCGACTTCCTCGAGTCGATGCTCTCCTGATTTCCTTCACAACCACCTGTCGGGGTGAATCTCAATTCGCTCCGGCAGACTCCCCCCGCGACCTGCCATCAGGGTGCACCTTACTCATCCATTTCTGGTAAAGCGTCGTATTCCTGTCGCAATGCGACGATATAACCCTTTGGGTGGCGATTTCTCGCTTGCGAATTTCATATTCCGACAGAAATCGCCACTGCGTAAAAATTGCGCTGCGTCTACAATTTGCCCTCTGCCGGGATACGGAGGTTTCGGCGCTTGCTCGGCATTCCTCATTGGTTGAATTCCCTCCGCACGGATTTTTGGGTATGAGTTTTTTTGCATCCTTCTGGCGCCAGCGCAATTATCGCGTGGCTACTGTTGTCGCCGCGCTGGCGGTCATGTGGTTGTTGAGTGGACTGCTTGGTTCCGGTGATCCGCGGGATCCCGAGCCGGGTGCCGCAGCACCGGTGGTGGCTGCCGGTGAGGCAATCCGGATTCAGGCGCGGCGTATTGAGGCGCAGCCCTATGCTACCCGGGTGCTGGTCAATGGCCACACCGAGGCAAACCGCAGCGTGCGGCTGCGGGCGGAACTGGACGGGGCCATCGTCGGATTGCCGGTGGCCGAGGGCCGCGCGGTCAAAAAAGGCGAGGTGATCTGCCTGATCGACCCGGAGGATCGTCCGGAGCAGCTTGACCGTGCCCGGGCGGCGCTGCGCAAAGCGGAGCTGGACTATGCCGGTGCCCAGCGCCTGCAGAAAAAAGGCTTGCAGTCCGATACCGCCATGGCCCAGCAGGAGGTGGCCCTGGCCCATGCGCGCGCAGACTACCGGCGTGCCGAAGTGGCAGTGGACAACCTGCAGATCCGCGCTCCATTCGCCGGTGTGGTCAACAGTCGCGCTGTGGAGCTGGGCGACTATATCCGTCGCGGTGAGGAGTGCGCCACGCTGCTGGATCTGGATCCGATCCTGGTGGTGGGGGAGGTTTCCGAGTCCCAGGTCGGCAACCTGATGCCCGGTGGTCCTGCCAGCGCGCAGTTGCAACAGGGGCAGCTGGTTCAGGGCAGCCTCCGTTATATCAGCCAGCAGGCCCATGAAATTACCCGGGCCTATCGGGTGGAAGTGGCCGTCGACAATGCGTCGGGCGCCTTGCGCGCAGGACTCAGTGGCAGACTGGCACTGCCCACCGGCGAAATCATGGCCCACCGTATCAATTCCTCTCTGTTGACGCTCGACGACCGCGGCGATCTGGGAGTTCGTATTCTCGATGCGGAAAACCGGGTGCACTTCGCCAATGTACAGCTGGTCGGCGATGGCGAGAGCGGTATCTGGGTGAGCGGACTGCCGCAACAGGCCACACTGATTACCGTCGGCCAGGAATACGTCACGCCCGGAGAAATCGTGCAGGTTGAGCTGGAACAGCTGGAGAGCGATCTGCCCGCTCCCAGCCAGCATGCAGAGCCGCCCGCAGCGGCCGTTGTGCCAGTTGCGGAACAGGTGGCATCGCCGCGTGAGGAACTGGTGCAATGAAATTACTGGATAGCGCCATAGACCGCTACCGCAGCACCCTCAGCCTGATGTTGTTGATCGTATTTGTTGGCCTGGCGGCACGTGCGGCCATGACGGTGGAGTCCAGCCCGGAGGTCAATCCCCCATTTGTCATTGTGCGGGTGGCCCACGAGGGTATTTCTCCGGAAGACGGTGTGCGCCTGCTGGTGCGGCCGCTGGAACAGGAAGTTCGTGCCCTGGAAGGCGTCGAGGAGGTGATCTCGACGGCGCGCGAGTCGCTTGCTTACCTGGTGATCGAATTCGATTCGTCCGTCGACGTGGATGAGGCCGTGGATGAAGTGCGCAATGCCGTGGATCGCGCCAAGGCGGAGCTGCCGCGGGACGCGGAGGAACCGGTGGTCGAGGAGGCCGCGGCGCAGCCATTTCCGTCTATCGTCGTCACCCTTGCCGGTGAGCGGATCAGTGAGCGTGTTCTGCTGCAGAGTGCCCAGCACCTGAAGCGCAAAATCGAAAATATTGGCGATGTGCTCAGTGCCGACCTGCGCGGCAATCGCGAGGAAGTGGTGGAGGCGACCATTGACCCGGTACGCCTGGAGCACTACCAGATCACCAGCGGCCAGCTGATCAGCGCGGTACTCGGCAACAACCTGTTGATCCCGGCCGGCGAACTGGAAACCAGCCGTGGACGTTTCTCGGTGAAGGTGCCCGGCCTGATCGAGACGGCGCAGGATGTCTACCAGATTCCGCTGAAAAGCTCCGCCGATGGCGTGGTCACCCTGGGGGATGTCACCGACATTCGCCGCACTTTCAAGGACGCGTCCAGCTACACCAGTGTCAATGGCCGTCCGGGTCTCGCCATCAATGTAGAAAAGCGCAGCGACGCCAGTTCGGTGACTGTCGCCGACGCGGTGCGCGCGGTAGTGCAGGAAGAACTGCAATATCTGCCGCGCGGGGTCGAGGTCAATTTCGTATTCGACCAGTCCCAGTTTGCGCGCGACATGGTCAGCGAAATGCAGGGCAACATCCTCACGGCGATGCTGCTGGTGATGATTATCGTGGTGGCGGCGCTGGGCTTCCGCTCCGGTATGCTGGTGGGTTTGGGCGTTCCGTTCTCGCTGCTGTTCGGTTCCATCATCACCTGGTACCTGGGATATTCGTTCAACTTTATGGTGATGTTCGGCATGCTGTTGGCACTGGGTATGCTGATCGACGGTTCCATCGTCATCACCGAGTACGCCGATCGCAAAATGGCCGAGGGGATGTCGGCGCGCGTCGCCTATGTATTGTCGGTCCGGCGCATGTTCTGGCCCGTGGTCGCCTCTACCGGCACCACGCTGGCGGCCTTCCTGCCGATCATGTTCTGGCCCGGTGTGGTGGGCGAGTTTATGCGCTATCTGCCGGTGACCGTATTTGCGGTGCTCGCTGGCTCGCTGCTGTATGCGCTGTTTTTCGCCCCGGTACTCGGCTCGCTGTTTGGCAAGAGCAACCTGGATCTCGCCACCAGGCAGTATCTGAAGCAACTGGAAGTAGGGCGCCCGACCGGGCTCGTGGGGATCACCGGCACGTACGCGCGCATTCTCGAAATCATCGTGCGCCGGCCACTGAGCGCATTTGTCACCACCATACTGGTGTTGTTCGGCATTTTTATCGCCTTTGGCCGCTTTGGCGCCGGGGTGGAGTTTTTCACTGAGACCGAAGAGCAGTATGGCAATGTCGAGATTCGCGCGCAGGGCAACCTGTCGGTAGAAGAAAAGAAAATCCTGGTAGCACAGGTGGAAAGAGCGGTGCTGGCGGTGCCGGAAGTACGGGTCGGCTATACCGCGATCGGCTCCGGCGGTCTTTCCGGTAATAGTGACCGCGCGCCGGATCAGATTGCGAATATGCTGGTTGAACTGTTGCCGGCGGAGCAGCGCGAGCGCCGCAGCCGCGATATTTTTGCCGATATTCGCGCACGCACGGCCGATTTCCCCGGCATCAAGGTGACCGCCAATGTATTCGAGGGCGGCCCACCTGTGGGCAAGGATATAGTGCTGGAACTACGCGCACAGGATTACGCTAGCTTGCTGGCGGAAACCTGGCGCCTGCACCGCGCGCTGGAAAACGAATTCGACGGGCTGCGGGATATCGTCAATACCGCGCCCTTGCCGGGGATTCAGTGGGAAGTGAAAGTGGATCGGGCCAAGGCCGCCCTGTACGGTGCCGATCTCACCGATGTCGGGCGGGCGGTGCAACTGGTAACTAACGGCGTACGCATGGCTGAATACCGCCCGGACGACAGTGATGAGGAAGTGGATATCCGTATCCGCTACCCGGCGACTGCCCGCGGTATTGCCGCGCTGGATCAACTCAAGGTCAATACGCCCCGCGGCGCTGTGCCGATCAGCAGCTTCGTTCACACCGAGGCCAGGCCCAAGGTAGACAAGATCGAGCGTATCGACGGTATTACTCGCATGCAGGTGAAGGCGGATGCCGAGGAGGGGGTACTGCCGGACGACAAGGTGCGGGAGATCCGCAGCTGGCTCGAGGCAAACCCGGTGGCGCCCGGTGTGGAACTGCTGTTCCGCGGCGCCGACGAGGAACAGAATGAATCGCTGGCCTTCCTCGGCGTGGCTTTCCTATTGTCACTGTTTCTGATGTTTATTCTGCTGGTGACCCAGTTCAACAGCTTTTACCAGTCGCTGCTGATCCTGTCGTCGGTGGTCATGTCGACGCTCGGCGTTATGCTGGGCCTGTTAGTGACGCAAAGCACCTTCAGTGTGATCATGACCGGCGTAGGGATTGTCGCGCTGGCCGGTATCGTCGTGAACAACAATATCGTGCTGATCGACACCTATAATTTTGTGCGCAACAGCGAGCCCGAACTGTCGCCTGCGGCGGCCGCGGTGAAAGCTTCCGCCCAACGCCTGCGACCCGTCTTCCTGACTACCGCCACTACCATTCTCGGGCTGTTGCCACTGGCATTGGGGGTGAGTGTGGATATGGTAGGGCGCAACGTGGTGGTGGCCGGCGTCATTGCCTCCTTTTGGGTCAAGCTGGCCAGTGCGATTGTCTATGGTCTCACCTTTTCCACGCTGCTGACGCTGATCGTCACGCCGGTGATGCTGGTGTTGCCCGGGCGGCTGCGGGAGTTGCTGCGCGGCTTGCTGCCGCCGCAAATTCGCGGTAACCAGTGGGGAGAGGGCTGAACCCGGTAAACGCGCACGAGTCTTGCATGACGGTGTCGGGGGCGGCACTGAGTTCGCCCCTACACTCATCTAACAGGCCTAATATCCACTATTACAAGAAGGCGCGCGAGCAATGACAGACACCTGGCCCAAACCGGTAACCGACAGCGCCGCCGAACTATCCGCGCGACTGCGCCCGCATATCGATCAATTTATCCGCACGCACCAGTTGCCGGATACTTTTGACCAGCTGATCGGGCAATATTATTTGCCTCTGGCAATCTGGCTGGCCGAGAAGCATCGCCAGGGCCGCACCTTGGTGGTCGGTATCTGTGGCGGTCAGGGATCCGGAAAATCCACGCTGACAGCGTTTCTGCAGCTGGTATGGGCGCAGATGGATCTGCGCAGTGCGGGATTCTCACTCGACGATATATACCTGACCAAGGCGGAGCGCCGCGAACTCGCTCGGCGAGTACATCCGTTACTGCAGACCCGCGGGGTGCCCGGCACACACGATGTACAGCTGGGCATGGATACCATCACCGCGCTGTGTGATGGGACAGCCGGCAGCGAGACGCCGATTCCGCAGTTCGACAAGTCCATCGATGACCGGGTGTCACGGGCCAACTGGCCGGTTCACCGAGGAACGGTGGATATTCTGCTGTTCGAGGGCTGGTGTGTGGGGGCGAGGCCATGGCGAGACGCGGATGCCCCCATCAACGCGCTGGAAAGACAGGAAGATGCCGATGGTATCTGGCGCAACTATATCAATGCCCAGCTCGCCGGGCCCTACCGCGATCTATTCGCGCGCCTGGATGTATTGCTGATGTTGAAGGTGCCGGACATGGATTGTGTGCTGGAGTGGCGGCAGCTTCAGGAGCATAAGTTGCGCGCGCGCAGCGGCGGCGGCATGACGGATGACGAGCTGGAGCGCTTCGTGCAGCACTACGAGCGGATTACCCGGAATCTACTCGCGGAAATGCCGGCGCGGGCAGACTGTGTTTTTGAATTGGGGCGCGACCACCAGATTGAGCGTCTGCGCCTGAATGACGCCAGGCGGGCGCCATAACGACAAACCCCGGCGAAAGCCGGGGTTTGCGCATCGGCGAAACAGGATTCGCCGGATAGGGAAGGCGCTGTTACTTGGCCTTCTTCGGACGGCCGGGACCGCGCTTGGCGGAAGCAGCCTTCTTCGGGCGACCCGGAGCTTTTTTGGCAGCGGCTTTCTTCGGACGGCCCGGAGCCTTCTTTGCTCCAGCCTTGGCGGCAGCCTTCTTCGGGCGACCGGCAGCCTTTTTGGCAGCGGCCTTCTTCGGGCGGCCGGGCTTCTTCTTGGCAGCGGCCTTGGTCTTGGCGGCAGCCTTCTTGGCAGCGGCCTTGGCTTTGGCGGCAGCTTTCTTCGCAGCAGCTGCGGCCTTCTTCTTCTCGGCAGCGGCTTTCTTCTTGGCGGCAGCAGCGGCTTTCTTCTTGGCGGCAGCAGCTTTCTTCTTGTCAGCTGCAGCCTTCTTCTTAGCGGCAGCAGCGGCTTTCTTGGCTTCCGCAGCGGCTTTCTTCTTCGCTTCGGCGGCCAGTTTCTTGGCTACAGCAGCTTCTTCCTTGGCTACGGCCTTGGCAACCTGGGCGGCGAGCTTGTTTTCTGCTTTGATGGTAGCCAGCTGAGCCTTGGCCTCGGCAGCGGCAACCTTGGCGCTATCTGCAGTTTTCTTGGCGGTAGCTGCCGCGGCCTGGGCCGCTTTCAGCTGCTTCTGTTGTGCAGCGGTTTTCTTCTTGGCGCGTACCGCTTTTACCTTGGCAGAAGCGGTTTTGGCCTTGGCAGCCGCTTTGGCAGCCTCTTTAGACAGCTTGTCTGCGGTTGAAGCCGCGTCCTTTTCCTGCTTGGCGCGGGCCTGTACCAGTTTGGACTTCAGCGAGTCCAGTTCCGCTTGCATCTTGGCAATCGGGTTAACCGGCTTCTGACTTTTTTTACGTGCAGCCATAAAATATCCCTGTAGTAAGTATTGTTGTAGATGAAGGAAGGGGCACCTCTGTCAATTACTCTCCACCTGCGCAGTGGCGACTCGGGTCGCACTAAACGAAGATTGATCGCAGAAAATAATTGACAGAGAGGCCCCTGGAAATCATCGCGCTAATTGCAGCTTATTTATATGCTGGTTTGCAAGTGTTTTAAGGGCATTTTTACTCTGTAATGAATAAATTTAAGGTTTTTTTAACCACTATTGCTTTTGTCTGGCTCTGGAGCTGCGGTTTTTGGGCAATTTTTCAAACTGTCCGCAGTGGTGATATCGCCTGGGTAGGGCTCTGGATAAATGCGTGGTCGCTGCCAATCTGGATGCTGCTGCGCTTTCTATGGCCGTGGAAATTTCGTGGTGAGCAGCGCGAGCCCGCCGCATTTGCGGCAGTTTTGACAGGGGTGGCAGTTGCGCTACTGAGCGACAGTGAAAAGGGGCAGCCGGTTTACCTGGCAATCTACAACCTGTTTGTCGTGCTGGTTTACCTGTTTCATCTCAGTGCATTGCGTCACCCGGCGATGCCGGCGCTTGATGCTGGCTTTCCGTGTCTGGTGACAGCAGACGGAAAAAACTGGAGTGCGGCGGAGCATGCACGGCGGGGGAATTTCGATGGTTTGTTACTGGTATTTCTGCGCAGCAGCTTTTGTGCTGATAGCCGTGGACTGCTGATGCAGTTGTCCGCACTGCTGCCGGAGTTAAAAAGGCGGGGCGTCGGACTGGTGATCTGCAGTGCGGAACCGCCCTCGCGCTGGTCGCGCTGGATTACCGCAGTGCCGCTACTGGAGTTCCTGCAACTCGCTCCCGGCGAATCGGCAAACGATGCTTTTCTTGCCCCGGGCGGTGCGCCACTGACGCAGTCAGCGACTTTCTCCGAGGCCGCCCGCCCCAGTCAGTGGTTGCTGGATAGTGAGGGCTTTGTACTTTGGCGGCACCTGCCGGGAAATTATCGCACTCCCGGCAGCGCAGAGTTACTGCGCGGGCAACTGTTCCGCTTGCAGGACTGATGCTCCGCTATTGCGGCTTTTAGCTGGCCTTATATCGTGCCCGATTCCCGGGCGCTGCGAATAGTTGGGTTTTGAATACCAGATCGGCCATCGCGGTCATTATCAACTGCGCTGCGAAGCAAAGATTTGCGGTGCAGTGTAATGATGGTCGAGAACCGGGCGCACAGGTTTTGTCGCAACCGGGCCCGGGGGTGGCGATCAAATCGGATTGCTCGGCCGCTGTGCATGAATCGGGATAGGGCCGCACAAACGTGCATCGCTATCCGGCGCCGGTTGATAATCAGCAAGCGCGCTGTATCACGGCTGGGTTTCTGAACAAGCGCCGGCATCATCAGTTGAGTGGCCGGCGAGCAATGCGCATCGCCGGGCGACTCGGCTGGCAGTGGGTGTTAGTGGGGTTATAGAGGCCCGTAGGGCAGGTAGCGGTTGTCGGAGTTTTGCTTGATCCACAGCAGCTGTTCCCGGCTGAGTGGTGTCTTGCGCTGCCTCAGGGCTTTGGCGAGCGGAATTACCGGTGATTCTGCACCCGCGTCCCATCCGGGCAGCTGCATTTCCGCCAGCGTAAAGAATTGAATCAATGCCCACAGCTGCGCGCCATCCCAGTGTTCGCTCTCATCGAGCCAGCGCTGGGCCGGCAGGCGCATCAGTCCGGCGGCCTGCTGATCGTCTTGCTGCAGCGAGTCTTGCAGCGGTCCGGGCGACTGCACCGCGGAGATCAGCCGTTGCAGCAGATCCCGATCGATTTCCTCGCTGGCGCTGTCTTTTTTTGGGCCTTTTTCCGGCTCCCAGGCTCCGACACTCATTGCATAACATCCTTAATTGGTGCGAATAGCTGCGCATTATAGCGATCCGGACTCGCCCGTGTGACCGGGGGAGGTATTATTTCCCGCGGGGAGGAAGCCTGCGGGCGCAGCTGTGGGTAGAATGCGAAGATATCGCCGGAAGCGTCGGCTTGGCTCCCCGCACCGTCGCGGTAATATAGAAACAAATCATAGTATCGAGGACAGGATGGAATTTATTTCGCAGCCACTGCCCGCCTGTAAACGTGTTGCGCTGGTCGCCCACGATAATCGCAAGGGCGCACTGATCGAGTGGTGTGGTCGTCACCGGGAACTGCTGCAGAGGCACCAGCTGCTGGGCACCGGTACGACTGGCAGCAAGATTGAGGCTGCTACCGGTTTACAGGTGGAGAAGCTGTTTAGCGGCCCGATGGGCGGGGACCAGCAGTTGGGGGCTAAAATCTGCCAGGGCGAAATCGATCTGCTGGTCTTCTTTTGGGATCCGTTTGAGCCCATGCCCCACGACCCGGATGTAAAGGCGCTGCTGCGCATTGCGGCGGTGTGGAATATCCCGGTGGCCTGCAACTCCAGCAGTGCGGACATGATGGTGCAGTCTGCGTTGATGGAAACTGCATTCGAGCGGGAGGTGCCCGACTATCAGGGGTACCTGGCTGGCAGGTAGTCGGGCTGGGCTGCTCAAAAAATGACCCGATGCGGTATGTTCGGTCTATAACTTGTTGATATTAAAGGTTTTTTTGTTGTTTGTGCATCTTGCACTTGCAAACCTGTCCATTTCACGGCAATCTTGCCCACCTGATTAGACCGGTCAATCCGGCGACATTCGCATTAGATAACTGTACGGTGTTTTATGAGTAGACGACGCGGTAAGGCCGTAGAAGAGGAAAAAGCAGATATCGACCTGACGCCGATGCTGGACGTTGTGTTCATCATGCTGATCTTCTTCATCGTGACGGCGTCCTTTGTTAAAGAAAAAGCGTTGGACGTAAACGTGCCCGATCCGGATCAGACCGAACAGACTCCGCCGGATCCGGACAAGCAGAACATCCTGCTGACCGTAAACGCCAACGACGAGATCTGGATGGGCGCCAGCCGTATCGACAGCCGCGCTGTCCGTGCTCGTATCGCCCAGCTGTACGCGGAAAACCCGCAGGCTATCGTGATCGTGCGCGCGCACAACAAGTCCAGCGCCGACACTTACGTCCAGATCGCCGATGCGGCCAAGGAAGTAAATCCGGGTATTCAGGTGTCTCTGGTGCCCTTCGAGAAATAAGCTTTCTCGAACCCAAAAAAGCCAGCAATCGCTGGCTTTTTTTATGCCTGTAATTTCCCTATTTCCTCTCAATTTCCTGTCTGCGCCGCGCCGGCTGTGCCGGCGGGTACAGGGGGCCGCGGGGGCTGCCAGTCAGAACTCCGAGCGGATCGCCCACAGGTCCGGGAATACCGGTCTGAACAGGGTGCCCTGCAGGTAGCCCACGCCAGCGGAGCCGCCGGTGCCCATCTTGCTGCCGATGGTGCGCTCCACCATCTTCACGTGACGGTAGCGCCACTGCTGCAGGGACGTGTCGATATCCACCAGCGCCTCGCAGATTTCACTGACCAGCGGATCGTTGCGGTAGACGTCGATCAGTATCTTCTGCACCGCCGGGGAGGGTTCTGCCACCTGGCTGAAGTCCCGGTTCAGTTCGCTCTCGGGGACCTTGTGTCCCTCGTGGGCGAGGAAGTTCAGGAAAGCGTCCCACAGGGTCGGTGCCTGCAATCGCTTCTGCAGGCGCTGGTAGTGATCCGAGCCGGGCTCATAGTTTTCCAGTTTTCTCGCATCCTTCGCACCGTACAGGAATTCCAGCTCACGGAACTGGAACGACTGGAAACCGCTGGCGGTGGACAGGCGATCGCGGAAGGACATGAACTCCAGTGGTGTCAGCGTCTCGAGGATATCCACCTGCTGAATCAGCGTGCGGTAGATGGTATCGACGCGCTTCAGGGTATGCAGCGCACGGTTGCGATCGCCGGCATTGAACAGGCGCACGAGGAAATCCAGTTCATGCAGTACCTGCTTGAACCACAGCTCGTAGCTCTGGTGGATGATGATGAACAGCAGTTCGTCGTGCTCCGGCCCCTCGGACAGCGGCTTTTGACACTGCAGTAACTCGTCTACTTTGAGGTAGGAACTGTAAGTAACACTCATAGAAAACTGATACCTGGTTGAGTTTCGACCAGTCGCGCAATAATGCTCTCAACAAGCGCCACTGATCAAAACTAAAATTTCGGAAAAGACACTAATATTGGGGCCATTATAAGCTCCGGAGCTCCTCGAATGGAAAATACTGCACAAGACCTGCGTGTCGACGGTACCCGTCTGTGGGACAGTCTGATGGAGATGGCAGCGATAGGCGCGACGCCGGCCGGCGGCTGCAATCGCCAGGCCCTGACGGACGAGGACAAGCAGGGGCGCGACCTGTTCCTGCGTTGGTGTCGTGATATCGGCTGTGAAGTCCGCATCGACCGCATGGGCAATATCTTCGCCCGTCGCGCCGGCACCGACGGCGCTATGCCGCCGGTCATCACCGGTTCCCACCTGGATACCCAGCCTACCGGCGGCAAGTTCGACGGGGTATATGGTGTGCTGGCCGGCCTGGAAGTACTGCGCACCCTGGAAGACAAGGGCATAAAGACCACGGCGCCACTGGAAGTGGTGGTCTGGACCAACGAGGAGGGCGCGCGCTTCTCGCCGGCGATGATCGGTTCCGGCGTCTGGGCCGGCGAGTTCAGTCTCGAGTACGGTCACAGCCGTGCCGACAAGGGAGGTGCAACGATTGGCGGGGAACTCGAGCGCATCGGCTACCTGGGTGACGAGCCGGCCGAGCCGAAGCCCATCACCGCGGCCTTCGAGGCCCATATCGAGCAGGGGCCGATCCTGGAAAAGCAGGATCAGCTTATCGGCGTGGTCACCGGTGTACAGGGTATCCGCTGGTACGACGTCACCTTCCGGGGTACGCCCTGCCACGCCGGCCCGACGCCGATGGCAGATAGACGCGATCCGGTACAGGCCCTGGCATGGCTGTGCGAGCGGCTCTACAGCGAAGTGAAGGCTTACTCGGACGATGCCCGCATGACCTGTGGCGACCTGCGCGCCGAGCCCGGCAGTCGCAATACGGTGCCGGAGAAAGTGGTGCTGGCGCTGGACCTGCGCCATCCGCAGCCGGAAGGACTGGAGCACCTGCACCGCACACTGTACCGGCTGGCGGAGCAGGTAGAAGAAGCCACCGGTGCCAGCATCGATGTGCGCGAGGAGTGGCACTCGCCGCCGGTGGTATTCGACGAATCCTGTATCGAGGCGGTGAACAGCGCGGTGGAACGCCTGGGCTACAGTCATCGCAAAATGGTCTCCGGCGCGGGCCACGACTCGGTGTATGTCTCCCGCGTGGCGCCGGTGTCGATGATCTTCGTGCCCTGTGCCGGCGGACTGTCTCACAACGAGGCGGAATCTGCCGAGCCGGATCATCTGGAAGCGGGCTGTAATGTGTTGCTGCACGCGATGCTGTCGCGAGCCGGCGTCGCCTGACACGGTGCTGGTCGAGAAATTTTGCCGTGTGCGCTCACTGCGAGCGCGAGCGGGTGTAGAGAGTGGAACAGAGACCGATGACTGAATTCACGTTGAAGCGCCGCCAGGACAACGGCGGTACCCAACCTCTGGCAGACTGGGGTATGGACTCCGAGTACGGTCCGTTGCGCGATGTGCTGATCGGTCCGGTGGACAATTTCAGTTGGCGCACCGGCAACGCCAGCGCGCGCCGCGCCGAGCGCCTGGGCATGAAATTCGATCACAGGGTGGCCGCGGCCCAGCACGCGGAAATGCTCGACGCCTATCGCCAGGCAGGAGTAAATACTCACATCATTCCGGCGGACAGCGCGCTGCCGTATCAGATCTACGGTCGCGATTCCTCGGTAATGACCCCGTGGGGCCCAATCGTCACGCAGATGTACAGCCCCTGGCGCCGCGGCGAGTGGGTGCCGATCGTGAAAAAATATGCGCAGCTGGATATCCCGATCTACGACGTGATAACCGCCGGCTCCCTCGAGGGAGGCGATTTCATGGTACTGGAACCGGGTGTGATCCTGTGCGGTTATTCCGGTGAGCGCACCAGCGCCGAGGGCTTCGCGCAGTTGAAAGGCTGGGTCGAGAAAGAAGGCTGGGAAGTGAAGGGCTATCAGTTTGACCCCTTCTTCCTGCATATCGATGTGCTGGTGGCGATGCTGGCGGAGAAGCTGGCCGCCATCTGCATGGACGCGGTGGAGCCGGGGCTGGTGCAGTGGTTCAGGAGTCGCAATATAGAGATTATCGACATTCCTTTCCCGCAGGTGCTGGAGCTGGGCGTCAATGTTGTCGCGCTCGGCAACGACCGGGTGATGCTGCCGCAGGCCAACAAGGGGCTCGCTGAAAAGTGCCGAGCCCAAGGCCTGGAGGTCATCGACCCCGATATTTCCATGATCACGCCCGGCGGTGGCGGCGTGCACTGTATGTGTCAGCCGTTGCGCCGCGACTCGGTCGCTGGCAAATAGCTGCCGGCGGGGATGAAGGCCACTCCCGTCAACGAAAGTGGTCGATTCTGGCCTCGCCCACGTTCTGGCAGCGGCTAATATGGGGGCACTTGATGAAGCGGCCCATGGCCGCGGTCGCAGTGCCAGCAGCAGTGACCGCGACTTGCCGCCCTGGGGGTAAGTCCCCCCCTGTCGTGTTCGCAATCCGGAGATCACCATGCAAAGCCCATGCGCAGAAATCCAGGCCCAGGTCAGCGACCGAATCCTGGAAATCACCATCAATCGTCCCGAGCGCAAGAACGCCCTGACCATGGCCATGTATAGCGCCATGGCAGAACTGCTCAACGGTGCTGCCAGCAGCGCCGAGGTCCGAGTCGTCGTCATCTCCGGTGCCGAGGGAGTGTTCACCAGTGGCAACGACCTGATGGATTTCCTCGGTGGTTCCGCGTCCGGCGCCGATTCACCCGTGTTCCAGTTTATGGTCGCGCTCTATAACTTCCCGAAGCCGGTGGTGGCAGCCGTTAATGGCCCCGCGGTGGGGATCGGCACGACCATGCTGTTGCACTGTGATATGGCTTTCGCCGGCGACGATGCGATGTTCCAGATGCCGTTCGTCAACCTGGGGCTGTGCCCGGAATACGGCTCCAGCTTCTTTCTGCCGCGGCTCGCCGGCCACGCCAAGGCGTCTGAATTATTACTGCTGGGTAAAAAGTTCGGTGCCGACGAGGCGGTGGCGCTGGGAATCTGCAACGCCGCAGTTCCTGCCGACGAAGCCCTGGCTCGTGCCCGGCAGACAGCCGCCGAGCTTGCGGCCAAGGCACCCGAGGCGGTGCGCCTGAGCAAACAGCTGCTGCGCGCCGGTAGCTATGAGCGGGGGCTGGAGGTGATGAAGGAAGAGGGCAGCCACTTCCAGTGTCGCCTGGCCTCGGAAGAGTTCAAGGAGGCCGCTACGGCTTTCATGGAAAAGCGCCCGGCGGACTTTTCCAAATTTGAATAAGTAAAAAGACCGCTCTACGAGCGGTCTTTTCTTGTTTGCCTGCCTATTCTGCCTATTCTGCCGTTTGTGCCTGTTGCCGCCTGTGCCGCGATATACAGGCGCGTCTCCTGTCGCCTTATTCGAATTTCTTGGAATAAAAATCTGTAGTAACCTTGCAAGCTGCGGGCCTCTGGATGTTTACCATTAAACTGCGCCGATTCCTTGCCGTCGCGACAGCCGGTGAATGAATCGCAGCTTGAATAACTATGATAAGAATGCACTTCATGCAGGGATTTGCCGCGCGCGAAAAAGCGCTCTCCCCTTCCGCTCCCCTATTCGTTCTGCTGGGGCTCTTCCTGTTATTGCTGACGACGCCCCTCGGTGCAGTCCCGAGTGATGCGATCGATGTCAACGGCCGGGAAAGCGGCGATCGATTTACCGGGCAGCAGGAAATCTGGCACGATCCGGATGACAGCCATACCGTGGAGGACGTCACCAGGATCTACGAGAGTGGAGGTTTCGGTCCATTATTGAGTGCTGGTTCGACCGGTCTCAAAAAAGGCGCATTCTGGTCCCGTTTTGCGCTCCGCAATGTCACGGAAGCTCCGGTCAGCCTGAATATCGAGTACGTCGACCACCAGCTGATAGAGCTGGCCGTTTTTCAGCGACCGCTGGGAGCGGCGGAAGAGTTCGAACATTCGCTCACCCTGTCGATGAGCGAACCGTTTGACCATCGCCCCGTTTCCCACAACCGCTTCGTCTTCCCGGTGGCCCTGGCGCCCGGACAGACGCGGGAGTTCATGGTCAAGTTCAGCTCGGATGAGGCGGGGTATGTCTTTCCGAGTATGCGCATCTGGAATCCGGACAACCTCCGCAGCAGCCATACCATCGAGACGGCATCCATTGCCTTCCTGTTTGGCGGTTTCTTTTTGATGTCGATCTTCTCTCTGGTCGGCGGCATCGCGACCGGCAGCCACACCTACTACGCCTATTCGGTTTATGCGCTGTCGAAAATTACCGTGTGGGCGACCATTCTCGGCTACACACACCAATATGTGATCCGCGAGGGATTCGAGTGGCGCTATATGTCGATCAGCGGCGCCGTCACGATTCTGTGCGGGCTGATCTTCGCCCGTATTTTCTTGCAGACCAAAAAGTTCACGCCCAAGCTGGATTATGTGGTGTTGCTGATGATGGCGAACGCGAGTTTGCTGTTAATCGGAGCATTACTGGAAATCAAAATCCTGGCGTTGGTTACGATCACCCTGGCGCTGCTGCTGTACCCGGTCATGCCGGTAATCGGCCTGCTGCGCTGGCGGCAGGGCTCCCGGGAAGCCATCGTTTTCGCAGTGGCCTGGAGCGTCTTGATGGTCGGGCTGGTGGTGCAGGCGTTTAGGGATATCGGCTATGTGGAGCACAACTTTATCAACTACTACTGGCCGCCTTTCGCCTCATTTACAGAAATGCTGACCATTATGGCGGCTATCGGCATCAAGGTTCGCCGTTTGCGCCAGGAGAAGCAGCTGGCGGAGACTCAATATCGCAGACACCTGGAGCAGTCCAGGGAAGAACTGCAGGACCTTGTCTGGGCCCGTACTCGTGAACTGGAGATGGCCAAGCGCCAGGCCGAGCAGGAGGCGCGCACGGATCCGCTGACTGGCATCCGCAATCGCCGCAGTTTCCTCGCCGACTCCGCCTTGCAGATAAAACTGGCGCGGCGACAGCGGCAGCCCGTCAGCCTGCTGATGTTCGATATCGATCATTTCAAGGCCATCAACGACGCCCATGGGCACGGTATCGGCGATGAGGCATTGCGTTCATTCAGCCAGACTATTCTCGGCCAAATCAGGGAGACCGATATTTTTGGTCGCTTGGGAGGTGAAGAGTTTGGTTTGCTGATCCCGGAAGATAGCAAGAACGCACAACATACCGCCGAACGCCTGCGCGATTATATCGCCAGGATCAAGGTGGATACCGGCGATGGCACCCTGCAGTTCACATCGAGTATCGGCATCGCGTGCGGCGAGCCGGGTTGCACGATCGAGTCGCTGCTGAAACATGCCGACCGCGCCCTCTATCAGGCAAAGAGTCGCGGTCGCAATAAGGTAGCCGAACATCCCGCCGAGGAAGGCGCGGAATCCCACTAGTAGGGTTGCTAAGCTACGCGTGAGCGAGGCTATTGAGGGTTGTTCCGCGACAGGTAGGACAGGGCCTTGTCGGGATGATCGGTGAAGAGACCGTCGATACCGATGCGCTCCACTGCTATATGGAGCAGCCTCTCAAAGCTTTCCACCTCCGGCGGCAGTTCGCTCGGATCGGCACGAAAGGTATAGGGATGCACCTGCAGCTGGTGCTGGCGAGCTCTTTGTGCGAGCCCGGTGGTATGAAGCTGGCCTTCCTTCACTTGCGCCAGCATCCCCAGCCAGGGTCCGATACCGTCGGCGTAGGTTGCTATCCGTTCCAGCCCGCCGGGCTCCAGCATCCAGTCATAATCGTAATTACTGAGCTTGCCGTCCACCTCTAGCTGTTTCTCCCCCCATGCGGTTATCGCAATCAACTGAATCAGCGGCAGGTCCATATCGAGACGCGGCATCAGTTCCCGTTTGATGCGCTGCAGTTCTTCGGCATCGAAACTCTGCAGATAGATTTTCTGCTCCCTGCCCGTATACCCGTATTGCTTCAGTTTGGTGAGTGTCAGTGTGGCAATATCCCTGCCTTCCCGGTGGTGGAAATGGGGTTTTTTGATTTCCGGATAGATGCCGATATCGTAGCCCAGTGTGCGGTTAAGTCCCTGGATCAGCTCAATTTCCTCCGCGAGCGTAGAGAGCTGGAAGCTTGATTTCCATAGCGGGAAACGGTTGGGGTATTTCGCCACGGGACCTTGCGGCCCCGCAACAAAGGTCTCGGTAACATTGAGCTGCTTCAATTCTGCCAGGGTAAAATCGATGGTGTAGTAGTGGCCGTCATCGCGCGCCCGCCCTGGGAAAACCTCGGCCACGTCCGTCGTATTGTCGAGGTATATGTCGTGCATAACGATCAGGTGATTATCTTTGCTGAGCACCAGGTCCTGCTCGATATAGTCCGGCCGCATGGCATAGGCCAGCGCTTTTGCTTCGAGGGTGTGCTCGGGCAGGTATCCCGAGGCGCCGCGGTGGGCTATTACGATCGGTCTTTGCGGGTT
This sequence comes from Microbulbifer marinus, assembly GCF_900107725.1. Lineage (GTDB taxonomy): Bacteria > Pseudomonadota > Gammaproteobacteria > Pseudomonadales > Cellvibrionaceae > Microbulbifer > Microbulbifer marinus. The sequence continues at coordinate 545,255 of NZ_FNQO01000003.1, read as the reverse complement.
GGAGTCTGAGCTTGGTGCGGCTGCAGCGTCGGCACTGCAAGCAATAGCCGTAGCTGACAGCAGCGCGACCAGGACATTCTTAATCATTGTGTGCGTGGATATTGGTTGCGGTGTGTATGTTGTACTCAATAAATGTGACAAAGAGATATCAGGTTGTGGCACGCGGTGGGAATTGAGTCGAAGGGGGCGTGATGCACCGCTGCGGTTTAATATGAACCGCAGTGGTGCGGGCGGTCAGATTACGCGGTCGCCTCTTCAGGCCATTGGTAGTCGGCAAACTGCTGGCGCAGGTCCTTTTTGCTGATCTTACCTGTCGCGGTGTGGGGTAGCTCTTCAACGACGATACAGTCGTCGGGAATCCACCAGCTCGCCACCTTGCCCTTGAAGGCCGCGAGAACTGCTTGCGGGTCCAGCTGTGCTCCGGGCGCGGCAACGAGAATCAGCAGCGGGCGCTCCGCCCATTTCTCATGGGCGACGCCGATGACCGCGGCCTCGGCCACGCCGGGCAGCGTCATGGCGAAGTTTTCCAGCTCGATAGACGATATCCACTCGCCGCCGGATTTGATCACGTCCTTGGTGCGGTCGGTAATTCCCAGGTATCCCTGTGGATCAATCGTGGCGACATCGCCGGTATCGAACCAGCCGTCTGCCGTCAGCGCGGATTCCTCGGCCCTGTAATAGCGTTCGCAGACCCAGGGGCCGCGCACTTGCAGAGCGCCGAATGCGGTGCCGTCATGGGGTAACGGCTGACCCTGGTCGTTGACGATGCGCATCTCGACACCGAAGGCGGCGCGGCCCTGCTTCAGGCGCAGTGCCTTGGCTTCGTCGGCGGGCACGGTCGCGGGGATGCGGGCGTTGTAGGTGCCGAGCGGACTCATCTCCGTCATGCCCCAGGCGTGATGGGTGTATACGCCGTGCTTCTCTTCGAACTCCTGCATGATACTCCAGGGGCAGGCGGAGCCTCCCACCACGACCCGGTTGAGGCTCGGGATCGTCTCATTGGTTTCCCGCAGGTGTTTCAGCAGAGCCAGCCACACCGTGGGCACCCCGGCGGCAATAGTGACGCCTTCTCGCTGCATCAGGTTACTCAGTGTCTCGCCACAGCCCATCTTCGGGCCGGGGAATACCAGTTTGGCCCCCACCGCAGGCACCGCGTAGGGAATGGACCAGGCGTTGACGTGGAACATCGGTACGACCGGCAGCACGGCTTCATCGCCCTGTAACGCGAACACGTCCGGCATCAATACGCCGTAGGTGTGTAACACCATCGCACGGTGGGAATAGAGCACGCCCTTGGGATTGCCGGTGGTGCCAGAGGTGTAACAGAGCGCAGCCGCCGTCTGTTCATCCAGTTCCGGCCAGGCAAATTCGGTGGGCTCGGATTCGAGCAGCGTTTCGTAACAGATGGCGTTGGGCAGGCTGGTGTCGGGCATATGCGCGCTATCGGTCAGCACTACATAGCCTTTCACGCCGGGTAATTGCTCGGCTAGGGCTTCCAGCAATGGTACGAACATCGGATCGATGAACAGCCAGCGATCCTCTGCGTGCGAGACGATATAGGCGATCTGCTCCGGGAACAGCCGCGGGTTGATAGTGTGGCATACTAGGCCACTGCACGAGGTGGCGTAGTAGAGTTCGAAGTGGCGGTAGTCATTCCAGGCCAGAGTGCCGATGCGGTCGCCGGGTTGGGCACCCAGTTTCTGCAGTGCATTCGCCAGCTGCGCGGCGCGTGTGAAAGCATCGCGGTAAGTGTAACGGTGTTGGGGATTGTCCGCGGTAACAGAGACGATTTCACTATTGGGAAAATTGCTCTGCGCGTGGCGCATGATTCCCGTCAGGGTAAGTTGAGACTGCATCATCATGCCGAACATTGTGTGCTCCTTATTATTATCGGTTCTGATTATTCTGGGCTTGAGCTTTATCGTTGTTGTCTGGCTCGAGCGTGTTCCAACGTAATGTCGAAATTGAGCCGTCGACGGGATGCCCTGTGATACATCCCGTAGCGACACCGGGAAATTACTCCACTATCTTGATCCACTCACCGGGCTTGGGTTCGCCGCGTGGATAGTAACCGTTCAGCAGACGCAGCTGCTCCTCCGCATATTTTCCTATTTCCATATGCCGTGCCAGCGAGGCAAAAGTGGTCTTTTCATTGGCCTTCACATAGCGAACGCGCTTGATATCCGGTTTGATAATGTCAGTTTTCCGCAGCGGGCGGAAGCTGCGGATACTGGTTAGGAACAAATTATCATATTCGTTGAGAGATTCTGCATCCTTGCCGAAATCCTTGTTAACCTTTCCTTCAAGAATATATTGACGACTACCATAGTAAATCACGGCGACTCTATCGGGATCTGCCGCGTCGGCGGCTGGCAGCCTGCCTGTGTGACCGGTGAGGCGATACTGGTTCAGTTGTTCATCCTGCTCCAGTTTGCGCACATCGTAAACCTCGCGCAGGGCCATGTCGGCGGGCTGGTTGCTCTTGCGCTGGACGACCTTGATCGTGATGGTCGCGCTATTGTCCGGTGCCACACCGACAATCGCGGAGCGCTGATTCTCGACTTTCCAGTTCTCCGGGAACAACAGCGAAAAGCCCAGACGCTGATGGTTATAGCGATTTTTTTCCGACTGCTGGGCATTGTTGCCGTACACCAGGCCATCCGTTTTCTCGCGGTAGTATTCGACCTTGGTAATCTTCTGGTCTTCCGGCAATTTACCGGCCGCTTCTACGACCTCCTGCAGGCGGATATCGTTGCGCGGGTGGGTGGAGAATACGCCGTGATACGTCTGCTGTTTCTTGCCCTCTATTCTCGCGCGGCGCCGTGAGAAGGTCTCCTGGTCCTTGAGGAGACCGATGACGTTGATCATCGCCATGGGATCGTAGCCGGCGTTGTACATGTACTGCGCACCGAAACGGTCTGCTTCCAGCTCCATGTCGCGGCCATAACCCTTGACTGCCGCCGTGCTCCACAAGTTGGCCACGTCCCCGACCACGCCACTACCGGTTACCAACACCGACAATACCGATGCGACTCCGGCTCCCGTGGCGGCCGTCTTTTGTCGCACCGCGTGACGTGCCGTGATATGGCCGACTTCGTGTGCCAGTACTGCCGCCATCTCTGCCTCCGAATGCAGGTAAGTGAGCAGGCCGCGGTTGATATAGACATAGCCACCGGGGAGGGCGAAGGCGTTGATGTCCTGGCTGTCGATAATCGTGAAGTGATATTCGATCTCCGGCCTGTCGCTGGCTGCCGCTACCTTCTGCCCCACATGATTGACATAGGCGGTCAGCACGGGGTCTTTATAGATCGGCGTACTCTCGATCAGTTTCTGATGCATCTCCCGGCCGATTTTGATTTCCTTCTCTTCCGACATCAGCACCAGGTCCGGACGGTTGGTGGCCGGATTGAAAGCGCAGCCGGCTGCTGCTGCGACCAGGGCACAGATGAGTATCTTATTGAAATATTGCATCTCTCTTTCCCTCCCTAAACTGTTTGCAACCCTAAGATTTGCTGCCGTGAGCTGGCAGCAGGAACTGCTGTAGTTGCGCCGCCATGCCTTTACATGCGTTATTCTGCACGCGGGCGATCAGTGGAATCGGTACGACGATGGCAGGCATATAGGACGTGCCCTTGGCGTCGGCACTGAGCTTGCCCGAAAGTTCCTTGTCGCGAAAATCCCAGACCGAGGCCTCGTAATCGGACTCCTTGTCCCAGGTGCCGAAGCCGAAGCAACCGGCCCCACCGGTACCGATGGAGCAGCCGATAGAGCCGGCGCTGGCAGTGGTTTCCGTAGAGCCGTCTATCCAAACGATATATTTGACACCGTAGGCCTCCATGCGCTTACGCACATCGGGAATTTCCATTAGCCGGTCGAGTGAGCGCACATGCATGGGCGCGGTGCGCGGCTCGAACCAGGGATACATGGCGTCCACAAACTGCTTCTCTGCAATCACGTTGACGCCGCGCCCCGGGTCGTGCAGCTCCTGTCCGACACAGTCAATCAGGTCCGGTTCGGTTTCGTAATCACTGGAATGACGCCGCCCCAGAATCACCACCGAGTCACCTTCGGCGAGTTCGCCGTCACTGCGTCGATACTCGTCGATGACCACAGTGGTGCAGCCGCTCAACAAGGCCAGGCTAATTACAAAAAATGATTTGAACACGACAACCTCCTGCTATTCCGTCGGCTGGGCTTCGGCCGGACCGGATTCCTTCATGGATAGGGCGCGCTGCTTGTTCGCCAGCAGTGCCTGTAGTTCGGGTACCCTCGCAAACCCTGTATACAGGGTCGCACCGGCATCGCGTAGTGCTACATTGATCGCTTGGGCAAGGGCCGCTTCCTGGGACTTCAGAAAAGCCGTCGGAGTCTTGCCGTAGGCGGTAATGACCCAGCTGGCGACGGAGCCACCCTGTGGGTCGTAGGCGTGCATGTCATACTTGATCCACACCTCAAAGATATTGACCCGTGTTTCACGCGGCATGGTGAATTGCAGTTCGCGAATTTCCGGCACTATCACCAGCTCGACATCTTGCGGCAGGTCTTGCGGGTAGTGGGACAGGGGAATGGTCTCGGTAAACATAGAGCCGAGCACGGTTTCGAACAGATTTTTTTGCGCCCGACCCGTATCGATATTCCATTCCTCCCGGTCCTCACTGTCTTCTTGATAAGTGAAATTACGGAAGTCATCGCTCAGAAATATGCCGACAGTCAGCGGGTGCTGTTGTCCGACCGGTTGCGGAAAATCGCCGTCAACACGCACGGTATGTGAGCATGCGGTTACCAAGAGCGCGCAAAGCAACATGCCGGCCTTCGCCAGTGCTGAAATTCCGTTTCTAGGGTACTCCATGTTTTTCTCCCCGATTCCTCTCGGTTATCGAAAATCGTTCAATCCAACAAATGTACCGCCGTTGCGATAGGTCAATTCGCGCATAAGGGCGGCGAACCTCAATCCAGTCGTCTGCAGATGCGGAGGACGGGAGAACTGAATCGGGAAGCCGATCGCATGTATACGCACGTTGCGCTTCGCCTCGCCGTGCTGCGCGTTTACTCTGTCCACTGCCAGCATGACATTGCGAATAGACTTGCCGGTAAATTCGTCCCCGAGTACGTAGATACTGATTTTCTTGTTCGGGTCGTAGAAGCTGCGCACAGCCTTCTGAATCCCTTCCACCGGGCTGGAGTTACTGAAGGGATTCCAGGAGCGCAGGCGCTCCAGAATTGCCTGGCGGCGGCCGGGGGTATCCGGGATCCATTTGTTGCGGTAATTGGAGAACATGTAGTCCCCCATATCGTTCATTATCTGGATGCCCTTGACGTTGGGATAGAGATCGAGGGTGTTGACCATCTCGTTCATCATTCTGTCCCAGCCGTAGTTGAACATACTGCCGGAGGTGTCGATGATGAACAGAATGTATTCGCTGTCTACGGGGATGCCACCGATGACATTATTCTTACGCTGGTAATTTTCCCCGAGCAGCCGGCGCATTTCATCGGTCATGCTCTGCAGGGCCACGGTCAATTCGCCCTTGAGCTTACCGTCTTCGCTCTGCCCCTCGGTTTTGCTCGCAAACAGCGCCTGCAGCGTGTCGAGTTCACCGCGCAGATTGGCGATGCGCTCGCGCTCTATATCCAGCTGTTCGCGCTTAGCATTGAGATCCCGGTTCAACACACTGGTTTCGCCGCGAATTTCCGCCAGCTGGTGTTGCAGTTCTCTTACCTGCCCGTCCAGATCCACTTCGGACTCTTCCAGAATGATCGGCTCTGCAGTCTTGGCGATCATCAACAGCAAGACGATCGCACCGAACCCACAGCAGATGACGTCGAGAAACGAGATGCTGAACTCTTCCTGAGCCCGTTTGTTACGATTGCGTCTCATGGCCAGTCCCTCGATGGTGCCAGGAAGGAGCCCTGCGTCTCCATCGCGAGTTTCCAGAATTCACTCGCGGCGAAGGGGTCGCCCTCCATAGGGGCCAGGATCACGTTGACCGGAACGTCCTTGGGCAGCACCTTGACTGCGCGCTTGAACAGGTTTCGCCTGTCCCTGCCGGAAATAGTGGTGCCGCGCGGTTTCTTCATGCCCTGTGTCGGCAGGCCATCGGTAATCAGGATGATGTTGTCCGGCAGTGGCGACATGCCGTTGATCGCATTGAATACCCTTTCCAGGCTGGTGCCATTTTCCGGCACGACTTTATCCAGCTCCTTTATCGCCTGATCCAGTTGGTCGCGGTCGTCAACATTGAGCCAGCGATCTTCCGTCCCGGGAATCGCCGCGCGAAAACTGGTGTTGAAGGTATAGATCTGATATTGGCTGTCCTGGGGGAATTGAGCCGTCAGCCATGACACGGTACTGACTGCGCGGCGCCATTTATCTGTTTCACGCTTGACCCGTGACGACATGTTGCGGGTGCGGATGACCTTGATCAGCTCGTCGCCGAGCATGCTGGCGGACGAATCGAGCAGTATCAGTATGCGATCGCCGCCAAGGCGCAGGCCGGTCAGATACTGACGGTCACCATCGCCGACATATTTACGCACATTGTTGCCGAGTTTCTTGTTCTCCTCTTCGAGGTTCTTCTTCGCCTGTTCGAGCTTCTTCAGCTTATCCTGCAGGCGCTTGATATCCTCTTCTTCATCGGTGCTGTCAATCTCGGCGATATTGCCCTTTACCGCATCTATCTGCTCGAGGATGCGGCGCGCCAGCCCCTGCGCTTCCGCCAATTCGTCGCTGGTGACGTCGAGGGTATTACGCGCCAATACCAGGTGCTCACGGCCGAACTCCACCTCTTCCTGGAGCAGGTTGACCTCCGCCGCCAGATCCTGTGTCTCTACCTCTATTTCGTGATCGGAGCCGTGTTTGATAATCAGGAAGATCAGCGCCACGGCACCAAAGCCACAGGACATGATGTCGAGGAACGACAGGCTGAAAGTGGAAAACCGACGTTTCTTACGCGCCATATCGCTCCACACTGATTGCGGTGATGACTTCTTCGAAGTCCGCAACTCCAATTCTGTCCCCGGCGCTGAGGTTGACCGGTGCGGCAATTTCCTGACCGTTCAGCATCAGCCGGGTACCGGCATCCACCCTCAAGGCCAGCTTGCCCGCGTGGCTGGTGACGGTAGCGGCGGGGTGATCGGGCGGCGTCGGGGTGATACTGAACTTGCCTTCCTGCCAAAACACGAACAGCGGTTGTTGCGCCGCGAGGGCGCGATGGCCGAACAGCAGATGCGTCGCGGCCGCTTCGGCGGCGCTATTAACCTGTACGGCGACCTCGTTGGCCGGCGCGGCGCTGAGCGCATTCACCATCCGCAACGCTTCGGTTTCGCTGTGTATCTCCTGCCAGCGCTTGGCGACCGCCTGAGCGATACAGTTGTGCGGCAGCAGATGGATGCGTTCGGCCAGCTGCGCGCCACCGGGGATTTCTGCCCAGCGATGGGAGACAAAGACAATTCCGTTGGGTTCGGCCAGGTTTTCGATCATCGCGCGGACCCGCGACAGTATCGGCATACTGGCATCCTGCAGTTGTCGCAGGCTGACCTTGGCCGTGCGATCATCGAGTTCCGCCATGACCTCGCCCTGGCGCATCGCGCGGCTCACCCACTGCGGCATCAGATCATAGAGCTGCTGCTCGGCTTCCGCGGAATGCAGTGGATCGAAACGGCATTGCATGATGAAGGCGTCAGTAAACACACGCGCCCAGGCATCCTGAAAATTCAGCAGGCCGGCATCGGTAACAGTTTCCGCAGCATCCAGCACCGCCTGCTCGTGGACGGATACGCGGCTGACCAGAGTCTGATGCAGCTGTAATTCGACGTGCTGGTGAGCACCGCGTGGCGCCAGGTTGCCGATACATGCAGTGGCGGCGTCGACCAGCCCAACGGCGTTGATCGGACTCTCCTTGATAATGCCAAGCAGCAGTGCCAGCTGTTCGTGGGTGAAATTGCCCGGTACCGCCAACATCACCTCGTCAGGCAGGTCGCAGTGCTCGGAAACCTCATGCAGGTGGCAGTAAGCCAGATCCGCATGGTGACGGCAGCGATTGTTCTCGGATTTCAGAGACTCGAGGCTCAGGCGGCGCCAGAACTGATTGTTTACCTGCGTCGGGTGGCTGCGTGCCCGCATCAGTGCCGCCGTGCCGAGCAGTATCTGTTGGTGCTCGATGACGGCCACCCCGGGGCTCTCCAGCACCTCGTCAGTGCCGACAAAAACGCGCAGGCCGCTATCGTTGATTTCCAGGACTCCTTGTCCCATGCGGTTATTCCTCTCTGTGCAAATTATCGCATCCGCTGAATCACGTCTGCAGGAGAGGGCGCTGCCTCTACCTGCAGACTTCTATCGCTAACTGACTTTCAGGAATCGCAGCAGATTGCTGTCGCAGTAATTCTGTGTGTCCAGCACCAGTCGCTCCTGCATCAATTGCAGTTGGTGGGTGAAGAACATGATGACGATACTGATCACCAGCGCGATAAACGTGGAGTTGAAGGCCACACCCAGACTCACGGTGACGCCGGCAATATCGCCTTCCACCGCGCGATGTGCCTGGGACAGTGCCTCGCCGATGCCGCGCACGGTGCCGATAAAACCGATCGACGGTATGGCCCAGGTGATGTAGCGCACCATGGCCAGCTCCGAATCCAGCCGGTCCCCTTCCGTATCGCATACTTCCTTGACGGAGTTGGACACGGCAGCGACATTTTTCGTCGAGCCAAACCGTTGCAGGGCGGTCAGCAGTGCGCGGGGCAGCAGGAAATTTCGCTCTTCCTCCGGCAGTGCCTGAATAGGCCTGGATAGGTCGCGTGCATCTTCCGGAAGAATGGGAGTTCCTTCGCTTACGTTCAGCAGAGCCTTGTCCAGCAATTGACGTTCGCGCATGCTGCGACGTGCTTTCAGCCCCATGATTGCCATGGCCCACAGCATCAGCACGAAGCAGGCCTCCTGCTCATAATCGCGCATAACGATATAGAGCGATCGCTGTTGGACGTAGGTTTCCCCGGCGGCCTCACGGGCCAGCTGCTCTTCAATGAGAGCATCCGCATTGGGCCGGATAATGGCGACGTAGATGGCGTGGACCAGAATGATCGCACCGAGTAGTGCGAACAGCTGGAATATAAAATCGGAGGATTTGAATTTCATGGTTCTGCTCTGCCTGCGTTCGCTCGCTAAATATCGACGGGGTAGGACACCGACAGGTCCTCGGATATTTCCTCGGAGGCTTTGTAGTCATCGGCGCCGGATTTTTCGCTGTCTTTGTCGGGCTTGGCTTGTGCCACCTTTACGGACTCTTCTTCCTGTTGCGCAGTCTCTTCCTGTGCGGAAAGTGGAAGGGCTACAAACAAGAAACCAAGCACTATTGCATGCCATTTCATATCTGTTCTCCTAGTTCACCCAGCGCGCGACACGGAAACCGACATCATTGCGGGGCTCGGCGCCATAGTCGCGATAGGACAGGCGCAATTCGGTCAGCCCTGCATGGCGCCAGCTGGAACCGCGGATTACGTGATAGTCGCCGTTCTGCGGGCCGACCGGGTTTTCCTCGCGTCGCATCGATAACCCGGTGCCGATGGTGTAAAGGTCGTGAATCCACTCCGATACGTTGCCGCCGAGATCGTAAATTCCCAGGCTGTTGGCGCTGTAGCTGGCTACGGGTGCGGTGGCCGCGTAGCGGTCGCTGTAGGTTCGCAACACGGCCGGTACCAGTCGCGCCGCATTGTTATCGGCGTAGTTGCCGGAATTCTTCCGGACTGGCAGATCATTGCCCCAGGGGAATTTGCGCATGGCACCGCGTTCGTACCGGGCCGCCCAGGCCCATTCCGCTTCCGTGGGCAGGCGGTAGCCGTTGGCGCCGGCATCGAAGCCGACAATCTCGCCGCGTTCGATCAGGTAAACCGGTTTTAGGTCGTCGCGTTCGCTCAGCCAGTTGCAGTACCTGGCGGCGTCGTTCCAGCTGACGTTCACGACCGGAAGGTCGTCGTTGTCGAGGCTGACGCCATTGACATGACTCGAGCTGTGCATCCGCTGGTAGCGGCGGTATTCGCGATTGGTCACCTCGGTGGTGCCGAGATAAAAGGGCCGGTCCAGCGCGATCTGTCGCAGTACTTCGTTGGCGCGGCGCCCCTGTTCGCGTCGCGAAGATCCCATCGTGAAGCGAGCATTGGGACGCATCAGCTTCATGGTGCCGCCGGCGGGATTTGTGATCTCCGCGGGAATATTGCTCCAGCGCGCCTCTTCGGCGGTGAGCAGTACCGCGCGAATGGTTTGTTTCAGTTTGGAGCTGGGCACCACACTGGTTTCATAATCCTCGTAGCCGCTTTTGCGTACGAGGATGTTGTGGCTGCGCGCCGGCAGATTGAAAGTCTCGCCGGTTGTGCCCGCCAGCCTGCCGTCGATGTATACCTGGGCGTTAGCCGGACTGCTGGTAATGCGTACGCGGCCATAAACGGCATTTAGGTCGATGTTCAGATCCCGCTCGACGCCGGCGTCGACGCCGATGGTACGCTCCACCGATGCGTAACCGTCCTTGAAAAAGCGGAGTTGATGCTCAGTTCCGGAGGACAGTTCCAGTTCCAGCGGTGTATGCCCGCGGAATTCACCATCGACCGTGACACTGGCGCCTTCTGGCGTACTGACGATATGCAGTAGCCCGTCGGCGGCACTGAGATCGACCGGAGTCAGTGTCTGGTCCACGCCGGCAGTCACCGCCACGGGGATTTCCACGGTCTTGTGTTCGGGAAGCGAAAGAGTGACGCGTCGATCGCCCTGGATCAGCTCGGCATTCAACGGTGTGGTGCCGAGTACCTCGCCCTCGACCGTAACGGTTGCGCCGGGCGGATTGCTGCTGATGCGTACATTGGCCCAGGCGGGGCGCAGCTTGGCCTGCAGGCGCTGGGTATTGTCCAGCCCCTCGATATCAATTTCTCTCGTATAGGGCAGGTAGCGGTCGGTGACCACGGTAATGCGTTTTGTGCCGGCCGGAATATTTTTCGCCAGCCCATTTTCACTCGCCACTTCATTGCCATCGACGAGAATACGTACCGGCACCGGCGGGTCACTGATCACCTGCAAATGGCCGGGCAGCTTTTCCAGCGCGACGACATGGCGGCTGTGACCATCGCTGCTTACTTCAACCTCACCACTCTTCGGCAGGTAGCCGGATGCGCTGATGGTATAGCTGTAATGACCGGGCAGGACCAGATGCCCGTCGCCCAGGGGCAGGGCGAGTCCACTGACGCTGACATCGGCGTCGGCGGGCTGGGTTTCGAAAATCAGTGAGCGTGCCACCAGCAGGTATACCAGAGCGAGCATACCCAGCAGCAGGCAGACGGCGATGATGAGTGCGCGGGGCGACAACAACAGCTTTCTGCCGCCGGATTCTACCTGAACCGGTGTGAAGCCAACGGGCTCGATAATTGAGAAGTCATCTTCCGCCCGACCATCGTCGCGAACGGGTACCGCTTCCTTCGCTGTCATTTATGATTTCCTGTTACTGCGTAATTATCGATTTATCGCAATTGCAGTGGCGCCGTTGTCGTGGCGCTTCTCGCAGAGACCCGCCGTCGCCGGTGCGTACCGGCAAGCCTTCCACTGTGCATTACAGCTTAGCTCGCTGGCGCGATCCGCATGGGTTTTGGCGAGCCGTTTGGCACGTCGATCATCTTTTCGCGCTTACCGGTTTGGCGTTTGCGTCCAGCTTTCGTGCCTATGCGATAAACCGTACAGTCTTTGATCGGTACGCGTTTTGAGGGTTCGGAGATTCAGCCATTATTGGCGCCGATTATTTTTTCACCGCACTGAATGACTACCGTGGGTGTTTCCTCTCCGGGGGCGACGGTGAATTCACGCCGTACATCGCGATATCCCTCGCGTGTACCCACCGCGGTGTAGCGGCCGGGTTTCAGCGTGATTTCCCTCTGATCGAAGTTGCCCAGCCGGCCGACGTGATAAATCGTGACGCTGGTACTGCGATCCGATCTGAACACCACCGGCAGCGGGATCAGCGCTTTGGTGAGTGCATTCTCCAGGTCTTCAATTTGCCGCTGCAGCCGCGGGGTATCTTCGTTGAGTTGTCGCGCGTCGGCGAGAACCTGGCGCGCGAACTGGTTGCGCTTACTACTGCCCAGTGTCAGCGGATCCTTGAGCAGGTCTTGCAACTGATCGTCCAGCTGCGCCCTGGCTTCTGCACGCGCCTTGCCGGTAATCGCTGTCACCAGGCTGCCATCTTGCTTGAGCAGTGCAGTGTAGCTCTCCACGGCACCATGCCAGTCTTCGGACTGTTCCTGCTGACGGGCGCGGCTGAACAGCCGATCGATGCGAATTTGCTCGGCGCCGTTGCGAGCCTGACGCAGGCCGATACCCGGGTCCTCTGCGCTGGGTTTGAGTTTCTGTGCGCGCTCGAAGGCGCTTTTGGCGGCGCTGAAGTCCTGTTCGGCAATAGCGGCGTAACCGGCGGACATGGCCTCGCTGTAATCCCGCTCGGTGATAGCGCTGAGCACCTCCGGTAGCAGTTCACTGGCGGGGCGTGTCTCCGGATCTACGGCCAGCGACTGTTGCAGGGCGTCGCGCGCAGCATTCAGATCGTTATTGGCAAACGCCTCCTTGCCATCGGTGAAATGCGCCCAGGCTTCCGGCAACGTCTCTGCGCGCGCCTTGCCTTTCACTCCTCGTGGGTGCTCTTCGGATATCGTCAGGACAAGATCAAAAGCCTTGTGGGCATCTTCGGCATCGCCGCTATCCAGGGCTTGATTGCCCTCGGCGATATGCCTCTCAATCCGCTCTGGAATGCCGTCGCGCAGCTGTTGGAATGCGGCGAGAGACTCGCGGTACTTTTCCAGTGCGAGCATAAATTTGCGTTGCCGGTATATGCCGTCGGCTTCTTCTGCCAGTGCCTGCGCGGCTGAAAACTCCTCGTTGGCCCATAGCTCGATTCTGCGTTCCTGCAGTTCGTCCTTCAGCATCAGGATCTCCTGCAGCACCTTCTGCACGTTGCGGCGCTGTTGTGCGATCTCGGCGTCGCTGTAAGGGGAGGCCTGGACTCCCGCCACCGCAGGGGGTTGCGGCGCACTGTCGGTAGCAGCGGCAAGCCGTGGTTCAGGTTTTTCCACTACCTGTGGCAATAGCCAGAAAACACCGACGATGCCGAATAGCAGCAAAACGCCGATCACTATGGCCTGAAGTCTCGGGTTGCTGGATTTGTCGATCGCCGCTGTCGCCGAGGCCGCAGACGCTTGCTGTTGCGGACTTTCAGTGCCAAAGCTAAAGTCGGCGGGCTGTATCGCGGTGCTATCTTCTGAGGAGTGATCGCGGTGTTGCATAGTGATTCCGCTGTGCTGTTTTATTTTGTGCACGTCTGAGTCGCAGGAGGCCGCCCGACAGGCAAGGGCGCCCGTTGCCGGGCACTCTCGCGAACGGGACCGGGATCAGGCCTCCATGGAGTTCAGATGCTGGTTTCCAGGGCGCCGGTTTCTGCCTCGTAAATTTCCCTGAGTATCTCGCGCCACTGGCGGTACTGGTTTTCCACCGTGCCACTCAGTGTCACAGTGCGATCCTCCAGCTCGACGATTTGTGGTTCCACTTCGGCCTGCATGGAGTCACCGAGTTCCTGCAGTGCTTCAACATGCATTTTCGCGTCGTTGCGCCGATCAAATCCGCTCTTGAGCAGATAGCCGCCACCGGCGATTCCGACCTGACCAGCGGCGCGCGCACTGCCGGCGCCCGCACCAGCGGCGGCGATGCCACCGATGATTGCTGCGGCGCCCATAATGGTGTGGTTGCGCGCCTTGCGTTTCAGTTCACGCATCTGCTTCACTTCCTCGTAACTCATGGCACGCCATTCCTGGTAGGGCGTTTCCATGGATTTTACGAAGGTGCCGTAATATCCCTGCAGTGTGTCGACGAAGAGATAGTCGCGCTCACGAATGCGGCGCACCCGCTGTAACATCGGATCGTCTTCCGCCGGCAGTGCGTTCAGCTGGTAAATCCCGTCATCGTTCTGGACCAGGTAGCGGTTGAAGGCGTCCGGGGAAAAGCTGCGCGCAAAACGCATTTCAGAGATGGTGCGCAGCTCGGCAATCTGCCGATCCGACAGCCTTTGCCGGTAGGCGAGCATATCGTTGGCTACGCGGTTGTAGATGCCCTGGAAGGCGTCGCCTTCGGTGGGGTGCTTGCGGTCGTACGCGTAGTGCGAAGCCATCTCTGTATACTGCTTGGTAAACCAGCGCTGACCGCGGGAGTCGGTGACCGTGACATCGACGGTCAGGGTTTCCCCGTCGGATTTGACGATACGGCCGGTAACGGTGACATCGATATTCGTGCGCACGGACGGAATAACGCGTACGGCGCCCCAGCCCTGGCTGGATTGCAGTGATTCCGCCAGCGTCACGGCAATATAGCGGGATTCCGCCTGGCGCAACTCCGGAAATACCAGTTCCTCCTCACCGGCCTCGGCGGTATCCAGGCCGGGATCGAACTGCACTATGCCGACATCGAGCAGCCGCTGTTCGGGGATGGTCGCGTCCTCTAGGGTCAGGGGCGTAAATGCCGTTGTGCGTACTTCGGTCGTAGCACAGGCGCCGAGCGCCAGTGATAGCAGCAATAACAGACAAAGATTCAGGTGCCCGTTGCCGGTTCTGCGCTTGCCATACATCGTTCTGGAACAAAACATAGAAACTTCCTCCGCTGTCACTTCTGCGCGTTTTTATATTTCCGATACTCTTCCCACAGTTTTTCCCGCAATTCCGGATCCGACTCCCGCATGGCGGCTTCGCGGATCTGTCGCGCAACCACATCGTCGTCGTTGCCGGTCGGAATATCTGCCGGTACCACAGTTGGCGAATTGGTGTGGTTGTACTCGCCCTTGCGGCCCGCTGTCGGCAGCCCTGGCCCGGTGGCCTGGCCGCTGGAATTGTTCTGCTCGGGACCGCTGCCGCCCTCACCGCCGCCTCCGGGCGGAGGGGGAATTTCCGCTTCGGCGGATTCAATCAGGTCTTCCAGAGACTCTCCGGGCGGTGCTTCGTCCATGGCTTCCTCGTCTTCCTCCTGCGCAGAGGCGGGACGATTGCGCACATAGTCCCGCTCGCGCAGGATCATGCCGTCGTAGGTGACCATGGTGGATTCGAACTGGCCCTCGAGTTCCGCTACGCGCTCGGCGGTCGATGCAGGCGCCTCGTTGGGCGCGGCACCACCGCGGGTGGGGCTGCCGGAACTGCTGGCCGGCTGACCCGAAGCCGCGCTGGAGGAGGCACTGCTCGACGAGGCGCTGCTGGCAGACGAACTACTGGACGAGGAGCTAGAGGAAGCGGTTTGTTCCTCCTCGGAGAAGTCCACTTCATCCGGTGGCTCGCCCTGGCTGTTGGTGGAGGGATCCGGTGGCATGCGGCTCTCTTCCGGGCGCTGGTCGGAGTCGCTGTAAACCGGTGACGGCGGTGTGCCGCTGCGCGCGCTCGGGTCGGGCATGCTGTCGCCGGCGGAGCTGCGGCGCTGGGACGACTGCTCGCTGCCGGATGCGGTGCTAGCCGAGTCACTGGATTCCCGGCCGGATTCAATGGACGGCAGTTCCATGCTCGGCTGCTGCGAAGAGCTGCTCGATGGTGAGCTGCTCGATGATGAGCTACTCGATGGTGAGCTGCTCGCCGTCTGTGGTTGGCTGCGGCTGGAAGAGCTGCTGCTGGACGATGAGCTCGACTGCGACTGGGACGGCGAACTGGAAGACGATTGCGATGGCTGTGCCGGTGGTTGCGACTGGGTCTGCTGGCTTTTACAGCCGACGATGGCGGCGCTCAATACGGTAACTGAGACCAGCGTGCGCCAGCCGATAGACTGCCGCATATTTTTGCGTACCGCTTTCCTTAGTGTCATCTTGTTTCTCCTGAGGCGTCCTGCCGGCGCTGTCGGGCGTGTGGGTTTGCGGCGAAAGCCGGGAAGGCGTCCTGCCGACCCGGCTGAAATCTCTGCAATAACCCGTCGGGTTTCTGCAGACCATTTAACGATTCGACAACAGCTGTTATCCGCGGTTTGTTGCTGCTGTTCACTGAGACGCCAGTTTCGTGCCTAGATCACTCGAAAACGAACCTCTGTACTATGCCGACGGTCTCCACCGGTTCGCCGTGTTCAAACCGCGGACGGAATTTGGCGCGTTTGAGAACATTACGAACCCGCGATCGGATGCTTACCCGGTCGGGATAGGCGCTGAGTATCTGAATATTGCGCGCTTTTCCAAAAGCGGTGACATCGTAGGAAACGGTTACGTGCGAATCCGTCAGTGCCTCGCGATCTTCATCCAGCATCGGCAACGCCGGCAGTGCCGCGGGGCGACCGAAGATGTCCTCTATCTCCTGATTGGTGGCGCCGTTGTCCCATAGCGCATCGTAGGCCTCGCCATAGGTTTTTCGCGCCGAATGCCACTTGTTGAACATCATGTACCAGTCGCCGAGTTCAACCTTGGCCATCGCCGATGCGGCCGGCGGCGAGTGCGGGTTTTTCTGGTAGACGTCGACGATACGGGAAATTGCGTTTTTTCCGGTGCTGAAGCTGTTCATCCGATAATGATCCAGCTTCGCACGTTGACCGGGGTCGGCGCTGCCGCCAGCGCCAAAGCTGGTGTTGATGACCACCGGCTGCTGAGGCTCGCCTTTGTAGGTGGCGAGGTAATAGTTGGTCGCTTTGAGCCCGCGCAGGGCATCCACCAGGCGCAGGTCGTCCGCACCAAAATTCTGCGTGATGATGTCGACAGCCAGCTCGTAGAGATTGGTGGCGCTGATCAGGTGTTCGAACAGGGTTTCGCCTTTTTCCTCTACATAGGCCTGCAGGTGCCAGCGGCTCAGGTCATTGATGACCGGCAGCATGCGCGGGTCATTCTCGCCGTAATTGCGCGCGTGGAGCCAATAGAGATATTGCTGGTTGTCGTTGGCGTCTTCCCATTGATTGAGTGCAATCTGGCTTTCGATCATGCGCTCTATCATCGGGATCTGATTGAGAGAGTAGAGCCCTTCGTTCACCCGGTTAATCAACATGGCGCGGCGGAACTCGTCGATGGCCTCCTCGTGCGCACCGGACTTTTGCAGAGCGGTGGCCAGGCCGAGCAGCTGTTCGTCCATGCCCGCGCCGTAGGCACCGTGTTGGGCTTCCATTTCTTCAATGCGCTCGCGATAACTGTCCACGACTTCGGAGGGGCGCAGCTGACGTCGGGCGGTTTGTAGGGGTTTTGAGGCTGCCTCAATAAAGGCCTGGGGTGGGGCACTGGTATCTTCGTTGACGGACGCGCCCATTTCCGCATAGGCACTGCCACACAGCAGAGCTGTGGCTGTAAACATCAAGCCGATAGCAATGTTGTTGCTGATATCTGTCTGTGTCACGATTGAACCACTTCCGTTCCATGTTTTGCTTCACCCGATTTCCGCAGCCGCGCGTTGCTCGGCGTGCAGGAAGTGGCGGGCACTTGGTCCGCTCTGGCCGCGAGGCCGGCGGATTTTCTCTCCCTGAAGTGTGGTTCTCTCACAATCCCTGACGTGTCCGGAGTGTGTTATTTCCGGCGACAGGTTGTTGGTTTGCGGCGAGATTCCGCGTCACCACCTGTGAAAAACGCGCCCGGAGGCTTTTTTCAGGCTCCTTGGGTGCGTACCAATCAGTATAGCTAGCGCATTCCGCCTCCTCGTTGCGGCGGCGGGAAACTCGACGGCTCGATTCCCGATTTGTGAACAGCGCGAATACCACCATTTGGGTTTAGCAGGCCTGCAAAATCGGAGGCGGTTGCGGGGGCGTATATCGGAAAAGCAGGTGCCAAAAGTTTGCGGTGGTAAGTAAAAACGTGACGATTGGTCGTAAAGTGATCGTGTCTGCCGCGAGCCGATGCCTGGATGGCCTGTCAGCCACTGTCGGCAAATGCGCCCATCTAAGGCGCCACACTGTCACGGTGGCGAGATGTACATCCTAATTTGTGGTGAATTAAACCATTTGGGTTGCGCTTAACGTCGGCAGGGCGGGCGGCATATTTGGATTGCGGCGCGGCAAGCGCCATAATCAGCGCATTGGAATGAGAGGAGAATGCCGGTGAGCATTTATATTGATCCTGCCGTGGCGTCGAGCCTGCGCGGATTTGAAATGCCCGAGAAACTGGGCTTTGGCGCCGTCATGGCGCCGGTGATGTTTCGCGCAGTTTGTCAGGACGGCTGCTGGAGCAGCGGCGAGCTGGTTCCCTATGCGCCGTTGTCTCTGGACCCCGCAGCCAAGGTACTGCACTACGCGCAGTCCTGCTTCGAGGGAATGAAGGCTTACCGGACGACGTCGGCAGGGATCAGCCTGTTCCGCCCAGACCGTAATGCAGCGCGACTGGCACATTCTGCCGAGAGACTGTGCATGCCTCCGGTACCGGAACCCCTGTTTATGGACGGAGTGCGCACGGTGACGGCTTACTGTGCAAACCTGGTGCCCGCGACCAGCGGCGAGTCCCTGTACCTGCGTCCCTTCCTGATTGGAACCCAGGCAGACCTGACGGTTTCAGCCAGTACTTCCTACGAATTCTATGTGATTGCCAGTCCATCCGAGGCCTATCATGCGGGTAATATGCGCCTGTGGGTAGAGCGCGAGGATTCCCGCGCTGCGGTGGGCGGTACCGGTGACGCCAAGGTCGGGGGCAATTACGCCGCCTCGCTACTCAGCATCGCGCGACTGAAAAAGCGCGGCTATGACCAGTCCCTGTGGCTGAACCCGGGCAACCGGCAGACCGTGGACGAACTCTCCGGCATGAACTTCTTTGCGGTCATTGGCGGAGAGCTGCACACCCCGGCACTGAGCGGCTCCATCCTGGAGGGCGTCACGCGGGATTCGCTGATCGACCTGGCGCGAGACCTCGGCTACACGGTGCACGAGCGTGCGATTGAAATCGATGAGCTATTGAGCCAGGTGGCGGACGGTACCTGCGAAGAGGCCTTTGCCTGTGGTACTGCGGCCATCATCAGCCCGATCAGCGTATTTGGCGATAACGGTGAGAACTATCAGCTGGCCAAGGCACCGGGCGCGGTGGCAGAGCGACTGCGCCAGGCGCTGCTGGATATCCAGGAGGGGCGCACCGAGGATCGCTTTGGCTGGATGCATCCGGTAGAGCCGATCACCATCGAATAATCCGTGCTTCAGAGGAGCGGTTGTATGACCGCTCCTGCCCGTGCGCCTGTATGGCACCCACCGGGTTGATCGGTATCAGCAAGTGTTTCCTGTAGAAACGCAGAAGAAATCTTTTCCGCCAATCTGGCTGCGACCGTTGACTTGAGCGACGGAAGTACCTACAACTGAATCGACACAATAAAAAACGAACTGGAACTTAGGGAATGACCTTTTAGCGGTATTCCTCATTTTGACAAGCAGTTCCCAGATCAAATTGAGCAATTAGGTCTCGCCCAGAGTTCCTTGCAGTGAGTGAGGAAATCGGGATGTTGATCCACATGTTCGGGCTGTTGGTGCAACCACGCAGGCAGTGGCAGCTCATCGGAAATCTTTCGGAGAAAAATCTCCGTCGTCAGATCCCCTATGTCATAGTGCTAGCCCTGTTGCCGGCCCTGGCCTGGTATTTCGGTACCACCAGAGTGGGCTGGAGCATCGGTGGCGGAGAGCCGGTGCGTATCACCAGTGATAGCGCCCTCGAACTGGTAGCGGTTTTCTACTGCGCCATGGTGCTGGCGGTCTTGGCGATAGGCTATTTCATCCACTGGATGGCGCAGACCTACGGCGCCAAGACCTACCCGATGAAGGGCATGGTGATTGCGGGCTTCACCGCAACCCCGATCTTTATCGCCGGCGCCGCCGGTTTCTATCCGCTCTTGTGGCTGGATATCCTGCTGGCGACACTGGCCGTCGCCTACGCGGTTTACCTGCTGTACCTGGGTATCCCCATCGTGATGGGGGTGTCCGAGGAACGCGGCTTCCTGTTCGCCAGCGCGATAGTTACCGTGTCCCTGGTGGTGGCGGTACTGGTGATGGTCGGAACAGTACTCTTCTGGAGTTATGTTTCCGCACCCGTATTCCACTGAATTTGCGGGGCGACTCGCTAGACAAAAAGGGCGGCCGGTGGCCGCCCTTTTTGTCTGATCCGCAACATCAAGGCGTATAGCGATATTCCAGTTGGTAGCCATTGGCTAACCGCAGCTGCTGGGTCGTCGCACTGCCTCTGTCCAGTTTGATTTCAGCAACCGCTTTCAGCACCTGCTGCGGCTCGGTATCGATACAGTGCACACTCATGGCGGCTATGGTCTGGTCCGCGCTGATGACCGAATGCTCCACGATCTGCAGCAGCAGGTTGCTGCCTTTCGCGTATAGCTCGTAGCCGGGGCCGCTGGTCAGGGACAGGCGATATTTTATTGCCCCCCAGGGACCGCCGCAGCGGATGGCCTGGTATTCTCGCGGAGCCCTGTCGCCGGCTATGGCTCCGGACTGGTAGGAATCGAAGTCTTTGTCGAGCGACTGCTCGGCCCGATAGCGGTGTCCATCGGGTGTGACTATTTCAATGTGGAGAGTCTCCATCCCCTGCGCGCCGATACTCAGGCCGCCGGTGAGCGCGAATACTAGAGCACTGTGTTTCATGACTGTGTAGCGTTTCCTGGCCACGTGAGCTCGACAGTACAGGGCGCCACCAGATCCGGCAAGGGCGGTTCCTGTCCCAAAAGTGCCTTGATGCGCCCTGACCGATTGGATAGTATCGGTTTCGCTGACAGCCGGGCATTTTTTGCGCGATCAAAGTGGTACAGACGTACCCATTAGGGGCCGCAGTGCGCTGTCACGCCGAATAATACGAATAAAAGGAAAAGCAACGCATGAAAACCGCAGCCTATGTGGGCGTGGCGCTGGCTGCTGTACTGGCCGCAGCCTGTTCCCCGGAGAAGAAAGAAAGCCAGACCGATCAGGCCAAGACCAGTGCCTCCGCCGACTTCCAGAAAAACCTGCTGAAGCAACTGATCTCGGCACAGCCCGGCGATGTTATCGAGTTGCCCGCGGGCAAATTCCACCTCAATCGCAGCCTGTCGTTGAACGTCGATGGCGTGACCATTCGCGGCGCCGGCATGGACAAGACCATTCTGTCTTTCAAGGATCAGATTCAGGGCGCCGAGGGGCTGCTGGTGAGCGCGAGCGATTTCACCATCGAGGACCTGGCGATCGAGGACACCATCGGTGACGCCCTGAAGGTCAATGAGGGTGAGAACATCATCATTCGCAATATCCGTGTCGAGTGGACCAACGGCCCCTCTACGGAAAACGGTGCCTATGGTATCTACCCGGTACAAACCAAAAACACCCTGGTCGAAGGCACCGTGGCGATCGGTGCGTCCGATGCCGGCATTTATGTCGGTCAGTCCCGCAATGTGATCGTGCGTAATAACCGTGCCGAATTTAATGTTGCCGGTATCGAAATTGAAAACACCATCGGTGCAGATGTGTACGACAACGTGGCCACCAACAATACCGGCGGTATCCTGGTGTTCAACATGCCCAATCTGCCGCAGCCGGGCCACAGCACCCGCGTGTACAACAACAAGGTTTTCGAGAACAACACCGAAAACTTTGGCCACGAGGGTACGCCGGTTGCCGCAGTACCGGCAGGTTCCGGTGTGGTGATCAACTCCAATGACAATGTGGAAATCTTCAACAACGAGATTTCCAATAACGACACCGCCAATGTGATCGTGAGCAGCTACTACATGGCCGGTTACTACAGCGACAAGTCGACTCAGGAAGCCTTCGATCCCTATCCGGAAGGTATCTACATCTACGGTAACGAGTTTACCGGCGGCGGAACTTCTCCCGATCACCTGGAACTGAAGGCGCTGAAGCTGGCTAAGTTTGGCCTCAGTGGCAGCCTGCCGGACATTCTGTGGGACGGCGTGGTGGATAAGAACAAAATGGTCGACGGCCAGGTTCCGGAAGCCCTGAAACTTTGTATCGATAACGGCGATGCCGGCATCATCAACGTCGATGCGTCCAACGACTTCAAGAATATCTCCACCGACATCGCGCCGCACAAGTGCAGCCTGAAAAAGCTGCCACAGATCGTGCTGGATTTCGATCAGCCGGCTGACGCCGAAGATGAAGTAGCTAAAGTCGAGGCGGCCGATGCGTAAACTGATTTGGGGCGCGGTGCTGGCCCCAATTTTCGCCGCCGCGCTCAGCGGCTGCGATGCACCAAGACAGCAGGTTGCCGTCTACGAGCGCGACGCCGTTCCGGAGCGCTTGAGTGACTGGCATATCGTGGAAGTGATCGATGGGGAGCTGACACCGAACAGCGGGGTAACCCCCTACGATCTGAACACGGCACTGTTTACTGATTACGCCCACAAGTTGCGTACCGTATGGATGCCGGCCGGCAGTTCCGCCAAGTACGGTGACGAGCGTTTTGAGTACCCGGTGGGCACGGTACTGAGCAAGACCTTCTACTACCCAAAAGATTCCAGCGGTGCCGTGCTGCGTACCGACGATTACAGTAAAGACTATGTCGAGGGCCGGGCCGGTGAAGCCCTGGATCTGGACAACGTGCGTCTGATGGAAACCCGCATCCTGGTCAAGCGGGCGGACGGCTGGCAGGCGCTGCCCTATGTCTGGAATGCCGAGCAGACTGATGCAACATTGGAAATCGCCGGCGATGCCAGCCGCCTGCAGCTGGTGGATGCGAGCGGTGACAATGCCGTCTTTACCTACGTCGTCCCCGATGCGAACCAGTGCGCAGGCTGTCATGCCGACAACCACTCGCAGAAAGCGGTAATGCCGCTGGGCCCGCGTGCGCGTCACCTGAATAGGGATTACGCCTATACCAGCGGCGTGCAGAATCAACTGCTGCACTGGCAGCAGATTGGTTACCTGAGTGAGCTGCCGGAATTCGGTGCGATCCCGCGCAACGCCGATTATTCCGATGCAAGTCTGACTCTGGAGGAGCGGGCGCGCGCGTATCTGGATATCAACTGTGGACATTGCCACAACCCGTCCGGAGCGGCGGATACGTCCGGCCTGATGCTGGCGCACAACGAGCAAGATCGGCGCCGTCTCGGATTGTGTAAACCTCCGGTGGCCGCTGGCACCGGCAGTGGCAATCGCCTGTTCGCGATTGTGCCCGGCGCGCCGGACCAGTCGATCCTGAACTTCCGCGTGGAGTCCACCGACCCCGGTGCGATGATGCCGGAGTTGGGGCGCAGCCTGGTGCACGAGGAAGGCACTGCGCTCTTGCGCGAGTGGGTGGCTTCTATGCCAGGTAGCTGTAGCTGATTTAACCAGTTTCCCGGGCAGGTCTTTATTCGCGATTAACTCTCACCCGTGCGCTATGCGCGGGTGGAGTTGTCCCTCCTTGTATCAATTACCACCGCATTTACCCATGGTATCCATTGCACTGGGACCTTCGGATGTTGGGCGGGCATGGCGCTACGGTTCGTGCAATAGCGGGCTTGCAGTCGACCAGGAAATCTGCCGCCCACTCGGGCATTGCCCAGCAGCTCAATGACGTCACCTGTTGTTGGCGCCGGTAGGCATCCAGCAGTGCGACATAAGTGCGAAAGCGCGCCTCAATCTTGCGCACATAATCGAAGGGTTCACGCCCGCGCGCGTAGCCGTAGCGCGCTTTCTTATAGTATTTGCGCTCGGACAGCAGCAGCATGGCTTTTTCGACGTTACCGAACCAGACTTTGCGATCCCAGCCCAATTCCTCGGCCAGGTCCTTGGCATCGTAAACATGGCCGAGGCCGGCGTTGTAGGCGGCCAGGGTAAACCACATCTCGTTTTCGGGGCTGATGTCCTTGCGATTGACGAACTTTTCATGCAGCCAGTCCAGGTATTTGAGGCCGGCGCGTACACTGGTTTCCGGATCGAACAGGTTGGCCTCGCCGACCTGTTTGCCGGTAGCCGGCATCACCTGCATCAGCCCGCGGGCGCCGACCCAGGACTTGGCCTTGGGGTTGAAGCTGCTCTCCTGGAACATCTGCGCCACGATCAGGCGCCAGTCGAAGTCGTACTCATCGGCATATTTCTGTATCAGGTCGTCGTACGGCGATATCTCGCCGTTGACGGATAGCTTCTTGATCTCCGGGCGCATGAGCTTGGGAGAGTCGAAATACTTTTTATAAAGTTGCTTCAGTAATCTCTTTGTCTTGCGTTTGTCGAGGAATTCGTTGACTGCTGCCACCAGTTCCGGATTGGACTTGCGCATCATCCAGGCGTGGTCGTGATCGTCGTGCAGGTCCAGCGCTATCTGGATATCCGTGCGCCAGGTAAGCTCCATATTCACGGTCAGATCGTCGGCGAAGGTCAGGTCGTATTCCCCCTCACCGATCTTGTCGATGATATCCTGGATATCCATCGTTTCCGGCACCAGCTCGACCTTGAGTCCCGGTACCTTCTTTTTGATCTCCAGCAACAGGTCGTAATGGCTGCTGCTCTCGCGCAGGTAAACTGTGTGGCCGGCCAAGGCCTGCAGGTCGGGGAGTTCGACGCCCTTGCGCGAGACCACGACGACCTTGGCACGATGGGTGGGATCAGAGAATTGCATACCTTGCTGTTGGCGCCTGAACGTGATCGCCAGTAGGTTCGCAACGATATCGGCCTTGCCTTCCCGCAGTATGTCGATGAAGTCGCCATGGCCGGGCACGACGATGACTTCCAGGCGCACGCCGATATCTTTTGCAAAGGCCTCCGCCAGCTCGAACTCGTAGCCGAGCACGCGTCCTTTCCACATGAAGTAGCTGCCGACGTTATTCCTCGTGGCGACCCGCAACAGGTCGCGGGCCTTGATGCTCGGCAGGTCGGCAGTCATTCGCTCGGTAGTGCGGGTGAGTTTTACATGGCGTATTTTGTCGTTGACCGCCTTCAGCAGTTGGGGGGAGTTGGGGCGCACCGCCCAGGACAGGAACTGGTTTTTTTTGTAGATGACGTTTTTCTGCAGGTCCTGGCGAAACTGGAGTACCTGGTCGAGTATCACTTCGTCGATGATGGTGAAGTCGTGCCGGCCCATGGCGACATCCACGGCCAGGTCCACATAGTTTCTGTCCACGATATCGAGCTTCAGCCCCGGATAGTCCTGTGCCAGTTCACGGGCTTTGGCTTCGTAAGTGGTGCCTTCGGTGACAATCAGGGTCTTGCCGGATAGATCGGAGCTGGCCGTCACCTTGTCGGCATCTGCCGCGGACACCAGCACAAGGTCGGTTACGTCGTGAGGCACGGAAAAACTCAGTTGCTTCTCGCGCTCCGGTGTGCGGGTCAAGTGGTTGGCAATGAGGTCCCCCTTGCCGGCGAGAAGTTGCGGAATCAGTTCGTCAAAGCTGTCGACATAGAGCACGACCGGCTCAAGGTTCAGCCTGCGCGCCAGGCGTTTGGCCAGGTCGATTTCGATGTCCTGTCGGGTCGCCGCGCGATGCAGGGATTCGGTGGTACTGCTATCCACGAGAATGCGCAGCTTGCCATGCTTGCTGATCGCATCCAGGTCGCCGGTTTCTGTGTAATTGTCGTAAAGGTCGAGCGGGTATTCCCCCTGAATTTCCGGCGACCATTCCAACCGTTTGTCCTCGGCGGTTTTCTGCTTCTCTTTCTGCGCGTTTTCCGCGCCGGTTAGTTCCGTATCCGTAGTCAATTCTTCGGCGGGGGCTGGCTGTTCGGGTGACTGGCGATCGCAGGCAGCGACAACCAGGATTGTTGCCAGTAGTGGCCACAGGAATCGCGTCAGCGGGTTTCGCATCAACGGCACTCACCTGAAACTTGCGCAGATATGGTTTCAGTTTAGGAGAGCTGAGCGCCTTGCAGGTGGTGTGGTGGGCCGCCGCGGTATGGCGGGAAAGTTTCGGTGCGGCAGCGCCGGGCAATTGAAAGACGGGCGCCAGATGCCGGTAGTCCGGCTCCGGCACCCGTGATGATCAGGTTTGCGCGGCGCCTTCTGTGACCGGCATGGTGGTCGGGATCAGCCCCCGGATCATCATGGTGACCGTACGCTCCAGCAGCGGGGAGTCGAGCGCGATGGCGCCACTGAGAACCTGGTACTCCAGGTTGAGGACGGTACCGTGCACAATCTGGGCCGCAGCCTGGGTATCGGACAGGCCGAGCAGCTGGAAGAACTCCTCGATCATTGCCTCGGTTGCCTGGTTGGCCATACGGATGGCGCGGGTCAGCTGTTCGTTGCGCAGGGCCTCGTTGCGGAAGGCCAGTTCGATCAGGCGGCGGTCGCGGTCACTGGCCTGGCTGCGTACGTGGGTGAGGATAAAGCGGGTCAGCTGCTGGACCAGCAGTCTGCGCCCCTCGTCGGAGGTGCGCTCCTCCGCCGGCAGGTTGCGCGCTGCGGCGAAGCTGTCTTCCTGCAGCTGGCGGGTTTCCGCCAGGCCCTGTTCGACAAAATAGGTGAAAGAGTCGCTGATCAGGTCGCTCAGGTCTTTGAAGTAATAGGTGGTTGCGGCCAGGGGTACACTCGCCTCGCGGGCCACGGCGCGGTGACGGATGCCGCGGATTCCCTCTTTGACGATCAGTCGCAGGGTGGCCTCGAGAATGGCCTTGCGACGCTGGCGGCTGTCGGCGCGCTGGGCGCGGCGGCCGTGGTAAACAAGCTCAGACTTTCCATTGTCCACTGTCATAGCGGTTTCCTTGTTTTTATTGTTCGTTGCCGATGCATATCCTGATCGGGCGTCCCATTCTAGCGAAACAAGTGGAAATGGCTACCGCCGCGACGTGGGATAGGATGCCAAAGCCATTACAGCGCCTTACATCGCAACAGCGTGACAGGAGCATAGCGGGAGAGTGGGGGCTGCCTGCGCTCGCGGCGCCCGCGCAAGTGCCGGTCAGGTGATTTTGCCGGTTACCCGCACGCGCTTGGTGCCCGTCACTATCCTGACCCGCTGACTGCGACGGCGCTCGATACCGGCGTCGATGGCGTTCTTGGCGGCAATTAGCAGCCCGGCTACCAGGAAAGCCCCCGGCGGCAATACCGCCACCAGGAAACCGGGATAGTCCGCTCCCAGCACCGGTATGGCCCAGTCCTTGGCTACCGGCCCCAGCAGCAGGTCCATGTCGGCGAACAGCGTGCCCTGGCCGAGGATCTCGCGCACGGCGCCGATCGTGATCAGCACCGCGGTAAAGCCGGCGCCCATCATAAAGCCGTCCACCAGCGACGGCAGCACCGGATTCTTGCTGGCAAAGGCGTCGGCGCGACCGAGGATGGCGCAGTTGGTGACGATCAGCGGAATGAAGATGCCCAGTACCAGGTAGAGCTCGTAGGTAAACGCCTTCATCAGCAGCTCGACGCAGGTAACGAAGGTGGCGATGATCATGACCGAGACCGGCAGGCGCACCGTGTCCGGCATCTGCCGGCGCACCAGCGACACCGCCAGGTTGGAACAGGTGAGTACCCCGGTGGTGGCGAGGCCCAGGCCGATGGCATTGACCACCGATCCGGTCACCGCCAGCAGCGGGCACAGGCCCAGTAATTGCACCAGCGCCGGGTTGTTGTTCCACAGGCCATTGCGGGTAATCTCACCGTAGGGGGCCGTCATCACTGTTTCTCCTGCTGGGGCTCAGGTATCTCTTGTCTGGTTTCAAGGGGCTCGGCGGCTTCGGGCTGCTCCACTTCCACCGCGCGCTCGGAAACCGGTGCGCTGAAAATCTGCTCGTGGTGCTGGGCGACGAACTCCAGTACCTGGCGCACCTCGTTGACCACCGCCCGCGGCGTGATGGTCGCGCCGGTAAACTGGTCGAAGGCGCCGCCGTCCTTCTGCACCTTCCACTGGTCCCTGGGCGGATCCTGCAGCGACGTACCGTTGAACTGCAGCACCCAATCACTCTTTTTCAGTTCTACCTTGTCGCCGAGCCCCGGGGTCTCGCTGTGACTGGTCACGCGCACACCGGCCACGGTACCGTCGCGGTTCACGCCCACCAACAGCTTGATCGGACCCGAGTAGCCGTCGGGCGCCACTGCGGGAATGATCACCGCAGAGATCTGGCCGTCGTCTTCGCGCGCCAGATTGATATTGCCGCCGTCGGTCAGGCCCAGCAGGTTCCAGTAGGGTTTGGGGATGGGGTAGGTATCCAGCAGCAGGTCGTTACTGTGGCGCTCCAGCGGGATAATCTCCAGCAGCGCCTTGGCCGACGCCTCGCGGATGGCACGCTCTATCGGTTCGCGGGTGGTGATCTGGGTTACCGCCAGGGTGCCTGCGGTGACCAGGGCAAACAGCGTCAATACCACCGCGTTCGTTGCCATCGATTGCTTCAGCATCACTGCTCCTCCACATCGGTGGCACGGCGCGGCCGCTTGTGGCCATAGGTGCGCGGCACGGTGTAGTTGTCGATCGTCGGCGCGGCAAAGTTCATCAGCAGCACTGCGAAAGCCACGGCGTCGGGGTAGGCGCCCCAGGCGCGGATCACATAGGTCAGCAGGCCGACACCGGCGCCGAAAATCAACCGCCCCTTGTTGCTGGTAGCGCCACTAATCGGATCGGTGATGATAAAGAAGGCCCCGAGCATGGTGGCGCCGGAGAAAAGATGCAGTGCCGGCGAGCCCTCGGACAGCGAGCTGCCGCTGTCGTAGAACAGCAGCGATATAAAGCTCAGGGTCACCAACATGGCCACCGGCGCATGCCAGGTGATGATGCGCCGGAACAGCAGGAACAGCCCCCCGACCAGGAAGCCAAAACTGGCGGTCTCCCAGCCGAGGCCGGCGATGGTGCCCTGGTTGAGTACCGGCTCCATCTCATATAGCCGCGACAGCAGCACGGATTCGTTCAGGCGCACGATTTCCAGCGGCGTGGCGCGGGTAAAGCCATCCACGTTGTAGTTGCCGAATACCAGGGCGAAGGCCTCGCCGATACTGGGCGCGCCCTGAATGACTTCCGCTGGTCCGACCCAGCGGGTCATGTCCACCGGGAAACTGATCAGCAGCACCACGTAACCGACCATGGCCGGATTGAACGGGTTGTAGCCCATGCCGCCATACAGATGCTTGGCCAGCACTATGGCGACGGCGCTGCCGATAATCGGCAGCCACCAGGCACAGTAAGGGGGCAGTGCAATACCCAACAGCAGCGCGGTGACAAAGGCGCTGTAGTCTCTCAGATAGAAGCCGACCGGTCGGCCGCGCAGTTTCATCACCACCGACTCACAGGCGAGGGCGGTGGCAGTGCACAGGGCGATATTGATCAATACGCCGATACCGAAATAGAGCACCAGTGCCAGCACGCCGGGGACGGTGGCCGCGGCCACCTGCAGCATAACCTTGCCGGTGCTGTCGCCGGAGCGGGCATGGGGGGAGGAGGCGCGCATCAGTGCCATTACTGTTTCCCACCCTGTTGCTGATTCTGCTCGCGCATCTTGTCTTCCAGTTTGATCTGCAGGTTTTTCAGCGCCGTCTCGAAGGCCTCTATATTGGCGTCACCTGCGGAGCAGGCCTTTTCCAGCCGTATTTGGGCTTTTTCCACCCGCGCCTTCAGGGCCTCTATTTCAGCTGCCAGCTTGTCGGCAGGGCTCATGGAGGCACGGGCCGCTGCAGCGGCCCTGGCCCTTTCTATTGCACTCTGCGCTTTCGCCTGGCTGTCATCCGCCGCCTTTTTTTCTTCGGCTTCAGGCACGGCCTTGGCCTTTTGCTCGGCCTCGGCCAGCTTCTGTCGCGCCTCCTGCAGCTTCAACTCCGCGGCCTTCAGTTGCGCCGCCAACTGGTCGCGCTGGCTCTCTTCAGCGGCCTGCAACTTCTGCTGCATCCGCTCCACCCGGCTCTCGGCACTGGCGAGTGTGCGCTGGGCGCGGGCCAGTAGCTGTTCCGGCGAGGCCTGCTTGGCCTTGACTCGTGCCAGGGCCGCGGCGACAACATCGGCCTCCTTTTGTGCGGTTTCGGCCTCGGCTCCACCCGCCTGTTCGCGCTGCTGACGCGCCTGCTCGGCGGCCTTGCGTCGCGCCTCGCGCTTGGCTGCTTTTTCCTTCTCCGCCTTCTCCAGGCGCAGCTTGCGGAACTCGAAGCGGTCGCGGGCGCGGTCGGACTTTTCCTTCTCTTCCTCGGCGATACGGATATCGCCTTTGGCTGCGCGGTAGTACTGCACCAGCGGAATGGTGCTGGGGCACACGTAGGAGCAGGCGCCGCATTCGATACAGTCGAACAGGTTGTAGGCCTGCAGCTTCTCGCGATCTTCGGCGCGCGCATACCAGTACAGCTGCTGGGGCAGCAGTGACGCCGGGCAGACCTCGGCACAAAAGCCGCAGCGGATGCAGGCCTGCGCCGGCGGGGACGGTGGCAGCTCCTCAACGGTGGGCACCAGGATGCAGTTGGTGGTCTTGATCACCGGGGCGTTTTCGTCGTCGATGGTGTAACCCATCATCGGGCCGCCGATGATCACCTTCTGCATCAGGCCGCGGTGGGCGCCGTGCTGTTTGAGAATATGGTGAATTGGGGTGCCGATCGGCACGTCGATATTACGGCTCCGCTCCAGTGCCTCGCCCACCACCGTGGTGACACGGCTGATCAGCGGCTCGCCGAAGCGCACCGCGCGGTACACCGCGCGCGCGGTGCCGACGTTCTGGCACACGATGCCGACATTGGCGGGCAGGCCCCTGTTGGGGACCTCGCGCCCGGTCAGTATCTGGATCAGCTGTTTTTCGCCGCCGGACGGGTATTTGGTCGGGAAGACGACAATATCGAAACGGGTACCTTCGGCGGCCTCGCGCATTGCGGCGATCGCCTCCGGCTTGTTGTCCTCGATGCCGATCAGCACGCGCTCCGGCTCGTCGAGGATATAGGCGAGTATCTCCACGCCGGCGATGATCTCCGCCGCGCGCTCGCGCATCAGCATATCGTCGGCGGTGATATAGGGCTCGCACTCGGTGCCATTGATAATCAGCGTATCGATCTCGGCGCCGCCGTGGGGATCCAGCTTGACCGCGGTGGGAAAGCCGGCGCCGCCCATGCCGGCGACGCCGCAGTTGCGGATTTTCTCCAGCAGATCCACCGGTTCGAGCCGGCGGAAATCCTCGCAGGGCTCCAGTTCGCACCACCGCTCCTCGCCGTCGGTGCGGATCACGATGCTATCCGCCGGCATGCCGGACGGGTGGGGCACGGCGCAGGGCTCGATAGCCACTACCTTGCCGGAACTGGGCGCGTGGACCGGGCAGCTGATCAGGCCATCGGCCTCGGCAATCTTCTGGCCCTTCATGACATAGTCGCCGAGATTCACCAGCGGCAGTGACGTGGCGCCGGCGCTCTGCAGCAGCGGCACAATCAGGTCCTCTGCCAGCGGAATGGTGCCGATGGGCTCGCCGGTGGACTGGTGCTTGTTTTCCGGCGGGTGCACGCCGCCGGGGAAGTCATTCGGGCGTAATTCGCGCGCCTTTTCACTGGCGATCAGTATCGCTTCGCGGGCCGCGCGGCGTTCCTCGACCGATTGGCGACGGTCTTCTCGTTGCTGTTCGGCGCTCACCTTTTCCTGCTCCAGGCTCAAGCTGCGTCCCTCTTGTCGCTGGTGATGGTGCCGCGCTGGGGTCGGTCACTGGCAATCAGCTGTACGCCGTCGACGGGCTTTTCCGGGTGCCACTCCTGCAGGGAGGTCTCCAGCGGCACCATATCGATACAGTCCACCGGGCAGGGCTCGACACACAGGTCGCAGCCGGTGCACTCATCGACAATGACCGTATGCATGTATTTGGCCGCGCCGGCGATGGCATCCACCGGGCAGGCCTGGATGCACTTGGTGCAGCCGATACACTCCGCCTCGCGGATAAACGCCACTTTCTTGACGTCCTCGACGCCGTGCTCGGCGTCCAGCGGCATCGGCTCCATGTCGAGCAGGTTAGCCAGCTCGTTGATGGTGGCTTGGCCACCGGGCGGGCATTTGTTGATCGCATCGCCGTGCACAATCGCCTCGGCGTAGGGGCGGCAGCCGGGGTAGCCGCACTGGCCGCACTGGGTCTGTGGCAGCAGGGCGTCCACCTGTTCTACCAGTGGATCGCCTTCCACCTTGAAGCGCACCGCGGCGAAGCCCAGCAGCGCGCCGAACGCCAGCGCCATGCCGCCGAGGATCAGCAGGGGGGTAGAGATTTCAGTGAACCATTCCAGCATAGCGCCCCCCTATACCAGACCGCTGAAGCCCATGAAGGCCAGCGACATCAATCCGGCGGTGATCATGCCGATGGCGGCGCCCTTGAAGGGCACCGGTACGTCCGCCGCGAACAGCCGTTCGCGCATCGAGGAGAACAGGATCAGCACCAGGGAAAAACCCACCGCCGCGCCGAAGCCGTACAGGGTCGACTGCACAAAGGTGTGCGCCTTCATGGTGTTCTGCAGGGCCACACCCAGTACCGCGCAGTTGGTGGTGATCAGCGGCAGGAAGACGCCCAGCACCTTGTACATCAGCGGGCTGGTCTTGTGGATAAACATGCGTGCGAACTGCACGACGACGGCGATCACCAGGATAAAGGAGATGGTGCGCAGGTATTCGATACCGAATGGCTCCAGCAGGTAGGTATTCACCAGGTAGGAGCAGATGGACGCCAGTGTCAGCACGAAGGTGGTCGCTCCCGCCATGCCCACGGCGGTCTCCAGCTTGTTGGAGACTCCCATAAACGGGCACAGGCCGAGAAACTGCACCAACACATAGTTGTTGACCAGAATGGTACTGAGCAGGATGACGGCGAATTCGGTCATAGGTAATCCGGTTTGAATCGTGCGGCGGGGGTGTATCTAGCCGCGATCGGGAAGCCTATTGGTGCTTAATCAGCCTAGCACCGGGCCTCCACAGACCGTGGAATGCCGCGCAGGGCCGGTATTATGGGTGAGTCGTTGGGGGCGTTCAACTTGCACAGCCGTGCGCAGTGGCGTTGGTAACATTTGCTGAGATATGCTCCGGGCGCTGTATTCGAACAATAACCAAAAGCAAATAGTCCACCGCAAGGAGCGCTGTATGGATTTCTTAAGCCGCCAGTCCCTGGCCCGCCTCGGGCTGGAAGATGAAATCAAGCTGCTCGACACCATTGCCAATCTCCACAAGCACTGGTCCGAATTGCGCGCGTCGAGCCCCGCGGAGTCGGTGCTGGACTACCTCGCCTCTTTCGACGACAACCTGGAACAGCAGCGCGCGCTGTTGGAGAGTCTGGATATAGATCCGTCGCTGCTGCAGCAACTGGGCCGCAAGTTGCGCAAGGCCTATGCGGATGAGGTGCCGGAGTCGCTGCGCAAGCTGCTGCGCAGGCTGGATTCATTCGCGGAGACCGAGGACGCGAGGGATCCGGGGCTGGTGCGCTGGAAGCTGTACGAGGACAAGGCCGATCGCGAGCTGGTGTCCGCCGATGCGCTGACCTTTGCCCTGCAGGGCCCGGGGCTCGCGCAGATAGATCTGGAGGCCGGTGACCTGCCGCCGGCACCGGTGGCGACGGTGGAAAACCTGTTGCGTATCGGCTTTGCCGGCCAGCTCGATGGCCGGGGCGCCGCCGGTGCCAGCGCGGTGGCATTCGGCGCGGAGGCCGGCACCGAGGGCCGTCTGGACTACTGGTTCGCGGCCCCCGGGGAGAGCCTCTTCGCCAGCGCCGCGGCCGCAGGTCTGCGCAAGCTGCCGTCACCTTTTTCCCTGGAAGCGATCGGCGATGCGGCCGAGCATGGGCTTCAGGGACTGCAGCTGTCCCTGGCGACTTCCGGCAAAGCTGCGGTCAGTGTCGAATACAGTATTTTTGACGGCAGCGACCTGATCGATATTACGGCCGGTATCGAAATAACCGCCAGCTACGACGCGACCCGTGAATTTGAGCTCAGTACCTGGTGCGATCCGCAGCACAGCGAACAAATCACTGTACAGATCAAGCGTACTCGCGGCCGCCAAATCAATAGCAGCGTCGGCCTCGGGGTCACGGTGGACATGGTCGGGGCCGTCGAGCAGGTGCGCGCGAAGGTGATAGAGCCCTACCTGGGTAGCTACGAGAGTTTCTACGAGAAGTTCAAACCCTACCTGAGCCCCGGCACATTGCTGGAGCAGAAATGCAATGAAGCGCTGTCGCAGGCGGCAGCACGACTCAGCGAAGATGCACATATACAGTCGGCGCTGCGTCTGGCGCTCGGGCAGGATGTGGATGCGGATCAGCTGCAGGCGGAGATCAGCGCGAAGCTGGTGGGATGGTTCAATGGCGGTGTCGGTATCTACAGCCGTGCCATGTCGGCGGATCTGCCACAGGGCGCTGCTGCCCGGCTCAACGACAGCCTGCCGGCCGAGTTGCCGCAAGCCGTGCGCAATAAAATCGGCACCGAAGTCGGCGGGCTGATCAAGTCGCTGCAGGAAAAGTTAACGGAGGAGATACAGCAGCGTGCGGACGTGGCTAGCGGCGCGCTGGTGGGCGAGCTTAACGAACTGAATCAGCGCGTGAAGGAGGCGATCGCCGGCGCCAGCGAGCCGCTGGACAAGGCGGTTGCGGGCGTGCGCGAGGCTTTGGCGGAAATCGACGAGCGCATTCACAGTATCGTGTCGAAGCTGGAACAGGCGGCGACCCGCAAGATCAAGCTGCGGATTCTTTCCACGGAGAAACTCCTGCGCGAGCGCGAGGTGGTTATGCGGCTGAGCTTCGACAGGCACAGCGCGTCCGCGCGGGTTTTCTATAGCACCCTGGTGGAAGGAAATCTGGATGCGCTCGAGGACTTGATGCTGTCTCCGCCGTCCGGTGTCGAGATTGTCGAGGGCAGTGCTCGGGAACTGCTCGGCCACCATTATTCCACCGGCACAGAGTCGTCCGTGCTGGGCGTCTCCCTCGGTGCCTCGTCGATTGTCGACAGCAGTGTGCAGATTCAGAAGGACGCCGCAGGCAATGTCGCCATCCAGTCGCGCCTTGAGGTCAAGCGTATCCTCGACGGTATTCGCGAGATGCAGTCTGCCGGCTTTGTGTCGCACCTGAATCTGAACCTGTTGCAGCGCAGCCGCACTCTGCCGCTAAATCTGACCGTGACCCAGGAAGACGAGCGGCTGGAGCTCGACGAACTGGACGATTTCCTGAGCGGCCTGACCGACAGCGGACTGCTGTCGCCGATGGCCAGGGAGAATGCGCTGGCGTTGTACCACGAGTGGCAGCGCGATACCGGCAAGCGCTATATCGACGCCCGGGTTGAGGTGCTGCTGCAGATCGACGGCGAGCGACTGGAAAACCTGCTCGACTATGCCGGCAGCCGCGAGGAAATCGCGATGATCGCGGATGTGCTGGCCGCGTTACAGCGGTATCGGGTATTCAGTGAGTCCGTTATTGACCGAGCCTGCAGTAGCGTCCGATCCTGTGCGAGTAACTACCGGAGCTACCGCGAACCCGCCGAGCTTTTCGCTGCTTTTAATGCCGGTATGCGCAGTGGCGACCG
Source organism: Microbulbifer marinus (assembly GCF_900107725.1). Lineage (GTDB taxonomy): Bacteria > Pseudomonadota > Gammaproteobacteria > Pseudomonadales > Cellvibrionaceae > Microbulbifer > Microbulbifer marinus. The sequence goes on along the minus strand of NZ_FNQO01000003.1, from coordinate 509,967 downwards.
GCCGCTGAAAGGCCGTCGGGCATTTTTCGCCGAGCCGTTTGCCGATACCCATCACCACCCCGCCGTCAGCAGTGTCGAATCCCGCGGTCTGCGCAACGCTCGTGCGATTCACTTTCACGCCAAGTCCTGGGTGTTGCTGATGCGCAAGCTGCATGAGGTTTATCAAATGGCGCCGGGTGCCGCTGATGCGGAACAGATGGTGCGGCACAACGAGCTGATGGCGTTCTGCCTGCACAAATGGCTGAAGGTGAAGCAGCTGTTCCTGTTCCAGCCGAACGACGAAGTGTCCGCAAAGACAATCGCCTTTATGGGGTTGCTGGCGGAAGCGGCGAACTCGCTGTCTGATTACCCGCTGACGGTCGTTATGGATCTGGCCGGTGACGACAGCGAGCCCCGGCTGTTTTCGTGATAGCTATCTGACGGCGAGCCGGCCGCTTTACGGCCGGCTCCGCTCCCACGCTTATGCGCCTTCGCGTTCCGTTTTCGGTGCAGCTTGTGGCCGCCTGGCCGCCTTTGGCCGAGTAATGGCACTAACGTCCGCACCCAGTAATTGATCCAGATTGCGGCGGAACATATACGCTTTCAGCATATCGCTGTACAGCTTGATCGAGTGGTAGGCGCCGATGGCCTTGAAGTTGGGGAAGCTGCGCGCCCAGGCCCACCAGATACAGATGACACGCCAGTAATATTCCGCCGATTTTTCCACGGTCATATTCCTGAAGCCAAAATTGTTGGCATCCGGTGTGTTGGCAGCGTACTTGATAAATACCCTGAAGCCAGTGTGGAAAAATCCAAGCGCTTTGTCGCGCAGCCAGCGGGAGAGTCTCTGCGGTAGAAAAAAGCACAGCACACCGAGCAGGATACTTCCCCCATATCCGAAAGGTATCAGCGGCACCGGATCGCCACCGATTTCCAGTCGATAGATCGGTGTTTTTACCTTGCTGAAGTACAGTCGATCGCCGGTGCGCGGGGTGCCGTAAACGTAAGTCGCGCCGTCGCCCTGCGGGTTTAGCTCTTTGGTGCAAATCAGAGCCAGGGCACCGCCGAGACTGTGGCCAAAGGTATACAGGGGAAGTTTGGGTTGCTGACGAAGGTCGTTTTCAATCAGTTCGCGAATGTTCTCGAAGGCCTGCTTAAAACCGCTGTGCACACGCCCGAAGCTGCCGTAGGGGGTCAACGCGAAGTTGAGATCGGTGGCGATATCCCTGGGCTTCATTTCAGTACCGCGAAAGCACAGGATCAGTATCTGCTGCCCGGAGCTGTCATCCATGCGGGCGAGCAGCGCCTGCGTTTCCGACACGTCGTAGAAATTGATCGGCTCAAAATTGTATTGTTTCAGAATACCGCCGATACCCTCGGAAAATTTGCAGCTATTGCTCTGCAGGTGGCTGCTCCATTCGGCGAGCACCGCTCTGCGCTCGGAATCACTGCTGGCGCTGCCGAGTTTGTGCAGGATTTCGGTGAGGCTTGCATCCGGTGTAAATGGCTCATACACCAGTCGTGACAACTCGGCGCCGATATAGGCCATGCGGTCGCTGTAAGCTGCTCGCCCGACGGGTAGGCCGGGCAGCCGTTGCATACCGTCGAAATAGGACATTGGTTTATCCCTCGAGATTGAGGCCCGCAGTTATTGTCGCGAGCCGGCGTATAGGCTCACCCAGTACCTCAGGAGAGATGACAAAATGCATCGGCATGGGAGCGATCTTGAGTTCCCCATACCGATAGTGACGCTAGTTTACCCATTGCCTGCCGCGGCGGGGAAGACCCGCCCCCGCAGTCTCTCTTTATCTGCACTGTGCGCTGACCGCCGGCTTGGCTATAAATGTCAGTCAGGCATCAGGAAAATTCCCATGCATGAAGAGAACTTCAGGGTCAGGGTGATGGAGCCGTCCGAGCTCGCCATTGCGCTGCACTGGGCCGCGCGGGAGGGTTGGAATCCCGGCCTGCACGATGCCGGCTGCTTCTACGCCGCCGATCCCCACGGCTTCTTTATCGGCCTGCTCGATGAAAAACCGATCGGTACAGTTTCTGCTGTGCGCTATGGCGAGGACTTCGGTTTTCTCGGTCTCTATATTGTCGATCCCTCTCATCGCCATGCCGGATATGGTGAACGGCTGGCGCAAGCCGGCATCGAGCATTTGGGTGGACGCAATATGGGCCTGGATGGCGTGGTCGCCATGCAGGAGAGCTACCGCAATGCCGGCTTTACGCTCGCCCACCGCAATATGCGCTACCTGGGGCTGACCGGACAGGCAGCCGCCACCGCGCCGCAAAGTCACTCCGTCGTGCCGCTGGCGTGGGTGCCGTTCGATACCCTCGCCGCCTATGACCGCAAGCTGTTTCCAGGACCGCGCGAAGCCTTCCTGCGAGTGTGGATCAGCCAGCCGGATTCCGTGGCGATCGGTTGTGTCGAGGATGACGAATTGCACGGCTACGGGGTGCTGCGCGCCTGTCAGGAGGGCTACAAGATAGGGCCGCTGTTCGCCGACAATCCGGAGTTGGCGGAACAGCTCTATCTGGCGCTGACCGCCAGTGTGCCGAGCGGGCGGCAGGTGTATCTGGATGTTCCAGAATCGAATCCGCACGCGCTGGCATTGGTGGATCGTCACAAGATGGAGATGGTGTTTGAAACCGCGCGGATGTACAGCGGTGCGGTGCCGGATATAGCAATCGAGCGGGTCTTCGGTATCACCACCTTTGAGCTGGGTTGATTGCCGGCTCCATGAAGCGTGAAGACACATCACGGCCAATGGAGGGATGGGGCATTTCAAAAAGCGGTTTAAGCCAATAGTATGCAGCGAACGTATCTAGGCCACCGAATCTTTTGAAATGGAGCCGTTGTTATGACGAACACTACCTATATACCGCCACGCGTCTGGACCTGGGACAAGGACAGCGGCGGCAAGTTTGCCAATATCAATCGCCCCACTGCCGGAGCCACGCACGACAAGGAACTGCCCGTCGGCGAGCATCCGCTGCAGCTGTATTCGCTGGCGACACCCAACGGCGTGAAAGTGACCATCATGCTCGAGGAACTGCTGGCACTCGGCCAGGAAGGCGCCGAGTACGATGCGTTCCTGATCGATATCTCCGAGGGAGATCAGTTCGGCAGCGGTTTCGTCGACATAAACCCCAATTCCAAGATCCCGGCTCTGCTGGACCAGAGCATGCACCCACCGATCCGGGTGTTCGAGTCCGGCTCGATCCTGCTCTACCTGGCGGAAAAATTTGGTGCCTTCCTGCCGCACACACCGGCACAACGCACCGAAACCCTGAACTGGCTGTTCTGGCAGATGGGCAGTGCACCGTTTCTCGGTGGCGGTTTCGGACACTTCTACGCCTATGCGCCGGAGAAATACGAATACCCGATCAACCGTTACGCGATGGAGGTGAAGCGCCAGCTGGACGTGCTCGACCGGCAACTGGCCGAGCACCAGTATATCGCCGGTCACGAGTACACTATTGCCGATATGGCGATCTGGCCCTGGTACGGGGCGCTGGTCAAGGACAAGGTCTATGACGCGGCAGAATTCCTTGCGGCCCACACTTACAAGAACGTGATCCGCTGGACCGATGAAATCGCCGAGCGGCCCGCGGTACAGCGCGGCCGCATGGTTAACCGCACCTGGGGCGATCCGAGTTCACAGCTGCACGAGCGCCACGATGCCGCTGATTTTGATACGAAAACCCAAGACAAACTGGGCAGTGCGGAAGAGGGGTAATCGCATATCCTCCGGCGCAACGTCTCGCGGGGAGTGCTCGAGGGGCGACGGTGGTAGCTGGGCGCGGTAACTTCTCGCCGCGCGCAGGCGCCGAGTGGAAAGGCTTACCGCTGCTGATTCACGACGCCCTCCTAAAAGGCTGCCGACTAAATGACTGCCGATAAATCAGTGCCGTGGAGCGCGGAGCCCGTACTTGTGCTTTACCTCTGTCGCATGCGCCTCAACCGCGCCATCAGGCCGCTGGCCTCAAGAATGTGACGTATAGCATGCTCGGACTTCTTTACAGTGGCATCCAGAATGGTCGCTGTTAGGGCGGCGGGCGTTTTCGCACTATAGTGCATCGAGATAATTTCCCGTCGCATTGTGCCATAGACTTTTTTGTAGCCGTAATCTGGAGCTCCAAAGTCGAACCAGCGCACTCCATCCTGTTGAAACTGTTCGATCATCCTGCGGAGCAAATAGCCCCCGGGCGACACGGTGCTGTACTCTGGCAGGAAGGAAGTCGCAAATCCCGTATAGGTACTTTCCCACAGTGCGCCTACAGCGTAAGCCAGTGGTTTGCCGCCGCCCAACAACAGGTAGGCGCGCAGGTTGCCGCTGGCGGCGTAGAGTCCAAGTTTGTTATGCCACATCGCGTCATCTTTGACGCCGACACCTATCTCACTCTGGTAAGTGCACTCGCCGATTCGAGCCGCTACCTTTATGAAATCCGCGACCTGGTCGGGGCTGTGGAATTCTTGAATTTCCACCTTGTGGTTAAAAAACTGGCACAGTTTTCGGTCCATGCGCCGAAATGAGCTACGCGTTTTTGCTGAGTTGCTGGCAATGGGGTTTCCGGCGGAGTCAGTCAGCTCCGCGAACCAGTGACCCGCCGACTCGGGATTGCCGTCGCCGACATACCTCAATCCATCGTGTAGGGCTTGGCCTATGTCAGTGTCCAGCGGCAGGTTGTAGATCGAAATGCGGTCGACTTTGCCTGATACCAGGAGATGGCGCAGGTAGGCTGCTTGTTGCTGGGCGGTTGTATAGGAATATGCTTCGAGTCCTCCGGTGCCTATTTCGAGTACACGCAGCCGTGGCATGAGGACGCGCATTTTCAAGAAAGACAACTTAGGCCGCCGGAGGCTGTGGCGACCGATCAATATACCGTCGGGCATCCCGTTCTTTTCCCACAGCGCGACAAAGGGTGTGTTCTGTCCCTGCCGCTTGGAGAGATAGGGTAAATGGAAAAACGCAGCGACTTCTGAAGACCTTGGGGCACCTTTATGATCCACCTTTTCCCATGACTCGAGCAGAGCCCGTGCACCGTTAATGCTTCGCTCGATACGCGGGCCTTGTACGGCAAGCTGATACCTATCGTCCGGTTCGAGTGGTTTCGGTGTGGATTCCCGGGCTGCCGAACGTGTTTCGTTGATCTCTTCCGTGGTGCTCATGTTGATTAGTGGTGCAGGTTCAGTTGAAGGAGGTGGAGAGGGCGCGTACTGAACTGGGGCCAACGGAGCGCCCCGGCGCCTGCGAAGACCTATTGTTTCTATCAAAAGAGGCTGAGGCGTAAGTGTGTCGCGCTATCAGTATGTTGATTTTGGCCAACACCAGTTTTTATGTGGCAAACCAGCTGCCAAAATTTTATCGGCCCAATTGTAGAGGCCCGAGTCGACTGCTTCGGCATGCTGGCTTCGAAGTGGCTTAGTGAAAGCAAGTTATATAAGCGATAATGCCCCACTCAGCGTTTCGGCTATACGTGCATTTAATTTAACGTCTAGAAGATCATCTGCTCGCGTGCGGCCCAGGTTCAGCGCCGCCACCGGCTTGTTCCACTGCTTTGCGTAGCGGCAGAAACGAAAGCCGGAATACACCATCAGTGAAGAGCCGATGACCAGCAATGCGTCACTGGACTGCAGCGAATCCAGCGCCTGTTGTACCCGGCCTTTAGGCACGTTGTCGCCAAAAAACACCACGTCCGGTTTCAGGATGCCGCCGCAGTCGGGGCAGTCGGCGATGCGGAAGCTGCTGAAATCGACCTCCAGATCGGCGTCCCCATCCGGCGCTGTGTAGGCCTGATACTGGTGAAATGCCGGATTCATTAAGTGGCAGCGATCGTGCACCTGCTGGCGATCACACCGATAGCCGCAATCCATACAGATAACCCGATCGGCGCGGCCGTGCAGGTCGAGTACGCGCTCGCTGCCCGCCCGCTGGTGCAACCGGTCGACATTCTGTGTAACCAGCAGTTTCGTGTGTTGCCGTCGCTCCAGTTCAGTCAGATAGTGATGGGCCGGGTTAGGAGTGGAATTGCGAATGACCGGCCAGCCGATCAGGCTGCGCCCCCAGTAGCGCTGGCGGGTGGCCAGGCTGCCGATAAAATCCTGGTGCTGCACCGGTTGCTTGCGCTTCCAGGCGCCGTCCTGATCTCGATAGTCCGGGATGCCGGAGTCGGTACTGACGCCGGCGCCGGTCAGGATCATCAGGTTCGGGTGGCGGTGGATGAATTCGGCGAGTCGCACGGCGGCCGCCTCGGTGGTGAGCGGGGATTGGTGCGGGGCCGTCGGCACTGCATTATCACGGGGTTGCTTGCTGACTGTCATGGCTGCGGGAAATTGTAACTTGGCCCCCCAACTTTAGCCGAGTTGGACCCGTGACCAAAGTGACTGCCCGCAGTCGATCCTGATCAGAGCCGTTTGCGCGATTCGATCAGAACGCCCGCAACGCGAGATAAATTCGGAACAAGTTCGACGGTGCCGGTGAGTTGAAAAAGCGCTCCGCGACCAGTCCGCCGATGAACGCCAGCCCCATGGCCGCCGGCAGCGGAATAGTCGGCACCTGCTGGCCAATGGTGTTCTTCTGCTGATGCAGTAGTTGTTGAGCACAAAGACGCTGCCGGTCCATGTCCCGGCTACAGCTTTGAATGCGCTTATTTAAAGCTGTCAAAGACATCGCTCAATGCCTCTTTCGCCTGCTGCGCCTGTCGTCTGGTCTCATGGAAGCCGAGCATGGCGCTCAACTGTCGCTGGTAGAGGAGTATCCCCGCCAATACGAAAATCTGTGCCAGTATGAACACGGTAAAGCCCACATAGATCGACTGTGAAATCCGGTAGCCGATCAGGCCCGCCCCGCCACAGAGGCTCAGCACCAGTGCCACAACCAGCGGTAACAGCAGCAGATTTAACGCGATAATCCGCTTGCCGGCCGCAAGTGTGCGGCTGAACTCCAGGCGAATCAGGGTCTGGAAATTTCCAAGCCAGGCGGATACTAGCGTCAGCGTGGCATCGGCTTGGGCCAGCGCACTCGCTTCCGCACTGTCGTCATCTTCGGGCGGCGGTGTAACGCGATCCCGGCCGCGTGTTTGCGCGGCCGGCTCCGGTGAATCAGTGGGACGTTCAGAATTTTTTGCGTTTGCCATTGATCAGGCTCCCCACGGCCTCGGTGTGGATTGCTCTATTTCAATAGCTTTGCGATGAGCCATCCTGCCGCGAAGGCACAGCCGACGCTCAACACAGGATGCTGTCTGATTGAGGATTCCGCTCTCTCGGCAATATCAGCGGCGCGCTTCTTGTTCGTCTCCACCGAAGTTCTTGCGCGCGCCTTCAGATTGTCCGCTGCATCATGCGCGGCTTCACCGGCCAGGTGATATGCCTGTTTGAGCTTCTCCTGACTGTTGCCGTGCGGGGCTTTTGCGGTCGCCATAAAACTCTCCTTCATCACGGGTTGGAGTGTCTTCATATCGTATAGTCGCGGCGGTCGATCACCACGCACGGCGCGCGATTTCAGAGACTTGCGGTTCACGGGCCGCGGGTGTGGCAACCGCCAACTCGTTGGGTCGGCCACACGGTGTCAGACACCTTATATTTCGTGTATTCGGAGCGAAGTGCGTCGGCAGGGAGGTATAGATGATGTCGCGGCCAAGCCCGTGACTGAGGAGGCATAGTGTTGAAGTATCGACAAATTGTTCTGATAACGCTGGCAACCCTGTGCGCCAGCACTGCCTGGGCCGAGGACCGGTACGTGTGCCGGCTGGGCAACAGCCAGCGCATTATTGAGGTGATCTACGCGAGCCCGCCGAGCAAAGTGCCCTGTGAGGTCAGTTATACCAAGGCGGGAAGCGTGCAGACTCTGTGGCGCTCGCAGAATGAAATCGGCTACTGCGAGACACGGGCCCGGGAGTTTGCCCAGCAGCAGACCGGCTGGGGCTGGCACTGTGCCGAGCCCGGCGAGGTGGTCAGCGACCTAGTGCCAGCGGCCCAGGAACAGGAACCGGCGGATAGGGAGCAGGAAAAGGAACAGCGCGAATAAAAGCTGCCGGTGGTTGCTACTGCTTACGCTGCGCTGCACCAATCGCGGATGTTTGCCACCACGCCATCCAGCAGCCGCTGGCGGCTGTCACGGCTGATCCAGGCGTTGTGCGGGGTGATAATCAGGTTGGGAATATCCGTCGCCAGCAGTGGGTGATCGGCGGGCGGCGGCTCCTCGCTCAAAACATCCAGTGCCGCACCGCCGAGTTGGCGGCTGCGCAATGCATCGGCGAGGGCCTGTTCATCGACCAGGCCGCCGCGGGCGGTATTAACCAGCAGTGCGCCCGGTTTCATCGCAGCGAGAAATTCCTTGCTGACCAGTCGATCCGTCTGCTCGCTGAGCGGACAGTGCAGCGAAATCACGTCGGAATCCGCCAGTAACTGCGGCAGCGGCACCCGATCCTGTTGCTGGTGCCCGACGAAGGATTCGGCCACCAGAATATTCATGTCCAGCGCACGGCCGAGTTGCGCGACCTTCTGCCCCAGATCACCGTAGCCGATAATGCCGAGATTCTTGCCGGCCAATTCCATCACCGGGTGATCCAGCAGGCAGAATATCTGGGAGCGCGTCCACCGGCCGGATCTGACATCGGCATAGTATTCATGCCAGCGAGTGGCCAGGGCGAGGATCAGTGCCAGCGTGTGTTGCGGTACTGAAGCGCCCGCATAGCCCTGTACATTGCGTACCGCAATATTGTGCTCGCGCGCTGCCTCCATATCGATATTGTTGGTACCGGTGGCGCAGACGCAAATAAGTTTCAGCTGGGGAGATTTTTCGATGATCTCGCGATCCAGTACCACCTTGTTGGTGATGACCACATCCGCATCCTCGATGCGCGCGGCGGTTTCCTCCGGCGCAGTCGTTTCATAAAAATCCCAGTGGTCGAGAGATTTTTCCAGCGCGGAGGTGTCCAGCTCCTCCAGCTTCATGGTCAGGGTGTCGAGGAAAACGCCGCGCATAATTCAGTCCTTGTCGATGGCAAGAGGGCGAACCACTGGTTCGCCCTCTTCAGTTTCAGCTGTGCGTGATTACATCACGCGCATACCCGGCTTGGCGCCGGCGTGGGGTTCGAGGATCCACAGATCCTTGCCGCCGGGACCAGCGGCCAGCACCATGCCTTCGCTGACGCCGAAGCGCATTTTGCGCGGCGCCAGGTTGGCGACCATGACGGTGTGCTTGCCTTCCAGGTCCTCCGGTTTGTAGGCGCTCTTGATGCCGGCGAACACCTGGCGCGTCTCGCCGCCGAGATCCAGCGTCAGTTTCAGCAGTTTGCCGGCGCCTTCAACGTGCTCCGCCTTGGCGATCAGGGCGATGCGCAGATCCACCTTGGCGAAATCATCGAACTCGATCTGAGGGGCGACCGGTTCATCCTCCAGCGGGCCTTTGTCCAAAGCGCCGCTGGCGCCGGCCGGCTTGGCTTCCGCCTGCAGTTGCGCCAGGGATTCCTTCGCCGCTTCCATGACCGCGTCCACCTGGGTCTTTTCCACGCGCTGCAGCAGCGGTTTGAACTTGTTGATCTGATGGCCGGCCAGCGGCGTGGTGGCGGCGGCCCAGTCCAGCTCACCGTTCAAGAACTCAGACGCCTTTGCCGCGGTGTTCGGCAGTACCGGCGACAACCAGGTCATCAGCGCGCGGAACATATTCACACCCTGGGAGCAGATGGCCAGCACTTCGGATTCTTTGCCTTCCTCCTTGGCCAGCGACCAGGGCGCCTTGTCGGCGATCCAGGCATTGGCGGCATCCGCCAGTGCCATGATGTCGCGCATGGCGCGGGCGTATTCGCGGCTCTCGTAGTATTCGGCGATTCGCGGTGCGGCCTCGACAAACTGATTCCACAGTTTTTCATCCGCCAGCTCTGTGGCCAGTTCGCCACCGGACTTGCTGACGAACTTGGCGGTGCGCGAGGCGATATTGACGACCTTGCCCACCAGGTCCGAATTCACCTTGGCGATAAAGTCGTCGAGGTTCAGGTCCAGGTCGTCCACGCCGGCGGTCAACTTGGCGGCGAAGTAGTAGCGCAGGTACTCCGGGTTCAGATGATCCAGGTAATTGCGCGCGTTGATGAAGGTGCCGCGGGATTTGGACATCTTCTTGCCGTTGACGGTCAGGAAGCCGTGTACGCACACCTTGGTCGGGGTGCGGAAATCCGCCGAATCCAGCATCGCCGGCCAGAACAGCGCGTGGAAGTTGACGATGTCCTTGCCGATAAAGTGATACACCTCGGCGTTGCTGTCCTTCTTCCAGTATTCCTGCCAGTCGAGGCCGTGCTGGTCGCAGTAGTTTTTCAGGCTGGCCATATAGCCGATCGGCGCGTCCAGCCACACGTAGAAGTATTTACCCGGGGCGTCCGGAATTTCGAAGCCGAAGTAGGGCGCGTCGCGGGAAATGTCCCACTCCTGCAGTCCTTCCTCCAGCCACTCGGCCAGTTTGTTCGCCACTTCGTCCTGCAGGGTGCCGGAACGGGTCCAGTCTTTCAGAAAATTGGTAAAAGCCGGCAGGGTAAAGAAGAAGTGCTCGGATTCCTTCTCGACCGGAGTCGCGCCGGAAATGGCGGAGACCGGATCGATCAGCTCGGTCGGGCTGTAGGTGGCGCCACAGGCCTCGCAGTTGTCGCCGTATTGGTCGGGCGTGCTGCAGCGCGGGCAGGTACCCTTGATATAGCGGTCGGCGAGGAACAGCTGCTTTTCCGGGTCGAACGCCTGGGTGATGGTGCGCGAGGCGATATGGCCGTTCTCGCTCAGGCGCTGGTAGATCATCGCCGACAGCTCGCGATTCTCTTGCGAGTGGGTGGAGTGATAGTTGTCCACACCGATCAGGAAGTCGGCGAAGTCGCGCTCGTGTTCCGCCTGCATGTTGGCGATGTGCTGCTCCGCGGTCAGCCCCAGCTGTTCGGCCTTCAGCATGATGGCGGTGCCGTGGGCGTCGTCGGCGCACATATACAGGCAGTCATGGCCGCGCGCGCGCTGGAAACGCGCCCAGATGTCGGTCTGGATATATTCGAGCACATGGCCCAGGTGCAGGGAGCCATTGGCGTAGGGGAGTGCGCTGGTTACGAGTATCTTTCTCGGGGAGGGGCGCGTTTCTGACATCGGATCTTCCATCGGCTGAGGGGTTGTGGCCGGGGCCCGCAAATGAGCGGCCGGACATCGTCAAAAGACCGCGGAATATAGCAGATCTGGGCCTGTGGCGGCACCCGCTGCGGCGGCCGAGGGCGCGGTGTGCTGGCACTGGCCGGGGCTATCCGGGACAATGCCGCCCATCGAGCATTCACGCGAGGGAAACACTGTGACCGATCACCAGCACGACCACGATCACCAAGACCTGCCCGAAGAAGTACAGACGGAACTGGAGCGCCTGGCGGAGTGCCTCGGCCAGCTGCACGACCCGGCCAGCGGCCTGCCGCTGGACGAACTGGACGCGGAAATCGAGGTCGGCTTCGAGGACGACACCGTGTTCGTCGGCGTCACCCTCGGTTACCCCTGTGCCAGCCAGGAGGAGAGCTGGAACACGCGGGTGCACGAGGCGTGCCTGCCGACGCTCAGGGGTGGTCCGCTGGGTGATGCCCAGCTGCAGTTCGAGTTGTTCAGTGATATCCCCGCCACGCCGGCCGCCCTCTCTACCTCGCCTGAACAGGGGCCGGCGCCATTGCAGGGGGTAAAGAATATTGTCGCGGTCGCTTCTGGCAAGGGCGGCGTGGGCAAGTCCACCACCGCCGTGAACCTGGCGCTGGCGCTGGCCGCCGAGGGAGCCAGTGTCGGCCTGCTGGATGCGGATATCTACGGCCCCAGCCTGCCCACGATGCTCGGCACCGAGGGTGTGCGCCCGCAGGTGAAAGAGCAGAAGTTCTTCGTGCCGGTAGAGGCGCAGGGGCTCAAGACCATGTCTCTCGGCTATCTGATGACCGAGGAAACACCGGCGGTGTGGCGCGGTCCCATGGCCAGCGGTGCGCTGAACCAGATACTGACCCAGACGCTGTGGTGCGAAGGCGCGGATGAACTGGATTACCTGGTGGTGGACATGCCGCCGGGCACAGGCGATATCCAGCTGACGCTGGCGCAGAAGACAACGCTGGCCGGCGCGGTGATCGTGACCACGCCCCAGGACCTGGCGCTGAAGGATGCGATCAAGGGCGTGGAGATGTTCCGCAAGGTATCGGTGCCGGTGCTGGGGATCGTCGAAAATATGTCCCTGCACACCTGTTCCAACTGCGGCCACAGCGAACCGATCTTCGGCAGTGGCGGCGGTGCCCGCATCGCCGCCGATTACGATACGCGCCTGCTGGGGCAGTTGCCGCTGGCGATGGCGATTCGCGAAGGCACCGACTGCGGTCGGCCCAGCGTGGCCGCGGACCCCGATGGCGAAGTTGCCGGCTTCTATCGCGAGATAGCCCGGCGCGCCGCCGCACAGATCTGGCTCAATGTCGGCGACGAAGAAGTACCGGTGATCGAAACAAGCTGAGCGGACTCGATAATCTATTCATAAGCGGACGGACTTATTCGCAAGTTGATTGTATCGGGATATTTTTCCTAATATGGTCGGCTCAATAAGTTCGCGCCACCGGGGTTTTGGGCGTGGTGAAATTGCAGTTCACATGGAACCCCGCATGGCCCGAAATTTCCAGATCCGCTATCTCACGGCCGGTCGTATCGTCCGGCTGCACTTTATCGGCAAAGCGGGATTGGCAGAGCGCATACAGGCCGCCGAGCAGGTAGCGGCAAAATTCGGCCACCTGCGGGAATTGCGTCTGCTGGTCGATACGCGCTTTGTCGAGACCTCCCTGACACCCGCCGAGCAGCGACAATTTGCCGACTTCGTGCGCCGTCACGCGCTGTTACGGCGGGCGAAGACCGCGGTGCTCTGTAATCCGGGGATTACACCGGTGGCGCTGATCGCACAGAGGTTAGCGAAGCGCGGCAACAATACACGCATATTTCTGGTGGAATCCGCAGCGTTGCAATGGCTGCGGAGCCGGCGTCTGCCAGCGCAGTAGAACAGTGGCTCCGCGACGCTAACTGCCGGTTGAAAGACCAAACCCTGCCCAGCACCTTGTGACTCTGTTTTCGTGTTCCCTCGCCGCTTTCGATCGCGCGGCGCCGTTTTCCCTTTCTTAAGTCGTATTTATTCGAGTTTGGCTGTACTCGTCGGTCGAGATATTTATACTGGTGAGCCGGGTCTCACCATTGATGAGAACTGGCCTGCAAAAAAATAACAATATTGAGACACAGGTGCTTCGCGGCAATGACTTTTCATATCAGCTATCGACCCGAGGCCGGCATAGTCCGGATTCTGTTTCACGGCACCGTAGGACTGGCGGAGCGTATGGAAGCTCTCGAACTAGTGGCGGAGAAATTCCAGCATCGCACACCGCTGCGGGTGCTGGTGGATCTGCGCTATACGCGTTCAGAGATGGTGCCGGAAGAGCAGCGCCGGCTCGGCCGCTTCCTGGCCGAGCATCCGGTGCTGGGTAGGGCTCATATCGCCGTGCTGTACTGGCGGGATCGCTATACCTCGCTGATGGTCGCCAGCGAGGCCAAGGCGCGCGGACACAGCTCGCGGGAGTTCGACATCGAAGCCGAAGCGGAAGCCTGGCTGTTGCAGGCGAGGGATGAAACGCCGTCCCTGGCGTCGCTAATGTCAGTGAACGCTTAGGCGTCCTGAGCTTCCGCCTGGCGACGGCGCTCTTCCTGTTTCTGGCGGCGGCGTGCGGCAGTCACCTCCCGCGCCTCCTGCCCGATATGTTGCTCGCCGCGCGCCATGGCCAGCTGAATCTGCTTTTCCCGCTCGCGAAAGCGGGCGCGATCGGCTTCAGAGACCTGGTCAAAGCAGTGCGGGCAGCTGACCCCCTGCTCGAACTGCGGTGACTGCTTTTCCTCTTCCGTTACCGGCATGCGACAGGCGTTGCACTGATCGTAATTGCCGCGTTCCAGGTCGTGGTTCACGGTGACGCGGTCGTCGAAGACAAAGCACTCTCCCTGCCACAGGGTCTCTTCCTTCGGCACTTCCTCGAGGTATTTCAGGATACCGCCCTGCAGGTGGTAGACCTCGTCGAAGCCCTGTTCTTTCAGGTAGGCGGTGGATTTTTCACAGCGGATACCGCCGGTACAGAACATCGCCACCTTCTTGTGCTTGGCCGGATCCAGATTCTCGCTGACATATTGCGGGAACTCGCGGAAGCTGGCGGTGTTTGGATTCACCGCATTCTTGAAGGTGCCGACCTGATATTCGTAGTCATTGCGGGTGTCGATCAGCACCACTTCCGGATCGCTGATCAGCGCGTTCCAGTCCGCCGGTTTGACGTAGGTGCCGACGGTGCGGCGCGGGTCTATGCCCTCGACCCCCATGGTCACAATCTCGCGTTTCAGCTTTACCTTGCTGCGCAGGAACGGCAGTTCATCGGTAAAGGACTCCTTGTAGTCGAGCTCCGCCAGGCGCGGCTCCGACTTCAGGTGGGCGAGCAGGGTATCGATGCCCTCGCGGCTACCGGCCACGGTGCCGTTGATGCCCTCCCGGGCCAGCAGCAGGGTGCCGCGCACGCGGTTTTCGAGCATGACATTGAGCAGGGGTTCGCGCAGGGATTCAAAGTCGTCCAGGGTGACGAACTTGTAGAGCGCGCAGACGACGATCTGGTTCATGGTACTTCCTCATTGCGGGCCGGAGCGTAAATCCGGAGCAGAAAAAATCGCCGCGTATTTTATCGCAAACTGTGGCATCTGTCGTACATTTTTTCAGCAGGCGAAACTACTGATTGACCCCTGCGCGACAAGTTGTCAAAGTGCTCCCGGTTCACAGCGAGGCAATTCCCATGAACGACCAATTCGAACCGACAGAGTCCCCCCTCAGCCAGGCCTACAGTGAAGGCGGTGTCACCGTTCAGATCGACATCTATGAGGATGGCGAAGGTGGTTGGCTGCTGGAGATTGTCGACGAGAACGACAATTCCACGGTGTGGGAGGATTCGTTCGACACGGAAAAAGAAGCCCTGGAAGAGGCCCTGGATGCGTTGCGCGAAGAGGGTATCTCGACGTTCGTCGGCCCGGTACAGGAGACTGACGAAAGCTGGTAAATCGGCAGCACTAGCTCCCCTTGCAATAGATTGGCGCCGGTTTGGTGACCGGTGCCACTTCCTCATTCCGCCCTAGAAATCAATCCAGCGGTCATTGGTTATCCATTTACCTCCCCCCCCCTTTTTGGCTTGCAACTGCTATCGTTACAGGTGAAGGGAATCACGACAGTGTGATAGCACAACCCAATCTCGGGGCAGCGCGAGGCTCCACGGATACGAAGCCTCCGGTGTCCCACCACTCGATCGGTGATCGCGCTGGCCGCTTGGTCACCAGTTTCCCCGTTTGCCGATGTCATCTTATCGTGGCGCCACCGGCAAAGTATTGTCCTGCTGACCATCGGGCGTCGTACCCGGGTATTCGATTGCTGTATTCCCGACAGCACTTGGCTAACTTAATCGATTACTGCAATCCCTTAGCCATAAATTAATTATTTTTGAATTAGATTGTATTTACGGGGTTGCCGGTAGGGCGGCTGTGCCAAGACAAATTTTCTCGAGAAAAACAGGCGTCCATTACGCCGTCAATTAGACCGAATCACGCCGCATTTTTTGCTTGCTGAACTAAGCTGCGCTGGCACGGTGTTGATGGGCTGTCGTTGCGGTTATGTCTACGCCACAGAATCGAGATAACAATAAGCTTGTTTCCGGGATTCCTTCCCTTCTTGATTTCAGCACCTGTAATGCGCAACACGCGTCCGCATCATTTGTATTTAAAATAGTTAACAAAGGGATTAACAGATGTATAAATCAGCAAGGAATAACTCGTTCCGTCACCTGAAAATGAGTGGTCTGGCCCTGGCAGTAGCCAGCCTTATGACTACTTCTATGTCATATGCGGACAATTCCGCCTCGGCATACAGAGACTTGAGTATTGTCGGAGCAGAGGCGCTCGCCGCCGGTGTCTGCGACGCAGATGGTTTCTGCCCGGTATTGTCCACAGAGCTGAAAAATTCTGGCACCGTTAAAGACCTTGTCATCGGCGTCTCATTCGAGACGATGTTGATGACGTCAACCGCGGTGCGCAGCAAAGGTGGCAACAAGAGCGAGTCCGTTGCAGATGCCAAAATCGTCATGAAGGTCTATGTCGATGGTGAGGAGGCGAACCCTAAATTGGTGACATTTGATTACCGTAAACAGGAGCTCTGGGCGAGTTTCAGTGGTGTGCTGGATTGCACCGATGGGAATGGCGACGGAATCATCCAGTACGAAGAGTGTAATTTTGACGAAATGGACTATGAGGAAGTGGGGTTGATGCTGGACACGGCTCGGGCCAGTACATTCAATTTCCTCGCCTACGATATCGGTTCGGGCTCACACACGATCGAGGTCTGGGCTCAGCTGACGCACAGCGAAGAGGTGGTCAATGATACCAGCACCTCCCGGGCCAGTGCGGCGCTTGGCAATGGCACGCTCAGCGTCTGGGAAGTACACGGTGGCAGCGATACCGGAACTGCCGAGTAACCCTGCAACAGGTGGAATCCCTCCCGGGGGATTCCACCGCCCGCCTACTTTTCCCATGTTTTGACCCTTCCACGCCGACCGAATCGGCTCCAGCAGGCGCGAGTGGCCGCAACTCCGCCATTCAAGTCAACTGGCCCATCGGCAGTCACCGTTTCGCCTGACATGTAATTCCTTGTTTCCCTGCTATGGTTAATTAATAGAAGGGATTCGCGCCATTGTGGCAGCAGACAATGCGATCCAGGGGCCCCGCAAAATTTCTTGGAGATGCCAGCGGTCGGCCCCGCGTGTGACTGACAGCGGTGTCCCTTTCGATGTATGCGTTCAGATTTCTATCGTTTCTTCTGCTCAACTTTGCCGTGTCAGATGCGGCGCAAGGCGTAAATATCACGCTGTCGGACCAGACATTGCTCAGAACCAACCTTGCTGAGGCCCGACTGATCACCGAACTCGATGACTACGCGATCGTCGCCGGGCGCAGTTGCGTCGATTGCGACGAAAACACCTCCATCTACCTGCACAAGATCCCCAGGCCCGGCAATGGCGTAAACGGCGAGCAGGGCGACCCGCAAAGCGCCGACCGCTATACCTACCCCGGCAAATATGTCGATTACGAGAGCAAGCAGCTGGTAGAGAAGACGCGCATGTTTTACGGGCTCTGCTATGAAGGCCAGCCCTCGCTGCTGTGGTTGAGCGAATATCGGGATGGCGACGGCTGGGTCAAGGCCGAATACCTGATCCTGGTTGGCGATGACGGACTGAAACATCGTTACAACGAAAATCGTCAGCCGAGTATTTTCTACATCGAAGACACAAAATGCGTAGAGCTGCCGGGAATCACCGCGGAAACGGAACCCTGAGTAGCGGCGGGGAAACGGCAGAACGAAAAAAGCCCCGCTGGAGGGCGGGGCTTTCAGAGGCCCGGGGTTTAGTCCGGGCGGTCTAAGTTGTCTGAGGGCTGGTTACTTGACCGGCTGGAAGATGATCTTCAGCTTTTTCTTACCCCACTTGCGCGCCTTTTTGATGTCTTTTTCCATCCACACATCGATGCGGTTTTTAAAGCGCTTGTTCATGCGGTCGCGCACCGTGTAAGTGCCGGGCAGACCCTCGATCTTAACCTTGGCGCCGTTGGTCAGGCCGTGTTTCTCCAGGTCGCGGGAAACGGCAATAATCTTGTCACCCGGACGCAGACGGTTATTCCAGGCCGCTACCCAGGGATCATCGTCGGTCTGACCCGGTACTGAGTTGTAAGCGGTTGCGTCAACGGTCAAAGTTTTCTGTATGGCGGCAGATGCATTCAGGCTCACAGCCGCTGAAAGGACAGCGATCATAATAAATATTGAATTGCGCAGAGTCTGTTTCACCATTTCCCGATACCTCCAGGTTTCAAACGGTCACAAGCCAAAAGGTGCTTGTGAAATTTCCAAGTGTCTTTGGAAATAACTGATTAATAATTAATCAGTGGTGGCTATATTAACGGCAGCGGGCTCCTTATCAACTTTTCCCCACAATTCGCCTAAGAGCCGGATGCATTGGCTGGTTATTTGGGCTGACTAGAAAAAAATCGTGAAACCGGCTGGCTCCTCGAAAAATCATCCTTGCAAATGAATTTTTTGTAACCGGATGAATGGCAAACCGATGACAGCGTTAGTAATTGATTTCAGTAGCTCAAAACCCGCTGACAGCGATGTCATTCTAATTTTTGAGCAAAGTATGACCGCAACCTGGCTCCTAAGGCGGGTGCAAAAAGTAAAAAGTTTCTCCCCAATTATTTGTGACTGGTGGTTCAAAACGTGCTGTTTGGCCGCCAAAACCCGATTTTGATAGGAAGATACGCCACTGAAATGCATTAAATTACAGCGGCTGTAGGATGGGTGTCCTGCGGGGAGGCCTTTTGGGAGGAGCTAAATAGCGGTGGTGCTGGCGCGGGCCGGGGGGTTAATCTGCTCGCGCAGAGCCAGTAGATAGCTGCGATCCTCATCCAGATCGGGGAAGCCGTGTTCCCGGTCCAGTGCGACCGCCTTCTCCAGCCACTCGACCGCCTCTTCCAGATTGCCCTGCCACTCGCACACCTGGCCCAGATTGAAATAGGTAATGGCCAGATTGTGCCACTCCTGCTGTCGCGCCAGGTCGCCGGCAGCGCCGCTGTAAAGCAGGTAGGCGGTGCGCAGCAGGTGAGACCGCTGGACTGCGTCCTGTTCGCTGGCGGACTGCTGGTGGTAGGTGTGGGCCAGCGCCGAGCGCACCCGGGCGGCGGAGTGTTCCAGGCTCGCGCCACTGTCCAGGTAGTTGAGCACCGATTCGAACTGCGCCCGCGCCAGCGGGTAGAGCTCCGGGCGGGCACGCGCGCCGAGGGCGTTCAGCACTATGCCGTAGCGGTAGCGCAGTGCCTGCTGTTGAGCGGGCTGCGGGGCGAGAGCGGCGATGGCTTTTTCGTACAGGGGTAGGGCGGCGTCGAAATCGCCCTCGATGGCGAGCTCCTCCGCCTGCGCGACCAATTGCTGCGGCGCGGCCTGCGCCATGGCGGCGCCCGGAGCGAGCAGCGCCGTGCAGAGCAGCAGATTGGTCAGGGGTCGGTACATCGGTCTTTCCTGCGGGATCTTCCCGCGCTGCGGAGCGGTGGCGCCGCGTTGTCAGGGTCTACCTGTCAGTAAACCCTTATTTTTCCAGCTGCGCCAGCATTCCCTGCAACGGATGGCGCAGAGTCACACCCGCGAATCGCTTGCTCTGGCAGCGGCAGGAGTAGCCGCTGGCAAGCAGCTGGGCATCATCGCCGCCGTTTGCGGACAGGCGCGGAGCCCAGGACTGCTGGAAGATCACCCGCGAGGTCTCTTTGTGTGCGGTCTCGTGGCCGTAAGTGCCGGCCATGCCGCAGCAGCCGAGGCTCTCGGTCTGCAGTTCCAGCCCGAGGGCCGCGAAGATGCTCTGCCAGTCGCGCAGGGATGCGGCGGCATTGGTCTGCTCGCTGCAGTGGGGCAGCAGGCGGAAGCTGGCGCTGCGTACCCGCGGGCGCTGTTGCTCCAGATGCTGCGATTGCCCGGCCAGCCACTCCTGTAGCAGCTGTACCGCGGGCGCCTTGTCTCCCAGCAGTTTCCTGTATTCGGCGCGGTAAGTCAGCGTCATCGATGGGTCCACACCCACCAGCGGTACGCCACTGGCGGCCAGCTCGTTCAACATGCCGCTGTTGCCTTCCGCCACGCGCCGGAACTGGCGCAGGAAGCCGTGCACATGTAGTGGCTTGCCGTTAGCGCGAAACGGCGCCACCAGTGGCACGAAGTCCAGCTGTTTCAGCAGGCGCAGCACGTCGCCGACCACTTCGGCATCGAAATAACTGGTGAAGGCGTCCTGGACAATGATGACCGCGCGGCTGCGCTGTGCGGGGCCCAGCGCGGCGAGGCTGTCGGTGCTGGCAAACGGGACCCCCAGTTCGTCCATGGTCGCCTGCAGGGTCTTCTGTGTCAGCAGCGGGCTGTCCGCCAGGCCCAGGCCGCGCTCCATCAGCCATTGCACCGGTTTCAGGCCCAGCGGCCAGTTGTACAGCTGCGGCAGCCTGGCCAGGTGCGGTATCAGGAATTCCAGTGCGCCGACGAAATAGTCTTTCAGCGGGCGCAGGTAGCGGCTGTAGTAGAGCTCGAGGAATTTGCTGCGGAACTCCGGCACATCCACCTTGACCGGGCACTGACCGACGCAGGACTTGCAGCCGAGGCAGCCCTGCATGGCCTCGTTCACTTCGTGGTTGAAGTCGTATTCGCCGCGGGCGCGGGCCAGGGAGTTCTTGATGCGCCCCGGCAGGCTCACGAAGAAGGACTGTTCGCGCACCTTGCGTGCGGCTTCCACCGCGTCCACGTCGCGCTGGCTCAACAGCCGCAGCCACTCCTTCATCAGCGCGGCGCGCCCCTTGGGCGAGTGGATGCGCTCGCGGGTCGCCTTGTAAGACGGGCACATGGCGTCGTCCGGGTTCCAGTTGAAACAGGCGCCGTTGCCGTTGCAGTGCACGCCCTCACTGTAGCCGTCCCAGACCTGCACCGGAATCTGTCGATCGAGTTCGCCGCGGGTGGTGACTCCGTCGATCTTCAGCAGTCCGGAGGCGCGGCTGGGGGTGGCGATCTTGCCCGGGTTCAGCTGGTTGCGCGGATCGAAGGCGGCCTTGATCTTCTGCAGTTCCGGATACAGCTCGCCGAAAAACTCCGGCGCGTATTCGGACCTGACGCCCTTGCCGTGTTCGCCCCACAGCAGGCCCTTGTATTTCTGGGTCAGCCTGACGACCTTGTCGGTGATCGGCCGTATCTGCGCCGCCTGCTCGGGATCCTTCATATCGATGGCGGGGCGCACATGCAGTACGCCGGCGTCCACATGGCCGAACATGCCGTAGTTGAGGCCGGCCTCATCGAGCACCGCACGGAATTCGGCGATAAAGTCCGCCAGGTTTTCCGGCGGCACGGCGGTGTCCTCGACGAACGGAATCGGGCGCTTCTCGCCCTGCACATTGCCGAGCAAACCGACCGCGCGCTTGCGCATGGCCCAGATGCGGTTTACTTCGGCGTGGCCGCGCGCGATCGAATAGCCGAAGCTCTTGCCCGGCTGGCCGATCACGGCGTCGAGATAAGCGGTGAACTGCTGCAGCGCCCGATCCAGCTCCTGTTCCGACTCGGCGGTGTATTCCACCAGATTGATGCCCCTGACCGGGCGCTCGTCGGACGGAAAGAACTCGCTGACGCTGTGCCAGACGATGTCCTCCATCGCCAGCTGCAGCACTTTGCTGTCCACCGTCTCGATAGACATCGGGCCCGCTTGCATCAGGTCCTTGGCGTCGCGCAGCGCTTCCTGGAAGTGATCGTATTTCAGGTTCACCAGTGCCACACAGTTCGGGATCGGCAGCAGGTTCAGCCTGGCCTCGGCTATGAAACCGAGGGTGCCCTCGGAGCCGCAAAGCACGCTGTTCAGGTTGAAACCGTCTTCGCTGCGGATATGGGCCAGGTCATAGCCGGTCAGGCAGCGATTCAGTTTCGGAAACTTCTGTTCGATCAGCTCGGCCTTGTCGCGCGCGATTTCGTCACAGATGCGGTGCACCTTGCCGGCGCGGTCTTCGCGGGCGCTGATTTCCCCCAGCCGTTCATCGTCGATCGGCGCCGACTGCCAGAGCTCGCCGCCCAGCAGCACGGTGGACAGCTCCAGCACGTGGTCGCGGGTCTTGCCGTAAACGCAGGAGCCCTGACCGGAGGCGTCCGTGTTGATCATGCCGCCGATGGTGGCGCGGTTGCTGGTGGACAGCTCCGGGGCGAAGAACAGGCCGTGGGGTTTGAGGGCGGCGTTCAGCTGGTCCTTGACCACGCCCGCCTGCACGCGCACCCAGCGCTCTTCCGCATTGATCTCGAGAATACGGTTCATGTGGCGGGAGATATCCACCACCAGGCCGTCGGTCAGGGACTGACCGTTGGTACCGGTGCCGCCGCCGCGGGGGGAGAGCACTATCTGGTGGTATTCCTCGCGGTCGGCCAGTTCCGCCAGCAGCTGCAGGTCGCGCACGTCGCGGGGATAGGCCACCGCCTGGGGCAGCACCTGGTAGATGGAGTTGTCGGTGGCCAACACCGTACGGCTGGCATAGCTGGGGCTGAGATCGCCGCGAAAACCAGCGTCCGCCAGTGCCTGTAAAAACTGCAGGTAGAGCGCCTGTACCTCGTCGACTGCGCGCAATGCTGGAATCATGGGGCAAAAACCATAGCTCTCGGGAGGGTTTGGCATTGTAGCTGCGGCACCTGTTTGCGCAAGCGGTGCAGGGCCTGGGCGCGGCCAGTCGGCAGCTTGTACAAAAAAAAATATTGTACAACTGTACGCGTCACGCTATAAAAGTTGTACAAGTTGGCAGGCGTGTACAACCTTTATGAATATTCAGCTGCAGACACAGAAGATTCCGGTCGGTATCAGCCAGTGCGCCGTCGGCGACCCGGTGCGCTTCAACGGTGGTCACAAGCACAGCAAAGTCTGTACGCAACTGCTGGCCCACTGTTTCGAGCTGCACCCCTATTGCCCGGAGGTGGCCATCGGGTTGGGGGTGCCGCGCCCTCCAATCCACCTGATCGTCAGCGATCGGCTGCGCGCGGTCGGCCGCGATGATCCGACGATGGACGTAACCGACGCGCTGGAGGGCTATGCCGATCGCATAGCGCCGGAAGTGCAGCAGCTACGTGGCTTTATTTTGATGCAGAAGTCGCCGAGCTGCGGCCTGCGCACTACGCCGCACTTCAAGGCGGACGGGCCGGACGTACTGGCACATGACGCCGGTCTGTTCGCCGCGCGCCTGCGCGAACATTTCCCGCACCTGCCTTTAGAGGAAGTCGGGCGGCTGAATGCCAGCTATATCCGCGAGAACTTCCTCACCCGCGTCTTTGCCTACGATGCCTGGCACCGTTATGTGGCGCCGGATCCGCGGCCGGCGCGAGTGATCGAGTTCTACACCGCTTACAAGTATCTGTTGCTGGCGCATCACCAGCAGCTGACCCGTGAGCTGGGTCAGTTCGTAGCCAATGCCCGCGCACTGGAACCGCAGCAGTTTGCCTTCGAGGTGCGTGGCAAGATCATGGAAATTCTGGCAAACCTGGCCAGCCGCAAGGACAGAACCAATGCGCTGATGCATATCCACGGTCATCTGAAAGGGTTTCTCAGCAATGAGGAAAGAGCCGAGCTGGCGCAGCTGATCGAGGACTACCGCCTTGGCCTGAAGCCGTTGTCTGCAGTGCTGACCATGTTGCGGCACTACCTGCCCCGCAGCCCGCATCAGTTTATCCACAGCCAGGTATTGCTCGCCGCCGAGCCGGCGGAAATGGGCCTGTGTGATTTTCGCTGAGGCAGATTCGATGGATAAAACTGCACTGCAACAGGAAACGCTGCTGCCGATTCGCGAGGTGGCCGAGCGCACCGGCGTCAACCCGGTAACCCTGCGCGCCTGGGAGCGCCGCTACGGCCTGTTGGTGCCGGCCCGCACCGGCAAGGGACACCGTTTGTACAGCGAGCTGGATGTGCAGCGTATCGAGGAAATCCTGAGCTGGCTGGCCCGCGGTGTCGCGATTGGTCAGGTGCGCCCGCTGCTGGAAGACGGCAGCAAAGTAATCGCCGAAGACACCGTTGCGGCAGTGGAAGACCGCGCTGGCGATAGCTGGAGCCAGCTGGTCCAGCAGACTGTCGCCGCGATCGAGGGGTTTTCGGTAACGGCGCTGCAGCGCCAGCTGGAGCAGCTGCTGGCGAGCTACCCGCTGCCGCTGCTGCTGGATCGTTGGCTGGTGCCGCTGCACAAAATACTCAGCCGCCAGGGGCGCTTTGGCAGCAGCGTCACCCAGGCCTTTTTCTGGCAATTGTTGACCGAGCAGCTGACGCTGACGGTGAACGCCAGCCGCAAGAACCTGCGCCGCGGCGGCAAGGCGCCGCGCAGATTGCTGCTGGTGGGATTCCCCGGCGGTGATCAGCAGGCGTTTGCGCAACTCTTCTGTGCCGCGGCGATCGCCGCGGGACTCGACGTTATCAATCTGGGACCGGATGCAGAACTGGGCGAACTCGCCTTTGCCGAGGATCAGCTCAATGCGGACGGCATCATCTGTTACAGCCATAACGCGCTGCCGATGGCCGTACTCGGCACCGGACTGGAGCGGGTCCTGCGCAGCCTGACGTCGCCGCTGTGGCTCGGGGGCGGATTCGTCGATCTGCAGCGCCGCGATATCGACAAGCTGATTGCGCGCCAGCACTGCAGGGTGCTGCCGGCGGAAACAGCGCTGGCGCTGCGAGAACTGCAGGAGCAGCTGCGATGAGTAGTGATTTTACCTTTCGCCGTGGACTGGTGTGGCTGCGCAACGATCTGCGTATCCAGGACAATACCGCCCTTTACCGCGCCGCGAAGGGCTGTGCACAGGTAGCGGCAATTTTCATTGCCTGCCCGCAAACCTGGCGCAGCCACGATGAAGGTGATCCGGTAGTGGCATTCCGCCTCGTCTGTTTGCGGGAGCTGCAGCAGAGTCTGGCCGAGCGCCATATCCCGCTGTATTTTCTCGAGTTACAGAAGTTTGCGCAGGTACCGCGGGCAATGACGCAGATCGTCGAGAAGCTGGACGTTGATGCACTGTTTGCCAACGCCGAATACCCGCTCGATGAGCAGCGCCGCGACAGTGACGTGCGCGAGGCCCTGAAAAAAATCGATGTGCCGGTGGAATACTGTACCGACCGCACCCTGTTGCCGCCGGGCGCGGTAAGAACGGGCAGCGGGGACGCCTACAAGGTCTTCACGCCATTCAAGCGCGCCTTCATAGAACAGTGTGGCGGTACGGACTTTGCGCCGCTGCCGCAGCCGCGCGGGATGGCGGAAGACCAGTCCTGGCCCAACTGGATTGAAGTGCAGGGCGCGCACAACCTGGTGCAGACGATCCCGGAACAACTGCCGGGTTTCCAGCCGGTGCCGGAAAAGAACGGCGAGCTGCTGGGCTGGAGGCCGGGGGAGAAAGCCGCGGCGAAGCGCCTGCGGCAATTTCGCGAGGATATCGACGGCTACGAGGATGAGCGCGACTTTCCCGCCATCGATGCCACTTCGCGCCTGTCGCCGTACCTCAACAGCGGTGCCATCTCGATCCGCCAGTGTGTACATATGGCGCTGTCACTGAACGACGGCCGCTGGACTGGCGGCAGTGACGGCATCAGCTGCTGGCTGAGTGAACTGATCTGGCGTGAGTTTTACACCCACCTGCTGGTGGCTTTCCCGCGCTTGTGCATGCACAAGCCGTTCAAGGAGGAGACCGACAAAGTTCCCTGGTCATACGACGAGGCAAAATTCCGGCGCTGGTGTGACGGTGAAACCGGGGTGCCGATCGTCGACGCTGCCATGCGACAGCTGAATCAGACCGGCTGGATGCACAACCGCCTGCGCATGGTGGTGGCCTCTTTCCTGAGCAAGAACCTGCTGATCGACTGGCGTTGGGGCGAGCGCTATTTCATGCAACATCTGCTGGATGCGGACTTTGCAGCCAACAACGGTGGCTGGCAGTGGGCCGCCTCCACGGGCACCGATGCCGCACCTTATTTCCGCGTATTCAATCCGTACAGCCAGTCGAAAAAATTTGATCGGCACGGTGAATTCATTCGCGAATTCGTGCCGGAGTTGCGCGAACTCGATGACGATAAAATTCACTGCCCGCCGCCAATGGAGAACTATCCGCCGCCGATCTGCGACGTGGGGGAGAGTCGCAAACACGCGATCGCGGTTTTTGCCGACTTGAAGTGACGCGGGTTTGCCGCTGGCACCGAATTTTTACAGCCGATTTGCCGCGGGCGGCGTGTCTATACTTGCCCCATCGCGATCAGACCTGTACGCAATGGAGTGCGCAATGGGCTTTACCGTTAAATCAGTTTGCGCGGCAATGGCGCTCGCTTCCGCTGCCACCGCAATTGCGGACGACGACAACCTGCTGTTGTACCGCAATATCGTGGTGTTCGGTGACAGCCTGTCGGACAGCGGCAATGCGGGTATTTTTACCAGCAGTGATCCCGACGGTATTTTGCCGAAGCAGCCGGCGGTCAGCTTTCTGGCGCAGGATCTCGGGCTGGCACCATTGATGCCGTCGTGCTCGGGCCTGGGGCCCGCTTTCGGCGGCGCCATCCCCTGCGCGCCGGCACCGGGTACGCCGCAGCAGCAGTTCCAGCAGATCGCCGGCTCGGTGCTCGCCAACGGCAGCAACTGGGCCGTGGGCGGCAACCGCACCGCAGACGTGCTGCTGGACCTGGTCGGGCCGCAGCGCTTTCGCGAACTCTTTCCGAATACCACCGTCGCCGACCACAATCCGCTGACGACGATTCTTCCCGATTCCACCCGCTGCGGCAGCGACGGGGTCTGCGACCCCGCCGCAGGCGAAAGCCCCTACCTGTCCCCGGCAGAAGTCGCCGCGGCGGTGGCGGCCTTCGGCAATCCGGCCGCGCTGCAGGCGCTGGTGGACGACCCCAACAACAATATCACCCTGACCGGCGTGCCTTTCGCCACCGGCCAGGGTTTCCTGCCGCAGAATGGTGTCGCGAGGAACACACTTTATTACCTGAACGGTGGCGGCAACGATATTCTCGCCGGCATAGCTGCGGGTACTCTCTCGCCGGAGCGGGTGCGTCGCTCGGTCAATTTCCTGGTTACCGCCGCATCCGAGTTGCGCGCAGTGGGTGCCCGCTATGTCGTGGTCTCGAATGTACCGCGGATCGGCAATACGCCACGTATAAACGACCTTGGATCCGCCGCGGTCAATGCGGCCAATAACAGCACGGAGCAATTCAACAATCGACTGCGTATCGACCTGAATCGTGTCGGCAATGTGCTGATTCTGGACACCGCTGGCGTCATTGAGCTGGCAATTGAAAACCCGACGCTGTTCGGCTTCGCGAATATCGATCAGTCTGCCACCTGTTACGCCGCCGGCGCCTGCGACAATCCGAATCCGATCTACAGCGAAACGGGTACCGCGCCCAATGCCAACCAGCTGATCTTCAACGACGGCATCCACCCGACGCTAGCCGCGCAGAAAGTCCTCGGCGATTACTACTTCTCGGTGCTGAGTGCGCCGGTCGGCTTCGCGATGCTTCCGGATCTGGGCTACCAGAATACGCGCCTGCACCAGACGAATATCGATCACCATCTGGTGGCGCAGCGCTTCCACGATCCGACCACCACGGTATTTTTTGGCGGCACCCTGGCCACTACCGAACTCGGTCAGGGTTTCGCCCCCAATGAGGAGGATCTCGGCTGGGACGGGCTGCTGGGCATGAGCTTCGCCGCCGGCGACAGCTTCGAGTGGGCATTGGCGCTGTCCTTTGCCAACAGTTATTACACGCCGCACGACCTGTCGCTGAAGGCGCGCTCTTTCAACCTGTCCGGTCTGGCGCGCTGGGACAACGAGCGGTTCTTTGTCGATGGTGGTGTTACCTACAGCGATACCGATTACTACGATGTCGATCGGCGTATACGCCTCGGCAGCACCTTCCAGACGCGGATCGATGGCGATACCGACGGCGGCGCCGTCAGTTTCTTTGCCCGCGCCGGCTACGACACCGCCCCGGTACTGCCCTGTCAGGCCGGGCCGTTTATTGCTGCGGCCTGGACCCAGGTCGATGTGGACAGTTTCCGCGAATCCACCCGGCGGCGGCCGACTTACATCGGTATCAGGGGGGTGCCGCTGGACCCCCTGGGACTCTCGGTGCGCCACCAGGATCGCGAGTACTACCGGCTGCGCGGCGGCTTCTTCTACAACGGGCCGGAGAACGCGGACTGGCGCTGGTTTGGCGAAGTCTGGCTGGAGCACAACGGCGGCGACGATGTGGCCAAAGTGGGGGTCGGGGTCAAGTCCATCCCAGGCAACAGCGCTCGCCTCGCCGCCTACGACAGCCAGAATGCCGGCTTCTTCCAGAACGGCGTCGGTGCGCTGGTGGGGCTCAATATCACGGAAAAACTGCAGCTGTCCGGCAATATCCTGGTGCGCCCGGAAGACACCGTCGGCGGCCTGAACCTGAATTACCGTTTTTAGCGGCTTAAAGACAGGCGGCACTGACAGGTCGAATTCGTATAAAGAATACGAAATCGGCCTGACGGTCACACTCCGTGCTGCAACAAAAATGTCACCGAATTTTCTGCGGTTATTGCGTGAAAAATGGCGCGGGAATGCGAAATTTACCCCGCGATAGCGCCATCGATTACCCCCGCGGTTGTTAAGTTAGGACTATGAATAACAACCGCAAAGTGATGGATGTGACGAAGTTTAATCCCCGATTCAGCCTCCAGAGTGAAGCCCTCGACAGTGCCGATGCCGATGTGTGGGCGGTCAGCGACCGCGCCCACGAACTGGCCGACAAGGGCGAGGATGTGATCTTCCTGTGCGTGGGCGATCCCAACTTCGATACGCCGGAGCCCATTCTCGATTTTGCCCGCGCCCGCCTCGGTGTCGGACGAACCCATTACTCGCCGGCGGCCGGTGAGGCGATGTTGCGCCGCGCCATCGCCGATATCGAGAGCAAGGTATCGCCACATCCGTGCAGCCCGGACGACGTGGTGGTTTTTCCGGGTGGCACCAACGCGATTTACGCGGTGCTGTCCTGCCTGCTGAACCCGGGTGAGGAAATCGTCATTCCGGAGCCGATGTATATCGGCTATGTCCCCATCTGCGATTCCCTGCGCCTGAACGTGAAGCGGGTGGCCTGTCCGGCCGAGAGCAATTTCGCCTTCGATGTCGACGCGATCAAGGCCGCCATCGGCGACGATACCCGCGTGGTCATGATCAACACCCCGGTAAATCCGACCGGCGCCATGGCCACACCAGAGCAGCTGCGTGAGCTGGCCGCCTACTGTCGTGAGCGCGACATCTGGCTGGTGTGCGATGAGATGTATTCGATGATCACCTTCGCCCGCCGCCACACCTCCCTGCGCACGGCAGCGAAGCAGCTGGACAATATCGTCGTCATTGACGGCCTGTCCAAGTCTCACGCGATGAGCGGCTGGCGTCTGGGCTGGGCCGTTGCACACGGGCCGCTGGTCGATCGCCTGATCGAGTTTGCTGGCGCCACCATCTTCGGCTGTCCGCAGTTCATTCAGGAGGCGGCTGCCTTTGCGCTGGAATTCGATACCTATTTCGTCAAGCAGATGCGCGACGCCTACGAGAAGCGCCGCGACCTGATCGTCGAGCGTATCGGCAAGATCCCCGGCCTCAGCTGCTACTCACCGGAAGCGGGCATGTTCGTGATGGTGGACGTCTCGCAGGTAGCCCACTCGGAAGAGGGAAATTGCGGCCAGGCCTTCGCCGAGGCGCTGCTGGATGCCGAGCGGGTTTCCGTCCTGCCGGGCGCGCCCTTCGGCCCGAGCGCAGTCAACCACGTACGGTTGACGCTGGCCGCGGACGAGGGCGAACTCTCCCGCGCACTGGACCGCATCGAGCGCTTTGTGACCGCCGGCAACCGTCAGGCGAGCTGAGTACCGCTAACTTCTCCCTTTCGTCATTCCGGCGCAGGCCGGAATCCAGGACTCTGATCGGGGCTCTGGATTCCGGCCTGCGCCGCAATGACGATACGATAGTGATTCTGCCGCTGACACTGCGGAGTTTCGGCCGCCGGCGAATGCCGCTATCCTTGCCCCTCTCCAGATAACAGAAGCCTCTCTTACGGAAGAACAAGAGTGTGAAAATCGACCGGCACAATTTGCGTATTTTGCAGGCGCTGCAGACCAATGCGCGCATCAGCAACCTGAATTTGAGTGAACAGATTGGCTTGTCCGAGAGCGCGTGCCTGGCGCGGGTGAAGCGGCTGACCAGCGAGCGCTACATCCGCGAGTTTCTCGCCGAGGTCAACCTGGACAAGGTGCGTCACGCCGAGTTCTACGTCAACGTGGCGCTGAAGCGGCAGGATGCGCGCACCAGTGAGAACTTCCGCCGCGCCATCAGCGATATTCCACAGATCGTCTCCTGCGTGAAGATGTCCGGCGAGTTCGACTATATGCTGCGTTTCGTCTGCCCGGATGCGGCCGACTTCAACCGCGTATCCGAGCAGCTGCTGGCCAACGAGGACGCGGCGATTTCGCGCATGACCTCGCATCTGGTAATCGAGAAAACCAAGCCGTTTGCCGGCTATCCGCTGGAGCTGCTGTTTCAGGAATGAATGAGCAATTGACGCCGGCGGCATAAACGGGCCGGATCAAATCAGAAAAAAGGGGGCGCGTGACGCCCCCTTTTTAATGGGGTGCGGCTAAACCAGCATCGACAGGGTCCGGTCGAGCAGCCACCAGGCTGCCAGCCCGCCGACCAGGTAGGCCAGCGGCCAGCTCGCGACCGCCGCCGCCGAGCGACCGCTCTGCAGCTGCCACTGCTGCACCGGCGGCAGCCACTGCAGCAGTGCGAAAAGACCGGTGACCGCCGCGATAAAGGCCAGCTGCCCAACCTCTACCCCGATATTGAATAGCGCCAGCGACAGCGGTATTGCATGTTGCGGCACGCCGATATCTGCCAGGGCGCCGGCAAAGCCGAGGCCGTGTAACAGGCCGAAGCCGAATGCCACCAGCCAGGGTTTCCTGATCGCCAGCGAGTTGCTGCCGCGGAGCCTGTGCAGTATCTCACTGGCCACGAACACGATACTGAGTGCGATGATCGCTTCCACCGGTGCCTGAGGCACCGAAATAAACCCCAGTACCGCCGCGGCCAGGGTGACGCTGTGGGCGAGCGTGAAGGCAGTGATGGTGCTCACCAGCGGTTTCCAGCCACTGACCAGCAGCACCAGCGCCAGCACGAACAGCAGGTGGTCGATGCCGAGGAGAATATGCTCGACGCCCAGGGTGAAATAGGTGGCCGCTATCTGGCTGCCGCTGGCTCTGCTGTCGACGACGAACTGGGGCCGATCCGGCAGCAGACGCAATACCTGTTCACGTCCGTCGAGCCAGCCGATGTGCACCAGCGCGTCGGTCATGGTGTGTTGGAGTCCGTCGATGGTGACCGACGTGCCTGCCAGATTGTTGTCGTGACGGATTGACCAGGTCTCGGTATAGAAACCGTTGGCTATTCTGCCTATGGGTTCGCCCGAGGGGGTCACGCTGTCATCGAACAGGATGTTGAGTGACAGACGCAGGTCGCCGCGCGCCGGCACGCGCCAGGAAACCGCGAATTCCTGCGCATTGGTCTGCGCTATCTGCAGGTAGGCGGGACGCAGTTCGTGGGCGCTGGCCGGTAGCGCGCACAGCAGAGCCAGTAGGGAAGACAGTAGCGGGAGCAGGCGTTTCATTTGAGCGCCACCTCACCGCTCTCGGCCCGAAGCTCGCCCTCAATGCGCACATCGTAGGTTGAACGGTAGGCCTCGTACTGACTCTGCAAAATATTTTTCTGTTCCTGCGCCTGCCAGTCGCGCAACACCTGTGGGCGCACCGTAGAAAAATCGGCCGCCTGCTGAGGTGTGAATGCCTCTATATACACCAGGTGCAGGCCGTAGGCTGACTGCACCGGGCCCGCCCAGCGCCCGCGCGGCAGTTCGCTGAGCCGGGCGGCGAACCCTTCGCCAAACAGGCGGTCGACGCGGCCGGCGGTCTCCCCGGCGTATGCTGCCTGCAGCAGATGGCGGTCGCCGAAGCGCGCAGCCGCCGCGCCCGCGTTCAGTTGTGCCAGCGCACTGCGGGCGTCGCCTGCGGCGGATTCCCGCGCGCCGGCATCAAAATAGAGCTGGCGAAAGCTGAAGCGGGCCGCCTGCCGATATTTGTCGGCGTGCTGGTGAAAATATCGCTGCAGTATTTCATCGCCGGGCTCTACGGCATCGATCAGGTCCCGTGCCAGAAATTCCATTTTCATGCGCAGGCGGCGGCGAATAACCGTATCGTCGCGGTCCAGGCCCATGTTCAGCGCCTCGCGGTAGAGCACTTCCTCGCGGATATAACTCTCCACCAGGCCGTTCAATTCCTGTGCCGTGGGTGGACGCTGCCAGCCGCGCTCGAATACCGCCGCCAGGTGATCGATGCGGCTCTGGCTGACGATGATCTCGTCGCGGCTCGTGTTTTCATCGGTGAAAAGCGCGTCGATGCCGAATAGCAGCGCGCCGATAAGCGTGAAATGCAACAGCGGCTCGCGTAACAGTCCTCTACTCATGGCTGAATTCCCTTTCCTCCGTTCGCTTTACCTTTGCGAAATGTGCCGGACCATTTCTTGCTGCTGTGGTTTGTGCCAGATGGTGAGGTCCGGGCTCGCTCCTGCGCCGTTACCGCCATGCCCTCCAGTGAGGGCCTTAGGGGGCAGCCTTAGACCGCTAAGTATGGTTGGCGCAAGCGGACTTTCCACCGCAGCCGAAAGGGGATACAGATAGCCCGCGTCCCCATAAGCAACAGGACGATCAACCGTTCGGTGTTATCTCCCGCGTCGTTACAGTCCGCCGATGGGCCGCTATCCTTTAGGCAGCGACTGTAGGCGGCGCGAGGGTAGAGAGGGCGCCGCCGAAGACCACCGGAAGGAGAGGCGCTTGAAATACTTCGGAAAGACCTATCTATCCCTGAACCTGCTGGTTTACGCAGCCATTGGCATCGCGGCGTTCGTGAATCCCGAGGGCTTCGCCGGCGGTATCAATCTGGGGTTCCTCGCGCCGCCGGCGGTGCCGGAATTCCTCGCCACTTTCGGCGGCTTTATGCTGGCCATTGCCATGGCGCTGGGTATTGCGCTGTCGATCCGCCAGCACCGCAGAGTCGCCTATGCGTCACTGGCGCTGGCCTATCTGGGTTTCGCCTGTGGGCGACTGTACGGCATGCTGTTGATCAGCGGCTTCGACTGGCGCAACGGTATCTTTTTTGCGCTGGAGGTGCTGCTGCTGATCTGGGGTATCTTCTGTTACCGGGAGACACGCTGGCTGCCGGTGGAGTATGGTCATTGACGCGGCGCATAAAAAAGCGCGGCCACAAGGGCCGCGCAAGAACATGCGGACATCTGCCGATCAGCCGCAATTCTCAGGCCGCAACCTGCGGCGCATTCTTTTCTGAATCTGCTGTTCCACCGGTTTCTCCGTCCACCGCGCGGCGGAATTCCTCTTTGTAGTTTTTGAATTCGGTGCCCATCCAGCGGTCCCACCAGGTGAAATAGAATCCGTAGTTGCCCTGGAAGCGCTGGTGGTGCAGGTCGTGGTGGGTCGTAGTGGTCATAAAATCCAGCGGTCCGTCCACCCAGCCGCGCGAGTGGAATTCGCAGCCGGCGTGCAGCATGGCGTTGCGGAAGATCATGACAAAGATAAATGCCAGCCAGACCAGCACGTGCAGCGGCAGCAGCATCAGGATCAGCGGTGAGAAGACCGCCATCAGGGCGGCCTCGCCGACAGAGAAGCTGTAGGCGGCCCAGGGCGTCGGTGTGCGTGACAGGTGGTGCAGGCGGTGAAAATGTCTGAACAGCTTCGGGTGATGCATGCCCCGGTGTGTCCAGTAGAAGTAGGCGTCGTGCAGCAGGATGACGACGGGCAGGCTGAGCAGGTTCCACCACAGTGGGTAGTCGCTCCACTGCCAGTAGAGCTGCACCAGACCCCAGTCCCGCAGGATACTGGTGATGATGCCGATAGTGGCGAACACGCCGAGCGTGAGCATGGAGAAA
Organism: Microbulbifer marinus; assembly: GCF_900107725.1. Lineage (GTDB taxonomy): Bacteria > Pseudomonadota > Gammaproteobacteria > Pseudomonadales > Cellvibrionaceae > Microbulbifer > Microbulbifer marinus. Next base: position 476,341 of record NZ_FNQO01000003.1, on the reverse strand, counting down.
CTGATCTCGCGGCGGATATCCTTCCAGCTGGCGCGGCGCTTCTGAATGCGGCGCCGGTCCATCCAGCCGCGGAACAGCCAGCTGACCGACAGGCTGACAGCGGTAGCCGCGAGCAGATAGCGGAAGAGGTCGCGCTGGAAATGCTCGGTCCAGTCCAGCGACAGTTCCCACAAGAACTCCATACTCTCACCTTCTTATTATTTTGCTGGCATCCTCGGCGGAGCGCGTCTGGCGCAATCCCCAGAGGTGGTGAGCTGAGTCTGGCGCAAAGCCGCCGCTGGTGCTTGCGGAAACCGAAAAACAGCTGACGGATTCCGAAAAAGGCGCGTCAGGCCGGTAGTTTTTCCCGCCGGAACTCGGTGGGTGTCTGGTTGTGGCGTCGCTTGAAGGCGGAATTGAACGGGCTCAGGGAGCGGTAGCCGATATCCAGGGCGATGGTCAGCACCGGCAGGTGTGCCTGGCCGGGATCCGCCAGGCGTGCGCTGGCCTCGTCGATACGGAACTGGTTCAGATACTCGTTGAAATTGCGATAACCCAGGTGGCGATTGATCAGGGCGCGCAGTACGTGTTCGCGCGCATCCAGCTGTTCGGCCAGCTCGCGAATGGTCAGCCCCGTGTGACGGTAGCCGCCGTTCTGCATATGTGCCTGCAGCCTTTGCAACAGCTGGCGCTGCTGTTCGTCCAGCGCTGGTGGCTCGTTTTTCGTTTCACTGATTTCGGCTTCCGGCTCCGCAACCTGGGGCAGGGACTCCGTCAGCGCACTGGGCGACACGGCCAGCAGCCACAGGCAGGCGGCCAGGGCCAGCAGGCTGGCGAGCACCGCGTGCAGCGTCGGCACGCCGGCCGGAACCGGCTGATAGGAAAACAGGAACTCGGCGCAGACTACGATCAGCATATAGCCGCCCACCGCAATCAGCAGCACGGCGCGCAGGCGCCGGCGGGCCTCCACCAGGTCGGAGTGGAACTGCTGCAGCAGCGCGAGCATCCCGGCGCTGATCAGGCCCAGCTTGAATGGCTGCGACAGTATGTACAGCATCTCGTGGGGCCCCGCCAGGACGCTGAGCTCGAGATTGGCCGCGGTGCTGACCGCGATCGATAGCGCCACCAGCCCCCAGCCCCAGCGCGGGAATCTGTCGCACTCACTGCACAGCGTGAACGCAAACAGCCAGAAGGCGGCCGGCACCATGTCGGTGGGCAGGTCCAGCAAAAGTTCTAGCCAAGCATTTTCAACCGGGAGTATCGGGCGCAGCAGGTAAAAGAAGACTCCGCCGAGCAGCAGCATCAGCCAGCGGCCGGCGGCCTGCTGCCGATAGCTGATCGCCAGCTTGGCCACCGCCAGCAGTAACAGCGCACAGGCGCTGCCGGTAAAAAACACGTAGCTGACGCTCATCATTTACCTCCAGCGTGTCGCCCAGGCATCCAGCACTTTGCTGGAATAGGTGTGGCGGCCGTAGCTGCCGTTGTAGTAGGCGAGTGCATTGGCCAGGTTGCCCTTGGCCTTGCCGATATAGTGCTTGAGGATGGTGCAGCCGTAACGGAGGTTGGTGTCCATATCGATCAGGTTGTCGTCGGGGCGGCCGATCTCTTTTTTCCAGAAGGGCATCACCTGCATCATGCCCTGGGCGCCGACCCGGGATACCGCGTAGGGATCGAAGGCGCTCTCTATCTGGATGACGGCGAGTACGATTTCCGGGCGCAGCCCCGCCAGCGTGGCCTCGCGGTGCACCGCCTTGAGCACGTGCATACGCTGCTGGGGATCCTTGATATAGCGCGCCAGTGGCTGGGACTTGGCCATCAGCCACACCTCGGCATCGAAGCGGTCGGCGAAGCTGTCCGCCTGGGTGACCGCCTCCTGCAGGGCGAGACGCAGCTCCGGGTCTATCTCCGGGATTTTCTGCTGGGCCTCGGCGCCGCCCCAGGTCAGGCAGAGCAGTAGCGTGATCAGGGTTTTTCTTATCATGACAGGGGATTTTACGGAAAGGCGCCGAGGAAGGGCAGCGGCAAATGCGGATTGTGGGTCGCGGTAGAGGTAGAGGAAGCGCCCGTCACCCCGGATCAGATCCGGGATGACGGCTGATTGAGCTTACTGACCGATTTTCTGCAGCAGCACTTCTTCCAGCTGGGACTCGGCGAACTCCTGGCTCTCGGCGTCGCGGCGGCCCTTGTATTCCACCACGCCCTTTTCCAGGCCGCGGTCGCCGACGACGATGCGGTGGGGAATACCCAGCAGTTCCACATCCGCGAGCATGGCACCGAGACGCGCCTTGGGCTCATCCATAAACAGCACGTCGATGCCTTTCTCGCGCAGGGCTTCGTACAGGTGCTCGCACTTCTCCCGCACGACATCGCTCTTGTGCATATTGATCGGCACTATCGCCAGCTGGAACGGGGCAATCGCGTCCGGCCAGATGATGCCGGCATCGTCGTGGTTCTGCTCGATGGCCGCGGCGACGATACGGGATACGCCGATGCCGTAGCAGCCCATGGCCATGACCTGTTCCTTGCCGTTCTCATCCAGCACGCTGGCGTTCATCGCACGGCTGTACTTGTCGCCGAGCTGGAAGATGTGGCCCACCTCGATGCCGCGCTTGATTTCGAGTCGGCCCTGGCCATCCGGGCTGGCGTCGCCGGCGACCACGTTGCGCAGGTCCTCGACACGGCCCAGCTCCACATCGCGGCCCCAGTTGACGCCGGTAAAGTGGTAATCGTCTTTGTTGGCGCCGCAGATAAAGTCGGCCAGGTGCGCGGCGGAGCGATCGACGATGGTTTCGATACCGAGGCCGACCGGGCCCAGGGAGCCGATACCACAGCCGAGCTCGGATTCGATGCGCTGCTCCGGAGCAAATTCCAGCGGGCTGGCGATTCCCGGCAGCTTCTCCGCCTTGAGTTCGTTCAGCTCGTGATCGCCGCGCAGAACCAGTGCCACCAGGGGCGCGCTGGTTTCTGATTCTGGACCTTCTTCGCATTCGCCGAGCACGATCAGTGTCTTGACCGAATGCGCCGGATCCGACTGCAGGAACTCGCTGACCGCGGCGATGGTTTTCTGTCCCGGGGTGTGGACTTCCTCCATGGACTTGGTCGGGGCCGGGCGTTCGCCGGTCGGTGCCACTGCTTCGGCGAGTTCGACATTGGCGGCGTAGCGGCTTGCGGTGGAGAAGGCGATATCGTCCTCGCCGCTCGCCGCCAGCACGTGGAATTCGTGCGAGCTGGAGCCGCCGATGGAGCCGGTGTCGGCGAGTACCGGGCGGTAGTCGAGGCCGATGCGGTCGAAGATGCGGCAGTAGGCACCGTGCATCACATCGTAGGTTTCCTGCAGGGAATCGGCATCGATATGGAAGGAGTAGGCGTCCTTCATGGTGAATTCGCGCGCGCGCATTACGCCGAAGCGCGGGCGGATCTCGTCGCGGAATTTGGTCTGTATCTGGTAGAAGTTGGCCGGCAGCTGCTTGTAGCTGCTGATCTCGTTGCGGATCAGGTCGGTGATCACCTCTTCATGGGTCGGGCCCAGGCAAAAGGGATTCTCGTGACGGTCCTGGATGCGCAGCAGCTCCGGTCCATACTGCTGCCAGCGGCCGGATTCCTCCCACAGCTCAGCCGGCTGCACCACCGGCATCAGCACTTCCAGCGCGCCGGCGCGGTCCATCTCCTCGCGCACTATACGCTCCACCTTGCGCAGAACCCGCAAACCGGTGGGCAGCCAGGTGTAGAGGCCTGAAGCGAGGCGGCGGATCATGCCGGCACGCAGCATCAGCTGGTGGCTGATGACGACGGCGTCGTTGGGGGTTTCTTTCTGGGTGGCGATCAGATAGCGGGATGCGCGCATAGGGATTGTTCAGTGGTTAATTGCTTTTGGGGCGGCCATTTTACGCTAATTGACCGCGGATGCGGGAGAAGGGGAAGACAGGCAATAAAAAACCCCGCGCGGGCGGGGTTTTGTGCCGAGCGGCGCGAATCAGGATTCGGCCATTTCCTTCAGCTTCTTCAGCGGGCGAATCTTCACCTGGATGCTGGCCGGCTTGGCCTTGAACATGGTTTCTTCGCCGGTGAACGGGTTGATACCCTTGCGGGCCTTCTTGGCCGGCTTCTTCACGGTGGTGATCTTCATCAGGCCGGGCAGGGCGAATTCGCCAACCGCGCGCTTCTTCACGTGGCCTTCGATCACGTTGGTCAGCTCGTCCAGAACCGCCTGAACCTGCTTGCGGGACAGCTCGGTGTTCTCGGCGATCTGGTTCAGAATCTGGGTTTTGGTGTACTTCTCTTTGATCGCAGTCACTTTTTTGGCTGGAGCAGCTTTCTTGGCTGCTGCCTTTTTGGCCGGGGCCTTCTTGGCTGCGGTCTTCTTGGCGGGGGCTTTCTTAGCTGCGGCTTTTTTGCGTGCGGCCATGAGTAGCTTCCTTCTATTAGTGTTTTTCCAGTGAAAGTGTGTTCTTACCCCCGCTGTGGCGGGCCTGGATGCTGCGCACCACGGCGGGTGTTGAGGGGAAGTATATATAGTTTTTGTTCGTCCGCACGGGAAAATACGGGAAAAATAGTGCTTTTTTTACTATTTTGCCCCCTAAAGTTGGACCCTGGTGCTCCCTCCGGCACCCGGGCGGGGGGACTGCTTCTTCCCTTACAAGTGCTCATGTATAATCTGCGCCCCTTAAACCACTGGGTACTGAGCAATGCCGATCTATGAATACCAGTGCAATGCCTGCGGTCACGAGATGGAGGCCCTGCAGCGCATGAGTGATGCTCCGCTGACCGACTGCCCGGCCTGTGACAAGGCCGCGTTGAGCAAGAAGATCTCGGCAGCCGGTTTCCGCCTCAAGGGCGGCGGTTGGTACGAGACCGACTTCAAAACCGGCAGTAAGAAGAATCTCGCCGGGGACGCGGCCAAGTCCAAGTCCGACAAGCCTGCGGCCAAGGCCAGCTGAGTGCGGGGGGCGCCGGACGGCGGCCCCCGGTTTAAGCAACGAAAAGTCACCTATCGACATCGTCTAACGTAAAACAACGGGAATGCATCCATGCGCAGCGACTACTGTGGCGCCCTACGATCCGCGGATATAGACCGCGTAGTAACCCTCTGCGGCTGGGTTGACCGCCGCCGCGATCACGGTGGAGTGATCTTTATCGACCTGCGCGACCGCGACGGCATCGTGCAGGTGGTATTCGATCCGGACGCCGCGGAGCATTTCCAGACCGCGGACAGGGTGCGCAGCGAATACGTGCTGAAGGTGACCGGTCGCGTGCGTGCGCGCGCGGCGGAAGCGGTGAACCCGAATATGGAGACCGGCGAGGTCGAGGTCTACGGCACCGAGCTGGAAATTCTCAACAGTGCCGAAACCGTGCCCTTCCAGCTGGACGAGCACACCGCCGTGGGCGAGGACGTGCGCCTCAAGTACCGCTACCTGGATCTGCGCCGCAACGAGATGCAGCGCAACCTGCGTTTCCGTTCCAAGTTGACGACCGCGATCCGCAATTACCTGGATGAGCAGGGTTTTCTGGATATCGAAACGCCGATCCTGACCCGCGCCACCCCGGAGGGCGCACGCGACTATCTGGTGCCGAGCCGCACCCACGAGGGCAAGTTCTTCGCCCTGCCGCAGTCGCCGCAGCTGTTCAAGCAGTTGCTGATGGTGTCCGGTTTCGACCGCTACTACCAGATTGCCAAGTGCTTCCGCGATGAAGATCTGCGCGCGGATCGCCAACCGGAATTCACCCAGATCGATATCGAGACCTCCTTCCTCGACGAGGAGGACATCATGTCGATCACCGAAGGCATGGTGCGCACGCTGTTCCAGGAACTGAAGGGTGTGGACCTTGGTGAGTTCCCGCGCATGACCCACTACCAGGCGATGCTGCGCTACGGCTCCGACAAGCCGGACCTGCGTATTCCGCTGGAAATGGTAGAAATCAAGGATCTGATGACCGAGGTGGAGTTCAAGGTATTCTCCGGCCCGGCCAATGATCCGAAAGGCCGTGTCGCCGCGCTGAAAGTTCCCGGCGGCAATGACAAGCTGACCCGCAAGCAGATCGACGATTACGGCAAGTTTGTCGGTATCTACGGTGCCAAGGGGCTGGCCTACATCAAGGTCAACGACAAGTCCGACCTGGAAAACGGTCTGCAGTCACCGATCGTCAAGTTCCTGCCGAACGAGACCCGCGCGGCGATTCTCGACCGCCTGGAAGCCGAGAACGGCGACCTGATCTTCTTCGGTGCCGACAAGGCCAAGATCGTATCTGAAGCCCTGGGCGCGCTGCGCTGCAAGCTGGGTGCCGACCTGAACCTGTACACCTGCGACTGGGCGCCGCTGTGGATCGTGGCCTTCCCGATGTTCGAGGAAGACGATGACGGCAGCCTGACCGCGCTGCACCACCCGTTCACCGCGCCGTCCTGCTCCCCGGAGGAACTGGAGGCGAAGCCGCTGGATGCGCTGTCCCGTGCCTACGACATGGTGCTGAACGGCACCGAGCTGGGCGGCGGTTCCGTGCGTATCCACGACCAGCAAATGCAGGAAGCGGTGTTCCGTATTCTCGGTATCGACGAGCAGGAGCAGCGCGAGAAATTCGGCTTCCTGCTCGACGCGCTGAAGTATGGCGCTCCGCCGCACGGCGGCCTGGCCTTCGGCCTCGACCGCCTGGTGATGCTGATGACCGGAACCGATTCGATTCGCGATGTGATCGCATTCCCGAAAACCCAGAGCGCTGCCTGTGTGATGACTGATGCACCGGGCGCCGTGGATGCCAAGCAACTGCGCGAGTTGAGCATCCGCCTGCGCCTGAAAGAAGAGAAAGTAAGTTAAGAGCTGAGTGGGCAGCCGGCCGTCGGGCTCGGCTGTCACAAAACGACCGGAGAAAGACAGATGGCGGGACATAGTAAATGGGCCAACATCAAGCACCGCAAAGCGGCTCAGGATGCCAAACGCGGTAAGATTTTCACCAAGATCATTCGCGAGCTGACCGTTGCCGCGAAAGCCGGCCCCAACCCGGAGGACAACCCGACCCTGCGCGCCACCATCGATAAAGCCCTGGGCGCAAACATGAAGCGCGACACCATCGACAAGGCCATCGCGCGCGGTGCCGGCAACGCCGAGGGCGACAACTACGAGGCGGTGACCTACGAGGGTTACGGTGTCGGTGGTGTTGCTGTCCTGGTGGAGTGCCTGACCGACAACCGCAACCGCACCGTGGCGGAAGTGCGCCATGCCTTCAGCAAGCGCGGCGGCAACCTGGGTACCGACGGCTCCGTAGCCTACCTCTTTTCGCGCAAGGGCCAGCTCTATTATGAACCTGGAGCGGATGAGGACGCGCTGATGGAGGCGGCCCTGGAGGCCGGCGCCGAGGATATCGAAACCAACGACGACGGCAGCATCGAAGTCACCACCGAGTTCCAGGACTATATGGCGGTGAAAGACGCGCTGACCGAGGCCGGTTTCAAGCCGGACAACGCCGAGATTGCAATGATCCCGTCGACCACCGTACCACTGGACAAGGACGGCGCCGAGAAGGTGATGGCGCTGGTGGATATGCTGGAAGACCTGGACGATGTACAGAACGTCTACAGCAATGCCGATATCCCCGCCGAGGTGATGGAGCAGATGGGCTGATTCGCCAGCCCGCAGGGCGGATGTGCATCCGCCCTGCATTGCCTTCACCGCCCATTCCCTTGACGCCTTCCCCCCACCTTGGGACACTCCCCACCACTATATAAACGTACAGATAGGGGGAGCCCTTGACCCGTATCCTGGGCATAGACCCCGGCTCACGCAAAACCGGTTACGGCCTGATCGACGTGCAGCGCAACAAGGCCACCTATGTCGCCAGTGGTGTGATCCGTATCCCGGAGGGCCCGCTACCGGAGCGACTCAAACTCATTTTCGATGCGGTAAGCCAGATAGCGCAGCAGTACCAGCCGGCGCAGATGGCGATCGAAAACGTGTTTATGTCCAAGAGCGCGGGTTCGGCACTGAAGTTGGGGCAGGCCCGTGGTGCGGCGATTGTCGCCGCCGCCAATGCGGATCTGCCGGTGGCCGAATACGAGGCGCGCAAGGTGAAGCAGGCCGTGGTGGGGACCGGTGCGGCGGACAAGCTACAGGTGCAGCACATGGTGAAGACACTGCTGTCCCTGCCGGCATCGCCGCAGGAAGACGCCGCCGATGCCCTGGCGGTGGCCCTCTGCCATATGCACACGATGCAGACCCTGGTGCAGACCGCCGGCGGCGCGCGCAGCCGCTTCCGCCGCGGCCGCCTGAGCATCTCCTGATGGATGTGCAGACAAGGTCGTGGCGGCACTGCTGCCGGTACTCCCTTGCGAGACACACCGTGAATACATCCCTGTAGGCTTGTCGGCCGGGTCCCTCCGGCCGACAGTCTCGCAAGGGAGCACCGGCAGCAGTGCCTTCGCATTGAACACTGTGCCAGTTGGCAACTACGAGATAGAAGAATGATAGGAAGACTGAGCGGCACCCTGGCCGCGGTTCAGCCGCCGCTGTTGCTGGTGGATGTACAGGGGGTGGGCTACGAAGTGCTTGCACCCATGACCACCATTTTCGAGCTGCCGCAACTGGGGCAGGCGGTGCAGTTGCACACTCATCTGGCGGTTTCGGAAACCGCACAGACACTGTACGGCTTTATCCGCGATGCCGACCGCCAACTGTTCCGCACCCTGATCAAGGTCAACGGTGTGGGCCCGAAGATGGCGCTTGCAATACTGTCCGGTCTCGACGGAACCGCGCTGTCCCGCTGTGTGGCGGAAGACAATGTTGGCGCCTTGGTAAAGGTGCCGGGTGTCGGCAAGAAGACCGCCGAGCGGCTGATCATCGAGCTGCGCGACAAGCTGGCGCCGCAGTTCGGCGATGCCAACGATATCCCGCTGATGGCCGCGGCGGCGCCGAAAGTCGACCACGCCGGCGAGGCGGAGAGTGCGCTGGCGGCGCTCGGCTACAAGCCGACCGAGGCCACCAAGATGGTGGCGAAGGCGAGCAAGGAACAGCCGGATGCCGATAGCGCCACGCTGATTCGCCTCGCTCTCAAGAGCATGGCCCCCGCCTAATCCGGAGTTGTTGTCATGATTGAAGCCGATCGCCTGATAGCGCCGGAACCCATAGGCCCAACGGGGCAGGAAGAGCAGTACGACCGCGCCGTGCGCCCCAAGTCCCTGGCAGACTATGTGGGTCAGCCGGTGGTGCGCGAGCAGATGGAAATCTTTATCCAGGCGGCCAAGCTGCGCGGCGAGGCCCTGGATCACACGCTGGTGTTCGGCCCGCCGGGACTGGGCAAGACGACGTTGGCGAACATCATCGCCGCGGAGATGGATGTGGCCATCAAGACCACCTCCGGCCCGGTGCTGGAGAAGGCCGGCGACCTGGCTGCGCTGATGACCAATCTCGAGCCGGGCGATGTGCTGTTTATCGACGAGATCCACCGCCTTAGCCCCCACGTGGAAGAGGTGCTGTATCCGGCGATGGAAGACTACCAGCTGGATATCATGATCGGCGAGGGCCCGGCTGCCCGCTCGATCAAGCTGGATCTGCCGCCGTTTACCCTGGTCGGTGCCACCACCAGGGCGGGCCTGCTGACTTCGCCGCTGCGTGACCGCTTCGGTATCGTGCAGCGGCTCGAATTTTACAATGTCGCCGACCTGACCAGCATTGTGCGCCGTTCCGCGGGCCTGATGGGGGTGGAAATGGACGAGGGCGGCGCGCTGGAGGTGGCCCGCCGCGCTCGCGGCACGCCGCGCATTGCCAACCGGCTGCTGCGCCGGGTGCGCGACTACGCTGAAGTGAAGGGCGACGGCAGCGTCGATGCCGGTATCGCCGATGCCGCACTGAATATGCTCAATGTGGACGCGCGCGGCTTTGACCAGCTGGACCGGCGCATGTTGCTGGCGATGATCGAGAGGTTTGACGGCGGCCCGGTGGGTATCGACAGCCTGGCGGCGGCAGTCAGCGAGGAGCGGGATACCATCGAGGATGTGCTCGAGCCCTACCTGATCCAGCAGGGCTATATTGCCCGCACGCCGCGCGGACGCGTGGTCACGGCGCTGGCCTATGAGCATTTCGGGCTGCCGAAGCCGGACAGCAAACAGTGATAATTTCATCGCGGCCACCGGCCGCGATTTGACCATCTGAACAGTGAAGGGGCAGGGGTGAAAGAGGCTTTCAGTATCCCGATCCGCGTCTATATCGAGGACACCGACGCGGGCGGAATCGTGTATTACGTGAATTATTTGAAGTATATGGAGCGCGCGCGCACAGAATTGGTCCGTTCCCTCGGCTATGATAAGCCCGCCATGCCGCAGCAGGGCCTGTTGCTGGTGGTGCACTCGGCGGAAATCCAGTACCGCCGCTCGGCGTGGCTGGACGACGCGTTGCGGGCTACGGCCGCGATTGGCAAACTGGGGCGCGCCGCGGTGACTTTCGAGCAAAAAATTTGGCGCGACGATGAAATTATTTGCGAGGGCGTGGTCAAAGTCGCCTGCGTTGCAGACGACAGCCGCAAGCCCTGCGCGCTACCAGAATCCATTTACTCAGCATTAAAGGCAGCTATTTAAAAGATGAACGCCGGTGAAACACTCTCCCTGTGGGGGCTGATACAGAATGCCAGTCTGCTGGTGCAGTTGGTGATGTTGATCCTGCTGCTGGCCTCGGTGATCTCCTGGGTCATGATCATTCAGCGCGGCCTCTACCTGACTCGGGCCAAGCGCGCGATGAACAACTTCGAGCGCCGTTTCTGGTCCGGAGCCGATCTGAACCAGCTGTTCCGCGAGGGCAATGCCCGCGCCGAGCGCGGCAAGACCGACGGCGTCGAGTCCCTGTTCCGCGCCGGCTTCACCGAGTTCACCCGCCTGCGCCAGCAGGGCCGCAGCGGCCCGGAGGCGGTCATGGAAGGCACCGAGCGCGCGATGCGCGTGGCGATGTCCCGCGAGCAGGAAAAAGTGGAGATGAACCTGCCGTTTCTCGCCACCGTCGGTTCGGTCAGCCCCTATATCGGCCTGTTCGGTACCGTCTGGGGCATCATGAATTCCTTCCGCAGTCTGGCCACCATGCACCAGGCCACCATCGCCACCGTGGCGCCCGGTATCAGTGAGGCCCTGGTGGCAACGGCAATGGGTCTGTTCGCGGCGATCCCGGCGGTAATGGCCTACAACCGCTATTCCGCCAAGGCAGAGTGGCTGTTGTCCAGCTATGAGACTTTTGCCGAGGAGTTCTCCTCCATCCTGCACCGCAAAGTGCACTCCAGCTGAGTAGATAGGCGAACCCTATGAGTGTGTTTCGCAAGGGAACCAAGAAAAAGCTGGTATCCGAGATCAACGTGGTGCCCTACATCGACGTGATGCTGGTGCTGCTGATCGTGTTTATGGTCACCGCGCCGCTGCTGATGCAGGGGGTCAAGGTCGACCTGCCGGATGCGCCCTCGGCGCCGATCGAGGACACCGACGATGAGCCGCTGATCGTGTCCGTGCGCGCGGACGGCACCTATTACCTGAATCTCGGTGAGGAAGAGAAGCAGGCCAGGCCTCTGGCCGAGATCAAGGAAACTGTGGCCAAGGTTTTGCGTCAAAAGCCGAAGACGCCGGTGCTGGTATGGGGCGATACCGATGCCAAGTACGGTCTGATTGTCAGTGCCATGACCCATTTGCAGCAGGCGGGCGCGCCCAGCGTCGGCCTGGTCACCGAACCGCCGCAGGAGTAGGGTGCCGGTGAATAGAGGCTCTTACGCACTGGCGATCATTGTCAGCCTCGCACTGCACGGGGCGCTGATTGCCGTGCTGACATACGGCTGGGAGGCCACCAGCAAGCCCGAGCGCAAGCCGATGCCGAAGTTTGTGCAGGCCAAGCTGGTTACCGTGGATGCCACGGTGACTAAAAAGAAAGCGCCACCCAAAGTCGACAAGATCAAGCAGCGCCAGCAGCGCGAGCTGGAGCGCAAGCGCCAGGCGGAAGCGGAGAAGAAGCGCCGCGCCGCACTGGAGCGCAAGAAGAAGGCGGAGGCCGAGAAGAAGAAAAAGGCCGAGGCCGAGCGCAAGAAGAAAGCGGCCGAGGAGAAGGCCCGCCGCGAGAAGGAGCGCAAGGAGCAGGAGCGCAAGCAGCAGCTGGAGCGTGAGCGCCAGAGCGCTTTCGACGAGGCGCTGGAAGAAGAGGAAGAGTTGCTCGACGCGCGCGAGGACGCCCAGGCTGTGATGTCCGTGGCCCAGGCGATCCAGCAGCGTATCGAATCCGTGTGGAGTCGCCCGCCCAGCGCGCGCAATGGCATGATCACCGTGGTGCAAATCAATTTTGTGCCTACCGGTCGGGTGGTGGCAACCAACATTATTGAGGGCAGTGGCAACGCGGCGCTGGACCGCTCGGTGTTGCAGGCTATCCGCAAGGTGGAAGTATTTCCCGAGGTGGCAGAGCTGGCCCGCGAGGAGCCGAATGTATTTGAGCGCGAAGTCCGCACGACCCTGTTGAACTTTCGAGTAGAAGATCTACGCCAATGATGAAGAACCTGCTGAAAACAGTTGCTGTACTCGTCGCCGTATCACTGAGTGTCGGCGCCCGCGCCCAGCTGGTGGTGGATATCACCAGTGGTATCGACGATCCCACGCCTATTGCCGTGTCGCCGTTCAGTTGGTCCGGCAGCGGCGTCCTGTCAGAGGACGTGTCCGGTATTATTTCCGCCGACCTGCGCCGCAGTGGCCTGTTCGCTCCGGTGCCGAAGGCGGATATGCTGTCGTTTCCGAAGAATCCGGAAGAAGTCGTTTTCCGCGATTGGCGGATTCTGGGAACTGAATACGTTGTTACCGGTCGTATAGAGCCCCAGGCGGCCGGTTACCTGCTTACCTTCGATCTGGTGAACATCTTCGGACAGCAGAAAATGTTCACCAAGCAGGTCAGCGGTGGTAGCCGCCAGCTGCGCGATATAGCCCATCGCGCCGCTGACGAGATCTTCGAGGCGATCACCGGTATTCGCGGTGCTTTCTCCACGGAAATGATCTACGTGCTGGAGGAAAGACGTGGTGGCCGCCCCAGCTATGCGCTGATGCGGGCCGATATCGACGGAGCGCGGGCGCGGGAAATTCGCCGCTTCAGCGCGCCGGTGATGTCCCCGATGTGGTCACCGAATGGGCAGGAAGTCGCCTATGTGTCCTTTGAAACCGGGCGCCCGGCGATCTTCCGCGAGAATCTGCGTACCGGAGCGCGCCAGCAGTTGACCAACTTCAAAGGTATCAACAGCTCGCCGACCTGGTCGCCGGATGGAACCAAACTGGCAATGGTGCTCTCCAAGGACGGCAATCCGGAGATCTACGTGCTGGATCTGAACACCGGGAGATTCACCCGGATGACCCGACACTTCTCCATTGACACCGAACCGAACTGGATGCCGGACGGTAAATCACTGGTTTTCACCTCCGATAGGGGAGGTAAGCCACAAATTTACCAATTGACCCTTGCCACTGGTCAAGTAGACCGCTTAACCTTCGATGGCGACTACAACGCAAGGCCGCGAGTGTCACCCGATGGGAAGACGCTGGTAATGGTGCATCGCAGCAGGGGGGTGTTCACTATTGCGACGATGGATATCAATACCGGCCGGATGCGTGTCCTCACGGAGACGACTCTGGATGAATCCCCCAGTATTGCACCCAACGGTGCCATGCTGATGTACGCTACCAAGCGGGGGGACAAGGGCATACTGGCGGCGGTATCGCTGGATGCCGGGGTGAAGTACAACCTGCCGTCCCAGCGGGGTGATGTCCGCGAGCCGGCATGGTCGCCTTATTTTGATTGAAACGGGGTGCCCGCCACAGTTTTTGCGGTGGGCTTGTAATCAAGACCAATTAAAAGTCTTGCAGGATTTTTCGATAACACTAAAAGCGGAGTAGCTTATGTTGAAATCAGTAAAAACTGGCCTGGGTCTGGCTTGCGTTATGGCGGTAATGGCTGGTTGTTCCAGCACCGACACCGATGACAGCGCGCAGCAGCAAATGACCCAGGTTCAAGAGCCGGTTGTTGAAACCCCGGCCCAGGAAACCGCAGTACCTCTGGACAACGTCGTATACTTCGACTTCGACCAGTCCCTGCTGAAGCCGCAAACCCGCGATCTGCTGATCCAGCACGCTGACCGCCTGCGTGGCAGCGCTCAGAACGTGCGCCTGGAAGGCCACGCCGACGAGCTGGGTACCCGCGAATACAACCTGGCCCTGGGTGAGCGTCGTGCCAACGCGGTACGCGACTTCCTGGTGCTGCAGGGTGTAGACGCTGCCAGCCTGGAAGTGATCAGCTACGGTGAAGAGCGTCCGGCTCAGGCTGGTTCCAGCGAGAGCGCCCGCGCGATGAACCGTCGCGTTGTAATCGTCAAGTAATTCGCATCGACAGATGAACTTTTCGATTAGATTTTCTTTACAGAAAGTCGCGATAGCCGCAGCCAGCCTGGCTGCGGCTTCGCCCGTATTCTCACAGGCGCCGATTGTCGATCTGTCCGGTGGCAGCTCGCAACAGTCGGCGTCTTCATATCCGGATTCCACTTATACCGAGCCCGCCTATCAGGAGACCCAGATAGCGCGCGCCCCGGTGTCTAGCCAGCGCGCCCAGGCCAATCCCCAGGCGGAGGCCTACTACCAGATGCAGGTATTGCAGCAGGAAGTACAGGAGCTGCGCGGTGCGGTGGAGGAGCTGCGCCACGAGGTCAAGCGCCTGAAGCAGCAGCGCACCGAAGACTATATGGATCTGGATCGCCGCATCGCCCGCCTGTCGGGAACAGAGCCGGCCAAGCAGCCGCCGGCCGGCAGCGGTGCCGACAATGGCAATGGCGCTGATACCGGTGCTGGTGCCGGCGCGCAGCGCCCCCCGGCAGGTAAGCCCGCTCCCGCCAGTGCCGACGAGCGCGACCGCTATCAGGCCAGCTTCGGCCTGGCCCGCAATGGCGATTACAACGGCGCCAGCGCCGAGTTCAAGCGCCTGCTGCAGGACTATCCCAACGGCCAGTATGCTCCCAATGCCAATTACTGGCTGGGCGAGATAGCGCTGGTGCAGGGCAATCTGGAAGAGGCACGCCAGTGGTTCGTCGCCCTGCTGGACGGCTATCCCAACTCCACCAAGGTATGGGACGGTCGTTACAAGCTGGGTACCGTGTATCACCAGCTCGGCGATCAGCAGAAGGCCCGGGAATTACTCGAGCAGGTCGCGGCAAGCGATGCCCGCGCCGCGGGCCTGGCCAAGCAGTATCTGGAGCAGAACTTCCAGTAATTCTGTGAACCGGAGCGACAGTGGCGTCGCTGGTTTTTTGATCACGAAAGCTCTATTATCCCGCGCCCGGACGGCACACGCCGCCCGGGCGTTTGTTTTTTTGGCCGGGTGATTATGACCGATATGAACAATGAGTCATCGCGTGTCCGCGATGACTCACTCCGTATCAGTGAGATTTTCTACTCCCTGCAGGGGGAGGCGCGGGAGTCCGGACTGCCCACGGTTTTCGTGCGGCTGACCGGTTGCCCGCTGCGCTGTACCTATTGCGATTCGGAGTACGCCTTTTACGGTGGCGAGCGGCTGACCTTGGAACAGATAGTGCAGAAGGTGCAGAGCTATCCGGCCCGCCATGTCTGTGTGACCGGCGGCGAGCCGCTGGCACAACCCAACTGCCTGCCATTGCTGACGGCCCTGTGCGATGCCGGTTACGCGGTGTCACTGGAAACCAGTGGCGCCATGCCCATCGAAGAGGTGGATGCGCGCGTGTCGCGGGTGGTCGATCTCAAAACCCCGGCGTCGGGCGAGCAGCATCGCAACCGCATGGAGAACATCGCCGCGCTGACCGAGCGCGACCAGGTAAAGTTCGTGATCTGCGACCGCGGCGACTACGACTGGGCCAGGTTCATCCTCGACCAGTACCGCTTGCCGGAAAGGGTGGGGGAAGTGCTCTTCTCACCGAGTTATGAACAGCTGCAGCCACGGCAACTGGCGGAGTGGATTCTCGCGGACGGCCTGCCGGTCCGCATGCAGATGCAGCTGCATAAACTGCTGTGGGGCGATGTCCCGGGCGTCTAACTGCCGTTATTTCAGCGGGGCGGCTAGGCCGGTTCTGCCACCGCCGCGCACTGACAACGAGGAAGATATGACTGCTAAAAAAGCCGTAGTTCTGCTCTCTGGCGGCCTGGATTCCGCCACCGTACTGGCGATGGCCCGTGCGGACGGCTACGAGTGCTATGCCCTCGGCTTCGACTACGGCCAGCGCCACAGCGCCGAGCTGATGGCCGCGCAGCGCGTGGCGGCGGACCTGGAGGCGCGGGAGCACAAGGTGGTCAAGCTGGATCTGCGTGCCATCGGGGGGTCGGCGCTGACCGATGACGATATTGAGGTACCCGAAGAGGAAACCAGCGGAATCCCGGTCACCTATGTGCCGGCGCGCAATACCGTGTTCCTGTCGATTGCGCTGGGCTGGGCGGAGGTACTGGGAGCCCAGGATATCTTCGTCGGTGTCAACGCGGTGGACTACTCCGGCTATCCGGACTGTCGCCCGGAGTACATCTCCGCATTCGAAAAGATGGCCAACCTGGCCACCCGGGCCGGTGTGGAGGGCCACAAACTCAGTATTCGCACACCGCTGATGCATATGAGTAAGGCGGAAATCGTACGCCGTGGTACGGAGCTGGGAGTGGACTACAGTTTAACTGTATCCTGTTACCAGGCGCAGCCGAACGGTGCTGCCTGTGGCCGCTGCGACAGCTGCCGCCTGCGCGCGGCTGGATTTATCGAGGCGGGTCTGGCCGACCCCACGGTCTACGTCGGCTGAGCGCACATCTGAGATGCACAGCTAAGCCCTTAAATTCGCAGGATTTTTTTTACCGCCAAGTATTGTCTTTTTGAAATAGATCCGTAAGATACGCAGCTCCTCACGTTGAGGGAACTAAGGGTCGTTAGCTCAGTTGGTAGAGCAGTTGGCTTTTAACCAATTGGTCGCTGGTTCGAGTCCAGCACGACCCACCACCTTTCGAAAGGGCCGCCCACAGGCGGCCTTTTTTATTGCTTCCTGCCGGCGGCGGCGGAAGTGACAAGTGACTTGAGTTTTTTCCGCGGATCGGTAAGATGCGCGTCTTCTTCGGGTCGTTAGCTCAGTTGGTAGAGCAGTTGGCTTTTAACCAATTGGTCGCTGGTTCGAGTCCAGCACGACCCACCATCTTCAAAAAAGGGCTGCCAAAAGCAGCCCTTTTTATTTTTTGCACGCAGTGCAGGATTTTCGGGTAACCGCATTGAATCTTCCCCCCAATGGCGGAGAGGCGGATTGCGGTCTTGCCGGCACTAAAATGGCATTGCGATGCAGGTGGCACCGTTGCGCTATAATGCGCGCTTTTCCGCTAGTGGTAGTTAGCCATGAGTCAGAAGTTAGTTTCCACAGACACTGCCGATTCCCGTTCGCTGGTGCAGGCGCACCTGGCGGAGCCGACGGTGCACCAGTACAGCGAAGAAGAGCTGGAACTGTGGCGCGAGCGCATCAAGCGTCTGCTGAAAGAGCAGAATGCAGTTCTGGTGGCTCACTACTATACCGACCCCCTGATTCAGGCACTGGCGGAAGAGACCGGCGGCTGTGTGTCCGACTCCCTGGAGATGGCCCGTTTCGGTGCCGAGCACCAGGCGGATACGCTGGTGGTTGCCGGTGTGAAGTTCATGGGCGAGACCGCCAAGATTCTGACCCCAAAAAAGCGTGTGCTGATGCCCACGCTGGAAGCCACCTGCTCTCTGGATCTCGGCTGTCCGCCGGAAGAGTTCGCCGCATTCTGTGACCAGCATCCGGATCGCACCGTGGTGGTCTACGCAAATACCTCCGCCGCCGTCAAGGCTCGTGCGGACTGGGTGGTGACCTCCAGTATCGCACTGGACGTGGTCGATCACCTGGATGCCAACGGGGAAAAAATCCTGTGGGCGCCGGACAAGCATCTGGGCAGCTATGTGCAGCGCGAAACGGGCGCGGACGTATTGCTGTGGAACGGCTCCTGCATCGTGCACGAGGAGTTCAAGGCCAAGGGGGTCGAGGATCTGAAAGCGCTCTACCCGGACGCGGTAGTGCTGGTACATCCGGAATCGCCGGCGGCCGTTGTGGAGCTGGCCGATGTGGTGGGCTCCACCTCCCAGATCATCAATGCAGCCAAGACGCGACCGGAGAAGCGTTTTATCGTCGCCACCGACCAGGGCATCTTCTACAAGATGCAGCAGCTGTGCCCGGACAAGGAGCTGATCATCGCACCGACCGCCGGTGCCGGAGCGACCTGCCGCAGCTGTGCCAATTGCCCGTGGATGGCGATGAACT
The DNA here is from genome assembly GCF_900107725.1 of Microbulbifer marinus. Taxonomy (GTDB): domain Bacteria; phylum Pseudomonadota; class Gammaproteobacteria; order Pseudomonadales; family Cellvibrionaceae; genus Microbulbifer; species Microbulbifer marinus. The sequence continues at coordinate 458,077 of NZ_FNQO01000003.1, read as the reverse complement.
CGCTGGAGAATCTGTGCGGTGTGCTGGAGCGCGGCGACAATGAGATTCTTGTCGATCCCGAGCTGGGCCGCCGCGCGATGATCCCGCTGCAGCGCATGCTCGACTTCCGCAAGCCGCTGGACTGATTGCTATATTGCCAACAAAAAAAGAGCGGCCAGTGGCCGCTCTTTTTTTTGCTGGTGATCGATCTACTCAACGGGTCTTACAGCTCTTTCGCTTTCTCCTGCATCTTGATCACGTCCTTCATGCGCTGCTCCAGAATCGCGTGGGTCTGGTAGTCGCTCTTGGCCATGCGGATGCCGTGGCGCAGGTGCTGCAGGGCCTTGTCGAACACCCCGTTGAGGATGTAGTACTCGGCGCGCGCCTCGTGTACGCCGATGATGTCGCCGGCGAGACCGTGGGTCTCTGCGAGCAGGTACCAGACCGTTGGATCTTTCTTGCGCAGGCGACTGTGCTTGGCGAGGATGCGCTCGGCGGTCAGATAGTTGCCCGCCTTGAAGTGCGCGTTCGCCAGCCCCATGGTCAGGGCGTGGTCGCCGGGATTTCTGTCCAGCGCGTGCTGCAGCCGCTTGGTGGCATTGGTGTAGTCGTGACGCGCCAGGTCGATGTCCGCCCGCGCCAATACGAATGCGGCCTTGTTGGGTTCGCGGTCCAGCAGCGGCTGCAGGGTTTCCAGCGCCGAATCCGGCTTGCCGGCGGCGGTCTGGGCCAGCGCCAGGCCATAGCGGGCGGCGTCCTCGTTATCGTTGATGCCGTTCAGTTCCGCGTGGAAGCGCTTGACCGCCTGCTGTGGCGTCGGCTCCGCCGCCACGCGGATACGCGCACGCATCAGGTGGTAGTCGCGGCCGTCGCTCGGTTGCACCGCTGGCATGCGGCTGGCGCGCAGTTTGGCATCGGCGATACGCTTTTCCGTGACCGGATGGGTGAGCAGAAACTCCGGCGGGCGGCGATAGTAGCGCGTGGCTTTCAGCATCTGTTCGAACATCTCGCCGGCGGCCTCCGGGTCGCGACCGGATTTGGCCAGGGTTTCGATACCGACGCGGTCCGCCTCCTGTTCATTCTGGCGGCTGAAGCGCAGCTGGCTGTCCAGTGCCGCCGCCTGAGTGGCGGTCATCGCCGCGATGCCGGCATCGCCGCCGGCGGTAGCGGCGAGTACCAGGGCGCCGAGCATGCCGGCGAGGGTCGGGATGGTGTTGTTGCGCTGGGCCTCCAGCGAGCGGGCATAGTGTCGCTGGCTCAGGTGGCCAAGTTCGTGGGCGATGACGGAGGCAAACTGGTCCTCGTTCTCGGCAAACAGAAACAGGCCGGTGTGGACCCCCATGATGCCCCCGGGCACCGCAAAGGCGTTCATGGTGTCGTTCTTGACCACCACCACATCGATGTTCTTGTCGTCCAGCGGGCTGAATTCCGACAGGCCTTTGACCGTGTTTTCCACGTACTGCTGCAGCAGTGCATCGTTGGAGGTGCGTACCTGGCTGCGGAACATACGCAGCCACATCTGGCCCAGCTCTTTCTCGCGCGCCCGGGAAACGACGCCGCTGCTGCTGTCGCCCAGTTCGGGCAGCCGAATCTGGTCGTCATCTGCGAGCGCCGCAACCGGAGTGCCGCCGAGCAGCAAACCCATGCCCAGCGCCGCCAGGCCTGCGCTGATGCGCTGCCGCAGTGGGCGACGGGCAGATCGACGGGGCGCGATGTGGTTGAGATCGGTCATCTTTGAATACTGCTCGGTCTGCCTCGGTGAATTAGGGCCGGTAGCCCAACTCTATACCCTAGCTTGTCGGGCTGTCGAGGATTTGACCAGTGCGGCGACAGAAGGTTCGCGGATCCGTTAGCTGTGACCGCTTGGCTCCATTCTCCCGAATCCCCGCTACCGTTGTGGTTGCACGGAATCTAACGCAGTATCCGCGTTATAATCCGCCGCAATCAGAAACTGTGACCAAAGGCCAAATGACAGTATCCGCTGCCGACAGCGAGTTGAGCCCACCCCCGGACTGGGACAGCGCCGTAACCGTGGACGCGCGCGGACTGCCGTGTCCGCAGCCGCTGCTGGCGATGCGCCGTGCCCTGGGTGATTATGCGGCGGGTACGCTGTTGCAGGTGCTGGCGACCGACGAAAGCTCCTGGCGTGACTTTCACAGCTTTGCCGAGCTGAGCGGCAAGCCGCTGTTGCGGGCCGAGCGTCGCGGGGACTGCTTCTATTACTGGCTGCGCGCCGGTAAATAACGAGATCAGGGGATCTATGCTCGAAATCGTCAAAGGTTGGATTAATCGCTATTTCAGTCAGGAAGAAGTAGTGCTGCTGGTGCTGCTGATGCTGGCGTCGCTGGTGGTGCTGGCCACCCTCGGCCCGGTGCTGGCTCCGGTGTTGGCGGCGCTGATCATCGCCTTCCTGATGCAGGGTATGGTGCAGCGGTTGAAGAGCTGGAAGGTTCCCCACTGGCTGGCGGTCAGCCTGGCCTGCCTGGTGCTGGTGGGTATCATCGTGGCACTGTTTCTGGTGGTGCTGCCGATCATCTGGCGCCAGCTGGTGCGACTGTTCGCCGAGCTGCCGAATATGATCGACCGCGGCCAGGATCTGTTGCTGTTATTGCCGGAACGCTATCCGCGCCTGATCACCGCACAGCAGATCGACGAGATCTTCACTACTCTCGGCAGCGAACTGGGTTCGGTCACGCAGACGCTGCTGACTTTTTCCCTGGCCAACCTGCCGATCCTGGCCGGATTCCTGATCTATGCGGTTGTGGTGCCGATCCTGGTATTCTTTTTCCTGAAGGACTCCGACCGGCTGATCAACTGGTGCGCCTCTTTTCTGCCCACGCAGCGACCGATGCTGCGCCAGATCTGGCACGAGATGAATGATCAGGTCGCCAACTATGTGCGCGGCAAGGTCATCGAGATCGGCATAGTAGCGGCGGTCAGCTACGCGGCTTTCCTGCTGTTGGGTGTCAATTACGCGTTGCTGCTGGCGGTCGCGGTGGGGCTCAGTGTGCTGATTCCGTATATCGGCGCCGCGGTGGTGACTATCCCGGTGGCCGCCATTGGCCTGTTCCAGTGGGGTTGGACCAGCGAGTTCTTTTACCTGATGATTGCCTACGGCATCATCCAGCTGCTGGACGGCAATGTGCTGGTACCGCTGCTGTTTTCCGAAGCGGTCAACCTGCATCCGGTGGCAATAATCCTCGCGGTGCTGTTCTTCGGCGGCATCTGGGGCTTCTGGGGCGTTTTCTTTGCCATCCCGCTGGCGACCCTGCTGAAGGCGATCATGAACGCCTGGCCCACCAGCGAACACCAGGCCGAGTGGCAGGCCAAGGAGGCCTCGGAGAACGGCGCCGAGTAATCGGCGCTGCGCCCCCTGTCTGGAGCCCGGGGCTTTTGCTAGAATCCCGCGCTTTCTTTTTAGTCCATCCCGAATAGGAATGACCCATGAGCCTGGCTGACAAAGTACTGGCGGTGAACGACGATCTGCCGATCCGCACCGACAAGCCCATTCACAGCGGCAAGGTCCGCTCAGTCTACTGGTTGACCGAAGCCGATAGCCGTCGTTTGATCGAGGAAAAGGGTTATCCGGTGGCTCCGGATGCACCCCTGGCGGTCATGGTGATCTCCGACCGCATCTCTGCGTTCGACTGCATCTGGACCGGCGAGGGTGGCATGCGCGGCGTGCCGGGCAAAGGTGCGGCGCTGAATGCCATCTCCAACCACTGGTTCAAGCTGTTCAAGGAGCAGGGGCTGGCGGACAGCCATATTCTGGATATCCCCCATCCACTGGTGTGGATCGTACAGAAGGCGCGCCCGGTCATGATCGAGGCGATCGCGCGGCAGTACATCACCGGTTCCATGTGGCGCGCCTACCAGAAGGGCGAGCGCGAATTCTGCGGTATCGAGATTCCCGATGGTCTGCAGAAAGACCAGAAGCTGCCGGAACTGCTGATTACCCCGTCCACCAAGGGCATCCTGAAAGGTATCCCCGGCGTGCCGGAGGCGGATGATGTAAACATCACGCGCAAGAATATCGAAGACAACGTCGAGGCGTTCAACTTCCGCTCGCAGGACGATATCGATCTGTACGAGAAGCTGCTGAAGGAAGGCTTCGACGTGATCTCTGCGGAGCTGGCGAAGCTGGACCAGATCTTCGTCGACACCAAGTTTGAGTTCGGCTATGTCACCGATGCCAATGGCGAGGAAAAGCTGATCTATATGGACGAGGTGGGCACGCCGGATTCCTCGCGCATCTGGGATGGCGAGCAATATCGCAACGGCAAGGTGGTGGAAAATTCCAAAGAGGGATTCCGCCAGGCACTGCTGAAGCACTTCCCGGATCCGGATATCCTGCTGAACAAGGATCGCATGCCCGAGCGCCAGGCCCTGGCCCGCGACAACGAGCTGCCGGAGTCGATGCTGATGGATGTGTCCGCGACCTATGTCGGTATCGCCGAGAAGATCACCGGCAGGAAGTTGGAGCTCTCCGACAATCCGAAGGCGGAACTGGTCGAGGTTCTGCGCAAGGACTATGGCTTGATTGATTAAGGGCTTGATCGACTAGGAATCTGACCGACTGAGGTCAGGACCGCAAAAAAACCGGCGCTCGCGCCGGTTTTTTGTTTTGGCACACCGCGGCCTCGACATAATTCGCCATATTTCCCCCGTATTTCCGCCGCAATCCGTTCCCGTTTTCGCCCGTTTGCCCAAGTTTAATTCCCGTCAGTAAAAACAAAGACTGGAGGGATAACTGTGAACAGGGCGATATTTTCCGGCCAGCGCATACCGCGCGAATTGCTGGTACTGCCGACAGAGGAGTATTACCGCCGCCGCTACCGCAGCAGCAAGCGCGGTCGCTGGCTGCTGTTTCTGGTTACCGCAGTGGCGGTATGCGTGGCCGCCGTCGGCGCGCGCGCAGAGCCGCTGGCGCAGCCCGGCGCCGTCACGTTGGATGATATGAAGGCCGGTGATCTGCTGTTTGCCGGAGCGCAGCGGGGCAGCTATGCGCCCGCCGTACATCTGGCCAGCCGCGCGCAGATTTCGGTACGTGGCCTGGTGGCGGAGGTGCGTCTGCAGCAGGAATTTGCCAATCACAGCGACAGCTGGCGGGAAGCCGTCTACGTGCTGCCGCTGCCGGAGCAGGCCGCCGTTGCCGGACTGGAAATAGAGGTGGGCGAGCGCCGTATCGTCGGCAAGGTGCGCGAGCGCGAGCAGGCGGCCAGGATCTACAAGGCGGCCCGCGACGCCGGCCAGCGCGCGGCGCTGCTGGAGCAGCAGCGCCCCAACCTGTTTACCAGCAAGGTGGCCAACATAGCTCCGGGAGAAACCGTTCGTGTTCATATCCGCTACCTGCAAAAGGTCGGCTACGACAGCGGTACTTTCAGCCTGCGACTGCCGACAACGCTGACGCCGCGCTACATTCCGGGCGAGGTAAAGGCGCCGGACAATACCATTGCGCAAGCGGAACTGGTGGCCGACAGCAGCGGCTGGGCGCTGCCCACCGACCAGGTGCCGGATGCGCACAAGATTACACCGTTTATGCAGCCAGCGGCGGAGCTGACCGCCCTGGGCAGCCACCGCATCGCCATCGACGTGGAGCTCGATGGCGGCCTGCCGCTGGCCGAGATCAGCAGCCCCTACCACGATATCGACTTCAGCAAGCAGGCAGGCGGCCGCTACACCATTCAATTGCGCAACGGTGCAGCGGTGATGGATCGGGACTTCGCGCTGCACTGGCGACCGCGCGCCTCCGCACTGCCGCGGGCGGCGCTGTTTACTGAAAAAATGGATGCGGACAATGCCGAGGGGCAGGCGGGCACTTACCTGCAGGTATTGTTACTGCCGCCGGACGGCGCGGCTCAGGTGCGGCGCCTGCCGCGGGAAGTGGTCTATGTCATCGACACATCCGGTTCGATGAGCGGCAACTCGATTCGCCAGGCCAAGGAGAGCCTGCTGCTGGCGCTGTCGCGGCTACAGGCCGGTGACCGCTTCAACGTGATCGAATTCAACAGTGAAACCCGCGCGCTGTTCCCGCGCCCGGTGGCGGTCGACCCCGCCAATATCCAGCACGCCCGCGCTCAGGTGGAGGGGCTGCAGGCGCGTGGGGGCACGGAGATGGCGCCGGCGCTGCGCCTGGCCCTGAGTCAGCAGCTGCCCGGCGACGACAGTCTGGTGCGCCAGGTGGTGTTTATCACCGACGGTGCCGTCGGCAATGAGCGCGCCCTGTTTGAACTGATCCGGCAGTCCCTGCGCGATGCGCGCCTGTTTACCATCGGCATCGGCTCTGCGCCGAACAGTCACTTTATGCGCAAGGCGGCGAAGTTCGGCCGCGGCACCTTCGTCACGATCGGCGACCTGGGCGAAGTGCAGGAGCGTATGCAGGCGCTGTTTGCGAAGCTGGAAAACCCGTTGACGACAGATCTGCAACTCAACTGGCCCGCGGGTCTGGTGGTCGATGCCTACCCGAAGCGTATTCCCGATCTGTATCGCGGCGAGCCGTTGCAGCTGGTGGCCAGGATAGAAGGGGGAACCCTGTCCGGCGACCTGCTGTTGCGCGGCCGTCTGGCGGGCAGGCAGTTTGTGCAGAAGCTGCAGCTCAATGGCGGTGGCATGGAAAACGGCCGCGGCATCGGCAGTGTATGGGCGCGGAGCAAGATAGAGGCGCTGCGCGATCGGCAGCTTGCGGTTGGTGAGAGCAGCGAAGCGGGCAGCGCCCTGCGCGGGCAGATTCTGCAGCTGGCACTGAATCACCAGTTGGCGAGTCCTTACACTAGTTTTGTCGCGGTGGAGGAAGCAGTGGTGCGGCCGCAGGGCGAAGGGCTCTCCAAAAGCCCGGTGCCCAACGCGGTCGCCCGCGGACAGGTGTTGCAGCGTCAGACCTATCCGCGCACTGCGGCCGGGCTTCATGCGCAGCTGCTGGCCGCAGCCGGGCTGCTCGGTCTGGCCGGGTTGTTGCGCCGCGGGCGTCTGGCGAAAAGCCGAATCCTGCGGCGCCTGCGCGAACTGCTGCGCAGGGTGTTGCCGGACGTGCGCCGCGCGCGCGGCGCCATCGAGCGGGGCCTGGTTGGCGCCGGGGTGAGGGCTCGCTAATGCTGCGCACGATGCTATTCGCCGCCTGTCTGCTCGCGGGGCTGTGGCAGCTGGGCGGCGCGGCCTGGCTGCTGGCCAAGGCGGAGCTGGCCCAGGTGCTGATTGCTGATGCCTGGGAGGAGCAGCTCAAGACGGGGGGCGCGGCAAAGCCCTGGCCGTGGGCGGATACCTGGCCGGTGGCCCGCTTGCAGCTGGATGCACAGGAACCGCTGGTGGTGCTGGCCGGCGGCAGTGGCCAGGCGCTGGCATTCGGTCCGGGCCTGCTGGCGGGATCGGGTGAGCCCGGCAACCTCGCCGAACCGCGCACTACGGTGATTGCCGCACACCGCGACACCCACTTCGGTGACCTGGAGCGCCTGCGGCCCGGCAGCCCGATACAGTTGCAGGACAGCAGTGGCCGCTGGCACAGCTACCGGGTCAGCACGACCCGAGTGGTGGACAGCGAGCGCGAACAGCTGCCGATCTTCGCCGAGCCCGGGCTACTGCTGGTCACCTGCTATCCCTTCGATGCGATCAATCCCGGCGGGCCGCTGCGCTATGTCGTCTACGCCGAGTACCTGCCCGGCGGTGAGTCGGTGCAGCTGTGACCGGGGCATCAATTTAGTACTGGATTTTGTAATTGAATTTCTGCTTTTTTCCGCAATATCTTCGGCTGATTGGGCGAAATGGCAAATATTTGTTTTGCGATTTGGTTTTAATTGTTACTAATCGTCCTGTCTGGAAAAAGTTTTGTAGTAATACTACAATCGCTCCCGCTAATAAGCCCGGGAGGATTATTCGGCCGCCGTCGCGGCGCCATGCCCGGTCTAGAATCACAGTCAAAGATAAAGAATCACGGCATTAGACAGGCGCCGTTTCCCCTTCTCCGCCGCAGAAGTGCGCAGAGAAACCGTTGAGCGAGGTCATGTACCGGTTCACCGGTTCCCGCAACTTTGCATTTCCGCCAACGATGGTGGTGATTTGGCGGAACTGCCGAAAAAAGGAAGCAATTTTCTGCCTGCTCTGTACTTTGCCCGTTTGCCGAAATTTACTCTGATTACTCTGAAATAAGACCCCGACTCGACGTCGCACAATTCGCCGAGGAGCATTGTTTGATGCAAGACGAAACTGACATTCAGGAAACGCAGGAATGGCTGGATGCACTGCAGGCGGTGATCCGCCACAGCGGTAAAGAGCGCGCTGCGTTCCTGCTGAAGCAGCTGTCTGATCGCGCCACCAATACTGGCGTGGAGCTGCCGGCGGCCATCACTACCCCCTATCGCAACACCATCCCGCCGCAGGCGGAAAAGCGCATGCCCGGCGACCTGTTCATGGAGCGCCGTATCCGCTCCCTGATCCGCTGGAACGCGCTGGCGATGGTGGTGCGCGCCAACTCCAACAGCGACAGCCTGGGTGGCCATATCGCGAGTTTCTCCTCGGCGGCAACCCTGTACGATGTGGCGTTCAACTACTTCTTCCGCGGTAATGAAGGTGAAGAGCGTGGCGACCTGATCTTCTTCCAGGGCCACAGCGCGCCGGGCATCTATGCCCGCTCCTACCTGGAAGGCCGCTTCGACGAGGAGCAGCTGGACAACTTCCGCCGCGAAGTGAACGGCAACGGCCTGTCCTCCTACCCGCACCCGTGGCTGATGCCGGAATACTGGCAGTTCCCCACCGTTTCCATGGGCCTGGGCCCGATCCAGGCGATCTACCAGGCGCACATCATGCGCTACCTGTCCGCGCGCGGCCTGTCCCCGCGCGGCGACCGCAAGGTGTGGGCATTCCTCGGTGACGGCGAGTGTGACGAGCCGGAAACTCTGGGCGCCATTTCCATGGCCGGTCGCGAGAATCTGGAAAACCTGGTGTTCGTGGTCAACTGCAACCTGCAGCGCCTGGACGGCCCGGTGCGCGGCAACGGCAAGATCGTGCAGGAGCTGGAAGGTGTCTTCCGCGGTGCCGGCTGGAACGTACTCAAGGTCCTGTGGGGGCGCCTGTGGGATCCGCTGCTGGAAAAAGACGACAAGGGCCTGCTGCAGAAAGTCATGGACGAAGTGGTCGATGGCGAGATGCAGAACTTCAAGGCCAACGGCGGCGCTTACACCCGCGAGCATTTCTTCGGCAAGTACCCGGAACTGCTCGAGATGGTCAAGGACATGTCCGACGACGAGATCATGAAGCTGAACCGCGGTGGCCACGACCCCTACAAGGTCTACGCGGCGTACGCCGAGGCCATGGCGAGCAAGGGCAAGCCCACCGTAATCCTGGCGCAGACCGTCAAAGGCTACGGCCTGGGCGCTGCCGGTGAAGCGGCGATGGATACCCACAACGTCAAGAAGATGGACACTGAGGCGCTGAAGCGCTTCCGCGACCGCTTCGCGATCCCGATTACCGACAAGGAAATCGAGGAAGTTCCGTACTACCGCCCGGCGCCGGACAGCCCGGAAATGAAATACATGGCCGAGCGCCGCAAGGCGCTGGGTGGGCCGGTACCGTCCCGTAGCACCGAGGTGGCGAAGCTGGAAATCCCGGAACTGGACGCCTTCAGCGCGCTGACCAAAGGTTCCGGTGATCGCGAAATTTCCACCACCATGGCATTCGTGCGCGCGCTGTCTGTCTTGGTGAAAGACAAGAAGATGGGCAAGAACGTGGCACCCATCGTGCCCGACGAAGCCCGTACCTTCGGTATGGAAGGCCTGTTCCGCCAGCTGGGTATCTACTCCTCCCAGGGGCAGAAATACACCCCGGTCGACCACGGCCAGATCATGTATTACAAGGAAGACAAGAAAGGTCAGGTGCTGGAAGAGGGCATCAACGAGGCCGGCGCCATGTCCGCATGGATGGCACTGGCCACGGCGTACTCCAACCACGGCGTACCCATGGTGCCTTTCTACATCTACTACTCGATGTTCGGCTTCCAGCGCATCGGCGACCTGGCTTGGGCTGCCGGCGACATGCAGGCGCGCGGCTTCCTCGTTGGTGCTACCGCCGGCCGCACGACGCTGAACGGCGAAGGCCTGCAGCACCAGGATGGTCACAGCCACGTGCTGTCTGCCACCATCCCCAACTGTAAGAGCTATGACCCGGCCTACGGTTATGACCTGGCAGTGATCATGCATCACGGCCTGAAGGAGATGTACGAAGAGCAGAAAAACCTCTTCTACTACGTCACCATCGAGAACGAAAACTACCTGCAGCCGGAAATGCCGCAGGGTGTCGAGGAAGGCATCATCCGCGGTATCTACAAGCTGGAAGGTGATTCCCGCAAGCCCGGCAAGGGCAAGGCGGCGAAGAAGCATGTACAGCTGGTGGGTGCCGGTTCCATCCTGCGCGAAGTACTGGCGGCTGCGGATATCCTCGCCGACCAGTTCGGCGTGACCTCCGACGTGTGGAACCTGACTTCCGCCACCGAGGCGGCCCGCGAAGGCCAGGACGTGGCGCGCTGGAACATGCTGCACCCGACCGAGACGCCGCGCAAAGCGTGGATCAGTGAGCAGTTTGAAGGCAACGAGACGCCGGTGGTCATTTCCACCGACTACATCCGCGCCTATGTGGAGCCGCTGCGCGAGTTTATCGACGGTGACACGATCGCCTTGGGCACCGACGGCTTCGGCCGCAGTGACAGCCGCGAGCAGCTGCGCCGCTTCTTCGAGGTGGATCGCAACTACGTCACCATCGCCGCGCTGACCGGCCTCGCCAAGCAGGGCGTGATCGACGCCAGCGAGGTTGCAGATGCCATCAAGAAACTGAACGTTGACGCGGAAAAAGTAAACCCGCGCCTGGTTTAAGGTCCGCTGATAAGGAAGAAGGCAAAAAACATGGCAAAACAAGTCATTAAAGTGCCTGATCTCGGCGGCGCCGATCAGGTAGACGTGATTGAAATTTCCGTTGCAGTGGGGGACACGGTTGCGGAAGAGGATGCGCTGATTGTGGTGGAGGGTGACAAGGCCTCCATGGATGTGCCGGCTCCGGTGGCCGGCAAGATCCTGAGCCTCAGCGTAAAAGAGGGCGACAAGGTCTCCGAAGGTGACGTGATCGGTGAGATCGAAACCGAGGCGGCCGGCGAGGAAGCCGCTGGCGAAACTGCCGAAGAGGCTGGCGAGGAGCCCGCAGCTGAGCCGGAGGCCGAGGCTGCGCCGGCACCGGCGGAGGAAACTCCTGCCCCGGCTGGTGAAGCCACCGAACAGGAAATCAAAGTGCCCGACCTCGGCGGCGCCGATGCGGTGGACGTGATCGAAATCACCGTCTCCGCCGGCGACGAAGTGGGCGAGGGCGATTCCCTGATCGTGGTGGAAGGCGACAAGGCCTCGATGGACGTACCTTCGCCGGCGGCGGGCACCATCGTGTCCATTTCCGTGAAGGAAGGTGACAAGGTCTCGACCGGCGACGTGATTGGCGTGATGAAAACTGTTGCCGGCGGCGCGGCGCCAGCCGCCGCTCCGGCACCGTCCGCACCGGCACCGGCACCGGCGCCGGCTGCCAGCCAGGAGCCCTCGGCGCTGTCACAAGAGCCGCCCGCCGCACCGCAGAAAGATCATCACCTGGAGCGCGACCTCACGCCCTCCGCGGAGGTGTATGCCGGTCCGGCGGTGCGCAAGCTGGCCCGAGAGCTGGGTGTGACCCTGAACAAGGTGAAGCCCACCGGCCCCCGCAATCGTGTCACCAAGGACGATCTGCACGCCTATATCAAGGAGCAGGTCAAGAAAGCCGAGAGCGGTGCGGTTGGTGTCGGCGGCGGTATTGGCATAGCGCCGATGCCGGAGATCGACTTCAGCCAGTTTGGCCCGGTCAACGTCGAGGCGATGACCAAGATCCACAAGATCACCGCGGCCAACATGTCCCGCAACTGGCTGAACGTGCCGCACGTTACCCAGTTCGACGATGCGGACATCACCGAGCTGGAAGATTTCCGCAAGTCCATGAAAGCAGAGGCGGAAAAGCGCGGTGTGAAACTGACGCCGGTGCCCTTCCTGCTCAAGGCAGTAGCCGCAGCCCTGCGCGAGGAGCCGAGCTTCAATGTGTCGTTGCACAACGACGGCGAACACATAGTGCGCAAGGACTACGTGCACGTCGGCATGGCGGTAGACACGCCCAAGGGGCTGATGGTCCCGGTAATCCGTGACGTGGACAAGAAAGGCCTGTACGAACTGGCGGAAGAGGCTACCGCGATGGCGATTGCCGCCCGCGATGGCAAGCTGAAGCCGCGCGATATGCAGGGTGCGTGTTTCACTATCTCCAGTCTCGGCGCCATTGGCGGCACCGGCTTTACGCCGATCGTCAATTCACCGGAAGTGGGGATCCTCGGCGTGTCCAAGCTGGCGGTGAAGCCGGTATGGAATGGCAAGGAATTTGTGCCACGGCAGATGTTGCCCCTGGCGTTGTCCTATGACCACCGGGCTGTTAACGGTGGCGACGCCGGCCGTTTCATGACCTACCTGGTCAGCGTGCTTGGCGATGTGCGACGCCTGCTGCTTTGATGGATTGAGTAGCGACAAAAAAAGCGGCCAGGAGGCCGCTTTTTTTTTGCCACTAACATTCCAGCGAACGTCGGTGCGAAATCACGCGCTGTTTGTTGCTGCTGGCCGCCGGGAAATCAACGACTGAAGTTGCTGGCGCGTAAATTCACCAAAATGAAGAATTTTGCGCATAAATCGTTCCGTAACAGCACAGGCCGAAACCTCCGCCAGCTAAACTGAAAATGTACCAACCAAAAGCGCAGCTCTGAAAGCGAGAGGTATTCGGAAATGAAGCGCATAGGGACATTCGCTTTGCCGTTGGCGGCGGCACTGGCAATGCAAGGTTGCATTTTTCTTCCCGTCGAGAATACAGGTAGAGATGACCCCTTCTATTTCAACCCCGACGACGCCAGCCACAGTGCCGATTTTGTAGAAGTCGGTCACTACCAGCCCAATTCCCGTTTGCCCCCCTCTGCCAGCCGCCACTGTTCTGTGGATAGTGAAGTGGGTAAGGTGGGATCCGCCTGCTGGTTTTTCCCGGTGATGCGGGTTTACTAGTATCGGGTGCCGTTATTCGGGGTTTGACTCGGAGTATTCGCCGCTCTCTTCCGCTGTGGAGGAGAGCGGAGGAGAGCGCTAAACACGGAGACGAAGCCTATGCGACATCGTGCGATAGTTTTTTCCGCTCTCGCCACCGCGACACTACTCACGGGCTGTGGCGTTGCCGATACCCGCGATCAAGTGGTCTATCCAAACAGCAGACCGATTCCGCGAGCAGCGGAATATCGGGCACCCGCCGATTACCAGGCACCTGCGGCGGCGCCCGCGGCCCAGCAATCCAGTCAATCTGTCTGCCCTGGGGACGCCGAGGAGCTGGCTCCCGGTTCCATCTGTCCACCTACAGCCAAGTGCTTTGATATTTCTGGCGGCCGTCGGTGTATCGATTATGAAAAATAGCAGCATCCTTGTGCCGGTATTGGCGCTGACGATCGGCGGCTGTGCGGGTGCCAACTTCGATGGTTTCTGGGACGACGTGCGCGGCAAGCCGCAAGCCTACACCTATCGGACGGTGCCGGTCGCGGAAAGGCCGGCTTTCCCGCGCGCCTGTCTCGTCGATGACCAGCCAATGGCCGGCTATGCACAGTGTGTGGAGCAGGGTATCCACTGCTACCAGCTCGACAATGGCAACTGGTGTGCCGGCGCCTATTCGCCGTTCGTAATCAGTTACCGCCCGCAGTGGCCGCGCTAATTCTCACACCGGAAGCGCAGGGGCGCGCAGGCAGCACGGCATTCGCCATCTAGTCGGGTTATGGCGCCGGCTGTCGGCTGTGTATCGGCAACCTACACCGGTGTCCCTCGTGTGCGCTTTTTTTGTTCCGCGAAAGCGCAGCAGGCATTCGCGGCACTTTTCCTGTTTGGCTTCGCGCAACAATGTGAACCGATCCGCAGAGTGGTGGCACAATTGCGGAAAAATTTGTGTATGCTTTGCCGAAATTTTTCCAATCCAGCCATTTGTCTCTGAGGGGAGGTCAATATGATATCGGCTCGGGAAGCGCTGCATCGACTGCAGGAAGGCAATCGCCGGTTTGCCGCCGGACTGCAGGGGCAGCACGCCGGCGCGAACGAAAGTAAACGTCGCGAGCTGGTGTCAGGGCAGGAGCCATTCGCGATCATTCTCGGCTGCTCGGATTCGCGGGTCCCGGCAGAACTGATTTTCGACCAGGGACTCGGTGATCTGTTCGTGATTCGGGTGGCCGGCAACGTGGTGGCGCCATCGCAGATTGGCAGTGTCGAGTTTGCCGCCGAGCGCTTTGGCACGCCGCTGGTAGTGGTGCTGGGGCATTCCAACTGCGGTGCAATTCAGGCCACGCTGGAAGAGCTGGTGCGCCCGCAGGAGACCCGTTCACCGAACCTGCGCTCCATCGCAGACCGTATCCGGCCGGCCGTTGAACCGCTACTGGATGCCGCTTCCAGTAAGGAAGTCGACAAGCTGGTGCCAAGCGCCGTGCGCGCCAATATCCGCGCATCGGCGAATCAGTTGCGCCGCGGCTCGCAGATTCTCGAACAGCTGGTGGAAAAGGACGAGTTGCTGATTGTCGGGGCCGAATACTCGCTGGAAACCGGCGCGGTGGATTTCTTCGACGGCGTTACGGATCTGCAGCGCCCATGACCGAAAAAAAAATGAGCTGGATTCGCGGCGTACTGATCGCGATCGATCAACTGGGCAATGCCATTGCCGGCGGCAATCCCGATGCGACCATTTCCGCGCGTACCGGCTACTTCGCCAACAAGCATGAAACGCCTTTGCGCCCCTGGTGGAAGGCGATGGAAAAAGTCATCGACTTCACGTTCGAACCGCTCGAGGGCCGGGGACATTGCCTGCGGTCTTTCGAGGCCGACGAGGAGGAGCACTGGGAGGGCAGCGACATTATGCGCGGTCTGCTCGGAATCATTATCGTCGCTGCCTGCATACCGCTTTCCGTGATTACCAGGCTATACGTACTGGTTTTCCCGTGGGCACGCAAAGGTGATGAAAGGCCGTTGCGCTAGCGCTGCAGGCCAGGTCCTGTTCGGATAATAGATTGACCGTTCGCGCCGCCCTCCCTGGCGGCCTGCCGGTTACACGCAATTAAACTACGCACGTATTAGCTGTTCGCGGCCTTCGCCAGTTGGCGCAGCTGTGACGATTTTTCTTGAGTTTCCTCTTCCGTTTCTAGCGCCTTGCCGGCGCTGGCATCCCCGCGTTGCGTCAGCTTGCGCAGCGCCACATAGAACACCGGCGTCAGGAACAGGCCGAAAAAGGTGACGCCGATCATACCGGTAAATACGGTAATACCCATCGCGTTGCGGACTTCCGCACCGGCACCGCTGGCAAATACCAGCGGCACCACGCCGGCGATAAAGGCCACGGACGTCATGATAATCGGGCGCAGACGCAGGCGGCAGGCTTCCAGTGCGGCCCGCACCGGATCGCGGCCGTCCATTTCCAGTTCGCGGGCGAACTCGACGATCAGGATGGCGTTCTTACAGGCCAGCCCCATCAGTACCACCAGCCCCACCTGCACGAAGACATTGTTGTCGCCTCCGGTCAGCCACACGCCGAACAGTGCCGCCAGCAGACACATAGGTACGATTAGAATAACCGCCAGCGGCATGACCCAGCTCTCATACAGCGCTGCCAGGACCAGGAATACCAGCAGCACGGCCAGCGGAAATACCACCATGGCGGCGTTGCCCTGGTTGACCTGTTGGAAGCTGAGGTCTGTCCACTGAATCTGCATGCCCGGGGGCAGGGCCCGGCCGGCCACCTGTTCTACCGTTGCCAGTGCCTCGCCGGATGACAGCACGCTCGGATCGGATTGCCCCATCAGGTCCGCTGCCGGATAGCCGTTGTAGCGGATCACCGGGTCGGGGCCGTAACTCTGGCGCAACTCGACCATCGTATTCAGCGGTACCATGTCGCCGTCGGCGTTGCGCGTATACAGGTTGTCGATGTCTTTCACTTCGTCGCGGAAAGGCGCGTCCGCCTGGGCGACCACCTGATAGGTGCGGCCGAACAGGTTGAAGTCGTTGATGTACATCGAACCGAAATACAGCTGCAGCGCGCCGAACAGATCGTCCAGGCGCACGCCCTGTGCCTTGGCCTGCAGGCGGTCCACCTCCGCGTCCATCTGCGGCACATTGGCCTGGTAGGAACTGAACGGATAGCTCAGTCCTGGCACCTGGCTCAGTGTACCGGCCAGCTGGTTGGTGGCGTTCTGCAGTTCACCGTAGCCGGCCGCCCTGCGGTCCTGCACGTATAGCGAATAGCCGGAACCGGCACCCAGACCGAAGATCGGCGGCGGCATAAAGCTGATCGCGAAGCCCTCCTTGATCTGCGCCAGCTTGCCGTTCAGTTCGGCGGCAATTTCCTCAGCACTGCGATCGCGCTCGCTGAAATCGTCGAACAATACAAACACCGTACCGACGTTAGGGGTGTTGGTGCTTTGCAGCGCGTTGAAACCTACAAATGCTGCCGCGTGCGAGACTCCGTCGGTTTCGAGTGCGATTTCACTGACGCGTCGCGCGACGTCTTCGGTGCGGTCCAGTGAAGCGCCTTCCGGCAAACGAATACTGCCCACCAGGTAGGTCTTGTCCTGGGTCGGAATAAACCCTCCCGGCACCTGGTTGAACAGTACAAATGTGCCGGCGAGCAGTACCGCATAGACGCCGAACACCAGACCGCGGCGTTTCAGACTGCGGCCAACGAGCCCCTCATAGCGCTGCGAATTGCGCTGGAAGAAGCGGTTGAACGGGCGGAATATCCAGCCGAACAGTCGCTCGATCAACCGCGCCGGCGCGTCCGGTGCAGCGCCGTGGGGCTTGAGCAGGGTCGCCGCCAGCGCCGGGGACAGGGTCAGTGAATTGACGGCGGAAATAATCGTGGCGATGGCAATCGTGGTGGCGAACTGGCGATAGAACTGGCCGGTAATGCCGTCGAGGAATGCCATCGGCACGAATACCGCGCATAGCACGAGGCTGATGGCGACGATCGGGCCACTGACCTCGCGCATGGCCTGGTGGGCTGCCGCCAGTGGCGTGAGCCCTTGTTCGATATTCCGCTCGACGTTTTCCACCACCACGATGGCGTCGTCCACGACGATACCGATTGCCAGTACCATCGCGAACAGGGTCAGGGTGTTAATGGAAAAGCCCAGCATCAGCAGCACGGCAAAGGTGCCGATGATCGATACCGGTACCGCCAGCAGCGGGATCAGCGAGGCGCGCCAGGTCTGCAGGAACAGGATGACCACCAGTACCACCAGCAATACCGCTTCCAGCAGGGTCTGCACCACCGACTTGATGGAAGTACTGACGAATACCGTCGGGTCGTAGGCGACTTCCCACTCCAGGCCCTCCGGGAACTGGTCATCCAGTTCCGCCATTTTGTCCCGAACCGAACGGGAGACTTCCAGCGAGTTGGAGCCGGGCGCCTGGAAGATGGGAACCGCCACCGCCTGGCGTCCATTCAGCAGCGCGCGCAGGGCATCCTGCGAAGAGGCCAGCTCGATACGGGCGATGTCTGCGAGTCGGGTGATCTCGCCATTGGCACCGGTTTTCAGCACGATATCGCCAAACTCTTCCGTGCTTTCGAGGCGTCCCTTGGCATTGATGGAAATCAGGAAGTCGCTTTTCCCCGGCATCGGCTGCGCGCCGATCTGGCCGGCGGACACCTGCACATTCTGTTCACGCACGGCAGCGACTATGTCTGCCGCTGTGACACCGAGCGCGGCGGCCTTCTGCGGATCAATCCACAGGCGCATTGCATAGTCGCCGGAACCGAACAGTCCGGCCTGCCCGACACCGGGGATGCGCGCCAACTCATCGCGAATATGCAGCACCGCATAGTTGCGGATATAGGTAGCGTCGAAGCGGTCGTCCGGTGAGATCAGGTGCACGGCCATCATCAGGTTGGGAGACTGCTTCTGCGTGGTAACACCCTGGCGACGCACGTCTTCCGGCAGTCGCGGCAGGGCCTGTGCCACCCGATTCTGTACCTGGACCTGGGCCAGATCGGGATCGGTGCCCAGCTCGAAAGTGACATTGAGGGTCAGGGTGCCATCGCTGCTGGCGACGGATTTCATGTAGATCATGTTTTCCACGCCGTTGATGACTTCCTCCAGCGGCGCGGCGACGGTTTCGGAAATCGTTTTCGGGTTGGCGCCCGGGTAGCGAGCGCTCACCTGCACGCTCGGCGGCACCACTTCCGGATATTCGCTGACGGGCAGTACAGGAATACTGATCAAGCCGACGACGAAAATAATGATCGACAGCACCGACGCGAAAATAGGTCTGTCGACGAAAAAACGGGAAAAGTTCATATGCAGTTACCCCGTGTGCGACGCCTGGGTGCCGCACCGACTTTAATCTTGCGATTCAAAAGATAATTCAGTGTCTGGTCCGAAGCTGCGCGACTAGCGCCAGCCTCTGCCTTGTTGGCCGCGTCCGCGAGGCGGGTTTAATGGCTCAGCGACCAGCCAGCTGCCGGGAGGAGTCCGATACGCGCATCGCGACCAGTTCCGGTTGTACCGGCATACCGGGGAAGAAGATTTTCTGCACACCGTTTACCACGATCCGCTCACCGGGCTGCAGGCCGCTGCGGATCAACGTCATTTCATCCTGCTGCGGACCCGTCTGGACTTCGCGCCGTTCGGTAACGTTGTTCTCATTGACCAGGTAAACAAAGCGGCGATCCTGATCGGTTAGTACTGCTTTGCTGTTTACCAGTACTGCCTGGCCAAGTTCCTCCGTCGGCATTTCTACCCGCGCAAACTGGCCCGGTTGAAAAATACCGTCGGGGTTGGCTACTACGGCACGGAATTGCATGGTGCCGGTGCGACTGTCCAGGCGGTTATCGATAAAATCCAGTTCGCCGCGATGCGGATAGCCTTGCTCACCGGCCAGACCTATACGCACCTGTGGGTGTTGTTCCCGTGCCAGCAGCGCGCGACTGCTGCCAAAAGTCTGTTCGTCGCTCTCGAAATACACATACATCGGATTCACAGAAACGAGCGTGGTCAGCAGGGTCTGATCCGCGTTGGCCAGGTTGCCACGGGTGACGAATGCTCGGCCGACACGACCGCTGATCGGCGCTTTGACCTCTGTGTATTGCAGTTCGAGACGCGCGTTTTCCAGCGCGGCCTCGGCGGCTTGTACTGTCGCGCGGGCTGAGTCCCGCGCGGCTATACGCTGGTCGTACTCTTCGCGGGAAATTGCGCGAGTGTTCAGCAGTTGCTGCGCGCGTTTTGCCCTGCCTTCTGCCAGAGTCAATTGGCTGCGCGCGCTGGCGAGTTCGGCCCGCGCGGCGCGTTCGCGGGCGCGGTAGGGACGTTGATCGATCGTAAACAGCACGTCGCCGCGCTGGACCAGATCGCCCTCGGTAAAGGAGACCCGACCAATATAGCCACTGACACGGGGGCGCAGATCCACCGTCTCCGGTGCGGCCACACGGCCGGTAAAGCCGCTCCACAAGGTGGCTGGCTCTGCCACCACTTCGGCCACTTCCACTGCCGGCGGTGGTGCTTGCTGACTGCCCTGTTCGCCGGTGTCGCATCCCGCCAGCACCAGTGCGCTCAAACCGATCAGAATGAATTTCAGGTTTCTTGCCATAACGTATTTGCTCCCTCAGTTACGGAAGAGGTGAAACTGTTCCCGATGGGGTGGAACTGCTCTCCCAGTGGACGCAAACCTTAGCGGTGGGAAGTGTGCGGACGGTATCCGGTTACTGTGTATTGATTGCCTAATTCTGTTTTTGACTTGAAACGGTAGTCGGCCACTGCTGTTATTTTGCTAGTAGAAAAAGTTATGACAACTGTCTTTTGTGTAGCTTTGGATGGAGGCGTAAACCGGGCAATGGGCGCAGGAGCGCGGGGCAGTTGCATATTACTGCAGAGTGATTGCCTAATTCTGCAATGTTCTAAACGGCTTGCCTAAATCTCCGTATACTCGCGACAGGTCTGAATGACGATGTCCGGTATATACCGGTTCGGGAGGGGTACGAAAATGCCGATCGAACACAAGCAAGCTGTTGCCATTTCAAGGGATTTGGAAGCGGCGCGCCAGAGTCTTGTGCAAAAGTTACTGCGCTGGACGCCGGAGCAGGGGCTGCAGGAAACTGCCCTGGAGGGCGTCGACCTGATTCGCTCTGACGAAGCCACCAGCTGTGTTTCCTCCGTATACGAGCCCTCCCTCGGTTTCCTGATCCAGGGAAAGAAGACGCTGCAGCTCGGCGATAAGGAAATCTCCTATGGACCGCTTAACTACATTGCCTCCTCTGTGCATCTACCGGTACTGGGGCAGGTGGAGAACGCCTCACCTGAGCAGCCGTTTCTGGCGATCCGGCTCGTCATAGATCCGCAGGAAGTCACCGACCTGGTACTGGAACTGGGCGACAAGGCACCGGAGCTGGAAGCGGAATTTGACTGCCCGGAAATCAACTGTGCCCTCGCGGTTGCGCGAATGGATGCGGGGATACTCGATGCAGTGAGCCGCCTCGTGGGGTTGCTGGATACGCCGGCAGACGCGCCGATACTCGCGCCGCTGGCACGGCGGGAAATTATCTACCGCGCTTTGATGGGGGACATGGGTGCACGCATGCGCAAGTTCGCTTCGGTAGACAGCCAAGCCAACCGCATCTCGCGGGTGATCGCGGTGCTGAAGGATCGCTTTTCCGAACCGTTGCGTATCAGCGATCTGGCCGATGAGGCCAATATGAGCGAGTCGTCCCTGTATCACAGCTTTAAGCAGGTGACGCGCATGTCGCCACTGCAGTTCCAGAAGAAACTGCGCTTGCACGAAGCGCGTCGCCTGATGCTGACCGAGGGCATCGAGGCGGCATCAGCCAGTTACCGGGTCGGTTACGAAAGTCCGTCCCATTTCAGCCGCGAGTACAGCCGACTGTTCGGGCTGCCGCCGCGCGCGGATGTCAGCAAGCTGCGCGGCGAGCAGCGGGTGCCGGCCTGACGTATAGCGCTATTTAAGACGGCTTGGGCGCGAATAGGCTGCACCAGCCTTCGGGGGCGATCTTGCCTTCGACAACCTTACACGCTTCGGGCGGCTCGAAGAGCACGCAATCAACACACTTCTGTCCGTTCTTCGGCGTGTCCTGGTATTGCACCGCCTCCTTTTTTGCTTTCGTCTGTGCAGTCGCGCGGTCGGTGGCGATCAGTGCAACCGGCAGCAGTGCCACCGAACTGCTCGTTAATTTGAGAAACTTCCGCCGCGTAATGCCCTGATTCCGTTTGCTCATGACAGATTGACCTCGCAGTGTTGAGGTGGAGGGAATTGGGTTTCTGTCTTTCAGATTAGCTGGGGCGTACGGATTTGCCGCAGTCGGGCAAAATATGCAGGTGGAGTGGTAATTGAGAATCGATCTTGTTTCTTTTTAAAAGGGGCGGCACATAGTGTGCCACCCCTGTAATCCGCAGAAAAATTAACGGTATAACAGTACCTTACCGACGGACTTGTCGTCGCTCTGGGATACCACGCGCACCTTCAGTCCATAGGACGTAATCGCGCGGCCGGCATCGGGAATGGCGGCGTTGCTGAAATCGCCGCTATCGTCGAACACCGCATTGCGCTGGGTGTAATTGTCGCGCAGCAGCAGGTTGTAGTTATCCATCAGGTCGAGGGTAACTTTTTCTGACTTGTCGATACCGAAGGCGGCGTCGCGCACCTGGTAACGGGTAGAGGCCACCGTGCGGTCGTTCCAGGTGTTCGCATTCTGGTCCGCATCGACAACACCGAGGAAGCCGTTACCGGGGTGTACACCGACCCAGTTATTGTCGTACATGGTGTCTCTGTACCAAACTACCAGACCTTCGTTGAATGGCAGCATTTCTCCGGCGACATTTACGTGCGCCAGCCCCTGGTCGATACCGCGATGGGTGCGCCACTCGAGCAGGTAGTAGTGGTCGTGCAGTGTGTAGCCAGGATTGCGAGTGAAGCCGGCGAGGCCGAACGCGCTGCTATCCTCGGCACCGTCGACCAGTACTGGGTTGCCATCGACTGTGATTTCGATGTCGTCGGCGAAGAAACCCGGGTTGGCGACAGCGGCATCGGTCCAGTAGTAAAGAACCAGATAGAACTGCTGGCCGGCATAGGCGCTGAGGTCGAACTCGGCGTCCACCCAGCCACCCGATGTGCCGGTTATGCCGTGCCCGGGGCTGCTTCCGTTGGGGTTAGTGTCGGTGGTGATATTGCCGGGAATGGAGATAAGACCGTTGGCACTATAGGTCGCCACGAATGCGTAATCCCAATCTTGTTCGATATCGTACCAGGCCTTGAAGGTCACTTTGGCGTTACTGGCCTGGCTCAGGTCCACCGGTACCAGCATATAATTGTTCAGCCGGTTGCCCTTGCCGCTGTAGTAAGCGTATTCGCCACTGGCGGGTACGGTGATGTCATTCCTCTTTTGCGGTAGGTCGATGCGTACAGCATCGTTGTTGGTGCCCTTGTGCACTGCCTCGTCCAGCAATGCCTCCAGACCTTCTGCCGGAATATCCTCCAGCGCGACAGTGGCGCCGTGCAGCCAGTTGCCACCGTGATTGTGCTGCAGGAATTCTTTGGCCCAGGCAGAGAAACCGGTGGGCTCGGAGCCGGGAATCACACCCGCCCAGCTGCCGCTGGACATAACAGACCATGAGGATACCGGTTCACCGCGGCCAGTGTACTGGGTGTCGTATTCGTCTGGCAGACCCAGATCGTGGCCGTACTCGTGGCTGACCACGCCAGCGGCCGCGTCAGCGGGCTGGATGGTGTAATCATAAGCACCGAGCATTTCTCCCCAGTCGGCATCGGGTACTTCCGATATAGTACCGGGAATTGGGAAGACGCTGCCCAGATTCCAGCGGTGCGCCCAAATGGCGTCCTCGCCCAGCTGGCCGCCACCGGCCTCCTCGCCGACGGAAGAGTGGAAGATCATTACGTGGTCCACGAGGCCGTCGGCTTCCCAGTAATTGCCATCGCCGTCGAGGTCGTAGCGATCTTCGATATCGAAGTCCGACAAATTCACTGCCGGATCCTCTGCCGCGGCCAGCAGCGCCTCGCGCACCAGCGCGCGGGCATCGCCGTTCACGTTGTTGCCGTAAAAGGCGGCCGGATATTCAGCCGTGTACCAGCCCGCTACGGTGCCTTCGACGTTGTAGCTGTTGCCGGATTGCTGCCAGTAGAACTGTTGCATCGACAGCAGGTTTTCGCCCGCGGGACCGGCGAAGCCGCTGTTGGAGAACAGCAGGTCCTCGTAGTGCTGCGGCGTGTAATCCTCGTAGTACATATTGGATTCGCCGGCTTGAATGCTATTGTGCGGGAAGTCCGGGAATTCCATCAGGATGGCCAGCACACGCGCGGTGCGCGTTTCGCCATCGTAATTTTCAGGCTGCAAAGGTGCGGGACGTTGCTGTTTGGCTATTCCCAATTTGTTGCCGTTGGCATTTTGCAATGCCTGCATGGTGGCGCCATGAGAGTTCGCCATCATTTGCGCAGTTTCAGAATCCATCTTTTTGGACTGGATCTGGCCCTGTGCAGCGCGCTCTTTCAAATAGTCACGCAGGATCTGTTCGGCTTCGGTGAAGGTGGCATTTTCGCCGATACGTCCGGAGCGCTTCAGCATTTCCATCAGTTTTGTTTCGTTGGCAACGGCCAGGTCGACGGGGCCGCCTGTGTGCGCCGGTTTGTCGGCAGCCAGGGCGCCGCCTGCCAGTAAGTTGAGTGCGAGCGCACTGCTAGCCAGTAATCGGTAAGGTCTCAACATGATTCCCTCTTCTTTAACTTTCCTGTAGCAGGGATGGATGATGACGGGCTGAATACGCGGGAGGAAAAGAAGAAAAGCGCTGCCTTGCGCCGATTTCGAGCCGTCCCTAGCCCGCAGCGACCCGAGTGGTTATTGATATACGCGGATCGCTGATAGTTTGACGGGCGGGGGTAGGATGACCGGAAAGAATAGCGCGCCAAGTTATGAGAAATGTTTCAGTTTATGCCTTAACTGGTACGCTAAATCCTAAATAAAGATTGAATTTGGGTTGTACGGACTAATCAATTTATTTTGACCAGGGCAGTCGTATGCTGATCTGCAAGCCGCCACCGGGGCGGTTGTGCAGTTGTATATGGCCGCCGTGGGCATCGACGATCTCGCGACACAGGGCGAGTCCGAGTCCCACGCCCTGGGGCTTGGTGGAATAGAAGGGCAATAGCGCCTGCTGCAATACCCTGTCGCTCATACCGCAGCCGCGATCGCGCACGATCAGCTCCTGTCCGAGTGAGTTGGCATTGATCAGCAGCTCGGTATTATCTTTGTCGCTGCCGGCCTCGGCGGCGTTCTTGAATAAATTCAGCAGCGCCTGTTCGATTTGCACCGGATCGAAATACCCCGGCCGGCTCGGCAGGCTGCCCTGTAGGGTAAATCCGTGCAGCGGCGCGAGGCGATCGATCAGTTCCTGCCACTGCACCGTTTCGCAGCTGGGTGCCGGCAGTTTGGCAAAGCGCGCGTAACCCTGGGTAAATTCGGTCAGGTGCTGACAGCGCTCGGCGATAATATCGAATACTTTCTCCAGCGCCTCTTCCTTACCCGGCTGCTTGATCAGCAGTTTGCCGCTGTGGGCCATCGAAGAGATGGGCGCGAGGGAATTGTTCAGTTCATGGCTGATCAGGCGAATGACCTTCTTCCACACCTGGACCTCGGCACGGGTCAACTCCCGCGTCATTTCGCGAATAACGACCAGGCGGTGTTTCTGTGCGTTGAGCACGAAGGTGCTGTTGCCGATATGCAGTGTTTGGCGATTGTCGCCGTCGCTGTAACCGAACAGGCCGTCCTCGCCCTTGGCTATGGCATCGGCCAATTCCCGGGGGCAGCTGGTCAGCAGGCGCTCGAGCGTCAGCCCCTGTATCGGTCTGCCCTTGTTGAGCAGGTGGCGGGCGCTGCTGTTGGCGTAGATGATGTGATCGCCCTGGTCGACCAGCAGCAGCGCCTGTGGCGAACTCTGGATAACCGTGTCGAGCAACAGTTCGCGCTGGTATATGTGCGCGCGCTCGCGGCGCAATATCTCGCCGACTTCATTGTATAGTTTGGTCAGCTGTCCGAGCTGGTCACCACGTCTGGTCGCCAGCGATATCGAGAAGTCGCCGTCGCGGAAATTCAGCAGTCCGCCTTCGAGCGCATTCAGGGTGCGGCTGAGCGGGCCGGTGACGAGCCTGAGCAGGAACAGGGTGATCGGCAGGGCGAGCATAAGGCCCGACGCCCATGCGAGGCGTGGATCCATGTCGAAGTACAGCAGCGCAAACGGAATACTGGTGCCGGCGATTACTGCAACGACCGAGATGGCGGTGACGCGACCCTCGAGAGAGATTTGCCTGGACATCAGTAGGGAATACCGTATTTATCCAGGCGGCGGTAGAGTGCCTGCCGGCTCATGCCGAGCTCCCGCGCCGCCTGGGCGATGACGCCATTGCAGCTGGTCAGGGTCTGTTCCAGTAGCTCGCGACTCGGCTCAAAGCTGACATCGGCTTTGTCGATACTCTGCTCCGCCGGCAGCGCCAGCGTTTGCTCATCGATCGTTTCGGACTGGCTCAGTACCGCAGCGCGCTGCATGGTGTTCTGCAATTCGCGCACATTACCCGGCCAGCGATAGCGCATCAGCGCCGACTGTGCCTGCGGCGACAGCTGCTTCGTCTCACCCGGCCCCATATCGAGGAAGCTGCGTGCCAGCGGCAATATATCTTCTGGTCGGTCGCACAGTGGTGGCAGTTTCAGCTCGATCACATTCAGGCGGTAGAAGAGGTCCTGGCGAAAATTTCCGTCGGCAATCTGTTGCGGCAGATCGCTGTTGGTCGCGCTGATCACGCGCACCCTGACCTTGCGGGTCTGACTGCTGCCGAGACGCTGGAACTCGCCGGTCTGCAATACCCGCAACAATTTCACCTGGCCGCTGGCGGACAGCTCACCGATCTCGTCGAGAAACAGAGTGCCGCCGTCAGCCGCTTCGAAGCGACCCTGGCGCGCGCGATTGCCGGCACCGGTGTAGGCGCCCGGCTCGGCGCCGAACAGTTCGGCCTCCATCAGTTCCTCCGGCAGTGCGCCTACGTTGACTTTGATATAAGGGCCGTCGCGCAGCGGCGAGTTGGCCTGCACGATATCGGCAATTTTTTCCTTGCCGGCGCCGTTGGGGCCGGTGATCAGTACCGGCACATCCGACCTGGCCACCTGGGTGGCCATTTCCAGCAGCTTCTGCATCGCATCGCTGCGGTAGATGATGTTTTGCAGATCGAAATTTTCGCGCAGTTGCTCGCGTGCCTGCCTGGCTTGCTGCTGCGACTTGCGCTGTTGTTCCTGCAGTTCATTCAGTTCCAGTAGGTTTTTGACCGTCGAAATCAGCTTGTTGTCGTCCCAGGGCTTGCCCAGGTAGTCGGCTGCGCCGGCCTTGACCAGCTCCACGGCCATTTCCAGCTGCGTCCAGGCGGTGAGCAGAATTACTGGCAGGTCCGGCTTGATGTCCCGAATGGCAAAGAAAAGCTCGCGCCCTTCCTCTCCGGATGTGGTGTCCGCAGTGAAGTTCATATCCTGAATGACCAGGCTTACATCCGGGTTTTCACGCAGTAATTGCAGGCCAGCAGGGGGGGTAACGGCGCTCACTGTATCGATGCCGTGCAGGGACAACAACAACTCAAGGGCTGAAATGATGCCCGGGTTGTCGTCGATGATCAGTACCTTTTCCATTGCTTTGCCGTTATTAAGATCCGTAATTGAGGCCGCGCTGACATTATGCCCTTATACCGGTATTCGTGAAATGGCGGGCAGGTGCACGGCGCGTAGAGGGGGGTGGACTTGGCCAGGCGTTGCGCCTGGCGCGTGATGGTCCAGGGTTACTCGGAACCTTCTGCGGCGGGCTGGTGGTCGTAGCTCAATACTCGAGCCAGCTTCCATTGTCCGGATACCTTTTGCCAGACGTGAGTAAACTGGCCGGTTTCGCGTAAGACCGGCGCCTTACCCGGCGGCAGCCCGTAAAACTTGTGCGTACCCGTCTGAATGGCTCCGAAATTATTCAGCGGGAAAATCCTGACGCTGTCGGCGATCAGCTCCCGTCGCGCCTGTATATTACGGCCGGTCTTACGACCTTCGCACATATCGCGAATCGATTTCAGAAACTCGGCACCGGAATCGGCGGTCTTGCCCCACTTGTCGTGGTAGAACTCAAAGTCTTCCGTTACCAGGCTCTGGGAAGCATTCAGGTCGCAGCGATTGAAAACGGCCTCGAATAGCCGGCGGTCCGCGGCAGAAATCTCCTCGATCAGGCTCTGGGGTGTTGTCGGACCCGCTACCACAGGGTGCTCCTCTGCCTGTGCGGATAGCGGGGCAGATAGGGTGGCAGAGAGAGCGGCAATAGATAACAGTGCTCCTAGCAGCTTTGGCATGGGAATTCCTTGAATTTTTTGCAGGTAAGGCAAGGGGGATTTCTCCCCCTTGTTTTTCATACAGGAAATGGCGATTAGACGCTTCTGGTGGCCATGGCCGGAGATATATTGGCTGCGCGGATGGCAGGAGCCAGGGCTGCCGTTACGCTGACGCTCAGCAGTATCGCCGCGCAGATCAGCAATGTCGCCATCGACAGGGCGGGCTGGCTGAACTGGTTCACCATAAAGTGATTGATCACCTGCGCTGCCGCCATGCCGATTACCAGGCCAGTGCCGGCGATCAGGGTGTTTTCCACCAGGAAGTAGCGACTGATATTGGCACGGGTAGCGCCAAGCGCACGCCGCACACCGATCTGCTTGCTGCGCTGGTTAATCCAGAAAATCGTCAGGCCGATAATGCCGAGGGCGACGATAAAGGTCAGCAGCGTCATCACGGCAGACAATACCTTCACCATGACATTGTCACTGACGTAGCTCTGCGCCATCTTCTTTGACAGCGTATCCAGGTGGATAACACGCTGCGGATCGCGTTCGGCCAGTTTCTCCTCAATCTGTTTGTACACGACATCGCGCTGGCCCGGCTCGGTGCGGATCAGGTAGCGCTTGTGATTGCCGGTCACCAGCAGTGGATAGAAGGCCACCTGGCCTGCCTTCGACCAGCTGGGCCAGGCGCCCAAATGCCGTTCTACCACACCGATGATCTCCCTCGGTTTGCCGTCACCGCCGCTGTAGAAGAATTTGCCCACGGCGTCTTCACCGGGAAACATCACGTCGGCGAATTTCTGCGTGATGATGGCAACGCGCGGTTCATAGGTATCATTGGGACCAATCACATCGAAGTCCGCACGGGTGAAGTTGCGACCGGCCACCAGGTTCAATCCCAGCGTATCGATGAAGTGTTCGTCGGTCTGGTAGTAGTTGGCGTTCTCACCACCGATTTCCTGGTTCGGCTCGGTGAAGTAGGTGCTGGCGGAGCCGGACCCCGATAGCGGTATCTGATTGGTCACCGTCGCATCCATGACTCCCGGCATATTGCGCAGTAACTCAAGGTCTGCGGCAACGGCGCTGGCCATATCGTAATTTACCGGCACTGGCATAAAGGTCACGGAGATGATATCGCTGACCGCTATGCCGGTCGGGCGCGCGATCTTCTCCAGGCGGTCCTGAACGATTACGGTGGCGTTACTGACAATCGCCAGCGTCAGCGCCAGCTGCAACGCGATCAGCAGTGCGGAAATCTTGTTGCGCCACAGGGCGGACAACATGGGTTTCAATTCAAACATGGCGCTGTCCTCACTGGGTTTTCAGGTAGATGGAGGGGTTGGTGCGGCTGATACGCCAGGCCGGATACAGGCCCGCCAGCAAGCTGGCCAGTACCGCCAGTCCGATTGCGGCGAGTACCATCAGCCAGTCCATTGACGCGATCTGATCGATCCGCCCCATGGCCAGTTGGCGTACACCGCCGAGCCCCAGCAGCGACAGTAGAATACCCAGCAGCCCACCGAGCACGCCGATACAGCTGCTCTCGATCAGGTGCTGGATAAAGATTGCATTGCGACTGGCGCCCAGTGCGCGGCGCACACCGGCCTCCGGTGCCTTGCGCAAAAACTTGGCCAGCAGCAGCGCTACCGCGTTGACCACACAGACCAGCAGGAAGGCCAGTGACAGCCAGCCGAGTACCCGGTTGTCGTCGCGCAGGACTTCGTTCAGCACCAGCCACTCGGACGGCTTGGATAGGGCAAATTTCAGTGGACGTTGGAAGCGACCCTGCTCCTTCTGCTGGCGAATATAGCCGGTCAGGTACTCCTCGTATTTTTCCTTCTGTGCCGCTGTGTCGAGCTCCACCCAATATTGAACCCAGACGCTCTCGCCCTGCAGGAACCCCTCGTAACCCTCTTCGTTCGAATGTGACCAGCCGTTGGTGTTGCCCCAGCTGTAAATCTCGAATTTCCGGTGCAGGCCAAACGGTATGTAGATTTCCTCGCTGTCGGCGAACGGGTTGTTGTTCAGGTCATAGACCTTTGGTGACGGGTTCCAGTGATCGATGATCCCGACCACGGTGAAGGGTTCACCGTTCAGGTTGATGGTCTTGCCGACACTGTTTTCCCCTCCGAACACCTTGTCATTGGTGGCTTTGGACAGCACCACCTGTTGCACCGGAGAGAAGTCCGCATCTGCGTTCCAGGTGCCACCGAACAGGAACGGCACATCAAACAGGCCGAAGAAGTCCGCCGTGGTGATGCGGGCATCGGCAGTAAACGGGCGCATCTCCGACTCGTCCAGCGTGATCGTAAAGCCAAAACGGTGCATGGCCACCTGGCGCGTCGGAATATCCGAGCGCAGTAATGCGGTCGCATCCTGGTAGGTCAGCTGCCAGGGCAGCTCATTGGCGGTGTCAGCCGCCTCGTTTGGATCCCAACCGTCCAGCTGCACCGCGTAGAGCACGTCGTCTTTATGGGCGAGGGCATTCTGCGACATCATGTAGTTCAGGGTCAGCACCGTCATGCACGCGCCGACACCGACGGCGATGGCCGCGATCATCAGGGTACTCAATATTGGCGTGCCGCGCAGGCTGCGCATCGCCAGGGAAATGTAGTAACCGATCATGACAGTCTCCCTTATGCGATTTCGCGGGCGGCGCCGACAGTGCCGTGCTGCAGATCGGAAACCTGGCCATCGACGATCTGGATATTGCGGTGCGCGCGGCGCGCCAGATCCGGATCGTGGGTAACCATGACGATGGTGGTGCCCCACTCGTTGATGAATTCCAGCAGCTCCATTACCTGGCGGGCCATCAGCGAGTCCAGGTTACCGGTCGGTTCGTCCGCGAGCAGGAAGCGCGGTTCACCGGCGAGTGCGCGGGCGATGGCAACGCGCTGCTGCTGACCGCCGGACAGCTGCGCCGGCAGATGCTTGGCGCGTGCAGACAGGCCGACCTGTTCCAGCACTTTCTCGATGCGCTTTTTGCGCTCCTTGGCATTGAAGCCGCGGTAGCGCAACGGAACGTCGATATTGTCGAACAGGTTCAGGTCCGGGATCAGGTTGAAGCCCTGGAAAATGAAGCCGATTTTTTCATTGCGCAAACGGGAGCGGTCGCGATCATTCAGGCTGCTGACATCCTCGCCATCCAGCAGGTACTGGCCGCCGGTGGGGGTTTCCAGCAGGCCGGCGATATTCAGGAAGGTGGTCTTGCCGGAGCCACTGGGGCCGGTGACGGAAACGAACTCGCCTTCGTTCACTTGCAGGCTGAAATCCCGCAGCGCGTGGGTTTCTATGGTGTCGGTGCGATAACTCTTGCGGATATTGTGCATTTTCAGCATGGCGAATTTCCCTTTTGTTTTGACTTTGATTCTTCGTTAAATGTTGTGCGATAAAAAACGGAGGCTTATTGCTTGAGTGCAACCAGTTGTGCGTTTTCCAGTTGCTCGGCGGAGGAAACGATAATGCGATCCCCCTCCTTCAGGCCCGAGACGATTTCCACCTGGCTCAGGCCGAGGGCGCCGATCTGGATGGGCACCCGCTCCGCCTGCTGGTCGTCGTTGAGGCGGAATGCGTAGCGGCCGCCGCTCTGATCGAGGAAGGAGCCGCGCTTGACCAGCATGACGTCGCTGCGGTTTTCCAGCAGGATGCGGGCGGTCAGGCGCAGGTTCTGGCGCAGGTTTTGTGGCTGTCCGTCGGTGAAGCGCACGCGTGCCTGCACCTGGTTGTTGATGACTTCGGGGGATATCGCGGTGATCTCGCCGGGCAGCTTCTTACCGCCGAGGTTGATTTCCACTGCCATCGCCAGCCCGAGGTCGTCGGCGTAGTTTTCCGGCACGGCAGCTTCCAGCTCGAAGCTGGTCAGGTCGACCACGGTAATCAGAGGGGCGTTGGCCGGTATGGCGCTGCGCTGGGCTACGGCCAGGCTGCCGATAGTGCCCTTTACCGGCGACAGAATCTTCAGGTCGCGTACCCGGCGCTCCAGCTCTGTCACCTGCAGTTTTTGCTGGGAGACCTGCAGTTCCAGGGTCTGGGTTTCAAACGCGAGAGACTCCTTCTCCAGCTCGGCGTTCTGCACCGCCTGTTCGTATTCCAGCTGCGCCCGCGCCAGGTCGTCGCCGGTCTTCTCGAAGTCCAGCTGCGAGATGATCTGCTTCTCCATCGATAATTCCGCGCGTTTCTGTTCGCGGCGGGCGGCGGTGAGATTGACCTTGGCCAGGTCGGCCTTCTGCTGGTTTTCCAGCTGCTGGCGCTTGGCCTGGATCTTCTGCCGCTGCAGTTCGACGGTCAGTTTGTTGAGCAGCGCTTTCTCCTGCGCCAGCTGATTGGTCAGCTCCGGGCTGTCCACCTCCGCCAGCAGCTGGCCCTGCTCGACACTATCGCCGGCCTTGACTGCAAACTTGACGATGCCTTGGGCCGGGCTATACAGGGTGGGGCTGTTGGCGGCCACCACCTTGCCCTGCACGACCAGATCTCGGATCAGGTCGCCACGCTCCACCTGGGCGATGTTGATGCGCGACAGTGACAGGGTGCTGTCCACCGAGCCGGTGGCGTGCCAGGAGCTGATACCCCAGGCCAGGAAGGCGAGGGTCAGCAGGGCGGCGCTACCGATTTTCAGTGTCTTAGGGTTTTTCCACGCTGGTACTGCGGCGACTTGTACGTCCTGCCCCGAGGTGTCTCTGATCATTACCGTTGTTCCTGAACAGTGTTTCTCTTTAATTTCTTGTCACCGGCGCTGCGTTTATCAAAGTTGTGACGCGCGGGCGGTCGACTTTGGATGCAGGGCGGCATATCCACTTGGCCC
This sequence comes from Microbulbifer marinus, assembly GCF_900107725.1. Classification (GTDB taxonomy): domain Bacteria; phylum Pseudomonadota; class Gammaproteobacteria; order Pseudomonadales; family Cellvibrionaceae; genus Microbulbifer; species Microbulbifer marinus. The sequence continues at coordinate 425,851 of NZ_FNQO01000003.1, read as the reverse complement.
CGCTTTGTGTTGCACTAACGCAAGGGCCGTGCCAGTTTTTTGCCGCCTGTTAAGTGCTTGAAATTATTGAGGTTTTTATTTGTTTGGCGATGGCGGACACCACTGCAGGTGTCCGCTGCAGGTGTCCGCTGTCCGCCTCGCGGTCCGCCGGACATAAGCGCCAGTTTTCCGGCCAACCTCCAGGTTGGGGGCGTTTGCCGGAAATGCGGGGCAGGGGCCATTTGTGGTAGAGTGCGCGGCCTTTTTTTGACCAATTCCGTAATTGCTACCTATGTTGCTCTCCTCAACCAAAGCCGACTGGTTCGGTAATATCCGCCGCGACGTACTCGCCGGCCTGGTGGTGGCCCTGGCGCTGATTCCAGAAGCCATCGCCTTCTCCATCATCGCCGGCGTCGACCCGCGGGTCGGTCTCTACGCGTCTTTCTGTATCGCGGTGGTGATTGCCTTTGTGGGTGGTCGCCCGGGCATGATTTCTGCTGCCACCGGCGCCATGGCGCTGCTGATGGTGACGCTGGTTAAGGAGCACGGCCTGCAGTACCTGTTGGCGGCGACACTGCTGACCGGCGTGCTGCAGATCATCGCCGGCTACCTGAAGCTGGGCAGCCTGATGAGCTTTGTCTCCCGTGCGGTGGTGACCGGCTTCGTGAATGCGCTGGCGATTCTGATCTTTATGGCGCAGATGCCGGAGCTGATCGGCGGCAGCTGGCAGGTGTACGCGATGACCGCGGCGGGCCTCGGTATCATCTACCTGTTTCCGCTGATTCCGGTGATCGGCAAGACAGTGCCGTCACCGCTGGTCTGCATCCTGCTGCTGACCGGAGTGGCGGTCACTATGGGGCTGGATATCCGCACCGTGGGTGATATGGGCGAGTTACCGGATACGCTGCCGATCTTCCTGTGGCCGGAGGTGCCGCTGAACTTCGAAACGCTGCAGATTATCTTCCCGTACTCCGCCGGCCTGGCAGTCGTTGGCCTGCTGGAATCTCTGATGACCGCCACCATCGTCGATGACATCACCGATACGCCGAGTGACAAGAACCGCGAGTGCAAGGGGCAGGGCATCGCCAATATCGCCGCCGGCACCCTGGGCGGCATGGCCGGCTGTGCGATGATCGGCCAGTCGGTCATCAACGTGAAATCCGGTGGTCGCGGCCGCCTGTCGACGCTGGTGGCGGGTGTCGGCCTGCTAACACTGGTAGTGTTCCTGAGCGACTGGGTGGCGGTGATTCCGATGGCGGCGCTGGTGGCGGTAATGATTATGGTGTCTATCGGTACCTTCAGCTGGGACTCCATCCGCAATCTGAAGCGCCACCCGCTGTCCACCAATCTGGTGATGCTGGCCACAGTGATTGTGGTAGTGTGGACCCACAACCTGGCCTATGGTGTATTTGTCGGCGTGCTGCTGGCGTCGCTGTTCTTCGCCAACAAAGTGAGCCACTTTATGTATGTGGCCAGCGAGCTGGATGAAGCCGAGAGCCGCCGCACCTATAAAATCGTCGGACAGGTATTTTTCAATTCCGCCGACAAGTTTGTCGCTGCGTTTGATTTCAAGGAAGTGGTGGATAAAGTAGTCATCGACCTGAGCCGCGCCCATTTCTGGGATATCTCGGCGGTACACGCGCTGGACAAGGCGGTAATCAAGTTCCGCCGCGAAGGCGCTCAGGTGGAGCTGGTGGGCTTGAACGAAGCCAGCGAGACGATCGTCGACCGCTTTGGCGTGCACGATAAACCGGAAGAAATCGAGAGAGTCCTCGGAGGACACTGATGACCGTCAACAGTAGTGCCAATAACAATAACAGCGAGAGCAATAAAGAAGTCAACGGCCACAGCCAGCAGCCGCTGGTGTTGTCCTGTATCGACGGCTCCCACTACACCAGCGCGGTATGTGACTACGCCGCCTGGATCGCAGTCAATATCTCCGCACCGTTGAAGCTGCTGCACAATATCGAGCGCGGCAATGTGCCGGCGGTGGCGGACCTGACCGGCAGCATCGGCCTGGGCAGCCAGGAGGAATTGCTGGAAGAACTGACGGCGCTGGAGCAGCAGCGCTCACGCCTGATGGTACAGCAGGGCAAACTGATGTTGCAGGCGGCGCGGGAGCGCGCCGAGCAGGCGGGCGTAAAGCAGATCGCCACCTGCCAGCGACACGATAGCCTGAGCGAATCGCTGGTCGAGTTGGAAGACAGCATCCGCGTGCTGGTCCTGGGCATCCGCGGCGAGGAGCACGGTGGCTCCGAGCAGGGCCTGGGTGCCCATCTGGAAACCGTGGTGCGCTCGCTGCACAAGCCGATTCTGGTAGTGAACCGGGAGTTCGAACCGCCGCGCCGGATCATGCTGGCCTACGACGGCAGCGACGCGGCGCGCAAGGCGCTGGCACTGGTGGCCGAGAGCCCGCTGTTCCGCGAGCTGTCCTGTCACCTGGTTTTTGTCGGCCCGGCCGAGACTGCCGAGGGCCTGCTGGCGGAAGCCAGCGCAGTGCTGGACACCGCCGGCCTGGAGGTGACCGCAAGCCGTCTCGAGGGTAAGACGGTCGAGGCGCTGACGGCCTACCAGGCGCAGCACAAAATCGACCTGACCGTGATGGGAGCCTTCAGCCACAACCGCCTGCGGGACCTGCTGATGGGCAGCATCACGGCGAAAATGTTGTTGAGCACTCAGCAGCCGCTGCTGCTGTTAAGATAGTCTCCCTACGCTTGCCGGAGCCTGCTCGCAGTTTTACGGGCGTATCCTTCTGAAGGTGGGCTCCAGCGGCTACGCCAATCACTGTCTGTGAATGAGTGCCGCCGATGAAAAATAATAAAAAACCTGACGAATACCGCCAGCGCTACCGCACTGAGTTTATCGGTCCCCACTACAGCGGCTGGCTGCACCTGGCCTTTACCATCAGCGCCAGCCTCGCCGTCATTGCCTTTAGTCTGCTGCAGTTAGACGAGCCCACGTGGTATCAGTGGCTGACGCTTCCCATCGCCTTTATATACACGAACCTGATGGAGTATTGGGGGCATCGCGGCCCCATGCACAACCGGCGCAAGTGGCTCGGTGGCGTCTACCGGCGTCACACCCTGCGCCATCACCGCTTCTTCCGCGATGACGCCATGGCCTATGAAAACAGCCGCGATTTCCACGCAGTGCTGTTCCCACCGGTGTTGGTGGCGTTTTTCCTGTTGGCCACGGTAGTGCCGTCGGCACTGCTGGTGCACTGGCTGCTCGGTGCCAATGTGGCCTGGCTGTATGTGGCCACGGTGTTTGCCTATTTCCTGAATTACGAGCTGCTGCACTTTGCCTATCACGTGCGCGAGGAGTCGTGGGTCGGCCGGCTGCCGGGCATGGCGACGCTACGCCGGCTACATACCCAGCATCACGATCCGCGCCTGATGCAGCGCTTCAATTTCAATATCACCTATCCCATCGGCGACTGGCTGTTCGGCACCCTCTACCGACCGGACAGCGTGTCCGGCGACACGCGCTCAGAGGCACACGGCTAGTGGCATACGGCTAGCGCAGCTGTCAAAAGTTGTCACGCTTCCCGCAGCAGCCCGCCGTTCAGATTGGCCGGTACGGCAATATCCATCTGCTTGGGGCGGTCCAGTTTTAGCTGCCTCATCAACCGTACATATTCGCGCTGGTCGCCGACCTGAAGCCTCGGGTTGTGCCGGCGTTCCTCGCCGATGGTGCTGGAGGTCATACCGCGGTAATCGTGCCCGGGATACACAACGGTGTCATCGTCGAAGCACATGATCCTGTCCACCAGGCTGCGGTACTGCGCCTCGGCATCTCCCTGCTGAAAGTCAGTGCGGCCGGTACCGCGAATCAGCAGCGTATCGCCGGTAAACAGCAGGTCGGCGGGCTTTGCCGGCAGGCGGAAGCAGTAGGAGTCGTCGGTGTGGCCGGGCGTATAGATGGCTTGCAACTTTACCCGCTGCAGGCGAATCCAGTCACCGTCGCCCACTTTTCTGGTGATACCCCGGGCGAGTGAGCGCTCGCCGTGCACGGTTTCACAGCCGGTGAGTTCGCGCAGCCTTCCCAGTGCCGAAATGTGGTCCGCATGTAAGTGGGTGTCGATGGCGTAAACAAGAGCCAGTTGGAGCTCCTGCAGCAACTGCTGGTAGGTCTCCATTCTGTCCAGCACCGGATCTATCAGCAGGGCCTGGCCACCGGGTTCATCGGCAATCAAATACGTGAAGGTGCAGGAAGCATCATCGAATAATTGTCGCAACAGCATGGAATATCCCGAATTCTTATTAGTGGTTTTATGTCTGGATTTTCGACAGCGTGACGGCCATCAGGCCGATCACACCCAGGGCAAACAGTTTCTGTAACCTCGGGCCGCTGAAGCCGCGGGCGAGCAGGGTGCCGGCGATAATGCCAATAACGCTGCCGAGGCTGCTGTAGCCGAGAATTCCTAGCGGGACCTCAGCCACTGCCAGCAAGTGGAAGGCGAAGCCGGTAGCGCTGACGAGGGCCACGACGATCAGCGAGGTGCCGATCGCTCTCCTGATTTCCATACCCAACTGCAGTGTCAGCAGTGGCACTATCAGAAAACCCCCGCCGACACCGAACAGGCCGGAGAGCAGTCCGGCCAGGCTGCCAGTAAGCAACAGCGAGCTGGTTTTACTCCAGGATTTTCTTGCGGTATCCGCCATATCGGTGTCGCGGTACGGGTTTGCCTGGCGAGTAGCCTGACTGCTGCCGGCCTGATGCCACATGCGCAGGGCGAGGCCGATCGCCAACAGCGCAAAGCCGCTCAGCAAAAACTTCTCATCGATCTGCGACCCCAACCAGCGTCCGGCCGGCGCGGTCAACATACCGGACAGTGCCAGCATCAGACCCGGATGCCAGGCCAGGTCGCGGCTGTTGTTGCGCAGCCAGACGCCGGTGAGCGCCGCCACGCTGACAGCGCCCAGGGCGAGTCCCATGGCGTCATTGACCGACAGGCTCAGCAGCACGATATAAAGTGGCACGGCAAAGATGGAGCCGCCGGCCCCGGTGAGCCCCAGGATCAGCCCGACCGCCAAACCCACCCCAATGGTTTCGGCGATCACTTTAGAATCCTTGCGCTTGTGTAACCTCTTGCGGCGCGACAAACCAGCGCAGCTGTTCCGCCTCCGCCGGCAGTTCCAGGCTGTAGCGGGTGGCATCGCGCCGCTCGCGGCAGAGCTCGCGCTCCGCCAGCGCCAGCTGCTCCTGCAGGCATACATCGGCAGCTGCGGTCGGGGCGGCAGGTGATTCGAGCTGGCTGAAATCCAGCTCGGCGAGGCTGGCTGCCAGTGCCGTTTTGATGTCTTGGAAGCGCCAGACGCCGTGGGATGCGTCGAATCGATAGTAGGGCAGCAGTCTCCAGCCGTGCTCCGCGACCAGCTCCACCGCGCGTACCAGGTATTCGAACGTCGCTTCGTCGAGAAAGTAGTTGAAATTAAGGCGTACCCAGCCAGGCCGTAACACCATAAAGCCTTCGAGTAACTGTGCTTCCAGCGCCCTGCTGTAATCCATATCCATGCCCAGCAGGGCGTGGCCGTAGGGGCCGGCACAGGAACAGCCGCCGCGGGCCTGGATACCGAACAGGTCATTGAGCAGCGCCACGACAAAACCGTAGTGCAGATCATCGCCACGCCACTTGATACGCAGTGAGGTAATGGACAGGCGCGGCGCGTTTGGATTGCCGAGGATCTCGATATTTTCGCACTCGGACCAGCGCGCTAGCGCGCGGTGCACGAAATCCGCCTCACGTTTCTCGATTTCGTCGGTGCCCACCGCCTGTTGCAGCTTGAACACCAGCCCGGCGCGAATGGATTCGACAATCGCGGGCGTGCCGCCCTCTTCACTGCGCTCGGCATTGTCCAGATAGCGATGGTCCTCCGGCGTCACGTAGAGCACGGTGCCGCCGCCGGGGACCGCCGGCACGGAATTGTTCAGCAGTGACTGTTTGACGACGAGAATGCCCGGTGTGCCGGGGCCGCCGATGAATTTGTGCGGGGAAATAAATACGGCGTCCTTGCTGCTATCGCCATTCGCATTCTTTTCGCCGCTCATATCGATGGCGACATAGGGCGCAGCGGCGGCGTAGTCCCAGAAAGACAGGGCGCCGTGCCTGTGCAGCAGTCGCGTCACCCTGTCGACATCGGTTTTGATACCGGTGACGTTCGACGCGGCGGAAAAGCTGCCGATTTTCAGCGGCCGTGCGGCATAGGCGCGCAACTGGGTGTCCAGCGCGTCGGTGTCCAGCATGCCCTCCGCGTCGAGGGGAATACAGACCAGCTCGGCGATGCTCTCGCGCCACGGCAGTTCGTTGGAGTGGTGCTCGTAGGGGCCGATAAAGACTACCGGCCGCTCGTGCGGCGGAATCTGTTCCAGCAGCCGATAGCGCTGGTCCAGGTCCGCCGGCAGGCGCAGGTTGAGGATATCGATCAGCTTGTGCACGGCGGCGGTGGCGCCGGCGCCGCAGAAGATCACGCGGTCGTCCGCGCCGGCGTTGACGGCACGGCGAATCTCATCGCGGGCCTGCTCGCGCAGGGCGGTGGTCTGGGCGCCGGTATAGGAGGTCTCGGTGTGCGTATTGGCGTAGTAGGGCAGCACCTGCGTGCGGATATGATCCTCGATAAAGCCCAGCGCGCGCCCGGACGCCGTGTAATCGGCGTAGACCAGTGGCTTACGGCCGAATGGGGTGTCGATCGGCTGCAGGTCGCCGATGACCGATTCGCGAATAGTTTTTATCAGTGCGGTCATACCCTACTTCTCTACGCTTATTCGAGGCGCATACTGTAGAGGTATTGCACTGAAACAATGTCTCTGCCTGAGTCAGTCAGTCCGCTTTTTTCGGGCTATCGTTTCATGTATTGTCATATTTCGAAACAAATGTGCATTGAGACTGTGTTAACGGGAACGCTTTCTGGCGGGAATGAGAGGGGGATATGCGGTGGCGGCGAAGATAAGCCGGCAGGACCGGCAGATACTGGAGCTGTTGCAGCGGGATGCGACCCTGTCCGTTGGCGATATCGCCGAGCGGGTGGGGCTGTCGAAGTCCGCCTGCTGGCGGCGCATTCACAAGCTGGAGGAGGACGGGGTGATTCGCGAGCGGGTCACCCTGCTGAACCAGGACCAGGTCAACCTGCCGCTGACGGTCTATATCGCGATCCGCACCAACCAGCACAATGACCAGTGGGCGGCACAGTTCAGCCAGGTGGTGCAGGGGATCGCGGAGATCCTGGAAGTGCACCGCATGAGCGGCGACCTGGATTACCTGATCAAGGCGGTGGTGACCGACATGCCGGGCTACGATCGCCTGTACAAGGAGCTGATCAAGGCGGACCTGTTCGATGTCAGTTCCAGCTTCGTGATGGAAACGATGAAGCAGACCACGCAGCTGCCGCTCAATTACATCTCCGGCAATTAATGCTCGGCGTCGGCCGCACGGCGCGCCCCCCGCCTTCCTCTCCTGCGCAACCATTCCCGGATCCGCACTTCGCCGAGTATGCGGTCGTCGCCGGGGACGCGCAGGCTGTTGCGGATCTCCTGCCAGGCTCTCGAGTTCAGCCACAGATTGGCCAGCAGCACGATTAGCATTGCGATAATCGCGCCGATACCCGCCAGCAGCATATCTTTCTGCGCATCCCATATGTCGCCCTGACTGCCGAGAAAGGCGAGGCCGAGTTCCGGTGATACCCGATCCGCCGCCTGCCACTCGATGATCTCGTAAATGGAAGACAGCGCAAAAGTGACGTCGACGGGGAAGAAATAGGCCCAGAAACCGCGCAGGCCGGCCAGGCGTATCAGCACCTCGCGCACCGGGTAGGCGAGCAGCAGGCCGAAACAGAAGTGCACCAGGCGGTCGTACATATTGCGTTCCGCGCCGACCCACTGCTGCAGCGTCGCGCCGAACGGCACCTCCGCGTAGGTGTAGTGAGAGCCGATCACATGCAGGCACATAAACAGCGTGATCAGTGCATAGGACACATTCGACAGCCGGAAGGCGCGCGCGCTGACCAGCACGACGGGCACCGCGATAAACACCAGGTAGTTTTCCAGCAGCCAGTCATCCGGGTGCAGCGGTTGCCATGCGGCCCAGCCCCAGGTGAGGGCGAAGACAGTCAGGAGTCCGATCTGGAAAGCGTAGCGGTGTAGAAATTTCATAGTATTGGATAGCGTCGGCCAAGTGTTGCCGTTCGGTTGCAGTTGGATTTTTTTCCCGGGAGCCGAAATTCAGGGCCTCTCAGTGCAGCGCCGCGCGGTGGGGCAGAGCTTCGGTAATGGCCGCCTCGGCATCGAGCAACTGGTCCAGCCGCGCTTCCACGTCATTGGGGGGGAAATACTCCAGCGCCAGCTCCACGAACAGTTCGTGGTGGCGGGCTTCGCTGTCGGTAATTACCTGATAAAAGGCTTTCAGCTGGCCTTCGGGCAGCGCCGCGGCGACCAGGCCGAAACGTTCGCAGCCACGCGCCTCGATAATGCCGCCGGTCAGCAACCGGTCCAGCAGGTATTCCCGCGGTCCGCGGCGGATCAATTTGCGGATGGCGTGGATATAGGGATCTTTCTCGTCCGGCGCCTGATAAATACCGCGCTCGTGCATGATCTTGATGACCTGGCGGAAATGATTCATTTCCTCCAGCGCCAGATTCACCATCGCCTCGACCAGCACCGGTTTATCCGGATAGTGGGAGAACATCGAGACAGCCATTCCCGAGGCTTTCTTCTCCGCGGCGGCGTGGTCCTGCAGAAAGCGATCGAAATCGGCGAGCACGGGCTCGGTCCAGGCTTTGGGGGTGATGAATCGCAGATCGAACATAGTGACGGCGGCTGCTGGTGAGACACAGGAAAAGCGTGATTATACCGCCGTTGGAAGGATCGGGCTCCGTGCGGAGCCCGAGCGAATTCAGCTCGCCAGTCGCTGCTCGCGCAGCTCCCGCTCGCGCTGCGTGGCCAGGCGCGCCTCCTCCAGTGACATGCCGGCTTTGTTGTGCGGGGCCGGTTTGCCATCGGCATCCAGCGCCACGAAGACGATTCGCTCGACCTGGATAATCAGTTCGCGGGTCTGCTTGTTGCGCACCTCACAGTGCACCGTCAGGGAGGTGCGGCCGATGGCGACCACCTCGAAGCCGAACTCCACCACATCGCCGCAGAAAGCCGAGCTGACGAAGTCGATTTCCGACATCAGTTTGGTCACCACCATCGGCGTGCCCATCTGGCAGCCGGCGAAGATCGCCGCCTCCTCGTCTATCCACGCCAGCAGCTGACCGCCGAACAGCCGTTGTGCCGGGTTGAGATCACCGGGTTTAACGAAATGACGTGAGTAGTATTTCATGCTTACCTCTTTACCTTGCCTGAGTTGTAGGCACTTGCCCTGCCTTGGTTGATACCGCCCGACCTAGCCGGGTGGAGTAAACGAGATGCGCTGCCATGCGCACCCGCCGGAAGTGTCCGAGAACTGCCCAATCTGTCAGTTCGCAGATGCTTCCACTCATGGAATTGCACACAGCGTGCCAACGCGAAGTTACACAAATGGCGCCGATTGCCGTGAAATCGGCGCCAAGTTGCGGCAGTCACGCGGTGTAAGCGCGCACCGGCACGGGGCCTCTGCCCCCGGATAGGGCGGCAGCGTCGGATGTGGCCGCTTTGGCCGCGTAGGGGGATATTCTGGACACGGATTCCGCCACCTTGTGACAGCCGCTATGGGACTCGGGGGCAACTGCCATTAGAATGCGTCACCAATGTGACTCGCGCGTCGATGCGCTCGCCCGCCATCCATGGCGGTTGCCTACGCGTCCATGCTCGCTGTCCGGCCGCTCCAGGTATTCGCGGCGCCGTCGGCCAGACGAATTTGTGACTAACGAACAACCACGATTCCCAGAGTAAGGGGGAGACTGACAGGCATGATTATCCAGCCGAAAGTACGCGGTTTTATCTGCACCAACGCCCACCCGCAGGGCTGTGCCGCCAACGTGCGCGAGCAGATTGAATACATCAAATCCCAGCCGGCTATCGAGGACGGCCCGAAAAACGTGCTGGTGGTGGGTGCCTCCACCGGTTACGGCCTGGCCTCGCGCATTACCGCCGCCTTCGGCTGCGGTGCCAACACCCTCGGTGTCTTCTTCGAGAAGCCGCCGACGGAGAAGCGCACCGCCTCCGCCGGCTACTACAACTCCGCAGCGTTCGAGGAAGAGGCGCACAAGGCCGGTCTCTACGCCAAGAGCATCAACGGCGATGCCTTCTCCGACGAGATCAAGGCCAAAGCCATTGAGATGATCAAGGAGGATATGGGCAAGGTGGATCTGGTGGTCTACAGCCTAGCCTCCCCGCGCCGCACCGATCCGAAGACCGGCGAACTGTACAGCTCCGTGCTGAAGCCGATCGGCAAGTCCTACACCGCCAAGAACCTGAACACCGACAAGCTGGAAATCTCCGACATTTCCGTTGAGCCGGCGAGCGAAGAGGAGATCGCCGCGACGGTAAAAGTCATGGGCGGTGAAGATTGGGAACTGTGGATGGACGCCCTGGGTAAGGCCGGCGTGCTGGCCGACGACTGCAAGACCGTTGCCTACACCTATATCGGCGAGAAACTGACCTGGCCGATCTACGGCCACGCCACCATCGGCAAGGCGAAGGAAGACCTGGACCGCGCCGCCAAGGCGATCAGCGACAGCGGCAAGGCCGATGCCAATGTGGCGGTACTGAAAGCGCTGGTGACTCAGTCCAGCTCCGCGATCCCGGTGATGCCGCTGTATATCTCCCTCGTCTACAAGGTGATGAAGGAAGAGGGCACTCACGAGGGCTGTATCGAACAGCTGTATCGCCTGTACACCGAAGGTCTCTACACCGACACGCCGCGCCTGGACGATACCAACCGTTTCCGCATGGACGACAAGGAGCTGCGCCCGGAGACCCAGGCCAAGATCGAGAAGCTGTGGCCGGAAGTGACCGAGGAAAACCTGTTCGAGCTGACCGATTACAAGGGCTATCAGGAGGATTTTCTGAAGCTGTTCGGTTTCGGTGTTGACGGTGTCGACTACGACGCCGATGTCAGCCCGATAGTCGACGCGGATTTCAAATAATCCTCGGATTCGGAACAATCCGAATCCGGAAGTGAAGGCCCTGCGGCCGGGGGCGTTCGTGAAACATTTGCCGATAAGGCTGTTGAGCGAATGCCCCCGGCCGCAGGGCCGCCTCAGGGCTTTCTGACTGCGGCACCTTTCCTAAGGCAGCCAGCAAGATCGCGGCCAACGAGCGCTCCTACAACTCCTCCCCCCGAGCCTGCATAATCACCCTCTTTGATCTGCAGGAGCTTCTCCATGGAATACCGCCAGCTCGGCACCACCGATCTCAACGTCAGCCTGATCTGTCTCGGCACCATGACCTACGGTGAGCAGAACACGGAAGCGGAGGCTTTCGAACAGCTGGACTACGCGCTGGATCACGGGGTGAACTTTATCGACTGCGCCGAGATGTACCCGGTACCGCCGCGACCCGAGACCCAGGGGCGCACCGAGGAGTACATCGGCAACTGGCAGGCGGCGCGGGGTAACCGCGACAAATTTGTACTCGCCACCAAGGTCACCGGCCGCGGCGACGCAAACTCCGGCGTCGGCCATATCCGCGGCGGCCCGCGCCTGAACCGCACACAGATACTCGAGGCCTGCGACGATTCCCTAAAGCGCCTGCGCACCGACTATATCGATCTATATCAGGTGCACTGGCCCGAGCGTCAGGCCAATTTCTTCGGCCGCCTCGGCTACGAGCACGGCGATGATGACGGTATCGCCATCGCCGAGACCCTGGATGCGCTGGACGAGCTGGTAAAGGCCGGCAAGGTGCGCCATATCGGAGTTTCCAACGAGACCCCCTGGGGCATGCACAGATACCTGCGCCTCGCCGCCCATGGCAACAAGCCGCGCGTCGCCTCCATCCAGAACCCCTACAGCCTGCTCAACCGCACCTTCGAAGTGGGGTGTGCCGAGATGGCGATCCGCGAGAAGTGCGGACTGCTGGCCTATTCGCCTCTGGGTTTTGGTGTCCTGTCCGGCAAGTACCTGGGCGGCAGCAAGCCCGACGGCGCGCGCCTGACCCTGTACGAGCGCTTCCAGCGCTATACCGGCCCGCGAGCGGTGCAGGCGACCGAGGCCTACGTGGCGCTGGCGCGCGAATTCGGCCTGGTTCCGGCGCAGATGGCGCTCGCTTTCGTCAACCGGCAGCCGTTCGTGACATCCAATATTATCGGTGCCACCACAATGGAGCAGCTGCGCAGCAATATTGCCAGCGTCGACGTGGTGCTGGATGATGATCAGCTGGCCGCTATTGAGTCTGTGCACGGCATGAACCCCAATCCGGCGCCCTGAGTGCGGCTGGCCTGCCGCGCCCATGGCTTACTATACTGATGGAATCGGTTTTTACTTGTCGATCTGAACGCAAATAAATCGGGAGCGACTATGGACACCTCCGGACATCACAACCTCAACGATCTCTTTGCCCAGCTGGGACTGCCCTCGGAGGATGCGGCCGTTGACGAGTTTCTGGCTCGCCACCACCTGCAGGGCGATGAAAAGTTGGCCAAGGCGCCATTCTGGTCCGATGTACAGCGCGAGTTCCTGCAGGAGGCGATACAGGATGACTCCGACTGGTGTGAAGCAGTCGATGAGCTGGACACCCTGCTGCGCCACTGACCCGTGAACCCCGGGCGCCGGCAACGCCGTGCCGGCGCGCCCCCAGCACTTACGTCCCAGTCCCCGCCTTCTTCCGCTATAATGCGCGGCTTTCGACCAATTCGCCCGGCGCTGTGATATCGCGGGCCAGATAACAACATCCGATGGAAAAACCCCGATTCCGCGCGGCGCTGCTGCATCCGCGCTACTGGCTCACCTGGCTCTCATTTGCGCTCTGGTTTCTCGTCGCCCAGCTGCCGTATCGCTGGCAGCTGGCGCTGGGACGCCTGCTCGGCAGGCTGATGCTGCGTCTGGCACCGAGCCGCCGCACCATCGCCGAGCGCAATCTGGCGCTGTGCTTCCCCGAGCAGAGTGATGCGCAGCGCGCCGAGTTGCTGCGGCGCAACTTCGAGTCCAATGGCATCGCGCTGATGGAAACCGGCATGGCCTGGTTTCGCTCGAGCCGCTGGCTGCGCAAGCGTTTTACCATCGAGGGCCTGGAATACCTGCAGGAGCCCCAGTCTCGCGGCCAGGGGGTGGTGATGCTGGCGATGCATTTCACCACGCTGGAGATCGGCGCCCAGTTTATGTCCCTGTGCCACAAGATCGACGGTATGTACCGGCCGCACAAGAACCCGGTCTACGACTATATGCAGCGCAAGGGGCGCGAGCGCCACGGCGAGGACTCTGAGGTGTTTCAGCGTAAGGACGTACGCGGCATGCTGCGAGCGTTACAGCGCGGTCGCGCCGTCTGGTATGCGCCGGACCAGGACTACGGCATCAAGCAGGGCGTGTTCGCGCCGCTGTTCGGAGTGCCGGCGGCGACGGTGACCGGAACCTCGCGCTTCGCCCGCGTCGGGCGGGCGTTGGTGGTGCCCTACACGGTGACGCGCCTGGAGGGCGGCGCCGGCTACCGGGTCAAGGTCTATCCGCCGATCGAGGAAATTCCGTCCGGCGACGAACTGCGGGACGCGGTGCTGGTCAATCAGTTTGTAGAGGCGCGCATGCGCGAGAACCCGGAACAGTACATGTGGGTGCATCGTCGCTTCAAAACCCGCCCGGAAGGGGCGCCCAACGTTTACGAAGGCGTGCGCAAGAAGAAAAAGAAGCGCAGGAAAGTGGCGAAATAAGGCCCGAGAATCCCGAATTATCAGGCCCTGGCCGCTGGCATAGATCCTGTGCCCTCAGTAACATACCGGTTTCTTTTTCGGCGTGTTAGCCCGGGCCAAGTGCGAAAAGTAAGGAGTGAGGATGTTTACCGGCAGTATGGTGGCGCTGGCTACCCCAATGTATGCAGACGGCAGCCTGGACTGGGACAGCCTGCACAACCTGGTGGAATGGCATATCGAACAGGGCACTCGGGCCCTGGTCGCGGTCGGAACCACCGGTGAATCCGCCACTCTCGATGTCAATGAGCACCTGGAAGTGATCCGCCGCGTGGTCGATCAGGTGGCCGGTCGTATCCCGGTGATTGCCGGCACCGGTGCCAATTCCACCACCGAGGCGATCGAGCTGACGGAAAACGCGGCCAAATGCGGCGCCGATGCCTGTCTGTTGGTTACCCCTTACTACAACAAGCCCACCCAGGAGGGCCTGTATCAGCACTACCGCACGGTCGCCAAAGCCGTGGACATACCGCAAATTCTCTACAATGTACCGGGCCGTACCGCTGTCGACATGCTGCCGGAGACAGTGCTGCGTCTCTCGGCGATCAGTAATATCGTCGGCATCAAGGAGGCTACCGGTGACCTTGAACGCGCCCGCGTGCTGATGGACATACTGCCGAAGGATTTCGCCATCTATTCCGGTGACGATGCCACGGCGATGGAGCTGATGCTGATGGGTGGTCACGGCGATATCAGCGTAACGGCCAACGTGGCGCCGGCCGCGGTCGCGCAGATGTGCGAGGCGGCGATCAGCGGCGACGCGGAGACGGCGCGGGCCATCGACCAGCGCATCCGCATATTGCACAAAGTGCTGTTTGTGGAGTCCAACCCGATACCGGTGAAATGGGCGCTGCGGGAAATGGGGCGTATCGACGGCGGCATCCGCCTGCCGCTCACCAGCCTCTCCCCGGAACACCACGCCACTGTGCGCGAAGCACTGCGCAGCGCAGGTGTACTCTGACACCTGCGAACCGAGGATTAATTAGGAACGTAATAATGACAAGATTGACCGCTGGAGCCGTGCTCTGTATCGCCGGTATCACGCTGACCGGTTGTGGCATGTTCGGCAACGAGGGCTATTTTCGCGACCGCAGCAACGACTACCAGCGGGCGGACAGCCTGCCGCCGCTGCAGATGCCCCCCGGTGTGACCGCCAAGCATCAGGAGGAGCTGTATGAAGTTCCGCAGATTGCCAGCAACGAGCTGACGGAAGGCGAGTTCGAAGTGCCGCGTCCGCAGGCGCTGTCGGTCAATGTGGGCCTGGACCGGGTCAAGATCCAGAAGCTCGGCAACCGACGCTGGGTATTGGTCAGTCAACCCCCAGCCGAGGTGTGGCCGCAGCTGCACTACTTCCTGCGCACCTCCGGTCTGCGACTGGAAAAGTCCGATGCCAGCGCCGGCATCATGGAGACCACCTGGCTCACCTTCAATGAAACGCCGGAAATCAAGGACAAGTACCGCCTGCGGGTCGAATCGGGCGTACAGCCGGATACCACCGAAATTCATGTGCGCCACTTTTCCCTGCCGGCCGAAACGCCGACAACTGTCGCCGTTACCTGGCCGGAGCAATCAACCAGCCCGGAACGCGAGGGCTGGATGATCGATGAGATGTCTTCTGCGCTGGCGGCAGAGTCCACCGGTGCCGCTGCGTCCCTGGTAGCCCAGGCCATCGGCGGTACTTCGGTCAAGGTGCAGCTGCAGGAACCGGCCGGCCGCGAACCGTATATTTCCATGGGGCTGGCGATGGACCGCGCCTGGGCGACGGTTGCCCACGCCGTCAATGCCGGCGCCTACCGCCTGCACCAGGAAAATCCCGATCTCGGTATCCTCTACGTCACCTTTGACGAGAACCGCGAACTGTCCGATGAGGACGAGGGCGGCTGGTTCTCCTGGGGCAAGAAGGGTGAAGACAAGCTGGCCAAGCGAGCCGAAGCCGTAACCCTGCAGCAGATCCTGGCCAACATTGACACAGCCAGCGATGCCCAACCGGCCCTGTTTACCGATATGCAGGGAATCGGCGGTGCACCGGCGGCGGAGTACCCCGGTTATCTGGTCATACTGCGCGGTGGCGACGATGTCATTGAGGTGCGCATCCGCAACACCCGCGGCCAGCCGCTGTCCCGCGCCAAGGCTTCACAGCTGCTGCTGGCGATCCGCCAGAACCTGATTTAAGGGTCGCTCAATGGCCCTTCGCTTCGCCTCACTGGGAAGCGGCAGCAAAGGCAACGGCACGCTGGTCGCCAGTGGCGACCACTGTCTGCTGGTGGACTGCGGTTTCACCATCAAGGAAACCGAGCGGCGCATGGCGCGGCTCGGTATGTCCCCGGCCGAGCTGTCCGCGATTCTGGTAACCCACGAGCACAGCGATCACCTGTCCGGTGTCGCCCCGCTGGCACGCAAGTACGGCCTGCCGGTCTATCTGACCCCCGGCACTTTCCGCGCGCGCGACATCGGCAAACTGCCCCAGTTGCACCTGATCGAGGGGCACCAGCCGTTTGCCGTGGCAGATATCCACGTTACCCCGGTGGCCGTGCCGCACGATGCCCGCGAGGCCGCGCAGTTCGTATTCCGTGCCCGCGGCAGCAGCCTTGGCCTGCTCACGGATCTCGGTACGGTGACCCCCCATATCGAAGAGCATTTCGGCGACTGCGACGCGCTGTTGCTGGAGGCCAACCACGATCCGCAGATGCTGGCCCAGGGGCCCTATCCACCTTCCCTGAAGCGACGCGTCGGCGGTGCCTACGGCCACCTGAGTAATCAGCAGGCCGCGGGCTTTCTGCAGCGGGTTGGCTGCGATCAGCTACAGCACCTGGTCGTCGCGCATATCAGCGAAAAGAACAACAGCCTCGAGCTGGCCCGTGAGGCCCTGGCGGACGCGGCCGAGCGGGTCGCGAACTGCATTTTTGCCTGCCAGCAGCAGGGTTTTGACTGGCTGAATGTCGACAGCCGCGGCTGATTGCGGACTGTATCCGCGTTCAACTTCACGGTGCCGCTTTGCGGTGAAATATTGCGGCCCGCCTCCCGCGCCACGGGAGTCAGGCCGGGGGGAGGGCAATGGAAACGCTACTGATCTATCTGCTGGTCGGCGCCGCCGCCGGTACCATCGCCGGCCTGTTCGGCGTTGGCGGCGGTCTTATTATCGTGCCGGCATTGGTGCTGGTCTTCACCGCTATGGGTATAGCGCCGGAAATCCTGACCCATATGGCGGTGGCGACTTCCCTGGCCACTATCGTCATCACTTCGCTCAGCTCGATTCGCACCCACCATCTGAAAGGTGCGGTGGATTGGTCCATCTTCCTATCCATGACACCGGGTATATTGCTGGGCTCCTGGCTCGGCGGTGTAACCGCCCACTTACTGCCGGGTGCCTGGCTGCAGCTGTTGATCGGCGTATTTGCACTGGTGATTGCGGCGAGAATGTGGCTTGCCGGCCTGCGTCGCGGACAGTTGCCGGATGACGCCAGCGGACTGCCCAGTGCACCACTGCTGGCCGGCGTCGGTGGCATTATCGGCTGGGCCTCGGCGATCTTTGGGATCGGCGGCGGTTCGCTGACGGTACCTTTCCTGTCCCGCTGCCGCGTGCAGATGCAGCGCGCTGTCGCCACCTCCGCCGCCTGTGGCCTGCCGATCGCGGTGGCCGGCGCCATCAGTTTTGCCGTGCAGGGTTGGGGGTACGAACTCCTGCCGCGCTGGAGCAGCGGCTATATCTACTGGCCGGCGTTTTTCGGCATAGTACTCGCCAGCACGCCTTTCGCCCGCTTCGGCGCCAACCTGGCCCACCGCCTGTCACCGCAACTGTTGAAGAACTGTTTTGCCGGTCTGCTCTGTGTGATTGGGTTGCGATTTATCTGGCTGAACGCCGGATTGCTTCTCGGCTGATGGGGCGAATTCTGGATGGCTTCGATAAAAACTCCTCGTCGTTCCGGCGCAGGCCGGCATCCAGAGCTGGAACCCCTGGATTCCGGCCTGCGCCGGCATGACGACAAAAGGAGGTAGGGGCGAACCTTGGGTTTCGCCCAAATACAGTCGTTTAAAACAAAAAAGGCCGCTGCTTCCGCAGCGGCCTTTTTGCGTTTTGGGTATCCGTGCTTAACGGATGCCGCACATGCCTCTCTTCAGCAGCGGCGAGATGACGATCATCAGCGCGCCGACGCCGAGGCCCCACCACATCAGGTACTCGTAGAGGCTGGTGTAGGTGGACAGGGTAGAAGCCAGGTCGGTGGCGCCCTCCTGAGGTACCGCGGCCATCTTACCGATACGGGTAGCCACAGTCTCGGACAGGGCGGTCGCCAGGAACCAGGTACCCATGCTCACGCTCACGACTTTGCCGATGGACAGCTTGGTCACCGCGGACAGGCCGACCGGAGACAGGCACAGCTCACCGGTGGTGTGCAGCAGGTAGGCCAGCACCAGCCAGATCATTGCCACTTTGCCGGCTTCGGTCGGGAAAGCCGCGCCCAGTACCAGCGCGCCGAAGCCCAGGCCGGCCTGGATGATGCCGAGGCCGAACTTGACCGGCGTGCTGGGCTCCCAGCCGCGCTTGCCCAGCCACACCCACAGGGCGGCGAACGGAATGGCCAGCAGCATGATAAAGCCGGCGTTCAGAGAGCCGAACATGGACGCGCGGATCTCGCCGTCGCCAACGGTACGATCCAGTACGCGGTCGGCATACAGGGTCATGGAGCCGGCGGACTGCTCAAACAGCGCCCAGAACACGATGGTGGAGGTGATCAGTACCATCAGCACCACGGTGCGGGAGAACTCCTCGCTGTAGTGGCGGGTAAAGCCGTAGCCGATAAAGCCTACCAGGCTCAGCAGCATGACACCCAGCCACTTGTCGACATCGGTAACGATCCAGTCAATGATCGGGGTAATACCGGCGAGTACGGTATTTACTTCGCCAGCTACCAACGGATCAAGATTAGATTTGTATTCCATCCATTCCGGCGCAAGCGTGCCAGCGAACGCCCAAATCAGGCCCAGCGTCGCGGTTGCCACTGCCACACCTATCGCAATCGGATCCTTGCCCTTGCTATCTTGGTGCAGCATGGAGAACAGGATCAGGCCGACGATGGCGACGATCAGCAGGCTGTTCTGCGCCAGGTGCACGACCGGCTCGCTCTGTACCAGGAACCAGACCACGGCCAGGGAGGCGATGCCGCCCAGGTACACGGCCCATTCCTTGTTGATCGGGCCGATGGCTTTCTGCTTCAGCACTTCCGGGCGGCTCGGCTCGGCCAGGCCGTCCAGGTATTTCTGGCCCCACAGGAAGGTAATCAGGCCGACCACCATGCCGATACCGGCGAGGCCGAAGCCGTAGCCCCAGCCGTAGGTTTCCCCGAGCCAGCCGCACAGCAGGGTGGCGATGAAGGAGCCGACGTTGATGCCCATGTAGAAGATAGTGAAGCCGGCATCGCGACGCGGGTCATTCTTGCTGTAGAGCTGACCGACGATGGTGGAGATGTTCGGTTTCAGGAAGCCGACCCCCACGGTGATCAATGCCAGTGCCATAAAGAACACTTTCAGGGCGACCACATCCTGAATGACCACATCGCTGGCCAGCGTGGTGCCGGCGGCGATCACGGTGCCGTCGTTCAGGGTGATGGCCTCACTGAGGAGAGTGCCCGCCGCATAGGTAATGGCCTGGTGCCCTTCCACCGCCATCAACAGGTGCCCCAGGCACAGCAGGATACCGCCGAACAGTACCGCCTTGCGCATGCCCAGGTAGCGGTCGGCCAGCAGGCCGCCGATCAGCGGCAGTGCATATACGAGGCCGGCATAGGCTCCGAGCACGTCATAGCCGGCGCTATCGGTAAACAGGTGGTACTTGGTGAGGTAAAGGAGGAGCAGATACTTCATGCCGTAGAAGGAGAAGCGCTCCCAGAGCTCGGTGGCAAAACATATGTAGAGCCCTTTGGGGTGGCCGAGCAACTCGCCCGAACCGGTAGTAGTGGCCGTCGTGGTGACGTCCGCGACATTAGAAGACATAGAAGTTCCTCTGTCTGTAATAGTTATTGGGGAACCTCGGTCAGCCGGTGTCTCAAGCGGTGATAGCCAATAGATGGGATAACGCGCCCGAGTGCTTTGCAGACTGTGCCCAGAGCTTCCAAAAGAAACCCCGGAAGTGTAACAGTTGTCCGTTAGGCAGGCGAATCGTTGCAGTTGAAACCGTATGATTTGCCGCGGGGGTATTCACAGCCGGCCCGTTTAGTGGTAAATGCTGTATAGAATTTGGTCCACAGGGGAAAATAATGATGAAAACCCCGATCCTGATACTTCTGCTGTGCTTCCTGACCGGCTGCGCCAGTAACCCGCCGCGCGAAAGTTCAGCCATTGATATCGAGTCTGCCCTGAGCGGCGCGGTGATACTGGGCCAGCCCGTCGATATGGCCAGCCTGCCCGAGGAGGATCTGCTGGCACTGACGCCGGAAATGCGCGCCTATCTGGCAACGGTGGCGCCGGATGCCAGCCCGCGGCGGCGCCTGGCGGAACTGATCCGCGCATTTGAGCGGCGCGAGTTTCACGTCGAGTATGATGAAGACAGCACCCTGTCCGCGATGGAGACCTATCGCCAGCAGCGCGGGAACTGCCTGGCGTTTACGCTGATGATGGTCGCGATGGCGCGCGAGCTGGGTGCCGAAGCCTATTTCAATCAGGTGGATGTGCCGCCGGTATGGGGGCACGACGAAGCGCAGACGTTCGTGGTCTATCGCCACATCAATATGGTGTCGGAAAATACACGCGGACGCCGGGTGGTGGACTTCAATCTCGCGGCCTATGACCCGATTTACGATCAGCGCAAGCTCTCCGATATCGCCGCCTTTGCCCAGTACTACAGCAATCGCGGTATCGAACTGATGCAGCAGGGCGAGCGAGCGACGGCATTCCTGCATCTGCGCAAGGCGCTGGCGTTGCGCCCCGGCGACAGTGACCTCTGGTCCAATCTGGGCGCGTTGTACAGTCGTTTCGGTCACCAGCATGAAGCGCAACAGAGCTATCGCCAGGCGCTCGCGTTAAATGCCAGCCATCTGGTGGCCATCAGTAATCTGGAGCGCCTCTACCGTCACTCTGGCCGAGTGGAGCTGGCCGAGTACTATGCCCAGCGGGCGAAATATCACCGCGAACGCAATCCCTATTACCTTTTCTACCAGGCGCGTAATGCCTATGAACACGGGGAATATCAGCGGGCGAAAAAACAGCTGCGTCGCGCCTTGTGGAAGTACGAGGATGATCACCGTTTCCATTTTCTGATGGGGCTGACCAGCTTCAGGCTGGGTGAAGTGGAGGACTCCCGGGAGAGCTTCAGGGAGGCCTTTGCCCTGGCGGAAAATCAGGGCACCAAGAATGCCTATTTGCGCAAACTGGAATACCTCAAGCGGTCGCAGCCAGATATGAATCCTGAGGCCCCTGCTCCGACAATCAACGTTATCAGGCGGCAACGGCGCCCTGAACTGTCGGACATGCTTGGATGGTAATGAGGCAGCAGCGCGAATAAGCCCGTCGCAGGCTCAAGCAATCAACCAGTGCAGTATCCATAAAAAAGGGGCGCCCATCGGGCGCCCCTTGTCACATAGACTTATTGAGTCGTCACTTAGAACTGGTAGCTGACACCAGCCCAGGCGTAACGGCCCTGGAAGTCGTAGGCGCTGTTCCAGTCGGAACCGGAGGTGGTCGCCGGTTCACGATCAGTCACATTGTCGATACCTGCGCTCACACGGGTAGCGTCGTTCACGTCCCAGCCTGCCTTCAGGTTCAGGTAGGTGTGAGACGGTACGTCCATGTAAGGGCTGTGGCCATCGCTCAGGTGCTGAACGTCAGCGCCCAGATCCCAGCCGTTGCCGTACCAGGTGGCGCTGGCCAGACCGCGCCATTTTACGTAGGCGGTATCGGTGGTGCCGATGTAATCCAGGCGGTCAGTAGTCTGGCCGGTCTGAGAGTTGAACTCCTCGTACTCGAGCAGGCGAGTCGCCTGAGCGCGCAGGGCCAGCTGGCCAGCGTCGTAGTGGAAGTTCTGTACTACGTCGATGTCGATACCCTTGGTGGTGATCTCACCGATGTTCATCAGTGCACCTTCCAGAGCGACGATCTGACCCGCACCGTTGTTGTTACGCACTACGCGGTCACAGGCGGAGGCGATACCAGCACGGTAGCAGTCATCCAGAATGCGCTGCAGGTCCGGAGAAGTGATCGCGTCTTCCACCTCGATGTCGAAGTAGTCCAGGGTGATGGACAGATCGTCCGCGAAGGACGGAGTCCAGACTACGCCGGCGGTGAAGGTTTTCGCTTCTTCCGGTTGCAGATCCGGGTTGCCGCCGATATTGGTCGGTACCTGATTGCCGGACTGAACGATGGCCGCCTGACAATTAGCGCCAACGCCGGTGGTATTGGTGGTGCCGTTGTCACACGGATCGATCAGGTACTCGTAGCTCTGCGCGGCACCGCTGAACAGCTCGTAGATTCCCGGAGCGCGGAAGGCGGTGGAGATGCTGGTGCGGAAACGCAGGTCTTCGGTCGGCGCGTACACCAGGCCGATCTTACCGGTGCTCTGGCCACCAAAGGTGTCAAAGTCGGAGTAGCGAACCGCAACGTCGGCAGACAGCTCTTCCGCGTACTTGGCGCCGGCCAGAATCGGCAGGTTAAATTCGGCAAAGACTTCGGTTACGGAGTATTCACCGGCAGTTGCGTCCTGCTGGTTGCCGAAGGTATCGCCGCTCTGGGTTTCCACGCTCGGATTGAACTCGCCAGATTCCTCGCGGTATTCAACACCGGTGGCGAAGCCGAGGGCGCCGCCCGGGAACTGGATGGCTTCGATGTCGCCGGTCAGGCTGGCGCCGACATTAACCAGTTCGTACTCATTGTTCTCTTTGTCGTCGTAGCGGATGTAGTCGATCACATCCGCGCCGATGCCGCCGAGGAACTGCGGGTTGGCGATCGGCGAAGTGCCGTTCAGGACTTGCTGCAGTTTGGCCTTGTTGTAGGAGTTGGTGGTGCTGTTCTCACCTTCGTTCTTGCCGTAGCTCAGGAAAGTATCCCAACCCCAGCCGTTGGCCAGGTCGCCGCGCAGGCCGGTGACGATACGGTAGGTGTCGGTGGTCTGCTCATAGTCGCGGGTACCGCCGGCAACCGGACGCAGGCGTACATCAAACGCGCCGCTGTCCCAGCTGGTGCCGTGGGAAGCGACCGGCATTTTTGGCTCCAGGCCTTTCGGGCTGCCCTGGGCTACCCAGGCAGCGTGCGCAGCCTGATATGCCGCCAGATCGATTTGGTAGGCGTCTTCTGCCGCTTGCCAGGCTTGCTGCAGTTGCGCCTGCACTTCTGCCGGCATGTGATCCGGAGTCAGCGCCAGGCCGTTACCGGCGTACATCGGCTGGGCAGCCAGCTGCTGGTTAGTGGTCTTGGTGGTGAAGCTCGCTTCGCCATACAGCTCTACCGCATCGGTGATGGAGTAGTTGCCGTTCAGGGTTGCGGCCGTGCGCTCCATGGCGCCGGATAGCCACATGTACTGACCGATGTCGTAAGGGGTGTAGCCGGAAGCCAGAGTCTCTCCGTCTTCACCCACGGTAAAGCTGCCGTAATCGGTGAAGATGTTGCCGGTCGGGGACATGGAGCTGCGCAGGCCTGCCCACTCGCGGTCCTGATAGGTAATTTCGTCGCGCTGTGCATGGCTGATATTGCCGATAAAACTGCCGCGCTCACCCTCGCCGCCGAAGGTGATGGAGAAGTCACCGTTCTCGCCGCCACCCTCTGTGGTGGAGCCGGCGCGGGCGCTTACGCGAACACCGTCTACGGATTTCTTCATAACCACGTTGATAACACCGGCAACGGCGTCGGAGCCGTATACCGCGGAAGCGCCGTCGGTCAGCACTTCGATACGGTCGATCATATCAACCGGGATATTGTTCATATCCACCGCGGAGCTGACGCCGGAGCTGGAGGATACAAAACGACGACCGTTAACCAGAACCAGGGTACGCGCAGAACCCAGGTTACGCAGGTCGACAAACGCCAGGCCCTGGCCGCCATTGTTGTCGTTGGCGTTGATGCCGTTGGTGCCCATGGACGGCAGCTGGGTCAGCAGCTCATCGATGGTGCCAACGCCGGAGCGCTGGATTGCTTCGGAGTCAACGATGGTGATAGGGCCGGTGGTGGAGAGAGGGTCGCGGGCAATACGTGAACCGGTAACAACTACCTCTTCAACTTCCGGTCCGGGTACTGCGTCCTGGGCCAGCGCGCCGGTGCTGGCGATAGTGCCCAGAGCTGCAATGGCAACGCTCAGTTTGGTCTTGATCATAATGCATCCTTTTATGTACTTAGGGTACTTATAATGCGTTTATTAGCTTGTAGCATTTAATGCGCGAGCTGACTTTAATGCATCAAATAAAATTATGGAACTAACGTGACATTCAGGTATCGCGGAACTGACTTTCGGGCGGTGCGCATTTTGAGCGGAATGGTTTTTTTTTGAGCGGCGCAAAAAATATATGTCCGCAAAAACCAATAATTAAGTGATATTTTTATAGCCGTTATTGAATTCGGAGTATGTAACTGTCAAATGTAAAGTTTGTGAGCAATTAGAAAATGTTGGTTGAAAAACAGACAGGGGGGCTCTCTGAATGGGGGGAAACTGGATTGGTCGAAAAATATTCAGCCTCTCTCGTTGCGAAAGAGGCTGCTGAGGAGGAGTTAAGCGAGGCTCTGTTTCATTCCGTCGAGGAAAAGCTGCACGGAGAGCATTACCAGGACCATTCCCATCAGCCGCTCGACGGCGATCAGACCGCGGTTCCCAAGCAATCGGGCCAGCGGTGCAGACGCCAGCAATATCACCGAAGAAACACCCCAGGCACCCAGTAGCGCCAGAGTCCAATCCATTAATTGCTCGCCTTCGCTGTTTGTCATCAGCATCAGGATGGCCATCGTAGAGGGGCCTGCAACTAACGGCACTGCGAGGGGTACGAAGAAGGGCTCGCCCTCCAGGCGCTCTCCCATGATTCCGCCCTCGGTCGGGAAAACCATGCGCAGCGAGATCAAAAACAGAATAATCGCGCCGGCAATACGTATCGCTTCCTGCGACAGGCCGAGCCAAGCCAGCACATAGCGGCCGCCGTAGAGGAATACCAGCAGTACTATTAGTGCGAAGACCAGCTCACGCATGATGACGTAGAGCTGGCGACGTTGAGGCACATTCTTCAGTGCCGCGAGGAAAACTGGGATATTTCCCAGTGGGTCCATGACGAAGAGTAGTGTCAGGAAGGCTGTTAAGGTATCCATTGTTTCTTACCGGTCTTTTATGGTCTAACGCGCAGGAGTGCGAATAGTATGCATTCTAACTCCAAGTACAGCGGGCTGTGCTGAGTGAGTGACGTGGTCTAGCTTGAAGATAATATAGGGAGTGAGACAGATAGGAATATTTAGCGCATTGAAGCGTTATCCCGTTTGGCGGGGGCTGCGCCCCCGTTTTTAAGGTGTCAGAGTCTCGCTTGGTCGGTCAGGTGGCGCGGGATGGGCCTGCCTGAAAAGGCTGCATGAAGTGGAAAAGAGCGCATAGCGAGCCAGGAATATGTAATTTGAGTATGACGGGGCGGATTGCTCGCAGCTAGATTTTTTCGTGAAACCAGCCGCTGATAGCTAAGCGCACTTTTGGTGAGAAAGGCGCGATGCAAGTCACGGAATGTACATGTTTGACATCGAACAGGCATAGGCTGTTGAAAACGGGGGACCAGGAATCCCTGGTTTCGCCACTGTCGCGGAAAAACTGCAAGAGCCCGCCCCAGTCTGGATGCCAATTTTCTGTCAGGTTGAGGACGAAAGCCACTTTCCTCTTCTCTGCGGTTACATCGTCCTTGTGGCGAGTAAGAAAATCTCCGGGCGCAAATGAAGTGATTTGTGCGGAGGGAGGAGTCAACGATGCGATGCCGGTTACCTTTCTGACAGCGTCAAGCGTCTCTTCACTACCCAGCCATTGCCGAATTTCTTCCAGTGGGCCCGTGATCCCTTTGTTGAGGCCTTGTCGTCCATACCAAAATCCGATGCCTTCGCGGGCCAGCGTGTATACTTCCCGGACCAGAGCCTGGCGTTTGGCGATGTCCAACTTAGAGAACTCTTCCTTCGAAATCTCTCGATATTTGTTTTCTGAAATATGCGCCTGTTTGAACTCTGCATTTTCCAGAATTGTCTGCGTCATTGTGCGTGCAGACTCTGGATCAAGTATGTTGGTAACGCGGCACCGCATGTCCTTGGCATACTCTGGCGTCCAGGCTTCTATGTCGAGTTCATGGTTTAATCTGTATTGCATTTTAAAGCTCTCTAATTTGCCCTTTCAGCTATTGACGATCAGGTGATTCAAGGGCTTCAGAGTTGATGGCAGCACTGAGATCGAATGCGACCTTGAAAAATGGCTTCCATTTTTCAGCCTCGCTTTTATCAATCGGCTTTCGTACTTGTAGCTCGCTGAAAGTAAAGGCGTGCGAGGCTTTTTTTGGGGGAGCCAGATACTCAGCGCTCCACTCATACCCCAAAAACGAGAAAAGTTGCTTGCCGATACGGTTAGGTGATTCAAGGAATTGGTCAAAATTAATGTCGAAAACCTGGTCTCGAAATTTTTGTGACCAGAAATCCATGAGTCTATTTGCTTGGAAATAATAGTGGGCGAGATCATTTACGTCGCAAGCATAGTTGTGACCTTCAGGGAAAGGCTTGGCGAAAATAGACATGCATACATCAAATGGATTCTTTCTCAGCTGTACAATTCGGGCGTGGGGAAACATTGATAAGATCATGCCGACATAGAGGAAGTTGCTTGGCATCTTATCGGCAATTTCCAGGCCTCTATCGTCCGCTTGGTGGAGGTAGTCAGCAGCTAGCTGATTCCAGTCTTTCGCAGTTAGGTTTTTTGCGAATTCTTCACTTCCACCGCCGAATCGAAGTTGCAGCTGAGAATGTATATATGGAATTGCTTCACTTTCTCCGATGCATTGCAGTCTCCCCGACATCTCGACAATTCGGTTGATTACCGTTGTGCCTGATCTTGGCATGCCGACAATAAATACCGGGCTATGTGGGTCAGTCGAGGATTGCAATAGAGCGGAGTCCGCATAAGCTTGTCGGATCTTATTGAACAGTGACTCAGTCTTCTGGCGGTCGTACCGAATACCCTGTTCATGAAGAGCTCGCAACTTGATTTGGTTGGCGGCACACATCTCCTTGTATGCCAGCTCATATTTTTCTAACTTGGTGTAAAGTTCCGAAAGAGCAAATTGGGCTTCCTCTTTATCCTGGTCACCCATGGCAGGCGAGGATATAGCCCTCTTCAATTGACTGATAAGATTCGCGTCAATCTCGGTTGGCTCGATTAGCTCTGAAACAATCTTCCATGCGGTACCGGACTCAGGTAACTCTTTAACAACGTTTTTCGCTTCTGAAAGCGACTTTGAATAATCGCCTTTTAGTCGAGAAAGTCTTGCCTGGAGCAATCGAGCTTGGGCACTGTTTTCTCCTATGTCAAAGGCTTTCGCAAGATGCTTTTCACTTTCAGAGATGTTGCGGTTCATCAACTGCAGGTCGGCAAACTTTAAAAAATCTGTAGCAGTGGGCTGGATTAGATCTATATATCGACTAAATGCTTCTACAGCTGTTTTGTATTCTCTGAATGCTGCGGCAACTAAAGATAGTTCCCGAGCTATAGTTGCGCTATCGGAAATGCTGGAAAAAAGCTTGCGGTAGATAGGTAGTGCCTTGCCGATCTCGCCCAGCTTAAAGTAGGCAAGGCCAAGGTGATAGAAGCATTGTGCATCCATCGGATCAATTTTCTTTATTACTTGAACGGCCGCTCGATATGCCCCGAGCGCCATAAATTCACCTGAAATAAATTTCAGTTCATTTTGGCTGGCGGACTTTATGTTGCTGGCCTGCTCCAAGTGTTTCGCTGCTATAGATGTGTCGCCCTGGTTTCTGGCGGCATATGCAAGCAATGTATGTGCATGCACTTGTTCTGGAGTACGAGAGATTACTTCAGACAGAAGCTTTCGGGCCTGGTCGTACCTCCGTTGGCGGAGATAGAGTTCGGCTAATGTAATGCGGGTTTTTACAAAATTCCTAGCATCGCTAAGGTTGGCCTGCAGGAGCTCGCATGCTTTTTGAATGTTACCGCTACGGATGGCCTGTTCCGCCGCTGTGAAGGGGTCGGGGTGATTCATACCGGTTGAGTATCTCTGGTACAATAGACGGAAAATATTTAGCAGGGAATTCTATTCCCGGCAGAGGCGCTTTTAGAGTTTTTGGTCCCGCTTGGCGGTGCGCATAGGTCCGACAATGTACCATATTTCAGAATTATTGGATATTGAAGCACATAAGGCAGAGTTTGCCGAGCAAGGTGTGATTCAGGTGCGAGACTTCCTCCGCCAGGATTCAGCTCAGGCACTACATAGCCTACTTGAGTCGCAGCGCGAATGGAATCTAGCATTCAATAAGCTGGGAAGCCATGTCGACCTGAGTTACAGGGATTTCTGTAGTTGGACAGAGCAGCAGAAAAAAACGCTTTCAGAAGTGGTCTGGGCTCAGGCAGCGACAGATTTCCAATATTTCTATAAAAGCATCCCCATATTTGATATCTACGCCAAGAAGCTACTACCAGATAGTGACCTAAACGAGGTTTTTGAGCTGGTAAATAGTTCGGAGTTCCTAAGCATGATGCGAACTTTAGTCGGGGATGACAGTATCTCCTTCGCTGATGTTCAGGCGACTAGCTTCGAGCGGGGGCATTTTCTTAAGGAGCATGACGATAATGTTCAAGGCAAGGGCCGAGTGGCAGCGTATGTTCTAAATCTTACCCCGAACTGGAACTCGGACTGGGGTGGCCTTTTCCATGTGTTGGATGATCAGGAAGTGGTAAAAACCCTGGTCCCTACGTTCAACGCAATTAATGTGTTTAAAGTACCGAGAAAGCATTCGGTTTCCTACGTGACCCCTTTTGCCAGAGGTAGCCGCTTTTCAATTACGGGCTGGCTACGTCGCGGTGAGTTGTCCTTCTAAATCAACTATTTGTCGGTCTTTGCCGCAGGCACAGCATCAAACGGCGTTGTGATCCTTACTTTTTCTTCATTCCCGGATAGCGGTACGGTGCCGTGCCAGGTGTATGACGGGAACAGAACAAGTGTCCCGGCTTCGGGGGTCACTTGCTTCTCAATCATGTCTCTACTGCCAAGCTCATAAGGAGAGCGGCCGAAATAGATGTCACCGCCATCTTTGTTTGCTTCGTCGGGAATCACTTGTGGCACTGCCACGTAAAAAGCAGAGCTAATCCATCCCTGTGGGTGCACATGGCTGACATGATGTCCACCTCCTTTCAGTAAGACGGACCAGGAGCCTGAAAAAACGAAGTCTCCAGATTTTCTGCGCAACAGGGGATGCGTCTTGTCCGTCGGCAAGGCCGAAATATATTCCGTCACTATCTCGGCAAGACTGCTCCGTAAGGCCATTATTACAGGGTGCTTTTTGTGCAACAGGCGCCCAGGCGTTTGTACTCCAGCACGAACTGACTGGTTAAGCGGCTGGGCTTTTAAGTTGTGCATTTCGATCAGCGTCTCCTTTAACTGATCGAGGAACTCATTTTTATTGGCGTAGCCATTCGGGGTTGGGATTTCGAAACGCTGCACAAAGGCATTGTCTTTTGTCAGCCAGTGATAGCGGGGATCCCCGAGCATTTTCCAGCAGGTGCCTTGTAATGCCCACAGCAATTGATCGTCTGGCGCTCTATTTAGATAGTCCGAGATAAGTTTTTCCGCCCGGTCGAACTGCGCTGACTTGATTAGAGCGATAAAAAATTGCTTGGCGACAGTCAATTCGGGATGCTGGGTAAAGGCTTCTTCATACTGTAGTGTGGCAGAACCGATATCGCCCTGTTCTTCTGCAACCTTGCCGCGTAAAAAGAGGATTCTGGGATCGCGGGAGTCGTTCCAATTATTGTCGAGTTCTCGCTCGGCTTCTTCAACCCGGTTTACTGCCAAGAGGTTTTCGATATGAGCTATGGCGATAGCGATGTTCTGTCGCTGGGGAGAGGGAATGTTTTTATAACTGGAACAGAAAGCTGCCTGGTCACCCTGTTGCCAATAGACCTCGTTAAGGGTGCGGTGCGCATCGATATATAGAGGGTGATTCTTTAGTAACTCTTCCAGCGTAGTGAGTGCTTGCTGGTATTCGCCGAGGTTCAGTTGTGCCAGTGCCGTCGCATATTGAAATTCGGCGGTTCCCGGGTTTATGCGAAGCGCCTGCTCCAGCAGCGTAATAGCCCGTTCGTTTTCTTCGAGGGCGGTATAAGTAATCGCCAGGCCGTAGATGGCATTCACATAATTAGGTTTTAAATTGATCGCGCGCTGAAAATATTCGATAGCGTCTTCATGGCGATCACTTTTTCTGCAGATATTACCCAGTAGCGTGTAGGCCGCGGGGTTGTTTGGCGCAATCTCGCTTGCCTTTTGGGCGTGCTTGTAAGCAGGGTCTAGTTCAGCCAGTTCATACTCAAGTATTGCCAGATTGCGCCAGGCATCGCTGAACTTGGGGGCCAGGGCGGTTGCGCTGTGATAGTGCTGTCGCGCCTGTTCGGGCATGTTCTGCTGTTTGAGGAAGTTGGCGAAATTATTATGTGCTGCCGGTTGTCGGCCATTTACTTTGAGCGTCTGGGTAAAGAAGTGTTTAGCTTCGGCAGTATTTCCCGTGGCGGCATGCGCGAGGGCAGCCAGATGTAAAACATTGGGGTCTTTGGCGTTGTTGGACAGTAACTGCTGAATTTGTGGCAAGGCCAGTGACGCCTGTCCACTGTTGATCATACCGTAGAGGCTGGTGAGTAACTGAGGGTTGGCAGGCTTCTTGTTCATAGTTTTACATCATAAAAAGAAACGGCGAGCAATGCTCGCCGTTTCCCTACTTCAGTTAGTTACAAGTTTGACTTAGTCAAACTTGTAGCTCGCGCTCAGGAAGTAGCGCGGACCGAGCAGATCGTAGGTGGACGGGAAGGTATTCGCCTGCTCCTGAGCATCGCCGAGCGGAGTCGGTTCGGTGTCCAGGGCATTCTTGATACCAAAGTTCAGGTCCAGGTTTTCGGTCATGGCGTAACCAACGCTCAGATCCAGATAAGTTTCTGCATCCAGAGACGGTACAACCAGATCGGAAGCCGCTACGTCGTTGTTCTCGATCACGTCGTCGTTGGTTTCACCCAGGTAGCGAACCAGAGCGGACAGAGTCAGCGGGCCGCTGGACCAGGTGATACGGCTATTCCAGTTAACTTCCTGACGCGGAGAGCCACAGGTGTTACCGAAGTTACCGGCGCAGTAGTTAACACGGTCAGGCAGGTCGGCAATCGGGGTCTGGTCGTAGTCCAGCAGGAAGGTGCTGCTGAAGCCTACGCTCAGGTAAGAACCGCCGTCAATACCGAAAGCCAGATCGGTGCCGTAGTTGACGTTGAGGTCAATGCCGTTGGTTTCGATCAGGCCGATGTTTTCGTTCAGTACGTTAACGATCCGAACGTTGCCATCGCTGCGGCGAGAGATCGCCTTACAGAACGGAGAGTTGATGTCTTTAACAACGTTGTAGCACAGATCCAGAACGTTGTTTACACCGCCGCCCAGTACGTCAATGGCATCTTCGATTTCGATGTTGTAGTAGTCAACAGCGATGTCGAGACCGTCCATCGGCTCAACAACAACACCGAAGGTGAAGGTGTTGGAGGTTTCTTCCTGCAGATCCGGGTTACCACCGAACATACCTTCGATCTGGGAGTTGGCCTGGGTGAAGCTGCCGGCGGTAACGCCAGTGGCGGCACACAGAGCAGTGTCGGTGTCGGTGGTAACGTTGCCAGCTGCACAGGGGTCGTCAGCAGACGGGAAGCCGTTGGACTGACCCAGGAACAGCTCGGATACGTTAGGCGCGCGTACGGCCTGCTGGTAACCGGCGCGGATCTTCAGCATCTCGATCGGCGAGTAGTTCATCGCGGTCGCGAAGGAAGTTACGCCACCGATGTTGGAGTAGTCAGAGTAGCGCACGGCGCCCCACAGAGACAGGCTCTCAACACCCGGCTTGCCTTGCAGCAGCGGTACGTTCACCTCGGAGAAGACTTCGTCGGCGCTGTAGCTACCTACAGTTGCTTTACCGGCGTTGAAGCCCAGTACGTCACCCGCAGACAGGAAGGAGTCCGGACGGTAGGTAGATTCGTCGTTGCGGTGCTCCAGACCGAATACTACGGCAACCGGCTCGTCGGAAGTCGGCAGGGCGCCCAGAACGCCGGACATGCTAGCAGACAGAACTTCCTGAGTAATGCTGGTCACGTTGGTAGCGCCAACGTTGACGAAGTTCACTGCTTCCTGGGAGATGTTGCCTTCGCCCCAGATGTTCAGCGGTACACAGCCATTGGAAGTGTCCTGACACGCAGTGCCAGCATCGTTCACCAGAATAGCCTGACGGAAGCGGGAAGCCGCAACGTCGTTGTTCAGCAGGTTGGTGTTTTCCAGGTTGGCGTAGCTGTAGTAGGTGTCGTAGGACCAATCGTCGTTGATGTCGCCACGGAAGCCGGCCAGGATGCGGAAGCCGTCACGGGTATCCAGTGACTGACGCGGGCCGTTTTCGACCATACGGCGGCCAACGAACAGATCAACCGGGGCGTTCGGATCCAGACCCGCGTCGATGTTCATTTGACGCAGTGTGTCCTGATAGGCGGCGTCGAAGAACGGAGTGTTCGG
This sequence comes from Microbulbifer marinus, assembly GCF_900107725.1. Taxonomy (GTDB): domain Bacteria; phylum Pseudomonadota; class Gammaproteobacteria; order Pseudomonadales; family Cellvibrionaceae; genus Microbulbifer; species Microbulbifer marinus. The sequence continues at coordinate 393,334 of NZ_FNQO01000003.1, read as the reverse complement.
GTTCACAGACACAGTGGTGAACGCCGGAGTCGGAGCCAGCTCCTGCGGCACTTCGTTATGTGCGAAAGCCATTTCGCCGTAGGCAGTCAGCTTGTCGCTGATATCGTAGTGCGCGAAGGAAGACACCAGGAAGCGCTCCTGCGGCAGCTGCAGGTAGTTATCCGGGGCGTAGTTGAAGCGATCAGCCGGATCCTGGAACGCGCGGGAAGTGCCGTCTGAGTTGAAGGTGGTGTTGGTATCGAACACGCGAGTGCCCGGGATACCGGAGGAACCACCCGGAACCAGCTCGCCGCCACTCTCGGTCAGAGCAACGTTGGAGAAGTCGCGGTCGCCCTGGAATACGGACTCGCGGTCAGACCAGGAAGCGTATACAACAGCGTTACCACGACCGTCGGCGAAGTTGCCGCCCATGGTGATGTCGATGTTGGACTTGGCACCGTCGCCTTCACCAGTTACGTCGTACAGGCTGGTGATCTGAACGCCTTCGAAGTCGTCAACCATCTGGAAGTTCACAACACCGGCAAGAGCGTCAGAACCGTATACCGCGGAAGCACCGCCGGTTACAACGTCAACGTTCTTGATCAGGGTGCCCGGGATGGTGTTCAGGTCAACAACACCAGTCTGGGTAGCCGGGATGTAACGGCGGCCATTCACCAGTACCACGGTGCGGTAGGAGCCCAGACCGCGAAGGTCAACGCGTGCGGTGCCGTCACCAGGGTTGTTGGAGCTGGGGCCGAAGCTCGGCAGAGTTTGCGGCAGCTCAGCCAGTTTCTGCTCAACGTTCAGGTTGCCGGAGATTTTAAATTCTTCTTGGCCAATGGACGTGAACGGGCTTACAGATTCCAGGTCCTGGCGCTTAATGCGAGAACCGGTAACGATAACTTCTTCGACCAGCTTGGCATCTTCCTGGGCGAAAGCAGGCATTGCCGGAACCAGTACCGCGGCTGCAGTCAGGCCAATGGCCCCCTTAACAGCTACAGACAGGAGGTTCTTTTTCATTGTAAATCCTCTCTTGATCGTTGGATTTATAGTCTTTTGCCTTGAATGGCGATTGTCGGAAGCGGCTACCCCCAAGTGGCCACTTCCCTCCCAACAAGGTAAAGACGGGCGGTATTCGAATTTCCTCAATAAAAAATTAAATATTTTCGAATATCACGTAATGTCAGTAACGGGAGGTTGATACTGGAGTTAAATGCTGAAAATGTGTTTTTTTGCAGCAAAAAAATCTATAATTTTTTGTTTGCTTGGTGGTTTTGTGGCTGGTGGCGATATTTGGTGACCATTATTTGTTGTTTGGTCGCGAAAGCGTTGAGGCTAGACTGTGGATCTTTGGGGGTTGCGAGGTTGGCTGACCTTTCAATCGGGCGTTCGTGGTAGCAAAAACTGGCCCGAAGGCCTAATGCTGTTCACTTAAGGGGGGGGCAGCATTGCGATCAGTTGTGCGGCGATATGCTGATAGACGAACTTGAAGCGTTTTCGGGCAGGGCTCCATTACAAAGAGGGGTTTTAGGAGGGCGGTGCGAGTGTCTATAAGAGCTAACTTTTAATGGAGGGCGCTGGAGTTAAATGATAGTGAGGGGGTGGCGAGGAAGGCTGAGATGTTGCCCGGGGTGTTCATGACGAAGAGTAGGGTCAGGAAAGCGGTTAAGGTGTCCATAATTTTCAATGTATCACCAAGTTCAATCGACCAAGTCTGGCCTGGTTTAGCTGTGGTGTCCCGGGATTTAATTTAACTTTATTTCAGCTTGAATTAAGATGTCCAAAGCGGAGCTTAGGAACTTTTGGTACGCCTTCCATTTCCCTACAGATGAGTGATAAATAGGTTTTCTCGCTTGCATAGCGCTTGCTGTTGCTACTTGGCTTTTCGTGTTGGGGTGGTTTAAACACTCGTCTTCCCACTGGAGCTCGCAAAAACCTAGCAATTTTTCTAGCTCGCGTTTTGGGTTTTCTATCAGATTTTCGTATGAAATTCTTGTGACTTGGCTAGGGAGCTGTTGTTCCCAATATTCCGTTAGGTTTCGGTACAGAAGGTAATACTCGGCTAATTCCTCTAGATCATATGAATAAAAGGCGACGGCAGAGAAGAGCTGTTTGTAGTTGCTAAAGCAGGTGTCCATCGGGTCGCGGGTCATGTGAATGATTTTAGCGTTAGGAAGGGATTTTGCGATTAGCGGTATATACAAGAAGTTGAAAGGGTTCTTGTCAATAATATGTGTGGTGTGGTTGTCGTCCTTGGGGATGCTGCTCAAGTAGGTTTCGCCTAGTTGCTGCATTGGTAATTTTGCTGAGGCGTGAATTGTATCAAGGTCATAATCTAGGTTTAGCGGACGTTCGCATAGCTTTTTCAAGGCTATTCCGAAGTTTCTAAGTTCTCCGTAGGGGGTGACCGATGAATGCGATGAGAGCATTCTCTCTATTAATGTTGTTCCGGTTCTTGGTAGCCCGCAAATAAATATGACTTGGTCGGTTTGATTCCCAGATTCTTTGTTTGATATCCAGTCTTTGTTGAATGTTTGTTTTATCTTTGAAAATTTGTTTTTTTCTTCATGGATTGAGAATTTTATCTGTCTTCGTTTTGAATCATTCCCTAGTTTGTAATATTTAAAGGACTCTTCAAAGTTTTTATTTTTCTCTAGAAGAGAACCTAGTGAAAATCTTGCGAAAACTTTTTCTTCCTCGGTTGAGCTTTCAGAATTTGCTATTTTAATGAGGTCTTTTAAGTCGGAGCTCTTGCACCGATCTATCAGGCTTAGACCCCAGTACGCTTTTCCGGATGATGGGGATTCTTTGATAATGTTTCTAAAATTTTTTTCCGCTTCTATTGTGCGGCCTAGAGCTATTTGTGACATGGCAAGATTGTGCCTGAATCTCAGGACGGAAGGTGCGATTTTTGTTGCTTTTGTGAAGAAGTGAATGGCTAGAGTGTGCTCATCTATAGATGCCGAGGACGTCCCCAAAATATCGAGAGACCATGTGTCCTGGATGTTCAGTTCTTTCGCGTGCCTGAGTGCCGGGATAAGATCGGAAAAATTTCCGTTAGATAGTAGGCAGAAGGCCTGCTGTGCCACGTGATGTGGGTGGTTCGGCTGCAGCTTTAAGCCCTTATCGATCGCATCTAATGCATCCTCAGTTCTTTTTGTTCGCCGATATACCTCACTTAAAAGAAGCCACGCTTTGGCATCAAGCTCTGGGATTTCTACGAGCAGCTTACCGATATGTGTGCAGGCTTGTATGTCATTGTGGCTTAGCGCCAACTCTAGCTTTTTTTTGAGTCGACCCTTGTAGTTTTCTAAAGCTTTATGCGTGGTCATTGTGTTTCAAGTTCAACTTGTAAGTGAACAAATAATGCCATGAAATTAGGTGGCGGTAAAAATTAAAAAAGCCACCGGGGAAGTCCGCCGGTGGCTTTGAAGGACAACCTTTAAGCTTAAAGCTTAGAAGTTGAAGTTTACGCGGCCGTAATAGTAGCGACCTTGGGTTTCATAGGTACGTACGTCGGTATTGTCATTGAAACCGGTATAAGCAAACGGAGGTTGCTCATCGGTGACGTTGTCAATACCGAAGGTCAGACGAGTCTTGTAATCGGCCAGGTTGTAAGACAGCTGGATGTCATGAATGACCTGGCTATCAACTTCGTGAGGCTCGTTTGTGGGTTCGAATGTAACTGGGTCTAAATTGTACCAACCGTTGAGGTTTTCCATAACGGAGTGGATATAGCGGGACCTGAAGCTGGCATCCCAGTTCTCGTAGCTCCAGTTGGTGGTGAAGTTGGTTTTCCAGCGGGGGAAGTTGCCATCCTGGTTATCTTCGAAACGGCCGGCATGACTTACTACGTCTCCGTTGGAGAGGGTTTTGTCATACTCGGTTACATAGGCCGCATCGAATCCAAAGCCGAATAAGCCTATGCTGGTTCCCGGCATCTGGTAGCGAAGTGACAGGTCCACACCCGAGGCGCTCAGGCCGCCGACATTGGTATTGAGGTCGTGGATAAAGATAATGCCACCCACCTCTGCACCGCTGCCTGCAGCCCAGCGATCGATCTTGTCACAGTCCTGACCCGTCGCCCAGCAGTTGTCGAGAATGACCTGAGGGCCGGAAGTGGAAATCATGTTTTCAACTTCCGTTTCCCAATAATCCACCGTCAGGGAGGCGCCGTCGAGCCATGATGGCTGATATACCAGGCCTACGGTGAAGATATCGGCGGTTTCCGGCTGCAGATCCGGGTTGCCACCTATCTTGGACGGAATTTGGATAATTCCATCATCGCTATAGCCGCCTGTAGGCACGCCATCCGCGATGCACGAAGCAGTCGGGTCGTTGGCGCACTTGTCTGTGGCGTTAGGGAAGGTGCTGGAGATACCCTGGTAGAGTTCGGGGATGGACGGGGCCCGGAAGGCCTCGGACACCGTGGTGCGAACTGTCAGGTCATCGACAATAGACCAGCGCAGGCCTACTTTAGAGTTAGTGGTCTCACCAAATGTGCTGTAGTCGGAGTAGCGCGAAGCCACACTCAACTCCAGGGAATTGATAGCGGGCAGACCTTCCAGCAGCGGAACGGCAAATTCCACAAAGGCTTCGTTCAGGTGATAGGAGCCGCCAGTTGCGAGCGAAGAGCCTGCAGTTGAGGTGCCCAGCAGCTGCAGGGAATCGGGCTGGGAGAAGCCGCTTACTTTGCGGTGCTCAAGGCCAAATGCCATACCTAGAGGGCCGGCAGGCAGGTCGATAACGTTACCGCCAATGTTAAACTGGACAGCTGACATATCGTTACCACCTTCCGTAATGGAAACGTAGTTGCCGCTAATGTACTCCAGCATTTCTGCAGTAATTTGGGTGTCGGTTCCCGGAACACCAAAGACATTGAGGGGCACACAGCCATCAATCACCCCTCCTTCAGTACCGTCTGAACTACACAGTACGTTGCCTGCAGAGTCTACAAAAGTGGGGCCAACTGCTTCGGCTACTCGCTCCAGGTTGAAGTAACCTTTGTCGATGATATTGGCGTCGTTCTCGCCATAGAGTGCAGAGAGATCCCAGTTCCAATCGCCTAATTCACCTGCAAGGGCCAGAGTGATTTGGTGTGTATTGGTTTCGTGGACTTGGTCTCGACCTCCGGTCTCCACCATGCGACGACGCCAGTCGTTCAGTACCATGGTTTCGCCGTCAGCATTTTTCGGGCCAAACTGCTGGTTATAGTAGTTCAGGTCTGAGTAGGGGGCCGCGTGACCGAAAAATGCCAGAGGTGCCAGAGGTTCTGGAGCAATCAGTCGCTGAGAGCCGCGGTGCGTGTACATGAATTCAGCACTGGCCTCAACGTTTTTCAGGGCGCCGAGATCGCCGAGATTGTAGTTGCCGAAAGCGCTAACGCCCCAACGCTCATTCGGGGTCTGGGTGTAGTTGGCTGGCGCATAGTTATATGCATCGGTAGCGCCGTTATACGTTCTCCAGTCGCCAAATTCCGGTCCCTGGGTGTAACGGTTGCCGTCAGATCCACCATGGTTGCCCCATGGGGTGGCAGATGAGCCGCCAGGCGTCTGTCCTTGAGGGTCCCAGTAAGGGTGGAACCAGATCTCTTCCTGTGAGTACTCGCGGTCACCGGCCCAGATAGGCTGCTGGTCTGCGTAGTATCCAGAAACAACAAAGTTGCCGTTATCGGTGGACGTACCGAAAGTAAAGCTGGCTTCCTCTTTTCTGCCATCCCCTTCGCTAGTCTCACCGAAGGAGGTGGAGAATTCAGCACCTTCGAAATTGTCGCGAGTAATAATGTTGACTACGCCGGCAATAGCGTCAGAGCCATATACGGCAGAAGCACCGTCTTTCAGTACTTCTACGCGCTCGATCATTGCCACCGGAATGTTGTTCAGGTCGACAGAAGAGTCGGCGCCCAAGCCGGAAGCAACAGCACGGCGACCGTTTATCAGTACCAGGGTACGCTCCGAGCCGAGGCCGCGCAGGGAGAAACGCACAGCACCGGACCCACCATTGTTAACTCCGGTGTTGGTTGCCGCACCAGCGGAAGACGGCAGGTTTTGCAGAATATCACCGACGCTCAGTTCGCCGCTTCCTACAAGGTCTTCCCTGGAGAGTACAGTTACAGGGTTGGCGCCTTCCAGGTCAGCGCGCTGAATGCGTGAACCGGTGACCAGTACTTCTTCCACGAGCTGCGCGTCTTCCTGCGCAAATGCCGGCATGGCGGGAACCATTACTGCGGCTGCGGTTAGGCCGATGACCCCTTTCACAGCTACGGACAGGAGGTTCTTTTTCATTGGAAATCCTCTCTAGATCGTTGGATTTATTTTCTTTTTGCCTGAATGGCGATACGTAGAAGTAGCCACCCCCATGCGACTACTTCTTTCCCAACAAGGGCAGAGACGGCCAGAAATGCAGATCCCTCAAATAAATTACTTAATTTCTTTTTTTTTGTAATGTCAGGAATGATAGTTAAAGTTTTTTGATTAGCGCGGTTAAAAAATTATCGTTGTGTCGTGAGTTGGAGCTGAAGAAAAAATGGAAAATTACTGCCGGAAGTAGTCTATTTATTTTGATTAATGTGTTTGAAATCTTGTCGTTGTGTCATTAATTGGAAGTGAGGAAAAAATGGAGAGGCCCTGTCCGAAATAAAATTATTTCGATTAACGTGTTTGGAAAGTTGCCGTTGTATCGTGAATTGGAGTTGAGGGTAAGAGGGGAAGATCCCCGCCCTTGGAGGGCGGGGCGAAGGGATTAGAACTTGAAGTTCACTCTGCCGTAATAGAAGCGTCCGACGGTGTCGTAGTTCAGCGGCAGCGTGTTCATGTCATCGTAGTTGGTGACATAGGGCGGCTGCTGGTTAAACAGGTTGCGGATGCCTCCGGATAGGGTGATGCCCTCCCAGCGGAAGTAGCGGAAGTTGAAGTCCGTGTACCAGGTGTTGTCCACGTGGGTGGCCAGGTCGGTGTCGCGGGGGTCGATGTCGTCCACCTCGCCTTCCATACGGACGACTACGGTGGAGGCCCAGCAGTCATACTCGTAGTTGAAGCTGGTATAGATCTTCCAGTCGGGGAAAGCCGCGATGCGGGTGGTCACCGGGTCAACACCGAACTTGCCGGCCAGATCCACTTCTGGCTCGAACTCACTGGCCTGGAACTTCCATTCGTCCAGCCAAGTCGCGCTACCGCTGAACGTAAAGACACCCGGGCCCAGATCCATGCTGTAGTCCGCACCGAGGTCGACACCCGACGTCTTGAAGGTGGAGATGTTCTGGCCATTCAACAGCTGGCCGGCGATGGTGCCACTGCGGTCGCGGCGCGGGCTGGTGGGCAGCGGCGTCAGGCCGACGGCTCCTGCGCCGGTGATCAGGTCGCATGAGGGCGAGCTGAAGCCCGGGCTGCTGTAGCAGTTGCTGACAATGGTGTTGGTATTGAAGGTGCCAATGGCGTCATCGATCTTGATCTTCCACCAATCGACGGTAAAACTCAGATCCTCGACGAACGTCGGCGTCCAGACGAGACCAACGGTATAGCTCTCGGAGGTTTCGGCATCCAGGTCCGGGTTACCGCCGAACAGGCCGGTCGCCTGGGAGTTACCCAGCTCAAAGTCCGGTGGCAGGCCGTCCGCGGCACAGTTTGCCCGTACATTTGGATTGGCGCTGCCCCCCCAGTTGACGCAGGGATCCGTGTAGGTCTCGGCGGACTGGGTGGGAGGCAGGAAGAAGTCGTCCAGACCGGGTGCACGGAAGCCCTCGGCGTAAGTGGCGCGGAAGCGCAACTGTTCCAGGGGGGCGTACTCGAACACGCCCGCCCAAACGGTTCTACTGCCGATGGTGTCGTAGTCTGAATAGCGGAAGGAGAGTTCGGCTGCGACAAGGTCGGCCCAATTTTTACCCTCCATTATCGGCAGGCGGACCTCGCCGTAGACCTCGTCTACATCGTAGGCACCGCCCCAGTCCTCGCCGCTGACAAAGTAGATCTGTCCCAGCGCCGCCGCGCCGTCGACCGTAATCTCGGTGCGCTCGCGGCGACGCTCGTAACCCGTCGCCCACTGAACCGGCTCACTCGAAGTGGGGATGCTCCAGTCATACAAGTCGCCGACAAGGTTGAATTGCAGGCTGTTCAGCGTAGCTTTTTCCACCGGCGAGTTCACCACCAGTGCGTAGTCCTGCCATGGCTGAACAAAAGTGCCGGGCGCGAATGGATTCCATGCCGATACGCCCGCGGCATCCGCTGCCGCCGAGCAGTCCTCATCGTCGGCACAGAGAGCTGGGTCGAGCATGGTGGTGAATCGACCAGGGTTCGCGCGGCCGCGATCGATCTGGGAATCGACCCAGCGGGCGTAGTTATAGGAAAGATCCCAGCTCCACTCGTTACAGAATTCGCCCTTAAAGCCCACAACGCCGCGCCAGGTACTCAGATCCTGATTGAACGAGCGGCCGCCGGTTTCGACCAGGCGACGCAATATGATCGCGTCCTCACCGGTGGGGTTGCCCGGGTTGGTAGCCGGGGCGGTCGGCTGGAAGAAGGTACCTTCCGCGGCCAGCAACTGATCCGACTGGCGGTTGGCATACAGGATTTCGCCAAAGGCCTCCACTGTGGTGAAATCTTTAAAGTCCCACAGTTTGTTTTCACCATAGCCGTAAAAAGTAACCACTTCCTGCGGCGTAATCAGGTAACTCACCTTCGCATAGTTGAATGCATCGCGTGATGGAACAAAGGGCAGTATTTCACCGGTGGCCGGGTCGAGGATTGGGCCACCGGGGAAGCTGTCAGTAAAGAACCGCGGGGGAACGGTATAGCTACTGCCGCCGCAAAGCACCTGGTCGCCAGACTCGAACAGCGGGCAATCGGAACGCTTGCGGTCGCCCTGGAAGATATCCTGCCGCTTGGTGTACTGGACGTTCATCATCACATGCCCGTCGTCCGTACCGGTACCGAACGTCCAGGCTGCAAGATATTGCTGGCCATCGTTTTCCTGAGATGTGCCTGCGTCGAAGGTCAGCTCCGCGCCTTCAAAGTTTTTCTTGGTGATGATGTTGATCACGCCGGCGATTGCATCGGAACCGTAAATGGTGGATGCGCCATCCCGCAGGATTTCCACGCGCTCGATCGCGGTGGTGGGGATGGTGTTCAAGTCGACGACGCCGGTAGACGGTCCGGATGAGCTGAGGCGCCGCCCGTTCATCAGCACCAGGGTGCGGGATGAGCCCAAGCCGCGCAGGGATACGGTTGCGAGGCCGGGGTTACCGTTGTTTACTGATTGGCCGAGCTGGCCACCAGTCATGGATGGCACTTCCTGCAGGAAGTCCTCCAGAGTGGTTTGGCCGGATGCTTCCAGTGCGGCGGCGTCGAAAACGCTGATAGGCGTTGCGCTGTTAGCATCGGTGGGTCGCACAATGCGCGAACCGGTGACGACGACTTCCTCCACTTCCTGAGCAAACGACAAAGTAGCAAAACTGGTGGAAACGGCCGTGGCAGCGATTGCGCCCTTAATTGCCCGGGATAGACGGGATCTGTCCATGGTATACCTCTCCTGATACCGGTTCAAAACGCCGAATGCGGCAGTGCCCTCCCTGACAACTGCAAACTACTATCAACAGAGGCTTGCTAAAACACTAGAACATTTTTTCGTCGGTCAACGCTAAGGGCGAACAATTGGGCGTCTATTGGTACGTTTGTGCACTTCAGTTTGTTTGCGTAATGGTGGCATGCAGGAGAATGTCATGCCGAAGATGCCGCCGATTTTTAAAAATCAGAATGAAATGAATGGCGGGAGAATTTATTTGGCGTGTGCTTGCGCTGGCGGCACTTAAAGATTGTAGGCGAGCGTGGTGTACCAGTAGCGGCCGCTGAGGTCGTAAGTACGGCCGTCGAAATTGTCGTTGAACGCAGTGGCGGCAAACGGTGGTTCGCGGTCTAACAGGTTGTCGATACCGACGGCAAATCTGAGCCCGAGGGGAAGTGCGTAGGCGAGCTGCAAGTCGTGGCTCGACCAGCTGTTGATAGTTCGCGTCACGCGTTTTTCATCGAGGGTAAAGGATTCCGCGAGATCGCTAACATAATGAATCGTATAGCCGCCTTCCCAGCGTCCCTTGTGCCAGTAAATACCGGTGTTCGCCTTCCATTGCGGGAGTGACCCGGCGCCGCCGCTGGCCGCATCGACAAAAGTGCCGGCGAGATCTTCCACCGTTGACCCAGGCGCGGCCTGATTCAAGTAATGCTGCATATGGCTGGAATTGAACGACCAGCGCAACTGGCCAATCTCGGAGGAATTGTGTTCGTAGCGCAGGGCCAGATCGAAGCCGCGCACCTCGCGTGCGCCGATATTCAGGCGGGTGGCGAATATTTTGGTAATGTCGCCGCTGGCGTCGCGCATTACGCGATCGGTAAACAGGCCGGCATAGGCGTTTCTGTCGATCAGGTATTGCGGGCTGGTGTCGATAACATCGTTTTGGCGGATGTCGAACAGGTCGAGAGTCGCGCTGAATCCCTGCAGTCGCCGGGGTGTCCACACCAGACCCAGTGAGCGGTTGTCGGAGGTTTCCGGCTGCAGGTTCGGGTTGCCGCCGAATTCGGTCAGGTACTGGATGCGCGCGATATCGGCCTGGCCGCGGCAGCCGGGCAGGGCGTCGGCGTCACTCCGCGTGCAAGGGTCGAACAGGTATTCCTGGCTCTGGTAACCGCTCTGGTTCATATCGACCAGCGTTGGCGCCTTGAAACCGGTCGCATAACTGGCGCGAATCATCAGCGAAGGTGATGGACGCCAGCGAATCGCCAGCTTGGGATTCGCGGTATTGCCGAAATCGCTGTAATCGGAATAGCGTAATGCGCCGTCGAGCCACACCTTGTCCTCGGCCAGAGGCACGGATATTTCCGCGAACGCCTCGCCGATCATGCGCAGGCCCTCTGCGGATCCGGCCGCGTGCCCGCCAATAAAGGAGAGGCCCATCGCGTCATTGGAGCGAAAATCGATTGTCTCGCGGCGGAACTCGACACCCGCGGCGGCGAGTACATCTCCGGCGCCATTACTTCCCAGGGTGCCGTTGGTGATGTACGTCAGTGAAGACATGCGTGTGGCACCCTCCACCTTGCTTTGGCCGCGGACGAAATCGAGCTGTGCGGTATCGATGCTGCCGCTAGGGCCCAGCAGGTTGGTCGGCACACAGTCGAACTCGGGATTGCAAATATCCGGGCCTTTCAATCCCAGCGACAGGGTGTGCGGATTAATCAGGTTGCTGAGACTTTCGGTGGCGTGGGTGTAGTGAAATGCGGCCGTCAACTCCCACTCCCAACTATCCCACATACCCTTGAGGCCGGCGTTGAGGCGCCAGGTGTCGGTGCGGTTTTTCTGAATACGCGGGCCGAGTTCCAGGACTCGTTTGCGCACATCGACGATATCTTCACCGAAAGGGTTATAGATGTGGTCTGCAGCGATGGTCAGGTCGCCGTTGTCGAAGCGGGTAAAAACCGGTGTCGGTGCCAGCGTGGACTTGGCTGCAGTGCGAATACCCATGGCCTCGACGAAGGCCAGGGTGTTGTCGCCAAGATCCAGGTTGCCTTCCAGGTAGCCCGACTGTCGCTGCGACGGCACTACCGCAGACGTATATTCGCGGTAGTCGTAACGGTCATCCTGAGACCAGTCTCGGAAACCGCCGCTCTCGGCGTTGGTGACGATCTGTCCGTCGCCCAGTGCGATAAAGCCGTCAGGGGATGCAGAGGAACGTTGGTCGGTACCGCCGCGAGGGCGGTTGTCTGCGGATGCGGACAGCTCGCGGTCGCGGCTCATCAGGGCGCCCTGGCTGTAGTGCGCCAGGCTCAGCATCAGGTGGCCCCGCTCGCCGTTGGTGCCCCAGGTGAGGTGGTGGGATTCGGTCTGCTGGTCGCCCTGTTGGGCCTGGCCGTAATAACTGTTGAGGGACAGGCCTTCGAAATCTTTGCGTAGGATGATGTTGACCACGCCGGCGATGGCGTCGGATCCGTAAACGGCGGAAGCGCCATCCTTGAGGATCTCGATGCGATCTACAGCCGAAAGCGGAATCGTATTCAGGTCTGCCGCCTCGCCACCGAATCCGTTGCTGACGATGCGGCGGCCGTTGATCAATACCAGGGTATTGCTGGCAGGGAGTCCGCGCAGTGTAACGGTGGCGGTGCCATTGCCGCCGTTGCTGACCGAGGTGCTGGTGGAATTACCGGAAACGGCGGGCAGGAATTTCAGCAGCTCGGCAATAGTCTGGGCGCCGGTGATTTCCAGCTCCGGCTGCGCCAAGACGTCGATCGGCGCGTAGCTGTCCAGCTGCAGGTGGCGCAGGTGGCTGCCGGTCAAACTTTGGCCGGTTACGGTAATCTCTTCTGTATGGGCCGGCAGGGCTTCGGTATCTTCCTCTTCGGCTTCGCGGGTCAATACCGCTACGGCGCCGGGGCCCACCCGTTCATAGGTAAATGGCGAGCCCTGTAACAGTTGCTGCAGTGCAGGCTCAAACTCGCCGTTTTCGCTGTCGAGGAACTTTTCCGGCAGGTTGTAGCTGGCTGCGGAGGAGGTCTGTACCAGCACCGAGATCTTGCACTGGCGCCCCAGGGCGATCAGTGCGCGTTCCAGATTGCCCGCGGGTAGCTGGATGCCGGATTTCGGGCAGGCGGCAAGGGCTCCGTTGGAGAGCAACATCGTGGTCGCCAGCGACAGTGTGACCCAGTGCCGAGAGTTCAAATGGAGTGCCCGTTTCGCCATCGCTGCCCGCACGCCGCGTTGCGTGGGGCATTTTGTTGTAATGCAGTGTCGTTGCGGGCGAGGCGTACAGGAGCTGTACAATAAACGATCGCCCAAGCGGGTTTTATAACTTAGTTGCGCTTGGGAGACAAGAGAGTCAGGTTAGGGTCGCTGTGGTCCTGCTGCAGGTTGAGCGCAGTCGCGATGGCTTTCAGGGTGTTGTCCGGGTCGGACAGCTCGAAAGTACCGGACAGCAGCTGGTCATGCACACTGGCATCTGCCGCGGCGGGCACCTTCAGGTAGCGGTTCAGCTCCTCTAGGGCTTCGGTCAGCGGGGTCTGTTCGAATACCAGTACGCCGCGGGTCCAGTCCAGCGCCTCTTCCGGGGAGGTGCGGCCGACGCTGCCCAGACCACGGCTGGAAACGCTGACCTTCTGATTCTTGACCAGTTTGACGGATTCGGGCTGCAGGCCGGCTCCGCTCTCGGCCTCGCTGACCGAGACGACGCCGCCGGTCACGGAAACTCGGGTGCTGCCCGGATTGCGCTCCACGTTAAACTCCGTGCCCAGTACGCGGATATTCGCCTTGCCCGCCGCAACGGTAAACGGGCGGGCCGTCTGGCGGGCCACATCGAAATAGGCCTCGCCGCGCAGTAACTGGGTGCGGCGCTCTTCGCGGCTGTAGGCCACGTGCAGCTCGGTATTGGTATTGAGCTGAATCTGGGAGCCGTCTGCGAGTGTCACGGTGCGGGTTTCGCCGACTTGAGTGATGAACGTCTGTTCGCGGGTCTTGTCACCGTTCAGCCACTGGTTGCCGACCCACAGTGTCACTACCAGGCAGGCCGTAACCAGGCCGCCGCCCATCAGCCACTGGGCAAAATTCCAGCCGCCAGCCGCCATTGCGCCACCAGTTGCGGTGCTGGTTTTGCGTTCGCTGGGGCGGGTCGCGGAAGTGGAGGTCGGCCGGCTCTCGGGAAACAGGTCGTCAATCGGCATATGGGCAAGCGCACCCAGGTCTCCCCACAGTTCGCTCACCTCATCAAATGCGCGCTGGTTGTCAGCGGTTTCGGTTAGCCACGCCGCAAATTCGCGGCGGTCCGCGGGGCTGACGGCGTCGGAGCGCAGGCGTGCGACCCAGGCGCACGCCTGATCCAGCCTGTCTTCATTTTGTACTTCTTGTACGCCCGCTGTATTCACCGCTGTTTACCTTGCTCAATCCATCTTTTGCCTGGTCAGGAGCTTCCCGCTCCCGCCTTGTTTTGGTGCATTCTATGAAAAACGGCCCATTTGGCGCGATTTTTTCCGTGCACTGCACGCTTGGCGCAATAACTTCTGCCAACGCTTCCATATCTTAGCGTTTTATTTTTCTTTTGCTCCGGTTTGTGTGTTCAAATGACCGGGCTTTGAGATAAGACGACCGACTGGTTATCCCCCTCAATTAAATTTGTGAACAGATCGGAATTGGCGTGCACAAAGCCTGTGCGCTCGCTCACGTTTCCGCAAATCGTTTGCGATGGTTGGGATGAAAAGCGCGCCGGGTGTCCGGATCCTCCGATACTTTTGTCACTGATCGGTTTCCGGAGGGCTACCTGTTCACTTCTACCCGCCGGCGACACACTTTGAGGGCCTGCAGTATGTATTTCTCCACACTGCTCACCGAAGTGTTCATTTCTTGCGCGATTTCGTTGTAGGAGAGCCCGCGGGTGCGGTGCAGCAGGAACGCTTGGCGGCATTTGATCGGTAGGCTGTCCATGGCTTCATAAATAGACTGCAGCTGCTGGCGGGCAGCCAGTACCCGCTCCGGTGACTGGTGGTCCGCGTGTTCGTCGCTGATGGTTTCCCCTTCCGCGGGCATTTGCTGGCTGATGTATTCCATATGCAGCTTGCCCCGGCGCAGCTGGTCTACCGCCAGGTTGTTGGCAATCTGGTAGAGGTAGGCGCGCGGGTTATCCAGCTCTTTCTCATCGCTGAGTTTCTGCAGGCGCAAATAGGCGTGCTGGGCTATGTCCTCGGCATCTTCGGTGCTTTTGACAATGCGTGCCACAAAGCGCACCAATGCCTGGCCGTGTTCGGCAAACAGCTTTTCCAGAAGCGTTTTCCGAGCTTTGTTCATTACTTAGAGGTTTCCCCGTACTGCACTCGCTGTGGTTATTCGATCGTTGTTGTAATTGCGAGCTGGCGCACAGTTATATCACAGGCGCCGGCTCGGCGACGAGGGGCTTCCTCTTATCTGGGGCCCGTAGAGAGGCCATGGAGTTGTTCAGCGGTTCCCTAGCTATGCCTCACCGTCTATGCCGGTATAATGGCCCCCGCGCCACTGGCGCCCAAATTACAGACACAGCAATGGCGCCGGTGGGCGCTGGAGAGCGGATGAGTTATCAAGTACTGGCGCGCAAGTGGCGGCCGCGGTTGTTTCGGGAGATGGTGGGGCAGGAGCATGTGCTCCAGGCGCTGATCAACGCCCTGGATAACGGCCGCCTGCACCACGCCTACCTGTTTGCCGGTACCCGTGGCGTGGGTAAAACCACCATCGCGCGCATCCTGGCCAAGTGCCTGAACTGTGAGAGCGGTGTCAGCTCCGAACCCTGTGGCCAGTGCGCGGCCTGCTGCGAGATCGCCGAGGGTCGTTTCGTCGACCTGATCGAGGTGGACGCGGCTTCGCGCACCAAGGTGGAGGACACCCGCGAGCTGCTGGAAAATGTCCAGTACGCGCCGACCAGAGGCCGTTACAAGGTCTATCTGATCGACGAAGTGCACATGCTGTCGAACAGCTCGTTCAACGCACTGTTGAAAACCCTGGAAGAGCCGCCGCCCCACGTCAAATTCCTGCTCGCCACTACCGATCCGCAGAAGCTGCCGGTGACCGTGCTGTCCCGCTGCCTGCAGTTCAATCTGAAGAATATGAGCCCGGAGCGCGTGGTCGAGCACCTGCGCTTCGTGCTGGAGCAGGAAATGGTGCCCTTCGAGGAAGGGGCCCTGTGGCATCTGGGGCGCGCCGCAGATGGCAGCATGCGTGACGCCATGAGCCTTACGGATCAGGCGATCGCCTTTGGCGGTGGCAAGATCAGCGAGGCGGAAGTTCGGGCCATGCTCGGCAGCATCGATTCCGGCCTGGTCTGGAAGCTGTTGCAGGCTCTGGCAGACGAGAGTGCACCGGCACTGTTCGCCGCGGTCGAGGAGCTGGCACAACAGGCGCCCGATTACAGCGCGGCGCTGGCGGAACTGGCCAATAACCTGCATCGCATCGCCGTAACCCAGGTACTGCCGCAATCCGTAGACAATGCCCTCGGCGATGGCGAACGCCTGCGCGACCACGCCGCGCGCATTGCACCGGAAAACGTGCAGCTCTACTACCAGATGGCGTTGCTCGCACGCCGCGACCTGTCTCTGGCGCCGGACCCGCGCAGCGGTTTCGAGATGGCGCTGCTGCGCATGCTGGCTTTCCGCCCCCAGGGGGTAGCCGATATCCCGCGTAGCAGCCTGCCGCAAGGCGCCGCGGCGGAAACGCAAGCGGCGGCGCAGCAACCTGTCGCAGCGCCGGTATCACAGCCAGAGGCGCCGGCCGTCCCGGAGGTAGCCGCGGAAAAAAAGTCCCTGGCGGACCCGCAACCGGCTGAAGCCGGCGGGGCGCCTGTCGACGCTGCGCCACCATCCAATGGCGAAGTGGGGATAGCGCAACAACCCGAAATAACGGTAGCGGCCCCTCAAGTCCCCGAATCTGCCCGGATGGCGCAGGTGCAGCCGGAGCCGGTTGTGCGGCCGCCGGAACCGGTGACCGCGGCAGCTGATGCTGTCGTCGACGAACCGGCCGCGCCTGCCCAACAGCCGCCAGAGCCGAGTCAGCCCGTATCACAGGATACGCGCGCTGCGCTGCGGGAGCAGCTCCGCCAGCAGGTGGCGCAGGTGGAGTCGGCGCCGGTGCCGCCGCAGGAATCCCAGCCTGAACCGCAACAGCCGGTCGCGGAGAAGCCTGCGAGCGCGCGCCTCGATGCGTTGACCCCCGGCAGCTGGCCGGCGCTCTACAGCCAGTTGGGTATCAGCGGCATTCTGCACTCCATCGCCTTCCATCTGGAGCTGGTGGGGCGGCAGGACAATATACTTTCCTTTACCCTGGACGAGTCCTACAGCAGTCTCTACGACGAGGTGCACCAGCGCCGGCTGGCGGATCTGCTGAGCGATTTCTTCCAGCAGCCGGTTACTGTGCACATCCAGGTCGGCCAGGTGCAGGGGACCACCCCGGCGCGCCTGGCCGCCGCCACGCGTGAGGCGCGCCTGGCCGCTGCACGTGACGCCCTGGCGGGAGACCCGCTGGTGCAGGAACTGCAACAGGAGTTCCGCGCCGAGTTGCAAGATGACTCGGTGGAGTCCCTGGTAGAAGCGGACTAACAGATTCAGAAATTCCACAGAGTGCGTAAGGCGCACCGAAGATCACAGAGGTTGAGCCGATTATGAAAGGTTTGGGCGATTTGATGCAGCAGGCCCAGAAAATGCAGGCCGAGATGCAGGAAAAAATGCAGAAGTTGCAGCAGGAATTGAACGAGCTGCGTGTCTGCGGAGAGTCCGGTGCCGGCATGGTTAAGGTCACGATGAACGGCCGTCACGATGTCATCTCGGTGGCAATCGATCCGGACCTGCTCCGTGAAGAGAAAGAGATGCTGGAAGACCTGCTGGCCGCAGCGGTGAATGATGCGGTGCGCCGTGCTGAAGAAAAGGCGCAGGAACTGCAAAAACAGCAGATGGGCAATCTCGCCGGCGGTATGAACCTGCCGGAAGGCTTCAAGTTTCCCTTTTAAGGCGCGCTTCGGCGAATAGTTTCTGTCATTTATGTTTAGTCCCCTGATCGAAGATCTGATACGCGCGCTGCGCTGTCTGCCTGGCGTCGGCCCGAAATCGGCGCAACGTATGGCAATGTACCTGCTGGAGAAAGACCGCGATGCCGCCGGCCTGCTGGCGCGTACCCTGGAGCAGGCGGTGGAAAAAGTCGGCCGCTGCAGCCAGTGCCGCACCCTGACCGAGCAGGAGATCTGCTCCCTGTGCAACAACAGTCGCCGCGACCAGAAATCCCTGTGCGTGGTGGAAACGCCGGCGGATGTGCTGGCGATCGAGCAGGCGGGCAATTACCACGGCCGTTATTTTGTGCTGCACGGGCACCTGTCGCCGATCGACGGGGTGGGCCCGGCGAGCCTCGGCATCGACCTGTTGGAGCAGCGCCTCGCCAACGAGGCGCTCGAAGAGCTGATTATCGCCACCAATCCCACCGTCGAAGGTGAAGCCACCGCACAGTTTATTGCCGAGCGCGCCAAAGCACAGGGCGTCAACGTGAGCCGCATTGCCCACGGTGTGCCCATCGGCGGCGAGCTGGAATATATCGATGGCGGCACCCTGGCCCACGCGTTCAACAGCCGCACCTCATTTTTCCCGGGCGGCTGAGGGCGCTGATGATCAAAGTAGATACCACCCCGATCTGGATCGACAGCGACGACCAATTGGCGGAGCTGTGCGCCCGCTGGCGGCAGCAAAATGCGGTGGCGCTGGATACCGAGTTTATGCGCAGCCGCACCTTCTACCCGCAGCCGGCACTGGTGCAGGTCGGGGACGGCGAGCGCTGTTACCTGATTGACAACCTGGCGGTAGAAAACCTGCAGCCACTGCGCGAGCTGTTGCTGGATACCGGTGTGACCAAGATCATGCACAGCTGCAGCGAAGATCTGGAAACACTGGAGCGACTGCTGGGCGCGATTCCCGAACCAATTTTCGATACCCAGATCGCTGCGGCACTTACCGGCATGGGCGCGGGCCTGGGCTACGCCGCCACGGTCAAGGAACTGCTCAATATCGATCTGCCGAAGAGCGAGACGCGCTCCGACTGGCTGCAGCGCCCCCTCAGTGACGCGCAGAAAAATTACGCCGCACTGGATGTGGCCTGGCTGCCACTACTGTACGGGGTGCTGGTGAAACGACTGCGGGAGCAGGAGCGCCTGGAGTGGTTGCAGGAAGACTGCACCGCGCTGGTGACTGCAGCACGAAGCCCGCAGCCCCCGGAGCTCTATTACCAGAGAGTGAAAGGGGCCTGGCGCCTGCGCGGTAAGCAGCTGGCGGCACTGCAGGACCTGTGTGCCTGGCGCGAGCGGGAGGCGCGACTGCGGGACGTGCCGCGCAACCATCTGCTGAAAGAAAATGTCTGCATGAACCTGGCTCAGCAACTGCCGCAGCACAAAGCCACTCTGGTGCAGCCCGGTCTGGAAGGGCGCGCACTACGTGAGCACGGCGACACGTTGCTGCAGATTATCGCGCGGGCGGCAGAGCGCGAAGACGCTCCGCCGCGATTGCCGCAACCACTCAGCCGGCGCGAGGGCGAGTGGCTCAAGCTGTTGCGTCAGGAAGTCAACGCGATCGCCGAACTGGAAAACCTGCCGGCAGAAATACTGGTGCGCAAGAAAGAGTTGGAGGCGCTGGTGCAGGCGCCCCGCCCCGAACTGCAGGGTCGGCTCGCGGGCTGGCGTGGAGAGGTAATTGGCAAGCCGTTGCTCGAACTTTTGGCAGCGCTGCGTGACGAGGAAGTGAAGTGAAAGTCCTGTGCGATATCTACCGCAGTCCGCGGAAAGAAGAAATGTACCTGTATGTAGACAAGCGCGAGGGTACCGTACGGGTACCGGAAAACTTGCTGGAATTGTTTGGCAAGCCGCAGCATGTCACCACCATGCTGGTGACGCCGGATAAGCGACTTGCCCGCGCAGATGCGAACAAAGTCCTGAATGAAATTCGCGAGCGCGGCTATTATCTGCAGATGCCGCCGGTGGCTGATTCCGAGATGAGTGCGGTCGCAGCGAAAAACAGCAAGCTGCAGCGCTGAGCCTGATTGCAATGGCCGAGCAACCTTTCTGGCAGCGCAAAACCCTCGAGCAGATGAGTGAGGCGGAGTGGGAGTCGCTCTGCGATGGCTGCGGCCGCTGCTGTCTGCATCGGCTCGAAGACGAGGATAGCGGCGAGGTCTATACCACCAATGTGGCCTGTCGCCTGCTGGATACGCATTCCTGTCAGTGCGGCGACTACGCGCACCGCAAGCAACATGTGCCGGACTGCATTCAGTTACGGGCGCAGGATGTGCAGGGATTCAGCTGGCTGCCGGCAACCTGCGCCTACCGCACCCTGTCAGAGGGGCGACCACTGGAGGACTGGCATCCGCTGGTATCCGGCCGCGCCGAGTCGGTGCACGAAGCCGGTATCTCGGTGCGCGGCTGCGTGATCAGCGAAGAACTGGTGCACCCAGACGATTTTGAAGAGCATATTGTCACCTGGGTGGGTGACGATCCTAATTAGAAGAACGAAATACTATGGCCGAAGAGTATCGAATTGCCTGGATGATTTACGCTGCTGGCACGCTGGTGCTGCTGCTGTCGGGGTGGTGGTTTATGCGGAAATGGAAATGGAGCTGGCTGCGCCGCACGCTGCTGCTGACTTTCGCCGCGGCACTGCTGGTCCCCGCGCGGAGCGCGGTACAGGACTCCGTGGCCCTGCCGGTGCTGCCGCTGTTTGTGTACCAGACCCTGTTTGAAGAGGACGGGGCCACCCCGGAAGTGACGGCCAATCTGGTGTTTGCCACCGGCGGGGCGCTGAGCCTGATGGCGATCTGGGGGCTGGTCTCCCTGTACCTGGGCTACCGTCGACAGCGACGCCATCGCTTCGAGGAAGATCCCTATTTCAACGAACAGTGACTCGACCGGTCAGTAGTGACCGGAGCCCCTGTCCCATTACCTGATCAAAGGCGCCGCATCCCCTCTCCGCCGCCACTGTCCCCGGTGACAGCTGCTATATCTATAAGGCTGGCTCCGCCATTGGCGCGGAGTCGATCCAATTAGAAAAATGCCAGCACCGTCCAAGCTGTGCATGGCAGAGGAATACGGATGCTCGACCATCTGCTCATTCTGACCGCGGTAATGCTGGTTTCGGGCATTCTTGGCGGTCTGGTGAACTATTACCAGATGCTGTTTACCGAGGAAGACCCCGCCGGTCTCGCGCGCTGTCTGATTATGGGGCTGTGCGGCGCGCTGATGGTGCCTATTTTCCTGAAGTTTACCCAGAGCGACCTGCTGATCGAGATCCAGGGTGACCCCTCGCGCCTGCTGATTTTTACCGGCTACTGCCTGCTCGCCGCGATCGCCTCGCGTATGTTCGTCTTCAACGCCGCGCGCCGCCAGCTGCGCGACGCCAGCATCGCCCGCGCCCGGGTCGAGAACCTGGAGCAGGAACTGCGCGCCATGCAGCTGGAAATCATGCCACTGCTGGAGCACGAGATCGAGGGGGACCCGGAGCAGGGGCCGGCGCTGGATTTCAACCAGATCCGCAAGCTGGATGACAATGCCCTGCATGTACTGAACTTGCTGAACAATGGTGACTGTGTATTCCGCTCCCTGTCCGGCATGGTGCAGGAGGGGGGTATGGAAACCAATTCCGCCGCCCGCGCACTGAACAGCCTGTTGGTGCTGGAAATGGTGGGCAAGATTCACAGCCACCTGGGTATCCGCTGGTTTATCACCGACAAGGGCCGCCAGGTCGTACATCGCCGCAGTACCCAAATGGCCTGACTGGTCACTCGCAGCAGTCACTATCCTTCATCGATGCCCGTCCACGCGGGCATGTCATGCAATTTGATCGATCCCGACTTTCGTCACTCCCGCCTGATCAATTAATATGCGCAACTATTTAGGCGATTTGTGCGAACAGGATTGGAGTTACGATGAAATTTACCGGCACCGACAGCTATGTAGCCACCGAAGACCTGCAAATGGCGGTGAACGCGGCGGTTACCCTGCAGCGGCCGCTGCTGATCAAGGGCGAGCCGGGCACCGGCAAGACACTGCTGGCCGAGGAGGTCGCGCGGAGCCTGGGTTTGAAACTAATCCAGTGGCACATCAAGTCCACCACCAAGGCGCAGCAGGGGCTGTACGAATACGACGCGGTGTCGCGCCTGCGGGATTCGCAGCTGGGGGTGGACAAGGTCCACGATATCCGCAACTACATCAAGCGCGGCAAGCTGTGGGAGGCGTTCGCGGCTGAAGAGCGCGTTGTGCTGCTGATCGACGAGATCGACAAAGCCGATATCGAATTCCCCAACGACCTGTTGGTAGAGCTGGATCGCATGGAGTTCTTCGTCTATGAAACCGGCGAGGTCGTGAAGGCCAGGCAGCGGCCGATCGTGATCATCACGTCCAACAACGAGAAGGAACTGCCGGACGCCTTCCTGCGCCGCTGTTTCTTCCACTACATCAGCTTCCCGGACCGCGACACCATGCACAAGATCGTGGATGTGCACTACCCGGGCATCAAGGGGCAGCTGGTAGCCGAGGCGATGGATATTTTCTTCCAGTTGCGCGACGTGCCGGGACTGAAGAAAAAGCCCTCCACCTCGGAGCTGATCGACTGGCTGAAGTTGCTGCTGGCCGACGATATTCCCGAAGAAGTGCTGAAGAACCGCGACAATAGCAAAGCAATCCCGCCTCTGTACGGCGCGCTGCTGAAAAACGAGCAGGACGTGCATATGCTCGAGCGCCTGGCCTTTATGGCGCGCCGGGAAAATCGCTGATTTCCCATGCTGATCGGTTTCTTCCAAAACCTGCGCCGCTACAAGCTGCCAGTTTCCATCACCGAATTGCTAGCCCTGCTGGAGGCCCTGCAGCAGCACCTGGTATTTGCGAATGTGGAGGAATTCTATTTTCTCGCCCGCACCTGCCTGGTCAAGGACGAAAAGCACTTCGACAAATTCGACCGCGCCTTCGACGCCTACTTCAAGGACCTGGAAACCCTCGACGATATTCTCGAGCAGATGATTCCCGAGGACTGGCTGCGGGCGGAATTCATGAAGCAGCTGAGCGAAGAGGAAAAAGCAAAAATCGAGAGCCTCGGCGGGCTGGAAAAACTGCTGGAAGAATTCCAGAAACGTCTTGAGGAACAGAAAGATCGCCACAGTGGCGGCAACCGCTGGATTGGCACCGGCGGCACGAGTCCATTCGGCAACAGTGGTTATCACCCCGAGGGTATCCGCGTCGGCGGCAGCAGCCGCAACCGCTCCGCGGTCAAGGTGTGGCAGAAGCGCCAGTTCAAGAACCTGGACGACAGCGTGTCCCTGGGTACGCGTAATATCCAGGTGGCGCTGCGCAAACTGCGCAAGTTCGCTCGCACCGGCGCCGCGGAAGAGCTGGACCTGGATGACACCATCTCCTCGACCGCGCGCAACGCCGGGTTGCTGGATATCAAGATGGTGCCGGAGCGCCACAATGCGGTGAAGGTGCTGATATTTTTCGATGTCGGCGGTTCCATGGATCCCTATGTGCGGGTCTGTGAGGAGCTGTTCTCCGCCTGCCGGTCCGAGTTCAAACACCTGGAATATTTCTATTTCCACAACTTCGTTTACGAGCATGTGTGGAAGGACAATCAGCGCCGCTACAGCGAAACGACACCATTGCTCGAAGTGCTGCGCACCTACGGCAAGGATTACAAGGTGATCTTCGTCGGTGACGCCTCGATGGCGCCCTACGAAATCACCAGCCGCTACGGCAGCGTCGAGCATATGAACGAGGAGCCGGGCTCCGCGTGGATGGAGCGAGTCACCGATACCTACGGCAAGTTGATCTGGCTGAATCCTATTGGCGAGGAATACTGGCAGTACACGCCGAGTATCGGCCTGACCCAGCGCCTGGTCGGCGGGCACATGTACCCGATGACCCTGGAGGGGCTGGACAGGGCCATCGCCTATCTGGTGAAGGGCCGCTGAGATCAGCAGCGTACACCGTCATACCGGCGTAGGCCGGTATCCAGATCTGCACTCGCAGATGTCGGAACTGAATCCCGGATCGAGTCCGGGATGACGAATGTAAAAAGGGCGATCATTACGATCGCCCTTTTTGTTGGTTGGGAATCAGCCACCGAAATGCTTGGGCGGTGCACCTTCGTGATCGGCGGTGATGCTGATTTCCTCCTTGGTGGTATCGCCCACTTTCACGTGGACCTCTTCGACACCGTGCATCCAATCCACCAGCTTGTTGCGCAGGAAGAACAGGATAATACCGGCTGCAATCGCTGCGATCGCGACGCCGCCGAAGGTCGCCAGCGGTCCGGATTCGCCGACCAGTTTACCGATTTCCGCCGCGCCTTTGTTGGCGATACCGATAAACGCAAACCACAGCCCCATCATCAGCGACAGGTAGCGCAGTGGCGACAGCTTGGTGACCATGGAGAGCCCGATCGGTGACAGGCAGAGCTCGCCAATGGTGTGGAAGATATAGGCGAAGATCAGCCACCAGGGGCTGGCCTTGATCGTTTCCGAATCGCCGATCTGCAGCGCGGCTCCACACATGGAGACGAAACCGAGCCCCAGGAAAATCAGCCCCATGCTGAATTTTGCCGGTGAGTTTGGCTCGCGGTCACCGAGTCCGACCCAGATGCTGGCGATGATCGGTGCGAGGATAATGATGAACAGCGGGTTTACCATCTGCAGCCAGCTGGCCGGAATTTCCCAGCCGAAAACGTTCAGGTCGGTGTTGTACTTTGCGAACAGGTTCATCGAACCTGCCGCCTGCTCGAAGCCGGCCCAGAAAATCACCGTGAAGACGCCGAGAATCAGGATCACCTTGATGCGGTCGCGCTCCTCCTGGGTCAACGGCTCGTGCTTGTCTGCGGTCTGCTTTTCCAGGCCGAGCTTCGCCGAAGGCTCCACACCGATCTGCCCCAGGTAGCGGTTAGCCTGGGTCATCTGCAGGATCAGGCCGAGCAGCATGCCGAGGCCGGCAACGAAGAAGGCCAGCTGATAATTCACCTTTTCGCCAATCCAGCCGATCACCAGGTAACCGAGGATCGATCCCAGATTGATCCCCATGTAAAAAATGGTGAACGCGGTGTCGCGGCGCTGATCGCCCTCATCGTAGAGGTCGCCGACCATGGTGGAAATATTCGGCTTGAAAAAACCGTTACCGATGATCATCAGGGCGAGACCCAGCCATAGCATGTAGATCTCGCTGCCGTCCGGCAACCAGCCGTGGGGGAAGCCGAGGGCGAATTGCCCCAGCATCATCATGACGCCACCGAACATGATGCAGCGGCGTTGCCCCCATATATTGTCGGCCATCCAGCCGCCGATAATCGGCGTCAGGTACACCAGCATCGCATACCAGCCCAGATAGCTCAGGGCCTTGGATTGCAGTTCGGTGTCAGACAGCTGTTCCCAGCCGAATACCGCCGCAGCAGCAGCGGAGGTGAGGTAGAAGACAAAGATACCCCGCATACCGTAGTAGCTGAGGCGTTCCCACATCTCGGTGCCAAAGAGCAGAAACAACCCCTTGGGGTGACCGAGCATTTCTCCGGCAGTGGCCGGCGGCTTGGGTTTGTGATCTTGCATAGGTACAGCTCGCAAGTTACGGCATGCATGCGCGGGTGCGATGATTGACTGCGCCCGCGGGGAAAGTCGTGCGTCTGCCCAAGTATAGTTCAGCGCCATAGGGCGCCGAGTATGTCAGCAAAGATGTCGCGCCCGTGAAGGCGGCCGCTGTGGCGGGTATAATCGCCCGTTTGCGGTTACGTTCCGAATCATGAGTCACACCGAAGCCAAGAATACCCTGAGCGCCCTGGATACGCAGATTGCCCACTGTATGGGGCAGGATCGCTATCGCCTGCGCAAAACGCTTGGCAACGCACGCCGGCGCCTGAAGGAAGGCAAGCCGGTGGATCGCATGCTGGCGCAGTTGGGGGAGCAGGTTGCAGCTTCGATGGCCCTGGCGGAAGCGCGCCGGCGCAAGTTGCCCGAGGTGAGCTGGCCGGAAGGGCTGCCGGTGGTGGCGCGGCGCGAGGAAATCGCCGAGCTGATCGGCAATCACCAGGTCGTCGTGGTGGCCGGCGAGACCGGCTCCGGCAAGACCACCCAGCTGCCGAAAATCTGCCTGCAGCTGGGCCGCGGTATCTTCGGCCAGATCGGCCACACGCAGCCGCGGCGGATCGCCGCGCGCACCGTGGCCAACCGCATCGCTGAGGAACTGCAGCAGCCGCTCGGCGAGTCGGTGGGCTATCAGGTGCGCTTTACCGACCACAGTACCGAGCACACCCATATCAAGCTGATGACCGACGGCATTCTGCTGGCGGAGATTCAGCGCGACCCGCTGCTGAACAAGTACGACACGCTGATCATCGACGAGGCCCACGAGCGCAGCCTCAATATCGATTTCCTGCTCGGCTACCTGAAAACCATCCTGCCGAAGCGCCCGGACCTGAAGCTGATCATCACCTCCGCCACCATCGACCTGGAGAAATTTTCCCGGCACTTCGACGACGCGCCGATTATCGAGGTGTCCGGCCGTACCTATCCGGTGGATATCCACTACCGCCCACCGGCGGACAGCGATGCCGACCTGAACGAACAGGTGATCGCGGCGGTGGAGGAACTGCTGCTGGAAGAGAGATCCAGCGGGCGGCGCGGCGGTGACATACTGGTGTTTATGAGTGGCGAGCGGGAGATCCGCGAGTGCGCCAAGGCGCTGCGCGATGCGCAGATTCCGCAAATGGAGATACTGCCGCTGTATGCGCGCCTCAGCCTGGCCGAACAGGCCAAGGTCTTTCACGGCTACTCTACATCCGGTTCCAGGGGCCGGCGCATCGTGCTGGCCACCAACGTTGCCGAAACCTCGATTACCGTGCCCGGCATCCGCTATGTGATCGATCCGGGTACCGCGCGGATCAGCCGCTACAGTTACCGCAGCAAGATCCAGCGCCTGCCGGTGGAGGCCATCTCCCAGGCGAGCGCGAACCAGCGCGCCGGCCGCTGCGGCCGCGTCAGCGCCGGTGTCTGTGTGCGTCTCTATGAAGAGCGCGACTTCGAGCAGCGACCCGAATTCACCGATGCGGAAATCCTGCGCACCAATCTCGCCGCGGTGATTCTGCAGATGCTGCAACTGCGTATCGGCGACATCCGCGACTTTCCGTTTGTCGATCCGCCGGACCAGCGCCTGATCAATGACGGTTACAAACTGCTGCAGGAACTGCAGGCGGTAGACGGCAAGGGCCGGGTGACACCGCTCGGTCGCGCCTTGTCGCGGCTGCCGCTCGACCCGCGCCTCGGCCGCATGCTGATGGAGGCCGCCCCAGGAGAGGCAGGTAAAGGGAGTGACAGCCTGCGCGAAGTGCTGATCATCGTCAGTGCGCTGGCGGTGCAGGATCCGCGCGAACGGCCGGCGGAGAAACGCCAGGCCGCGGACGAAAAGCACCGGCAGTGGCAGCATGAGCAGTCGGACTTTTTGTCGTATGTACAACTGTGGGATGCCTTCGAGGCCCAGCGCCAGGAGCTGAGCCAGAACCAGCTGCGCAAATGGTGCCAGAAAAACTTCCTGTCCTGGCTGCGCATGCGCGAGTGGCGAGACATACACCACCAGCTGCGTATCGCCTGCCGCGAAATGCAGCTGAAGGAAAACCGTGACGCCGCCGACTATGCGGCGGTGCACCGGGCGATAGTGTCGGGCCTGCTCGGCAATATCGGCGCGCGCGACGAGAACAAGGAATTCCTCGGCTGCCGTAACCGCCGCTTCCATATCTTTCCCGGTTCCGGCCAGTTCAAGAAGCCGCCGCGTTGGGTGGTGGCGGCGCAGCTGCTGGAGACCAGCCGTCTGTTTGCAATGACGGTGGCAAAGATAGAACCGGAATGGGTGCTGGCTGCTGCCGAACACCTGGTGAAACGCAATTATTTCGAGCCGCACTACGATGCCCGCGCCGGACAGGTGATGGCGTTCGAGAAAATTTCCCTGTACGGGCTGGTGCTGGTGGAGAAACGCCGTATCCACTACGGCAAGCTGGACCCGGCAACGGCGCGTGAAGTTTTCATCCGCCAGGCGTTGGTCGAGCAGCGCTATCGCGGCAAGGGCCGCTTCTTTACCCACTACAAGGACCTGCTGAAAGAGCTCGAGGATCTGGAAGCCAAGTCGCGGCGCCGCGATATCGTCGTCGATGACGAGGTGATCTTCCAGTTTTTCGACGAGCGTATTCCCACGGAAATCGTCAATCTGGCCGGCTTCGAACACTGGCGCAAGAAGGCCGAGGCAGCGGATCCGCAGCTGCTGTTTATCCCGCGTGACCTGCTGATGCAGCAGAGTGCCGAACATGTGGGCGAGGCGCAGTTTCCGGATGAGCTGCAGGCCGGCGGTATCGTCTTCCCGCTCGGTTATCACTTCGAACCCGGCAGTATCGACGACGGCGTCAGTATCCAGGTGCCGGTCGGCGCCCTGCACCAGGTGCCGGCGGCGCGGCTGTCGTGGCTGGTGCCCGGCATTCTGCGCGACAAATGCATTGCGCTGATCAAGGGTCTGCCGAAACAGTGGCGCAAGGTGTTCGTACCGGTGCCGGCAGCGGTGGACCGGGCGCTGCCGCGACTGCAGCCGGACAACATACCGCTGTGGCAGTCGCTGGCCAAAGAGCTGAAACGACAGACTGCGCAGGAACTGCCGGATGCTGCCTGGGAGTCGGCAGAGCAATCGCTGGAGGACTTCTACCGCTTCAATATCCAGGTGCTGGACGAGGAGGGCAGGCTGCTCGACCAGGGCCGCGACCTGGCCGCCTTGCAGGCGCGCTATCGCGATCGTGTACAGCAGGGTCTGGCCAGTGCCGGCGACGACTTCGAGCGCGACGGTATCACCAGCTGGGATTTCGGCGATCTGCCCGAGACACACACACTGCAGCAGGGCGCGCTCAAGGTGCGCGCCTATCCCGCGCTGGTCGAGGAAAAAGACAGCGTATCCCTTAAACTGCTCGATAACCCGGCCGAGGCGCGGCGCCTGTCCCGTGCCGGAATCTGCCGCCTGGCGCTGCTGCACCTGCCGGAGCCGGTGAAATACCTGCGCAAGGAGCTGCTGCGCGGCAAGGAGCTGGGGCTTTCGGCCGCGGATCTCGGTCGGCGCGAGGAGGTGGCGGATGACATCCTGCTGGCGGCCGCGCGGGAAGTGTTCTGGCCCGACGAGCAGTGGCCGCGCAGCGAAGCCCAGTTCCTTGAAGTCCTCGCCGAGAAGAGTGGCGAGCTGGTCGGCGTTGCGCAGGAAATAGCCGATCTGCTGGTCAAGGCGTTGTCTCAGCTGGTGCCGCTGCGCAAACAGATCAAGCAGCAGAAAAATCTCGCCGTCGCGATGGCCGTGGGCGATATCCAGCAGCAGCTGAATGGACTCTTCTACCGCGGATTCCTGTTCGATACTCCGCTGGAGTGGCTGCGGCAGTACGGCCGCTATCTGAAGGGCATAGTGCTGCGCCTGGAGAAGGCGGCGCTGGACCCAAACCGGGATCGCAAGCTGCAGGCGGAATTCCACAAGGCGGCAGAGCCCTACCAGGGACTGGCCGAGCGGTATTCTCCCAGAGTGCTGGCGGCGGAGCCGCAACTGTGGCAGTACCGCTGGATGCTGGAAGAATTCCGCGTCTCCCTGTTCGCGCAGACCCTGAAAACCCTGATGCCGGTATCGGTGAAGCGATTGCACAAGCTATGGATGGAGATCGAGCAATCTGCGGCGCTGCTATCGGCGTAGAAATAACCGGATGGGTAACGGTTCTCGGCAAACTTTGTTGATGGCGCTGTAATATATGCGCGATTCACGCGACAAAATACTTGAGAAACGGATAAAAGTGCGGAATCGGCGGGATATCCCGCGCGGATTGCGCCCCGTCTCAACGCGTGACCGGTTTCCAAGCGGTGTCGCTATACTGCGCGGAGGATCGGCACGCCGGTGTGTGTCGTTTATTACTCAGGGTACTTTTCAGGAGAATTATTATGAACAAAAAACATCTTTCCCCGGTTGCAGCGGCTGTTGGTGCGGCTTTCCTCGCCTCGGCAGCCATCAATGTGTCCGCCGCGGCTGACACTGCCAACCCCTTCGCGGCCGAGGAGCTGTCTTCTGGTTATAACCTCGCCTTGAACGAGCACGACCAAGAAGAAGGTGAAAAGAAAAAAGAAGGTAAGTGCGGCGAAGGTAAGTGCGGCGAAGGCAAGAAAAAAGAAGGTAAGTGCGGCGAAGGCAAGTGCGGCGAAGGTAAGGAAGAAGAGGGTAAAAAGAAAGAAGGTAAATGTGGCGAGGGCAAGTGCGGCGCATAATCCGCGTCTAGCCCCGTAGAGGAGCGGCATTTATGAACGCCGCTCCTCGCAATCGCCAGCAAAAATAAGTGATGACAAAATTGGCTACACGAGAATACCCGGTTCATGGTGCCGGCCTCGGCCTGCGCCGTTCAATGATGGGCGAGGATCTGTCGTCCGAGGCGGTGGATTTTCTCGAGGTGGCGCCGGAGAACTGGATCGGTGTCGGCGGGCGCTACGGGCGCTGGTTCCGCCAGTACACAGAGCGTTTTCCGTTTGTGATACACGGACTGTCCCTGTCCATTGGCGCGCCGGCGCCGCTGGATCTGGATCTGGTCAGATCCATCAAGGCGTTTATGCGTGAGCACAGTATTCGCTGTTACAGCGAACACCTCAGTTACTGCTCCGACCACGGCCATCTGTACGATCTGCTGCCGATCCCATTCACAGCTGAAGCGGTGCAGTATGTGGCCGAGCGCATTCGCGTCGTGCAGGACGTGCTGGAACAGCGCATCGCGATGGAAAATGTCTCCTACTACGCCGCACCGGGACAGGAGATGACTGAGCTGGAATTTCTGAACGCGGTATTGCGGGAGGCGGATTGCGATCTGTTGCTGGACGTCAACAATACCTATGTGAATGCGATCAATCACCGCTACGATCCGCTCGAGTTCCTGCGCGGCATTTCCAGCGAACGCATACGCTATATACATGTCGCCGGCCACTATGATGAAGCCGACGACCTCAAGGTAGACACCCACGGTGCACCGGTGATCGACCCCGTGTGGCAGTTGCTCGAGCAGGCTTACCAGATTCACGGCACGGCGCCGACGCTGCTGGAACGCGACTTCAACATACCGCCGCTGCCACAGCTATTGAAGGAAGTAGAGCGGATCCGGGCCATACAGGCCGCCCAGTCCGTGGAGGCGAGCTATGTCCACGGCCGTTGATAAATCCCGCAAGTTTCAGCGATTGCAGCGCGAATTCGCCGCTCACCTGCGCGCGCCGGACAGCTGTGCGCCGCCCGCGGAGGTCGAAGACCGGCGCATGGGTATCTACCGCGACCTGATCTACAACAATATCGAGTCTTTTATCGCCGGTGGCTTCCCAGTACTGCGCAGTTTGTACAGTGACGAGCGCTGGCACAACATGGTGCGCGATTTCGTGCACCGCCACGCGTCCCAGAGCCCCTACTTTTTGCAGATCAGCGAAGAGTTCCTGCACTACCTGCAGAGCGAGCGCGGCTGCCAGCCAGGTGACCCGCCCTTCCTGCTGGAGCTGGCCCACTATGAATGGGTGGAGCTGGCGCTGGATGTCAGCGAAGCGCAGATTCCCACCGGGCTGCTTGCTGACGGCGACGTGCTGCAGCTGGTGCCGGTGGTATCGCCTCTGGTATGGAGCCTGAGCTACCGCTACCCGGTGCACCGCATCGGCCCGGCTTATCAACCCCAGGAACCGCCCCCCAACCCCACTTTCCTGCTGGTTTATCGTGATCGCGAAGACGAGGTGGGGTTTATGGAAATCAACGCCGTCACCGCGCGGCTGCTGCAGCTGGCAGAGGGAGACGCCCTGAGCGGGCAGCAGTTGCTGGAGAAGCTGGCCGCGGAGATGCCCCAGGCTGACAGCGATACGCTGCAAAAGTTCGGCCGCGAGCTGTTGCAGAAGCTGTTGCGCGTCGGGGTGGTCGCCGGGCTACGCCCTTAGGCATTGATACTGGCTTGCCGAAAACTCCCGCATCTTTGATGAATCCCGGCTGCTATGCTGGCGAGGGTGGTTTACGTATTGCGGGGGCGTTAGAATCCCCCGCAACGTTAAGCTAATGAGAGGAGCAGGGTTTTGCTAGGACGCATAGTTATCTCGCTCTGGTTGATTGCCGCGACAATGGCCGCCGCGCCGGCGCTGTCTTTTGCGGCACAGGATCCGTTTGCGGAGGGGGGACAGGAAGTTGCCGCGCCGCAGGAACCCGCCGGGAACAGTGTTACCACCGATAGTGATTCCGCTGATACCGCCGATAGTGACGCGGCGCAGGCGGACGGCGAGGATCCATCTGCCGAGTCTGGCGACACTACGGCGGAGTCCGGCTCCCTCGCGGACGAGTACGGTTTCGATCCGGCGGACGAGTTCGCCAGTGACGAGGAGCCGGCCACGCGTGACCCCTGGGAAGGTTACAATCGCGCAATGTTCCGCTTCAACGACACGGCCGACCGCTGGGTGTTGAAGCCCGTTGCCACCAGTTACCGGCAGATCACCCCGATCTTCCTGCAGTACGGTATCAGCAACTTCTTCGACAACATGCGCGAAGTTACCAACAGTCTGAACAGTGTCTTGCAGGGCAAGTGGGGCCAGGCTGGCAATGACGCCGGTCGCTTCCTCGTGAATACCACTGTGGGAGTCGCTGGCTTTTTTGATGTGGCTCAGCACATCGGCTTGGAAGAGGGCGACGGCGAAGACTTTGGCCAGACGCTCGCTGTATGGGGGGTTCCTTCGGGCCCGTATCTCGTATTGCCGTTTTTGGGCCCGTCAACGGCGCGGGATGCGCCCGGCCGAGTGGTGGATATCTATACCAATCCGCTGACCTATGTCGATCACGATCCTACGCTTTATGCCTTGAAGCTCACCGACATTATCCAGACCCGCGCCAGCCTGCTGAAGGTCGAGTCGCTATTGCAGGGGGATCGCTATGTCCTGCTGCGTGATGCCTACATGCAACGTCGCGAATTCCTGATCAATGATGGCGCGGAGCAGGATGATTTCGGTGATGATCTGGAAGAGGGCGAGGAAGGTGATCAGGAAGGTGGCCAGCAAGGCGCTCGGGAACAAGATCCCTTTGCCTTCTGATCTGCCCGCACACAATAGCGACAGCCAAAGAGCCGCAAGATGGCCGGCCGCAGAAGCCTGTTACTGATAGAAGAAGATGAGCGCTCCCGCGACTTTGTGCGGGGGGCGCTGTCGCGCCTCGGTTTCCAGGTTGTGGAGGTGCAGAGCGGCCTGGAAGGAATAAGTCAGTTCGCCCCCGGAGTATTCCAGCTGGTCGTAACCGATCTGCACCTGCCGGATATGGGCGGTCTCGAGGTGCTGCGCAAGATCAAGCAGGCATCGCCGGATACGCCCGTGGTAGTGCTCGCTTCCAACAGTGAAGTCAGTGATGTGGTTCAGGCGCTGCGACTCGGAGCCAGCGACTATTTACTGAAGCCTATCGAGGACGCCGAGGTCATCGACCACGCGATCTGTCGCATTACCAACGCGGAGACCCTGGCTCAGCAGAACCGCGAATATCGCGAGGAGCTGGAGCGACGCAATCGCGAGCTGCGCGATCACGTCGAGGTACTGCAGCGGGATCAGCAGGCCGGGCGATTGCTGCAGCAACACCTGCTGCCGCGTACCCCCTACCGCTATCCCGGCGGCATCGAGGCCGCCTACCGGCTGATTCCATCACTCTACCTCAGCGGCGACTTCATCGATTACGGTCTGTTTGGCGAGCGCTTCGTCGCTTTCTATCTGGTGGATGTCTCCGGTCACGGGGTTTCGTCGGCACTGGTAACCGCGCTGATCAAACACAGCATCATGCATCTGCTGCGGGAGCGGCCACTGTTCGCGCAGCTGGACACGCTGGACAGCGACCTGCTGGATATCCTCAGCCTGATCAACAGCGAGCTGCTGTCGACCCGTCTGGACAAGCATGCCAGCATGTTCGTCGGGGTGATCGATGGCCCCGCGCGGCAGCTGCACTATGCCGTTGCCGGCCAGGTTCCGATGCCGGCCCTGGTCACCGAGCATGGCGCCGAGTGGTTGCCCGGCAAGGGCCGCCCCCTGGGGCTGTTCCAACAGGGCGACTGGCAGGTGATGTGCGCCAAACTCCCGCCCAGCTGGCGGCTGGTGACCTGTTCCGACGGCGTGCTGGAGCTGCTCGAAGGGGATCTGTTGCAGAAGGAAGCGCAGTTGCTGCAGGCCATCGACCAGAGCCGCGGTGACCTGGACAGCCTCTGCACCGCACTGCACGTAGACACCAGCGAAGCCCTGCCGGACGACGTCACCATACTAACCCTCCGACAGGGCTAAAGCGCGCGCATACGGCGCACTGCGCCGTGCGCGGTTTAGCGACCCGCCAGGGATGGCGGGGCCGGGGCCGGAACGAAGGCACAGACCCGCGCCATGGATGGCTGGCATCACCCTTTTGGAATACCTCTTACTGGCAGTGACGCGCGCGTTTACGGCGCACTGCACCGTGCGCGGTTTAGCGACGCGCCATTGGCGACGGGTGTGGCGCCACGCGGCACCCTATAGTTGTCGGTCAGTATTGCCCCTGTTGGCGGGCAATTTGTGGGCGTTCTGTGACCAGTGGGTCCCTTGCCGTAGACGTTGGTACCCTTGCCAGCCCTGGCGGGCAGGAGTAAGCTCCGCTCACTTTAAGCACAAACTGTAATGATGGCTTTACCCGGCCGTCGGCGGTTGTGTTCTCCACAAGTGAACTTTCGCCATCTGCTCGTGTGCAGTACTTGCCGCAGCGCGGATGTGCCAGGGGTTGTTATGCAGTCCGGGCAAATCATGGTTGGGTCCCACGAGGGCGTCTACGTCATCAAGCTGATCGGTGATGTGCGACTCAACCTTTGCACCTCTTTCGATGACTTTATCGATAATATGTTTACGCACGACGACTTCACCGATGTGGTGTTCGATCTGCATGGGGCCGAAGGCGTCGACAGCACCACGCTTGGACTGATGGCCAAGATCGCTATTCGGGCGCTGGAGCGCGGCTGCCAGAAACCGCTGGCGCTGACCGCGGACCAGGGCATTCGCCACCTGCTCGATGCGATGGGTTTCGATGCGCTGATCGAAGTCAGTGACGAGCACCGCGATTACGACGCCGAAACCAAGCCGCTAAATTGCAAGACTCCGGATGAGTGCGCGGCGCGGGAGAAGGTGCTGGAAGCCCACCGCGTGCTGATGAGTATGAACGAGCAGAATGCGGAGACCTTCCGCGACCTGGTGCATACGCTGGAACTGGAGTGTGATCCGATCCGCAAGCCCTCGGCGCGGATGCACTGATTTTCCCTCGAAGACACAACCGGCAGGCCCCGGTCTAGTCCGAGCTATTTTCCCCTCCATGCATTTCCCTGGCCTCCGCCCGCGCCCGGGTAAAGAGCCCGTGCGGCAGGTGAATCAGCTCGGCCACCCGGCGGATCATGTGTTCCTCGAAGGCTTCAATCACGTCGTCAGAAAATGCCACCTGCCACATCTGGCGAACCAGCAGATACTTGTCTTTTTCGTCGAACTGCTCGTTCACCGTCTGCGTGAACTCGTACAGGGAGGTGGCCTGTTCGCGGTGGGAGAGGGCCTCGCGGACGATTTCGTGCGCGACAGCCGCTTCCAGTTGGTAATGCTGCTGCAGCACCTGGGTGAGGGTTTCCTGCTCGCGCGGATCCAGCTTCTGGTCCACGGTGGCGACCTCGGCAAGCAGCGCGGCGCTGATCATGCGCACGTCCTTTTCGGTGCGGACTTCGACGTCGGCGCCGCTGCCGATCTGTTCAAACAGCTTACGGATTTGTTGCAGCATCGGTTTCCCTGTGTCCCATCAACTGTCCCTGTAGCAGCATCTCCAGTCGCTCCTGATCCTGTACGAAATTGCGAATGCCCTCGGCCAGCTTCTCTGTGGCCATTGCGTCGCTATTCAGCTGGTAACGGAATTCCGCCTCGCCCAGCGCGCGAGCCGGGCGCGGCTCTGAGTCCACATGGGCGGGCAGACCCTGCGCCAGCGCCGCGTCATCGTCCTCGAGTTCCTGCAGCAGCTGTGGGCTGATCGTCAGGCGGTCACAGCCCGCCAGTGCTTCGATTTCACCGGTGTTGCGGAAGCTGGCGCCCATGACGATGGTGTCGTAGCCGCGGGACTTGTAGTAATGGTAGATGTTACGCACCGACAGCACGCCCGGATCTTCCTCCGCGCTGAAGTCATCGCGGCCGCTGTTGGCCTTGTGCCAGTCGAGGATGCGGCCGACAAACGGCGAAATCAGCGTCACGCCCGCCTCGGCACAGGCGATCGCCTGGCTGAAGCTGAACAGCAGGGTCAGGTTGCAGTGAATGCCCTCGCGCTCCAGAACGGAGGCCGCGGCAATGCCTTCCCAGGTGGAGGCAATCTTGATCAACACCCGCTCGCGGGCCACGCCGGCTTCCTCGTAGAGACTGATCAGGCGGCGGGCGTAATCGATGGTGGCGCGGGTATCGAAAGAGAGGCGCGCGTCCACTTCGGTGGAAACCACACCCGGCACCAGCTGCAGTATTTCCGCGCCGATGGCCACCGCAAGTTTCATCGCCGCCACCTTCGCGACTTCCGCCGGCTCCCGATGGCTGCAGTGATGCCCGGCCCAGGCCAGGGATTCGCCGATGAGTTCGCGGTACTGGGGCAGCTGCGCGGCCTTGTACAGCAGCGAGGGATTGGTCGTGGCATCCTGCGGCCGGTAGCGCCGGATTGCCTCGATGTCGCCGGTATCCGCGACCACCTGGCTGCGCTGTCTGAGTTGTTCCAGCTTGTTCATACCTTTCTCTCGCCTGTCTTCTGAAATTCCTGTCTACGCGGCCTGGGTGACCAGCGCCAGTGCCTGTTTCACCACCTCCGGGCCGGCGCCTTTGCGGTGCGCGTTTTCGCTCAGGTGACGGCGGAAGCGGCGCGCGCCCGGCAGCCCCTGAAACAGCCCCAGCATGTGCCGGGTGATATGGTTCAGGCGCTGACCTCGGGCCAGCTCGCTGTCGATATAGGGCAGCATCTGTTCGACTACCCGGGCCGCATCCGGGCCGGGTTCGCCGCCGAACAGTTCGCTGTCCACCTGTGCCAGCAGCGTCGGGGTCTGGTAGGCCGCGCGCCCCAGCATAACACCGTCCACATGGCGCAGATGTTGCCGGCATTCCTCCAGCGAGTTGATGCCGCCGTTGAGCACTATCTCCAGCTGCGGATAATCGCGTTTCAGCTGGAATACCATATCGTAATTGAGCGGCGGGATTTCCCGGTTTTCCTTCGGGCTCAGGCCATTCAGCCACGCCTTGCGCGCGTGCACGATAAACGTGGTGATGCCGACCGCGGCCTGGGCCTCGACAAAACGGGTCAGGCCGGCGTAATCCTCCATATCGTCGATACCGATACGGTGCTTTACCGTGACCGGAATCGAAACCGCGTCGCGCATCGCCGCCAGCCCCTCGGCCACCACTTCCGGCTCCGCCATCAGGCAGGCGCCGAAACGGCCGGACTGCACCCGGTCGCTGGGGCAGCCGCAATTCAGGTTGATCTCGTCGTAACCCCACTGTTCGGCGATGCGCGCACACTCCGCCAGTTGTTGCGGATCGCTGCCGCCCAGCTGCAGTGCCAGCGGGTGTTCCGACGCGTCGAACTGCAGGTGCCGCTCGCGGTCCCCATGCAGGATCGCGCCGGTGGTCACCATCTCGGTGTACAGCAGGGCGCGCTTGCTGAACAGGCGCCACATAAAGCGGCAGTGCCTGTCGCTCCAGTCGAGCAGCGGCGCAGTACAGAAACGGTGGGAGAGGGTATCGGACATAAAACTGCAGTCGGAAATGCGCTGAAATCAAAAGACCTGCGCATTATAGGGGATGTGCTGCTGATGCCCTAAGGATGCGGACACGGGGGCTAATTACAGATTGCGCTCTTTCTCCGACAGGCTGCTCGTGGCACAGCGCGCGACCGGGTCACCACCGCCACCGTCGTCGGCTTCCAGTGTGGGCCGCAACTTCCTGACGATCTTGCGCGCGGTGGCGCGGTAGCTGGTGAGCTTGCCGCCGGCCACGGCCAGTATGCGCGGCAGTTTCTCGCTGTCGCAGCAGATCAGCGTCTCCCGCGGTCGCGCAAAGGGGCTCTTGTCCATCTGCGGCAGCACCCGCAGGCCGGCGAAACTGTCGCTTATGTCGTGTACCTGCAGGGCGCGAGTCTGGGGAAAATACCGCTGTACCGTGCGCAAGAGGTAGCTCTCCTCCTCCATAGTCGGCTGCACATCGAGCGGATCGCCGTAGTAGCTGCGCTCCGTGGTGCCCACCAGTGTCTCGCCCAGCCAGGGCATCACAAACACCGCGCGGCCGTCCTCGGCCTCCACAT
Source organism: Microbulbifer marinus (assembly GCF_900107725.1). Classification (GTDB taxonomy): domain Bacteria; phylum Pseudomonadota; class Gammaproteobacteria; order Pseudomonadales; family Cellvibrionaceae; genus Microbulbifer; species Microbulbifer marinus. The sequence goes on along the minus strand of NZ_FNQO01000003.1, from coordinate 355,491 downwards.
AGAAGATCTTCTCACCCAGCGACAGCGGCAGCTGGATATGGGTACCTGCCACCAGATCGATCGGCGGCAGTGGCGCTGCCGGGGTACAGCGGGCATTGGTGTTTGCGACCCAGGGGCCGCTGCAGTTGACCAGCGCGCGGGTGCGCAGGGTATTCAGCTGGCCGTCGGCGACATAGTCCACCCGCACGCCCGTCTGCGTTACCTCGGCGCCGACGAGGCTGCCAGGGCAGATCAACTGGGCGCCCTCCATCATCGCGGATTCGACCACGTTGCGGGTCAGTGCGGCGTCGTCGGTCTGCGCATCGTAGTAACGGTAAACCGCCACCAGATCCTCACAGTTCAGACCGGAGAGGTTTTCCCAGTCACGCTTTCGCACTGCGCGGAAGCGCGAGTAGCCGCTGGTCACGCCGGACAGCAGCGCGTAGAGCATCAGCCCCAGCCGTACCATCCACGCGGGTCTCTTGCTGTGCTGATAGACAGGGATATAGAAGGGCACCATGCGCACCAGCTGCGGCTTGTTTTCCAGCAACCAGCGTCTTTCGCGCAGGCACTCGTAGACCAGCTGGAACTGACCACTCTCCAGGTAGCGCAGGCCGCCATGTATCAGCTTGGAGGAGCGGGAGGAGGTGGCAGTGGCAATACCCAGCTGCTCGAGGATAACCACCCGGTAGCCGGCCTTCGCCAATGCTTCGGCGGCTCCGGCTCCCTGGATTCCCGCGCCGACTACCAGAACATCAAAATCCGTAGACATCGCTGGCTTCTCGCGAGCGCATCAGCAGCGGCAGGTTGCCGGTCAGGATGTGGTGGGCGCCGCGGACGCGCCAGCGCACCGCATCCTTGGCGGAGTTGATCTCGTAGACCACCCATTGCCAGGGGCCGGGCGGCAGCTCTTCGAATTCGACATCGCAGTCACGGATCAGCACGTAGTCCGGGGCCAGGGTGACGACGCTTGCCGACAGGCACTGCGCCACGCTGTCCACCTTCAGCGCCACCCGGTGGCAGCCGAGGCTGCGCGCCATACGCAGGCTGCGGTGATCCCCGGTCAGCAGGGCAAAGGACTCGCATTCCCGGCGCATCAAGTCGACGACGCTTTCCACCGCCACATCCGCGCCCGCCGCGGCCAGGCTCGTTTCGGCAAGTTCGACAAACCAGTCCAGGTGGCGGTGACAGCTGGCCCAGTCGACCAGCTGGGCGAAGGTGTTCAGGGGTGACTGGCGCAGCTCACGGTCTCTCAGCTCGTGAAACGGGCGCTCCTCGGCGGCTTCCGGCAGCCGTAGTGTGTTGCCGTGAAAGCACCAGGGGGTGCCGTCGGCGCTGATCCGGACGTCGCACTTGATTGCACAGGCGCCCAGGCTGTGGGCGGCCTCAAAGGCGGCAAGGGTGTTTTCCGGATGGTGGCTTTTATCGCCTCGATGCGCAATCAGCATGAGAGTCAGGTCCGCATAGTAAGCATTATTGTCATCATGACGCGAGCGGCCGGTCGCTCGCAGATCCATTGGTGTTCCGGGCCGGCGATAGCCGCCGACCCTAAAGGAAAAAATAGACGGTGGGACGGTGGTTGCAAGCTGATGAGCGGTGAAAATCTGGCGTGCAGTCGCCTGTATGGCGGGCGGGCAAAATCCGTCGACTAGACTGGAAGCGGGTTGCCCGGCCGGTTTGTTCGGGCGCTTTGCGTATTCGGCGTCAAAGAATGGAAATGGCTGTAATGGGATATGGAAGCCCCATCGTGGCAGCGCTGGTTTTGAGCGCCAGCCTGCCGTCGGTTGCGGTCTCCGCCGACAATGTGACCGCCTCGGCGTCGGCCCGTATCACCCTGCATCTCCCCCCACGCGTGGAGCTGCGCCGGGAGCAGGACGGCGGTCGCGAGCGGCTGTGTCTGAGCCACATTCCCGGCTGGTATTTCTCGATTCAATTCACTAGCAGCGGAGAAGAGTCCGGCCGGCAGATGGCGGGCCAGAGTGGCAGCTACTGCCTGTCCGCCGATATCACGAAAGACGCAGACTCGATCATGATAGTGGCGCAATAGTTGTTTCCGTGCGCGCGGGGTTTAGAATAGAAAACTTTCATGATTCGTTGCCCCCGTATGAAAAAAATAATCGCCGGATTCCTATTGCTGCTCGCCCAGCCGACGCTGGCCGCCATGTCCCTGGACAAGATCATCGTCTATCTGGATGACGCGCCAAACTCCCGCGAGGATATTGTCGTGACCAATCCGGACGAGGAAACCCTGTACCTGCAGACAGAGATCTACCGGGTCGACAATCCCGGTTTGCCGGATGAAAAGCGCGTGCGCGTGGTGGACCCGAAGGAGTACAAACTGCTGGTCAGCCCGTCCAAGGCCGTATTGGCCAGCGGCGAGCGAAAGCGCTTTAGGTTGATGTCACTGGAGCGCAACCTGGAGCGCGAAAAGGTCTACCGGGTGACGTTTAAACCGGTGGTGGGTGATATCAAGACGGATCGCACCGCACTGAAAATCCTCGTGGCTTACCAGGCGCTGGTGTTCGTGCAACCCCAGGGCGGAAATTACCAGCTGGCATTGAGCAATGATGATGGTGCCTGGATTTTGAAAAATACCGGCAACGTCAATGTGGAAGTCAGTAACCTGCAGCACTGCCGGAGCGAAAACGACTGCCGCCCGATCGAAGGGGCAGGGCGTCTGTATGCCGGCACCAGCAGGGTGCTCGCTCCGGAAATCTCTGGCGGATTCCTGAAGCTGCTGGCCCGCGGCAGGGAAACGGAGCAGGTGCGCCTGCCGCTGCAGTGATGGCCGCAGGTTTTACTGCATTTCGACCGTCAGCGTGATGGTGTCGGTATAGTTGGTCTCGATGGCGTTATTGATCGCCGCTGGGTCGAGCGAAATCTCCAGCTGCATGTTTTCACCGCCCGTTGCGCAGTCTGCGCTCGGGTTGCCCGCCCAGGTGGTCCCCTGATCCAGCGTCGATACACCCTCTGTCAGCGTGAAGAGTGCGCTGCTGACCTCGCCAGTACTCACCTGGTAGTTCACGGTATCGCCGGTGCCGCCGGTGCCGAGCAGCAGGAACTCCCCTGTGCCGTTCTGGCTTTCGGCGCGAATGCCAAAGTCGAGCCCCGCCGATGTGAATACGCAGAAAGTCTGCGTCGCCGTGCTGACCGGGTAATCGATCCACATATCCTCCAGGCCGCTGATACGGATACTGGCATCGACCACCAGCTCCACTTCAAAGGAGGCGGTTGTGCTCTGGCAGCCGCTGTCAGCACAAGCGGCCGACTGGTTGAGCTCCAGCTGGAAAGATCCCTGGTAGACCCCCGGCGCTGGCTGAACCCCGGGCGTGGCCAGGTCGAACCTGATCGAGGCGTCGGCGAAGGTGGGGGTGCCGTCCTGCTGTGCGGACTCGGCGCCGGGAGTCAGCGCGGTAGCCGTACCGTCAAAGTTGACGTACGTCAGCGTGACATCGATCTGGTCACTACCACTCGTTGACCTCAGGGTGAATTGCGCTGGGTTGGTCTCAGTTGCCCGGACCCGGTATTTCACCCCCTGCGGCCGGTCATTTTTCTTCTCGCGCTTGCTGATAATACGAAAGTCCACCGAACCCAGCGTTTGTGTCTGCGGGTCGAAAACAAAGGTTGTCCGGCTGTTCAGTTCACAGACCTGGACAATCTGGTCGGTATCGCACGCCTGGGCGTGAGCGAGAGGTGCCAGCCCCTGCACCAGCGGCAGCAACAGCGCGATAAACAACCATCGCTTAACGCCCATCGTTATCTCCTTGAGCGACGGTAATGATCTTGCCTTCGGCACATTGTGCATGCTGCAGATCGATGGTGCCGAGGTTGAGCCAGTGCTCCCCGGAGGTCTGTTCCGGGACTTCTACCAGGCAGTCCTGCCAGCGCACCGGGGGCACCTGCAGCCGGCGCGGATCGCCATATAGCTGCAGTTGAAAGACACCAAACTCATCGGTGACGGTGGACTGTCCCCCAATACTGAACCTGGCATTTTTCACCGGCCGATCTCCGTTGACGATCCGCCCCATAGTGAGAATCACCGGCTTGATTTCGTATTGCGTCTTGGCCACGCTGCCGGGGTACAGGGTCACGGTTTCACTGACATCGCTGTAGTCGTAAAAGCCCTCCGTCAGGGGGCGTAGGCTGATATCGTAGCTGCCGAAAGAGGGCAGGTTGACCAGCGAACGGGCGCCGCCCTTGGCGTAACCGCGGCGCGCGCCATCGACCAGGATTTCAAAATCCTGATCCTCGCTGCCGGCAATGTCCACCAGGACCGCACTGTTATAGGAGCGCTCACCGCCCCAGGCGAACTCCCGGCCATCGCTGATCAGGTTAGTGCTGAAGTTACCGAGGTAATTGAGCGACTTGCCTCTCTCCGTATCGATGTAATCCAGCGTCGAGCTGAAAAAGCCGCGGTGTCCGGCAACACGGGTATTGCTGCCCAGGTAGTACTCGTTTTCTGCGATCTCGCTGGAGAATTGCTGCTCCACTTCCATCGCCCACAGGTCGCGATCGTTCCAGCTGGAGTCGATGCCCGCGCGGGTGAGCTGATCGCCGGACTCATCGATTTCGCTGCGCAGCCGCGCACTATGGCTCCAGCGATCGCCGCGCATCCGGAACTGGAAAGAGGCGGAGGTGAGCTGCTGGCCATCCGCTTCGCTGTGTGCCAGGGTCAGGTCCCCGTGCCAGTGGCGATTGCGGAAAATATTGCGGCGGTATTCCAGCGTGGTCAGTTTGTCGGCGCCGGTCGCGGTTTCGTCGAGGGTGAAATCCGGTGTGGCCAATGAAACGCCGCGGTCCCGCTCACTGTAGCGCAGCGACAGTTGCCCGCCGAACAGGCCGGCATTCAGGCTCGCACTGCGCTGGTAAAAACCGCGGCCGAGCAACGAGTAATTGTTGTCTGTGGGCAGAGTTGTGGCGTCGTCAAGTTGCGCTTCGGTCAGGCTTAGGTTGAGCCACGGGCTGCGTAGAATGGCATGCAGGCGGTGGCCGCTGCGCCCGTCACTGGTCTGCAGCAAACTCGGTGACAGTTCCAGATACTCGCTGATCCAGCGGCCGCCCAGTTCCAGCAGCTGCTCATCCTGGGTCAGTGCCCCGGTGACGAACAGGCCGGTACTGTCGAACAGACGCCGCGCAACGCTGGCCTGCGCGACAAAATCATCGGCCTGTTCCGGCAGCAGTGTATCGGCATTCAACAATGCCGGGCGCCCGGTCTGGAAGCTCCAACGCCATTCGCCGGGCGCGGGGAGCTGTGAGTCCTTGGCGAAAAACTCGGTGTACTGCGCCAGCGGCCTGCCGCTGTCGTCGAAAGTGCGGACTTCCACCGTGTAGGCACCGCCCGGCAGGCTGGACGTGTTGAGTAACTGGTTGCCGGCTTCCAGCAGCTCGCTGTGCAGCAGGCGGCCGTCGCGGTGTACCTCCACCCGACCGCGCACCGGCATGTTCACTTCCAGTGGCGCGCCCTGCTGGTAGCGGTTATCGATACGGCTGTTGTTCGAGCTGCGAAATTCCAGGCCGTAGAGATACGGCGCCGCGGTAAAGCTGCTGAAGCCGCCCTGCGGCTGTATCAATCCGGCGGAGTAGGCTTTCCCGCGGTAGTCGCGCGCCCAGTGCAGATGGTAGATCTGGCTCTCGCCCGCATCGTTGGCCGACCAGTGGCTATGCAGACCACTGGCACCAAAGCCTAATATCGACTGGCCGAACAGGCTGGCGCTTTGCGTGTCGGGACCGCTGTCGCTGCGTACCCCAGACCAGCTGCCGGTCAGGCTCTGCACATAGGAAAAGTCACTGCTCGCCTCCGGCAGATAGGGGTCTGTAATGGCTGCCTGTTGTGGCAGCAGTGCAGGCGCCAGGAAGGCATCGATGCGGAAACGGCTCTCGTCGTAGATCAGGCCGAAACTTTCCGGTTGCAGAACGCCGCAATTGCGCTGGCGATTGCTGTAACAGATGCGGTGGGAGTTGCGTGGCTGTGGCCCCAGCAGAGCCAGTAGCACAACATCGGGATCCAGCGTTGGCGGCAGCAGGGCCAGCACCGCCTGCGGATCCCTGAAGCGAACCGACTGCGGGTCGACGGTGACCTGTACGGGTCCCAGCGGCCGGCTGCCGTAGTAAAGTTCGGCGACCAGCTGCTGTGGCTCTGTCAATTCGGCAAAACCGTCCGGCGCGGAGGTTTCCAGCGTAAAAGCTGCGCTGGCTGCATAGCTATTATTTTTAAATGCGAGCAATGACAAAACCAGCGACATACGAACGATAGTACGGATCATAAATTCGTCAGTAGCTGTGCTCAATGAGCGCCGGCTTTGTCGAAATTACTCTGCAGTAACTGTGACAGTCAGAGTGTCGCTGTAGGTAGTCTCAGTTGCGGACTCCCAGTTGGGTACTGAAACGATCACTTGTGCGTTGTCCGAAGTACAACCCAAGGTGCCATTTCGGAGGTAACTGCCCCCAGTCACAACGCCGGTCGAGCTATCGGCCGAATCACCTGTTGAACTAAGGTTTGTATCATCAGCGAACGATGCACTGTACTCGAGATTTTGTGCGGAACCGTTTAGCTGGAAACCGAAAGTCGCGCCGGCGCCACCACCTGTGATGCCATTGGTGCTTACCAGGTCAACGCTATAAGAGCTAAAGCCTACGCCACCAACACAGATTTGTTCGCGCCCCACAATTGGTTGGCCATTAACTGCCGTTGTCGCGTCCAGAGTTAGGTCGCCAAGGTTTTTGACGACAATGGCGGTGCCCAAGTTTAAGTTAACTTGGAAATCACCCTGAGAAGCTGCGTTGACGCCGGTAGCGACGTTTCCATCATTAGCGGCGAGAGCGCCGGAAGCTGCTGCAGCAAGTGCAAAGGCTGCAAAAGTGCGAATTGTTGTTTTCATGGTAACTCTTCCTGGGACCATAAATTCATGTTGAGAATATGAAACGATTTCGCTGGCAAATACCCTACTGCGACTTGTGTTGTTTTTTTGGTCAAGGCAATCCATGCGTTTCGCGCCAATGATACTTTTTCCGTGATGCAAGTCACGGTTTTTGTGGATGTTTTTTGTCTAATGGCCGTAATTTGTGCTAGTTAGCGCGGAAAGTCAGGTTCGTGACTGTCTCTGTGCCCGGAGCCCCGCCAGCGCTATAATCCCGCGCCTCAAAACGATCAAATTTGATCCACTTCAATCCCAACCAGGTTTGATATGACCACCGTAAGAACCCGAATCGCACCTTCCCCCACCGGCGACCCCCATGTGGGCACCGCCTATATCGCCCTGTTCAACCAGTGCTTCGCCCGCGCCCAGGGCGGCCAGTTTGTGCTGCGTATCGAGGATACCGACCAGCAGCGCAGTACCCCCGAATCGGAAAAGGCCATCCTCGACAGCCTGCGCTGGCTGGGGCTGGACTGGCAGGAAGGTCCGGATATGGGCGGTCCCCACGGCCCGTACCGCCAGAGCGAGCGCGGTGACATCTATAAGAAGTACTGCGAGGAACTGGTCGAGAAGGGTCACGCCTTCCACTGCTACCGCACCGCCGAAGAGCTGGAGCAACTGCGCGAACAGCTGCGCGAGGCCGGCCGCACCGCGCTGAAGCCGAGCGACCTGGCGCTGTCGAAGGAAGAATTCGAGAAACGTCGCGCCGCCGGCGAACCCTACGTGGTGCGTATGACCGTGCCTGAGACTGGCACCTGCGTGGTGGACGACCTGCTGCGCGGCCCGATCGAGATCGACTGGGCCCAGGTCGACGCGCAGATCCTGCTGAAGTCCGACGGCATGCCCACCTATCACCTGGCCAACGTGGTGGACGATCACCTGATGGAGATCACCCACGTACTGCGCGGCGAGGAGTGGATCAATTCCGCACCCAAGCACAAGCTGCTGTACGAATACTTCGGCTGGGAGATGCCGGTGTTGTGCCACCTGCCGCTGCTGCGCAACCCGGACAAGACCAAGCTGTCCAAGCGCAAGAACCCCACGTCCATTCTCTATTATCAGCGCGCCGGCTTTATGCCCGAGGCGCTGCTGAACTACCTGGGCCGCATGGGCTGGTCAATGCCGGACGAGAGCGAGAAGTTCTCGCTGGACGAGATGCTGGAGCACTTCGACATCCACCGCGTATCCCTCGGCGGCCCGGTATTCGATGTCGAGAAACTGTCCTGGCTGAACGGCCTGTGGATCCGCGAGCTGGAAAACGAGCAGCTGGCCGATCGCCTGACCGAGTGGATGTTCAACCGCGAAAACCTGCTGAAGGTACTGCCCCACGCCCGCGAGCGCATGGAGACCTTCGGCGACTTCGCCCCGCTGGTCAGCTTCCTCGCCGCCGGCAGCCTGGGCCTGACCGAGGAGAGCTTCAGCGGCAACAAGCTGGAGCTGGACGAGCAGAAGAAGCTGCTGCAGTTCGCCCTGTGGCGTCTGGAAGCCCTGCGCAGCTGGGATCGCGACAGCATCTTCGCCACGGTCAAGGACCTGGCCACGGCGATGGACATCAAGCTGAAGGACTTCAACGCACCGCTGTTCGTCGCGATCAGCGGCACCACGGCGTCCTTCTCTGTGATGGACGCGATGGTCCTGCTGGGCCCCGACCTCAGCCGCGCGCGCCTGCGCCAGGCGGTCGACGTACTCGGTGGCGCCGGCAAGAAGGTGCTGAAGCGCTGGGAGAAGGAGTACGCCTCGCTGGGCTGATCGGTAGGCGGGACACTCCCTCAATGCTCGGGCGGCCATCTGGCCGCCCGAATGCGTTTTGGGTCGGCCATGCGCGCATGCGGTCGCTTCTGCCCGTTTTAATTACGGCGCGGAAAATTTTTCACCAACTGTGCCCTCTGCTAAAGTGTGATCCAGATCACGGGTCGGGCTTCGGTGATTTTTAACGCCGACCGACCGGGGCAGTAAAGATTGAAGGCTTGGGAGCAGTGTTAGGCACGGAATGCCGGGCTGTGGGGGTGTACTCGGTCGACAGGCGGCAATTGCTGGAGCATGAATCCACGCGCCCGCCGGTAAACCGGCAACGATTTGAGCGCTGCGAGCGGCGCTCGTCAGTCTCCTTCCTCTCCTCTTCCTCTTTCGCCATTAACGAATCGTAGCGACACGTTGCTATGGCCAACGTGTCGATCAAAAAACAATCTGATTTGAAGGAAAAAGAAGAATGACCGCAGTAAAGAAAGCCGTAATTCCCGTTGCCGGCCTGGGCACCCGCATGCTGCCCGCCACCAAAGCCATTCCCAAGGAAATGCTGCCGATCGTCGACAAGCCGCTGATCCAGTATGTCGTCAACGAAGCGGTCGCCGCTGGCATCAAGGAGATAGTGCTGGTAACCCACGCCAGTAAGAACGCCATCGAAAACCACTTCGATACCTCCTTCGAACTGGAAGCTCAGCTGGAAAAGCGCCTCAAGCGCCAGTTGCTGGATGAAGTCCGCTCCATCGTCCCGCAGGATGTCACCGTGATCTCGGTGCGCCAGGCGGAAGCCCGTGGGCTCGGCCACGCCATCGCCTGCGCCCGCCCGGTGGTCGGTGACAATCCCTTCGCGGTGCTGCTGCCCGATGTGCTGATCGACCAGTACGCCGCTGATCTGAGCAAAACCAACCTCGCCTCGATGGTGCGGAATTTCGAAGAGTCCCAGGTCAGCCAGATCATGGTGGAGCCGGTCGCCTGGGAGGATGTGAATAAATACGGTGTGGTGGACTGCCTCGGGGCTGACCTGCACAGCGGCGGCACCGCCAAGATCGACAGCATGGTGGAAAAGCCCAGCGTCGATGCCGCCCCGTCCAACATGGCCGTGGTGGGCCGCTATGTGTTGCCCGCCGAGATCTGGGGCCTGCTGGAGAAGACCGAGCCCGGCGCCGGCGGTGAGATCCAGCTGACCGATGCCATCGACGAGCTGCTGCAGATGCAGGCAGTCGAAGCCTACCGCATCGTCGGCCGCAGCCACGACTGCGGCAGCAAAACCGGCTACATGACCGCCCAGCTGGAATATGGCCTGCATCACCCCGAAGTCGGCAGCAGCCTGCGCGACTACCTGGGCAAGCAGCAGCAACAGGCCGCCGCCGTCGCCTGATCCAGGTGGCGGGCAGGGCACGGATGCCCGAATTAAGCGCTGAAAAGCGGCCGGCGCAGGGGGCATCCCCGGGCCTTCCCAAGCTCCGGGTACCAAAGCCGACGCCCCGGTCGCTAACTATTTGATTAAAAAGTTATTTTTCTTGTTGACAGGCGTCCCCGCATTGTTAAAATGCGCCCCGCTTTCGACGGAAAGCACACCAATTTGGGGCTATAGCTCAGCTGGGAGAGCGCCTGCCTTGCACGCAGGAGGTCAGCGGTTCGATCCCGCTTAGCTCCACCAAATACGAAAAAGGCCGCATCCGAAAGGATGCGGCCTTTTTCGTATTTGGTATTAGCTGCGAGAGCGAGGCAAAGCCCCGGTTCACAAGGAGCCGCAAAGCGGCGACGCAGAGCGCCCGCACGGGCGACCCCGAAGGGGTGAGCGGGCAGCGCCCGCGAATCATCCCGCGCCCCGATATCAGAATCTCGTGCTGCAGTACCTAGAGGCGGTCTCGAACCGCAGGAAGGGCCTGATTTCGAAAGGGTGCGGCCTTTTTCGTATTTGGCAAAGCTGCGGGCTCGAGGCAAAGCCCCCGGTTCACAAGGCACCGCGTAGCGGTGCCGCAGAGCGCGCGGAGGCCGGGCTGGCGCACCAGCGACCCCGAAGGGGTGAGCGGGCAAAGCCCGCGAATCATCCCGCGCCCAGATCTAGCCGCAGGCACAGGTGCCCGAAAGGATGCGGCCTTTTTCGTATTTGGCCGCAGCTGCGGAATCGAGGCAAAGCCCCGGTTCACAAGGCACCGCGCAGCGGCGACGCAGAGCGCCCGCACCGGCGACCCCCGAAGGGGTGAACGGGCGTAGCCCGCAAACCATCCCGCGCCCCAATCAAACAAACACCACCACCCACCCAAAAACCCGAATGCATTGGGTGCCAGCCAAACTTCTGGGATAATTTCCCGCACCAAGAAGGCGTGTAAGAAGCGGGCGGTCTTGGCAATGACCAGGACGGCGACGGAACCCTATGACACTGACCCAGTTATTTGTAGCCATTATCTTTGCAGTGGTAATCGGCTCACTGATCTTTACGCGGTTTCGCCCCTCGCTGATTTTCGCCTCGGCGGCGGGAGCCTGTTTCCTGAGTGGCATAGTGCCGGCAGAGTCGGTACTGCAGAAGGGTGCCAACCCCGGCCTGGTAACGCTGGTGGCGCTGTTGCTGGTCTCCGTGGGGCTGGAACGGGCGCGCTGGCTGCGGGCCGTCTCCGACAAGCTGATCAACGGCTCATTGAAAGGCAGCCTGCTGCGGCTCACCACGGCCACTGCGCTGAGTTCTGCGATCCTCAATAACACCGCCGTCGTGGCTGCGCTGGCGTCCAGCGTGAAGACCCAGCGGCGCTACCCGGCGGCCAAGCTGCTGATGCCGCTGTCCTACGCCGCCATTCTCGGCGGCACCCTGACCCTGATCGGTACTTCCACCAACCTGATCGTCAACAGCTTTGTGCTGGACCGCGGCCTGCCCGGGCTGGAGTTTTTCGCTTTTCTGCCGGTCGGCCTGGCCGCAGTCATCGTCGGGCTTGTAGTGCTGATGCTCACCAACCGCCTGTTGCCTGAAGGGCAGGTAGCGGAAGAGCCGGTGACCGAATACCTGCTGGAAGCGGAAGTCGTCGCCGATTCGCCGCTCGACGGCAACACGGTGGAGCAGAACCAGCTGCGCCAGCTGGAAACCCTCTACCTGATTGAAATCGTGCGCGGTGGGCAGGTGATCAGCCCGGTGGCGCCGACGGAAGTGATTCGCTCCGGCGACAAGCTGATTTTCAGTGGCGACGTGCGGGATCTCGGCCGCCTGCAGGAAATCCAGGGCCTGCGCCTGTTCGCACTGGAAGACGAGAAGCTGGACCTGCACCTGACCGAAGTGGTGATCACGCCCAACTCCAGTATTCTCGGCCAGTCGCTGAAGAGCTGTAATTTCCGCACCCGCTTCGATGCGGCGGTGGTTGCCATGCGCCGCGGTGGTAAAAGGCTGTCCGGCAAGCTCGGCGAGATCGAACTCGAAGCTGGCGATGCGCTGCTGCTGGCCGTCGGCGCCGACTTCAAGCACCACCTGAATATCGACAAGAACTTCTATGTCATCAGCGGCACCAAGGTGCAGCGGGAACTCTCCCGGCGCGACAACTGGCTGCTCGGTATCGGCTTCGCCGCGGTGGTGGCCGGTGCGGCTCTGGGTTATTTCTCGTTACTCAAAGGCCTGGTCCTGTTGCTCGGTGGCATGATTGGCCTGGGGATTGTCTCCACCACCGAATTGCAGCGCCGCTTCCCGTTCCAGATCTGGCTGATTATTGCCAGTGCACTGGTACTGGCCGAGGCCTTTGCCGGCAGCGGGCTGGCGGATGGGTTGGCCGATGGCCTGCGCTATCTGCTGCACGACTGGGGGCCCTTTGCCGCGCTGGTGGGTATCTTCCTGCTAACGCTGGCACTGACCGAGCTGATGACCAACAACGCCGCCGCCGCACTGACCTTTCCACTGGCCTGGAGCCTGGCGGAGAGTTTCGGTGTGAGCTGGATGCCGTTTGTGATGGCGGTGGCCTACGGAGCCAGCGCCAGCTTCCTGACACCGTTCGGCTACCAGACCAACCTGATGGTGCAGAACCTGGGCGGCTATCACCTGCGCGACTTCGTACGCGCCGGCCTGCCGCTGACCATCGCCTATTCGGTAACGGTGCTGGTACTGCTACCGCTGGTATTCCCGTTTACCAGCTGAGCCCAGGCCTGAAGGTTCGATTTAGCGGCCGCTTCATGTGTCGTCATACCGGCGCATGCCGGACTGCGAAGGCATGGATGCCGAAGCGAGCACGCGCAAAGCGCGTGGCCCGTAGGGTGTGGTGCAGGAGCACCACCTAATCCAGTTTCGTGGCACTGGGTTCCGGTACCGGATCAAGTCCGGCACAGGCTCTGCGCCGGAATGACGACAAGGTGCTCTAGGGGCTAACGAGCCCGCTCCACCTTCATAAACCTAGCCATCCAAGCCACCGCCAGACACAACATAAAGTACAGCGCCGTCGCCGGTGCCTGCAGGTGGAAGTCGGTGGCCAGCATCATCAGCTCGGCGATAATCGCCATCACCGCCGAAAAGGCCATGCCCTGCATCAGGCTGTTGCGCCGATTGCGCAGCGCGGAGAAGGCCAGGGCCAGGCTCCACAGCACAACCGCACCCAGCAGCAGCGTCGCCGGCAGGCCGAACTCGATCGCGAACTGCAGATAGTCGTTGTGAGCCAGGTCGTAAAAGGTCTGGATGCCCGGCCCCTTCACACTGGGGAAAGTCGAATAGAAACTGCCGCCGCCGGTACCCGCAATCGGGTGCTGCTCGATCAGCGTCATGCCGTACTGGTTGACCTCGTCGCGGGTTTCCTGAGCAAAGCTGGTGTTTTCCAAGCGGTCGCGCAGTTTGTCCACACCGAACCAGCTGCCGACGATAAACAGGTCGATCACCAGCAGGCTCGCCAGCAGCACCGTCAGGCTGCGGCTCTTCTTGCGGATCAGCAGCAGGCCAAGCACGCCGGTAATCGAGAGGCTGGCAAAGAAGGCGGTGTTGGCCATGCGTGAGTAGGACATCACCAGGCCGATCACCATCATCGCCAGGCACAGCCGCACCACCGCCTTGCCGTTCAGCAGCATCGCCAGTGTGCCGCGCAGCATTTCCTTGATTGACAGCGCCTTGCTCTTGCTCAGGCTGGCAATCAGCAGGCCGATGCCCAGGCACAGGCACAGCACCAGGAAGTTGCCAAAGTGATTCTTGTAAACGAAACCACCGGTGGCAATGTGGCTGTTGGGCAGGCCCAGCCCCCAGCTTGTCTCGGCGCCAGACAGTGCCATCAATACGCCGTAAAACGCCTGGAAGGTACCGGTCAGCACCACCACCAGCGCCAGTGTCTTCAGCCGCTGGGCGGAATTCACCAGCGCCAGCAGCAGAAACAGCAGGCACCAGTAGCTCAGGCCTTTCAGCAGGCCGACATGGGTGTGGTTCAGGTCCAGCGACAGGGTGCCGGTCGCGGCCTGTGGATTGGCGGCAAGATAGTGGGCGGCGGTATCCGGGGCAATGGATTGCAGCAGGCCCATCGGCAGTGGCATCTGCTGCAGCGCCACCCACAGCTGGAATACACCGAATATCACCAGCAGCGGCAGGTAAGGGCGCAGTGAATGCAGGCGTGGTGAGTAAGTGTTAACCAGCAGCCAGCCGCCCATCAGCCCGAAAGACCAGATCTCCAGCAGCGCCCAGGCCCAGGGGCGGTGGGATCCCAGCGGAATCGGCAGCCAGAACAGCAGCGCCAGCAGCCCATAGAAGAGGCCGCGCTCAAGGCGCTCGATGCGGTGACTGTGGGTGGGGTTGGCGGTGGGCATGGTCGGGTACAAGTACTTCAATCAAATTTGTGTGGAGTGTCTTGTCCCTTTGCACACTCTTAAAGCGTTTATTGCAGAAACAAAAAAGGCCCGCAAGGGCCTTTTCTGCAACGCGGCTGCGTCTTAGTTCTTGGAGGCCCCAGTACCGCCACCACCAACGCCACCACCACCGAACGCGGCGGGTGGTTGGGGGGGCAGGGCAACCGGAGCCGGTGCAGTGGAAGTACCACCGCCAACAAGGGCTGAGCCACCAGCGGCAGTCGGGGCAGAAACGCTACTGGCATCGGCACCACCGGCCACGGCTGCGGCTACTGCCTGCTGCGGGTCCACGCCGGCTGCGGCTGCGGCGTTAACAATTTCCTGCGCCTTGGAAGGCTCGGCGGCAATGGCCGCCGCGATGATCGCATCGGCTTTTTCCGGCGCGGTGGTAACCGCCTGCTTAACGGTTTCCTCGATGCTCAGGCCATCTACCAGGCCGTGGGCGATCACGTGTTCCATGGAGTAACCGGCCTTGATAAAGCCCTCCACGCTCGCGTTCGCAATACCACTGAGCAAGCTGGCGCTCAATGCGATTCCCCAAATAGTCTTGTTCATGACTGCTCCTTTGTGTTCTTCTCAGTGGTCATATCCCCAAAGATGGGCCTGATTGTACCGGCACTACTGTAAATGGGAAGAGTACACAACTCAGTTGTTAACAGATTCCCAAATTTTCTGAAAATACTGGTTTAAAAACAAACGATCTGGTACTGGCTGGTAATTCTGGTCACTGTTTTGCAGCGTATTGCCAGTGTTTATTCGCTGGTTTCCAGCGCTGTAACCGCACGCGGATTGGGTGACCGGTCAGCGAAATAGCACCATTGATTTACCCCGTTACTTTCCGCCCGGCGCAGGGCGAAATCCCCGTCGTCGATGATTTCCTGCAGCGTGCGTGCAGGATCAACCGGCACTATGCCGATAGTCGCAAAACCATGGCGATGCAGCTCAGCAGTCTGCGTGTTAAATGCATCGCTCAGCTGTTGCGCAATTTCGCAAACCGCCTCCTCGCCGCCAAACATACCCAGCAGGGCCAGCTCGTCTGTGTAGGTATGGAACGGATAACAATCGCCGGGCTCAGTCGCGCTCCCCGCGCTTTCCAGTTCTAGTAAGTGCTCACCAAAATGGCGGCGCAGCGCCATTGCCGCTGCTTCAACATAGTCATCCGCTGCCCAGCGGCCCAGCGTACGGGTCGCATCACCGAGGCTGGAAAGGTGTATCAACAACAGATGGTACTGGTCGGTAGCGGCCGCAGCTGGTTGTTCCCCTGCTGTATGCAGTAATGACTGCAGCCGCCGATTAAGTGCATGCAAATTGCCAAAGCCGGTCTGCTCATCAAGCTGCGCCTGCTGGCGCTGCGTGTCGATTTCGCTGTGCAGAGATTCAAACTCGGCAGCAAGCAATTGTTGCTTCTGTTTCGCCCAGCGCCACGCCAGCGCCACCGCCAGTGCAGACACCGCCAGCCCCAGCCCGATAAACCCCAGCGTCAGCCGCCACAGTTGCTGGTAAGCCAGCGCCGGGTGCGCGCTTACCGAAACGCTCGCCACCCGATCCCAGCCATTGTGAATAAAGGCACTGGCTTCCGGCGGCTGCAGCGGCAGCATCTCAGTAAACAGCGCCGGCACGCGGGCCTGGATTTCCCCCAGGCGGTGTTGCAGCATCGGATCGCCACCGGTATCGCGCAGCACAACCGCGGAGTAATTACCGTCCTGCACCAGCGCCGTCATCATCGTGTCCGCCGTCAGCAGATCCCCCTCGGCAATATACGGCTGCAACGCCAGTGCCAGTGCATTGGCGCCATCCTGCGAGTAAGCGCGCAGCTGGTGCTGCAGGTAATCCCGCGTAGTGTCGATCGCCAGCCACAGAGTCGCCCCCAGCAGCAAGCCAATGACCAGCAGTAGCCTGGCGATTATTCCCTGAAACAGTCCCAAGGCTGCATTCCTCTTAGGTGTTACCTATTAAGTATGAAAAGTGAAGAAGCGAGACTCAGACTCCTCCACAAATCCCCCGAACCAACCCCGCAACCACTTCGTCGTCATACCGGCGAACGCCGGTATCCAGGGCTACAGCGCCCATAGCCAACCGCCCAACCAACCCTATAGCTTCACCGCCCAACGCCGCTCTTAAATCAATCGTCATACCGGCGAACGCCGGTATCCAGGGCTACAGCGCCCCCAACCAACCGCCCGCACCACACAAACCCCAATCACCTAAACCTCCCCAACAACAAACCCTCACTCCCCAATCTCCCGCCGCATCCTCTCCACCAGGTCCTCCCACATCAAAGACCCACTATGATCCCGCACCTTCCGCTCCGGCGAATCCGGCCGGTTCAACCACAAACCGGAAGAGTTAAAGCTATAAACCGGCTCCAGATCCGCCCGCTCCCCCGCCGGCTGAATCGCATTGGTCAGGTTATCCAGCACCAGCGGCGCCTGTCCTTCTTCTATATATAGAAGCACCATATGCGGCTGATTCAGCAGGCGGGCATTCACGTACATCAGCCGCAGCCTGTCCGCCGGCACCTCCGCTGCCTGCAACGTGAACAGTTTGGCAATGGCAAAGTCTTCACAGTCCCCGCCGTTAGAGGCCAGAAACTCCGCCGGCGTGGCCCAGTAATCAGCCAGCCCCCAGTGCTCCGCATCCTCCACAAAGGGAACCCGGTTTAAAAACTGATTCACATGCCGTAACCGCAGCCGCTCACTGGCACTCTGCTGGTTGCCCAACAGCTTGTTCCACTCCAGCAACCGCCACACGGCGCCCTTCCCATAGCGGGCGCTCATCTGCTCGAGCAAGGCGGGCGAGAGGAGGGGGGAGGAAGAAGGCAGCGCGCGCCCCGCCACCAGCAGCCCGCACGCGAAAGTGCACAGCAAGGCAGCCCTGGCCACCAAAGCGGCCACAGCAGAGCGAGACATTAACCGCTGCAACAGAAACCTATTCATTGAGGCTGTACAAAAAATCCGCAGGTGTTTGTGATCACAACTGACCCTGCGGGAATCGCAGGGCCTCTCGTAACCCGTAGCGGCATAAGTGTGGCAATAGAAAAGACAAGCGATGGGAGGCCTGGAGCCAAGAGGGGGCTTGCTGTGCCAAAACAGCACGCAACCTCACCCGAGGCGGAGAAAGGAATGCGCCGGAGCACAGGGGGCACCTAATTACCCCAAAGGGGGTATGGACCTTCAGTGGTCTAGCACGAATAGCTCTCTGCAGAAACGCTCAAAAAACAAGCGCCATTACACGCCATTACAAGCGCTTGGCAGTGAATGCCAGTGGCTGTAAAAAGGTCACAGATTTCTTTGACATGAATTACCGGTTTGGTAGAGTGTGACGCCTGTCACAAGTCGTGAGTGGCCCGATTGGGGGATTGGGTCGCAAGCGAAAGCGGCGCTAGGCGAAGAAGGATCGGTGACAGGTCAGGAAAGCCAGATTGGGGGGCTTCCATTCCAAGTTGAGTGGAGGTGCTGGGGGGCACGTCTTCGTATCCTTTCTTACTGCCGCGTGGGCATCATTGCCCTATTGTCGGCTGCTGCCAGTCTTCTTTCTTTTCCTGTTTCTCTCGCTCATGCCAGGACAAAACCGTGCCTGCAAGAATGCATGCCGTGCTTTCCAGCATGGCTGCCGTCGCTCGATTTAATCATGGCAGAGGTCAATCAGCCGCTGGAGAACGGATTCCCGATGCCGCTTTAGGTATGCCCAGCTGCTACTCGACCCAAGACATTATTTGTTAAGAGAAGCCCTTAGGCGCATACGGAACTAACAAGAATGAAGGTATTGGTTGTATTCGGAACCCGCCCGGAGGCCATAAAAATGGCCCCGTTGGTGAAAGCATTGCAAAGCGATGATCGCTTTGAAGCTCGTGTATGCGTGACTGGGCAACATCGCGAAATGCTCGATCAGGTTCTCGAGCTTTTCGACATCACTCCGGAATACGACCTGAATATCATGAAAGCAGGTCAAGACCTGTACGACGTTACCTCCCGTATTCTGCTCGGTTTGCGGGACGTATTCTCTGAATTCAAGCCGGATCGCGTGTTTGTGCACGGCGATACCACTACCACCCTATCAACGACTCTCGCGGCCTATTACCAGCAAATTCCTGTTGCCCATGTCGAAGCAGGGCTGAGAACCGGCAATATCTATAGCCCCTGGCCGGAAGAAGCCAACCGCAAGCTGACGGGTGCGATTGCCCAGTACCATTTCGCCCCAACTGAGCGCTCTCGTGCAAACCTCCTGAAGGAAGGCGTAAGTAATGAACGGATTGTTGTCACCGGCAATACCGTCATCGATGCACTGCTGGAGGTGGTAAAGAAAATCGACAGTGACGAAGCTTTACGTTCGGCTCTGGAATCACAGTTCCCTTTCCTCGAGCCGGGTAAAAAGCTGGTGCTAGTGACCGGGCACCGCCGAGAGAGCTTCGGCGCTGGCTTTGAAAATATCTGCCATGCCATTAGAGAAATCGCCGGCCGTGATGACGTGCAGGTGATCTATCCCGTCCACCTGAACCCCAATGTTCAGGAACCGGTCAACCGCCATCTCAGCGACTTGAGCAATGTCCATCTGATCAAACCTCTCGACTACCTGCCCTTTGTCTACTTGATGAGTCGGGCCCACATCCTGCTCACGGACTCTGGCGGCATCCAGGAAGAAGCACCGTCACTGGGGGTGCCTGTACTGGTGATGCGCGATACCACCGAACGCCCGGAAGCAGTGGAGGCCGGAACTGTAAAACTGGTCGGAACCGATATTCAGAAAATCGTCACTGCAGTTGTGGAGTTATTGGATCACGAATCTGCCTACGAACGAATGAGTTACGCCCACAACCCCTACGGCGATGGCGCTGCTTGTCAAAGAATTATCGAAGGAATCGCGAATAATGATTAAGAGCTCAGAATTCAAGCGCGTTTCTGTAATCGGCTTGGGCTATATCGGCCTGCCGACTGCGGCTGTGATTGCCTCGCGCGGAATCGAAGTGATCGGTGTTGATGTTAGTCAAAAGGCTGTAGATACCATCAACTCAGGCAAGATCCATATTGTGGAGCCCGACCTTGATATCGTCGTTCACGGTGTAGTCAATACTGGAAAGCTCCGGGCGACGTTGATTCCGGAGCCTGCCGACGCCTTTATGATTGCTGTGCCGACCCCCTTTAAAGAAACTCCTGATGGGGACTCCAAAGAGCCTGACCTTTCCTACATACAGGCTGCGGCTAGATCTATTGCTCCGGTGCTGGAAAGGGGTAACTTGGTCGTTCTAGAATCCACATCGCCGGTAGGGGCTACAGAGCAGTTGGCTTCCTGGCTGCAGGAGGAGCGCCCGGACTTGACATTTCCGCAGTCCAAAGGCGACGCCGCAGATATCAAGGTGGCCCACTGCCCGGAGCGAGTACTGCCCGGTTATGTTCTTCAAGAACTGGTTGCCAACGACCGTGTGATCGGCGGCATGACCAAAGCTTGTAGTGAGAAAGCAATAGAGCTTTACCAAACATTTGTAAAAGGGGAGTGCATCGTCACCAACTCCCGTACTGCAGAGATGACAAAGCTCACCGAAAACTCCTTCCGCGATGTGAATATTGCATTTGCCAATGAACTTTCGATTATTTGCGATAAATTGAAAATAAATATCTGGGAGCTGATCGGCCTCGCCAATCGTCATCCGCGAGTAAACATTCTCAATCCAGGACCAGGTGTAGGCGGCCACTGCATAGCGGTAGATCCCTGGTTTATCGTAAGCAGCTGCCCTGATGACGCCAAGCTGATCACTCAAGCGAGGCACACCAACGACGCTAAACCGCATTATGTAGTTGAGCGCGTGATCAAGGCGGCCGACGAACTTAAGCGGCCGGTCATTGCGTGCCTAGGGCTCGCCTTTAAGGCAGATATCGATGATCTACGCGAAAGCCCAGCATTGCAAATAGTGGAAAAATTGGCGGAACAAAATATTGGACAGCTCATTGCAGTTGAGCCCAATATTGAAAAACTCCCAGACTTAGTTGCCAGTAAAGGCGTTGCAATTGCACCGCTCGAGCAAGCGCTTGAAAAAGCCAATATAGTTCTCATTCTAGTGGATCACCAAGAGTTCAAAATGCTTGATAGAACGCACCTTGTGGAAAAAGTGGTGATTGATACGCGAGGGATTGCGACTTGAAAATGCAAAATAGCCCCACCTCGTGGGCCTTAATAAAGGCGGATCTTTATCGACACACTGGTCGTTATAGTTTTCCGTTACTGATAAAAAACCTACTTAATTCTAATAGATCGTTCAAATATACATTTTGGTTTAGGTGTCTAAGAAGTGAGTCTCTATTTGTACGAACATTTGCTAGGTTTATGCACCATCAACTTTCAGTAAAGTACTCAATCAAAATCCCAAAGGAAACAGAGGTTGGCGCTGGCCTGTATCTCGGTCATGCGAGCTCTATAATTATCCATCCAACTGCAAAAATCGGTAAAAATTGCAATTTAAGTCAGTTCACAACAATTGGCTCTAATCATGGTAAGGCCGCTACCATCGGGGACAATGTCTATATTGGGCCAAATGTATGCATTGTTGAAAATGTTATTGTTGATGATTCAGCTATTATCGGTGCGGGAGCAGTTGTCGTAAAGAATATCTCACGAGGATATACGGCTGTTGGGAATCCAGCCCGCCAATTTCCTACCAAATTCTCTGCGTGCTATATACAGAATCCAGTCTAAATTCGATGATGAAGAAGGTTTTGTTGGTTGTCCCCCTGTCAACTCTTAATTGGGGAGAAAAGAATGCTGGTGGCGTAGACTCCGTATGCCAAGTCATCATTAAATATCTCGGTGATCGAGAAAAAACTAATTTATATTATCGTATATTGGCCATCGATCCTTTTTCCTGTGTGAGTTATTCAGGGGACGTTCTAAAGTTGTCGCCATATGTAGAGGTTGTCCTTTGCCCAAAAAATGAGTCGATTTTTGGGTTTAAGATGCCTAGCTTAATCACTAACTTATTTCGGGTCAGGAGGCAGGTTAGAGATTTCCAGCCAGACATTGTGCATGTTCATGAGGCGCAGTGGTTAATTGCTATTTCAAAAAAAATCAGAAGAATAGCAACGATTCATTCCTACAAAAAAATATGTAGAAAATCAGTATCACTGATTAATGATATTGTTTATGAGCGAATTATTCCTAGGGTTTCTGATATTTTTACTGACGCTTATACCTGCGTTGGGTGGGATCTGAGCGTTGCATTAGAATGCGATGTCCAAAAACCAATATCTCTTATTGGTAACCCTGTCGATGAAGCATATTTTACGCCTGGTGAGGATTCGAAGTGCGAAGAAGTGAGATTAGTAACTTGCGCCCTAATAAGTAGACGCAAACGAATAGATCGGGCTATAGAGTTATTGTCGGTATTGAAAAAATCAGGCTGGAAGGTGTCCCTGACCGTGATCGGTCCCAATGTAGATCCTGATTACTTCTCTCAATTAACTCAGCAGTTAAAATCAAGCGGATTGCTACACGATGTTATTTTTACGGGTGCGTTATCCCAGTCAGAAATAATCGAGAGATATAGGGAATCTTCCGTTGGAGTATTCTATTCTGAACAAGAAACCTTCGGGATGGCTCCGTTGGAAATGTTGGCAGCAGGGTTGCCCTTATTGACAACTCCAGTTGGGGTGTTGGGTTATCTCCGTCATGACTTTGAAAAGGTAGGCGTAAAGTTTGTTGATGGCAAAGACTTGTCTCAACAAGTGCAGAAGTTAACTAGTTTGCTTGGTTTTAACGATAATCAAGCTGCGGTTTATCTTCGAAATAAGTTCTCTGTTTCAGGCATTTGCCAAGAATATGAGAGTTTATATTGATCGCTTAAAAAGCGACCTATATTTTTTGTGTGGCCGCATGTGACTTTCAGGTAAAGCTAGTGTTACAAAAAACAACGCTCTATGTGATAGAAAGATTGGTAACTATTTTTACTGGCTTAGCTGCGTTTGTCATTTTGGCAAGGGTGTTTGGGCCAACCCAGGTTGGATCTCTATCAATAGTTCAAGCTGCATCTGCGGCTTTAATTTTTTTAGTTACGCTGGGGTTGGATCGTTTCATCGTCAAAAGTTTAGTGGAAACTCCTGAGTGTTCTTCTCAAATCATTTTCACTGTTGCAATTATTAGGTTTGGGGGTTGGTTACTATATTCTACTGGCCTATACGTCACAGTGTTGTGGATTGGCCAAACGCCGGAATTACTAATAATCGCGGCAATTGAAGCTGTCACTGTATTGATGGTGCACCTAATTAGTTTAAAGTGTCAGTTTGAAGCAAAGGGTAAAGCCAAAGAGTTGGCATTCTCGCTGATAGTATCTAGGTGTATCGGTTTTCTGTATTTAATTATTAGCGCATATTACAGTTGGAGCTTTGTAATGACGTGTATTTTCTTGCCGTTGCAGAGTTTTGTACGCTTGATATACCTCTTCTTTATCTTTGTTAAAAGTAAAGAAGAGCATGTGCCCCCCAAGTTTAGTTCTGCTTGGGCCCGTAAGCACCTCCGTTTGGCGGCTCCTCTGATGCTATCTAGTGCTGTTTTCCCTTTATTTATGCAGATGGATGTCTTGATGATTGCTCATTTTTATGGAGAGCATGAGGCAGGGCTTTATTCTGGCCCGATGAAAATAATCACTCAAGTGGGTTTTTTGGGAGTGGCAATAATGTCTGCCTTC
Organism: Microbulbifer marinus; assembly: GCF_900107725.1. Classification (GTDB taxonomy): domain Bacteria; phylum Pseudomonadota; class Gammaproteobacteria; order Pseudomonadales; family Cellvibrionaceae; genus Microbulbifer; species Microbulbifer marinus. The sequence goes on along the minus strand of NZ_FNQO01000003.1, from coordinate 332,394 downwards.
TTCCCCGTGTTAGTTGAAAAGCATGAGAGTGATAAGAGTAGCTTCGACGAACTTGTTTCAGTGCTGGGAAAGGCGCTTTTCCTTTTTTCGATAAGTGCAGCGGCAATTCTTCTTGTATTTTCTGGGGGAATTATTGAGGTGCTTTTTGGTTCGGAGTACGAACCAGCAAAGCTGGTGATGATGATATTATCTCCGATTGCAGTATTTCTTATATCTTCGAAGCTCTATTCTTCTTTAATGATTATATATGGAGTTGCAAGATATGAGTTGCCGAAAGCGCTACTCGCGGTTGCACTGAATATTGGATTGAACTTAATGTTGATACCGGCATATTCGATAAATGGGGCTGCGATCGCTTCGCTGATCTCCTATTTTATTGCTGACTTTCTATTTTATTTTCTGGTCAGTCGACTTTCATGTGTCGCGGGCGTCATTCGCGCCTCTATGTACAGCCTGGCTAATCCGATATCTACAGCGACTAATATTCTTAAGGTGAAGTTTTGAAAATTGCGGCAGTGGTATCGACAATTGAGTTCCAGAATCGAGCTACGATTGAAGCAATATCTAAAAATTACAAAAATATTGAGGTTTTTGTTAAGAGAAATATTACCGATTTTTTTAAGCCAAAGACTCAATCAGAGTTTGTGAAAATAAATTATATCTATTCGATTTTTCCTGAGAAGCTTAGGCGTTTTTGGTTGCTGTCGTTCATAGAGTACCTTGTTGCTCATATTTTTATTCGGCCTGAATTTAAAAAATTTGATGTTGCGCTTCTCACTAACACACACGTCGCATACTTGATTCCTATTCTTAAAGGAAAGCGTATCGTGTCTCTTTTCGTTGATCCATATTTTTTGATGAATGGAGGAAAAACAAAAGAGGACGAAAAGACGATGGCTTTGTCTTCTCAGATTCTACTTTGCACTAGTAAGTTGCTGGCATCTGATTATTGTCGGAAGTATCTTGGTGTTGATGTCGAAGGTATTTATTGGCCTAACACTGTAGATATATCTCGGTGGGATCTGAGAAACTTTAAAAATAATGCAATTCAGTCTGGCGACTACGTGTTTGGTTATGCCGGCAATATGAATGAAATTACGATTGATATTCCTCTTGTTGAAGCATTGGTTGCCTCCTTTCCCGATACCGAATTTCGATTTGCGGGGAAAATAAACTTTTCTAAAAAAAACGATAAAGAGAAGTTTGTAAAAATATTTGCACGTGAAAACGTTACTTATCTTGGGATGATTCCATATACTGAAATTCAGCGGGAGGTTTCCAAATGGGATGTTTGTTTGATGCTCGACAAGCAATATGAATTGTCAAGATATGTACATCATAATAAGGTCTATCAGTATCTAGCCTTAGGTAAGGTTGTGGTCGCCACTAAGACCCATAACGATTATGACAGCCTTTCCGAAGAGATTTTTGAGTCTTCCGGCATCGATGATTTTTTGAGTAATGCGCGCATAGCTCTGGGTCTGGCTAGAGATGTCAATAGAGTCTCTAAAAGAGTTGAGTTAGCAATGTTAGAATCTTCTGAGGAGCGCGCAAAGAAGTTTATGGAAATTTTAGATTCAAAATTTCAATAAGTGTTTCGGGGTGGCCGGGATGCTTAGTTATATTTGTCGATTATTTCTACATGATAAAATGTAAAAAATAATTGTATTTAGTTGGCGGTAATTGGACGTTATTTTGAGCTGTGATTAGGCTTAAGGTGTAACTAATGAGTGGGTTTTTTTTGTTCCGTTACATTGTGCTTGTATTGCTGAGCTCATTTTTTTTTGGTGCTTATTTGCTAGAAAGTTTAGGTGTTAAGTATGTTTCTGAAGGTGGCTCAGCCATCGCTAAGATTCACTTTGCATCATACTTGACAATGTTCATATTCGGATTGCTTTTCCTTCGTGTTGGGTATCGAAAAATATTGGGCAGTTTGGGTCCTTACGGTGCGAGTTGGTCGACTTCCGTCTGTGCAATAACGTTTGTTATTTTTTATGGGTTGGCTAGGTCAGGTACTTCTGGGTTGGCGTATCTTGTTGATACGTTTTTAACTCCCTTATTGATAATTCCAGTAGTTGCAGTGTTAGATGATAGCTATAAGAATAAGTTAATAAAAATACTCGCCTACTTGCTTTTGATTAATTCCATTGTAGCATTGTTGGAATTTGTGGTGGGGAAAGGTATTGCGCTTATTGATTTTTCGTCGTACTTTCGATCCACCGCATTCCTATCCCACCCCCTAAATAATGCACTAATTACTGCATCTTTGGCTCCTGTCTTGATGGATAAAACAAGGCTGGCGCCAGGTTTGTATTTTTCCGTCGTTTTTTTGGCGCTATTTGCTTATGGCGGTCGCGCCGCCATGGCCGTTTTTATGTTGTTTTCATTTGCTTCATTAATATATAAGTCTAGCCGCGTAATTTCTGGTGCGGTTCGTTTTAACTTTCAAAAATTTGCTTATATGCAGTTTATTTATGGCTTGGCATTTTTGGGCGTTTTAACTCTAGTTATAGTTACCCCTGTGGGAAATAGAATATTTAACAGCCTGTATATTGATGCTAGTGCTCAGGTTAGATTTGACATCTTCTTTCTGCTGGAGAAGTTGTCTTTAGTTGAATGGTTTTTAGGCGCAAAACAGTCTCTTCTTAATAATGTAGATTTTTATATTGGGGTAAATGTAATTGAAAATTATTTAGTAGCGTGGATTTTGAGTTTTGGAGTAGTGGGGGCGGGGTTGCTGCTGTTTGCTACATACCGGTTGCCTCTTCGTTTGGTGTCCTATGGTGATTGGGCTATGGGGGTTTCGCTACTTAGTTTTATAATTATCTCGTTGACTAATAATTCGTTGTCGGCAAAGACCCCAGCTCTTCTGTTTCTTATGGTCACATTGTTTTGTCTTAGTTGCGATCGAAATAGGATGGGACGCAAAATTAAGACTTCTTGTGAAAATTGTGGTGTTGCTAGTCAAGGCGCAAGCGCGCGACCTAGCGCACAGGATGCTCGTTAATGTTTGATAGCCTGCTCTATAAAAGTTCGCCTTTTTTCATCCAAAGCCTTCTTATTACCATAAGGGCGCTAATACGAAGAATGATTAGAGATAATGGCGCTACTAAAAAGTTGTTTAAGCAGATTGAGGAGCATGAGAGATCGGCTAAGGCATTGAATAGCTATGTGCAAAAAAGCTTACGCCATGCAATTGGCAATGCAGTAAGTAATGTCGAATTTTACTCTAAATTAGGTCTGGCAAATTCAGCTAATCTTGATCAATTTGGCTTTATTACCAAAGATGACGTTCGCTCTAACCCAGACAGCTTTAAGAGCTCTGTCGAGCCTAGAATCATCGTCAACGGATCCACTAGCGGAACATCTGGAGCACCTTTGTTAGTTCCTCAGTCGCTGGGGTCAGTGATCCGCGAGCAGGCCTTTGTTGCTCGAATGCTGAAGTGGTGTGGGTTTGAAAAAGGCGATAAACGAGCTTGGCTTCGTGGCGATATGATGGTCCCCATCGCGCAGAGTAAACCACCTTATTGGCGTTATTCATGGTGCGAAAATATGATCATGCTGTCGTCCTTTCACATGAGTAAGGAAGCGTTGCCTTTGTATATAGAAGCAATGGTGAATTACGGTGTGGATGTGATCCAAGCGTATCCCTCATCAATAGTAACGCTTGCGAAGTACCTTGAATCTGTCAAGCAATATTATCCTGGAAGCTTGAAGTCGATAGTGACTTCTTCTGAAACTCTTTCATGTGAGGACAGACAATTAATTGAGCAGCGGTTTCGCTGCAAGGTGTTTGACTGGTATGGCCTTTTTGAGCGTGTGGCGGCGATAGCGAATTGCGAGCACGGTCGATACCATGTGCTTTCAGACTATTCTTTCGTAGAGTTCCTTAGTGTCGGCAACGGGTTGCACGAGATTGTTGGGACGAATTTCAATAACCATTATTTTCCGCTTATTCGATACAGAACAGGAGACTTGGTCGTATTTTCAGGTGAAAATCAATGTCCGTGTGGTCGTGTCTTTCCGATCGTAGAGAAAGTTGTTGGTCGCATGAACTCGGATGATTACGTTTACGGGTCGAATGGTGCCAAGATTAGTGCGTTAGGTGATTGTCTCAAGGGAGTCATCGGTCTTATAGATGCTCAGTTTGTCCAGGAGAAAGTTGGCGAGGTTGATGTGTTAGTGCTTGTCAACGAATTATTTGACTTCAAGCAGCAAGCTATTCTTTTGTCTAATGTGCGAAATAGATTGGGTAAAGGGGTGACTGTGCGATTGAAAAAGGTGGAAAAACTTTTGAGAACAAATAGCGCCAAGCAACCTAGGGCGATTTGTAATGTCGATTAATGGCTCAATGAAGCAGAAAATAAATTTAATGGTTGGTACGAACATTAGAGGGATGGGTGGGATTGCTTCAGTTTTAAATGTCTACCATGATGCTGGGTTTTTTAGTAAGTGGAATGTTCGATTAATCCGAAGCCATGGCGGAGCCGATAAAGTTGGCAGGGTGAGAGCTTTGCTGTTGTACGCATTTTCACTGATAAAAATTACGATGTATCTTATTTTTAGAGACGTCGGCATAGTTCATGTTCATATGGCTTCCAGAGGTAGTTATCTGAGAAAGTCAATAGTGGTCAGGTTGGCCAAATTTTTTGGGAGCAAGGTTGTTGTACATTTGCATGGTGCTGAATTTCGTAAATTTTACTCTGAAGAATGCAGTTTGAGCCGGAAGGCGCATATATTGCGCACATTCGAGATGGCAAGCGCAGTTGTTGTTCTGTCGAGTCAATGGGCTGTATGGGTGCGAAATTTGCTTATTAATAATAAAGAGCATGTCCGCGTCATTTATAACTCCGTGCCCGAGTTGAGGCTTGATGAAGAAAAAAAACAAGCTGGACTGGTCGTTTTTATGGGCCGCATAGGCACGAGGAAGGGAACGCTCGATTTGCTGTATGCTTTTGCTAAGGTTAGGCAAGCTTGCCCAGAAGCTACGCTGGTTCTTGCTGGCGATGGAGATATTTCTGCTTGCAGAGATCTTGTGACAGAGTTGGGTTTAACTGACAGTGTTAATTTCTGCGGTTGGATATCCGGTAAAGATAAGCTCGAGCTGTTATCTAAGGCAGATATTTATTGCCTCCCTAGTTACAATGAGGGGCTTCCAATGGGTATTCTTGAAGCAATGTCGGCAGGTGTCCCGGTTGTGGCATCTCGGGCAGGCGGTATTCCTGATGCTATTACACATATGCGAGAAGGCATACTAATAGAGGCTGGCGACATTGATGGCCTGGAAAGAGCCTTAACGGATTTGATTCGAAATAGAGAGCTTAACCGTCGTTTAGCAGAGTTTGCAAGTATTAAATATACCACATGTTTTAGTATTGAGGCTGTTATTCCGCAATTAAATGGTCTCTATTCTGAGCTGCTAAATGAGGCCGATTAGTGAACAATTTCGATTTCGTCGCTGCTTCACTTCTTGATCAGGCTAAGGCAGACAAGTTTTCTGGGTATGATCCCTTTGATGGGTTGAACAGTAAGTTGTTTGACGTTTTGCCGGTGCTGCGCTCCGGCCCCTTGGGCTTGGCTTGGATTCAGTTTTTTAAGCGGTCCCCGTTTAATTTTCGCACGTTGCTGTGTGTGCCTAAGCGACGAAACCCCAAAGGGATAGCGTTATTTATATTGGGAATGCTAGAGGACTTTGATCGGACCAAAGACGCCAATTATTTACAGCAGGCAACTGACCTTGCGGAATGGCTGTTACAGCAGCAGTGCGATCGGACAACTTGGCAGCATAGCTGTTGGGGTTACCATTTTGATTGGAATGCGCGTGCGTTTTTTGTTCCCAAAGGTAAGCCGAACGTAATTACCACAATTTATGTGGCACAGGCGCTTTATGCGCTGGCGAAGGTAACGGGGGAGAGCAAGTTTCTGCAGTCGGCACTGGATGCCGGGCATTTCATTGTTAAAACGCTTTACACGGAGGCTGAAGGACGCTGCTTTTTTGCTTATATTCCCGGTGAGGTCGCTTTTGTACACAATGCGAGTTTATGGGCTGCCGCTTGGGTGGCTATTGTCGCTCGCGACACGGAAAACGCGGTCTATCGCGAGTTGGCACTGAAGGTTGCCAGACAATCAGTAATGGAGCAGGCGGAGGATGGTTCCTGGGTTTACGGGGCACGCCACCACCACCAGTTTATCGACGGGTTTCATACCGGTTATAACCTTGAGGCGTTGGATCTTATACGCCGCTCGCTTGAGGTTTCCGAATTTGATAACTCTATTGACAAGGGATTCGCCTACTACAAGCGCGTTTTCTTTGAAGAGGATGGTACGGCAAAGTACTATCACGATAATCGCTATCCATTGGATATGCATTCGGTTGCACAGGCGGTGCTAACGCTGATCAAGGTTGGGGGGCGCGAGGAAGATCTTGCGCTGGCTGATAGGATCATACGGCGAGCTTTAGATACGCTTTATCTTCCTCGTCAGGGGCGGTTCGTTTATCAGAAAACAAAAAGATTTACTAACCGAATCAATTACATGCGTTGGACCCAGGCGTGGGTGTATTACTCTTTTGCGGCTTTTAATAACTCATTGAAAAAACAATAACTAATGAAAGAGATCAAATTTTTGGGTGCGCCCATGTTGAGCGCATCCATGGCAGATACTGTCAATCACATCGAATCGAAGATTGCTGCTGGCGAGTTTCTGCAGCACGTCGTCGTCAATGTCGCCAAACTGGTCAATATGCGTAAGGATCGCGAGCTGGCGGAGTCGGTAAACGCTTGCGATGTCATCAATATTGACGGAATGGGCGTGGTATGGGGAGCCCGCCTCTGTGGTCACCACGTCCCAGAGCGGGTGGCAGGCGTAGACCTGTTTCATAACCTACTGGCGATGAGTGCAAGGCGAGGGTTTCCCATTTACCTGCTAGGTGCGAAGCACGAGGTGGTCGCCAAAACGACTGATGTGGTGAAGGAGATGTATCCAGGGCTGGATGTTGCGGGCTACCACCACGGTTACTTCTGGGACGATGAAGCGGCAGTCGTCCAGGCGATTCGTGAGTCTGGTGCAAAACTGTTGTTTGTAGCAATTACCTCCCCCAAAAAAGAGAACTTCATTAATAAGTGGAAGGACCAGCTTGGGGTGGATTTTGTGATGGGGGTCGGAGGGACCTTTGATGTAGTCGCCGGCAAGGTCAAGAGGGCACCAGTTTGGATGCAGAATGCGGGGTTGGAGTGGCTTTACCGTGTTATTCAGGAGCCCGGCCGTATGTGGAAGCGCTATTTAGTGACTAATAGTCGCTTCGCATGGTTATTGGTTAAGGAGCGATTCAGGGGCGCGAGAACCGAAGCCTCTTAGATGGTTATCAAGTAGCCACAATATTCGTTCCATGTTCGTGAGACTGTATCCCGGAACAAGTGCGGGATGACGACAGAAGTCTATTTCGAAGTTGTGCTGCAAGCCACCTCAGGTTCGGATTCACCTTGGGTTGTGTGCTCTCACCTTGGCGCCGTGCCCTAAAGGGCATCTTAGAAGCGGCCATGGTTAATTAGCGCAGCTGTAATGCGCTGTAATGGAAATAGCCCCTCCGGGGTATTTCTTTGAGGTACTGTCGCGTGTTAGTAATTGTCTTTAGAGGGCTGTTTCTGTTGGTCCTGGGTGTGGCGCTTTTTGCCGGACTGAAAGCGCAGCCTGTTCCTCAAGTGGTTTCACACTTTGACTTAATGTTGCATTTCGGTGCTTTTGCCGCGTTGAGTGCCCTGTGGTTGTTGGGCTTCTCCCGGCGCTGGTGGTTGCCGGGGCTTGTTTTTTTACTGGTGGTGGGTGCCGCTATTGAGCTCTGGCAGGGCTGGTTGCTGCCGGGCAGGACAGCTTCGCTGGTGGATATGTCGGCGAATTTTGGCGGCGTGCTGCTGGGGGGGCTTTCGGCTGGCATTTTTCTGAGTAAATTTTGGCCGTTGTTGACTGATAAACAGTAGTTATTCGGCAATTTTGGGGTTTTTGTAATGGATTACGCCGAAAAACATTGAACCCTGTCACATTTGTGGCATGATTTTCGCCTCAAAAATGTGCGCTCTTGCTGGAGCGTAAAACGGGGGTTGCAGCGGTGGGGACCGCTGCTAGCCGGCTTGGGGTTAGCTGGCATTGGGGATCTTTCAGGGGGATACCGTGGGGCAAGGACGGATACGCGGCCACCAGAGTAGTCTGGCTGCGCTGTACCGCTTATTGGATGGCGTACTGATTCTTGGTGCGTTGGTCCTTTGTTGCACTTTCTTTGAACAGCCATTCGATAAAGAGTGGCTGGTGGCCGGTTTGCTGGCGGCGATCGGCTTTGCGTTTATGGCGGAGTCGGTGGAGCTCTACCGCTCCTGGCGTGCGGACACCTACCTGCAGCTGTTCGGCTATACCGCCTTCTCCTGGGTGATGGTGTGTACGCTGCTGTTATTGCTGGCTTACTTCAGTAAGACGGGGCAGACCTATTCCCGCCTGGTGGTCGGCAGCTGGTTCCTGTCCACGTTGTTTATCCTGGGGGCCTGGCGTTACGTCTTCCGGTTGCTGTTGTTCTATATCCGCTCCCATGACCACAATACCCGCTCCGCGGCGATTATCGGCGTGACCGATGCCGGGCTGCGGCTTGCACACAATTTCGCGGCGGAACCCCAGTTGGGAATCCGCGTTAAGGGTTTCTATCGCGTCCCCGGTGCCGATGACGGCGGTCAGTCGTTGATGTCCTGGGGGCCGTTTAATCTTCTTGGCGATGTGGACGATGCCCTGCGCGCGGCCAAGGCCGGCGAGGTGGATCTACTCTATATCGCGCTGCCGATGCGCGAAGAGGAGCGCATCGTCGAAATTCTGCAGGCTTTCGCCGATACCACGGCGACCGTACACCTGCTTACGGACCTGTTTGTAAACAACCTCCTGCATGCGCGCTGGCACCAGGTGGGCAGCTCCAGTCTGTTAAGTGTTTACGATACGCCGATCGAGGGCTTGAACAGCTGGCTGAAGCGGCTGGAAGACCTGGTGCTGTCTTCCGTGATACTGACCCTGATTTCACCGTTGATGCTGGTGATCGCGCTGGCGATCAAATTGACCTCGCCGGGCCCGGTAATCTTCAAGCAGCATCGCTATGGCCTGGACGGGCGGCCGATCAAGGTATGGAAGTTCCGCTCCATGACGGCCCAGGACAATGGCAGCACCGTGGTGCAGGCCAGCCGCAACGATGCGCGCATTACCCCTATCGGCCGCTTCCTGCGCAAGACTTCCCTGGATGAACTGCCCCAGTTTATCAATGTGCTGCAGGGGCGAATGTCGATCGTGGGGCCGCGCCCGCACGCGGTGGCACACAACGAGGAATACCGCAGCCTGGTGGATGGCTATATGTTGCGGCACAAGGTCAAGCCGGGCATTACCGGTTGGGCGCAGGTGAACGGCTGGCGTGGTGAGACGGATACCGTAGAAAAAATGAGCAGGCGGGTGGAGCACGATCTGCACTATATCCGCCACTGGTCCCTCTGGCTGGATCTGCGCATTGTACTGATGACCGTATTTAAGGGATTTGTGGGTAAGAACGTCTACTAAGCAGACCTGAATCTGGCGAAGAAACGAGCGCAATCCTGCTTGCGCATGCCCGCTCGCCGATTGCCTGAACGCTTTGACAATATCGGTCAAAAAGTCATTACAGGCAATTACAGCCGGTGTATTTTCGGTAGTGAAAACGGCGCCGATGTGCTAGTGTGCGCAACTATTTTGAGAAGTGGTTCGCCATCCCTTTGGGGGCAATTTGGGGATGGTAATCAACGGATTTTTAAGAACTGTTGGAACAACAACGATGACAAAAGTAAGACTTTCTGCGGCGATCGGCATGATCGTTTCTATGGGGGCGGGGTCGGCACTGGCTCAGAATCAGGCGGCTTCGGTTGAACTGGGTAATGGTATCGAGTTCACGCCGACTGTGGACTTCCTGATGCAGAGCGACGATAACGTCCTTTATGCAAACGACGAGCAGATTGACAGCCTGGTTGCGGTGCTGAACCCGAGCTTTCAGCTGTCGGCGGAGAATGGGGTTTCCGCCTACAAACTGACCTACTCCCTGCGTAAGGGCGAATACTTCGACAGTGACGAGGACAACTACCTCGATCACGAGCTGGATGGCGAAGCCAAGTGGGAACTGAATTCCCGCAACCGTGTGACCCTGGCCGGCAGCTACCTGGATGGGCACGAAAGCCGCGGTACCGGCTACTCGCAGGGCTTCGGTATCCTGCTGGATGAACCCACCGGCTTTAAAGACAAAGACGTTCACGGTATCTACAGCTTCGGTACCGATGGTGCCAAGGGCCGTATCGACGTGACCGCTGGTACCAGCGAGCGCGACTACGATGGCGGTAGCATTACCCTGGACCGTGATCGCGACTCCGATTACGCGAAGCTGGGTTTCTTCTATAACGCCGGCGGCAAGACCGAGCTGCTGACCGAAATCGTGCGCCGCGATGTGGATTATGCGTTTACCCCGGCCGGCGCCGAGAGCCGTAACAGCACCGAGACCGACGTGCTGGTTGGTATTACCTGGGAAGGCACGGCCAAGACCACCGGTACCATCAAGGTCGGTTCCCGCCAGAAGAAATTCGAAAGCGCCGCCCGCGAAGATTTCACCGGCCCGCGCTGGGAAGTCGGCATTCGCTGGATGCCGCGTTCCTACAGTGCCTTCGACCTGATCACCGAGCGCCGCAGTGACGAGGCCTACGGTGTGGGCGACTTTATCGATGTGCAGCGCTACACCCTGGCCTGGACTCACGCGTGGATGGATCGCCTCACCTCCGAGGTCTCCTTCAATCGTTCCAACAACGATTACGAAGGCCTGGACCGCGTGGAGGAAGTGACCACTTCCAGCCTGAGCTTCAACTACCAGATGCAGCGCTGGCTGTCTTTGCGCGCGGGCGTGAACGTGTCCGAGCAGGACTCCTCTGGTGTTGATGCACGTTTCGAATACGACAAGAACCTGACCTTTGTCGGCTTCCAAGCCACGCTGTAACGGTGGCCTGAGGTAAATACTGGTAACCGCTATGGGATATTCAAAAACTGAAGGGCAGGGCGCTTTGCGCTCTGCCTTTATTGCTTTTCTGGTGATGGGTTTGGCCGCCTGGGCGCTGTTGGTGCCGGCGGCCCACGCGATAACCGAGAGCGATTACCGCCTCGGTTCCGGGGACAAGATCCTGATCAATGTCTACGGCGAAGACGATCTCACCGTTGAAACCCAACTGAGTGACAGCGGCGCGGTGAATTATCCGTTCCTCGGCGAGCTCAAGGTTACCGGCATGACCGTGGCGCAGCTGGAAGCGCGTATCGTCCGCGGCCTGAAGGGCGATTACCTGGTGAATCCGAACGTGCATGTTTCGATTCTGGAGTATCGCCCCTTCTTTATTAACGGCGAGGTGGAAAAGCCGGGCGGTTATCCGTATCAGCCGGGGCTGACCATCAGCAAGGCGGCGGCGCTGGCCCAGGGTTTTACCGAGCGCGCCTCCAAAACCAAGATCTTTGTTATCCGCGGCGACGATCCGAGCCAGACTCCGGAAAAGGTGGACCTGAATACATTGCTGCGCCCGGGCGATGTGGTAACCGTGGAGCAGAGCTTCTTCTGAGGTAAACAATGAACGCGCAAATTAACTCCATCAATCAGGAGCGTTTACTTCAGGAAGAAGTTATCGACCTGCGCCAGTACTGGCGCATTGTCGATCGATTCAAATGGCGCATCGCGGCGCTGTCCGTTGCCGTTGCGATGCTGACCGCGATGGTGGTGTTCTCCATGACACCCCGCTACCAGGCCACTGCCACGCTGATGATCGAGGCGGAGCAGGCCAAGGCCCTGTCCATCGAGGAAGTGTACGGGCTGGATTCCAGCCGCAAGGAATACTTCCTGACCCAGTTCGAAATCCTCAAGTCCCGCAAGATCGCCGAGCGGGTGGTCGAGCGCCTGGAGCTGACAAGCCACCGGTTGTTCGACCCCGAACAACAAGAGCCGTCGCTGAAAGATGAAGTAAAAAGCTGGCTGCCGTTCCTGCCACAGCAGGAACCACTGAGCGAAGAAGAGTTGGCCGAGCGTAAGCTTGAAAGTGTTACCAGTGCCGTGAGCGCAAATCTGACGGTTTCCCCGGTGCGCAATACCCAGCTGGTGAAAATCACCTTCGAGTCCGAATCCCCGGAGCTGGCTGCGCAGGTGGCCAATACCGTGGCGGAAGTGTTTATCGAGAGCCACCTGGAAGCCAAGCTGGAGATGACCCAGCAGGCGACTTCCTGGCTGAACAGCCGCCTCGACGGCCTGCGCGTGAAGCTGGAGGCCTCCGAGGCAGAGCTGCAGGCGTTCCAGGAATCCGAAGGGCTGGTGGATGTAAAAGGTGTGCAGGGGCTGGCGGCGCAGGAACTGAATGAAATCACCACCCAGCTGATGCAGGCGCGCAAGGAAGTGAAGCAGGCGGAGAGCATTTACCAGCTGGTGCAGACGCGCGGTAACGATATCAATGCGCTGGCCAACCTGCCGGAAGTCCTGAACCATCAGGTGATTCAGAACGTTAAGCAGGCGGAAATAGAGGCGCAGCGCAAGGTCTCCGAACTGGCGCGCCGCTACGGCCCGAAACACCCGAAAATGATCGCCGCCCGCGACCAGCTGGAATCCGTACACAGCAAGCTGCGCAGCGAAGTGCGCCAGCTGGTTGCCGGTATCCAGAACGATTACGATGCGATCAAGTCCAACGAGCGCGCCCTGGAGCGTGAACTGGCCCAGGCCAAGAACGAATACCAGCATATCTCCCGCAAGGAAACCCGCTACAACGAGCTGAAGCGGGAAGTGGATGTGAACCGCCAGCTGTACAACGCCTTCCTGACCCGTTTCAAGGAAACCAGCGAGACCTCGGATTTCGAGGCGGCCAACGCGCGCCTGACCGACCCGGCGACGCCGCCGCGCGTGCCGGCCAAACCGAAGAAGAAACTGATCGTGGCGCTGGCGCTGGTGGTCAGTGCGATGTTCGGTGTGATGCTGGCCTTCCTGATGGAAGCGCTGAACGATGGCATCCGCAACCCGGAAGACGTCGAGAACAAACTGGGCCAGCGCATGATCGGCCTGCTGCCCTGGGTGAAACACGACAAGGAACAGCGCCTGAGCCTGGCGACCTTCTTCGAGAGCAGTCAGCACAGTTTCTCTGAAGCGGTGCGCACACTGCGGACCAGCCTGGTGCTGTCCCATCTGGAGAAGCCGGCCAAGGTGATTTCCGTGACTTCGTCTGTGCCCGGCGAGGGCAAGACCACCGTGGCGGAAAACCTCGGCTTCGCGCTGGCGCAGATGGAAAAGGTCATTCTGATCGACGCCGATATGCGCCGTCCGTCCGTGGGCAAGGATTTCGATCTGCCGGTTTATCACCCGGGCCTGTCCAACCTGATTGCCGGTAGCAATACCCTGGCGGAGTGTGTTTATTCCGACGAGAAGAGCGGTCTCGATGTAATGCCGGCCGGTGCCGTGCCACCGAATCCGCAGGAGCTGCTCTCTTCGCCGCGCTTTGCCAAGGCATTGCAGGTACTAATGGACAAATACGATCGGGTGATTATCGATACCGCGCCCGCACAAGTAGTTAGTGATGCGCTGATCGTCTCCCGTGTTGCCGATTCGATGCTGTATGTGGTCAAGGCCGACAGCACGCGCCAGAAGATGATCACCAACGGTATCGGCCGCCTGCTGCAGGTCGGCGCCAAACTGGATGGTGTGGTGCTGAACCAGGTGGATACCGATTCCAAGGCCAGCTACTACGGCGAGTATTACGGCTATGCCGGCGACTATAGCTACGGCGACCGGACGGAACAGGATCACGCTGCCGCAGCCCAGGCTCAGTCCAAGAAGGGGGCAGCTGCAAAAGATCTGGAAGTTGCATGATCGATCTGCACTGCCACCTACTGCCGGGCATCGACGATGGTGCCCGCGATCTGGACCAGGCCCTGCGCCTGGCCCGGATGGCGGTGGCTGACGGCATCACCCACTGTGTGGCCACGCCGCATATCCACCCCGGCCGCTACGAAAACTCCCTCGCCTCTATTACCGAAGTGTTCACCGCGTTCAAGACGGAACTGGAGCGCGCCGATATTCCGCTGCAACTGGGTATGGCGGCAGAAATCCGCCTGTCGGAAGAAATTCTCACTATGGTGGCCGGCCGGCAGGTGCCGTTCCTGGGCAGCTGGCAAGGCGATCGGGTACTGCTGCTGGAGCTGCCCCACAGCCATATTCCCCCCGGTGTCGAGCAATTGATTCGCTGGCTGCAGACGCAGAAGATTCGCCCGATGATCGCACATCCGGAGCGCAACAAGGATGTGCTGCGGGATTTCAACAAGGTGCTGCCGCTGGCGCGCCTGGGTTGCCTGTTTCAGGTAACTGCCGGCGCCGTGGCCGGCGATTTCGGCGAGGGGCCGATGCAGCGCGCGCGCCAGTTGCTGGAACGGGAGCTGGTGACGATTCTCGCCACCGACGCGCACCACGAAGTGCGCCGCCCGCCGGTACTGGAAAAAGGCCGCCGCGCCGCGGAAGCGGTTGTCGGCGAATCGAAATCCTGGGAGCTGGTGCGCCAGATCCCGGGGCGCATCGCCGCCAGCCATTTTGTGATTGAGAACGATGAATACCGAAGCCGCGCCTAAGCGACATCGACACCGACACGGGCGCCGTACTCGCTGCACCCCCTGGTACAAGGCCTGGTATGCGAAGACCTCGCCTGCCCGGCTGGCAGTGACTGCGCTGCTGCTGGTTGTGCTGTGCGGCCTGTCGGTACACGCGGGCTCGCTGGGCCTTGCCCACCTGCAGGTGATCCGGGTAGAGAACGATCTCATGCGCTGGCAGCAGAGCGGCAAAGTCTCCTCTCCTGAAGCCATGCAAAACGCGCTGACCGCCATCGACCGCGCCATCGCGCTGCACCAGGACAATCCCTATCAGCTGTCGCTGAAGGGGCGCCTGCTGGAATGGCGCGCCTTTTCAACCGGCGGTGATGCCGCAGCTGCGGATTACGGCGCCGCACTGGACCTCTACCGCCGTGCCGCCGCCCTGCGCCCGCTGTGGCCCGATTCGATAGCGGAAATGATCAATGTAAAGCTCAATCTGCAGCAGCTGGACGGCGAACTCGGCGGGTTGATGGAGCGGGCCGACCGGCTCGGCCCCTATACCCCGGCGGTACACGCGGCGATCGTCCGTGCCGCTTTTGCCTCGGGGCAGCATGACAGCCCGCTGTTACAGCGCCACTTGCTGCGCGGCCTGCAGGACCACCGCAGCCGCGGCCAGATGCAGGAACTGACACAGCAATACCGCCAGGAATCCACCGCCTGCGATCTGCTGGCACAGGCGCCGGAACCCAAACCGTCGCTGTCGTTCTGCGATAATCAGGGACTTTCCACCAACAATTGATCGATGTTGGCGTAGTTTGTTTCTTTCCTGCTGATGCCTGCTGCCGTCTGAAGTTATTCCCCCGCTCGAATCTCCCCTCTCTCTCCGAATCATGTTGGTAATCCCATGCGCCAACAGGTTTTCAACGCGGCACGAGTCACCACGCCAGTTTGGGTTTCCGATAAGCGTATTTAGTTTGTTAAGGCTATACAGAAAGGCACCACATAGGTGCGCGGCGACAATTTGGGCGCCTGTTAGCTATAGCCGCGGTGTTTCAGTGAGCTCCGGAATTTATTTCATGAGAATAATGGTTGCTGGCGGCACGGGATTCTTCGGTCGTGCCGTGGTGAGACTTGCTGCTGTAGATCGGCCATTGCGGTTCCGGTGCGCTTCCCGCTTGCGCGGCGACAGTACGCGACTTCGGTGGGAAAAATGAATTACAGGCGAGAAATTGACGGGTTGCGGGCTGTTGCGGTTCTTCCTGTCATTCTATTTCATGCCGGGTTTGCATGGTTTTCCGGCGGGTATGTTGGGGTTGACGTATTTTTTGTAATCAGTGGTTATTTGATCTCCACGATTCTAATCCGGGAAATTGATGAGGGTAGATTTTCCATTGCGCAGTTCTACGAGCGTAGAGCGCGGCGGATATTGCCCGCACTATTTTTTGTATTGCTATGGTGTATTCCTGCAGCATGGGTGTTGATGAATGTGCAGGAATTTCAGGACTTTTCCCAGTACCTGATTGCCATTGTCTTTTTCTCTTCCAATATCGTCTTTTGGCAAAAGTCGAACTATTTCGCCCCGGCAGCTGAAGAGAATCCGATGCTCCATACCTGGAGCCTGGCGGTGGAAGAGCAATTCTATATCTTCTTTCCCATTGCCTTATTGCTGTTGTGGCGCTTTGGCCGCAATCGCATTTTTATCCTGATTGCTGCGTTGTCGATATTGAGTTTCCTTTTGTGCGAATATGGGGCCAGATATCACCCCAGGGCCAACTTCTATCTCCTTCCAACCAGGGCCTGGGAGCTGGGAGTTGGCGCTATTTGCGCGTTTATCTTGATTGATAAGAAAAGAGAAAGCTCAATTCTATCTGCCCTTGGCCTGGGCCTGATTCTGTTTGCGGTATTCGCATATGACGAGTCGATTCCTTTTCCGTCCGCCTATACGTTGACCCCAGTTGTTGGGTCAGTCCTGATCATCCTGTTTGGTGCGCCATCAACATTCACTGCGAAGATTCTGTCTGCCAGGTGGCTGGTCGGAATCGGCCTGATTAGCTTTAGTGCCTATTTGTGGCACCAGCCTCTATTTGCGTTTGCTCGTTTAGGGAGCATCAATGAGCCGTCGGCGCAATTGATGGCCTTTCTTGCGATAGCCACAATACTGCTGGCGTACTTGACATGGCGTTATATCGAGAGGCCTTTCAGGGTCAAAACCATTCCTGTGCTTTCCTCTCGGTCTGTAATTTTTGCAATGGCAGGGACGTGTTCCGTTGTCTTCGCCTCTTTTGGCCTATATGGACACCTTGCTGGAGGTGTTTCCGGCAGGATGTCGGGCGATCAGTTTGCGAGATGGACAGAAATCCGGGCCCTGGCAACGAAGAGATTTGAAGCGATAAGGGCAGGAGAATGTCATTTCAATCCGGTCAGTGAAGTAAAAAGAATTGATGTATTTATCTCTAATTGGGATTGCGATGGCAGCGAATTAGGTAAGCCCCATATGGCTGGGGTCGCAGTATTTGGTGACTCGCATTCCGCAGACAAGGCGGCGGCTATTCGCTCCATGGGTTACGATATTTTTCAGGTGGGTGGTGCCGGGTGTGCATTGCTTTCAGAAGCGTATTATAAGGAAGTTGATTATTGCATTCCGCTTTTCGACAAGGTTATTGCGGAAAGTGAGAGTAGGGGTGTGCAAACGATAATGTTGGCACATCGTTTTGAAGGCGAGGAATTGAGCGCTGATTATATCAAGCGAGTCGTAGACTTCTGGGGGGCTCATTACGAGAATATATTCATATTTTCCCCTATGCCCGAGTTTCGTCGATTAGACTCCATTTACGCTTTTTATGGCCCGGAAAGTGTCTCCAAGATAGTTCCGGATTTTTCATCTTATGACGCATTTAATACCTCGATGGATAAACTTGGAAAGCTCCCTGGGGTGCAGGTTATAGATACCGTTAAATTATTCTGTGGGGAGGGCGGTAAAGCTAATTGTGCCGCCATCCAGAATGACAATCTGATGCTCGTCGATGCAGAGCATTTAAGTGAATACGGAATGCACGTATTTGGCGAAAGGCTCCTTGCGGCGTATGACGGCCATGCCCAAATTCTCTTCAAGTCCGCTGGAAAGTGATATCAAGTAGTTTCGGGCAGTGCCTGCCATCCCAACCATGACAGTCTTGATGGGCAAGCTCGAACCATTCAGTCGGGCTGTACTCACGGCGATTGAAAGTGGCGATCTTGCTGAAGGTCCATTTGATGGCCATGTGTCCCGGCGCATCCACTGGGGGATCTTCGGGATCATTCATGTGCCGGAACCATAGAAGGCTCGAACTGCAGTTCTCGCAGGAAAATCACTGGTATTGATTTGCCCTGCGCCTGATCTACTCATTCCTTATGGGCTCGACATCTGATTCCTCTTCGTGAAAGCATTCCAAACCACTGGTCTTAGAGCTGTGACTTTCTGCGTCACAGATTCGCCGACTGCCCGCCGTGACTGAGTCCAAGTCAAAGATTTGGAATCAGAAAGTTCCGAGCTCGGCACCGGTACCAACATTACTTTTTCCCTTATGGAGGCGCAGTTTGTTTGTTCGGGCTATACAGAAAGGCACCACATAAATACGCGGCACCAAGTTAGGCGACCTTTTTTGCCTCGGTCGCGGTGATTCGGTGATTTATGGAACTTTGCCCATGAGAATAATGGTTACAGGTGGCGCCGGATTTATCGGGAGCGCCGTTGTTCGTTTTCTGCTGAAGCAGACCAGCCATGTCGTTCTGAATATCGATGCCCTTACCTATGCCGGTAGTCTCGCATCGATTCCGCCGGTTGCGGATGGCCGCTACCTGTTCAGGCGCACGGATATTCGTGATAAAGACGGTTTGGAACAGCTGTTCGAGTCATTCCGTCCGGAGGCAGTGCTGCATCTGGCGGCGGAAACCCACGTGGACCGATCCATAGACAGCCCCGGTGATTTCATCACGACAAATGTGGTCGGCACCTGCAATCTTCTTGAGGCGGCGCGCCACTACTGGAATTGCCTGCCCGCAACGGCGCGCGATCGCTTCCGTTTTCTGCACATCTCCACCGACGAGGTATTCGGTGATCTTGGCGCGCGCGGCTATTTCACAGAAAAAACAGCCTATGCGCCGAGTTCACCCTATTCCGCCAGCAAGGCCGGCAGCGATCACCTGGTGCGGGCCTGGTACCGCACCTACGGCTTGCCGACACTCATCACCAATTGCTCCAACAATTACGGGCCTTATCAGTTCCCGGAAAAGCTGATTCCGCTGACGATCCTCAATGCGTTGGCCGGCAAGCCGCTGCGGGTCTATGGCAATGGCTGTCAGGTGCGGGACTGGCTCTATGTGGAAGACCACGCGAGGGCCCTGTATCGAGTGCTGACCCATGGGCGCGTGGGCGAAACCTACAACATAGGCGCTGCCTGCGAACGCAAGAACATCGACGTGGTGAAAGCCATCTGTGACATTCTGGAGACGCTGGCGCCGCATAAACCGGCAGGTGTGGGTCGCTACGAAAACCTGCTGTGTTTCGTGCAGGACCGGCCGGGGCATGATCGACGCTATGCCATCGACGCCCGCAAGATCGCGCGGGAGCTTGGCTGGGAGCCCCAGGAAAATTTCGAGTCAGGCCTGTACAAGACGGTTGCCTGGTACCTCGACAACAGCGACTGGCATCACTCAGTGGGGCACGGCTCTTACTTCGGCGAACGTCTGGGCCTGCCGCAGGATAGCGCCGTGCAGGAGGTGCACTGATGAAGGGAATCATTCTGGCCGGCGGTAGTGGCACCCGGCTGCTGCCGATAACCGGTGGCGTATGCAAGCAGTTGTTGCCGGTCTATGACAAACCGATGATTTACTACCCGCTGACAACACTGATGCTGGCGGGTATCCACGAAGTGCTGATTATCTCCACCCCGGAAGATACCCCGCGGTTTTCGCAGATGCTCGGTGACGGCAGCCAGTGGGGGATGAACCTACAGTATGCGGTGCAGTCTTCCCCGGATGGCCTGGCACAGGCCTTTTTGATCGGCGAGCAGTTTATCAATGGCGAGGCCTGCGCGCTGATTCTGGGGGACAACCTGTTTTTCGGTCAGGGCCTGACACCGGCCCTGGAGCGCGCGGCGCAGAATCATCGCGGCGCCACCATCTTTGCCTATCCGGTGAAAGACCCGCAGCGGTTTGGTGTAGTGTCTTTCGACGAGTCGGGGCGGGCCTGCGACATTGTCGAGAAACCGATACATCCAAAATCCCGCTACGCGGTGACCGGCCTCTACTTTTACGATGAAAAAGTTGTGGACCTGGCCAGGGAGGTGAAACCCTCTTCGCGCGGTGAGCTGGAAATTACCGATTTGAACCGCTTTTACCTGGAAGCTGGTGAACTCAATGTTGAAGTGTTGAGCCGCGGTGCGGCGTGGCTGGATACGGGTACACACGATTCTCTGCTTGCGGCCAGCCAGTTTGTGCAGACCATCGAGCAACGCCAGAGCCTGAAAGTCGCCTGCCCGGAAGAGGTGGCCTGGCGTAAGGGATGGATCGACAAGCAGCAGTTGCAGACACTGGCGGGCACGCTGCTCAAGAGTGGTTATGGCGAATACTTGTTGGATCTTCTGGAATATTGAGTTGATTAATGAAAATCACCGAGACTTGCCTGCCTGGCGTACTGCTTGTTGAGCCAAAATTATTTGGTGATAGCCGCGGATTTTTTTTGGAGACGTTTCAGGCCGAGCGCTATCGCGCCGAGCTGGGAATCGATGTCAGTTTCGTGCAGGACAACCATTCTCGCTCGATATGCGGTGTACTGCGAGGCTTGCATTTCCAGCAGGAAAAACCGCAGGGGAAACTCGTGCGCGTCGCGCGTGGGCGGATCCTGGATGTGGCAGTGGATATAGATCCTGACTCGCCCACTTTCGGGTGTCACGAAGCGTGTGTTCTGAGTGATGACAATCAACGGCAGCTGTGGATCCCGCCCGGCTATGCACATGGCTTCGCGGTACTGTCGGCGATCGCCGACGTGGAGTACAAGTGCACCGAATATTACGACCCGGGCGACAACTCCGGGATAGTATGGAACGATCCGCAGTTGGCGATCGACTGGCAGCTGGAAACCCCCATTCTGTCGGATAAAGACGCCGTCTTGCCAACACTGGCACAGTACGTCAGCCGGATTCGGGAAGAATCCCTGTCGTGAAGATTCTATTGTTTGGCGCTACCGGCCAGCTCGGCACGGAATGCCGGAAAGTTTTCCAGCAGGCGGGCTGGGAGTTGCTGGCGCCCAGTAGAAACCAGGTGGATTTCAGCAAGCCGGAAACGGTTGCGCTCGCCGTGGAGCGCCTGCGCCCGCAGCTGGTGGTCAATGCCTGCGCCTATACCGCTGTCGACAGGGCCGAATCGGAGCCGCAGCTGGCAGGGCTGGTCAACGGTGTCAGTGTCGGCAGGCTGGCATCCGCCTGTGCCGCTTTGCGGATCCCCACTATCCATATTTCCACGGACTACGTATTTGATGGCCGTGCCGCCAGGCCGTATCGCGAGACCAGCGCCGTATGCCCGTTGAACAAATACGGGCACAGCAAACTGCAGGGCGAGCAGTTGCTGCGCCTGTATAACCGGCGGCACATACTGTTGCGAACCAGCTGGGTGTTCAGCGCGCACGGCAACAATTTTGTGAAGACGATGATCCGTCTGGGCGAACAGCGAAGCGAGTTGAGCGTGGTGGGGGATCAGGTCGGTTGCCCCAGCTATGCCGGAGATCTCGCCGTTATCATTGGTCATCTGGTCGAGCGCTATCAACGCGACTGGCAGCTGCCCTGGGGGACTTATCATTGCAGCAACGCTGAACCCTGCAGCTGGTATGACTTCGCGCAGGCCGTGATGGCGCAGGCTGTCGTCTGCGGGCTGCTGGAACAGCAACCACAGCTGCACGAAATCACCAGCGCTGAATATCCCTTTGTCGCCGCAAGGCCTGCCTATTCGGTGCTGGACTGTAGCAAGCTGGAGACGCTGCTGGAGACGCCAATTCCCAGCTGGCGGCGGGGCCTCGAGCGGGTCTGTGCCGACCTTGCGGGGGCGGTGAGGGCGGCAGCTCAGGAGGTAACCCGCGGTGGTGAGCGGCCAGTCACGGTGAAGTAGTTCAGTGCGGCGACCCCTGCGTTTTGGTTAAAAAATATACTGTTATGTCTGGCCGAACCTGTTAGACTGCGCGGCCTTTTGTCCCCGGCCACACAGGGCCCCCGAAACGGGACATCAGCCAATTTGGGTTACAGACCTCCTCGCCACAGGCCCCTGTACTGCGTTGAACGAGCTTGAGATAGCGGGTGCTATTACTGGGCTCTTCTCCACGCCCAGCAATATTTGACGGTGAGCTATGGTTAGCCCGATGGGCACATGGCTCCCGCACGGCCCCTTTGTAAAATCAAGTGAACTCCGAAATGACCGATACCCCCAATCCCGTTGGCTTTGACCAGCTGGGCCTGCCGTCCGACATCCTTACCGCAGTCCAGAAGCTGGGTTACGAGACGCCTTCGCCGATTCAGGCACAGACCATTCCTTCCCTGTTAGAGGGCCGCGACGTGCTGGGCCAGGCGCAGACCGGCACCGGCAAGACCGCCGCCTTCGCGCTGCCGATGCTGGCGCAGCTGGACCTGAAAGACCGTCGCCCGCAGGCGCTGGTGCTGGCGCCGACCCGCGAGCTGGCGATCCAGGTGGCCGAGGCCTGCCAGTCTTATGCCGCCAACCTGAAGGGCTTCCATGTGGCGCCGATCTACGGCGGTGCCGACTACCGCGGCCAGATGCAGCAGCTGAAACGCGGCGTGCAGCTGGTGGTGGGTACGCCCGGCCGGGTCATGGACCATATGCGCCGCGGCTCACTGGACCTGTCCAACCTGAAGACGCTGGTGCTGGACGAAGCCGACGAAATGCTGCGCATGGGCTTTATCGACGACGTGCAGTGGGTACTGGAGCAGATTCCGGAGGAGCGCCAGATCGCGCTCTTCTCCGCCACCATGCCGAAGGAAATCGCGCGCATCGCCCGCGACCACCTGGAAGATCCGGTGGAAGTGAAGATCAAGGTCAAGACCGAGACCGCCGAGACCATCCGCCAGCGCTACTGGCCGGTGGGCGGCCTGCACAAGCTGGATGCGCTGACCCGCATCCTGGAAGCGGAGCCGGTGGATGCGACCATCATCTTCGTGCGCACCAAGAACACCACCGTGGAGCTGGCAGATAAGCTGGCCGCACGCGGCTTTGCCAGCTCTGCGCTGAACGGCGATATGGCGCAGAACCTGCGCGAGCAGGTGATCGACAAGCTGAAGAACGGCAAGCTGGATATCGTCGTCGCCACCGATGTGGCGGCGCGCGGCCTGGATGTGAAGCGCATCAGCCACGTGATCAACTACGACATTCCCTACGATACCGAAGCCTATATCCACCGTATCGGCCGCACCGGCCGTGCCGGCCGCGAGGGCGATGCGATCCTGTTCGTGGCGCCACGCGAGCGCCGCATGCTGCGCATCATCGAGAAGGCCACCAAGAAGCCGATCGAACAGCTGGAACTACCCAGCGCCGCCCAGGTGAACAGCGCGCGTATGCAGCGTTTCCGCGAGCGCATCACCGGCACGATGGAAGGCGGCACCGATCTGGCGCCGTACCGCCAGCTGGTTGAGGAATACCTGGCGCAGACTGAGGCCGATCCGCTCGACGTCGCCGCCGCACTGGCTGCGATGGCCCAGGGCGACCAGCCGCTGCTGGTCAAGGAAGTGGAACGCAAGCCGCGGGCGGAGCGCGACAGAGACGGTCGGCGCGAGCGCCGCGAGCGCGATGACGACTTCGAGGGCCGCGGCCGCAAGAAGGGCGGTTACGAGAAGGACAAGAAGATGCCGCCGCCGGACGAGGGCATGGAGCGTTTCCGCATCGAAGTTGGCCGCGAGCACGGCGTGCGCCCGGGCAACATCGTTGGCGCGATCGCCAACGAGGTGGATCTGGAGAGCTCCTATATCGGCCGCATCGAGATCTATCCGGATTACACCACCGTGGATCTGCCGGAGGGGATGCCGAAGGAGATCTTCCAGCACCTGAAGAAAGTGCGTGTGTCCGGCCGGGAAATGAAAATTTCCAAATTCGCCGAGCAGGGCGGCGGTGGCAAGCCGCGCGGTAAACCGGTCGCCAAGCCGAGAAAACGCAAGCCGCAGCAGTAACAAAAAAACGGGCCAGTGGCCCGTTTTTTTATGCTCTGTCGTCATTCCGGCGAAAGCCGGAATTCAGTGCTCCGGTGGCGATTCTGGATACCGGCCTGCGCCGGTATGACGATTTCTTGTTGCGGGGCCTCTGGATCGCCCCGCCTAAATTTACTCCGCAGCAATCAGCTGCTCTTCACCCACGGCAGCATATGCCGCAGCGTGTCATCGCGCGTGACGAAGTGGTGCCAGAGCGCACCGCAGATGTGCAGTACCAGCAGTGCCAGCAACGCGTTCCACAGCAGTTCCTTGTGCACAAAGGCGATCTGCTTGGCGACATCGATATTTTTTTCGACAAACGACGGCAGGTTGAACAGCCAGAACAGCGGGGTTTCCTTGCCGGCAAACTGCCGCATCGCCAGCCCGGTCAGCGGCATGCCAAACATGGCGACGTAGAGCAGGGCCTCTACCAGCAGCGATACCGGCCGCTGCCAGCGGCTGCCGTAGAGTTTCGGGCGCGGGTGGGTTGCGCGCCAGTAGAGTCGCAGCATGGCCAGCAGCAAAACGGTGAAGCCGATGGAAAAATGCAGGTACTCCCACCACTCCCGCATCGGCTCGCCTTTCTCGTAGAGCTCGTGTAATTCCACGGATGCCCAGGCGCACAGAATCAGGATGGCCACCAGCCAGTGCAGCCCTTTGCTGACGGGATGCCATTTTTCCACTCGTTCGCTCATGCCGAATCTCCCTCTTTTCTTTGTGGCTTATCTTATCCAGTTTTTACTGCGGGATGTGGGAAAAAATCGTTGCGGCCTGTTGCGGCCATGGGCCGCTCATACAATTTCTCATTCTCACCTTCGTCATTCCGGCGCAGGCCGGAATCCACATGAAGTTCCGAGCAGCCTGGATGCCGGCTTGCGCCGGCATGACGAGTGAGTGATTAAACTGCGCGAATACCGTTCAGATTGGCGAAGCAGGTATCCCGCGCTGTCTGCAGAAAATCCTCCACATACGCCTGCTCCAGCATTTCCTCCCGTACGGCGGCGTAGAGTGTGCTCCACAATCCTTTTTCGCCCAGGCGCAGCTGCGCAACAAATCCTTTCTGAAGGTATTCATGTAAGGCCCAGTTCGGCAGCGCGCAGACACCGCGGCCGCTGGCCGCCAGCTGCACCATCATCACCGTCAGCTCGGCGGTGCGCACGTCGGCGGGCTCGACACCGGCCGGATCGAGGAAGTGCTGGAAGACATCCAGCCGCTCGCGTTCGACCGGGTAAGTGATCTGCACTTCGTCGGTGAGGTCTTCCGGTTTCACCCAGCGTTTGTCGGCAAGCGAGTGTTTGCGGCTGATGGCCAGCACCATTTCGAAACCGAACAGCGGCTGGTAGTGGATGCCTTTCTGTTCCGGATCCGGGTTGGACGTGACCACCAGATCCAGGTCGCCGCGCACCAGCGCCGGCAGCGGCGCGAAGTGGAAGCCGCTGGACAGGTCCAGCTCCACCTCCGGCCAGTCGTCCCGGTACTTGTCCAGCGTCGGCATCAGCCATTGGTAGCAGCTGTGACACTCGATGGCGATATTCAGGCGGCCGGCCTGGCCGGAGGCCAGCCGCGCCAGGTCACGCTGGGCCACCGCCACACGCGGCAGCACCTCGTCCGCCAGCTGCAGCAGCCGCAGGCCGGCGCTGGTAAAGCGCAGCGGGCGCGACTTGCGCACGAACAGCGGCTGCCCGTGGCGCTCCTCCATCTCCCGGAACAGGTGGGACAGGGCGGACTGGGTCAGGTGCAGGCGCTCGGCGGCACGCACCATGCTGCCGGTTTCGCGCAATATCGTCAGGGCCCTTAAATGCCGCAATTCAATCATCTTTAGAAATATTCATGTTTCTGGCAAAAAATATGAAATTGATTGAATAACAGCGTGCCCGCAGAATCAACCCCGATTTCGGATTCCACCCATGGGGGGTGGGTGAACAAGGAATGCATTGGGGAATTACAGATGGCTCAGACTCATATCCTCGGTTACCCGCGCATCGGCGCCGGCCGCGAACTGAAAAAGGCCCAGGAGGCCTATTGGCGTGGGGAAATCTCCCAGCAGGAACTGCTGGCGGTGGGGGCGGAGATCCGCCGCGGCAACTGGCAGGCGCAGCGCGACGCCGGCCTGGACCTGGTGACAGTCGGCGATTTCGCCTGGTACGACCAGGTGCTCAATCACACACTGCTATTCGGCGCGGTGCCGGCCCGCTTCCGGCAGGGCGCGGCGGACAACAAGCTCGACCAGTATTTTCGCGTTGCTCGCGGCCGCGCGCCGTCCGGCGAACCGGTAGCCGCCAGTGCGATGACGAAATGGTTCGATACCAATTACCACTACCTGGTGCCGGAATTCGCGGCCGAGCAGCAGTTCGCGCTGGACAGTGACTGGCTGCTGGACGAAGTGCGCGAGGCGCAGGCTCTGGGCCACAGCCCCAAGCCGGTGGTGATCGGGCCACTCACGTACCTGTGGCTGGGACGTGCGCAGGGCGAAGCGCTGGCGCTGTTGCCGCAGCTGCTGCCCTGCTACGAACAGCTGCTGCAGCAGCTGGCGGATACCGGGGTGGAATGGGTACAGATCGACGAACCCATCCTCGGCCTGGACCTGCCATCTGAGTGGCGCGACGCCTTCGCCGATACTTACCGCGGTATCCGTGCGGCAGCCCCATCGCTGAAGTTGCTGCTCGCCACCTATTTTTCGCCGCTGCGGGAAAACCTGCCGCTGGCCTTCGACCTGCCGGTAGATGGTGTGCATATCGACTGCGTGCGCGCACCAGAGGAATTGCCGGCGGCGGTGGCAGCACTGCGGCAAGAGCAGGTGCTGTCCGTCGGCGTGCTGAATGGCCGCAACGTCTGGCGCGCGGACCTGGCCAGGTGGCAGCGCGAACTGAAGCCGCGGGCGGATCAGCTGGGCGAGCGGCTGTGGCTCTCCGCCAGCTGCTCGCTGCTGCACTGCCCGGTGGATCTGGATACGGAAACCAAACTGCCGGCGGTGCAGCTGCAGAAGCTCGCCTACAGCCGCCAGAAGCTGGCCGAGCTGCAGCAATTACAGGCGCTGCTGCTTGGGGATATCGCGACCGCTGACACGGCTGCGGATTCTCCGTTGACAGACAAAGCGGTCATAGCGGAATTGCAAGATACCTGGCGCCCGCAATCCTACACGGAGCGCGCGCCACTGCAGCGCAATCGCTGGCAGCTGCCGCTGCTGCCGACCACCACGATCGGCTCTTTCCCGCAAACGGACCTGTTGCGCCAGGTGCGCAGGCAGTTCCGCTCTGGTGAGATCAGTGAACAGGATTACCTCGATCACCTGCGTGCGGAAATTGCCGAGGCGATCCGCCGCCAGGAGATTATCGGCCTGGACGTGCTGGTGCACGGCGAGGCGGAGCGCAACGATATGGTGGAGTATTTCGGCGAGCAGCTGGACGGCTTCGTGCACACCGGCAACGGCTGGGTGCAGAGCTACGGCTCCCGCTGCGTGAAGCCGCCGATCATCTTCGGCGATATCTCCCGCCCGCAGCCGATGACGGTGGAGTGGAGCCGCTACGCGCAGAGCCTGACCAGTAAACCGGTGAAGGGCATGCTCACCGGGCCGGTGACGATACTGAACTGGTCTTTCCCGCGCGAGGATATTCCCCGCAGCGAGAGCTGCCTGCAGATTGCCAAGGCGTTGCGTCGGGAAGTGCTGGATCTGGAAGCGGCCGGGATCGGCATTATCCAGATCGACGAGCCGGCCCTGCGCGAGGGCGTACCGCTGCGGCAGGCGGAGCACCAGGGCTACTTCGACTGGGCGGTAGCCTGTTTCCGCTATACCTGCAGCCAGGTGAAAGCGGAGACGCAGATCCACACGCATATGTGTTACAGCAACTTCAATGCGATCATGGATGCGATCGTCGCGCTGGATGCGGATGTGATTACGATTGAATCGGCGCGTTCGGATCTGCAGTTGCTGCGCGTCTTTTCGCAAGGTGAGAGGGCGGGCAAGAACGGTGGCTACCCGAACGAGATGGGTCCGGGCATCTATGATATCCATTCACCGAATGTGCCGGAGCGGCTGGAGCTGGTGGCGCGGCTGCGCAAGATAGCCGAGGTTATCCCGCTGGAGAAGTTGTGGGTCAACCCGGACTGCGGACTCAAGACCCGCAGCTGGGCCGAGGTGGGAACATCGCTGCTGAATATGGTGGAGGCTGCGCGCACGGTGCGTGCGGAGCTGGCCTGATCTCAAAGCACTCTCGTCATCCCGGCGTAGGCCGGGATCCAGTTTCCACTGGGTGCCGGCCTGCGCCGGCACGACGAGTGTTTTGAAGGGAGGCGGGGCGTCGCCCAAAAGCTACTTGGCGGCTACGGTCGTGGAGCCATTCAGTTTGAACGGAACCGACTCGTGGAACGGCTTGATGCCGAGCGCGCGGTACAGTTCATCCGGTCGATACAAGTTCTGTCCCTCGATCACCAGCGCGGTGCGGCGCAGTGCGCTGATATCCTCGAGCGGGTTGCCGTCCAGTAAAACCAGGTCCGCGTCCTTGCCGACATCGATGGTGCCGCTGTGATTCAGTGCGCCGACAATGCGGGCCGGTACCACGGTGGCGGTGCGCAGGACATCGGCGTTGGGGATACCCGCCTTGGCGTAGAGTTCCAGCTCGCGCAGCAGCGTAAAGCCGGGGATGCCATCGGTACCGGCGACCATCGGTACCTTGTGCTCATGCAGCTTGCGCACCATCTTCAGCAGCGCTTCGGCGGACAGGTCATAGTCGTCGCGGTGTTGTGGTTTCACGTCCAGCTCCGCACCGATAAATTGCCGGCGCACATTCACCGGCAGGTGGTCGGCGATATTGGCAAACTCCGGATCCAGCTTGCCGGGCTCGCGCAGCAGCATGGAGCTGAACACGGTGGTGGTGGTATCGACCACCGTGCCCTTGCGGGCGAGCTTGTCCAGGAACGCGGAAACCTCCTCGCTGTCCAGGTCCAGTTCGTGCGCATGCTCGCCCACTTCGGTAAAGCGCAGTTTCTTGCGCGTATCGATCGGCCCCATAAAGTTCAGGAACAGCATGTTGATATGCTGTATCTCGTCGAAGCCCGCATCCACGGCTTGTTCCGCGGTCATAAACGCGGGGATGTGGCCGGACAGGCGCAGCCCCTTGCTGTGAATATGTTTCGCCAGCGGCGCTATCCACTCGGGCTCCATCGAGCTGTAGGTCTTGATCTGCTGGTAGCCGCGTTCCGCGTACCAGTCGACGATCTCCTTGGCGTGCTCGAGGCTCTTGGCGGTCTTGCCCATGCGCATCGCATTTTCGCTGTCGCGATCCATAAAGCCTGCGCGGAACACATCGCCGCCGATCACCTTGTCGGATTCGAACAGCTCGGTAACGCGCATGATGTTTTCATGGGTGTTGCCGATATCGCGCACGTTGATGATGCCGGCGGCCATATTGAGCGCGCCGTCGGCGGGCGACAGGTGGCCGTGCATATCCCAGAGCCCGGGGATCAGGGTCATGCCGCGCCCGTTGATACGGGTGGCGCCGGCGAGGCCGATCGGGGCGGTGCTGATACGGGCGATCTTGCCGCCGCTGATCAGCACATGACGTTTCTCCAGCAGCTTGCCCGCCTCGACGTCGACCAGGTTGACGTTGCTGATCAGAATCGGCTTGGCGGACTTATGCGTTTGTTCGCTGGCGAGTTCCTGCAGGTAGGTGTCGGCAGCGTGAATCTGCCGCTCCTTCAGGCTGTCCAGATGCGACTTGTCCCAGCCCTTGCGCAGGATGGCAAACCAGCCCCCTTCGTCGGACGCGAACAGGTTGCCCTGTTCGTCGTACCAGGCGAACTGCGGGGTAAACGAGAGCCCGCTGATGCCGTAGAGAATTACTGTCTGCTCTTGCTCGCCCTGACGCAGGGTCACGGTGTCGAGCTGGCGCAGCTGTGCCTGCCCCTGGGGCAGCAGGCTGACCGTCCTGTCCTCATCCGCGAGCAGCGATTTGACCAGTTGGGCCTGCACCGCCAGCGTGGAATTTTTCGGAATATAGAACTGGGGGCCGGAGGATTTTGCGTTGCCGCGTTCGTCGGTGCTGCTCCAGCTGGCCACGCCATCCTGGATAGAGAACTTTTCATCCACCGGCGCGCCGAAGGGGCTGATGCCCTCGATATGCAAATCATTCGGCATCGCGGCGGCGCCGATGGTAAAGGTTTCCGTCAAATTCAGGCGCCGGTTGTTCCAGCCCAACTGCAGCTTGCCGGCAACCTTGTTGCCGTCCTGTTCGATTACCTCTGTACCCGCGACACCCTCTTTGTCGTAGAAAACATATTCGATGGTTTCCGCGTGCAGCTGGCTTGCGGCAGAGAACAGCATTGCCATAAGTACCACAGGAAGCGTAGAGATCTTCATCTGGAGTCCTTTTTGTTGGTTTTGTCCCCTCCAGATTGATTATTTTTTATCGGCTCGGCAATAGAAATACGTGACACGCGCTCACAGAGAAAATCTGCGCGCCAAAAATTTTGACTGAACTGATGTTGCGCTTGTCCGTCGGCGACAAGATGGTACGGCGGTTTTGTTTTAAGTGGGGAAGCGGCGAGACCGGAGTGTGCGGCATCGGTTTGAATTTGTTGTGAGGGAGGGGCGAGAAGGGCGGAAGGAGCGGTGTTACCCGCTCCGGTATCCAATCGAGAATTATTGGGCGTAGCAGTCGCGGGTCATGTTCTCGATGCGGTCCTTATGCACAATCACGTTGTCCTCGATGCGCACGCCGCCGAACGGACGGAAGGCGTCCACCTTGTCCCAGTTCACTTCCGTCGCCAGCTCCGAATCTTTCAGCTCGGCCAGCAGGCTGTCGATGAAATAGAGTCCCGGCTCGATGGTAAAGACCTGGTTTTCCTCGATGGTGCGGCTGGTGCGCAGGAACGGGTATTCCGCCGGCGGCGGGGTGACCCCCCCCTGCGGCGCGGTCTGGTGACCGCCGACATCGTGCACCTGCAGGCCGAGGAAGTGGCCGAGGCCGTGGGGCATAAAGGTGCCGGTCAGGCCGGATTCCACCGCGCTTTCGGCGGAAGTCTTGATAACGCCGAACTGGTTCAGCAGTTGACCGACCTTGTGGTGGCACTCGCGATGCAGGTCCGGGTAGGGCAGGCCCGGCTTCAGGCCGGCGACCAGTTCCTGTTCCTTCTGATCCATGGCCGCCACCAGCTCGGCGAACTCGCCGTCGCGGTAGGCGTAGGTGCGGGTGATGTCGGCGCAGTAGCCGTTGCAGTCGGCGCCGGCGTCGATCAGGAAGGTCTTCAGCTCCGCTTCCGGCAGCCGCTGCTCCGACAGGTGGGTGTAGTGCAGAATCGCCGCGTGCTCGTTCAGGGCGACGATATTGCCATAGGGCATACGGTTCTCGCCCTGACCGGCGGCCTGCAGGTAGGCGAGGTTGATCTCGAACTCGCTGGCGCCACTGCGGAAGGCCGCTTCGGCGGCGCGGTGGGCCTTCACCGCGATGCGGTTGGCCTCGCGCAGGCAGGCGAATTCATAGGGTGTCTTGTAGGCGCGGGCCCAGTGCAGGCGCTCCAGCAGCTCTTGCGGGTTGGGGGTGCCGATGGGCCAGTCTTCGAGACCGGCGGTCTCGCCGAGGAAGGCGGCGTTTTCGGCGCTGAGGAATTCCTTGGCATCCGCCGGCTTGCTCAGCAGCTCGATATCGTAGTGGTCGCTCCAGAAGGTCTGGGGAGCCGGCGGCACATAGTGCCAGAAATCCACCGGGCGGTAGAACAGCAGTTTCGGCTTCTGGCCGCGGCGGTAGATGACCCAGCTGTGCGGGTTGTCGGTGACCGGCACCAGCGCCTTGAACTGCGGGTTGACCTTGAATGGATAGTAGTTGTCGTCCAGGAACTGCACCTTGGGCGCGCCGCTGAATACGTTCAGGGTGTCGAAACCGCACTGCTCCATGATGTCGTCGTAGCGGCTGCGCAGGGTGGCGATATGGTCGGCGTAGAGGTTCTTGTCCATGGTTGCCCTTATTGTGTGAATCGACAGTGTGTGAATCGACTATCCGGCATAGTGTATAGTCTGGAGTCCGGATATTTGGCCTGAATTTTGACCATGCAAAAGAAGATACTGCTGACGGACTGCCCGGATGCCAAGGGTTTGATCGCCAAGATCACCAACATCTGTTACAAGCACCAGCTCAACATCATCAAGAACGACGAGTTCGTCGACCGCGCGCAGGGGCGCTTCTTCATGCGCACCGCGCTGGAGGGCATCTTCAACGATGCCACGCTGCTGGAAGACCTGGATATGGCCCTGCCGGCGGGTGCCGAGCGCCGCCTGGTGGCCAGCGGGCGCAAGCGGCTGGTGCTGATGGTCACCCGCGAGCCCCACTGCCTCGGCGATATCCTGATGAAATGCTACGCCGGCGCACTGGACGTGGAGATCGCCGCGGTGATTGGCAATCACCCGGATCTCGGCGCCCTGGTGGAGAAGTTCGATATCCCGTTCCACTGCTTGCCGGCGGAGGGGTTGCAGCGGGCGCAGCACGAAGAGCAGGTCATGGCACTGGTGGATGATTACGCGCCGGACTATCTGGTGCTGGCCAAGTACATGCGCGTGCTGACGCCGGAATTCGTGGCCCGTTATCGCGGCCGTATCATCAATATTCACCATTCGTTCCTGCCCGCATTTATCGGCGCCAAGCCCTATCAGCAGGCCTACGAGCGCGGCGTGAAGATCATCGGTGCCACCGCACATTTTGTCACCGATGACCTCGATGAGGGGCCGATCATCGAGCAGGATGTTATCCATGTGGACCATGCTTACTCCGCCGAGGCGATGGCTGCGGCCGGGCGCGACGTGGAGAAGTCGGTTCTCAGCCGCGCCCTGCAACTGGTATTGCAGGAGCGGGTTTTTATTCACGGCAACAAGACTGTGGTGTTCAAGTAGCCTGGAAAACACTGCGCGCAGGGATATTGGCGCTGTCCGCACTAAGCCGCCGATTTTCCGGCTTTGATTGCCGGGATCCAGCAACAAGTGGGGAAATGCTGTAATCGTTCAGGACTGAAGTTTGTAGTCGATCCGCACTATCGCTTCAGCCTGATTGGATGAAGAATTTATTGCTTGTAATCGGGAGTCAATGGAATGAAACGGAACTTCTACCTGATATGCGCAGCCACAGTGTTAGCTCTGGCCATGTTGGCCGCTGCTTTTTTGGTCGGGGGGCTGGCCGGGAAATTGCGCATTCAGCCACTCTTCGAGCCCATAAATGCTACGGAAACCATGATCCGCACCGTATTGAGCAAGTTTCGTGGGCAGCGGAGCAATCAGACCTTTCTTGAAAGCAGCCTTCTGGAGTTGTCTCTCACTAGCCTGGAAGTGATGCCGAAAAATCCTGGCGACAATGTTGGTTTTACCCCGCTGGGCAACGGTTATCTGATCGCCAAAAGGAACGGCGAACTCAGTTATGCCGAATTGAATTGGCCGGACAGTTTCTCGGTGAAGAAACTTCCTTATCGCGTGCCGGTGAAAAAGGAAATCTTTCTGCAGCATCCGGTAACTGAACGTCATCCCCGGATCCCATTGCATTTCGGGGTCAAGGATATTTACACGCTGAAGGCCGACGATGGGTTCTATATCTACGCCAGCCATCACTTCTGGAAAGAACAGGAAGCGTGCGCGGTTTTCAGGTTGTCGGGCATTCGCATTGCCGAGAACGCCTTTGCGGATGTTCCCGAACACGAGTGGCAGACCCTGTTTGAAAGCCAGCCCTGCCTGAAGCTTGACGCGAGCGTCAATCGGCTTGGGGTGGACGACACCCTGCTACAGGCCGGCGGGCGTATTGCGCAGTACGACGCGGATCAATTACTGGTGACCATCGGTGACCACTACATGGAGGGGCTGCATAACCCGGATCTGGTACAGGATCCCGCCGCCTCTTACGGAAAATCCTGGCTCGTGAATCGCCACACCGGCGAAGCGACTCTGTTCACTATGGGGCACCGCAATCCGCAGGGCCTGACCAGGGATCAGTTCGGCAATTGGTGGTCCTCGGAGCACGGGCCGCGCGGTGGTGACGAACTGAATGTCCTTCGCGCGGGAGCCAATTATGGCTGGCCCCGTGTGAGCTACGGCACCCTGTACGCCGGCTATGACTATCCGCCGGGCGCCGACTGGCACGAGCACGGCGATTACACGGATCCTGCGTACATATGGGCGAGGTCGGTAGGTGCTTCAAACCTGATTCGATTGAACGGCTCCCGGTTTACGCGCTGGGGCGATGACTTGATAATGGCCAGTCTCGGCGGCCGTTCGCTGATTCGCCTGGAGGCCCGAGGAACGGATATCATCGGTATGGAGCGGATCGCGATAGGTGATCGCCTGCGGGATCTTGCCCAGGCCGCCGACGGTACCTTGCTGCTAATGACGGATAGCGGTGTGTTTATTCGCGTCGAACCTGCAGCTGAGGCAGAACCCGGAGAGATGGATATCAGCCAGCAGGCTCGTACTCTGTGGATGGCTTGCGGCGCCTGTCATAGCAACCAGCGCGGGGAGGGTCACCATATCGGTCCAAATCTGGCACAGGTATTTAACAGACCCATCGCGGGAGCAGAAGATTTTCGGTACAGCCCGGCTTTGCGTGCGGTTGACGGGCGGTGGAGCGAGGAAAACCTGGATCGCTTTCTTGCCGATCCCAAGTCCTTTGCGCCGGGTAACAGCATGACATTTGCCGGCATCGAGGATCCACAGCAGCGCAGGCTGCTTATTCAATATCTTAAGGAACAATAACGCCGCAGCTGACCGGTGCTGGTAGCGATAGGCGGTAACTAGAACTGAGAGGAGTGCGAATGCGTTTTTCCCCGACTGTTGCCCGGCCCGCTTGGGGGCTGCTGGGGGTGGCCACTGCGGTACTGCTGTTGTCTGGTTGTACCAGTACTCAGCCCGCCCCGAATCCCGGCCTGAAGGAATCTTTCCACACCGAAATCTCTGCCAATGGTTCCAAGCGATTCACCTACGCGCTGGAAATGACGACGCCGCTGGTGCGCGGGCCCTATACCCAGAGCCCCACTGCCCGCAGCGGTATGGTGCGCCCGCAGGATATGCCGGTCCGCCAGCAGCGCGGCAACCGCAGCCTGGATTTCGACCACGCCCTTAACCTGAAACTGCAAGAGACCGGTTTCTGTCTGGACGGTTACTTCGTGATTGAGCGCAGCGTATCGCCGATGAATGGCGAAGTGCGCGGTGAATGCCGGGAAGGTGTGAAGCGCTGACGAGTGTTTGAGTCGCGCGAAAAACGTGAAGCCGGGGCACAGCAGTGTGCCCCGGCTTTTTTTTATGACTTGCCGCATCGCTTCCATTCCTATCCTCCGGTCAATGCACACCTGAGCTGCACCACGAATATTCAACAACGCCAGCATATTGTGATCCGTATTCCGGCAGGCGCCGTAACAGTGACGAGTGCGCATGCCCAAGCGGCTTGCCTCTCAGGCTCTGACGCAGTGAATCTTGAATACAGGTAAACGAAGTGATGCTCGACCAGTACAACCCGATGTTAGTGACGCTCTCCTATGTAATCTCCGTGCTGGGCTCGTTTGCTTCGCTGCAACTGATTACCGCTATTCCCGAGGCGGTGACCGGGGTGGACAGACGCCGTGCAATCCTGTTCGCTGGCCTGGTTATGGGTGGCGCGGCTATCTGGTCGATGCATTTTATCGGCATGCTGGCACTGGAGACCGATATGCCGATGGCGTATGACATTCTCGGCACGCTGGGCTCGGTGGTTGTTGCGGTGGCCGCCTGTACTTTGGGGCTGGCGATCGTAGGTACGGGTGAGTTCAATGCCGACAAATTACTGCCCGCCGCTGTATTCATGGGGTTTGGTGTGGCCGGGATGCACTACGCGGGTATGGCAGCGATGCTGATGCCGGCAGAAATCAGCTACAACCTGAATATCCTGATTATCTCGGTACTGATCGCTGTAGTTGCTGCTGGTGCGGCTTTATGGATGGCCTTCCAGACTCGCGGGCACTGGCAGAAGACAGGCAGCGCACTGGTCATGGGGCTGGCTGTGTGCGGTATGCACTACACGGGTATGGCGGCGGCGAGTTACGAAATGACTGGCGAAATGCCGCCTGCCGGTTTCGCCGGTGCGCTCAGCAAGGAATACCTCGGTATCAGCTGCGGGGTGATCGCCGTTGCCGTGCTGGCGCTCGCAGTCTGGGTGGGGCGCTGGTATCGCCAGCGACCGCTGGTGCCGGCGTAAGGGATTGCCGGCCGCGGAGTTGCGGGTTAACAGCAAAAGCAAAAAGGCCGGGAAATTCCCGGCCTTTTTGCATGAGCGATCTGTGATCGCTACGGGTAGTGGGCAGCTTATTCTGCGTAGCTTTCCACCGGCGGGCAGGAACAGATCAGGTTGCGGTCGCCGTAGACGTTGTCGATACGGTTGGACGCCGGCCACACCTTGTGCTCCTTCAGCCACGCCGCCGGGCGTCCGGCCACATCGCGGGAGTAGCTGTGGGCCCACTGGTCCGCCATCACGTCTTCCAATGTGTGCGGCGCATTGTGCAGCGGGTTGTCCTCGGCGCTGTACTTGCCGTTGGCCACATCTTCCACTTCCTGGCGGATGGTCGCCATGGCCTGGATAAAGCGGTCCAGTTCTTCCTGCGACTCACTCTCGGTGGGTTCGATCATCAGGGTGCCGGCCACCGGGAAGGACATGGTGGGGGCGTGGAAGCCGAAGTCCATCAGGCGCTTGGCGATGTCCTCTTCGCTGATACCGCTCGCCTCTTTCAGCGGGCGCAGGTCCACCAGGCACTCGTGGGCGACGAAGCCGTTGGTGCCGGTATACAGCAGTGAGTAGTGCTCGCTCAGTTTCTTGGCCACGTAGTTGGCATTCAGGATCGCCATTTCGGTGGCGCGCTTCATGCCCTGCTTGCCCATCATGCGGATGTACATCCAGCTGATCGGCAGGATGCTGGCCGAGCCCCAGGGTGCCGCGGAGATGGTGCCGTTGGCGGCATCGGTTTCCGGCACTTCGGTCACCGGGTGACCGGCGAGGTAGGGTTTCAGGTGCTCGCCGACTGCGATCGGACCCATGCCCGGGCCGCCGCCGCCGTGCGGGATACAGAAAGTCTTGTGCAGGTTCAGGTGCGAAACGTCGCCGCCGAACTGGCCCGGTGCAGCCACGCCGATCAGTGCGTTCATGTTGGCGCCGTCGATATACACCTGGCCGCCGGCCTGGTGGACCAGGTCGCAGATCTCGCGGATACCTTCCTCGAACACGCCGTGGGTGGACGGGTAGGTGACCATCAGCGCGGCGATGCGGTCGCCGTGCTCTTCGATCTTCGCCTTCAGGT
Source organism: Microbulbifer marinus (assembly GCF_900107725.1). Lineage (GTDB taxonomy): Bacteria > Pseudomonadota > Gammaproteobacteria > Pseudomonadales > Cellvibrionaceae > Microbulbifer > Microbulbifer marinus. The sequence goes on along the minus strand of NZ_FNQO01000003.1, from coordinate 295,267 downwards.
CGTCGATATCGACGTTGCCCTTGTTGTCACAGGCAACCACGACCACCTTCATGCTGACCATCATCGCGGAAGCCGGGTTGGTGCCGTGGGCGGAAGCCGGGATCAGGCAGATGTCGCGCTGGGTTTCGCCCTTGGCCTCGAAGTATTTCTTGATCGCCACCAGGCCGGCGTACTCGCCCTGGGAGCCGGCGTTCGGCTGCAGGCTGACGGCATCGTAGCCGGTACAGGCCGCCAGCATCTGCTGCAGCTGCTGGAACATCTCCGCGTAGCCCTGGGCCTGGTCGGCGGGCGCGAACGGGTGCAGCTTGCCGAATTCCGGCCAGGTCACCGGGATCATCTCCGCGGTGGCGTTCAGCTTCATGGTGCAGGAGCCCAGCGGGATCATCGAGTGGTTCAGCGCTATGTCCTTGGATTCCAGGGACTTGAGGTAGCGCAGCATCTCGGTCTCGGAGTGGTAGGTGTTGAACACCGGGTGCGTCAGGAATTCGCTGGTACGTACCAGGGAGTTCGGCAGGCCCTGCGGACCCTTGGCGGCGATCTCGCTGTCCAGCGCGCGCAGGTCGAGGCTATGCTCAGTGCCGGTAAAGACGTTGATGAGATCGGACACGTCCTGCAGCGTGGTGGTCTCGTTCAGGCTGACACCCAGGGCATCGGCGCCGACCTTGCGCAGGTTGATTTCCGCATCCAGGGCGCGCTGGTAGATCTCGCCCTGCTTGCCGCCCACGGTGACGGTCAGGGTGTCGAACCAGTTGTCGTGGGCCAGGTCGAAGCCTTCTTTCTTCAGTGCGGCGGCGAGGATGTCGGTCAGGCGCTGGATGCGCGCGGCGATGGTCTTCAGGCCTTCGGGGCCGTGGTAGATGGCATAGAAGGCGCTCATCACTGCCAGCAGTACCTGGGAAGTACAGATGTTGGAGTTGGCCTTCTCGCGGCGGATATGCTGCTCGCGGGTCTGCATGGCCATGCGCAGTGCGCGCTTGCCCTTGCTGTCCACGGATACGCCGATGATGCGGCCGGGCGCGGAGCGCTTGTAGGCTTCGCGGAAGGCGAAGAAACCGGCGTGCGGGCCGCCGTAGCCCATCGGGATACCGAAGCGCTGGTTGCAGCCGACCACCACGTCCGCGCCCATCTCACCCGGCGCCTTCAGCGCGACGAGGCTCATCAGGTCGGCGGCGACGGTCACCAGGCCGTTGGCCTCATGTACCTTGGCGATGATGTCGGTCAGGTCGCGCACCTGGCCGGTGGTGCCCGGGTACTGCAGCAGGGCGCCGAACAGCTCCGCGGGGATATCTTTTTCCACGTCGCCGACAACCACTTCAAAACCGAAGTGCTCGGCACGGGTCTCAACCACGGCGATGGTCTGCGGGTGGCAGTCCCGATCGACGAAAAATACGTTGGACTTGTTGCGCTTCACTTGGCGCTTGCACATGGCCATGGCTTCGGCCGCGGCGGTGCCTTCGTCCAGCATGGAGGCGTTGGCCAGTTCCATACCGGTCAGGTCCATGATCATCTGCTGGAAGTTCAGCAGGCCCTCGAGGCGGCCCTGGGCGATTTCCGGCTGGTAGGGGGTGTAGGCGGTGTACCAGCCCGGGTTTTCCAGCACGTTGCGCAGGACGACGTTCGGCGTGATGGTGTCGTGGTAACCCATGCCGATAAAGGTGCGGTAAATCTTGTTGCGGCCCGCCAGCGCTTTCAGCTCGGCCAGCGCCTCTACTTCATTGACCGCGTCTGCCAGGTCCAGCTCATCGGTCTTGCGGATGGCTGCGGGTACGGTCTTCTCGATCAGCTCGTCGAGGCTGGAAACGCCGAGGGCTTTCAGCATCGCCTGAACCTGCTGGGCATCGGGGCCGATATGACGGTAGATAAAGGCGTCGTGTTGTTCCAACTGCTGAAGAGATGGCTGGGTCATAAACTTCGTTCCTGTAATCGCAGGGAGTCGTCGCTGGTGCGCTCGCGGTTAAAAATAGCACCTGGTGTCTGTCCCGCTTTCCTCAATAGGCCCGCGGTCTCCGCACGGCGGATAGTCGAGGAACAGACCTTGGGAAAGAGCAGGCTGGCAGCCGTCAGACAGGCGGATCGCGGGGTCTGTTGGGGCGCCGGGCGCGCGCATCTTAGCAATCGCGGGCGATGCCGGCAATCTGCCGGATTTTAGCGTCAAAAGTGCTATTTTATGGCGGTAAAGCTGGATCAAATCCTGTTATTGCGTCAATGGCGCAATAATGTTCTAAGCGATAGGTTGCTGTTTGTCTCCTGATATCCCGCGGGTGCTAGATGATCTGGACACTTACCATGAACCCGGCTGTCGATCTTGCAGTAACCACACCGCGGCTGGAAATCAAGCGCAAACTTCGCTGCCGGGATGCGAGCATCACTCCCGGCGGCGGCGGGATCAACTGTAGCCGCGCTATCGCCAACCTGGGAGGCAAGTCCTGCGCGATGTTTACCTGCGGTGGTGAAACGGGCCGGATCATTGTGCAGCAATTGGCGCGCGCGGGAATCGCAACAGCGCGGATCGATATCCAGGAGAACACCAGGATCAATATTCTCGCCAATCCCGAAGACGAAGAGGGTGAATACCGACTGGTGCTGCCGGGACCTGAGTTGCGTGAACGGGAGTGGCAATCTGCCCTGCGCCGGCTGGAAGAGGTCCTTGGAGATGGTTCGCTGTTGATCGCCAGCGGCAGTCTGCCCCCCGGCGTTCCCGATGACTTTTACTCGCGCGTGGCCGCGGTGGCGAAAAAACGCGGGGCTCTGTTGTTTCTCGATAGCCCGCCCGAGGCGATGCGCAGGGCCATGGCGGAAGAGCGTCTGTTCGCAATAAAGCCGAATAAGTCGGAGTGGGTGGCGGTTCAGGGGGGCGGGGCGATCGTCGAGAACTGATCGAGCGGGCGGAAGCAGTGGTAAGGGGAGGGCAAGGGGTTCGCGTTATCCTGATTTCGCTGGGCTCCGAGGGCGCCGTGTGCGTGACACGAGAGAGTAGCGATTACATCAAGGCGCCCCAAGTGCAGGTCGTTGACACCACCGGTGCCGGTGACAGCATGCTGGGGGCGTTTGCCCTCGCCATTGCCAACGGGCAGCCCCCGATCTCGGCCGCCCGTTACGCAGTGGCCGCCGGTGCTGCGACGGTTGAACAATTCGGCAGCACACTCTGTCACTCGGACAGGCTGGCCGAAATTCTCGAAAAAATGCGCCGTTAGTATTTGTTCCCGGAATTGGACCTGGATATTGCCTGTGGCTCTTGCTCTTGGTCCACTTTCCTGCGCGTGTCGTAATTCCCCACTTCTATATAAGGTTGAACATCGCGCTATGACCTGCCGTGGTCTACCTTTAAGGGTACCCGAATGTATTTTCGGCGTTATTCGGGGCACTGAAAGCGATAAATAAAAAGATAATGAGATTGCTGAGGCTGTCAGCCGGCAAGGACTGCGGAAAATCTGATCATGGCGCAAAGGATCTTTATCGCCAGCGACCAACTGCTTGTTTGTCACCTGTATACGTTGCTGGAACGGGCCGGTATCTCGGTTCTGATGCAACAATCTGTGGTCGACGTACCACAAGAGGACAGCGGCCCTGTGGCCTGGTATTCGGAACTGTGGGTTTTGCAGAACCACCAGTTGGATATCGCATCACAGCTGCTCGAAGGCGCGCTGGTTGCGGAAGCTATACGGGTGCCCGTCGGGCGCCTGGAAAAAATGCCCGGGTTGGCCCAGGTGGCCAGCCGGATCTCCTCCTCTTCATCCCCCCCGGCGGAAATCGCCTGACGCGGTTTCCGCTTATTTCTTCTTTCTCTTTTCCACCGGCCGTCTATAGGAACGGGTGCAGGTAACGCGCCAGCTGCTGTGTCAGTGGTTCACCGGCTTCGATACCCATGTCGGTGAGGCGCGACTTGTCCAGCTGGCAGTTATACGGGCGGGGCTCGTTATACTGCGGCGCGGGGTCGCCAGACAGGTGGTCCGCCGACAGGCCGTAAGTCTCCGCCACCACTCTGGCCAGCTGGTAGCGCGTGCAGGCGGTATCGCCACTCCACTGATAGATACCGCCGAGGTGGGCGCCTACCGCGGTTTTCAGCAGGCACTGCTCCAGCACCCGGGCGACGTCCTCGACACTGGTGGGGAAGCGAATGGCCCAGTCATCCAGCGTAACCGCTTGCGGATCGCGAACCGTTTCCAGCAGTGCGGTTACCCCGGACTCGCGCAGGTAAGTCACCGGGCCGAACAGCAGCGGCACGCGCAACACCCAGTGATCGCCATTGCCGAGCACCGCCTGTTCACCGGCCAGTTTGCTGCGGCCGTAGAAGTTGATCGGGTTGGGCTCGTCGTCGGCGGAGTAGGGCGGCGCGCTGCCGTCGAAGACATAGTCGGTGGAGATATACACCAGCTGCGCACCGGTATCGCGACACAGCTGGGCCAGCCTTTCCGTACTCTGCACATTGAGCTGCCAGGCCGCGTCGGGGTTCTCCGCGCAGCGATCCGGCCAGCGTTCGGCGGCGCAGTGGATAACCACCTGCGGCTGTATCTCGCGCAGCATGTCTGCCACGGCGGCAGAATCGGTGAGATCCAGCCGCCGCAGGTTTTCGCCGGCGCGGGAAAAGGCGGTGCCGGTTACATCGAATGCGGGATTGGCGCTGAGCTGTGAGAAGACGCTGCGGCCGAGCAGGCCGGAGGCGCCGGTGATCAGTATTTTCAAGATTTGTTTTCTTTGTCGGCTAATCGGCGGCCCTGCTACCGGTGGCGATTTGCCAGACACGCTGTGAATACATCCTTGGCAGATTTTTGCTCCTGCAAAATCTGCACTTCCGCCTTCCCTGGCGGTCGTACGCTCTACGCGGCCATCCATGGCCGCGTAAGGTCTGGCAAATCGCCACCGGCATCAGGGCCTTCGCATCGAGGGCAGTTACGGCGTTGTGGTCGGCTCGTTACATCTGCTCCATGACTTCAATGCCGAGCAGGCCGAGTCCGGTAGCGATGGTGCGCGCGACCAGGTCGCATAGCTGCAGGCGGCTGTGTTTCTGTTCTTCACTGACGCCTTCCTTCAGCACCGGGCAGGCCTCGTAGAAGGCCATGTAAGCGCTGGCCAGGTCGTACAGGTAGCTGCAGAGCATGTGCGGGAAGGTGTCCTTGGCAACCTGATCCAGCACCTCGCCGAACTGGCACAGCTTGACCGCCAGTGCGCGTTCCTCGGCGGTGCCCAGCTGGATGTCGCCGGTCAGCTCGCTCGGCTCGATACCGGCGCGGCGGAAGATGGAGCGCACGCGGGTGTAGGCATACTGCAGGTAGGGCGCGGTGTTGCCCTCGAAGCTGAGCATCGCTTCCCAGCTGAACACATAATCGTTGGTGCGCGTCTTGCTCAGGTCTGCGTACTTGACCGCGCCGATGCCCACCTTGCGCGCGATCTCGGCGCAGGTGTCGGCGTCCAGGTCCGGGTTCTTCTCCGCCACCAGTTTTTCGGCGCGTTCGATGGCTTCGTCGAGCAGCGCGGCCAGTTTTACCGTGCCGCCGGTGCGGGTTTTGAACGGCTTGCCGTCGTCACCCATCATGGTGCCGAAGGCGCAGTGTTCCAGCGATACCGACTCCGGCAGGAAGCCGGCCTTGCGCGAGGCGGTGAACGCCTGCTGCAGGTGCAGGGACTGGCGCGCGTCGACCACGTAGAGGATGCGGTCCGCGTGCAGCTGGTTGGCGCGGTAGCGGATGGCGGCCAGGTCGGTGGTGGCATAGAGGTAGCCGCCGCCTTTCTTCTGGATGATCATCGGGCTGGGATTGCCTTCCTTGTCGGCCATCTCCTCGAGGAACACGACGATGGCGCCCTGGTCCTCGACGGCGATGCCGCGGTCCAGCAGCTCCTTCACCAGCACCGGCAGGTCTTCGTTGTACTGGCTCTCGCCGTAGACGTCGCTGCGCTTCAGGGTGACATTGAGCTTCTGGTAGATCTCCTCACTGTGGCTGATGGAGATATCGATAAACTGCTGCCATAGCTTCAGGCACTCGGGGTCGCCGCCCTGCAGCTTCACCACGTACTCGCGCGCGCGGTCGGCGAAGCCTTCCTCGTCGTCGAAGCGTATCTTGGCCTCGCGGTAGAAGGTCTCCAGGTCTGCCAGCGCCACCTCGGCGTCGCTGCTCTCCAGTTTGTCGGACAGGTGGGCCAGCAGCATGCCGAACTGGGTGCCCCAGTCGCCCATATGGTTCTGGCGCACGACCTTGTGGCCCTGGAATTCCAGCAGGCGCGCCAGGGCGTCACCGATAATGGTGGAGCGCAGGTGGCCGACGTGCATCTCCTTCGCCAGATTCGGGTGGGAGTAGTCGATTACCACCGTCTGCGGCTGTTCCACGGCGGCGATATTCAGTCGCTCATCCTTCTCTGTGGCGGCCAGCTTGTCGGCCAGCCACTGTTCGCTCAGGTGAATATTCATGAAGCCGGGGCCAGCGATCTCGACCTTCTCGATCATCTCGCCCCGATCCAGGTGCTCGAGGATCTTCGCCGCCAGTTCGCGTGGGTTGGTTCCCATGCGCTTGGCCGCGCCCATGGCGCCGTTGGCCTGGTAGTCGCCGAAGCCCGCTTTCTTCGCCGGTGCCACCACCGGGCCGCACTCAGCGGGAATGCCGGCGGCCAGCATGGCGGCCTGGAACTTGTCGGAGAGGAGCTGGCGAATATTCATAGGAGACTGCTGCTGTAATTCGTGGGAACGCGGGATTTTAATGGGCGGGGGCGGCTTTGCAACCGGCCGCCCGGAACTTCGGCCAAGTGGGCGCCAGGGCGCGCCACTGTAAGGGCCCCTGCTGTCGGTGGCCAGCCGGGAAAAGCGCCTGTGGCCGGTGACCAGATCGATCAGGTTTTTTGCCGGCAGGCCACCAGCAGCAGGGCCGGGGCCGTGGCCAGGCGAATCAGGCGAGTTCCGCTGCGCGGCGCTCCAGCTCGTCCATCGGCACGTCCTCGATATGCGTGGCCAGGAACCACACGTGGCCGAACGGGTCCTGCAGGGTACCGGTGCGGTCGCCGTAAAACTGGTCTTGCAGTGCTCGTTTCACGGTGGCACCGGCCTCGACGGCACGGGCGAAGACGCTGTCGACATCGTCTACATACAGCAGCAGACCGACCGGCGAGCTGCCCTGCGGGCTCAGCAAGCCCGCCTCTTCATTGTCGTCGGCCAGTGAAATACGGGTATCGCCGATCTGGATCTCCGCATGGGCGATGCTGCCGTCGGGCATCGGGAAGCGGAACAGCTCCCGGGCGCCGAATGCCTGCTCATAGAATTTTATCGCACTGGCGGCGCCGTTGACGCTCAGGTAGGGGCTTACGCTGTGGTATCCCTCGGGGACGGGTTTGACGGCCATCTTTACATTCCTTGTATTCGTGTCGGGCAATAGTGTGATGAAGCGCCGCCGCTGTCCAGTCGCCGGCGCGGCGGATGTTATCATGCGCGCTAAAAATGGAGGGCAAGGTGAGCGCGAACACACTGTACTGGCATGACTACGAAACCTGGGGCACGGATCCGGGCGCGGACAAGCCGTCCCAATTCGCCGGCATCCGCACCGACGAGGACCTCAATATTGTCGGCGAGCCGCTGATGCTCTACTGCCGCCCGGCTGCGGACTGCCTGCCGCAGCCGATGGCGAGTATTGTCACCGGTATCAGTCCCCAGCGGGCCCTGGCCGAGGGGGTTCCGGAGATAGAGTTTATCCAGCGCATCCTCGCCGAGCTGGGCGCGCCGGGTACCTGCGGCGTCGGCTACAACAGCCTGCGCTTCGACGACGAGGTGACGCGCCATACCCTCTACCGCAACCTGCTCGATCCCTACGAACGCGAGTGGCGCTCCGGCAACAGCCGCTGGGACATCATCGATATGGTCCGCCTCACCTATGCCCTGCGCCCGCAGGGCATCGCGTGGCCGCAGCGCGAGACCGCAAATGGCGAGAGTGTGCCGTCTTTCCGCCTGGAAGAACTCACCGCCGCCAACGGTATCGCCCACGAGGGCGCCCATGACGCGCTGTCCGATGTGCGCGCCACCATCGATATGGCGCGGCTGGTGCGCAGCAAGCAGCCGAAACTCTACGATTATGTGTACAGATTGCGGCGCAAGCAGGAGGTGGCCAAGCTGATCGACCTGCGCAAGCGCACGCCGCTGCTGCACGTGTCCGGCATGGTGCCGGCATCCCAGGGGCACCTGACCTACATAGTGCCGCTGGCAAACCACCCGGTGAACCGCAATGCGATCATCGTTGCCAACCTGGCCATGGATCCGGAGCCGCTGCTAAGCCTGGATCCCGAGCGCCTGCGCGAACGCCTCTACACGGCCCGCGGCGAGCTCGGCGACGGCGAGCTGCCGGTGGGGCTGAAACTGGTGCACCTGAACAAGTGCCCGGTGCTGGCCCCGGCCAACATGCTCGATGACAAGCGCGCCGCCGAGCTCGGTATCGACAAGGCCGCCTGCGAAGCCAACTGGCAGAAGCTGCGCGACGTCGACCTGACCGAGAAACTGCACCAGGTGTATCTCGACAGCGAATTTCCCCAGCGCGATGTGGAGGCCAGCCTCTACGGTGGTTTCCTGAACGACGACGACCGCGACCTGTGCCGCCAGCTGCACCGCGACCTGGCCGAGCGTGGCCCCGAGGCGCTGGCCGGACAGGTGCCCTTTGCCGACCAGCGCCTGCCGGAACTGTTGTTCCGCCTGCGCGCGCGCAACTTCCCCGAAACCCTGTCGGCTCAGGAGCAGCAGCGCTGGCAGCAGTGGTGCTGCCGCCGCCTGACCGATCCCGGTGCGGGGGGCAGTATCACGCTGGAGGCCTATTTCGAGCAGATCGCCGAGCTGCGCGAGCAGTTTCCACAGAAGGCAGAATTGCTCGACCAACTGGAGAGCTGGGGCGACAGCCTGCTGGCCAGATCCAGAAGTAGGTGAGCGTACCGAAACTGGATGCGAAGGCGACGCTGCCGGGAGCCGTCTGAGAAACAATTGCCGATCAGGCTGTTGAACAGGCGGCTACCGGCAGCGGCGCCGCCCCGGAATCAAAAAAGTACCGCTCGGGATGCTGTGTACCGGCCCACGCCCACCGCAGCACGCACTGGAGCTAGGCGCCTTGCCGGCAGCCGAGTAGAATGCCATCCGCTAAAGACTGGCGCCCACAAGGCGCAATCACTGGAGAAACAATGGACTTTATCGGAGCCAATATTCTTTCCGTCGGCCAGTTCGAGCGCGGTGATATCGACCGTATCTTCGAAGTGGCGGACACCATGGCCCCTTATGCGCGCCGGGAGAAAGTTACCCGCGTGCTGGAGGGGGCCATCCTCGGCAATATGTTCCTCGAGCCCAGCACCCGCACCCGACTCAGTTTCGGTTCGGCGTTCAACCTGCTGGGTGGCACCGTGCGGGAAACCGTCGGTATCTCCGCCAGCGCGATGGCCAAGGGCGAATCCCTGTACGACACGGCACGGGTACTGTCCGGCTACAGCGACGTTATCTGCATGCGCCACCCGCAGGAAGGCTCGGTAGCCGAGTTTGCCGCTGCGAGCCGGGTACCGGTCGTCAACGGCGGCGACGGCGCCAACGAGCACCCGACCCAGGCGCTGCTCGATCTGTATACCATGCGCAAGGAGCTGGAAACACATGGCCGCTCGCTGGACGATTTCCGCATCGCGATGATCGGCGATCTGAAGTTCGGTCGTACCGTGCACTCGCTGTGCAAGCTGCTGTGCCTGTTCGACAAGGTGCAGATTGTGCTGGTGTCGCCGCCGGAACTGGCGATGCCCGAAGACGTGGTGGAGAAGCTGCGCGCGGCGGGCCACCAGGTCAGCGTGTCGGATCAACTGGAAACCTCTATCTCGCAGGTGGATATCGTCTATTCCACGCGCATCCAGGAGGAGCGCTTCGCCTCCCAGGAAGAGGCCAACCTGTACCGCGGCCGCTTCCGCCTGAACCGGGAAATCTTCACCCGCCACGCGCAGCCGAATACGGTCATCATGCATCCGCTACCGCGGGATTCCCGCGCCGAGGCCAACGAGCTGGACACCGACCTGAACGAACACCCCAGCCTGGCGATTTTCCGCCAGACGGACAACGGCCTGCTGGTGCGCATGGCCCTGTTCGCACTGCTGCTGGGGGTGCAGGACAAGGTCGACCAGTATTCCCACGAAGTTCGCTGGCACAGCCGCCGCAACCCGGTGTAGTCGTTTTCGCAATACAAACCCGGCCCAGTGCCGGGTTTGTTTTTTCCAGCGCCGAGGAGCAACAATAACAAAGCGCCAATAACAATAAGGAGTTCTCCATGCGCCGAGCCTGTTTCGTTTTCCTGTTCCTACTGGTGTCCGCACCGTTGGTCGCGCAGCCGCGCCAGGCGGCAGTGGCTATGCCCGACGCCTTCAGTGCGGAAGTGGCCGCGCAGGTTCTGCAGCGCGGTGGCAATGCCGTGGATGCCGCAGTCGCGGCGCAGTTCGTACTGGCGGTGACGCTGCCGGAGGCGGGCAATATCGGTGGCGGCGGCTTTATGCTGGTCCACAAAGACGGCGAGCAGGAGTTCCTCGATTACCGTGAAGTGGCCCCGGCGGCCGCGCACCGGGATATGTATCTCGACGAAGACGGCGAAGTGGTACCGGACCTGTCCGTGATCGGTACCCTGGCATCCGGTGTGCCGGGCACTGTGCAGGGCATGTGGCAGGTACACCGGCGCCACGGCTCCATGCCCTGGGCTGCGCTGGTACAGCCGGCCGTGACCCTGGCCGAAGAGGGCTTCGTGGTGCCGGAGCCACTGGCGCGCGAGGCCCGTGAATTTGCCGACTATGTGAAAGTGCATCATCCCGCGGTCAATTTCGCCGATTACTTCGGTGGCCTGGCGGCCGGAAAGCTGTTCCGCCAGCCGGAACTGGCCGCCACGCTGGCGCGAATCCGCGACCGGGGCGCGGATGGCTTTTATCGCGGTGAAACGGCGCGGCTGATCGCCGACTTTATGCGCGACAACGGCGGACTGATTACCGAACAGGACCTGGATGCATACCGAGCCAAGTGGCGCCGCCCGGTGAGCGCCGACTGGCGCGGCTACCGCATCGTCTCGGCGGCGCCGCCGAGCTCCGGCGGTATTGCCATCATCCAGTGGCTGAAGATGTATGACCGAGTGCGCAATGGCGTGCTCGAGGGGCGGGCACCGGCACACAACAGTGCCGAATATGTGCATCTGCTGGCGGAAGTGGGCAAGCGGGTATTTGCCGATCGGGCTGAATATCTGGGCGACCCGGATTTCCACCCGGTACCGGTGGCGCGCCTGCTCGACGGCGAATACCTGGCGCGGCGCAGCCGCGAGCTGAACCTGGCCGCCATTTCCCCGACACCGGCGGTGGTGCCGGGACTACCGGAGAGCGAGGAGACCACACATTTCTCCATCGTCGATCGCTGGGGTAACGCCGTCTCCAATACCACCACCATCAACCTGAGTTTTGGGTCCGGTGTCGTGGTCGAGGGCGCCGGTTTCCTGCTCAACGACGAGATGGACGACTTCAGTGCCAAGCCGGGTGTGCCCAATGCCTTCGGTGCCCTCGGCGGTGAGGCCAACGAAGTTCAGCCCGGCAAGCGTATGCTGTCGTCCATGTCGCCGACGATCCTGCTCGACAATGGCGCGGTGAAAATGGTGACAGGCTCCCCCGGCGGCACCACCATCATCACCAGCGTTTACCAGTCGATCCTCAATGTGGTGGAGTTCGATATGGATGCGCAGCGCTCCGTGGATACGCCGCGCTTTCACCACCAGCTGTGGCCCAAGGACCAGATCCGCCACCAGCCGGGTTTCGACGCCGGCGTGCGCAAGGAACTGCGGGCCATGGGATACCAGCTGGAGCAGGACGGCTTTGGCGACCTGCAGGTGATCGTCGATCGCGACGGCGAGCTGGAGGCGGCGTCGCAGTCCAGCGGTCGCGGTGTGTCGCGGGTTTTGTCACTGCCGGAGCCGGTGCGCGCCGCACTCTGACGGCGGCGGCAGGCCGTCTGCGCGACAATCTGTTAGGCTGGTTTTATCGCCTTTCCTGCATCCGGGATAGATGCCATGCCGAATCGGATTTCTCAGAGGTTGCGCCGGCGGCTGCCGGTTTGTTTTACCCTGCTGCTGATTGCGCTGGCGGCACTCGCCGGCGCGCAGCAGAGCGAACGCCCCCACGTGGCCCTGCTGTCCATCAAAGGACCTATAGGGCCGGCCACCACCGATTATCTTGTCCGTGCGTCCGAGGAAGCCGGGGAAAACGGCGCGCAGCTGATCGTGCTGCAGATGGATACCCCCGGCGGTCTCGACGCCGCCACCCGCGATATCATCCAGCATATCCTCGCCTCGCCGATACCCATCGTTACCTATGTGCATCCTGCCGGTGCCCGCGCCGCCAGCGCCGGCACCTATATCCTCTACGCCAGCCATATCGCCGCGATGACGCCGGCGACGACGCTCGGTGCGGCGACCCCGGTACAGATGGGCGGCATGCCGGGTCCCGCCGCTCCCGGTGAGCAGCCCGACGACAAATCCTCCGGCAAAAAAGGCGATCAGGAGGAAGAGAGCGCCGAGGAAAAAGAGGATAAGAGCGGCGAGCAAAAGCAGGCGCCGGCATCCGGCACCGCGATGGAGCGCAAGATGGTCAACGACTCGGTGGCGTTTATCCGCGGCCTGGCCAAGCGCCATAACCGCAACGCGGACTGGGCGGAAAAGGCCGTGCGCGAAGCGGCGACCCTGACCGCTTCCGAAGCGTTGGAGCAGAACGTCATCGACATAGTGGCGAAGAACAACGAGGACCTGTTGAAGCAGGTCGCCGGCCGCAAGGTGGCACTCGATGCGGGTGACATTACACTGTCGGCCAATATCGCCGAGCTGCCGCTGGAAGCCTATGAACCGGACTGGCGCAATGAACTCCTGGCGCTGATCACCAACCCACAGATAGCCTATATTCTGTTGCTGATCGGCATTTACGGCCTGATCTTCGAGGGCTACAACCCGGGTGCGCTGGTACCGGGAATCGTCGGCATCATCTGCCTGTTGCTGGCTTTCTACGCCCTGCAGGTGCTGCCGATCAATTACGCCGGGCTGGCACTGATTATTGTCGGCGCTCTGTTGATCGTCGCGGAAGTCTTTATGCCGAGTTTCGGCGCGCTCGGTATCGGTGGCGTGATCGCGCTGGTGATCGGCTCGGTCATGCTGATCGACAGCGACGTACCGGGCATGCAGGTGTCACGCAAATTGATCGGCGCCATTGCTGGTGTCAGCGGGTTGGCGCTGCTCGGTATATTGATGGCGGTGGGCAAGAGCCTGCGTAAGCCGCGCGTCGCGATCGAGAATGCGCTGGTGGGGCGCACTGCGATTGTCAGTGGCATCCAGGACGGCGATGTACTGGTGCACCTGGACGGTGAAATCTGGCAGGCGCGCTGCGACCAGCCGCTGCAGCCCGGGCAGCGGGTCAGGGTGGTGGAACAGCACGGACTGTTTTTACGGGTGGAGCCGGGTTAACAGCCTCAAGGGAATAACGAAATAAGGAGAGTTCGGAATGGTCAGTTACTTTATGGGGTTACTGGTGGCGGCAGTAGTGCTGCTGCTGATGTATGCCATTCGCATCCTGCGCGAATACGAACGGGCGGTGGTGTTTTTCCTAGGCCGCTTCCAGGCCGTAAAGGGGCCCGGCCTGATCATCATCATTCCGATAATCCAGACCATGGAGCGCGTGGATCTGCGTACGGTGGTCATGGACGTGCCGACCCAGGACGTGATCAGCAAGGACAACGTCTCGGTCAAGGTCAACGCGGTGGTCTACTACCGGGTGGTCAACCCGCAGTCCGCGATCATCAACGTGGAGCACTATCACGAGGCGGTCAGCCAGCTGTCCCAGACCACACTGCGCTCGGTACTGGGCAAACACGAACTGGACGAGATGTTGTCGGAGCGCGACAAGCTCAATGTGGATATCCAGAAAATTCTCGACGAGCAGACCGATGCCTGGGGCGTGAAGGTCACCAATGTGGAGATCAAGCATATCGACCTGGACGAGAGCATGATCCGCGCGATCGCCAAGCAGGCGGAAGCAGAGCGCTCCCGGCGCGCCAAGGTGATTCATGCGGAGGGTGAGGCCCAGGCCGCGGTAAAACTGACCGAGGCTGCGGACCAGCTGTCGAAGAATCCCAACGCGATTACCCTGCGCTATATGCAGACGCTGATTGATATTGCCGGTGAGAAGAATTCCACTATTGTGTTCCCGCTGCCGCTGGATCTGATCCAGCCGCTTATGCAACAGGCGAGCGGCAATAAGACCTGAGAGGTTGAGTGACCGGCGATGGAACTGGACCTGGAGCAGTTCAACAAATCCTTCCTGTTGCTGCTCGTCCTGCTCAATCCTTTTATTCTGAGCGTCTACCTGCTCGACCTGATCCGCGGGCTGGAGTTGAAGGTTTTCTCCGGTCTGCTAATGCGCGCCTTTATGATCAGCCTAACGGTATTTTTACTGTTTGCCTGGTTTGGCGAAGTCATTTTCGATCAGGTGTTGCAGGTGCGCTTTCTCGCCTTCCTGATTTTCGGCGGCATTACGTTCCTGATTATCGGCATCCGCCTGACCCTGGGCGTCGGTGCACCCATCCAGAGTATCAATCTGCACTCGCAGGAAGTGGCCGGCGCTATTGCAATGCCATTTATCGTTGGCCCCGGCACCATCAGTGCCAGCGTGCTGGCCGGCAGCCGTCTGGGGGCCGGGGCTGGCTCAGCGGCGATTACCCTGGCCATGGTCACGGCGCTGACCTCACTGATACTGCTGAAAATGCTGTACGACTGGGTGCAGACGCGCCAGGAGCGCTACGTGCGCAAATATGTCGAGGTGGCGGGCCGCATCACGGCACTGTTCACCGGCTCTTTTGCGGTGGATATGATCCTGAAGGGCATAGAGCGATGGCTGGCGCTAATGGGAGGTCCAATAGCGCCCTAGGGAGTCTCGGGACTTGTTCAGAGGCTCCCCGGTATTGCGCTGGAGTTAAAAGAGTTTCTCGAGCAGGTTGCGGGTCGAGCCGTCCCACTCCTCCGGCGTCTCGCCGCCGATCGCAGCGTGAACCTGCGCACCGAGCAGTTTGCCCAACTCCACGCCCCACTGGTCGAATGGATTGATGCCGAGCAGGCAGCCGCCGATAAATACCTTGTGTTCGTAGAGTGCCAGCACTGATCCGAGGGTAAACGGGTCCAGCCGTTGCATCACCAGCGTGTTGCTCGGCCGGTTGCCGGGCACCACCTTGTGCGGCGCCAGTGCATGGGCTTCCCGGTGGGTATAGCCCTGTTGCTCCAGCTCCTGGCGGGCCTCCTGCAGGCTCTTGCCGCGCAGCAGCGCCTGGCTCTGGCTGATACAGCAGGCCAGCAGCCACTGGTGCTGCTCTGTCAGCGCCGAGGTAGGTTCCTTCACGGCAATAAAGTCCGCGGGGATCAGGTCGGTGCCCTGGTGCAGCAGCTGGTGGAACGAGTGCTGGCCGTTGCTGCCCTCGGTACCCCAGATCACGCTGCCACTCGGGTATTGCAGGTGATGCCCCTCGCGGTTCACCCCTTTACCCAGGCTTTCCATATCCAGCTGCTGCAGCCAGGCGGGGAATTTGGCCAGTCGCTGCGCGTAGGGCAATACCACCTGGCTGGACGCATTCCAGCACTGGCGGTACCAGAAATGGATCAGCGCCAGCAGCACCGGCAGGTTTTCCGCAAATGGGGCGCTGGCGAAGTGCTCGTCCATTGCGTGGGCGCCGGACAGCAGTTGTTCGTAAGTTTCATAACCGCAGGCCAGGGCGATTGGCAGGCCGATTGCGGACCACAGGGAGTAGCGCCCGCCCACCCAGCTCCACATCGGAAAAATATTCTCCGCCGCAATGCCGAAGTCCTGCGCCGCGACGATATTGCTGCTGACGGCGACGAAATGCTGAGCCAGCTGGTCTTCACTACAGCCGGCGTCCAATACCCACTGGCGTGCGGAGAGGGCGTTTTGGCGGGTTTCCAGTGTGGAAAAAGACTTGGAAGCGACAATAAACAGAGTGCTTTCCGCCGGCAGTCCGGCCAGTGTATCCATCAGGTCGGCGCCGTCGATATTGGCCACGAAGTGCACGGAGATGTCGCTCTTCTGCCAGGGGCGCAGTGCCTCCACCACCATGCGCGGGCCGAGGTCGGAACCACCGATACCGATGTTGACGATATGGCGAATTGGTTCGCCACTGAAGCCGCGCCAGCTGCCGCTCTGCACCTGTTCGGCAAATTGCCGCATCTGCTGGCGGCAATCCGCCACTGCCTGTTCGTGTTCCGTTTGCGGTTTGCCCTGGAAGCGCAGTGCACTGTGCAGGGCGGGGCGGTGCTCGGTATTGTTGATAGCGGCTCCGCTGAACAGGGCGTTGATCTGTTCGCCGAGATCTATCTGTTCGGCATAGTCGAGCAGCAGCTGCAGCGTGTCGTCGCGCAGGTGATTCTTACTGTAATCCAGGTAGAGTCCGGCCGCGGTGGCGCTGTATTTCTGCGCGCGCTGGCTGTCGCTGGCGAACATTTCGCGCAGGGACCACTTGTGCTTCTGGTGGTGGGCTTTGAGTTGCGCAATTGCGGCGGTGCGGCTGCCCGCAAAGGATTCGCTTGTCATGTGAACCTGGTTTATTGCTCTTGGAAAGGTGTGCCAGCGGTGGCTGGCAGGCCGTGGGACTACCGGCCTGCATGGAGGGTCAATGCTAACGGTAATTGCGGCGGTGAGCCAGAGTCTGATTGGCTCGGTGGGGATACCCGGTGGGTGATACGCGGAGACGCCATAAATACAAATGCCGCTTCGAAAAGCGGCATTCGGTGTGGTGACTCATACTAAATGATGCTTCGCAGAATCTCAGCGCCGGGTGCGGCCCGGTACTGTGCTGCCGCCTGCCGGCTCGCTTCAAAACCCCATTTAGTATGAATCACCACACAGTTTTGCTGCAATTTGATCTTACTTGACCACTTTCATGCAGCGCACGTTGTCTGAAGCCATCCAGCAGTCAGCGTCCGCAGGACAGGCCATTGACATTGGAATTTGTTCAGAGCCCGGAGGGCAGGAGGCCGGTGGCGCAGGTGCGGCACAGCAGCCCGCCAGAACCAGTGCACTGATAATTCCCATTAAGTACTTGGCTGGAGTGAAATTCATCCCCTAACTCCTTTCCGTTGATGTTAGCCATTAGCATAGCCAATAAAACGTCACCTGTTTGGTCAGCTTTGTAAAAATCTTTTCTACAAAGATACCGCCCAATGGAGTGTAATAGGCGCAGGGTTTAAATAGCCGCCAGCGGTGAAGTCTGGATAAATTTTGTGCCAGTTTGTCGCGCAAAAGTACCTAAATTTAACGGGTTTTCTGCCAAATTTGCCGGTAGACCATTGCGCGGCGGCGAGAAATTTTTTTTGAAAAAGCGGGGAGGAAATTATTCCAACGCCGAAACTGTGATTTTTTATGCCGGGTCGCTGTGCTTGCCGTACCGGGCAGCTCTCCCCTTGCCGATCTGCGCTCCCCGCCATCTGCGTTTTTTAAAACTCATACAGCGATCTGAAGATAAGTTTCACGCCGCGCAACTCGCCGGTTGCGCTGTAATTGTAAGCCAGTCCCAGGCGGTCAAACTTCAGAAACCCGATGCAAATCGGTCCATCGCGCTTGCCGATGGCAGCACCGGCCTGCCAGTAGTTGGCGACGGAGTCGAATTTGTCGAACTCAGAGCGGACACGTACTTCGTCGACAAAGTCGATGAAGCTGACATGCCAATAAAGCATCGTCTGACTCTGCTGGCTGCTCAACCAGCCGAGCGGGTAGGCGAATTCGGCCCCCGCGGCGGCAAATACGAAGTCATCTGAGTCGCCCTCGTCAGCGTTGTAACCGACGTAGCCGAGATCGGCCAGTATTGCCCAGTCCAGCTGGCCCGACTGAAACCTGTAGCGGCTCTTGATTTCCGTGGCGTAGCTCCAGGCGTGGTCGCTGTCATTGATCACGGTGCCGTAACTCGCCTGCGCGAGCGGGCGAATCGAGAAACGGGAGGTCAGCGGAATATCCGCATCCAGGCTGAGCCCGGCACTGGCGATTTTCAGGTTGCCAGAATCGATGAGCGCGGAAATGTCGCCGAAATCGAACTCGGCCACGCCGACGGTGATCGGCGCTCGCAGCGTGTAGGCAACTTCGCGGTTACCCGATTGGTCGAAACGGGCGTCACCGAAAACCCGACGAGGCGCGACGCGCATGACATAGGCACTGTTCTCGTCATTGATCTTGTACCAGCCGGTGCCGAAAAAGGTGGCGTAAGCCCAGTGCACGCTGGGGTCGATCATTTCCGGCGGCTGGGCAAGCCCCGGCACGGGCACTAGGGCACCGATCAAAATGCCGGCGCCCGACATCAGGTTTCTCATCAGGGCTGTTGGACCATGCGCGATAGATAGCCGAAGGGTGACAGTGGAGAAACTATTGTAGGCCGCCCGCGATAACGGGCGGCTCGATATCCTGGGATGATGCTCGTCTGTCGCGCCGGTGCTGCTGGCAGATGACCGCCACGGCCGCCGAGGAGGCCGTGGCGCCGGTCTCAGTGGGTCGGTTTCGGTCCGTGCAGAAACTCGCCGAAGGCGCGTGCGAGGGCTTCCGGGCGCGCGGGGTCCCGCAGTGCGTTGAGGAGTGACGAACGAACCTGGGGCAGAAACATCAGGTCGGACATCAGCAGATTGAAGGTCGACTGGTTTTGGTGTTGCGCCAGCGCGCCGAGCCAGGCTCTGGCCAGCGCCTCGTGTTCGAGGTCGTAGGCGCAGCGGCTGCCGATGGCAGCGAGGATTTCCCCATTGGCGCCCGCGCTGGCATTCAGCACCTGGGTCAGGAATTCCAGCCGCATGCCGCGTGCTGGCGAATGCGAGATTCCGCGCACGGCGGCGGCGATGATGGCGAGGTCCGGAGACTCGCCGTGCAGCTCGATTTGGGCACGCCTGATGATCCCGTCGGCCAGCTGATGGTCGACGGCCTCATTCTCGAGACACTGGCACAGGCTGATAAATACCGGCGGTGCCAGGGACGGGATGGCTTGCAGAATGACTTTCTGCTCCCCGTCCCAGCGAGCCGCCAGGTCGGCGATTCCCTGAATGGCCAGTTGATCCCAGCGGCTGGACTGTGGCTCGTGGAAATAGCTCAGCGTCGCCGCGTAATGCGAACTTGCCGGGCGCTTCAGCAACAGGGCTGCGCGGGCGTGGAAGCTGGCCTGCCGCTCCGGCGCCGGTGTAAACAGCAGGCCGCTCTGTTCGAGCGCGCCGTGCAATTGCTGCGCGGCAGATTCCGACGGCGCCTTCCCGTTCTGTTGCAGCTTCTGTGTCAGCAGGCGCAGAAATGCGTCCCTGGCCTGCAACTGCAGTTTGCCCTGTTCGTCCAGCGGCAGTCGCAGGAACCAGACGACCGGTTCACCACCTTCCTCCGGCCACAGCAGCAGCGCGACCCACGCCTGGCGTAAATAGGGGTAGGGCCAGGGCGCCTGGCCTGCTTCAAAGGCTTCGGCGGCGGTGCGGGACACCGGCTGCAGGCGCCGGCCCAGATCGAACCAGCGCAGTTTGAACTTGGCCTCGCCGATCAGGGCGCTCAGGGTGCCGCTGTCACTCATAAATAACTCGAATCTCCCGCATCAGCGCGCGGTTGCGGCCGCCGACAGCGGCATCTGCTTGAAGTGGAACCAGCCGTAGGTGATGGCCAACAGCGGGCAGACCAGGTTGAACAGCGCGTAGGGTGCATAGCTGAAGGTCGCGATGCCCAGCGTGGCACTCATGTAGGCACCACAGGTATTCCACGGAATCAGTACCGAGGTGATGGTGCCGGAATCCTCCAGTGTGCGCGACAGGTTCAGGCCGTGCAGGCCCTTGTCGGCGAAGGCTTCGCGGAACATGCGCCCGGGGATGATGATCGCCATGTACTGGTCGCCGGCGGCGGCATTCATGCCGAAGCAGGTCAGTACGGTGGAGGTCACCAGGCCACCGACGGTTTTCACCTTGGACAGGGTCCAGTCGACGATGACCTGCAGGAAGCCGGCGCGCTCCATGGCGCCGCCGAAGGCCATGGCCGAGATGATCAGCCACACGGTGTTGAGCATGCTGCTCATGCCGCCCTTGGAGAGGAGTTCGGCCACGTTTTCGTTGGGACTGGTGGACTTATAGCCGTCGAACAGGCTGTACCAGGCGCCCTTGAGGGCGGCCATTGTACCGTCGCCGCCACCCAGGCGCCGGGCGGTCTCCGGCTCGAAAACCAGCCCGATGACGCAGCCCACCAGGGCGCCGATGATCAGGGTCGGGTAGGCGGGAATCTTGCGCCAGGCCATGAACAGCAGCAGCGCCAGCGGCACCATGCTTACGAGGGAGATATTGAACTCGCCCTGCAGCGCCGACAGCAGCTCCTCGATATCCGTTGCCGAGGCGGCGCCGGTTTCGGCGGTGAGCCCGATCACGGAAAATACCACCAGCGCAATGAAAAATGCCGGCAGGGTTGTCCACACCATATGACGGATATGCAGGAACAGGTCGTTGGAGGTCACCGCCGCGGCCACATTGGTGGTGTCGGACAGCGGCGACATCTTGTCGCCGAAATAGGCGCCGGAAATGACCGCGCCAGCCGTGATCGCCGGGTCCAGGCCCAGCGCGCCAGCGATACCCATCAGCGCCACACCGAGGGTACCGGCGGTGGTCCAGCTGGAGCCGATACTGAGGCCGACGATGGCGCAGATGATGCAGCTGGCGGCGTAGAACCACTGCGGCGACAGTATCTGTACGCCGTAATAGATCATGGACGGTACGGTTCCCGCCAGGATCCAGCTGCCGATCAGCGCGCCCACCGCTAGCAGAATCAGGATGGCACCGAACACCAGGCCGATGCCGTGCAGCATGCCTCCTTCCATATCATTCCAGCTGTGGCCGTTCTTCATGCCCATCAGGGCGACCACGCCGGCACACAGCAGCAGGGCAATCTGGTTCGGGCCGTAAGAGGAGTCGGCGCCGTAGAAATACACCGACAGGGACAGAAGGGCGATCAATATCCCCAGGGGGATCAGGGCGTCCAGCAGGCTGGGCGCGCGTGGCTCGCTTTTAGATCCGGGGTGAGAGGAACTGGTATGAGTCAAGGTGAACTCCCTGTTTACTGCAAGGCCTCGGGGGCCGTGTTCATTATCGTTGTTGTAGCCGTCGGCGACGGATTGAAGCGACCTATTCTCCCGGCTGCGGGCGGTGAAGTCCACTTCGCGCGACCAGCGGAGCGGGACTGGCGGTGAGTCAGCCAGCGGCCGTCGTCTGATCGGTCAACTGGCCGGTCGGGCGCAGCGCTGGCAGTTCGGCGGCGCTTCCGGTATGTTCTGCGCCGGCCCGCAATCCGGGCGGCCCGGATATCGCGTCGTGGCCAGCGGCACGCTACCCGGGCTTGAGACCTTGTCCACAATAAGAATGAGCCAATACCGCCTTCCGGCGGACCGGCAGGTAGTGATTTCATGAGAGCAAGTGAGTTGGATCCCGCTCAGTTCGAGGATATTCGCCCCTATCGCGACGATGAAGTGCGCGAAGTACTGGATCGGCTGATCACCGATCCGGAGATGTCGCGCGCGGCCGCACATTTCCTGGTACCCAAGCTCGCCAAGCTGGAGCGTCCTCTGGCCTGGCTGGTGCGCATGTTCCTGCGCTTCGAATTCCGCAACGCCCGCGACGTGCGTGGCGTGCAGGAAGTGGTGGAGAGGTACATGGACCGGGTCATCTCCCGCACCACGTCCGAGTTCACCATTTCCGGCCTCGATACCCTGCCGAGGGATCGGGCCTGCCTGTTTGTCAGCAATCACCGCGATATCGCCATGGATCCGGCGCTCGCGATTGTGTCCATGTTCAAGGAGGGGCACGAGACTTCGCGCATCGCCATCGGTGACAACCTGCTCACCAAGCAATTCGCCACCGACATCATGAAGCTGAACAAGTGCTTCACCGTGAAGCGCAAGGCCGGCAGCCGACGCGAGAAGCTGCAATCCGCCACGCAGCTGTCGAATTACATCTACCACTCGATCGTCAACGAAAACGAGCACGTGTGGATCGCGCAGCGCTCCGGGCGCGCCAAAGATGGCCTGGACCGTACCAACCCGGCGCTGGCGGCGATGTTCGCGATGACCAAGGACAAGGAAACACCGTTTGCCGACTTCTGGCGCAAACTGCACATAGTGCCGCTCGCTATCTCCTACGAATGGGATCCCTGTGACGAGCAGAAGGCCAAGCAGCTCTATATCGAGGCGCACAAGGAGGAGTATCGCAAGGCCGCGCACGAGGATCTGGGGGCCATCGCCAAAGGGGTCATCGGCCAGAAAGGGCATGTGCACGCCGCGTTCGGCACGCCGATCGAGGGGGATTACCACAGTGTGAATGCCCTCGCCGAGGAGATAGACCGGCAGATCATCGGCAGCTACGTGCTGCATCCGACCAACCTGATCGCCTACGAAATGATCTACGGTGATGTGCCGGATCTGCCGGTAGGCTACCCGCCCAAGCCGTGGAACCCGGCGGAACATGAACAGACGCGACAGAAGTTCGAGGAGCGCATGGCGCGCATCAACGAGCGCTGGCGCGATATCGCCATCCAGGGCTATGCGAACCCGGTGGTATCCCGGCTCGCCTATGAGTGACGGGCGGTGGCTGGTTAGTGGATAATGCGCCATCCCTACCGCCACCACCGAATGCTGACCACCCATAGTGCTGAACGACCAACACAAGAAAGCCATCCAGACCGCCTACAGCCAGTTTCTCGCCGGGCGCGACCTCAAGGCCCGCTACGGGCAGAAATTGATGGTGGCCGCGATCGCGCGCACACTGGGCGCCATCGTGCAGGACGGCAGCGGCGAGCGCGACAGCGCCAAATGCAATGGCGAACACATCTGCGTGGTCGAGGCCGGTACCGGCACCGGCAAGACGGTGGCCTACCTGCTCGCCGCCATTCCCCTGGCGCAGGCCCAGGACAAGACGCTGGTGATATCCACCGCCACGGTAGCGCTGCAGGAGCAGATCATCCACAAGGACCTGCCCGAAGTGGCGCGCCACAGCGGCCTGGAATTCGATTTCTCGCTGGCCAAGGGCCGCGGCCGCTACCTGTGCCTGTCCAAGCTCGATCAGCTGTTGTCCAGCTTCTCCGCCACCGGCACCGGTATATCCCTCGGCCTCTACGAGGATGAATTGCCGCAGGTGGGCGAGGAGAGCGCCAAGCTGTACCGCGACATGGCAGACAAGCTGGCCACCGGCGGCTGGGACGGCGACCGCGACAACTGGCCGGAAACCATCGAGGTGGAGGACTGGAGCCGTGTCACCACCGACCACCGCCAGTGCAGCGGCCGCCGCTGCCCCCACGTCACCAACTGTAGTTTTTTCCGCGCCCGCGAAAGCCTCGGCAAGACCCAGGTGATTGTCGCCAATCACGACCTGCTGCTGGCGGATCTGGCCCTCGGTGGCGGCGCCATCCTGCCGCCGCCGGAGGAGAGCATCTATGTGCTCGACGAGGCGCACCACCTGCCCGACAAGGCCCTGAATCATTTCTCCCACCACAGCCGCGTCGGCGCCTCGACCGGCTGGCTGGACCAGGCGAACAAGAATCTCGGCCAGATGCTCGGCGAAATCGGTGACGGTGCGGAACTGGATCGCTGCGGCGAGCAGCTGCCGGCGCTACTGACCTCCGCCAAGCAGGGCCTCGAGCAGATGTGGCCGCTGATCGAGGAGCACTGCGAGTTCGAGGACGAACGCGGCAATGCTGCTTCCAATCGCCCCGGCAGCGCACGCCACCGCTTCGAGGGCGGCGTGGTACCGGAGCCGATCATGCTGCTGGCGGAAAAGCTGCGCGAGGATTTCGACGAGCTGGAATCCCTGCTGAACAAGATGCTGCAGGCCGCCCAGCGGCTGCTGGAGGATCCGCATTCGCCGGTGCCGGCAGTGGATCTGGAGCGCTGGTACCCGCAGCTGGGCAGCTGGTACGGCCGCGCCGAGGCCAACCTGCAGCTGTGGGCCAACTATTCCCGCGCCGATGCGGACGGCGCCCTGCCGCAGGCGCGCTGGGTCACCCTGGTCGACTGGGGCGGCTCGACCGATTTCGAGGTCTGCAGCTCGCCGATCCTGGCCGGCAAGACGCTGGACTTCAGCCTGTGGCGTCGCTGCTACGGCGCGGTGCTGACCTCCGCGACCCTGACCGCGCTGGGGAAATTCGATCGCCTGAAAATGCGCGCCGGCACGCCGGACAACGCCAGTTACCAGGTGGTGCCCAGTCCGTTCGATTTCTCCCGCGCCACCCTGCAGGTACCCGCCTGTGCGGTGGATGCCGGCAAGGCCGACGAACACACTGATGCGGTGATAGACGCTCTGCCAGACTTACTGAAGGATAGCGGCGGTGCACTGGTGCTGTTCTCCTCGCGCCGGCAGATGGAAACCGTCTACGAGGCGCTGCCGGGCACCTGGCGCAATCGCATTCTGATGCAGGGACAGAAATCCCGTCAGCAGCTGCTGGAAATTCACCGCGAGACAGTCGACGGTGGCGGCAGCAGTGTGCTGTTCGGCCTCGCCAGTTTCGCCGAGGGGCTCGACCTGCCCGGGGACTACTGCCGTCACGTGGTCATTGCCAAGCTGCCGTTTGCGGTGCCGGACGATCCGATCGAAGCGGCGCTGGCGGAGTGGATCGAGGCCAAGGGCGGCAACCCCTTTATGCAGATCACGGTGCCGGACGCCGCGCTGAAACTGGTGCAGGCCTGCGGGCGCCTGCTGCGCGCCGAGGGCGATACCGGCACCATCACGCTGCTGGATCGGCGCGTTGTGACACGCCGCTACGGGCGGGCAATTCTCGACTCGCTGCCGCCGTTTAGCCGCAGAATCGATTAAAGTGAAAGCTATGAACCCGATTTACGACGATGTCGCCACCCTGTTGCTGAAGCTCGAGGCCGAGCTGCGTCGCCTGCAGCTGTGGCAGGAGCAGGCGCCGCCCGCGGAGGCACTGGCCAGTACGGAACCCTTCTGTGTGGATACGCTCACCCTGCCGCAGTGGCTGCAGTTTGTATTTCTGCCGCGCATGATCGAGTTGATCGACGGCGTGCGTCCGCTGCCCGACCAGTGCGGTATCGCGCCGGTTGCGGAGGAATATTTCCGTGGCGGCGACTACACCGCCGGCGGGCTGATCCAGCTGCTGGCGGAGATCGACGAGCGCCTGCAGCGCGGCTAGGGCCTGCAACTATCGGGGCAACAGCTGTTCTACCAGCTGTCGCGCCCTGTCCCAGTCGATTTCCTCAACAGAGTCGATACCCTCTGCCAGCTCGGCCAGTATCCTGCGATTGATCTCGCCCTTGCGCTGCGCCTCGGCGTAGGGCAGCCGGTGAAACATGACCATGCCGTAGCGCGGCGTGAAATGGCCGGGAAAGCGCATCTCCAGCTCGAAGCCGATGGACTTTTTCAGCAGGAACTTCGGGTCGCGCACCGAATCGCGCATCTCGACGTAGTTTTCCAGCGCCATATCGGCGATGGCGTCGGCATTGGGCCGGCGCGCTTCGCTGTAGTGCCGGAAAACGTCCCACCAGTTGCCGGGCGCCCGCTCGATACACTCGTCCAGCTCCACACAGTCCTCAAACCCGCAATTCATCCCCTGGCCGTGAAACGGCACTATCGCGTGGGCCGCGTCGCCGATCAGCATCGCCGAGTCCCGCCAGTGCCAGGGCGCGCAGCGCACCGTGCCGAGGTGGCCGCAGGGGTTGTGGAAGAAATCCTGCAGCAGCGACGGCATCAGTGCAGCGGCGTCGGGAAAATATTGCCGGAAGAAGCTTTCCACCTGGGCCTCGGTCTGCAGTGCGTCAAAGCCGGGCTGTCCGCCGTTGGATTTTTCCGGCAGAAACAGCGTCACGGTGAAACTGCCATCCAGGTTCGGCAGCGCGATCAGCATAAAGCCGCCGCGCGGCCAGATATGCAGTGCTTCCTTTTCCAGCCGGAAGCTGCCACCTGGGCCGGCCGGAATCTCCAGTTCCTTGTACCGGTGGTGCAGCGGTTCTATCCGCTCGCTGCAGTCGCGGTCCGGTTGTTTACTCCGCACCTCGTCGAGCAGTAAGGCCCGGGCCCGCGAACCGGCGCCATCCGCGCCGATAAAGCGATCGAAGGGCACGTGCTGCTCCGCATCCCCCGCGTGGTCGCGAAAGCGCGCCCGCTTCTCGTCGAAGTCGATATCCAGCAGTTCGCGCTCAAAGAAAATATCCACGTTGCCGGCGGCTTCGGCGGCATCCAGTAGCAGGCCGTTCAAGGCCCCGCGCGAAACCGAATAAATCACTTCCTCGGGTCTCTGTCCGTAGGGCTGCAAGTTACAGCTGCCGTCCACGTCGTGCACCATGCGGCCGCGCATCGGGATCAGCAGTTGTGATACCCGCTCCATCAGGCCGAGTCTTTCCAGCGCGTAGATACCGCGATTGGCAAGTGCCAGGTTGATGGAACGCCCGGCGGAAATATCATGTGCGCGCAGATCCGGGCGGCGCTCGTAAACCTCCACCCGGTAGCCGCGGCGGGCGAGAAAACCGGCGGCCATGGCGCCGACCAGGCCGCCGCCGGCGATGACGATTTTTTCCTGCATCACTAAAGCCTTTTCTAGTTATTTTGCTCGGCTATTCTTCGCAAGCCGCCTTCAGAATCTCCACGAAGCGATAGACGTCTGCGAAGCGGTTGTACAGCGGCACCGGAGCGACCCGGATCACGTTGGGTTCGCGCCAGTCGCAGGTCACGCCGTGCTCCTCCAGTCGCTGGAACAGCTGGCGACCACTCAGGTGCCTTGCGTTACAGCTCAGGGACAGTTGGCAGCCGCGCTGTTCAAGGTCCTCGGGTGTGATGATGGATATATATTCGCCCACTTCGCTCTTCAGCAGGAACTGCAGATAGGCGGTTAGCTTTTCTGACTTGCTGCGCAGCGGTCCCATACCGCCGGCCTCGCTGAAAACATCCAGCGACGCGCGAATCGCGGCCAGCGAGAGTATCGGCGGATTGGACAGCTGCCAGCCCTCTGCGGTCGGGATCGGCTGGAAACGGTTTTCCATGCGGAAGCGGCTCTGCTTGTCGTGCCCCCACCAGCCGGCAAAGCGCGGCAGTTGCGTGTTCTGCGCGTGGCGGCGGTGTACAAAGCAGCCGGCCACGGAACCGGGACCGGAATTGAGGTATTTGTAACTGCACCAGCAGGCGAAATCCACATTCCACGTGTGCAACTGCAGTGGGATATTTCCCACCGCGTGGGCCAGGTCGAAGCCGACACTGATGCCGTGTTGATGGGCCAACTCCGTCAGCTCCGCCATGGGTAGTACCTGACCCGTGTAGTACTGGACCCCGGGCAGCAGCAATAACGCAATGGAGTCTCCCTGTTCCTCGATCAGGGCAGTGATGTCCTCGAGGCGTAACAGTTCTTCGCCTTCACGGGGCTTCAACAGCAGCAGTCCATCCTCGGGGTCGATACCGTGATGGCGCAGCTGGCTTTCCACCGCGTAGTGATCGGACGGAAACGCGTGGTCTTCGATCACAATCTTGTAACGTGTTGCCGACGGCCGGTAGAAACTCACCATCATCAGGTGCAGGTTGACGGTCAGCGAGTTCATCATCACCACTTCATCGCTATGCGCGCCGACCAGGTTCGCCGACGATTCGGCGAGAAATTCGTGATACGGCATCCACGGAAATTCGCAGTCGAAGTGACCCTTGACCCCGAGCGTTGCCCACTTGTCCAGTTCCTGGTTGACATAGTCCCGTGCGCGCCTGGGCTGCAGCCCGAGGGAGTTGCCACACAGGTAAATTTCCTGGCTGCCGTCGGGCTGGGCGGGAATACTGAATTCTTCCCGAAACCGCGACAGTGGATCTTCGTGATCCAGAGCCTGTGCGAATTCGATACCTGCCTCAAAATGCATACAGCGTGTCTCTTCTTATTGGTTATTCGATTTCTTCCAGCGGCATCAGCACCGGGCGGCTGGGCGCGGCATCGGTGCGAAAAGCGGGTACCTGCAGGTTAAGCAGGTAGAGGCCGTCTGCCAGCGTATCCGGCAGGTAGACCATTTCCGTGACCGTGCATTGGGTTCTCGCATCGGCGCCGAGCTTGTGGCTGCCGGCGGGGATCTGCCAGAAGCGGTGATGGTTATCCAGTGCGCCTTCGTCATACATCTTGTCGAGGCTGGGAAAGTCCACCAGCAGGTGTTCGAAGGTCAGTAACAGCTCGATCGCCTCGCTGGAGAAAAAGACCGGCGGCTGTCCCTCGGTGTAGGCGCGGTGGCATTTTTCCTCGTCATTGGGCAGCGTGCGGATGACAATGGCCGGACAGTGATTCGCCACCGGTTGCTGGCTGAGTGCCTCGGCGAGCCTTCTGCCGCTCACCACCAGGTCGCCGGCCTCGGGGTTGGGGGTGTAGGATTCATTGCAACTGCCGAGTGTCTCCGCTTTGACACTGACGACGATACAGGGAAGCAGTACGGGCGAGAGCAACTCGCCGACGGGCACCAGTTCGTCGACGATATGGCTGACGGATTCGGTGTGGGTGCCGTTGCAGTGCGGCACCAGTGTCAGGCGGGCGACATTGCAGCTGCCGCCGCGGCGGGTGTCGCCGACAAACCCGTCCGCTTCGAGGGTCTCGGCGTGGGCAATCGGAGCGCCGAAATGATTGGGCTGCGCACCGTCGAAATTCAGCGGTATTGCGATGCTCAGTGCTTTTTCGGTCTCTGTTCGATAGGTACAGCCATTCAA
The DNA here is from genome assembly GCF_900107725.1 of Microbulbifer marinus. Taxonomy (GTDB): domain Bacteria; phylum Pseudomonadota; class Gammaproteobacteria; order Pseudomonadales; family Cellvibrionaceae; genus Microbulbifer; species Microbulbifer marinus. The sequence goes on along the minus strand of NZ_FNQO01000003.1, from coordinate 266,573 downwards.
CGTCAGGGTAAGTTCCATCTGGCGACCTCCGCCGGTCACATTGATTGCAGGAATTGACTCCGCTCCAGTCCCAACCACTCCAGTGCGGTGCCGTGCAGCAGGCGCGCCTTTACCTCATTGTCCACTGCCATGGATTTGATCAGCTTGCCCGGTTCCAGCTCGCCGAGCGGGAAGGGATAGTCGCTGCCCAGTGCTATGCGGTTCGCTCCCGCCAGCTCGATCAGGTAGTTCAGCATCTGCGGGTCGTGTACCAGCGAGTCGAAATAGATCTTGTCGAGGTAGCTCCTCGGGCTGTGGCCGTTGTCGACCGCGCAGAGATCCGGCCGCACTTCGAAGCCGTGTTCTATGCGGCCGATGGTGCCGGGGAAGGCGCCACCGCCATGGGCAAAGGCGACGCGCAATTTCGGAAACCGCTGCAGTACGCCGCCGAAGATCATCGAGCAGATGGCACGCGAGGTTTCCGCCGGCATACCCACCAGCCACGGCAGCCAGTATTTGGGCATCTGTTCGCTGCCCATCATTTCCCAGGGGTGGACAAAAATGGCGGCGCCGAGGGATTCCGCTGCGGCCCATACCGGCTGCAGGTTTTCATCGCACAGATTCCAGCCGTTGACGTGGGAGCCTATCTGTACACCGGCGAGCCCGAGTTCTTTGACACAGCGCTCCAGCTCGCGTACCGCCAGTTCCGGGGCCTGCATCGGCAGGGTACCGAGACCGACGAATCGCTGCGGCTGCTCCGCCACTACCCCGGCGATGTGGTCGTTCAGCAGTTGCGACAGGTCCAGCGTGTGCTCGGCTTTGGCCCAGTAGCTGAACATCACCGGCACTGTGGACAGTACCTGTACATGTACGCCGTGGCCGTCGCATTCCTGCAGGCGCACCTGCGGGTCCCAGCAGTTGCTCTCCACCTCGCGGAAGAAATGCTCTTCCCGCATCATGCGCGCACAGCCGCATTTGTGGTGATCCAAGTGAATAAAACCACCGTAGCCGTAACGCTCCTTCAGGTCGGGCCAGGTTTTCGGGAGTATGTGCGTGTGGATATCGATGGTCAGCATGTTTCACTCTTGCTGTGAGACGTTTCGCCGGGTAATGGCATGACGTGGCCGCACGCGTCGCAGCAGCGGTTATCCTCAGAACCGAAGAAACGGTCGAACACCGGCGGGAAATCTTTTTCAATATTGCGCAATTTGAAAAACTCTTCGTACAGCAAGTGGTTGCACTGGTCGCAATACCACTGCAGTCCGTCCAACTCGTCCTCGGTGCGCCGTCGCTCGACCACCAGGCCGACGGTGTTTTCGAAACGCTGCGGCGAGTGCGGGACTCTAGGTGGCAGCAGGAACATCTCGCCTTCGCGAATCGGAATGTCCACGACCTTGCCCTGCTGGATGGTCTTCAGCAGCATATCGCCTTCCACCTGATAGAAGAGTTCCGGCCCCTCGTCTACGTGGTAGTCCTTGCGCGTATTGGGGCCGCCCACCACCATGACAAAGAAACCCTGTTCCTCGAAGACCAGTTTGTTGCACACTGGCGGTTTCAGCAGTTCGCGGTGTTCCTCGATCCACTTGTGGAAATTGATCGGCGGCATGATGTTGGTCATGGGATGGCCTTACCTAGTCAATGGTTGCGATACATTTCAGTTCGATGGCGATCGGTGTCGGCAGCGACAGCACTTCGACGGTGGTTCGCGCCGGTTGGTTACTGCAGAAATACTCGGCATAAATTCGGTTGTAGGTGGGGAAGTCCCCTTTCATATTGGTCAGGAACACGGTGACATCCACTAGTTGCTCCCAACTGGAGCCGCACTCCTCGAGAATGTTACGGACATTGTCGAATACCGAGCGGCACTGGGTGGCGATGTCGTAGTTGACGATTTCCCCCTGCGCATTCAGCGTCACGCCGGGTATCTCCTTGCTGCCGCGCACACGCGGGCCGACACCGGAAAGGAACAGCAGGTTGCCGACCCGGCGTGCATGCGGATAGAGCCCTACCGGTTCTGGAGCCTTGCTGGAATTAAGAACGTCGCTCATTGTCTTTCCTACAGTTTGCATTCAACGTCATGCATAAATATCGGGCCGGGAGTTTTTATCGGCCCTGCTGCCGGTGAGCGCCCGAGAAAAAACCTGATCGGTAAATATTTCCCGTGCGCTTACCGGCATCAGGGCTCGCTCCGTGCCAGGACGTTCGCCATGGCGTTGCCCCACCAATGTTTGTTGGCGCGCTGCTCGGTACCATTGCCATCAGCCATAATCAACACAGACATTTTTCGCCTCGGTAAAGAAACGCAGCGCCTCCCAGCCGCCCTCGCGGCCGACCCCGGAATCCTTCATGCCGCCAAATGGCGTGCGCAGATCCCGCTGCATCCAGCAGTTGATCCACACGATACCGAAATCCAGTTGCCCGGCGAGCCGGTGGCAGCGGCTCAGGTTCTGCGACCAGATTGACGTGGCCAGGCCATAGCCGGTGCCGTTGGCGAGCCGCAGCGCTTCCTCTTCATCGGCGAACGGCTGGATGGTGGCGACGGGGCCGAAAATTTCCTGCTGATTGGTTTCGCAGTCGATTGGCAGTCCCTCGATCAGCGTCGGTGCGACAAAATATCCGTCGCGACAGCGGCCATCCATTTGCAGCCGTTCGCCGCCACATAGAATCTGCCCGCCTTCCTCTTGTGCCAGTGCGATCGCTTTCAACACCTTGTCCATATGCGCGGCGGAGACCAGCGCGCCCTGGTCGACCTCGGTGAGTGGGTCGCCAACGCGAAGTTGGCGCACCCGTCCAAGCAGTGCCGCCTGGAAGTCGGTATAGATCGATGCTTCCACATAGATGCGCGAGCCACACAGGCAGATCTGTCCCTGGTTGCTAAACGCGGCGCGCAGCACGCCGTCCAGCGCCTTTTCCCAGTCGCAATCGGCAAATACCAGCGTGGGATTCTTGCCGCCGAGCTCCAGTGACAGCTTCTTGAAGCGGGGCGCGGCTGCGGCCGCGATCTGGGCACCGGTGGCGGTGCCGCCGGTAAAAGAGATCGCCTTGATTTTCGGGTGTGCCACCAGCGCACTGCCGATGCCGCTGCCGCGCCCATGCAGGATATTCAGTACGCCGGCGGGCAGTCCGGCGTCGCGACAGATCTCCGCCAGTAGCGCGGCGGTTTTAGGAGTGACTTCCGATGGTTTGGCGATCACGCAGTTTCCCGCTGCCAGCGCGGGGGCTATCTTCCAGGTGAACAGGTACAGCGGCAGGTTCCAGGGGGAAATACAGCCGACAATGCCGAGCGGTGCGCGCAGTGTGTAGTTGATCGCGCGTTCGCCCATCGCGTGGGATTCGGAAGCGAACTGGGTGATGGCGCGGGCGAAAAAGCGGAAATTGGCCGCGGCGCGGGGGATGTCGACACTGCGCGCCAATGCGACGGGCTTGCCATTGTCTCGCGATTCCGCTTCCGCCAGGCTGTCGAGATTCTTCTCGATCAATGCAGCGATACGCTCGAGGTGGCGGGCGCGTTCTTCGAGATCGAGTGCACGCCAATTTGGCTGGGCGGCTTCTGCGGCGGCGACTGCCGCTTCCAGGTCGCCGTCAGTGGAGTCGACCAGTTTTCCGTAGACCTGGCCGGTTGCCGGCTCGATATTGTCCAGCAGCCGGGCATCCGCCGGCGGCTGCACCATCTCGCCATTGATATAGTTGCGGATGCAGCTGTCGAGCGCGGCCATCACAGACACCCGGTCCGGCCGCCGTCCACCGGCAGGTTTACGCCGTTGATGTAGGAGGCTGCCGGCGAGGCGAGGAAGGCCACCGCGTTGGCGATTTCTGCCGCCTCGCCGAAGCGGCCCATCGGGATGCTGGCCTTCTCCGTCTCCTCCACCTCCTTTCGGCTCTTGCCCTGCTTATTCGCCTTGTTGTCGATGATGGCGTCCAGCCGCACGGTGGCGGTCGCACCCGGCAGTACATTGTTGACGGTAATGTTGAACTGGCCGAGCTCATTGGCGAGGGTCTTGGCCCAGCTCGCCACGGCTCCGCGCACGGTGTTGGATACGCCGAGGCCGTTCAGTGGCTGCTTGACCGAGGTGGAAATAATATTGATCACTCGGCCGTAGCCGGCGCTCTGCATTCCCGGCAACAGGGCCTGCACCAGGGTCTGGTTGGATATCAGGTGCAGGTTGAAGGCGTCGATGAAGGCCTGCGGATCCGCAGTATGAGCCGGGCCCGGCAGCGGGCCGCCGGTATTGTTGACCAGGATTTCGCAGGGACCCGCTGTTGCCAGTTGCTGTTCCACGGCCGCCTTGACCTGGGCCGGTTCGGCGAAGTCTGCCACCAGTACGGCGTGTGTCTGTCCGGCGGATGTGTCCAGGGTTTCCCTAACCGCTTCGAGTTTTTCCCGGTTGCGAGAGAACAGCACCACCGATGCCCCCAGGGCGGCCAGCTGCTGCGCACAGGCTTTGCCGATTCCCTGGCTGGAGCCGCAAACCAGCGCGCGCTTGCCGAGCAAATTCAAATCCATCATCAATCCCCGCTATAGGTTTGAGAGTTTCGAGAGTTCCGAGAGTTTCAGGTTGGGTGTCAGTGCTTCCAGTGGCAGTTGCAGTTCCAGCAGTGCCGGTTTGTTTGCGGCCGTGGCGGCCGCATAGGCGGATGCGAATTGCTGTGTCTCCGCGACGGCTTCCGCGTGAAAACCGTAGGCCCGCGCCAGGGCGACGAAGTCCGGGTTATACAGGTCGGTGGCGGAAGTGCGGCCGGGATAGTTGCGCTCCTGGTGCATGCGGATGGTGCCGAGACTGCCGTTGTTGACCACGATCAGCAGGATATTGGCGCCGTACTGGCAGGCGGTGGCCATTTCCTGCAGGGTCATTTGCAGGCAGCCGTCGCCGGCGAAGCAGATCACCTGCCGCTGCGGAAAGCGCAACTTGGCCGCGATGGCGGCCGGCAGGCCGTAGCCCATGGAGCCGCTGATCGGCGCCAGCTGTGTGTTCGCACGGCGGTAGCGAAAAAAGCGATGTACCCAGATCGCGTAGTTGCCGGCGCCGTTGCAGATGATGGCGTCATCCTCCAACTGCTCTCGCAGCCAGGTCACTATCTCGCCGTACTGCAGGGGGCCGGGGATCGGCTGCGGGCTGTTCCACTGCTCGTAGTCCGCGCGTGCGCTTTCCACCCAGCTGCTTCGCGCGGCTGTGGCTTCCGGCGGAGATTCGTCGAGTAGCACACTGAGCAGGCGCTCCATGCCCGCATTAATGGCCAGTTCTACAGCTGGCGCCGCGGCCAACTCCTCGGCGCTCGGGTGTACATAAATGATTTTCTGCTGACCGCCCGGCTGCAGGATGCCGTAGTTCTGCGTGACGATTTCGCTGAAGCGGCCGCCCAGGCATATCACCAGATCCGCTGACTCGATGCGCCGGCGCAACGCCGGGTTGATGCCCAGACCGACATCGCCGATGTACAGGGGGTTGTCGTTATCGAAGTTATCCTGGCAGCGGAACGCGGCCGCCACCGGTAGCTGGTGGCTCTCGCACCAGGCGTGCAGCTGTTCGCGGCTATCGGACCAGTTCGCCTCGCCGCACAGGACCAGTGGCTTGCGGCTCTGTGTCAGCAGGCGGTTGAAATGATCGATGTCGGCTTGATTGGGGGAAGGGCTGGCGGGGGCTGGCGGGGTGCCGAGAACGGGTGGAGTCGCTGTCTCGCGCAACATGTCCTCGGGAAGCGCCAGCACCACCGGGCCGGGCCTGCCGGCGCGGGCGACGGCGAAGGCGCGTTGCACATATTCCGCCATGCGCTGTGCGCTATCGACCTCAGCCACCCACTTGGCGATGCCGCCGAACATCTGTCGGTAGTCGATTTCCTGGAATGCTTCCCGGTCGCGGGTATCGCGGGCGACCTGGCCGATAAAAAGCACCATCGGAATCGATGCCTGGCGCGCCAGGTGTACCCCGGCGCTGGCATTGGTGGCACCCGGACCCCGGGTAACGAAACAGGCCCCGGGGTTGCCGCTGAGCTTGCCATCGGCAGCCGCCATCATCGCCGCGCCGCCTTCCTGCCGGCAGGTAATCACCTGAATTTCCGGTGCGTCCACGAAGGCGTCGAGCACTGCCAGATAACTTTCGCCCGGCACACAGAAGGCGCGCTCAACACCCTCGACCTGCAGGCACTGTACGAGAATCTGGCCGCCGCTGGACGTGCGCAGATTTACTGTCTCGGTCATTGTCTTATTCTTATTGTGACTACAAAGCCATATCTCCCGACTATACCCCGCCATGAAGTTGGATACAAAGCGAGGGGATTGTGGCGATGTCGACGGGGGAGAGTGGCACGGCTGCAGGAAGTCTTTTACTCGAGGGCCATCTTCCAGTAAGTAAGGATTCACTGCTTCTGGCAGCGCCGTATCCTAGCCGGTCTGGCTATACTTTCCGCCGACAACGGCCGGGCAGGTGCAAACTCCAGTGTACCCAAAGCGGGCATATCCCGGTCCATCGCTGTTCAGTGGCCGGGCGAATGCGCTAATATCCGCCTTTTGCTCAAAGCGGAGGCGGGACTCTCCGGCAAATAAAAAGCACGGATAGCCAGATTGCGATAGTCGCACAGGGACGGCCGAGAAGGCCTTAAGGTAGTTGATTAAAATGCGGACTTTTTCCCCTCTATGGTTATTGCTGGCTTCTCAGTTGCTGGTGGGCTGTGAGTCGCTGCATTTTCCCTGGGAGAAGGGCGCGGCGACAGTCATACCGGGTACGGGAACTGTCGAAGCACCCCAGCAGGCAGGGGAGGGCGCGCAGTGCCCGGAACCGGTGGAGGTTGTCTGTGCGGAGCCCGAGGTCAAAGTTGTTGAGCGCGTGATCGAACGAAGGTTCGAAAAGGTGGTCGAAGTGCCCGTCGCCAAGGATAGGCTGGTATTGGGTGCCGTGGAGACCGTCTCCATTGAGCCCGGTGGCCTGCTGTTCGAATCGGTCATAGATACCGGGTCAGCCACTTCCACACTTGGTGTTCAGGAGCTGAAACGCTTTGAGCGCGATGGCAAGGAGTGGGTGAGATTGAAGCTGGCGGCGCCGGACGATGGCTCCGAGGCAGATGCGACCACCGTCGAACTGCCAATCAAGCGCCATATCCGTGTGGTGCGTCCGGGCTTCGAAAGTCAGCGGCGGCCGGTCGTGGAGATGAGCCTGACCGTAGGCGATATCACCCACATGGTTGAGGTCAACCTGACTGACAGCAGCAGCTCCAAGTACCCGATGCGGGTCGGGCGCAATTTCCTCAAGGATGCGGCGGTCGTCGACGTGAGCCGGCGTAACGTCCAGGGCGAGCCCAGTACGCCATCTAACAAATAAACGTAAAAGATTTTTGGCCCCGGTATTGCCGGCGCCTTTAGCACTATGGGGAATGGCGAATGTCGCCACGCGCTCAGGTTTATATTCTGGCTGCACTGCTCGCGCTGATGGGGGCGGGGCTCACAATCTACAAAAATCGCGAACTCGGCTTCCCGCTATTGCCCGGGGAATACCGCACCGTCTGGACTATTGAAGCCAAGGTGCGCTTCAACGCAGACGGTGGTCCGGTCAAGGCCGCCCTGACCCTGCCGCGCGAACAGCGCAATATGGAGGTGTTGGGCGAGACCTTCAGCTCTTCCGGTTACGGCTTCAATATCATTCGTGAAAACGACGAATACCGCGCGGTGTGGTCGCGCCGTTCGGCCAGCGGCACCCAGTCGCTGTTCTATCAGCTGGACGTGCACCAGACTCCGGGGGCGCCGCTCGAGCAACCACTGGACCTCAGCACCCAGGTGCGCAAACCCTTCCTGGAGGCGCGGGAACAGGAAGCCGTGCGCATGGCCATATATTCGCTGGTGGAAACTGCGCACCAGCGCTCCTCCGATACCAAGACTTTTACCACTCAGTTGCTCACCGCGCTGGGCGATAAAAGAAATCAGGACCGCAATCTGATTTTCGGCTACTACAAAGACCGCTCGCTGGTTGACGTGGCGCTGGTCGTGCTTGCGGCCGCCGACATTCCGGCACACCGTATTCGCGGCCTGTACCTGGAAGACGACCGCCGCCGGCTGGATCCCGAAGACCTGCTCGAGGTCTACGACGGCAAGCGCTGGGTGGTATTTGAACCGACCACCGGCTCGCCAGGCGTGCCGAAGAACTTTTTCATCTGGCAGCGCGGCGGCAAGAGCCTGCTGGACGTGGAAGGGGGGCGCAACTCCCAGGTGACCTTCTCTGTCATTGCCAACGACGTGCCGGCGCGCGATGTATCGATGCTGAGCACCAGTAAGGAAAAAGAGGCGTTGGTGGACTTTTCCATCTACAGCCTGCCGATCGAACAGCAGAGTATTTTCAAACTGATTCTGCTGGTGCCGGTGGGGGCGCTGGTGGTCGTACTGCTGCGGGTATTTGTCGGGCTGCGTACCTCCGGTACCTTCATGCCGGTGCTGCTGGCGATTGCTTTCATCGAAACCCAGCTGTTTACCGGCCTGTCGATCTTTACCCTGATTCTTGTGCTGGGTTTGTGGGTGCGCTTTTACTTGAGTCGCCTGAACCTGTTACTGGTGGCGAGGATCGCGGCGGTGGTGGTGACGGTAGTGATATTGATGGGGGCCATCAGTGTCATTAGCTACAAGCTGGGTATTGAGCAGGCACTGACCGTAACCTTCTTCCCGATGATTATTCTCGCCTGGACCATTGAACGCATGTCCATTGTCTGGGAGGAAGACGGCCCTTACGAAGTGGTCGTGCAGGCCGGCGGCAGCCTGTTGGTGGCGGTGCTCGCCTGGTGGGTGATGACCAATAGCTATATAGAACACTGGACTTTCAATTTCCCCGAGCTGTTGCTGGTGCTGCTGGCCTTGATTCTGGTGATCGGCAATTACACCGGTTTCCGCCTTGGCGAGCTAATGCGCTTCAGACAGTTGGTGAAATAGGTACCCCGAATGCTCAGCTTTTCGATGAAGCATGTGATTACCAAGCTGCGGGGTGGCCTGGTGTCGCCGCTCGCGCTGCACCGGATGGGTATCCTGGGCATGAACGCGCGCAATATCAACTACATTGCGCGCTACAACGATCGCGACAAGTATCCAATTGTCGACGACAAGCTCAATACCAAGCGCGCCGCGAAGCGCTATGGCATCCCCGTTCCAGAATTGATTGCCGCATTTGAAACCCAGCCCAGCCGCAAGCGTGTCATGGAGGTTATCGAGCCGCTGTGGCAGTTTGTGATCAAGCCTGCGCGAGGTTCTGGCGGCAAGGGTATTCTGGTGATCGTCGGACGCGACGGCGACAAGTACAAGAAACCCTCCGGCGCCGAAGTCACGGCTTTGGACATTTTGCGCCATGTCAGCAACATTCACAGCGGCCTTTACAGCCTGGGCGGCAAGCCGGATCGGGTAATGATCGAGGCGCTGGTGGATTTTGATCCGGTCTTCGACAACTACTCGTTTGAAGGTGTGCCGGATATCCGGGTCATTGTATTTCGCGGTTTTCCGGTAATGGCGATGTTGCGCTGTTCAACCCACGATTCCGATGGCAAGGCCAACCTGCACCAGGGGGCGGTCGGTGTTGGAATCGACCTGGCGACCGGCAAGAGCTGCCACGCAGTGCAGCGCGGCCTGCGTATCAACAAGCACCCGGATACCGAGATGCCGTTCGACAAGCTGGAAGTGCCGGGCTGGCGCGACCTGGTTCGGCTGGCATCCAGCTGTTACGAGATGACGGGGCTCGGTTATCTCGGCTGTGATATCGTGCTCGATCGCCAGCGCGGCCCGCTGCTGCTGGAGGCCAATGCCCGCCCCGGTCTTGCTATCCAGGTGGCGAACGGCGTCGGCTTGCGTAAGCGCCTGCGGTATATCGAGAACCTGGACCTGGAACAGCTGGAAAAAAATGCCGACGAGAGGGTGGCTTTCTCCATGCAGGAGTTTGCCGCTGGCAGAAGGCTGTAACGCAAGGAGTTGAGTTTCCCTCAGGCATTAAAAAGGCGAACCAGAGGTTCGCCTTTTTTGTCGGCCGGATTCCACATCAGGTGGCGGAAACCGGACACAGGTGGAACTGTTCCGTCATGATCTGCAGGCGCTTGCGCTGCATCTTCAGACTGTACTCCAGCTCCTTCACCCGCGTACGGATAGCGGCAGATTCCCATTTTGCGAGCAGGCGCTCGCGGGCGTTTTCGTAGCGGTGTGCCTGCAGCTCTTTCCACTCATTCAGTGCGGCGGAGAACTCCTGTGCTTCCTTCTCCAGCAGCTGGCGCCAGCTGTCTTTGTGGCGGGACTGCTGCAGTTTCTGCTCCGCGCGCTTGAACTGCATCGTCAGTATGGCGCGCTGAATACGCATTGTCGGTACTGTCTTGAGGTTTCGCGCGAGGCCGAGCCAGCTGGCAGTTCTGATCAGCCACTTGGTCGGATCCCACTGGTACCAGCGGATGCCGTTGCGGTAGTCGGTCTGAAAGATATGGTGGTAATTGTGGTAGCCCTCACCGAAAGTGAAAAAGGCGAGCAGGTCGTTGTCCCGCGCGGTGTTTTCATCGGTGTAGGGGCGGCGGCCCCAAATATGCGCCAGCGAATTGATAAAGAAGGTCGTGTGGTGGTTGACCACGATGCGCAGCACGCCGGCGAGCAACAGCATGCCGATAATGTCGCCGGTCAAGATGCCCAGAAGTAGCGGCAATCCGAGGTTCATCGCCAGGGTGATCGGCACGTAGTGATTGTGTTGCCACATCACGATCTTGTCCCGCTGCAGGTCCTTGGCGTTGTCGAAGTCGACTTTACCGCTCGGGTAATCCCGCAACATCCAGCCGATATGGGAGAACCAGAAACCGCGCCTGGCGGAGTAAGGGTCCCGATCGTTGTCATCGACGTGGCGATGGTGGCGGCGGTGGCCGGAGCTCCAGATCAGAATGCTGTTTTGCAGTGCCGCGGCGCCAAACAGGGCGAACAGCAGCCGCAGGGACCAGTGGGCTTCATAGGTGCGGTGCGACCACAGGCGGTGGTAGCCGGCAGTGATCGACAGGCCGCACAGGGCGCCGTAAACCGCAAACGCCAGCCATTGATACCAGTGGTAGCCGTACAGCACACCGTACAGCGGCACGAGAATCAGCGCCGCGAGAGCCGTGCTGGAAAACAGGATGGTAGTTACCCACAGGCGAGGTGGGTTCGAGGGCCCGGAGTTCTCGGGGACTGCATTCATAAAACAACCTTAGTAAGTACGCTACTGCGCGGGTCGGCTCGCAGAGTGTTCCATTGTAAACCGAGACTGCTTAGTCGATTTTTTCCGCCCCGCTAATCGATGATGCTAACCGATCACCGCAGCCAAGACACGCTTGTTGCAGGCGGTTTGAGAACTGTGAAAGGTTTGAAAGTCACACTTTGCTTACTTTTGGTGCGCCCAGGATCGCGGGAGAACCTTGTTGGTTCACACGCCTGCAGCAAAGTATCCGCTCAGATGGCGCAGCGCCCCTTTTTCAGCTTATCTGCAAAGTTGGCATAGGGGTTGCAAATACCCTGATGTGGGTCGCAAGACCCGCGCTCCGGGAATCCATCACGGGTTATGGCAAAAAGTTATTAATGCGTGACTTCCCGTTTTCTCTCATCATCGCTGATTCAGGCCCCGCATTGCGGGGCCTTTTTTTTGCGGGTTGCTGACCGGCGCTCATATAACCAATCGCTCATGGCCTGGTGAAAATGCAGCTTTTCGTTATATGCAGGCGGGTCAACAGCTCTTTTCACGCCCCGGGATAAATGATTCACTTAGTGAGAAACCCTGATGTATTGAAGAAGAGACCAGCTTGTCCGAGTCATCCTCCCGCGAAAATTGTGATTTGCCGCTACAGCTGGCCGCGCCTGACGAGCTGGACGGGCTTACACCTGCCGAGCTGGCCCGCCAGGCAGCCTATCTGCAGAGCCTGCTGTTGGATGCAGATTGCGGCGTCTGGGAGTGGCATCCGCGCAGTGGCCGACAGCGGGCGCAGGGCGCCTTGTGGTCGGTGTTTGCCGATGACACACAGGCGGCGCTATCGGGGCTCTGTACCGGTACCGAGTTGTGCATGGTGCACTCAGATGATCGCGCCAAGTTGCTGGCGCTGCGCCAACGAATCAGCAGCCAGGGTGGCTCTTTCGACACCACCTTCCGCGCCTTTGACAGTAGCGGCCAGCTGTATTGGCTGAGAATCTGGGGGCGATCCATCAGCGTCGATGGCGAAGACGGTGAGCGTGTCATTATCGGTAGCTGCGCGGACTATACGGAGGCGCTGTCCGGACGTTTCCTGTCCAAGCTGCCCGGGGAGCGGCCACTACAGACCCTGGCCGGCGTGAGCGACGGCCTCTGGGAGTGGGACTTACGCGCCGATGAAGTCGTGCTGGACAAAGGCTGCTGGGCCATGATCGGCTTCGAGCAGTGCCCGGTGGATACGGTCGCACGCACTGCCCTGGCACACTGGAAGTCGCGGATGTTGCCGGAGGATTTTCCCCGCGCCGAGCAGGCATTCAGGGATCACGTTGGCGAGCAGCTGCCGCTGGATGTCGAATTTCGTCTCTGGCACCGGGACGGCGGCATTGTCTGGGTGCGCTGCCGCGGTCAGGCGCAGCGCAACAGCGACGGTAAGCCCGTACGTGTACTCGGTGTGCTGCAGGATATCACCGGCAACAGGGAAGCACTGCTGCGTGCCGAGCGGGAGCTGAAACAGTTACGTCAGGGCAACGCCAACCGCGCCGATCTGCTATTCAGCCTCAGTCACGAACTGCGCACACCACTGAACGCCATCCTCGGCTACAGCCAGATGGTGGAGCTGGATCAAAGCCTCAATCCGGATCAGCGACAGCGACTCGGCGAAATCCGCCGCGCCGGGCAGCACTTGCTGCATCTGGTCGGCGATGTGCTGGAGCTGGCGCGGATCGACAGCCAGCGGCTGGCTCCGTCGATGGAGCCGATGCAGCCCGCCGCGCTGGTGGCAGACTGCAAGCGTCTACTGGAGCCGCTGGCGGAGACGCGGCGAGTCAGTCTTATTTTCGAGCCCCTCGGTTGGGAGTCCGCCTATATCTGCGCCGACCCGGTGCGTTTTAAGCAGGTAGTGCTGAACCTGGCCGGAAATGCGGTGAAATACAATCGCGAAAACGGCCGCGTGGTGATCAACTTCGCCCCGCAGGCGGAGGGGTGGCTGCGATTAAGTATTCTCGATACGGGCAAGGGCATTCCCGAAGAGAAGCGCGCGGAGGTATTCGAACCCTTCAACCGGCTGGGCGCAGAGAAGGGACAGATAGAGGGCACCGGAGTCGGACTGGCGATTGCCAAGCGTCTCACCGAGGCGATGGGGGGGCGCATCGATTTCGACAGTCACGAGGACCAGGGATCCGTTTTCTGGATCGAGTTTCCGCTGATCGATGCCCCAATGGAATTGATGCAGCTGTCTGCGCAGCCGAGCGCGGCGATAAAGCTGCCGCCGTGCCGCTTGCTGCAGATAGAAAATCGACCCTCGGCAATCGAGCGACTGAAATCCATGCTGCGCGGCTCCTCCCAGGTCCAGCACCTGGTGGCGACCGATGCGGTTGAGGCGATATTTACCGCACGAACCCAGAGCCTAGACATTATCGTGTTCGACTGCGCCGTGCCGGGCATGTCTGCCGCCGACGTGGCGCGTATCCTGAGAGAGGATCCGCTCACCGAGAAGATTCGCTTTGTGATAGTGGGGAAATGCAGTGAAGCGGAGCCTGATGCGGCACTTCCCGAAGAGTTCGAACTGGCACAATTGTGCCGAGTACTGGAGCGCTGCGCCCCCGACCCGGCATAGGCAGGGACCTGCAGTCCGGTTTTAACAAGAATAAATGTTTTCTTGGCGGTCGCTCGTCTAAACTGGCGGTTTTCTGATATCACCGGCTGATCGAAAGTAATCAGGCAGTATTCCCGGAACGATACTAATAAACAGAGGAAGTGGATGTCTGTCATGCTCCCGGATCAACGCCCCGAAGGGCGGGAGTCCCGACTGGATCTGTGGATTTCGGCGCTGCTGCTGGCGGTGCTGAGCCTTGTCTTTGTCCTGATTTGCAAGCAGTTGCTCAGTTTCAACGGCGGCAGTGCGGTTATCTGGTTTGCCGATGCCGTTGCCATCGCGTTCCTTGCCCGCCACCGCCGTCGGGACTGGCCGCTACTCGCTGGCACATTCTTTTGTGTCAATGTGTTGACCGGGCTGGCGATGGGCTTCGAGGGGAGCGTGGCGTCACTCTATACTGTGGCCGGGCTGGCGCAGGTGTTACCCGCCGCCCTGCTGCTGCAGCGCTTTTTCCCGAATGGCGGCTATTTCGACAGTCTGGAGCGCTGGGCCACCTTTATCCTTGTCTCCGCGGTGCTGCCCCCACTGGCCAGCGCCACTATCGGCACCGCTATCGCCAGCTTGCGCAGCGGTATCGATTACTCCGCAATTTTCCCCGCCTGGTACCTGGCTGACGCTGCGGGAATTCTGGTGCTATTGCCGCTGGCGTTGAACTGCAATATCGAATCGTTGCGCGGGCTGCTGGATCGCGCGTTGCTCGGCAGGTTGATGTTGGTGGCTGGCGTAGCAATTGGTGCCATATACCTGATTCTTGAGGTGGCACTGCTGCCTTTCGTATTTGTCGCGCTGCCGCTGATCTGGGTGGCAACCAGATTGCCACTCTTCCAGACCCTGGCGGTGGTTTTCAGCGTGATTCTGCTGTTGACGTTGCAGTATGTCGGCATTGATGTGCACGCAAATCCCAGTATTGTTCGCGTCCCGGGACAGCAAACCGGCAGCATGCTGATGTTGGTCATATTCGGTTCTGCAATCCCGGCCTATGTCATGGCGGTCTACACCAATATCGAGCGCAAGCGCAATGCGCGCATTGTCGAAGTGGAGAGCAGTTTCCGTGCGGCAGTGGAAAAGTCGCGCATCGGCATGGTGCTGGTCGCGCTGGACGGGACCATTCTGCGAGCCAATCGCAGTTTCTGTGATTTCCTTCAATACGACGAGGAAGAGCTCACCGGACGCAATGTAGTTGATATTACCTACACGGAAGACCAGCCCGATGCGAGGGGATTCTGTGAAGAGTTCTTCGGCCAAAAGTGCGAAGCCCCACAAATGGAAAAGCGCTATATGCGCAAGGATGGCGAGGTGGTCTGGGGCTATCTGTCCTGCTGTCTGGCCCGGGGTATCGATGGCGAACCTCTATACGCCGTGGCGCAAGTGGAGGATATCGATTGGCGCAAGCGCGGCGAACACAGTCTGCGAGAAGCGAAGGAAAGGTTGCAGGTTACCCTGTCCTCCATCGCCGATGCGGTCATTTCCACAGACGTCAATCAGCGGGTGAATTTCATGAACCCGGTCGCTGTGCAGATGACCGGTTTCACTCTTCAGCAGGCGCAAAACCAAACGATCGATGCCATTTTTCATGTCACCCAGGGTCGCGAAGGGGAGCCGCTGGCGAACCCGGTGACGGAGTGTCTGCAGGTGGGTGAAGCGGTGCGGGGCATGGAAGGTGCCGTATTGCACAGTCGCGACGGGCGCACCTATGACATCAAGCATTCCGCATCACCACTGAAAACGGAGCGCGGCGATCTGCTCGGCGCGGTGATGGTTTTCCAGGATGTCAGTGAATCGCGGCAGCTGATCCGGCAGCTGAGTTACAAGGCCTCGCACGATGACCTGACGGGCCTGCCAAACCGCGACGCCTTCAAGCGTGAGCTTCTCGACGCGATAGAAAGTGCGCGCGAGCGCAACGAGTGTCACGCACTGGCCTATATCGATCTGGATCGCTTCAAGGTGATCAACGACAGTGCCGGCCATCTCGCCGGCGATGCCCTGCTGAAAAAAATCAGCAAGTACCTGCGTGCCCTGTTGCGCAATTCCGATAGCGTTGCCCGTCTCGGCGGCGATGAGTTTGGTCTGTTGTTCCGTCACTGCAGCAAGGAGCAGGCAAAGCTTCGCTGTGAGCAGTTGATCCGGCAGATAGTGACGCTGCGTTTTCCGTGGAACGAGCGGGTTTACGACGTGGGGGCGAGTATCGGCATTACCGAGATTAACCGGCGCAACGACCGCTTGGGTGAGCTGCTCAGTCAGGCTGATGTGGCCTGCTATTCGGCCAAGCACACCAGCCGCGGCACCGTCATGCTTTACGAAATGGAGCAGAGCACCGCCGCGGAGCAGCACCGGGAAATCATCATGGCATCGGCAGTGCGCGAGGCCCTCGATGCGGGGCAGCTGACACTCTGCGCCCAGCCGATTGCCCAGAGTAGTGATACCAGCGCCATCAATCACTACGAGGTCCTGGTGCGCATGGTCGATGGTTGCGGCAACCTGGTTCTTCCTCCCGCGTTTATTCCCGCGGCGGAGCGCTACGGGTTGATGTTGCAGGTGGATCGCTGGGTGGTCGACGAGGTGCTGGTGCGCCGCGCGGCGAAGATCGATGCGGCGCAAATTCATTTTTCATTGAACCTGTCTGCCGATGCGCTGGGCGATTCCGAGTTTCAGGCCCATGTGATCAAGATCCTGGAGCAGACGCCGATACCGCTGTCGCGCATCAGCTTTGAAATCACCGAAACGGCAGTGGTCAACCAGATGGAGAGCGCCAGCCACTTCGTGGCTACCCTGCGCAGGATGGGCTGTAAGGTCGCGCTGGACGATTTTGGCAATGGCCTCAGCTCGTTCAATTACCTGAAGGCCTTTTCGATCGACTTCATCAAGATCGATGGCAGCTTCGTGCGTCAGGTGGAGTCCAATTTTGTCGACCTGATTATTGTCGAGTCGATTCACCAGGTGGCGCACCGTCTGGGTGCCAAAACCATTGCCGAATACGTGGAGGACGCCCCCACGGCCGCGCGCCTGCGCAGCATCGGTGTAGACCTGATTCAGGGATATCACGTCGGACGTCCACTGCTGTTAGAGCAGTTGCTGCTAGCCGAGGTGCAGCGTAACGAGCTGCCGCTGGCAGCAGTGAGCGATTGATCGTCGAAGACTACGGGGCCAATCCATGGATTGCCCCGCGTTTGGGAAGGTTTGTTTCTGGGAAAGGAGTGTCTCGTCGCGGTTAGCGCACGCGGCCCAGATGTCGGCCGACGATCTGCAGTAGCGGCTTGAACACCTTCGGAGTGCCGCATACCAGGTGGCCGGATTCCAGGTAGTCCTCGCCGCCGCGGAAATCGCTGATCAGGCCACCGGCTTCCTTGACCAGTAGCGCTCCGGCGGCGATATCCCAAGGGCTCAGATACATTTCCCAGAAGCCGTCAAATCGGCCGGCAGCTACATAGGCCAGGTCCAGCGCCGCCGCGCCCGGGCGGCGGATACCGGCAGTCTGGCCGGCGATTTCCTTCAGCGCCTCCAGGTAGGGATCGATATTTTCCAGGGCCGGGCCATTGAACGGCAGGCCGGTGCCGATCAGTGCGCCGCGCAGATTCTGGCGCGGGGATACGCGAATGCGGCGACCGTTCAGGGCGGCACCACGGCCGCGGCTCGCGGTGAACTCCTCGCGCTTGATCGGATCCAGCACCACAGCGTGTTCGATACGGCCGCGGTATTTGCAGGCGATCGAAACCGCGAACTGGGGGACGCCGTGAATGAAGTTGGTGGTGCCATCAAGCGGGTCGATGATCCACTCGTAATCGGGCTCCGCGCCTTCCTGCAGGCCGCTCTCTTCGGCGCGGATACTGTGTTTGGGGTAGGCCTTGCGCAGGTGGTAGATGATTTCCTGCTCGCTGGCCTTGTCCACCTCGGTGACGAAATCGTTGCGGGCCTTTTCCTCGAACTTCATCAGGTCGCCGCGCTCCCAGGCTCGTTCAATCAGTTCTCCGGCCTTGCGCGCCGCGCGCAGGGCAATATTCAGCATGGGTTCCATAACTATTCCGCACTAAGGGGTTGAAGGGATTAAAAAGCTAGTCCGCATTTACCGCAAAGCTTCGTAGCGAGGTGGTTCCAGGGTGCGTCTTGGCTGGTTTCCGTGACAGAAGAGCGCGCAGGCGTATTGGCGAATACGTTGAGCACTCCGACAGAGCGAAAAGCAGTCAGGGCGTGCACTGGAGCCGCCACAGCAGGAGCTTTGTGGTAAATGCGGACTCAACCCGGGCCGGCCGGGCGGGTGCGATTGTAGGGATTCCCGCGCATATTTGCTACACTCGCGCGCCCGCGCTCTCCCGACACCTGATATCCGGTACATTCATACAGTATGGCCAAGTCTCCTCTCGACAGCTCCCCCCTCACCGCGCTCGACAATGTGCGCGTGGTGCTGGTGAACACCGCTCACCCGGGCAATATCGGCGGCGCCGCGCGCGCGCTGAAGAATATGGGGTTGAGCCAGCTCTATCTGGTTGCGCCGCGGGAATTTCCCGCCGCCAACGCTATCTGGCGGGCCGCCGGCGCCGCCGACCTGCTGGACCGGGTGGTCGTCGTCGATACGCTGGAAGAGGCGGTGGCGGACTGTGGCCTGGTGGTCGCTACCAGTGCACGCGAGCGCCGTATCCCCTGGCCGCTGCTGACACCGCGACAGTGCGGCGAGCGGGCGGTGGCTGAGGCCTCGACCCACCCGGTGGCGCTGGTGTTCGGGCGCGAGGATCGCGGCCTGACCAACGAGGAGCTGCAGGCCTGCAATTTCCATGTGCACATCCCCGCCAACCCGGATTACAGCTCACTGAACCTGGCCACCGCGGTGCAGGTGCTGGCCTATGAAGTGCGCGTGGCGGCGCTGGAGGCGGAGAAGGGCGCGGAGTTGAGTTACGCGGACTGGGATCGTCCCCCGGCCAAGGCCAGCGATATGGAGCTCTACTTCGATCACCTGCAGCAGGCGCTGGCGCAGATCGGCTTTATCGACCCGGACAATCCGCGCCAGACGATGACCCGGCTGCGTAGACTGTTCAGTCGCGTGCGTCCCGACGATATGGAGCTGGGCATACTGCGCGGCTGGCTGACGGCGATCCAGAACTACATCCACCGCACCGGTGGCAAAGGTCGTCCGGAATAGCGGCGGCCCGGCCTCGGAAGGGAATACCTGAGTGGTATGAGGGGTTATATACTTGACTGGCCTGCTGGGTTATTCCATACTCCCGCCCCGATCGGAAAAAAGGGCTGTAGATCAGTCGGGAGCTGAGATGCGTTTGACAACCAAAGGCCGCTACGCGGTCACGGCTATGCTGGATCTGGCGTTGCACGCCGATCGCGGCCCGATCAGTCTGGCAGATATATCCAAGCGCCAGGGTATCTCCCTGTCCTACCTGGAGCAGCTGTTCTCCCGCCTGCGTCACTCCGGCCTGGTTTCCAGTGTGCGCGGCCCCGGTGGCGGTTACCGCCTGGCGCGGTCGGGCGAAGAGATTTTTGTTGCGCAGATTGTCGATGCGGTCAACGAGTCGGTTGACGCTACCAGTTGTGGCGGCAACGCGGACTGCGCCGGCGGCGAACAGTGCCTGACCCACTACCTGTGGTCGGACCTGAGCGAACAGATTCACAACTTCCTGAGCGGTATCAGCCTCGCCAACCTGGTGGCGCGGGCGGAAGTGCAGGAAGTGGCGCGCCGTCAGGATATGCGCGATGCGCCGGAAGAGCGGGTCGCGGTGATTGGCGGCCTGTAATAGCCGGGTTCGCATAGAGCCCGGTAGCGAGATTTGAAGATTTATTAAGCGGAATCGGTATGACTATGAAGCTTCCCATCTACCTGGATTACTCGGCTACCTGCCCGGTCGACCCCCGCGTCGCCGCCAAAATGGCGGAGCAGCTGACGATGGAGGGTAACTTCGGCAATCCCGCATCGCGCTCGCACCTGTTCGGCTGGAAAGCGGAAGAGGCGGTAGAGGAAGGGCGCCGCCACGTGGCGGAGCTGGTCAACGCCGACCCGCGCGAGATCGTCTGGACCAGCGGTGCGACCGAGTCCGACAACCTGGCGATCAAGGGCGCCGCCCACTTCTACCAGGGTAAGGGCAAGCACATCATTACCTCCAAGATCGAGCATAAAGCGGTGCTGGATACCTGCCGCCAGCTGGAGCGCGAGGGCTTTGAGGTGACCTACCTGAATCCCCGTGCCGACGGCATCGTTTATCCGGAACAGGTCGAGGAAGCGCTGCGCGAGGACACCATTCTGGTGAGCCTGATGCACGTCAACAACGAAATCGGCGTGGTCAACGATATCGCCGCAATCGGTGAACTGTGTCGTTCACGCAAGGTGATCTTCCATGTGGATGCGGCACAGAGCGCGGGCAAGCTGCCGATCGACCTGCAGGAGCTGAAAGTGGACCTGATGTCCTTTTCCGCCCACAAGGTTTACGGACCCAAGGGTATCGGTGCCCTGTACGTGCGCCGCAAGCCGCGCGTGCGTATCGAAGCGCAGATGCACGGTGGCGGCCATGAGCGCGGTATGCGCTCCGGCACTCTGCCGACTCACCAGATCGTCGGTATGGGCGAGGCCTTCCGCATTGCCAAAGAGGAAATGGCGGCGGAAACCGAGCGCCTGCTGTCCCTGCGCAACCGCTTCTGGGACCACATCAAGGATATGGAAGAGGTGCACATCAACGGCTCCGTGGAACAGCGCGTGGCTGGCAACCTGAATGTGAGCTTCGCCTTCGTTGAGGGCGAGAGCCTGATCATGTCCCTGAGAGATCTGGCGATTTCCTCCGGTTCGGCTTGTACGTCCGCCAGTCTGGAGCCCAGCTACGTGCTGCGAGCCCTCGGCGTCAACGACGAGCTGGCCCACAGTTCACTGCGCTTCAGCTTCGGCCGCTTTACCAGCGAGCAGGACGTGGACACCGCCGCTGCCGAAGTGCGCAAGGCTGTAGAGAAACTGCGCGAACTGTCGCCGCTTTGGGATATGTACAAAGACGGCATCGATCTGAATACCATTGAATGGGCCGCCCACTAAGCGCGAGCAAGAGTTAGGAGAATAGTCATGGCCTATAGCGATAAAGTTATCGATCACTACGAACACCCCCGCAATGTCGGCCGTATGGATGACAAAGCGGACAATGTCGGTACCGGCATGGTCGGCGCCCCCGCCTGTGGCGACGTGATGCGCCTGCAGATTCAGGTCAACGACAGCGGCGTGATCGAGGACGCCAAGTTCAAGACCTACGGCTGCGGTTCCGCCATCGCTTCCAGCTCGTTGCTGACCGAGTGGGTGAAGGGCAAGACGCTCGACGAAGCCGAGCAGATCAAGAACACCGCTATCGCCGAAGAGCTGGCGCTGCCGCCGGTGAAGATTCACTGCTCCGTATTGGCGGAGGATGCCATTAAGGCTGCGGTACGCAATATCCGTGAGAAGCGCGGTGAGCAGGCCGGTGCCGGTGATGCGAAGGAAGAAGCGACCAGTTAAGGTTATCGGGCAGTAGGGCCCGACTAAGCAGTAAAGGTATTGTTTTGGCTATTACCATGACAGAGGCGGCGCAGGCGCACATCCAGCGTCAGCTCGCCAGCCGCGGCAAAGGCATAGGTATTCGCGTCGGTGTAAAGACCGCCGGCTGCTCCGGGCTCGCCTACGTGCTGGAGTTTGTCGACGAAGCGGAGTCCGACGATGTGGTGTTCGAGCAGGGCGGCGTTAAGCTGATCGTCGACCCCAAGAGTCTCGTCTACCTGGACGGCACCGAGCTGGATTTCGTCAAGGAAGGGTTGAATGAGGGGTTTGCCTTCTCCAATCCGAATGTGAAGAACGAGTGCGGCTGCGGCGAAAGCTTTCACGTTTGAGCGGCGCTCGTCACAGCAAGGCCGGGTGCGTCGCGCACGCCGGCCTTTTTAGTATTCGGCAGCGCCGGTTCGTATCCGCCTGCCAAGGGTGATCCGATATGTCTCTGCGACAGACTTACTTCGAAATATTCGGCCTCAAGCCGGCATTTGCGCTTGATCGCGCGGCCCTGGCGGACCGCTATCGCGAACTGCAGCGAGAATTCCACCCGGATAAATACGCTGCGAAGTCTGATCGTGAGCAGCTGCTGGCCATGCAGTACGCCGCGCAGATCAATGAGGCGCACAATACCTTGCGCGATCCCGTGCTGCGTGCTGCCTATCTGCTCAAGCTTGCCGGCGTGGAGGTGAGCCCGGAGCAGACCACGGCCGATGCCGAGTTTCTGATGCAACAGATGTTGCTGCGCGAGCGCCTCGAAGAGGTGCCGTCTGAGGCCGACCCGGCCGCGGCGCTCGACGAGCTGGGCGAAGAGGTGCGCGGCCTGTACGCCGACGAGCAGAGACATTTCGCCGAAGTATTTGCCGCGGGCGATCTCGAAGCGGGCAAGGACTCCCTGCTCAAACTGCAGTTTCTAATCAAATTGCAGCGGCAGGTAGAAGAACTGGAAGAAGATTTACTGGACTGAGAATGGCATTACTGCAGATATCCGAACCGGGCCAGACGCCCGAACCCCACCAGCGTAAACGTGCGGTGGGTATCGATCTGGGCACCACCAACTCGCTGGTGGCCACAGTGCGCAGCGGTTCGGCAGAGGCCATCGCCGCGGAGGATGGCAGCGTGATACTGCCCTCTGCGGTGCACTACGCGGAAAACGCGATCACCGTCGGCGCTACGGCTCGCCACCGCGCCGGTGAGGACCCCTACAACACGCTGCTGTCGGTGAAACGCCTGATGGGCCGCGGCATTGCCGATGTGAAGAGTTTCGGCGATCAGCTGCCGTACAAGTTTGCTCAAAGCGGCAGCGGCGAGAGCGCCGACAGCGGCATGCCGGCGATTGAAACCGTCGCGGGTCCGGTGAATCCGGTGCAGGTATCCGCGGAAATCCTGAAAGAACTGGCGCGGCGTGGCCGCGAGGCGCTCGGTGGCGAGCTGGACGGTGCGGTGATCACCGTACCGGCCTATTTCGACGATGCCCAGCGTCAGGCCACCAAGGACGCCGCACAACTCGCCGGCCTCAAGGTGCTGCGCCTGCTGAACGAACCGACCGCCGCGGCAGTGGCCTACGGCCTGGACCAGGGCGAAGAGGGGACCGAGGCGGGCGACAAGATAGTCGCTGTTTACGATCTCGGCGGCGGTACCTTCGATATTTCTATCCTGCGCCTGTCCCGCGGCGTGTTTGAGGTGCTGTCCACCGGTGGCGATACGGCCCTTGGCGGCGACGACTTCGATCGCGCCATCGCCGGCTGGATGGCCGAGCAGGCAGGCCTCGGTACCGATCTGGACGTGGCGACCCAGCGCGCGTTGCTGGACAGCGCCTGCGCAGCCAAGGAATCCCTCGCCGAGCGGGAACAGGTGGCGCTCAGTCACGGCAACTGGCGCGGCACAATCGACCGCGCCGCCATGGCGGAGCTGCTGGATCCGCTGATCGACAAGACTTTGCGGGCCTGTAAGCGCGCGTTGCGCGATGCGGAATTGTCGGTCGACGACGTGCAGGAAGTGGTGTTGGTCGGTGGTTCCACCCGCACATTGCGTGTGCGCGAGCGGGTCGAGCGGTTCTTCGGCCGCGCGCCGCACGCGGATATCGACCCGGATCAGGTGGTGGCCATCGGCGCGGCGTTGCAGGCGGATGTCCTGGTCGGCAACAAGTCGCGGGACGACCTGCTGTTGCTGGATGTGATTCCGCTGTCGCTGGGTATCGAGACGATGGGCGGCCTGACGGAGAAACTGATCGCGCGTAATACCACCATCCCGGTGTCCAAGGCGCAGGAGTTCACCACCTTCAAGGACGGCCAGACCGCCATGGCGATCCATGTGGTGCAGGGCGAGCGCGAGCTGGTCAAAGACTGCCGCTCACTGGCGCGTTTCGAGCTGCGCGGCATTCCGCCGATGGTGGCCGGTGCGGCGCATATTCGCGTGACTTTCCAGGTGGATGCTGATGGCCTGCTGTCGGTGAGCGCGATGGAAAAGAGCAGTGGTGTAAGCGCCGATATCACCGTCAAGCCGTCCTATGGACTGCAGGACAAGGATATTTCGCGCATGCTGCAGGAGTCCTACGCCCACGCCGAGGAAGACATTGCCGCCCGCGCACTGCGCGAGGCGCAGGTGGAGGCCGAACGCGTGCTGGAGAGCCTGTTGGCCGCGCTGCAGGAAAACGGTGCGGAGCTGCTCGACGAGAGCGAGCTGAACGAGCTGGAGCGGGCGATGGAGGGACTGCGTCTCGCCCACAACGGTGGCGACGCCGAAGAGATCCGCAAGCGTATCGAGAAGCTAAACGATTTGTCCGAGCCCTTCGCCGCGCGACGGATGGATGTGTCCATCAAGCGCGCCATGCAGGGACACACGCTGGACGAATTTGATAACGATTAACCCGGCCACAAACCGGTCGGGCTTGTGATCCGCGCCGCATTGAGTTGCGGCTATGCATTGAGACCATAAGAGAGTCAGTGACCCATGCCGAAAATTGTGTTTTTACCCCACGCCGAAATCTGCCCCGAAGGCAAGGTGGTGGAAGTGGAGAGCGGTGTCAGCGTCTGCGACGCGGCGCTGGCGAACGGCATCGAGATAGAGCACGCCTGCGAGAAGTCGTGCGCCTGCACCACCTGTCACGTGATCGTGCGCGAGGGCTTTGATTCCCTCGGCGAGCCGGATGAGCTGGAAGAGGATCTGCTGGACAAGGCCTGGGGCCTGGAGCCGGAGTCGCGCCTGTCCTGCCAGGCGATCGTGGACGACGAAGACCTGGTAGTCGAAATCCCCAAATACACCATCAATCAGGTGTCGGAAAAACACTGACCAATTGGTCGCACTGTTGAGCAGAGGAATTGCGCAATGAAATGGACAGATATCAACGATATTGCGATAGAGCTGGTGGATGCGCACCCGGATGTCGACCCACTGACGGTCAATTTTGTCGACCTGCGCAACTGGGTCATAGAACTGCCCGGTTTCGACGACGATCCCGCCCGTTGTGGTGAAAAAATCCTCGAGGCCATCCAGGCCGCCTGGATCGAAGAGGCGGATTGAGCGGTCGCGAGAAACAGTACAAAGTTCGCGCAGTAACGCGTATAATCCGCCCGCCGCAAAAGGTGGTGCTCGTTTTTTGAGCGCTCACGTGTGGGCAATACTGGAATTCAGGGAAGAGCAACTATTCAAGTTGCTCTTTCTGTATGTAAAAACTGTTAATTTGGAGAACAACATGGCCCTGGAACGCACCCTTTCCATCATCAAGCCGGACGCGGTAGCCAAGAATGTAATCGGCGAAATTGAAAGCCGCTTCGAAAAGGCCGGCCTGCGTATCGTTGCCATGAAAATGCTGCACCTGTCCCGCGAAAAGGCCGAAGGCTTCTACGCCGAGCACAAAGAGCGTCCGTTCTTTAAAGATCTGGTTGACTTCATGACCTCCGGTCCGGTTGTCGTGCAGGTCCTGGAAGGCGAGAACGCCGTCCTGGCCAACCGCGATCTGATGGGCGCGACCAACCCGCAGGAAGCCGCTGCCGGCACCATCCGCGCCGACTTTGCCCAGAGCATCGATGCCAATGCGGTACACGGCTCTGACTCCGCCGAATCCGCCGCGCGCGAAGTAAGCTACTTCTTCGCCGACGACGAGATCTGCCCGCGCGCATAAGGCCGCATTCGCGCCGGCCCGTCCGGGTCGGCGCAACCTATCCCCCCGAGGTGACTTCATGACCCAAGCGCAAACCGAAAAAACCAACCTGCTCGGCCTGTCCGTCGACAAGCTGGCTGCGTTCTTCGAGTCGCTGGGTGAAAAGCGTTTCCGCGCCGTACAGGTATTGAAGTGGATTCACCAGAACGGGGTCGACGACTTCGACCAGATGACCAATGTCAGTAAGGCACTGCGCCAGAAACTGGCGGAAGTTGCCGAGATCCGCGCACCGGAAGTACTGGGCCAGTGGGATTCCGCTGACGGTACGCGCAAGTGGCTGATCCAGGTCGAGGGCGGCAACGCGATCGAGACCGTCTATATCCCCGATGGCGATCGCGGCACCCTGTGCGTCTCCTCCCAGGTGGGTTGCTCCCTGGATTGCAGCTTCTGTGCAACCGGCAAACAGGGCTTCAACCGCGACCTGACCGCGGCCGAGATCATTGGCCAGGTATGGATCGCCTGTAAGTCGTTCGGCCAGCTGCAGCCGAAAGGCCCGCGCAAGGTGACCAATGTGGTGATGATGGGCATGGGCGAGCCCCTGCTCAACTTCGACAACGTCGTCGACGCGATGAACCTGATGATGGAAGACAATGCCTACGGCATCTCCAAGCGAAGGGTTACGTTGTCCACCTCCGGCGTGGTGCCGGCACTGGACCGCCTGGCCGATGTTACCGATGTGAGCCTGGCGATCTCGCTGCACGCGCCCAACGACGAGCTGCGCAACGAGCTGGTGCCGATCAACAAGAAGTACCCGATTGCGATGCTGCTCGACAGCGCCAAGCGCTATATCGAGCGTATGCCCGACACCCATCGCAAGATGACCATCGAGTACACCATGATGCGGGAGGTCAACGACCGCCCGGAGCACGCCGAGCAGCTGGCCGAGCTGCTGCGCGATGTGCCTGTTAAGATAAATCTGATACCCTTCAATCCGTTCGAGTTGTCCGACTACCAGCGGGTTAGCAACAATGCTTTGCGACGCTTTCAACAGATTTTGTTGGACAAAGGCTATACGGTAACCGTGCGTACGACCCGCGGCGATGATATTGCCGCGGCCTGCGGCCAGCTGGCCGGTAGTGTCAACGATCGCACGCGTCGCTCCGAACGTTATCGCAATGCCGAGCGGCCGGTCCGCATTGTCGGCTGAACAACGCCGCCGTTATTCAACGCACTATAAAAAACACGGGTGATGTTGTGTTCGCGAAAACCCTTACCCTGCCACTGGCGGGGCTGATTGTCAGTATTTGGCTGAGTGGCTGTGTGACCACCGGTCTGCCGCCGCGCCCGGAAGTTAATCTGGAAAAGGCGCTGGAGACCCACGTACAGCTGGGGCTGCGCTACCTGCAGAGCGGCAAAAACCGCGAGTCCGCGCGCCACCATTTCAACAAGGCCCTCGAGCTGGGCAAGAAAAACCCGCTCGCTCACCATGGCCTCGCGCTGCTGTACCAGACGGACGGGGAACTGGATGTGGCCGAATCCCACTTCAAGAAGGCGCTGCGCTACGACGACAGCTTCTCCATGGCGCGCACCAACTACGGTGTCTTCCTGTACCAGCAGGAGCGTTTCGAGGAGGCGCTGGAGCAGTTTGAAAAGGCCTCCGCGGATCTCACCTACAATCGCCGCTCCTACGCGCTGGCCAACTACGGCCGCACCGCCGCCAAGCTCGGCAAGGTGGAAGAGGCGGAAAAAGCCTATACCCGCGCACTGGCGCTGAGCGCCAACCTGCCGCAGGCTTTGCTTGAGCTGGCGGAACTCAAGTTTGATGCCGGTGACTATACACAGGCAAAGCACTACCTGGACAGATACAGTGCTAACAACCGGCAGGTACCGCAGTCATTGTGGCTGGGTATCCGCATCGAGAAAGTCTTTGGCAATCGGGACAAGGAACGGAGTTACGCCCTGGCGCTGAAAAACCTTTATCCCTATTCGGCGGAAACGCTGAAGTACCAACAGATGATGGCAAATGACGGCTAACATTTCCGAAATTACACCAGAGCGCCCGCTGGAGAGCAGCGAGCAGGAACTGGATAACTCCCCCGGCAGCCAGTTGCGTCGCGCGCGGGAACAGGCTGGCCTCAGTCGCAAGGAGCTGTCCCGCCGCCTGTGCATGATCGGTAACAAACTGGAGCTGCTGGAGCGCGACGAGTACGACCGTCTGCCCGGCGCGCTCTATGTGCGCGGCTATATCCGCAACGCCTGTAAAGAGCTGGGTATCGATGCCGAGCCGGTGTTGCAGGCCTATGCCGGTTACTGCACGGCAGAAGAGACAAGCCGCGATATCGTCGCGCACGTCAGCCGCAGTACCGTGGTGCAGGAGCGCAAACGCAGCCTGAAAGGGCTGGCGCTGTTGCCACTGTTGGTGGTCGGCGGTGTCTTTTGGTGGATGAATGGCCGCGACGTGGCGCCGCCCGCGGTGTTCGCGCAGAATCCCTCATATGACGAAATGGCAGTAACGGCCCCCGTCGCCGAGGTGCAGGGCGCCGTGCTGGTGGGCGAGCAGCAATCTGATGCTGACCCTGAGCAGGCCGCAGAGGCTGTGAACCTCGCTGGCGACCAGGCATCGCTCGACGCGTCCGCAGGGGAAGAGGAATTTGCAGCGGCAGGTTCCGTCGAGCCGGCTGCTACCCAGGTCGAAGAAAGCGAGCTGCTCGCTGAACCGGTCGTCGATGAGCCGAGTGTAGAGATGGCCGCGGCAGGGGAGCCGGTTGTCGAGACCTCCGCTGCTGAGACGCCGGCTTCGGTAGTTGAGCCTGCGCCAGCGGTTGCCGAGGCGCCTGTGTCCGTGGTCGAAGCCGCGGCAGCCCCGACCGGTGCGCTGCAACTGAATTTTGCCGAAGAGGCCTGGGTAGAGGTCAAGGATGCGAGCGGCACGGTGCTGCTGGCCAAGCTGCAGGCCGCCGGCTCCGAGGTTGAGCTGACCGGGCAGCCGCCTTTCAGTCTGATGCTCGGCAACGCCAGCGGCACCGAAGTGCGCTATCGGGGCGAGCTGATCGAGAGCGACCCGGTGGGCAACCGCCGCACCCGCCGCCTGACGGTCGGCGAATAGTCTCTCTTTCCTCCCGAGGGCGCGGACCCTGTAGGTTTGCGCCCAATCTCTCTATAATCCTCCCCTCTTGTTTAGTCAGTAAAACTGCCAGGTCAACCCTATGCAATTCGAGTCACCCATCGTTCGCCGCGTGTCGCGCCAGATCATGGTGGGGAATGTGCCTGTCGGCGGTGGAGCGCCGATTTCGGTGCAGAGTATGACCAACACCGACACCTGCGATGTGGCGGCGACGGTCGGGCAGGTGCAGCGCCTGCAGCAGGCCGGCGCGGACATAGTGCGCGTCTCTGTGCCGAGCATGGATGCCGCCGAGGCCTTTGGTGAGATCAAGAAGCAGGTGACGGTGCCGCTGGTGGCGGATATCCATTTCGACTACCGCATCGCGCTGCGCGTGGCGGACCTGGGTGTCGACTGCCTGCGTATCAACCCCGGTAATATCGGCCGTGAAAAGCGCATTCGCGCGGTGGTGGATAAGGCCCGCGACCTGAATATCCCGATCCGTATCGGCGTCAACGCCGGTTCGCTGGAAAAGGACCTGCAGAAAAAATACGGCGAGCCGACCCCGGACGCATTGGTGGAGTCGGCGCTGCGCCACGTGGAGATCCTCGACAGCCTGGATTTCCAGAACTTCAAGGTAAGCGTCAAGGCCTCGGATATCTTTATGGCCACCGCCGCCTACCGCAAGCTGGCGCAGCAGATCGAACAGCCGCTGCACCTCGGCATCACCGAAGCCGGTGGCCTGCGCTCCGGTACGGTCAAATCGGCGATCGGCCTCGGTGCGCTGCTGCTGGACGGCATCGGCGATACCCTGCGCGTGTCCCTGGCCGCGGACCCGGTGGAAGAGGTGAAGGTGGGCTGGGACCTGCTGAAGAGCCTGCGCCTGCGCACCAAGGGCATTAACTTTATCGCCTGTCCGAGCTGCTCGCGGCAGAACTTCGACGTGGTGAAAACCATGAACGAGCTGGAGACGCGCCTCGAGGACATCACCACACCGCTGGATGTGGCGGTGATCGGCTGCATCGTCAATGGCCCGGGTGAAGCCAGGGAGGCGGATATCGGTCTCGCCGGCGGAACCCCCAGTCACGCCATCTATGTTGACGGCCAGCCGAACCGCAAGTTCACCAATGACAACCTGGTCGACGACCTGGAGCGCCTGATCCGTGAAAAGGCCGCGGCCAAGGAAGAGCGCGAGGCGGACATCATCGCCAAGGCGTAATTCCAGGGGACGGGGACAACACCCCGGGCCCTGATGCGAAGGCCACGATGCCGGGCGCCATTCGGGAAACATTTGCCGATCAGGCTTTTAAGCGAGTGGCGCCCGGCAGCGGGGCCGCCACAGGCTCGAACCGTAGCGCCGTTCGCAGCCCCCGATGGCGACCAAGGGCCGCTCCGATAAGATAAGTGCAGAAATTCTGGATTAAGAGTTAAGGAACACCGTTGAAACAGCTTCGCGCAATACGCGGCATGAACGATCTGCTGCCGGAACAGTCACCGGTCTGGCAGTACGTGGAATCCACCCTGAGCGAACTCTTCGCCCGCTACGGCTACAGTGAGATCCGCACTCCGTACCTGGAGGCGACCCAGCTGTTCAGCCGCGCGGTCGGTGAGGCCACCGATATCGTCGAAAAGGAGATGTACACCTTCGACGACAAGAGCGGTGACAGTGTCACCCTGCGCCCCGAGGGCACCGCCGGCACCGTGCGCGCGGCCATCCAGAACAACCTGCTGAATCAGCCGCAGCGCCTGTGGTATTTCGGCCCGATGTTCCGCTATGAGCGGCCGCAGAAGGGCCGCCTGCGTCAGTTTCACCAGTTCGGTGTCGAAGTGTTCGGCATCGAGGGGCCGGATATCGACGCGGAAATTCTGATTATGACCGCGCGCCTGTGGCGCCAGCTGGGCATTGACCAGCATGTAAAGCTGCAGCTCAACTCCCTCGGCAACTCCGCCAGCCGCGCGGCTTACCGCGATGCGCTGGTGGAATACCTGACCGCCCGTCGCGATCAGCTCGACGAAGACAGCCAGCGGCGCCTGGAGCGCAACCCGCTGCGCATTCTCGACAGCAAAAACCCCCAGACTCAGGAACTGCTGGCGGAGGCGCCCTGTCTACTGGATTTCCTCGATGAGGAATCGGCGGAGCATTTCAGTCAGTTGCGCGGGCTGCTGGATGCGGCCGGCGTCGCCTACGAGATCAATCCGAAGCTGGTGCGTGGACTCGACTACTACGGCAAGACCGTATTCGAGTGGATCACCGACAGCCTCGGCGCCCAGGGCACTGTCTGTGCCGGTGGCCGCTACGATGGCCTGGTGGAGCAGATGGGTGGCAAGCCGACCCCGGCGGTGGGCTTCGGACTCGGCGTCGAGCGCCTGGTGCTGATGCTGGAAACCCTCGCAGTACTGCCGGAGGCGCTGGACCAGCAGGTAGACGCCTATCTGGTGGCCGTGGGTGATGTACAATCGGCAGCCTTGGCCGCGGCGGAGCAGCTGCGCGACGAGCTGCCCTGGCTGCGGCTGCAGACGCACTGCGGCGGCGGCAGTTTCAAGAGCCAGATGAAGAAGGCTGACAAGAGCGGCGCCGACTATGCGCTGATCATCGGAGAGGACGAGGCCGCGGCCGCTCAGGTCACGGTGAAATTCCTGCGCGCCGAGGCGCCACAGCAAACGGTGGCACTGTCCGAGCTGGCGGCACTGCTCCAGGGCTGACAAGCTGATTGCAACAGCAGAACAATAGGCAGCGGCCGAGTCCGCTCCATTGGGAAGATTTAATAATTTACAGGAAAGGCGATTTATCGAATGGCTGACCATCTTACCGAAGAAGAACAAATAGAATCACTGAAGCGCTGGTGGGCGGAAAACGGCAAGGGCATTGTGACCGGCGTGGTGCTGGCACTGGTGGGCTACTTTGGTTACCAGTGGTGGCAGGGCGCCGAACGCGCCAAGGCGGAAGAGGCCTCCAACCTGTACCAGGGCTTTGTCGAGGCGGTGTCTGCCAATGAGGGCGCACCCGACAACAAACAGCTGACTACGGCCAAAACCATTGCCCAGCAGCTGAAGGATGATTTCGCCAAGCGCATCTACGCGAGCCAGGCCTCCCTGCGTCTGGCGGCGCTGGCAGCGGAAAACAACGATCTGGAAACTGCCGAGAAGGAACTGCAGTGGGTATTCGACAATACCGGTGAGACCGCATTGCAGCTGCTGGCCAAGCGCCGCCTGGCATCGGTTATGGCTGCGCGCGGCAAGCCGGACGAGGCGCTGCAACTGGTCGACGGCAATGTGCCCCCATCTTTCGCCGCCCTGTTTGCGGAGACCCGTGGCGACATCCTGTTGCAAAAGGGTGAGGAAGAGGCCGCACGCGCCGCTTACCAGCAGGCGCTGGCGCAACTGCTGCCGGAGCAGGCGGGCAGCGCCCAGGTGCTGCGTCTGAAGGCCGAGAGCCTGGCCGGTGCGGAGCCCTCGGCTGACGCCAGCGACGATACCAGCGAAGAGAACGCAACGCCGGCACAGGAGAGTGACGAGCAATGAAATTCCTTTCCCGCGCGACAAGCCGCGCAGTAGCCATCGCACTGGCGGTGGCACTCGCCGCCTGCGCCTCCAATGACGAGAAGGAAGATACGGACCCGGTCGAACTGGTGGACATCGATGCCAGTGTCGAGCTGAAAAAAGTCTGGTCGGCCGGTATCGGCGATATCGACGCGAAACTGTACGCGATGCTGCAGCCCGGTATTGCCGCGGGCAAGCTGGTAGCCGCCAACAGCGAGGGTGACGTATTCGCCTTCGACCGCAGCACTGGCAAGCGCCAGTGGAAGACGGATCTGGATATCGAGATCAGCGGTGGTGTCGGTGTCGGTTTGGGCATCGTGGTGGTCGCGGACTACCGCGGCCGCGTCGTGGCGCTCGACCTGAACGACGGCAAGCAATTGTGGACCTACCAGGTTTCCGGTGAAGTGGTTTCCACACCGGCGGTTGGCGCCGGCGTGGTGGTATTGCAGACCGTCGACGGCAAACTGATCGGCCTGGATGCGACCAGTGGTGAAGAGCGCTGGAGCCACAGCACCGTGCTGCCGGTCCTGACCCTGCGCGGCACTGCGTCGCCGGTGATTTCTGGTGGCGTTGTGATCGCCGGCCTCGATAACGGCAAGCTGCTTGCTCTGGACGCGCGCGACGGCGTGCCGCGCTGGGAGCAGCGCGTGGCGATTCCGCAGGGCTCCGCCGAGCTGGAGCGGGTCGTGGATATCGATGGCGCGCCGGTGGTGCGCGGCGACCTGGTGTTTGCCGCCAGTTATCAGGGGCGCGTCGTGGCCCTGTCGCGCGAAGACGGTCGCGGCCTCTGGGCGCGCGATGCCTCCACGAATCACAGCGTGGCCGTGGGCGCGGGCAATGTATACTTGAGCGATGCTGAAGGCAGTGTCTATGCCTACAATGTGGGCAATGGCCAGATCGTCTGGAGCAACAACGATCTGCTGCGCCGCCAGCTGAGCGCGCCGGCCTATTTCGGCGAAGTGGTAGTCGTCGGCGACCTGGAGGGCTACCTGCACGTAATGGATCCGGCCACTGGCACCATGATCGGCCGCGAGCGCATCGACGGCGATCCGGTGCGTATCCCAATGCTAGTGGATGGCGACCTGTTGTTCGCGTTGTCCGATGACGGCAAGCTGGTGGCCCTGCGCCTGGAGCGCCGTTAAGACAACCTGGCCGTCTTGCCGGGATCTGTTTTCCATTTTGGGGGAGAGTCCGGGGAAGAGGGCAAGGCGGGCCGCCGGTCCGCACTGAAGTAACTACCGCCCGCATCCTGCGGGCGTTCGCATTTATGGCAAAAGCGATTTTGCCTTGAGTAGACTGATTTATGCTGCCAGTAATCGCCCTCGTCGGGCGCCCGAATGTGGGCAAATCCACACTGTTTAACCGGCTTACCAAGAGCCGTGACGCCCTGGTGGCCAACTACGCCGGTCTGACCCGCGACCGCAAGTACGGCGAGGCCGAGATCGACGGCCACAAGGTGATCCTGGTCGACACCGGCGGTATCAGCGGTGGCGAAGAGGGGATAGACGCGGCCATGGCGCAGCAGTCGATGCAGGCCATCGAAGAGGCCGATGTCGTGTTGTTCCTGGTGGACTGCCGCGCGGGACTGACGCCGGCCGACCAGATGATTGCCGACCAGCTGCGCACGCGCTCCAAGCCGACTTTGCTGGTGGCCAACAAGGTCGACGGCGTCAACCCGGATATCGCACTGGCGCCCTTCTATGAGCTGGGTATCGGCGAGCTCTTCCCCACCACCGCCACCCACGGCCGCGGCGTGCGCACCCTGATGCAGCGCGTGGTCGAGGACCTGCCCGAGCAGGCCGAGCCGGTGGAAGAGGAAGAGGCCAAGGGTATCAAGATCGCCATCGTCGGCCGACCCAATGTCGGCAAGTCGACGCTGGTCAACCGGCTGCTGGGTGAGGATCGCGTGGTGGTCTACGACCAGCCGGGCACCACCCGCGACAGTGTCTATATCAATTACGAGCGCGACGACAAACCCTACACGCTGATCGACACCGCCGGCATCCGCCGGCGCAAGAACATCAAGGAGTCGGTGGAGAAATTCTCCATCGTCAAAACGCTGCAGGCGGTGGAAGACGCTAACGTGGTGGTGCTGGTCATCGATGCCCGCGAGGGGCTGGTGGACCAGGACATGCACCTGATGGGCAGTGTTATCCAGGCCGGCCGCGCGCTGGTGGTGGCGCTGAACAAATGGGACGGGCTCGAAGCCGATCACCGCGAATATGTGAAAGCGGAACTGGAGCGGCGTCTGCGCTTCGTTGACTTCGCGGATATCCATTTTATCTCCGCGCTGCACGGCACCGGTGTCGGCAATCTGTACCAGTCCATCGAGTCGGCTTACCAGAGCGCGACCGACAAGTTGTCCACCAATCACCTGACGCGTATCCTGCAGTGGGCAGTGAGTGAACACCAGCCTCCGCTGGTGCACGGACACCGGATCAAGCTGCGCTATGCCCATGCCGGTGGCCAGAACCCGCCGGTGATCGTGATTCACGGCAACCAGACCGAGCAGGTGCCGGCGCACTATGTGCGCTACCTGGAAAAAACTTTCCGCAAGGCGCTGGATCTGCATGGTACGCCGGTCAAGATCGAGTTCCGTACCGGCACCAACCCCTATGCGGATAAAAAGAACAAACTGACCGATCGCCAGAAGGCCAAGAAGCGCCGCCTGATGAAGTTTGTTAAAAAGAAAAAATAGAGATAGAGGTTTCGACGAGAATTTCCCCCGGCGCGCAGCAATAACAAGCGAGCGCCCGCTTCCGCACGCGGAAGAAATGGGGATACGGCAACGACGGCTACAAAGGAGAATGCCATGCTGGACCTGAAAAACTCTTCGCTGCTGGTCAAACAGTCTTACGTAGGCGGCAAGTGGATAGACGCCGATTCCGGCGAGACTTTCGATGTCACCAATCCTGCCACCGGCGAAGTCATAGCCAGCATCGCCAATCTGGGTGCGGCGGAAACCCGCCGCGCCATCGAGGCGGCCAGCGAGGCCTGGCCCGCCTGGCGCGATGCCACCGTCAAGGAGCGCGCGAAGATCCTGCGACGCTGGTATGACCTGATCATCGACAATGCCGACGACCTGGCAAAGATTCTCACCGCCGAACAGGGCAAGCCGCTCTCCGAAGCCAAGACCGAGATCGTCTACGGCGCCAACTATATCGAGTGGTTCTCCGAAGAGGCCAAGCGCGTTTACGGCGATGTCATTGCGCCGCCGTCCAATGACAAGCGCATCGTCGTGATCAAGCAGTCGGTCGGTGTTACCTGCTCCATCACGCCGTGGAATTTTCCCAGCGCGATGATCGCGCGCAAGATGGCCCCGGCACTGGCCGCCGGCTGTCCCTTCATTGCCAAACCCGCGTCGGAAACACCGCTTTCAGCACTGGCACTGGCGGTGCTGGCAGAAGAAGCCGGCATCCCTGCCGGGGTGTTCAATGTGGTGGCCGGCAAGAGCTCGCGCGAGATTGGCGAGGAGATGACGGGCAACCCGCTGGTGCGCAAGTTCACCTTCACCGGTTCCACCGCCGTCGGCAAAAAATTGCAGGCCCAGTGCGCCGAGACCATCAAGAAGGCGTCGATGGAGCTGGGCGGCAATGCGCCGTTTATTGTGTTCGACGACGCGGATATCGATGAAGCGGTCAAAGGCGCGATCATCTGTAAATACCGCAACGCCGGCCAGACCTGTGTCTGCGCCAACCGCATTTTCGTGCAGGAAGGTATTTACGACGCGTTTGCGAAGAAATTCACCGAAGCCGTCAACGCGCTGAAGATGGGTAACGGCGCGGAAGAGGGCACCGATGTCGGTCCACTGATCACCGGCAAGGCGGTAACCGGCGTACAGGAGCTGGTGGACGACGCGCTGCAGAAAGGCGCCAAGCCGGTCGTCAGTGGCGGTCCCAGCGACATGGGCGAGTGCTTCTATGCACCGACGGTACTGACCGACGTCAACGACGATATGCGCCTGTTCAAGGAAGAGATTTTTGGTCCGGTCGCGCCGCTGTTCAAGTTCTCCACCGAGGAGGACGTGGTCCGCATGGCCAACGATACCGAATTCGGCCTCGCTTCCTATTTCTACTCCCGCGATATCGGCCGCATCTGGCGTGTCGCCGAGAAGCTGGAGTACGGCATGGTCGGCATCAACGAGGGCATCATCTCCAACGAGATGGCTCCCTTTGGCGGCGTCAAGGAATCCGGCCAGGGCCGCGAGGGTTCCAAGTACGGTATCGACGACTACCTGGAAATTAAGTACCTCTGCCTCGGCGGTATCGATAAATAAATCTGCTACTCAATGAACGTCGAACCCATCGCGCGCGTACGCTCCTGCTTTGGCGAGAAGTTCGGCGTTCCCCGCCAGCCGCTGCTGGCCGACGCCAGTCGCGCGGCGATTGAACTGCTGCCGCCGCTGGACACGCCGGATGCGGTGGCCGGGCTGGAAGAGAACACTCATATCTGGGTGATCTTCCAGTTCCACCAGGCCGCCGGCCAGTGGTCCGCCAAGGTGCGCCCGCCGCGTCTCGGCGGCAACAAGAAGCTCGGCGTCCTCGCCACCCGTTCACCATTTCGCCCGAACAATATCGGCCTGTCGGTTGTGCGCCTATTGGAAGTGCGTACCCAACCGAGAGTCGAGCTGATTATCGGCGGGGCCGACCTGGTGGACGGCACCCCGGTGCTGGATATCAAGCCCTACATTCCCTACGCAGACGCGCTGGGCGATGCGCAGAGCGGATTTGCCAGCGCACCGCCGGCACCAGCTACCGTGTCGATTCCGGATCATATTCGCGAGCAGGCTGCCGCATATAAAGATGACTGGGGCACGGACCTGCCGCGGCTGATCGAACAGGTGCTGGCCCAGGACCCCAAGCCCGCGTACCAGCAGCCTGACTCCGATCGCATTTACGGTATGGAACTGTGCGGATTTAATCTGCGCTGGCGCTACCTTTCTTCGGAGGCGCTCGAAGTTGTGGGGCTGGAGTAACGGACAAGGTCGTTTCCGTTAACGCTAAGATTTCTCACCCGTGGCTCTGAACAGCCCCAGCTGGCCATCTACCAGGCTGTCGAAATCCAGCTCTACAAACGGCAAGATGGCATCGGCCACTGGCTTGAGCTGTCGGTCAATATAGTGCTGGTAGTCCATCGGCGACTGGCGATGCTCCACCGGCTCCGGGCCATTGAGGGTGATCACATAGCGGATCCAGCCCTTGTTCTGGTAGCGGGGCGCCAGGCCCTGCTGGCGGCGGCTATCATCGGCCAGTCGCGCCGCCCGCACATGGGGCGGCACGTTTTTGACGTATTGCTCCAATTTGCGCCTGAGCCGCTTGCGGTACACCAGCTGCTCGTCCAGTTCCCCGGCCCGGGTTTTCGCCACCGTCTCGCGGATATAGTCGGACGGATCCTCCCCCCGAAACACCATGGCGTAGAGCTGGGTCTGGAACTGCTTGGCCAGGGCGGTCCAGTCGCTGCGCACCGTTTCCAGGCCCTTGAATACCAGTTTTTCCTCGTCTCGGTTCACGACCAGGCCCGCGTAGCGTTTCTTGGAGCCGGCCTCCGAGCCGCGAATGGTCGGCATCAAAAAGCGCCGGTAATGGGTTTCGAATTCCAGCTCCAGCAGGCAGTCCAGCTGCAGCTCTTCTTTGAGCTTGTGCCGCCAGCGGCTGTTGATCTCGCCTGCCAGGGCCTTGCCGGTGGCATCGGCTTCTTCCGGGCTGGGCCGGCCGCTCAGCCACACAAAAGTGGAATCGGTATCGCCATAGATCACCTGGTGGCCCAGCTCTTCTATCCAACGGGCGGTCTGCTGCATGATCTCGTGGCCACGCAGGGTGATGGAGCTGGCCAGGCGGGTGTCGTAGAAACGGCAGCCGCCTGAGCCCAGTACCCCGTAGAAGGAGTTCATGATGATCTTGATGGCCTGGGAGCGAGCGGCGTCCCGCTCCCGCTTGGCGATGTCCCGCTGGGCCCAAAGGTTGGCAATGATGTCCGGCAGGAAATGTCGGTCACGGGAAAAGCGTGCGCCGCGAAAACCGGGGATGGCGTCGTCTGCGAGGCCCTCGACAAGCCCCATCGGATCGATCTTGAAGGTGCGGATAATGCTCGGATACAGGCTCTTGAAATCCAGCACCAGCACGTTGTCGTAAAGGCCCGGCCGGGAGTCCATTACATAGCCGCCCGGGCTGGCCAGGCCGCCATCGGCGGGCAGGTTGGGCGCCACATAGCGGCTGCGGTGTAGTTTGGGCAGATAGAGGTTGGTGAAGGCCGCGACAGAGCCGCCGCTGCGATCCAGTTCAAGGCCGGTGAGCTGGGCCCGCAGACGCAGGTAATCCAGCAGCCGGGTGTGCAGGAAGATGTCCCAGACCAGGCGACAGTCTTCCAGGTTATAGGCGGCCAGCTTGGGCTTGTTATGGCGAAAGTCGTGTTCAATCACGCTCAGGCGGTTGTCCACGTCTTCGGTGTCCTTGCCCCTGCCCAGCAGCGCCTGGGCCACGAACTCCAGGCTGAAGCTCTCGAAATTGTAGGTGGCGCTCTTCAGTCCGTCGATGCCGTCCAGCACCACCCGACCCGGTAGGGTGACAAAGCCCTGGCTGCCGTCCCGGCCATCCCGCCAGCGGGCATCCGCGCCACCCCGGCCGAGCTTCAGGCGCAGGCCGTGGCGTTGGGCCCTTTTCAGCAGCAGCCGAAAATCAAAGTCCACCACGGACCAGCCGATAATGATGTCGGGATCCAGACTATTGAACCTGGCCTCCAGGGCTTTGAGCAGGGCCCGCTCGTCATCCACCCAGTAAATGGCCGTGTCGGCGCTCTGGGGCTGCCCCACCATCAGCACTTCCTCCACCCCGTGGCCATAGAGACCGATGGAATACAGCTCGCCCTGGCCGGAGCACTCCACATCCAACGACACGACGTTGAAATCCGGCTGCACCTCGGCGCCCTTGAGGCGCACCTGGCGATATTCGGTATAGCCATTTCTGGCCCGAGCGCGGCCTTCGAAGTAGAGACCACCCCGGGCAAAGCGTTCCATCAGATAACGGTCGTGGAGACGAAAGTCACCTTCCAGCACCTCGATGCCGCGGTTTTGCAATTGGGACTGGGCCCGGCGGTGGGCATCGATGGTGGGAAAATACAGCATGGCCGCTTCCTCGCGGTCAAAGGTCTGAAAGCCCAGCTGCCGCCATTGGTGGGGCACATTGGCTAGAACCTCGGACACCCGGGCCCGGTCTGCCACCTTCACCATAAAGACGGGCTGCTCTCCCTCAATGACCAGCTTGGCCGGGCCCTGGGGCGTGGTCAGCCAGTAGTGGATGCAAGTGCTGCCGCCCTGGTCGAAGCTGTGGCGGCTGAGGAGAAATCCTTGTGGCAAGGGACTATCTTGGGTTGAGGGTTTGCATCATTTTACTGGATAAATACACAGATATCAGTAGTTGCCGAATGGCGACAGAAATTGGTTCTCGGGCATCTGGCCGCCAGTAAAAAGCCTTGGGAGGTTGATGATGCTTCCTGACCTTCGTATAAATGTTCTGCTGGCATTGGCCGTGTGGCTGCTGGTCCAGGATGCCAGCAGGGACAAAAAGGCCAAACACAATGCCTGGGGGGTTCGTCCTGGGAGCCTCATCGGCTCCGGGCCGCACCGTCCGGGGTGCCGGCAATTGCATAGGAAAGTGCCTCGTGAAAGGTATTATTTTTATTGGTTTACAAGCCAGCGGAAAATCTACTTTTTACCTCGATAATTTCTATAAAACCCATATTCGCCTTAACCTGGATATGCTGAAGACCAGGCATCGCGAGAAAATCCTGTTTGACGCATGCCTGGAGTCAAAGCAGCCTGTGGTAATAGATAATACCAACCCCACCCGAAAAGACCGGGAACGGTATATCTCCGCGTTTAAGAGCCATAGATTTATCGTGGTGGGCTACTACTTTACCTCAACACTGGAAGACTGCCTGAAAAGAAACGCTCTACGGGAAGGAAAGGACCGGATCCCTGAGGCGGGGATCAGAGGGACCTATAGCAAGCTCGAGATGCCAGACTTTCAGGAGGGCTTTGATGAGCTTTACCGGGTAAGCATGGAAGCGGGACGCTACCGCATTGAGGTCTGGAACAGTGAAGTTTGATGAACTCGACAAGAAAATGCGGATATATGAAACCGCTAATGATCACCGTGTATTGCCGGGCATCTACATGGTGGCGCGGATCGATGGGCGCTGCTTCACAGCGTTGACCAGAGACAGGCATCGATTTGAAGCGCCTTACGATGCCCGCTTCAGGGACATGATGATCGAAACCGTAAAACACTTGATGCAGTGTGGTTTCAAGGTGCTGTACGGCTATACGCAGAGTGATGAGATATCTCTGCTCTTCGATCTGAACGAAAATTCTTTTGATCGCAAGGAACGAAAATTCAATTCGATTCTGGCCGCAGAGGCGAGCGCTAAATTCAGTTTGGAGCTGGCGGATGTCGCAGCCTTTGATTGCCGCATATCTCAGTTGCCAGGTCGACAGCTCGTGATTGATTATTTTCGCTGGCGAAATGAGGATGCGCACAGAAATGCCCTGAATGCCCACTGTTATTGGAGTCTGCGCAAGGATGGTGTGTCACCCAAGGACGCTGCTGCGGAACTCGCGGGTAAGTCGACGGCCGAAAAAAATGAATTCCTTTTCCAGCGAGGAGTCAACTTTAATGATCTGCCCGCCTGGCAAAAGCGAGGGACCGGTGTCTACTGGGAAACCTATCTGAAAGATGGTGAGAATCCGGTAACCGGCGAGTGTGTCCAGGCCAGTCGCAACAGGCTCAAGGTTGATTTGGACCTGCCGATGAAGGAGCGCTACAGCGACTTTATCGGCGAATTTGTGCCTGCTTGCCTGCCTGAAATAGACGGATAAGCCCTTCCTTCGCGGCTGGCGGAAATGTCTCCTTTGATATTTCGCGAGGCGCCGGTTTGCAGCAAAACCAGCAATCCGATTGAATGGCGTGTCCGTATTCAATAACTGGCCAGCTCCGCAGTTCGATGGGCGGCCAGGACCGGGGTTTAATGCCCACAGGGAGGCTGCTGCAGTGGCTGCGCGGAAAATTCTCGTTGCGACCCTTATTTACTTGTTCCTCGCGATTGGCGCCGGAACAACATTCGCCCAAGACTCTGCCCGCGGCGACCATGTGCGCGTGCGCTGGCTGGCGCCGCAATCATTTGCGCAGGGAACGGCGGAAACCATCGGCTTTTACTTCGAGGTGGATCCGGGCTGGCACGTTTATTGGCGCAACGCCGGTGATTCGGGCGCCGCGCCGCGGTTCGACTTTCGCGGCAGCGCTGCCGAGGTTGGCGATATCCAGTGGCCGTTTCCGGTACGCCTGCCGATCGAGCACCTGACCAATCTGGGCTACGAGGGCGACGTCGCCTATCTGTTCGATGTAACCCCAGCGGCCGGCGCCGAGCGGATCGAGCTCGACGCAAATCTGGAATGGCTGGTGTGCAAAGTCGACTGTATTCCCGGATTCGGCACCATGCAGCTGTCGCGGCCTGTGGCGGAGCAGAGCAGCTGGCCCGCAGCCGATCGCGCCCTGCGCGATCGCTTTCAGGCGCGGGTGCCGGTTCCGCAGAGACAGAGCCCGTGGAGGCCAGTCGGGCTAAGCGAAGCCGGCCCCGGCTCGCTGCGGCTGACCCTCACATCGACAGGCGGCCGCGCCGCCGTCCCGCCGCAGGTATTTCCGACCGATGGCGAGCTGCTCACCGCCGCTGCGCCGCGGGTTCAGACTGCGGAGCATCGCATCAATTACACCTTCACCCGCGTACCGGGAGCTTCGTTACCCGATGCGACGGACTTCGTCATCAGCGACGGCCAGCGCGCCTGGTCATTGGAAGGAGTGCCGGTGGGCGGGGTGATGCGGCCGGGCCAGTCACTGTGGCTGTTGCTGCTGGCCGCCTTTGCCGGCGGCATGATCCTGAACCTGATGCCCTGTGTCTTCCCGGTACTGTCCATCAAACTGTTCGGGCTGGTCGGCACGGGAGCGACGACCGCCAGTCGCCTGCGCGAGGGCCTGCGCTACAGCGCCGGTGTCCTCGCGACCTTTGCCGTGCTGGGTGCGGTGCTGCTGATACTGCGCGCCGGTGGCGCGGCAGTTGGCTGGGGCTTTCAGCTGCAGTCGGCGCCGGTGGTGTTGGCGCTGATCCTGTTGTTCTGGCTGATGGGGCTGTCGTTCAGCGGGGTCTTCGAATTCGGCCACCGGTTGATGAACATCGCCGGTCGCAGTCACGGCGGTTCCTTTGCCACCGGCGTACTGGCGGTATTCGTCGCCGCACCCTGTACCGGCCCGTTTATGGGCGCCGCGCTGGGGGCGGCGGTGACATTGCCGGCGGTGGCGGCGATGGCGATCTTCCTCGTCCTGGGCGCCGGCCTCGCGGCGCCGTTTCTGCTGCTCTGCGCCAGCCCCGCACTGCTGAACAGGTTGCCGGCACCGGGTCCGTGGATGGAGAAACTGCGACAGCTATTGGCGTTTCCGCTCTATGCCACCGTGATCTGGCTGCTGTGGGTACTGGGGCGCATTCTCGGCGAGAGCGGCTGGCTGATCGGGGCACTGCTATTGCTGGCGGTTGTTTTCGCGCTCTGGCTCGGCAGAAACTTTGCCCGCGGCGGCAGGGTGGCGGCCTATACCCTGGTGGTGGCAGCGACGGCAGGCGCATTTGGCGCACTGCAAGTACCGCAGCCGGAGGAACCGGCAGTGACGTCAACATCGGTGTCAAATGGATGGCACCGCTACGATAAGGCAATGATCGCGGAGGCGCTGGCGCAAAACCGCCCGGTGTTTATCGACTACACTGCCGCTTGGTGCATTACCTGCCAGGTGAACAAGAAGCTGGTGCTGGAGTCCCCGAAAATAATGGAATTATTTCGCGCCAACGATGTGCTGCTGATACGGGCAGACTGGACCCGGCAGGACCCGGAAATCACCGCGGCGCTGTCGGCGCTGGGGCGAAACTCGGTGCCGGTCTATGCCTGGTACGCGCCCGGTGCGCGCGAGCCGGAACTGTTACCGCAGATCCTGCAGGAGCGCACGATCGCTGCCCTGTTTAGCGAGCAACCA
This sequence comes from Microbulbifer marinus, assembly GCF_900107725.1. Lineage (GTDB taxonomy): Bacteria > Pseudomonadota > Gammaproteobacteria > Pseudomonadales > Cellvibrionaceae > Microbulbifer > Microbulbifer marinus. The sequence continues at coordinate 223,503 of NZ_FNQO01000003.1, read as the reverse complement.
CGTACACAACACGCAGAGGATGACACCCCATGACGCAAGTAATAAAAAGAGTCCTGATGATGACACTGGCAGTGCCGGCACTGGCCCTGGCGGTAGCCACACCCGGTGAGAAAGCACCGGCTTTTTCCGAAGTGGACGCCGAGGGCAAAACCCACTCGCTGGAGGACTACAAGGGCCAGTGGCTGGTGATCGAGTGGTTCAACAAGGAATGTCCCTACGTAAGAAAGCATTACGGCAGTGGCAATATGCAGGCGCTGCAGAAGAAATACACCGCTCAGGAGATCAACTGGCTCACCGTGATTTCTTCGGCCAAAGGCAAGCAGGGTTACCTGGAGCCGGAGCAGGCCATGGCGGTGGCCGCGAGCCACGAGCTGAATGCCAGCGCGCCTTTCCTGTTAGACAGCGATGGCAGCATGGGCCGTGCCTATGGCGCCAAGACCACGCCGCATATGTTTATTATCAATCCGGAAGGCAAGGTGGTGTACGCCGGTGCCATCGACGACAACGATTCCGCCAACCCGGCGGTGATTCCCCAATCCAAAAACTACGTTGCCGCCGCGCTGGATGCGTCGCTGGATGGTAAGGCGATCACGGTTGCCTCGTCGCGGGCTTACGGCTGCAGCGTGAAGTACTGATTGAGGCAAGCAGAGAAGCCGTTGTGCGAATAAAGTGGTTTGCAGCGCTGCGCAAGCTGGTGGGATTCTGCCTGCTCGCGGCGCTGGTGGTCGGCGCGGTCGGCTACTATCAGCAGCGGGATATGCCCAGCGACCAAGCGCCGCCATTGGTAGGTAGGTCCCTGGAGGGCAGCGTGCTGGATCTGCAGCAGATGTCACCGCAGGGGCCGGTGCTGATTTACTTCTGGGCCACCTGGTGCCCCTATTGCCGGGTGGTATCGCCGGCAGTCTCTGATCTTGCGCGGGAATATCAGGTCATTACCGTCGCCATGCAGTCCGGCAGTGACACGGAACTGGAGGAATACCTCGAACAGAAGGAGCTGCAGTTCTCCACCATCAATGACCCCAGCGGTGCACTCAGTGCATCCTGGGGGGTGCGGGTCACACCGACCATCGTCATCGTCGACAGCAGTGGCAAAATCGCCTGGGTGACTTCGGGTACCACATCCAAGATGGGGCTCAAGCTCAGGCTGTCGATGACCGAATGACCGTGATCAGACCTCAGGCGCCATCGAGTGACCACAGGCTCGATAGGTCATCCACATTCACGGGAATTGCAATTTACCCGCATGCCGCAATTGCGTACAAATAACCTTCATGTGTTCTTGAGGGTTGCCCGTGTCCGTTCTCGATTCCTTCCGCTACCAAGATCTCGATGCCCTGCGGGTCGGCCGTTTCAACCTCGGTATCAACACGTCATTTATCGTCTACCGCCTGCAGGACACCATTGTCGATACCGGCCCTAGCAACCAGTGGAAGTACGTCAAGCCATTCGTGCAGGGCGCGCCGTTCAGTCAGCTGTTACTGACCCATCACCACGAAGACCACAGCGGTAACGCCGGCGCCATTCACAGGCTGACTGGTGTGCAGCCGCTCGCACCGGCCGCGACCGCCGAGATCCTGAAGCGGGGCTTCCGCATTCCGCCGATGCAGAAATTGATCTGGGGCTCTGCCGGGAAGGCGAAAGCGGCGGTGCATCCCGATGAAGTTTGCATCGGGCAGGAGTCGGTTACGCCGATCTTCACGCCGGGACACGCCAAGGATATGACCTGTTATTTGCTGCGGGATCGGGGCTGGCTGTTCAGCGCGGACCTGTATATTGCCAACTACCTGAAATTCCTGCGCATTGACGAACATATTCCCACATTGATGGAGAGTATCCACACGGTACTCGAGCATGATTTCGATGTGATCCTGTGCCCGCACCGCGGTGTCGTGGAGAGTGGCAAACAGCGGCTGCGGGAAAAGCTGGATTACCTCCTCAACCTGGCCGGACAGGCTCAGGAGTTGGAGCAACAAGGGTTGGGTATCGAGGCGATCACCCATCGCCTACTGGGCAAAGAGAACATGATGAGCGTTCTCAGCCGTTATAACTTCAGCAAGAGAAACCTGGTCACGTCCTGCTTGCAAGTCGATATCAGTCGGTATACCAAGTGACTTGTTGCGTGTCGCCAAAAGTCGCCCGGCAGGATTTGATGGGCCGGTAGTGGCGTCGGAGAAAGGCGGAACCAAAGTTCAGGCGTATGTGAAAAAGATTCCGGGTGTGGAGCGATCAACCCTGCTTCACGTTACCACCTACGATTTCGGCTCACAGCTCGATGGCCTGCCGGATGACAAGCGTGGTGAGGCAGCCGCGTATTACCTCTCTCAGTTTTGCCCAGCTTCCAACGGCAAAGAGACTCATTCGAAGTGACTCCTAGCCGCGTCATTACTGTATAGCTGTTGACGTCGGGCGACCAGCGAAGTCTACGGGCCGCCCGGTTAAACGTTAGGGGCTGATAAATATTCCCCGACTATACAGCCACTTCAATACCAGCCATTGCAGTAAGATCACCCCGCAGACGATGACCAACGTGGCGCCCGCCTCCGGCAGGGCCGCCGCGATACCGCCAAACAGGTTTTTACTGGTGTAAACCCAATTCAGCAGGCTGGTCCCAAGGTAAACCAGAATCGCATTGCAGCCGATCACCGCGAAGAAACCGTTGAAGCGTCGCCACTGCCATACATCCACCAGCAGATAAAAGAGCGCCAGTAGCAGCAGACTGCAACCGCAGGTGACGAGTACGAAGGAGCCGGTCCACAGCTCCTTGTTGATCGGGTAAACCCAGTGCCAGATAGAACCACCGAGCAGGCTGACGAGACCGGCGGCGGTCAGCCCCTGCAGGACTATTCGGTGCTGACCCTGGTGGTCACGCAACCAGCGCCCGGCAAAAATCCCCAACAGTGCATTGACGATCGACGGAACCGTTGAAAGCAGGCCCTCCGGGTCATAGGCGCGATTCTGGTAGGTGGTGCCCGGCAGACAGCACTGGTCGATCCAGGCATTGACGGAGCCGCTCGGGGTCAGCGAACCGAAGCCGACCTGCAACAGCCAGTATCCGAGCAGAATGGCCGCTGCAATCAGGTACTGGGTGCGCACGCTGCAGTGCCAGACAATCATCGCGGCGAAGAACCAGGCGAAGCCAATGCGGGCGAGTACGCTGGCGTAGCGGATTTCGCTCGGGTCCGCCGGCATACCGCTACCCCAGCCGTGGTTGTAGAGCACACCGAGGCCAATCAGGATCAGCAGTCTTTTCACCGCCTTGTGGTACACCGGCTTGCGCTCTTTCATCGACAGGCCGCGCACTGACTTGTTGGCGATACCGAGCGCGACGCCGGACAGGAAGATAAACAGCGGGAAAATAAGGTCGTAAAAGCTGAAGCCATGCCATGCAGAGTGCTGCATCTGTTCGTGGCCGAGGGCGAAGATCGACCATCCGGTAAGCGTGAACAGTGGCAGGAACAGAGCCTCACCGCCGATGATCCAGAACATATCGAAGCCGCGTAAGGCATCTAGGGAGGCCAGGCGTTGTTTTTCATTGCTCATGGGTACTTTTTAATGCTGTTTTACGTTGTGCAGACTTGGCCGGCCGCCGCCGATGCAGTGGGGAGATTAAATTGTCGAACAGTCCACTTGCCATGAAATCTGGTCTCGAGAACCTGTGCGCAGCTACACTGGGCCGCACTGCTAGACTCAGGACATGAACGCCGAATGCCGCCGCAGGAGGTAACGGGGTGGCCGACGCCGCAGCGACCTTCCTGCAACATCTGTATGCCAGCGAGCCGCCACTGCCCGACTATGTTTCGGTCGCTCGCGCACACCAGCGCATCCCCGACAAGCTGCTTGTCGAGGTTGATGACTTTATCGCACTGTTCGAGCGGGTGACCCGGCGTCAGGCCTGGATCGCTCGAGCCACAGATCAGGCGCCCGCCATCGCCCGAATACCGCGCGCCGAAACTTGTTTCTTCAGTGCCTGGGACTTTCACCTGCCGCCGGACAGGCCCGGCGACTGGCAACTGATCGAGTTCAACGATAACGGCTCCGGATTCCTTTTTGCGGCGCAGATCAACCGCGTCTTTTACGAACTCTGCCTTGCGGATGATGCCGCTATCCAGCCCTCGCCCACTATTGGCGAGCTGGGGCGGCAAATTCAGGAAATGATCACGGAGGAAATACGGACCTGTCTGAATACCGATTCCCCCGCGGGTGTGGCGATTCTCGATGACAGCGATTCGCTGCAAAGTGGCCGCTTTCGCGAGGAGCATACGCGGCTGGCGGCGCTGTGCCGGGCGCTGGGTTGGCGCACCTATGTTGTCGCGCCCGAGGCTTTGCAGTGGGATGGTGAAAGCCTGTTGGTCGACGGCGCGCCGGTCGATTTCGTCGTTAATCGCTCCACCGATTTCTTTTGGCAGGCGCCGCAATTTGCCGCTCTGAAAGAGGCCTATGCGAGCGGGCGCGTCTACATTGCCCCAAATCCGTTCAGCTATGCCACCCGCAGTGACAAGCGATTGCTCGACTGGCTTTCCCGGCCACACATGGACGCCGCGCTCGGCATCACGCCCGACGAACGCGCGTTGCTGTCGCGGCATGTGCCGCCAACCTGGGAATTGTCCGACGACAATCTCGAAACGCTCGCCGCGCGCAAGCAAGAGCTGGTTTTCAAGCCCGCACAGAGTCACGCCGGACTTGGCGTGCTGGACAGTCGCGCCGTCGGCCGGCATCGCTTGCGCCGGTTGCTGTCGAAAGGACAGCGCTATGTCGCTCAGCAGTGGGTCGACAAGGGCGAACTGCTGGATGCGGATGGCAATCATCTCTGGAGCGATTTGCGCGTATGGTACTGGCGCGACCGGCGATACCTGCTCAGTGGCCGCGCCTCGCCCCGGCCTGATCGCCTCGAACTGGGACCGCCCGGAGGCTGGCTGCCGACCTTTGAAGAAATGTCGGTGAAGTAGTCGTCCTGACCATTCCTTATAGAGCAATGTACCGGCTGCCCGATAGCGGCAGCGTGACGGCGTGTGATTTTGACTGCAGGGTGACTTATTCAACATGCTCCAGACATCCGTGAGTCAAAACAAGAAGCCAATCCCACGAAACCGGGACGAATATAGGGGCATTTTCTTTACGTCTACAGCGACGGATCACATCCTGCGAGAACAACTTCTTTTAGCTTCCCGGGGGCTGAGAGCGGTCGCTGGTCGCAGTCGGTGTTGCGCTGTTGCACCTGACGAGAGCCTCGCCAAAAAAATGACACCGCTGTCAAAATTAACATCAAGCCCTGCGGGGGGCAATTCGAATTCGTAATATTTGCGAAATGGATGACGAGAATTGGCGTGAGAAAGTTCCGCCAGAAAAAGTATCCGGGTATTATTTTTACAGCTGCTGTTTAATTTTTTGCGACAGGTTTTCCGAGCCATTCGAAATTTGAATAGCTTTGACTGGCATGTCGCATTTTTGTCACCGCCAGTTATTTTTATTCGCAGTTCGGCGCGCCAACTGTGCGCTGACTACAACCAATAGCCATAAATGTGTAACCGGCAGTGATTCCCCCGCCAAGTTGGGCGCGAAAATCAGCAGCTGAGTAGCAACTACGCACTGTTTTGACGCGGCTGTTACTGATGGTGACTCAGATTGCAGCCCGGTTCCTCGTCTGCGAGGGGAGGGTGAAACATAGAATTGCCATCGCATATTTTGCCTTCGAAGTGAATTGAGTGCATCTGCCGGCCGAACAGAAATTGTGCGACCTGATTAAATGTTGCGCACTATTTTGGCAGTTTATATGCGAAAAATCGTTAATACGGCAAATACAAAATAGAGCTAAAAAACAGGTGATTTCGCTTAGTTCTGCCATCAAGTTGCACGATTCTTGATAAAGAGGCATTTTGCATTCGAGCGTGCGCGAATGTGTCACGGTTTTTGCATTTTTGCTGTGGGAACCTTCCAACACGCACGCGCAACTCGTGCGCATAACAACGAAAAATTGCAAGGGTATTTTCAATGAAAAAAACTACACAGTTCGGGGTTTCATCGGTCTCGTTGATCGCTCTGGCCGGCGCCCTGGCTGCGCCGGTTCAGGCGCAGTCCGCTGGTGATAATTTAGTGATGGAAGAGGTGGTGACTGTAGGCTCGAGAACCAAGCCGCGTTCCGTCGCCGAATCCCCGGTTCCGGTGGATGTATTTAATGCAAATGACCTGGCGAAATCCGGCAGCAGTGACATGTTGGATATGCTGAAGAGCTCCGTGCCTTCCTTTAATGTGCACGACCAACCCATCAGTGACGCTGCATCTATGATTCGCCCCGTTAACATGCGTGGCTTGTCTTCAGACTCAACCCTGGTCCTGCTCAACGGCAAGCGCCGCCACCGCGCCTCTGTGATTGCCTTCCAGGGCGGTGGCCTTAACGATGGTGCCCAGGGTCCCGATATTTCCGTTATTCCCAGCATTGCTCTGAAACAGGTGGAAGTGCTGCGCGATGGTGCAGCGGCGCAGTACGGTTCTGATGCCATTGCCGGCGTGATGAACTTTGTTCTGAAAGACGATGCCGAAGGTGGTTCGCTCGAGCTGAAAACTGGCGAGTATTTCGAAGGTGACGGCCAGAGCACCACCATCGCGGGCAATTACGGCATGGCGATGACAGACTCGGGTTTCCTGAATCTGAGCTTCCAGCTGAAAAATGCCGATGACACCTCTCGTTCAGTGCAGCGTGCCGATGCCCAGGAGCTCATCGACGCCGGTAACACCGCAGTAGCTGACCCGGCACAGATTTGGGGTGCCCCGATTGTTGAAGATGACATGACCCTGTTTGCCAACTTCGGCATGGACCTGAAGGATGGCACCGAGATCTATGCCTTCGGTAACCACTCCAACCGCAAGGTCGATGGTGGTTTCTACTACCGTAACCCGAACGGTCGTTCAGGAGTTTACACCGACGACGATGGCAACCGCCTAGTTGGTGCACTGGACGGCAATGCCTCCAGCTGTGATGCCTACCGCACCGCGCCTTTGGCTGACGGCTCTGACATGGTGACTTCCGGCCTGACGGCAGACGACAACTGCTTTGTCTTCAACAAGACAATTCCCGGCGGTTATACCCCGCGTTTCGTTGGCGATATTACCGATACCTCCTTGACAGCGGGCCGTCGCGGAGAGTTCTCCAATGGCTTCATGCAAGGCTGGAACTTTGACCTGAGCGCTTCTGTGGGCCGCAACGAGGCAGTGTTTGGTCTGAACAACACCATCAACCCATCTTTCGGACCCGACAGCAAGCGCGATTTCGACACAGGTTCCTACATTCAGCTGGAGAAGACTCTTAACTTCGATTTGCAAAAGCAAATGGATAACCTGAGTGTTGCCGTGGGCGCCGAGTGGCGTGATGAGTCGTTCCAGATCATCGCCGGCGAGGGAATGTCCTGGCAGGTAGGACCGCTGGCCGATCAGGGCTTCAACATTGGTTCACATGGTTTTGCTGGTTTCTCCATTGATTCTGCTGGTATCGCTGAGCGCAGCAACTACGCCCTCTATGCGGACCTGGAAAACCAGTTGACGGATAACTTTCTGCTGGGCGGCGCCTTGCGCTACGAAAATTTCGATAGCTTCGGCGATACCACCAATTACAAGTTGGTGGCTAACTGGCAGATTACCGACAACCTCGCCTGGCGCGCTTCACACAGCACCGGTTTCCGGGCTCCGACTATGGGCCAGGCGTCCGTTGTCAATACCCAGACCTCGATCGTTGGCGGTCAGCTGACTCAGGCACAAACACTGCCGGCGCCCAAACTGGGTGAGGCCGAGCTGCAGCCGGAAGAGTCCGTTAACTTTGCCACTGGTCTGGTAATGTCTGTTGGTGATCTGCAAGTGACTGCCGATGCCTATTTCATCGAAGTAACCGACCGAATCGCCCTGACCGATAATGCCACGCCTACGGCAGCCCAGCGCTCTGCCATGGCGGCTGCAGGCGTTCCCAACCCGGAATTGATCGGTCAGGTCAACTACTTTGCCAACGACTTCGATACCGAAACTACTGGACTCGACGTAGTGGCAACTTATGGTACGGAATTGTTCGGTGGTGGCACCGACTTCAGCTTGGCCTATAACTGGACCCAAACTGAAGTTGTTGGCGGAGACACCACCTGTGGTGGTGGTTTCGTAAACAACCAGGGCGAGATCTGTAAAGCGCTACGCCTGGAGCGCGGCCTTCCGGATCATCGGGCCTCTTTCACCGTAGCCCAGAACTGGGACAAGTTGAGCGCCTTTGTTCGCACCAACTTTTACGGTGAATATGTGGGCGTACACGCCGACTGGTTCGGTGAGGAGCTGGGTTCTGAGTTCACGGTAGACTTTGAACTGACCTACGCCGCGTCAGACAGCATCGTGCTGACTGCCGGCGCCGCCAATGTGTTTGATGAAAAGGGTGGCGAGATTGATGGCTCAATCGTAGGAGCCCCGGACAATGTTTTGGGCGGGGTTTACTATGAGACATCGCCCTATGGCATTGGTGGTGGTTTCTATTATCTGAAAGCCGGCTACGAATTCTAAAACAGAGTCCTGTTTTGGAGTTCTGAACAAGCGCTCTGCGGGGAGCTGCTGTCCCGCAGTGCAGCCGTCACAAAGCGAGCCTCATTTGAGGCTCGCTTTTTTTACGCAGGGTTATAAAGTGACATAGCCTGAAACCTCCCTGATTACATTGTCTTTTTGGCGAAAACATCGTAACCGGTTTGGTTCAGGCTTTTTTCATTCATCCCAAACTATGGGACAGCAGTGCTTCTTAGCGGGTAGTTTTTTACATGTCCCAAAGCGAATTGGTGGCCATCGACAGCGTGATGCGCTCCTTGTCCTGAATCTGCTTCAGGTCCTCGAAAACCTCTTTCACTTCGGCCGACTCAATCGCGCCATAGACCGCCTGATACAGGTCGGAAAAATATCGGTCGACTTCGCGGCCCATGTTATTGATTTCCTTGATCGTGGGCGGATCGCTCAGCTCCAACTTCTTGATGAAATCCTTGGCGGATTCCTCGTGAGTGTACTGCAGCCAGGTCTGCATGACCTTGTGCTGCGCCACCTCACTGTAGTTGGCAAGATTTCTGGCCATACGCTGCTCGTGCTCCAGCATGTGTTTAAGCAGCAACTGTGTTCGATTATCTTCGGACTTCTCTAGTAATTCTTTGTACAGGGCCGCCATATCCAGGTGGAATTTTTCGGCGTCCTTTAAAACTTCGAATGCTTGCTTGAAGGTTTTCATAGATTTGCCTTTCGGTATTTTTGTGTATTTATGTGATGGCGGCAAAACATAATGCGTGTCTCGTCAATCATCGTTGCATACGTATGGTTATAGTGCATTTATCCAATTGATCAAGATTTGCGGAAACACCCCAAACAGCAACAGCGCCGCGGTGAGGGAAAGAAGCAAAATCTGCCCAGAAGTGGCGATCCGTACGCCACCGACCGCAGCTGAAGCGGGTTCGGGGTCACGCTGAACCATTGTCAGCAGCAGGCGCAGGTAATAGAAGAGCCCCAGCGCACTGCCGATGACTACCGCTGCGAGCAGCATCCACATCTGACCCTGAACGCCGGCGGCAAAGATGTAAAATTTGCCGATAAAGCCGATGGTCAATGGAATGCCTGCCAGAGACAGTAACATGGCTGCGAGGCAACAGGCCAGCCAGGGCGAGCGCCACAGCAGGCCACGGTAGTAGTCCCGCTGGAACGGATCACTGGTGGAATCGTTAATCGGCCCGGCGCCGCCCGGCGCCTGGGCCATCGCAGAGTCCGCGATCAGGCCGACCACGGCGAATGCGCCCAGCGTAGTGATCACATAAGCCACCAGATAGTAAATAACCGCCTCACTGCCAAAGGCACTGTTACCAATCAGAAAGGCAACAATCAGGTAGCCGATATGTGCAATGGAAGAATAGGCCAGCAGGCGCTTGATATTGTTTTGCATCAGCGCCAGCAGGTTACCGGCCAGCATGCTGGCCACGGCGGTGATTGCGAGCAGGCTGGTCAGGGTCGGCAGCGCGAAAAGATCGGTCTGGGCGAAAAAACGCAGCAGCACGGCGACGACCGCGCCCTTGCCGACAGTGGCGATCAGCGCGGTTATCGGTGTTGGGGCACCCTGGTAAACGTCCGGCGTCCAGATATGAAACGGCACCAGCGACAGCTTGAAAGCCATCGCAATCAGTAACAGTGTCAGCCCGGTCAGTAGCAGGTTGGGGCCCTGGTGCAGTTTGGCAACCGCAGCGGCGATACCACCGAAATCGAGAACACCGCTGGCCGCGTATATCAGCGCAATGCCGAATAATCCGACGGCGGTGGAGAGGGCGGAAAGCAGAAGATATTTGATGCCGGATTCCAGTGACTGCATCTGGTCTCGCTGCGGTGACAGATCACCGGTGACCGCGAAGCCGAGCAGGGGATACAGGGCCAGGCTCATCAGTTCCAGGGCGAGGAAAAAGCTGGCGAAATGGCTGGCGCAGACCAGCGTAGTAGCGCCGAGCATTACCAGTAACAACAGAATGTAAAACTCCTCCGGGTAGCTGCTGAACGGCTTTCCCTCGTGGCAGCGTTGCTGCAGGTAGTTAAAACCGAGTATCGCGACGGCAACCGCAGCGAGCAGTAACAACAGGCAGAAAAATAATGCGGTGTGATCCACCAGCAGCAGGCCGGTTACCGCGATGGAGTCGATCCCGGATGTCAATCGTCCGGCAACCTGGAAACAGGCGAAGATTGCTGCCACCAGTGTTATCAGCGACGTAATGCTGGCTGCAAGGTGTCCGCGCCAGAATGACACCTGCAGTAACAGCACCACGATACCGCCGCTCAATACCAATAGCGGCAGAATGGCGTGTACTTCCTGTGCGCTCATAGCGATTCCCCTCCGGTAGAAATTGATTTCGGCCAACCGGAGCGGGTGGCGGTCTCTATGCTTGTCGGTGCTTTCACTGTGCCCTGTTCCGTTCGGGCGGCCTCAGCTCGCGCTAGCGACCCGGCCACCGAAGGTGCGGCGATGTCGAACACCGGCTGTGGGCGCAGGCCGAGAAAAACCAGCGCGACGGCCAGCGAGAGCAGGGCGACGGTTTCCCGTGGATTTAGATCGATTACAGGTTCTTTTGCCGTAGCGTCCGTATTGAGACCGCGTGACTCGCCGAAGAAGACCCGCTGCATCATTAGCAGAGCATAGAGCGCCGCGCCGACCAGGCCGATGGCGGCAACGACGGTGATCCAGCGACTGCTGTCGAAACTGCCGAGCAGTACCAGGAATTCGGCAATAAAGTTACCGAGTCCCGGCAGGCCGAGGGAGGCCACAGCGAAGAACAGGGCAATCGCGGAAAGTTTGGGCAGGCTGGCCCAGAGACCTCCCAGTTGCGCCATATCGCGGGTATGTAGCCGCTGCTGCAGTGCACCGACCAGCGCGAACAGGGCCGCGGTGCTGAAGCCGTGAGCGATCATCTGCATGATCGCTCCCTGAACGGCGATGGTGTTGAGCGCGTACAGCCCCAGCAATACAAAGCCCATATGGCTGACACTCGAGTAGGCTACCAGTCGCTTCATATCCTGTTGCGCAAATGCCAGCACCGCACCGTAGATTACACTGAGCGCCCCGATTGTCATGGCAACCGGCGCAAAGGCGACCGACGCCTCGGGGAATAGCGGCAGCGTGAAACGCAGCAAACCATAGGCCCCGGTTTTCAACAGTATCGCCGCGAGCAGGATACTGCCGGCTGTCGGCGCCTGGGTGTGCGCATCCGGCAGCCAGGTATGCACCGGCAGCGCTGGCAGCTTCACCGCGAAGGCGATAAAAAAGCCGAGCATTAACCAGTAGGCGGCGGTTGGCGAAATTTGTGCGCTCAGCAGCTCGCGATAATTGAAGGTGAGCTGGCCACTGTTGCTGTAGTGCAGGTAGACGAGCCCGACGATCGCGATCAGCATCAACAGGCTGCTGGCCTGGGTAAAGATAAAAAACTTGATCGCCGCATAGATGCGCTGCTCATAGCCCCAGACGGCGATCAGGAACAGCATCGGAATCAGCATCACTTCCCAGAAGAAGAAGAACAGGAAAAGATCCATCGCGGTGAATACGCCGATGACCCCGGCCAGGATCCACAGGTAGTTGAAATAGAAAAAGCCGCGGCGGAACCTGATATCGCGCCAGGTCATGATCAAACCGAACAGCCCCATCAGCAGTGTCAATGCCAGCATCAGGAAGCCGAGGCCGTCTACGGCGAGGAAGAAACTGATACCGAAGCGCGGTATCCACGTCAGTTGCAGGCTGTCCCACCAGAGTTCGCCTCCACTACCGACATCCGCGCCGGCGGTAAAGTCCGGCCAGTAGCGCCCGAGCAGCGCCGTGGCCAGAAGCAGGCTGAACAGTGAAATCCAGCGACTGCCGCGGCCCAGAAGCCGCCCCGACAGCCAGGCCAGGACCCCGCCGATAAACAGTATCGCGATAATTGCCAGTAGTGTCATAGGGCCACCAGAAGCGCGAGGAAAAGAATGGAGCCGGCCACCAGGGTGGTCATATACCAGCGCACCTGTCCGTTCTGCGAGCTGCTGAGCAACAGGTTCAGCTGGCGGCTGGTGGCGGCGGCACCCCTGTACAGGGCATCGACAATGTCATTGCGGTTAATCTGTGCGAGGAACACGAAGGGTTTGACCAGCAGGAGATCGTAGAGCCAGTCGAAGCCCCAGCCGCTGAACCAGAACTTTGCCAGTGTGGACGCCTCCGCGGCCGGGCGGCGGCGGTAAAGGAAGCACCACCAGGCGATCGCGAACCCCAGTATCGGCATGGCGATGGCCAGACCTTCCACCCAGGCTGCCGGATGTCCGGCGACCTGCTCGCCAAATACTGCCTGCAGCGGCGGTGCCAGCAGACCGCCGGTTAGTGCCAGCGCGGCCAGGGCCAGCAGCGGCAGCGTCATTACGCCGTTGTTGGCATCCTTGCAGTGGGCTGATGCGGAGCCTTCGTCGCCGAAGAACACCAGGAACAGCAGGCGGAAACTGTAAATTCCGGTGACCAGTGCGCCCAGCATCCCGGCCAGCCAGACACCGTTGAAGCCATGGTAAAACTCCCAGGCGCTGAGCAGTATCTGGTCCTTGCTGTAGAAGCCCGATGTAAGCGGCAGCGCGGCGAGGCAGGCGCAGCCAACGGTGAAACAAATAAACGTAATGGGGATTTTCCGGCGCAGGCCGCCCATCGCAAAAATATTCTGCTCGTGATGCAGGCTCAGAATCACGGAGCCGGCGGACAGGAACAGCAGGGCCTTGAAAAAGGCGTGTGTCATCAGGTGGAAGATTGCTCCGGACCAGGCACCGACGCCGAGGGCCAGAAACATGTAGCCGATCTGGCTGATGGTCGAGTAGGCGAGCACCCGCTTGATGTCGGTCTGCACCAGTGCACTGCAGCCGGCCAGTAGCAGTGTCAGGGCACCGACCACGGCGACGGAACTCATCGCCATTTCCGACAGGGCGAACAGCGGGTGCATGCGCGCAATCAGGTAGACACCAGCGGTCACCATGGTGGCGGCATGGATCAGGGCGCTGACCGGTGTAGGGCCGGCCATCGCGTCCGGCAGCCAGGTCTGCAGTGGCAGCTGTGCGGATTTGCCCACAGCGCCGCCGAGCAGCAGCAGCGCCGCCAGCGTGATAATGGGATCATTCTGTGCTGCGCCGCCGGTGGCAGCGAGCAGCTCGCGAATATTCAGTGTCGCAAACTGGCTGAACAGCAGAAAAAGCCCGATCGCCATGGCAGTATCGCCGACGCGGGTGACGATAAAGGCCTTGCGCGCTGCGGCACCATTGGCTGGATCCTTGTACCAGAAGCCGATCAGCAGGTAACTGCACAGGCCGACACCCTCCCATCCCAGATAGAGCAGCACCAGGTTGTCCGCCAGCACCAACAGCAACATGGCGCAGACAAATAGGTTCAGGTAGGCGAAGTAGCGCCGGTAGCCCGGATCACTGCGCATGTAGCCGGCGGAGTAAAGGTGGATCAGAAAGCCCACCCCGGTCACCACCAGCAGCATGACCAGCGTCAGCCAGTCCACATAAAAGTCGAACCCCAGCTGCAGCGTGCCGACGCTGAGCCATTGCCACACGGGCAGCTGCATCGTCGCCGACGGGTCCTGCCGGAATACCGTGACGGCGACAATCGCAGTCAACAGGGCGGCGAGCCCGACACTGCCGACACCGACCGCAGCGGTGGCGCTTTCCGGCAGTTCGCTGCGGCTGAATAGCGGCACGGAAATGAGGATCAAAAAGCCGAGTAGCGGCAGCAGCGGAATCCAGGCTAACAGTTCCTGCATATCAACCTCTCAGTCCGTTAAGTTGGTCGATATCCACCGTGTGCCGGCGCCGGTAAAACTGCAGTACCAGTGCCAGGGCGATGGCCACCTCGGCCGCCGCCAGGGTGATGACAAATACAAACATCGCCTGACCGTCCGCATTGCCCCAGTGCGCACCGGCGACCACAAAAGCGAGCGCCGCGGCATTCGTGCATATCTCCACACACATCAGCATGAATATGATGTTGCGGCGCACCAACAGGCCGACGAGCCCAAGGCAGAACAGGATTGCAGCCAGCGCCAGCCCGGAGTGCAGCCCGGGCATTGATTCAATCGGCATGCTTCACCTCCGTGGAATCTACGCTCTTGTGCCGGGCCAGGTGGAAGGCGCCAACCAGCCCGGCGAGCAACAGCATTGATGCCAGCTCGACCGCCAGTATGTAGTGGCTGAACAGCGCAATACCGACTTCTTTCGGGCCGACATAGTGCGTTGCGTCGGCCGATTCGGCCGGCGCGGCGAATAACAGTACGATCAATTGCGTCAGCAGCACGCCGCACAGCAGCGCGGGGCCGATCCAGCCCCGTGGCTGCAGCCAGGCGCTTTCCTGGCTCACGGCCGCTTCGCCTTGGTTCAGCATCATGATGACGAACACCATCAGCACCATGATGGCTCCGGCATAGACGATGACTTCCAGTGCCGCGGCAAAGGGCGCGCCGTACTGATAAAAAATCACCGCCACCGCGAGCAGGGACACGATTAGATAGAGCAACGCATGCACCGCGTTGCGGCTGAAGATGACGAAGGCGGTGGAAACAACGGCCACCGCTGCGGTCAGGAGAAAAACGATACCGGGCATAAATGCCTCACGAGTTATTATTTTTCCTGCCCCCGAGATGCCTCTGTCAGGGGGATTAAAGGTTCAGGCTTTTTACATTGATGGGTTCGGCTTCATTTTCCGCATCGCCCTTGTCCTTGCCGGCTATCGCCTTGCCGGCCACGTTGTAGAAGCTGTATTCGTGGTATTTACCCGGGCCACTGATCAGCAGGTCCTCCTTTTCGTACACCATGTTCTGCCGGTCGTACTCACACATTTCAAAGTCCGGCGTCAGCTGAATGGCGTAGGTCGGGCAGGCATCTTCACAGAGGCCACACATGATGCAGCGGGAAAAGTTGATGCGGAAATACTCCGGACGCCAGCGGCCGTCCTCATCCTCGGTTTTCTGCAGGGAAATACAATCCGGCGGGCAAGCGACGGCACACAGATTGCAGGCGACACAGCGCTCGTCGCCGTTTGGATCCCTGGTCAGCACGATGCGGCCACGGTAGCGCGGCGCCAGATAGGGCTTCTGCTCCGGGTACTGCACCGTAGCATTGCGGCTGAACAGGTGTTTGAACACCAGCCACATGCTGCGCAGTTGACTCGCGATCATTGGCTTTCTCCCATGCTTTTATTGCTGAGCCGCTTTCTGGTTATCCGATCCACAACAGTACCCCGGCAGTCACCAGGAGATTGAGTAACGACAGCGGCAACATCACTTTCCAGCCGAACTGCATCAACTGGTCGTAGCGCGGGCGGGGAATCGCGGCCCGCAGCAGGACAAAGATCATGACCAGGAAGGCGGTCTTCAGTGCAAACCAGACAATCGGCGGCAGCCACGGGCCCTGCCAGCCGCCGAGGAACAAGGTGGTGACCAGTGCGGAGATCAGGATGACTGACAGGTATTCGCCGACAAAAAACATCCCGAACTTCATGCCGGAGTACTCGGTATGAAAGCCGGCAGTCAATTCGTGCTCCGCTTCCGGCAGGTCGAATGGCAACCGGTGGCTCTCGGCGATACCGGCAATAAAGAACACCAGGAAGCCGATAAACTGCGGCAGGATAAACCAGCCGTTCTGCTGGGCCAGGACTATCTCACGCAAATTGAAGCTGCCCGCCAGCATGACCACGCCCATCAAGCTGATCCCCATAAACACTTCGTAGGAAACCGTCTGCGCGGCAGCGCGCAGCCCGCCTAACAGCGCGTATTTGTTGTTGGAGGCATAGCCGCCGAGGATCACGCTGTACACGGCCATGGACGACATGGCGAGAATAAACAGCAGGCCGATATTCAGGTCGATCACGCCGATTGCCGGTGACACCGGCACCACCGCGAAGGCCAGCAGCATGGTCGCCATGACAACGGTGGGGGCGATTACGAAGACCGGAATGTCGGCGAAGCGCGGCACGAAATCTTCCTTGAAGAACAGCTTGATCATGTCCGCAACGACCTGCAGCAGGCCGAATGGGCCGACCCGGTTCGGCCCCGGACGATCCTGCCAGAAGCCGAGCAGGCGCCGCTCACCCCAGGTCAGCAGGGCAGCCAGCAGCACGGCACCCATCAAGACGCCAATAATATTCAGCAGTGTCATCCAGACCGAGGCATTCATAAGGTCTCTCCGCTTGCGCTGGTCGCCTGCGACTCAACCCGCTTGAGCGCCGCCGGCCCTGGCAATTCCGGCATCAGCGATGCCAGCTGCGGTATGCCGCAGGGGACACCGACGGTGCCGGCGGGTTGTGTGGCAGAAAGTGTGGCTTCGAGCCGGTAGCGTGCCGAATCGACTTCCAGTTCGAGCCAGTCCCCTTCCTGCAGGCCCAACTCGGCAGCGTCCTCTTTGTTGAGACGCACAAACGGCTTATCGATGACACTGGCGATGGCTGCTGCATTCGCGCTCAGTTCATCCGAACCGAACAGCCGATAGAGTGGCAGCATCCGCAGCTGATTGTCGGATGTTGCAGCTGTAGTGGCCTCATGTGACGGGATCGTCCATGCGGGAATCCGCTGCGCTTGCCGCTGCAGCTGAATACCACCGTTGGCACCTTTGCGCGCGCCGCCGATACCCTGTTGAAACTTCAGGATCGACTGGTTCGAGTTCCAGCCCGGCGACCAGATGTTGGCCTGCAGCGGAGTCAGTCCGGCATTGTGGATACCTTCCATACTGAAGGTCATCGGAGCATCCGGATCCTGGTGCGGAGGGAACTCGGCCACCCGGGCCTTTGCGCGAACGGCGGTGCGCCCGCTGGAGCGGTGACTCTGGCGGGCGACCTTGAGACCGTCGATGCGATAGTCCTCGTCGGGGCCGAGGGTGGCCAGTGGAGCAAATTGTGAAAATTCGCCGGCCAGGGCGTCGCTCAAGTCCGTGCTGTGCTGCCAGCTGGCAACCGCCGCCAGTGCAGTTGATTTCTGTGTACAGAAGCGCGCGGCATCGGCCAGCCAGCGCCAGCTCTCCTGGATGTAGCCCAAGCCCTCGTACACCGCATAGTATCGCTGCGCCAGGCCGTTACTGTTGATGAATGTACCCTGGGACTCCGCCGTGGCGGCTGCCGGATAAATGAGGTCGGCACGCCTGGCGGTGTCATTCAGCAGGCTGTCCAGCAGTATTACTTCATCGGCGCGCGAAAAAATGGTTTCCAGCGTCTCGTGGTCTGCGCGCCGGTAGAGATCGTTTTCGACGATCAGCAGCGATATCGGCGTTTTGTCATCTGCGTTCGACTGCAGCCGGCTGGCCAGCTGTTCGAGACTGCCGTGTCCGGGTTCCTGCAGCTGTACGAGTCCGAGACTATTCGCCTCGGGGCAGGCGAGATAGAGGTGGCCGGGCGCCGCAGACTTGTCTGCCAGAGCCGCGGCAATACTGCCGGCACCGCGAATGATGTCGCCGTAGCGGCTGGCGCAACCGGAAATAATGAGCGGTCTTTCGGCAGCGGCGAGGATATCGGCGGTGCGCACGGCGAGTTCGCGCTCCGCGGTGGTCAGGGAGAGACTTGCTGGGTCAGCGCCTCTGATCAGCTGTGAAACCGCATCGGCAAACAGGGCGACCTTTTCCGGTGTGTCGAACAAGGTGGCGCTGGCGATATCGGCAAGGCCGGTCAGCTCGGTGCCGGCAAAGATGATCGGGCTGTGCTCTCCGCGCAGCTGACGCACCGAGGCGTCCTGCCACAGGGGGATGTTCAAGCTCTGCGCGTGCGTTTTCTGGCGGTTGCGTGCCGCCTGGCGCACGGCCAGGGCAATTCTCGGCGCCGTGTTATCGATATCCTCGCCCAGGATCAGCACTGCGTCGGCATGCTCGATCTCCGGCGTGCTCGGGCTGTGAACCCGATCGTCGCGCTGGATGCTGTCTATCAGCTGCAGCAGTTCCTGTTCCCGACCGTTCAGCCCGGAATAGAAATTTTCCGGTGTTACCAGCGATCGCAGGGCGAAATTATTTTCCAGTGAGGTGCGCGGGGAGCCGATCCCCAGTAACCGGCGCTGTCCCTTTTGTACCGCATCGAGCTGCTGGGCGAGCTGCCTTACCGCCGTTTCAGGCGGAATTTCCACGTGTACCTTGTCGCCGGCTTCGGCGGTGGAGCCGATCATCTGCTCACTGCGCGCGGCCAGCACACTCTTGATACGCGCATCGCTGTTCACGTAGTCATAGCCAAAGCGCCCGCGGTCACAGAGGAAATAGCCGTTGATGTCGCGGTTATAGAGATTGACCACTCGGCGCAGGATTACGTCCTGACCATTGCCCGCCTCGCGTGCACCCGGCGCGGTATTGCAGCCGACCGCGCAGTGCTCGCAGATGGAGGGTGCGGTCTGCAGATCCCATTTGCGTACGAAATGCTCGCTGAAGGTTTTGTCGGTGAAGACCCCGGTCGGGCAGACCTCAACCAGATTGCCACTGAAGCCGTTTTCGAGTATCCCGTCCTGCTGGCGTCCAAAGTACACCTGGTTGTTTCTGCCTAGCGGCTGCAGGTCATCGCCACCGGCGTAGTCGCGATAGAAGCGGGTACAGCGATAGCACGCGATACAGCGGTTCATCTCGTGGTTGATAAACGGGCCCAGATACTGATTGTGATGGGTGCGCTTGGTGCCGCGATAGCGCCGGTTGGTGTGGCCGCTCATTTCGGTCATGTCCTGCAGGTGGCACTCGCCACCTTCCTCGCACACCGGGCAGTCGTGGGGGTGATTGGTCATCAGGTCTTCGATGATGCCGCCGCGGAATTCCTGGGCGTTTTCCGCATTGACGCTGTAGATACCGCCGTCTTTGACCGGCGTCATGCAGCTCATCACCAGCCGGCCGCGCTGATCTCCAGCATCCTTGTATTCGATGACGGCACACTGACGGCAGGCGCCCACCGAGCCCATGGCCGGATGCCAGCAGAAGTAGGGCAGATTGATCCCCTGAGCCAGGCAGGCGCTGAGCAGGTTCTGGTCCTCGTCTACCTGATACTGTTCGCCGTCTACGGTTATGGTTGGCATTTTCGGTCCGTTATTTTTTGATTCTGTAAGCTTTCGGCAAGGCTGCTGTTACGCGAAAGGACAGCAGCCTTTCTCTATATGATCGACAAAATCCTGTTCGAACAATTTCAGCGCGCTCTGCAGCGGCTCGGCGGCGCCGGGCGCCAGTGCGCAGAAGGTGTTGCCCGGCCCCATGCGCCCGGCCTGCTCGCGCAGTAGCTCCAGGTCTTCCAGTCGGCCTTCGCCGCTTTCTATGCGTTGCAGAATTTTCACCACCCAGGGCAGGCCGTCCCGACAGGGCGTGCACCAGCCACAGGATTCGCGGGCGAAGAACTGCGAGAGGTTCAGTACCAGTCCGACCGGACAGGTGTGGTCGTCGAGCACGATGATGGTGCCGGTACCCATGCGGCTGCCGGCCTTGCCGATAGCGTCGTAATCCATCGGCACATCCAGGTGCTCGGGGCCGAGGAAATCCGTGGAGCCACCACCAGGCAGGAAGCCTTTCAGTTGCAGGCCGTCCTGCATGCCGCCGGCGTGTTGCTCAATGATTTCGCGGACAGGAGTGCCCATCGGCAGCTCCCAGGTGCCGGGGTTCTTCACCTTGCCACTGACACCGAACAGCTTGCTGCCGGCGTCCTCGCCGCGTCCGAGGCTGCGGTACCACTCGGCGCCCATGTCGATCAGGTGCGGGATATTGCAGAAGGTTTCCACATTGTTGACGACGGTGGGTTTGCCCCACAGGCCGCTGACCTGCGGGAAGGGCGGCTTCGCGCGGGGCACGGCGCGCCGACCCTCGAGCGCATTGAGCAGCGCCGTCTCTTCACCGCAGATATAGTTGCCGGCACTACGGTGCAGATGGATTTCCAGACTGTAATCTCCACCCTGGATATTTGAACCCAGCAGACCCTGTTCCGTCGCTTCGGCAATCGCCTGTTGCAGCCTCGCTGCGGCGAGATGGTATTCACCACGAATGAAAATGTAGGCGGTGCGCGCCTCGATCGCATAGGCGGCGATCGCCATGCCTTCGAGCAGTAGGTGTGGGTCCCGCTCCATCAGCAGCCGGTCCTTGAAAGTACCGGGCTCCATTTCATCCGCATTGCACACCAGATATTTGACCGCCGGACTGTCCTCGCCACTGGGCACGAAGCTCCACTTCAGGCCGGTATTGAAGCCAGCGCCGCCGCGCCCGCGCAGGCCGCCATCCTGAACAAGCTTGACGATATCCTTCGGCGCCATATCCAGTGCTTTACGCCAGCCTCGGTAGCCGCCGTTATCCCGATAGTGACCGATATCTGTGGCGCTGTTGTGCGGGCCGATATTCTTGGTGAGCGGATTAGTCAGCGGATTTGTCTGCATGGCGAGAGCCTTCAGCGTGGTTATGGCGGCAGCCTTCAGCGCGGTTGATATTGGCCTTGTTATCGAGAATCTCGTCGATGTCGGCTTCGGTGAGGTTGCGGTGCATCTCCTCGCCAACCATCATCACCGGAGCCTTGTCGCAATCACCGAGGCACGGGGTTTCCAGCAGGGTGAAGATTCCATCTTCGGTTGTTTCGCCAGGTTTGATCTGCAATTTGTTTTGAATTTTTTCCTGCAGGCGGTTGCAGCCCATAATCCAGCAGCTGGCACTCTTGCACAGGAAAATCACTTCCTTGCCGACCGGCTGGCGAAAGATCAGCTGGAAATAGGTGGCGACGCTCTCCAGTTGGGCAACGGGAATATCGAGGTAGGCGGAGACGGCGTGCAGGCTCTCATCGGAAACCCAGCCGCGGTGCTTCTGCACGATACGCAGTGCCTCCAGCCCCACAGATCCCTTGTCTTCGTAGTGGGAAAACTCGCGGTCGATTTCCTCTTTTTCCGTCGTGCTCAGACTGGCAGTAGGTTTACCCTGGCCCGATTTGCTGTGCTCCATTACTTCTATGATTTCCGGTTCGAAAATACTGGACATGTGCGCTTCCTCAAGCCTTCACATCAGCGGTCCACATCCGCCATGACAAAGTCGATACTGGCAATAATCGCAATCAGATCTGCCACCAGCAGGCCGCGCGACATCAACGGGATCATCTGCAGGTGCGGGAAGGACGGCGTGCGGATCCGGGTGCGGTAAGAGGTGGTGCCGCCGTCGCTGACAATCTGGTAGCTGTTCAGCCCCTTTGTGGCCTCTATCGGGAAACAGGTTTCACCGGCGGGCATGACCGGTCCCCAACTGTTGTTGACGAAGTGCTGGATCAGTGTCTCGATGTCCAGCATCGTCCGCCCCTTGCGCGGCGGTGTGGTCAGCGGGTGATCGGATTTGTAGGGGCCGCCGGGCATATTGTCGAGACACTGGCGGATGATGCGCAGGCTCTGGTGAATCTCGTCGACACGCACGCGACAGCGATCGAAACAGTCGCCGCCGTCGTAAGTGGGTATGTCGAACTCGAACTGATCGTAGCCGCTGTACGGGCGCCTCTTGCGCAGATCCCACTCGAGTCCGGTGGCGCGCAGGCCGGGGCCAGTGATACCCCACTCCAGCGCCTCGGCGGTGTCGTAGACGCCGATACCGCGGGTACGTTTCTGCAACAGTTTGTTTTTGATCACCATGCCGTCGTATTCGCGCAGGCGCGCGGGCATGTAGTCGAGAAACTCCTGCACCATCCTGTCCCAGCCCTCAGGCAGATCCTGCGCGACGCCGCCGATGCGGAACCACGCCGGGTGCATGCGCCCCCCGGTGATTGCCTCGACGATGCCGAACAGCTTTTCCCGATCCACGAACATGTAGAACACCGGCGACATCTGCCCGACATCCTGGGCGAAGGTGCCGTAGAAAACGAGGTGGCTGGCGATGCGGAAGAACTCGCACATCATCACGCGAATGGTCTGTGCCCGCGGGGGCACCTGAATACCGGCGAGCTGCTCCAGTGCCAGCACGTAGGGCAGGTTATTCATGACACCGCCGAGGTAGTCGATACGGTCGGTGTAGGGCATGTAGGTGTGCCAGGCCTGGCGCTCGGCCATTTTTTCTGCGCCGCGGTGGTGGTAGCCGATATCCGGTACCGCGTCGACAACCTGTTCGCCGTCCAGTTGCAGAGCGATACGGAAAACGCCGTGCACACTGGGGTGGTTCGGCCCCAGGTTAAGAAACATAAACTCGGAGCTGTCGCTGGCGCGCGCCATGCCCCAGTCCTCGGGCCGGAATCGCAGCGCCTCCTGCTCCACTTGCTGCTTCTCCGGAGTCAGCGTAAATGGATCCACTTCAGTAGCGCGCGCATGATGATCTTTGCGCAGTGGGTGTCCCTGCCAGGTCGGCGGCATCATGATGCGACGCAGGTGCGGGTGGCCGACAAACTCGATGCCGAACAGATCCCAGACCTCCCGCTCGTACCAGTTGGCGTTGGACCACACGGAAGTGGCAGACGGCGCAGACAAGTGGGATTCCGCCAGCGCGACCTTGATACGGATAAACAGATCGCGCTCCACCGACAGCAGCTGATACACCAGGGTGAAATCACTCGCCGGCTGTTGCGCAGGACCTTTACCGCGATTCATACGCAGACGCTCATCAATGGCGCTGAGGTCGTAAAGCATGGCAAAGGGCCGGGATATTTCAGATTTCAGGAATCGCAGCAATGGCAGCAGTGCCTGCGCATCGATCCACAGCGTGGGCATGTCGAGGCAATCTGGCTGCAGCCAGTAATTCTCTTGCTGGCATTCCTGACGCAGATCGCCGATAAAGGCTTCCGCCTCAGCCCGGTAAGGGGACTGCTTGTAAACGCTGGTTGCGATTACACCGCTCATAGAGTTTTCCAATTTTGGACTTTTTGTCCTGTTATTTTCCGGATCAATTTTCGTCGACTGGGTTGCCCGTACCGCGCTTGTTATACGGTGTCCGGCGCGCGCAATTTGTCTGCCTGCATACGCTCTTGCCGGTGCAGGTCGCGCTGGCTGGGTTTAGGCACCTGGCGCGCACCCTGTTCATCGACCACCCAGCTGAGGCTGCGGCGATCGGCGGCGATGGATTTTTGCAGCAGCGTCAGCCCCTGCATCAGCGCTTCCGGACGCGGTGGGCAACCGGGTACATAGACGTCGACCGGCAGGAAGCGGTCCACACCCTGAACCACGCTGTAAATGTCGTACATGCCGCCGGAATTGGCACAGGAACCCATGGAGATGACCCAGCGCGGCTCCATCATCTGCTCGTAGAGTCGCTGCAGCACGGGTGCCATTTTGATAAATACGGTACCGGAGATAACGATCAGGTCTGCCTGGCGTGGTGTGGCACGGATCACTTCTGAACCGAAGCGGGAGATGTCGTGGCGACTGGTGAAGGCGGTGGCCATCTCCACGTAACAGCAGGAGAGGCCGAAATTGAATGGCCACAGCGAGTTGGCGCGACCCCAGGCTACCAGGTCTTCGAGTTTGGTAAGAAGAATATTTTTTTTGACTTCCTCAGAAAAGATTTCTTCGTCGGTAATTTTGTCACTCGCTGCGATCAAGTCGTCCGCTTTGGTTAACTGCCAGCGCATGATGATTCCTTAATTATTCTTTATTGATTGTCTCCGGATTCCATCCGGCTCTGCTGCTTTCCGCCCCAGTCCAGTGCGCCCAGGCGCCATAGATAAATCAGTCCGACCAGCAGTATCACTATAAAAATAGTCGCCTCGACGAATCCCAGTAAGCCGGCCTCGCGAAACGCAATAGCCCAGCTGAACAGGTAAATGGCTTCCAGGTCAAAGACGATAAACAGAATGGCAACGAGATAGTAGGCGACGGATAGTCGCAGCCGCGCGCTGCCCTGGGAGACGATGCCGGACTCATAGGGTTCATCGGTGGCGGGGTCGCGGCGGCGCTGTCCGAGGAAGTAGGAGAGCCCCAGCATCAGCGCGATCAATCCCAGAACCGCAAGGCAATAGACAATCAGTGGCCACAGTTGTGTTAATTGCATGGCCGGGTCGAATTGGGTTGGGTAATTCAACTTCTCTCTCCCCGATCTGCTGTTGGGCGCTTGCCCGGGTTCATCACTGATACAACGGCGTTAAAAGAAACCTCGAAACTCTTTTTGTATTGCAGGTTTGGTTCCCGTTTTGGCGGGAGCGAGTTGGCGGAAATTTACTTGTTTTTGTTGTTCTCTGCTGGCGCAGAAATAATTTGCGGCGCGAAGCAAAACGAAACACTGCCTGATTTATAAATCTTTGACGGGGATAGCGCCAGTTAGGGTAAGGAACGATTAATTCTAAAGACGCAACTTTTAATGAGAGCGAATTCTGTAATATTTGACGTCACAGGTGCCGTGGGCGGGCGTTGCGGAATTAAAAAAGGGGCGCTAGGCCCCTTCGTTATTGACTGGCAGGAAAATATTCACGCCACTAGAGCTTGCTGATTTCCTCCAGTTGCTGTTGCAGGCGCGCTTGGGCACTCTGCATATCGGCCAGCTTGTCTTTTTCCTTGGCGACCACTTCCGCGGGCGCCTTGTCGACAAATTTTGGATTCTGGAGTTTTCCTTCCACGCGGCCGAGTTCCTTCGCCAGCTTGTCGATTTCCTTCTGCAGGCGCGTGGATTCGGCCTGCACGTCGATCAGGCCGGCCATGGGTACCAGCAGCTCCATATCGCCGACCAGCGCCGTGGCGGAAGCGGGCGCACTCTCACCGGCTTCCAGCCAGTCGATGGATTCGAGACTGGCGAGCTTGATCAGCAGGCTGCGGGCCTGCTCCAGCAGTTCCTTGTCACGCGCGGAGCCGCCGCGGAGAATCAATGGAATTTTCTTCGCCGGAGATATATTCATCTCTCCGCGAATATTGCGCACTCCCTCGATCACCTGCTTCAGCCAGGCAATAGCCGCTTCCGCTTCGGAGTCAATCTTGTGCTCGTTGGGCTCAGGGTAGGGTTGCAGCATGATGGTATCGCCCTGGCTGCCGGCCAGTTCCTTCACGCGTTGCCAGATCTCCTCGGTGATAAACGGCATCAGCGGATGGGCGAGGCGCAAGACCGTCTCCAGCACACGGATCAGGGTGCGGCGGGTGCCTTTTTTCACTGCGCCGGAGGCGGATTCGTCCCACAGCACCGGCTTGGACAGCTCCAGATACCAGCTGCAGTATTCGGCCCAGATAAAGTCATACAGTGCCTGCGAGGCCAGGTCGAAGCGATAGGTATCCATCGCCTCGCGCACCGTTTTTTCTGTGCGCTGCAGTTGGGAGATGATCCAGCGGTCGGCCAGAGTGAGTTCGAAATCGCCGCTGCCGTCCTGCCCGCAGTCATGGCCCTCACAGTTCTGCAGCACATAGCGCGATGCGTTCCAGATCTTGTTGCAGAAGTTGCGGAAACCCTCGATACGGCCGACGTCGAACTTGATATCGCGGCCGGTGGAGGCGAGGGAGTAATAGGTGTAGCGCAGCGCATCGGTGCCGTAAGCGGCGATGCCTTCCGGGAATTCCTTGCGGGTCTGCTTTTCGATCTTCTCCTGCAGGTGCGGCAGCATCATGCCGGTGGTGCGCTTCTGCACCAGGCTTTCCAGGTCGATCCCGTCGATCAGGTCGATCGGATCCAGTACGTTGCCCTTTGACTTGGACATCTTCTGGCCGTGGCTGTCGCGGACCAGACCGTGCACGTACACGGTGTGGAAGGGCACTTCCTTCTTGAAGTAGAGGGTCAGCATCATCATGCGTGCGACCCAGAAGAAGATGATGTCGAAACCGGTTACCAGCACAGAGGTTGGGTGGAAGGTTTTCAGTTCTTCGGTGTCTGCCGGCCAGCCCAGGGTACCGAAGGTCCACAGGCCGGAGGAGAACCAGGTGTCGAGCACATCGTCGTCCTGGCGCAGAGGGATATCGGTGCCGAGCTTGTGCTTCTCGCGCACCGCCTCCTCGCTACGGCCAACGTAGACATTGCCTTCGTCATCGTACCAGGCGGGGATGCGGTGCCCCCACCACAACTGGCGGGAGATACACCAGTCCTGGATATCGCGCATCCAGGAGAAGTACATGTTCTCGTAATTCTTCGGCACGAAGTTGACGCTGCCGTCTTCCACGGCCTTGATGGCTTCTTCCGCCAGCGGCTGGGTTTTCACATACCACTGGTCGGTGAGCCAGGGCTCGATGACCACGCCGGAGCGGTCGCCGCGCGGCACTTTCAACGTGTGCGGATCGATTTTTTCCAGCAGGCCGAGTTCGTCCAGGTCGTCGACGATCTGTGAGCGGGCGGCGAAGCGTTCCATGCCGCGGTATTTTTGCGGCACGTTGTCATTCAGGTTGGCGTCCGCGTCGAGGATGTTGATCATCTCGAGGTTGTGGCGCTGGCCCATCTCGTAGTCGTTGAAGTCGTGGGCCGGGGTGATCTTGACGCAGCCGGTGCCAAACTCGCGGTCGACATAATCGTCGCCGATAATCGGGATCTCGCGCTCGGCCAGCGGCAGCTTGATCGTTTTGCCGATCAGGTGCTTATAGCGCTCGTCTTCCGGGTGTACGGCCACTGCGGTATCGCCGAGCATCGTCTCCGGGCGGGTGGTGGCGACGACCAGGTGGCCGGAGCCATCTGTCAGCGGGTAGCGGAAGTGCCACAGGTGACCCTGTTCTTCCTCGTTCAGCACCTCGAGATCGGAAATTGCGGTGTGCAGTTTCGGATCCCAGTTGACCAGGCGCTTGCCGCGGTAGATCAGGCCGTCCTCGTACAGGCGGATAAAGACTTCCTGCACTGCCTTGTAGAAGCCGTCATCCATCGTGAAGCGTTCGCGGGACCAGTCGGGGCTGGCGCCGAGACGGCGCAGCTGGCGGGTGATGGTGCCGCCGGACTCTTCCTTCCACTCCCACACCTTGTCGATGAACTTGTCGCGGCCCAGTTCGTGACGGGACTTACCTTCGGCCGCCAGCAGCCGTTCGACCACCATCTGAGTGGCGATACCGGCGTGGTCGGTGCCGACCTGCCACAAAGTGTTATCCCCCTGCATGCGGTGGTAGCGGATCAGCGCGTCCATGATGGATTCCTGGAAACCGTGGCCCATGTGCAGGCTGCCGGTGACGTTCGGCGGCGGGATCATGATGCAGTAGGGCTTGGCTTCGGTATCGCCGGAAGGTTTGAAGTAGCCGCTCTCCTCCCAGGTTTTGTACCACTGCTGTTCTATGGCGTTGGGCTGGTATGTTTTGTCCATGCGGGTGGGAAACCTTGTGTTAACTGACTGCAGGCGCGCTATGTGGGCTCAGAATAGTCTGGCAAACATTCTGGCCGCGCCAAAAAGGCGGGAATTATACCGCTGGGGTCAAGGCGGCAAAAGGCGGGTTAGTCTCTTGCCTCCAGTTCGTCGAGCATTAGCTCGATACGGGCACGCAGCTGGCGCTCCAACACCGGCAGCTGCTTGGCCACCAAACGGTCGACAAGCTGCTGGCGCTCGCGCTGGCGCGCCGAGAGGGCAGCTGCGTCCGCGGACTCCGTTACCGGCTCTGATTGCCCCGGTTCGGCTGCCGGTGGCTCCGGGTCCCGCGCTTCCGCTGCCGGCAGCTCGACTGGTACAGAATTGGGGGCAAGCGCCTCCGTGCTGGCGGCTGCGGGCGCTGTATCGAGCAATTCTTCCGGAATCAGGGTGACATCGGCTGGAGCTGGCTCCGGCGCCAGGTCCTCGCTTTTTGGCACGCGACCACCCGTCAGCCGCGCGCGGATATGCTCGGGCAAGAAGGGGTTCTCCCCGACCGGGCTTGCCGCGGGGGGTGCGAACAGTTCCTGCTGTTGTTCCTGCAGTACCGCCCGCTTGCGCGCACCCGGCGTCGGCTGGGGTTGTTCTTTTGCGGTCGGCAACTCGCTGCCAAGGTCGGCCGGTGGCAGATCCTGCAGCGGACGCAGCAACTTGAGGTCGGATTCGTTCAGTTCGGTGCGGTAATCCTCGGAGGGTTCCTCGTCGACCGGCGAGAACAGGATCGGCAGGTCGATCTCGTCCAGTGGTTCCGGTGGCCGGGGGCTCGCCGGCGGCGTCGCTGACGCCGGCGGCTGGCCGGGCGACGCGACCTGGTCCAGCAGCGGGATGTCGCCAAGCTCTTCACTGCCGAGCAGGTCGCGCAGGGAGTTCAGCTCGTTGAGCAGGTCACCGGACTGCCCGCGCTGGTGTCCGCGCTGTTTGTGCTTGTTCTTTCGACCGGCCATAGCTGTGTGAGTGGCTGCTTACCAAGGATTAATTGATTTTATGGGATTGTAACGGATATCCGCGATCGCGGAAGTGGCTGAAGCGCGATCGCGACCGCGCCAGCACGTCCGGCTGCTGCACGACGATTTCCGCCAGCCGCTCGAAGCGGCTGAACCAGCCGGGCACCTCGCTGCACAGGTTGATCAGCAGGCCGTGGTGCATGCCCGGATCCTCGCCGCAGTTGATCTCCACGGCGGCGTTCTGCTCCGCGCCCTGCGGGGCGTGGGGCAAGAAACTGTCCTCGCGGAAAGTCCACAATAACTGATCCAGCTGATCCGCCCGCGCCTTGTCGTCTACCGCCAGCAGCACCCGCAGGCCGCTGCGATAGGCCTTCTCGGCCAGGCGACAGGCGAAGATATCGGCTTCTGCGGGTTGTGCGGATGGGAGTACGTAGAAATCGATGCGGGTCATTGTGTTACCGATACGGCTGGGGGCTGATTTGTGGATCGATTCAATTCTGTCGCCGGGGATCGTCGCCGGGCTCCCTCCCGCCGACGCCCCTGCGCAACAACAGCGGCCGGGCGCTGGCCCGGCTGCCTGTGGCTGGGTTTATTTGCCGAGCAGGTATTCCACCAGCAGCGGCACCGGACGGCCGGTTGCGCCCTTGGCGCCGCCGGAATTCCAGGCACTGCCGGCAATATCCAGGTGCGCCCAGGTGTAATCTTCGGCAAACCGGGCCAGGAAGCAGGCCGCGGTCACGGAGCCGGCCTCGCGGCCGCCGATATTCTGGATGTCGGCGAAATTGGAGTCCAGCGATGATTGATATTCGTCCCACAGCGGCATTTGCCAGGCTCGGTCGCCGGTGCGCTCGCCGGCGGCGAGCAGTTCTGCGGCGAGTTCGTCCTTGTTCGCATAGAGACCGGTGGCGTGGTTGCCCAGCGCGATCACACAGGCTCCGGTGAGGGTGGCGACATCGATCACCACTTCGGGTTTGTACTTGGCGGCGTAAGTCAGGGTGTCACACAGCACCAGGCGGCCCTCGGCGTCGGTATTGAGGATCTCGATGGTCTTGCCCGACATGGAGGTGACAATGTCGCCGGGCTTGCTGGCGCGGCCGCTGGGCATATTTTCCGCCGCCGCAACCAGTCCTACCACGTTGATGGCCGGCTGCAGCTCCAGCAGCGCATTCATCACGCCGAACACACTGGCTGCGCCGCACATATCGAACTTCATCTCGTCCATCTGCAGGCCGGGCTTGAGGCTGATGCCGCCGGTATCGAAGGTGATGCCCTTGCCGACCAGCACCACCGGCTTATCGCCGGCCTTGCCGCCCTTGTACTGCATGGCGATCAGCGCCGGTGGCTGATCGCTGCCCTTGGAAACGCTCAGGAAGGCGCCCATGCCAAGGGACTGCATTTTCTTCTCGTCGAGCACGGTGGTGGTCAATTTCGCATGTTTTTTGGCCAGTGCGCGCGCTTCGGAGGCTAGATAGGTCGGCGTGCAGATATTGCCGGGCAGGTTGCCCAGTTCGCGCGCCACATTGCTGCCTGCGGCCTGGGCCGCGCCCAGCTCCACACCGCGCTGCACGGCCTTCAGCTGTTTGCGCTCCGGCGCGTGCACGGTGAACTTGGCCAGCGGATTGCCCTTGGCCTCGCTGTGACAGCGGGTAAATTTGTAGGTGGCGAGGCCGGCAGCCAGTGCCAGTTGCTGCGCCTGCCAGGCGCTGTCGGCGTCGGTAACTTCCAGTTCGGTCAGGTAGCTGGTGGCGTCCTTATAGCCTTTGACACCGTTGGCGCTGGCCTTGGCCAGCTTGCGGAATTCCGCCTGGCTCAGTATGCCGTCACCGCCGCGCACCAGCAGCACACGCTCTGCCGGGCCATCCACCAGATTCAACAGCAGGGTACTGCCGAGCTTGCTGCCGAGGTCGCCGCGCTTCAGCACTTTGCCGATAAAACCATTCGTTGCCTGGTCCAGAGCGGTACCACTGGCGCTAAAGCGGTTTTTGGCATCTGCTGAAATAATGGCGCATGCGTTGCGCTGCTTGCTGATATCGGAGACCTTCGCAGAGAACTGCATAATTCCTTTTCCTTTATTAACCTGAATCAATGGCTCTGAGCCGAGACATTGCAAATATTTTTGGCGATAATGCGCCGCACAAGTTTAACCCGCCAGCTGCTGGATTGCTGTATTCGGCGGGAACTTGCTCATTTTTTGATCCACAATTCATCACACCGCTGTCGCCAAGGAATCCGTTCGTCCTGTGATTATTTTCCGCTATCTCTGCCGCGAGCTGCTTTTCGCCACGCTGGCAGTCAGCGCTGTTTTGATGTTGATGGTGATGAGCGGCCGCTTCGTGAAATACCTGGCGGAGGCCGCTGCTGGCGATCTCTCGGCCAATATCCTTTTTTCCCTGATTGGCTATCGAATGCCCAGTTTCCTGGAGCTGGTGCTGCCGCTGGGTCTGTTCGTCGGCATTCTACTCGCCTACGGCCGCCTGTATATCGAAAGTGAAATGACGGTATTGCACGCTTGTGGTTTCAGTGAGCGGCGCCTGCTGATGTACACATTGGCGCCGGCCTTTATGGTGGCGCTGGTGGTGGCGTCAATGAGCCTCTATTTCTCGCCGACAGGTATGGAACGTTCGTCTGGCTTGCTGACGGCGGATAAGTCGCGTAGCGAATTCGATCATCTGGTGCCGAAGAAATTTGTCGCCACCGAGGGTAACAGGGCCGTCTATTACGCGGATTCCCTCAGCAAAGACAAATCCACGATGCACGAGGTGTTTCTTGCTGAACTGGGTAGTTCCAGTGCGGAAACCGAGGCCGACCAGCAGATTGTGATCCTGGCGCGGGAAGGGGTACAAGAGATTGATCCGGATACCGGGCTACGCTACCTGGTACTGCGCGATGGCTACCGCTATGAGGGGGTGCCGGGGCAGCGGGATTACCGTTTGATGAAGTTCACCAGTTACGAGGTGCAGCTGGAGGTTCAGCAAAAGCGCAGTAATTGGGGCGATCGGATGGAAGCCACATCGACGCTCGACCTGTGGCGCAGCGATATGCCCCAAGAGCGCGCTTTTCTGCACTGGCGTTTTAGCCTGCCGGTACTGGTGATGGTGGTGGCTGTACTGGCAGTACCCCTGTCGCGCACCAATCCTCGCCAGGGACGCTACGCCAAGATGATGCCTGCAGTGCTGTTGTACATCACCTACCTGGTCATTCTGCAGGGGGTGCGTGGAGCCATCGAAGACGGCAAGATCGGCAATCCGGCTGCAATATGGTTGGTGCATCCCCCGTTCCTGATCCTGGGCCTGATCCTGCTCGGTGGCGGTAACTGGCGCCGGCGCCCGAAGCGCCCGTCGGCAGAGCAGTCCGGAGGATCAGCAGATGCGTAAGCTGGATTTGTATATCGGACGCACTATCGCACTGGCCGTCGGTGCCGTACTGCTGGTGATTGTCGGCCTGGATGTGATCTTTGCCATGGTCGATGAGCTGGGCGAGATGAAGGCCGATTACCAGTTCATCGATGTGCTGCAGTATGTAGCCTGGAAGATTCCGGATGGTATCTACGACCAGCTCGGTTTCTCGGCGCTGGTGGGCTGCATGGTGGGGCTGGGCACGCTCGCCGGTACCAGCGAGCTGACGGTCATGCGGGCGGCCGGCGTTTCCATCGGCCGCATCGCCTGGGCGGTAATGAAGCCCGTTCTTTTATTGATCATGTTGGGACTGGCGCTGGCGGAATTTGTTATTCCCAAGACCAATCAGGTGGCGGAAAACCTCAAGGCCCGGGAGCTTGGGGAGCTCGAAGCCAGCGGCCTGGAGCAGGGCTTGTGGCTCAAGGACAGCGGCGAGTTCGTTCATTTCAATGCGGCATTGCCCGACGGTGTGCTGTACGGCGTTACCCGCTACCGCTTTGGCGAGGAGCGCGAGCTGCAACGGGTGGAATTCTCCGAGCGCGGCCGTTTTGGCGGCGACGAGTGGATGCTGGAAAACAGCCGCGCCACCACCTTTACGGCCGAGAGATCCATGAGCGAGGTGACTACGGAGAGTGAATGGCATACAGATGTATCGCCAGAGCTTTTTGCCCTGGTCGTACCGTTGCCGTCGGATCTTTCGCCGCGAAACTTGTGGTCCTATGGTACGTTCCTCGATCGCAAGGGCGAGGACTCCAGCCGTTACTGGCTGCAGTTTTGGAAGAAATTGCTGCAACCCCTGACCATCGCCAGCCTCGTCATGGTGGCCATCTCCTTTATTTTTGGTCCATTGAGGGAGGTGACGACTGGTCTGCGGGTGTTTACCGGTGTGATCGTGGGCATAGTGTTCCAGACCATGCAGGATATGCTCGGGCCATCCTCGTTGGTATTCGGCTTCCCGCCGTTTATTGCGGTCTTAGTGCCGATATTGTTTTGTTTCCTGGTAGGGTGGCTGCTGCTCAAGCGGGCCCGCTGAGTGGGGTGGTATGGCGGCCAGAATCACTTCCGGCCGCGAATCGGTCGCAATAACTGTTTTCCGCTTTATTTTTTCTTCTTCGGCAGTAGCCGCACTTCAGAGCCCGAGATGATGTCGTGCCAGCTGGCCCGGTCGGCGCGGGTCCACGCCCAGAAATAGCCAAGGCCGAAACAGGTGAGGGACAGGGGGGCAGTCACCGCTCGCAACACGCACTGGCGCCAGCTAAGCTGGACGCCGCCGGGGCTGGCCAGCAGCAGGCGCCAGGCGCGCATGCCGATCGTCTGGCCGGCCGCACGCCAGGACCAGAAGAAGTAGCCGGCAATGACTGCCAGCCCGCCCAGCTGGAACAGCGGGCCGCTGACACAGGGGTTGTAGTCCAGCTCCTCGGGCTGGCAGTTCAGGCCGACCACGGCCGATGCCACCAGCATCGCGACAAAGCCGTACACCATCAGCAGTCCCATGATGATCAGTGCATCGTAAACCAGTGCGGCCAGGCGCCGACCGACGCTCGCGCGGGGCAGTTGGGAAAAGGAAGTGGGGGTGTCTGGGGTGCTCACGGCAATCTCCGCCAAGTATGAATTGGCGGAGATTCTAACAAACCGGAAATTGATACTGGAGTTGGAGTTTAGAACTCGTACTCGAATGAGAACTTGAATTTATCGTCGGACAGCCGCACGTCGTAATCGAACGCCTTGCCGATCTTGCCGTGCCCGCTGGTATAGCGCATCAGGCCGTTGTCGAGCTTGCGTCGGTTCTTTTCGCGGTAGGTCTGCCAGCCCATCTTCAGGATTTCATTCAGGGCTTTGCCGCCGGTGACGGGCTGAAACTGGTCTGGATTGGTGTGCATCTGCAGCCACTGGTAGTTCAGGCGCCGGTGCACTAAGCCCATGGAATTGTTGCGCAGGTTTTCCGCCGACTCGTACAGGGCCACATTGTCCATACCGAAAGCGCTGTCAATGAAAAATGTCCCGTCGGCCTGCAGGTTCAGGGCGCTACTGGAATCGGGGATAAACAGCTCATCGGCGAGACAGGAACTGGCGGCGGGCAACAACAGCAGACTAAACACGGCTAGCAGGTGTTTGCTGGTACGGAATCGAAAACTGCAATGTTCCATGTCGTCTACCCCGGGCGTCTACTTCTTAGCCAAACGGCTGATCAGCAGCCGTTGAATTTATTATGGTTCACCCTTAATGAACTGTTGTATCGCATAACTTCGTCGCCCAATGCAACCTGAGTTTGTGGACAGCGCCAGAAAGGCGGTCACTGCGCCAGAGGCGGCATCACTGCTGGGTTTTCTCATTGTTGCTCATTTGCTTGCGGCAGTGCGAAGCAGAGCGCCAAAGTTTCTTATTGTCGCTTTTTACGATACAGCCTCCCTTCTAATGAAAACTTGATCTAGGTCGCGCTTTCCATCGACCCTAGGTGCCGGCGTAACTGTCTGCTCATTCTCACTTACCTTGCCTTTGGGTCGTGACGCGGACGTCCTCCGAGTTGTGATCCCTTTGTCGATGGATTTAGCGGTGAAGCGGTTGACAGCGCTGTCTTTTTCGTTAAGGTGGCGTTCTCAGACAAAAATAAGAGAACAGTCATGACCCGCGCCCCATTTTTCCTCGCCCTGGCCCTCGGTGGTCTTGTTGCCGCCTGCAGTGAACCGGATCGAGGCGCAGTCACGGCCGCCGAGCAGATTGCGCAGAACTTCTCGGTGACGCAGGAAGTATTGACCAACTTCCAGGGCGTGGATGCGGCCCTGCGGGCCGACTGCAAGCGCGCCGGGGGCAGCGGCGCTATCTGCTCCACCTACCGGATCAACCTGATCAATGAAGGGCCGGCCATCGGCGCCGAGGAGCGCGACTGGACGCTCTACTTCCACAGCGTGCGTCGCACCCTCAGCCTGCGGAACCGCGATGATTTCCTGCTGGAGCACGTCAAGGGCGACCTGCATCGCCTGGTGCCGACTGATAAGTTCACCGGAATTGGCGCCGGTGAACTCCTCGAGCTGGACTTTCTCGCCGAGTACTGGATGCAGTTCGAGTCCGATTTTATGCCGCGGCTGTTCACCGTCGATGGCGAGGGTACCGCCCGCGTGATTGAGTCCACCGACAGCGACAGCATCGAGGCGCTGGTGCTGCCGATCAACAAGAACAATCCGGATAACTGGAAGCGCGCCGTGGCGGATGCCAATGTGCTGGCCACGGCCGAGAGCCGCTACGCCCAATATAGCGCGGACGCGCCCGCGGCGGACGACCGCTGGCGCGCGCGTATTATTCCGCAGCCGCTGTGGGTACAGACCTCCGGCGAGCCATTCGCACTCACTACCGGGATCGCCGTGGACGCGGGCCCGCTGGCCAGCCCGAGCCTGCACGCCTTCCGCCAGCGCCTGGAGCAGTTGCAGCTGGCACCGACCGGGCCCGGTGCCTATCCGGTGCGGGTGGACATCGACGGGGCGGCCTTTGTCGACAAGACCCCCGGCGCCTACCGGCTGGCGGTCGGCGAGCGCGGTGCGGAAGTGCTCGGTTACGATCAGGCGGGGGCTTTCTATGGTCTGCAGTCGCTGCTGGCGCTGGTGGATGTGAAGAGCCGCACGCTGGCGCGGGTGGAGGTGGAGGACGCGCCGCGCTTCCCGCATCGCGGCATGTTCCTGGATGTGGGCCGTAACTTCCACAGCAAGCAGGTGGTGCTGAAGCTGCTGGACCAGATGGCCGCCTACAAACTCAATCGCTTCCACTTCCACCTGTCGGACGATGAGGGTTGGCGCCTGGAGATCCCGGGCCTGCCGGAGCTGACCGAGGTGGGCAGCCAGCGCTGCTTCGACCTGACGGAAACCCGCTGTCTGCTGCCGCAGCTGGGCTCGGGGCCCAACAGTGACAACAACGGCAGCGGCTATTTCAGTGTCGATGACTATATCGAGATCGTCCGTTACGCCGCGGCGCGCCATATCGAGGTTGTGCCCGAATTCGATATGCCAGCGCACGCCCGTGCGGCAATCGTGGCCATGGAGGCGCGCTATCGCCGGCTGCAGGAGCAGGATCCGCAGGGAGCCGGTGAATATCGCCTGCTCGATCCCAAGGACGACACCCGGTATCTGTCGGTACAGTTCTACGACGATAGCTATATCAACCCCTGCCTCGATTCCACCTACCGTTTTGTCGGCAAGCTGATTCGCGAAGTGCAGGCCATGCACCTCGCCGCCGGCAGCCCGCTGACCAGCTGGCACTTCGGTGGCGACGAGGCAAAAAACATCCTCGCCGGCAACAGCTTCGAGGACGCCCCGGGCAGCGACCCGGAAAAGGGCGATGTAGTGGCAGAGGCGCGCCAGCAGCCGTGGAGCAGCTCACCCCAATGTCAGAAACTGGTAGCGAATGGCGGCGCCGCGTCTATCGAGGAGCTGGGCGCATATTACGCCAAGCGGGTTAGCGGCCTGGTGGCTGAGGCCGGCATTGCGACCATGGCGGCCTGGCACGATGGCGTCAAACACATCGATGACGCGAATAAGGCGCTGGCTACCGCGGACAACTATGTGAATTCCTGGGAGCAGCTGCCGTGGGGCGGAACGGAACACAGCGGCCACCTGGCGGACGCCGGTTTCGACGTAGTGCAGTCGCACTCGGATTTCCTCTACTTCGACATGCCCTACGAAGTGGACCCGAAGGAAAGCGGCTACTACTGGGCCTCGCGCCATACCCCGACCAAGAAAACTTTCAGTTATGCGCCGCTGAACACCGCGCAACTGGCGGAAATTTCCACCAATCGCGACGGCAACAGCTGGTCGGCGACATCGCCCGCGGCGGAGTTCGCCGAACGGGTGCGTGGCATCCAGGGGCAGCTGTGGAGCGAAGTCGTGCGCACCGACGCCCAGGTGGAATACATGATTTTCCCGCGCCTGCTGGCGCTGGCAGAACGCGCCTGGCACCGGGCAGACTGGGAGCTGCCGCTGGTCGAGGGGCAGCAGTTCTCCGCCGAAACCAGTGCGGTGGACAAGCGCGCGCTGCAGGCGGACTGGCGGGACTTTGCCGCCGCGCTCGGCAACAAGGAACTGTTGAAGCTCGACCTGAGCGGCGTGGGCTACCGGGTGCCAGTGCCGGGCGCGCTGGTCGAGAACGGTCAGCTGCTGATGGCGCTGCCGTATCCCGGCCTGGATCTGGAGTACTTTGATGGCGAGCGCTGGCAGCTGCTGGCAGATCCGGTGCCTGCCGCCGCGGTAAAAGCGCTGCGCGCCCGCAGCGCCGATAGCCGCCGTGCCGGCCGCGCCGTCGTGCCGGAGCTAGCGCCGAGCACTGCCCGGCGCTAGACGCGATTATCGGCAGAGACTCGTCCGCTCAGGATCAGTGAGGCGGGTCTGCCGGTTTCCGGGTGCAGGGGCTCCTGCACCAGGACCAATTCCAGTCCAATGCGGCGATACAGCGCCAGCCAGGATTCCAGCGTGCGGAAATACCATGGGGCAGGGTCGCGAAAATCCTCACTGAAACCGTCCCAGGAACCGTGCCGCCAGCCATCGCGGTATTCGGTGTCGCCGCAGGCGACCAGCGGGTGTAACGTCTGCACCAGCAGGTGCCCGCCGGGGTTCAGTAGTGCCGGTGCTGCGGCGACCAGTCGCGCTACGGACGTATCGCCGATCAGGGAAAAATTGCACACC
Source organism: Microbulbifer marinus (assembly GCF_900107725.1). Taxonomy (GTDB): domain Bacteria; phylum Pseudomonadota; class Gammaproteobacteria; order Pseudomonadales; family Cellvibrionaceae; genus Microbulbifer; species Microbulbifer marinus. The sequence goes on along the minus strand of NZ_FNQO01000003.1, from coordinate 185,819 downwards.
ATCAAGTCAAACCGTTGCCGCAGCTCGCCCGCGGCCAGCGCCTCATAGGAGAGCTGCCGATAGCTCTCCCCGGGCCCGGCGCGCCGCCGCGCCGCTTCGAGCAGCTCCGGCACGGCGTCGATCCCGAGAACTTCGATGCCGTTGATGGCCAGCGCCCGCGCCAGCCAGCCCTCGCCGCAGCCGACGTCGAGGACTGAGCCGGGCCGGTGATCCAGCACGGCAGCTACAATTGCTCCATCTGTAACCAGTTTGCGGCTGGCGATTGTGGCGCCATCGATCGCCCGGATCCAGGGTGCCGCATTGCTGTGCCAGCTTTGCAGGATTTTTTTATCGCTGAATTCGGAATCGCTCATCGGTTACTGCCGTGACGCCTTGTGATTTCGCAGTTGCCGAGTGTACCGTCAGGGCCATTCCAACAACAAAAAGAGCAGAGAGCCTATGCCCCGCCAAATGGTATTCGACTATGTAATTGTCGGTGGCGGTTCCGCCGGTTGCGTGCTGGCCAACCGCCTGAGTGCCGATGAGCAGCACCGCGTGTGCCTGCTGGAGGCGGGACCTTCCGATCGCAGTTTGCTGATCAGCATGCCGGCGGGGATCGGCTACCTGGTGCCGGGCAAGCGCTACAACCTGCATCACTACACCGAGCCACAGCAGCACTTGGAAGGGCGCCGGCTCTTCTGGCCGCGCGGTCGCACTCTCGGCGGCAGCAGCTCAATCAATGCAATGATCTACATCCGCGGCAATGGCGCCGACTACGATGCCTGGGAGGCGGCGGGTAATCCCGGCTGGGGATGGCGCGATATGCTGCCGTACTTCCTGCTGTCGGAAGGCAACGAACGCGGCAGCGACGCGCACCACAGCGGTTACGGCCCGCTGAAAGTGTCCGACCTGAGGTGGAAGACCGAGGCCGGGCGCGCATTTGTGCGCGCAGCCCAATCCGCCGGTCATCGGCTCAATAATGATTTCAACGCCAGCCAGCAGAACGGCGTCGGCTTTTATCAGGTAACGCAAAAAAACGGCCGGCGTTGCTCGGCTGCCGCTGCCTACCTGCATCCGGTGAAAAACCGTCCCAACCTGAGTGTGTTCACCCGCAGTCAGGCCGCGCGCCTGCTGTTCAAGGGCGACAGGGTGACTGGTGTGGAGCTGCTGAATGGCAAGCGCATACTGGCCAACAAGGAAGTGCTGCTCTGCGCCGGCGCGATTCAGTCGCCACAATTGTTGCTGCTCTCCGGTATCGGCCCGGAACAGGAATTGAAAGAGTTCGGCATCGTGCCCCAGGCGCATTTGCCGGGGGTGGGAAAAAACCTGCAGGACCACCTGGACATTACCCAGGTGGTGCAGGCCTCGGAGCCGGTGACCTTTTCCGAGTCCTTTCTGCCGAAGTTGCAGACGGCGCTGCGCCTGCCCGAGCTGCTGTTCCTCAATCGCGGCCCGCTGACCAACAACGTGGCCGAGGCGGGCGGATTCGCCTGCTCCAGTAGGGCGGGCGGAAACCCGGATATTCAGTTTCACCTGACCTCCGCACCGCTTTTTGAACACGGTCTGAAAAAACCGGGCGGTTACGGCTATTCACTACACGCCTGTGCGCTGCGCCCAAAGAGCCGCGGCGAAATAACACTGGCTAATAATGATCCCCGCTCTATGCCATTGATTCAGCCCAATTATCTGAGTGACGCCGAAGATATGGCGGTGATGATGGAAGGCTTCGAGATGGCCCGTGACATCCTGCTGCGGTCTGATTTGCAGCGCTACCATCAGCGCTGGTGGCTGCCGACAAAGCCGCTGATGAGCAAGCTTTCCATCAAGCGATTTATACGTCGCCATGCAGAAACCATCTATCATCCGGTGGGCACCTGTAAGATGGGCCGTGATGATCTGGCGGTAGTCGACGAAGAGTTAAAAGTCCACGGCGTCAATGGACTGCGCGTGGTGGACGCCTCCATAATGCCCACCCTGATCAGCGGCAATACCAACGCGCCGGTGATCGCAATCGCGGAGAAGGCTGCGGATTTGATTCTGCGCAAGGAGCCGGCCGCTCAATCAAAGCAACCTGAATCCCTGGAAGCAGAATGATCTGGCAATGCCCTGTCTGTCATCTACCCCTGGAAATCGGCGATAGCACTTGGCGCTGTACCAATCGACACAGTTTTGACTGCGCCCGTGAGGGCTATGTCAATCTGCTGCCGGTGAATAAAAAGCGCAGCAAGGAGCCCGGTGATTCCGCGGAAATGTTACAGGCGCGGCACCGCTTCCTCGAGGCCGGTATTTACCGGCCGCTGGTGGAGGCGATCGTGGCGCTGTTGCCCTATGCGCCGGGTCGCCAGCTGCTCGACATTGGTTGCGGTGAGGGCTATTACCCGCGCCAGTTGCAGGAGGCCGGTTGGCCGGCGCAGGCATTGGCTGGCGTGGATATTTCCAAGGCCGGTATACGCATGGCGGCAAAGAGTCAGGCCGATACGCAATTTGTCGTAGCGAGTAGTGTGGAGTTGCCGTTGGCAAAGGACAGTGTCGACCACCTGTTACGGGTATTTGCGCCAGCGGCGGATGCGGAAATGCAGCGTGTACTGAACCCGGGCGGCTCCCTGCTGGACGTAGCGCCGGGGCCGGAGCACCTGTGGCCGCTGAAGTCGGCACTCTATGACGAGCCGCGTCAACATGCGCCGCCCAAGCCGGTGGAGGGTTTCGTTCCCGAGGTGGAACTGCGCTGCTGTTTTCCGTTTAAATTACAGGGCCGCGAAGCCATAGCAGATTTCCTCGCTATGACACCCTTTGCCTGGAAGGGCAACAGTGACGTGCGCCGCGAACTCGAGCTGCGGGAAAGCCTGAAGCTGGAGGCCGACTTCGTTGTACGCAGGTTGATCTGTAAGAAATAACAGAACGGATTTTATGGCAACCCCGAGAGATTATGGATTTATGCGTCGCGCACTGGAGCTGGCGGAAATTGCCGGCGAGCGCGGCGAGGTGCCGGTTGGCGCCGTGCTGGTGCATGAAGGAAAAATTATTGGCGAGGGCAGCAACCGCCCCATCGGCAACTGCGATCCCAGTGCCCACGCGGAGATCGTCGCCCTGCGCCACGCGGCGGAACAGCTGCAGAATTACCGCCTGCCGCAGACCACCCTTTATGTGACGATCGAACCCTGCACCATGTGCTTCGGCGCGATGGTGCACGCGCGCGTCACACGGCTGGTGTACGGCGCACCTGAGCCTCGCGCCGGTGCCGTGGAAAGTCGGCTGAAGCTGGGTGAAGCGGATTTTTTCAATCACAAGATCGCGGTGGAAGGCGGGGTGATGGCTGAAGAAGCCGGCGGCCTGGTCAAGGAGTTTTTCCGGGGGCGCCGCTGAAATGCTCGTTGCGTTTCTGCTCAACAGTCTGCTTGTCGGGTTGACGGTGGTGATTCACCACGAGGCGCTGAATGGTCTGTTTCGACTGGGGCAGAGGCTATCGGTAAGGCGCAATCTGGCGGTGCTGATCGGTGTGTTCGGCGCCATGCTCGCGCACGTCGTCGAGATCTGGCTGTTTGCGATCGGCTATTACTTTATGGTGCACTCGATGCACTTCGACACGCTGCTGGGCAACTTTGATGGCAGCCTGATCGACTGTGCCTACTTTTCTTTTACGACCTATACCTCACTGGGGTTTGGTGACATCGAGCCGATGGGACATCTGCGTTTCACCGCCGGCCTGGAGGCGCTCGCCGGCCTGATGATGATCACCTGGACCGCTTCTTTCATGTTCCTGAAAATGCAGCGCTACTGGGAATACTGACGTCGCCGGTTGCAATTGCCAGTTACTGTTTCATCCTTGCCGTGCGGCCCGGGCGCCCCTGCGGTTTCTGTGCCGGGTAGAACTCCCTCGCGTGACTGCGCAGGTACGCATGGCGCTTCAGGCTGCGCCAGAGTTTGCCCAGCGGGTGCAGCCAGTAGAGCCACCGCGAAACCCTGTCCCGGTGGACATTGGATTTCTTGATGCTCGATTCGTGCTCGGTCTCCCACAGCAGGTGCGGCTCGACGCCGTACACGTGCAGGTCATATTCCCAGAAGTGATCGAACAGCTTGTCGATGGGTTCGAAAATTCGGCTGCCGTAATCCAAAACTTTCTTCATGCCGGCGCGATTGATCAGATAACCCTGGGCACCGCACCAGCCGCGTTCCGGGCGCACCAGCCGGTAGTTTCCATCGGTCAGGGTTTGCACTTCCTTGCGCTTGCGTACCTTGAGTCCCATCAGGCGAACCATTTCCACGTCGGCCGGCAGTTGCTCCAGCTCCGCGAGCACTTTGCCGAAATCGGGCTCCAAATGGACATCGTCCTCGAGAATACAGACCCGTTCCAGCCCGGATTCGTAGGCCCGGCGGATTGCGCGCAGGTGTGCCAGGTAACAACCCACCTCGGAGCTTTTCAGCTCGCACAGGTGGCGCCAGCGCGTGGTACCGCTGGCAATCCGTTCGCCCGCTTGTAGCGCCGGCATGCCGCCGCGGCCATCGACACCGCCAATGGTGCGGGCCGGCAGTCGCTGTTCTTTCAGCGCCGACAGCAGCGTACGCGCCCTCGCACCCTCCGGGTCCAGCGTGATTACCCAGCAGGGCGTGGTGGTGATGGGGGCCAGTTGATCGACGCGGCGCCGCAGTGTGCGCGCTTCGGGCTGGCGCAGGCGCTGCCGCCGGGGGCGCGCTGCGGGGCGTGGCACATGTTTTGGCTCGGCGACCATCGCCTGGGGCTGGGAGTTGTGGGAATCCGCAGCCACAGTAGCGGTTTGGCCGGCATTTGTGGCAGGCGCTACACCGACTGGCCACCGGGTAAGGAGGTCACCCAGGAACCGGTAGTCGGAGGGATTGATGAAGAGTCCGAGCGGGCGCTTCAGCACCTGCGGGAGTTTGAGGCGCTTGGGGAGATTCATCTGCGCTGCCCCAATGCGGCACATCGGTCAAAACTGTGGTCACCGAACGCAGCGTTCGGGCTGGGAAGTTGTCTGCCAAACATGGCGATCACCTGTATCTGCAACATTGTCGCCGGTAAGTACGGGCGACAAATCCAGCGGTTGCTACTGCGGTCCGTGATCGAGCAACGTTCAACGACTAGGTCGAACTTCCGTGTGTCTAAAACTGGATACTAATGACTGACCATCAGGTCAGCTGCTTTCTGGGCATTTGGCCGGGCGAGATGCGTTCGGTCTTTTGCAAGCAGAGCCCTCAGCACAGGGGCTCGCCAATTGCCGTCTGCCTGTTTACTGAAGTTTTGAATCCTAAGTTAGATGCGGACGGGGTTTCCGGTAATAGTTCTATTTTTGTCAAATTGACCCTTAATGCTGGTTTTATTTGGGATGTTTCGACGGGATGATGCAGAGATGCCGCTATTTATCCTGCTAGAATCGGTGAGTCGCCCCGCGCTTATCTACGACTAGCCAAGGCCGGGAAGTAATCAGCAGAATTATTGGAATTGGGATATGCAATCGGATCTGGTCAGGATGGCGCTGATTCTCGGTTTGTTGAGCTGTGTCGGCCCGTTTGCGATCGATATGTACCTGCCGGCGCTGCCGGTTATTGCCGACAGCCTGGGGGCGCCGGTGGAGGCCACCCAGTACACGCTGATGTCCTTTTTCATCGCGTTCGGCATCTGCCAGCTGTTCTATGGCCCGGCCTCCGATATGTTCGGGCGCAAACCGCCGTTGTATTTCGGCCTGGTGCTGTTTGCGGTGGCGTCCGTCGGTTGCGCCTTGGCGCCCACGATCGAATGGCTGATCGCGCTGCGTTTTATCCAGGGGGTTGGCGCCGCCTCGGTAATGTCCATCCCGCGAGCAGTGATTCGCGACCGCTATACCGGCACCGAGGCCACGCGCCTGATGACGACGGTAATGCTGGTGATTTCCATCTCGCCGATGCTGGCGCCGCTGGCCGGCAGCGCGCTGATCGGGCCCTTCGGCTGGCCGTCGGTGTTTATCGCGGTGGCGGCGGCCACGGTGCTGAGCCTGGTGCTCGCCGGTGTAGGCCTGCCGGAGACGCTGCGTGCCGAGGATCGCGTACCTTTCCAGTTCGGCGCCATGCGCAGCGCCTTTGCCACCTTGCTGCGCGATCCCGGCTATATGGGGCTCACCGTGATCGGTGGCCTCGGCATGTCGAGCTTTTTCGTTTTCCTGTCCACGTCGTCCTTCCTGTATACGGGCCACTACGGGCTGACACCGACGCAGTTCAGCCTCGCCTTTGCCCTGAACGCGCTCGGCTTTTTCACCTCCAGCCAGTTCGCCGCGAATCTCGGCGAGCGCTTCGGCTCGGTGGCCGTGGTGCGCTGGGCGGTGGCCGGCTTTGCCGCCAGCGCCACGCTGATGCTGGCGGTGATCGCTGCAGGCTTTGCGGATTTCCCGGTGCTGGTGGCGATGCTGCTGTTGTGTAATGTTTTCCTTGGGCTGGTGATACCGACTTCGATGGTACTGTCGCTCGAGGAGCACGGCCCCATCGCCGGCACGGCCGCCGCGCTGGGCGGGGCTTTGCAAATGCTGCTCGGAGCCGTGGCCATCATAATCGTCAGCCTGGTGTTCGACGGCACGCCCTTGCCACTGGTGGCGGCGATCGCGCTGTGTGCGCTGGCGGCGCTGGCAATTTCAATGCTGACGCTGCGCGGGTCGCAGCCGGTCGCGGTGCAGTCCTGATGTGCAGTGTCTTCGATGTGGATGATCACGCGGGCATTGAGCGCTTTCTGGACATCTACGGCGTGCACCACCCGCAGCGCATGATCTTCGGGCGTCGCCGCCGCCCGACACAGCAGGTGTCCATCGTCACCGCTAGACATGGCGATCCCGAAATCGAAAACGCGATCTGGCATCTGTATATGGAGCGCGATGGCGACGGCTGGAAACCGCACCGCAAATACTGGTCGATCAACAGCAACTGGAAAAAACTCGGCACCCGCCCCGAATACCGCAAGTCCCGCTGCCTGATCCCGGCGACCGCCTGGGTCGAGAGCCAGGGTGGCAAGAATCCGGTGGAGTTCAGTTACGGTGCGCCGTTTTTCTTCTGCGGCCTGTACAAGACCTGGGGTGATTTGCTCAGCTGCTCCATCATCACGCTGGACGCCCATCCGGCGACGAAAAAGTACCATGAGAAATCTCTGCCGATGATTGCGCCGGCGGATACTCATTTTGTCGAGCGCTGGTTGGCCGGGGGAGAGGATACGGTGCAGTTCGAGCCCTACCTACAACCGCATATTGGGTACGATGGCAAATCGTTGATGGTGCAACCGGTGGTAAGGGCGACGTCGACGGAATATGCCGGGGAAAAAATCAGCGTCGAACAGTGACTCTGTAAGCGGCTGATCGGCGGCTCAGTTTGCAACCCTGCGCGATTGGTTCAATCGGGCATCCACCCTGGTGGCGGTTAGATGCCAGGTCAAAAGACCCGCGTATTAGCGGTTTTATCTAATTGGGTAGCGGAGGTGCGGCATGCTGTATTTAGCGCGGAGATATACGGTAAACCGAAGCGAAGTGTAGGTTTTGCCTTGTTACTTTTTGAGCAATCGGCGATACCAATTGGCCTTGCTCAATTCCCAGTAATGTGAAGGTCGCACACCTCCATCGGCTAACTGGCTCTCGATTTCGCCCATGTAGGTAAATCCGATTCGCTCAAGGAGATGCGCCGTGCGAGTATTATCAAGCGCCGCCGTCTCACAAATCAGATCAACACCAATAGTTTCAAACAGCCAGCTAAAAGCTGCGATTGCGCCGTCGCTACCCTGGCCAGCACCCTGCCTGTCGCCACGAATGGCACCGCCAAGCTCACAAGCAGCCCATTGGGGCCAAAATTGAATATCGTAATACGCGCTGGCTACGCCGCTCTCATCCGTACTGACCATCAATAGACCTTCGCCAAGTGCACGATCTTCAATATGTTTATTAATAAATGCAGAAATGGTGTTGCGATTGATCTGCTGGGGAAGTGTATAAATTGGTTTGGATATCTCTGGGTTATCTAATAGCGAGGTTAATGCGTCTACATCTTTCTCGCTAGCAATATGGGCAACGCCGGGGATGTTTACTGCATTGCTGACGGAATTACGAATTTGAAGCTGTTTTTCTTTACTCGCGATTACCCTTGTAAGTGGAATTTCAGTCATTCGCTGTGTTTCTATTTTGCTGGTGATTGCACATGGGTTTAACGTGAATTTCGAAACACCATGTATGTGGACAGGCGTTGCCCAACAACGACTGTTCAGTCCAATTTTTTGTCTAAAAAGTTAGCGCCTTGTTCAACAGTTTATTCGGGCAGATGGCAAACAGCCTCAATGTTATTGCCATCAGGATCTAATGCAAATGCACCATAGTAATGTTCATGATATTCATTGCGTAAGCCTGGTTTGCCATTGTCTCTTCCACCACTTTTCATCGCGGCTTTGTGAAAGGAGTCCACAGCATCTCTATTGGCCGCTGAAAAAGCAATATGCCTCGGCGTATAACTTTCTTTAACTTCTATAATCCAAAAGATTGGAGTCTTTTCTGGGCCAAAAGCACATACTCTTTGGTTTGGGAAATCTTTATTCCAACCTGCAACATATTCCTCTTGCATGTGATAACCAAGAACAGCCAATGAATCTCTGTAGAATTTTTTGGTTGCAGCATAATCTTTAGCATATGTACTTAAATGATCAATCATTGGGTTTCCTTATTTGTTTAACTTCGTCAGTACGAGCGGTCAATGCCGCCACATGTGCAACGAAAATGGGAGTGCAGTGGTTCGCTCAACAGTTGAGCAGCGTTGAGTGTCTGCGGAGGGTCGAAGCCCGGAGCAATCTGCCTGGCCTTGTTAGTTGCGCTGCTCCAATACATCTAATAGCTTTTGACCATCCGTCAAAGTGAGAAATGTACGATTAAACTGGAGATTGCGCTGGAGAATTTCCTTTATTTCTTGGGCGGTTAATGGCTTAACAATGCAAAAATTTGACAATTTTTGATAATGGCAACCTCCCTCAACAAGTTCGCCATTTTCAGGCCTAATTCTATCTTTACTCAGAACGATACCGCTTCCCTGGCCATACCCTAGAATACCTTGTTTATTTCCATATAAAAATACGGTATCCCCTCCTTGTATTTTATCGATGTTATTTTTTCTTTCACAAAATTCCGCAGCTATACCCTCGCTAAGCATTTCAACTTGATCTTCATCTCGATACTTATTGTTCGTGTTTAAAATATAAAACTTCTTCCTTGTATTCATAGTTCTCTCCTTCTGCGAACAACTAGCACCGCAATCAGACGCGGCTTACTTTGTGTGCTTTTTGTACTAAAATAGCAGCGCAGCGACCGTGCAAAAAATGCACAAAGTAAGACGTCGACTGCATTGCTTTGTTAGGGCTGTTGTACACTGACGATGTCCTGTAACTTACTGACAAAGTCTTTTTCTTCATATCTTTGAACTTGCCCGGACGCTCCACATGACCCAATGTGATAATCCTCACTTTCAAAGAAAATTACGTATGCTCTACCAGTTGTCATGGGAATGCCGCAATCTCCGCCACCAAATCCTGTGCGTATTGTTTCAATTTTATTTGGTTTACCTTTAATCACGGTCTCAACTTTGAAAGTGCCTTCTATGTACGGCCACTGCTCCTCTGACTCAGGGGTAATCACTTTTGACGACATCAACACTCCCAAGTAAATATTTTTTGCGCTTTCAACATGCTTTTCTAGCGGTTGGTATAGACAGCTACATGCGAATGAAGAAATTGGAAGTACAGAGAATATAAAAACTAAAGCTCTTATCATCGAAATTGTCTCTTCGTGCTTGCCCTAACAGTTTTATTCAAAAGCCATAGGCTTCATATCACCTTGGCTTCATATCTCACTTGTCAGCGTTTTTTAGATTCTTCGAAAACACATGGGATATCAATAGTTTGCTAGGCGGAGATAAAGCGGACGCCAGAATCAACAAGCCTCTGGGCTACTTTCGCGACAGGCGAGCTGACTATTGAGCAAGGATGAGTTTGTAATGAAATCAATGAGTTACAGAGCGGCTGTGAGTGTTAACGAGCCTAGGGCTGCTGAACACGGTAGTTTTGCTCGAAATACGCGTCAGGGCTTGGGTTTAGCGAAAGTATCTGCCTCTGTCCTCGCTTGTTTAAAGCTGTTCAGCGATTGATCAGCGGCAGGGGCGAACACCGGCCCCCGGTACGGCGTGGGGAGAGGTGCGGGATTCAGACTCGATGTCGAGGCCTAAAGTCGTGGAGACCCGCGGGTAGGGCCTCGACTGGGATTGAATTTGGCGAAAGCCCTGGCGCCTTTACTCCGGCCGGTTTGCGCCTGCGGGCGCCCGCGGCGTCCCAACCACTGCGCGGTTGGTCGAACCGCGAGCCTGTTCTCGCCGGCCGTGGTACCAAACAAGAAGACCCGCATGAGATGGGTAGTTTTGAGCGTTGAACCCGGCCGGACTAACCAAAAAAGCCCAGGCTTTTTTGGCCCTGCGGGCTTCGCGGCCGCTGGCGGCTGCTCGTTGTTGATTGCGCCCTGGGCGCAATCGGTCGAACCGGGGTGCCGCTCTCGCTGGCCTCCGATAGCAAACAAAAAAGGCCCGCAAGTGCGGGCCTTTATTTGTTTGGTACCAGAGGCCGGACTCGAACCGGCACGGGTTTTACCCCAACGGATTTTGAATCCGTCGTGTCTACCAATTTCACCACTCTGGCAGCAGCGCGAGGCAATGTCGTTCGGGTGCCTCGGCGAGGGGGACGATTATAGCGATGGGCGGTAACCGGTCAACCGGATTTGGCGGCGGGGCTGCTTTCCGTTACTCTTCGCGCCCACTTGTTGACCACCTAAACTGATTCCATGCGCCGCCAGGATTTCCGCTTCGACCTGCCCGATGAACTGATTGCCCGCACTCCAGCCAAGGAGCGGCGGGGCAGCCGTCTGCTGTGCCTGGACGGCCCCAGTGGTCGCCTCGAGCACCGCCAGTTCGCCGAGCTGGCGGACCTGGTGGAGCCCGGCGACCTGCTGGTTTTCAACGACACCCGCGTTATCCCGGCGCGCCTGTTCGGGCGCAAGGCCAGTGGTGGCAAGCTGGAGATTCTGATCGAGCGGGTGCTGGACGAGCACCGGGCGCTGGCCCATATCCGCTCGAGCAAGTCGCCGAAGCCCGGCACCGAAATACTGCTCGAAGACGATACCCCGCTGCAGATGATGGCGCGTCACGAGGCGCTGTTTGAGCTGGAGTTTCCGCAAGAGGGCGTGTTGCCGGTGCTGGAGCGCCTTGGCCATATGCCACTGCCGCCTTATATAGACCGGCCCGATGAGGATACGGACCGCGAGCGCTACCAGACGGTATACAGCCGCCATGCTGGCGCCGTGGCGGCGCCGACGGCAGGGTTACATTTCGACGATGCGATGCTTGCCGCCCTGCGCGACAAGGGCGTGGAGACCGCCTTTGTGACCCTGCATGTGGGGGCCGGTACCTTTCAGCCGGTGCGGGTGGACGACATTTTTGAACACAAAATGCACAGCGAAGTACTGCACGTGCCGGAATCCGTGTGCCGGGCGGTGGCGGACTGTCGTGCGCGCGGCGGGCGGGTGATCGCCGTCGGCACCACCAGTGTGCGCGCGCTGGAAAGCGCCGCGGCGAACGGCGAACTGGTGCCGACGGTGGGCGAGACCGACATCTTTATATACCCCGGTTACCAGTTCCGCGTGGTGGATCGCCTGATTACCAACTTCCACCTGCCGGAGTCGACCCTGATGATGCTGGTGAGCGCCTTCGCCGGTTACGAGCAGACGATGAACGCCTACCGCGAGGCGGTGCAGCAGAAATACCGCTTCTTCAGTTACGGCGATGCGATGCTGATCACCCGCAATCCCGAGGTCAGCGGCTGGTGACGGCGCGAGCCATCTTCCGCAACCGGACAAATTTCAGGAGCTACCTTTGAGCCGCCAGTGCTTTATGCAGTTTGAATTGGATACTACCGACGGCAAGGCCCGCCGTGGCCGCTTGCGCTTTCCGCGCGGCGTCGTTGAGACCCCGGCCTTTATGCCGGTGGGCACTTACGGCACCGTCAAGGGTATGCTGCCGCGGGACGTCGAGGCGATCGGGGCGCACATCATCCTCGGCAACACTTTCCACCTGATGTTGCGTCCGGGCACCGAGGTGATCGAGGAGCACGGCGACCTGCACGACTTCATGCAGTGGTCCGGCCCGATTCTGACCGACTCCGGCGGCTTCCAGGTGTTCAGCCTCGGCGATCTGCGCAAGATCACCGAGGAGGGCGTGTCCTTCCGCTCGCCGATCGATGGCAGCCCGGTGTTTATGGGGCCGGAAGAGTCGATGCAGGTCCAGAAGTCGCTGGGATCCGATATCGTCATGATCTTCGACGAGTGCACCCCTTACCCGGCTACGACCGATGAGGCGCGCAAGTCGATGGAGCTGTCCCTGCGCTGGGCGGAGCGCTCCAAGAAAGCCCACGGCGACAGCCCGTCGGCGCTGTTCGGCATAGTGCAGGGCGGCATGTACCCGGAGCTGCGTGATATTTCTATGCGCGGCCTCACCGAGATCGGCTTCGATGGCTATGCGATCGGTGGCCTGTCGGTGGGTGAGCCCAAGGACGAGATGATCAAGGTGCTCGATCACCTCGCCCACAAGATGCCGGCGGACAAGCCGCGCTATCTGATGGGGGTCGGCAAGCCGGAAGATATCGTCGAGGCGGTGCGCCGCGGCGTGGATATGTTCGATTGCGTGATGCCCACCCGCAATGCGCGCAACGGCCATCTGTTCACCGCCGAGGGGGTGGTCAAGATCCGCAATGCCCGCCACCGCCACGATACCGGGCCGCTGGAGGAAGGTTGTGACTGCTACACCTGCGAGAACTTCTCCCGCGCCTACCTGCATCACCTGGATCGCTGCGGCGAGATCCTCGGTTCACAGTTGAATACCATTCACAACCTGCGCCACTATCAGCGGCTGATGCAGGGCCTGCGCGACGCCATCGCCGCGGGTGAGCTGGAGACCTTCGTGGCCGAGTTCTACCGCCGCCTCGGGCGCGAGGTGCCGCCGCTGGAGGGGTAGGGCGAGCGCTCCACCAGCGAGAGCCGATATTGCAGGGTGTCGATGCGAAGGCCCTGATGCCGGGGACCTTTTTGCCAGACCTTCTGCGGCCATGGATGGCCGTGGGGAGCGTACAGGGATGTATTCACCGCGTGTCTGGCGAAAAGGTCCCCGGAGCAGGGGCGCCACGAAAGTGGCTACTGGGTACAGGCCGAGCCGGCCGATTTGTACCCCAACCCTATCCCCGTATAATCGGCCCCCACTTGGGGGCTTCTGCGCCTTGCAATCCGCCTTCGGCGCCCGCATATCCTCCGACATTGCCAAGATTTACCGGCCCACAAGGCCGCACTAAAACAATGAGAGCAGCATGAATCGCTACCCCTTCTGGAAGTACCTCCTGATTCTTGTGGTTGTGGTCCTCGGCTTGACCTACGCCGCGCCCAACCTCTACAAGCCGGATCCCGCCGTACAGATCTCCGGTCAGTCCAGCGCCATGAACGTGGGGCAGAATGTCCTCGATCGCGCACAGAAGTCCCTGGATGAGGCGGGCATCAGCTATATCGGCGGCGAAGTGGGCGACAAGGCCGTGCTGCTGCGTCTCGAATCGATGGACGATCAGCTGCCGGCGAAGCGGGCGATTCAAGAAGCGCTGGGTCACAGCGACTACGTGGTGGCGCTGAACCTGGCTTCCACGACACCGGATTGGCTGAGCAATCTCGGCGGCAGCCCGATGAAGCTGGGCCTGGACCTGGCTGGTGGCGTGCACTTCCTGATGGAAGTGGACACCAACACCATCGTCAAAACGAACATGGAAGGCTACGCGCAGGATGTTAAGGCCAAACTGCGCACGGCCAAGGCGCGCTACCGCAGTGTGGACCTGGTGGACGATCGCGAAGTTGTCGCCCGCTTCCGCAGCGAAGACCTGCGCGACCTGGCGGTCTCCACCATGCGCAAGGAATTCCCACAGCTGCAGCTGACCGAAGGCGGCAGCGGCGACAACCTCGAAGTCCGTGCGACCCTGTCCGAGCAGGAGATCAAGCAGCTCGAGGACTACGCGGTAACCCAGAACCTCACCACCCTGCGCAACCGCGTTAACGAGCTGGGCGTGGCCGAGCCGATCGTGCAGCGCCAGGGCCGCAACCGCATCGTGGTGGAACTGCCGGGCGTGCAGGATACCGCCGAAGCCAAGCGCATTATCGGTAAGACCGCGAACCTCGAGTACCGTATGGAGGCGCGCCCGGACACCCTGGTGACCAACAAGGAATATTTCGAGTACCGCAATGAGCAGCAACGCCAGATGTACGGCGGTGCCTGGCTGGAGCGCAAGGTCATCATCAAGGGTGACCGGGTGACCGACGCCCGCGTCGGCTACGACGAGAGCGGTTTCCCGCAGGTTAACATCACCCTGGATTCCCGCGGTGGCGAGCTGATGCACCGCGCTACCTGGAAAAATGTCGGTCGCCGCATGGGCACGCTGTTTATCGAGAGCCGCTTTGTGCCGGAGACCCAGACGGACGCCGCGGGCAATGAGATCGTGGTGCAGAAGCGCACCGACGACAAGAAGATCATCAGCCTGGCCACCGTGCAGAGCGCGCTCGGTCGCCAGTTCCGCATCACCGGCCTCGACAGCCCCGCCGAAGCCCAGGAGCTGGCCCTGCTGCTGCGCGCCGGTGCCCTGGCGGCGCCGATGTATTTCGTCGAAGAGCGGGTGATCGGCCCGTCCCTGGGTGCCGACAACATTAAGGTCGGCGTCACGTCGGTGCAGATCGGCCTGCTGGCGGTACTCGTCTGTATGCTGCTGTTCTACCGCGTGTTCGGCCTGGCCGCGAATATCGCCCTGGCGGTGAATATGGTGCTGCTGGTGGCGGTGATGTCGATTCTCGGCGCCACGCTGACCCTGCCCGGAATCGCCGGTATCGTACTGACAGTGGGTATGGCGGTGGATGCCAACGTGCTGATCTTCTCCCGAATAAGGGAGGAACTGCGCAACGGCATGCCGCCGCAGTCGGCGATCACGGCCGGCTTCGACAATGCCTATAGCACCATCGTGGATGCAAACATCACCACTCTGATTGTGGCGGTGATCCTCTATGCAATCGGCTCCGGCCCGGTACAGGGCTTCGCCGTGACCCTGTCCATCGGCATCCTGACCTCTATGTTCAGCGCCATCATGGGCACCCGGGCAATCATCAACTTGTTCTACGGCGGTCGCCGTGTACAAAAACTCTGGATTTAAGGGAGTTGGCAATGAGCGAGACCAAAGTAGAAAACGGACAAATCACCGAATACATGGGCAAGCGCGTGTTCGATTTCATGCGCTGGCGCAAACTGGCCGCTGCAATCTCCATCGTGATGGTGGTTGCGTCACTGGCCGCGCTGGTCATGAATGGCCTGAAATTCGGTCTGGACTTCACCGGTGGTACCCAGATCGAGGTGGGCTACGAAGTGCCGCCGCGCATCGAGGAAGTGCGCACCCAGCTGGTATCAGCCGGCTACGAAGGTGCCACCGTGGTGAATTTCGGTTCCGACCACGAACTGCTGATCAAGCTACCGCCGGCAGTGGCCGAAGCGCAGACCCAGGTTCGAGCCCGGGATGAGAAGGCCACCCAGTCGATCGGCGACAAAGTGGTGGCCGTGCTGGGGCAGGGCAGCGAAGGCGATGTGGAGCTGCGCCGTGTGGAAATGGTCGGTCCGCAGATCGGTGAAGAGCTGCGCGATGATGGCGGCCTCGGCATGTTGTTCGCACTCGCGGTGGTGATGGCCTACGTGGCGCTGCGCTTCCAGTACAAGTTCTCCGTCGGCGCAGTAGCGGCGTTGGCCCACGACGTGGTTATCGTGCTCGGCTTCTTTGCGCTGCTGCAGCTGGACTTCGATCTGACCGTGTTGGCGGCGGTACTGGCGGTGATCGGCTACTCGCTGAACGACACCATCGTGGTCGCGGACCGCATCCGCGAGAATTTCCGCAAGGTGCGCAAGGCGGATTCCGCGGAGATCATCAATATCTCCATCAGCCAGACGCTCGGCCGGACTTTCATGACCTCATTCACCACTTTGCTGGTGTTGTGGGCACTGCAGTTCTTCGGCGGCGAGCTGATTCACAACTTCTCGCTGGCGCTGATCGTCGGTGTGGTGGTGGGTACTTATTCTTCCGTTTACGTCGCCGCGAACGTGCTGATGGCGATGCATATCACCAAGGAAGACCTGATGCCGCCGGTGAAGGAAGGTGCGGAGCTGGAAGAGATGCCCTGAGGCATCTATCCACGGTTCCTGGCATGGGTATCGCCGGATACCCATGCAGCAGCGGCCGCTGGACGCGATCGATCCTGAGAACTCTGGATTCCGATCGCGGCCAGCGGCCGCTTCTGTATTTGGGGGGAAAACTAGCTGCGGGGCTTTTTGCCCAGGGTGATGTGCTTCGGCCCGGAAGTGTTGGTCTGTCCGCTCACTCCCTTGGGAACCTGCTGGATTTCACCGCCTTGTGCGAGAAAGGCCTGCACCTGTTCTTCGATGCTCTCGCGGGTTTCTAAGGCGGTGGGCTGCTTGCGTTTGGAAGCAGTAGAAGCTTTCTTGGCCACAATAATTTTCCGATTTTCTGCGTGAACCGGCCATTGTACAGGGATTTGAACAAAAAATCACCTGTTTGGAATGGGCCCCCGTTTTCCGTGGTTTGCGACGGTTTTTCTGCTCCGCAAAAGCGTTTTGCTGATACAAAAGGCTCGGGATCTGTCGGGCACTGGTTTTGAGCTGTGCGGTGCTTTTCAGCGTTTTCACTCCCCCGGTGAAATCGGCCCGCGATTGCGATCCACCCGCTTGTTGTTGTCGCGGAAGTAGCGCCCCAGGTAGCGTGCGTAGTTGATCCCGGTGCTGCTGATGTAGCCACCGGAGGCGCCTTCGCCGCCGGACCAGGAGTGATCCACGCCGTTCAGCGACAGCATCGAGACGCGCCCATCCTGCCACAGGGTTTCCGCGGCGGTGCGGCTGCCTTCGGTTACCGAGTTGATGCCCGGCAGTTGCTCTACACCGTAGACGCCGGCCATGCCTTCCGCATTCTGCTCCTTGTAGCACCGGTTGACCGTAGTGTCGGCTTCACCGTGGGCGATGGACGCGATCTGGGTTGCGAAGTGGCTGGCGTAACTACCAGCGTAGCCAGAGCAACGGCTGGTGACGTCGGCGGTCTCGCAGGGGCCGAGTGCGCCATTGGGACTGGTGCCGATACTGGGCCCGGCGCTGATGCCCATGCCGGCGAATACGTCCGGTGCCAGACAGGCGGTGGAATTGGCGAAGCTGGCGCCGGATGACAGGCCGGCAATATAGACCTGGTCTGGGTCGATGCCACGATTGGCATCACCGGACAGGGTGTTGGCTAGGTTGATGAGGTTTTTGTAGTCACCGGCCGAGCGTGACCTGGTGCCCTGCCAGTAGGACCAGCAGCTGTAGCCCGCCTTGTTCATCGCCTCCGGCACCGCCACCACCATGCCGAATTCCTCGGCCGCGTCTTCGAGGTTGGCGTTGACATAGTTGTCGATTGGCTGCACACAGCCGTGCAGTACGATCAGCAGTGCCTTGCCATGGCCGATAGCGGAATTGTTGTCAGGGGTATAGATATGAACATCGTTGAAGCCGCCGATGGTGACATTCTGTTGCCAGCTGCCGGCTTGGCCAGTGGTGGCCGCGCAGAACACAGCCGCGGCGACTAGCAGGCGGCGGAGAGGTCCGCGCCTGGGTTTTAGGGGCATCATTGCATTCACCATTATTGTTGTTGGGTAAGCCTCGCCCAGCCTAGAAGGCCGGGGCGGGGCTGGGAATGCGACTTTGGTTGTAGTGGGGACAGCAGTTTTCGCGGCTGGCGGCGTTCAGGGCTCTGACGGGGATTCGGACGCTGCGGGCAGCGGCCAGCCGCCCAGCTCCTGCCACTTGTTGACGATGCCGCAGAACAGTTCCGCGGTTTTTTCGGCATCGTACTCGGCGGAGTGGGCGCTGCTGTTGTCGAATTCGATCCCGGCCACCTGGCAGGCTTTGGCCAGCACCGTCTGTCCGTAGGCGAGACCGGCGAGAGTGGCGGTGTCGAAGCAGGAGAACGGGTGGAAGGGGTTGCGCTTGATACCGCAGCGATCCACTGCGGCATTGATAAAGCCGAGATCGAAATGGGCATTGTGGGCGACCACGATGGCGCGGGTGCAGCTGTGTTTCTTCACTGCGCTGCGGATTTTGCGGAAAAGCTCCGGCAGCGCGATTTCCTCCGGCCAGGCATCGCGGTCCGGGGATTCGAGGTCGATGCCGATAAAGTCCAGCGCCGACTGCTCCACATTGGCGCCCTCAAAGGGTTCCAGGTGGAAGCTGTGGGTGGCTTCAGGAAACAGGACGCCGTTTTCATCCATATCCAGGATGACCGCGGAAATTTCCAGCAGGGCGTCGGTGCGGGAGTTGAAGCCGCCGCTCTCCAGATCCACCACCACGGGCAGGAATCCGCGAAATCGCTGGGCGAGGAGGCTTTTCGGTCCTGTGGGTTCTTCCGCGGGGGTCACTTGGGGTCCTTAATTGGCTTTGCGTTCTGTTTGAGGTCTGGGGCGGCCCTGCTGCCGGTGGTCGCTTGCTCAACAGCCTCACCGGCAAATGTTTCACAAGCGACCCCCGGCATCAGTGCCTGCGTTTCAAGGTTCAGTATTCTTTCCCGGATCCCGGTTACACCAGTTTCCAGCTCAATGTTTCGCCGGCGGCCAGTGGAATGAGCCGCTCGCCGCCCATATCCAGGCTCTCAGGCAGTGCCCAGGCTTGTTTCACCAGGGTAATGGTGTCCTCATTGCGCGGCAGGCCGTAGAAATCGGGGCCGAATTCGCTGGCGAAACCCTCCAGTTTGTCCAGCTTGCCGGCGCGGTCGAAGGCTTCCGCGTAGAGCTCGATGGCCGCGAAGGCGGTGTAGCAGCCGGCACAGCCGCAGGCAGTCTCTTTCTTGCCTTGGGCGTGGGGGGCGGAATCGGTGCCGAGGAAGAACTTGGGGTTGCCGCTGGTGGCCGCCTCGATCAGCGCAGACTGGTGATAGCCACGCTTCAGTATCGGCAGGCAGTAGTAGTGCGGGCGGATGCCGCCGACCAGCATGTGGTTGCGGTTGTAGAGCAGGTGGTGGGCGGTGATGGTGGCGCCGACACCGTCGCGGGCATTCTGCACGAACTCGGCCGCGTGCGCGGTGGTGATGTGCTCCAGCACGATTTTCAGGGTCGGGAAGTCGTCCACCAGGCGCGATAGGGTCTTCTCAATAAACACCTGTTCGCGGTCGAAGATGTCGATGTCGCTAGTCGTCACCTCACCGTGCAGCAGCAGTTTCATGCCGCACTCCTGCATGGCTTCCAGCGCCGGGTAGATATTGGCGATATCGGTGACACCGGAATCGGAATTGGTGGTGGCGCCGGCGGGGTACAGTTTGGCGGCGATGACACCGGCCTTGTGTGCCAGCTTGACCATTTCCGCATCTGTTCTGTCGGTGAGGTAGATGACCATCAGCGGCTCGAACGGATTGCCCTCGGGAATCTGTTCACGGATACGCAGCTGGTAAAACAGTGCGTCTTCTGCATCCACCACCGGCGGTACCAGATTAGGCATAACAATGGCGCGGCGGAACTGGCGTGCCGCGTCCCCTACGGTGCGCTCGAGGGCGCCGCCGTCGCGCAGGTGAATGTGCCAGTCATCGGGGGCGCGAAGGGTGAGTTGCTCCGTCATAGTGCTTCACTGGTGCTCGGTGGTGGGTGGACTTGCGGCGCGAATGCTACCCGATGCGCGGGTAAATTGCGACGCGGCTATTGTTTATAAAATAGCCATATTCGCCGGCAGGCTCGTTGGCGCTAGTCGTTGGCGAGCTGAGGCGCTACAATCGCGCCCCGAAAAAGGCAGCACTGCTGCCACGCCTGGGCACACCTCCAAGAATAATCCCCCCAGACCGACACCTGATTCCACGCCGCGGCACTTGGCTTCGCAGCGTTTTTTAGTGGCGGCTTACTCCCAGTAGAGGACAGCAATGAGCAAAATCGACAAGGTAGTACTGGCATATTCCGGCGGTCTGGATACCTCGGTGATTGTGCGATGGTTGCAGGAAACCTACGACTGTGAGGTTGTGACCTTCACCGCCGATATCGGCCAGGGCGAGGAGGTGGAGCCGGCGCGCGCCAAGGCCGAGGCTCTGGGCGTCAAGGAAATCTATATCGACGATCTGCGCGAAGAGTATGTGCGCGATTTCGTCTTCCCGATGTTCCGTGCGAACACCATCTACGAGGGCGAGTACCTGCTGGGTACCTCCATCGCCCGCCCGCTGATCGCCAAGCGCCTGATCGAGATCGCCAACGAAACCGGCGCCGATGCCATCTCCCATGGCGCCACCGGCAAGGGCAACGACCAGGTGCGCTTCGAGCTGGGCGCCTACGCGCTGAAGCCGGGTATTCAGGTGATCGCCCCCTGGCGCGAGTGGGATCTGACCTCCCGCGAGAAGCTGATGCAGTACTGCGAGCAGCACAAGATCCCGGTGGATTTCTCCACCGGCAAGAAGAAATCTCCTTACTCGATGGATGCCAACCTGCTGCATATCTCCTATGAGGGCGGCATCCTCGAGGATCCCTGGGCGGAAGCCGAAGAGGATATGTGGCGCTGGAGCGTCAGCCCCGAGGCGGCGCCGGATCAGCCGACCTATATCACCCTGACCTTCGAGAACGGCGATCCCGTTGCGATCGACGGCGAGCGTATGAGCCCCGCGACGCTGCTGGAGAAGCTGAACAAGCTCGGCGGCGCCAACGGAATCGGCCGCCTGGATATCGTCGAGAACCGCTACGTCGGCATGAAGTCCCGCGGCTGCTACGAGACGCCCGGCGGCACCATTCTGCTGAAAGCGCACCGCGCCATCGAATCCATTACGCTGGATCGCGAAGTCGCCCATATGAAAGACGAGTTGATGCCGCGCTACGCCAACCTGATCTACAACGGCTACTGGTGGTCCCCGGAGCGGCGCATGCTGCAGGCGGCAATCGACGAGTCGCAGCAGGTGGTGAACGGTGAAGTGCGCCTGAAACTGTATAAAGGCAGCGTGAGTGCCGTGGGGCGCCGTTCTGCCGAAAGTTTGTTCGACGAGCGCATCGCCACCTTCGAGGAGGATGCGGGCGCCTACGACCAGAAAGACGCCGAAGGTTTCATCAAACTGAACGCTCTGCGCCTGCGTATCGCCGCCGGCAAAGGCCGAAAATTGATTTAGATCAGTTGCGTCAGGCGAATGATGCGCTTAAATCGTCGCCCTGCGGCTGGCGACGGCTATCGTGAAGGCATATAGCCGGAATGGTGGCGGCGGGCTTTTGCTCGTTTAGCAAAAATGAATTTTAAAAAGCAACGGAAGTAACAACATGACGACAACGGTGGCAAAGACCGGCCCTGTGCCGGACTATGACTACAACATCGTGCGCCAGTTCACCATTATGTCCGTGGTCTGGGGTATCGTGGGCATGGCCGTGGGTGTATTGATCGCGGCGCAGCTGGCCTGGCCGGCGCTGAACGACATCTGGCAGCCTTTCACCCATTTTGGTCGCCTGCGCCCGCTGCACACCAATGCGGTGATTTTCGCCTTCGGTGGCAGCGTGCTGTTCGCCACTTCCTACTTCGTCGTGCAGCGTACCTGTCAGGTGCGCCTGTGGGGCGGCTGGCTGATCCCTTTCACCTTCTGGGGCTGGCAGGTAATTATTGTCGGCGCCGCCATTACCCTGCCGCTGGGCTACACCTCCGCGAAAGAGTATGCGGAACTGGAGTGGCCGCTCGATATCCTGATCGCCCTGGTCTGGGTCGCGTATGCGATCGTGTTCTTCGGTACTATCGCCAAGCGCAGAACCTCGCACATCTACGTGGCCAACTGGTTCTTTGGTGCCTACATCATCACCATCGCCGTGCTGCATATCGTCAATAACCTGGAAGTACCGGTCAGCGCCTGGAAGTCCTACTCCATGTTCTCCGGCACCAAGGACGCGATGATCCAGTGGTGGTACGGCCACAACGCGGTGGGCTTCTTCCTGACTGCGGCCTTCCTCGGCATCATGTACTACTTCGTGCCGAAGCAGGCTGGTCGCCCGGTTTACTCCTATCAGCTGTCCATCGTGCACTTCTGGGCGCTGATCTCCATTTATGTATGGGCCGGTGGACACCACCTGCACTATTCCGCGCTGCCGGATTGGACCCAGAGCCTGGCGATGGTGATGTCCGTTATCCTGCTGGCGCCGTCCTGGGGCGGCATGATCAACGGCATCATGACCCTGTCCGGTGCCTGGCATAAACTGCGCACCGATCCGACCCTGCGCTTCCTGGTGGTATCCCTGTCTTTCTACGGCATGTCCACCTTTGAAGGCCCGATGATGTCCATCAAGACGGTCAACGCGCTGTCCCACAACACCGACTGGACCGTCGGCCACGTGCATTCCGGCGCGCTGGGCTGGGTGGCAATGATCTCTATCGGTGCTCTCTATCACCTGGTTCCGGTGCTGTGGAAGCGCAAGGAAATGTACAGTGTGAAACTGATCAATGCGCACTTCTGGCTGGCCACCGTGGGCACCGTACTGTACATCGCCGCCATGTGGGTGAACGGCATTACCCAGGGTCTGATGTGGCGCGCCTTCAATGCCGACGGCACGCTGACCTACAGCTTCGTTGAGAGTGTGATCGCCAGTCACCCCGGTTATGTGGTGCGCTGGATCGGCGGTGCACTGTTCCTGATTGGTATGTTGCTGATGGCGTATAACGTGTTCCGCACCATCACCGAAGATGCCGAGGAATCCGCCGAGCGTGGCGAAGACAAAGCTGCGGCGCAAGCTGTTTAGGAGGTCAGATCGTGAAAAACCATGACATCGTAGAAAAAAATATCGGTCTGATGATTTTCTTCATCGTCATTGCGATCAGCTTTGGCGCCCTGGTGGAAATCGTCCCGCAGTTCTTTACCAAGGAAAACAATGAGCCAATCGCCGGCCTGAAACCGCTGGGTGCGGTGGAGTTGGAAGGTCGCGATATCTATATCCGCGAAGGCTGTCACGTCTGCCACACACAGATGATTCGCCCGCTGCGCGCCGAGGTGGAGCGTTACGGCCATTACTCCATGTCGCAGGAACATGTATATGAGCACCCGTTCCTGTGGGGCTCCAAGCGTACCGGCCCGGACCTGGCCCGTGTGGGCGGCCGTTACTCCGACGAGTGGCAGCGCGCGCATTTGTACAACCCGCGCAGCGTGGTGCCGGAATCCATCATGCCGGCCTATCCGTGGCTGTTTGACAATGTGGTGACCGGTGAGCTTACCGCCAGAAAAATGGAGGCTCTGCGCGCAGTCGGTGTCCCGTATACCGATGAAGACATTGCCAATGCCTCCAAGCCGTTTGTCGGCGGCAAGGTGAAGGAAATCGATGCGCTGGTGGCCTATTTGCAGCAGCTGGGCACCCTGGTGCAGCAGAAGCGCTAGCGGAGAAGGGGACTCGTGGATATCAATATTTTGCGGCAGATAGGCGTAGTCCTGGGGGCCGTGGCTTTCCTGGCTATCTGCTGGTGGGCCTTCTCCCCCAAGCGCAAGAAGCGCTTTGAAGAAGACGCCCGGCTGCCGTTTGCCGACGAGGAGCCTTCGGCCGAGGATAGAGAATCGGCTGCTCGCGAGGACGAATCCAAATCCGGGAACGAATCCGGAACGAAACAAAAACAGGGGCAGGACAAGCAATGAGTACATTCTGGAGTTTGTGGGTAATTGTGCTCACCCTCGCCAATCTGGCGCTGATTACCTGGGTACTGTTCGCCAACCGCAAAGTGGCTGTAGACGACCAGGCTGAACCGGAAAACAACACGACCGGTCACGTTTATGACGGTATCGAAGAGTATGACAACCCGCTGCCGCGCTGGTGGTTCATGCTGTTTGTGGCCACGCTGCTGTTTACCGCCGCGTATCTTGCGGTTTACCCGGGGCTGGGCAACTTCAAGGGCTTCGGAGACTGGACCTCCGTAGGAGCACTGGAGAAACAGCAGGAGAAAGCGCAGGCAAAGTTCAGCGAGAATTTTGGCCAGTATCTGGAAATGCCCATCGAGCAGATTGCGGAGGACCGCGAAGCGCTGAAAATGGGCGCGCGCATCTTTGCCAACAACTGCGCGGTTTGTCACGGTGCTGACGGCGGTGGCAACTTCGGTTTCCCGAACCTGACCGACAATGCCTGGCTGTACGGCGGCACGCCGGAGAAAATCCTCGAGACGCTCAACAACGGTCGCCAGGGCATGATGCCTCCGCAGGGGCCGGTGATTGGCGAAGAGGGTGTTAAAAACGTTGCTGAGTATGTGCTGTCTTTGAACGGCCTCGAGCACAACGCCGAGATGGCGGCTGAAGGTCAGAAGGTTTTCGGCACTGTGTGTATGGCGTGTCACGGCGCGGACGGCAAGGGCAACCAGGCCTTGGGTGCGCCCAACCTGACCGACAACATCTGGCTCTACGGCAGCAGCCGCGAGCAGATTCAGCACACTATCCGCGGCGGCCGCCAAAACGTGATGCCGGCGCAGGATGACAAGCTGCGCGAAGACAAGATCCGCCTGGTTGCGGCCTATGTCTACAGCCTGTCCCGTCAGGAAGACGAGCAACAGTAAACATTTCCGGGCCCGGCTTTGCCGGGCCTTCAGGATCCGGGCGCTGCAGGGACGAAGAAAAAAAGCCTCATAGTTTGGCCAAACGACAGTACCCGGGCGCAGCAAGTGCCCGCGTATAGTGAGGTTTTTTGTGAGTGATTTGATTCCGACCCGCGAAGAGCAGGAAGGCGATGGCGAAGTTCGCTATCGCATGCTCTATGAATCTGACGACAAGATTTATATTCGCCATATCAAAGGCGTCTATACCCGTATCCGCAAATATACAGGCCTGCCGCTGCTGCTGGCCTTCTTCTTCATTCCCTGGCTGACCATCGAGGGTCGTCAGGCGGTTCACTTCGACCTGCCGGCGCGGCAGTTCCATATCTTCTGGACCACCTTTGGTCCCCAGGACGGCTTCCTGCTCGCCTGGCTGCTGATTATCGCGGCCTTTGCCCTGTTCGCGGTAACGACCTGGCTCGGCCGAGTCTGGTGCGGATTTACCTGTCCGCAGACGGTCTGGACGATGATGTTCATCTGGGCCGAGCGGGTCTGCGAGGGTGACCGCAACAAGCGCATGAAACTGGACGCTGCTCCCTGGAGTGCGGAGAAAATTCTGCGCAAGGGTGGAACCCACGCGATCTGGCTGTTTATCTCCCTCGCCACCGCCCTGGCGTTCGTCGGATATTTTTACGGGATTCGCGACCTGGTGGTGGACCTGGCCAGCTTCAACGCGCACCCGCAGGGCGCTTTCTGGGTCGCTTTCTTTACCTTTGCCACTTACATGAACGCCGGTTTCCTGCGTGAGCAGGTGTGCAAATACATGTGTCCCTATGCGCGCTTCCAATCGGTGATGTACGACCAGGACACGCTGGCGGTCTACTACGATGCCAAGCGCGGCGAAACCCGCGGGCCGCGCAAAAAGGGTATCGATTACCGCGCCGAGGGCATGGGCGACTGCATCGACTGTTACTGGTGCGTGCAGGTTTGCCCGGTGGACATCGATATCCGCGACGGCATGCAATACGAGTGCATCAACTGCGGTCTGTGCGTCGACGCCTGCAACAGCGTGATGGACAAGATGAACTATCCGCGCGGCCTGATCCGCTTTACGTCCGAGGACGAACTGGAAACGGGTAAGACCAACTACCTGCGCCCGCGCCTGTTCGGTTACGCATTCGTGTTGCTGGCAATGGTGGGCCTGTTTGCGCAGCAGGTAATCACCCGCAGCCCGATCGAGGCCGAGGTGCTGCGCGATCGCGGTGCCCGCATGTACCGGGAGTCCCAGGGGTTGATCCAGAATGTGTACACGATCAAGATCAACAATATGGACCAGGCTGCGCACGAGTTCTCCATCACTGTCGAGGGCGAACCCGACTATGACTATTCGGTGCGCAAGCCCCGCGAGGTCTACCTTCAAGCGGGTGAGATCTATTCGGTCCCCATCCGTGTCAGCGTGCCCAGGGAACAGCTGAAATTGACCAAGCACGACATCTACATCGTTGTGCAGGCGGAAGATAAGCCGGAGCTGATGGATAAACACAAGACGGTCTTTATCGGTCCAAAACAATAGTCGCGCTTTCATGTCAGTCTAGAATGCGACGGCCCTGATCGGGCCGTCGCTGTATTTTCGAAAGCGTCCACAACTTTGGTAGAGCAATGAGCGAACAATCCTCAAAGCCGTGGTATCGGGAAGCCTGGGCCTGGATGGTCCTGGCGCCGCTGATACTGGTGGTGCTGGTTTCGGCAGTGATGGTGTCTCTGGCGGTGCGCCACGCCGACGACACCGTCAGCGATACCTATTACAAAGACAGCCGCATGTACCATTTCACTGCAGACCAGGACCTGCGCGCGCAGGCTCTGGGCCTGGCGGCCATGGTGCAGTTCCAGCGCGCAGACAGTTCCGTGACAGTGGAATTGAACGGGGAGCTGGAATATCCGCAGCAGCTGTTGCTGACGATGAGTCACCCGGTAGAGGCCGATATGGATCGCCACATCCCGCTGACGCAGATGTCGGCCGGACGCTACACCGGTTCCGTGCCCGGGGATCTGGAGCACCGCTGGTATCTGCGCCTGATGCCCGAACTGGACCCGCAGCAACACCAGAAGGCCGAGTGGCGACTCAAGGGAGAGATCAACTTCGACCTCGGCGAAGCCGCGCCTCTCAACCCTGCCAGTCAATGACCGCAACCTCTTGTTTCCACTGCGGCCTGCCGGTTCCGAAGGGCAGCAACCACTCGGTAATGATTGACGGTGCCGAGCGCTCCATGTGTTGCCCGGGCTGCGAGGCGGTGGCGGGGGCCATTGTCGCCGGTGGCCTGGATAACTTTTATCGCTATCGCGACAGCAGTAGCGAGCGCCCCGAGGATGCATCGCCACAGCCCGACCGCTGGAGCGCCTACGATCTGCCCGAGGTGCAGCAGCAGTATGTGCGTGACTGGAACAGTGAGCGCAAACTGGCAAGTTTGCTGATCGGCGGTATCAGCTGCGCCGCCTGCGTCTGGCTAATCGAAAAACACCTGGGTCAACTGGCAGGGGTGGAAAAGGTATCGGTCAACGCCAGCACCCAGAGGGCACAAATCTGTTTCGATCCGGCCGCCGTGCAGCCGAGCCGCCTGTTCGCGGAGCTGGAGCGTATCGGCTATCGACCGGCGCCGGCCACCGCGTCGAACAGCGAGGGCATGATTCAGAGCGAGCAGCGCGCCGCACTGCGCCGTTTGGGTGTCGCGGGCCTCGGCACCATGCAGGTGATGATGTTCGCCATCGCGCTCTATTTCGGCGCCAGCAGTGGCATCGATGGCGATATGGAACGGTATTTCCGCTGGGTGTCGCTGTTGGTGGCGACGCCGGTGGTCCTCTACGCCGCGCGCCCGTTTTTCTCCGCGGCGCTGCGCAGTCTGCGCGCCCGCCACCTGAGTATGGATGTGCCCGTGTCCCTGGCGATCGGGCTGGCCTACGCCGCCAGCTTTTACGCCACGGTATTTGATACCGGCGAGGTGTATTTCGAATCCATCTCGATGTTCACTTTCTTCCTGCTACTCGGCCGCACCGTCGAGATGCGCGCGCGCCACCGCGCCGGTCTCGCCAGTGGCGGTCTGGCCCAGCTGCTGCCGTTGACCGCGGCCAGGCTCGACGGCGAGGACGTCTGCAATGTGCCGGTAGCGGCGCTGGCTGTCGGCGACCGCATTTTGCTGCGGCCCGGCGATACCATCCCGGCCGATGGTGAAGTCATCGAAGGGGAGAGTGGTGTCGACGAATCCCTGCTCAGCGGTGAAGCGGCCCTGCAGCAGAAGACGCCTGGCAGTCCGGTATATGCCGGCAGTGTCAATGGCGATTCGACCCTGCAGGTGCGCGTGACCGCCGCCGGCCAGTCGACACGCCTGTCGGCGATTGAACGGCTGGTGGAGCGGGCGCAGTTGGAAAAACCGCAGCAGGTGGCGCTGGCGGATCGCGTTGCCGGTATTTTCGTCGGCCTGGTGCTGCTGGCGGCGCTCACGGCGTTCGTGGTCTGGTGGCAGATAGACACCGCGCGGGCCTTCTGGGTGGCGCTGTCGGTGCTGGTGGTGACCTGTCCCTGTGCGCTTTCCCTGGCCACGCCGGCTGCACTGGCGTCGGCAACCCTGCGCCTGCAGCAGCTTGGACTGCTGGTCGCCAGCGGTAATCTGCTCGAGACGCTGCCGCGAATCGGCCGTGTCGTGTTCGACAAGACCGGTACCCTGACCCGCGGTGAGCCGCGCATTCTGCGGATTGATTTGCTGCGCGATGACTGGGACGAGCAGCGGGTAAAGGATGTGGCGGCGGCGCTGGAGTCGCAGACCAATCATCCGCTGGCGCGGGCGTTTCGCGCCTGGCGCGGTAACGTTTCTGCGCGGGATTTGAAGGTCCACACCGGCCGCGGTTTGGAAGGCGTAATCGACGGCGCACGCTATCGACTCGGCCGGGCGGACTTCGCGGCAGCGGTAAAGCTGGAAGCTCCGGCAGGCGAGGGACAGTGGCTGTTGCTGGCCGATAATACCGGCCCCATCGCCTGGATTGCGCTGGGCGACGGGCTGCGCTCTTCCGCCCGGGCGGCGGTGGCGCAGCTCGAGGAGCGTGCGCTGCAGGTGGAACTGCTCAGTGGCGATCAGTCTGCCGAAGTGGCGCGTCTCGCCGGCGCCGCGGGCATCACGCATTTCCGCGCCGGCACCTCACCGGAAGATAAGCTCACTCACCTGCAGCAGCTGCAGGCGGGCGGCCAGAGGGTGCTGATGGTCGGCGACGGCCTCAACGACGTCCCGGTGCTGTCCGGCGCCGATGCGTCGGTGGCGATGATGTCTGCCGCCGACCTCGCCCAGTCCAGGGCGGATGCCATATTGCTGAACGGCGATCTCACGGTGTTGCCCAAAGCGATCGGCCTGGCACGCAAGGCGCGGCGCATCGTGCGGCAGAACCTGGCCTGGGCGCTGGGGTATAATGCGCTGGCGCTGCCGCTGGCAGTTTGTGGGCTGGTGCCGCCCTGGGCCGCGGCCATCGGCATGTCGGTGAGCTCACTGATCGTGGTCCTGAATGCGATGCGTCTGTCCCGCAGTGACGCCGGCAGCGGTAGCGCCCGAGAGTCATCTGCCGCAGCAGGGGCGCCCGCTGGGCAGAAAAGCTGGAGTTAATCTTGGACAGCCTGTACTTCCTGATTCCCATCGCCGTCATCTTCGTGACTATCGCCGTGAAGCTGTTTTTCTGGGCGGTCAACAGTGGCCAGTACGACGACCTGGAAACCGAGGGGCGGCGTATTCTGTTCGACGATGACGAGCCGCGCGAACGACCGTCTGACAAAGACGGGCAGGGGGACTAGGTGGGCGACTGGGGTTTTATCGCCGCCGCACTCGCGATCGGCTTTCTTGGCAGCAGCCACTGTATCGGTATGTGCGGCGGTATCGCCGGCGCATTGGGTATGGCGGTGCCCGGGCAGAAGACTGCCTGGCTACAACTCACTTCCTATTCCGCCGGTCGCCTCGGCAGCTATACCCTGATGGGCGCCGTGGCCGGCGCGCTGGGCGCCGCGGCCTTACCCACGCTGACGCCGTTGCGTCTGCTGGCCGGGTTCATGCTGATCGCGATGGCGCTCTATATCGCTGGTGTCTGGCGCGGTCTGGTATGGCTGGAAAAGGGCGGTGCCTACCTGTGGCGCTACCTGCAACCATTGTCCGCACGCCTGCTGCCGGTTCGCTCCGCCGGGCAGGCGCTGGCACTGGGCTCGCTGTGGGGCTGGCTGCCCTGTGGGCTTGTATACAGCGCACTGACTTTTGCCCTGGCCCAGGGCAGTAGCGAGCGCGCGGCACTGGCGATGCTGGCCTTTGGGCTCGGCACTGTGCCGGCGATGTTTGCTACCGGTGCCGCCGCGGCGACAGTGCGCGGTATTGTGCAGCGCCCGGCGGTGCGGATGCTGTTTGCCGGCGCGATATTGCTGTTCGGCAGCTGGACCCTTTGGGGTGCTTTGGGGCACGGTGGTCACGTTGGGCACAATAGTGCGCCGGCAACGGATACTTCCCTCCAACAACATCACAATCATCACTGACACCTGTTCCTATTGGCCAGCATGATTTTTCCTGGCTCACCGCAGGCCGGTTAAGGCGCGGGAGCAGGTTGGCAGTTGGCTACGCAATGTTCGATGATTGCAGGCCGCGGCGGGTCGGCGCATGCCACGCCCGTGGACTCTGTCGTTATGCTACTGGGCCCGATCCACGATCTCGTCGTGACCTGCGCGTGTCGCGCAGTGCGCGCAGCAGTAGTACTCGCCGCCGGCTTCGGTGCCGTGACCCAGGATACGGCAGTTACACTGAGCGCACTTGGGTGCCAGCGCCTGAATTGCGCACTCGAAGCTGTCGAATGTATGAGATTCACCGCCGATGGTGATCTTCATTGTTTTGTCGTATTCGTTGCCACAGGTTTCACACTGATTCATGGTTTGGCTCCGTTTTGCTTGAGCTCGGCCCTTTGAACGGGTCAGGTATGGCTGTCTGTTCGTACTGCTCTGGATGAAGCCTAGTCGAGCCTCTGCTGGCTGTAAGCGGTGGTCACTGAACCTGACTAATTGCGCGCCGTTACCTACACTCATATCTGAGGTTGGATGTATCCGGAGGTTGTGAGCTGTGAGTACGAGCAAAGAGAAAACCGCTTACGAGAAGAAGATGGCCGCGAGGATCGAAGAATGGAACGCGGAAATCGACAAGCTGCAGGCGCGCGCCGAACAAGCGGGGGCTGATGCCGAAATCAAGTACCGCGAGGAGCTGAACGAGTTGCGCAGCAAGCGCGATGCGCTGCAGGAAAAGATGAACCACCTGAAGGATCAGAGTGGCGATGCCTGGGACGAGATGAAAGCCGGCGTTGAAAATGCCTGGGGGGAGCTGAAGAAATCCATCGACCGGGCCCGCGACCGAATGCGCTAGCCCGGCGACCGGCGATAGCCGGTCGAGCAGTTCCCGGCGGCTTTACAGATCGATGCGCAGCGACAGGTCGATGGCCCGCAGGTGCTTGGTCAGGCTGCCGGAAGAAATGTAGTCCACATCCAGGCCGGCCAGTTGCTGCAGCCGCTCGCTGTCGACACTGCCGGAAATCTCGATTTTGGCCTGGCCCTTCGCCAGTGACAGGGCGGTCCGAGTATCCTCGTCGCTGAACTCGTCGAGCATGATCACATCGGCACCGCTCGCCAGGGCCTGTTTCAGCTCGTCGATATCTTCCACCTCGACTTCTACTAGCGCCTCAGGTTTGATCGCTCTTGCCTGGGCGATGGCTCTGTCGATACCCCCGGCCGCAGCGATATGGTTTTCCTTGATCAGGAAGGCATCGTAGAGGCCGACGCGGTGATTGTGGCAGCCGCCGCATAGCACCGCGTATTTCTGCGCGCTGCGCAGGCCGGGAATGGTTTTACGGGTATCCAGTATCTTGATCCGCGTGCCGGCGGCGCGCGCGGCGAACTGGGCTGCGGTGGTGGCGGTGCCGGATAGTGTCTGCAGGAAATTCAGCGCGGTGCGCTCACCGGTCAGAATCGCGCGGGCGTTACCCTGTAGCTCGAACAATACTGTGTTGGCCGCTACCCGGTCGCCGTCCTCGCAGTGCCAGGTGAGCTGCAGATTGGGATCCAGCTGACGGAAAACCTCTTCCACCCAGGCCCGGCCACAGACGGTACAGTTTTCCCGGGTAATCACCCTGGCGCGGGCATCGCGATCCGCGGGAATCAGCTGGGCCGTGATATCTCCGCTGCCGATATCCTCTGCCAGCGCTGCGCGCACGGAGCGCTCCATGTCGGCGATCAGGTTGGGTATGGCGGTGTCTTGTGGTTGCATTGGGGGCCCTCGATTCGCAAGCGGGCGAAGTGTATCAAATGCGATTCGACTTGGATTGTATTTGCTGTCGCTGCCCTTGAATTCGAGGCAGCATAGGCAGAGAGCTGCTAAACCGGCACTCAGCTGTGACCAGGGTCTCAATTAAAACTCCGCCAGTTGTTATGCCCCCCCGAGCCGACTGTAGAATAGCCCTTTATGACTAGCGGGCCGGCAGCGCCCGCGCAGGGTGGGTCGGTACAACAATGAGACGGTTACACTATGCCGGGGTGATCGGGGCCGGACTGGTCGCAGCCTGCCGGTACATTTCGACCACTAGCAACAGCGCGGGGTGCCGGGCGGCATCCGAAGGGCTTTTTTATGATGAATGAGTCCAACAAGGTCGTTTCCCTGGCGGAGAAAAGTGCCGGGAAGCTGGATTTTTCCACGCGCAAAAAAATGCCGCTTCCCCCCGCCGCGGCAGTCCTGCGGGACAAGGCGCGTAACCTGCTGTTGGAGCAGACCAAGCAACTCTTTGCCAAAGTGGACGACTCCCTGTTTTCAATGGCAGAACGGGCCCATGGGCAGGAAGAGCAGGACGGTCTCTTCCAGGCGTTGCGTCTGTTGCGCGTCGAGCGTCGCAAAATCGCAGAGCGTTTTGCGGACAATCTGGATCAGGCCTTCGAGGTAAAGTCCCCGGAGCATGAGCTGGAGCAGGGCTTCGCTTCGGAAAATTTGTCCCTGGTCCACAATGACGAACTCGAACAGCTGGTCGCAGCGGACACCATGGTCGCCAACGCCAAGCGCGCCTACGCTGAGCCGCTTAGCGAACTATCCCTGCGCTTCGATACCATTTATCCCGTCAAGATCCACGAAAAGAACAATCCCCTCGGCCCGGATGCGATCTGTGATGCTTTCGTGGACGCGGTGCGCCCGCTGGATATCCATATTCGCGCACGCCTGACACTGCTGAAGAAATTCGAGCAGGTGGTCATGTTGCAGCTGCAGGATTTCTACGAACTCTGCAACCGGCTGCTGGTGGATCACGGAGTCCTGCCGACGCTGCGGGAACCGCGCCGCGAGGCCGGGCAGCAACCGGCCCGGCGCCCGAGTGGTCCCGCTGCTGCCGGCGCGGCCGCCGGGACAGGTCGTACGCAGGCGGCGGCTTCCGGCCAGGACATCAACGTGGGCGCGGCCGGCAGTGGCAGTTTTGCGCCGGGTTTGCTGCCGGCGACGGCCGGCCTCGCACCCATGCCTGCCGGCGATCTGTTGGCGCATCTGGGCGAATTGCAGAATAGTGCTGAGCATCAGGGGGCCGCCGAAATCCAGTTGTTAAACGTGAATGAACTGCTGCAACAGCGCTTGGTGCAGGCGAATCAGGCCGCCTCCCTGGCCAAGGTCGACAGCGACATCATCAAGCTGATCGAGATGCTGTTTTCCTTCATTCTCGAAGACCGCAGCCTCGCCATGCCGCTCAAGTCGCAGTTGGGACGCTTGCAGCTGCCACTGCTCAAGGTTGCGATTGCCGACAAATCGTTCTTCAGCAAAGGCGGCCATCCGGCGCGCAAGCTGCTCAACGAACTCGCCGATGCTGCGACCGGCTGGCAAGTCGGTGACAGTTATGAGTCAGACCCTCTCTACCGGGAAATCAGCTTGGTTGTGGATCGTGTGCTCGACGAATTCGACCAGGATGTGAATATTTTCTCGCAGCTGCTGGAGTCCTTCCGCGCATTCATCGTGCGTGAGCGCAAGCGTGCGGAAATGCTCGAGCGCCGCGTGGTGGACGAAGCCGACGGTCGCGCCAAGACGCAAGCGGCTCGCGCACGGGTAGCTGCGGTGATGGATGCGCTGATGGCAGAGCGAGATTTACCAGCGGTGGTACAGGATTGGCTGCACAAGGTCTGGAACAATGTGCTGTTCCTTACCTGTGTCAAGGATGGCACCGACAGCGAAGACTGGAACCGGGATGTACGCACCGCACGGGATCTGGTGTGGAGTGTGCAGGCGCCGATGCCGGACAGCCGCCAGCAGCTTCTGGGATTGCTGCCGGCGCTGCAGGAACGGTTACGCGAGGGCGTGGAAGCGGTCTCACTGAGCCCGTTTGAAGCGCGCAACCTGTTTGCGGGCCTGAAAGAAGTGTACCGGGAGCGCTTTGCGCTGGCACAGCGGCTGGCGGCGGAGAGAGAGCGTCTGGCCAAAGAACAGGCGGAGCGGGATTTACGCGAGGCGGCTGCGCCTGCAGAGACACCGGTTGCGGTCGAACAGGAAGAGGTTCCGGTGGAGGCCGCGCTGCCGCAGATGGAAGAGCTGGAGCAGGTGGTGGCGCAGGCCGAGGTGGTAACGGCCGAGCCCGAGCAGGATGGGTTAGCTTCTCTGCCGGAGGACGATCCCCACTGGCAGATGACTTTTCGCCTGGCGCAGGGCAGCTGGTTCGAACTGAAACGCTCCGAAGAGGAACAATTCCGTTGCCGCTTGGCCGCCGTAATCAGAGACATCGACCAGTTCATTTTTGTCAACCGCAACGGTGCCAAGGTGGCGGAATTTGCCCGGCTGGAACTGGCCCATGCCCTGCGGGCGGCGCAGCTGATGCCGCTGGATGACGGCATGTTATTCGAGCGTGCATTGCAATCGGTGATCGGCAGCGTCCGCCAGAAACGCGATGGACAAAAATAGTGTCCGTGAGTGGCGCTAATTTCAACTTTTCTGGCGCCAGTCGGGCCGGGTTCGACTGGTAGCTATCACTTCTGTTGGCGCTTTTTTCCCCGAATTTTGGCGGCTGGCGTCATTTTCAAGGCCGCTTGCCTATTGGTGTCATGTTGAAAAAGTTTTGACTGCCATTCCTGTCTCTCCAACAAGACCTGAAAATATTTTGCGCAATTCGGCGTCTAACTGACCGCATTCCCCTTGCGTGTTAGTTCTAATTGCCCGATATTCTCCTTGGCGCAGAAATACCGCAAAAAGTGTGAAATCTGTCGCGTTTTTCATCTGGTGAGGGTCTCTCTAACCGTTCGGGGCGGGCACCAGATATCTCTTTTTTGTTCCTCTAATGGGTACTTGATTTAAGCTGGATCCGATGTGGTCAGGGTTGACCGCCGGAGAAATAAAATTTCTCAGCGCCAGGGTGGCGTATAGAGGCTGAAATGGACACGAATGAATTTTCCCGCGTCGTTGCTTTTTCCAACAACAAATCCGACGTGACCAGGCGGTCTTCTAATGACTGCCCCCTCCCTTCCGCCGTAGTCAGTGTGCGCGATACCGCCAGCAGTTGGCTGTTTGCACGTATAAAAGAAGTGTTCGCCGGTGTAGATGACACCTTGTTTGCAATGGCGGAAAAGGTGCACAGCCAGGAAGAGCAAGATGGACTGTTCCAGGCACTGCGGGTGTTGCGACTCGAGCGCAACCGAATGACCGATCGTTTCGTCGTTTCGGTCAAGAACGGCTTTGCCGATATTGATAGCCGGGCACCGCAAGCAGAGACGGACTTGCCAGCCGAAGAGGGGCTGTCTCTGGTTCAGAACGACGACCTGGAGCAGCAGGTCGCGATGAAATCCATCATTGCCGATGTGAAACGCGATTGCGCGAGCCCGATCGCCGAACTGGCACTGCGCCTGGATACGCTGCTGCCGGTCAAGGTATACGACGAAAATATGCCGCTGTCGCCGTCAGTCCTTTGCCGCGCTTTCGGGGAGGCGCTCAAGCCTCTGGATATCCATCTGCGCGCACGCCTGACGGTACTGAAAATGTTTGAACTGCGGCTCGCCGCAAAGCTCGCCACGCTCTATCAGAACTGCAACCAGCTGCTGATAGAAAAGGGCGTCTTGCCGGGCTTGAAAGATCCCTTGCTGCAGCGCAGGCAGGTCTCGCGGCCCGGCGCGCCGCGTATGCCGGCCGGTAACAGTGGCGGCGCAGCAACACCAACCGGAACACCAATGCCTCCTGCTCCCCAGGGACATCCGACTGCCGCCACGGGATTTGCCGGCGGGGGGGCTGTACCCAACGGGCCGATAGTGCCCGGAGGCTATCCCGGGGCGACCGCAGGGCAGGTGCCCGCTGTCGGCAATGATGCCGGTAGCGCGAACGGTGGTTACGGACTGGTTCCGGCTGCCTCCGGTGTCGTGTCGATGGAGACACCCGATCTACTGCAACACCTGGGTGCCCTGCAGTCGATTCCGCTACAGGAAAACGTGCTCGGGCAGGTGCTGGATGTCAGCAGCCTGCTACAGCAGCGCCTGGTGGAGGCGAAGAAAAGCGCTTCACTGCACGAGCTGGATACGGAAGTTATCCGCATGGTGGACCTGCTGTTCTCCTTCATGCTGGAAGACCGCAACCTTGCGGAACCGATCAAGGTGCAGCTGATCCGACTGCAATTGCCGCTGTTGAAACTCGCGGTCGCCGACAAGGCCTTCTTCAGCAAAGGCGGACATCCGGCACGCAAATTGTTCAATGCGCTGGCCGATGCGGCTATCGGCTGGCAACCGGGAGAAAATTACGAGAAAGAGCCGTTTTACCGCCAGGTTTGTGTGGTGGTTGAACAGGTATTGAAGGACTTTGACAGCGACGAAGGCATCTTTGTCCGCCTGTTGCAGTCTTTCGAGGACTTTGTCGAGCGCGAGCGGCGCCGGGCCGAAGTGATGGAGCGGCGCACAGTCGATGAAGCCCACGGCAGTGCGCGGGTGGAGGCGGCCAAGGCACGGGTGGCGGCGGTATTTGACGCTCTGACCGCAGAGCGCAAGCTGCCAAAAATCGTGCACCAATGGCTCAATCGCGTCTGGAACAGTGTACTGTTCCGCACCTGTCTCAAGGAGGGTACGGACAGCACCAACTGGCGCCGCAATGTGTTGACCGCGAGGGATCTGGTATGGAGTGTCGTTGCGCCTATGCCAGAGAGCCGTTTCAAGATGCAGCAACTGTTACCCGGCTTGCGCAAGCGTCTGGACGACGGAGCGAAATCGTTATCGCTCAGTATTGGTGACCGGCAGCGCCTGATGCAGGGGCTGAACGCTCTGTATCGGGAGCGCCAGGCTCTCGGCGAGCGGGTCGAGTCGGAGCGCGAGCGCCGCACCCGCGAGCGACTGGTGCAGGAGCTGCTGCGCGAAGCGGACAGCGTGCTGGAGATTCCAGAGGTTCCAGTCGTGGCCGAGCCGGAGGCCGAAGCCTACGGGGCGCCGGCGGTCGATGAGCCGGCGGCTGAGACAAGTGCGGAATCCCCGGCCGCCGAAGAAGCGCCAAGTGCGCAGTTGCTTGATCGGGAAACCGATCTGCCCGCGGTGGAAGAGCTGCAGCAGGTCGCCGAGGCGGCGCCAGTGGCCGAGACAAAAGATCTGGAGCCGCTGGCGGACAGTGATGAGTGCTGGCGTCAGACCTATCACCTGAAGTACAGCTGGTTCATGCTGCACGCGCCGGACAAGCCGCCGATTCGCTGCCGTCTGGCCGCAATCATCAGGGAACTGGATAAATTCATGTTTGTAAATCGTTCGGGCGCCAAGGTGGCGGTGTATTCGCGACTGGAGCTGGCGCACGCGCTGCGCGACGAGGTGATACAGCCGCTGGATAAGGGGCCGCTATTCGAGCGGGCGTTGAAACATGTTGTGGGCAGCATTGGCGAAAGCAAAATCGCTGTCACAGTGGACGACAGAGAGGCGGTTGTCTGATTATGCTCAGTTTTTGGCACCCGCGGCCGCGGATGCCAAAGCCTGTCTGTAAACCCACGGTATTTTCAGCGGCCGCGTGCCGCTTAACCGGCTCCAGTGCTCTGCATCTCGAAATCCCGCGGCTGGCGGAATCATGCCGATTGGCATATCGATCACCGCTTCCATAGAATGGTGTTTTGCCGGGGCTCCGGGGCGCAATCCGGAGCCGCAGTCTGTCGGAGCGGAGATCAGCGAGTGAAATACCAACTGGATTCCGGCTGGTTGTCCGGAGCGCGCCAGGTTCCCAGCCCCCACTGTAACAGCCGGCCGGAAAGCTGCCCGGTCGACCTACTTGTGATCCACAGTATCAGCCTGCCACCGGGGCAGTACGGTGGTCCCTACATAGACGCTTTCTTCCTCGGGCAGCTGGATATCGATGCCCATCCGTATTTTGCCGAGATTGCCGCACTGCAGGTCTCCGCGCATATCCTGATCGACCGCGACGGCCGGGTAACCCAGTATGTTCCCCTGGACCGGCGTGCTTGGCATGCCGGGCAGTCGGAGTTCGAGGGGCGATGCAACTGCAATGATTTTTCCATTGGCATCGAGCTGGAAGGGCTGGACACGGACACCTATACCGACGCCCAATACCGCTCGCTGGCCGAGGTGACGGCCGCCATCATGGCGGCCTATCCGGCAATCGACAAAGACAGAATTACCGGCCACTCCGACATTGCGCCGGGCCGCAAGCTGGATCCGGGGCCGGGGTTCGATTGGCAGCGCTACTTCCGCGAGCTGGATCAAGTGATCGCCGCCTGAGGGCTGTTGTGCGCCGACAGGTTGCCGTTCCATTGGCAAGTGGCTTTCCCGTCAGCCGCGCTGGCGTTATTCTTCTCCAATAAATCCAAACGTCGAGAAATACTATGGCACTGCTAATCGTGCTGCTGGCACTGGCGCTGGTGCAATTGTGGGGATCCGGTGCGCCCATGCACCGGGATGACTGGTTTCAGTGGTGGCGCAGTCGACTCACTGGCGTTGAGCGCCTGCGCAAGGATCCGGGCCTGCTGTTGGGAGCCAGTATCCTGCCGCCGGCGCTGTTCGCCGCGACATTGATGGTACTGGCCGAAGTGCTGCTCGGCGGACTCGGCACCCTGTTACTGGGCGTACCACTGCTGCTGTACTGCCTCGGCCGCGGCAATTTCAATGAGATGCTGTCCGATTACCTGCGCAGCTGGTATCGCGGCGATCTGAGTTCCGCGCGTCAGGCCGCGGCACCGCTGATACGCGAATTGCACGAAGAGCCGGGTGACGGCCAGCGGCTGCACGAGCAGGTATTTCGCGGTGCCGCTTACTGTGCGTTTGAGAGGCTGTTTGCGGTACTTTTCTGGTTCATTCTGCTGGGTATTCCCGGCGCGCTGCTGTTTCGCCTTAGCGCCCTCTACGCGGAGCAGGTCCGCGGTGAGGAGGGCGGTGCCACTGCAGCGCGCTGGCTGTGGTTGCTCGAGTGGCTGCCGGTGCGTGTCATGGGCTTCAGCTTTGCCATCGTCGGCAACTTTGCCGGCTGCTACCGTGCCTGGCGCCAGTGTCTCACCTGTCGCGAGCGGGATACCGCCGAGGTACTGGAGGCGTATCTGGAGGGGGCACTTGGCGGTATCGACGCCAGCGAGTGCAATGCAGGATTTGAAGTGCCTGAAGGCCAGCGGGTCTGTGGAGCACAGCTCGAAGGTTTACAGGCGCTGCTATCCCGGGCACTCCTGTTGTGGATTACCGCGCTGGCCCTCGCGGTGCTGTTCGATTTTTAAGTAAACCGCACGGCGCTAGCACGATGAGAGTGAACTGGCGCCAAGTTTAGAACATTGTTCCTGTTGCTTTGTTGACTTGCCGGTGGCTTCCCAAGATATTGCGCCCGACGGGGCCGCGTGGGAATTTATTTCCGCTGGAGCCCGATAACTATAAATGAGAAGTTTGGGCGAAAATCTGCCCGGGGGTAGCGAGTTGGAAGTGTCTTCGTTGGAACCTCAAATGGCGTCGAAACCAGGCTCAGTCGATGATCTGAATGCCGCGGCTCTGGTCGCGGGTCTGCGCACCTACTTTCGCAGTGGCATGTCTGCCGAACTGGGCTGGCGGCGACAACAGTTGCGGCAGCTGCGGAGCATGCTTTCCGAAAACGAGTCCCGCTTCCTGCAGGCATTGCAGCGTGATCTGCACAAGGCGCCGCAGGAAGGTTTCATGACCGAAGTCTCCGCGCTGTACGGTGACATCGATCACGCCCTCAAGCACCTGAAGCAATGGGCCCGGCCACGGCGTGCAGCCACTCCCATTGTCGCCCAGCCCGCGAAGAGCTACGTGCTGCCGGAACCTCTCGGGGTAGTGTTGATCATCGGCGCCTGGAATTACCCCCTGCAACTGTTACTGTCGCCACTGGTGCCGGCGATCGCCGCCGGCAACTGCGCGGTACTGAAACCCTCGGAGCTAGCGCCAGCAACTTCCGGCTTGGTCGCGGAGCTGCTGCCGCGCTACCTGGATCGCGATGCGTTTGCCTGTGTCGAGGGCGCAGTTCCGGAAACCACTGCGCTGCTCGAACAGCGCTGGGATCATATCCTGTATACCGGTGGCGGCCGGGTGGGCAAGATCGTCATGGCTGCCGCCGCCAAGCACCTGACCCCGGTGACCCTGGAACTGGGCGGGAAGAGTCCCTGTATTGTCGCCGATGACGCCGATCTTGAGGTAGCCGCACGGCGTATCGCCTGGGGCAAGTTCACCAACGCGGGCCAGACCTGTATCGCGCCGGATTACCTGCTGTGCACCAGGGCCACCGCAGACCGCCTGCTGCCGGCGATCGAAAAAGCCACCGTAGCGATGTTCGGCGCAGATGCGCGCCAGTCACCGGATTATGGCCGCATCATAAACAGCGGCCACGCGGAACGGCTGGCAAATCTCCTTGACGATGGCGAGCTAGTATTCGGCGGGCAGGTGGATGTCGACGGCTGTTTTGTAGCGCCGACCCTGCTGCGCAATGTCAGTGCCGAAGCGGCGGTCATGCAGGAAGAGATTTTCGGACCGGTGCTACCGGTAGTGGAACTCGACGACTTCAGCGAGGCCGAGGAATTCGTCAACAGCCGAGAGAAACCGCTGGCTCTGTACGTCTTCACGAAGGATGACGCCACCGCCGATCGCATTCTCTCCCGTTGCAGTTCCGGCAACGCCTGCGTCAACGACTGCATGATGTTCATGACTGCGCACGAGCTGCCTTTTGGCGGCGTCGGTGCGAGTGGCATGGGCGCCTATCATGGGGAGCATGGCTTCCGCACTTTCAGTCACTTCAAGGCGGTGATGAAGCGCAGTAATTTCCTCGACCTGGATTTGCGTTACGCGCCGTTCAATGCCAGAAAGTTTAAACTGCTGCGATTATTGCGCTGAATTCGCTGCCGTTGCAGGCACTTCGGTGCGGTGTCTGGCCGTCTGCTCGCCAAATTTGCCTGGGAGCGCTACTTTTTAGTGCCCGGACTTGCTGCAGACGGCGTCCCCCGGCTCTAAACACCAACCAGTTTCCTTAACCTCAATACTTATGACAACGGACCAGAATGACCTGCCCACCAGCGCCGATGTATTTACCGCCGCACAAAATATTGCCGGCCGGATTCACCACACCCCCTTGATCAGCAGTCGGCAGCTGGATGAATTCAGTGGCGCGAACCTCTGGTTCAAATGTGAACACCTGCAGAAAGTGGGTGCTTTCAAGGCGCGCGGCGCCAGCAATGCGCTCGCACAGCTGCCACCAGATACGCAGATGGTGGCCACTCACTCCTCCGGCAATCACGGCGCTGCGCTGGCCTGGGCGGCGGCGGAGCGTGGGCTCGCCTGCACGGTCGTGATGCCGGAGACGGCGCCATTAGCCAAGCGTGCGGCTGTCGCCGGATATGGTGCCGAGATTGTGATCTGCGGTCCCACCCAGGCCGATCGGGAGTCAGCGCTGCAGAAAGTGGTGGAGCAGAGTGGAGCCCACGTCGTGCCACCGTTCGACGATCGCCGTATCATCGCCGGGCAGGGCACAGTGGCACTCGAAATAGTGCAGCAGTGCCGGGAGCAGGGATTTATGCCGGATGTTGTGGTGGCACCGGTCGGCGGCGGCGGCCTGCTCGCCGGCATCGGCCTTGCCATCGCCGCCCTGGCACCGGAAGTCATCGTGATCGGTGCCGAACCGGCGGGCGCCGACGACGCCCAGCGCTCCCTGCGTGGCGGTGTGCATATCACCACGCCGCAGGCGCCGGAAACCATCGCCGATGGCCTGCGCACGACACTCGGGCGCCGCAACTACGCCGTGATACGGCGGACAGTGCGCGATATAGTGACAGTCAGCGAGCATGGTATCGTGGAAGCCATGCGCCTGCTGTGGACGCGTACCAAGCAGTTAGTGGAGCCGTCCGCCGCAGTCGGGCTGGCCGCTGTGCTGGAACACCGGGCGCGTTTTCGCAATAAGAATGTCGCCGTGGTGTTGACCGGCGGCAATATGGACCTGATCAGGATTGCCGACCTGTTCGCCGATGGAGAGGAGAGTCAATGAATACTGCAACACTGAGTCATAAGATGCACAGCAACGGCAAGCGGTCGGTTGCTAAACTGGTGGCTGCCACTACGTTAACGGTGATCTCCGCCATGTCCTCCGCTGCCGAATTCACGCTCACTTCGAAGACCCTGCAAGCCGGCGAGCGCATGCCTCAGGCGCATGTGTACCACGGTTGCGGAGGTGAAAATATTTCCCCGCAACTCAGTTGGAGTGGCGCACCGGAAGGCACCAAGAGCTTTGCGGTCATGGTGCATGACCCGGATGCACCCACCGGCAGTGGCTGGTGGCACTGGGTGGTATTCAATATCCCCGCCGATGTCACCAGCCTGCCCGAAGGTGCCGGCGATCCCAAGAATGGGCTGATCCCGGAAGCGGTTCAGGCTCGCAACGACTACGGTGCACCCGGCTACGGTGGCGCCTGCCCGCCGCAGGGGCACGGCGACCACCGCTATCAGTTCCGGGTCTACGCCCTGAAAGTGGAGGAACTGCCGCTGGATGAGAACGCCTCCGCGGCGAAAGTGGGCTTCAATGTGAATGCCAACAAACTGGCTGAAGCGGAGCTGGAGGTGACCTGGGGGCATTGACACCGCTCGCGGAGTAACCGCAGGCGCAATACCCCTTGCGCAACATCGGGGTGTCGCTGACTAACATAGGGACGTAATAAAGCAGCATGCAGCAGAAACTTACTTGGGGGCAGGCGCTGCGGGTCTACCTGAAGCCCCGTGTACTCGCCATGTTCTTTCTCGGCTTTTCCGCCGGACTGCCGCTGTTGCTGGTCTTCTCCACGCTCACTGCCTGGTTGCGCGATTACGGCGTCAGCCGAACCGCGATCGGCTTTTTTGCCTGGGTGGGTATCACCTTTTCCATCAAGGTGCTCTGGGCACCGGTCATTGATTACCTGCGTCTGCCATTCGTGACCAAGTGGCTTGGCAAACGGCGCAGCTGGATGCTGTTATCCCAGTTGGGAATCTCCCTGGGCCTGGTCGGTATGGCCAGCCTGAACCCGCAACTGGCCCTCACTCAGGTGGCGCTGCTGGCGGTCTGGGTGGCCTTCTGCTCCGCCTCCCAGGACGTGGTGATCGACGCCTACCGAATCGAATCGGTGGACAAGGAACTGCAGGGGGCCATGGCCGCCAATTACGTGTTCGGCTACCGGGTGGCGCTGTTGGTGGCCGGTGCCGGTGCCCTCTACATCGCCGAGCTGGCCAGCTGGTCCACCTCCTATACGACAATGGCCATCCTGATGGGCGTGGGCATCATTACTACGCTGTTGGTGGCCGAACCGGACCACAGTCTGATCAAGGATAGGGCCGAGCCGTTCCAGCACGAGTGGGTCGATCGCATGTTGGGCAGCGGCGAACACAGCCCGCTGAAGGAATGGTTCGTGCGCGCGGTGGCCTGTCCATTTATCGAGTTCTTCCAGCGCAACGGCCGCTTTGCCATCGTACTGCTGCTGTTTATCGGCATTTTCCGCTTGAGCGATATCGCCATGGGGGTGATGGCCAATCCCTTCTACCTGGACCTCGGCTTCAGCAAGACGGATATCGCCGAAATTGGCAAGGTGTTCGGATTCTTCTGCACCATCATCGGTTCCTTTCTCGGCGGCCTGCTGGTCGTGCGATACGGCATCATGCGCCCGCTGATCCTCGGCGCCGCGATGGTCGCAGCCACAAACTTGCTGTTCGCGCACCTGGCACAGGTTGGGCCGGACAGGTTCTGGCTGGCGGTGGTGATCAGTGCGGACAATATCAGCGGCGGTATCTCCAACGCGGTGTTTATCGCCTACCTGTCAAGCCTGACTAACCAGGCTTACACGGCCACTCAATATGCGCTGTTCAGTTCGCTGATGACTTTGCCGGGCAAATTTATCAGCGGTTTTTCCGGTATCGTGGTGGATGCCGAGGGTTATGCGCAGTTCTTCATTTATGTGGCGATACTCGGCACGCCGGCGGTGGCGCTGGCAATATTCCTGTGGTGGCGCGATAGCCGCAGGGCCGAGTCTGAACCGGCCTAGGGCCTGTTGGCACTAAATTCGATGGCCGCGACGGAGGCCGTTTTTTCGCAAGGCAAGGCGTAGCGAGCGCCGTGTGGCTCGCCACATAAGCGAACTGCAACGCAGCATTGCGGAAAAACGGCCCCGTCCCTTCGGGTTG
Organism: Microbulbifer marinus; assembly: GCF_900107725.1. GTDB lineage: Bacteria > Pseudomonadota > Gammaproteobacteria > Pseudomonadales > Cellvibrionaceae > Microbulbifer > Microbulbifer marinus. The sequence goes on along the minus strand of NZ_FNQO01000003.1, from coordinate 141,574 downwards.
CGCCCCAAAACGGGCCATGCCGCGTTGCTCATCGCTCATTTAGCCTGCTAAACCACGCTCCTCGCGCCTTGCCTGGCCCGTTTTGGGGCGGCAACGCGGCTATCGAATTTAGTGTCAACAGGCCCTAGGGCCGCCAGCGGTACTTGCGCATGTCCACGCGGCCGCGCAGGAAAGCGACACCCTCTTTTTCCAGTTTCTCCCTTTGGCGCTGTGCGCCCGGCTCGGGCAGGGAAATGCGTCCCTGGGCGTTGATCACCCGGTGCCAGGGCAGTTTGGTATCCCGCGGCAGCTTGCGCAGTGTCTGGCCAGCGAGCCGCGCCGCGCGCGGATAGCCGGCCATTTCCGCCAGGTCGCCATAGGTGATGACCCGGCCCCGCGGCACCGCTGCGAGCACGCTATAGATCCTGGCTCGGGCATCGCTCCGTGTCGCGCAATCTTCATCCGAACGATGTGAAGTCAAGGTCGCCCCCCGGGGAAACTTTCAAGTCTCGATTTGTATTCGGCCGCGATGCAATGTCCGGGCTAGATGTGGCATCATTACCGTCTGTTTGTACGTTGTTCTCCACAGACAAATCCGCTGTTAAATAATCCCTGATAATTCCAAGGTTTTTCCTGTGTTTCCTGCTGTCCGACGTCTGTCGTCTATCTTGCTGTTTTTTCTTGCCGTTGTCTCGCTGCATGCCACAGCCGGCGTGCTGACGCTGAGCAACGGCGACCGAGTTCACGGTGAACTGGTGGTCGTCGAGAGAGAGCATGTGGTGTGGAAATCCGAGACGTTTGGCGAGATCAAGATCGAGAAGTCAAAGATCGTGTCCATGGACGTGGATGTCGACCTGAAGATCGCCGGTCGCGAGGGCCCCTGTGCCCTGGCCGGGCATCGCCGCGAGCAGTGGGAACTCTACTGCGACGAGGGCGCCGGCTGGGTGATGGACTTCCCGGCCATCGACCGCGCTGAACCCTATATCAACTTCGTCGGCGATCCGGTGGCGTTCCACGGCAACGTCAATGCTGGCGGTGTCTTTGAGCACGGCAACCGCGAGCGCGAAGATCTGGATGTCAATGTCAACCTGGATGTGCGCCACGGTGATTTCCACCACCTGATCAACGCGCTCTATCAGAGCCAGAGCAATCAAGAGGTAGAGGGGCTGGAGAAGTACCTGCTGGCCTACAATCTGCGCTGGATCTTCGCCGAAAAGTGGTTTGCCGCGGCCAACAGCGAACTGCAGCGGGAAGAGGCGCGTAATCTGGACCTCGGCACTACCCTGGGTCTCGGCCTCGGTTACCTGTTTTATGACACCGAGAAGACGGCTTTCTCCCTGCAGGGTGGTATCAGTAGCCTGCAGGAAGATTTTATCGATTCCGCCCTGAGCGAAGACCAGGACGACCGCTACGCGGCCGGACGACTGGCGCTGAACTACCGCTACAAGTTCGCGCTGGGGCCGGAAATCTACTTTGACCAGGAAACCCTGCAGTCCCTCGACCGCAGCGAGGACTACCAGGCGAATGCCAAACTGGGCCTGCGCACACCGCTGGTGGAGGGTCTGCTGATGGAAGTCGCCTATCACTGGCTGTACGACAACACGCCCTCACTGGATCTGGAAAAAGAGGATACCAAGGTGACGGTCGGGGTCGGCTATCAGTGGTAACCGCTTAGACCCCGCGCCTGCAGCATAGGGCCGGGTAGGTACGAAAATAACGAAATCGAAGATGAGGAATCCGACATGCAAATCGCCGACAGCATCGTAGCCATCACCGGCGCAGGTCAGGGGCTGGGCCGCGCCATGGCCGAATACCTGGCCAAGCACGGCGCGCGCCTGGCACTGATCGACGTCAACGAGGAAGGCCTGCAGCAGAGCGTCGAAGCCTGCAAGCAACACGGGGCCGAAGCGCGCAGCTACGTGATCAACGTGGCCAAGGAAGATGAAGTGGACAACGGCTTCGCACAGATCGCCAAGGATTTCGGTGGGCTGCAGGTATTGGTGAACAACGCCGGTATCATGCGCGACGGCCTGCTGCTGAAGTGCAAAGACGGCAAGGTCACCGACCGCATGTCCCTGTCCCAGTGGCAGTCGGTAATCGACGTCAACCTGACCGGCGTATTCCTCTGTGGCCGCGCCGCGGCGGGCATCATGGCGGAAAGTGGTCAGGGCGGCGTGATCGTGAATATCTCCAGCCTGTCCCGAGCCGGCAACATGGGCCAGACGAACTACTCCGCGAGCAAGGCCGGCGTCGCCGCCATGACCGTGACCTGGGCGCGGGAGCTGGCCCGCTACGGTGTGCGTGTGGCCGCCATTGCCCCCGGGTTTATCGGCACCGACATGGTCGCGCAGATGCGTCCGGAAATCCTCGACAGTCTGGTCAAGCAGGTGCCGCTGCGCCGCCTGGGTGAGCAGGACGAAATCGCCTCCACCGTGGCATTCATCCTCGAAAACGATTTTGTCTCCGGCCGCGTGATGGATATCGACGGCGGGGCGCGCATCTGACGTCACTGCGACGGACAAGAGAAAGATAAAGGGCGAACTCCGGGTTCGCCCTTTTTTATTTCACGGCAGCCTCAGGAAACCCGCTCCACTCCGCCAGGCAACCTGTCGGAAAACATCCACTGCCACAGCTGAATATGCCGCGCGCGGAAGGCACCAGCGCAGGACAGTAGGTAGTAGCGCCACATGCGGTAGAAACGCTGGCCGTAGCGGTCGGCGAAGCGCTCCCAGTTCTGTTCGAAGTTTTCATGCCAGGCCATCAGCGTCTTGTCGTAATCGCTGCCGAAGTTGTGCAGGTCCTCACAGGTCAGTAGCCGGTCCGCGGCATCACCGATCTGGCCGGCGGCGGGCAGGTCGCCGTTGGGGAAAATGTACTTGTCGATCCAGGGATCGATGTTGGAGCGGCGCTGGTTCTTGCCGATGGTGTGCAGCAGTAACAGGCCGCTTTTCTCCAGGCAGCGCTTGGCCACCTGCATAAACGTGCGGTGGTTCTTGCGGCCGACATGTTCGAACATGCCGACACTGGCGATACGATCGAAGGGCTGATCCAGGCAGCGGTAATCCTGCAGGTGCACGGTGATCGGCAGGTCCGCGTAGTGTTCGGCGATATAGGCATGCTGCTCGCGGGAAACCGTTACCCCGACGCACTCCACACCGTACTTCTGCGCCGCGTAGCTCACCAGGCTGCCCCAGCCGCAGCCGATATCCAGCAGCCGCATGCCGGGCTGCAGGTCCAGCTTGCGGCAGATCAGGTCCAGCTTCGCGGTCTGTGCCTCCTCCAGCGTTTCAGCCTGCCGCCAGTAGCCGCAGCTGTAGGTCAGGCGGCTGTCGAGCATGGCTTGGTAGAAGTCGTTGCCGAGGTCGTAGTGGCGTTCACCGACCTCAAAGGCGCGGCGGCGGCTCTGCAAGTTGATCAGGTAACTGCGCAGAATGCGCCATACATTGCGCCACGGCTTGATGTGGCGGGGCAGGTCGGCTCTGAGGATACGGTAGAAAAACTGGTCCAGTGCCGGTACATCCCAGTCGCCGCGCATATAGCTCTCGCCGAGGCCGAGACTGTGGCGGGCGATGATTTCATCCAGCGCCTCTTCGCGATGCAGGCGCATATCCCAGGGCCTGTCGCCATTAATGCGGATATCCGCCGCTGCCAGAATGTCGTCCACCAGGTGGCGACTGCGGCCAATGCTAGGTACCTCCATGGTCTCCTGCTGCTCGCTTGCCATCAAAGCCTCCGTTGCTTGCGGCGCGCCGAGTTGAATGCGGCGCCTTGAAGTATTTGCCACCATCCCTCATTTACTACAGCATATCGAAAATACCCGGATTCGCCCGATTCACCAAGCGAATGACTGCAAAAGGACCCCCTCCATGCGCCCACTGCTTCTGATGTTTATCGTCGTGCCCATACTCGAGATGTGGCTATTGATCACCGTGGGCCGGGAAATTGGCGCTTTGCCGACAATCGGCCTGGTGCTGCTGACCGCAGTAGTGGGGCTGGCGCTGTTGCGCCGCCAGGGGCTCTCCACCGTGATGCGCGCCCAGCAGAAAATGCAGGCCGGTGAGCTGCCGGCACGGGAAATGGTGGAAGGTATCTTCCTGGCCGTGGGTGGCGCACTGCTGCTGACCCCCGGTTTCTTTACCGATGCCCTCGGCTTTGCCTGCCTGATCCCGGGGCTGCGCCAGCTGTTACTGGGGCGAATCCTGAAGCATGTGGTGGTGATCCGCCCGGGCTTCGACGTACACGGTGCGCCACACCGGCAGCAGCGCCGCGGCGATCGCGATGTGATCGAGGGTGACTATTCCCGAGAAAACCGTCACTCCGACCGCAAAGACAAGAATGATCCCGATCGGCTTGACTGATTTTTGATCACTTGCCCCTGTTTCACTTCAAATTCACAGATTTTTTATCTGCCGCTGTTGAAATCCACTTGTGCGCCCATAGATAGGGTGCACGCCTGAATTTTGCCCCGGTTCTGCCGGTCAGAGCGGGGCGTTAGGTCACCGGCCGCAGAGGCCGGAGCCTGTTGAAAAAACCTTAAGAAACGACTCAATGGAGAACTTATCCATGAAAATTCGTCCTTTACACGACCGCGTCGTAGTGCGCCGTAAGGAAGAAGAAGCTATGTCAGCCGGCGGTATCGTGCTGCCGGGCGCTGCCAAAGAAAAGCCGAACCAGGGTGAAGTGGTAGCCGTGGGTGAGGGCAAGCTGCTGGACAACGGCGACGTTCGCGCCCTGTCTGTGAAAGTAGGCGACACCGTAGTGTTCGGTCGCTACGCGGACAGCAACACCCTCAAGGTGGACGGCGAAGAGCTGATCATCATGAGCGAAGGCGACATCTACGGCGTGCTGGAAGGCTAAGCTTCCGGGCTGCACGCCCCGCTATTACTTCACTCGCAGACAGAATTTGAGGAACAAGAATCATGGCAGCTAAAGAAGTGAAATTCGGTGACGACGCTCGTCAGAAAATGCTGAAAGGCGTAAACATCCTGGCCGACGCCGTTAAGACCACCCTGGGCCCGAAAGGCCGCAACGTGGTACTGGACAAGGCCTTCGGCGCTCCCACCGTGACCAAAGACGGTGTGTCCGTAGCCAAGGAAATCGAACTGAAAGACAAGTTCGAGAACATGGGCGCGCAGATGGTGAAGGAAGTGGCTTCCAAGGCCTCCGACACCGCCGGTGACGGCACCACCACCGCAACCGTACTGGCCCAGGCCATCGTGACCGAAGGCCTGAAATCCGTAGCGGCGGGCTTCAACCCGATGGACCTGAAGCGCGGTATCGACAAAGCCGTGACCGCAGCCGTTGATCACCTCGCCAGCCTGGCTACCCCCTGCACCGACAGCAAGTCCATTGCCCAGGTAGGCACCATCTCCGCCAACAGCGACGAGAGCGTCGGCACCATCATCGCCGAAGCCATGGAGAAAGTTGGTAAAGAAGGCGTAATCACCGTTGAGGAAGGTTCCGGCCTCGAGAACGAGCTGGACGTGGTAGAAGGTATGCAGTTCGACCGCGGCTACCTGTCTCCGTACTTCATCACTAACCAGGAGAACATGACCGCTGAGCTGGAGAGCCCCTTCATCCTGCTGGTGGACAAGAAGATCTCCAACATCCGCGATCTGCTGCCGCTGCTGGAGCAGGTAGCCAAGGCCTCCAAGCCGCTGCTGATCATCGCCGAAGACGTGGAAGGCGAAGCGCTGGCCACCCTGGTTGTGAACAGCATGCGCGGCATCGTGAAAGTGGCTGCCGTTAAGGCGCCGGGCTTCGGCGACCGTCGCAAGGCCATGCTGCAGGATATCGCCATCCTGACCGGCGGCACCGTGATCTCTGAAGAAGTTGGCCTGGAGCTGGAAGGCACCACCTTGGAGCACCTGGGTACCGCCAAGCGCGTAACCCTGTCCAAGGAAAACACCGTGATCGTAGACGGCGCCGGCGATGTGAAAGACATCGAAGGCCGCGTCAGCCAGATCCGTGCCCAGATCGAAGAATCCTCTTCCGACTATGACAAAGAGAAGCTGCAGGAGCGCGTAGCCAAGCTGGCCGGCGGTGTTGCAGTGATCAAGGTTGGCGCCGCCACCGAAGTCGAGATGAAAGAGAAGAAAGCCCGCGTTGAAGACGCCCTGCACGCAACCCGCGCAGCAGTGGAAGAGGGTGTGGTACCTGGCGGTGGCACCGCACTGGTTCGCGCCACTCAGGTTATCTCCGTAACCGGCGACAACGAAGACCAGAACCACGGCATCGCCGCCGCGCTGCGCGCCATGGAAATGCCGCTGCGCCAGATCGTCGACAACGCCGGCGAAGAAGCCTCCGTTGTGGTCGACAAGGTGAAGCAGGGCGAAGGTAACTATGGCTACAACGCCGCTACCGGTGAGTATGGCGACATGCTGGAAATGGGTATCCTCGACCCGGCCAAGGTAACCCGCACTGCACTGCAGGCTGCGGCTTCCATCGCCGGCCTGATGATCACCACCGAAGCCATGGTTTCCGAGATCCCGGAAGAGAAGCCGGCTATGCCTGACATGGGTGGCATGGGCGGTATGGGCGGCATGGGCGGCATGATGTAAGCCGGCTTTCCCAGCCTATCCAAGAAAAGCCCCGCATCTGCGGGGCTTTTTCGTTTCTGCTGTATTTAGCCAGCAGACACTCCTGCGCCGGCTTTGAACCCATTCAGATTGCGAGCTGGTACCCTGCCGCCGGTGCCCTGATCTCGGCATTCACGTGAGACAGCCGATCCACCGGGCTCTGCACACCCCTATCCCCACGGTTCACCACATGGGTATAAATCTCCGTCGTGCTGATGTCGGAGTGGCCCAGTAGCTCCTGAATCGTCCTGAGGTCGTACCCCGCCTCCAACAGATGTGTGGCAAAGCTGTGGCGAAAGGCATGGGCGCGAGCCGGTTTATGGATTCCCGCGGCCCTCACCGCCCGGCGTATCTGCTTCGCGAGCGCGGATGGATGTAAGTGGTGCCGGCGTACAACGCCTGTGCGGGGGCAGGGCCCGAGTCTGGATGCCGGGAAAAGGAATTGCCATGCGGTCTCTCGCGAGGCGCTCGGGTATTTGAGGGCCAGCGCATCCGGGAGGTAAACCTCCCCAAAGCCCTCCGCTACATCCTGGGAGTGCAGTATCTCTACGCGCTCAATCTGCCGCCTGAGGTCTGCGACCAGCGCCTGGGGCAACATGGTTGTCCTGTCCTTGTTCCCCTTGCCGGCTCGAACGAAAATGTTGTTGCTCGCGAAATCGATGTCCTTCACTCGTAAAGAAAGCAATTTCGCCGAGCGCAGGCCGGCTCCATACAACAGCTGCACCCGCAGCCGCCCGGCACCGCTCAGGTGGGACAGGATAGAAGCGATTTCGGCGCGGCTATAAACCACGGGCAGCCGCCGCGGGCGCTTAGCCTGAGTAAAAGCCAATCCATCCAATGACAATTCCAGAAAACGGACATAGAGATAGACCAGTGCATTGAGCACAATTCTCTGGGTCCCCACCGAGCAATCCCGATCCTCCGAAAGGTGGGTAAGAAAGTGTTCTACCTCCGGGATACCCATGTCACTTGGGTGCCGTTTCCGATGAAAAAGAATGAAGCGCCTGATCCAGTGTATATAGGTGCGCTCAGTGGTATACGCCAGCCCGGATTCACGCATATGCAGACGCAGCCTGTCTAAAAATCGTACGGGTCTCACAGACACCCTTTGCCTGATGTCATCCATAACAACACTCGCAGGACTGTTTTTATATACAGTAGTTAGTCAGGCAGCTTCCGTCAATGCCGAGAACAGAAGCCTATGGCTTGTGTTTTCGGGATCGGATAGGCTAAATAACTGATTTTAAAGGGGCGGGCATTAGCGAATAGGGACATAGAGTCGCTGAAAAAAGGAGCCCATGGCTTCTTTTTCTGGTCAAGTTTTGTTGCAGGAATATATCAAGCTATTGATTTTAAAAGGAATTGTTTCCCAAAGGTTAGAAAGAGAACTTGGAAACAATAGCCCCCGGAAACAAAAGCCCAAGGCTCGTGAACAAAACTGTTAAGCACTCATAAAAATAATGACCATCGAAAACCTCATACTGTCGACAATTTTCATCGCTCCTTTAGCTTTCGTATGTTTGACTAAAGTTCTTTGGCGCTGGAGCGGGCGCGGAGCATACAATCTTGGAGTTAATGCCTTAGCTTCCTATGGAATATATTCAATAGCGAGCGTCCTATCATTTACACACGTGCCATTTGACCGTTATATGATCATCCACTGTGCCCCTAACGAAGACACAGTTCTCCCGTGTAGTCTGTGGCTGTACAAGCTAAATGAGTTGCTAGTCGATCATCTATTTAGTGGCCTTATGGCGGTAGCAGTTCTAGCGAATGTGATTTATCTGTACTTTTGGGGTGGGCGTGTCGCGCTTAACAAGTCAAAGCAAGCCGACGCGCCAAGGCGCGCGTCTGTTTGAGGCGTTAGGAGAAGTATGAAAAATTACCAGCGTAGAGTCATAGGTATTTTGACTCTTGGAGGAAGTTTCACTGGTGTTGTTCTAAGTGCAGAGCAGCTGATGAGTGTTAGTGGGGTGATGCCCGTTTTGATTTACGTCGCTTTCACAGCCCTATATGCATGGGGGGTATGGTTGGGGATAGCTGTACTTGAGAACCTGTCCAAGTTTGAGCGAGGTCTGTCTAAATTTTGGTGTCTCCAAATACCGGCATTTTGGAGTCCAATATTCGGATATTTCTTTACTAGTGGATTTCATCTTACGGTTTTTATAAATTTAAGTGGCCTAAGCGTTACCGGTAATTTTCAAGCTGGTAGTGTGTTTAAATTCTCGCTATTGCAATCTGGTCAGCCTTGGCAGGTTGGGGTAAATATATTTGCTGTTGGTGTGGTTCTATTTCTGTCTAAAAGTATTCGCAGTTCAGAAAAAGGCTATGCTCCTAGTTCTGCGGCGTAATCTCCTAACAAGGCCAGGCAGCATCGCCCACTGCGTGGGCTGGACAGCTTACACTCCGCACCTTTTGCGTTCGCTTCGCTCATTTTTACACAAAAGGTGCTCCATGCAAGCTGCCGCTGCTGGCGGCGTTATGCATCAATATGAATATTGAAGAAATTGCGAGATCGTGGATTGAGATGTGGGAGTTTGAATCCGGTGACCCGCGTAGAGATCAATATGAATGGGTCGAGGATATTGAGTATGAGTTCGTCTACGAAAAGCCTAATGAGGCTTTGGATCTGATTTTGACAATCATGAATTTCAGTCAGAGCAATGCGATAAAAGAAGTTCTGGCAGCAGGTCCGTTGGAGCAAGTTCTTGCCCAGCATGGGCCGAAAATTATTGAGCGAGTAGAGCGGCTAGCTCAAGAAGATGAGAAATTTGCCGGTCTCCTTGGTGGGGTTTGGAAAAATTCAATGGCAAGCGACGTGTGGGTTCGCGTGCAAAATGTCTGGGATCGGAGTGGCTGGGACGGCAATGCATAACAATCACAGGCAGTATGCTATGGCCCTTTGGGCCTCCGCGGGACGTCTTACGTTGTGTGCGTATTGCGCGGGTCGCTTCGCTCCCATTATCGCGCAATACGCACACAACGTAAGCCGCCCCTGCTGTGGGCGTTATACGGCAGCTGAAACGACTGTGCAATCCCAAAAAAATTACAATTGAGGCTAATATGGAATTTTGGTTATTAGTAGGAGGGGCGGTAATTTTGCACTACGTCATCAAAGCAATGGCAGCGTCCTCGAAACAGCAAACGCATAAGAATAGTAGATCAAGTTCCGAAAATGAAATCCGTGTAACGACAAGTAGACGGGTTGTTGCGAACAGTAATCGTGATGATGACGACGATCTGGCTACCTTCAGTATTTCCTATGGCTATGAAGAGGAAAAAAGCAAAAACAAAACGCCGGGGAAATGGATAAAATCCGGTGAATCTATCTCCATAAAGGGACAAACATTTACTGGCGGTAATTTTTATTTTGGCGGAAGGCTCAGTTCGTTAGATGGGTATGGAACGGAAGCCTCATTAGTTGATGATTCGCTAAAAATTGAAAACAAACCATCAAGTTATGAAGATGAAAGTTTAGGATATTGGCCTAAATTTATCTCGCTCACCCCTAAAGGGCGTGGTGCTTTCCTAAGCTGGCTATCGAGTAATAGAAGTGATCCAGAGACACCTTTAGGTTATGTGTTTATTTATTTCTATGGCATTGAAAGGCGCATTACTGTTGATTCAATTAAGCAGGCGGTGGATGACTCAGAATTTAAATCGTTGTTTGACGAAATACTGCGCTTAAAAGGCATTTACGGCAGTAGTCGATCTTTCTCAAATTATGCTACACGTCTTTTAGAAATCATGTGTCTATTACGGCCTCACGTAGTATCACATCCGGAACTTGAAAAAACACCTCAAAGAGATTCACTGCTATTTAAACATCGCCTTGCCACAACGGTAAATGAAGAAAAGCCCGTTTCTGCTGAACTGGCGTTGGCATGGATTAGGTTTTATCCGGATTATAATCTGAAGAAACCGGCACGGCGTTGTGGCTATGAATTCAGCCAGATGTTTACACGCCTCTATAGCAAAAAATACGGGGACGGCATTATCGTCAAACCCAATAAAACACGATTAAAGATTGAATATCATCCCGCTAGTTCTTCCTTGCGAGGAATATCATTTCCTCAACAGGATCTTCCCGATCCAAGCAACTTGAAAGGCCCTGTAAATAAACTAATTGCCATTGCAGACGAATGTACTACTGAATTAGATGCGTATAGCCGCTATCTTGCTAAACCCGATACGTCCCGCACCGATATTGAAGCCGTATTATTGCTGCCGGACGATCTTAGTGATGTGGGCGCTACATTAGGATTAGGAAAGTTTAAAAAATGGGCAGATGATGCCATTTCAACGAAAAATGGTCTGGTAAGTGTCGAGGAATTCTGGACATATACCAAATCGCCTTTACCTGCCAAGATCAATAAAAAGGAAGCTGAATTAATTCAGAATCTTGCACAAAAAGCCGGTTATGGCATAGCACCCGATACACGTTACCACCATGCCAAGACAAGCGCAGATGGAAAACTGGTTCTATTTCCTGAAGGACATGGTAAATACTTTGAACCCTCCAAAGCATTTAGTGAAATGGGGATGGCACTGCGTCTAGCCGCTATGGTCGCCACCATTGATTCACATGTCGATCAGTCGGAATTGCATTTATTAACTCAGCTCATTGACCACGATACTAATTTATCTCCTACCGAGAAACGATCATTACATGCCTATCTGGTGTGGAGACTTAATACACCTTCAAACGTCACGGGCTTAAAAGCCAGATTGGAATTACTTGGTAAAACAGAAAAAGCTGCTGTCAGTCGCATATTGGTCGGTGTTGCGATGGCCGATGGAAAAATTGACCCGGATGAAATCAAACAGCTTGAAAAACTCTATAGCTTGCTAGGTCTGGATAAAGCTCTAGTAACTGGCGACATTCACGGAATGTCATCCAGCAAAGCGGGAATGCGACCTGCCAGCCCTCAATCAGAAACTATGTCACTCGCTTCCTCGTCATTCCAGCTCGACGAAAGCATTCTTGCAATACATGAATCGGAAACCAAAGATGTACAAAGCATGTTGGGCGCAATATTCGTGGAAGATGAACCCGTAGATGAATCCGATGACTCAGCCACAGATAGCACTGTTGTAGAGGAAGAATCCGGAATTGATAAATCGCATTATGCGTTGTTTGAAAGCCTTATACGAAAAGATAAATGGACTCGTGAAGAGGTGGAGGCATTGTGCCGTGATTCGGATCTGATGGTTAGTGGAGCATTGGAAACTATTAATGACTGGTCATTTGATAAAGTGGATGCTGCTGTACTTGAAGAGGATGGAGACGCAATTTATGTCGATCAGGAAATCGTAGAAGAGATAGAAGGTTAAACTTATGGAAAAACGTATCCGATTAAAAGAACGTGACGCAATCATTCAATCACTGAAATCTGGAGTAACTCCCAAAATTGGGATTCAGCATATTCAGGTAGGACGAAGCAATGAAGTCAAAGCGTTATATAAGGACATTGAAAGAATCTCTCAAGGCGGCGCAGCATTCAGGCTTATCATTGGTGATTATGGCTCAGGGAAAACATTTTTTCTGAGTGTGGTACGCTCCATTGCTCTTGAAAAGAAACTGGTTACGGTCAATGCGGATCTTTCACCGGATCGACGTGTCCACGCTTCTTCAGGACAGGCACGGAATCTTTATTCCGAGCTTATGAGGAATCTGGCAACCCGTAATAAACCGGATGGAAATGCATTAGCCAGTGTTGTAGAACGATTTGTAACTCAGGCCCGTAAAGAAGCAGCTGAAAAAAATACTGATGTTTCAACAGTAATTCATCAAAAATTAGCATCCTTGTCAGAATTGGTTGGCGGATATGATTTTGCAAAAGTTATTGATGCCTACTGGAATGGTCATGAGCAGGATAATGAAGAATTAAAATCAAATGCCATTCGCTGGTTACGTGCTGAATACACTACTAAGACAGATGCAAGAAGAGATCTTGATGTAAGAACGATTATTTCGGATAACTCGTTTTATGATGCGTTAAAACTTATGAGCCTATTTGTACGTCAGGCTGGCTATGAAGGCTTACTCGTCAATCTGGATGAGATGGTCAATCTATATAAGTTAAGCAGCACACAAGCACGTACATCCAACTATGAGCAGATTCTCCGGATACTTAACGACTGCCTTCAGGGTTCAGCTGAATATCTTGGGTTTTTACTGGGCGGAACGCCGGAGTTTTTATTAGATCCCCGCAGAGGATTATATAGCTATGAAGCATTGCAATCCCGATTAGCTGAAAATAGCTTTGCGCAACGTGCGGGGGTTATTGATTATTCCTCACCTGCACTACATCTAGCGAGCTTAACACCGGAGGAACTTTATATTCTCCTGAAGAATCTTCGTCATGTCTTTGCCGAAGGTGATACATCTAAATATCTAGTACCTGATGATGCTCTCAAAGCTTTTTTACACCATTGTAGCCAGACTATCGGTGATGCCTATTTCCGCACACCGAGAAATACCATCAAAGCATTTTTGGATATGCTGGCAGTCTTGGAACAAAATCCTTCTATGCAATGGTCACAGTTAGTTCAATCCATTGCGATTAAGGATGATCGTCCAAGTGATACAGATGAAATTATGGTGGATGAAGAGACAGGCGAAATTTTGAATAGTGATGGACTAGCTGATTTCAAATTATGATAGAGGGATATCAGCGCCTTGATAAGCGTGTACAAAAATGGTTATTTAATCAGGGATGGCCTGATTTAAGGGAAATACAAAAACGGGCAATTGCACCGATTCTGTCAGGTGATAGAGATGTGCTAATTAGTGCATCAACGGCAGCAGGTAAAACAGAAGCTTTTTTTCTACCCGCATGTAGCGCAATTAACGACGATGAAAACGGCTTTGGTATTCTCTATATCAGTCCTTTGAAAGCATTGATAAACGATCAGTACCGCAGGCTAGAAAGCTTAAGTGAAATGCTGGATATGCAGGTTACACCTTGGCATGGTGATAGCCCTCAATCCAAAAAGAAAAAAGCCAGAAACAATCCTTCAGGTATTCTGTTAATCACTCCTGAATCCTTGGAATCCCTCTTAGTCAGAGAGCCAGGATGGATAAAACAATCCTTCACCTCACTCAAATATATTGTCATTGATGAATTTCATGCGTTTATCGGAACAGAGCGAGGACAGCAATTACTGTCTCTGCTTACCCGTCTTGAACACATAACTGGCCGAATCTCTAATCCTATTCCACGGGTTGCGCTAAGTGCGACACTCGGAGAGCTTGAGAAAGTACCGCTTTCTCTTAGACCAAATAAAAGCCTGCCTTGCGAAACCATTACCAGTAGCCAGCACCAAAGCACTATTAAGGTTCAGGTTAAAGGATATTTAGAACCGGTAGACATCATGGCGGATGAAGCACGTACTTCCGCTGAACAGCAGATTTGTCAGGAAATATTTAGGCTCTGTAGAGGTGACTCACATCTGGTATTTGCAAATAGCCGCAGCCGGACAGAAAGCATCGCTGCACAGCTAAGTGATTTATGCGAACAACACGTTGTACCCAATGAGTTTTACCCTCATCACGGTTCATTAGCTAAAGAACTTCGGGAAGATTTAGAATCCAGATTGCAGAAAGAAACCCTACCTACCACAGCTATTTGTACCATGACCTTAGAGCTAGGTATCGACATCGGGAAAGTGAGTTCTGTCATTCAGGTTACTGCTCCACACTCAGTATCAAGTTTACGTCAGCGGTTAGGCAGGTCTGGCAGAAGGAATTCCCCTTCCATATTGCGTATGTTAATCGCAGAAAATGAACTGAATGATAAATCCAATATTGTGGATGGTCTTCGATTGGAGTTGGTTCAATCACTAGCGATGATTCGATTACTCATTGTAGAGAACTGGTTTGAACCGGCAGATACAGAACAAATGCATCTTTCTACTTTTTTACACCAGATTCTTGCGGTAATTGCGCAATGGGGAAGCATCAGGGCTGACCAGCTTTATTCTTTATTATGTGAGCAAGGATCATTCAAAGAAATATCGATTCAGCATTTTAAACAATTGTTGTCCCATATGGGGACAGTCCAATTAATACAACAACTCAATAGCGGTGAGTTGGTTGTGGGAATTGAGGGAGAACGTCTTACCAATTCCTATACTTTCTATGCTGTTTTTAAAACACCGGAAGAATTCCGTATTGTTGCCGGAAGCAAAACGCTCGGAACACTGCCTGTCGATTCCCTAATTCTTAAAGATCAGCACATTATATTTGGTGGTCGTAGATGGAAGGTCACGGATATTGATGATGAAAAGAAAGTCATCTATGTCACTTCTACAAAGGGTGGTAAACCTCCAAAATTTAACGGCAGTGGCATGTCGATTCATGACAGGGTTCGAAAAGAGATGCTAAGTATCTACCGCAATGGTGACTATCGCATTGAGGTTGGAAATCAGAAAATAGATTTTGTAGATAATCTCGGAAGACGGCTTTTTCAAGAGGGTGCATATCTTTTTAAAGAGGCTGACCTTGAAAAACAACCTGTCTATCAAAGCGGTAAGCATAGTTATATTTTCTCATGGATGGGCGACAAAGTTGTTAACACGCTTACCATTTTACTAATTAGAAGTGGTTATGTATGCAGTAATTTCGCTGGTGTTATTGAAGTACAAAATTCTAATGCAGATGATATAAAGAACTGTTTAATCGACATGGCAAATGATGTGCTACCAGATGAAATCGAGCTTGCTGAAACACTTTCGATACAGCAAAAGCTTGTTGAAAAATATGATGAGTATCTGCCTGAAGATTTGTTAACCGAAGGGTATGGGAGAAAAGCTTTTAATTCTGCGGCTGCCAAACAGTGGATATTAGGAAACCTTGCTTGAGATGTCTATCCTAATGCCGTATAACAAGTTGCTGCACCCGGATAAATTACTCGCTGCACTCCTAATTTACCGGTGAGCAAAGCGTTATGCACCATGAGAAGCAGAATGAAAATTATCTCCTTATTCCTAATATTATTTTTCCCCGCTGTCTGCTTTGGGGCTGATGAGCTTTCTTATTTAGTGACTCTGGATGCTAAGGCGTCAGATTATAGAAAAATGTCCATTGAGTGCGTTACCGATGCAAAATTGACAAAAAAGGCACTCGATGAAATTGAGACTTGTAAGGTACTTTACAATTTCACAACGGAAGAATTCTCAGCACTCAAAGAAAGCCTGATAAAGGCTGAAGAAAATGCAAAAATTGAAGCGGAATCTAACGGACTAGAGAGTCCAGTTCTCAGAGAAAAGCTGGTTTTGATCATGTCTGCGAAAACTCATATGCAGATGGCTGGTGCAATTTTAAGTAAAATACACTGAAAATACATAACAAGGCGAGGCGTTTCGTTCCGGCCCTGCGGGCCTCCACCGGACAGCTTACTTTGTGCACTTTATGCGCAGGTCGCTTCGTTCCCATTGTTGCGCATAAAGCGCTCAAAGTAAGCTGCCGCTGCTCGCGGCGTTATGTTTCAAGAGGACTCCGTGGAAAATAAGGAAATTTATGATGGATTACGTTTGATCGCCCAAACGTATATTTCCGATGAAAAGAAGGACGAAATCCTCATCGGTCTAGATCAATGTGAAAAAGAAGGAAGGTTTCCGCCAGGAAAATGGGTCCTTGCTAGCGTAGATTCTCACTCCAATGGTGTTGGATTAAAGCGGGAACATAAAGAACTATGGAGCGATATTTGCTACCACTGCGTGTAAAACAAAACAACCACAGGCAGTTTGCGCCGGCCCTTCGTGCCTCTGCGGGCGTTAAGCACATGCCCAAGAATATAGTGATTTTAGCGGTGGCGGTCCTTCTTACTTTGTCGGCTGTGTTATTTACACAAATACAAAGTAGTGAGAAGGTTGTTGAGAATGTTTCTTCTCATGAAATTAGTGTCAAGATGGGCACTGAGGAAGCTAAATCAGACTTCGATCAAGGCTTCATAGTATTCAAAGGCCGTATTGAGAATAATCAGCTCTATCTATATGGCTTAGGTCGCAAGGATGCGCTCGAATTTCTACGCTCTCTGGAAGGTGGCTCTGTAAAAATCGGGTATGTTACAGATCCTCTAGGGTGTAAATATTTAGGGTTGAGTTTGGATCCATCTACGTGCTCTGAGAATGTACATTTTGCAGAGGCATATAACAAACGAGCATTGGAGTTTATTAGGTAGTCATGCTTAACAAGCTAATGAACTTCGCGCGCGAAAGGTGCGCGCCGGACAGCCTACGCTACGCTTCGGCCGCCGGTTATTAGGGCGTTATATGTATGAATCAGAACGGAGTAACAGATGAAATCTATTACGACATCGCTTATGTTTGTTGGAAAACAAGCAGGAAAAGCTGAGGAAGCCATCAGGTTTTATACCTCCATATTCCCCAATTCAAAGATCACGGATATCCAGCGCTACAAAGCTGGTGAGCATGAACCAGAAGGTTCCACCAAGATGGCTAGGTTCTCGATTAATGGCGCTGAGTTTTTGGCTCTTGATAGTCACCTCGACCATAAGTTTAGCTTCACACCCTCCATGTCATTGTATGTTGAGTGCGAATCGGCGAGTGAAATTGAGAAAGTTTTTCGGGTGTTAGCGGAAGATGGATCGGAGCTAATGCCTTTAGATAACTACGGGTTTAGCCAAAAATTTGGGTGGTTAAATGATAGGTATGGCGTATCCTGGCAACTTAATCTTTCGAACTAAACTGGCAGTCGGGTCTACACATAACCAAGCGCAGCACTATGGAGCCTCCGCCTGTCGGACGCCCGCAAGCTCGCACCGCTGTCCGCGGCGTTAGGCATACGGACTTATCATGCAAAATACACTGTCACTATCCCAATATGTAAAAAGAAGAAACGGTGTCCCGATAGGCGCGAATCGTTCTATGAGGAATATGCTGTCTCGTTCTTTGGGTGCCAGGTCTTTTCCAGAATTTTGGTACTATTGGAATCCAATTTGGGCCTATTATTTATCGCGTAACGTAATGAGACCACTTTGCTCCTTCGTGCCGGTATGGCTAGCTGTTTTTATCACGTTTTTGGTAAGTGGTGCGCTCCACGATTTAGCTGTTTCTCTCGTTAAGTGGAAGACCGTTTTGTTTTTCACGCCCTGGTTTGGCTTGATGGGTGCACTAGTAATAGCATCAAAAAAATATAGTATTTCTTATGGCGATTTTTCTTGGCTTGTTCGCGTCGCAATAAATCTATTCATTATTTGCGTTACGCTAGGTTTAACGTACTTCGTGGAGGATATGTATGCCTAACAAGGGGCTAAAGTCGCACCCGCTGGCGCGGATGCTGGCGCGGATGCTGGGACGCAAACTTTGGGTCGCTTCCGGTTATAGCCCCATGTCTGCGCTCCTTAGCCTGGCGTTAAGTGTCAATGTTCATAAAATTTGAGGAAGCAGAAGAGCGGGCCCGTGATTTTCTCGGCCCAAGTGCTGGACTGAGTTGCTGCGGAATAAATGCCTGTCCTGACTTCGAAGTCCGGCCATATGCAGGAGAATACTACGTTTTCCAGTATGATTTCGCAGGGGAGTACAGGATCGGTAGTGACCGGTATATCGGGATTTCCAATGAAGATGACCGCAGCGCTGTTCTGATTGCCTTTGGAGAGTAGGTTTACACTTAACAAGTGTCTGCAGCCGACTCCATGAGCTTTGCTTTGTTCTTGTGATTTTCGCTGCGCTCACATTTCCACACGAAGACTCAGCGCCGCTATGTCGCGCCGAGCCGGGCGCTATGCAGTTTAAAGTCAGGGAAGCATGAAAGAAGAAATTACAGGATTTTTGCTGTAACTCATTGTGACAGCTAGTCTCTTTATGTTTTTTGCATTAAAAAAGCACAAGAGCTGGGCCGTACTAATAATTCTTATTTTTGAAATATGCATAGCATCTTTCGCGTTAGCAGTTACTATTTAAAACGATCCGTAAAGTTCGTTGAGGTCTTGGCTTACTTGTCTTAGCTTGTGGTAGGCGCGTAATTCATGCATAACAATCACAGGCAGAATGCTCCGGGACTGCGGGCCTCCGCGTGAAAGCTTACCTTTTTTGCACTGGCGCTACGCTCCCATTTTTGAGAAAAACGCACACAAGATAATCTGCCCGTGTTGTTGGCGTTATGTAAGAACAATAAAAGGCTCATATTATGGTGATCACTCTAAAAAATATATTGGCAATTGCATTCATCAGCGTGATAGCAGGATATTCAAATGCCCAGCCGGGGGGCAGAAGCAGCTGGAGTGGTTTTGCTGAAACTGGGCAAGCATCATATTATGCGGATAAGCTGCAGAATAGGCTGACAGCCAGTGGAGCAATTTATAAGCACGAGCTTCATACAGCGGCGCATAAAAAGTTACCGTTTGGCTCAATGGTAAAAGTAACAAACATAAAGAATGGCAAAAGTGTCGTTGTGAAGATCAATGATCGTGGACCATTTGTCAAAGGTCGCATAATTGATCTCTCAAAAGCTGCGTTCAGTAGTATTGGTAGTACGTCATTGGGTTTAATCAACGTAAAAATTGAAGTGCTAAGGTAGCACATAACAAGTCGTTCAAGCCGACGGCGCTACAAGTTGCAGCTTAACTCCGGCGTCAGGCGTCAATAGGGAGGTTATGGCTGCATTCAATATCTTGTCAAAGCAATGCCGAGTATGCCGATAACCTACTGTAGAGAGGTCTTGCAATACAATATCTTTCAGCCAGCCTAGCATCATTGCAAGAAATGCGGGCCACAATTTATGACCGCGCATACAGCAGACGTTTAGAGTTGGGAACCGCCGAAGGCCGAGCCGATCGACATGTAAAAATTGTAATCAACAGGGCTGGAAAAATGTGTTTACCAGTTTCCGCTGTGGGTGTTATGTTTGCAGGATTTCTGGCTTAGAGAGCTATAAGCAATGAGTGCTGCTTGGTTGTCGATTGGCTTCGTAACCGCAATTGTCATCGGGATTACCTTCCATAAGCGTGGGCTTGAAGCAAGTCGAAAAGGCTATCCGTATTTACTCTTTACGTTTCCACTCTATTATTGGCTATTCGCTAGTTCGGCATTGGATGGAAAGGCACTTCTAAATGAAGTCGCCGCCTCGATACCATTTTTTATTATCGCTTGGCTTGCGCTCAAAAGCCGCAGGCGATTACGTTGGTTTTTGGTTGGTGTGGGTATGGTCATCCATGGAATCTATGATGTTTACCATGATCTAATGTTTATAAATACAGGTTCTCCCGATTGGTGGCCGGAATTCTGTGGCATTATTGATGTTGTTCTGGGAGGGTATTTATTGGCGCTTGCAGCAGGCTTCAAGCCAGAAAAAGAGCATCAAATTACAACAGGCTAGTGGCAGTTAGCAGGTTGCTTCTGCCGGGCGCTCTTCGCCGGCGGGATGGCTTGCACTGCTTTTTTTTAGTCTTGGTTGCCGTTGGCATTATGCATATTGAATGCGCAAAGGAGGATTTTCCGTGCCTGTCAGGAAATGGATGTTCCAATATCTAATGATGTTACTGACATTGTCTGCCCTGTTCTCAGGTGTTCAATATTTAAAAGGCAGAGGGTTGGAGTACGCTTTGGAGTTTGGCGTATTATGGGCGTTTATAAGTTCAACCATCTTCCTTGTTGTACGTATAAGAAATTACAAGAATCGCGTTGCTTGTCAGTTGTGCAATGACCTTTCGGAGCAGTAGATCGTGTATCGCGAGTTCATTTACAACAAAGCCGAGTAATTCGCTACGGGCCTACGGTCTTCCGCGAGGGCTCGCATGTGTGACTTTTACGCGGTGGCTACGTTCTCGCTTTCGCGTAAAAAGCGCGCTAAGTAAGTCGCGCCTATTGGAGGTGTTAAATTACTTCCATTTTATGATAGACCTTCATCCCTATGATAACGCTGAAATTTGATATATTCGGTCGCTTTGTTATTGAAATCAGAAGGGAGTCAGGCGGCTGGGAAGCTTTTTACCTGGGCGATGGAAAGCGGCGAGCGGTCCGGGATCTGGTGATTCCACCAGAGGTGGAGTCGGACGAGCTGTTGGTCTATCTGGACGATTTTTATCACGAGCTGGCACGACCTGACGAACAGGTTCGTGAGATCAAGGACCACTGAACACTGATTCAGTCTCCCGGGAATATTTTTACCGTTACTTTTTATCCGCTAACTTGTGCTGGTGCGTATATTACGGTGCGTCTATTTGCGCCGACATGATAACGATTTTCGTATCTGAATTTCCTATTGTCCGATCTGAGACAGTCTCTAAAGCGATTTTGCTATTCGCGATTTGCGGGATGTCTAGCTGCCGCAGTCGGTGCAAAGTTTAGAGTAGTTGGCGCAAGCGAGGCACGCGGGCAGCTCCGCCGATGTCCACCAGTTTCGATGTCGGCTGTTACTGTGACAATGAAAAGTGCGGCTATCATGGTGTCTTGTGGCCGCCGCGGCCGGGGAGAACAGCCGAGTTCCTATCGCCCCCCCGGATTGACCTCACCCCTATTCGCGTAGAGGTGGACTTTGGTGACTTCCATATCCGTATCTTGAAGCGCCTGCTACGCTCAGCTGCTATAGATATTACTCGCTCGTAATTGTTGACCTTTGCGCTGTAGTTAGCGGTTGAGCTGGTACGGCCACGGATAATGTGGCGCCTGTTCACCGTGTGAAGAGACTGGCAGGACTGGAATATGGATGGAACCGAGGTGAAGAGCTTCGCCGAGCCGGATGAAGTGCGGGAGTTTCCCAACGGGAAGGTTGAACTCCTGAAGATTGGTGGCGGTGTCGTAGGGCGCGCCACCTTCGAGCCCGGTTGGCGCTGGTCTGATTCTCTGCAGTCTATTGCCGGCACGGATAGCTGCGAAGCGCCGCACTTTCAGTATCATGTTTCCGGCGTGCTTAAAATCCTGACAGATGAGGGGACCGTGCTGGAGTGCAAGGCCGGCGATGTCTCGCTGCTGCCGGTGGGGCACGATGCCTGGGTCGTCGGCGATGAACCCGTCGTCGTTGTCGACTTTCAGGGTATGTCGGATTTCGCTGTGCCCGGATAGTACGCGCCGCCTGAACCCACCCATTTTACGCCAGCGCCTGCTGCCCCACGGGTCGTCCGGATCCGGTCGCGCTGGATTGATGCCTGTCTCGCCTCCCGTGCCCTGGGGCGGCCCCGCCGCCTGCCGTTTGCCCTATCGCTGAGCTGCCCCCAACAGGGATATACTGCGCAGCAGTGCCATTCGTGCCTGCCCACTTTGGAGACCTGTCATCCATGCAGAAGACGGAAGAGTTTATCGACCTGTTAAAAGTCCTGATCCGCAGCCCCAGTGTGGTGGGGGCAGAGCACTCGTTTTTCCGGGTGCTGCAGCGGGAGCTGGAAGAGCGGGGGGCGAGGGTGACCTGGTACGAGGGCCTGCTGGTGGCCCAGGGAAGCAAGCCCGGCACCGCGATGTTTTCCGCCCACATAGACCGCCATGGTCTTATCTGTACCGGGCCGAACGAATTCCAGTACGCGGCCTTTGTTGCCGGCAACCGCTCCGACCTGCTGGGCAATTCGGTGTCGGAAAAGCTGATGCGGAAAATCGTCGACCGTTTCCAGGCCGTGCCCGTGACCGCGTACGAGCCCTGGTCTGGTTCCTACTTCGGCGCGGGCGTGATCAAGCGCACTTATGTGTGCGAGTACCGCAACAACCTGATCTTTGAAGTGGACGGGCTAGAGCACCTTGTGGCCGGCACCCCGGTGGCCTTTACCGATCACCTGACTATCAATGACGGTATCCTGAGTGCGCAGCTGGATAACGTGCTGACCGCCGCGCACCTGGTGCACCTGTTCGCGCTCGGGTTCCAGGGCACGGCATTCTTTACCGCACAGGAGGAGGCGGGCAGTAGCTGGCGCTACCTGCTCGAGTGGTTCCGCCGCTTTAATGGTGGCACCGACAAGCTTGTGGTGGTGGATACCAGTCCCTACCCCGACCGGGCGACCGCCGACCAGCAGAAAGTCGTGCTGCGCCGGCGCGATGTCAATGCCCCATTCCATGCCGGCGCCACGGCATTGCTGGAGGGGTTGTGCCGCGAACACGGCATCAGCTTCGGCTACAAGGATGCCTATATCGAGGAGCAAAACCGGCTGGCGTTGGCGCAGGGCAATGAGCCCCAGTCGCTGGGCAGTACCGAGATGGGCCGCATAGCCGCCGCTTCCAATGGCTTCGTGCAGGGCACCACGCTGCAGATACCCACCACCGGTTACCACACGATGGAAGAGTCTTCGACGCTGGAGTCGAACCAGGCCTTCAGCCAGCTGCTGACGCTGATCAGCGCAGAATACGGGGCCTTTTGACTCTCAGCCGCGATCCGGGCGGTCGGAGATGATCAGGCCGCTGTCCGGATCCACTTCCAGCGCCCGCATCTTGCCGCCGTAGCGGGCTCTGATCTTCCAGTGGCCGCCGACGAATCTCACATCGGTAATCGGGCGGAAGCCGAGGCCGTGCAGTTTGCTGCGGATTGTCGACAGGTCCAGCGCTTTGGCCGAAAGTTCATCGTCGTACAGGTCCCGACTGTCGTAAATGCGGGCCGGCGAGTTGGCATTCAGGTCCGCCGGTATCGGAAAGGTGAGGGCGTTTACGAGCAGTACCGTTAGGAAAAACTCATGCCTGGTTCCTGACTACCCGGGCGCTTCATTGGCAATGTCAGGCGCGTTAAGCCACAACGGCATCGCGATTCGATTTGTGAATAAAAAATCGCGCGCTCAAACAAAAAGGCCCGGCACTTGGCTGGGCCTTTTTCAGTTTTACGCTTAGCGGGTCATCCGCAGCATCAGGTCCATGATTTTATTGGCCGTTTTGCCATAGGGCGGCATCAACAACTTTAGGGGATCCAGCGGCCCCTGGTAGAACACCGGGCGCAGTTTGGAGAAGGTGATAAAGCCCTCGTAGCCGTGGTAGTGGCCCATGCCGCTCTCGCCGACGCCGCCGAACGGAATATCGTGCTGGCCCACGTGCAGCACACAGTTGTTGACCGACACCCCGCCGGAAATCGCGCGCTCGATATAGAAGTCGCACAGCGACTTATCGTTGGTAAACGGATAGATCGCCAGCGGCCGGTCGCGCCCATTGATGTATGCGATCACCTCTTCGCGACGGGTGTAGGTCTTGATCGGCAGCAGCGGCCCGAATATCTCTCGCTGCATCACTTCCATGTCGTCGGTGACGTCCAGCAGCAGGTGTGGCGGGAACTTGCGCAGCCCGTCGTCGCGGCTGCCCTGGCCACCGGACAAGTCGATCACCGTAGCACCCTTCGCGCGGGCGTCATCGAGGCTTGCCCACAGGCGGCGGTAGGAGGTGTCGTCGATGACCGAGGTGTAGTCGCGCCCCTGCAGGTCCGGATAGCGCTTCTGTACCAGCTGCCTGGCCTTGTCGACAAAAGCCTCCACGCGCTGCTCCGGCAGGAACAGGTAGTCCACGGTGGTGCAGATCTGCCCGGCGTTCATCAGCTTCCAGAACATTACCCGCTCGGCGGCGGTTTCGAGCGGAAAGTCGGGCGCGACGATCGCCGGCGACTTGCCGCCCAGCTCCAGAGTGACCGGGGTCAGGTTGTCGGCGGCGGCACGCATCACCGCGCGACCGGTGGCAGTGGAGCCGGTGAAAATCAGGTGATCAAACTTCAGGCTGGAAAACAGCGGGCCCGTGCCGCCACTGTCTGCCACGAACGCGAGTTTGTCCTCGGCAAAGTAGTCGCCGCTGATGTCTTGCAGCAGCGCTGCCAGCCGGCTGGAATTGGTCGACATCTTCACCATGGCGCGGTTGCCGGCGGCGAATATGCTGGTGAGCGGCGCAAAGGTCAGGTTGACGGGGAAGTTCCACGGCACTATCACGCCGACGACGCCCAGTGGTTGCGGAATCACGCGGTTAGACGAAGTGGGGAAGGCGGTGAAGTCGATATGGCGGCGCTGGGGCTTCATCCATTTCTTCAACCGTTTGATCGTGTCCTTGATACCGTCGAGCACCGGGTAGAACTCACAGAACAGGGTCTCATTGCGCGAGCGGTTGCCGTAGTCGGCGCAGATCGCCTGGACCAGCGCCTCCTGGTGTTCGCGCAGCATGCGCGCCAGGGTTTTCAGGTCCTGCACCCGCTGGCGGTAGTCGGGCACGGGGTCGGCGAGGTAGGCCTGGCGCTGGGAGTCGAGCAGGTTTTGCAGCAGCGTCTTGTCGACATCCTGCCGAGTCAGGGTCTCTGTGGTCATGGCGTCACCCGAGGGGAGTTGTTGTTATCAGCTATCGAGACTAACCGATTCGGGGGGATCGCGGTTGACCGATCGCGTCGGCTATTTGACAGATCGCGCAGGTGCCGCCGGTTGCGCTGCCATCTGCCTGCGCCAGGCGGCGGGGCTGGCCCCCATGATGCGCTTGAAACCGCGGGTCAGGGCACTCAGTTGGCTGTAGCCGACCAGTTCGGCGATCTCTGTCAGGCTCAGGTCGCCATCCAGCATGTAGGTGCACACCTGCTCGGTCCGCGCGCGGTCGAGCAGCTGCTGGAAACTGGTGCCCAGCTGGCCCAGCCGCGCCTGCAGGGTGCGGGGTGCCATGCCGATATTTTCCGCGACGGTTTCCAGGGTCACCGGGCCGCGTGGCAGCAGGTTGGTGATGAGCCACAGCAGGCGCTCCTGAAAGTCGTCCAGCTGTTTCTTCTTCAGGAAGCCGTCGATCAGCCCGCGCATTTCCGGATTGGCGCCGACCACGGGTCGGTCGAGATAGCTGCGGTCGAACACCAGACCGTTGCAGTCGCTGGCGAATACGATCGGCGCATTCAGGGTCGCGTTGTAGGGCGCTATGGAAGTCGGTTCCGGACCGCGCAGGTACACCGAGCGCAGGGCTACTCTCTCGTTGAGCAGGAAGCAGATGATGTTGTAGGCCGCGATCAGGGTGTTGTCGTTGTGTTGGCGTGATTGGGCCTGGGGGCCGTCGAGCCGGTAGGTGGCTCGTAGGTAGGCCAGGTCGTCCCGCTCCTCGAGCCAGGCATCGAGGCCCTGCACCGCCTGGCCGATGGATGTGCTGATGGTGGTCAGCGCGTCGCGCAGCGTCGGGCACTGCTGCACCAGCAGCCCCAGAGCGCCGAGCATGGAAATGTTCTGCCGTTGCGCCAGTTCCAGCCCGAAGTGCTCGCAGCCGCTGCACTCGGCGCCCAGCTCTAGCAGTTCCACCTTGGTTTCGAGCGGAATCATCAGGTCGGGCCTGTCCAGGTAATCGGCCGGCAGGGACAGGCGCGCGAGCAGCTGGTCGGCATCGACCCCGTAGCTCTGTAGCAGCTTCTTGTATCCCGACAGCGCACTGGCGCGAACCATGGGCAGCATGCAATGGACTCCACACAAATTCAGCGCTGATTGTACGTGATTGTCGACGGATTGACGTCGAGCATCGGGGGGCGTTTCGCACAGGCCGCTGCGGCCGGAGAGCAGCGTCCCCGGCCGCAGGGGGCGGATACATCAGTCGTCGTCAGGCTCGTCGGCGAGTATTTCGGCGGTATTGGGATCCACCTCGAGTTCACGCTTCTCCGCGCCCTTATAGGCTTCCACTTCCCAGCGACCGTTTTCGAGCGTGACACCGATGATCGGCGTAAAGCCCTGCTGCTCCAGTTTGGTCAGCACTGTAGACAGGGCCATGGCACCGGGCGGTGGCTTCTCTTCTTCGGCAACGGCCGGCTGCAGTGCCGCGGCGGCGATGGTCGCCGCTAACAGTTGCTTGATCGGCAGCATAAAAGCTCCTCCGATTTTCTGAAAAGTTGGCTTTACTGCGCGGGAGTGCCGAGGCGCTGTTGCACCATGCTGCACCACTCGGCACTGCCGCCATCCGGGCCGTGGGCACCGTCGCCGCCGGTGAGTTTGTCGACGGCGATAAACCACTCGTCGCTACCCACCTCGGGCAGGCCGGACGGGTACTGTTCCGCCAGGTCGCCGTCGGGTCTGGACTGAATCTGCTCGTGGACCCAGGCAAACCACTCGGGCGTACAGATCTCCGGCGTCTCTGCGTCGGTGCCTTGCGGTGCTGTACCCGACTGGTCAGTAGTTGCGGTGCCGCTGTCGTCCTCTGGCGGAGTTATCGGCTCCTCCATTGCTTCGGTGGCCATTTCGCCGGGCGGGGTGCGCTCGACTTCGGTGGGGTCGTGGGTATCGCTCTGGCGGCCACAGCCGTTCAGAGCAACGATCAGTGCGATCAGGGGCAGGAAGCGGACCATGGGGCCTCCACAAGTTGCCATTGTGCCCCTAAGAATAGGTGGAATTGCGCGACATTGCCGAAAACCGGAATACCGGCGGGCGCGGTTGACTTTACCGGCGAGGCAAATGAGAATGCTTCTCAAATTAACCATAAGGTCATGGATCATTGATGGACATACGATCACTTTTCCGCACAGCAGTTGCCGTCACCGGCCTTTTTGCAGCGACGGCAACGGTTGCCGCCGAGCAGGTCAATATTTACTCCTACCGGCAGCCCTTTCTGATCGAGCCGGTACTCGACAAATTCACCGAGGAAACCGGCATCGAGACCAAAGTCGTCTACGCCGGCAAGGGCCTGAACGAGCGCCTGCAGCGGGAAGGGCGCAACAGCCCGGCGGATCTGGTGCTGACCTCCAACACCAGCAGCCTGATGGATCTGTTGGCCAAGGATCTGACCCAGCCGGTGCAGAGTGACGTGCTGGAAAAGAATATCCCGGCACAGTTTCGCGACGAGGCGGGCAACTGGTTTGGTCTCACGACCCGTGCGCGGCTGATTTACGCTTCCAAGGACCGGGTCAAGCCCGGCGAGATCACGCGCTACGAACAGCTGGCGGATCCGAAATGGAAAGGGCGTATCTGTACCCGCAGCGGCAAGCATCCGTACAACCTGTCCCTGTTCGCATCGATGATTGCCCACCACGGCGAGGCGGAAACCAAGAAGTGGCTCGAGGGCGTCAAGGCCAATCTGGCGCGCAAGCCCCAGGGTAACGACCGCGCTCAGGTGAAGGCGATCAGTGAGGGCGTATGCGACCTGTCCCTGGGCAACAGCTACTACTTTGGCAACATGATTACCAACACCGAGCAGCCGGAGCAGATCGAGTGGGCCAAGTCCGTCAACCTGGTGTTCCCGAATCAGCAGGATCGCGGCACCCACATGTTTATTTCCGGTGCGGCACTGACCAAGCATGCACCGAACCGCGACAATGCGATTAAGCTGCTGGAATTCCTCAGCGGCCCGGAAGCCCAGTATCTCTACGCGGAAAAGAATTTTGAATTTCCGGTGCGCCCCGGCACACCGCGCTCCGACCTGATCAACCAGTACATGGGCGAGTTCAAGGAAGACGATCTGAGCCTGACAGAGATCGGCTCCCATGTGCCGGCCGCCTCGCGACTGGTGGATGAGGTGGGCTTCGACTTCTAGTCCGGATATGATGGTCGCCCACTGACGGGCTACTGTATCGCGGCCCCCACCTGAAGGTGCGGGCCGCGTTGTTGATTTTATGACTCCAGTTTTTTCCCCCTCCCGCCGGCGTTCTTCCGGCCTGCGCTGGATACTGCCAGTTAGCACCATCGCGCTGCTGGTGGCACTGCCGGTGCTGTCTATTTTCTGGCTGGCGCTCTTTCCCGAAGAAAACATCTGGCCGCACCTGCTGGATACGGTGCTGTTTCACTATATATCCGCGACGCTGGTTCTTGCGTTTGGTGTAGGGCTATTCACGTTGCTGGCGGGCGTCGGCAGCGCCTGGCTGGTGACCATGTGCCGGTTCCCGGGGCGGCGTTTTTTCGAGTGGGCGCTGCTACTGCCGTTTGCGGTGCCGGCCTATGTCATCGCCTATGTCTATACGGATCTGCTGGAGTACGCCGGGCCGGTGCAGAAACTGTTGCGCGACTGGTTCGGCTGGCAGACGTCGCGGGATTACTGGTTTCCGGAGATTCGCAGTATGGGCGGTGCCATTGCGATGCTGTCGCTGGTGCTTTATCCCTATGTCTACATGCTCGCGCGCGCCGCGTTTATCGAACAGTGTGGCAGCATACGCGCGGCCAGCCGTTCCCTCGGCTGTACTCCCTGGCAGAGTTTCGTACGCGTTTCGCTGCCGATGGCGCGTCCCGCTATTGCGGTAGGCCTGTCGCTGGTTCTGATGGAGACACTGAACGATTTCGGCACCGTGGACTTCTTCGCGGTGCGCACCCTCAGTGTGGGCATCTACGATACCTGGTTGAGCCGCGGCAACCTCGGCGGCGCCGCGCAGATTGCCTGCAGCACTTTGGTGTTCGTGGTGCTGCTGATCGCGCTGGAGCGCATGGGACGGGCGCGGCAGAGGCACTTCGTGCAGTCGCCATCACGCAGCCGCGACAGCTATCGCCTGCGCGGCTGGCGCGCTGCACTGGCCAGCGCCTGTTGCGGATTGCTGTTGCTGTGTGGTTTCGGGGTGCCGCTGCTGGTGCTCGGTGGTTATGCACTGGCTAACTTTGCCAGCTACTGGACCGATGACTTCTTCACCATCGCGCTGAACAGCCTGTTGCTGTCGGCAACGGCGGCGCTGATCACCGCGCTGCTGGGGCTGCTGCTGGCCTATGGCAAACGGCTCTACCCGGTACGCCTGGTCAAATCCCTGGTGGGCTTTGCCAAGCTGGGTTACGCAATGCCCGGAGCGGTGATGGCCATCGGCGTGCTGATTCCACTGGCTGCCTTCGACAATGCGCTGGATGCCTGGTTGCGCGCGCAGTTCGATATTTCCATCGGCCTGCTGCTGAGCGGCAGCGTGTTTGCGATTGTGTTTGCCTATACCGCGCGTTTCCTCGCGGTGTCTGCCGGCGCGATCGAGTCGAGCCTCGACAAGGTCACGCCGTCGATGGACCGCGCTTCCCGTTCCCTGGGCCGCAATAGCTGGCAGACGCTGTGGGCGGTACACCTACCACTGGTGCGCGCGGGCCTGCTCAGCGGCGCGCTGGTGGTATTCGTGGATTGCATGAAGGAGCTGCCGGCGACCCTGTTGCTGCGGCCTTTCGGCTTCGACACGCTGGCGACTTACATCTACCAGTTCGCGTCCGACGAAATGCTGGAGCGTTCGGCGCTGGGCGCACTGATGATTGTGCTGGTGGGGCTGTTGCCGGTGATCCTGCTGAGCCGCTCGATGGGGCGGCGCAGTGGCGAGGCACAGGCGGAACTGATCGAGTCCGAGGCGCCGGCGCTGTAGATACGCATTTAGAGTCAAACCCTTACTGACGAGATAAACGTCGGACTTACGGTGTGAAAACGACGGGTGCGACGATACGCAACGGCACTTCACTACCCGGCGCAAACTGGAATTCCGCTCCCAGGGTTGCCTCGATAATGCGGCCGCCGGGCAGGCGAAATTTATACAGCGTGTCACTGCCGAGAAAATCGCGCGCTACGACCTGGGCGGTAACGGCGTCGGCGTGTTCGCCGGGTTGTATATCCTCGCTGCGCACAAACACCTGCAGCTGTTGTGCGGGCGCTTCGATCGCGGAGGGCAGATGGACTCTGCCGAGAGCGGTTTCGATCAGGTCCGGCTGCAGCAGTTTGCCTTCCAGCAGCGTACCGTCACCGACGATACGCGCCACCGCGGCAGTTGCCGGTCGGCGATAGGTAGTTTCCGGCGTATCCCACTGTTGCAGCAGTCCGCCGCTCAGCACGCCGAGCTTGTCACCGGCGACGAAAGCCTCGCTGCGGTCGTGGGTCACGATCACCGCGGCGGTCCCCTCTTCGCGAAGAATGTGTCGCACTTCCGCCGCCAGGCTGCGGCGCAATTCGGTATCCAGGTTGGAAAAGGGTTCATCCATCAGTAGCAGTCGTGGCCGCGGCGCCAATGCGCGCGCCAGCGCAACGCGCTGTTGTTGGCCGCCCGACAATTGATGCGGGTACTGCTGCGCAAAGCTTTGCAGTTGCACCAGTTGCAGCAGCTCGCGCACACGGGATTCGCGCTCTGCCTTCGGCAGCGATTTCAGGCCGAAGGCTATATTCTGCGCAACGGTCAGATGCGGGAAGAGGGCGTAGTCCTGGAAAACGACGCCGATATGCCGCTGCTCCGGCGGGGTGATGGCGGCGGGCGTGGAAATAGTACTGTCCGCCAGAGAGATGCGCCCCCGATACACGGGTTGAAAGCCGGCGATCGCGTGCAACAGGGTCGTCTTGCCACAGCCGCTGGGGCCGAGCAGGCAGGCGACTTCGCCCTCATTCAGGGCGAAGGAAACGGATTCGAGAATGACCTTGTTGCCGTAGCGGCATTCCAGGTCGGAAACTTCTAGCAGCGGGGGCACGGTGATCCTTGCGAAAAATTCTGGCCTGTTTACACGAGTTAGAGTGCGCCGAGGACGTCGACCATCGCCGTGGTGAGCTGGCCCAGGTCTTGTTCGGAAATCACATAGGGCGGCATGGTATAAACCAGTTTGCCGAAGGGGCGCAACCAGACGCCGCGCTCGATCAGGGCTTCCTGCACCTGCATCATGTTGACCGGTTCGCGCATTTCCACCACACCGATGGCGCCGAGACTGCGCACATCCGCCACCGCGGCGGAATCCTGCAGCGGTGCCAGTGCCTGGCGCATGTGGCTCTCGATTGCCGCCACGCGCTGTTGCCAGGGGCCGTGCAGTAACAAATCGATACTGGCGCTGGCCACCGCACAGGCCAGCGGGTTGCCCATAAAGGTCGGGCCGTGCATGAACACTCCGGCCTCGCCGCGGCAGATACCGTCGGCGACCTTGTCGGTGCACAGCGCCGCGGCCAATGTCATGGTGCCGCCGGTCAGTGCCTTGCCGAGCGTCAGGATATCGGGGCAGATGCCGGCGTGTTCACAGGCGAACAGTTCGCCGCTGCGGCCGAAGCCGGTGGCGATCTCGTCGGCGATCAGCAGCAGTTCGTGCTCGTCACACAGTTCGCGCACTCGGCGCAGATACTCCGCTGAATAAAAGCGCATACCGCCGGCGCCCTGCACGATCGGCTCCTGAATGACTGCCGCCAGCTCATTGTGATGCTGCTCGATCAGCTGTCGCAGTTCGGCAATGTCTTCGTCCGCGCAGGCTTCGCCGAATTTCGGTTGCGGCGCCGGGGCGAAGAAGTGCTGGGTCAGCTGGCCGGCGAACAGGTGATGCATACCGGTCACCGGATCGCAGGTGGCCATGGCCCCGAAGGTATCGCCGTGGTAGCCGTTGCGCAGGGCGAGCAGTTTGCATTTCTCGCCGCGGCCCTGGGACTGCCAGTACTGCAGCGCCATCTTGATGGCGACCTCCACCGATACCGAACCGGAGTCGGCGAGGAACACACGCTGCAGTGGTGCCGGTGTGATGGCCACCAGCTTCCGGCACAGTTCGATGGCCGGCTCGTGGGTGAGGCCGCCGAACATCACGTGCGACATTTTCTCCATCTGCGCCTGCATCGCGCTGTTCAGTTCCGGCACGTTGTAACCGTGCAGGGCACTCCACCAGGATGACATGCCGTCGATCAGGCCGCGGCCGTCCTCCAGGTAGATACGCACTCCCTCGGCGCGCTCGACCGGGTAAACCGGCGGCGGATCGATCAGGGAGGAATAGGGGTGCCAGATATGGTTGCGGTCGAAATCCAGATCCATAAATTCGCCAATTAAACATCGTTCAGTCGTCATTCCCGCGCAGGTGGGAATGACGATTCAAAAAACTTTTATGCCAGCTCCCGCAGCACCTGCAGCGGCGGCTGGCTGACCGAGCTGCGGCAGGCGAGGGTACCGGCACTGCCAACCAGCAGTGCTCCCGCCAGCGGGCCGACCAGCCACAGCATGGGGTGGAATACGAACGGCAGCTCGAATACCCGCTGTGATAGCACTGCGAGCGTCGCTTCGGCACCGGCGGCGGCGAGCAGGCCGGCGGCGACACCCAGCAGGCCAAACTCCAGGACGAGGCTCTGTAACAGCAGCCGGCGGCGGCCGCCCAGTGTGCGGATAATTGCCGCTTCCTGCAAACGCTCGGCGATACTGGCGCGCACTCCGGCGATCAGCACCAGTACGCCGGCCACCAGCATCAGTGCCATCACCGACTCGATGGCCAGGGACACCTGGGCGATGGTGTCGCGGATGCGCTGGATGATCTTGTCCAGCTCGATCACGCTGACGCTGGGGAAATTGCGCACCAGGTCGTTGACGAGCAGCTTCTGCTCCGGCGGCAGATAGAAGCTGGTGATATAGGTCGCGGGGAAGTCTTCCAGTGTGCCCGGGGCGAAGATCATGTAGAAGTTCGGGCGCATGCTGTTCCAGTCCAGCGAGCGGAAGCTGGCGACCGGGGCCTCGACTTCCAGGCCGCCGATGGAAAAGCGCAGCATGTCGCCGAGCGCCAGGTTCAGGCGTGCGGCCAGCTCGACTTCCACCGACACGCCTCTGTCGGTTTTGTCCCACCATTCACCTTCGAGGATGCGGTTGTCCGGTGCCAGGTTCTCGGTCCAGCTCAGGTTGAGTTCGCGGCGCAAGGCATTGGGTTCTCCGTTGCGCTGGTCTTTCTTGTATTCCTTCGCCGGAATGCCATTGATGGCGATCAGGCGCCCGCGCACCATCGGGTAGAACTCGGTACTGCCGATGTTGTTGTCCGCGAGCGTGGTCTGCAGTGGGTCGACTTCGTGCGGGGCGATATTGAACAGGAAGTGGTTGGGCGCCTGCTCCGGCAGCTGCATGCGCCACTCGTCGATCAGCGCGGTGCGCGCGAACACCAGTGCCAGCATCGCCAGCAGGCCGGTGCCGAAGGCGGCGATCAGCAGCGTATTGAAGGCAGCGCGGCGCTGCAGGCTGCCGAGGGCAATACGCCAGGCGCCGCCGAGGGATGACAGCCGGCCGCGCACCAGCAGCTGGTTGACCAGGGCGCTGCCGCCGACCAGCAGGGCCATGCCGGCAAACAGTGCGGTGGTAATCGCGAGGCTGCCGGACAGCCACCAGATCAGCAGCAGCATGCTGGTGGGGCCCAGCACCAGTCCCAGCCATTCGCGCCGGTCCGGGTTGCTCCAGTCGCGTCGCAGCGCCTGCATCGGGTCCGTGCGCGAGAGGCGGAACAGCGGCGGCAGGGCAAAGCCCAGTGCGCAGGCGAAGCCGGTGGCCAGGCCGACCAGCAGTGGGCTCAACTGGCTCGGTGGCGGCTCCACCGGGAAGAAGTCGGCCATCAGGTTGACGGCCTGGGACTGGATCAGGCTGCCGAGCAGCAGGCCGGTGGCGGTCGCTAACAGCGTCAGCGCGGTCAGCTGGCCGAGGTAGATGGCCAGAACCTTGCCGCGCCCGGCACCGAGACTCTTCATTACCGCGACATAGGCAGTGTGGCGCAGGCCATAGCGGCGTGCGGCCAGACCGACGGCGACGCTGGCCAGCAGTACCGCGAGACTGCCGGCGAGAAACAGGAAGCGCTCGGCGCGATCCAGGGCCGAAGCCACGCGCGGCTGCCCTTCGCGCAGGTCGATCACGCGCTGATGTTCGGTCAGCCGCGGCTTCAGCCATTTGAAATACTGCTCCAGTGCCCGGTCGTCGCCGGCGAACAGATAGCGGTAGCGCACGCGGCTGCCGGGCTGGATGACGCCGGCGGCGGCCAGGTCATCCACGTGCACCAGCAGTCGCGCGCCCATGTCGAACAGGCTGGTGCTGCGATCCGGTTCGCGGTCCAGCAGGCCTGTGACTGTCAGCGTGGTGTCGCCGAGTTGCAGGGTGTCGCCGAGTTGCAGTTCCAGCAGTGGCAGTAAACGGGGCTCAACCCAGGCCTCGCCCGGTGGCGGACCGTGCTGCACCTGTCTGCCCGGCGCGCCCTCGGCGCTGCGCATCTCCAGTGTGCCGAGCAATGGGTAGCCGTCGCTGACCGCCTTGACCGCGGCAAACTGGAACTGGTCCCCGGCGGCCACCATGGAGGCGAAAGTTACCGCCTCCGCCTGTTTTAGGCCCCGCTCGCGCGCCTCTTGCAGCCAGCTGTCATCCACGGGCCGGCTACTGCGCAACACCCGCTCGGCGGCGAGGAAGGTCAGCGATTGCTGCTCCATGGCCCGACTCAGGCGATCGGTGAAGTGGGCGATCGCGGTCACGCAGGTCACCGCCAGCACCAAGGCGGTGGCGATCAGAGCCAGTTCGCCGCCGCGCCAGTCCCGGAACAGCAGTTTCAGTGGCAGCATCAGATGGACACCTCGGAGAGGTTGTCATTGCCGTCCAGCGAGTCGGCCGCCGTTATTTCGCCGGCGGCCATACGCAGGTGCGCGCCGCAGCGCTGGGCGAGGCGCTGTTCGTGGGTGACCAGCACCAGGGTGGTATTGGATTCGGCATTGAGTTTAAACAGCAGATCGATAACCTTGTCGCCATTGCCGGCGTCGAGGCTGCCGGTGGGTTCGTCGGCGAACAGGATGCCGTCGCCGCCGCTGAAGCTGGCGAAGGCGCGCGCAATGGCAACCCGCTGCTGTTCGCCGCCGGACAGCTGCCGCGGGTAGTGGTGCAGGCGGTGTTCCAGGCCGACGCGGGCGAGGAATTCCGCGGCGCGGCTGGCGGCGCTGCGCTCGCCACGCAGTTCGCTCGGCAGCATGACGTTTTCCTGGGCGGTGAGCCCGGGCAGCAGCTGGAAGGTCTGGAATACGAAGCCGACGCAGCGGGCACGCAGGGCGGCGCGCTGCTCTTCGTCCATCGCAGTGATTTCCTCGCCGGCGAGCCAGATCCTGCCTTCGGTGGGTTTGTCGAGGCCGGCGAGCAGGCCGAGCAGTGTCGACTTGCCGGAGCCGGAGGCGCCGGTGATGGCCAGGCTCTCGCCGCGAGCGAGCTGCAGGGAAATATTATTTAATAGGGTCAGCGGCCCTTCGCTGGTGGCTACCCGGTGGTGCAGGTTTTCGGCCCTGAGCATGGCGGACATTCTTCTTCGCTCCCTCTGCTGGTACTGCGCTGATATGAACTGGAGAGTATGACATGACGACCGTTTTTTTTCGGCAGCTGCTCGCGCGATTCGGCTTGTTCCTGCTGCTTTCTGTCCCGCTGGGGCAGTCGCAGGCGAGCGCGGCGGATACGCTGCTGGTGTTGGGGGATAGTATCAGTGCGGCCTACGGCATCGATGAGGCGCAGGGCTGGGTACAGTTGTTGCGCGAACGGCTGGAAGAGGCCGACAAGCCGGTCAAAGTCATCAATGCCAGTATCAGTGGCGAGACGTCGTCCGGCGGGCTGGCGCGGTTGCCGCGACTGTTGCAGGAACATCAGCCGCGCTGGCTGATCGTGGAACTCGGCGGTAACGACGGCCTGCGCGGCTATCCGCCGCAGTCGCTAGCCCGCAACCTGCAACAGATGGTGCGGCTGGCGGAAAAGCAGGGCGCCGAGGTGCTGCTACTAGGCATGCGTATGCCGCCGAACTATGGGCGCGCTTATACCGAGGCCTTCGCGGCGGTGTATCCGAAGGTGGCCGAGGCAGAGCAGATTCCCCTGGTACCCTTTTTTCTCGAGCCGGTGGCACTGCTGGATGGGGCCATGCAGACGGACGGCATTCATCCCACCGCCAAGGCCCAGCCGGCGCTGCTCGACCACGTCTGGCCCTGCGTCCAGCTCTTGCTGGAACAGAGGGTGGACGATCAGTCGTGTACTCCGTGATCGAAATGCGTACAATCGCGGCCTGATTTTGGCTTTGTCCGGGTGCCTTTGTGGGCACCGTTTGGGTTACGTGGCGGCCCTGCTACCGGGATTCGTTTGCGGGACATGGGCTAGGCGCCCCCCAGTGAATACGTCCCTGTAAGCTCTCCGCGGCCATCCGTGGCCGCGCAAGGTCCCGCAAACGAATCCCGGCATCAGGGCCTTCGCATTAACTTTTAATTCAATTCCCAGGCCCAGAGTCCCGTAGTAAGAGAATCACCATGTCCGAACTGGAAAACCGCCGCGAGCGGCTGGAATTCAACAAGTTGCAGAAGCGCCTGCGCCGCAATGTGGGCCGCGCCATCGCCGACTTCAATATGATCGAAGAGGGCGACAAGATCATGGTGTGCCTGTCCGGCGGCAAGGACTCCTATGCGATGCTGGATATCCTGCTGAACCTGCAGAAGACGGCGCCGGTGCACTTCGAGCTGGTAGCGGTCAACATGGACCAGAAACAGCCGGGCTTTCCGGAGCATATCCTGCCGGAGTATCTGCAGTCCCTGGGCGTGCCGTACCACATCGTCGAGAAGGACACCTACTCGGTGGTGAAAGAGGTGGTGCCGGAGGGTAAGACCACCTGCGGCCTCTGCTCGCGGCTGCGTCGCGGCACCCTGTACGGGTTTGCCGAGGAAATCGGCGCGACCAAGGTGGCGCTGGGACACCACAAGGACGATATCGTCGAGACGCTGTTCCTGAACATGTTCTACGGCGGGCGCCTGAAGGCGATGCCGCCGAAGCTGCGCGCGGACGATGGCCGCAATATCGTCATTCGCCCGCTGGCCTACTGCCGTGAGGAGGACATCGCACGCTTTGCCGAGCACAAGGCGTTCCCGATCATTCCGTGCAATCTGTGCGGCAGTCAGGAAAACCTGCAGCGCCAGGCGATCAAGCAGATGGTGCGGGAGTGGGACAAGAAGTATCCGGGGCGCAGCGAGAACATTTTTGCCTCGCTCACCCGGGTGTCGCCGTCACAGCTGGCGGATCGCGACCTGTACGATTTCGAAAGCCTGGAACTCGACCGTAGCGAAGACGCGCCGGCGGCTAAGAGCGAACATTCAATGCAGCGACAGGTGCACTCTTGGATTCCAGATGGGGAGGAGTCCGGGGAGGAGCCTGCGGAGCAGCCGCAGTATATCGAGGCGCTGAATCTGTAGGATCGGCGCCATTGACCAGCTGCGCGTAGCTGCACTCAAAGTCATGTGCAGACGCAGAGGGGCCGTGGTGAAAATGCTGGTGCCACAGGCGCGCCATGGTGGCGACGTCGGTCTCTTCCACCTTGTAGATTTTCGCCGAGCGGTAGATTAGCCAGGCAATGGCGGTCGCATAGCGCAAATTGGTGGTCAGCTCGCTGTGGGGGTGATCGAGGAAATCCCGCTGGCTGGCCAGACCTCGTACCTTGGAGGCGAGGGCCGGGTAATCGATAAGATACTCGTCCCAAATTTCCCGGTGTGTATGTGGTTGAATTTGATAGATTCCCAGTCCGTGGCGCCGTCCCTGTTTGAGGTGGAAACCGAGCTGTGATTCCTGTGCTGCGGTTCCGAGGAGCAGGTTTTCCATACCCGGGCTCCAGGCTCTCAGATGCTTGAGGGTCGGACGGATGACCAGAAGCCGCAATTCGTCCAGACAAATACCCATAGTGTTGTCTTTTTTCCGCTTGTTGTTTCAATATGTAGTTTGCGGATTGAGCCGGCGCCACCTAATTAGTAGATTTAAGCGCAATAAACCAAAATATTAGCTGCCGCCCCTATTCTGAAGCTGGATATTGCACTAAAAATAAGCAAATTTCTGACTCGGAATTCCCCCTGCTGGGCGTTGCTTCATTCTAAGAACAAGGATTTTCTATGTCCGCACAATGGCTCATTGCCCTGACGTTCGTCGCCTACCTGGCTTTCATTCTGGTTATCGGTGTTTACGCGTATATGCGTACCAGGGACGCCAGTGACTACTTCCTCGGTGGCCGTTCGCTGCCGCCGGCGGTGGCAGCACTGTCCGCCGGGGCGTCGGATATGAGTGGCTGGCTGTTGTTGGGATTGCCCGGCGCGGCCTATGTCGCGGGCCTGTCGTCCGGCTGGATCGCGATCGGCCTGTTCACCGGCATCGTGACGAGCTGGGTCACAATGGCACGGCGGCTGCGCATATATACCTACGAGCTGGACGATGCCCTGACGGTGCCCGCTTATCTGCATCGCCGCTTCAACCTGGCACACCCGTATCTGCGCACCCTCTGTGCGATCTTTATCCTGCTGTTTTTCCTGTTTTACGTGGCTTCCGGGCTGATTGCCGGCGGTAAGCTGTTCGAGACGGTATTTGGTTGGGATTACCGCTGGGCGGTATTCATCGGTGCTGCGGCGGTGATTTCTTACACCCTGTTCGGCGGCTTTCTGGCGGTTTCGTGGACCGATGTGTTTCAGGGCCTGCTGATGAGTCTTGCGCTGGTGATCGTGCCGCTGGTGGTGATCACCGATGAAGGTGGTTTCGCCACTAGCTGGGTCAAATTGCAGGAGAAGGCCCCGGAGTTGACGCACTGGATGAGCGATAACACCGGTCAGGCGCTGGGAATCGTGGCCATCCTGAGTTCTCTGGCCTGGGGGCTGGGGTATTTCGGGCAGCCGCATATCCTCGCGCGCTTCAAGGCGGTGCGTAGCCCCGACGATGTGCCGGTGGCGGCGACCGTAGCCGCAGTCTGGTCTCTTTGCGGTTTTCTCGGCGCCATGGCGGTGGGCCTGTTTGGCCATCTGGAACTGCAGCAGACTCTGCCGGACGGCGAGCGCATTTTCATGGAACTGGTACAGGCACTGTTCCATCCGCTGGTGGCCGGCGTGCTGCTGGCGGCGATTCTGTCGGCGATCATGAGTACCGCCGATTCCCAGCTGCTGGTTAGTTCCGCCGCGCTGGCCGAGGATATCTATCATGTGTGGCTCGGTCGCGAGACCAGCCCGGAGGCGATGGTAAAAGTGGGCCGCTGGGCCGTGATCGTTCTGTCACTGATTGCCGTATGGGTGGCCATGGACCCGGATTCCAAGGTGTTGGATGTGGTGGCCTATGCCTGGGCGGGCCTCGGTGCGGCCTTTGGCCCGGCTATCCTGATCAGCCTGTACTGGTCGCGCATGACCGGTCCCGGTGCCATCGCCGGTGTGCTCGTCGGCGGTCTGACCGTGCTGATCTGGAAGCAGCTTTCCGGTGGGATTTTCGATATCTACGAGCTGCTGCCGGGCTTCATCCTCTCCGCAGCTGCTATCGTGATAGTTAGCGCAGTGACGAAATGTCCCGTAGCCGTAGCCGCTCGCCATCGCGAACTGCTGGATTGATTCCGGCGGGCTTACGGTTGCGGCATGGATTGAGCGGGATCAACTGCTGATAACTGCGCGCTGGACGCACCCGCTGGGCGGGTGCGACTGTTGTGAAGCGAAAAGGATTTCCACCCGCAGCAATTATTCAAAATAGCGGTTGGAGATACTGAGTGATCGAAGTCCACCTCGGTGATATCACTCGATTACAGGTCGATGTAATCGTCAATGCCGCCAATCAGCACCTGCAGGGCGGCGGTGGGGTAGATGGGGCCATTCACCGCGCGGCGGGGCCCGGCTTGCTGGAAGCCTGTCGCAAAATCGGCGGCTGCCCAGTGGGCGAAGTGCGCGCTACCCCGGCCTTTTCCATTCCCGTAAAACGCATCTACCACACGGTAGGCCCGGTATGGCGGGGCGGCAATCTTGGCGAGCCCGAGTTGCTGGCCAGTTGTTACCGCCAGTGCCTGGCGCTGGCGCGACGTGAGAATGTGCATTCCATTGCCTTTCCAGCAATAAGTTGCGGTGTCTACGACTATCCGCCGGAGCAGGCGGTAGAGATAGCCGTGGAGCAGGTGCAGCAGCATCTGGATCGGGACTGCGAGCCGCAGCGCATCGTGTTCTGCTGTTTCGATGAGGCCATGGCTGAGCTTTACCGTCAGCAGCTGGAGGCTTACGTGCGGCGATAGGCGGGCAGGACCTCAAGGCGCGGGGCGCGGTGGCGTTTTCGGTCATTGATTGTCGCCGAGCGGTGACTGATGATTAGCGCAGACAATAACAAGATGAGGAGAGATCAATGCGCAGCGCCGAGCAGTGGTTCGCCGAATACGGCGAGAGCCACCAGAACCCCACCAACAAGACCATTCACTGGATCGCCGTGCCGGTGATCTATGCGACCGTGGTCGGCCTGCTGTGGGCCATTCCGCAGCCGGCGTTTATGGCAGACGTCCCCTGGCTGAACTGGGCCGTGGTAGCACTGGTGCCGACGCTGCTGTTTTACCTGGCGATGTCATTCTCACTGGCCCTCGGTATGGCGGCAATCAGCGTCGTGTGCCTGTGGGGCTGGTCGGTGGTCGAGCGCCTGGGGATCTCCGTATGGCAGACGGCGCTGGCACTGTTCGTGCTGATGTGGATCCTGCAGTTTGTCGGCCACCATATCGAAGGCAAGAAACCCTCGTTTTTCAAGGATCTGCAGTTCCTGCTGATCGGCCCCGCCTGGGTGATCGGCTTTATCTACCGCATGCTCGGCATCAAGTATTGATAGTGCCGCGGCCGGCGTTCAATAGAGCGCCGACCGCGGGTTCCTCTCTGCACTAACGGTTGTAGTGCACCGGTACCTCCAGCGTTTCCTTCACCTGCTCCATGACCACGTAACTGGTACATTCCTGCACCTCGGGCAGCGTCAACAGCGTTTCGCCGTAGAACCTGCGATAGGCGCTCATATCCGCGACCCGCGCCTTGATCAGGTAGTCGAAGTTCCCCGATACCAGATAGCACTCCTGCACTTCCGGCAGCGCGGCCACCGCGTTGCGAAACTCCTCGAAGGCGTCCTGGGCGGAGCGGTTCAGGCGGATCTGCACGAATACCACCAGGG
Organism: Microbulbifer marinus; assembly: GCF_900107725.1. Classification (GTDB taxonomy): domain Bacteria; phylum Pseudomonadota; class Gammaproteobacteria; order Pseudomonadales; family Cellvibrionaceae; genus Microbulbifer; species Microbulbifer marinus. Next base: position 100,579 of record NZ_FNQO01000003.1, on the reverse strand, counting down.
CCGCGTCGAGAAACTCCGGGTTGATCAGTGCCGTGTAGCCCTGGATGACACCGTCGCCCTCCAGCCGCTTGACTCGTTCCACGCAGGGGGTCGCGGTCAGCCCTACCTGTCGCGCCAGTTCCGCATAGCTGGTGCGGCCGTTTTTCTGCAATACCCGCAGGATATTGCGGTCGATGGTACTCAATTCACTGGCGCGCTTGTGCATACGGATAGCTCCTGGCGGGTCGCTTTGCTCAAAAAGCGGCCTACTTGACGTCTTGTATAGTGGATTCCACTGGCTCAGGCTGAAATCTAGCATAGATCCACTTTAAGTGCGGCCCTATACTGGGTGAAATCGCAGAGATAAGGCGCGCAACCGCCACGTCTGGCAACGGTGCGTTAGCCAATTACAAGAGGAGCAGAGAAATGTTGATTGGCGTCCCGAAAGAGATCAAGAACCACGAATACCGCATCGGCCTGACGCCGGCGAGTGTCCGTGAACTCATCAGCAACGGTCACGAAGTGATCGTGCAGAAAGACGGCGGTGCCGCCATCGGCTTTACCGATGAGATGTATGAGCAGGCCGGTGCCCGCATCATCGATACCCCGGAAGAGATCTTCGCCACTGCCGATATGATCGTCAAGGTGAAGGAGCCGCAGCCGCACGAATGCGAAATGCTGCGCCCCGGTCAGCTGCTGTATACCTACCTGCACCTGGCGCCCGACCCCAAGCAGACCGAGCTGCTGGTGAAGTCCGGTGCGACCTGTATCGCCTATGAAACCGTGACCGACCGCTTCGGCGGCCTGCCGCTGCTGGCGCCGATGTCTGAAGTTGCCGGCCGTATGTCCGTTCAGTGCGGCGCGCACCACCTGGAGAAAGCCCAGGGCGGCCTCGGCGTACTGCTCGGCGGTGTGCCCGGCGTGGCCCCGGCCAAGGTACTGATTATCGGTGGCGGCGTAGTGGGTACCAACGCGGCCAAGATGGCCCTGGGTATGGGCGCGGATGTGACCATCCTCGACCGCTCCCTGCCGCGCCTGCGTCAGCTGGACGATATTTTCGGCGGTGCCGTGCGCACTGAGTACTCCACCAACGACGCGATCGAGCAGCACGCGCTGGAAGCGGATCTGGTTATCGGTGCGGTACTGATTCCGGGCGCCGCGGCTCCGAAGCTGCTGACCCGCGACATTATCAGCCGGATGAAGAAAGGCGCTGTGGTTGTGGACGTAGCCATCGACCAGGGCGGTTGTTTCGAAACCTCCAAGGCGACCACCCACCAGGAGCCCACCTACGTTGTAGACGGCGTGGTGCACTACTGTGTGGCCAACATGCCCGGCGGTGTCGCGCGTACCTCCACCATGGCCCTGAACAACGCCACTCTGCCGTTCGCGGTGGCCCTGGCTAACAAGGGCGCCAAGCGGGCGCTGCTGGACGATGCCAATCTGCTGGAAGGCCTGAACGTTCACGCCGGCATGGTGACTTACCAGGCGGTGGCCGATGTACTGGGTTACGAATACGTCGACCCGAAACTGGCGCTGCAGAAGTCCGCGGTAGAGGAAGGCGCAGCGGCCTGAGGCGCTGCGGCTGGATAGAATACGCAGCCGCCTAGCGGCTGCAACCTGAGAAAGCATGCAGTGACGCGCTTGTCTATTTGAGCAGTCTTTCTCCCCCAGGGGCGCACCTTCGCGCCCCTCTCTGTGAGACCCGGTGGCGGGAGCCACCACATTATGGCCGCGTATTTACGCGGCTTTTTTATTTGTGTTCCGGTTTATTTCTTTTCATGGGGATTGCGGGGGCAGGCAAGTGCTTCTGCCGTGCTGCCCGCGCTGAAGAATGTAGGGCCGGTCAGGCTTGCTTGTCGCGCCCGGTCAGGCGGTACATCGCCAGGTACGCGACTCCGATCATCAGCGGAATGGCCGCGGTGGCGAGTAGGCCCTGCAAGGCGCTGTTGCTGGGATCCGGCACGAACACGCCCATCAGCGCTAGCCCGATCGCGATCGCAATCCACATGGTACCGACGCGGACATCCCGCTTGGGGTGAGCGCGGAAATTACCCAGCTGTTCGATCAGCTCCGGGGAGAGTTCATTGCCTTTGTCCACGGCGAGGCGGATCGTCTCCTGAGTCTCGGTGTTGGACTTGTGGCGGAAGTGCAGAATCATCCACACGATCACACCGACCAAAAGAAAAAATGCAAACGGGACCAGTAGGGCGAGGGTGCCTTCATTCATATTTTAGTGCTCCAAATTGGCGGCTGTGCCGGAAACCAGTAGTTCTGTACTAGTCGGACGCCTTGTCGTTGCCATTTGGTTGCAGTGGGAATTTCTCGCGGCTCAGTGGGAGAGCCCTCAGTGGGATGGGTAGAGTCGGCCCAGCAGGACCGGCAACACGGTCTCGACGCGCAGGATGCGCGGCCCCAGGTGAACGGCGTGGAAGCCGGCGGCCCGAAACTTCTCCACCTCATAGGGAATGAACCCACCTTCCGGCCCAACTGCCAGAGTGGTCGCATGGGGCGTATCCACAGGGCAGGGCTGCTCCGTGACCGGGTGTGCCACCAGCTTCTCCGTGCCGGCGGCAATCTCGGGCAGTTCGTCTTCCACGAACGGCTTGAATCGCTTGCGTAGCTCGATGCGTGGCATCTGCGTGTCGACCGCCTGCTCCAGTCCAAGCAAGCACTGTTCATACAGCTTCTCTTCCGCCAGCCAGGGCGTCTGCCAATAGGATTTCTCTACCCGATAGGCGTTGATCAGGAAAAGCCGCTTCACTCCCAGCGCGGTGACGTGCTGAATCACCCGCTTCAGCATTTTCGGTCTCGGCAGAGCCAGAATCAGGGTCAGGGGGAGGGGGGCGGGCGGCGTGCTGTGAAAATCCACCCGCAGTTCTACAGATTCGCTGCTAAGGGAGACAACCTCGCCGGTACCAATCTTGCCATCCAGCAGGCCGACGCGCAGCTGGTCTCCGACTGCGGCCCGGTGCACCTGCTGGATATGCAGCAGTCTGCGGTCACGCAGTTTGGCAATACCGGGCTCAACGAAGTCGTCTCTTTCAAGAATGATCAGGTTCAAAGTGTCACGCTCTCTGGCAGTAGGCGCAAAAACGGCAAGCCTTAGGATTTTGCCGAGGCGACAGCGCCCTTGCCAATACCCTCATAGGCGCGCACCCGCACCTCAGTGCCCGGACGCTCTGCCGAGATGGTCTCGGCGATATATTGGGCCAGTTGTTCGACGGTGGTATCGCAGTCGACCAGTTCGCAGTGGTTCGCGGGAATCGCGAGGGTGAAGCGGCCCTGCTGCGCCTGATAGGCAAAGTGCAGGGTTTGCTCGTCACTTTCCACCTGCAGGTCTTCACGGGTGCCCAGATAGATGTCTCGCCAGCGATCCGCCCAGTTGCTTTCCCACTCCCCGCTGCGCTCGCCGTCGAGAAAAATCTGGATCCGCGATCGGTGTCCGTGGGCGATGCGCTGGCAGTTACCCTCGTGTTTTTTTAAGCCGTGGCTGTAGTGGTAGTAGGGGGAGGCGATTTCTTCACAGGTAAAACTCAATTGCAGTTGCTCTACGCTGGTGGGGAACGCGGAGGCCAGTTGCTGTACGCTCCACGCCGCGACGCTGTCTGCGGTGACCGACTCTGCCTCCACGAACGCAAATGCCTGCTCGGGTCCGCTCACGGCGATCACTTCGCCGCTTTGCACCTGCCAGGTGATCCCAACGCCTTGCGGGTTGCGCTCCAGCTTGAGATGCGGCGAGCGGGTGGGGACCAACAGGCGATGATCCAGCTGGTCGTCGAGCCAGTGGCGTAGCGTCTTCTTCACCACGCCGAAATCGCACACCATGCCCTGGCTGTCCAGGGCGCCGTCCAGGGCCGCATTCGCCAGCCAGGTCTCGCCCACGAGACCGCGGCGGTAGTCCAGATAGCTGAAATCTACGTTGGTGAGATTGTCGACGAACAGGTGCATGAATAACTCTTGGCTGGGAGGACTTTTTACCGGAGTAAGACCGATCGCGCACAGTATAACCTTTTAGCGGGGCTGGAACTCGCGCCTTTCAGTCCTCGGCAAGCTCTGAATAAGTTCATGGCCTTCCCTGGCTTTCAGGATCCGCGGGAACGCTATGGACTTCTTTAGAGGTTCCCTTATAATCGCGCCCTCTTCGATGCTGATCGTCCGTCGATATCGGTCGAAGCCTGCAGTGGCGGCCCTTCCGGTCCCCTCGCAATGAACAGCTGTGAACCCCGCCAGGCCCGGAAGGGAGCAACGGTAGCAGTGGTATCATGTGCCGAGGGTGTTGCTGGTTGGGCTGCCTCCAATTCCCCCTCTCTTCTTCTGGATTGTCCCTCTGCTCTGAGGTACAGACAGCTCCACCCTTCGACGTTGCTATTGCTTGGTCTGCGCTTCTGAGCGTGCGAGATTTTTCCCCAAATTTGCCGCTTAAAAGGGAATTTTATGCCGATATGGCGTCGCAGATGGCGCAGGCATCCCTGCCGAAGCCGTGCTTATGCTATAAACGGCGACAGTTATAACCACTTCCAATAAAAAGATAGAGGGAGCCGATGAAGAAAATTGCTCTCGCCATTGCCGCAGCAGTGGCGCTCGCCGGATGCGATAACAAACAGGCCCAGCAGGAGCCGGTTCAAGAAGCGGCGACAACCGCCAGCGCTGAAATGAGTAGCACGGGCGGAAATGGCCAGGTCACGGCTGAGGACGCCAAAGCGTTCCTGCAGGACGCCCAGTCCCGACTCGAGGAGATGGCGGAAGAGGTTAGCCACGCGAGCTGGTTGGCCTCCACCTATATCAATATCGACTCCCAGTACGTCGAAGCCCTTGCCTCCGAGCGGTACACCGCGATGGCGGTTGAGCTGGCATCCGAAGCGGCCAAGTTCAACGATCTGGATCTGGATCCGGATACCCGCCGCCAGCTGACCATGCTGAAGCAGGGGCTGGTGTTCCCGGCGCCCAAGGATCCGGAGCTGACCGCAGAGCTGGCTCAGATCGGTTCCAAGATGCAGGGTATGTATGGCGCCGGTAAATACTGCCGCGAGGAAGAGGGCGAAGAGAAGTGCTACACCCTCACCGAAATGGGCCAGATGATGGCCAAGAACCGCGATCCGGAACTGCTGAAGGAGTTGTGGGTTGGCTGGCGGAAGGTGTCACCGCCGATGAAGCCGTTGTACCAACGCCAGGTGGAGATTGGCAATGCCGGTGCCCAGGAGCTGGGTTATGACAACCTGAGCACATTCTGGCGCTCCAAATACGATATGGAGCCCGATGCCTTTGCCGCCGACATGGATGCGCAGTGGAACAAGGTCAAGCCGTTGTACGAGGCACTGCACTGCCACGTGCGCGCCAAGCTGAATGAGCACTACGGTGACGACGTAGTGCCGGCCCAAGGCAAGATCCCGGCGCACCTGCTCGGCAACATGTGGGCTCAGCAGTGGGGTAACGTCTACGAGCTGGTCAAAGACGATGACATGCAGGCACCCTACGACCTGACTCAGCTGGTGGTCGACGCCGGTATGGACGAGAAGGAGATGGTCAAGACCGGTGAGCGTTTCTTCACCTCGCTGGGCTTCAAGCCGCTGCCGGAGACCTTTTGGGAGCGCTCCCAGTTCACCCAGCCGCGTGACCGCGATGTGGTCTGCCACGCGAGCGCCTGGAACCTGGACGGCCAGGACGATCTGCGCATCAAGATGTGTATCAACAAAACCGGCGAAGACCTGGTGACCATTCACCACGAGCTGGGGCACAACTTTTATCAGCGCATCTATAACCAGCAGCCATACCTGTATAAAGAAGGCGCCAATGATGGTTTCCACGAGGCAGTGGGCGATACCATCGCGCTGTCCATTACGCCGAAATACCTGAAAGAAATCGGACTCCTGGATGAGGTGCCGGATGAGAGCAAGGACATTGGCTATCTGATGCAGCAGGCGCTGGACAAGATTGCCTTCCTGCCATTCGGCCTGATGGTCGATAAATGGCGTTGGCAGGTGTTCAACGGCGAAGTCCAGCCGGGCGATTACAACAAGGCCTGGTGGAAACTGCGTGAGGAATACCAGGGTATCGAGGCGCCGGTCGAGCGTACCGAAGCCAATTTCGATCCGGGAGCGAAGTACCATATTCCCGGTAACACGCCCTATTCGCGCTACTTCCTCGCGCATATCCAGCAGTACCAGTTCCACCGTGCGCTGTGTGAGGCCGCCGGTGAAACCGGTCCGCTGCACCGTTGCTCCATCTACAAAAACGATGAAGCCGGCAAGAAGCTGCGCGCGATGCTGGCAATGGGGGCGAGCAAGCCGTGGCCGGACGCGATGGAAGCCCTGACCGGTCAGCGCGAGCTGGATGCCTCGGCCATCATCGATTACTTCCAGCCGCTGATGGCGTACCTGAAAGAACAAAACCAGGGCCGCCAATGCGGCTGGGAATAATCGCGCGCTGAGCGAGCACTGCTCGCTGCGCGATTATTCGACCGGCCAAGGATGGCCGGGCCGGAAGCTGACCCAGGGACGGCTGCTTGCGACAAACTCCCTTCGCGCGCTGAGCGAGCACTGCTCGCTGCGCGATTATTCGACCGGCCAGGGGTCGAAGGCGCCGTGAATACGTGGAGCGGCCGGACTGGCCGGGCCGGAAGCTGACCCAGGGAAGGCTGCTTGCGACAAAATCCATTCGCACGCAAAGAGAGCGTCATTTACCCTGCAGCTAGAGGCCTATTCGGGAAAGCTGTCGGTGAGTGAATGTTCAAGACAAGAGAAGGCCGGGCAACTTTGCCCGGCCTTTTTATTTGGCTGCCCGTTTTGAGAGTTGGCGAGAAACAGGACAGTTCCGTCGAAAACCACTGTGCGATATCTAGCGCGCCGATAGATGGGCAGTGTTCATTAAATCGGTGTACTGGCGGGTAATGACATCCATATTGCGCAACATCATGTCTGTGGTGCCCGTTATTACATGAATCTGGCGCTCCTCGGAGATCTGCATTTCTGCGTCGAAGCCGCGTCTGGCGTAGCTCAGATGTCCCTGGGTTTTCAGCAGGTTTCGGGTGATTTGAGGTGTATTCAGGGGGCTCTGTAATAGAAAGTCCAGCATGTGTTGGAATTCGGCCAAGTCTTCATAGAGACCTGTTACACCTTCCTCGCCGGACACTCCCCAGAAGAGCGCGACATAATTCTTGGCGATACGCTGGGAGAGCATACGCTGGCGGCCGGCAATATTGACCAGTTCCGCGCTTTTGTGGTCGGCGAGTTCCTGCAGGCGTATCACGTAGTTATGGGCGGCCGGCAACAGGGTATTACTGCGTCTGAATAGCTTCTCGGCACTGATTTTGCTGACCGGCTGTCGGGCAATTTTTTCGAAAGCGCTCCACTCCTGCTGTACCTTCTGCAGGTCGGCCCGTATCGGCGCCGCTTCGCTAAATGCCGCGAGTTGATCCAGGTTCTCGGAGAACTCCCGCATGCAACGCTCAAAAATCTGTTGATGGCGTTCGGCACTCGGCTGAATGCCACGCAGCATATAGGTTTGGGTAATCCGTTGGGAAAGCATTCGCTGGCGGCCGGCGATATTGATGGCGTCCCCCATGCTGAATGAATAAACGTCAAGACTGATGAATAACAGCAGGAGCAGTAGGCGATTCATATTCTTCCTTACACTTGAATCGAAATGAAGCTGTTTATGGCTGGTGAAGCAATGGGCGGCTGGACCTGATATTTGATCTCTCTTTCCTTGCACCCGCCGCGTGGAAAATTATTCTATTCCCGAACCCCTGTGCTGATCATTACCCCCTTGAGGGTAACCCCTTTGGTATCTGTAGCACTCCACAACAGGAACTCCTCCGGTTGTGCTGATTTTACTGTGCCTTTTGCGTTGTCGGAGTGCTGCAACATATGTGGCATCCGGCAGCGGATTTGGTAGTTTGTGCAACCTCAGTGTGTCGGCTGGGATCGGCGGCAATTTGTTTCGGGATATGCTCGTGGGATATGCGGGCAACTTCTGCTGGGAAAACGGCGGAGCCCGCAGCTCCAATGTGAGTGTTTGTGGTGATTAGGGCAGGTCACGCGGTCGGCGGGACCTGCCGCCTTGGTTCTAGAAGTTTGCCTGTGCGGTAAGCCACCACTTAGTGGTATCGCTGGAAAATTCATCGGCAGTGAAGTCGCTGTATTTCAGACTCAGATCGACTGAACCGATTTTTCCGCCGACTACAAAGCCATATTCACTGCCTAGTTTATCCATACCAGATACGCCGGGGTCTTCTGAACTGAGCTGGTGGTAATTGAGCGCAAATTTGATCCCCGCCAGCGAAGTGCCCAGTGTTGCGTATGCATCTTCGATACCGCCAGGAATATTGCCGCTCCCCCCGCCGAGAAACTTGTCGTTCCAGCCCTGGAACTTGTGCAGTGTCGCCAGTGGGGTGATGAACTGGCCATTGCTGCCGTCTGAGCCCAGCAGTTCGTAACCCATTTTCACCGTTATCGAACCAAACGCATAGCCGCCCTCGGCCAGGAGATAGTCGGCGTCGTAGCTGGCCGGGTTGTCGGCGGCGGAGGACTGAGTGGCGTATTCCAATGCGTAATCGGCGCGTCCCGTCTTGCCGGCAAAGCGCAGACCGTAGGTGTCGGTGGAAAAGGCCGGGGCAGTCTCGTTGTCGATCAGGTAGGCGTAGGCGGAGAGGGCACCGGCTTTGATACCACTGTATTTGGCGTTCAGCAGGTAGGTATCGTTTTTGTGGTCGCCGAGCGGGCTGTCTTCGCCGAAGATACGATTGACGTTGTCGATGTGAGCGAGGAACAGAGTCGTGTCGGCGAGGCTGTTGTTGGTGATGCTGAAGCCGTCGTATGTCTGCTCATTCTGACGGAATCCGACACCACCGACAAAGCGCTGGTTGTCCAGCAGTATGCGTTGGCGGCCGTACTTCATCGTGGTGTCGCCGAGCTTGTAGGCGAGCAGTGCCTGGTTCACTTCGGTGCCTTCCGGATCCGCCACGCCGCCCTCAAAATCGGTCAGGTGAGTGACATCGTCCATTTCGATCAGCGTGCTGAGGCCTTGAAAAGTACCGGACTGAAAGGTCAGGCGAGTCTTCAGGCTGGTCAGGTCCGCCGAGTCTGCACCGTCCACATCTACCTGTTCGGCGCGCGCGCGAAGGCCCAGGGTAACTTCGCTCTGGCTGAGTGCCTCACCGAGTGATGCGGCAGAGGCCTCTTCAGATTCAACCGCGTCGACGGCAAAGGCGGGGGCGCCGACAACAGCGGAAACCGCCAGAACCAGTAACCGCTGTTGCAGTGGAAAAGTCAGTCGTTTCATAGGTAATCCCCAATAAAGTAGGTTGGTCAATGAGTTATTTAAGCGATTTTGTGTGTGCCGGTTTTAAACACTTTTATTGAACAGCTCAGGCTGCGTGTTCCACAGACTTGTTATCGAATTCGATATTTTTCTCCATGCTGACCTTTGCCGTTTTTGGTTTATGCCCACCATGCCTTTCGTGCAGGAACTTGAGCACCCTGGCTCGGTACTGGTTGTAGTGCGGATCGTCGGCCAGCTCCAGGCGGTTGCGAGGTCGCTCGAGATAGATATCCAGGGTTTCGCCAATGGTCGCTGCCGGACCATTTGTCATCATCACTATGCGGTCGGAAAGTAGCACGGCCTCGTCTACATCGTGGGTGATCATGATCACGGTATTGTTCAGCTCTGCCTGGATTTCCATCAGGGAGTCCTGCATATGGGCGCGAGTGAGTGCGTCCAGGGCCCCGAAGGGTTCGTCCATCAGCAGTACCTTGGGCTGCATTGCCAGGGCGCGAGCTATGCCCACCCGCTGTTTCATGCCGCCGGAAATTTCCGCCGGGCGCCTGTGCATCGCGTGGCCCATATGTACCAGTTGCAGGTTGTGCTCTATCCACTCGCGCATTTCGGCCCTGGTTTTTATTTTGCCGAATACCTGTTTTACTGCCAGTTCCACATTTTCGTAGGCGCTGAGCCAGGGCAACAGTGAGTGGTTCTGGAATACCACAGCCCGTTCCGGGCCCGGTTCCGTTACCTCTTTGCCATTCAGTATCACGCCACCCCGGGTCGCCCCGTAAAGGCCGGCGACCACATTCAGTACGGTGGATTTGCCACAACCGGAGTGGCCTATCAGTGACACGAACTCCCCTTTCTTGATCTGCAAATTAACGTCACGTAGTGCGGTAAAGGATCCTTTGGGAGTCGGGAATTCCATATCGATATGACTGATGTCGAGTAATACGCTCATTTTCTTCTCCAGGCTGTTTTTCTCAGGGCGATGCTCAGTGGGTTACGCTGTCCCGATCCCAGGAAACCAGTTTCTGCAGTTGCAGCATGGCGCGGTCGAGCAGGAAGCCGATAAAGCCGATTACGAGGACTGCCGCCATGATGCGGGCCAGGGAATCGGAGCTGCCGTTCTGGAACTCGTCCCAGACGAATTTTCCGAGCCCCGGGTTCTGCGCCAGCATCTCCGCGGCGATCAGCACCATCCAGGCCACGCCCAGGGACAGGCGCATGCCGGTAAAGATCATCGGCACCGAAGCGGGCAGTACGATTTTTTGCACATGCTTGAGTGGCGGCAGGCGCAGCACCTTACTGACATTTACCAGGTCGTCGTCTATACCAGCCACGCCCACGGCGGTATTGATGACCATCGGCCACAGGCAGCAGAGGGTGACGGTGAACATCGAATTCAGGAACGACTTGGCGACCAGTGGATCCGTCGACGTATAGACAGCGCTTACTACCATGGTTACCAGCGGTAACCAGGCCAGCGGCGATACTGGCTTAAATACCTGCACCACCGGATTGATGGCGCTATTCAGTGTGCGCGAGAGGCCGGTGGCGATCCCCAGCGGAATGGCGATAGTCGCGGCGAGTAGGAAGCCGCTCATCACTGTGACCAAGCTGGTGAATACCTGGTCGATAAAGGTTTCCTTTCCGGTGTAATCGCGAATCTTTGGCTGGTAGCTGGGATCATCCACCACTCGCTTCGCGTTACGTTCCCGCTGCCGCTCATAGAAGGCGGCTTCCTTTTCCCGCGAGCGGCTGTGTTCCTGGTAGAGTGCGTCGAATTGCTCCCACACGGCGGCAGGCCCGGGGAACTTGCCCAGGGAGGTGTCGATATTCTGCGCGGCGACAGACCACAACATCAGAAATACCAGGATGCCGGCAAACGGGACAACCACTGTCTTGATGGCACTGCCAAACAGCTTGCCGTCGAACTGCGACAGTTTCCAGGCGGCCGGCTTGCTTCCAGTCAGGGTGGTCGATGTCATGGTCCTCACCTCGCGTTCCTGTTCAATGTAAATCTTGCGATCGTTAGAGTTTCTGTCCGGCCTTGAGCCCGATCGGAAACTTGTCGATATAGTCGTTGGGCTTATGGCCGTTGTAGACGATGCCGTCGATGAAATGGGTCTGTGGTTCGCGGAAGCCGTCTTCGCTGTCGAAGTCGGGGAACTGGTCGGCGCTCGCCAGCTTGTCATCAATCAGGGACTTGGCCGCGGCCGCGTAGATGTCCGGGCGGTAGACTTTCGCCGCCAGCTCTTTGTACCAATCGTCGCTCTTGTCTTCCGGAATCTGTCCCCAGCGGCGCATCTGCGTCAGGTACCAGATGGCGTCGGAGTAGTAGGGATAGGTGGCGTGGTAGCGGAAGAATACGTTGAAGTCCGGTACGGCGCGCTTGTCGCCTTTCTCATACTCGAAGGTGCCGGTCATGCTGTTGGCAATTACGTCGTAGTCGGCGCCGACATAGTTGGACTGTGAGAGAATTTTTACCGCTTCCGGACGATTGGCATTGTTGTTTTCATCGAGCCACATGGCGGCGCGGATGAGCGCCCGAGTGATGCGCACGGTGGTGTTGGGATACTTCTTTGCGAAAGCTCTGGTGATGCCGAAGACTTTTTCCGGGTTGTCTTTCCAGATTTCGTAGTCGGTCACCACCGGCACACCGATATTCTTGAACACCGCCTGCTGGTTCCAGGGTTCGCCCACGCAGTAGCCATAGATGGTTCCGGCTTCGAGAGTGGCGGGCATCTGCGGCGGCGGCGTCACCGAGAGCAGGGCGTCCGCGTCTATCTGCCCGGAGATATCCCCCTTGTGTGGCGCGTAGTAGCCGGGATGGATGCCACCCGCGGCCAACCAGTAGCGCAGTTCGTAGTTGTGGGTGGATACCGGGAACACCATGCCCATATTGAAAGGCTTGCCATCCGCCTTGTATTTTTCCACTACCGGCTTCAGTGCGTCCGCCTTAATCGGGTGTACCGGCAGGCCGTTTTTCATTTTGGGAATATTCGGCTTCATCTGCTCCCAGATCTCATTGGAGACGGTGATGCCGTTGCCGTTCAGGTCCATGGAGAAGGGGGTGATGATATCCGCCTTGGTTCCGAAGCCCATGGTGGCGGCGATGGGCTGGCCGGCCAGCATGTGGGCGCCGTCCAGGCGGCCGTCGATCACGCCGTCCAGCAGCACCTTCCAGTTGGCCTGCGCCTCTATGGTGACGTAGAGACCCTCATCCTCAAAAAATCCTTTCTCGTAAGCGATGGCGATAGGGGCCATATCAGTGAGCTTGATAAAGCCGAAGGTCAGCTCCTCTTTTTCCGGATAGCCGAGTTCGGACGACACCGCCTGCGTTGAATGCAGTCCCACAGCGCCTGCCAGTCCCAGCATTAGCGCAGCGCGCCTGAAAACCTGTGTCCACTTCATGTGAAAGCCTCCCCAGTTGAGAACAGTAAAAATTGCACACATAAAAAAAGCGCCCATCGACTGACTGCCTGGGGCAGGTGTCGATGAGCGCCTCTGCTCATTGCCAACCGGGTGGATCGGCTGGCTCAATATTTGTCGTCAAGCGCACTGGAAGAATTCTGCGGCCACGGGTTCACTTTCTTGGTGTTAGTCCGGCCGGCCGAATGTGCCTCGTAATCTCTGCTCTGCACAGAGCGTGCCAGTTCTTCTCGATGAAATTTAGGAGGCGGGTGGGCAGGTCACTTTTGCAGCGGGATAACTCGACGGGAAGGTTCAGCTAAGTCAATGTATTTATTAGGGGATTTTTTGTATCCGGCTGGTGCCTGAGCCCGGGCTTGGCAGAAATTACGGTCGCGACAAAAAGCGTGAGTGGCTGTTTTCGTTCCGGGTGGGTGGGGCGCTGGGTTGTGAGACTTTTTAGTGCAGGTGCAACTGCCGGGTGGTGTTTTGGTGCGGGAGTCGAACCGTCATTTCGCGATCTGGGCTCGATAGTGGTGCGGCTGTCGCGCAGGGGGGCAGAAGGGGGCGGACATGGATGTCCGCCCCCTTCGTCTGAGATGGCTATGCTCGATCAGAACGAATAGTTCACGGAAACACCGGCCAGCCAGGCTTCGATATTGGTGGTGCCACCATCGAAGTAAGTGGGTACCGGAATTCGGGTGAATTCCTGTACGGTCTCGTCATCGCCCCACAAGTAGGCGAAGCCACCGTCAATGCTCAGGTGGTTGTCAAACTTGTAGGTGCCGCCGAAAGTGACCCACTGGCGGTCGGTATCCGGGATAGACAGGCTGCGCCAGGTTACCGGCAGGGCGAAGCCCAGGGTATTCTGTACTTCTTCCACGCCCAATTCGTTCACGCCGTCGCGGGCCGCGCCCTCATCGTATACGTAGCCGATGCGCCAGGTGACTTCATCGCAGGGGTAGTATTCGCCGGCGATACTGTAGCGGAAGCCACTCTCAAAATTCTCTTCGCGGAACAGCAGTGGATCGAAGCCCGGTCCGCCATCCGGTATAAAGGCTTCGAGGCGCTCGAAATCGTCCCAATCGGTCCACATGATACCGGCGGCAATACCCCACGCGTTGTCAAAGCGGTGGTAGAAGCCGAGTTCCAGTGTATCCGGCAGATCCAGTTTTACATCGCCGCGCGCGTTGCTGAATGGCGGCAGTGTGGGATTCACCGCACTCGGCAGAACCTCTGAGCTGACATCGCCTTCCAGTTCGGGATCGATTTCAGCGTGGTAGGAAATGCCAACCCGCGTCTGGTCGGAGATGCGCCACAGAGCGCCGATCACCCAGCTTACATCCCAGTCATCCGCATCGTGGTAGTTCAGTATCGACAGATTGGACGGGATTGGCGGATCCAGGGGATAGTTTGCCGGCACTTTGGTGGTCAGTTTGGCATCGGCATAGACGAAGTTTGCCGCGAGACCAATACTGAATTGATCATTGAAATCGTACGCGATCGACGGCTGAATATTGATGGTCAACAGTTCAGTCTTGTCGTTGACGTTAGTCAGCAGCCAGTCCGGTTCGAAATCGGTTTCCAGGCCATAGGTAGTGTACATCGCCAGGCCCGCAGACCAGCAGGGGTCGATCGGTACGGCCAGGGAGAAATTCGGCACAAATGCGTCGGTGGCGTAGTCATTGGCCTCATCGAAAAAGGTTGCGCTGGTAGGCCCCAACGGCGTCTCAAAGAAGAGAGTGATGTCACCCGCGGCATCGATTTCCGGATTGACATAGGTCACACCGCCAGACAGGCTGATACGGTCGAACAGCGCGGAACCCGCGGGGTTGCGTGCCAGAATCGAGGCGTTATCGCCAATGGTGTTTTCCGCGGCGAAGCCCCGACCGAGGCCGGAGGTGCTGGATTCCTGCAGATAGAAACCGGCAGCCATACTGCCGCTGGACACGGTGCTAATTGCGGCAGCCAGCACTGCGCGGCGCAGAATGTTTTTGTTCATGAGATCCCACTCTTAAATTGCTGATTACTGAAAGCCACAAACAGAGTTGAAGAAAACTGATACATGGCTGGAAGGCGTTTTTAAATGCCTTCGGATTTCGCAATTAATTCCCTGCTCGAATAGTCTAGCAATGCCAAACTACGCCAACAGTAGAAGCGGGCGACTTTATAAAGACAAAAAGCCGAAAAATCTATCGAATGTCGCGATTTTTTTTCGGCTTTTAATGGGTAAGTGGAATTTTATTGATTGGCGCTGACGTTATTTCCGTTAATGGATAATTTGGTCAAGGAGATTTGGTAGGTTTTGCCATCTTCTTCCTGTTGCATCAATTTCACCAGCGCGTAGTTCCATTTGGGTGCAAACCAGATAATCGTTTCACGCTCCGAATCCCCGTCCCGCACCCGCTCAACTCTGATAGCTTCTACAGGCCCCAGCGGTGTCTGCAGTTTTTCCGTGCCGGCAACGGCGAATTTGTATTTACGGATTTTTCTGCCATCGGCGACCTGATAGACGAGGTCCTGCTTGTTGTTGGCAATATCCAGTGCCAGTTGCAGCTGATAGCTGATTTTGTCCTGCACATTTTGCGGAGCGTTTTCCAGTGTGCGTTTGGCATTGGAAACGTTGACCACCCGGTTCTGGTTTGGCTCGAAATTAAGCACTGTGTGTTTGTCCCGCCCCAGGCCGGTCTTGTGATATTCGTAATGGTGTGGAATTAGCTGACCGTCCCTGCTGCCGAAACGCGAGTACTCGCTGATCTTGGCGAAAAGGGAGTCGGCACTGAAATCGAGGCGCCAATTGTTGCTCTTGCCCGACAACTCACGCTTCGCGGTCACACCGATGCCATTGAAGCTGGCAGAGTAAGTGGCACTGAAGGGCTGTAGCTCTGCGGCCAGCAGCTGGCCGGAAAGGAGCAATTGGCTGGAAAGAAGCATGAGAAAAAAGGCGAAAATACGCGCTGGCACTGCGACCTCCTGATGTCCGGACCGCGTCGCGCATTTACAAAGCGCCGCTTTGTGCGCGGTGCGGCGGCCCGCCATCGCGGCGGGACCGGGGTTGATCGAAAACGGAATTGTAGCGCAGGGGATGCGGGCACTAAGCCTGCTGCGCGCAGCCCCGATTGACCTGCAAACAGGCCTTAGGGCGTACTGTATGCTCCGGATCCTATACCCAACCTGAATCCGGTATCAGCCAATGAGACACGGCTTACCGGAAAAAGTGCGGTGCGCTTAACCGGTGATCTGCTTGCCACTGCGGGGCAGCAGTTCGCCGTCCAGTTCCGAGCGGTCCTCCAGCATACGCAAACGCCCCTGGGCAAACCAGGTAACCGCCAGTGGGTAGACTAGATGCTCCTGCACCTGTACACGCTTGGCGAGCAGCTCGGCGGTGTCGCCGGCTTCGATCGGAACCACCGCCTGCACGATAGCTGGGCCACCGTCCAGCTCTTCGGTGACAAAGTGCACGGTCACGCCGTGTTCACTGTCTCCGGCGTCGAGCGCACGCTGGTGGGTATGCAGCCCCTGGTATTTCGGCAGCAGCGAAGGGTGGATGTTCAGCAGGCGGCCACTGTAATGGCGCACGAATTCCGGGGTCAGGATACGCATAAAGCCGGCCAGTACCACCAGGTCCGGTGCGTGCTGGTCGATTTCCTCGATCAGGGCGCGGTCAAAGGTGTCGCGGTCCGGGTAGTTGCGGTGATTGACTACCGTGGCGGGAATGCCCGCCTCGGTAGCGCGCGTCAGGCCATAGGCCTCCGGCTTGTTACTGATTACGGCGCAGATGGAAAATTCCGCGTCTTCACGGGAGGCGGCGTCGATCAGTGCCTGCAGATTCGTGCCGCTGCCGGAAATCAGGACGGCAACCCGACATTTGCTCTGGGACATCAAAGACCTGCCAGCTCTACCGCTTCGGCATCCGCGGCCGCGTCTTCAATGCTGCCGATCACGAAGGCGTCTTCACCCAGCTTCTGCAGGGTTGCCAGCGCCCCGTCGGCGGCATCGGCGGGCACGCAGATCACCATGCCCACACCGCAGTTAAAGGTACGGTACATTTCGCGGCCGTCGATATTGCCGGCGTCGCGCAGCCAGCGGAACACCGGTGGTAGTTCCCAGCTGCTGACATCGACGCGGGCACAGGCGCCTTCCGGCAATACGCGCGGCAGGTTTTCCAGCAGGCCACCGCCGGTGATATGGCTCAGGGCGTTGACCTGGGTGCTCTTCATCAGTTCGAGCAGGCTCTTTACGTAAATCCGCGTCGGCGCCATCAGCGCCTTTGCCAGGGTTACGCCGCCCATGTCCTGCTGCAGGTCGGCGTCACTGATCTCCAGCACCTTGCGGATCAGTGAGTAGCCGTTGGAGTGGGGGCCGCTGGCGCCGAGGCCGATCAACACGTCGCCGGTTTTGACCTTGCTGCCGTCGATAATCTCGGACTTCTCCACCACGCCGACGCAGAAGCCGGCCAGGTCGTAGTCGTCGCCTTCGTACATGCCGGGCATTTCCGCGGTCTCGCCGCCCACCAGGGCGCAGCCGGCCAGTTCGCAGCCCTTGCCGATGCCGGATACCACTTCCGCGGCAATGTCCACGTTCAGCTTGCCGGTGGCGTAGTAGTCGAGGAAGAACAGCGGTTCGGCGCCGGCCACCACCAGGTCGTTGACGCACATGGCGACCAGGTCGATGCCGATGCTGTCGTGGATACCTAGATCCATCGCCAGGCGCAGTTTGGTGCCCACTCCGTCGGTACCCGATACCAGCACCGGCTCCTTGTAGCCGCTGGGCAGCTCGCACAGGGCGCCGAAGCCTCCCAGTCCGCCCATCACTTCCGGGCGGGCGGTGCGCTTGGCGACATGCTTGATACGCTCTACCAGGGCGTTACCCGCGTCGATGTCGACACCGGCGTCTTTATAAGAGAGGGACTGGGGCTTGGAATCGCTCATGATTCATCCTGCGCTGGACATTTAGAGGGCGCGTATTCTAGTGGAAATTTGCTCGATTGTGCGAATAGGCCCGCATTTCTCGCAAATCCCCTACTGCGGTGGTTCCAGGGCACGCCCCGGCTGCTTTTACCTCGTTCGGAGTGCTCGACGTACTGCCAGTACGCCTGCGCGCTCCTCTAGTCGTTAAAATCAGCCATGACGCACCCTGGAACCACCTCGCTACGGGTCTTTGCGAGAAATGCGGGCCAGGTACTGGGAGAAATACCCGACACTGATACAATAGCCGCAAATTTGGCCATTCCCTGTACCTTTGGCGCCTGGCGTCGCGGAATCGGCCACTTTCAAAGTTTGAGGCGGAAGGGCAGGCAACCTGCTCATCCAGGCCATTTCAAGAGGTTTTGGGGAGAAATCCGATGCATAAGCTGCTTCGGCACGGGTTGGTGTCACAGGTAGTGGCCCTGGTGCTGTGTACGCTGGTTCTGCCGGCTCAGGCGCGAGTCATGCCGGACCTGTATGACGTTGTAGAGGCGGTACCGAGCCGCGGCGCCACCGACCGCACTGCCGCCACCAGCCGCGGGCTGGAGCGGATATTCGTGCGGGTGACCGGTGATGCGGCGATTGGCAGCAACCCCCAGTTGCAGCCGATCCTGCGAAAGGCCCAGCAGTTTGTGCAGGGCTTCCGCTACACCAGCGAAGACAACCAGCTGTACCTGCACCTGTCCTTCGATCCCCAGGCAGTGGGTGATCAGGTGCACAAGCTGGGATTGCCCATGTGGCCGAACAACCGCCCGGGAACGCTGGTGTGGATGGCGGTGGACACGCTGCAGGGCGGTCGCAGCGCGCTGCGTGAGGAAGACAACCCGGAACTGTTCGCGGCGGTGGATGCCATGGCGACAGAGCGCGGCCTGCCGGTGGAGTTTCCGGTCATGGACCTGAACGATCAGCGCAACATGCCGCTCGGCAACCTTTGGGCTCAGGATGAGCGTGCCGCGGAGCGCGCCGGTGTGCGCTACAACCCGGATGCCACACTGATGGGCCGCCTGCTGGAGGCCTCCGGCCAGCGCTGGCAGGGCAACTGGCTGCTGATTCACGGCGGCCGCAGCTATGCCTTTGACGCTAGCGGCAGCTCTCTGGAAGAGGTGGCCCTGCGCGGTGTCGACGAGGCCGCCAATCTGCTGGCACAGCGTTACGCCGTGCGCCCGCAGGGCAACGGCGGCCAGCTGAGCGCGGTTATCGTCGAATTGTCCGGCGTCGACAGCTTCGCCGCCTATACGGAGGCTTCGGCCTATCTGCAAGAGCTGGCCCAGGTCCGCAGCGCAGACCTGCTGTCGGTGAAAGGCGACCGCATGCGCGTTGCGCTGACTACTTCCGTGCAGCTGCAGAATCTGCGTGACGCCCTGGCCCTGAACCGCAAGCTGCGAGCTGAGGCGGAAAGCGAATCCATCGACCTGAGCGGCTACCGCGCGCCTCTGGGCAGCGCGGAAAACCCGTTGCGCTATAGCTGGCACTGAGATGACCACACCGCAACAGTTGCCGTTGGGGGTGTCCCTGCGGGATGACGCCACTTTCGATAACTTCTATCTGTCTGACTCGGATCCGAACCGACAGGTGGTGACCCTGCTGCAGTCCTTCGTCAGTGGGGAAAACCCAGAACCGGTGATCTACCTCTGGGGTGAGGCGGGGAGCGGCGTCAGCCACTTGCTGCAGTCCGTGTGCCAGAGCGCCGAGGCCTGCGGACGCAGCTTCCAGTATCTGCCGCTGACGGATCTATTGGCGATGGATCCGGCGGTGATGCTCGATGGCCTCGAGCAGCTGGAACTGGTGTGCATCGACGACCTGCACCTGCTCGAGGGGCATCCGCAGTGGCAGACGGCGCTGTTCCATCTGTATAACCGGGTCAAGGACGGTGGCGGCCAGCTGTTGCTCGGCGCGCGCAAGTCTCCCCGCGGTCTCGATATAGGGTTGGCCGACCTGCAGTCGCGCCTGCAGTGGGCGCTGGTTTTCCAGCTGCAACCGCTCGACGATAGCGACAAGGTCGCTGCCCTGCGTCGGCGCAGCCGCCTGCGCGGCTTCGACCTGCCGGAAGACGTGGCACAATATATTCTGCACCGCGCCCCGCGCGACACCCGCGCGCTATTTCTCTGTCTTGAGCAACTGGACCGGGCTTCGCTGATGGCCCAGCGCAAGATCACCATTCCGTTCGTCAAGCAGGTGCTGAATATCTGATCCCCCGCACTCGGTAGTCGCGCGAATAATGGCTGGCGTTAGCCGCTGTTCTGTGCGCGCGCCGGCGATTTCCCCGGTCCGCAGTTGGCCGCTTCCTCCCTTGCCCGTTTGCCATTACGCCGTGACCCTGTCGACAGAATTCTGTTCGATTGGCCGCAACCTCGGTAGCATCGGGGTTTACTAAGGTGATGCACAGGATGTGTGAACGGTTCAATCCCCGGGAAACTTGCGGATCGAATAGCTACTCGAGACGCGCAAGTCGGAAAGCTAGCAATGTGTGATACGCAAATAATAAAAAATGCCGGTGAAGCCTGGTTCGCCAAGAACAGCGACCGCGAGCCCAGCGAGGCGCAGATTGTCTGCTTCATTCCGCCGGTCTGCGGAGACCAGAGCAAAGAGCTGCGCACCACCTATATCCGCATTCCCCAGGTGCCGGAGCGCTACGGCATGATCCTGTCCAAGCCAGCGTGGATCTGGGGGGCTGAGATAGGCGTAAACGAGCGCGGTGTGGTGATCGGGAATGAGGCGGTGTTCACGCGCCTTGTGGATAAGCGGGGGGAAGCGCTGCTGGGGATGGACCTGTTGCGCCTGGGGCTCGAGCGCGGCGCGACCGCGCGGCAGGCGCTGGAAGTGATTACCGAGCTGCTGCAGGCGCACGGGCAGGGCGGTGCTGCCGGTCACCGCGATAAATCCTTTCGCTACGACAACAGCTTTATCATCGCCGATAGCACTGAAGCCTGGGTGCTGGAGACCGCAGGTCGCCACTGGGTGGCGCGGCGGGTGGAGCAGTTTGCGGCCATTTCCAATGCGCTGTCTATTGGTGAGGAATTTGATCTCTGTTCCGACGGCCTGCTGGAGTTTGCCCGTAGCGCCGGCTATTACCGTGGAAGAGAGCCGTTCCATTTCGCCCGCGCCTTCGATACCCGCTTTATGAAATTCATGGGCTGTGCAGCACAGCGCCGCCGGGTGAGCCTGGATTCCCTCGCGGCGATGACACCCCCGTCGCTGGCGACGCTGGCGGCGAGCCTGCGCAGTCACCACAGCGATGGCGAGTGCTTTTCCGGCTTCAGCAATCGCGATCTGTGCATGCACGCGGGCGGTATCACCCGGCCGAGCCAGACCTGCGGGTCGATGATTGTCCGGCTCGCGGCGGGGGCGCCGCCGCAGGTGTGGGTTACCGGCACCTCCGCACCCTGCCTGTCTCTGTTTCAGCCGGTGGACTTTTCCGCGGCGAGCAGCGTGATCTTTTCCGCTGATGGCGATATCCGTCACAGCCCCTGGTTCCGGTTTGAAAAAGTGCATCGCCGCGCGTTGCAGGATCACGCATTTTGCGCGCAGCTGCGCGAGGACCGGGATAGGGTGGAGCAGCAATTATTTGTGGCGATGGCCGACGGCGACTCGGTCGCGGCGGTCAGTGAAATGGCGCAAGACTGGCACAGGCGCTGGCGGCAGCGGGCCGGGGACCGGGAGCCGAATTATCGCTGGTATTCCAGCTACGATCGCTTCTGGAAAAAGCTGAACCGCCTCGATGCACTGTGAACATTCACAGATGCAATACCTGACGGTACTCCGCCACCACCGGGTGATAAGACGTATGTTCCTTCAGATAAAACCGCAGCGAGTCCGCCGCGTCGGGTTCACCGTGGACCAGTTGGATCGGCGTATCCGGGCGCAGCTGTGACTGCTGCAGCCAGTCACACAGTTCGCGGTAATCCGCGTGGGCCGACAGGCCTTCGATCATTTCAATCCTCGCCTTGCAGGGCACCTGCTCGCCGTGAATCTTTACCGACAGGCCGCCGCCGGTCAGCAGCGCGCCGCGGGTGCCGCCGGCCTGGTAGCCGGCAAACAGCAGCGTGGTGCGGTGGTTGGGCAGCAGCCGTTTCATGTGGTGCAGTATGCGCCCGCCGGTGGCCATGCCGCTGCCGGCGATGATGATGTGCGGGTAGCGGATTTCCTCCAGTGCCTTGGATTCCGCCACGCTGTGGGTGTAGGTGATACCGCTCTGCATGAATTGGCAGTCCTCGGGTGTCAGGCGGTGCTGGTCGGCGTAACGGCAGTAAATATCGGAGACGTCGATCGCCATGGGACTGTCGAGAAAGATCGGCAGTTGCGGAATGACGCCGCTTTTCATCAGCGTGACCAGCAGATATTGCAGGGTCTGGGCGCGGCCCACAGCGAAACTCGGAATCAGCAGCACACCGCCGCCGCTTGCCGTATCGTTGACAACCTTTGCCAGCTGCGCGGGGATATCCACTTCCGGGTGGAGGCGGTCGCCGTAGGTGGATTCCAGTAGCAGCAGGTCCAGCTCCGGCAAAGGCTGTGGTGGCCGCATGATCAGATCGTGCGGGCGACCCACATCACCGGAAAACCCGACACGGGTGCCTTCGTTTTCCAGGATCGCGCAACCGGCGCCGAGAATATGCCCGGCCGGTTGCAGGTGAATGCGGCTGTTGCCCAGTGCAAACTTCTCACCGAAGTCCACCGGCTGGAAGAGTTCCAGGCAGCGCTCCGCAGTCTCGCCGTCATAGAGCGGTTCCGGTTTTTTGTGTTTGCTCAGTTTGTGCCGGGCGTAAAACAGCGCATCCTCCTCCTGGATGCGGCCGCTGTCCGGCAACAGTATGGCGCAAAGATCGCGCGTGGCGTGGTGGCAGTAGACTGGTCCGCGGAAGCCCTGCTTGTAAAGGCGCGGGATATAGCCGGAGTGATCGATATGGGCGTGGGTCAGCACTATGCCGTCGAGCTTTTCGATCGAGAACGCCTGCGGCTGCCAGTTGCGCTCGCGCAGCCATTTGTAGCCCTGGAACAGCCCGCAGTCGACGAGAAAACTGTGGCGTCCATCCTCTACCAGAAACTTTGAACCGGTAACTGTTTGGGTCGCGCCGAGAAAAATCAGTTTCATGGGCTCAGGCTCCGTGCCGATGTCTTAGGTCCGCTAGCATCTGGTGGATCGGCTGCAGTAGCAGCGGGCACAGATCGACCATCGGTGCAGCGCCCGGGATACTGTTACTGACGACCAGGTGGCGTACGCCGGCGCTGAGTAGCCGCTGTCGTGCGTCGCCGGCAAACAATCCGTGTACGGCGAGACAGTCAATGGCGGTAAAGCCGGCTGCCTGCAACCTGGCGATGGTTTGCAGCACCGTGTGACCACTGGAGATCACGTCATCGACAATGACCGCGCTGTGCAGCGCCGCCTGCTCGGCGGTAATTTCTGGTAGCTGCACTGTCACGTCGCGATCGCCACGGCGCTCCTTGTTACCGACAATGAACGGCAGTCCGCATTGCTGCGCAATTCTTTCCACCCACTGGCGGCTTTCCGCATCTGGTCCCACCAACAGGCAGGGTTCGCCCCGCTGCGTAAGCCAGTGCACCAGTACCGGTGCCCCGGCAAGGGCGCAGGCCGGGACCGAGTAGATTTCCGCCAGACTGTGATAGCGGTGCAGGTGGGGATCCACGGTGATCAGCCAGTCCACTTCCCGTGAAATCCACCGTGCGAACAGGCGCGACGTCAGCGCCTCGCCGCTCTGGAAGCGGCGATCCTGTCGCATGTAGCACAGATAGGGGGCCACGAGTCCCACCGAGTCGGCACCGAGCTCGCGCAGCGTGGCCGCGAGGAACTGCAATGGCAGGAATTTCGTGTCGGGTCGCGTCAGGTCCGCGAGCAATATGCAATTGCGCCCGGCAACCGGCGTTTCAACTCGCAGATAGGTTTCTCCGTCGGGAAAATGGCGGTACTCGAGCGCGCCGGCCTCTGCCGGCAGGCCGTCGTACAGCGGCTTGAACAGCGGCAGCGCGGGGTCGAGCGTGAACAGCAGCGGCATCACGATGTGGTACCTATCTGGAACAGGTCGCGGTTCTGGCGGAAATATTCCCGCGCATAGGCCAGCTCGCCGGGGCTGTCCGCGTACAGCGTCGCGAGGGGTTGGCCGGGGACGATTGAAGCGCCGACCTTGACCCGCAGGCGCAGCCCCGCGGCGGCAGAGGAGGGCGCGCCGGCAAGTTTGGCCAGCTGTGCCAGGCGCCGGTTATCCATCTTCAGCAGGCGCCCTTCGCTGGTGGCGCGCAGTTCCGAGTGATAGGGCGCCTCGACAATTTCCTTGAGCCCGCCCTGGGCGTCACAGATTCGCTTGAACTGCTGCCACGCCTGCCCCGAATAGAGAATTTCCCGAGCTTGCTGCAGTGACGCCGTATCAGAATCGCCGGAGTGCATCGACAGCAGCTGCCCGGCGAGGTATAGCGCACGCTCGGTGAGGTCGGGTGGAGCATCGGCGGAGTTGCGCAGTACGGCTAGCACATCGCGCGCCTCTTCGTTCGGGCCTATGCCATAGCCGATGGTTTGAGCGCCGTCGGTAATCACGCAGCGAACTTTCAGCTGCAGTGCGGCCGCGACACCGTAAAACAGTTCCGCCAGTTGATCCGCCTGCTCAAGGTTACGCAATTTGGCCGTCGGGCCGACCGGCATGTCGATCAGTATATGGTTGGAACCGGCAGCGACTTTCTTCGACAGCACCGACGCCACCAGCTGCCCCTCGCTGTCGAGGTCCAGCGCGCGTTCGATGCGGATCAGCAGGTCGTCGGTCGGGCTGAGCCCCACCTTGCCACCGGCAGCGAGGCAGGCGCCGGTTTCGGTAACCACTTTTTGCAGTTGTTCCAGCGTCAGGTCCACCTCGGTCAGGACATCCATGGTGTCGGCGGTACCCGCGGGGGAGGTGATGGCGCGGGACGAAGTCTTCGGAATCATCAGGCCAGCCGCGCTGGCAATGGCGATGACGATCGGCGAGGTGCGATTGCCGGGCAGGCCGCCGACACAGTGTTTGTCGAACACCCTGTCTTTACCGGGCCAGTGCAGTTGGTTGCCGGTGTGCACCATCGCACGGGTCAGGGCTGTGATCTCCGCCAGCGACAGGCGCCCGCCGGCACAGGCGGTCAGAAAACTGGCAATCTCGATGTCCGAGTAGAGACGGCGGCTAATGTCGTGAATGATGCCATTTATCTCCAGTGCATTCAGTTCGTGGCCGTAAATTTTTTTGCGCAGTGCCGATAGCGAGTTAACCAATGGCGCGTGACGCGCCCGCACAAGCTGTCCGTGCTGCAGGCGAAGGTAGTGCCAGGCACTGTTGGAAAAGCCGATGAAGTCCGGTGGCAGTACCGAATGGCTGACAATATTGAGGGTGGCGATCAAGTTTTTTTCGCCGGCGTGAATCTGCAGTCGCGTATTGGCGGTGAAACCCTCGGCGCGGCAGATATCGCAATCGCTGCGCATATACACAACTGCCTCTTCATGGGTATCTATACCCAGGTGGAAGGCGTGCAGTTGGCCGCTTTTTATCATCGAGAGTTTTCCACCGTTGGTTCCCGCTGATTGTCCGTCGGGCTGTGGCTTTAGCGCAAATCGTTTTGCCAGATTTCCCCTGTTTGAATCGCGCAGCTGCCACAATACTAAATTGTGGCAGCTGCGTTCGATGCGAAGGTGTTTTTGCCATTTTTATTTCCTGGTTCGCGTAACTCACGGTTAGCTATATGCCAAATTTTCATAATGTTCTGTATGTGAGCCACGCTACCGGCGACGATAGCAGCGGCTTGCTGCAGGCCCTCGCCATTGCGCGCAACAATCATGCGGCAGTCAAGGTACTGGTCGTTTGTCCGGCGGTACCGGAGGAGTTTGCAGATTACAGTCAGCTCTGTATGGATGCGCTGAAGGAGCGGGTGCTGGAAAGCCTGTCGGCGGTGCGGGAAGAACTGCAGCTGACAGAGGATCAGCTGGATCTCGAAGTGGAGGCGGACTGCGGTAGCAGGCCGGCGGAGCGGGTGATTCACCGGGTTCTCGATGAAGGCTACGACCTGGTGATAAAAAACGTCGAGGGCCGCAGCCAGCGTAAGGGCTTCAAGGCTATGGATATGGAGCTGCTGCGCAAGTGTCCCTGCCCGGTGTGGCTGTGCCGCCCGATCACCGATCCGCACAAGGAGATCGATGTGGCGGTGGCCGTGGACCCGGATTGCGAGGAGGCCAGTGCCTATGACCTGGCGATTCGCTTGCTGCGCTGGTCGCGGGCGCTGGCCGATACCTGCAGCGGCGAGTTGCACGTTATTTCCTGCTGGGATTACGACGTGGATGAATATTTGCGCCACAACTTTCCGCTCAGTGCCTCCGACGAGGAGCTGGACAGGGCAACCGAGGCGGCCCGCTCCAAACACCGCTCGAAACTCGATGTGTTGATTCAGGCATCTGGCATCGGCGGCAAGCTGGATGTGAACCATGCCATCGCCCGCCCCGACCGCTTTATTCCGTTACTGATCGACGAAAAGAAATTCGACATACTGGTCATGGGCACCGTCGGACGCACCGGTATTCCCGGCTTTATCATGGGCAATACGGCGGAGAATATTCTGCAAAAAGTGCGATGCTCGCTGCTGGCGCTGAAACCCAGCGACTTTGTCTCGCCGGTAAAAGGCTGAAGCTCCCAGTTTTCTGAGTGCTTTCTTTGATCCGGCCCGGTGCTTTGTCGTGTGTGCCAGCCACGAGTCTTCAGTATCTGACGATCAGGCAGGAGCCGCTCGATCAGGGGTTAATCGCCCGCGAGTTACGGAAAATGGCGGAATCGTGCCACTGATTTGCTGACAGTGTGAGAAAAAAAGGCCGCCGGTTGGCGGCCTTTTTGGGAGGGAGGGGAATTATTGCTGAGCTTTGACCTCGGCAATCCACTCGTCCACCAGTTCTTCGAGTACATCCAGCGGCACTGCGCCGTTGGCCAGGATGGTGTCGTGGAAAGCGCGGACGTCAAACTGGTCGCCCAGTTCCTGTTTGGCCTTTTCGCGCAGCTCGACAATCTTCAGCATGCCGATCTTGTAGGCGGTGGCCTGGCCCGGCATGACGATATAGCGCTCGATGGCCTTTGTTACGTCGCCTTCCGGGTTGGGCGTGTTTTCCTTCAGGTAATTGATGGCTTCCTCGCGGGTCCACTTCTTGTTGTGGATGCCGGTGTCGACGACCAGGCGGCCGGCACGCCACAGTTCCATCGCCAGGCGGCCGAAATCGGAGTAGGGGTCCTGGTAGAAACCGATCTCCTTCGGCACCAGCTCGGAGTAGAGGCCCCAACCTTCGGTGTAAGCGGTGTAGCCGCCAAACTTGCGGAACTTGGGAATATCCTGCAGTTCCTGGGCGATGGACAGTTGCATATGGTGCCCGGGAATGCCCTCGTGGTAGGCGAGCGCCTCCATCTGGTAGGTGGGCATATCCTTCATGTTGTACAGATTGGCGTAGTAGATGCCCGGGCGCGAGCCATCCGGCGCCGGGCGCTGGTAGAAGGCCTTGCCGGCGGATTTCTCGCGGAAGGGTTCCACCGCCTTCACAATCAGGTCGGCCTTGGGCTTGGTGATAAACAGCTCGTCCAGACGCCCCTTCATCGTGTCGATGATTGCGGTGGCGTTGTCCAGGTACTCTTTCTTACCCTCTTCGGTGTTCGGGTAGTAGAACTGGTCGTCGGTGCGCATGAACTCGAAGAATTCCTGCAGGCTGCCTTCAAAGCCCACCTTCTTCATGATTTCGCGCATCTCGTCGTGAATACGTGCCACTTCCTTGAGGCCGATCTCGTGGATCTCATCGGCAGTCATATCGGTCGTGGTGTAGACATTGAGACGGAAGTTGTAGAAGTCGTCACCATTGGCGAGCTTCCAGGCGCCGTCGTCAGTGGTGGCGCGCTTCTCCAGCTGTTGCAGGGTGTCGATCAGACTCTCGTAGGCGGGGCCGACGCTGCTCAGCATCGCGGACTTGGCCTTGCCGATCAGCTGTTCCTTCTTGTCGTCGGAAATCTCCAGCTTGTCCACTTTGCCCTTGAAGTCGGCGAACAGAGTGCTGTCCTTGCCGTCGTCAAACGGCGCACCGCTGATCAGGTTCTTCGCATCGCTGATCACATAGGGGAAGACAAATTTGGGCACAATCGTGCCGGCTTCGGCGCGCTCTTGCAGGTTTTTCTCCAGCTGGGCGAAATGTTCCGGCAATGCGTTCAGGCGGGCGATATAAGCCTCCGCGTCCTCGACGTTGTCAACGCGGTGCTGGTTGATCAGCAGTGAGGCTACACCGGTATGCACGGCGTACATCTGGTTGACCGGATAGGTGTGCAGGCGCCACTTGTAGCCGTCAATATCCTGCTTCAGATTGCGCTTGGCCAGTTTCAGGCTCAGGCGGGTGGCGTCGTCCAGCTTGCTCGGGTCGAGCTTGTTCAGCTCGGCCAGCTGGCGCTGGTTGATCTGGTGCGTCTCCTGTTCGAACTCCGGCGACAGGTTGTTCCACTTGCCGTAATCCTCTTTTATGCCGAGGAAGGTCTTGAATTCGGGGCTGCGGTCCAGGTGTTCTTGGAAGAAGTCCTCAAACATCTGGTTGGCCTGGGCGATCGCCTCGGCGTCCGCCTGCGTTGCTTCTGTGGCAGATTTTGTAGTGGATTCGGCGCTGTCGCTGGTGACTTCGGTAGCGCTCTGCTCCGGGGCCTTGGGTTCCTGGCCGCGGTCACAGCCTGTCAAAACCAGCGCGCTGATGGCGGTGGCGAGCAGGGTCGGTATCAACTTCATGTGTGCTTTCCCGGTATTCGAGTGATAGTTGTCTTTTTTATCGTGTTTTTAACGGAAAAAGCGGGCACTGGGCCCGCTTTTTCACCGTCGCCGCAATCAGGCGAAGTTCTGGTTTACAAAGTCCCAGTTGACCAGGGCCCAGAAGGCTTCCATGTACTTCGGACGCAGGTTGCGGTAGTCGATGTAGTAGGCATGCTCCCAGACGTCGCAGGTCAGCAGCGGAGTCTGATCCGCTTCGGTCAGCGGGGTGCCGGCGTTGGAGGTGTTCACGATGGCTACGGAGCCGTCGCTTTTCTTGACCAGCCAGGTCCAGCCGGAACCGAAGTTGTTCACGGCGCTGGTTGTGAACTCTTCCTTGAACTTGTCGAAGGAACCGAAGGCCTTGTTGATGGCCTCGGCCACGGCGCCGCTCGGCTCGCCGCCGCCGTTCGGGCTCAGGCAGTTCCAGTAGAAGGTGTGGTTCCAGATCTGGGCGGCATTGTTGAACACGCCGCCGGAGGAGGACTTGACTACCTCTTCCAGGGACTTGTCGGCGTCGGGGGTGCCTTCCAGCAGACCGTTAAGCTTGTCCACATAAGTCTTGTGGTGTTTGCCGTAGTGATACTCCAGGGTTTCCTCGGAGATGTGCGGTTCCAGGGCATTCTTCGCGTAGGGGAGATCGGGCAATTCGAAAGCCATGGTGTCTTCCTTCCTTTGTGTCAGGTTATTGGTGAGGGCATTCTACACGCGCGGCATATCAGAATTAAGCCGGCATATGTGTTGAATAGGGCGTAAATCCACGATAACAAGGGTCTAAGTGGAATATTGTTGATTTCTCGGCCGTTTTGCTGCAAAAACAGTCCAACGGAGCGGGTGATCGCAACTGGCGCCTTTTGGCTCCCGGCTGCTAGGCTTAAGTCGTAGCTGCTTACTTTTTCGTCAGTTTTTGGTATAACTGCCGCTCATTTCGACCAATCACCGGTCCCGCGCCCACGATTTTCACAACAGCGCGGGTCCATTAAAAATATCGGGTATTTTCAAACATGCAACGCAGAGAGCCCACATTGGACGGCAGCGCCGCCATAGAGCCGCAACTGGACAACAGACCGATTGGCCGCAGCGCCCCGCGCCGGCCCGAGCCGGAGGCCGCTTCGGCGGTGGAAGAGCGGCGTGGCGGCTTCTCGGTACTGGGTCTGTTCGCGCTGATTCTGGCACTGGCCGGTCTCGCTGCGGCGGCCTTCCTGTATCAGCAGTGGCAGGCCAGCCGGGTACAGCTGGTCGATGCCGAGAGCCGTATCGCCGAGCTGGAGAAGCGCTTCGAGATGTCCGATGAGGAATCCTCGGCCTCGGTTGAGGTGCTGAACGCCAAGGCCAAGGACAACGCTGCCGAGATCCGCAAGTTGTGGGGCGTCGCTTACGACACCAATCGTAAGAGCATCGCCGCCAACAAGAGTGCCGCGGACGCGAACAAGAAGCAGGTCGCGGCCCTGACCAGCAAGGTCAATGGCATGAGTGCCAGCGTGAAGAAAATTGCCGCCGTTGAGTCGGCGCTGGCGGAACTGCGCAAGTCCAATAGTGCCAGTCAGCGCGAGACCGCCGACAAGCTGGCGCGGCTGGAGCGCCAGCTGGCATCCGTGCGCAGTGACCTGACCGCGCGCGTCGGCGCCAACGAAGAGGCAGTGGAGTCCATCGACGCCTACCGCCGCACGGTCAACAAGGACCTGGTGCAGCTGCGCGACGCTATCCGCTCGCTGCAGGGTGGTTCTACGGCCTCGTCGATGTAATTACAGTCGCACAGCGACGGCAAAAGGGCGAACCAGAGGTTCGCCCTTTTTTGTGCCATTTGATCGCGGCAAGGCCCGCCAATAACCCTACATTTCGTGTAAAATCGCCCGCCTCGAGACTTAACCGCCAGATACCTTAACTGGAGCGCCCATGACCACTATCCGCCAGGATGACCTGATCGACAGCGTCGCCGACGCGCTGCAATTCATCTCCTACTACCACCCGCAGGACTTCATTCAGGCCCTGAACAAGGCCTACGAGAAGGAAGCCAACCCGGCGGCCAAGGACGCCATGGCCCAGATCCTGATCAACTCGCGCATGTGTGCCCAGGGCCACCGCCCGATCTGCCAGGACACGGGTATCGTGACCGTGAAGCTGAAAGTGGGCATGAACGTGCAGTGGGATGCGGACATAAGCGTGACCGACATGGTCAACGAGGGTGTGCGCCGCGCCTACATGAATGCGGACAACGTACTGCGGGCGTCCATCCTCGAGGATCCGGACGGCGCCCGCAAGAACACCGGCGACAACACCCCGGCGGTGATCCATTACGAAATCGTGCCGGGCGACACCGTCGAGGTATATGTCGCGGCCAAAGGCGGCGGCAGTGAGGCCAAGAGCAAGTTCGCGATGCTGAACCCGTCCGACTCCGTGGTCGACTGGGTGCTGAAGATGGTGCCGCAGATGGGCGCCGGCTGGTGTCCGCCGGGCATGCTGGGTATCGGTGTCGGCGGCACTGCCGAGAAGGCGATGCTGCTGGCGAAGGAATCCCTGCTGGATCCGATCGATATCCAGGAGCTGCAGGAGCGCGGTGCGAGCAATCGTGCCGAGGAACTGCGCCTGGAACTGTACGATAAGGTCAACAAGCTGGGTATCGGCGCCCAGGGCCTCGGTGGTCTGACGACCGTGCTGGATGTGAAGGTCAAGGACTACCCGACCCACGCCGCCAACAAGGCGGTGGCGATCATCCCCAACTGCGCCGCTACCCGCCACACCCATTTCACGCTCGATGGCAGCGGCCCCGCACGCCAGACGCCGCCGAAGCTGGAAGACTGGCCGGCGATCACCCGCGAGGCCGGCGGCAACACCCGCCGTGTCAATCTCGATGAGGTGACCCGCGAAGACGTACTGAGCTGGCAGCCGGGCGAGACCCTGCTGCTGAACGGCAAGATGCTGACCGGCCGCGACGCGGCGCACAAGAAGATGGTCGATATCTTGGCCAAGGGCGAGAAGCTGCCGGTGGATCTGGCCGGCCGCTTTATCTACTACGTTGGCCCGGTGGATCCGGTACGCGAGGAAGTGGTGGGCCCGGCCGGTCCGACTACCGCCACCCGCATGGACAAGTTCACCCGCACCATGCTGGAAGAGACCGGCCTGCTGGGCATGATCGGCAAGGCCGAGCGCGGCCCGACCGCAATCGACGCGATCCGCGACAACAAGGCGGTCTACCTGATGGCAGTCGGCGGCGCCGCTTACCTGGTCGCCCAGGCGATCAAGAATGCCGAGGTGGTGGCCTTCCCGGAACTGGGTATGGAAGCGATCTATGAGTTCGAGGTCGAGGATATGCCGGTTACCGTGGCGGTGGACAGCCAGGGCGAGTCGGTGCACAACACCGGACCGCTGATCTGGAAGGCGAAGATCGAGGAGGGCGCGGTTTAACCCGCTTCCCCCCGGAAAAAAGGCCGGGCCCCGCAGGGGACCCGGCCTTTTTTGTGCCCGTGAATTGAGTATTGCCGCGAGACTGTTCGCTATCGGCGCATCATTGCAGCCTGCGGACCTACTGGCTTTTTTCTGTGCCGGAATCGCGCCACGAAAGCCGTCCGAGCAGCAGGTCGCGAAACATCATGAAGTCGCATACGAAGCTGTAGAACGGATTGGTAAAGGCGGCGGGGGTGTTTTTCTCGAACAGAAAATGGCCGCTCCAGGCGCAGGCGTAAGCGCTGCCCAAACCCGCCAGCACCAACCATGCATTGGCGGTGACAATGGCGGCGACCAGCGCGGCCAACCCCAGTGCGGTGCCGGCGAAGTGCCACGCGCGGCAGCGCGCGTCGCGATGCTGCTCCAGGTAGTACGGATAGAACTCGGCGAGACTGTTATCCGGTATGGACATTTTTTTTCTCCCTGTAGTGTGAATTGGCCTCAGTAGCGGCAGATCCGCCCGAGCGTGCCGATGGCGATGGCGGCGGCGAGAAACAGCAGCAACACCGGCCAGGCGTCGATGGTACTGCTGCCGTCCGCCATCAGCTGTCCCATCAGTGCCGTGCCCAGTCCGCCGCCGACCATGGTCGACAGGCCGTTATAAACACCGGTGCCCTCCGCCGCACATTCCGCCGGCAGCAGGCGCTGCACCATGGCGAATTCGCAGGCGTTGTAGGCGGAGATAAAAAACACCGAAAAGCTCATCAGTGTCATTACCAGCCACAGCGGCTCGGCGCGGAAAGCGCAGTACACCGCGATGCCGGCGATCGTGAATCCGGACGCAGCGAGTGCGCCGCGATTGTTGGCGTGATCTCCCAGATGTGCCCAGCAGGCCATGCCGGCAAAGGAAAAGACATAGGGCAGGGCGGCCAGATAGCTGAGGTCGCGGTAATCGACCCCCTCCTTGCTGGCCAGGTAGGTGGGCAGCCAGCTGGCAATGCCCAGCGATGCCATATTGTTCAGGATGCCCACCAGCATCATCAGGCCAAACGCCGGGGTCACCAGGTCCCGCAGCTGCCCCCAGTCGAGGGGTGCGGCCGGTCCCGCGGGGGGGAGGTGTTGCTCGAGGTAACTCCTCTCTGACGCATTGAGGCGCGGGTGTGCTGCCGGTGTGTCGTAAACCCAGCGCCGGATCAGCGGCAGGCTCAGGGCCAGGCCGCCTATCGCCAGGCAGTAGAAGCCGGCGCGCCAGCCGAACAGGTGCATCAGCGGTACCAGCAACAGCGGCCCGCTGAGGATGGCCAGGAACAGGCCGGCAATCCAGATACTGTTGGCGCGGCTGCGTTCATGCAGCGGAAACCAGCGCTGCACCAATGCACTGGCCATCGGGAAGTGCACGCCCTCGGACAGCCCGAGAAGCACACGAGATGCACACAACAACAGCACGAACTGGCTGAAGAAAGCCCCCAGCGCCGTGAACAGCGACCAAAGCAGGGCGATCGCCAGCAGGCTGCTGCGTGGCCCCAGCCGCGCGGCCAGCGGGGTCATGAGCAGATTGGAAAGGCCGTAAGCCACGTAAAACAGGCTCATCAGCAGGGAACCATAGAACTGCTTCTGTTCCAGGTTCCAGGCAAACTCTTCCGCCATCAGTGGCAGTGCCAGGCTGATGTTCATGCGGTCGAGATAGGCCACGAACACCGTGACCATCAGTACTGCGGTCAGGCGCCAGCGCTGGGAGCCGCCGGCGCTGGTTACCGATTCCAGGCTTGTCGTTATTGTCACTGGTCGCTGCTCTGTCTGCTATTGGCGCCGTCAGGCGCTGGCCTTGCTGTAGAGACCGTTGACGAATTCGCTCAGCAACCCATCCCTGACGGGGGGCGGCATCAGGTTGAGCAGGTTGTTGATGTAATCCATACGGCCGGCGATGTCGCCGTCGTTGCCGGCGATCAGCTGGCTCAGTTCCTCGAGCAGCCGCGGAGAGTTCTCCTTCAGCGCCAGGTGAATGTCCTCCGGCAGTGCCTGCAGGCTAGGGCCGGCGGCCTTCGCTGCCATCTCCGCCACCGTCGCGCGCAAGTCGGCGATAAACGCGTCGGTGTGCGTTGCATTACCGGCACCGACCGACAGGTGAATATTGGCCGGTGACGGACCGAAGCCGAACTGGGGCTGGATGTACCAGCCGCGCTCTTTCATCTTCGCCGCCAGCTTGAACACATCCACCTCGTCGGAGGCGAAGGAGAACAGGTTGGTGCGCGGTTCGCCGAGCAGGTAAAGCTGCGGTATCTCGGTAATGGCTGCGCGGATTTTTGCCGAGGCCGACTGGGTGCACTCCACCAGGTCGAGATAACCCTCGCGCCCCATGTACTGCAGAATCGCCCAGCAGGCGGCCACCGGGCCGGCGCTCTTGGTCGACATGATGGTCGGATTGATGACCGAGTAACCGGTCCAGCCCGACCAGGCAAAATACTGGTGGCGGCGCATCTCGGCACCATTCTTGTAGATGATCGCAGAGGCGCCCTTGGCGGCATAGCCCCATTTGTGGAAGTCCATCGACAATTGGGTCACGCCGGGCACGGAAAGGTCGAACCGGGGAATCCTGTAGCCGAGCTGACGCGCAAACGGCAGATACATGCCGCCCACACAGCAGTCGACATGGAAAAACAGTTCGTGTTCGAGGGCGATCTGCCCCAGCTCCTCGATCGGATCGACGGCGCCGTGCGCGTAGGAAGGGGCGGAGGCCACCATCATGATGGTATTTTCCGTCACCCGCTCCGCCATCGCCGCCGGATCCGCGCGGAAGGTGTGTGGATTCACCGGCGCGACCACCGGTTTGATATCGAAGTAGGCGCAGGCCTTGAAGAAAGAGGCGTGGGCGGTTTCCGGCAGCAACAACTCCGGCTGTTTGATATGGGGCTTGTGCGTGCGGCAGTAGTCGCGCGCCGTTTTGACCGACAGCAGCAGGCTCTCGGTGCCGCCGGAGGTAAAGCTGCCCTCCGCCTCGGCGCCGCCGCCGACCAGGTCGATGGCCATACTCATCACGTCTTTTTCCAGCTCCATGGCGCTGGGGAAAGTGGTGGGGTCCAGCCCGTTCTCGGTCATGAACAGGGTGAAGCTGTCTTTCAGCAGTTGCATGGCCTCGGGGCCGGCGTCGTAGACGTACGCAAATGCGCGGCCACTCTGCCAGTCCACATCCTGTTGTTTGCGCGCTGCCAGATCCTGCAGGATATTGCCGGTGTCGCGGCCGTGTTCGGGAAACTTCATTTCTCTTACTCCGTATTAAAAAGGCGCGGGCCGCCCTGGGGCCCGCGCAAAGTACCAGGCCGATCAGAAATCGATGGTCAGGCTGGCGCCGAGCGTGCGCGGGGTACCGACACTGCGCTGCAGCCCGGAATAGTGCGTCTCCAGGCCCTGCAGCCCGAGCAGGTACTCCTCGTTCAGCAGGTTGTTGGCGAAAAGCGCCAGTTTCCAGCTGTCGTTGCCGATGCCGGCGCGCGCGTTCCACAGCTGGTAGGCGGGGATCATGCGTGCCTCGCTGTTCTCCACATCGAAGTACTGATCATCGATATGGCTGTAGTCCAGGTGCAGGTAGCCATCGAAGCCGGCGTTGAGGGGAATATCGATATCCAGCGCGGCACTGAAGGTGTTTTCGGGCGAGTAGGGGATGCGGTTGCCGGTCGCATCGATCACGTCGCCATTGGTGGTTACCGCATTAGTGAACCCATCGAATTCGGCGGACAGTCGACCGTAGCTGGTGCTGAGCTGGATGTTGTCGGTGAGCAGGGCGGTCAGCTCGATCTCCAGGCCGCGGTTCTGTGCATCCGATGCGTTCTGCACAAACTGCCGCTGGCTCAGCGGATCCTGGCCGCGCACCTGCAGGTTGCTCCAGTCGAACTGGAACAGGGACAGGTTCAGCTGCAGGCGGTTGTCCAGCCACTGGCTCTTGTTGCCGAGCTCGTAGCTCCAGCCGGTCTCCTTGTCGAACACCTGGTCCACTTCATCGATCTGCGCGGTAACGCTGGAGTTGACACCCCCCACCTTGAAGCCCTTGGCGGCGGTGAAGTAGAGACGACTGCTGTCGCCCAGCCGGTAGTTGAGCGTGACCCGCGACGACAAGTCGGTAAAGTCCGTGCTGACCTGATCCTCGCCTACCGGCAGGGTCACGGTTGGCCGGGTCAGTTCCGAGAAGTCCACGCGATCATCGGTGTAACGCAGGCCCAGGCTTAGTTCCCAGTCCTCGTTCACGTAGTAGGTGGTGTCGGCAAATACGGCGCGGCTGCGGGTTTCGTTGGCGCGGTCGACGTCTTCGAAGTTTCCTACCGATAGCGGGCCGAAGAGTCCGGGCACTGCGCCCGGGGTTGCCAGCATGGCCTGAATCGCCGGATCGGTGAAGTCGATCAGGCCGCCCTGTGCGCTGAGACCGAACAGCAGTGTGCCCCAGGCATCCAGGAAGGGATCGCTGGCCAGGTGGGTACTGATGTCGGTCTCGCTGATTTCATCTTCGGCGATGATCGCGCCGAGCAGCCAGTCGATACTGCCGTTGCCGCTGGAGCTGAGGCGGAACTCCTGGCTCCAGGCGCGCATGTCGCTGTCGCGGCCGACGGTGAACGCCGGGTGAACGGACATGTCGCCGTCGCCAAACGCGGAAAAATCGTTGCGGGTGATGCCACTGACGGAAGTCAGGGTGAGGTGGTCGTTGATCGCGTATACCAGTCGGGCGGTGGCGGTATCCGTCTCGGAGCTGGACTCGTGCGGCAGGTCGGTGGCGAGGGTGTCGTAATTGCCTGCGCTGACAAAAGGCGCATCGGTGGTGGGCAGCGGCCATTCCGGCAGGGCAGCGGTATCGATGGGGGCGACCGGACCGGGGTAGCCCATGCTCGCCAGCAGCAGCGGGAACTGGTCGTTAATTGCATTCAATTGCTGCAGGATGCTGCCGAGCTGACCACTGGCCACGAGGCTCGGCATGCTCTGGTTGTGCTCGACGCGCGACAGCGCCAGATCCATATCCAGGCGCTCGGTCGGCTTTGCGTAGAGTGCGATGCGGGCACCGCTGCTGTCGCCGTCGTTAGTGGCGTCGCTGGGGCCGATGTTGTCCATCCAGCCGCCCTGTTCGCGGTAGAACACAGCGCCGCGCAGCGCGGCGCTGTCGCCGAGCGGCTGGTTGTAGCTGGTGCGGGCCAGGTAACCGCCGTGTTCGTCACCCTGCAGTTTCACCGAGCCGAAGGCGGCGGAAGTGTCCGGCTTCTGCGAGGTGATGTTGATCGCCCCGCCCATGGTATTGCGGCCGAAATAGGTGCCTTGCGGGCCGCGCAGTACCTCGATGCGTTCCACGTCGAACAGTTCCGTGTCGGCCGTGCGTGAGTAGCCGTTGACGAGTATGTTCGGCGCAATGTTGAACTCGTCGAGATAGATACCCACCGCATTGGCCTTGCCGCCGATATTGGTGACACCGCGTATCGCGACTTTGGTAAAGGCGCGGTTGCCCTGCTGGGTAAAACCGACATTCGGGGTTCTGCTGGCGTAGTCTTCGAATTCCTCGATGCCCGAGCGCTCGATGGACTCGCTGGTAAAGGCCGTGACGCTGACGGGTACATCCTGCAGTGCCTGTTCGCGCTTCTGGGCAGTGACCACTACCTCCTCCAGCGCGGTGTTTTCCTGTGCTAGCAGGGCACTGCCGTAGGTGCAGGTGGCCAGGGTGATAGCTGCGGGCAGCAGCTTGCGTTGGAGCGGTTGGGTGGTCGCTTTCATGGCAATCCCCTCAATATGATTATTGTTAGCTTGCGGGTCTTGACCGAACTTCTTGAACCTCGAGTTCGATATTGTGTCGTTAGTTGTTTGTACAAATGTTCAAACAATAGCGAGGCTACCCTTGTTTGTGCATTTGTGCAAACTATCTTTGATCGGGGCCTTGTCTTACACTGGTGCCTGTCACCACCAACAGCAGCCACAAATGCCGCAGCAACCTTCCGCTTCCTCCGCCGGGCAGAGCCGCAAGACCTCCACAGCGCGTCCCGGGCGTTCGCGTCGCGCACAGGGGGAACAGACCCGCAACAATATTCTCGAGGCCGTGCTAAGGCTCATTCACCGCGACGGCTACCGCGCGGTGACCCACCGCTCCGTGGCGAAAGAGGCCGGGGTGAATTACTCCCTGATCAATTACTACTTCGCCAATCTCGATGAGCTGCTGGAACAGGCGTTGCATTACCAGGTCTCACGCGGCCAGGCGGAGTTGACCGATACATGGAAGCAGGTGTTCGACTACCTGGCACAGTTCACCGCGGCCGAGCGGCGGACCCTGGCGGTGCGCAGGCAGTTGTGTGACCACTTCGCGCAAGTGGCCACCGATTATGTGGTGCGTCAGATTCGCCACAGGCCCGAGGGGTTGGTGATGGAGATGACGTTTGCGTTTGAGCTTTCGGTCAGTGCGGAGTTGCGCGCGCTGGCGATGCGCTACCGCAATCGCTACCTGGAGGATTTCGTGCGCCTGTGCCGCCTGCTCGGCAGCCGCACGCCGGAAGTCGATGCGCAACTGTGCCTCGGTACGCTGCAGCGGCTGGAGTACGAGGGACTGGCCTCCGGCCGCGTGAGTCGCGATAACATCCACCGGCAAATGCACCGGCAGATGGCCTGGCTGTTGGGATTGCGCGACTAGGCGCAGCTCACCCCTCCCCGATATCCGATCCCCGATGAATCTAATTTGACGCTTGCCTGGCAGCCGCGCTTCTGCTCAAATGTTTGTACATATGTTCAAACATTTCCGGGGTGACCTATGGAATTTTGTCGGCGAGATGACGGGCGTCCACTGCCTGTCGCGCCGTTCCGCCGGGGGGTTTCGCCGCCGGCGCGGGCGCTCGCGGCGGAGGATTTTGCCCGCCTCAGCCGCACCCTGCGACAGCAGTGGTCGGGGCGCCCCTGTGCGGTGATCGACCTCGAACGGCTGGATCACAACCTGCGCTGTGTACGCCGACATCTGCGGGGCCTGCCGGTGCGCCTGGTGGTCAAGTCCCTGCCGTCCATAGAGCTGCTGCGCTATGCGGCCACGGCGCTCGATACGCAGCGGTTGATGGTATTCCACGAACCATTTCTGGCGCAGGTACAGCGCGCCCTGCCCGGGGCAGACATATTGCTTGGTAAGCCGTTGCCGGTTGCCGCGCTGCGCCACTTCTACCGGCGTACGGAGGGGGTCGATGACCGCCGCATTCACTGGCTGGTCGACAGCCGCGAGCGGCTGCAGCAGTACGGGCAGCTGGCGCGCGAATTGGGACGGCGCTTTTCCGTGTGTTTCGAAATCGACGTGGGTATGCATCGCGGTGGACTCGGTAGCCCCGCCGAGCTGGCGCCACTGCTGGATATGATCGAGGGGGAGCCGGCGCTGGAGTTTTGCGGCTTCATGGGTTACGACCCGCACGTGGCCAAGGCGCCGCCGCTGATCGCCAGTCGCCGCGCGGCGGCCGAGAAATCCAAGCGGCGCTATCGGGCTTTCGTGCAGGAGTACCTGCAACGCTATCCCGGGCGCTCTGTCGACAATTTACTGCTGAACGGCGCCGGCAGCCTGACCTACCGGGAGCACCTGCGGCAGTCGCCGGTGAACGAGGTCAGCCTCGGTTCCTGTCTGCTGAAGCCCACCGATTTCGACGATCCGCAACTGGCGGAACTGCTGCCGGCCTGCCATATTGCCGCGCCGGTGTTGAAATGCTGGCAGGGCCTCGATCTGCCTTACCTGCGCCCGCTGTCACGACTGTTCTCGCACGGCCGCCAGAGCCTGTTCCTCTATGGCGGCCGCTGGATGGCGAAGCCGGTTCATCCCCGGTCGATGCGCCCCAGCGGACTCTTCGGGCTCAGCTCCAATCAACAGCTGATGACCGTACGCAAGCGCGAAAAATTGCGCACAGACGACTATGTTTTCTTTCGTCCGACCCAGAGTGAGGCAGTGCTGCTCGGTTTCGGCGACCTGGTTGCCGAGCGCGATGGCGACATCGAGGCGCTCTGGCCGGTACTGCAGCAGTGCTGA
This sequence comes from Microbulbifer marinus, assembly GCF_900107725.1. Classification (GTDB taxonomy): domain Bacteria; phylum Pseudomonadota; class Gammaproteobacteria; order Pseudomonadales; family Cellvibrionaceae; genus Microbulbifer; species Microbulbifer marinus. The sequence continues at coordinate 60,799 of NZ_FNQO01000003.1, read as the reverse complement.
ACCGCAACAAAAAATGATCGCCATCCGGCGGAGAGGTAGCGAACCATGCAAAAAATAATAAAAAAACTGAGCCTGGCGGGGGCGGTGTTGATACTGCTTTCCGCCATCGCGCTCTTCGCCGCGCTGTCGCTGTCGTTGCCGAAATACAGCGGGGAACTCGCGCTGCGCGGAATGGAGCAGCCGGTGCACATCCGCTTCGACCGGCACGCGCGCCCCTTCGTGCGCGCCCAGAGCCTGGCGGATGCGCTCTTTGCCGAGGGTTACCTGCACGGCAGCGAGCGTCTGTGGCAGATGGAACTGCTGCGTCGCGCCGGCCGCGGCCGGCTCGCGCAACTGTTCGGTGACAGCATGCTGGCAACGGATCGCGAACTCTGGCGCATGCGTGTGCCGATGATCGCGAACACGCTGCAGGCCAATGCCAGTGAAAGATTCCTGCGATTGGTGGATGCCTATGTCGCCGGGGTCAATGGCGCGTTACAGGGGTACACGCTGGCACCACCCGAGTTTTTGCTGCTGGGGCATCGCCCGGAGCCGTGGCAGCGTGAGGACGTGTTCGCCATCGGCGCCCTGATGGGCTTGCAGTCGGGGCGCAACTTTCGCCACGAGATATTGCGTCTGGCGCTGCGGGAAAAGGTCGGTGACGCCCTGGCGACAGTCTTCCAGCCCGATGACGGCGAGCAGGCGGATTTCCCCTACATACTGCAACCGGATAACGGTGGAGAACGTGGTGGAGCTCTCAGCGGGTTGCTGAGTCGCCTCGACAGCGTAAGCGCCGCCGATACGCCGCTGATGCCGCGCTTTGCCTTCGGCAGCAACGGCTGGGTGGTGGCTCCGGAGCGCAGCGCCAGCGGTCGCGCACTCTTCGCCTTTGATTCCCACGATGCACTGGGGCTGCCCAATCTTTTTTATGAGGTGCACCTGTTCTTCGGTGACGATCGCCAGCTGCGCGGCTGGTCCGTGCCGGGCCTGCCGGGAGTGATCAATGGTTTCAACGAGCATATCGCCTGGGGTTTCACCAATATCGGCGACACCCAGGACCTGTTCACAGAGGTGCGCTCAGCGGAGGACCCACTGCGGTTCCGCGACGGTGATCAGTGGTACCGGGCGCAGACGCAGCTGGTGGAAATTCCGGTGCGCGGGCGCTCGCAGCCGGAGGTGCTCGAGCTGGTCACGACCCGCAATGGCCCGCTGATCAGCGAGGCACCTGCGCTGTCGCTGGCCTGGACCATGCTGCATCTAGACGGCCACTCCCTCGAGTCGATCATCGACCTGAACCTCGCGCCGAACTGGCAGGCATTTACCGCGGCACTGGACCGCTATCCGGGCCCGACACTCAATGCGACTTTCGCCGATGTGGACGGCAATATCGGCTTTCGCACCGCCGGGCTGATTCCCCTGCGCGGGCGCGGCGAAGGGCTGGAGCCGCTGCCGGGGCACCGCGCGCAGAATCGCTGGCGCGGTCTCGTGCCGCCGGCGCAAATGCCCGAGATCTACAATCCGCCGCAGGGCTACCTGGCTGCGGCCAATGCACGGGTCAATCCGCGTGGCCTCGGACCGCTGGTATCCGCCGATAACGCCCCCCGCTACCGCATCGAACGCATCCAGCAGCAGCTGTCATCGCAGCATGACCTGACCGTGGATGACATGCGGCGCCTGCAGTTCGACTGGCACGATGGCCAGGCATCACTGTTGCTGCCCGCGCTGTTGGGAGAGGTCGAGCCGCGGGGGCTCGATGCAGTCGAGCAGGCGGCCCTGGCGCAGCTGCAGGATTGGCAGTCGGATCCGGTGGCCGACACGGATCAGGCGGCACCGCTGGTCTTTCAAGTCTGGTATCGCGAGCTGGCGCGCGGCCTGTTCCTGCCGGAGCTCGGCGAGGATTTGCAGCGCCACTTGTTCAAATACAACTACGTGCTCAACCACGCCTTGGACCGGCTGATCCTGCGCGAGCGGGACTCGGCCTGGTGGCGTGACAGTCGCAGCGGGCTGATCACCGCAGCCTTCCGCGCAGCGGTTGGCCAGGTGCGTGCGGCCCAGGGTGAGGATGTCGCTCTCTGGCGCCTGGGCGCCCAGCACCGCCTGGCGTTGCACCACGAACTGAGCGGCGCCGTGCCGTTGCTGGGGATGCTGTTCGATAGCGATGCGCACCCCTGGGGCGGCAGCACGGCGACGGTGGGCCGAGCCAGCTATCGCTATTCCGGTTCGCTGGATGTGAGCATGGGCGCGACGGTGCGGGTGGTAGCGGAATTGCGGGATACGCCCGAAGTGCGGGCAGTGATCCCCGGCGGCCAGAGTGGGCACCCACTGGGTGATCATTATCTGGACCAGCTGCCGTACTGGTTGCAGGGCAGGTTGCTGCCAGTGGTTGCCGAGCCAGCGGATAGGCCAGATCGCCAGTTGCTGCTGCTCCCGGCGCGGTAGCCAGTGCCGGCCGAGTAGCAGTCAGCGGGGCGAAGGCGTGCAGCGCAGGCCAGCCTGGCCGCAGGCGATCGCGGCTCGGTGGCGAGCCCCGCAAGTGGGGCCGCCCCCGGGCGGGGGCGGTATCGTGTAGCGACTCGCCCCTGCCTGGATGTCGCTATTGGCCGTCCAGTTCCGCCAGCATCAGCTCCCGAATCACCGGCACCGGTGAGTTGCCGTAGCTGAGGAATTTCTCGTGAAACTCCTTCAGGTTAAATTTCTCACCGAGCTTCTGCTTCATTTCCTCGCGCAGCGCCAGAATATCGGCGTAACCGGCGAAGTAGCTGGTCAGCTGCACCTGGCTCAGGGTGGCGCGGCGCCACTTGCCCATGGCTTCCGCTTGCTGCTGAAAGGCATCCCGGACCATCAGTTCCATGGCCCGCTCTTCGTCGATGCCCTTAACCTGTATCTCGTAGTCGAGGATGGTGTTGGTCACCGTGCGCAGGTTCCACTTGTAGTACATCAGCCACAGTTCCGGCGAGAAATCGCCGTAGCCGGCCTCCAGCATCATGCGCTCGGTGTAGACGGCCCAGCCCTCGATCATCGCACCATTGCCGAGAATGCTCTTGATCAGGCTCGGTGATTTGTTCGCGTACACCAATTGCGTGTAGTGGCCGGGAATGGCCTCGTGGATATTCAGTATCTGCATCAGATAACTGTTGTATTCGCGCAGGAGGCTCTCGGCGCGGTCATCGGGAAAGTCCTCGATCGGCATCACGTTATAGTAGGTGTTGGCATCTTTGTCGTAAGGGCCCGGCGCATTGATCGAAGCAACGGCGAAGCCGCGCATATAGGGCGGGGTAGTGCGCACGACCAGCGGTTTGTCTTCGTCCAGTGTCAGCAGGTCGTGCTCGGTGACGAACGCGGCCAGCTCGGGTATCTGTTTTTCAACTTCCGCCTTGAAGGTTTCCTTGGTCGCGTGGTGCTCGGACAGTTTTTCCAGTACCGCGGAAATTCTATCCAGCTTGTCCTGAGGCTGCTGCTTCTCGGGGAAGTACTTGGGCCAGAGCTTGTCCGCCAGCTCCGCCATCTTCTCGTGCAGCTTGGCTTTCTCTTCCAGGGCGCGCTCGTAGAGTTCCTTGGCGGTCATGCCGATCTGGATATCGTATTTGAATTTCTCTTCATACAGTTTTTCGCCGATACGGAAATCCTTGTATTTCTGTGTCTTCTCCAGATCCGTGTGCTTGGTCTGCAGGAAGGTCACGTACTCCTCGATAGCCTGTCGGGCGTCTTGCAGGCGTTGCGTAAACTCCTTCTTTTCGTCGTCGCTGAGACCGCTCTGCGCGAGTTTCTGCTTCAGCTCCTCGCCGAATACGCTGAGCGCGCCTTCATTCTGCTCGACCGCCAGAACCAGCTGCGGGGATGCCGGTGTGCGCAGTGATTTTTCCGCCGCATCGTAATAGGCCGGCACCTTTGCCATGCGCTTACTGAAAGTGCGCAGCCGCTCGTCCAGCGGTGCGTAATCCGTGTTCAGGATCAATGCGAAGGCGTGGGAGACGTTGTAGTCGGCGGGATTCCACTGATAGGACTTAAAGGTTTTGAGTTGCCACTGGATGCGCGACAGGAAGTTCTGAATCAGCGCCAGATCGCTGCTCGCATTGGCGTCCAGCCGGCTGCTGTCGAGGTTGGCAAACTTGCGGCTGTAGGTGGTGGCGAAGTCGAGGACGCGCTGGCGATAGGCATCGTCGGGCACCTGTAGCTGATCGGCCACCTTGTAGTAGCCCTCGCGAACCGCCCACGACGGAAACAGTTGCCAGAGTTCGTTGACGAACTGTTCGCGCAACTGCTCGAAAGTCTGCAGCGTCGCGGCGCTGGTCTCGACGGATGTGGGCGCCTGGGCCTGTTGCGGACGGGTACTGTCAGTAGCCTGCTGGTCGCAGGCGCTCAGCCCCAGCAGCAGGGCGAGAGCGGGAATGGTCGATCTCATGGCAATCCTCAATTTTGGTTTTTATCTCGTTGATTTGAAAAGTCTGCAGGTGCTGAAAATTAGCATATCCCTGATCGCCTCGGTTAAATCCGGCGCCGACAACGCCGGACGTCTCTACTGCTTCGCATGGCTCTCCAAGTGATAACTCTTTGCGTCATTTTTAGCACTCCGTCCCATTAACCAGGGAGAAAACCACATAAAATGTGTTTTTGGTCGGTGCGCTTGTTTCCTCGGGAGACGGCGGTTAGAGTGGGCCCCAACTCAAAAGAGTCCATAATAACCAAAGATTTTTGAGGACTGATCCATGACTGAACTCGCCCAACAACAATGTGAAGCCTGTCGCGCGGATGCACCTCTGGTCAGTGATGAAGAACTGCCAGAGCTGCTGCGACAAATACCCGACTGGACACCGGTTACCCGCGACGGAATCCTGCAGCTGGAGCGTGTGTTCAAGTTCCGCAACTTCAAGCAGGCTCTGGCGTTTACCAATCGCGTCGGCGCCATTGCCGAAGAAGTTGGGCACCACCCGGCCCTGTTGACCGAGTGGGGCAAGGTGACTGTGACCTGGTGGAGCCATGAGGCCAAGGGTCTGCACAAAAATGACTTCATCATGGCGGCGCGCACCGACCAGCAACTCGAGGCGGAATAGCCGGTAATTTCCCACTGGCATCCCGCCTTTTCCAATTTGGCGGTCCCGATCAGGTCACTAGAATCTGATCGGCGGCCGCGCGAGGAGGCGCAAATGCGCCTGGATAAGAATTGCACGGGGCTGCCATGTTAAGAATGAAGTCCACCTGCGAGCGCTGCGGCGTCTCGCTGGGGCTCACAGACCAAGCCTATATCTGTTCATTTGAATGCACTTTTTGCCCGCAGTGTACGGAGCAGCTGCATCGGAGCTGCCCGAACTGTCAGGGCCAGCTGGTGCTGCGTCCCACCCGCAGCCGTTCTCCCACCGAAGGGCAGCCGCAGCGTTTCAAAGCCAAGCTGGAAAAGTTGTTGCGCTGAGAATTCACGGAGGCGTGTCGTGTCCGAGTATTTTTCCACTGTGCACTGGCGGCGCGATGGCGAAAAATTCACCGACAATAAATACAGCCGCGGCCACACCTGGCTGTTTGATGGTGGTCTCGAAGTGCCGGCATCATCGTCGCCACATATAGTGCCGCTGCCCTATTCGGTGGCGGAAAACGTGGATCCCGAAGAGGCCTTTGTCGCCTCGCTGTCCAGCTGCCATATGCTGTTTTTCCTCGCCATCGCCGCCAAACGCGGATTCGTCGTGGACGAGTACCGCGACGAGGCGCTGGGGGTGATGGAAAAGACCGACGGCGGCAAGATGGCCATGACTCGCGTGACACTGCGGCCGCGGATTACCTTCTCGGGCGAAAAGCAGCCCAGCCGTGAACAACTGGAAACGATGCACCACCAGTCCCACGAGCAGTGCTTTATCGCCAACTCGGTCAAAACCGAGGTGGTGACAGAAATCTTGTAGGGGCGAACCCCGTGTTCGCCCGACGGTGCCGACGTTGGCTCCGTCGCTGAGCTTGTGGCGGCAGCAGGACCTTGGCTCAAATTGTATCGCTGTAATCAAGCCGAAGATTATTTAGTGTTTCATTCAAATCAAGTCGGGTGAATCGACAAGGTCTATGTGAAGGCCCTGTTGCCGGGGACGGTTTGCCAGACCTTACGCGGCCATGGATGGCCACGTAGAGCGTACAGGGACGTATTCACAGCGTGACTGGCAACCGTCCCCGGCAACAGGGCCGTCGCAGCGCCCAACTCGAGTTGCTGCACCAGCAAAAGGGTGAAATCAGGGGCGTCCCTACAGATCGGCGCCGCGGGTTGCCCACAGCAGGAACTCGCGATTGCCATCGCCGCCCCTGATCGGGCTGTCGATATATTCCCTGACCTCCAGCCCCAGCTCACGGCACAGGCCGGTAATCTTGTCGCGTACCTGCGGGTAGAGCTTTGCATCCCGCACCAGGCCGCCTTTGCCGATACCCTCGGGGCCCACTTCGAACTGGGGTTTGACCAGGCTGAGTAGCTGCCCTCCGGGGCGGAGCAGCGCCGGTAGCTGCGGCAGGATCAGTGTCTGGGAAATGAAGGACACGTCCATCACAATCGCGTCGAAACCGGCATCGCCGAAGGGGCTGATCTGCTGTGCGTCCAGGTGGCGCGCATTGATGCCCTCGAACAGGTGCATGCGGGGATCGTCGCGCAGCTTCTGCGCCAGCTGGTCGCGTCCGACATCGACTCCCACCACCAGCTCGGCGCCGCGCTGCAGCAGGCAGTCGCTGAAGCCGCCGGTCGAGCAGCCTACGTCCAGGGCGTGCCAGCCGCGCGGATCCAGTCCCGTATGGTCGAGAATCGCCGCCAGCTTGAGTCCCGCGCGCGATACATAGCGATCTTCCGGCAGGGGCTCGACCCTGAAGTCCCAGTCCTCGCCAACCGCCTGGCCGGCTTTCTGCGCGGGTTGCCAGCTGCCACCGCTGGACACCATGACCCGGCCGGCATCCACCAGCTTCTTGGCGTGGGTGCGCGAATTGGCGAGTTGGCGCTGTACTAACAAAAGGTCCAGGCGGGTCATGAATGGCACTATAGTTCTAAAAACATGGTGGAGGAAGTGGCTGCCATGCTAACCTCTGGCCCCTGTTGGTAAAAGCGCCGGCCTGCACGCAATGCGGGCTAATCTTTAGAAAGGAGGTCAGCGGTCGATGGCGAAAAGCGTTCTGGACAAGTTCAAGATTCGCAAGGGAAAGGTATTTGAAGCGCCGCTAGAGGGTGCTTTCGGCCGCCTGGTCACCCCTTTTGAAGAGTTTATCCACCGCCAGAGCAGCAGTGGCATATTGCTGATGCTGTCCGCCGTGGCGGCGCTGATCATCGCCAACTCGCCGCTACAGCAGGCCTACCAGCACCTGCTGCACCTGCCCATCAGCCTGAACGCCGGCGACTGGGAGTTTTCCCTCAGTGTGCACCACTGGATCAACGATGGCCTGATGGCGATCTTCTTTTTCCTCGTCGGCCTGGAACTCAAGCGCGAGTTTCTGGTGGGGGAACTCTCCGATCTGAAGCAGGCGGTGCTGCCGGTGATGGCGGCGATCGGCGGCATGGTGGTGCCGGCACTGATCTACGCGTCACTGAACGCCGGAGGCGAGGGCGAGCGTGGCTGGGGCATCCCCATGGCCACGGACATTGCCTTCGCTGTCGGCTGTATCGCGCTGCTGGGCAATCGCGTGCCGCGCTCGGTGGTGACTTTCCTGGTGGCGCTGGCCATCGTCGATGACCTGGGCGCGATTCTGGTGATCGCCATCTGGTACACCGAGCAGGTGAACATGACCGCGCTGATCACCGCCGGCTGCCTGGTGGTGATCATGTGGCTGTTGAAGGCCGCCGGCGTCCGCCGTTCGCCCGCCTATGTGTTTGTCGGACTGCTGTTGTGGTACGAGCTGCACCTGGCCGGAGTGCACGCGACCATCGCCGGCGTGATCACCGCGATGGCATTGCCGGCGAGGCCGAAATACGACCCGGTCGCCTTCAGCACTTTCGTCAAGGACATCATCCGCAGCTTCGACCGCTGTTTCCGTCCCGGCGACAAGATTATTGCCAACGATGCGCTGCGCGCGCGGGTCATGGCGCTGGGTAACGGCGTCAACCTGGCGCAGTCGCCGCTGCAGCGGATGGAGACCCGGTTGCATACACCGGTGGCTTTCCTGGTGATCCCCATCTTTGCCCTGGCCAACGCCGGCATTCCCATCGACAGCTTCACCAGTTCCAGCGCCGTTCTCAATCCGGTGACCCTCGGTGTCATCGCCGGCCTGGTGGTTGGCAAGTTGATCGGTATCGTCGGCGCCACCTGGCTCGGCTGGAAACTGGGGCTCGGCAATCTGCCCAAGTCGGCGAGCTTCCACCACATCTTCGGCGTGGCGCTGCTCGGCGGTATCGGTTTCACCATGTCCATCTTTATTGCCGAACTGGCGTTCTACAGCGAGCAGGAGCTGTTGATCCAGGCGAAGGCCGGTGTACTGCTGGCTTCGGTCATTGCCGGTGTCGCCGGATTCCTGGTGCTGCGCAAGGCGCCGGTGTCGGAGGAATACCAGTTGGCGGAGGAGGGGGATCACCCGCTGGCGGAAGACGCCCTCGAGGCGGAAAAGCGGCCGGCAGGCGAAGGCTGAGGGCAAGCACCGCGCCAGTCGTGCGGCCTAACCGTAGCCGGCTCGCAATTCCCGCACCAGCAAACTCATGCGCTCGTAGTGGCTGCCTTTCCAGTAGATACGCAGGCAGTCGCGGCACTGAAAGAATTCGTCGAAGTAGCGCCGGGTGTTCTCCGGCAGCAGATCGGCAATATCCTGTTTGGGCACCGCGGCAATACTGCCGTTACAGGCGATGCAGCGGGTGAACGGACGCAGGCAGCCCTGTAGCTGCAGCCTCTCTATTACTTCGCCCAGCTGCTCGCGCGGTTTGGTGGCGCGGACAAAATAGCCGCGTTCGAGCTGCCGGCGCTTCAGCAGGCCGATATCGCGGGTCAGCAGTATGCGCCGCTGCGCAACGGAGACTTGCAGCAGTGTCTCGTCCGCATAGTCACTGCGGAACAGGCTGTCGAAGCCGAGCATACGCAGATAGCGGGCCAGACGACCCAGATGGCAGTCCAACACGAAGCGCGTTTCCCGCAGCGGGTGGGGCCGCAGGCGGGTGACGGTGGAGATGTCGAGTGACTCGAAAACCGGGTAGACGCTGACGCGGTCGCCGTCGCGAAGTAGATAATCGAAATCAACCGATCGGCCATTCACGAGGATAAGGTCCACTTCGGTGTGGGGAGCGCCGATGTTTTCGATCGCATCCTTGATGGAGCCCGCCAACAGAAAGTCCCGCTCGAATTCCCGCTGCCGCAGATGTCGCGGCAGGAAATCGTTTAACTCCCGGTAGAAGCGGAAGGTCACGCGGGGCATTGGGTCCTCGGGTGGAAAGGCCGGTCCATCGGTGCCGGAAATCTCCGTCTCGCCCTCTGGACTTAATCGAAGATTCCTTTGCCGCTATAGTAGCCACTGACAAGAAAGCAAAGTGCAAAATAATGATAAGAAAGCTATTGCTGGCCGCCGCCCTGGCTGTGGCAGCCCTCGCCCTATTGTTGCAGATCCCGCTGCCCCGGGATGCAGCTGCTTCCCCTGAGCCGCCGGTAGTACTGGAAGCGCTGAATCCGGCCCGACCCGGTGACGCCAATCTGGTATCCATCCAGCCCTACCTCACCTCCGCGGACTACGCCAGCGCCGAACGGCTGCGGCGCAAGCTGCGCGGCTATCTGGTCAAGGCGCAGGACGCCGGGTGGCTGAGTCAGCAGACCCTGGTGGTGTTTCCCGAACATATCGGCACCTGGCTGGTGGCGGAGGGAGAAAGTTTCCTGACTTTTCGCGCCGACAGTACTTCGATGGCGATGCTGTGGGCGGCGCTGGGTAATCTGCCAGCCTTTGTACACCAGCTGAGTAGCGAGACCGCCGCCGATCCCTTCGCCGCGGCACTGTTCAAAACCAAGGCTGTGACGATGGCCGCGCAGTACCAGCAGCTGTTCGCCTCGCTGGCCGAGGAGTTTAATGTGACGCTGGTGGCGGGCTCCATCGCACTGCCGGTGCCGTCCGTGAAACAAAACCGGATACATACCGGCACCGGTCCCATCTACAACAGCAGTTTTGTATTTTTTGCCGACGGCTCAGTGGCGGGCCCGGTGCGCAAGCGGTATCCGATTGACAGTGAGCTGCCGTTCACCGAGCCGGCGACGCAACCGCTGCCGATTATCGATACGCCGCTCGGACGCCTGGGGGTGTTGATCTGCGCTGACAGCTGGTATCCCGATACCTGGCAACAACTCGACGGCGCCGAGCTGGTGGCGGTGCCGTCCTATTCCTCTCCCGATGGCATCTGGCAGCGGCCCTGGAATGGTTACAACGGCGCGGCGGCGCCGGCGGACGTCGATAGCGCGGATGTCGGTGCACTCAGCGAGGGCGAGGCCTGGCGCAAGTACGCGCTGGGTGGACGCGGCACGCATCTGCGCGCGGGCATCAATACATTTTTCCGCGGTGCGTTGTGGGATCTGGGGGATGACGGCCAGACTACCGCGGTGCTGCACGGCGAGGTGCTGCAGGGCCAGCGCCGCGACGGCGCGGTGATTTCCAGCCTGTGGCTGGCACAGAATAATAATGCGCGTTGAGAGAGGCTGCATGTCACTGGAACAGGTTCAGGTCGTTGTTATTGGCGCCGGTATATCCGGTTTACAGGCGGCGCGCCTGCTGCGAAGTAAATACTCGGTAAAGATTCTCGAGGCGCGCGACCGGGTCGGCGGCCGCCTGCAGAATCACCGCTTTGCCAACGGCGATACGGTCGACATCGGCGGCCAGTGGGTCGGACCGGGACAACACCGGATGTATCGGCTGATCGAGGAGCTGGGTGCAACGACCTGGCCGCTGTATGACAGCGGCGATAACCTGCTGTATCTGAACGGTCGCGGGCGTCGCTATCGCGGCACCATTCCGAAAATCAATCCGCTGGCACTCGCCGACCTAGGCATCGCGATGGCGCGCTTCGAGGCCATGGCGCGGAGCCTCGACCCGGCGGCGCCCTGGACACACACGAAGGCCGAACACTGGGATTCGGTGACGCTCGACTCGTGGCTGCAAAAAAACTGCCGCACGCGGCTGGCGCGGGAACTGTTTGCAGTCGGTATCGGTGCGGTTTTCGCCGCCGAACCAGCCGAGCTGTCGCTGCTGCACGCACTCTTTTACGCGCGTTCCGGCGATTCGCTCGAAACCCTGTTGTCGGTGACCGGCGGTGCCCAGCAGGATCGGGTGCACGGTGGCACCGCGGGTCTGTGTGAGCGCATGGCGCAGCAGCTGGGAGAGCGAGTACAGCTGAATGCACCGGTAGAGAAAATCGAGCAGCTGCCCGATGGCCGCCTGCGGCTGTGGCATGGTGCCGGTTCTCTCGTCTGCGAGCGCATGATCGTGGCGTTGCCGCCCAACCAGGCGCTGCGTATCCGTTTCGAGCCGGAACTGCCGTCCTGGCGCGATCAGTTACTGCAGCGCATGCCTGCCGGCGCCTGCATCAAGTGCGTGGCCCGCTACGAGAAGCCCTTCTGGCGGGACGCGCAGTTGTCCGGCCAGGTGGCGAGTCCGACCGGGCCGGTGCGTGTGACTTTCGACAATTCCGAGGCGGGCAAGTCGTCCGGTCTGCTGATGGGTTTCCTCGAGGGTGACACGGCCCGCAATTTGAGCGCTGTCAGTGCGGACGAGCGGCGCGAAAGGGTACTCGAGTGCTTTGCGCAGTTTTTTGGCCAGCAGGCCCGGCGACCGCTGGAATATGTGGATAAGGACTGGAGCAGTGAAGCCTGGACCCGCGGCTGCTACGCTGCGCTGATGGCGCCGGGCACCTGGACCGGCTATGGCGCGCGACTGCGCGAGCCCAATGGCCCGATCCACTGGGCCGGCACCGAATTTGCCGTGGAGTGGTTCGGTTATATGGAGGGTGCGCTGGAATCTGCCGAACGTGCCGTGGCGGAAGTTGAGGCCGCGCTGCAAAGGGAAGAGCATCTTTGCGAAGTGGTGCCGGTGTGACATGCTGGCGCGCCGTGAACAAGAATCAGAATACGACTACCAGTAGTAAGGGAACCGAGATGAATCTAGCTCAAATACTATTCAGGCTGCTGCCGCTGACGGCACTGTTGCTCACCCTGAGTGCCTGCGGCGACAGGAAAGAAGCGCCGGCGCAAGAGTCGGCACAAGAGCCGGCTGCAGCAGTAGAGCAGGCACCGGACATTGCGAAGGGGAAAAAAGCAGACATGGATGCGGTGGCGAAGAGCTATGTGCAGCTGGTGCTGGAATTGGGCAATCACGACGACAGTTACGTCGATGCCTATTACGGTCCTCAGGAGTGGAAGGAAGAGGCCGCCAGCAGTGAGGCTAAGCCGGTCGACATTGCCGCACGCGGCAAGCAGTTGCTGAAGCAGCTGCCGGAAGTAAAAAAGCAAGACGGCTCCATCGAAAATCTGCGCGTGCACTATCTGAAAACCCAGCTGCGCGCACTGATCGCGCACGCGGAGAGCCTGGCCGGTGCCACCGAGCGCAGTTTCGAGCGCGAAGCACAGCTGCTCTACGACACTCAACCGCCCAAACAGAATTTTGCCGAGTTCGGCCCGATACTGGCCGAGCTAGAAGAACTCTTGCCCGGCGACGAGCCGCTGCCCGTCCGTGTGCAGGCGTTCAAAAAGCAGTTTGAAGTTCCCGCTGACAAACTCGAGGCCGTTTTCGATGCGGCCATCGATGCCTGCCGCGAGCGCACCAAGCAGCATATCCAGCTGCCGGCAAACGAAAACTTCGTACTCGAATATGTCACCGACAAGCCCTGGAGTGGATACAACTGGTATCAGGGCAATGCGCAGAGCCTGATCCAGATCAATACTGAGCTGCCGATCATGATCGACCGCGCCATCGATCTCGGCTGTCACGAGGGTTATCCGGGCCACCACACTTACAACGCGCTGCTGGAAGACGAGCTGGTCAACAAGCGTGGCTGGGTCGAGTACAGTGTCTACCCGCTATTCAGCCCGCAGTCCGTGATTGCTGAGGGCAGCGCCAACTATGGTATCGAGCTGGCATTCCCCGGTGAGGAAAAACTCGAGTTTGAAAAGGAAGTGCTCTATCCGCTCGCCGGCCTGAATCCGGCCGACGCGGAGAAATACGATCGCGTACTGGAGCTGATCGCCAAGCTGAGCTTTGCCGGCAATGAAGTTGCCCGCCAGTACATCGATGGCCAGATCGACGGCGACAAGGTGGTCGAGCTGTTCCAGAAATACACGTTGATGAGTCCGGAAAAGGCTGCGCAGCGCAAACGCTTCGTGGATGCCTACGGCGCCTATGTGATCAATTACAACTGGGGCAAAAAACTGGTGGCCGACTATGTGGAAGAGGGCACCGAGGATCCGAACGAGCGTTGGCAGCGCTTCAGTAAACTGCTGTCGTCGCCGCGGCTGCCGTCGTCCCTGAACTGGTAGGAATCCACTGTGGACCGCAGGGCCGTGCGCGACTATCTGCTCTCCCGCCCCGAGGCCGAGGAGGATTTCCCCTTTGGCCCGGATGTCGCGGTGTTCAAGATCAAGGGCAAGATGTTCGCCACCGTTGGCCGCCTCGACGGCGTCGACTGCACGAACTTAAAGTGCGATCCCGACGAAGCCCAGGCCCTGCGGGATATCTTTACCGGCGTGATTCCCGGTTACCATATGAACAAGAAACACTGGAACACGGTGCTGCTGGACGGCAGCGTGCCGGACTATGAAATCGAGCGGTTGATGGACAGGTCCTACGGCCTGATCGTCAGGGGCCTGCGCAAAGTCGAGCGCGAGGCACTCGAATTGGCATACGGTGCTGATACCATATACCGCTAACAGATAACTGCAGCTTGGTTCAGGAGTAGTTGTGAACGAATTTATTGTCGATGTGACGGCGGAAAACGCCCAGCAGGTGCTGATCGAAGAATCCATGAAACGCCCGGTGGTGGTGGATTTCTGGGCGGATTGGTGCGAGCCCTGCAAGCAGCTGATGCCGGTGCTGGAAAAGCTGGCCAATGAATACGCCGGCCAGTTCCTGCTGGCCAAGGTGAATGCCGATACCGAACAGATGCTGGCCGGCCAGCTGGGCGTGCGCAGCCTGCCGACGGTCATGGTGCTGAAAGACGGCCAGCCGGTGGATGGCTTTGCCGGCGCGCAGCCGGAGAAGCAGATCCGCGAAATGCTGGACAAGTACCTGCCGAAAGCCTGGGAGCTGCAGTTTCAGCAGGCGCAGAAGCTGGTGGCCGAGGGCAAGCTGGACGAGGCATTGCCGGTGCTGCGCCAGGTCTACACCGAGTCCGGCGAGCGCGCCGACATCGCCAAACAGCTGGCGGCGGTGCTGCTGGAGCAGAACCGCACCCCGGAGGCGGAAACGGTACTCGGCAAGATCCTGCTTGCGGACCAGGACAGCGACTACCAGCAGCTGATGGCGCAGCTGGAACTGAAGCAGAAGGCCGCGGAATCGCCGGAGATCAAGGCGCTACAGCAGGCGGTGGAGCAGAATCCGCAGGATTACGACGCCGCCTACAAGCTGGCGGTGCAGTACAGCCAGAACGGCCGCCCGCAGGACGCGCTGGAGCTGCTGCTGGATATTCTGCGCAAGGACCTGAATTTCGCCGATGGCGCGGCCAAGCAGGCGTTTCTCGATATCGTCAAAAGCCTCGGTAGCGGTGATCCGCTGGCGGCCCAGTACCAGCGTAAGCTGATGACGCTGATGTTCTGATCTCAACTTGCCCGCAAGGAGTCTGCGTGTACAAACTCTGTGCCTATATCCCCGAGTCCCACGTGGAAGTGGTCAAGCGCGCACTGTTCGACGCCGGCGCCGGACGCATCGGCGATTACGATAGCTGTTGCTGGCAGGTGCTGGGCACGGGACAGTTCCGACCCTTGGAGGGTAGCCAACCGTTTATCGGCCAGTCCGGCCAGGTAGAGCAGGTGGCGGAGTACCGGGTAGAGATGGTGTGCGCAGACGAGCTGGTGGACGCGGCACTGGCCGCGTTGCGCGCGGCCCATCCTTACGAGGAGCCGGCGTTCGACCTGTGGAAACTGGATGAACGCTGCGGCTGATTGACCGCACCAGATTGCGATAAAGGGCGAACCACCGGTTCGCCCTTTTTTGTTGGTTCCGCTGCGAAAATCACAGCTTGCGCTGAATGACGCCGCGGTGCAGTGGGAAGTGGCCCGCCTGGCGGTCCATGAAATAGAGTTCCAGCGTCTCACTCATGATCGGGAAGGCGATTTCCTGCCAGGGAATCTCATCTTCGTGAAACAGCTCGACTTCCAGCGACTCCGGGCCCGGGCCGAAATTGGTATCCGTCAGTTCGCCGCGGTACATCAGGTAGACCTGGTTGATATGCGGTATGTCGTAGATGGTGTAGAGGTCGTCGACACGGATATTGGCCCGAGCCTCCTCCCAGGATTCCCGCAGTGCGCCCTCCTCACTGGTCTCGCCGTTTTCCATAAATCCCGCTGGCAGCGTCCACAGCCCCAAGCGCGGTTCTATGGCGCGCTTACACAGCAGTACCCTGTCGCCGAGATAGGGCAGGACACCGACGATGATGCGCGGGTTGATGTAGTGGATGGCGCCGCAACCGCCGCACAGGTGGCGCGGGCGGTCATCGCCTGCGGGAATGGCAAAGGTGACGGCATCGCTGCCGCAGTGACTGCAGAATTTCATGGCGCCAGTATACCCATGGTAATCCCGAGCGCCAGCGCGCTCGCCTGCCGGCGCCTGGTTGTCCCCGCCTATAGTTGTTAGACGAGATCTTTTTGCAGCAGGCGATGGTTGAACTTCCATGGCACGATTTTTTTTGTTCGGGCTGTCGCTGGCCATTTTGTGCGCCTGTACCGGCAAAGAGGAAGAGCCAGAGGCGCCACCGCCGCCGCCGGTGGAAGTGCTGTCGGTACGGGAACAGCCGGTCATTCCGCGCTTCGAATATGTCGGGCGGGTGGAGGCTACCGATGAGTATCGGGTGATCCCGCGGGTGGAGGGCTATATCGAGAGCCGCCACTTCACCGAAGGGGACATGGTACAGCAGGGGCAGCTGTTGTATCGCATAGATCCCAAGCCCTTTATCGCCGCGCTGGACAATCAGCGCGCCAACCTGGCGCAGGCACAGTCGGCGCTGCGGGTGGCCGAGCGCAATTATCGCCGCGGTCGCCAGCTGGTGAGCTCCGGTGCTATCAGCCAGGTGCAGATGGATGAGCTGGAGGGAAATTTCCAGGAGGCCAAATCCCGTGTCGAGGGCATGAGGGCGAATGTGGAAAAAGCCGAACTCGACCTTTCCTACACCGAGATATTTGCGCCACTCACCGGCCGCATCGGGCGCGCCGAGTACCCCGAGGGTTCCCTGGTCGGGCCGCAGTCCGAACCGCTCGCGACCATCGTCAAGATGGATCCGATCTACGTGCTTTTCGAAGTCCCGGAGGATCAACTGTTCGCTGTGCAGGTGGAAGCAGAGCGGCGGCGACAGCAGGGGCTGGCGCCTGTACAGAGTGATATTCGTATCGAGCTGCCGGACGGCACCTCCTACGCCCACCCGGGCGACATTGTGTTCGTCGACAACCAGATAGACCCGAATACCGGTTCCATCGCCGTGCGCGCTCGCTTCCCCAATCCGGGACAGCTGCTGGCGCAGGGCCAGTACGCGCGGGTATCGATTCGCGTATTCCGCGGCAGCGACGCGGTCAAGCCGCTGGTGCCGCAGTCCGCCGTGATGGAGGACATGCAGGGGCGCTATGTGTTTGTCCTGGGCGAGGGCAATGTGGCGAGCAAGCGCTACCTAAAGCTGGGCCAGCGCGAGGGAGAACTGTGGGCGGTGGAAGAGGGGCTGAAGGCCGGGGAAACCGTCATCGTTAATGGCCTGCAGCGGGTCGTGGCTGACAAGCCGGTGACGCCGCAGAGCACGCCGCGCAACCCCTACGAAAACAGTGAGCCGCCCGCGCCGCCGCCGTCGGGAGAGGTGCGGGCCGCCGGCGCCGGCAGTGAGGGGGAGTCGACCGGCAGCGGCGATTCCCGCGAGGCCGAGGAAGTGGAATTCTATGACAGCAAATAACCCGCAGCGGTCAGGAGACAGTGCGGCCGGTTTATGATCAGTGCCTTCTGTATCCGGCGACCGCGCTTCGCCTTCGTCATTTCGATACTGATAACCCTGGCAGGAATATTGGCCCTGCCACTGTTGCCGGTGGCCCAGTTCCCGGATATAGCGCCCCCGACCATCAGTGTCTCTACCAGTTATGCCGGCGCCAGTGCCGAGGTGGTGCGCGACAGTGTCGCGGTGCCGATCGAGGCGCAGGTCAACGGTGTCGAGGGCATGGCATACATGTCCTCTACCAGTGGCAACGATGGCTCCTACAGCCTGACGGTCACCTTCGATTCCGGGATCGACGGGGACATTGCCCAGGTGAATGTGCAGAACCGGGTGCAGCAGGCAATGCCGACGCTACCGGAGGATGTCAAACGCAACGGCGTCACCGTGAGGAAACAGAGCACCACCATGCTGCTGGTGGTGAATTTGTTTTCCCCCAACGACACCTTCGATGAGCTGTTCCTGGCCAACTACGCGGAAATCTACCTGAAGGACGAACTCGCGCGGGTACCCGGCGTCAGCAAGGTCAACATCTTTAACGCGCGTAACTATGCGATGCGCGTGTGGCTGAACCCCAACCGGATGGCGGCACTCGATGTCACCGCGCAGGATGTGATCAGCGCGATCCAGACGCAGAATGTACAGGTGGCCGCGGGCCAGCTCGGCGCACCGCCGATCAGCAAGGAGCAGCAGTTCCAGTACAACATCATCGCCAAGGGGCGCCTCGAGGATCCGGCGCAATTCGGCGACATCACCATTCGCGCCAAGCCGGATGGCGGCATGGTCAAAGTCAGGGACGTGGCGCGGATAGAGCTGGGCAGTCAGTCCTATGTCGCCGCCGGGCTGTTGGACAAGAAGCCGGCCGCAGTGATCGGTGTATACCAGCTGCCGGACGCCAACGCGCTGCAGGTGGCCGACGGCATCAAGGAACGGATAGCCCTGCTTGCCGAACGCTTCCCCGATGATCTGGAAGCCACTGTGCTTTACGACACCACGCTGTTCGTCGAGGCGTCGATGAAAGAGGTGGTCCAGACGCTGATCCTGGCGCTGATTCTGGTGATCCTGGTCGTGTTCCTTTTCCTGCAGGACTGGCGTTCGACATTGATACCCGCTATCGCCATCCCGGTATCACTGATCGGTACTTTTGCGCTGATGCTGGGGCTGGGCATGAGTATCAACACCATCACGCTGTTCGCGCTGATCCTCGCTATCGGTATCGTCGTGGATGATGCGATTATCGTGGTGGAAAACACGCAGCGGCTGATGGGGGAGGGGCTGTCGCCGAGAGAGGCGGCGCTCGAATCCATGCGCGAGGTCACCGGTCCGGTGATCGCTACCACGCTGGTGTTGCTGGCGGTTTTTGTGCCGGTGATGCTGATGCCGGGGGTCACCGGAAAGATGTACCAGCAGTTCGCCATCACCATATCCATGGCGGTGATCATCTCGTCAATCAATGCGCTGACACTGAGTCCGGCGCTCTGTGCCACGGTGCTGAAAGCGGGCCCGGGGGGCGAGGTCGCCGGTATTAAGGAAACCGGAATCTTCGGTTTTTTCAACCGATTCCTGCATCGCACCACGAATCTGTATCTGCGTTTGGTGCGTTTCTGGGTGGCCATCCCCCTGCTTGGCATTGCGTCGATCGCCGCGATGTTTGCCTTCTGCTTCTGGCTGTTCACGACCGTTCCCGGCGGCTTTGTTCCGGACGAGGACCAGGGCACGTTTCTGCTGCACGTTCAGCTGCCGGATGGTTCCTCGCTGGAGCGCACGATACCGGTAGTGGAGCAGGTGAGCGATATTCTGCAGGAAGAACCTGGCATGGCCCACGTAGTGGGAGTGCCCGGTTACAACCTGCTGGCCAACAGTGCGTCGTCGAATGCGGCAATGATGTTTGCCGTGCTCAAACCCTGGGATGACCGCACCGACGAACAGGATCACCAGTTTGCCATCATGGAGCGGGTGCAGAAGAAAGTTGCGCAGATACCCAATGCCCAGGTCATGCCCTTTGCCATACCGCCGTTGCCGGGCGTGGGCTCCGTCGGCGGATTCGAGTTTATTCTCGAGGACCTGCAAGGGCGCAGCACAAGCCAGCTGGCGCAGGTAATGTACGGGCTGCTCGGCGCGGCGAACCAGCGACCGGAGATCGCCCAGGCCTTCACCAGTTTTCAGGCCACGACACCGCAACTGCAGTTGACGCTGGACAAGGACAAGGCCCACGTCCTCGGTGTACCGCTGATGGAGGTCTATTCCACCTTTCAGGCGCTGCTCGGTGGTTACTATGTCAACGATTTCAACCTGTATGGCAAGGTTTTCAAGGTGATGGTGCAGGCGGATGCCCAGTTCCGTGACAAGGAGGAGGACCTGGCCGGATTCTACGTGCGTTCCAACAGCGGTGGCCTAGTGCCGGTGACTTCGGTGTCCAAGATAACGCCGATGGTCGCTCCACAAACCATCAACCGCTACAACCTCTACAACAGTGTCACGATCAACGGTGCGCAGGCGCCGGGTTATTCCAGCGGTCAGGCGATGAACGCGATGGCGGATCTGGCCGACCAGCTACCCGAAGGCTACGGCTACGAGTGGACCGGCTCCAGTCTGCAGGAAATCAGTTCCGGCAACATGGCGCCAATACTCTTTTCCCTGGCCGTGGTGTTCGTCTACCTGTTTCTGGTGGCGCAGTACGAGAGTTGGAGCATTCCGATTGCGGTGATCCTGTGTGTGCCTATCGCCATCACTGGCGCGATGTTTGCAGTCTGGATCACCGGCTCCATCAATAATCTGTATACGCAGATCGGTCTGGTGCTGCTGATCGGCATGGCGGCGAAGAGTGCAATTTTGATTGTGGAGTTTGCCTGCGTGGAGAGGGACAAGGGCAAGTCCATCGCCGACGCCGCACTCAGTGCGACGCGCCTGCGCTTTCGCGCCGTGTTAATGACCGCGATGTCGTTCATTCTCGGCGTCATACCGCTGCTGTTGGCTACCGGCGCCGGTGCCGTGAGCCGGGTTTCCCTGGGCCTGGCGGTATTTGGCGGTATGACCGCCGCGAGCCTGCTGGCGACGCTGTTGGTGCCGGTGTATTACGCGCTGGTGCAGTC
This sequence comes from Microbulbifer marinus, assembly GCF_900107725.1. Lineage (GTDB taxonomy): Bacteria > Pseudomonadota > Gammaproteobacteria > Pseudomonadales > Cellvibrionaceae > Microbulbifer > Microbulbifer marinus. The sequence goes on along the minus strand of NZ_FNQO01000003.1, from coordinate 40,657 downwards.
GCTGCGCGAGAAGGCCAAGGGGCAGGCCAGTCCTCAGTCCCAGCCGCAGGAGGATACTGCCGCAGGCAGCTGATGAATTAGCTCCGTTGACGTGCCGGATTCCCCGACCGTGGGGAATTCCCTGTCTTGCTGGTCAAAAAATGATCGCTCGGCGCGCAGGGCTGGATTCGGTATGATGGAATATGTGCCCCGTGCACAATTGAAGTGCGTTGATACAGGTTTTTATGCTGACCAAGATTGAAGAAAAGATTTCCCTGTTGCGAGGTGATCTGGAGACCAGGGTGCCGAGTGGCCCCGATCTGCAGGGGCACGCAGCGGTGCTGTTGGCGCTGACCGACGAGCCGGATCCCCAGGTGATTCTGACCAAGCGCTCGGCCAACCTGTCCACGCATTCGGGCGAGGTTTCGCTGCCGGGCGGACGCTGGGATGACACGGACCCGTCGCTGGAGTACACGGCGCTGCGCGAGGCGGAGGAGGAAATCGGTCTGCCGGCTGATCAGGTGCGGGTGCTCGGCCCACTGTGGTCGCGCACCACCCGCTGGCAGGTGCAGGTCACGCCCTGGGTCGGTGTGATTTCACGCGATGCAAAACTCACCCCGAATCCCGGCGAGCTGGATGCGATCTTCCGCGTGCCGCTGTCATTTTTTCTCGCCGATCCGCGCATCCGCACCGACCGGATCACCATCGACAAGCGCGCGGTGTATCTGCCGGCCTACCTGTACCGCGGCTACGAGATCTGGGGGTTCACCGCCGGCGTACTGACCGAGTTCCTGGTCAAGGTGCTCGGTGCGTCCATCGGCCGCCGCGACGATGTACCCTTGCGGGCGCTGAGTTAACCATTTGTTGGCGGCTCGCTGAGATTACCGGTTTGCTGCAGCGGGTTGTTTGACCTCAACTTAGCTTGAGGTGCTATCTTCGCGGCGCTCCCGTTGTCGCGTGCGTATAATGCGCACCAGTTATCCTGCGAACCGAGCTATGCCCAGACCAAAATCTACCGTCGCCCTGGAGGAAGTGCACTGGGGCGCACTGAAAACCCTGTTTCCCTACCTGCTGGAATTCAAGCGCGCAGTCATCCTCGCGCTGTTGTGTCTCGTCGGCGCCAAGCTCGCCGGCGTGGTCCTGCCCTTTATTCTCAAACACATTGTCGACGATCTGGATAGCGCCGGCGGTACCGCTCAGGCCATCGCACTGCCGCTCGGCCTGCTGCTGGCCTACGGCGCGGTGCGCTTTTCCAGCACGCTGTTCGGCGAGCTGCGCGATACGATCTTCGGCCGGGTCACCGAACGCGCCCAGCGGCGGGTCGGCCTGGAGGTGTTCCGGCACCTGCACCGGCTGGATATGGATTTTCACCTGAACCGCCGCACCGGCGGCCTGTCACGGGACATAGAACGCGGCAACTCTGGCATCGGCTTCCTGATGCGATTCATGGTGTTCAACATTGTGCCGACACTGGTGGAAATCACGATGGTCGCCGGGCTGTTGTGGTGGAACTACAGTGTCGCCTTCGCGCTGCTGGTTCTCGGCGCGGTGGTCGTCTACATCGGCTTTTCCGTGGTGGCCACTGAGTGGCGCACGCGCTTCGTGCGCGAGCTGAATCAGGCGGAGTCCCAGAGCAGCAGCCGCGCGGTGGACAGTCTGCTGAACTACGAGACGGTGAAATATTTCGGCAACGAACGGCACGAGGCCGGCCACTACGATCGTGAGCTGGCATTCTGGGAGCAGGCGCGGCGCAAGAACCGCCTGTCGCTGTTCGGCCTCAATGCGGGCCAGGCGCTGATCATCGCCGCTGCCATGTGCGGTGCGATGATTCTGGCCGCGGTGAATGTCACTACAGGTCAGATGACCATCGGTGACTTCGTGTTGATCAATGCATTCATGATGCAGATCTTCATCCCCCTCAATTTCCTCGGCTTTGTCTATCGGGAAATGAAGGGTGCCCTGGCAAATATTGAAAAAATGTTTTCGCTGCTGACGGTGGAGCCGGCAGTAAAAGACAGGGATGGCGCTGCGGAGCTGGAGATACGGGAAGGGCGTATCGAGTTTGACGATGTGCGTTTTGGCTACCGGGAGAATCGCGAAATTCTCAGCGGTGTCAGCTTTACCGTGCAGCCGAAACAGAAAGTGGCGATAGTCGGTGCCAGCGGCGCGGGTAAATCCACGCTGTTCAAGTTGCTGTTCCGCTTCTATGACGTCACCGGGGGGCGCATCCTGGTGGATGGCCAGGACATCCGTTCCGTCAGTCAGGAATCGCTGCGTCGTGCGATCGGCGTAGTACCGCAGGATGCGGTGCTGTTCAATCAGTCGATTCTGGAGAATGTGCGCTACGGTCGGGTGGAAGCCAGCGATGACGAGGTGATGGAGGCAATCCGCCACGCCCATCTGCACGACTTTGTGCAGCAGTTGCCGGAAGGAGTGGAGACGCTCGTCGGTGAGCGCGGCCTGAAGCTTTCCGGCGGAGAAAAACAGCGGGTCGCCATCGCACGCGCGCTGCTCAAGCGGCCGCCGATCATGGTTTTCGACGAAGCCACCTCGTCTCTCGACAGTAAATCCGAGCGCGGCATCCTCGAATCACTGCGGGAAATCGCCCGTGAGCAGACCACGCTGGTGATTGCCCATCGCCTCTCCACGGTCGTGGATGCGGATGTGATTCTGGTGATGGATCAAGGCCGCATTGTCGAGCAGGGGAGTCATGTCGAGCTGCTGGCTAAAAATGGCCATTACGCGACACTGTGGCAACTGCAGCAGCAGGAGCGCACCGCCGAAGCGCGGACGGCGGTGACACAACCGTTGATTCCTTAAAAGACTGGTGCCTGCTCTTGCTCATCCTTGATAAATATCCGCGGCCGGACTAATGTGGCGCCGGACTAAATATAACGATAGGCAGAACCTCTTATGACGACCCCTATTCAATCCGCACGGATAATCGCTGCACTGCTGGCGCTGTTGCTGGTAAGTGGCTGCTCACCCAGCGACAAACAGGAAGAAAAAACCGCACAGGCCGAGGCCGAAGCCCAGGTCGTGGAATCGGAAACCGTCGCCACACCGGCGGATCAGCCGGTGGAAGACGCGGAACAGCGCTTTGACATCTATGTGCCGGTGGAGCTGAACGCGGACCTGAGCGACCTGTCCGACGATCAGCGCCAGATGATCGGCCTGCTGATCGACGCCAGCCAGATCATGGACCGTCTGTTCTGGCTGCAGTCCTTCGGACCGGCAGAGGACCTGCTGTCGAGTATCGAAGACAGCCGCAAGCGCGAGTTTGCCAAGATCAATTACGGCCCCTGGGATCGCCTGAACGGCAACAAGCCGTTTGTCGAGGGCTACGGTCCCAAACCGCTCGGGGCAAATTTCTATCCGGCGGACATGACCAAGGCTGAATTCGAAGCCTGGCAGCAGCCGGGTAAAGACGGTCTCTACTCACTGGTGCGCCGCAACAGCGAGGGCAAGCTGGAACTGATCCCCTACAGCGAGGCCTACAAGGCCGAACTGGAGCGCGCCGCCGAGATTCTGCGCGAGGCCGCCAAGCTGGCTGAGGACAAGGAGTTCGCCAACTACCTGAGCATGCGCGCCGATGCGCTGGTCAGTGACGATTTCCGTCCCAGCGATATGGCCTGGATGGACATGAAGAACAACGATATCGACGTGGTGATCGGTCCGATCGAAAACTACGAAGACCAGCTGTTCGCCTACCGCACCGCCTACGAGTCCTACGTGCTGCTGAAAGACAAAGAGTGGAGCGAAAAACTGGCCAAGTTTGCGGCGTTCCTGCCGGAGTTGCAGAAGGGACTGCCGGTTGACGACAAGTACAAGGCAGAAGAGCCGGGCACCGACTCCGACCTGAACGCCTACGATGTCCTCTTCTATGCGGGTCACAGCAACGCAGGTTCCAAGACCATTGCCATCAACCTGCCGAACGACGAGGAAGTGCAGCTGGCCAAGGGCACCCGTCGCCTGCAGCTGAAAAACGCGATGCGCGCCAAGTTCGACAAGATCCTTGTGCCGATCAGCGAAGTGCTGATTGCCGAGGACCAGCGCAAGCACATCACCTTCCCGGCCTTCTTCGCCAACACCATGTTCCACGAAGTGGCTCACGGTCTCGGCATCAAGAAGACCGTTACTGACGGTAGCAACGTACGCCAGGCGCTGAAGGAAACCTCTTCCGCATTGGAAGAGGGCAAGGCGGACATTCTCGGCCTGTACATGGTCACGCGCCTGCACGAGAAAGGTGAGCTCGAAGAAGGTGAGTTGATGGACAACTATGTCACCTTCCTCGCCAGTATTTTCCGCAGTGTGCGTTTCGGCGCTGCCAGCGCCCACGGCAAGGCGAACATGATGCGCTTTAACTTCTTCAAGGAGCAGGGTGCCTTTACCCGCGACCCGGAGACCGGTCAGTACAGCGTCGATTTCGAGAAGATGCAGGAAGCCATGACAAAGCTGTCCAATCTGATCCTGACCATCCAGGGTGACGGCGACTACGCGAAGTCGAAGGAGCTGCTGGAAGGCAAGGGTGTGGTCGGCGCCGAACTGCGAGCGGATCTGGATCGACTCGCGGAAGCGGATATTCCGGTGGATGTGACCTTTATTCAGGGCAAAGAAGTATTGGGCCTCAAATAAGCACTTTCTCTCCCGCTCAAAAAGCCCCGGCAACGCCGGGGCTTTTTTTGTGCCCTCGCACCACCATGTCCGGGGCGTCCCTGTGCGTGGGGATTCTTTTTGCCGGTCAGAGGTTTCGACTGGTCGAAAAGCGGTGGCGGTCCTTGCCCACCCGGGCATCATCTGTCGCGCAAAAGAATCCAGACAAGGAATCTGATATGTCTATCTACCTGCGCGCTTCCCTGCTGTTTGCCACTCTATGCAGCTTCCCGGCTCTGGCCGATGATCGCGATATGATCATCCGTGCTTCCCTCGACTACCTGGAATCACAGCACAGTGTCGACAGAAACCAGATGCAAAGGGCCCTTCATCCGGCGCTGAAAAAGCGCACCTTCTGGCGAAAAGATGAGCAGGATACCCTGCTGGAAACCGATTACGACACCATGCTGCGAGTAGCCGAGCGTTACAACCGCAATGGGGACAGATTCCCCGATAATCCCCGCAAGTCGGTCAAGGTACTCGATATTCACGACAGAATTGCCACGGTCAAGGTGGAGGCCGATGAGTGGCTCGATTATATGCACTTGGTGAAAGTCGATGGCGAGTGGAAGATCGTGAATGTGCTGTGGCAGTACTACGATGCTGGCAGGCACCAGACAAAGAATTGATTTTTTGGCTATGCGCTCATAAAAAAAGCCCCGGCAATTGCCGGGGCTTTTCGTTAGTGATTTAAATTACTGGTTAATCGGTGCCATACAGGCCAAGTACACATCCAGCTGGTTGACCTCGGTCAGCAGGCTGTCGAGGCGGAGATGCACCTGGTCGAAGTCATGGATGGAATTGAAGGTCAACAGGCGCTGATTGACCGCGCCGTCCACATCGAACACGACCAGTGACGATCCAGAGGCGCTGTCGCCGGTGGGTACTCCATCCCGCAGCGTGGTGATGGTGATCGTATCCAACAGTATGAGATCCAGAATTGATGCCGGATGCTCGACCAGGAAACCGATCCTGTGGCGGCCGATCAGAGTCTCGGTCCTTTCGACCTCGAGGTAGGCATAGCCGGATGCACCCGTCGCTACTTCCATACGCGCCGCATCGGTGATGACGTCGTTGGTCACCCGGCCCGGACTGGTTACCGAGCAGCCGCTGCAGTCGCCGACTGTGCCGTGGTCCAGTTTCGAATTGAAGGTAGTAATCGGCTCGAAGTTGCCGATACCTTCGCAGGTCGCCGCGGTGCCATCGTCACATGCGTCACCGATACCGTCACCGTCGAAGTCGTCCTGTTCTGTGCTCGGCGGTACGGGTGGATTGTACGTCTGCGGACAGTTATCGGTTTGGTTGTCGACGCCGTCGCCGTCCACATCCGGATCACAGGCGTCGCCGAGGCCATCACCGTCCGAATCAATCTGGTCCGGATTGGAAGTTGCCGGGCAATTGTCGTCGTTGTCGTCGACGCCGTCACCATCCTGGTCGGGATCACAGGCATCGCCGAAGCCGTCGCCGTCGCTGTCTTGCTGCGATGGATTGTTCACCAGCGGGCAGTTGTCGACGTCGTCGGTAACGTCGTCGCCATCGAGGTCGTCGTCACAGACATCGCCGATACCATCGCCGTCGGTGTCGAGTTGATCGGCGTTGGCGGTCATCGGGCAGTTGTCGCCACTGTCGCCGACGCCGTCGCCATCCGTATCGTCGTCACAGGCGTCGCCGATACCGTCGTTGTCGAGATCCGACTGGTCCGCATTTTCGATGTTGGGACAGTTGTCTTGCCCGTTATCGACACCGTCGCCGTCGCTGTCACCTTGATCGCAAGTGTTGGTGGCATCCGTCGGGCAGTCATCGCTACCGTCGGGTATACCGTCGCCATCGCGATCATCGTCACAGGCGTCGCCGACACCGTCGCCGTCCAGGTCGCCCTGATCGTTATTGGGGGTCAGCGGGCAGTTGTCGTCCCCGTCGCCGATGCCGTCGTTGTCGTCGTCGTTGTCACAGGCGTCGCCCTGACCGTCGCCATCGCTGTCGAGCTGATCGTCATTGGCCACCAGCGGGCAGTTATCGATGTCGTCTTCGACACCGTCGTTGTCGCTGTCAATCAGATCATCACAGGCATCGCCGATGCCATCGCCATCGGTGTCCCGCTGCGAGGAGTTGGGGTGTGAGGGGCAGTTGTCAGCGTCGTTCGCAACGCCGTCGTCGTCGTTGTCGATCAGATCGTCACAGGCGTCGCCGATACCATCGCCGTCCACGTCTTCCTGATCGGTGTTGCTGACCAGCGGGCAATTGTCACTGTCGTTGTCCACACCATCGCCGTCTCGATCGGTGTCACAAGCGTCGCCGATGCCGTCGCCGTCCTGGTCCGCCTGGTCGGTATTGGGTGTCAGTGGGCAGTTATCGCCGCCGTCAGCGGTGCCGTCGCCATCGTCGTCGCCGTCACACGCGTTTCCGGCGCCATCGCCGTCGATATCGGCCTGATCGGAATTGGCGTCATTGGGACAGTTGTCTGCGCCGTCATCGACGCCGTCGTCGTCGGTATCGCTATCGGAGTCACAGGCATCGCCGATATTGTCGTTGTCCTGATCGGCTTGGTCCGGATTTGCGGTCCCAGGACAGTTGTCGAGGCTGTCGGTTACATCGTCGCCGTCGCGATCATTGTCACAGGCGTCGCCGGTACCGTCACCGTCGATGTCGGACTGCTCATTGTTGGCGATTAGTGGGCAGTTATCCTGCTCATTGGCGACATCATCACCGTCGATATCGGAATCGCAGGCATCGCCGATGGAATCCTTGTCGGTGTCGGCCTGGTCGGCGTTGGCGGCATTGGGGCAGTTGTCACTGCTGTCGGCAATACCGTCGCTATCCGTATCGACGACGGTTGTAGTAGGTGTCACCTGAATGGTGCTGTTTCTTCTGCCGTTTTTGGTATCCGCGCTGCACGCGGTCAGAATAACGACCGAAAGTGAAAGTAAAATAATCAAGAGACGGCGCATGGATAAACTCTCCAAAACAAAATTCCTTTTTGTTATCTGCCAGGGAACAAGGGTGAACCTGTCTTACGCAGCAGTCGGATGTACGGCGGAAAATTCTTATGTGCCGTAAATCCACCACCTACTTCCCTGTAGGCCCGGCCTCGCTGCCGCTAATGGGGTTGATTGAACGCCCGGTAATTGCGGTGCGCGCTGCCGGCCGCCTTTATACTTCTTTGCAGTCTGAGTTCTAATAGAAATTGTGATCCACTGCTAAAAAATGGCGTGACAATAATCAAGTAATCGTTTGACAGGTACATCGGGACGCAATCGCGTCGCGACATTCGACTGTCGGGTGAAGGGAGATTCAGGGCCTGCAACTGCGGTAAGTTCAATATGTCCTTCGGCGGGATCTCTAGTTGGTACGCAATGATCGATTAAAGTTGAGCGGGTAAGCATTCGGCGGGCTTCGGCGCGGCTCGCATCGCGAAGCTGACAAGATATGCTCTGGCAACCTCTGCGGCCTCCGAAATCCGGAGCTTGTAAATCTTACAGACTATTTGGATATGTATTTTTAGGCGCGGCCGCGAGGGCGTCTAAAAAGTCGACGGCAAAGTCTGTGCTACCTGTGGACACTGGTGCGCGTGTTGACACCTGTACGGGAGCCATTCTGAAGTGGGGAGGTGTCACCGCGCGGACCCGATCTCTGGCATTTTCACAAGGTGTTCTGAGTACAATCTTGGCCACGAATGTATTCCGCCTCTGATGAGTTGCTTCCTAGTGCAGCTGCTCCGTCAACCTGGCCTGCCAGCGTTTCCTCAGGCTTATCCCGGCGCCGTCGCGTGTAACAGTCAGTTCCGAATTTGACTAGTCGCGATCGCCGCATCGCCCTACACTGACCGCCTGCAAGAGGAGATGTCAGTGCAGCTCGACCCCGCAATCTGTTCCAGCGCGCGCCTTGCCCGCGACCGGCGCTTCGATGGCCGTTTCTTCACGGCGGTGAAGACCACCGGTATCTTCTGTCGGCCCATCTGTCCGGCGCGACCGCCGCTGGAACACAATGTGACCTACTTCGCGACGGCGGCGGAGGCGGCGAATGCCGGCTTTCGCCCCTGTCTGCGCTGCCGACCGGACTCGGCGCCGGGGAGCCCGGCCTGGGGGCTGGTGTCCACGACGGTGCAGCGCGCGCTGAAGTTGATGCGCAGTGAGCGCGAAGCGCAATCCGTGGAAGTCCTGGCGATGCGCCTCGGGGTCAGCAGCCGATACCTGCGGCGGCTGTTTGGCGAACATCTGGGCGTAAGCCCGCTGGCAGTGTGGCAGGCAGAGCGCGCGCTGTTCGCATTCAGGCTGCTGCGCGATACCGAACTGCCGATCGCCGATATCGCGTTTGAGGCGGGTTTCAACAGCCTGCGCCGCTTCAACGGCGTGTTCAAGCAGATCTACCAGCGCACGCCTTCGGAAGTCAGGCGGGAGCGGGCTGCTGGGGGCGTGGCCGGTGCGCGGGGATCAAGAATCCGTCTCTATCTCGATTACCGCCCGCCGCTGGACTGGTCGCAGCTACTGGCATTTCTCGGTGCGCGCGTGCTGGCCGGTGTGGAGCAGGTGGAGGGCGAGGTGTACCAGCGCAGCATCGCGCTGGATCAGTTCCGCGGCGTACTGCGGGTAACCCACCAGGCGGAGAAGAGCCGCCTGGTGGTGGAGGTGCAGGGCGAGGGCGCTGGGGCAGCACTCTACCTGGTCAACCAGCGGTTGCGGCGCCTGTTCGACCTGGACGCCGACACCGAGGAGATCTCTGCCGTGCTGTCGCGGGACCCGATGCTGGAGAAACAGCTGGCGCTTTCGCCGGGGCTGCGTTTGCCGGGCGCCTGGGATCCGTTCGAATACGCCATTCGCGCGATTCTCGGCCAGCAGATTTCCGTTGCTGCCGCCACCACTATCGCCGGGCGTATCGTGGCCCGCTATGGCGAGTCGTTTGTGGACGATGCGGGTGACGAGCACTGGCTGTTCCCGACCGCGCAGCGGCTCGAGGGAGCGGACTTCTCCGACCTGGGCTTGACCCGCGCGCGAGCGCGGACGCTGCGTGAGTTTGTCGCCGCGACTCTGGAAGGGCGGGTGAATTTTGCCGAGCCAGAGCTGGACGATTGGTGCCGGCAGATAACGGCGTTGCCCGGCATCGGAGACTGGACCGCACACTATATCGCCATGCGCGGCCTGTCGATGCCGGACGCGTTTCCGGCATCGGACCTGGGAATATTGCAGGCACTCGGCAGCGGGGCGGAAAAGGCCAAGCCGAAACAGGCGCTGGCGCGGGCCGAAAACTGGCGCCCGTGGCGCGCCTACGGGGCGCTGTTGTTGTGGCAGTCGCTGAAATCCGGAGATTGACGATGACGAACTATGAAATCTACTCCACCCGCTTCGGCGAGGTTTTGATCGCCGCGGACGAGCGGGGGCTGGTGGCGCTGGAGTTTCACCGCGACGGACACGCGACGCGGGTGGGCCAGGACTGGCAGCGCCGGGCGTCGGAGTTGACCGACAGGGCCGCACAGCAGCTGACAGAGTACTTCGCCGGTGAGCGGCGGGATTTCGAGCTGCCTCTGAACCCCCGCGGCACCGAATTCCAGCGCCGCGTCTGGGACGCACTGCTGCGCATCCCCTACGGCGAAACCCGCAGCTACCGCGAGCAGGCGGAGACACTGGGCAACCTGAAGGCGATTCGGGCGGTGGCGCGGGCCAATGGCGCCAACCCGATAGCGATAGTGATTCCGTGCCACCGGGTGATCGGCGCGGACGGCACCCTGACCGGCTACGCCGGCGGCCTGGACATGAAGGCCCGCCTGCTGTCCCTGGAGGGCGCCCGTTTCGTGCAGCAGGGCGCGCTGCTGTAGCCCGCCCGGGGCCACCGGAAAAAGCGCAAGGTTCATCCGCTAGCCACGGCCCCCTCGGCGCGGGATAATACCCGGCTTGCACCAACAGAATGCCGGAGGCCGAATGCTGTACAGACTGGGGGATAAGCAGCCACAACTGGAAGGCGAGGGGCACTATATCGCGCCCGGCGCCCACGTGATCGGCAATGTCAGAATGCTTAGTCATAGCAGTGTCTGGTTCAATGCGGTGGTGCGCGGCGATTGCGACCAGATCACCATCGGCGAGTACAGCAACGTGCAGGACGGCTCGGTACTGCACACGGATCCGGGCGTTCCCCTGACGATCGGTACCGGCGTGACCATCGGCCACAAGGTGATGCTGCACGGTTGCAGTATCGGCGATTACAGCCTGATCGGCATAAACGCGGTGGTATTGAACGGCGCCAAGATCGGCAAGTGCTGCATCATCGGCGCCAACGCGCTGGTCACCGAAAATGCCGAGATCCCCGACTATTCGATGGTACTGGGCAGCCCCGGCAAGGTTGTCAAAACCCTCGATGAATCCACTTTCGAACTGCTCAAGGCCAGTAGCGATCACTACGCCGACAACGGCAAGCGCTTTGCCGAGCAGTTAGTCCCTGTTTCAGAATCGTGATGTCAGAAGAAGCAGTATTGACCGAGTTGCCGGTGGAGAAGCCGGTAAAGTCCCCGTGTATTTCCGTATGTGCCCTGAATGCGCAGGATATCTGTGAGGGCTGTTTCCGCAGCGGTATGGAAATCAGTCGCTGGGGCACCATGAATAACGATGAGCGCCGTGCAGTGCTGAAGAGCTGTACCGAGCGCGCGCGGCAGATGGGCCGCATCTGGTAACACGAAACAAGAATTAAAACGGCATTGGTCGGCCATCCTAATAAGGCCGATGTGAAGCCCTGATACCGGGGGGCTTTTGCCAGACCTTCCACGGCCATGGATGGCCGTGGAGAGCGTACAGGGATGTATTAAAGGGGGGCGCCTAGCCCGTGTCTGGCGAAAGCTCACCGGTAGCAGGGGCGCCCGGAAGCCAGCTACAGAGCACCCCGGGCCTAGCCTCCAAAAAATGCGTAATGATATGACCCAACCCTTTGTCCATTTACGAGTTCACTCGGAATTTTCGCTGATCGACGGTCTGGTGCGCATCAAGCCGCTGGTGGCGCGCGCCGCAGAACTGCAGATGCCGGCGCTGGCACTGACCGACCAGACCAACTTCTACGGCCAGATCAAGTTCTATCGCGCCTGTCTCGGCGCTGGTATCAAGCCGTTGACCGGTGCCGATTTCTGGCTCAGCGAGGGCGGTGAGGACAAGCCGACGCTGATCACGCTGTATGCGATGAACGGCGACGGCTACCGCAATATCACCGAGCTGATCTCCCGCGCCTGGATGGAGGGCCAATACCACGGCAACGCCTATGTGCGCCGCGAATGGCTGCGCGAATACAGTGAAGGCGTGCTGATGCTGTCCGGTGCCAAATACGGCGACGTCGGCCGCGCACTGGTTGCCGGGCGCCGGGCGCAGGCGGAAGAGCTGGCCCGGGAGTGGGCCCAGATTTTCCCCGGTCGCTACTACCTGGAACTGCAGCGCACTGGCCGCGCCGGTGACGAGGAATACCTGCACGCAGCGGTTGCCCTTGCCCAGGAGCTGAGCCTGCCGGTCGTGGCCACCAACGATGTGCGTTTCCTCGAGGAGAGCGAATTCGAGGCCCACGAGGTGCGCGTCTGTATTCACGAAGGTCGCGCCTTGGACGATCCGCGCCGCGAGCGACGCTATTCGGCGGAACAGTATTTCCGCACATCAGAAGAAATGTGGGAGCTGTTCAGCGATATTCCCGAAGCCCTGCACAATACCGTGGAGATCGCCAAGCGCTGCTCGGCACCGATTCAGCTGGGCAAGTACTTCCTGCCGGAGTACCCGATTCCCGAGGGCATGACCGAGAACCAGTTCTTTGAGAAGGTCTCTTTCGACGGCCTGGAACGGCGCCTGGAGAAAATTCTCGACAAGTCCGCGCCGGATTACGCCGAGCGCCGCAAGGTCTACGAGGATCGGCTGCGCTTCGAGCTGGACATCATCATCCAGATGGGCTTCCCGGGCTACTTCCTGATCGTGATGGACTTTATCCAGTGGGCCAAGGACCACGATATCCCGGTAGGGCCGGGGCGGGGTTCCGGTGCCGGCTCGCTGGTGGCCTACTCGCTGGATATTACCGACCTGGATCCGCTGCAGTACGACCTGCTGTTCGAGCGCTTCCTGAACCCGGAGCGGGTGTCGATGCCCGACTTCGACGTCGACTTCTGCATGGAGAAACGCGACCGGGTGATCGGCTACGTGGCCGACAATTACGGCCGCCAGGCGGTGAGCCAGATCATCACGTTCGGCACCATGGCGGCGAAAGCGGTGGTGCGCGACGTGGCGCGGGTACAGGGCAAGTCCTACGGCCTTGCCGACAAGCTGTCGAAGATGATTCCGCCCGACGTCGGCATGACCCTGACGAAGGCGTTCGAGCAGGAAGAGGTGCTGCGGGAATTTCTCGAGAACGACGAGGAGGGCCAGGAAATCTGGGAGATGGCCCTGCAGCTCGAGGGTGTGGCCCGTAACGTGGGCAAGCACGCCGGCGGCGTGGTCATTGCACCGACCAAGCTGACCGATTTCGCCCCGCTCTACTGCGACGAGACCGGTGCCGGTCTGGTGACCCAGTTCGACAAGAACGACGTAGAAGACGCGGGCTTGGTGAAGTTTGACTTCCTTGGCCTGCGCACGCTGACGATCATCGACTGGGCCAAGCGCATGGTGGACGAGCAGCGCGCGCGCGAGGGCAGGGAGCCGCTCGTCATCGAGGCGCTGCCACTCGACGATGAAGAAACCTTCAAGATGATCAAGCGGGCCGAGACCACCGCCGTGTTCCAGCTGGAATCCCGCGGCATGAAGGACCTGATCAAGCGCCTGCAGCCGGATAACCTCGAGGACATGATCGCCCTGGTGGCCCTGTTCCGCCCGGGTCCGCTGCAGTCGGGCATGGTGGACGACTTTATCAACCGGAAGCACGGCCGCGCCCAGGTGGCCTACCCGGATGCCAAATACCAGCACGAGAAACTGAAACCGATCCTGGAGCCGACCTACGGCGTTATCGTCTACCAGGAACAGGTGATGCAGATCGCACAGGAGTTGGCCGGCTATACGCTCGGTGGCGCCGACATGCTACGCCGCGCCATGGGTAAGAAAAAGCCCGAGGAGATGGCCAAGCAGCGGGCGACGTTTGAAGACGGTGCGAAAGCCCAGGGCGTTGACCCGGAGCTGGCGATCAAGATCTTCGACTTGGTGGAGAAGTTCGCCGGTTACGGCTTCAACAAATCCCACTCCGCCGCCTATGCGCTGGTGTCTTACCAGACCGCTTGGCTGAAGGCGCACTACCCGGCACAGTTCATGGCCGCGACCATGTCTTCGGACATGGACAAGACCGACAAGGTGGTGACCTTTATCGAAGAGTGCCGGGCCATGGAGCTGGTGCTGGTACCGCCGGACGTGAATCTGGGCAGCTACCAGTTCTCGGTCGATATCGACAACCGCATCATCTACGGCCTCGGCGCCATCAAGGGCCTTGGTGAGGGCCCGATCGAGAACATTATCGCGGTGCGTGAAGAGGGCGGGCCATTTACCGACCTGTTCGATTTCTGTTCCCGCATCGATCCGCGCAAGGTCAACAAGCGCGCGCTGGAAGCGCTGGTGCGTTCCGGCGCGTTGGACGGCATCGGCCCGGATGTCGGCGGCGCTGACGGCCTGGATTACTCCCGCGCGGTACTGTTCAATGCGCTGGACGAGGCGGTGAAGGCGGCCGAGCAGCAGGCCGCCAACGCCAGCGCGGGCATGATGGACCTGTTCGGCGAGGTGGTGCCGCAGGCGTCCGATGGCGATGTCTACGCGGAATTCCGCCGCACCCGCCCGTGGAGTATCCGCGAGCGCCTCGAGGGCGAGAAGAACACACTCGGCCTTTACCTGACCGGCCACCCGATCGACGAATACGAGGATGAGCTCAAGCATCTGGTGAAGGCGCGTATCGCCGACCTGAAGCCGGGCAAGGAAAGCCAGAAGGTGGCTGGCTTGGTGGTGGCGATGCGGGTGATGAAAACCAAGCGCGGCGATACCATGGCAATCGTGACGCTGGATGATCGAAGTGGCCGCATCGAAGCGGCGGTGTTCAGCGAGGCATTTGGCGAGCACCGCGAAAAACTGGCCAAGGATTCGCTGCTGGTGCTGGACGGCCCGGTTGCCCACGATGACTACAGCGGCGGCCTGAAAATGACCGTCAACGGCGTCTCGACACTGGACGAACTGCGCCAGCGCAGCGTAAACGGGATGCGCCTGCAACTGGAAAGCGCCGCCGCGACGCCCGGGCTGGCCAAGCGCCTGGCGGCCTGCCTGCAACCCTATACCGGTGGGCCCGCCAGTAGTTGCGGTGTCAGACTGGAGGTTATGCGCAGCGACGCCCGCGGTGTCTACAAGTTGCCACCCGAGTGGAACGTGGAGCCAAATGACCAGCTGGTGCAGTCATTGCGCGAATTGCTCGGGCGCGAGCGGGTTGCGCTCAACTACACTGAGCGACGGTAGATGCGCCCGGGGTCGACTGGCTGGTTCTGTACGGGTAAGCTATGCCGCCATTATGTCCTGGTGGCGTTGAATTGAGTTAAAGGCGCGGATTTCATGAATTTCAATTTTCTCGAGTTTGAACAGCCGATTGCTGAACTGGAAGGCAAGATAAAAGAGCTGCAGCACGTGGGCGATGACAACGAGCTGAACATTGCTGACGAGGTGGCCCGCCTGCGGGAGAAGAGCAAGAGTCTGACCGAATCCATTTACTCCGACCTGTCGCCGTGGCAGGTGGTGCAAGTGGCGCGCCATCCACAGCGCCCCTATTCGAAAGACTATATAGAGCGCATCTTCACCGACTGGGACGAGCTGCACGGCGACCGCCATTTCGGGGATGACAAGGCGATTATCGCGGGTATTGCGCGCCTGAACGGCGTGCCGGTGGCGGTGATCGGTGAGGAGAAAGGTCGCTCCGTCAACGAAAAGGTGGCCCGCAACTTCGGTATGCCGAAGCCCGAGGGCTATCGCAAGGCACTGCGTGTCATGGAAATGGCCGAGCGTTTCAAAATGCCGGTGCTGACGCTGATCGATACACCCGGGGCCTATCCCGGCATCGACAGTGAGGAGCGTGGCATCAGTGAAGCCATCGCAAAGAACCTGGCGGTCATGTCGCGCCTGCGCACGCCGATCATCTGCACGGTGATCGGCGAGGGCTCTTCCGGCGGCGCCCTGGCGATAGGCGTCGGCGATCAGCTGAACATGCTGCAGTACTCGACCTACTTCGTGATTTCGCCGGAAGGCTGCGCCAACATTATCTGGAAAACCGTGGAGAAGGCGCCGCTGGCGGCCGAGGCCATGGGGGTGACTTCCAGCGTGCTGGAAGAGCTGGGCATCGTGGATGAAACCATTCCGGAGCCTCTGGGCGGCGCCCACCGCGATCCGGATACCATGGCTTCGCGCCTGAGAGAGCGTCTCAGTGCCCAGCTCGAGGAGCTGCGCAGTGTGCCGATCGATGAGTTGCTAGAGAAGCGGTACCAGCGCCTGATGAGCTACGGGAACATCGTCTCCTAATCCCCGTTTCAGAATTCACCCTCTCCCGGAATCGGGGGAGGGTGACAGCGCCCTCCCGATTCCGTTGCGCGGACAGTCCTCAGTCCTTGGTGGCCATTGCCATGGCGACCGTTCCCGGCCCCAGATTGATGCCGCCTGACAGGCTCATAACCGAACGGTAGACCTTCACATTGTGCTCCTGCGCGACCTGTTCCAGCTCGGCAAACCCCGGTATTTTTGCCAGTTCCTCCAGCCGGCCGGCGATACTGGTCGCAACCATCGGTGCCTGCAGCTCTCCCGCGCGGATCTTGTCGATCGCCAGCTTGAACAGGGCCTCGGTGCAGTTGTCATAGCCGCGTACGGTGTCGGTCACCGTACTGCCGTCATGGTGGATCGACAGGATAGGGTGCAGATCCAGGTGACGGGCGGCGGTCGCCTTGAGCCAACTGATGCTGTTTTCGTTTTTCGCGCGCGCGCGTTCGCGCACGTAGTAAACATCCTTGATGGCGGCGTAGCCGTGAATCTTGCGGCGAAACTCTTCCGCTCTTTGCCGGACCTGAGCGCCGCTGAGCCCCTTTTGAATCAGGCTGAGTGAATAGAGTGCGAGCAGCCCCTGGCCGCAGAACACCGTTTGTGAATCCACGACGTGAATCGAGATGTCGTCGGCGATCGCGTCGTTATTGCTCAGCCTGCGTACAGCGGTACGCGCGTTGTCGAATGTCGGGCTGTTGGCGCCATTGATGGTCTGTACCACGATATCCTTACCGCCTTTATCGATCAGACCCTGCAGTATCGACTCGATATCATCGGTGGAGGCCGGCCCCGTCACTATCTGGCGCGAGCGATCGACCAGGGACATGGAGTAAAAATGTGACATCTTGGCGGGGTTGCGCTGATCGCCGAAGCTGTCCTCGCCAACGCTGACGGTGTGGGGAAGTACCGGAACGGAGAATTTTCGTAGGAACTCATCCGGCAGGTCACAACCGGAATCTACAACTAACTGGACCATTTTGGACTCTTTTTATAAAAATTTGACACAGTTCAAACTCAGAACAGGAATTTATCATCAGGGGCCAATTTGCGACAGGCCAAAATGGCACAATAGTTTCATTTGTGCTCAAAATTCCATCATTAGAGGTTGCGGTAAAATTCCATATGTGCGGCAAGGGCGCGGGTGCACGCGCTGGGCAGGTGAGGCGGATTGGGTGAGCGGAAGCGAATGTGAGTGAGTGGATTGAGGGTGTATTGAGCCGGGTATCGCGTCATTCCTGTGGCGGAAACCGCTGGCTGGGCTTCAGTGGCGGATTGGATTCCACTGTGCTGCTCCACCTGTTGAGTCGGCAGGGGCTCGAGTTGCGGGCAATACACGTGAACCACGGCCTGTCTGCCAATGCCGGTGCCTGGCAGGAGCACTGTGCGGCGATGGCGGATTCGCTGGGGGTGCCGTTTGTGGCGCGCCGTGTCCAGGTGGATCGCGATGGTCGCGGGTTGGAGCAGGCAGCGCGCGATGCCCGCTACAGAGTGTTCGGGGAAGTACTGCAGCCCGGTGACGAGCTGCTGTTGGCTCAGCACGGCGACGACCAGGTGGAAACCTTTTTTCTGCGCCTGCTGCGCGGTGCCGGCGCCCTCGGTCTCGCCGCGATGGCAGACGCTCGACCACTCGGCGGCGCGAGCGTGTTGCGTCCGCTGCTCGGCGTCGGTCGCGCGCAGCTGGAGGAGTATGCGCGCGAACACCGCTTGCGGTGGATTGAAGATGAGAGCAACGCGGACCAGTCGCTGGATCGCAACTACCTGCGCGCCGCGGTGTTGCCGCTGTTGAGCGAGCGCTGGCCACTGCGCGAACGGGTGACGCGCGCCGTGCAGAATTTGCGCGAAGCGGCGGAGCTGCTCGGGGATCTGGGCAGCGCAGATCTTGAGCTCTGCGATCAGCGCCGCGAGCGTTTCGGTGAGAGTATCAGCCTGGCATCGGTGCGGTTGCTACCGCAGCGTCGGCGGAAGAACCTGTTGCGCAGCTGGATTGCCGCCTGCGGTGGCAGCATGCCGGAGGCGCCGCATCTCGAGCAGGCCCTGCAGCAGGCCCTGCAGTCCGGCGAGGATACCCAGATGGCAGTTGCCGTCGGTGGGCTGGTGGCACGCCGCTTTCGCGATCGCCTGTTCCTGACACCACCGCTGCCGGCGAGTCCGGCTGGCCGTCAATACCGCTGGAATGGCCGGGATCGCCTGGAGCTGGCCGGCGGTTGGACCCTGACGGTAGATTCCGGCTGGCCCCAAGGGGATTATCAGGTCTGTTATCGCTCCGGTGGCGAGCGGGCCCGGCCAACCCATCGCCGACACTCGCAGGCATTGAAAAAGCTGTTGCAGGAAGCCGGGCTGGAGCCCTGGCTGCGCGACTTGGTACCACTGGTCTACCGTGACGGGACGCTGCTCGCGGTGGGTGATCTGTTCCTTTGTGAAGAGGGGCTTGAAGGATCGCTCAAATGGCGCTATGGCGGGGCCTGCGGGTAATTTGCGATTGAGCGGCAGGCACCTTTCTGGTAGTCTGGCGTCCCATCTCAAAGGCTCCGGGACGGGCAGGACATCTCGCTCGGGCCAGCCCCGCAAACCCGATTCCATCGGGCATTCAACTGACCAAGGTTTTGCATGACGCGCTATATTTTTGTCACTGGTGGCGTGGTTTCCTCATTGGGGAAAGGTATCGCCTCCGCCTCCCTGGCCGCCATTCTCGAAGCCCGCGGCCTCAAGGTCACCATCCTGAAGCTGGACCCGTACATTAACGTGGATCCGGGCACCATGAGCCCGTTCCAGCACGGTGAGGTTTACGTCACCGAAGATGGTGCCGAGACGGATCTGGATCTGGGCCACTACGAGCGATTCATCCGCACGCGCATGTCCAAGCGCAACAACTTCACCACCGGCCGAGTCTACGAAACCGTGCTGCGCAAAGAGCGCCGCGGCGATTATCTGGGCGGTACCGTGCAGGTGATCCCGCATATCACCGACGAGATCAAGCGCCGCGTCGTAGAGGGCGGCCGCGACGTGGATGTCGCTATTGTCGAGATCGGCGGCACCGTGGGGGATATCGAATCCCAGCCATTCCTCGAGTCCGTGCGCCAGCTGCGCGTGGAGCTGGGCGTGAATCGCGCACTGCTGATTCACCTGAGTTATGTGCCCTATCTCGCCACCGCCGGCGAGACCAAGACCAAGCCGACCCAGCACTCCGTAAAAGAACTGCGCTCCATCGGCCTGCAGCCCGATATTCTGCTGTGCCGCTCCGAGCGCGAAATCGACGATGATTCCCGCCGTAAGATCGCGCTGTTCACCAACGTGGAAGAACGCGCGGTGGTGCCGCTGCCGGACGCCAAGACTATCTACGGTGTGCCGCGGCTGCTGCACAGCTACGGTCTCGACGATATCGTCGTAGATAAGATGCAGCTGGATTGCCCGGCACCGGACCTGTCCGAGTGGGACGCCGTGGTTGACGGCAAGCTGAATCCGGACCACGAAGTGAAGATTGCCATGGTCGGCAAGTACATGGAGCTGCTGGACGCCTACAAGTCGCTGATCGAGTCCCTGACTCACGCCGGCATCAAGCACCGCTGCAAGGTGGATATCGACTTCATCAACGCGGAAGATGTCGAAGGTGAGGGTGGCCTCGACCTGATCAAGGGCGCCGATGCGATTCTGGTCCCGGGCGGCTTCGGTGAGCGTGGGCTGGAAGGCAAGCTGGAATCCGTGCGCTACGCGCGTGAAAACAATATTCCGTTCCTCGGTATCTGCCTTGGCCTGCAGTCGGTAGTGATCGAATACTCCCGCAATGTGCTTGGCCTGAAAGATGCCAACAGCACCGAATTCGATGTGAATACCTCCAACCCGGTCATCGGCCTGATCACCGAGTGGATCGACAAGGAAGGCAAGGTCGAGAAGCGTGACGAGCAGTCTGACCTGGGCGGTACCATGCGCCTTGGCGGCCAGGAATGTCGCCTGGCCAAAGACAGTAAGGCGCGGGAAATCTACGGTTCCGATGTGATTGTCGAGCGCCACCGCCACCGTTACGAAGTGAACAACAACTATGTAGATCGGCTGCAGAAGGCCGGCCTCAAGATAGGTGGCTGGTCCGCGGACGATACGCTGGTGGAAATGGTCGAACTGCCGGAGCATCCCTGGTTCGTCGCCTGCCAGTTCCATCCGGAATTCACCTCCACGCCGCGCGACGGCCACCCGCTGTTCGAGAGTTTCATCGCCGCGGCGATGAAGCAGCACGAAAGCCAGGGTTCAAAGTAAATTAAGCCTTGCGCCCCGCCGTTCGCGGCGGCCGCGCTGGGATGAGGGAACAGACAGTGAAAACCATCGAAGTCGGAAAAGTTCAGGTCGCCAACGACAAGCCGTTCGTACTGTTCGGCGGTATGAATGTACTGGAGTCCCGCGACCTGGCCATGCAGGTTGCCGAACACTACGTAAAGGTCACCGAGAAGCTCGGCATCCCCTATGTGTTCAAGGCATCTTTCGACAAGGCCAACCGCTCTTCCATCCACTCCTATCGAGGACCGGGCATGGAAGAGGGGCTTAAGATCTTCGAGGAGGTCAAGAAAACCTTCGACGTGCCGCTGATCACCGACGTGCACGAGCCGCACCAAGCTGCGCCGGTGGCCGAAGTGGTGGATGTTATCCAGCTGCCGGCGTTCCTCGCGCGTCAGACCGACCTGGTTGCCGAGATGGCAAAGACCGGTGCGGTGATCAATGTGAAAAAGCCGCAGTTTATGAGCCCGCCGCAGGTAAAAAACGTGGTGGAGAAATTTGCCGAATGCGGCAATGAAAAGATCATCCTGTGCGAGCGCGGCGCCTGCTTCGGTTATGACAACCTGGTCGTCGATATGCTCGGCTTCCGCACCATGATCGACGCCTCCGGTGGTGCCCCACTGATTTTCGACGTGACCCATTCACTGCAAATGCGCGATCCGTCGGGCGCAGCCTCCGGCGGCCGCCGCGCCCAGGTCACCGAACTCGGCCGCGCCGGTCTGGCCATCGGTATTGCCGGCCTGTTCCTGGAAGCCCACCCGAATCCGGACAAGGCGCTGTGCGACGGCCCCAGTGCGCTGCCGCTGGAAAAACTGGAGCCCTTCCTGGCACAGATGAAGGCAGTGGACGACCTGGTCAAAGGCTTTGCGCCGCTGGATACCAAATAATTCGAAGGCCCGAAACTGAACTACGCGATGTGCGTAAAGCGAAGGCTCCCGGCGGCAGGGCCGCCGGGGTGCAGGTTTAAGGCCTGGATTTGAACAAGATTATTTAGCCATTCACTAACATTCACAAAAAACATGGAGCCCTTGTTGATGAGCAAGATTGTCGCCGTAAAGGCCTACGAAGTGCTGGATTCCCGCGGTAACCCCACCGTAGAGGCCGACGTGATTCTGGAAGACGGTTCTATTGGCTCGGCCTGCGCACCGTCCGGTGCGTCCACCGGTTCCCGGGAGGCGCTGGAACTGCGCGACGGCGACAAGAGCCGCTATCTGGGCAAGGGTGTGTTGAAGGCGGTTGAGAATATCAACACCACCATCGCCGATCTGCTGAAAGGCATGGATGCCAGCGACCAGCGCGCCCTGGACCAGGCGATGATTGATGCCGACGGCACCGAAAACAAATCCAAGTTCGGCGCCAACGCGATTCTGGCGGTCTCTCTGGCCGCGGCCAAGGCAGCGGCAAAATCCAAACACATCCCGCTCTACCAGCACATTGCCGAAATCAACGGCACTGCCGGCCAGTACTCCATGCCGGTGCCGATGATGAATATCCTCAACGGCGGCGAGCACGCCGACAACAACGTGGATATCCAGGAATTCATGGTTCAGCCGGTCAAGGCCGAGAGCTTTGCCGAAGCACTGCGCCAGGGTGCGGAGATCTTCCACTCCCTTAAAAAAGTACTGTCCAGCAACGGCCTGAATACCGCAGTGGGTGACGAGGGTGGCTTCGCACCGAACCTGCCGTCCAACGAAGCGGCACTGAAAGTGATCGCCGAGGCGGTGGACAAGGCCGGCTACACCCTCGGTGAGGACATCACCCTGGCACTGGACTGTGCCTCCTCTGAATTCTACAAAGATGGCAAGTACGACCTGGCCGGCGAAGGCAAGCAGTTCGATAGCGAAGGCTTCGCCAGCTACCTGGCCGACCTGTCCGCCAACTACCCGATCCTGTCCATCGAAGACGGTATGGACGAGAGCGACTGGGACGGCTGGAAAGTGCTGACCGACAAGATCGGCGACAAGGTGCAGCTGGTGGGCGACGACCTGTTCGTAACCAACACCAAGATCCTTAAGCAGGGTATCGAGAAGGGCGTAGGTAACTCCATCCTGATCAAGTTCAACCAGATCGGCTCCCTGTCCGAAACCCTGGACGCGATCAAAATGGCGAAGGATGCCGGCTACACGGCGGTGATCTCTCACCGTTCCGGCGAAACCGAAGATACCACCATTGCCGACCTGGCTGTCGCTACCGCCGCTGGCCAGATCAAGACCGGTTCCCTGTGCCGCTCCGACCGCGTGGCCAAGTACAACCGTTTGCTGCGTATCGAAGCCGAGCTGAACGGTTCTGCTCCGTACCGCGGCCGCGCCGAGTTTAAATAAATGCGGAATGCGGAATGGGGAATGCGGAATGGATATGCCTCTAATGGCGTGGAATGCAATATTCCGCATTTCGCATTCATGAAGTACATCCATGTACTTCACCCCTCCGGGGCTGCCTTCGGCAGTGCAAATCGCAAGTCCTGGCGATTTGTCATCATTCCGCATTTTTGGTAACCGGAACGAAATCCGATGCGCTGGCTGTTGGCAATTCTCGTGTTGCTCCTGCTCACCTCCCAGTACCGACTCTGGGTCGGTGAGGGCAGTCTGGCAGAAGTGACGCGCCTGAAACGCCAGCTCACCCAGCAGCAGGAAAAGAACGCCGCGCTTGCGCGGGAAAACCGCCAGCTGCTGCGGGAAGTGCGCAGCCTGAAAGAAGGCACCGACGGAGTGGAGGCAAAGGCGCGCTATGACCTCGGCCTGATCAAGGATGGCGAAACCCTGTTTATCTTTCTCGACCCGGAAGAGGGTAAAGAGTGATTAGTGGCTCTCTCGTTAGCGGTTATTGGGTGGTGGTGCCCGCCGCCGGTGTCGGCAAGCGCATGGGGGCGGACAGACCCAAACAGTACCTGCCGTTATTGGGGCGTCCGCTGCTGTCGCTGACGCTGAGCAATATTCTCACCTGGCCGGGGCTTTCCGGCATCGTTGTGGCTTTGTCCGCAGACGATGTTCACTTCCCCCATCTGCCTGAGGCGAAACACCCGCTGGTACACCCGATCACTGGTGGCGCCGAGCGCGCCGATTCAGTTCTGGCTGCTCTCAATTTTCTCGCCACACACGCATCGGAAGATACGCCCGTGCTGGTGCATGATGCCGCGCGTCCCTGCGTCGCATTGGACGATATTAGCGCGCTGCTGAGTGAGGACGTTTCCCCGATCGCCCTGCTGGCGCAACCGGCCAGCGATACCGTCAAGCTCAGCGGTGTCGAGCAGGGTTGTGCGGTGGTGGAAAAAACCCTGGACCGGAATCGTATCTGGCTGGCACAGACTCCCCAGCGCGCACCTCTTGGCCTGCTGCACTCCTGTTTGCGGCGCGGGCTGGAGCAGCACGCCGCGATCACTGACGAATCCAGCGCGCTGGAGCTGTTCGGTCATTCGCCGCAACTGGTGCCCGGGCGGCGCGACAATATCAAGGTGACCCACCCCGCAGATATCGTGTTGGCGGAAACCATACTACGCCTGCGCTATGCGCCCACAGAGGAAAAGAGATAGTGAGTTTTCGAATCGGCCAGGGCTTCGATGTACACGCATTTGGCCCCGGCGATCACGTGATATTGGGTGGGGTAAAAATCCCCCACGAGCGTGGGCTGAAGGCGCACTCCGATGGCGATGTGCTGCTGCACGCACTGGCGGACGCCATTCTGGGCGCGCTGGCGCTCGGAGATATTGGCCATCACTTTCCGGATACCGATGACAGCTACGCCGGCGCCGACAGCCGCGGGCTGTTGCGTCACGTGGTTGCTCTGGTTGCCGAGCGCGGCTATGGCCTTGTGAACGCAGACTGCACGCTGATCGCCCAGTCCCCCAAAATGGCGCCGCATATCGATGCCATGCGGACCAATATCGCCTCTGACTGCAACGTGGACGCGGGCGTGATCAGCGTCAAGGCCACAACCAGCGAGAAACTGGGTTTTACCGGTCGCGGGGAAGGCATTGCTGCCCAGGCGGCGGTCCTGCTCGGGCGCGGCGATGCCTGACATCGATAGCTTCGACTGGTCACTGGCGCTGGACTGGCCGCGGGCTCTCGGAGGGGTGCCCATTGCCGGCGAATTTCGCAGTACGCCGGAAGATTTTGTGGTGGAGGAGCTGGCAGCGCCGGCGCTTGCCGACAACGGTGAACACGTATATCTGCAGGTGCGCAAGCGCGGAGCCAACACTGCCTGGGTGGCGCAACAGCTGGCGCGACTGGCCGGCGTCCGGCCTCAGGATGTCGGCTACTACGGCCTTAAAGACCGCCATGCGGTGACTACCCAATGGTTTAGTGTCTGGCTGGGACAGAAGCCGGCGCCGGACTGGGAGCGGATAAACAACGACGAAATCTCGTTGCTGCAGCATCACCGCGGACCGCGCAAGTTGCGTCGCGGCGAGCACAGCGGCAACCGCTTTCGAATCCGGCTGCGCAATATTCGCGGCGACCGAGAGGCGGCCGAGCGCGTTTTGGTCGGCATTGCCGGCGGAGTACCCAATTACTTCGGCGAGCAGCGTTTCGGGCGCGACGGTGGCAATTTGCAGCTGGCGCGCCGGCTGGCGGAAGAAAACGGTCGCTGCCGCAAAAGTGACAAGGCATTTGCCATGTCCGCCGCTCGCAGCTGGCTTTTTAATCAGGTGCTCGCGGAGAGAGTGCGCGAATCGAATTGGCAGCAGCCACTTGCCGGTGAGCCGCAGTCCGAACCGACAGGCCCATTGTGGGGGCGCGGCAGGAATTTGGCGACGGAGACCCTCGCCGAGCTCGAGGCACGGGTTCTGGAGCCCTGGCAGCGCTGGTGCGACTGGCTGGAGCACTGTGGGCTGAAGCAGGAGCGCCGTCCGCTGGTACTGCGCCCGGAGGCCTTTAACCATGTGTGGGAAGGGGACGACCTTGTGCTGGAGTTCGCCCTGCCGGTGGGGGCATTCGCAACGGCGCTGTTGCGGGAGGTGGCAGAGCTGGTCAATGTAACGGGCGCCACATAGAATCTGTGACTCGGGTTTGGCGCGATTCGCGCTGCAGAAGTTGGAAATAAGAAGAATATGGATCGCTTGAGACGAGAAGGTCTGGGGATGACCTCCCAGCGCACCCGCAACCGCCTGATACAACGGTTGCGGGAGGAGGGGATCAGCAACGAGGAGGTGCTGGATGTAATGGCGTCCACGCCCCGGCATCTTTTCCTGGATGAAGCGCTGGCCATTCGCGCCTATGAGGACACTGCGCTGCCGATCGGGTACGGGCAGACCATCTCCCAGCCCTATATTGTCGCGCGCATGACCGAGATACTGCTGAGCCGTGCCAAGTCGTTGCACCGGGTACTGGAGGTGGGCACCGGCTCCGGTTACCAGACTGCCATTCTCGCGCGTCTCGTCGATCAGCTCTATTCCGTGGAACGCATCGAGCCCCTGCTGGATCAGGCGCGGCGACGACTGCGGGAGCTGGACCACTTCAATGTCGAATTCAAGCTCAGTAACGGAGGCTTTGGCTGGCCGGAGAAGGGCCCCTTCGACGCCATTCTGGCGGCTGCCGCTCCTGCATCCATTCCTGAAGAGCTGAAAGAGCAGCTGGCCCCCAACGGCGTGCTGGTCATTCCGGTTGGCTCAGAGCGTCAGTTCCTGACCGTCGTCACCCGTCGTGAAGACAGCGATGAGTTTGACGTCGAAAAACTGGAGGCAGTGCGCTTTGTGCCGCTGCTGAGTGGTGTCGTTCGATGAATCTGTCGGGCCTGTTTAAAAGCCGCTATCCGGGCGTGGTCGCGCGCGGCATGGCTATGGGCGCGGCTGACGTGGTTCCCGGCGTGTCCGGCGGTACCATCGCCTTTATCACGGGTATCTACCAGGAGTTGCTCGATTCACTGAGCCGTATTGGTCCCCATTGCATCACCATACTGCGCCGCCACGGCCCTGTGGTTGCCTGGCAATATATCAATGGCAGTTTCCTGCTCGCCCTGTTCAGTGGCGTACTGATCAGTGTCTTCAGCCTGGCGCGCTTGATCGGTTATTTGCTGCAGACGTACCCGATCGTAGTCTGGGCCTTCTTTTTCGGTCTGGTGTTGGCATCAGCGGTGCCGATTCTGCGCAGTATTCCCCGCTGGTCGGTTTCGGTGGTGCTTTTCCTGCTGATCGGCGCGGCGACTGCGGTGCTGGTCAGTGAGCTGCGCCCTGGACAGATCCCCGCGACGCCGGTAACACTGTTTCTCTCCGGTGCCCTCGCGATCTGTGCAATGATACTGCCCGGTATTTCAGGGGCATTTATATTGCTGCTGATCGGTATTTATCCGCGAGTTCTCGCGGCTGTGCACGAAATGCAGTTGCTGTACCTGGTTTGTTTTGCCGCCGGCGCCGGCACCGGACTGCTGTTGTTCAGCCGGCTGCTGTCCTGGTTGATGCACCATTACATTGCCCGCACCCTGGCTTTTCTTGCCGGCATTCTGCTGGGTAGCCTGAAGATAATCTGGCCATGGAAGCTGCCGCTTGCCGGCGCGGAAGAGGGGGTGAATAAATTGGCGCCGCTGATGTCCAACACCTCGCCGGCTACTTACAGCGCCCAAACCGGCGAGAATGCTTACCTGGGGGCGGCAGTAGCCGCGGCGATCGTCGCCGCGATTCTGGTACTGTTGGTGGATTCTCTCGGGAGAAAGCATCGAGAGGGGAAATCCTGCGTCTCGCCGCAGTAAGATCTGCAAAAGATCGGAGTGGCAACTTTTTATGAAGGATTTCGGTGATTTTTTAGAGCTTTTTTTTAGACACTTTTCCCATAAATGCGGCCGTCTGATGTAAAAAGAGAATAATGAAATGTCGTTTCTTTCAGCATAGCCAGCGTCAGAAATGGCGGGACAATTGCCCTGTTTCTGGTCATTTTTTTTCGCTGGTGTTTAAAATTTTGAGCGTGGTGGTACTGCCGCTGCTCCTCTATGCCTGTGCCTCGCACCCAGCACCCACCAGCTCACTGAGCCAGCCGCCGGACATTCGAATCAAGCATCACACGGTTGGCCGCGGGGAAACCCTATATTCAATTGCGTGGCGATATGGCAAGGATTTTCGTGATCTGGCGGCGATCAACGGTATTTCTGCACCTTATCAAATCTATCCAGGGCAGCGCCTGCAGCTGGCTGGGCGCCCTGTAGTCGCCGTCGCTTCCAAGGTGGTCAAGAAGCCCCGTCCGGCGCCCATGCCCCAGAAAAAACCAATCATCAAGAGTTCAAAATCTTTAACGCAAGGGAAGCCGCGCCAGCCGATTTCACGGGCGTCCGGCTCCTCCATCCGCTGGCGCTGGCCGGCAAAGGGCAAGGTCATCAGCAGGTTCAGTTCCGGCGACCCATTGCGGAAGGGAGTTGATATCGCCGGTGAAAAGGGAGAATCTGTACTCGCAGCAGCCAATGGCACCGTGATCTACGCGGGAAGTGCGCTGAGAGGCTACGGGAAACTGCTGATCGTCAAGCACAGTGAGGAGTATCTGAGTGCTTATGCCCACAACCACAAGTTACTTGTGAAGGAGGGCAGCGAAGTCAAAGCGGGGCAGAGGATAGCGGAATTGGGTTCAAGTGGTACCGACCGCAATAAGCTCCACTTTGAGATTCGACGAAACGGTCAGCCTGTCGATCCCCTTGCTTATCTGCCATGACTCGAGTGATAGTCAGAAAGCTCTGCAAATAAAAATGGATTTTTAATTTGTACCACTTGAGGTAGTCACTGGACTCGTGACGACTGCAAGGTCTGCCGGTCCCGTGACTGTCGCACAGACGGTAACGCAGCTGATAAGCCAGTCATGGCGCAATCAGTTTGCAGTGCGGCTGATATTGGCAAAGTACAAGGAGTAGGGGAAATGGAAGCACAACGGCAAGACCAGTCCGTGACTGGCCCCGCAGATGATCTTCCTCCTGAGTTGGCAGCAGATCAGAAACAGCAACAAATAAACCAGAAAGAGGGCAAGAACGACGGCCGCACCCGGAGACCAGCGGCAAAAAAAAACTCCGAACCCACCCCCCTGAAGGCTCGAGTGCGCAGGCTGGACAGTGATCGTCACCTGCAGAAGAATCTCGACGCCACTCAGTTGTATCTCAATGAAATTGGCTTTTCCCCCCTGCTGACCGCAGAAGAAGAGGTTTACTACGCGCGCAAGGCGTTGCGTGGCGACTCGGCGGCAAGAAAGCGCATGATCGAAAGTAACTTACGGCTGGTGGTAAAGATTGCGCGCCGGTATGTGAGTCGCGGTCTGGCGCTGCTGGATCTGATTGAAGAGGGCAACCTGGGCCTGATTCGCGCGGTGGAAAAATTCGACCCTGAGCGCGGTTTCCGCTTTTCGACGTATGCCACCTGGTGGATCCGCCAGACGATTGAACGGGCCATTATGAATCAGACCCGGACGATTCGGCTGCCGATTCACGTGGTCAAAGAACTGAACGTTTATCTGCGTGCATCCCGTGAACTGGCACAGAAGCTTGACCATGAACCCTCGGCGGAAGAAATCGCGACTCTGCTGGAAAAGCCGGTAGGTGATGTCGAGCGAATGCTGGGGCTCAACGAACGTGTTACTTCGGTGGATACACCAATTGGCCCGTCGTCGGAAAAGACCCTCGTCGATACGATTCCGGATCAGCAGGAATCGGATCCGGCAGAACTGCTACAGGACAGCGACCTATTCGACAGCATCAACCGCTGGTTGGGTGAGCTTCCGGACAAGCAGTGCGAAGTGGTTTCCCGCCGGTTCGGTCTGCGTGGATTTGAGGCCAGCACCCTGGAAGAAGTAGGGCGTGAAATCGGCCTGACCCGTGAGCGTGTGCGCCAGATCCAGGTGGATGCTCTAAAGCGGTTACGCGAAGTGATGGAAAAGCAGGGGCTAGACGGTCTTTCCCTGTTCGGTAATCTTTAAATTTGACAAGTAATAATAAAAAGCCCGCGGAGGCATTGTTCTCCGCGGGCTTTTTCTATTTTTCCGGCAGGTTTTCGGCTGTCGCTGATGCTCTCGCCAAGTGCGACAGTGCCGTGCCAAGCCTTGTTCACAGTTATTTCTGTACCCAGCGACCAATGTTGTCCTGATAGTACTCTCCCGGAGCCACTCGGGCTTCGAGTTTTTCGGCCGCTCGCGCCGCAACCTGGGCGATATCAATATTATTGCGTTTTGCGATCCGGGCATATTCGGCTTTCCGCTTGGCGTTGACTTCCGCCACCAGCTTTTCGAGGTCCGGAGAGCTTTGGCTCACTACGGCGATGTAGCCACTGTTCGCCTCTCCGACAAGGCCCTGGCTCTTGGCTTCGCTCAGGCTGATGGCCAGTGCCGGCAGGGCGATGATCAGGCCCAGAAACAGCAGCGCAGTCTTAACAATCTTCATGATTCGACTCCTTAGAAAATGCCTTCTTTGTCCTCGAAGAGGTTGTCCAGCTCCCTGTCAACCTTTACACGGATTTCATGTTCAATCTTCACATTCAGGTTGACGGTTATCGGCTCACTGGGGGCCTGCACCGCTACCGTCGGTGTACACCCTGCGATAACCATAGCGCAGAGTAACAGTGCAGGAGTCAGTCTGGTGGTCGTCATCTGACGCTCCTCAGGGTTTTACTTCAGGGGTTATTGTATTGGCCCAAGCTTAACCTAATCTGAACCGGAATGTCGGCGGGTGAATCACTGAATCTGGCGTTCAAGCGCCTCACTGAGGTCCCGGCTGGCCTGCAGCGAGCGAAGCATGGCGGGGATATTGTTTTCAAGATTCAGATTGATAATCAGATCCCGGTCCGCGTCCACAGACTGACTGCGTCCTATCAACTTGAGTTGCAATTGCATATCGCCACTGGGGGGATATTCCAGGGTGCCGGACAGGGCCCGGTAATTGTAGTCCTCCAGAGCACCGGCAATCAGTTTCAGCTGCGGGTTGGTGGATAACATCTCGGCAGAAAAGGCACCGTAATAGCGTAGCCTTCCGCCCGGGGGGCGGGCTTCAATAGTTCCCTTCTCTACGGTTATTCCGTCGGCGTTCGTGAGCAACGGAATTCGCATGTCGATAATGCCGGAAGCGGCAAAGTTCCCTGCTTCGGTCTCCCGTGCCAGCTCTCGCAGAGAGATTTCGTTGAGAAGGACCAGGCTCCTGCGCTCTTCGCCATTGAGATTCCAGGTCAGCGCCTCTGATTGCAGGGTTCCACTTAACAGCTTCGCGCCGACGTCGCCCAGCTTCAGGTCTCCCTTTTCATCCAGTGACACTGCGAAGCGAATGTCCTTGATGGGGAGCCCCACATCGAGAGTGTCTATTTTTACCGGCCGTGGCTCTGCTGTCAGCCAGTGTCCTGTTCTCTTGCTTAATGTCAGCTTTGCCTGAACTCCGGTGGCAAAGCTATCTTTGTAGACAACCGCCACATTATTCAGCTCGATGTCTGCGGTGTCACGGGAGGACCGATCCTGGGGCCAGGACAGACTTCCCTTGGCAGCGACTTTTCCGGCAACGATATCCAGTGGCAGGCCTTGCACGGCCTTACTGAGCGGTTGTTGTTGGCTGAATTTCGCTTCCTCCAGCGTGAACGCAGCGAATCCCTTCGCGGATTCCAGATCGTGATGCCATGTTGTCTGTGTCCGCAGGCTGCCTAAGCGTATATGACCCTCGCCGCTGAGCCTTTGATCCTGAAAGTCGAGCTTTCCATTAAGCAGCGGTTCGAGCTGGTAGCTGCCCTGGGCGGTAAACTTGAGTCCTTCTGAGCTGTAGCGGCTGCTGAGCTGCTGCTTACCGCTGTGCTGCTGGAACTGAAAATTGTCAAAATTTACCGCGCCGGAAGCGGTCAGTTGGTCGGCTTTCACTAGAGCAAAGTCCGCGCGCAATTTTTTGCTGTTACAAGTTTGCTTACCATTCGCCAGCGTGCAGTCCAGCAATGGTGATGTGAGCCGCAGGTTGTCGACCCCGATACTGTCGCTGGTGATTCCCTGTGCAGAAAAATCCGTGTGGTGGAATAGCCAGCGCTGGCCATTAGCTTGCAGGGTAAAGTTGAGTTGTGTATCGACTGAAGGCTTACGAATGGAGAGCTTGCTGGCGCTGTGCGCAATTCTCTCCGCCGTTGCGGCGAGCCTCAGGGAGCAGTTGCTCTCTTCCGAGATCATGCAATTAATCTGCTGCAATTTGGAGCGGACGGGCGTGTCACTACCCTCGGTCGCCAGCTGCAGTGTGACAGGCCCACCAGTCATCTGGATAGTGCCTGGCCAATGTGGAATGTGCAGCTTCAACGCCTCCAGTAATTGGGCAATCACCTTTCCTTTGATCCTGTCTTTGTCTGCTTCCACGGCGAAGCTGAATTTCGCCCGGCTATCCGGTACCAGCGTAAGGCTGGCATCGCTCAGCCAGTGCTGATTGCCATCTCCGCGTTCGTGCAGTGGTTTCATTTTTGCGGTGCCATCGAAACCAATAGCACCGGATGGCGAATCAATGGTTATGGCTTTTAACCTTTCCTGCCATCTCGGCGCCTTGAGGAGTGGTCCGGCGGCTTCAAGGTTTAGAGTGCCCTTCAGCCCGATCACGGGTATACCCGTGTCGGTATCGGTTTCAATGCTTAGGTCTAGCAGCGGCCGTTTCTGTCCAGCCGGTGTCAGCTTTACCGTGGCTGATCCAGAGACGCGCTCCCCGCGTATTGGCTGCAACGAAGTAAGCGCTATGTCGATGGGGATACCGTCGGTAGACAGTAACAACTCCAGTGGAACGCCGAGCAGCTCCTCTGGGAGGGTCAGCTGCAGTGACTCGCTGTGTAACTTTGCGCTGACTTTTCGATAGCCTTGGAAGTGAAATAGCTCATCCGGTATCTCTGCTTCAACACTGGCAGCCAGCTGCCCCGAAGCACTCGCCGCAATATCGTCAAGGCTTCCGGCCAGTGGCAGCCCGGTCAACTGCTCCAGGTCGGAATCGAGTTGTGCGGCAGCCCGCCAGGTACCGCTGTCTGTGGGTATCAAATTGCCGTGCAACGACAGCGCGGGTTCATGGCCCCGGGTACCGAGGCGGGCGACCAATTCTAGTTGCCGTTCCTGCGGCTGAATCTGCAGGGACAGCTGCTGTTCGCCACTGGATAAATTCGCGCTGATGGTATGCCTTTCGTGGTCGCGATGGAGTTCCAGTGCAGCAGATTGAGCGCCGTTTTCCGGCCAGATGAGTTCTGAGATTTGCAGTTGTTCCGGTAGATAAGCCAGCAATACCTTAGAGGCGTCACTGAGTTTGAAATCCTGCTCGGGCTGGGCGTCTCTTCTTTCCGGTGCTGCCACGTCGCTAACAGTGGCCTCCGGAGGTGAAAATTTCAGCTTTTCTATCGTCACTCGAGCCCGGTTCCGCCCCGTGGAAAAAATCATGCTGAAAGGGCGGACCAGTCGCATCTCTTCCAGTTGCAGTTTCGCGCCGCTATCGAGAGAGATATCGAGTCGTTCGATATCAGTTTGCCCGAAAGAAAACTTCAGTCCGTGGATCGCGTCAATTCTCCCGCCTTCAATCAGGGCGTTGATCAGGACTGGCGCAACACGGTCGCGTTCCCACCAGGCCCAGCTGCAGAGCGCAACGATCAGCAGAACTGCCGTGAGTGGGACAAAACGAGATTTGCGCACGCGTAACCTCATGAAACTGACTTGCGATTGCCGGGCAATTGTGGAAACTGGCAAGGATATAGAATTTCAGTGTAAACGGCCTGGAACAATAATAAGAGAGGCACCATTGGTGAATTTAGCTAGTCGAGCCATCCTGAATGGCGCGTTCATTTTCTTCACCCTGTTAGGCGGAGATACAGCCATGGCGTACGATCGAGTGAATGGCGAGGGCTTTGCCAGTCGTTCGCCGGTGCTGGCGACACAGGGCATGGCTGCGACCAGTCAGCCACTGGCGACACAGGTTGCACTGGATATCCTCAAGCGCGGTGGCAGTGCAGTTGATGCGGCAATTGCCGCCAATGCGGCTCAGGGGCTGATGGAGCCCACTGGAAGCGGGATCGGCGGTGACCTGTTCGCCATCGTCTGGAGCGCTGAAGAGGGCAAACTATACGGCCTGAATGCCAGTGGCCGATCTCCCCAATCCCTGCCATTTGAGTATTTTGCGCAAAACAACCTGTCGAAAATACCCTCTCACGGGCCACTGCCGGTATCTGTTCCCGGCGCAGTGGACGGCTGGTTTGAGCTGCACAAGAAGTTCGGTCGACTGCCAATCAAGGACATTCTGGCGCCGGCGATCGATTACGCGGAACAGGGTTTTCCGGTGACGCAGCTGGTGGCTTACTACTGGAACCGTTCCGTACCGCTGTTGGAAAAGTATCCGGGTTTCCGCGAAACCTATATGCCCGGCGGAAAGGCACCCCAGGAAGGCGACCTGTTCCGTAATCCGCGCCTTGCCAAGACGTATCGCCAGATTGCCGAGGGAGGACGCGACGCTTTCTACAAGGGGGATATCGCGAAGGAAATCGCCGCCTATATGAAAGAGAACGGTGGTTTCCTGTCATACGAAGATCTGGCTTCGCATAAATCCGACTGGGTGGAACCAGTTTCGACCAACTACCGCGGCTACGATGTGTGGGAGCTGCCGCCAAACGGGCAGGGTATTGCGGCGCTGCAAATTCTGAACATTCTCGAAGGCTACGACCTGGCTAAGCTTGGTCGCACCAGTCCGGAATACGTGCACCTGTTTGTCGAGGCGAAAAAGTTGGCGTTTGAGGACAGGGCAAAATACTACGCCGATCCCGCGTTTAACGAGATTCGTGTCGCGCAGCTGATCTCGAAAGAATACGCCGCCGAGCGGCGCAAGCTGATCGATCCGGATCGGGCCGCCAAGCGCTTCGACGCCGGCAATGTGGCGCTGCGCCACGGTGACACCATTTACCTGACCGTCGCGGACAAGGACGGCAATATGGTGTCGCTGATCCAGAGCAACTATCGCGGTATGGGATCGGGTATGACACCAGGAGACCTTGGGTTTATCCTGCAGGACCGCGGCGAGATGTTCAGCCTCAAGGAAGGGCACTTCAACCAGTACCAGCCCGGCAAGAGGCCCTTCCATACGATTATTCCCGCCTTTATAACCAAAGATGGCAAACCGTTCATGAGCTTCGGAGTCATGGGGGGGGCCACCCAGCCCCAAATGCATGCGCAGATCGTGATCAATATGGTGGACTTCGGTCTGAATGTGCAGGAGGCGGGCGATGCGCCGCGTATTCTGCACTCAGGCTCCAGCCAGCCGACGGATGAGGTCATGTCGGACGGCGGCTACATCAGCCTCGAAGACGGCTTCCCGATGGAGACCCGTCGCAGTCTGGTGCAGATGGGCCATCAACTGCGCTTTGAGAGCGGCCCTTACGGCGGCTATCAGGGTATCAAGCGCGACGGTAAGGGCGTGTATCACGGTGCGTCAGAGAGCCGCAAGGATGGCCACGCTGCAGGCTACTGATTGAATCCCGTCCCGCGCAAGGCGCTTATCCTGCATAGCAGCCCCTGCAGTCAGCGCGGTTTGTCGGGTTGTTGCGCCAGCGCGCATCGTGCTTCGGCGCCAGGGCATCGGCGGCCGGCTCGTTCTTGCTGGGGGATGTTGCCGCCGCACCGGAGACTTAAACGCCTTCCCGCTCTTGTGAATTTTTTATGGAATGATAACTTGTGCGCCGCGTCTCATTTTCCGGTGGCAAGGCCCTAGCAGAGGAAGTTTCAGACCATGAAAGATGCCCAACCCAGCACTGTTTACCTGAAGGACTACCGAGTGCCGGAATATCTGGTGGACAGCACCAGGCTGCACTTCGAGCTGCAACCCAAGGCGACCCTGGTAAAGTCGCAACTGAAGATCCGCCGCAACCCGGCGGCTGGAGAGGGATTGCCGCCGCTGGTGCTGGATGGTGTGGAACTGGAACTCTTGTCAGTCTCCATTGACGGCAAGCTGGTTCCCGCCAGCCGCTATCAGGAGCTGCCGCAGGGCCTGTCGATACCGGTTGATGCGCCGGAATTTGAGCTGGAGATCCACAACCGAATCAATCCGGAGGACAACACGTCGCTGGAGGGCCTGTACCTCTCCAACGGCATGTATTGCACCCAGTGCGAGGCCGAGGGCTTTCGCAAGATCACCTACTACCCGGATCGCCCGGACGTGATGTCCCGTTTCACCACCACGATAGTCGCGCCGCGGCAATATCCGGTCCTGCTGTCAAACGGCAATGAGACAGCCCGCGGCACTACCGAAGATGGGCGCCAGTTTGTCACCTGGGAGGATCCTTTCGCCAAACCATCGTACCTGTTCGCACTGGTGGCCGGTGACTTGCAGCAGGTCGAGGACAGCTACACCACCGCCAGCGGACGCGAGGTGAAACTGCAGATATTCACCGAGGCCAAGAATATCGGTAAGTGCGACCATGCCATGCGCTCACTGAAAAAGGCCATGCGCTGGGATGAAGAGGTGTACGGGCGAGAGTACGACCTGGACATCTTTATGGTCGTGGCGGTGGATCACTTCAATATGGGGGCGATGGAAAACAAGGGGCTGAACATCTTCAATTCCGCCTGCGTACTGGCTAGCCCGGAAACCGCCACGGACAGCACCTTCCAACGCATCGAATCCATAGTCGGCCACGAATATTTCCACAACTGGTCCGGCAACCGTGTTACCTGCCGCGACTGGTTCCAGCTCAGCCTGAAAGAGGGCTTTACCGTATTCCGCGATGCGGAATTCTCAGCGGACATGAATTCCCGGGCAGTCAAGCGCATCGAGGATGTGTCCATGCTGCGCACTACCCAATTTGCCGAGGATGGGGGCCCTATGGCGCACCCCGTGCGCCCGGATTCCTACATGGAGATATCCAACTTTTACACCCTGACCGTCTACGAAAAGGGTGCGGAAGTGGTGCGTATGATTCACACCCTGCTGGGTGCTGAGGGTTTCCGCAAGGGCAGTGACCTCTATTTCGAGCGTCACGATGGCTGCGCGGTAACTTGCGAAGATTTCATCAAGGCAATGGAAGACGCCAATGGCGTGGGCCTGACCCAGTTCCGGCGCTGGTACAGTCAGGCCGGTACACCGGTACTGGACGTGACCGACGCCTACGACGAGGCTACCGGCAATTACGCGCTGACCGTCAAGCAGTCCTGCCCGCCCACGCCCGGGCAGGAACAGAAGTTGCCATTCCATATACCGCTGGCGCTTGGTCTGCTGGGCGCCGAAGGCACGGACCTGCCGCTGGACTCGGCGGGGAATACCCAGGTTGTGCTCCAGGTGACGGAGCAGGAGCAGACGTTCAATTTCACTGGTCTGCAGGAAAAGCCGTTGCCGTCACTGTTGCGGGATTTCTCGGCGCCGGTAAAAGTGCGCTATGGATACACTACCGAGCAGCTGTTGTTCCTGATGCGCAATGACTCGGACGCATTCAACCGCTGGGATGCCAGTCAGCGCCTGGCGTTTATGGCGCTCGAACAGCTGCAGTCTGACTACCGCCAGGGCAAGTCGCTGTATCTGCCGGAGGCGCTGGTGGCGGCCTATCGCAGCGTGCTGCAGAATCGCGATCTGGATCCGGCACTGATTGCGGAAATGCTGGCTCTGCCGAGCGAGCAGACGCTGGCGGAGCAATCCGAACAGATCGATGCAGAGGCCATCATTGTTGCACGCAAATTTGCCCGCGGAGCCCTGGCGAAAGCCCTGAAGGACGATCTGCTGGTCTGCTACCGCGGCCTGCATAGCGACAAACCCTACAGCCCCGATGCGGCAGAAATTGCCGCGCGCAGTCTGAAGAATACCTGTCTGACCTATCTGTGTGTGACCGAGGATACCGACGCGCTCGAGCTGGCGCAGCAGCAGTTCCATCGGGCCAGCAATATGACCGACAGTGCCGCGGCACTGGGGGCACTGGTTAACTTTGCTGAGGCCGCCGATACGGAGGCGGCGCTGGCGCAATTTTATCAGCGCTGGCGGCAGGACACCCAGGTGGTGGAATTGTGGTTCGGCCTGCAGAGCACCAGCGCCAGGTGGGGAACCCTGGAGAAAGTGCGTGAACTGATGCAGCATCCGGCCTTCGAGCAGAAGAATCCGAACAAGGTCCGCGCGGTGATCGGTGGTTTCGCCAACCGCAATTTCACCCAGTTCCATCGTGCCGATGGTAGCGGCTTTGAATTTGTTGCCGAGCAAGTCATTGCCCTGGATAAACTCAACCCGCAGATTGCGGCGCGCCTGGTTATCCCGATCACGCGCTGGAAGAAATACCGGGGAGAACTGGGTGAAAAAATGCAGGGCGCGCTTCAGGCGGTAATGGATTCCGGCAAGCTATCCGCGGACCTGTATGAAGTGGTGAGCAAGAGTCTGGCTTGATTTCCAGAAGTTGGCATTTTTCGCCCGGCTGATGGGCGAGCTCAGTGCTCGCCCCGGCTTTGCTCTACAAAATGCGGCTGCCCCGTTCCCGCCCCAGTCGGATCAATTCGAGATCTCCGTCGGTCAGCCGCAACTCCGTCACCGACGTATAATCGGGGCGGAACTGTTTTATCCGTTTATCGCCCCGAATTTCCGCAACGATGGAGTTGATCACCATAAAATGGCAGAAAATTGCCGTGTCTTCTTCCAGCCGCAGTAGATAACTCAAGAGATCGCTGCGCCACGCCAACTGCCGCTCGTCCAGTAGATCCCAATTGCTGTCGAGCAGGGTGCGAATCCACCGGCCACGCTCTCTGAGTGGCATCCCTTCGGGTGATGGGATTTCCGTGACTGCTTTTTCTATGTTGACCGGGCGCTGCCAGATGTCTGCCAGTGGCTGGGCTGTCTGGCGCGCACGGGTCTTCGGACTGCTGGTAAGAAGAAAGGGCGTTGAACCGGCCAGCTTGCGAGCGAGCCGCTCCGCTTGCTGATGACCTAATTCGGTGAGTTCCGGGTCTGGTATGGTTGGCCCCTTTGCCGCTTCACCGTGGCGGACCAGTAGTATTTTTGTCATTGATTACAGGTAACCATTCAGCAGATCGTCTGGCACATCTTGCCACACTCTGGCCAGTTCCGCTGTGTCGAAGGGGCGCGCGGTGGGGTGATCGCCGAAGCGGCGGCTATGGCCCCGGTTGAAGCGGGGCCAGTCTGTGCCGGGGTCTCCGCATTCGGCAAAGTTCAGCCAGGCTTCGCGCATCGTATTGCTAAGCCGGTGGGGGTCGCTTTCGCCGCCGTACAGGGGTTGCAGGGCCATGGCGCCGTGGGTGCCGAAGACGTAGCCCAGCTCCACTGCGTGGCAGGCACCAAGCAGTGGTTGCGCGGCCAGGGGTTGGGCGAAGTGATAGTGGAATTGCTCGCCGCGGTGAGCCTGCAGCAGGCGCAGGCCGGGCAGGGTAAAGACCATATCCGTGAGTAGCAGGTTCCAGGTTCGGCTCCATTCGGGCCAGGGGTTGTCGTCGATGGAAGTCGCCAACTCGTGGTAGTAACGCAGCAGCGGGTCGAGCAGGTGGCCCGGCAACAGCCACTCAAGGCGCGCGCGTATCTGTGCGTCGTCCAGGGTAAATATCTGGGGGGCGGCGGCGCTGAACAGGTTCCATTCATCCAGGTTGCTGCCAAGCAACAGGGATACCTCGGGCGTGCCGCCACTCCGCAGGGTTTCCACGGCACTGGTTTGCAGAAGCTCGCCATCGAGCACCGGCTTGAAGGGCAGCTGCCCCCAGCACTTCTCCATGCGCGGATCGGTCATTACCGCCTGCTGGGCCTGCAGCAGGGCGCGGGTGCTGGCGGATTCCGGCGAGCTGTGGCCCGCCCGCTGCAGGTGCGTAACGAATGCCTGCGCCAAATCGTTGGCGCGCTCGATACTGTGCATTGCGCCGGGGTGGCCGCTCTGCATTATGGCGCGCCGGAAAAGGCCGCGACTGCGCGGCGCGGCAAGCATCGCAGCGATGCTCATGGCACCGGCGGACTCGCCAAAGAGGGTGATATTGTCGGGGTCTCCGCCAAAGGCAGATATATTTTTTCGCACCCACTCTAGTGCGGCAATCTGGTCCAGCAGCCCTTCATTGCCACTGGCGGGAATGTCGCAGAAATCCCGTAGGCGCAAAAAGCCGAGAGCGCCGAGCCGGTAATTGAAGGTAACGACAATGGCGCGACCGTTCGCGGCCAGATGGCAACCGTTGTAAATTTCCTGGCAGCCCGAACCAATAGAAAAGCCACCACCGTGCACCCAAAGCATCACCGGCAGTTTTCTTTCGCCAACATGTGGCGGGGCGTAAATATTTAGGTAGAGGCAGTCCTCGCTTTCCGGCGGCTCACCGTTGGGGCCGCACACTTCCATTAAGGAAGACGGGTTCTGTGCCGCCGGCATGCCGAAATTGATTGCATTGAATGGTACTTGCCAGGCCGGTAGCTGCTGCGGCGGTTGCCAGCGGAGTTCGCCGACGGCGGGGCGGGCGTACGGTATGCCCAGAAAACGCCTAACCCCCTTCCTTATATCAATTGTGCCGGCTATTGGTCCCACCGGCGTATCAACCAGCGCGCGACTTTTGCGGCTGTTGCAGGCGTTGTCGTTGTCTTCATCAATGGCCATCGAGGACGTCTTACTTCCTTATTATCGATTCATCCATAAACCGGTGGGCTCAGTATAGCTGGCGGTATTTTTTCTCTTGAAAGGTTCCCTGTAGCAGTCCATACCAAATATGGCTGTACAAAAAATGTGCAAATTGTGCAGGCTGGACTGTGGATGCAAAGGGAAGGCAAAGCTCATACCTATTAGCGGATCCATTCCAAAGCTTCCAAGGCGTCAGACGGCCGATTTAGCTTACGCGTGTTAGCACATGTGTAAATGAAGTTCCGCAAGTGTTGTAGGTAGGTGAAAGCATGATCGCAACGATTTATGAGAAGGGCACCCGCTCGTTGAAAGAGGTACCGCTGGATGACCTGGACTTGACTTCTGTTGGGCTGGTCAAGCTGCCCATGAAGTCGGACGAGATTGCCTCCTATGGCAGGAAGGGGATGGATCTGGTCGTCATCCTCAAGTCGGGTGAGCAGATTGTCATCGCCAACTTCTTCCAGGTTGACGAAGACGGTGATCGCAGCGAGTTGGTACTTGATGGAGAAAACGAGGTCGTGCACCTGGCGATGCTTGGTGGTGCGGGTTTCCCAGCTCCGGCTGCGGTTCCCGCCGCTGCCCCTGCTGCGGCGGCGTTTCCCTGGTGGGGTGCAGGTCTTGGGCTGCTAGGAGTGGGCGCTGTCGTCGCGGCCGCTGACGATGACGACGATGGCGGTTTGGGCCCGAGACCTCTTTTTGGCGAGGGCGACGACGACGACGACGACGATGACGACGACGACGACGACGACGACGACGACGACGACGATGACGACGACGACGACGACGACGACGACGA